>NZ_CP023063.1:0-2852500 GCF_002288505.1 Sinorhizobium sp. CCBAU 05631
ATGATATTGGAAGGCGGCAACATGCAGATGAATTTGGCGACGGCGTCTGAAGGATTTCAGGCCGGAAGCAATCAGTCTCAGGCGGCGGGGGAAAAGCACGACATGCGGCATGACGCACTTTTCGAGCGGGTAAGTGCGCGTCTAAAAGCCCAGGTCGGTCCGGATGTCTTCGCCAGCTGGTTCGGGCGTCTCAAGCTCCATTCGGTATCGAAAAGCGTCGTGCGCCTGTCGGTGCCGACGACGTTCCTGAAGTCGTGGATCAACAATCGCTATCTCGATCTGATCACCAATATTTTCCAGCAGGAAGACGGTGAGATCCTGAAAGTGGAGATCCTCGTCCGCACCGCGACCCGGGGCCAGCGTCCGGCGGTTCACGAGGAGGCAGCGACTGCGGCAGCCGAACCTGCGCCCGCTGCCCCGGTCCGCCGCACGGCCTCGCCGCAGCCGGTCGCCGCTGCCGCCGCCACGGTCGCCGCCGCCGCAAAGCCGGCCCAGGCGCCGCTTTTCGGCTCGCCGCTCGACCAGCGCTACAATTTCGAGAGCTTCGTCGAAGGCTCCTCCAACCGCGTTGCGCTCGCTGCCGCTCGCACCATCGCGGAGGCCGGCGCCGGCGCCGTGCGCTTCAATCCGCTGTTCATTCACTCGAGCGTCGGCCTCGGCAAGACGCATCTCCTGCAGGCGATCGCACTTGCGGCTCTGCAGAGCGCCAGGGCGCCGCGCGTCGTCTATCTGACGGCCGAATATTTCATGTGGCGTTTCGCCACCGCGATCCGTGACAACGACGCGCTGTCGCTGAAGGAATCGCTGCGCAACATCGATCTTCTCGTCATCGACGACATGCAGTTCCTGCAGGGCAAGTCGATCCAGCACGAATTCTGCCATCTCCTGAACATGCTGCTCGACTCGGCCAAGCAGGTGGTCGTGGCGGCGGACCGGGCGCCCTGGGAACTGGAATCGCTCGATAGCCGCGTTCGCTCGCGCCTGCAGGGCGGCGTGGCGATCGAGATGGAGGGCCCGGACTACGAGATGCGCCTCGAAATGCTGAAGCGCCGCCTCGAAGCGGCCCGTCAGGACGATGGGTCGCTCGATATTCCGCAGGAAATCCTGTCCCATGTGGCGCGCAACGTCACCGCCAGCGGCCGCGAACTGGAAGGGGCCTTCAACCAACTCCTCTTCCGCCGCTCCTTCGAGCCGCAGCTGTCGATCGAGCGCGTCGACGAGCTCCTCGGCCATCTCGTCAATGCCGGTGAGCCGCGCCGCGTTCGCATCGAGGACATCCAACGCATCGTCGCCAAGCATTATAACGTCTCGCGCCAGGAACTGGTCTCGAACCGCCGCACCCGCGTCATCGTCAAGCCGCGCCAGATCGCCATGTATCTTTCGAAGACGCTGACGCCGCGCTCCTTCCCGGAAATCGGCCGCCGCTTCGGGGGCCGCGATCACACGACCGTCTTGCACGCGGTGCGCAAGATCGAGGAACTGATCGCGGGCGACACGAAGCTCAGCCACGAGATCGAGCTGCTCAAGCGCCTGATCAATGAATAGGGATAGGTAAGCTTGTATTTACGAAAAGCCCGGTTCGACCGGGCTTTTTGTTGGCCGGCACCCGCGGGTGTGCGTGGCATGCGGCTTGCCCCGTGTTTTTTTCGCCGCGCTTGTCGGCTATCTCTTTCGTCATTCGTCTATTCAATCGAAGCGGGAGAGGTCTCGATGCTTTACGCGGTGCTTTGCTACAATACGGAAGACGTCACCAGTGCCTGGACCAAAGAGGAGGACGACCAGGTCATGCGCGACCTGACGGCGGTCCAGCGCAAATATGTCGAAGCCGGCAAACTCGGCCCGGTTGCACGGCTTCTGCCGACGACCGCGGCCACCACATTGCGCCACCGGCCAGGCGAGACCGTTGTCATGGACGGACCCTTCGCCGAGACCAAGGAGCAACTGCTCGGCTTCTACCTGATCGATTGCGCATCGCTCGACGAGGCGCTGGATTTTGCCCGCGAGCTGAGTGCCGCCAATCCGGCCGCCGGCTCCTACGAGATCCGCCCGCTTTCTCTCTACAAACCGGGCGAGCTTGCCCCATGACCGACACGGCCTGGATCGACCTTGCCCTTGTTTCCGCGCGGCCGCAGGCCATGGGCGCGCTGCTGCGCTATTTCCGCAATCTCGATCTGGCGGAGGAAGCCTTCCAGGAGGCCTGTATCCGGGCATTGAAGACCTGGCCGACGAACGGACCGCCGCGCGATCCCGCCGCCTGGCTGATTTTCGTCGGCCGCAACAGCGGTATCGACAAGGTCCGGCGGCAAGCGCGCGAGACGCCCCTGCCGCCGGAGGACATTCTCTCCGACCTCGGGGACCGGGAAAGCGAGCTTGCCGACCGTCTCGACGGCGCGCATTATCGCGACGACATCCTGCGGCTGCTCTTTGTCTGCAGCAATCCGGCCCTGCCGGCGACACAGCAGATCGCGCTGGCGCTCCGCATCGTCTCCGGCCTTACCGTCAAGCAGATCGCCCGCGCCTTTCTCGTCAGCGAGGCAGCGATGGAACAGCGCATCACCCGTGCCAAGGCGCGGGTCGCTGCGGCCGGCATCCCGTTCGAAACGCCGGACGCCGCGGACCGCGCTGAGCGGCTCGCGGCCGTCGCGACGATGATCTACCTCGTCTTCAACGAGGGCTATTCGGGCATGAACGGCCCCGAGGGCGTGTCCGCGGATCTCTGCGACGAAGCGATCCGGCTCTCCCGACTGCTCTTGCGCCTGTTTCCGGCGGAGCCCGAAATAATGGGGCTGACGGCGCTCCTGCTTCTCCAGCATTCGCGCGCTCGTGCCCGCTTCGACGCGCATGGCGCCATCGTCCTCCTCGACGATCAGGATCGCTCGCTGTGGAGCCGGCCGATGATCACCGAGGCGCTGGCGATGATCGACAAGGCGATGCGCCATCGCCGCCCCGGTCCCTACCAGATCCAGGCGGCAATTGCGGCCCTGCACGCGCGCGCCGAGCGGCCGGAAGGGACGGATTGGGAGGAGATCGACCTGCTCTACCAGGCGCTCGAGCGTCTGCAGCCGTCCCCGGTCGTCACCCTTAACCGCGCGGTGGCCGTCTCGAAGCGACAGGGGCCGGAGGCGGCGCTGGCACTGGTCGAGCCGCTCGCCGACAGGCTCTCCGGCTACTTCTATTTCCACGGCCTGCGCGGCGGCCTGCTCAAGCAGATGGGCCGGGCGCGCGAGGCGCGGATTGCCTTCGACCAGGCGATCGCGCTTGCGACCAACGCGGCGGAGGCAGCTTATATCCGCAAGCAGCTCGACCATCTTGCAGGAGAGGCGGGCACCTCGCGCGGAGGTCAGCAATAAAAATCTTCTGCCGCTGTCGGGACTCGATCTCCCCCATCGTCCTAGGTTCGAACCCATCAAGGAGGAATTGCAAATGACCGCAGCAGCCGACGTCGCCAACGAACGCGAACTGATTTTGATCCGCCTGATCGACGCGCCGCGTGAGAAAGTCTATCGCGCCTTCACGGATCCGGAGCTGCTGAAGCAATGGTTCGCGCCCTTGCCGTGGACGATCACGGAAGCGGAGCTCGATGTCCGGCCGGGCGGCACCAACCGTTTCGTCATGCGCTCGCCGGAGGGCGAGCTTTATCCCAACCAGGGCGTCTATCTCGAAGTCGTGCCGAACGAGAAGCTGGTCATGACCGACGCCTATACGGAAGCCTGGAAGCCCTCCGAAAAGCCCTTCATGACGGCGATCCTGACCTTCGAGGAGGAGGGCGGCAAGACCCGTTACACCGCCCGCGCCTGCCACTGGAGCGTCGCCGATCGCGAGGCCCACGAGAAGATGGGCTTTCACGAGGGCTGGGGCCAGTGTGCCGACCAGCTCGCGGCCCTTGTCGCAAAACTCTGAGCGGAGGACGGAATATGTCCAGCACCGAGAGCAGCAGCACCGCGGAGATTCGGGCGGTGATCGAAGACTGGGCGGAGGCATTGCGCCAGAAGGATGCCGATCGCGTCCTCTCGCATGGCACCAAGGATTGTCTCGTCTTTTCGCTGGCGCCGCCGCTGAAGGGCTCGGACGCCGACGCCGATGGACTTGAGCAATGGTTCTCGACCTGGAGAGGACCGCTCGGCTACCGGCTACAGGAGCTCGACATTTCCGCAAGCGGCGACGTCGCCTTCGCCACGTCCTTGGCCCATCTTTCCGGCGAGAAGCAGGACGGATCGAAAGTCGCGCTCTGGTATCGCCAGACGCTCGGCCTGAAACGCACCGACAAGGGCTGGAAGATCGCCCACCAGCACGAATCCGTCCCCTTCTACATGGACGGCAGCCTCAAGGCGGCGGTCGATCTCGAGCCCACATCAAAGATCGACTGGAACGCGCCCCCGCATCCGCCGATGGCGGGCGTTATCGCCTATCTCAACGTCGAGAATGCGGACGCGACCGCCAAATTCTATGCCCGCGCCTTTGCCGCCAAGGAGGAGGACCGAAAATATGCCGAGGACGGCAAGCGCCTCATCCATTGCCATCTGACGATCAACGGCGGCGCGCTGATGCTGAACGACCCCTTCCCGGAGTTCGGCATTCCCTGGAAGGCGCCAGAGGGGTTTGTGCTGCACCTCCTCGTCGACGACGCCCATTTCTGGTGGGAGCGGGCCGTCGCGGCGGGGGCGGAGGTGACGATGCCGCTGGAGATCGCCTTCTGGGGCGACCATTACGGTCAGCTGCGCGATCCCTTTGGCATCACCTGGGGAATAGTCGCGCCGGTGAAGAAGAGCTGACGTCATCCGCCTTAGGCGGGGCGAAGGGCTATGCCGCGTCGCCATCAGTCCCCTCTCCCCGCCTGCGCCGCATGCGAGGAGAGGGGCAATCCGCGCTCCGTTTCCTCCCAGCCGTCAGCAGGCGAGGTCGGCGACCACCGCATCGAGGATCAGCATGCCGGCCGGCGTGCAGCGCAGGCGTGAATTGCCGAGCCGCTCGACGAAGCCGTGATCGATGAGGAACTGTTCGCGCTCCGGATCCGGATCCCGGCCGGAGAGGCTCTGCCAGCGGGCAAGATCGACGCCTTCCCGAAGCCTCAAGCCCATCAGCAGCAATTCGTCGGCCTGGGCTTCGAGGTCGAGCGGCTCCTGTTCGGTGATGCCTTCGCCGCGTTCTTCGACGAGGCGCAGCCACGCCTCCGGGTTCCGTTCCGTTGCGGTCGCGATCTTGCTGCCGCCAACCGTAAGCCGCCCGTGGGCGCCGGGTCCGATCCCCGCATAGTCGCCATAGCGCCAATAGGTGAGGTTGTGCCGGCTTTCCGCCCCCGGCCGGGCATGGTTGGAGACCTCGTAGGCCGGCATGCCGATCGCCGCCGTGATCTCCTGGGTCGCCTCGTAAAGCACCGCCGATTGTTCGCCATCCGGAACGATCAGCTTGCCGGCCTTGTGCAGCCCGAAGAAGGGCGTGCCTTCTTCGATGGTGAGCTGGTAGAGCGACAGATGATCGACGGCGTAGGAAACCGCCTCCTTCAGCTCGCGCTCCCATTCGTCGACTGTCTGGTCCGGCCGCGCATAGATCAGGTCGAAGGACATGCGCGGGAAGATTTCGCGCGCCAGCCGCACCGCTTTCAGCGCATCCTCGACATTATGCAGCCGGCCTAGGAATTTCAGGTCGCGGTCGTTCAGCGCCTGGACGCCGAGGGACACACGGTTGACGCCGGCAGAACGATAGCCGTGGAAGCGTGTCGCCTCGACGCTCGAGGGGTTGGCCTCCATGGTGATCTCTATGCCATCCGGCACATGCCAGTGCTTCGCTGTGCCGTCGAGGATCGCGGCGACGGTCGCCGGGTCCATCAGCGACGGCGTGCCGCCGCCCATGAAAATGCTGGTCACCGTTCTCGGGCCTGACAGCGCCCGCACCGCCGCCATCTCCTGTAGAAATGCGGCGACGAAGCGCGGCTGGTCCACCGGCTGGTGGCGCACATGGCTGTTGAAGTCGCAATAGGGGCATTTGGCGGCACAGAACGGCCAGTGTACATAGACGCCGAAGCCCGGGTCCATGCCGTCACCGATTGCCGAAAGCGGGGCCGTCTGGATCATTCTCGTTCTCAGGCGCCGAGGCAGGTCTCGGCAAACAGCTTGAAGGCGCGGGCGCGATGCGAGAGCGCGTCCGCGTCGCCCGGCTTCCAGCCGTGCTTCTCTTCGGCGCTCATTTCTCCGAACGTGGTGGCGTAGCCCTTGGGCTGGAAGACCGGATCATAGCCGAAGCCGCTCGTGCCGCGCGGCGGCCAGACGACGTAGCCTTCGACTTCGCCGCGAAAGAGCTCGACATGCCCGTCCGGCCAAGCAAGGCAGAGCACCGAGACGAAGCGGGCGGTACGCTCGCCCGGCTCCGTCGCACCTTTCTCCCTGAGCTCTTTTTCGACCTTTTCCATGGCCATCGCGAAGTCGCGGCTGCCGTCGTCGCGTTCCGCCCAATTGGCGGTGTAGACGCCGGGAGCGCCGCCGAGCGCATCGATGGCAAGGCCCGAATCGTCCGAAAGTGCCGGCAGGCCGGAGGCTTTGGCAGAGGCGAGCGCCTTGATCGTCGCGTTCTCCTCGAAGGTCGTGCCGGTCTCGTCCGGCTCGATGAAATTGAGATCGGCGGCCGATCTTGCCTCGAAGCCGAGCGGTCCGATCAGGTCACGGATTTCGCGGATCTTGCCGGCATTGTGGCTTGCCACCACGAGTGCCTTGTCAACGAGTTTGCGCATCGAGTTTCGTTCCGTCCAAACGTTCAAAGCGTCATCAATCGATGGCCCAGAGGCCGGGTTCCGCGCATTCAAGGCTGTTTCCGGCCGGATCGCGGAAGTAGAAGGAGCGGGTGCCGTTCGGCCAGCGGACATCCGCCTCGACTGCAACTCCCGCCGCCTCCAGCTTCGCCTTCCAGGCATCGAGCGCCTGCGCCGCGACACGGAAGCACATGTGCCCGTTGCCTTGCGTGCCATGCGGCGGCACGGGCAGCGCGCCGGCCGCGGGTGGCTTCACCGTTTCCGCCGGATTGAAGATCAACAGCACGCCGTCGCCGCAACGGAAGAAGACGTGGCGGTTGCCGGCCCGCGTGATTCGCGTCAGTCCGAGCACGTTGCCGTAGAATGCCTCGGCCGCATCCAGATCGTGCGCATAGAGTGCGGTTTCGAGGATGCCTTCAAGAGCCGGAGCCAATGCCAATCCTCTCTTCTGTCAGCCAAAGCGGGCGCGCGCGCCCCGCCTACCGCTAGCCGGCGATCGCCTGCTTCTGCAGCGCCACGAGCTCGGCGATGCCGTCCTTGGCGAGTTGCATCAGGCTTGCGAACTCTTCCTCGCTGAAGGGTTTTCCTTCCGCCGTTCCCTGGATCTCGACGAGACCGCCGCTGCCCGTCATGACGAAATTGGCGTCGGTTTCAGCGGCCGAGTCTTCCAGATAGTCGAGATCGACCACCGCCTGGTTGGCGAAGATGCCGCAGGAAATGGCGGCGACATGGTCCTTGAGCACCCTCTCGACCTTGATCATGTTGCGCGCTTCCATCCATTTCAGGCAGTCGTGCAGGGCAATCCAGGCGCCGGTGATCGAGGCGGTTCGGGTGCCGCCATCCGCCTGGAGCACGTCGCAGTCGATCGAAATCTGCCGCTCGCCGAGCGCCGGCAGATCGACGACGGCCCGGAGCGAACGGCCGATCAGCCGCTGGATCTCCTGTGTGCGGCCGCTCTGTCTGCCGGCGGCGGCCTCGCGTTTCATCCGCTCGCCGGTCGCCCGCGGCAGCATCCCGTATTCCGCCGTGATCCATCCCTTGCCGCCGTTGCGCAGCCAGGCGGGGACCTTCTCTTCGAGACTCGCGGTACAGAGCACGTGCGTGTCGCCGAAGCGCACCAGACAGGACCCTTCCGCATGCTTGGAGAAATTGCGCTCGAAGGAAACCTTGCGCATTTGGTCGGTTTTTCTGCCGGATGGCCGCATCTTCAACTCCTGTGTTCTCAGCAGCCTTCTAGATCATGGCGCCCCCAAAGGGAACCGCCTGATATCGGGCCGGGACGGTGATTTTTCCCTTTTGCCATTGCCCCGGCGGATCACTATATTCTTCGGCGACACGAACGGTTGTTTGCATGGAGTGACATGGTACTGCGCAACCCTCAGAAGCAGGGGATCGCATCGACGCTGGACGAGCGCTCCGGCGAGATCTTCCGCCGCATCGTGGAAACCTATCTGGAAAGCGGCGAGCCGCTCGGTTCACGCAATCTCTCCCGCCTCCTGCCGATGTCGCTGTCGCCCGCCTCGGTGCGTAACGTGATGAGCGATCTCGAGGATCTGGGGCTCATTTATTCGCCGCATGTCAGTGCGGGCCGCTTGCCGACCCAGACAGGCCTGCGCTTCTTCGTCGATGCTTTCATGCAGGTCGGCAACCTTTCCGCCGAGGAGCGGACCTCGATCGAGCGGCAGGTGCGGCGGGACCAACCGGTCGAAAGTCTTCTCACTGACGCAAGCCAGATGCTTTCCGGCATGTCCCGCGGCGCCGGCCTCGTCATCACCACCAAAAGCGATCCGGTGCTGAAACACGTCGAATTCATCCGGCTCGCGCCAACCAAGGCGCTTGCGGTCCTCGTCGGCGATCACGACCAGGTGGAGAACCGCATCATCGAGCTGCCGGCGGGCGTCACCAGCGCGCAGCTCACCGAGGCGGCGAACTTCGTCAATGCCCATCTTGCCGGGCAGACCATTCCGGAACTGCGCGCCCAGCTCGAAAAGGTCAAGAAGACCGTGCGCGGCGAACTCGACGCGCTGTCGCAGGACCTGGTCGAGCGTGGCCTTGCGATCTGGTCGGGCAGCGAGGGCGACGAGAAGCCGGCGCGCCTGATCGTGCGCGGACGTGCCAACCTGCTCGAGGGCCTGGAAGGAAGCGAGGACATCGAGCGGCTGCGCATGCTGTTCGACGATCTCGAAAAGAAGGACAGCCTGATCGAGCTTCTCAATCTTGCCGAAAGCGGTCCGGGCGTGCGCATCTTCATCGGCTCGGAAAACAAGCTGTTTTCGCTCTCCGGATCGTCGCTGATCGTCGCACCCTATCGCGACAGCGACGACCGGATCGTCGGCGCCGTCGGCGTCATCGGCCCGACGCGGCTCAATTACTCCCGGATCGTGCCCATGGTCGATTACACCGCCCAGCTCATGTCGCGACTGTCGCGCTGAGCGAATCCTTTTGGACGAATAGACCGATTGGACCCTTGATTTTTCGGGCTCAAACCTCGATATCGGCTTCAAATCCAGGCAACAGAACGTTCAAGCAAAGCGACTTCCGCTGGTTTGATGATGCCGAACACGCCAAAGACAAGACATTCGGAGACCGTCATGACCGACGAAACGAACAAGAACGGAGCTGAGGCCGCAGCGCCGGAAGAGGTTGCAAAGGCCGCCGCGCCGGACGCGGTGGAGAAGCCGGAGGCCGAGACTTCTGCCGCTGCGCCGGACCCGCTGGAGCTCGCCAAGGCTGAAAGTGCGGAGCTGCGCGATAAATATCTTCGCCTCGCCGCCGAGATGGACAATCTGCGCCGGCGCACCGAGCGCGAGGTGAAGGACGCCAAGTCTTATTCCGTCGCCGGCTTTGCGCGCGACATGCTGGCCGTCTCCGACAATCTGCGCCGCGCGCTGGAAGCCATTCCGGCCGAAGCAAGGGAATCCGCCGATGCCGGCCTCGCCGCGCTGATCGAAGGCGTCGAGATGACCGAGCGCTCCATGCTGGCGGCGCTCGAGCGCCACGGCGTCAAGCAGCTGGACCCGACCGGCCAGAAATTCGATCCGAACTTCCACCAGGCGATGTTCGAGGTTCCGAACACCGAGGTTCCGAACAACACGGTCGTCCAGGTGGTCCAGGCCGGCTACACGATCGGCGAGCGCGTGTTGCGCCCGGCCATGGTCGGCGTCGCCAAGGGTGGCCCGAAGGTCGCCGCCGCGGAAAGCGAGACGCCTGCCGCCTGAGGGCGGAGGAGGTTGGACCTGACCGACGCAGTCGAAAATGCGCAGAAAGAAATCTGCGCGAAATACGGCACGGCTTACTACCTTTCACCACCAGGGATGAAGGTAGGGATTGCTCTGAACGGCTGGGATGGTAAAACGCCCATAAATGGCTTGCGTCATCCGCCCGAAGGCGACACCACCGGCTGGTATATATGGGCCGATGAAATGCTATCTGCGGACACGGATTTCTTTAAACCACTGCATGTGCGGCATTTGGCTGGTTGGTATCCTGAGATTCAGAAGTATCTTGCTTTGCCGCCCGGATGGCGATTTCTGATAAGCGGGAACTATGAGGATGTTTGGTACGACGGGTCGTTATTGAGCGTCTGATATTTTGGTGTGCTGCTTGCCCGGGCTCAGTGCCGCAGCTATTCCTCCGACCCGCGTTTGGAGCGACCGCGTAAGGTGAAGCGGCGTTTGACGTTGCTTGCTTGCAAACGACCTCGCAGGGGTCCTACCCAAAAAGCTGCCGGAGATGGTCGTTCAGGAAGCGGCCCTCCGGATCGACCTTCGCCCGTAGCGCCCGGAAATCGCCGGAGCGCGGATAGAGCGCCGTCACGTCTTCGGCGCCCAAGAAGTGCAGCTTGCCCCAATGCGGGCGCGAGCCATATTGGCGCAGGATCGTGTCGACGTCCTTCAGATAGTCCCAATAGTCGGTGCCCGGTTCGCCGGAGACCGAAAGCGTGATCGAATCCTGCTCGAAGAATGGGCTGATCCAGCCGGAATCGCCAGCGGTGAAGCGGTATTCGATCGGGTAGATGCAGGTCGGGTGCTTCTCGAGCATCAGCTGGCGCACAGCGCGGACGGCCTCCTTGCCGTGTGCGACCGGCACCGCATATTCGAGTTCGTGGAAGTTCGGGACATATTCGATCGGGTAGATTTCCGAGGAATAGGCGATCCGCTCGAAGGCCCCGTCCATCGGCGGGCGCTCGGTGATGTCGATCACCTTCATTTCGCAGACATCGGCGGTCTTTTCCGTCGTCGAGACGGATGATGTATCCGGCAGACAGTAGCAATGGCGGCTTTCCGGAACCGGGCACCAGAAGAAGCCGAAATGGCGATGCTTCGCGGCGAGCTCGTCATGCTGCTCCATGCATTCGTCGAAGTCGCAGCGCCACAGCTTTTCATGAAGGTTGTAGCTGTCCATCACCTGAAGGGTGATTTCCGAGATGACGCCGAGCATGCCGACGGAGACGCGGGAGGCCTCCAGGAGATCCGGCGTCGTCTCGTCGACGACGAGGATCGAGCCGTCCGGCTGCACCAGGCGCATGCCGACGATCTGCGACGCCATGTTGCCGAGCGCCGCGCCGGTGCCGTGCGTGCCGGTGGTGAGCGCGCCGGCGAGCGCCTGGCTGTCGATGTCACCCTGGTTGATGAGCGACAGGCCGTTCGGTTTCAGCGCCTTGCCGAGCTGGTTGATCGTCGTTCCGGCGCTGACCGATATCCGTTTGCGTGCTTGGTCGATTTGGGTGACGCCCTGCATGCCGGACAGCGTCAGATGCAGGCCGCTCGTCAGCGCGACCGGTGTGAAGGAATGGCCGGAGCCGGCGCAGCGAACGTTGAGACCGGCGGACGTCGCTTCCCGCACCATCTCGGCAAGTTCCGCTTCGCTCTCCGGCACGCCCCTGTGACGGACGATGCAGGACTGATTTCCGACCCAGTTGCGCCAATGACCACCCGCTTGCAGCATGCTTGTCTCCTCAGACGGCCGTGAAACAATTGTCGACGAAGAGATGCGTGCCGTTGACGAAGCTCGCCTCGTCGCTCGCCAGGAACAGCGCGGCATTGGCGACCTCCATCGGATCGCACATCCTCCCCTGCTGGGCGGCGATTGCCGCTTCGGACACATCGACGCCGTGTTTGGTGAGGCCGGCGAGCTCGCGCTTGCCGTGATCGGTGGCGATGAAGCCCGGGCAGACGGCGTTGCAGCGAATGCCGCGGTCGCGAAACTCGACGGCGATCGCCCGGGCGAACATGTGGCAGGCGCCCTTTGTCGTGTCGTAGAGCACCTCCATCGGCGTCGCCGCGACTGCCGAGATCGACGAGGTGCAGACGATGCTGCCGCCGCCGGCGCCGATCATGCCCGGTAGCACCGCCTTGGTCATCAGGAACATGCTCTTCACGTTCACCGCCATCAGCCGGTCCCACTCCGCCTCTTCGGTTTCGAGGAAGGGTCCGACGGCGAGAATGCCGGCATGATTGAAGAGGACGGTGATCGGGCCGAAGGCATCCTCGACGGGGCGGACCGCCGCACTCACGTCGGCCGAGACCGAGACGTCGGCGGCCGCGAACACGGCCTCACCGCCCCGGGCGCGAATGGCGGCTGCAACCTCCTCGCCTTTGCTCTTCGGCAGGTCGACGATGCCGACCTTGGCGCCCTCGCGCGCGAAAAGCTCGGAGGCCGCCAGCCCGCAGCCGCCGGCGCCGCCACTGACCAACGCGACCTTGCCCGAAAGCCTGCCCGTCATGATGTCGTCCTCCCCGCATCGCCGATCGAATGCCGGAGTGGATTATTGTTGACGACGGGGAAGCTGTCGATAGCCCTTTTCGGGTGGGCGAGAGCAGCGGAACGCTTGAATTGTTTGATCAATCCGGACGCGGACGGAAACACGATCGGTCTCGGTCAGCGAAGCGCAAGTGAATCCGGCCCGCTCCACTACGGCCGCTTTTACGCGGCGTGCGAGGTCGTGTCCTCATTGAGGAGCATATAGATGGCGCTGGCGGAATCGGTCGCCCGGATGCGCGTCACCATGTCATGGTCGCGCAGCACCCGCGCAATGCGCGACAGCGCCTTGAGGTGATCGGCGCCGGCGCCTTCCGGGGCGAGCAGAAGGAAGACGAGGTCCACCGGCTGGTCGTCAAGGGCTTCGAAATCGACCGGCGTTTCAAGCCGTGCGAAGATGCCGACGAGCGAAGAAAGATTGCTGAGCTTTCCGTGCGGGATGGCAATGCCGTTGCCGACGCCGGTCGAGCCGAGGCGTTCGCGCTGCAGGATGACGTCGAAAATCTCCCGTTCCGGCAGACCGGTGAGCTTCGATGCTTTTGCTGCCAATTCCAGAAGGAGTTGCTTTTTCGAGTTGGCCCTCATGGCCGGGATGATCGCATTTTGGTGCAGCAAGCCTGCCAATGCCATTCTTTTATCCTCGTTTGCCGGTCAGAGCCTGACAACTTCAACACAAATTTGCCGCAATGGCTCCAACCATCTTTAGGCTGGTGGGTCGCATTCACAGAAAAGACGAATTTTCCTGGCCCGCCGATCGGAGCGGCGGGGAAGGCCGACCGCGCCGGCATTCCCCGAACCCCCTCATCCTTTGATATTGGCGGCGTCGATCCAGCCAATGTTTCCATCATTGCGCCGATAGACGATGTTCAGATCTTCCTTGCCGGGGGTGCGAAACATCAGCACCGGCTCGTCCGTCATGTCGAGCGCCATGACGGCGTTGGCGACGGACATTGTCCTCAATTGCTTCGTGCTTTCGGCGACGATGGTCGGTGCGTAATCATCGGGAACTTCCTCGTCCTCGAAAGGAACCGAGTCCATTACCCTGTAGGCCACCTCGGTAGCATTCTGACCATTGCCGTTATGATGGTCCTTGAGCTTACGCTTGTAGCGCCGGAGCCTCTTTTCGATGCGCTCCGAAGCCGCGTCGAAGGCCAGCTGTGGTTCATTCGCCTGACCGTTTGCCTGCAAGACCACGCCCGTGTCGAGATGAAGCTTGCAGTCGGCGCTGAAGCGTGAGCCGGATTTTTCCACAGTGACCTGGCTTGAATATCCTCCGTCGAAATATTTGGTTACGGCCTCGCGGACCTGCTCGCCTATGCGCGAGCGAAACGATTCGCCGATTTCCATATGTTTACCGGATACACGCACACTCATGGAGTTTCCTCTCTCGTTCGTGACTTGCGTATCCAGTCTATTCCAAGCGCCTTCGTCATCCAAGCGTTTCAACGAGGGGGCGGACGGGGCGCGTGGAGCCGCCGAAGTGGAGTGACTGGCTCGGCATTTCGCGGCGGCCTCATATCGCCTGCGTCGCAGCGAGTCAATTGCAGCCGCAAAAAAACCCCAATCAGAACCCGGCTGCCTTGGCAAGCGCGCGCTTCTCGCGGCGCCGCTGGACCGAGGAGGGGATGTTCATCGCTTCGCGATATTTGGCGACGGTGCGCCGTGCGATGTCGACCCCGGCTTGCTTGAGGACATCGACGATATCGTCGTCAGACAGCACCGCATCGGCGCTTTCCTGACTGATCAACGTGCGGATGCGGTGCCTGACGGATTCCGCCGAATGGGCGTCGCCGTTTTCCGCCGAGCCGATCGACACGGTGAAGAAGTATTTCAGCTCGAAAAGACCCCGCGGGGTCAGCATGTATTTGTTCGAGGTGACGCGGCTCACCGTCGATTCATGCATCTTGATCGCGTCGGCGACGATCCTGAGGTTCAGCGGCCGCAGGTAGTCGACGCCATGGATGAGGAAAGCGTCCTGCTGCCGCACGATCTCGCTCGCGACCTTCATGATCGTCCTGGCGCGCTGGTCGAGACTGCGCGTCAGCCAATTGGCGTTTTGCATGCAATCGCTGAGGAAAGCCTGCTCGGCACTGTTTTTCCGGTTGTGGCGTGAAACCTCGGCAAAATAGTCGTGATTGACGAGGACCCGCGGCAGCGCGTCAGGGTTAAGCTCGACCAGCCAGCCGCCATCGGGTGCCGAGCGGACGACGACATCGGGTATGATCGCCTCGGTGATGCTGGTCTCGAAGCTTGTCCCCGGCTTCGGATCGAGCTTGCGAATCTCCGCGAGCATGTCGACGAGATCCTCCTCGTCCACCCCGCAGATCTTCTTGAGGTTCGCGAAGTCGCGGCGCGCCAGAAGCTCGAGATTGGCGACAAGCGCCTCCATGGCCGGGTCGAGGCGGTTGCGCAAGCGCAGCTGAATGGCAAGGCATTCGCTGAGCGAGCGCGCGAAGACGCCGGGCGGATCGAATTGCTGCAGGACGAAAAGGACGCGCGTCACGTCCTGCGCGGCCACGCCAAGCCTTGCCGCCGTTTCCCCGATCTCCGCATGCAGATAGCCCGCTTCGTCGAGTTGGTCGATGAGATGCTGGGCAATCAGCCGGTCGCGCGCGGCGGCAAGCGCAAAGGGGATCTGCTCGAGCAGCGTCTCGCGGAGCGTTTTCCGGCCGGCGACGAAATCGTCGAGATCGTATCCTTCGCCATCATCGCCGCCGCCGGCGCCCGGCATCGATTTCCATTGGCCGAGCAGCTCCGGCGCATCCGCGCGCTGCGGAGCCGTATCGTCCTGGAAGACGTTGGCGAAGTCGGCGTCGAGTTCTTCGCTGAGCCTCTCGCCGGTGCTCGACATGGTGCTGTCATAGAGGTCGCTTTGGCTGCCACTCTCCTCCGCCCCGCCGCCCGTCTCGCTGGCAAGGCCTGCCTCGTCGCGTTCGGACCGGTCTGGGCCGGAGCCTGCCTCCTCGGCCGATTGAAACTCCAGCAGCGGGTTCTTTTCGACTTCCTGGGCGATGAATTGGCCGAGTTCGAGATGCGTCATCTGAAGCAGCTGGATCGACTGCATCAGTTGCGGGGTCATGACCAGCGACTGTGACTGTCGCAAATGAAGGCTGGCGGACAAAGCCATGCAGACGCGAAACTCCCGTCAATTCTTCGGGCCGGTCTAGCGTGGACGGGCCATTTCTTAGTTGGCCCAAAAATTGCTTATTACTGGGATTTGGTCAAGCGCCGAGGCGTTGTGAAGCGGTAATTCGCCTGCACGCACGGTTACAGGCTGAAATTGTCGCCGAGATAAAGTCTGCGCACATCCGGATTGGTGACGATGTCATTGGCGCGCCCGTGGGTCAGCACTTCACCGGCATGGATGATATAGGCGCGGTCGATCAGCCCCAGCGTTTCGCGGACGTTGTGATCCGTGATCAGGACGCCGATGCCGCGCGAGGTCAGGTGCCGGACCAGCGCCTGGATATCGGCGACCGAGATCGGATCGACGCCCGCAAAGGGTTCGTCGAGCAGCATGAAGGTCGGGTCGGTTGCAAGGGCGCGGGCGATCTCGAGGCGGCGGCGTTCGCCGCCGGAAAGGGCGATGGCCGGTGATTTGCGCAAATGCGTGATCGAAAATTCGCCAAGCAGGTCGTTGAGCTTGTTTTCGCGCCGCTCGACATTCTTGTCGTGGATTTCGAGCACGGCGCGGATGTTTTCCTCCACCGTCAGCCCACGGAAGATCGAGGCTTCCTGCGGCAGGTAACCGACGCCGAGCCGCGCCCGGCGGTACATGGGCATGGTGGTGACGTCGTTGCCGTTGATCTCGATCGCTCCCTCGTCGACGGGGACCAATCCGGTGATCATGTAGAAGCAGGTCGTCTTGCCGGCGCCGTTCGGCCCAAGCAGACCGACCGCCTCGCCGCGGCGCACGACAAGCGAGACGCCGTTGACGACGCGCCGCGAGCGGTAGGATTTCGTCAGGCCGCGGGCGATCAGCGTGCCGTCATAGCGCGCCTTGTCGACCGTGCGCGCAGCAACGGCTGCCGCCGACGGTTTCTTGACCCGTTTGCGTTTGGGAAGAAAGGGGATCTGCACGTCCGAATCTTGCATCAATTCTGCTTGCGGGACTGCGGATCGAGCTGAATCTGCACGCGGCCGCCGCAGGCCTCGAGCTGGGCTTCGCCCGTATC
Organism: Sinorhizobium sp. CCBAU 05631; assembly: GCF_002288505.1. Classification (NCBI taxonomy): domain Bacteria; kingdom Pseudomonadati; phylum Pseudomonadota; class Alphaproteobacteria; order Hyphomicrobiales; family Rhizobiaceae; genus Sinorhizobium; species Sinorhizobium sp. CCBAU 05631. Next base: position 16,678 of record NZ_CP023063.1, read on the forward strand.
CATTTGCACATTCAACTGGCAGCCGACGAAGACGTTCTTGCCCTCCGACAGCACGACCTTCTCGCCCTTGAGCACGATCGTCTGGTTGGTCAGGTTGACGAGGCCGGTATCGCCCGTGGCCTGTTGGGCGCCGGAGCTCAAGAACACCTTGTTGCTGACCTCGATCCGGTCGATATCGGCGTTGCCGCTGGTGATCGTCGCGCCTTCGGTCGCCTTGTAGAAGACGGTCATGTTGCCGGCCTGCAGCGTCGTCGTGCCCTGCACGACCTTCACATTGCCGGTGAAGATCGCCTTGCTTTCCGGATCCTTGATCTCGAGCTTGTCGCTCTCGATCTGGATCGGCTGGTCGTTGGAAAGCTGCATGCCCTTCATGCGGCTGGATGTGGCCTGCGCCAAGGCGCCGGAAGCAATGATCAAAGCGCCGAGCCCGGCGGCAGCCAGGGTGGCGGATACCTTAAAAGAAACGGTAGATGTGACCGACATGGGGGTGCACCAGGTCCTATTTGGCGTTCTTGCGGATGGCGCTGGGTTCGACATTGACCCGGACCATGCCTTCGAATGTTACAATACGTCCCTTATCTGTCATTCGCAGCGACTGCGCAATGATCGATCCGCCGTTCATGCTGATGGCAATCGGATGCTTGGTCTCCATTTCGCCGGCGTCGATATCCAGATATGCCGACTGGAAATCGGCATTGACGCCATTATTCATCGAAATAGTGAACGGCGCGTTCATATCGAGCGTATTTCCGCCGCGATCGTAAATGCCGCTCGTCGCGTCGACCGTCGCCACCAAAGTCTCATTGACCGGCATCTCGGCGTGGATCTTCTCGAGCGTGATGATGTCCGGATTGGCAATGTCCTGCAGCGCCCGCTGGGCTTTCATGGAATAGCTGATATCCTGCCGGTTGCGGCCGGAAATCGCCGGATTCTGCATGACGATCTTGCCGTTTTCGATCGTCGCGGTTTCGAGCTGCAGTTCCTCCGGGAGAAAGGCGCGGATGAAGGAAATGGCCGCGAAGACGAGAGCGATGACGCCGGCCGCGAGCGGCAGGACGATCTTCAGGCGCTTCACCCGCGCGGAGTGTCGCGCCGCCGATGCATAGGCATCCACGGAGCTCGTGCCCGTATCGGCGACGATATCGGGAAAACGCGCTTGGTTCAGCATCAAGAGCCTGTCGGTTCCGTTCGGATCTTGCGATAGCCGCAAGATCCGCATTTACATGCAATGGCGTAGGTCACGGCGAATATGGTTATTTTGTTATCGTCCGGCAATGGAGCGGCAAAAAGTTTGAAGGGACTGCGAAAAACGCGGGCTTTCGACTTTCCTCCGTCGCCAGCCGCGCCTATCTAGCCTGCCACCGCGGGCGCAGATAGCATGTTCCTGAGGAAACTGACAGGACCCGCGCCAAGATTTGGGAGATGCCCATGGACGAACTCGCCGTTGCCGATCGCCGCAGCCTGCGCCGGAAGCTGAGCTTCTGGCGCTGGGCGGCGGCTGCCATCCTCGTTCTGGGCGGTTTCGCGCTCGTTGCCCTTTCGGGCTGGACGGAGGTCAGCGGACGGGCCCGCGAGCACGTTGCCCGCGTGACCGTGACGGGCGTCATCCAGGACGATCGGGAGCTGGTCGAGAGGCTGGAGAGCATTGCCGACAACAATTCCGCCAAGGCTCTGATCGTGACCATATCGTCGCCGGGCGGCACCACCTATGGCGGAGAGGTGCTCTACAAGGCGATCCGCAAAGTCGCAGCCAAGAAGCCGGTGGTCTCCGATGTCAGGACGCTTGCCGCCTCCGCCGGCTACATGATCGCGCTTGCCGGCGACCGCATCGTCGCCGGCGAAACCTCGATCACGGGCTCGATCGGCGTCATCTTCCAGTATCCGCAGGTCAAGGAACTGATGGACAAGGTCGGCGTGTCGCTGGAGTCGATAAAGTCGCGGCCGCTGAAGGCCGAGCCCTCGCCGTTCCACCCGCCCAGCCCCGAGGCAAGGGCGATGATCCAGACGATGATCGACGACAGTTACAACTGGTTCGTCGATCTCGTGGCCGAGCGGCGCAAGCTGCCGCGGCCGGAGGCGCTGGCGCTGGCAGACGGCCGGATCTTCACCGGGCGGCAGGCTCTCAGGGACAAACTCGTCGACACGATCGGTGGCGACGACGAGATCAGGGCATTTCTGGCCGAGCGCAAGGTGTCGAAGGACCTGCCCGTCGTCGATTGGAAGGATCCGGGCGGCTCCTTCCCCTTCGGGCTTTCGACGGTCGTATCCAATTGGCTCAAGCTGTTGGGATATGATGCTTTTCCGGCGATGAACGGGATCGAAAAGATTGGCGGCGACAAGTTGTTTCTTGACGGTCTTGTTTCGGTTTGGCAGGTTGATGCTCAATAAGGAAGGCTAGAAATGCCGCCCTGAGGCGAGATGGGGCCTCACCCATGCTCCGGGCGTCCGGTGAGGTCTTCCAAGCGTCACAAACATTCACAAAAAGCAAAAGACCAGGGGGCGAAAGTGATCAAGTCAGAACTGGTGCAGATTGTGGCCGCGCGCAATCCGCATCTCTATCACCGCGACGTTGAAAATATCGTCAATGCGGTCCTCGATGAGATCACTGACGCACTCGCGGCCGGAAACCGGGTCGAACTGCGCGGTTTCGGTGCCTTCTCGGTGAAGAACCGGCCATCGCGCTCGGGCCGCAATCCGCGCACTGGCGATTCCGTCTTCGTCGAGGAGAAATGGGTGCCGTTCTTCAAGACCGGCAAGGAGCTGCGCGAACGGCTCAATCCAGGTATGAACGGTCAGGATGAAGACTGAGCGAGAGGCGCAGCGACGACAGCGCCGTACGTTTTGAAAGCGGCGGTCGCCCCTCTCATTCCAACAGCGCACCGTGCCTGCCGCAGAGCATTCCGAGCCGGTGCCATAGCCGGAGCGGTGCATGTTCAAGAAAATCGTCAACATCGTCGTGCTCGTACCGCTCGGGGTGATCCTTGTCGCCTTGAGCGTCGCCAACCGACAGACCGTTACATTGTCGCTCAATCCCTTCGATCCGGCCGACAACGTGCTTTCCGTATCCGCGCCGTTTTTCCTCTTCCTATTTCTGGCGGTCGTCCTCGGCCTGTTCCTTGGGGCCGCCGTGGTTTGGTTCAGCCAGGGCAAGTACCGCCGCCGGGCGCGCAACGAGGCCCATGAGGCGCTGAAATGGCATCGCGAGGCTGAAAAGCACCGCAGCGAGGCCGAAAGGTTGGCGCAATCGAGCCTGCCGGCGCCGCAGAACTGACTGGCCGAGATGCGGGCGCGCTTCAGCCCGCCGGCTCGCCGCTGACGGCGAGGTTCAGATTGGCGAAGAACTGCTGCGCGAGCTTCTTGGCCGTCGAATCGATCAGGCGGGAGCCAAGCTGAGCGAGCTTGCCGCCGACTTCGGCCTTGACGTCGTAACGCAGCACCGTTTCGTCACTCGCTTCGGCAAGCATGACATCCGCGCCCCCCTTGGCAAAACCGGCGATGCCGCCCTTTCCCTCACCCGATATCCTGTAGCTTTCAGGCGGATTCAGGTTGGAGAGCATGACCGTGCCGTTGAAGGTCGCCGAAACCGGACCGATCTTGACCTTCACGACGGCCGTGAGTTCCGTCGGCGAGACCGCCTCGATCGCCTGGCAACCGGGAATGCACCGCTTCAAGATCTCGGGGTCGTTCAGGCATCGCCAAACCGCTTCCCGCCGTGCCGCGATCCGCTCCTCTCCCGTAATGTCCATAGAGCTTCCTCCCTTCTACTGTATGTGTCCCTAAATCGACCTCGATTTTAAGGACAAAGACATGCAGCAATTCAAAGTGCTACAGCGACCTTTGCGCGCCTGAGGCGCGCGACGCTGTAGTGAAGTCACCGATCTTCGCAGACCGGAAACGGCTTTGCCAAGAGCATCCGCGATGCTATTGCACGCACTGAGCAAGTCGCGCATCCGTCCGGGCGCGCGGCCAGGGCACATTCCCTCTGCTGGCCGGGCAAAAGGGATGTGCCGGTGATCGAGCGAAATCCAAGGATCAGCGCGTGAAGGAAAAAGATCGGCGATCGAAGAACGCCTCGGTCACGGCGGCCAAGGGACGCGGCGCAGAGGCGCGTGGCGGTCGTCACGAGCAAAGGCATTCTTCGGCAAAGGGCGGTCCTCAGAAGGGCAAGGCCGGCGGGCTGCCGTCGCCAAAGGCGGCGCCGCAGAAATTGCCGCGTTCGGCCGCACAGGAGAGCACGCCGCCGCGCCGCGTGGAGCCGCGGAGCGGCGCGAAGCCGGCCGAGACGGTGCCGCTCATCCTCGAGACGCGGCCGACCGCCGGCTACCACCTGATCGACAGCGGCGACGGCGAGAAGCTGGAACAGTACGGGCCCTATCGCATCGTCCGGCCCGAAGCCCAGGCGCTGTGGCCGAAGGCGCTGCCCTCTGGCGTCTGGGAAAAGGCGGATGCGATCTTCACCGGCGACACCGACGAGGATGGCATGGGCCGTTGGCGTTTCCCGCAGGAAGCGCTCGGGGAAACCTGGCCGATGCAGCTTCTCGACACGGATTTTCTCGGCCGATTCACCTCGTTCCGGCATGTCGGGGTTTTCCCCGAACAGCTTGCCCACTGGTCGTGGATGAAAGACCAGGTCGCGTCGGCCGGCCGGCCGCTGAAGGTGCTCAACCTCTTCGGCTATACCGGCGTCGCCTCGCTGATCGCGGCGAAGGCCGGCGCGGAGGTGGCCCATGTCGATGCTTCCAAGAAGGCAATCGGCTGGGCACGCGAGAACCAAGCCATGGCGCGCGCCGAGAAACTGCCGATCCGCTGGATCTGCGACGACGCCATGAAGTTTATCCAGCGCGAGGAGCGACGCGGCAGCCGCTACGACATCATTCTGACCGACCCGCCCAAGTTCGGCCGTGGTCCGAACGGCGAGGTCTGGCAGCTCTTCGACCATCTGGCGGCGATGCTCGACATCTGCCGCGAAATCCTGTCTGAGGATGCTCGCGGCCTGGTGCTCACCGCCTATTCGATCCGCGCCAGCTTCTATTCGATCCACGAGCTCATGCGCGAGACGATGCGCGGGCGCGGCGGCCGGGTGGAATCGGGCGAGCTCATCATCCGCGAGGGCGGTCTCGACGGCACGGCGCCCGGTCGGGCGCTGTCCACCTCCCTCTTCAGCCGCTGGGTACCCAAATGAATTCTGACAGAAGCGATCACGGCACGCCGCGCGTCGGCCAGGTCAAGGAGGTCACCAGCCTCACCAATCCGATCATCAAGGATATCCGCGCGCTCTCCCAGAAGAAGCATCGCGACGAGACGCGCTCCTTCATGGCCGAAGGGCTGAAGCTGGTGATCGATGCGCTCGATCTCGGCTGGAAGATCAAGACGCTCGTCTATGCCAAGGCGGCCAAAGGCAAACCGCAGGTCGAGCAGATAGCGGCAAAGGCGGTGGCAAAGGGCGGGCTCGTCCTCGAGGTCAGCGAGAAGGTGATCTCGACGATCACCCGCCGCGACAACCCGCAGATGGTGGTCGGCATCTTCGAGCAACTCTACCGGCCGCTGAAGGATATCCGCCCTCAGGAGGGCGAGACCTACGTGGCGCTCGACCGGGTGCGCGATCCCGGCAATCTCGGCACGATCATCCGAACCGCCGACGCCGCCGGAGCGTCCGGCATCATCCTGGTCGGCGAGACCACCGATCCCTTCTCGCTCGAAACGGTGCGCGCAACGATGGGCTCGGTCTTCGCCTTGCCGATCGCGCGGGCCAGTGCCGAGGAGTTCGTCCGCTGGCAGAAGTCGGCCGGCGTCCAGGTGGTGGCGACGCATCTGGCGGGCTCCGTCGACTATCGCACCATAGACTACCGGTCGAAGCCGGTCGTCCTGCTGATGGGCAACGAGCAGGCAGGCCTGCCCGTCGAGCTCGCTCGCGAAGCCGGCGCACTGGCGCGCATTCCGCAAGCGGGCCGGGCCGACTCGCTCAATCTGGCGATTGCCACCGGCATCATGCTGTTCGAGGCGCGCCGCCATCTTCTTTCATTGGATGAGCGCTGATGAGTGAACGCAACACCCTTTTTTCCCGGCCGCTGCCGATCGCGCTTTTCATTCTCGTCGCGCTCGTTGCCGACCAGGCGATCAAGTATCTGGTGGAAGCCTTCCTGCCCTTCCAGGAGGCGGTGTCGGTCATCCCGATGCTCGCGCTCTACCGCACCTATAATTACGGCGTCGCCTTCTCGATGCTCTCCGGCATGGAAGGCTGGTTCATCGTCGGCATTCGTCTCGCCGTCGTCACTTTCGTGCTCTGGCTGTGGCGCCGCACTCCGAAGGACCGCTTCTTCGCCCATCTCGGCTATGCGATGATCATTGCCGGCGCGCTCGGCAACCTCGTCGACCGGCTGCTCTTCGGCTATGTCATCGACTACATCCTGTTCCACACCGCCACCTGGTCCTTCGCCGTCTTCAATCTCGCCGACAGTTTCATCACCCTCGGGGCCGGTGCGATCATTCTGGACGAGCTGTTGCAGGCGAAAAAACCGCGGTCGCTAAAACTTTAGACGTCCGTTGAAGCCATTCGGAAGGCTTGCCATGCCAGGTTGAAGGCATGAGCGAGCTTCCATCGGTCAAGCATCGGAACCAAGCCGGCTCGGGCGCGCGATCCGGAGCGGCTGGAATCACGTTCTCGAAGGCGACTACGCTCGGTGGTGGCTTGCGGCCGGCGATCGGCGGCGAAGCATCCGTCGGGCGACTTCTCCTTGCGCTCGCCGGCCTCGCTGCTGCGGGCGTTCTGCTGGTCGTCGGCGCGCGCGCCGATCTTTATCTGCTGCCGGTCCTTGCGGCCCTCAGTGCCCTTGTTGGCGGCTTTCTGCTGCTCTCCAGCCATGGCACGGCCTCCGGGCAGGTTCCGGAGGCGGGCAGGGCCGCAGCCGATGCGCTGTGTTCCGAGACGGCGAAGCTGCTTTCGACGATCCATGACGCGCTGGGCGACATTGCTCTCGTCCGCGGCATGGACGGCAGGATCGTCCAGGCGAACCGGGTGTTCACGCGAATGTGCGGGCGAGCCGACGTGCGGGGGCTGACCTGCTCCTCGCTGGGCCTCGAGTTCGAAACGCGGCCGGATCCCGACCGTTTCGTCGTCCGCTTGGCGACGCCGGCGGGCTTGCGCCTTTTCGATTGGCACAATGTCGTGATCCGCGCCCCGGCAACCGGCCGGTTGATGCGCCACAGCATCGCCCGCGACATAACGGAGGAAGCGCAGGCGGCACGCCGGCGGGAGGAGGCGCGGCAGCGCGCCGAAGAGGCGAGCCAGGCGAAATCGCGGCTGCTTGCGACCGTCACGCATGAGATCCGCACGCCGCTTTCCGGCATTCTCGGCATGAGCCATCTGCTCGCCCAGACGAAACTGTCGGCCGAGCAGCGGAACTATCTTGCCGACATGCAGCAGTCGGGCCACGCCCTGGTGCAACTGGTCGAGGACCTGATCGACTTCTCCTCGCTCTCGGCTGGGCGCTTTCAATTGCATCCGTCCGGGCAAGACCTGCGCCTCGTCATCGAGAACGTCGTGGAGATGCTCTCGCATCGTGCCCATGAGAAAGGCATCGAAATCGGCGCCGCGATCGATGCGAGTGTGCCGCGCTGCGTGGCCTTCGATGCGGCGCGGCTGCGGCAGGTGCTGTTCAACGTTATCGGCAATGCCGTGAAATTCACCGAGACCGGCGGCGTCCTCGTCACGGCCGGCTTCGAAGCGGGGATCGTCCGCATCCGCGTCGACGACAGCGGCCTCGGCATGTCGGCCGACGAACTGGCGCGTGTCTTCGATGAGTTCGAACAGGCCGGCGACGACGCCCAGCGCTCCAAGGGAACGGGTCTCGGTTTGGCGATATCCCGCCGCATCATGGAGGCTTTCGGCGGCAGCCTGACCGCGTCGAGCATCGCGGGAGAGGGAAGCCGCTTCGAAATTCGCTTCCCGGTCGCTGGAGCCGGTTCGGCGGCTCAGCCCCGCCGCGGTGTCCTTGCCGACACCCATGTACTCTTGCTCGCTCCCGACGGTCCTGCTTCGACGGCGCTTGCGGCGACGATCGAGACGCTCGGCGGCAAGTGCCACCCTGCCGGAACCCTCTCGGCCGCGCGCGCTGTCGCAGCCGACGCGCTCGCCGATCGCTTGCCGCTGACGGATATTATCGTCGATCACCGCCATGCGGCGCAGTTGCGCGAACTCCTCTCCCTAGAGCCGGCGCTCGGGCGGCAGCGATTGCGCAAGACCTGCCTGATCAGCCCCGAAGAGCGCAGCAGCCATCCGCTCAGCAGGATGGGCGGCTACGAGGCCTGGCTGATACGCCCCTTGCGGGAGAAATCGCTGGTCGAGGTGTTGCTCGGCCGCATGACGGGCATCGAAAGGCGCGACGGGATCAACGACAACAGGCCGATCCTGAGGGCGGAGCCGCCGAAGGCGGCAACGGTCCGAGATCACGGCCGCCCGGTGCTGCTCGCCGAGGACGATCCGGTGAACGCCCTGATCCTGCGGAAAATGCTCGAAGGAGCCGGGCACGCCGTCCACCCTGTTGGCGATTTCGCCGCGCTCGAGGCCGTGTTGCGAGAGAAGGGTGCCCCGGCGCTTATCGTGACGGACGTCAACATGCCGGGCGGCGACGGTCTTGCCCTGCTGCGGCGCCTTCGCGCGGAGGAAGCGCCCGGAACGGGACGTCGCCTGCCGGTGATCGTTCTGACCTCCGACGTCCGCAGCGATCTTCATCGGCTGTTGCTTGCGGCCGGCGTCGACGCCGTTCTCACAAAGCCGGTCGAACCGCAGCAGTTCCTCAATGAAGTCGCTCGGCTGCTTGGGGTCGGGCAAGCCTAGCCGCCGCGCGGCATTGTCCCGCCTCGGGGTTGTCTTGCGTTTTCGTGTCACTATGTTGTTGCAGAAACGTGGTCTAAGCCCGACGGACACTGACGATTCGGGATGACACGGCATGACGATCGACCTTCTGGATTCGACGAGCGTGGTTGACACTTCACAGGCTTGCGTCCGCAAGACGATTGCGGCACCGGCAACCGATGTTCTCGGCCGTATCGTCAATCTCGAAACGCGCCTTGCCCGTACGGCCGCGGAGATCGATGCGGCGCAGGCGGTACGCTACCGGGTTTTCGTCGAGGAGATGAAGGCGCAGGTGGCGCCCGAAGCAGAACGGCGCAAACGCGATGTCGACGGCTGGGATGCGATCTGCGACCACCTGCTCGTCCTCGACACGTCGATCGAAGGCGATGCCGAGGAGCAGATCGTCGGCACCTATCGCCTGCTGCGCCAGGAGGTTGCCGTGCGCGCGACCGGCTTCTATTCGGCCTCCGAGTTCGCGATCGGCGATCTTCTCGCCCGGCATCCGGACAAGCGCTTCATGGAACTCGGCCGATCCTGCGTGTTGCCGGAGTACCGGACCAAGCGCACGGTGGAACTGCTCTGGCAGGGCAATTGGGCCTATGCGCTGAGGCACGGCATCGACGCCATGTTCGGCTGCGGTTCGCTTCCGGGCGTGGTTCCGGCGGAGCACGCGTTGGCGCTCTCCTTCCTGCACCACAATATTCTGGCTCGCGACGAATGGGCGGTCGCCGCCCGGCCGGAGCTCTATCGCACGATGGATCTGATGCCGTCCGAGGCGGTCAATCCGAAAAAGGCGCTTGCGGCCCTGCCGCCGCTGATCAAGGGCTATATGCGGCTTGGTGCCATGGTCGGCGACGGTGCCGTGGTCGATCACGCTTTCCGCACGACAGACGTGCTGATCGTTCTGCCGATCAGCAATATTTCCGGTCGCTATCTCAACTACTACGGTGCCGACGCGGGACGTTTTTCTTCATCCGTCTCCTGATCTCCCCATCACGCCGATCGTTCAAGAAGATCATGCTCGGCGAAGCCATGCCTTTTACGTCGCAGTTTAACCGTTAACCACTTATTAAGTGTATGTTTGACTTCTAACATAATGAGACGGAAATATATCCTCGTGGTTGGATCTCAATTTCATTACGAAGCGGTGTAAAAAAGAAGGGGGCAACCGCCGCTGCGGCTGGAGGGAGCCGCGATCGCGGAAAGTTCCGTATTTTTGATGACGTAAGCTGTAGGTTGGTCACAATGTATTGAGCCCACTTCCTTCTCAAGAAGTGGGCTCTTGTTTTATTTGGAGACTTTGTACCGTTACTGTACAGATTCACAAATGCGCTTGACTACGACAGGGTGGGCCGTGCCGAAACGGCGCATCCGCCCCGTCAGGTCCCGGCATTGTAGGCGGCGATTGCGGCCAGGTTAACGATGTCGGAGTCCTTGGCCGACATGGAGACGATCTGCACCGACTTGTCGAAGCCGACGAGCAGCGGGCCGATGACCGTCGAACCGCCCAGCTCCTGGAGCATCTTGGTGGAGATCGAGGCCGAGTGGAAGGCGGGCATCACCAGCACGTTGGCGGTGCCGGAAAGCCGGCAGAACGGATATTGCTCCATCACCCGGTGATTGAGCGCCACGTCGGCGGCCATTTCGCCGTCATATTCGAAGTCGACACGGCGGCGGTCGAGAATCTTCACGGCCTCGCGCACCCGCTCGGAGCGCTCGCCCGACGGATGGCCGAAGGTCGAATAGGCCAGCATCGCGACACGCGGCACGTAGCCGAGCCGCTTGGCGAGGCCTGCGGCTTCCTCGGCGATATCGGCGAGTTCCTCGGCCGACGGCATGTCGTGCACGGCGGTGTCGGCGACGAGCACGGTGCGGCCGCGGCAGAGCGCGATCGACACGCCGATCACCCGGTGGCCGGGCTTTGCGTCGATGCAGCGGCGGACGTCCTCGAGGGCCGTCGAATAATTGCGCGTGAGACCGGTGACCATGCCGTCGGCGTCGCCAAGCGCGACCATCGAGGCGGCGAAGTGGTTGCGGTCGTTGTTGATCAGCCGCTGCACGTCGCGGAAGAGGTAGCCCTTGCGCTGCAGGCGGGCATAGAGGAAATCGGTATAGGCGCCGACGCGCTTCGACAGGCGCGCATTGACGATCTGGATGCCCGGCCGGTCGAGGTCTATGCCCTCCCGTTCGGCGGTTTCGCGCATCTGCTCCTCGCGCCCGAGCAGGATGGCCGTGCCGAGCTGCTGGTTCGCATAGGCGATGGCCGAGCGCATCATCTGCACTTCCTCGCCTTCGGCGAAGACGATGCGCTTCGGCTGGCGGCGGACGCGCTCGTAGATGCGCTGCAGCGTCGAGGCGATCGGATCGCGCCGAGCCGAAAGCTGCTGCCCGTAGGCATTGAGATCGGTGATCGGCTTGCGCGCGACGCCCGTCTCCATGGCCGCCTTCGCGACCGCCATCGGGATCGCCGAGATCAGGCGCGGATCGAAGGGCACCGGAATGATGTATTGCGCTCCGAAGCGCGGCCGGTTGCCCTGGTAGGCGGCGGCGACGTCGTCCGGCACGTCTTCCTTGGCGAGGCTGGCAAGCGCTTCCGCCGCGGCGATCTTCATCGCGTCGTTGATCGTCGAAGCGCGCACGTCAAGCGCGCCGCGGAAGATATAGGGAAAGCCGAGGACGTTGTTGACCTGGTTCGGATAATCGGAGCGGCCGGTCGCGACGATTGCATCGTCGCGGATCTGGGCGACCTCTTCCGGAGTGATTTCCGGATCCGGATTGGCCATGGCGAAGATGATCGGCTTCGGCGCGAGCGAGCGCACCATGTCGGGCGACAGCGCGCCCTTTGCCGAGAGACCGAAGAACACGTCCGCGCCCTCGACCGCCTCGGCTAGCGTCCGGCGATCGGTTTCGACCGCATGCGCCGACTTCCACTGGTTCATGCCCTCGGTGCGGCCCTTGTAGATCACTCCCTTGGTGTCGCAGAGGATGATGTTTTGCGGGTTGAAGCCCATCGCCTTGATCAGCTCGATGCAGGCGATGGCGGCAGCGCCGGCGCCGTTGCAGACGAGCCTGGTCGTCTTGAAGTCGCGGCCGGTCAGCGCCAGCGCATTGATGAGACCGGCGGCGGCGATGATCGCCGTGCCGTGCTGGTCGTCATGGAACACCGGAATGTCCATCACCTCGCGCAGTCGCTGCTCGATGATGAAACAATCCGGTGCCTTGATGTCCTCGAGATTGATGCCGCCGAAGGAGGGGCCGAGGAAGCGCACGCAGTTGATGAATTCGTCGACATTCTCGGTATCGACCTCGAGGTCGATCGAATCGACGTCGGCGAAACGCTTGAAGAGCACCGACTTGCCCTCCATCACCGGCTTCGAGGCAAGCGCCCCGAGATTGCCGAGGCCGAGGATCGCCGTTCCGTTCGAAATCACCGCCACCATGTTGCCGCGCGCCGTGTAATCATAGGCCGTCGCCGGATCCTCGGCGATCGCCTTGACGGGGACGGCGACGCCCGGCGAATAGGCGAGCGACAAGTCGCGCTGCGTCGCCATCGGTTTGGTCGGCGAGATCTCCAGCTTTCCGGGACGACCCTGGGAATGGAAGTCGAGTGCTTCCTGTTCAGTCACGCTCGTCCTCGTGCGGTCGGACTTGTCGGTAGCCGGCATGTTTCCTCAACCTCCTGTGGGCGACCCTTTCGATCAGCCTCTTTGTTGTTGTCGTCTATAAATGCTTGCGGATAGTGTGACATCTCTTTTTTTGGAACAATCATGAATTTCATGCCTGACGCATCGAGCCGCACGGGCGACGTCCTTTCCGTGTCCGATCTGGCGAGCGAGGAGAGCCGCTCCACTGCCACGCCGATGATGGAGCAGTTCATCGAGATCAAGGCGAACAATCCGGATTCGCTGTTGTTCTACCGGATGGGCGATTTCTACGAGCTGTTCTTCCAGGATGCGGTGGAAGCCTCGCGCGCGCTTGGCATTACGCTTACCAAACGCGGCCAGCATCTCGGCCAAGACATCCCGATGTGCGGGGTGCCGGTGCACGCCGCCGACGACTACCTGCAGAAGCTCATCGCGCTCGGCTTCCGGGTCGCAGTCTGCGAACAGGTGGAGGACCCCGCCGAAGCCAAGAAGCGCGGCAGCAAATCGGTGGTACGCCGCGATGTCGTGCGGCTGGTAACGCCGGGGACGATCACCGAGGACAAGCTGCTCTCGCCTTCGGAAACCAACTATCTGATGGCGCTCGCCCGCATCCGCAGCGGTTCGGATCCGGCCTATGCGCTTGCCTGGATCGACATTTCCACCGGCATTTTCCGTCTTGCCGAGACGGCGGAAAGCCGGCTGCTCGCCGATATTCTGCGCGTCGAGCCGCGCGAGCTGATCCTGCCGGATACCGTCTTCCACGATCCGGAACTGCGCCCGGTCTTCGACGTGCTCGGCCGGGTGGCGGTGCCGCAGCCGGCGGTCCTCTTCGACAGTGCCACGGCGGAAGGCCGGATCGGCCGGTACTACGGCGTAAAGACCCTGGACGGCTTCGGCACCTTCTCGCGCGCCGAACTTGCCGCCGCTTCCGCCGCGATCTCCTATGTCGAGAAGACGCAGCTCGCAGAACGACCGGCGCTCGGCATCCCGGAGCGGGAGAGCGCCGCCTCGACCCTCTTCATCGACCCGGCAACCCGCGCCAATCTGGAACTCGTCAAGACGCTGTCCGGCTCCCGCGACGGTAGCCTGTTGAGAGCCCTCGACCGCACAGTCACCAGCGGCGGCGCGCGGTTGCTCGCCGAGCGGCTGATGTCGCCGCTCACCGACCCGGAGCGGATCAATCACCGTCTCGATTCGATCGAGGTCCTTATCGACCAGCCAAGCTTCGCCATGGACGTCCGCGACGCCTTGCGGCGCGCGCCGGACATGCCGCGGGCCCTTTCTAGGCTCGCGCTCGGCCGCGGCGGCCCGCGCGACCTCGGCGCCATTCAGGCGGGACTTCGGGCCGCGGCGGCGACCTCGGCGCTGCTTGCGGAGGCGCGGCTTTCGTCGGAGCTTACCGAAGCGCAAGCCGCGCTCGCCGCCTTGCCGGCAGCCCTGCTGGAGCGCCTCGATTCAATGCTTGCCGAAGACTTGCCGCTTCTGAAGCGGGACGGCGGCTTCCTGCGCGAAGGGGCAAGCGGCGAACTCGACGAGATGCGGGCGCTGCGCGACCAGTCGCGTCGCGTCATTGCCGGCTTGCAGCTCCAATACTGCGAAGAGACCGGCATCAAGTCGCTGAAGATCAAGCACAACAATGTGCTCGGCTATTTCATCGAGGTGACGGCCGGCAATGCCGGCGCCATGACCGACACCGATGCCGGCCGTGCCCGCTTCATCCATCGCCAGACCATGGCGAATGCGATGCGCTTCACTACCACGGAACTTGCCGAGCTCGAGACGAAGATCGCCAATGCCGCCGATCGGGCGCTGGCGATCGAGCTCGAGGCCTTCGAGGCGATGGCCCGCGAGGTCGTCGCCGAGGCCGACGCGATCAAGGCGGCGGCGCTGGCGCTCGCGACGCTCGACGTCTCGGCGGGGCTTGCCGTGCTTGCCGAGGAGCAGAACTATGCCCGGCCGCTCGTCGATCACTCGCGGATGTTTTCGATCGACGGCGGACGCCACCCGGTCGTCGAGCAGGCGCTCAGGCGCCGGGCGGCCAATCCTTTCGTCGCCAATGGCTGCGACCTGTCGCCTCCGGACGGTCCGGAGGCCGGCGCCATCTGGCTGCTCACCGGTCCGAACATGGGCGGCAAGTCGACCTTCCTGCGCCAGAACGCGCTGATCGCCATCATGGCGCAGATGGGCTCCTTCGTGCCCGCCAACGCTGCCCATATCGGCATTGTCGACCGGCTGTTCTCACGGGTCGGCGCCTCGGACGATCTCGCCCGCGGCCGCTCGACCTTCATGGTCGAGATGGTCGAAACGGCGGCGATCCTCAACCAGGCGACCGACCGCTCGCTCGTCATCCTCGACGAGATCGGCCGCGGCACCGCGACTTTCGACGGCCTGTCGATCGCCTGGGCGGCGGTCGAGCATCTGCACGAGGTCAATCGCTGCCGCGGGCTCTTCGCCACCCATTTCCATGAACTGACGGTGCTGTCGGAAAAGCTCGGGCGGCTCTCCAATGCGACGATGCGGGTCAAGGAATGGGACGGCGACGTGATCTTCCTGCACGAGGTCGGCCCGGGCGCGGCCGACCGATCCTACGGCATTCAGGTCGCCCGCCTTGCCGGGCTTCCCGCCTCCGTCGTCGCGCGGGCGAGGGACGTGCTTGCCAAGCTTGAGGATGCCGACCGCAAGAATCCGGCGAGCCAGTTGATCGACGACCTGCCGCTCTTCCAGGTGGCGGTCAGGCGCGAAGAGGCGGCGAGGGCCTCCGGCCCCTCCAGGGTCGAAGAGGCGCTAAGGGCGCTCAATCCCGACGACATGACGCCGCGCGACGCATTGGATGCGCTCTACGCCTTGAAAAAGGACCTCGCCGGCCGCTGACTTGAGAGGCGCGTCTCGACGCGCCCGGGCCGTTGCGCAGCGCCCCGATTTTCCCTGTCAATCGACCGGCAAAAAGGCTATACAGCGCCGCGTGCCTTTTCACGAGGGCATGCGGTAGTGCTTGAAATGCTGCATGATTCCGGCGCTTGCACATGCAGCGAACCATTACGATCAGTCGGACAGGACGCCTCCCGGCACTAAATGGCCAAACACGAAACTTCCTTCCCTGAAATTCTCGACGTCGCCGCACTTCGGGCCAAGTGCGGCTTCATCGCCTCGGCCCATGCCGAGCAGCGCGAGCCGATGCGCCGCGCGCTTCTCGCCGCCTTCAAGGAGGCGAACAATGCAGGCCGAGCCAAGGCGCGCGAACTGCTTGCCGTCGACGGGGCCGGCATCAAATGCGCCGAGCGCATATCCTGGCTGCAGGATCAACTGATCACCGTGCTGCACGATTTCGTGCTGAACGAGGTGTTCGACGCCGCCCATGCGCCGGCGGCTTCCCGGCTCGCCGTGACCGCGGTCGGCGGCTATGGCCGCGGCACCCTGGCGCCGGGCTCGGACATAGACCTGCTCTTCCTGTTGCCGCCCAAAAAGGCGGTCTGGGCGGAGCCTGCCATCGAATTCACACTCTACGTCCTGTGGGACCTCGGCTTCAAGGTCGGCCATGCGACGCGCACCATCGACGAATGCATCCGACTGTCGCGCGCCGACATGACGATCCGCACGGCGATCCTCGAATGCCGCTATATTTGCGGTTCCGAGGCGCTGGCTGGCGAACTCGAGCAGCGCTTCGATCACGAGATCGTCCGCAACACTGGCCCCGAATTCATCGCTGCCAAGCTCGCCGAACGCGACGGGCGCCACCGCAAGGCGGGCGACACCCGCTATCTCGTCGAGCCGAACGTCAAGGAGGGCAAGGGGGGCTTACGCGATCTGCACACGCTGTTCTGGATCGCCAAGTATTTCTACCGGGTTAAGGATCCGGCCGACCTCGTCAAGCTCGGCGTCCTGTCGCGGCAGGAATACAAGCTTTTCCAGAAATCGGACGATTTCCTCTGGGCAGTTCGCTGCCACATGCACTTCCTGACCGGAAAGGCGGAGGAACGCCTGTCCTTCGACATCCAGCGCGAGATTGCCGAAGCGCTCGGCTATCACGACCATCCGGGCCTCTCGGCCGTCGAACGCTTCATGAAGCATTACTTCCTCGTCGCCAAGGACGTCGGCGATCTCACCCGCATCTTCTGCGCCGCGCTCGAGGACCAGCAGGCCAAGGATACGCCGGGGATCTCGGGCGTCTTCAGCCGCTTCCGGCACCGCACGCGCAAGATTGCCGGTACGCTCGATTTCGTCGACGATGGCGGCCGCATCGCGCTCGCAAGCCCGGACGTCTTCAAACGGGATCCGATCAACCTGCTGCGCCTGTTCCATATTGCCGATATCCACGGGCTGGAGTTCCATCCGAACGCGCTGAAGCAGGTGACCCGTTCGCTCGGCCTGATCACCCCGCATTTGCGCGAAAGCGACGAGGCCAACCGGCTGTTCCTGTCGATCCTCACCTCGCGCCGCAATCCGGAACTGATCCTGAGGCGCATGAACGAGTCGGGCGTGCTCGGCCGGTTCATCCCGGATTTCGGCAAGATCGTCTCGATGATGCAGTTCAACATGTATCATCACTACACGGTGGACGAGCACCTCTTGCGCACGGTCGACGTGCTGTCGCGGATCGATCGCGGCCTCGAGGAGGAAGCGCACCCGCTGACGGCCATGCTGATGCCCGGCATCGAGGATCGCGAGGCGCTCTACGTCGCCGTGCTGCTGCACGACATCGCCAAGGGCCGGCCCGAGGACCATTCGGTCGCCGGCGCCAAGGTTGCCCGCAAGCTCTGCCCGCGTCTCGGCCTGTCGCCGAAGCAGACCGAGACGGTGGTCTGGCTGGTCGAGGAACATCTGACCATGTCGATGGTCGCGCAGACCCGCGACCTCAATGACCGCAAGACCATCCTCGACTTCGCCGAGCGCGTGCAATCGCTCGAGCGCCTGAAGATGCTGCTCATCCTGACCGTCTGCGACATCCGGGCGGTCGGCCCCGGCGTCTGGAACGGCTGGAAGGGGCAGTTGCTGCGCACGCTCTATTACGAAACCGAGCTTCTTCTCTCCGGCGGCTTCTCGGAACTGTCGCGCAAGGAGCGGGCAAAGCACGCCGCCCATATGCTTGCAGACGCGCTCAAGGACTGGTCGAAGAAGGAGCGGGACGCCTATGTCCGGCTTCACTACCAGCCCTATCTCCTGACCGTGGCGCTCGAGGATCAGGTGCGGCACGCCGAATTCATCCGCGAGGCGGATAAGGCCGGCAAGACCCTGGCGACGATGGTGCGCACCCATCATTTCCATGCCATCACCGAGATCACCGTGCTTTCGCCGGACCATCCGCGGCTGCTGACGGTCATCGCCGGCGCCTGCGCCGCCGCGGGCGCCAACATCGTAGACGCGCAGATCCATACGACCTCGGATGGCCGGGCGCTGGATACGATCCTCGTCAACCGGGAGTTCTCGGTCGACGAGGACGAGATGCGGCGCGCGGCGAGCATCGGCAAGCTGATCGAGGACGTGCTCTCCGGCCGCAAGCGGCTGCCGGAGGTGATCGCCAGCCGCACCCGGGCGAAGAGGCGCAGCAAGGCCTTCACGGTGACGCCGGAGGTGACGATCAGCAATACGCTGTCGAACAAGTTCACCGTCATCGAGGTCGAGGGCCTCGACCGGACCGGCCTGCTTTCCGAGATCACCGCGGTGCTTTCCGACCTCTCGCTCGATATCGCCTCGGCCCATATCACCACTTTCGGCGAGAAGGTCATCGACACCTTCTATGTGACCGACCTGGTCGGCGCGAAGATCATCAATGAGAACCGGCAGAGTAACATTGCCGCGCGCCTCAAGGCAGTGCTGGCCGGCGAGGTCGACGAGGCGCGCGAGCGCATGCCCTCCGGCATCATCGCTCCCGCCCATCCGCCGCGGACGTCGCAGGCTTCCAGAACGACAAAAGCCGAAACATGAGCCTCGTCAAGAAATTCGCAACCGTCGGCGGCGCGACGCTCGGAAGCCGCGTCTTCGGCTTCGTGCGCGAGACCTTCATGGCGGCCGCCCTCGGCACCGGACCGGTCGCCGACGCTTTCAACACGGCCTTCCGGCTCCCCAACACCTTTCGCCGGCTTTTCGCCGAGGGTGCGTTCAACTCGGCTTTCGTGCCGCTCTTCGCCAAGGAGATCGAGGCGCGCGGCATGGACGGCGCCCGCCGCTTCTCCGAAGAAGTCTTCGGCGTGCTCTTCACCGTCCTTTTGTTTCTGACGATCGCCATGGAACTGGCGATGCCGTTTATCGTGCGCGAACTGATCGCTCCCGGTTTCGCCGACGATCCGGCGAAATTCGCAAGCACCGTCACCTTCGCGACGATCATGTTCCCGTATCTCGCCTGCATGTCGCTGGCGGCGATGATGGCGGGCATGCTCAATTCGCTGCACCGCTATTTCGCCGCGGCGATCGCGCCGGTGTTCCTCAACTTCATCCTGATCGGCGCGCTTGCCTATGCCTGGTATAGCGGCCAGGACGCGGTTGCCGTCGGCTACAGCCTCTCCTGGGGCGTCATGGCGGCCGGCCTTGTCCAGCTGGCGATCGTCTGGATCGCCGTCCGCAACGCCGGCATCCGGATCGGCTTCCGCCGTCCGCGCCTGACCGCCAATGTCCGGCGCCTGCTGGTGCTGGCGCTGCCGGCGGCGATCACCGGCGGCATCACCCAGATCAACCTGCTGATCAACACCAATATCGCCTCGGCGCAGGAAGGGGCGGTTTCGTCGCTCGTCTATGCGGACCGCATCTACCAGCTTCCGCTCGGCGTCGTCGGCATCGCCGTCGCAACCGTGCTCCTGCCGGAACTGTCGCGGGCGCTTCGTGCCGGCAATCTCAACGAGGCGTCGAACCTCCAGAACCGCTCCGTCGAGTTCACCCTGTTCCTGACCCTGCCGGCGGCCGCGGCGCTGCTGGTCATGTCGGAACCGATCGTCCGGCTGCTCTTCGAACGCGGAAAGTTCTCGCCCGAATCGACCGTCGTCGTCGGGCATATCCTGGCGATCTACGGTCTCGGCCTGCCGGCCTTCGTGCTGATCAAGGCCTTCATCCCGGGCTTCTTCGCGCGGGAGGACACGCGCACGCCGATGATCTTCGCGGCGATCTCGGTGGCGGTGAACGTGTCCTTGGCGCTGGCGCTGTTTCCCTCGCTCGGCGCCAGCGGCATCGCCACCGCCGAGATCGTCGCCGGCTGGGTGAACGCCCTCCTGCTCTTTGCGACGCTCGCCTGGCGCGGCCACTGGGGCCGCGACATTCCGCTACTCACCCGCATTCCGCGCCTTGTGATCGCCGCGGCGATCATGGCGGCGGCGCTCCACTACGCCATCCAGTGGCTGGTCTTCCCCCTTTCCTCCGCCGCGCCACTGGCGATCCGCGCCGCAACCGTATGCGGCCTGGTGGCGGTTGCGATGTCGATCTATTTCGCCGCCGCCTTTGGGCTCGGCGGCGCCAGCCTGGGGATGATACACCGCAGCTTGAAGCGCAAAGCTGTTCCGGCGGCTGCCTCGAGGGCGGGTGAGGGGACCGGCGAGCCATGAGGCAGACCATTGCCCGGGTCGCCATTCTCGTCCCGGACTATGTCGAGGGCATCGCCTTCTATTGCGGTCGCTTGGGCTTCGATCTGATCGAGGACACCGATCTAGGCGGCGGCAAGCGCTGGGTGCTGGTGCGGCCGAAAGGCGCGACCGAAACGGCGCTGCTCATCGCCAAGGCCGAGGGCGATCGGCAGAAGGCGGCGATCGGCAATCAGACCGGCGGCCGCGTCGGCTTCTTCCTCTTCACCGACGACTTTGCCCGCGACCATGCGATGATGCTTGCCGCCGGCGTCGAATTCCTCGAGACGCCGCGCCATGAGGCCTACGGCATTGTCGCCGTCTTCACCGATCCGTTCGGCAATCGTTGGGACCTCCTGCAACCCGCCTCTTGATTGCATTTGGCGCGCCGTGCATAAGCGCGGCGATATCAATTGGTGGGCCCTCCACAAGCCCGATGAGGACGACATGAACGAATTCAGGCCGCTCGTATTTTCCGGCGTTCAACCGACCGGCAATCTGCATCTCGGCAATTATCTCGGCGCGATCCGAAAATTCGTCGCCCTGCAGGAGAACAACGACTGCATCTATTGCGTCGTCGACCTGCACTCCATCACCGCGCAGCTGGTGCATGACGACCTGCCGGGTCAGATCCGCTCGATCGCGGCCGCCTTCGTCGCCTCGGGCATCGATCCCGAGAAGCATATCGTCTTCAACCAGTCGGCGGTGCCGCAGCATGCGGAGCTTGCCTGGATCTTCAACTGCGTCGCCCGCATCGGCTGGATGAACCGGATGACGCAATTCAAGGACAAGGCCGGCAAGGACCGCGAGAACGCCTCGCTCGGCCTGCTCGCTTACCCGAGCCTGATGGCGGCCGACATTCTCGTCTACCGCGCCACCCATGTTCCGGTCGGTGACGACCAGAAGCAGCATCTGGAGCTCACCCGCGATATTGCCCAGAAGTTCAACATCGACTTCATGGAGCACATCCGGACGCGCGGCTACGGCGTCGACATTGTCGTCGGCGAAGAACCGATCCATGCCTATTTCCCGCCGGTGGAGCCGCTGATCGGCGGACCGGCGCCCCGCGTCATGTCGCTGCGCGACGGCACGAAGAAGATGTCGAAGTCCGATCCGTCGGACCTGTCGCGCATCAATCTGCTGGATGATCCGGAGATGATTGCCAAGAAAATCCGCAAGGCCAAGACCGATCCGGATGCGCTGCCGAGCGAAGCCGAGGGGCTGAAGGGCCGCCCGGAAGCGGAAAACCTCGTCGGCATCTATGCGGCCCTTGCCGACCGGACGAAGGATGAGGTTCTCGCGGAGTTCGGCGGTCAGCAATTCTCGGTCTTCAAACCGGCCCTCATCGATCTCGCCGTCAAAGTGCTGTCGCCGATCACCGGCGAGATGCGTCGTCTGATGGACGACACGGCGCATATCGACTCGATCCTCAGGAATGGCGGCGAGCGGGCGCGGGCGCGGGCGGAAAAGACCATGCGCGAGGTTCGCGAGATCATCGGCTTTTTGCAGTAGTCCGCCGAAATGAGAGCTTGCGGGACGCATGCGGCGATGTAATGTTCGCCGCATGGTTTCCACCCGACTCTCACGACTGGAAGGTCATCGCCGCAAGTTCATGGCGGTGATCGACGACACGCCAGAATGCGGCCGTGCCGTGCACTATGCAGGCATGCGCGCCAAGAACTCCAATGGCGGTCTCGTGCTGCTCTATGTGATCTCCGACGCCGACTTCCAGCAATGGCTGGGGGTGGAGGAAATCATGCGGGCGGAGGCGCGCGAGGAGGCCGAGGCGACGCTGGCCAAGGTCGCGCAGACGGTACGCGAGAGGATCGGCATCGAGCCTGAAATCGTCATTCGCGAGGGGATCGCCACGGAGCAGATATACGCGCTGATCGAGGAAGATCGGGATATCGCCATCCTCGTGCTTGCCGCGGGATCGGCGAAAGAAGGGCCCGGGCCGCTCGTATCGTCGATCGCAGGCAAGGCGGCGGCCTTTCCGATTCCGGTCACGGTCATTCCCGATCTTCTGACCGACGAGGAGATCGACGCGCTGACCTGACAGTGCGGCAGAACGCGCCCTTGCGGCGCCGGAGCGATGCCCCTATATTTTTGAACAATTCTAAAGAGCCGGTTGAGAGTGCTCCCGGCGCAACGGAGAGAACCATGTTCATCCAGACCGAAGCCACGCCGAATCCGGCCACGTTGAAGTTCCTGCCGGGCAAGGTGGTGATGGAGAACGGAACCGCCGAATTCCGAAGCGAGGAAGAGGCGCGCGCCGGTTCGCCGCTGGCGGCACGGCTTTTCTCGATTCCCGGCGTCAGCGGCGTCTATTTCGGCTACGACTTCATCACCGTCAGCAAGGAAGGGCAGGAGTGGCAGCACCTTAAGCCCGCGGTCCTCGGCTCGATTATGGAGCATTTCATGTCCGGCCAGCCGATCATGTCGGGCGCCGGCCGAGCCGAAGAGACGGATCAGGAAGGCGAATTCTATAACGAGGGCGACGAGGCGATCGTCGCGACGATCAAGGAACTGCTCGACACGCGGGTGCGCCCGGCCGTCGCCCAGGATGGCGGCGACATCACCTTCCGGGGTTTCAAGGACGGCACCGTGTTCCTGAACATGAAGGGAGCCTGCTCCGGTTGCCCGTCCTCGACCGCGACGCTCAGGCACGGCGTGCAGAACTTGCTGCGCCATTTCGTGCCCGAGGTCGAATCGGTCGAATCGGTCTGAAGCCGGCCGAGCGGGATAGGCGGATAGGGTTCGTACCGACTTAGGCTTGTTGCAGCCCCAAGATTTTCGGACACCGACGACAGGCGACGGCTGCGGTCGCGCCTTGCAGCGGAAGAGCCTCTTCGCGGGCCGGCGAAGCAGCGCAGGGAGGTCATGGCGTCTCACAATGTTGGTCCTTGCCATCGATACCTCGGGCAGCGGTTGCGCGGCTGCAGTCTATGACGGCGCGGCCGGCGAAGTGCTGGCCCATGCCGGCGCCGACATCGGCCGCGGTCATGCCGAGCGCCTGATGGAGTTCGTCGATGAGGCGCTCTTCGCCTCCGGCAGGGAACTTGCGGACATAGACCGGATCGCCGTCACCGTAGGGCCGGGGTCGTTCACCGGCATTCGCGTCGGCGTCGCAGCGGCGCGCGGCCTGGCGCTTGCCCTCGGCAAGCCGGCCCTCGGTATCACCACGCTCCAGCTTGTTGCCGAGAGCGCCAGGGAGAAGCAGCCGGGGCAGCCGGTGCTGGCGGTCATCGACGCGAAACGGGACGAGGTCTATGTCCAGGCCTTTAGCGCGTGCGGCGAGGCGCAAGGCGAGCCCGAAATCCTGCCGCTCGCCACAGCGCGCGACCGCTTTTCCGGTTTCGTCGGCGTTATTTGCGGCTCCTGCGCACCGCTCGTTGCCTCGGCCGATACGGTCGGCAAGCCGGACGAGATCGATATCGCCATCGATATCGGCCTCGTCGGCCGGCTAGGCGCTACGGCCGATCCAGCCTCGGCCAAGCCGAAACCGCTCTACTTGCGGGGCCCGGATGCAAAGCCTCAGGCGGGCTTCGCCGTCAGGAGGGCGACGGCAGGATAGACCCGTTCAGCCAATCGAGACAGCCGGCCGGCGCCCTGGATGAGGAGGGCGCGGTACCGTCGAGCCGGATGCGCAGGACAGAGATGAGCTTCACCGACTATTTCACGCGCCGAACTGAATTCGACATCTTCCCACTGGAGGAGGCGGACCTGATCGCGGCGGCAACTCTGCACAGCCAGCGTTTCGCCAAGCCCTGGAGCGACGGCGAAATTCATGCGCTCCTGCTGCAGGAAACGGTCTTCGGCTTCGCTGCCCGCCAGACGAATGGCACGTTTCGACCTGCATTCGGAGGCTTCGTGCTGTCGCGTGCCGCCGCGGGTGAGGCCGAGGTCCTGTCGATCGGCGTCGATCCGCGTTTTGCCCGCTCCGGTCTCGGCTGGCGGCTGATGCAGGCGGTGATGCGCGAGGCGACCGTCAAGGGCGCTGAGACGCTATTCCTCGAAGTCGATGAGACGAACCTGGCAGCGATCGGACTCTACGGCAAGCTCGGCTTCGCGAAGGTCGGCGAGCGCAAGGCCTATTATCAGGGAGCGGGCGGGTCGAGCACGGCCGCCCTTGTCATGCGGCTCGATCTTCGCTAGAGCATTTTGCAGGCAGGTGGACTCACCTGCCGTCGCATAAATGCGGCAAATCAATCCGATAGAGCGGCGGCGCGGACGCATTGAGCGCACCCGCTCCAGTCCCGTCGAAGTGGTCGGATCAGAAAGTCTTTCCGGATGATCAACTGGATACGGGTCGCGCTCTACGCCATCCTGCTGGCGATCGTCTCTTTGCTGCTGATGCCGGTCCAACTTGTCTGCCTCTGGCTGGATATGAAGCCGCGCCGCTTCCTGCCGCGGTTCTGGCATCGCATCGCCTGCCGTCTGCTCGGCCTTCGCGTTCGGGTCCACGGGGAATTGGATCGGCGGCGGCCGCTGCTGATAAGCGCCAATCACGTCTCCTGGAAGGACATAATGGTCCTGTCGTCCATTGCCGATGTCGTTTTCGTAGCCAAGTCGGACGTCAGGGACTGGCCCGTCTTCGGTATCCTTGCCCGCCTGCAGGCCTCGGTTTTTATTGAACGGGAGCAGAAACGCACAACCGGCCACCAGGTAAGCGAGATCGGCCGCCGGCTCGCGGACGGCGAGGTCGTCGTGCTCTTTCCGGAGGGCACGACTTCGGACGGCAACCGCCTTCTCGAGATCAAGACCTCGCTGTTCGGCGCAGCCGCCTCGGCCGTGCCGCAGTCGCCGACCGGCGTCGTGCATGTCCAGCCGGTGGCGATTTCCTATACGGGCATCCATGGCATGCCCATGGGCCGCTACTACCGGCCGATCGCGGCCTGGCCGGGCGACATCGGGCTGCTGCCGCACCTCGTCGGGGTCCTTCGGGAAGGGGCGATCGACGTGGAAGTGGATTTCGGCGAGGCGGTGGATTACGACCGGCACTCCAGCCGCAAGACCATCAGCCGCCTCGTCGAGCAGCGGATCCGCAACATGTTGTCGGACCGGCTGAGAGGCCGGGCGCCGGCCCGCGAGAGGACCGCGGCCTAGCGATAACGAGCCGCCCCGCCGCCTTGGGTGCCGGCCGAAAATGCTTCAACTTTGGGCCGCTTTGCACTAAAGAACCCGCATGACCCAGGAAACCGCTCTTCTGCCGAAATCGCCCGTGGCGGGCGAGGAACACGCTCCGGCGCGCAAGGTCTTCGTCAAGACCTATGGCTGCCAGATGAATGTCTACGATTCCGACCGTATGTCCGACGCGCTCACGCGGGACGGCTATATTGCGACGGACGTGCTGGAAGATGCCGATTTCGTGCTGCTCAACACCTGTCATATCCGCGAGAAGGCCGCCGAAAAGGTCTATTCCGAACTGGGCCGGCTGCGCGAACTGAAGAAGGCGAAGGCGAGCGCGGGCCGTGAAATGGTGATCGGCGTCGCCGGCTGCGTCGCCCAGGCCGAGGGCAACGAGATACTACGGCGTGCGCCGGCGGTCGACCTCGTCATCGGCCCGCAAACCTACCACCGGTTGCCCGAGGCGTTGAAGCGGGCGAGGAGCGGCGAGCGCGTCGTCGAGACGGACTACGCCATCGAGGACAAGTTCGAGCATCTGCCGGCGCCGGACAGGGCCAAGACCCGTGCCCGCGGCGTCACCGCCTTTCTCACCGTGCAAGAAGGATGCGACAAATTCTGCACCTTCTGTGTGGTGCCCTACACACGCGGCTCGGAAGTCTCGCGCCCGGTGGCGCAGATCGTCGCTGAGGCGGAAAAGCTGGTCGACGGCGGCGTGCGTGAGATCACGCTGCTCGGCCAGAACGTCAACGCCTGGCACGCAACGGGGCCTGACGGACGCGACTGGGGCCTCGGCGACCTTCTGAGGCGCCTCGCCGAGATCGACGGCCTTGCGCGGCTGCGCTACACGACCAGCCACCCGCGCGACATGGACGAGAGCCTGATCGAGGCGCACCGATCGATGGCCAAGCTGATGCCCTATCTGCATCTGCCGGTCCAATCCGGGTCCGATCGCATCCTGAAAGCGATGAACCGGCGCCATACGGCGGCCGAATATCTTGCCCTTGTCGAGCGGATTCGCACCGTTCAACCCGATCTGGCGCTCTCCGGCGATTTCATCGTCGGCTTCCCGGGCGAGACCGACCAGGATTTCGAGGACACGATGCGTCTCGTCGAGGCGGTGGGTTATGCACAGGCCTTCTCTTTCAAATATTCAAGTCGCCCGGGTACGCCGGGGGCCGATCTCAAGGACCAGGTTCCCGAAGACGTAAAGGCCAAGCGACTGGAAAGATTGCAGACTTTGCTCTTCAAACAGCAGCGCGACTTTGCCGCCGCCTGCGTCGGCAGAGAGATAGACCTGCTTCTGGACAAGCCCGGCCGCATGCCGGGTCAGCTAGTCGGCCGCTCGCCCTGGCTGCAGCCCGTGAATGTTGATGCAAAACGATCGCAAATCGGTGACATTATCAAGGTACGAATCACCAAGGCCGGCCCGAACAGCCTGTTTGCCGAGAAGATCGAATAGAGCAGGGGCACGAGAGCCTTCTCGGGAGCTTTTGCTGAGTTAAGGCGTTAGAACATTCTCTGCGCGTCATTTCACGCGCGGTGCCGAGATCGAGAGTGAGGAGCCAGAACCGCTTGAACGGACACGAAATGATTTCAACCTCATCGCGCCATTCCAAGACAACCGCGACAGACGCCAATCACTTCGTGCTCACGTTCGAGAACAATCGGTTCGCCAGCGAGCTCTTCGGCCAATTCGACCAGAATTTGAAATTGCTTGAGGAACGGCTGCGCGTCGATGCCAGGCCGCGCGGCAATTCCGTTGCGATCTCCGGCGACATCGTGGCGACCAACCAGGCGCGGCGCGCGCTCGACTATCTCTATGGAAGACTGCAAAGTGGGGCTTCGATCGATACGTCCGACGTCGAAGGGGCGATCCGCATGGCGGTCGCGGCCGACGACCAGCTGCAGTTGCCGACCATGGAGCGCAAAGCCAAGTTGACGATGGCGCAGATTTCGACGCGCAAGAAGACGATTGCTGCGCGCACGCCGATGCAGGACGCCTATATCCGGGCCATGGAGCGGGCGGAGCTCGTCTTCGGCGTCGGCCCGGCCGGCACCGGCAAGACCTATCTCGCCGTCGCCCATGCGGCCCAGCTGCTGGAGCGCGGCGCGGTCGACCGCATCATCCTGTCGCGGCCGGCGGTCGAAGCGGGCGAGCGGCTCGGCTTCCTGCCCGGCGACATGAAAGAGAAGGTCGATCCCTATCTCAGGCCGCTCTACGATGCGCTTTACGACATGATGCCGGGCGACAAGGTGGAACGGGCGATTTCGGCCGGCGTGATCGAGATCGCGCCGCTCGCCTTCATGCGCGGCCGGACGCTCGCCAATGCCGCCGTCATCCTCGACGAGGCGCAGAACACGACGTCGATGCAGATGAAAATGTTCCTGACGCGCCTCGGCGAAAACGGCCGGATGATCGTCACCGGCGATCCGAGCCAGGTCGACCTGCCGCGCGGCGTGAAATCCGGTCTCGTCGAGGCGCTGCAGATCCTCAAGGGCGTCGAAGGCGTGTCGGTGATCCGCTTCAAGGATGCCGACGTGGTGCGCCATCCGATGGTGGCGCGGATCGTCAGGGCCTATGAAAGCCATACGGCCGTTCACGACGAAAGCGAACAGAGCGACCGCTGAGGCGGTCGCGACCAGTCATGACGGCTTTGGATATTCAGATCAGCGTCGATGAAGGAGACTGGCCGCCGGAGGACCGGTTGCAGGCCCTTTCTGCGCGCATTCTCGGCGCGGCCGCGGATTTTCTCGCCACCGAGGAGAAGCAGCCGTTCCCGGCGGAACCGCCGGAACTGTCGCTGGTCTTCACCGACGATCGGTCTATGCGGGAGATCAACGCCGAATGGCGCAACCAGGACAAGCCGACCAACGTGTTGTCCTTCCCCGCCTTCCCGGTGACGCCCGGCAGGATGCCGGGGCCGATGCTTGGCGACATTATCGTCGCCTACGAGACGCTGAAGCGCGAAGCCGATGAATTGGAGAAATCTTTCGACGAGCATCTGACGCATCTTCTCGTCCATGGATTCCTCCATCTTTTCGGCTATGATCATATTGAAGACGACGAAGCGGAAAGAATGGAAGGGTTGGAGACTCGCATTTTGGCGCGTCTTGGCCTATCTGATCCCTACGGGGACCGGACCCCGGATTGACAGTTTGGAACAATGAGCGACTTCAAGACACAGCCGGCAACGGTTGCCAGCGAGGAGGCCGATGCCTCCGGCGACGCCGACGCGGGCAGTAGTAGTACCACCGCCCGACCAGAGGGCAACAAATCCACCTCATCCTTCTGGAGCCGTGCGGCCCGCCTGTGGCGCGGTGCGGGTGCGTCAAGCCTGCGCGAGGATCTCGCCGACGCGCTGATGACGGATGCCGACAGCAACACCGCCTTTTCGCCCGAAGAGCGGGCGATGCTCAACAACATCCTCCGCTTCCGCGAGGTCCGCGTTGAGGACGTGATGGTGCCGCGTGCCGATATCGAAGCGGTCGATCAGAGCATCACGATCGGCGAACTCATGGTTCTCTTCGAAGAATCCGGCCGTTCGCGCATGCCGGTCTATAGCGAGGGCCTCGACGACCCGCGCGGCATGGTCCATATCCGCGACCTGCTCGCCTATGTGACCCGGCAGGCCCGCAACCGCCGCCGCAACGGGAAGGCAGCGCATCCGGTCGTCGCCGACAAGGTGGAGAAGACGCCGCGCCCGCCGAGGCCGGGCTTCGATCTATCGCGCGTCGACCTGAACAAATCGGTCGAGGAGGCGGGCATCATTCGCCAGGTCCTCTTCGTGCCCCCTTCGATGCTCGCTTCCGACCTGATGCAACGCATGCAGGCCGCACGCATTCAGATGGCGCTCGTCATCGACGAGTATGGCGGCACCGACGGGCTGGTCTCGCTCGAAGACATTGTCGAGATGGTGGTCGGCGACATCGAGGACGAGCATGACGACGACGAGGTGATGTTCGCCCGCTCGTCGGACGACGTTTTCGTGGCGGACGCGCGTGTCGAGCTCGAGGAGATTGCCGAGGCGATCGGTCGGGATTTCGACGTGCGCGAGCAGCTCGAGGACGTCGACACGCTGGGCGGCCTGGTCTTCGCATCGCTCGGCCGCATTCCGGTCCGCGGCGAGGTGGTGCAGGCCATTCCCGGCTTCGAGTTCCAAATCCTCGACGCCGATCCGCGTCGCGTAAAGCGGGTGCGCATCATGCGCAAGCGGCCGCCGGCACGCCGGCGAGTGGTCAAGCCCGAAAAGGAAATCTTGCCCGATGCGCTGCCGGCGAATGGCGGCGCTCAGG
Source organism: Sinorhizobium sp. CCBAU 05631 (assembly GCF_002288505.1). Lineage (NCBI taxonomy): Bacteria > Pseudomonadati > Pseudomonadota > Alphaproteobacteria > Hyphomicrobiales > Rhizobiaceae > Sinorhizobium > Sinorhizobium sp. CCBAU 05631. The sequence continues at coordinate 46,137 of NZ_CP023063.1, forward strand.
CAAACGCCCCGCCTCCGAGCTCGGCGGAATGATATGTTTTAGGTGGTGAGCGTTTCGTCGACCGGCTTGGCGGTCTGGGGCGACGCCTGTGGATGGCGGTCGATCTCGCTGCGCAATGTGATGAGATCGATGAAATGATCAGCTTGGCGGCGCAGTTCGTCGGCGATCATCGGCGGCTGGGTCGTGAGCGTCGAAACGACGGAAACCTTGCGTCCCCTGCGCTGCAACGCGTCCACCAGGGTGGTGAAATTGCCGTCGCCGGAGAAGAGGACGAAATGGTCGACGACGCGGCACTGTTCCATCGCGTCGATCGCGAGTTCTACATCCATGCTCCCCTTGATCTTGCGCCGGCCCTGGGCGTCAGTGAATTCCTTGGCCGGTTTGGTCACGACCGTGTAGCCATTGTAGTCCAGCCAGTCGATCAAGGGCCGGATCGAGGAAAATTCGAGGTCTTCGATGAGCGCCGTGTAGTAGTAGGCGCGCAGCAGATAGGCGCGTTTGTGGAATGCGGTCAACAACTTCCGGTAATCGATGTCGAAGCCGAGGCTCTTCGATGTCGCGTAGAGATTGGCGCCGTCAATGAAAAGCGCGATCTTTTCGCGGGTATCGAACATGGGGACCCCTTTTTTGTCCGAGATGCTGTTCTGGATCGCCTGTCCTACAACGCCGCGCGGTCAAGAGACGTGCAAAGGTCGCTGTAGCACTTTGAATTGCTGCATGATTTCCTCCTCAAATCAATTCTCGAATTTTAGGAGTGATGCAGTAGACGCGTCACATGGGCCCAGTGCCGAGTAGTTGGACCAGACTAACGGCATCGTCCCCAGGAGGGAACAACCAGCGGTGGCCGGAGCGTGAATTCTGCCGGCTGTGGTTAATCCGGCTTCTATCTCAACCAGTCGGGCGGTGATCCGGGTAATTGTCCTCTCTCTTCATCTCGCCACGATCTGCTGCATGATTTCGTGAAGCGGAACCGACCCAAGGCCAAACCATGCAGCAGCGGCGCGGCGCCGCCACGGCCACGGGACAAGCAAGCGGTTTTTTGGAAAACTGCCGGCACTGATTCGATTGATCTTACGCGCGAGGCCTTTCGCCGGCGCGACTTGGAGGCTGCATGGAAAAACTGGCAGGCAGGATCATATTGCTCTCCGGGGCGTCTCGCGCCTTGGTCGGCTTCCTCGCGGGCGTGCTGGCGATGCTCGCCCAGCCGCCTTTCGGCATCTTCGCGGCGGCCTTCATTTCCTTTCCGATGCTCGTCTGGCTGATCGACGGGGTACCGACCCATCCCGACGACGGCGTCGTCCGGCGGCTCCTGCCGGCGGCTGCGATCGGCTGGAGTTTCGGCTTCGGCTATTTCCTCGGCGGTCTTTGGTGGCTCGGCAACGCGCTCCTGGTGGAGGCGGATCTCTTCGCCTGGGCCTTGCCGCTGGCCGTCATCGGCCTTCCCGCCGCGCTCGCCCTGTTCTATGCGCTCGCCGTGATCATCGCCCGCTGCCTCTGGTCAGACGGCGTCGGACGTATTGCTGCGCTTGCGGTCGGCTTCGGCCTCTCTGAATGGCTGCGCAGCTTCCTCTTTACCGGCTTCCCCTGGAATGCGATCGGCTATGCGGCAATGCCGATGCCGCTGATGATGCAATCGGCGAGCGTCCTGAATGTGGCGACGATCAATATGCTTGCGGTCTTCGTGTTTGCCGCTCCGGCCCTCGTCGGCACCGGCAGGGGCGCGCGGATCGGCCTTGCCGCCGCTGCACTGCTCTTCGCTGCGCATATCGGCTACGGCTATCACCGGCTTTCCCTGCCGGCGCCGCAGCCGATGATGCCGGAACGCACAGTTCGTCTTGTGCAGCCGGTGATCGACCAGGCGAAGAAGATGGACGACCGCGAGCGCGCGGCGATCTTCGAGGAGCATCTGTCCTTGACCGCCGCGCCGCCGCAGGCGGGCGGCAAGCGCCCGGATATCATCGTCTGGCCGGAAACCTCGATCCCCTTCATCCTGACGGACAATCCCGACGCGCTGACCCGGATCGCGGAGGTTCTCCAGGAGGGGCAAATCCTCGTGGCGGGCGCCGTGCGGGCCGAGGACGCGGGGGCGGGCCTGCCGCCGCGCTACTACAATTCGATCTACGTGATCGACGACCGCGGCCAGATCGTCGGCGCGGCGGACAAGGTGCATCTCGTTCCATTCGGCGAGTATCTGCCGTTCGAGGACGTCCTCAATTCCTGGGGCTTGAGTTCGATTGCCGCGAATATGCCTGGTGGCTTCTCGGCGGCGCCGAACCGTTCGGTCCTGACGCTGCCCGGCGGCAGGACATTCTATCCGCTGATCTGTTACGAGGCGATCTTTGCCGACGAAATCGACGGCAATGCGCAGCTCTCCGACGCTCTCCTGAACGTCACCAATGACGCCTGGTTCGGCGACACGCCCGGCCCGCGCCAGCATCTCCATCAGGCTCGGCTGCGCACAATCGAGACCGGCACGCCAATGATCCGAGCCGCCAACACCGGTATATCAGCAATTGTTGATGCACGTGGTGTTTTAGTGGTAGGATTAGGATACAATTACAAGGGAGTGACGGACACAATTCTGCCGGGCAGGATGCCCACCATGACCGACAGCACGATGCGTGGCAGGATCTTCTGGTTCACGGCGGCGTTTCTATTGTTGGTTGCGGTAATCTCGCGCAGGGGTTTTAATTTTTGGACGAATTGACCTAAAACCCCTAAAATTGCATAGTGTATTTCACCATCAACCCATGCCTGCCACTGGAGCCCTGCTTTCGCTGGCAGGCTGTTCATCAATTGCTGCGTCAATGATGGGTTGTGGCCATCGAAACAGCGTGTTCAGGAACGCGACTATGGTTGAAAACAAGAAGAAGCCGAACCCGATCGACATTCATGTCGGTAGCAGGATTCGCCTTCGCCGGACGATGCTTGGCATGAGCCAGGAGAAGCTCGGCGAGAGTCTGGGGATCACATTCCAGCAAATCCAAAAATACGAAAAGGGAACGAACCGCGTCGGTGCGAGCCGGCTGCAGAACATCTCCTCCATCCTCAACGTCCCGGTCTCGTTCTTTTTCGAGGATGCTCCGGGCGAGGGCGGCGCCGGATCAGGCATAGCGGAAGCGCCGAGCTCCAATTATGTGGTGGACTTCCTCTCCTCTTCCGAAGGCCTGCAGCTCAACCGGGCATTCGTGAAGATTTCCGATCCGAAGGTCCGCCGCAAGCTGGTGGATCTGGTGAAGGCACTGGCGGCCGAAGCCGAGAGCGAATAGCAGAACTTTCCGACCTTACGAAAAAAGCGGCCCAGGGCCGCTTTTTTCGTAGGTGCCGGGGGCTCCTGAGACTGTTTTTGTCGGTCGGCGCGGCTTGGAGAAATGCCGTTCCAATCATCGTCGCGATATCGATATAAAGATATATTTATGTCCTTGTGCGCTTGTTTTTCGGTGGCAAAACCACTAACAGTGAACATGCTTCTTTCATTGAGGGGACTTCCCGTATGCGCGCAAATTACCTGTTCACCAGCGAATCCGTTGCCGAAGGTCATCCGGACAAAGTGTGCGACCGCATCTCCGACGAGATCGTCGACCTGGTCTACCGCGAAGCGGCGAAATGCGGAGTCGACCCGTGGACCGTGCGCATTGCTTGCGAAACGCTGGCGACCACCAACCGCGTCGTCATCGCCGGTGAAGTACGCCTGCCGCCGAGCCTTCTGAAAAAGGACAAGAACGGCAACGACGTCATCAACCCCTCGAAGTTCAAGGCGGCCGCCCGCAAGGCGATCCGCGACATCGGCTACGAGCAGGACGGCTTCCACTGGAAGACGGCGAAGATTGACGTGCTGCTGCACTTCCAGTCGGCGCACATCGCCCAGGGCGTTGACAATGCCGCCGACAAGCAGGGCGAAGAGGGGGCCGGCGACCAGGGGATCATGTTCGGCTATGCCTGCCGCGAGACCGCCGAGCTCATGCCGGCGCCCATCTACTATTCGCACCGCATCCTCAATCTGCTCGCCGCCGCCCGCAAGAAGGGCGAGGGCGACGTTGCCAAGCTTGGCCCGGACGCCAAGAGCCAGGTGACAGTACGCTATGTCGAGGGCAAGCCGAGCGAAGTCACCTCCATCGTCCTGTCGACCCAGCACCTCGACGACAGCTGGGATTCCGCCAAGGTCCGCAAGGTCGTGGAGCCCTATATCCGCGAGGCCCTCGACGACGTGAAGATCGCCGACGACTGCACCTGGTACATCAACCCGACCGGCAAGTTCGTCATCGGCGGACCGGACGGCGACGCGGGTCTCACCGGCCGCAAGATCATCGTCGACACCTATGGCGGCGCCGCACCGCATGGCGGCGGTGCCTTCTCCGGCAAGGACACGACCAAGGTCGATCGCTCGGCCGCCTATGCCGCCCGCTATCTCGCGAAAAACGTCGTGGCGGCCAACCTCGCGGAACGCTGCACGATCCAGCTTTCCTATGCGATCGGCGTCGCCCAGCCGCTGTCGATCTATGTCGACCTGCACGGTACTGGCAAGGTTTCGGAAGACCAGGTCGAGAAGGCCATCCGCAAGACGATGGACCTTTCGCCGACCGGCATCCGCCGCCACCTCGACCTCAACAAGCCGATCTATGCCAAGACCTCCGCCTATGGCCACTTCGGCCGCAAGGCTGGCCGCGACGGCTCCTTCTCCTGGGAGAAGCTCGACCTCGTCAAGCCGCTCAAGGAAGCGATCTCGCTCGATTCTGCGCCGATCAGCAGCCGCGCCGCTTGATATTCACACACGGGTGGGCCGAAGAGGCTGGCGTCAGCGCCACGGTGTTGCCGCGGTTGAACGCAAGTGAAAAGCAGATCGGGGCGGATGCTCGAAGGAGCCTCCGCCCCTCTGCTTGCGCGGGAAGATGTGAGCGGTCAGGCGCCGGCGTCTGGACATAATGAAGTCGATCATGCTTGTGATCTTCGGTCGAATGAGACCGAAAATCGTCATGATCCAAGGAAGAACAAATATGACCGAACCGCGTGGTGCCAGATCGACGGAGGCCTTCTTCGGGCGCCGCAAGGGCAAGCCGTTGCGGGAACGCCAGGCAGCGCAGCTCGAGACGCTGCTGCCGGTCCTGAGGCTCGATCTCAAGCAACCGTCGCCGGACGATCTGTCGGCGCTGTTTCCCGCGGAGGTCAAGCGGATTCGCCTGGAAATCGGCTTCGGCGGCGGCGAGCATCTCATTCATCGGGCGGCGGAGGATCCGTCCACCGGCTTCATCGGCGTCGAACCCTTCGTCAATTCCATGGCAAAGCTGCTCGGCCAGATCGAAGCGAGGGAGATCGACAATGTCCGCCTCTATGACGACGATGCCACGCAGGTGCTGGACTGGCTGCCGGAGGCTTCCGTCGATCAGATCGATCTGCTCTATCCCGATCCCTGGCCGAAGCGGAAGCATTGGAAGCGGAGGTTCGTCTCAAAGGTCAATCTCGACCGCTTCGCGCGCGTTCTGAAACCCGGCGGCCTCTTCTGCTTCGCCTCGGACATCGACAACTATGTCAATTGGACGCTCATCCATTGCCGCGACCACGCCGCCTTCGACTGGACGGCGGAAAGATCGGCCGATTGGCTGACCCCGTTTGCCGGCTGGCCGAGCACGCGCTACGAGGCCAAGGCCCGACGGGAAGGCAGAAGTTCGGCCTATCTGACGTTTCGGCGCGTTTAGGACACTTTGCGCTTTGGCCTTACCCCAGCTAGTGCGGAAAATGGGCGGTGGGACATAGCCCCTTGTTCCTTCTGCCCGTCGCTTCGGGGAGAAGGTGGCGGCAGCTGGATGAGGCGCCAGATTCAGCTGGAACGCCTCAGCCGCTCAATGCAGGCTGACGGTGCGAAGGTCGTCCTCGGCGGCCTTGAAGAAGGTGCTCGAGCGGTTGTCGGTCAACAGGATCGGCGTGCCGTCCGCCGCAAACAGGGCCCAGAGATCGATGCCCGGTCCCATCTCGGGCGCTTCCGGAAAGCAGCGGGAGACCTCCTCCGACCGCATCTTGCGGATATAGCCGACTTCGCCGGCGCCGAGATGCGCAAGGTCGTTTTTCGACAGCGATGAGGTGATGGTTTTCAGTCCCATGGTCATGCTCCGTGGTCGCCGACGCGGGAGGAAAATCCCGCCGGTTATCCTATTCTGGGACCGAAATGTTAATTTTCTTTACCATACGGACCGGCTCGGGGCGCACCAGATCGACCGACAGAAGACCGTTGCGAAGTTCGGCGCCGAGCACCCGCATGCCGTCGGCAAGCACGAAGGTCCGCTGGAATTGCCGGGCGGCGATGCCGCGATGCAGGTAGTCCCGTTCGCCGGTTTCGACCTGGCGGCCACGGATGACGAGCTGGTTTTCCTCCGTCGTGACCTCCAGATCCTCTTCGGAGAATCCGGCGACGGCAAGCGTGATCCGCAGCCGTTCCGGCGTACCGGCGGCGCTATCGCCGCGAATGCGCTCGATATTGTAGGGAGGGTATCCGTCGTTCGCCTTGGCGATCCGCTCGAGGGTCTTTTCCATGCTGTCGAAGCCCACCAGCAGCGGGCTCGTAAAGGGCGTAATCCTGCTCATTCCAAGTCCTTGTGAGCTCAAGCGACCATCTTTCGGACCTGCCAGGCAGCATCCTTCGACAGCAATATGGTAGCTGTGCGCAACGAGTGCAAGCGGCTTGCCTCGGCCGCTGACGCAAATCATAGTCCGCTGCGGAGGTCCAATTCCCCGGCGCACGCGCAGGCTGCTCAAGTCTCCCCGTGACCGGCTCACCTCACCAGGTCATGGCCTGGCGATCCGATACCATCCGACTCGCAGGAGGAAGACAGTGACAAGCGCGAGAAAGATCATCATCGACACGGATCCGGGACAGGACGATGCGGCCGCCATCATGCTGGCCTTCGGCAGTCCGGAGGAAATCGACGTGCTCGGCATCACCACGGTTGCCGGCAACGTGCCGTTGACGCTGACGTCGCGCAATGCGCGGATCGTCTGCGAACTTTGCAACAGGACCGACATCAAGGTCTTTGCCGGGGCCGAGCGGCCCGTGGCGCGGCCGCTGGTGACGGCCGAACATGTGCACGGCAAGACCGGCCTCGACGGTCCTGAACTCAGCGAGCCGACCCTGCCGCTGCAGGAGCAGCACGCCGTCGACTTCATCATCGAGACGCTGCTTGCCGAAGCGCCGGACACAGTGACGCTCTGCACGCTGGGTCCGTTGACCAATATCGCCCTGGCGCTCACGAGGACGCCGGAAATCGCGCCGCGGGTGCGGGAGCTGGTGATGATGGGCGGCGGCTTCTTTGAAGGCGGCAACATCACGCCGGCGGCCGAATTCAACGTCTATGTCGATCCGGAAGCCGCCGAGATCGTCTTCCGCTCCGGCATTCCCATCGTCATGATACCGCTCGACGTGACGCATCGCGTCCTCACCCATAAGGTCCGGGTCGAGAAAATCCGCGCCATCGGCCGCCCGGCGGCGGTCGCGCTCGCTGAAATGCTGGAATTCTTCGAACGCTTCGACATCGAGAAATACGGCACCGATGGCGGGCCTTTGCACGATCCGACGGTGATCGCCTATCTCTTGCGGCCGGAGCTCTTCACCGGCCGCGACTGCAATGTCGAGATCGAGACGGCGTCGGCGCTGACCACCGGCATGACCGTCGTCGACTGGTGGCAGGTCACCGGCCGAAAGCACAATGCCAAGGTGATGCGCCATATCGACGACGAGGGATTCTTCGAGCTCCTGACCGATCGCCTGGCGCGCCTCTGAAAATGAAAGCGGCGCCCGTCGGGCGCCGCTTTAGTCTTGTCTGGTTCGATCAGAACTCTTCCCAATTGCCTTGAGCGAGGGCGTTTGCGCCGGAGGTCTGGATGAGAACCCGCTGCGTCGAGCTCGAATAGCCGCGTGCCGCCGGCGGTTCCGCTGCCGGGCGGGGAGCTTCTGCGGTTCGCATCCTGGCGGCGGCGCCACGCAGCTTTTCGGCGGAAGACTGTACCGGCTCCCGCTGGACCACGCGGAACCGCGCAACCAGCCCGCTCAGTGTCCGGGCCTCCTCGTTCAGCGTCATGCTGGCCGCCGTCGTCTCTTCGACCATGGCCGCATTCTGCTGCGTCACCTGATCCATCTGGTTGACCGCTGCGTTGATCTCCTTGAGGCCGACGGCTTGCTCCGAGGCGGAGCTGGAGATCTGCCGGATCAAGCCGTTGATCTGCACCACCTGCTCGGCGATCTTCTTGAGTGCGCCGCCCGTCTTGCCGACGAGATCGACGCCCTCGCGCACCTGTCCGGCCGAGGTGTTGATCAAGGTCTTGATCTCCTTGGCGGCATTGGCCGAGCGCTGCGCAAGCTCGCGGACCTCCTGCGCGACGACCGCAAAGCCCTTGCCGGCCTCGCCGGCGCGTGCGGCCTCGACGCCCGCATTGAGTGCGAGCAGGTTGGTCTGGAAGGCGATCTCGTCGATGACACCAATAATGCGGCTGACCTCGTGCGAGGACTGCTCGATGCCCTGCATTGCCGCAATCGCCTTCTGCACGACCGCGCCGGACTGCTCCGCATCGCTGCTCGCCAGTTCGACGGATTTTGCCGCGACCTTGGCGTTTTCGGCGCTGGCATCCACCTGCGACGTCAGCTGGTCGAGGGCGGCTGCAGTTTCCTCCAGGCTTGCGGCCTGCTGCTCGGTCCGATGCGACAGGTCGTTGGCGGCGTTGGAAATCTCGCTGGTGCCGCTGCCGATATTGACGACCGAGTGGTTGACGGTGCGGATGGTCTCTTCAAGGCTCTCCATCGTCGCATTGAAGTCGCGCTTCAGCTGGGCGTATTCGCCCGGGAACTCGTCCGCAATCCGGTAGGCGAGGTCGCCGGAGGCGAGATGCGAGAGACCCTTGCCGAGACGTGCGACGATGTCGCGTTGCAGCGCCCCGGTCTCGGCGCGCTCGCTCTCCGAGCGGCTGCGTTCCAGCTCGGCCTGTTCGCGCTCGTGGCGGGCTTCGCCTTCTAGGCGTTTGGCGTCGGCCAACCGATGACGGAAACCTTCGAGGGCCTTGGCGACCGAGCCGGTCTCGTCGGAGCGGTCTTGCCCGGAGATCGGCTGTGCATAGTCGCCATTGCTGAGCGTTTCGACGTCGCGGACGAGGCCCGCGAGCGGCTTCTGGACAAAGCGGCGAACGGCGAGATGGAGGCCGGCGAGCACGGCGGCGAGAACGACGATGCCCCCGATGATCATCATATAGGTCTGATCGTTGACCGGTGCATTGATGGCGGTGCGCGGCACGTCGACGAGGACGAGCCAGTTCGCAGCCACATTGGGCAGTTTGAAGGGATAGACGACCCGGTCGAAGGGCGCGTTTCCGTCATAGGTCAGGTTCCTGATCATGCCTGACGCGTCGGACGAGAGCGCCTTCTGGATGATATCCTCACCCTCGCCCTCGTAATCCTTCATCAGGAGATCGGGAATTGGCGCCGCGAGCCACTTGCCGCTCTGCGACAGCAGGTAGACGCGGCCCGAACCGAAGGGCTTCAACGTCGCGAGCCGGTCGGCAAGCGAAGCGAGCGAGATGTCGACGCCCGAGACGCCGATCATCTTGCCGTCGGACAGCACCGGATAGGCGATCGACGTCATCGTCGTCGGAACGTCGGTGCCTTCGGCCATGTAGGGCTGGGTGATGGCACCCTTGCCGCTCTTCGCGGCTAGCGCGTACCATTCGGCCGTGTAGTCGGCGCGGAAGGTCGAAAGCTGTGCCTTGCCGTTGCGGTCCTTCGACCAATAGGGCGTGAAGGCGCCTTCCGCATTGCCGCCAAGCTCGGTGTTGTTGACGACGTCCTTGCCGTCGAATGCCTTCGGCGCCTCGGCGAACCAGCTGCCGAAGGCGAAGTCATGCTGATCGAGGTTGGCCTTCAATAGGTTGATGGCGCCGGCGCGGTCGACGGATTTTCCGGCATGGCCGCGGCCGAGCACGCCCGACATCGTGTTGGCGGCGGCTGCCAGCTCTCCGACGCTGCCGGCGATTTCGGCGGCAATCGCGCGGGCCTCCGTCTTGGCGCCGTCGAAGACGAGCGTTTCGACACGATCCTGGGTCTGCGAAATGAGAACGAAATTCGATGCGAGCAACACGAGAGCGATCGTGCCGCCCGTGACGGCGATCAGCTTGGTGGCCAGCGATTTTGCATGGAAGTTGAACATGAAATCCTCACGCACTGAGAGGTCCGCAGGTTTCTTGCCTGCGGCATGACATTCCAAATGTGGGTGAAGCTCCATCATGGAGCGCGTGATGCCGACCGGCATGCAGGAGCCGGACCGATGCGAGCGGGCTGCCTCGCAATCTGGATAGATCATCAAAGATTAATTTAAGGCCAACATCCGGGCCAATTCCTGGCCGTCCAAAGTGGATTCTGCGCGGCGAGCATCGTTGCCGCGCCAAATCCTATCCAGATCGCGAAACGGACCAAAAATAGACTGCGGCAGTCAAAGGCGCGCGGCGACCTCGGAGGCGAGCGGTATGGACGGCTGTGCTCCCGCTTTCAGGCAGGCGAGCGATCCGGCGGCGGCGGCACGGCGCAGCGCATCGGGGAAGGCGAGTCCCGCGTCGAGGCTTGCCGCGAGATAGCCGCAGAACGTATCTCCAGCTCCGACCGTATCGACGGGTTCGATCGCCAGCCCCTTGGCGCTGTGAATATCGCCCTGATGGACGGCGGCGACACCCTCGGCACCGAGGGTGACGATGACGATCTGTCCGGTTTCGTCGTGGAGGTCCTTCATTGCCGCTTCACGCTCAGCGCCGGCAATACCGCTTTTGCCCGCCAAAAGCTCGAACTCGGTCTCGTTTGCAATGACGATGTCGGCCATGCGGCCAAGGCGGGCCGCCTCCGGCGTTAACGGCGCGATGTTGATGATCGAGCGGATGCCACGGCGTCTGGCCTCCACCAGCGCCTTCTCCACCGAGGCCGCCGGAATTTCGAGCTGCAGCATCAGCGTGTCGCCGGCCGCCATTTTCTCGAGGGCCGTGACCGCGTCGCTCTCGCTCACCGTCGCATTGGCGCTGGCGACGACGACGATGACGTTCTCGCCGTCACCGCCGACGAGGATATGGGCGGTCCCGGTCGGCTCGCTCACGGTCTTGGTGAGGCCAAGGTCCGTGCCCGCCTCCTTGAGCAGGGTAAGCGCGCCTTCCGCAAAGCTGTCCGAGCCGACGGCGCCGGCCATCCGCACGGAAGCGCCGGCGCGCCGGGCTGCCAGCGCCTGGTTCGCCCCCTTGCCGCCGGCGGCGGTGGAAAAGCCCGTTCCGGCAACGGTTTCGCCCGGCTTCGGAAGGCGTGCGGTCGTGGCGATCAGGTCCATGTTGATGGACCCAAGAACAGTGATCATGTGGAGATGTCCCGTCGGGTTGCTGATTGTGCCGGAGAGTGCCCGAGGCCGTCAGTCTTCGTCAACCACCCGCAGCTTCAATTGCCCGATGCGGTTGTCGACTGCCCGCTCACTCTTGTCGGCCGGCTCCCTGGCGCCGTGGTTCGCCGGTGCGGCCTCCAGTTCCAGCGCCTCGATCTTGGCGCCGCGACGCGTCAGCTTGTCGGAGGAGATCAGAATGTCCTCGACATCCTTCTGGGTCATCGCGAAGTGGCCCTGCAGCTTCCGGACCCGTTCGTCGAGCCGCGAGAGATCCTCCATCAGGCGCACCACCTCGCCCTGGATCAGATGCGCCTGCTCGCGCATGCGGGCGTCCTTCAGGATCGACTGGATCACCTGGATGGAAAGGAGCAGCAGCGACGGCGAGACGATGACGATGCGCTGGCGGTGCGCCTTCTGGACGGTCGCTTCGAAATGCTCGTGGATTTCCGCAAAGATCGATTCGGACGGAACGAACAGGAAGGCGGTTTCCTGCGTCTCGCCGGCGAGCAGATATTTGCTGGCGATATCGCGGATATGGACCTCCATGTCGCGTCGGAAGGCTTGCGCCGCCTGCTGGCGCCGCTCGGCACTTTCCGCATCACGCATGGCATTCCAGGCTTCGAGCGGGAATTTTGCGTCGATGACGAGCGGCGGTTGGGCATTCGGCATGCGGATGATGCAGTCCGGCCTCGCCCCGTTCGAAAGCGTCGCCTGGAAGGTGAAGGCGCCCATCGGCAGGCCGTCGGCAACGATCGCCTCCATCCGCGACTGGCCGAAGGCGCCGCGCGTCTGCTTGTTGGCAAGAATGCTCTGCAGCCCGGCCATGTCCCTGGCGAGAGACTGGATATTATTCTGGGCGCTGTCGATGACCGCCAGCCGCTCCTGCAGCCGCCTTAAATTCTCGTGGGTCGCCTTCGTCTGTTCGCTGATCGACGCGCCGATCCGGTGCGTCATGCCGTCGATGCGCTGGCTGAGCGATTGGTTGAGTTCCGCCTGCCGTGTGCCGAAGACATCGGCCATCGCGGCGATGCGTCCCTGCATTTCGGTCTGTGCCGCGAGCAGCGCCGATAGCTGCTGGTCCCGGTCGTCGGCGCGAAGCGCCCGCGCCCTGCGGGCCGACGCAATTGCCAGCAAAACGAACAGGAGAGCGGCGAGGCTGAGCAGATGGCCAGCCGTTAGGGGAAAGGTGCCGATGAGGAACAGCGGCTGGTCGATGGCGAAGGCAGTGGGCTCCATGGCGGCAGCCTAAACAGATTCGCATCTGAAAACTAGATCAAAACAAGAACAAACGGCTCAACTCATCACACGGCAATTTTCTTGCGCAGCGACGGAAAGATCGGCTATGGGGGAGCATGACGATCAAGCCGCTCATCATCCTTCCCGATCCGCTTCTGCGCCAGGTTTCGACGCCCGTTGAGACGATCGACGCCGACATTCGCCGGCTTGCCGACGATATGCTCGAGACCATGTATGACGCTCCCGGCATCGGACTGGCGGCGATCCAGATCGGCGTGCCGAAGCGCCTTCTGGTTCTCGACGTTTCGAAGGAGGGCGAGGAGAAGAAACCGCTGGTCTTCCTCAATCCGAAGATCGTGAAATCCTCCGAGGAGCGCTCCGTCTACGAGGAAGGCTGCCTGTCGATCCCTGACTATTATGCCGAAGTCGAGCGACCGGCGGCGATCACCGTCGAATATCTCGACCGCGGCGGCAAGGAGCAGGTAGTTGAGGCCAACGGCTTGCTCGCCACCTGCCTGCAGCACGAGATCGACCATCTGAACGGCGTCCTGTTCATCGATTACATCTCCAAGCTCAAGCGCGACATGGTGATCCGCAAGTTCGCCAAGGCGGCCAAGACGCGCGGCGCCAAGGCCATCTGACCGTCGCGCCCCGCGCCTAGAGGCGTTTGACTCGGAGCCGCTGCCCTGCTTGGGGCATTTGAGAAAGACGGAGTTCACCGCCTTGCCGCTTCGCATCATCTTCATGGGCACACCGGAATTCTCCGTGCCGACGCTCTCTGCTCTCGTCGAGGCGCGTCACGAGATCGTCGCCGTCTACACGCAGCCGCCGCGTCCCGGCGGCCGGCGCGGCCTCGATCTGCAAAAGTCGCCGGTGCATCAGGCGGCCGAACTTCTCGGTGTTCCGGTGTTGACACCCGTCAACCTCAGGCAAACCGCGGATCGGCAGATCTTTCGCGATTTCGGTGCCGATGTGGCAGTCGTCGTCGCCTATGGCCTGCTGCTGCCGGAGGAGATCCTCTCGGGCACTCGCCACGGCTGCTATAACGGCCATGCCTCGCTCCTGCCGCGCTGGCGGGGTGCCGCACCGATTCAGAGGGCGATCATGGCCGGGGACCGTGAGACCGGCATGATGGTGATGAAAATGGATAAGGGCCTCGACACCGGGCCCGTGGCGCTCGTCAAGTCTGTTCCGATCGGCGAGACGATGACGGCCGGCGAGCTGCACGACAAGCTGATGCATGTCGGAGCGGCGCTCATGAAAGAGGCGATGGTGCGGCTCGAGATGGGCGAACTGACGCTGACACCGCAGCCCGAGGAAGGCGTCGCCTACGCCGCCAAGATTACGAAGGACGAGACGCGGATCGTTTTCATGCGGCCGGCGGCCGACGTTCACAATCATATCCGCGGCCTCGCGCCCTTTCCGGGCGCCTGGTTCGAACTTCAGGTCGCCGGGCGGATGGAGCGGATCAAGGTGCTGGGGTCGGAGCTTGCCGCAGGGGCCGGCACGCCGGGCACGATCCTGGACGACGGCTTGACGATCGCCTGCGGCGAAGGGGCGGTGCGGCCGACGCGCCTGCAGCGGGCAGGCGGCAAGGCGCTTGCTGCGCCTGACTTTCTGCGCGGCACGCCGATCGCCGCCGGCACGAGGATTTCCTGATGCCGCGCTACCGGCTGACCGTCGAATATGACGGCTCCGATTATGTCGGTTGGCAGCGGCAGGAGAACGGTCCCTCCGTACAAGGGGCGATCGAGAAGGCAGTGCTGTCCCTGACCGGCGAGACCGTCTCGATCCGCGGCGCGGGACGCACCGATTCCGGCGTCCACGCCAGGGGCCAGGTGGCGCATCTCGACCTGACCCGCGAATGGAAGACCCACACGCTGCGCAATGCGCTCAATGCCCACCTGACGCTCGCCGCCGAGCGGGTGTCGATCCTCGACGCGGCCGAAGTTCCGCCGGAATTCGACGCGCGCTTTTCGGCCGTCCGCAGGCATTATCTCTACCGCATCATCTCCCGCCGTTCGCCGCTGGCGCTCGAGGCACGGCGCGCCTGGTGGGTGCCGAAGACGCTCGACCATGAGGCGATGCATGCGGCCGCACAACATCTCGTCGGCCATCACGATTTCACGACGTTCCGGTCCGCCCATTGCCAGGCGACCAGTCCGCTGCGCACCATCGATCGGCTGGATGTCACCCGCAGCGGCGAATTGATCGAGATTCGCGCAACGGCGCAAAGTTTTCTGCACAACCAGATACGCTCCTTCGCCGGCTCACTGAAGCTCGTCGGCGAGGGCAAGTGGACGCCAGACGACCTCAAGGCCGCACTCGAGGCGCGCGACCGCAAGGCCTGCGGACCCGTTGCCCCGCCGGATGGCCTGTTCTTCATGCAGGTCGATTACTGACCGCTCGCGCTCACCCCGCTCAGCCGGGGATCAGTCCGAAGAAGTGCTGAAGATATTGGGCGAGCATCATCGGCGGCAGCAGGTAAAGGGCCGTCAGGGCGGAAGCGAGCAGGTTCTGATTGCCGGTTATCGAGCGCAGCAGCCGGAAGAGCAGGACGACGCCCGCAATGAGGACGATCAGCGACAGGAGAGCAGTGAGCTGATGGCCTCCACGCGCGAGAAGGAGGAGCGCGGCCGGGATCGCCATCGCATAGGAAAGCGGCACCGAGAGCCAATTGGTGGTGACGATCACAGGCACGACCAATCCGGCAAATCCGAGGGGCCGCGAAAGGCCAGCAACGAGCATGACCGGCAGCAGCCAACTGACGAGATCGACGACGAGCAGTTTTAGGAAAAAGCCGATGCCGACGGTCGAGCCGCTCGGCATCGCCGAAAGATAATAGAGGCGCCAGGACGCCCAGGAAACGGCCATGGCCGGCAGCGACCAGAGGATCGCCGAAAAGGAGCGCCACAAGCCGCTTTCGCTGATGTCCAGCCAGTTATAGCCTTCGCGGTTGCCCTGGATCAGCAGCCAGAGCCCCTTGATATAGGCGAGAACCTCGTCAAGCAGCGGCATGGCCGAACCAGCGGGCGATGAAGGTTTCATAGATCTCGGTCAGGGTATCGAGATCGGCTACCGCGACGCGCTCGTCGACCATGTGCATTGTCTGGCCGACGAGACCGAATTCGACCACCGGGCAATAGTCCTTGATAAAGCGGGCGTCCGACGTGCCGCCGGTGGTGGAGAGCTTCGGCCGGCGGCCGGTCACGGCCTCGACCGCGCCGGAAAGCGAATCGATCAGCGCGTTGTTGCGCGTCAGGAAGACGTGGCTCGGGCGCTCGTTCCAGACGATGTCGTATCTGACCGGATCGCGGCCGGGCCGAAGCGCACCGTCCTTTCCGGCACGGCCGAGGCGGGCAACGATCTCCGCCTTCAGGCTTTCGGCCGTCCAGCGGTCGTTGAAGCGGATGTTGAAGGCGGCACTGGCCTTGGCCGGAATGACGTTGACGGCGGCATTGCCGACATCGATCGTCGTCACCTCCAGGTTGGACGGCTGGAAATTCTCGGTGCCGGTGTCGAAGGGCGGGTCCATCAGCGCTTGCGTCAGCTGCAAAATGCCGCGCACCGGATTATCGGCAAGGTGCGGATAGGCGGCATGCCCCTGGACGCCGTGGACGGTGATCCGGCCGGAGAGGGATCCGCGCCGGCCGATCTTGATCATGTCGCCGAGGTTATCCGGATTGGTCGGCTCTCCGACGAGGCAGGCGTCCCATCGCTCGCCTTTTTGGGCAGCCCATTCGAGAAGCTTGATCGTGCCGTTGATCGCCGGTCCTTCCTCGTCGCCGGTGATGAGGAAGGAAATCGATCCCTTGGGTCGGCCATGCTTTTCGATGTGGCGGGCAACCGCCGCGACGAAGCAGGCAATGCCGCCCTTCATGTCGACAGCGCCGCGCCCGTGCATTTCGCCGCCGGCGATCACGGCCGAAAAGGGCGGATGGGTCCAGGCGGCTTCGTCGCCGACCGGCACCACGTCCGTATGGCCGGCGAACATTAGATGCGGGCCTTCGGTGCCGAGGCGGGCATAGAGGTTCTCGATATCCGGCGTTCCCGCTTCCCTGGCCATTACCCGATCGAGCGTGAAGCCGAGGGGCGCCAGCATGCCTTCGAGCGCCGACAAGGCACCGCCTTCGGCCGGGGTGACCGAGGGGCAACGGATAAGGGCGGAGAGATTGGAGATCGGATCGGTCGGGAACATCGAACGGAATGCCTGCGGAGCCGGTGGGCCAAGGAACTGGGTTTGCTGGTTTATCCGATCGCTCCCCGGCTGTCACGCCCGATGAGAGGGCGACGCGCTTGGAGACCGCAACGGGCCGGACGATCGTCCGGCCCGTCGGATGTGTGTTCCGGGAGAAGGCTATTCGCCCGGGGCGAGATGCGGCGCCTCGATATGCGCTCCCGCGTGCTTCAGCGGCCGCTCGCCGGAGAGCTTGCGGATCAGCACGTAGAAGACCGGCGTCATGAAGATGCCGAAGGCGGTGACGCCGATCATGCCGGCAAAGACCGCCACGCCCATGGCCGAGCGCATTTCAGCACCGGCGCCGGTCGAAGTGACGAGCGGCACGACGCCCATGATGAAGGCCATCGACGTCATCAGGATTGGCCGGAGCCGCAGCCGGCTCGCCTCGATCGCGGCGCTGACGGCGCTCTTTCCGGACAACTCGAGCTCGCGGGCGAACTCGACGATCAGGATCGCGTTCTTCGCCGAGAGGCCGACGAGCACGATCAGGCCGATCTGCGTGAAGACGTTGTTGTCGCCGCCGGTCAGCCAGACGCCGGTGAGCGCCGCCATGATGCCCATAGGCACGATCAGGATGATCGAGATCGGCAGCAACAGGCTCTCATATTGCGCCGCGAGCACCAGATAGACGAGCAGCAGCGCCAGCGGGAAAATCAGGATGCCCGAATTGCCGGCGAGGATCTGCTGGTAGGTCAGATCAGTCCACTCGTAGGAGATTCCGGGCGGCAGCGTCTCGGCGGCGATTCGCTCGATGGCGGCCTGCGCCTGGCCGGAGGAGAAGCCCGGTGCCGGGCCGCCATTGATGTCGGCGGCGAGGAAGCCATTGTAGCGGATCGCCCGCTCGGCACCGACCGTCTGCTCCACCTTCAAGAGCGCCGACAGCGGGATCATCTCGCCCGACTGCGAACGGACCTTCAGCTTGCCGATGTCGTCGGCGTGGCTGCGATAGTTCGCGTCGGCCTGGATGCGCACGCTGTAAGTGCGGCCGAAGGCGTTGAAGTCGTTGACGTAGAGCGAACCCAGATAGATCTGCAGCGTCTCGAACACGTCGGTGACCGCGACGCCGAGCTGGCGCGCCTTGGTGCGGTCCAAATCGGCATAGAGCTGCGGCACGTTGATCTGGTAGCTCGAATAGAGCCCGGCCAGTTCCGGTGTCTGTGCAGCCTGCGCCAGGAAGGCCTTGGCCGCGTCGTCCAGCGCCCGATAGCCGAGGCCATTCTTGTCCTCGATCTGCAGCTTGAAGCCGCCGGTCGTGCCGAGCCCCTGAACTGGCGGCGGCGGGAACATGGCGATGAAGGCGTCCTGGATCGCGCCGAACTCCTGGTTCAGCTGCATGGCGATCGCGCCGCCCGAGAGTTCCGGCGTCTTCCGCTCCTCGAATGGCTTCAGCGACACGAAGACGATGCCGGAGTTCGAGGAATTGGTGAAGCCGTTGATCGACAGGCCCGGGAAGGCGATGGCATGTTCGACGCCGGGGTGCTTCAGCGCGATGTCGCTCATCCGCCGGATGACGTCCTCCGAGCGGTCCAGCGTCGCCCCGTCCGGCAATTGCGCAAAACCGATCAGATATTGCTTGTCCTGCGCCGGCACGAAACCGCCAGGAACGGAGCGGAACAGCGCGAAGGTGACGCCGAGGAGCACGACGTAAAGGCCCATGATCAGCGACTTGCGCGTCAGAATGCCGCCGACGCCGCGGCCATAGGCTTCCGAGCTCGCCCCGAAGAAGCGGTTGAAGCCGCGGAAGAACCAGCCGAACAGCGCGTCCATGATGCGCGTCAGGCGGTCCTTCGGCGCGTGATGGTCCTTCAGGAGAAGGGCGGCGAGCGCCGGCGACAGCGTCAGCGAGTTGAAGGCGGAGATCACCGTCGAAATCGCGATCGTCAGCGCAAACTGGCGGTAGAACTGCCCGGTCAGCCCGGTGATGAAGGCGAGTGGCACGAAGACGGCGACGAGCACCAGCGCGATCGCGATGATCGGCCCGGACACCTCCTGCATGGCGCGATAGGTCGCCTGCACCGGCGAGAGACCCTGAGAGATGTTGCGCTCGACGTTTTCGACGACGACGATCGCATCGTCGACGACGATGCCGATCGCCAGCACCAGGCCGAAGAGGCTGAGCGCATTGATCGAGAAGCCGAAGACATACATCACCGCGAAGGTGCCGACGATCGAGACGGGCACCGCGACCAGCGGAATGATCGAGGCGCGCCACGTCTGGAGGAAGACGATGACGACGAGCACGACGAGCGCGATCGCTTCGAGCAGCGTATGGACGACCGATTCGATCGACGCCCGGACGAACTGCGTCGTGTCGTAGACGATCTCGTAGTCGACGCCTTCCGGCATGGTCTGCTTCAGCTCGGCCATTGCCTTGTGCACGTTTTCGGAAATCTGGATGGCATTCGAGCCCGGCGCCTGGAAGACGCCCATGCCGACGGCCGCCTTGTTGTCGAGTAGCGAGCGCAGCGAGTAGTCCGCCGCGCCCATTTCGACGCGGGCAACGTCGCCGAGGCGGGTGATCTCGCCATTTGCGCCCGACTTGAGCACGATATCGGCAAAGTCCTCAGGCGTCCTCAAACGCCCCTGGGCGTTCACGGAGAGCTGCAGGTCGAGGCCGGCAACGGAGGGCGAGGCGCCGATCACGCCGGCGGCCGCCTGGACGTTCTGCCCGCGGATTGCATTGGCGATGTCGCTCGCGGCAAGGCCTCGCTCGGCGGCCTTTTCCGGGTCGATCCAGACGCGCATCGAATAGTCGCCGCCGCCGAAGATCTGGACCTGGCCGACGCCTTCGACGCGGGCCAGCCGGTCCTTGACGTTCAGGACGCCGTAGTTGCGCAGGTAGTTGATGTCGTACTGGCCGTTCGGCGAGATCAGGTGCACGACGAGCGTCAGGTCGGGCGAGCTCTTGACGGTGGTGACGCCGAGCCGGCGCACCTCCTCCGGCAGCCGCGGCTCGGCCTGCGAGACGCGGTTCTGCACCAGCTGCTGGGCCTGGTCCGGATCGGTGCCGAGCTCGAAGGTGACGGTAAGGGTCATCAGCCCGTCGGCGGTCGCCTGGCTTTGCATGTAGAGCATGCCTTCGACGCCGTTGATCTGCTCTTCGAGCGGTGTGGCGACAGTTTCGGCGATGACGGCCGGGTTGGCGCCCGGATACTGGGCGCGAACGACGATCTGCGGCGGCACCACCTCCGGATATTCGGAGATCGGCAGACCGGTCATGCCGATCAGGCCGGCGACGAAGATGAGCACGGAGAGAACGCCCGCGAAGACCGGGCGGTCGACGAAAAAGCGTGAGAAGTTCATAACGATCCCCCTTGGGAACTTCAGGCAAACAAAGAGCTTCTGCGGCGGAAAAGCGTCCGCCGCGCGCCGATGCATGCCGTTGGATGTCGAAGCGCTTCCCTGCCTCTCAGCGGCAGGGCGCGCCTAACTATGGTTTGGCGATCGACGCGGTTGCCTGCTCGGCCGGCTGCGGCGCGACGACGACGCCCGGACGGACGCGCTGCAGACCGTTGACGACGATGCTCTCGCCGGGCTTCAGGCCGGTCTCGATGATCCGCAGGCCGTCCGCCGTCGGGCCGAGGGTGACCTGCCGGTATTCGACCTTGTTGTCGGAGCCGACGACCAGCACGAATTTCTTGTCCTGGTCGGAGCCGATGGCGCGGTCGCTGATCACCAGCTTCTCTGCCGGCGCCGGATCGCCGATGCGGATGCGGACGAACTGGCCCGAGATCAGCCGGCCGTCGGCATTTTGGAGCGCCGCCCGCACGCGGATCGTGCCGGTTGCGGCATCCACCTCGTTGTTGATCAACTGGATATGGCCGCTGATCGGCGTGCCCTCGTCGGCGGCGGTGCCGATCTGTACGGGGATTTGCTCGATCGACTCGGCACCGGCGGAAGCGGAGAGCTTGGCGAGCGCTGCCGCGACCACTTCCTCGCTGACGTTGAAGCTCGCATAGATCGGGTCGACCGAGACGAGCGTGGTCAGCACCGGCGAGGCGGAGCCCGCCGCGACGAGGTTGCCGGCCGTCACCTCCAGCCTGCCGACTCGTCCGGCGATCGGCGCGCGCACCTCGGTATATTGCAGGTCGAGCCGCGCGGAGCGCAGCGCCGCCTTCGCCGACCGGACATTCGCCTGCGCCTCGTCATAGGCGCTGAGCCGCTGGTCGACGCCGCTCTGCGGAATGGCGCTGGTGGAAACCAGCTTGCGGCCGCGTTCGAGCTCGGTTTTCGCAAACGCCACCCGCGCCTCCGCCGCCGAGACCTCCGCTTCCGCGCGCTCGACCGCTGCCGCATAGGGTTCGGGGTCGATGGTCACGAGCAGGTCGCCCTTCTCGACGAGCGCACCCTCCCGGAAATGGGCGCTGAGGATCGCCCCGCCGACGCGGGGGCGAACCTCGACCCGCTCGATCGCCTCGAGCCGGCCGGAGAAGCTCTCCCAAGTGGTGATCCGGCGCGTTTCCGCCTGGGCGACGGAAACCGGCACGGCCGGCGGCGCGGCGGGCGCCGCTTCAGTTGTGGCATCCGCCTGCAGGCGGTCAGGCAGGCCGAGAAGGACGGCACCGCCGCCGGCGACGGACAATAGAATGCTGAGGCCGGCACCCCACAGGGCGCGGCGAGTAACGCTCGACGTCATGATCTCTCCTTGCCGGTTGGGAGCCGGCTCTAAAAAATGTCTGCTTACTTCTGTGTGGCCTTCGCTCCCGCCTTCTCGAAGAAGCGGGAGAAAATGCCGGATATGATTTCTTCCTGTTCGGGCCAGCTTTTCTGGGCCGAGACATTGGCCGGGACCCAGGCGGCACGGCCGGGCAGGACGTGCATCTCCACCGGAACGCCGGCTGCGCGCAGGCGCTCGGCATAGGCCTTTGCCTCGTCGCGCATCGGACACTCCTCGCTGGTGACCACGAGGGCCGGAACGAGACCGCCGAGCCGGGTGCAATGGCCGGGCGCCGCGTAAGGGTGGGTCAGGCCGCTGCCTTCACCGAGATATTGCTGCCAGCCGTCGGCGATCGATTGGACCGAGCTCTGCGGACAGAACTTGCGGAACGACGGCGTCGCCAGGCAGGGGTCGAGCAGCGGTGACAGCAGGATCTGGCCCTTGAGGTCGGTCAGAAACTGGTCCCGCGCCATCAGCGCCAAGCCGGCGGCGAGGTTGCCGCCTGCCTCCTCGCCCGCGACGAACAGCAGCGACTTCTTGTGCGCGAACTGCGGGCAGCGGCTGCGCATGGAAGCCAGCATGGCATAGGCGGTGTCGAGAGCCGCCGGAAACGGGTTGAGGCAGGCCGACGGATATTCCGGCGAGACGACGACCGCACCGGCAGCGGCGAGGGCCCCGGCAACCTTCTCTCCGGCCGCGACCGAATCTCCCGTGAAGCTTCCGCCGTGCAGATGCAGGACGACCGGCGGCGGCGCGAGCAACGACGCACCCTTGTAGACGCGTGCGCGGCACGAGCCCTGGCCCGTCTGCATCGTCTCTTCGGTAAAATGCGTGTCCATCTCTTGCCTCGACAATGGGTGAATCCCTAGATGAGGGACAACCCGCGACGGTCACATCCTAACATTGTCTTTCTTCTGGAATAGTCCGTGGGTGTTGATTACACTATTCGGTATTTCGAACAATTGGCTATTGAAAATGGACCAGCTTACGGCCATGCGCGTGTTCCTTCGAGTGGTGGAGACCGGCAATTTCACCCGGGCCTCCGCCTCGCTCAACATGCCGAAGGCGACCGTCACCAATCTCATTCAAGGCCTGGAGGCGCATCTTCGCACCAAGCTTCTCAATCGCACGACCCGGCGGGTTCTGGTAACGCCGGACGGTGCGCTCTACTACGAACGCGCCGCGCGCCTGCTCTCCGACATTGACGAACTGGATGGCAGCCTGTCGAGTGCCCAGAGCCTGCCGAAGGGCCGGCTGCGCGTCGAAACCGCGAGCGCCTTCGCCAATCTGATCATCATTCCGGCGCTCCCTGAGTTTCACCGCAAGTACCCCGATATCCAGATCGATCTCGGCGTGTCCGACCGCAACGTCGATTATCTGGCCGAGAACGTCGATTGTGCGATCCGTGGCGGTGCGCTGACGGACCAGTCGCTGATCGCCCGACGCATCACGGAGATGAAGTTCATCACCTGCGCCACGCCGGATTTCCTCGAAAGGCACCCGGCGCCGCAGCATCCCTCCGACCTCGAGAAGAACTGCTATGCCGTCGGCTATTTCCGGCCGACCACCGGTCAGCAGATGCCCTTCCACTTCCGGCGCGGCAGCGAGGAAATCGAGGTCAATTGCCGCTATACAGTCGCAGCGAACGAGGCGACGACCTATGTCGCGGCCGCGCGGGCGGGGATGGGCGTCATCCAGGCGCCGCAGTTCATGGTGCGCGACGATCTCCGCGCCGGCACCATGGTCCCGGTGCTCGCCGATTGGCAGGTCGACCCGATGCCGATCTATCTGGTCTATCCGCCGAACCGGCATTTGAGCAGCCGGCTGCGCGTCTTCGCCGACTGGGTGGTGAAAGTGGTCGCGCAATCGCAGCTCGACGGCGCGTAACCCGAGAATGCGAAGTCAGGCTTGCCGGTTCTTGGCGTTGTTGCGCTTGGCTTTCGGCTTGAAGTCGCCGGCCGCCTTTCTCGCGTCAGGCTTCCCCTTCTTCTTGCTCCAGGCCTTTTCGTCGCGCCTCTCCGGATGCGCGTCCTGGCTGACGGGCGGCTTCTTCTCGTACTTGCGTTTCGGCTGAAAGTCGTTGTGGCCACGCTCCGGCTGAGCCTCTGCCGGCCGCGGCCGCTTTTTCGCGAATTCTTGCTTGTCGTCGCGCCGCCGCGAGCCGTCCGGGGCGCCCGGCAGCGACTTGACGCGAATGCCCTTTTCCAGTGTCCGGTTTGGGCCGATTGCGGAGAGGAAGCGCTCGGCGCCCTCGGCAGTCAGCTCGACATGGGTTTCCTCCGGCTGCATGCGGATTGCGCCGATGTCGCGCTTGCTGAGCTTGCCATGGCGGCAGAGCATCGGGATGAGCCAGCGCGGTTCGGCGTTCTGCTTGCGCCCGACGGAGAGCGAGAACCACAGGCCGTCTGAGAAGTCCGCGCGCGGCGCGGGGCCCTCGTCGCCGGTGAAAGCCGGTCCGTCGCGGCGGCTTTTCTTCCGATCGTCCGCAAGCGAGACCTCGGAGAGCTCCTCGGGGGCGGAGTGCCGCGAGCGGAACTGCCGCACGAAGGCGGCGGCCAGCTTCTCGGCGCCATGGCGCGCGATCAGCGCCTCGACGATCGCTTGCTCGTCGTCGCGCAGCGCCTCGTCGAAGGCCGCGTCGGCAATCAGACGCTCGTCGTCGCGGCTTGTCACGTCTTCTGCCGACGGCGGCTTCGCCCAGGCGGCGGTGATGCGGGCGCCATCCAGGAGCCGCTCCGCTTTCCGCCGCTGATTGACCGGTACGATCAATGCGCTGACGCCCTTCTGGCCCGCCCGACCGGTGCGGCCGCTGCGGTGCAGAAGCGTCTCGGAATTGGTCGGCAGATCCGCATGGATGACGAGCTCGAGGCCCGGCAGGTCGATGCCACGGGCGGCGACGTCGGTGGCGATGCAGACCCGGGCACGGCCGTCGCGCATCGCCTGAAGCGCGTGGGTGCGCTCGTTCTGGCTGAGTTCGCCCGAGAGCGCGACCACCGAGAAGCCGCGATTGTTGAAGCGGGCCGTCAGGTGGTTGACCGCAGCGCGGGTCGAGCAGAAGACGATCGCGTTGCGGGCTTCGTAGTAGCGCAGCACGTTTATGATGGCGTTCTCCCGATCGCTCGGAGCGACGAGAAGCGACCGGTATTCGATATCGCCGTGCTGCTTTTGCTCGGATGCAACCCCGATCCGCACCGCGTCGCGCTGGTAGTTCTTGGCAAGCGTGGCGATCGAGCGCGGCACGGTCGCCGAGAACATCAGCGTGCGGCGTTCGGGCGGCGACGCCTCGAGAATGAATTCCAGATCCTCGCGGAAGCCGAGATCGAGCATCTCGTCCGCCTCGTCGAGCACCACGGCGCGCAGCGCCGAGATGTCGAGCGAGTCGCGGCGGATATGGTCGCAGAGCCGGCCCGGCGTGCCGACGACGATGTGGGCGCCGCGTTCGAGCGCGCGTCGTTCGCTGCGGATGTCCATGCCGCCGACACAGGACGCGATCGTCGCCCCGGCAATCTCGTAGAGCCATTCAAGCTCGCGCTTGACCTGCAGGGCCAGCTCGCGCGTCGGCGCGATGACAAGCGCCAGCGGCGCCTCCGGAGTGCCGAATTGCCTTGCCGTTCCGAGCAGCGTCGGCGCCAGCGCCAAGCCGAAGGCAACGGTCTTGCCGGAGCCGGTCTGAGCGGAAACCAGCGCGTCGGCGCCGTCGAGCGCCGGGTCGCGCATCGCCTCCTGAACCGGTGTCAGCGTGTTGTAGCCGCGTTTCGCCAATGCCG
The DNA here is from genome assembly GCF_002288505.1 of Sinorhizobium sp. CCBAU 05631. Classification (NCBI taxonomy): domain Bacteria; kingdom Pseudomonadati; phylum Pseudomonadota; class Alphaproteobacteria; order Hyphomicrobiales; family Rhizobiaceae; genus Sinorhizobium; species Sinorhizobium sp. CCBAU 05631. Next base: position 71,418 of record NZ_CP023063.1, read on the forward strand.
CGGCGATCGAGGGCGCGATCCCTTCGAACTCTGTCATGTCCTGTCTTTCGGATTTCGGTCGTCGCGCCGAAGACGAGCGGACCATAAGTCGGGTCGTCCTCAGGCGTCGATAGCCGCGGCCAACGTCGCGGCCCTGTTCATTTGCGGGGCTACATACGCGTTGGGAGAGGGAATGTACAGGGCCGGATGGTCAACGCGCGGGGCCGTTGCGGCGCCCGCCGAACTCGTTGGCGCCTGGCGCGCCGGGCCAGAGACAGAGTGCGATGAAGACGATGGGGCTCAATACCGGGATGAACAGGCAGAGCGCGAGCGGGCCCGGATAGCCGATATCGTGCAGCCGCTTGATCGCCAGCATGGCGATCGAAATGGTCGAGGCGATGCCGGAGCCGATCACAGCCAGCGTCCAGAGCGCCAGCGCCGCGTCCTGGTCCTCGTATTTCAGCATCTGCATCAGGATGATGCCGCCGACGACGAACCAGAAAAGCCAGGAGAGAAAGAAGGGCAGGCGGCCGATCCGGCCGGAGGGGCTGAAGAACAGCCAGGTCATGCTCGGCTGCCGCCCCTCCTCGGCCATGATCAATCCCGGAGCAGTTCGTTGATGCCGGTCTTCGACCGGGTCTTCTCGTCGACCCGCTTGACGATGACGGCGCAGTAGAGGTTCGGCGCCGGCTGGCCGTTGGCCATGGTCGAGCCGGACGGCATCGAGCCGGCGACGACGACGGAATAAGGCGGCACTTCGCCATACATGACTTCGCCGGTGGCGCGGTCGACGATCTTCGTCGACTTGCCGATAAAGACGCCCATGCCGAGGACCGAGCCCTCGCGGACGATGCAGCCTTCGACGACCTCGGAGCGGGCGCCGATGAAGCAATTGTCCTCGATGATCGTCGGCCCGGCCTGCATCGGTTCGAGCACGCCGCCGATACCGACGCCGCCGGAAAGATGCACGTTCTTGCCGATCTGCGCGCAGGAGCCGACGGTTGCCCAGGTGTCGACCATCGTTCCCTCGCCGACATAGGCGCCGAGATTGACGAAGGAGGGCATCAGGACTGCATTGGGGGCGATATAGGCGGAACGCCGCACGACGCAGTTCGGCACGGCTCGGAAGCCGGCCTTCTCGAACTCGTTGACGCTCCAGCCGTCGAATTTGGACGGCACCTTGTCCCACCAGACCGACTCGCCCGGTCCGCCCTTGACGAGCTCCATGGGGTTCAGCCGGAAGGAGAGCAGCACGGCCTTCTTGAGCCACTGGTTGACGGTCCAGATCCCGTCGGCGCCGCGTTCGGCGACGCGCACCTTGCCGCCGTCGAGCAGGTTCAGTGCCGCCTCTACGGCGTCGCGTATCGGCCCGCGCGTGCTTGTGCTGACGGCCTCGCGATCATCGAAGGCGGTCTCGATCGTCTGCGACAGGGAGGCGAGGTCGTGGTTCGTCATCGGATTTCCTTATGTTCGCGTTGTCCAGCAAGCTCTACTGCATAATCCCTCGAATCGGAACCGATTAAAGGAGGGATTTGGCGGGCAATTCAGAGGGCGGCAGCCCCCATTCACGCCCGAAAAAAGTGCATCCTTGCGGCGCCCGGGTCCGAAAAGTTGAAGGGCTTTTCGGCCCGCTCTCCGAACGAGGGACTTGGCAAGCCTGCCCGTTTCCGGCAGAGAGACGCACTTATGGCTGAAAAGCATGAAAGAACATGTCCGGACGAGGTGCCGGCTGTTCGGAACACGACGGGACGAGGACATATGGGACGCATGAAGAAGCGCAGTTTGCGCGGCAAGGGCGGGGTTTGGGATCCGCTGGCAGACAGCTCGCAAAGCAGGCAGCGCGCCTCGACCGTTCCGCTGACGCCCCAATCGGCCTCTCCGACCTATCGGCTAGCCTATATCGACGACGATTTCCTGTGCCGCGAGGAACTGAGGCCCGTGCGCCTGCAGCTCGAGCTTCTGAAGACGGAGATGATGCTCGAGGAACGCGGCATCAACTCGACCGTCGTCATGTTCGGCGGCGCGCGCATTCCGGAACCGGGCGGCGAAGCCTGGGCGGCCAAGAACGAGACGCAGCGCAAGAACCTGGAAGCCGCTTCGGTCTATTACGACGAGGCGCGCAAGTTCGCGCGGCTTTGTTCCGAGCAGTCCGCCAAGCTCGGCCACAAGGAATATGTGATCGTGACCGGCGGGGGTCCCGGCGTCATGGAGGCCGGAAACCGCGGTGCCGCGGATGTCGGCGCACCGTCGATCGGCCTCAATATCGTCCTGCCGCACGAGCAGGCGCCGAACAGCTACGTCACGCCGGAGCTGTCCTTCAACTTTCACTATTTCGCCATTCGCAAGATGCATTTCCTGCTCCGCGCCAAGGCGGTGGCGGTCTTCCCGGGCGGCTTCGGCACGCTCGATGAGCTGTTCGAGACCATGACGCTGATGCAGACCGGTCGCCTGGCACTCGTGCCGCTCGTTCTGTTCGGCGAGAAGTTCTGGCGCTCGATCATCAATTTCGAGGCGCTCGCCGAATTCGGCACGATCGCCCCAAACGATATCGACCTCTTGCATTTCGTGGAAACCGCCGAAGAGGCGTGGCAGATCATTGCCCGCTTCTACGAGTCGGTGGATCCCCACGCCGTGCCTATGGCGTCGGGCAGGCGGTAGGGTTCGGGCGGGCGTTTAGTCCGCCGCCACCACGCGGCGCAGGAAGCCGGCGAGATCCTCGGTGACGTAATCGATCTGCTCGTCGGCGTCGCTGGAGGTCTCCCAGGCTTCCGCGAACTCATATTCGAGATTGCGCGGCACCAGCAGGATGGTCGTCATGCCGAGGGCCTTCGGGACCAGCAGGTTGCGCGGCAGGTCCTCGAACATTGCTGCATGCTGCGTGTCGACGCGGTGCAGGCTCATGAACTTGTCGTAGGTATCGCCGGCCGGCTTCGGCAGGTAGCCGGCGGCGACGATGTCGAAAATGTCATCGAAATGGTCGAGAATGCCGAGCGCGCGGGCCGTCATCTGCGCATGGGCGACGCTGCCATTGGTGAAGATGAACTTGCGGCCGGGGAGTGCCTTGATCGCCTCGCCGAGATCGGGATTTGCCGGCACCACGCTGTAGTCGATCGCATGCGCCCGTTCGAGAAAATCGTTCGGATCGATGCCGTGATGGAGCATCAGGCCCTGCAGGGTCGTGCCGTGATCGCGGTAATATTCCTTCTGCAGCTTCTTTGCCTCCGAGGGCTCGAGCGACAGGAGTTCGGCCACATAGGCCGTCATGTTGCGGTCGATCTGCGCGAAGAGATTGACGTGATGCGGGTAGAGCGTGTTGTCGAGATCGAAGACCCACTCGGTGACATGGGCGAATTCGGCGTGGGTCGGCAGGCGGTCGAGCTTTTTCATGAGCGGGTTATGACATGGGTATGGGCGGCGGCAAACGAGAAAATGCGTCCCCCGCCTCAGAGGCCCGCCTGCTGCCGTGAACATTTCTACTTTGAATTGTCAAAGAGGCATGGCATCTTCCGCCCGGCGCAGCTTTCGCTCGGGGGATGCAGGTGCTGATGTCGGACGAACTGTTCTATCTCATGTTTCTGTTCGGATTCTACGCCACGACGGTCGTTACCTATTTCGCCCTCGGCTACGGCCTGACCTGGGTCAACGACCGCAATCCTGAGCGGAAGATTCAGAAGGGGCGCGGTTCCGACAAGCGCCGCAAGGCGGAAATCCGCCAGAGCCTGGCGTCGATGTTCAGCGCCTGCCTGCCGCTGACGATCGGCCTCTACGCCCAGCAAAAGGGCTGCGCGCCGGCGCCCTGGGCCTTCAGTTGGTGGACGGCGGTGCCGCTCTTTGTCCTGTGCATGTTCCTCTACGATACCTGGTTCTATTTCATGCACCGGCTGCTGCACACCAAGTGGCTCTATCCCCTGCACGCACTCCATCACAAAAGTGTCGCACCAACGATCTGGAGCACCTATTCGGAGGATGTCTTAGACAATTTTCTATTGCAGGGCTTTTCAGCCGTCATCGTTTTCGTCGTTCCGTTTCCGCCGGCGATTCTCATCGGACAAAGACTGTTCGAGCATTTCAACGGCATGTTCGGGCACTGTGGCTTCGAGTATTTCGCCTCATCGACGACGCGTTATCCGTCCCCTTTGTTGTCCACGACGTTCCATGACCAGCATCATTCGGGGTTCCGGTACAACTACGGCAACTATTTCTCGTTCTGGGATCGTGTGCTGGGCACGATCTCGCCGAGCTACGACCAGCGCGTGAAGACATTCGAGGAGGACGGGCCGCCGCTCGTATTCGGTCACGCCATCGATCTGGCGGAGGTCCAGGAAAAGCGGACCGAAACACCGTAGCTCCACTGAGTTCTTGGCAATGTCCTGACCTGCGTGCTAGCTCGCAACCATGGAAACCTGGGTTCTCATCACCATCGGCGCGGCCTTTCTGCAGAATATCCGCTCCTCCATGCAGAAGCACCTGAAGGGCGCCATGGGCACGACCGGCGCCACCTTCGTGCGCTTCGGCTTCGGACTGCCCTTCGCGCTCCTCTATCTCCTCCTGCTCTGGCGCGTTTCGGGCCACCCTCTGCCGGTGCCGAACGGCTCCTTCTTTATCTGGGCAATCATCGGCGGTTTGGCGCAGATCGCCGCGACATTCCTGCTCGTTCACCTCTTCTCCTTCCGCAACTTCGCGGTCGGCACCGCTTATTCCCGCACCGAGCCGGCCCAGGCGGCGCTCTTTGGGCTGATCTTTCTCGGCGAAAAGGCAAGCCAGGGGACGCTGGTGGCGATCGCCATCTCGGTGGTCGGGGTCATGCTGATCTCCGTTGCCCGCACGACGCTCAGCGCCCGGTCGCTGCTGACCTCGGTCTTCAGCCCGACCGCGGCGATCGGCCTGCTCTCCGGCACGTTCTTCGGGCTCTCGGCGGTGTCCTATCGTTCGGCCTCGCTGGCGCTGGCGCCCAGCCTGCCGGCGCCGGACTATATGATGCAGGCGAGCTTCACGCTCGGTTTCGTCATCCTGCTGCAGACCGTCGTCATGCTCCTTTGGATCGTCGCCCGCGAGCCTGACGAGTTGACGCGGATCGGCGCGGCCTGGAAGCCCGCCTTCATCGTCGGCTTCGTCGGCGCCTCGGCGTCCTTCGGCTGGTTCATGGCGATGACGCTGCAGCAGGCGGCGATCGTCAAGGTGGTGGCGCAGGTCGAGATGCTGTTCACCTTCGCCTCGTCCTTCTTCGTCTTCCGCGAATGGATCAACAGGCTCGAACTCGTCGGTTGCCTGCTGATCGTGCTCGGCGTCGTGATGCTGCTCGTGCTCTAGTCGGCGCATTCCGATGTAGAATAAGCGCCCGAATTTCGGCGGAAGATTCAATCATAGGGTGCTACAACGCGGGCATGCTTTTCGATTTGCCGAACGACGACATCCTTTACGACGCGCTGCTGGCCCGCAGTTCCGACTATGAGGGCCAGGCCTTCGCCTGCGTGAAGAGCACTGGCATCTTCTGCCGGCTTTCCTGCCCGGCCCGCAAGCCGAAGCGGGAGAACACCCTGTTTTTCGACAGCATCGCGGCCTGCGTCAATTCGGGTTTCAGGCCCTGCGAGCGATGCCGGCCGCTGGAGCAGGCTGCCGGCAAGGAGCCGCTCGTCGAACAACTGCTGAAGCTCCTCGATCGGCATCCGGACCGTCGCTGGACCGAGGACGACCTCGTGCGGCGCGGTCTCGATCCGTCGACCGTCCGCCGCACGTTCAAGCGAAGCCTCGGCGTGACCTTTCTCGACCTCGCCCGCCAGCGGCGCATGGGGGAGGCTGCGCGGCAGCTTTCCGCCGGGGCGAGCGTCATCGCGGCGCAGGTCGACGCGGGCTACGAGTCGCCAAGCGGTTTTCGCGCTGCCTTCGCGCGGCTGATCGGCGAGGCGCCGGCGAAGGCGCAGGGCCGTGAACTGCTCTTTGCCGATTGGATCGACACGCCGCTCGGGCCGATGGTAGCGGTCGCCGACCAGACGCACCTGCACTTGCTCGAGTTCCACGATCGCAAGGCTTTGCCCGCCGAGATGGAGAGGCTGAAGCGAACGGCGCGGTCGGCCGTCGTGCCGGGCAGGACGCCGCCCATCGAGCAGATCGAGACGGAACTCAAGGCCTATTTCGCCGGACTGTCCGGTGAGTTTCTGACGCCGCTCGCTCTCGACGGCAGCGCCTTCGAGCGGCAGGTATGGGCGAGGCTCATGCAAATCCCGATCGGCGAGACGCGATCCTATAGCGACATTGCCCGGGAAGTCGCTACCATTGAGACTGTGCGGGCCGTGGCGAGAGCCAACGGCGCCAACTGCATCGCGATCGTTGTCCCATGCCATCGCTGCGTCAGCGCGGACGGATCGCTGACGGGATACGGTGGCGGCCTCGAGCGAAAGCAGTGGCTGCTTCGGCATGAAGGAAAGATGAGACCTGTCGGACTGTTTACGGAGGAGATGCGATGAACCAGGAGGAAAGGGCGCGTGCCTTTCAGGCGCTGCACCGCAAGGGCGATCCGATCGTTCTTTACAATATCTGGGATGCGGGCAGTGCCCATTGCGTGGCCGAGGCCGGCGCCAAGGCGCTGGCCACGGGGAGCTGGTCGGTGGCGGCCGCGCATGGTTTCGGCGACGGGCAGAAGATCCCGCTGCAATTGCTGGTCGAGATCGCCCGCGAGATCGTCGCGGCGACCGACCTGCCGCTGTCGGTCGATTTCGAAGGCGCCTATTCGGAAGACCCGGCCCAGGGTGCCGCCAATGTGGCGCAACTGATCGATGCCGGTGCAATCGGCATCAATTTCGAGGACCAGATCGTCGGCAAGGGCGGGGTTCATCCGATCGACAAGCAGGCGGCCCGCATCCGGGCGATCCGCGACATGGCGGAGCGCCAGAACGTGCCGCTCTTCATCAACGCCCGCACCGACCTGTTCCTGCAGGAAAACGATACGACGCGCCATGCAGGTTTGCTGGAGGGTGCGATCAACCGTGCCAAGGCCTATGCCGAAGCGGGGGCGAGCGGCTTCTTCGCGCCGTGGCTCGTCGATGTCGACCTGATCGGCAAGCTTTGCGCTGCGTCGCCGCTGCCGGTGAACGTGATGATGCGGCCCGGCGCGCCGGACCTCGCCACGCTTGCCGCCGCGGGCGTCGCTCGGGTCAGCTACGGACCGTTTCCCTATCGGGCGATGATCGCCTGGCTGCGCGGCGAGGCGGAGAAGGTATATGGGGGGGGTGGGAAATAGGTTGGCAAGAGTTTGCCCCTCATCCGCCTGCCGGCACCTTCTCCCCGCAGGCGGGGCGAAGGAGACGCGCGGCGCCCTCCTAAGTCCCCTCGCCCCGCGCGCGGGAAGAGGGCTAGTCCTCGGTTAACCCCGAGGAGAGGGGCAATTCTCGCGGGGCGGTTACCTCACGGCACGATCAGCGTGCCGGCGCCGCGTTCGGTGAAGATCTCCAAGAGCACGGAATGAGCGGTCTTGCCGTTGAGGATGACGACGCCCTGGACGCCGGCCCTGATCGCCTCCATGCAGGTCTCGACCTTGGGGATCATGCCGCCAGAAATCGTGCCGTCGGCGATCAGCGCGTGCGCCTGGGCGACCGAAAGCTCCTTGATGAGATAGCCCTGCTTGTCGAGAACCCCCGGAACGTCGGTCAGGAACAGGAGGCGCGTCGCGTTGAGCGCGCCGGCAATCGCGCCTGCGAAGGTGTCGGCGTTGATGTTGTAGGTATGGCCGTCACGGCCGGGGGCCACCGGCGCGATCACCGGGATCATTTCCGAGCGCGCCAGCAGATCGAGGAGCGTGCGGTCCACTTCGACCACTTCGCCGACGAAGCCGAGATCGAGGACGCGTTCGATATTGGAATCCGGGTCCTTGATGGTCTTGCGCGCCTTTTCCGCAAAGACCATGTTGCCGTCCTTGCCGCAAAGGCCGATCGCCCATTCGCCGGTCTGGTTGATGAGCGCGACGATCTCCTTGTTGATCGAACCGGCGAGCACCATTTCGACGATCTCGACGGTTTTCTCGTCGGTGACGCGCAGGCCGCCCTCGAACTTCGATTCGATGCCCATCTTGTTGAGCATGGCGCCGATCTGCGGGCCGCCACCGTGGACGACGATCGGGTTGACGCCGGACTGCTTCAGAAGCGCGATGTCGCTGGCGAAGGCGCGCCCGAGCTCGGGATTGCCCATGGCATGGCCGCCATATTTGACGACGATCGTCTTGTTCTCGTAGCGCTGCATGTAGGGCAGGGCCTGAGCCAGCAGGCGTGCCTGGATTTCACTTTCTGATGCGGACATGGCGACCCTCGAAATATACCGGCTGCTATCTAGCGCATGTTGCCCGCTGATGGAATGATCCAGGCAACACAAGTCGCCGAAGATTGGCGCCGGTCCATGGCGAAAAACCGGCCGCCTTCACGATTGACGAGATTTGTGATTTGACCGATCCTGCTACGGTGCAATCTCTCGAATGTGAGAGAACATGGAACGATGACCACGCAGAAGCCCGAGAGCGGGGATTCTCGCCGCGATGAGGTGATCGCCGGGGAATACGTGTTGGGCGTCCTGTCCGCCGAGGACCGCCGCAAGGTCGAAGCGCGCATGGCGACGGACAGGGATTTTGCGGCAATGGTTCTCCGCTGGCGCAACAATCTCGCCACTTTCGATACGGCCTATGAAACGATCGCGCAGGCGCGCGCCTTGCCTACCGCCGAGCACCGGGCGTTCGAGGCTCAGGCGGGGGCCGACGATTCCATCGGATTGTGGGATTCCTTGTCGTTCTGGCGCAGCCTCGCCTTTGCCTCGCTGGCCGCCGTCGCGGTCCTGATGGTCTCTTTGGCGGGGCTGTTCGGCGGCGGATCGGGCGGTCGGCCGTTGCTGGCCGAGCTTTCGGGCGAGGGCAATGCGATCGGTTTCGTCGCAACCTTCGATGTCGGCTCCGGGCGATTGCGCCTGACGCCGGTCGCGGCAGGCGGTGACGGCGAAAGATCCCTCGAGTTCTGGCTGCTGCGGGGCAGCGACCCGGCGATCTCCCTCGGAGTGTTGCCGCAGTCCGGCGAAGGCGAGTTCCGGGTTCCTCCTGCCATGCGGACGAAGATAACCGAAGGCTCGACGCTTGCCGTCAGCCTCGAGCCGCGCGGCGGTTCACCGACCGGCTTGCCGAGCGGCCCATTCCTCGCCCGCGGCACTGCCGGCTATCGCTGACCTCGCGAGACATGCCGGCAATGCTTTTAGACCTTCATCCGGCTGCCGCAACCTTCTCCAGCGCCGCGCGTCCAATTGGACGCGCACACGCCGCGGCTGGGAGTGGGGGTTTCTTCATCAACTGAAGAGTTAAAAGCTCCCCGCCTGCGGCGACGGCGTCTGTGCCTCGGAGAGGGCGGCCTGCAGTTTCTGCTCCTGCTCCGGCGAGAGCGAAGTCTTCAATACGCGGCCGCGAAGCCCCGAGAGTTCGGCCAGAACCTTCTCGGGCTGCACCTTGCGCACTAGGATGAAAAGGGCCGACGAATTGTTCGGGATCGTGCTGCCGAGCGACTTTATGAATTCGTCGTCGATGCCGTAGTCGGCAAGTGAACCGGAGAGGGCTCCGGCGCCTGCGCCGAGCGCGCCGCCGATGGCAAAGCCGGCGAGCGGGTTCAGGAAAAGCAAGCCGACAAGTCCACCCCAGAGCGAGCCTGACAGAAGACCCGAGGCGGCACCGACGGTGGTGAGATTGAGGCTCTGCTTCAAATGCACCTTGCCTTCGGCGTCGCGCACCACGACGACCGCGTCTTCGAGATCGATCAGATATTCCTTCTTCAGGCTGTGGAGCTTCAGGAGGACCCGGTCGGCCTCCTCCGGCGTGTCGAAACCAATGACAATCAAGTCGGACATCTCTCTCTCCTCTGACCGTGAGGCGACGAGCACCTGTCGTCGCCAGCGAGGAGATAGAGCGGCCGAAGTCGCCGGGTAGTGAGTTGCGGCAGATGTCTTTGGCGGCACCGGCGACCGGTGCCGCGCATGACGGTTTTAGCGCAGGACGGCCTGCTCGATCGCCGTGCGCAGATCTTCGATCCCGGCGCCCTTCTCCGACGAGGTCGACAACACCTCGGGATAGGCGGCCGGCCGCTTCTTGATTTTCTCGAGCGTTTCGGCGACCAGCCGCGGTACGCCGGCGGCCTTGATCTTGTCGGCCTTGGTCAGCACGATCTGGTAGGAGACCGCCGCCTTGTCGAGGAGCGACAGCACTTCCTCGTCGTTCTTCTTGATGCCGTGGCGTGCGTCGATCAGCAGGTAGACGCGTTTCAGCGTCGAGCGGCCGCGCAGATAGTCGAAGACGAGTTTCGTCCAGGCATCGACCTGCTCCTTCGGCGCCTGGGCGTAGCCGTAGCCGGGCATGTCGACGAGCGCCATCGGCGGCAGATCATCGGCCTCGCCGGAATAGCCGTCGGGCACGAAATAGTTGAGTTCCTGGGTGCGGCCTGGCGTGTTGGAGGTGCGGGCGAGCCCTTTGTGTCCGACGAGCGCATTGATCAGAGAGGACTTGCCGACATTGGAACGTCCGGCAAAGGCGATCTCGACCGGGCCCTCGGGCGGCAGGAACTTCATCGCCGGCACGCCGCGGATGAAGATCCATGGCCGGCCGAAGACACTCGAGGCGTTCTGATTGTTCTTCCCGGACATGTCCTGACCTTCCTCTTTGCCGGGCCGGCATCGGGCTTTTGGCCCCGCTTGTCAAGCGCAGCCGCACCTTCGGCCGCCGCGGCGGTTCCTCTCACGGGAAATGAGAAAGCCCCGGACCTTTGTGATCCGGGGCCGCAAACTGGCGCAGGGGAGCGAAGTGCCGGCTATTCCGCCGGCTTGGGTTTCTTGGCGAACATCCCCTTCAGGTTGTCGAAGAGCTCGATCTTCACGCCCTGGCGCTTCATGATGATTCCCTGCTGAAGGATCGACAGGGTGTTGTTCCAGGCCCAGTAGATCACCAGACCCGCCGGGAAGGACGCCAGCATGAAGGTGAAGACCAGCGGCATCCAGGTGAACAGCATCGCCTGGGTCGGATCCGGCGGCGTCGGGTTCATGCGCATCTGCAGGAACATCGTGATGCCCATGACGATCGGCCAGATGCCGAGATGCAGGAAGGCCGGCCCGTCGAAGGGAAGCAGGCCGAAGAGATTGACGATCGTCGTCGGATCGGGGGCGGAGAGATCCCTGATCCAGCCGAAGAACGGCGCGTGACGCATCTCGATGGTGACGTAGATCACCTTGTAGAGCGCGAAGAACACCGGGATCTGGATGAGGATCGGCCAGCAGCCCGCCAGCGGGTTGATCTTCTCGTCCTTGTAGAGCTGCATCATCGCCTGCTGCAGCCCCATGCGGTCGTCGCCGAACTTCTTCTTCAGTTCCTCCATCTTCGGCTGGACCTTCTTCATGTTCGCCATTGAGGCATATTGCTTGTTGGCGAGCGGGAAGAAGATCAGCTTGACGACGATCGTGGTGATCAGGATCGCGATGCCGAAATTGCCGAACAGACGGAAAAAGAAGTCCATCATTTTGAACATCGGCTTGGTGATGAAGTAGAACCAGCCCCAGTCGATCAGCTTGTCGAAATTGGGAATCGCGTAGGCCACTTCATAATTGTCGACGACCGGTACTTCCTTGGCGCCGGCGAAGACAAGGTTCTTGACCTCCGCGGCCTGCCCCGGGGCGACGGTGATCGCATCGCTCTTGTAATCGCTCTGGTAACGCGGGCGGCCATCGGCGAAGTGAGAGAAGCGGATGTCGAAGGGCGTCTGCTGCGGCGGCACGATCGTCGCAGCCCAGTACTTGTCGGTGATGCCGAGCCAGCCGCCGGTCGATTTGCCCGGTTCGACCGGCTGGTCGTCCTCGACCTTCGAATAGCCGACTTCCTGCAGGCCGTTCTCGCCGGCGACCCCGATGAAGCCCTCGTGCAGCACGTAGATGCTCGGAGTCGTCGGCTTGTTGAAGCGCGTCACCCGGCCGTAGGAGGAAAGCGAGGCCGGCGCGGAGCCCGCGTTCTTGATGCTGTCGACGACCTGGAACATATAGCGATCGTCGACCGAGATGGTCCTCGCGAAGGTGATGCCCTTGTCGTTGGTGTAGGTGAGCGTGACGGGCGTTGCCGGCGTCAGCTTGTCGCCGCCCGAGAGCGTCCACACTGTCTGCGGGCCCGGCACCGAGCCGGTCGCGTCGCTGCCGATATAGCCGATCTCGGTGAAATAGCCGTCGGCGGTTTCTGCCGGACTGAAAAGGGTGATGACCGGGCTCTTCGGGTCGACTGTCTCGCGGTACCCCTTGAGCTTCAGGTCGTCGAAACGGGCGCCGGTCAGGTTGATGGAGCCGGAAAGCGCCGGCGTGTCGATCGCCACGCGTGCAGACTTGGCGACCGCCTGATCGCGGCTTTCGCCGGGGACCGCGCCGCCGGGCAGTGCCTGGCCGGGCGCGGCGGGCTCGCCGCCCTGCTGGGGCTGCGCGTGCTGCGTCTGCTGGGCATTTTCCGCAGCGATCCGCTCCTTTTCCATCCGTGGATTGACATAGAAGAACTGCCAAGCGACGAGGATCAGCACCGAGAGCGCTATCGCCACGAAATAATTGCGGTTGTTTTCCATCATGGTTTCCTGGAACCGGCCGGCGGCCGTTTCGGTTTCGGCTTGTTTTCGATGCGATCCTTGAGCGCCCGGGTCAATGCGTCAAAAGGTGCATTCAGGAGATCGCGTCGGGCGACAATCACATAGTCGTGTCCGGGTTTCATTGCAAACCCGGCGGACAGCCGCACGGCTTCTTTAAGGCGTCGGCGCATGCGGTTTCGCTCGACGGCATTGCCGTGTTTTTTGGTGACGGTGAAGCCGACGCGGGCCTCGCCTTCCGGATCGTCCCGGTCAAGCACTTCAAGGAGGAAGTGCGGCCCTTTTCGGGCTTCTCCCGCCCTGACCGCCAAAAACTGCGGACGGCTTTTCAGCCGTCCGACAGTGGTCTTGTCTTTTTCTGACGTCATGTGCCCAAACAATGCTTTCGGGCAGCTTCGGCTCAGGCCGAAAGACGCTTGCGGCCTCGAGCCCGGCGGGCTGCGAGGACCTTCTGGCCACCCTTGGTGGACATGCGTGCACGGAAGCCGTGACGGCGCTTGCGAACAAGCTTGGACGGTTGGTAGGTACGCTTCATTTATTTAATACCGCGGTGTGCGGCCCTTCTTGGGTTTGCAATTTGCAAGAGCGTTTACGTTACCGGGCATGGCTCCGCTTTCGCGCGGCTTGACCGGACGTGCGCGGCTTATAAGGACAAATGTCCGGTAAAGTCAATTCCCGCCACTTTTCCCCCGCGCAAAGCCGAGCAGAAGGCGATATCGATCAGGGATACGCCTCGTCCCGGCACATTTCATGAAATGCTGAGGTCTTTGTTAACCTCCGGTATTTTAGAATTTACTGAAACGTGTATACCGCGTGCCCATGCTCGCTAGGCGTGAGTGGCGGCGGCGAGGAGAGCAGGAAATGAGAATTCGCGGAAAGATCTACCTGATCGTCGGCATCATGGGCCTGCTGGCGATCGCCATCACCGGCATGTCGTTGATGATCGTATCCAGATACAACGACGAGCTTCAGCAACTCCAGAACGCGTCCGAACGGAGCTTCAAGGGCGAGCGGCTCAATCGCCTGGTCACGGCCGTGGTGATGGAGTCGCGCGGCGTCTACGCCGCACCGACGATCGAGAAGGCAACCCCTTTCGCCGAAGGCATCCTCAAGAACCTCGACAAGATCGACGCGCTGCTGAAGGATTGGCGGCCGCTGGTTCCGGCCGACAGGCTGCCGGCCTTCGATGCGGTCGCCAAGCGGGCCGAGGAATTCAAGACGTTCCGTACCGAAACCGCGCGGCTCGGCCGGGAGGTCTCGCCGCAGGCCGCCAACGAGCAGGGTAACAACGAGGCGAACCGCGCCAACCGCAAGGCTTTCCAGGCGGAGATCGACGTCGTCGTCGACGCCGACCGTGAGTCGCTTCAAGCCATCAACGATGAGATCGCCGCCTTCGAAGACGCCGTCGTTCTCGTCCTCCTCGGCATGGCCGGCCTCGGCATGGCTGCCGGCATAGGTGCGGCCTTCTATATCGGCACCAATCATCTCAGCCGGCCGATCGTCGACCTGACCGGCCGGATGAAGCTGCTGGCCAGCGGCGACCTCTTGGTCGATGTGCCCTTTGCCGGGCGCAAGGACGAGATCGGCGACATGGCGGCGGCCGTCGAAGTCTTCAAGCAGAACGGGCTCGCCGTGCGCGAGTTGAATGCCCAGGAAGCGGCGCTGCGCGAAAAGAGCGCCGACCTCCAGTCGAGCATCGGCATCGTCGTTGCGGCCGCGGCCGCCGGCGACTTCGCCCAGCGCATCGGCAAGGATTACGACAACGACGATCTGAACCGCTTCGCCGCCAGCGTCAACGAGCTCGTCGGCAGCGTCGACAGCGGCATCGCCGAAACGCGTCGGGTGATCGCGAGCCTTGCCGCCGGCGACCTGACGCAAAGCATGGACGGCCGCTTCCAGGGTGCCTTCGCCGAACTGCAGAAGAATGTCAACGAGACGTTCTCGACCCTGCAGAAGACCATGCGCGAGGTGCGTTCGGCGACGGATTCGATCAACGGCAACGCGTCCGAGTTGCGCTCGGCAGCCGACGACCTGTCGAAGCGGACCGAGCAGCAGGCGGCCGCGCTGGAGGAGACCTCCGCCGCCCTCGACGAGATCACCGCGGCGGTGAAGAGTTCCACCGAGCGGGCGCATGAGGCCACCGTCATGGTGACCGAGGCGAAGGAAAACGCCGCCGAATCCGCCTCGGTTGTCCGCAATGCCATCGAGGCGATGGGGCGCATCGAGCAGGCTTCGAGTGAGATCGGCCAGATCACCAACGTCATCGACGAGATCGCCTTCCAGACGAACCTGCTGGCGCTGAATGCGGGCGTCGAGGCGGCCCGGGCGGGGGACGCCGGCAAGGGTTTCGCGGTCGTCGCGCAGGAGGTCCGCGAACTCGCCCAACGCGCCGCCAGCGCCGCCAAGGACATCAAGGCGCTCATTTCGAAATCCGGCAGCGAGGTGGCGACCGGCGTCAAGCTGGTGCAGGCGACCGGCGCCGCGCTCGGTGAGATCGAGACGCGGGTGCTGAAGATCAACGATCACATCCATTCGATCGCCACCGCCGCACGCGAGCAGTCGACAGGGCTCGGCGAGGTGAGTACCGCCGTCAACCAGATGGATCAGGTGACGCAACGCAACGCCGCAATGGTCGAGGAGGCGAATGCGGCGACGCACAAGCTTTCCGCCGAAGCGAACGCTCTCGCCACGCTCATCACCTATTTCAAGGTCGAGCGCGAGCCGGCGCGTGCAGCCAGCCCGGCCAGGGAGACGAGCCGCCCGGTCGCTTCGCCCGCCCGCCGCATGATCGGAACGGTCGCCCGCGCCTTCGGCGCCGGTTCGGCCGCCGCGGCCCGCAGCGAATGGGAAGAGTTCTAGCGCATCGGCCCGAAAATCGGAGGCGATTTTCGGAAAGCACGATGTTCAAGTGTTACAGCGTCTTTTGCGCGTCTGAAAAGACGCGGGGCGCTGTAAGCGTCGGCACGGCAGACCCGAGCGATCTCAAGGAGCCGCCGGCCGCCGGCCGCGGGCTCTTTTCGTCTCACGGCAAAGTGAGTTGTCATCGCCGCCCTTTCACAGTGACGTTTGAGGGCGCGACCATTCTTTACTGGTCCGCGGCTCGGAGTCCTTTTAAGTCAGGAGCAAGTCTCGTCGAAAGCAAAGTTCATGAGCCAGGATGTCAGCAACAGGGCGGAAGAAGGAGCGGCCCTGAGAGTGTCGCCGGGCCGAAAGGACGATGTTTTTGGAGGGGGCCGGTCGTCGCGCTGGCGGGTCGTGCCGCTGGCGCTGTTGTTTGCGGGCGGAGTGGCCGCCTACGCCCTCGGGCTGCAGAACTATGTTTCGCTGTCGGCGCTCGTCCGTCATCAGGAGGCGCTGAGCCTCCATGTCGACGCCTATCCGCTTCGCTCGGGCCTCGCCTTCTTCGTCCTCTATGTCGCGGCGGTGGTCTTCTCAATCCCCGCGGCGTCGGTGCTGACGATTGCCGCCGGTTTTCTGTTCGGCCCCTTCCTCGGCGGCGCGATCACTGTTCTTGCCGCTACCTTGGGCTCGAGCCTCCTGTTCCTCGCGGCGCGCGGCGTCCTCGCCGATCTCTTGCGCCGGCGTGCCGGACGCTTTCTGGAGCGCCTCGCGGGAGGATTCCGGCGCAATGCATTCCTCTACCTGCTGGTCTTGCGGCTGGCGCCGATCTTTCCCTTCTTCATCGTCAATATCGCGCCGGCCTTCTTCGACGTGAAGCTGCGCACCTTCGTTTCCGCCACCCTCATCGGCATCGTTCCGGCTACCTTTGCCTATGCGTGGCTGGGCTGCGAACTCGATGACGTGATCGCCCGCGCCGGCGAGAGCGGCCACGCGCTGTCGCTTTCGGATTTCGCCACCAAGGAAGTTTCGCTCGCCCTTCTCGCGCTGGCCCTTTTTGCGGCATTGCCTCTGGCCTACAGGCTAATAAAGTCACGTCGACAAGGCTGATGGCGGGAAGGCGGGCGGCGTGGGGAAGCTTCTTAATCCGGACATCTGCGTGATCGGGGGCGGGGCGGCCGGCCTGTCGCTCGCCGCCGGTGCGGCCGCGTTCGGCGTTCCGGTCGTTCTCGTCGAACAGGGCAAGATGGGTGGCGACTGCCTGAACTACGGCTGCGTGCCCTCGAAGGCGCTGATCGCGGCGGCAAGACGGGCGCAGGCGATGCGCCAGGCCGGCGAATTCGGCCTCCTGTCGGCGGAGCCCTTCATCGACGGCGAAAGGCTGCAGGCGCGCATCCGCTCGGTGATCGAGGGCATCGCGCCGCATGATTCGATCGAGCGCTTCTCCGGCCTTGGCGTAGAGGTCATCCAGGAGCCGGCCCGCTTCGTCGACGGCCGAACCGTCGCCGCCGGCGATCATCTCATCCGCGCCCGGCGCTTCGTCATCGCCACGGGCTCCTCGCCCGCCATTCCGCCGATCGCCGGCCTGGCGGAGACGCCGTTCCTGACCAACGAATCGCTGTTCGACTTCACCCCTCTGCCGCGCCATCTCGTCATCATCGGCGCCGGGCCGTTCGGTCTCGAGATGGCGCAGGCCCATTGCCGATTGGGAGCCAGCATCACGGTCGTCGAGAGGGCGGACGCCTTGTCGAGGGAGGACCCGGAACTGAAGGCGATCGTGCTCGATGCCGTCCGCGCTGAAGGCGCAGTGCTGCACGAGAGGACCGACATTCGCTCGGTCGAGCGCGATGGCAAGGGGATCCGGCTGCATTGCGTGGGCGAAAATGCCGCCTTCGACATCGATGGCAGCGATCTGCTGCTCGCCGCGGGCCGCAGCGCGAATCATGCGGCCCTGAACCTTGGTGCGGCCGGGATCCGCCACGATGCGCAGCGGATTTTCGTCGGCGCTGACCTGCGCACCAGCAACCGCCGCGTCTATGTGATCGGCGACGCGGCCGGCGGCCTGCAATTCACACATGCCGCGAACTATCATGCCCGGCTCGTCCTGCAGCAAATCCTTTTTCGACTGCCGGCGCACGAAATCCGGGACATCGTTCCCCGGGTCACCTTCACGGACCCGGAAATTGCCCAGGTTGGACCGACTGAGGAGGAGGCGCGCGCAAGCTTTAGCGCGATTGACGTGGTCCGTTGGGACCTGGCAGGAAACGACCGGGCCCGAACGGACGGCCTGGGCCGGGGGATGGTCAAGGTCGTGGCCGGCCGCGGCGGGCGCATTCTCGGCGCCGGGATCGCCGGCGCCGGTGCGGGCGAGATGATCAACCTTTGGGCCTTCGCCATTGCCAACCGGCTGACACTCAAGAATTTTCGCGACTATGTCGCGCCCTATCCCACCCTTTCCGAGATTGGAAAACAGGCGGCGATCTCCTATTATTCTCCACTGGCGCGAAATCGCTTCGTTCGCTCCGCGATCCGCATCCTGCGGCGTTTCGGCTGAGGGCAGGGAATAGTCACTGGTGATGGTAGAAGACGCACGTCCGGCCAAAGAGAGTGCGCCGCCGCGAGCGGCCGTCGGATTTCTGCGCGGACTCTCCGGCAAGCTCCTCTTGCTGACGATCGCCTTCGTCATGTTGGCGGAGGTGCTGATCTTCGTGCCCTCCGTCGCCAACATGCGCATCCGCTGGCTCGAGGACCGGCTGAACACCGTGGCCGCTGCCGCCGTCGTCGTCGACGGGCTGCAGAACATCGAGCTGCCGCGCGCCGTACAGCGCGAGACCCTGATGGCCACCGGCACCAAGGCGATCGTCATCCGCCGCAAGGATGCCTCGCGGATGATCGCGACCGTCGACATGCCGCCGGCGATCGACCGCGAATACGACATCGCCAATTTCACGGCCCTCGGGGCGATCCGCGACGCGTTCGACACGCTGCTTTTTGGCGGCAGCCGCATCATGCGCGTCTACGGGCCGCTCGGCGAGAGCGATGCGACGATCGAGCTGGTGATGAAGGATGCGAGCCTGCGCAAGGCCATGCTCGTCTATTCGCGCAACGTCTTCCTGCTGTCGATCGTCATTTCGCTGATTACCGCGGCGCTGATCTTTCTCGCCATCAACCGCATGCTGATCGTGCCGATAAAACGCCTGACGGCAAGCATGCAGGAGTTCTCCGACGAGCCTTCGAGCCCCGAACGCGTCCTCGTGCCGCCCGACGGCGGCGACGAGCTGGCGGTCGCCGGTCAGCACCTCGCTAGCATGCAGCGCGAGTTGCAGAAGACCTTGAAGCAGCAGAAGAGCCTCGCCGAGCTCGGCCTTGCGGTGTCGAAGATCAACCACGACATGCGCAACATCCTGTCCTCGGCGCAGCTCATCTCGGACCGGCTTGCCGATGTTGACGATCCCGTCGTCAAGCGCTTTGCGCCGACGCTGCTCAGAACCATCGACCGCGCCGTCGGCTATACGCAGGAGGTTCTCTCCTACGGGCGGACTGCGGAGGCCGAACCGCATCGCCGCTTCGTGGCGCTTCGCCCGCTCGTCCAGGATGTCGGCGAGCTCCTGGCCGTTGACCGCCAGAGCGGCATCGAATTCGACGTCCAGATCCGCGACGACATCCTAGTCGATGCGGACAGCGAGCAGCTTTTCCGCGTCGTCCACAATATCTGCCGCAATGCCGTCCAGGCACTGACGAACCACCAGCCGGAGAACGGCCGCCCGAGGGTGGTCTCCGTCTCGGCGGTGCGGACCGGCAGCGTCGTGACGATCTCCATCGAGGATACCGGCCCGGGCATGCCGGCCAAGGCACGCGAGAACCTCTTCGCGGCCTTCCGCGGCTCGGCGCGCTCCGGCGGCACCGGGCTCGGCCTGGCGATCGCCCGTGAGCTTGTTCTCGCCCATGGCGGCACGATCGCGCTCGTCGAGAAGCCGACGCCCGGCACGCTGTTCCGCATCGAGCTTCCGGACCGCCCGGTGCGCCTCGATGCTTTCCGCGCCAAGGGACGCTCCTGACGCCTCTCCTGCGACCGGGATGTTAGCGCAACGCCAGCTTGTCCACCGCTGTCGCAAAAATGAAGTTTTTTGCCGAAAGGCGCTTGCAATCCCCGAAAGGACGCTTTAGAGGATCGCCACGCAAGCGGTGGTCACCGCTTCAGCCACGCACCCGTAGCTCAGCTGGATAGAGCACCAGACTACGAATCTGGGGGTCAGGAGTTCGAATCTCTTCGGGTGCGCCATTCTCTCTGTGTCCCTCCTGGACACGTAGGGGATGACGGAATGTCCCTGCCACATGGGTCACAATCCGTACGGCACGAGATTGTCACCCCACCCACGTCTTCGGTACGAAACGCCACCTACCTCTCAGGTCCGGGGGATCCAAAGCAAGCCGCATTCTGGTTTTTGCAAGCGGCTCAACGAGGTCATGCTGGCGCGCAAGCGATGATCGGTGCACCTTGGCGCCGGTGTGGAGCTCGATCGACTGCGTGCTACACGTTGGCTTAGGGCGAGCGCCGAGTAAGGTAATCCGCTCGCGCAAGCATTTTTGCCAAGAGTAGAAGCTGAACTTACCCCTGATGAACGAATGCTTTTGCAGAAGGAAATTGTCGATTCAGCCGGGGCAGGCCAAAGTGAGTGCGGTTGGCGTGAGCGTTGTTTCTTCGATGAAGAATTAAATTGTGAAAACAATCATATAGCAGTTCGTTCCTCCTCGTCGGCATGGTCCTGAGCCTTCGCGGCACGAAGGCGACGGCAGATGCTCCAGTAGGCTGTGCTGACCGCGTCTCGCCAGCCATCCGCCAAGCTCAAGCTCTCGGGTTCAAGCGCCCTTTTTCACATCGTCAGAAGTCCACTCCGGAATTAGTTGCTTAGCTTGCGCGTAGACAACAGCGTAGCCCTGCGACGAAACGGGCCTGCTGCGCCGTTCAACCGGGATGGCTGAAACGGGCTACCTGAGCATCCCTCGTCAGGTTGCGGAAGCTGGTGCCGCTCATATGCACCAGGGTTCGGTGGTCGCCGCCCTCGAAATAGACGTCATTGGCCTTGTCGAGACTCTCGTCGAGGATGACCGGTACGCCATAGGCCGATCCGATGGGCGGCACGGCGCCGATCTCGCAATCGTTGAAGAGCGTGCTGACTTCTTCCTCCGAGGCGAGGCCGAGACGCCGGTTCATCACATCCTGCAACGTCGAGAGCTCGACCCGGTGCGTGGCCGGCACGACGGCAAGCACGTAGCCCATCTCGTGGTGTACGACCACGGATTTGGCCAGCCTGTTGCCCGGAACATGGGCGGCCTCGGCGGTTTGGCTGGTCGTTGCGGTCCGGTGGTGAGGGACAGTGTCGTAGTCGACACCCTCGGTCTCGATATAGTGCTGAAGTTTCCTGGCGATGGTCATCGTAGGCGTCCCTTCTGTTGAGCAGTGACGCAGGAATGATTTTATTCTGCTCTGATCGTCTGCGGAGTCAACGGCGAATGGACGCGGCGACGACCGTCACCACACCAACGGAACGAGCCGATAGCGCACCCGTTCCGCATAGGCGTCGTAGTCCGCAAGACCGGCGCGCAGCGCCTTTTCCTCGATGCCGATGCGGATGGCGAGGAGAGCCGCGAGTCCCAATGCGGCAAGCAGTCCCCACCAGGAGCCGAGCAGCAGCGACGTCCCGGCGACGAAAAGCAGGCTGCCGCTGTAGAGGGGATGGCGGACATAGCGATAGGGTCCGGTGGTGACGACCCGTTGTCCCCGCTCGCTCTGCACCTTGACTACCGGCGCCGCAAAACTGTTTTCGCGCATGACCCGGTAGCTGAAGCCGACCGACAGAACGACCAGCAGTGCGCCCGCCGCCTGCACCCAGGGCGGCACTGCCGACCATTCGAACCGGGCGGCATCGAGCGCCATGAAGGCGAAGGCGCCGAACAGGAACAGGACAAGCACGCAGATGAGCACCTTGTCGGCCCTCGGCTGGTCCTTCTGGATGGGTGCGGCCAATCGCTCCTTGAGCAGCGCCGGATCGTGCCAGGCAAGCAGGAACCCGGTGCCGAGCGAGAGTGCCAGCATGAGGGCGAGGTAGATCCATGCCGCCGTCCAGTCGAAGGTTCCGGCAGATACGAAGAGAACGACTCCCATGATGCCGAACCAGACGACGGTCTGAGTGATCAACCTGGCGACCATCGGTGAACTCCCTTGCAACATCCATGCTGCCCCGCCCGGTGTCCTCGAACTTAGCGGCGCAGTGGGGCACGTTTGCGGCAAGCGCGGGCGGCATTTTCGGCGCGTTCACGCGGTTGTGCACGGAACCGGCCTCAAAACGGCTCCGGCGGATTCCTACATGATTTCCGTCTGCAAACCGATTGTGAGGCCATGATGAGAAAGGAGGGCCGCGAGTGCATCGCTATATGATGAAGGAGCCGATGCTGATCATCGCCGGTGGGCGCCTGTGCCCTTCTGATCCTTCTCGTCACCCAGATCCCGGGCGCGTCGCCTTGATGTTGGCCGGTCTTCAGATACTTTCGAGAATTTCCATCGTTCGAGGGTCTCGGACGCCGCTGTAGTAGCGATCGAGCGCCCTTGCGAAGGCGCCGCCGGCCGGGTCGGCGGCCTCGAAGAGCGTCATCGACGAGCGGAACTTGAGATCGTCCGGCCGGCCGAAAATCTCCAGCGCGCTGCGCCCTGCTACCAGGTTCACCGCCTCCGTGCATTCGATGAGGCGCCGGCCCAGCAGCGGGTGCTTGAGATAGGCTCGCGCCTCATCGATATCCGCTATCGCGTAGCGCTGCGCCATCGAGGAATGGCCGAGGCCCTGAACCTGTGGAAAGATGAACCACATCCAATGGCTGCGCTTGGCGCCGACGCGGAGCTCCGCCAGCGCCGTTTCATAGACGCCTTGCTGTGCCGTGACGAAACGTTCGAGATTGAAGGCGTTGCTCATCGGCTTGCCTTGTGCCGCCGTCAGGCAGGCGCTGTCGCGGCCCCTACCATCGCTGATGAACATGGACCTTGATCAGCCGCTCGTAAAGTGCGGCGATTGCCTCCATGGCCGCTCCGTCGATCGGCGGAAGGGCGCTCGCCGCCGCGTTCGATTGCGCCTGGCCGGCATTGCGAGCGCCGGGGATGACGACGGAAACCGCTTCCTGCTCGAGGATCCAGCGGAGCGCGAACTGCGCCATCGGCACGCCGGCCGGCACGAAAGCACGCAGTTCCTCCACCGCCTCCAGCGCCGCCTCGAACGGCACGCCGGCAAAGGTCTCGCCGACATCGAAGGCTTCGCCATGGCGGTTGAAGTTGCGGTGGTCGTCCGCGGCGAACGCCGTGTCCCTGCCGATTTTGCCGGAAAGCAGCCCGGAGGCGAGAGGTACGCGCACGATGATGCCGACATTCTTCTTTCTTGCCTCGGCAAAGAACAGATCGTGCGGCCGCTGGCGGAAGATGTTGTAGATGATCTGCACCGTGGCGACGCCCGGATACTCGATCGCCTTCAGCGCCTCTTCGACCCTTTCGACCGAAACGCCGTAGTGGCGGATCTTGCCCTTAGCTTTGAGCTGGTCGAGTGCTTCAAAAAACTGCGGCCGGTAGTAGACGTCGGTCGGCGGGCAGTGGAGTTGCACGAGATCGAGCGTCTCGACGCCGAGATTCTCGAGGCTGCGGTCGATGAAGGGCTCGATATTGGCGCCCGTATAGCCGTCGGCGACATGCGGATTGAGCCGGCGGCCGGCCTTGGTGGCGACGAAGGGCTTCTCACCGCCGCGTTCCTTCAGCACCGCCGCGATGATCTTTTCCGAGCGCCCGTCGCCATAGACGTCGGCCGTGTCGATGAAGGTCACGCCACTATCGAGCGCCGCGTGCAGGGCGCGCTTGCCGTCCTCCTCGCTGACATCGCCCCAGGAGCCGCCGATCTGCCAGGCGCCGAAGCCAAGCTCCGAAATCGCCGCGCCCGTCCGTCCCAAAATTCTCGTCTTCATCTGCAGGTCTCCTCCATTATCCTGAAATCGCAGCGGCGCCGTGCGTGCTTATCGATCAATTGTATGATGATTGTGAGGCCGAGGAAAAGGCGTTCAGTCCTCGCTCGACAGGATAGCCCTGCCGCGGCTGAGATCGCTCACGAGTGCGCGTGTTGCGTCTGCCGCGTCCTTCGGCAGCCCGATCGCCAGCACCGCGCCCGTGTCGGTGAAGCTCTCGCTGGCGATCGAGACGCCGCGAGCGGCAAGCCGCGCCTTGATGAGGGCGAGATCGGCAAAATCGCAGGCGACCGTGGCCCGCAGCGTCTCGACCAACTCGACCTTTTCCGCGGTCCTGAGGCAGAGCGCGGCAGTGCCGCCATAGGCCCGGACCAGTCCGCCGCTGCCGAGGAGGATGCCGCCGAACCAGCGCGTGACGACGACTGCGACCCGGTCGAGC
Source organism: Sinorhizobium sp. CCBAU 05631 (assembly GCF_002288505.1). Classification (NCBI taxonomy): domain Bacteria; kingdom Pseudomonadati; phylum Pseudomonadota; class Alphaproteobacteria; order Hyphomicrobiales; family Rhizobiaceae; genus Sinorhizobium; species Sinorhizobium sp. CCBAU 05631. Next base: position 95,283 of record NZ_CP023063.1, read on the forward strand.
GACTGTCCGTCGATCGCCGCGAGAATTGGCTTACCTGCGGTGCCGCTCGGCTCGCCGTCATCATTGAAGCGATAGGTCTGGCCGATGCGCCAGGCCCAGCAATTGTGATTGGCGGTGGGGTCGGAATGGGCAGAGAGAAAGGCCTTTGCGGCCTGCTCGTCGTCGATCGGACCGGCGATCGCCAGAAAGCGGCTCTTCTTGATTTCCTGTGTCGAGGTCTCGATGCGCTGAAGGGTGAACATCCGCTGTTTCCGGTTTGGGAGCGGTCATAGCGGAATGGGGGCACTTCGTCATCTGTGATGAATTGCCTGCCGAGGCGCACCTAGCCCCTCCCCAACCCCTCCTCACACGGGGGAGGGGCTTGAGCCTCCGCTGCGGCCGACTGCCATGCCGGAACACTCTCGCCTGCTGCAACGACCAAACGCGGGCCTAAAGGGTGCGGCAGCTCAAGCCCCTCCGCCTTGTGGGCCCTTGTGGGGAGGGGTATGTCCAGAGTCTCAGCCGATCGCCATCAGGCTGGCATTGCCGCCGGCGGCGGCCGTGTTGATCGAGGTGGAAACCTCCTCGACCAGCCAGTTCAGGCAATAGGCGTCCGGATTGCGGCCGATTTCCTCGCCGGAAGCCGCCTGGACGAGCACGAGCGGACCGGGAAGCGCCGCAATTGCCTTGTTAACGTCGCGGATGCGTTCGGCGTCGCCCTCGACCAGCGCGCCGGCAAAGGGGCCGTCGGCGGCCCAGTCCTTCGACCAGGAGACGCGCAGCGCGACGCTGTGCGGCAGGTTCTTGAGCGAGGATTGCAGGCCGGAGGCGGCGTTGACGACGACGCTGTTGCCGGTCGCGAGCGCCGCGGCGAGCTGGTGATAGAGGCCGCTCTCGGTCGCGGGCACAAGGAGAACGCGGCCGCGCGGATGCAGCGCATAGAGATTGCGCTCGCCGACCGGGCCGGGGAGTTCCACATCGAGCCCCAAAGCCGAGTTGCTGCCGGCGTTGCGCGCTGCTTCCGCTTCCGCTGTGGCGCTCTTGCCGTCGAGCCACTTGGCGAAATCGAGCAGAACGGGATCGGTATGCACGGAGCTGTGCTGCGGCGGCACCGGGGCCGTCGTCACCAGCCGGCCGAGATAGAGCGGCCCGCCGGCCTTGGGGCCGGTGCCGGAAAGGCCGCGGCCGCCGAAGGGCTGCACGCCCACCACCGCGCCGATGATGTTGCGGTTGACATAGAGATTGCCGGCCTTGATGCGGCTCGTCACATGAGCGATCGTCTCGTCGAGGCGGGTGTGCAGGCCGAAGGTCAGTCCGTAGCCAGTGGCATTGATGTCGTCGATCAGCCGGTCGAGGTTGTCGCGGCGGTAGCGGATGACGTGCAGCACCGGCCCGAAAACCTCGCGCTGGAGATCGGAGAGCTTCTCCAGCTCGATGATCGTCGGCGGCACGAAGGTGCCCTTTTGCGTCTCGGCGGCGAGGCCGATCTGCTCCACCTTGCGGCCGAGCCCGCGCATCCGCTCGATGTGCTTGTCGATCGTCTCCTTCGCATCTGCCGTGATGACCGGACCGACATCGACGGAAAAGCGATCGGTGCGGCCGATGTTCAATTCGTGCAGCGCTCCCCTCAGCATGTTGAGGGTCCGGTCGGCGATATCCTCCTGCAGGCAGAGCACGCGCAGCGCCGAGCAGCGCTGTCCGGCGCTGTCGAAGGCCGAGGCGATGACGTCGCCGACGACCTGTTCGGCAAGCGCCGAGGAATCGACGATCATCGCGTTCTGGCCGCCGGTCTCGGCAATCAGCGGGATTGGCCGGCCGGAGGGCGAAAGCCGATCGGCGAGCTCAGCCTGGATGAGCCGCGCGACCTCCGTCGAACCGGTGAACATCACGCCCGCAGTCTCGGGCGCTGCGACCAGCGCGGCGCCGACTCGGCCGTCGCCCGGAAGGAACTGCAGCGCGCTTGCCGGCACGCCGGCCTCATGCAGAAGGCGCACGCCCTCGGCGGCGATCAGGGGCGTTTCCTCCGCCGGCTTGGCGAGCACCGGGTTGCCGGCGACAAGGGCTGCAGCAACCTGGCCGGTGAAGATGGCCAGCGGGAAGTTCCACGGGCTGATGCAGACGACGGGGCCGAGCGCCCTATGGCCGCGACCGAGGGTGCGGCGCGTCTGCTCGGCGTAATAGCGCAGGAAATCGATCGCCTCGCGCACCTCGGCAATGGCATTCAGCACCGACTTGCCCGCCTCGCGCATGATCAGCCCGAGAAGCGTCGGCATGCGTGCCTGCATCAGGTCGGCGGCGCGCTCGAGGCAGGCGGCCCGTTCCGCCGGCGGAACGGCAGCCCAATTCGAGGCCGCATCGGCGGCTAGGCGAGCGGCCCGTCTTGCACCCTCCTCCGACGTCTCTGTGACCGAGCCGACGCGGTCGCGATGGTCGCCCGGATTGACGACCGGCCGGGTTTCGCCGCCCGCCGCGCCGGTCGCGAGTTGCGGCACCGCCGTCCAGGCGATCGCGGCGCTCGCCTTCAGCGTCTCCGTCAGGGAGGCGAGCGTCGCTTCGTTGGAAAGATCGAGGCCGGCCGAATTGGGGCGTGCAGCGCCGAAGAGCTCGGCCGGCAGCGCGATCTTCTCGTGCTTTGCGCCGACCACCGGCATGGCGCGGACGATCTCCACGGGATCGGCGACCAACTCGTCGATCGAGACCATCGGATCGGCGATGCGATGCACGAAGGAGGAGTTGGCACCGTTCTCGAGCAGGCGGCGCACGAGATAGGCAAGCAGCGTTTCGTGCGTGCCGACCGGCGCATAGATGCGGCAGGGCCGGCCGAGATTCTCCCGGCCCACCACTTCCTCATAGAGCGGCTCGCCCATGCCGTGCAGGCACTGGAATTCGTATCTGCCGACGTGAAAGTCCTTGCCGGCCAGGTGGTAGATGGCGGCGAGCGTCTGGGCGTTGTGGGTGGCGAACTGCGGGAATACCAGCTCGGTCGCCGAAAGCAGCTTGCGGGCGCAGGCAATGTAGGAGACGTCGGTGTGAATTTTGCGGGTGAAGACCGGGAAATCTTCGAGCCCGTCGAGTTGCGCCCGCTTGATCTCGGCGTCCCAATAGGCGCCCTTGACGAGTCTGACCATGATGCGCCGGCCGGCGCGCCGCGCCAGGTCGATGATGAAGTCGAGCACGAAGGGGCAACGCTTGCCATAGGCCTGCACGACGAAGCCCATGCCGTTCCAGTCGGCGAGATCGGCGTCGAGGCAGAGCTCTTCCAGAAGGTCGAGCGAGAGTTCCAGCCGGTCGGCCTCTTCGGCGTCGATGTTGAAGCCGATATCGTATCTCTTGGCGAGGGTCGCGAGCGACTTCACCTTCGGCAGCAATTCTTCCGTCACCCTCAACGCCTGCGCCCGCGTATAGCGCGGATGGAGCGCGGAGAGCTTGATCGAGATGCCGGGACCTTCATAGATGCCCCGTCCGGCCGAAGCCTTGCCGATCGCGTGGATGGCGTTCTCATAGTCCTTGTAGTAGCGCTTCGCGTCCGCGGCGGTCGTCGCCGCTTCGCCAAGCATGTCGTAGGAATAGCGGAAGCCCTTCTGTTCGAGCGCGCGGGAGCGTCGCAGCGCCTCGTCGATCGTCTCGCCGGTCACGAATTGCTCGCCCATCATTCGCATCGCCATGTCGACGCCACGGCGGATCACCGGTTCGCCGCAGCGGGAGATCAGTCGCGTCAGCGCCGCGGCAAGGCTGCGGTCGTTGACCGTCGACGTCAGCTTGCCGGTGACGACCAGGCCCCAGGTGGCGGCGTTGACGAAGAGCGATCGGCCGCCGCCGAGATGCGATTTCCAGTCGCCATCGGAGATTTTGTCGCGGATCAGCGCGTCGCGCGTCGCCGTGTCGGGAATGCGGAGAAGGGCCTCGGCAAGGCACATCAGCGCCACGCCCTCCTGGCTCGAAAGCGAGTATTCCTGCACCAGCCCCTCGACCCCCGAACCCTTGTGCTTGGCGCGCAGTGCCTCGACCAGCTTGCGAGCGGTCCGTGCGGCGGCGTCCCGCATTTCCCGAGGCAGTGTTGCGGCCTCGACGAGCGGCGGCAGGCACTCCGTCTCAGGCCGGCGATAGGCGGCCGTGATCGCCTGACGCAGCGTGCTCTGGGTCCGGATCGGCGGCGCGAAGTCCGCAAACGGCGCCGGGTCGGCGTCGGTCGTAACGGTTGGTTTCTGAAGTCGGGTCTGGCTCATCGAACGCGATCCTCCACGCGGGAATTCGTGGCCGAACAATACGCTTTATGGTGCCGAACCTCCATCCGGCAAATTCGCCATCTCCCAGGATGTTTCGCTATACATATCACCAAGGTAGTGAAATGTACGGATCAGGAAGAATAGTCCAGACGATTCCACATCAAGCCGCGGCGCCGAAAAGCCGTTGTCGGGCCATCAGGCATTCGTCGTCTCCGGGCATGCAGGTCCGGCAGACGATCGGTCGCACCGGATAGACCTTGCAGGCGACAGATTTGCCGAGCGTGCCCTCGAGCGCCGTGCAGCGCTCGTTCTCGCAGCGCATGCCGCCAAGGTCGGCGGCGACGTGGTCCGCCGGTATTCGTTCCAGTTCCTCGTCCGTCTCCAGCGAGAAACGCGGCCATTCGGCCGAATAGGCGCAACAGGCGCCGCAGCTCTGGCAATCGAACTCGTGACTGGCGAAGTCGCGGCTGGCGGAAAGGGAGAGGGTCATGGCGCCAGCCTATCACGAAGCCGGTGGCGTCGGAACTGGCCAAGCGGGTCTCACGCCACCGCCGCGTCGCGCTTTGCGATCTCGTAGTCTTCGGTATGCACCAGCACGCCATCGGCGGTGACCACCGCGATGCCGTAGGCCGCCGGCTCATCGACGGAAAGCGATGCATCCGCGATGTCGAAGGGCATCGGCTGCTGGTGGACCGGGCTCTTGAAGATCGAGAAGGGAATGCCGCGGCTGGAGCCGCTGATGGTGCGATGCACATGTCCGGCAAAGATGTGGCGTACATTGCCGTGCCGTTTCACGAGCCCGTAGAATTGCTCCTCGTTGATCAGCCGGATCATGTCGATGCCCGCAAATCCGCTGGCATGCGGCGGGTGGTGCATGAAGATGAGGACCGGCCGGTCGTCGGCGCTGCCGAGCTGCCGGTCGAGCCAGTTGAGGCGCCTCTCGCAGAGTTGGCCGGCATGGCTCATCGGATAGTCGTAAGGCGGTGCAAACAGCGTGTCGAGCAACACAGCCCGGCAATCGGGAAAATCGATCACCTGCTGCACGAAGCCGTTCTCGTCTCTCGCGGCCTCCCGGAACACTTCCAGGAAAACTTCGCGCCGATCATGATTGCCGAGCATCACGGCCGCGGGCGGGATCAACTCGAAAAGCAGATCCTTCAACCGTTCATAGGAGGCACGGTCCGCCTGGTGCGTGAGGTCGCCGGCAAAAATCACCCGGTCGGCATCGGCATGGTAGCGATTGACATGGTCGATGCCGTTGGCGAGCCGCCGATAGGGGTCGATCCCAATGATCGTCGTGCCGTCGGGAACCATGTGAAGATCGGTGAAGATGATGAACTTTGTCATGAGGGGGCGTCGCAATACTGATCTGACGGCACGCTCCTCCCCTTGGCTCCGCCGGTCAAGCGGCATCTTTGGGTGGATCGATCAGGCACGCTTGCGACTGGGCCGGCAGGCAGTCTCTTGCGGCTCGATGGCGAACGCGCTATGGGTTGCTGACGCTGATATATCAGTCGATATCCGGAGAGACGGTCATGAGATGGAAGCGCACGATCCAGTTGCTGGACGTCCATTGCGAGGGTGAGATCGGCAAGGTGGCGATCGGCGGCGTGCCGAAGATCCCAGGCAATTCTATCGCCGAGCAGCTGAACCACATCAACACGGTGGATGACAGCCTGCGCCGGTTCCTCTGCCTCGAGCCGCGCTCCGGATCGATTGGCTCGGTCAACCTGCTGCTGCCGCCGACGCGGCCGGGGGCCGATGCCGGCTTCATCATCCTGCAGGCCGACCAGGCGCATGCGATGTCCGGCTCCAATTCGATCTGCGTGACGACGGCGCTGCTCGAATCCGGCATGATCGAGATGAAGGAGCCGGAAACCGTGGTGATGCTCGACACCGCCGCGGGTCTCGTGAAGGCGACGGCCAGCTGCCGCGACGGCCGTTGTGAGCGGGTGAAGCTCACCATGGTTCCGTCGTTCGTCCAGGAGCTGGATGTCGAGCTGGACACGCCGGAATGGGGCCGCATCAAGCTCGATCTCTGCTTCGGCGGCGTGTTTTACGCTCTGGTTGACGTCCGCCAGATCGGCACGACGATCGAAAAGGCGAATGCCCGCCGGATCGTCGAGGCAGGCATGGCACTGAAGGCCATCATCAATCGCACCATACCGGTGGTGCACCCGGTAATCCCCGAGATCAGCGGCGTTGCCTATGTGATGTTCCGCGACACGGAGGAAGACGGCGCCGTCAGAACCTGCACCACCATGTGGCCCGGCCGTGTCGATCGCTCGCCCTGCGGCACCGGCAGCTCGGCAAATCTTGCGACGCTCCATGCGCGCGGCAGGGTCAAGCCGGGCGACGCCCTGAAATCGCGCTCGATCATAGGATCGGAATTCGAGGTCGGCCTCGAAGCCGAGACGACGGTCGCCGGGCGGAAGGCGATCATTCCGACCATATCCGGCCGCGGCTGGACCTTCGGCTTGCATCAGCTGGCGCTCGATCCGTTCGATCCGCTCGCCGATGGTTTTGCGCTGACCGATACCTGGGGGCCCCAGGCGGGCGAGATCCGCTAGCTCTAAGCACACGAGGTGCCGGCTTCGGTGGATTTCGCGTAGCCAGCGTCCTCACTGGAGATCGTTCGTCTTCGCCCGCTCCAGCCAATGCGCCGCAAGGACGCCGTCGACCCGCGTGCCGACACCATCCCGATAGGCGGCGGCGAGATACTGGGCGGCGGCGCGATTGCCCTCGGAGGCGGCGCGCTGATAGAGCTCGAAGGCCGCTTCCGGCTCGCCGCGCTCCGCCAGCCGGGTGCCGTAGACAGCCATCGCCAGCGCATGGCCGTTTTGCGCCGCCTCGCCGAGAATACGAAGCGACTTTAGCCTTTCGCCGGCGCGTTCGAGCACGCGGGCAAGCTGAAACTGCGTCCGCGCGCCGCCATTCTGGTTATAGGCTTCGCGGCAGGCCGACAGTGCGACGCCGATGCGGATATCCTGCGTCGCGACAGCCGGAAAGGCCCTGTTGCGCTCGAGATCGAGTTCGCTGCCGGCCTCCCGATCGCATTGCTCGGCGGCAGTGAGCTCGGCGGCGCGAGCCGCGGGCGTGGCGGCGATGGACAGAAGCATCGCCGTTGCAATGAGCGGGCCGCTCGCGATGCGAATGGTCGGTTTGATCCGGGTCTTCATGATACTCTCCGTTCTCCGGCCATAATCGTAGAACGGTTGTGACCCGGTGCCTGTTCCGAGCGAAACAGCCAGGGTCTTGGCACGCCTTCGAAGCGAGACGTCTTGCATCCTCCATGCCTCGGTCTATCCTCGAACGAAGGCTCGAACAGGGAGGGCTGCAGACGCAGCGGGAGAAGCCGATGCCTGAGCCACGGATAAGAAGAAGGGCGGTGCTTGGCGGCTTGCTCGCGGCGGTTATCGGCGGCCGCAGGGCTGCGGCGGCGAACGGTGCAGTCGTTGGCAAGGCGCAGAAAATCCGCGGCAATGTTCGCCGCCGGCAGGGTGAGGCGGATGAGCGGCTTGCCGCAGGCGGCGCCGTTCTCGACCGTGACTATGTCACGACCAGCACCAACAGCTTTGCCGATCTCGCGCTGAGCGAGACCCGAATCTTACTGGGACCCCAAACGGAGCTGCTGATCGACAGCTTCATTGCCGGCGAAGGTGGCACGCTCGAGCTCGGCCTCGGCCGCATGGTTTTTGACCGGCCACAAGGGCTGCCGAAGGCCGACGTCGCGGTCCGCACCGCCTTCGGAATGATCGGCGTTCGCGGCACGAAGTTCTTCTGCGGGCCCAGCCGGGCGGCTGCCTTCGCTGTTTTTGTCGAGCACGGTGCCGTCAGCGTCGAAGGCGCCGGCGTCGCGCGGACGCTGACTGCCGGCGAGGGCGTGGATTTCGACCGGCCGGGCGCAGCGCCAGGTGCGGTGACGCGATGGGGGCAGGCGCGCATCCGCGAGGCCTATGCGAGCGTGGGTTTAAGGTAGCGGCTACTGCCATTCGGCGTCCACGACGGTGAACAATTCCATCGATCCGAAACTGCGGATTTCGTGCCTGCCGAGCGGCCGAAGCGCAACGTTGCACTCGGCGGCGGCTGCCGGGCCGATGCAGATCGCCGTCCCGAGGAACTTGTTCGCCTCCTGGAGACGCGCCGCGAGGCTCACCGCGTCGCCGTGGGCGGTATAATCGAGCTTGCCGCCGGCACCGACCTCTCCAAGCACCGCCGGTCCGGTCTCGATGCCGATCCGGGTCCTGCCGAAACCATGCTTGGCAAATTGCGGTCGCTGCCGCATTTCTTCCGTCAAGGCGTGAACGGCGATGGCGCATTGGATGGCCTTGTCGACATGGTCGGCGAGATCCTCCGGCGCGTTGAAAAGCGAATGGACCGCATCGCCGACCACTTTGTCGACCATGCCGCCATGGCGGGCAACGAGCGCGTTCACCTCCGCGAAATAGACGTCGAGCAAGGCCACCAGCTCGCGTGGCCCTAGCTTTTGGGACAGCGTCGAGAAGCCTTCGATATCGGTGAAGAGAGCGGTCACCGGTCGCTCTTCGCCCGTCGCACCGCTGCGGTCCGGATCGTCTATGTAGCGCGCCACCACCGACTGCGGCAGATATTGCGAGAATTTCTGCCGGGCGATCGCTTCGGCTCGGCGCACCCGGGCGAGCTGCAGCGCGCTCGTCACGATGAGGATTGCCACCAGCGCGACCGAGATGCCGACGGCGTCGAAGAGCCAGCCGGTCGTGCCATAGATCGCCCCGGCAAAGGCACTGACGGAAAGCACGGCCGCGGCGCCGAGTGTCAGGGTCGTCAAAGGACGGAGCTTCGTTGCGCCATAGGCGGCAACGACACCGGCGGCGAGACCGAACAGCGCTTCGATCAGCGGCAGGTCGCCACCGCGGTAGGGCACGAAGCCCGTCACCACCGCATTGGCGATGTCGGCATGGATCTGCACGGAGGGCTCAAGCGGCATCGAGGCGGTCGGCCTCAGTCCGCCGAGGCTCGGCATGCTGCTGCCGAGAAAGACGAGCTTACCGGCGATACGGCCCGTGTCGAACCTGCCTGCGATGATGTCGGCGGCCGAGACCGTCCGGGCAGCGATTTCCGCCTGCGAACTCGCCACAAAACGAAGGTTGCCGTCCGCATCGAGGGGAATGATGGCATGGTCGAGTCTCAGCCAGGCGGGTTCTCCGCCGAGCACCGGCGTGCTGCTTGCCGCGCCGAGCCGGCCCGCTTCGATGCCGAGCGCCGGAAAGGCTTGGTTGTCGAGAATGGCGTAGGCCTGCGCGCGCCGGACCCGGGCATCCTTGTCTCCCACCAGGAAGGCCGCCGTCGCCCCCTTCGACCGGTCCATGAACATCGCGCAGGCGGTCTCTGCGCCCGGTATGAACCACTCATCGGGGACCGCGAGCTGGCGCCGCAAGGCGAGCGGTGGAACGGGCCGGGGGTGCTCAAGAGTGCGGTCGGCTGCGAGAAAACCAAGGACGACCGGCGCTTCGCCGATCGCCGAGGCGAGCGCGACGTTGGCCGGCGAGGCCGGATCGCAGTCGGAACTGAAGACGAAGTCGACGGCGATCGCCTTGGCGCCGGCGGCTGCCAGGCGCGATATCAGTTCGGCGGTCGCACCTCTGTCCCAGCTTTCCGACCGCGCCTCGAAGGCCGTCTGATCGATGTCGACCACGGTGATATCTGCCGAGCGCGGCGAGGGGACCCACTGGGTGAGATTGTCGAAGAAGAGTTCACGCGGCGTGCGGAACGCCGCCTCGGCATGGAGGTAGAGAACAAGCGCCGCGACCAGACTCGCAACGACCCCGCCGGCAAACGGGCTGAAGCGGCGATGCGGCCATGGCGTCAGCGCCTAGTCCTCCGGTGGATCTGCTATCATCAGCAGGCGCCCCACATTACACGAGACGATGCCGTCCGTCCGCTTGAGAGCGCCGTTTTCCTCGAGCGAGAGAATGGCACGGTTCACCTTCGGCCGGCTCGCACCGAGAATGGCGGCGATGTCGGTCTGGCTCAGCGTCAGGCGCAGATTTGCACTTTCCGGCAGTTCGTTGCCGTGGATCTGCCGAAGCGTCGCCAGGAAGAAGCGCGCGACCCGGGCGTGGAGATCGTAGAGCGCGATCGTCTCCAGCCGGTCGGTCGTGTCGCGCAGCTGCGCGCAAAGGAAGCGGATGACCGCCTCGGCGATCCTCGGCTTCTGGGTGATCAGATCGAGAAAGGCCTTCTTGCCGATCACATAGCCTTCGGCGGCGGTGACCGCGGTCGCATCGGCCGAGCGCGGCTGATCGTCGAGCACCGCCATTTCGCCGAACAGCGCTCCCGCCTCGTGCTGGCGCAGCATCAGCTCGCGGCCTTGCGGGGTGAACAGCGAAAGCTTGATGCGCCCGGAAACCACGACAATCATGTAGTTGCCTTCGTCGCCGCGCTGGAAGATGACCGTGCCCGCGGGCCACCTGCGGTAACTGGCGATGTCGGCGAGTTCGCAGAGCGTTTCCTTGTCGAACTCTTCGAAAATCGGAAAGGACCGCCAGAAGGCGGGACTCCGGTTAATTTCGGTCATGAGACTTCCCCTGCGTGCCCTACGCGCCGGAGATTCTTCACACAGTCGCGGCCGTTGCAACATAAAAAGCATTGGGCGGACAGTGCATCGGGAGAAATGTTGACGAAATCACGAGATCGTCTCGAAATTGTGAACGATGTGTTTCTGCCATGGCGGCTGGTCGATTCGCAAAATGCTGATATTCCTGCTGCAAATCAGTTTTGAACAGGAGCCTTTGCGCATGCCTCAGAATGTCATCGTCCTCGTCGGGCGCGTTCTTCTCTCGATCATCTTCCTCGTCTCCGGCTTCGGCAAGCTCGCCGATCCGGCAGGCACCGCCGGCATGATCACCAATGCCGGATGGCCGGCGGCAACGGCGCTTGCCTATCTCGCCGGTCTTTTCGAACTGGTCGCGGGTCTTGCCGTTCTGGTTGGCTTCCAGACGCGCATCGCTTCCTATCTGCTCGCCGCCTTCTGCCTCGTGACGGCCTTCGTCTTCCACAGCGGCCCGATCAACGTTCCGGATTTCCCGGAAGCGGCAAACGGGCTTCTCTCCATGTTCAACCAGATCATGATGATGAAGAACATCACCATTGCCGGCGCCTTCCTGGTGCTTGCCGGCTTCGGCCCTGGAGCGCTCTCCGTTGACGCCCGCGTCGGCAAGGTGGTCGCCGCTTAGGCCTCCGGTTCCTCGCCTGGAAAAGAAGAACCCGCCGGCTGCGTCGGCGGGTTCTTTGCATTATCACGCGGGATAGATCACGCCCTTGCGCAGAATGACATTGCCGTAGAGGCGCGGTTCGCTGGTCTGCACGACCGTGTGGGCGGCTTTGACTCGCGGATAGAATTCCGGGCCGAGAAGCGGAACGACTGGCTGCGACGGCTCGTGCCTGCGGCAGCATTCGATGATGTCCCGGTGCACCGGATCGAGCGCATCCCTGTCCTGCTTGACCGTCGCGCGGAAGATCGCCTCCGGCACGAAGTCGTCGATCGGCAGCACGCTGAGGATGGCATCGAGGATCGGGATCAGATGATGGCCGTCGAGCCGCACCAGCCGGCGGGCATGCTCCTGGCCCGGATAGTTCCCGTCGACGAGCGCGATCTCGTCGCCATGCCCCATCGCCCTGAGCGCGGCAAGCAGTTCCGGGCTCAGGATGGGGTCGATTCCCTTTAGCATCTAGGTAAGCTCCTTGAAGAGGACATTGGTGTCGAGCAGATAGCGGGAGAAGAGCGGCAGGCTCGCACCGCCGATCGCCCGGGCGTGGCTCCCGACCGCACCCTCGACGAGGTCCGGAACCGTGACGCCCTGAAGGTCGAGCGCCTGCAGCGCCTTGCGGGTCGCGGCCAGCAGGCGCGCCCGCGCCCAGGGCGGGAAGCCGCCGTCGATCACTGCGGCGGAAAAATCGACTATGGAAACGGCCGAGACTATGGCCTGGGCAAGGGCTGCCGCCGAATCTTGGATCCAGATTTCGAGCGGCTCGCCGAAATCGATCCAGTCGTCGGCCGAATACCAGAGCGGCTTCGGATCCATGTCGCGCTCGCGCAACAGTTTTTCCAGGACGAAGACCGAGGCGATCTTCAGCAATTGCGTCGTCTTGCCGTCCTTGGCCGAGACAGGCAGCGGACCGACGGCGCCGGCCGTGCCGGTGCGGCCTGAGAACAGCGCGGAATTGATGACGACGCCGCCGCCGATGAACGAGCCGATGTAAAAATAGACGAAGTCCGGATAGTTGGCGCCGACGCCGAAGGCGAGTTCCGCCCCGCAGGCGCTGGTGCCGTCGTTCTGGAGGAAGACGGGGTGCGGCGTGCGCGCGGCGACCGCAGCCTGCAGGTCGAAATTGCGCCACCGGTCCATCTCGTGGTGGGGCGCGCCCACTTCCTCGGCCCAGTTCCACAGTTCGAACGGCGTCGCAATGCCGACGCCGGCGATGCGCTTGCGATCTGCGGGGCTGAGCTGCCTTTCGAGCTTCTCGATGCCCTCGACGATGAAGGTGACGAGGTCGTCGGGCAGCGGATAAGTGTGGATTTGGTGTAGATGCAGGCGGATGGTGCCGAGAAAATCCATCAGCACCAGGTCGGCGCTGCGGCGGCCGATCTTGACCCCGAAGGAATAGACCGCATCCGGGTTGAGGCGCATCGGGATCGAGGGCTGACCGACGCGGCCACGCACGGGTTCGCCGCGGATGAGCATCCCGTCGGCTTCGAGCGACCGCATGATGACGGAAACGGTTTGGGCGGAAAGTCCGGACCGGCGAGCGATCTCCGCCTTGGACAGGCTGCCGTGGCGACGCACCAGCGACATCACCAGCCGCTCGTTATAGGCGCGCACGCGCGTCTGGTTCGCCCCGCCGCTCGGGTCGATCACATCCGGCTGTGCGGATCCCCGGTGGGGGTCCCCTATCAATGACATGCCACCGTCTCCTCCCGTTGGCACTTTTCGCGCAGAATGTCTCGTCATTCCGTACGCTCACCTGGCCGCCGCCCCGCCCCACAGGACCGGCTGCTGCACGGAGAATGCCACATCCAGATAATAATTCAATTTGATTTATTTATTGACACCCCGAGAAATTGGTGTTTGATTGACGCTCGGAAGCGCCGCCCGCAGGAGGAGAATGCTGCGGCGGCGAAGCCTGAAGGCCGGTACCGGCCCTATTTGAACCTTGGGAGGGTTTGATGAAGAAAACTGTTCTTTCCACCGCACTCGGCGCGCTCGCTCTCGGCGTTGCCTTCGCGTCGCCGTCGCAGGCGGCGGACGTCTCTGCCTGCCTCATCACCAAGACCGATACCAACCCCTTTTTCGTGAAGATGAAGGAAGGTGCGACCGCCAAGGCCCAGGAACTCGGCGTCACGCTGAAGTCCTATGCCGGCAAGGTCGACGGTGATCACGACAGCCAGGTTGCCGCTATCGAATCCTGCATCGCCGATGGCGCGAAGGGCATTCTCATCGCCGCCTCCGACACCAAGGCAATCGTCGACCAGGTCAAGAAGGCGCAGGACGCAGGCGTTCTGGTGATCGCGCTCGACACGCCTCTCGATCCGGCGACGGCCGCAGACGCGACATTCGCCACCGACAACCTGCTGGCGGGCAAGCTGATCGGCCAGTGGGCGGCCGCAACCATGGGCGAGGGCGCGAAGACCGCAAAAATCGGCTTTCTCGACCTCACCCCGTCGCAGCCGACGGTCGACGTCTTGCGCGACCAGGGCTTCATGATCGGCTTCGGCATCGATCCCAAGGATCCGAACAAGATCGGAGACGAGGACGATCCGCGTATCGTCGGCCATGACGTGACGAACGGCAACGAGGAAGGTGGCCGCACGGCGATGGAAAACCTTCTGCAGAAGGATCCGGACATCAACGTCATCCACACCATCAACGAGCCGGCCGCTGTCGGCGCCTACCAGGCGCTGAAGGCCGTCGGCAAGGAGAAGGACGTGCTGATCGTATCGGTCGACGGCGGTTGCCCGGGCGTCAAGTCTGTTGCCGAAGGCGTCATCGGCGCCACCTCGCAGCAATATCCGCTGATGATGGCGGCGCTCGGCATCGAGGCGATCAAGAAATTCGCCGAGACCGGCGAGAAGCCGAAGCCGACCGAAGGCAAGGACTTCTTCGATACGGGCGTAGCGCTCGTCACCGACAAGCCGGCCGCCGGCGTCGAATCGATCGACACCAAGGTCGGCACGGAGAAGTGCTGGGGCTGATCGCCCGCTTGGTCCAGAAGCAACCGACAGGGAAGGGCGGCCCCGGCCGCCCTTCGCTTAAGCGCCGATCTCTTTGACAAGGCGCAAAACCTGCGCAAATTTGAGAGCGGGATAGACGAAAGTCGCGAGGCGCTTTCGCGCGCGTACCGCTCTGGCTTCTCGGAACTGCCACGGTTGATCTGGATGGATAGCCCGGACCTGCCGTGACCGAAAAAGGTTCTGAACCCTGCCGCGACGACCGGCGGGCCGCGCATCCGGCAATAATGCGCCCCCTTGAGAGTGGGGGTTATGGGAGGAGTCTCCATGGCCGAGCCAAACACAGCCGCACAGCCATCCCAGGAATTCGAAAAGGTCCTGGTCAACAGTTCGACGGATGTGGCGTCCTTCGACACGCACGACAAGACGCCGCTCCAAAGAATCCAGCATTTCCTGCATTCGACGCCGGCCGCGGTGCCGTTCGTCGTGCTTGTCGCATCGATCCTCGTTTTCGGGCTGGCGATCGGCGGCAGGTTCTTCTCGTCCTACACGCTGACGCTGATCCTCCAGCAGATTGCCATCGTCGGCATGTTGGGCGCGGCGCAGACGCTGGTGATCCTGACGGCCGGCATCGATCTTTCGATCGGCGTCGTCATGGTCATCTCGGCCGTCGTCATGGGCAATTGCGCCGTGACCTACGGCCTCCCGGCGCCGCTTGCCGTGGCGGCCGGCTTCCTGGTGGGCGGCGCCTGCGGCTTTCTGAACGGCCTTCTGGTTTCCCGGCTGAAGCTGCCTCCCTTCATCGTCACGCTCGGCACGTGGTACGTGATCATGTCGACGAACTTCATCTATTCTGAGAACGCCACGATCCGCGAGGCGGACGTGACGGCGGTGACGCAGTGGCTGCATGTCTTCGGTGTAAGCTTCAAGATAGGCACTGCCGTCCTGACCCTTGGCGTGATCAGCATGGTGCTTCTGGTCTTCGGTCTCTGGTACGCGCTGAACCACACCGCCTGGGGACGCCATCTCTATGCGGTCGGCGACGATCCTGAGGCCGCCAAGCTCTCCGGTATCCGTGTCGGCAAGGTGCTTCTGAGCGCTTACACGATCGCCGGCCTGATCGCCGCTCTCGCCGCCTGGGTCTCGATCGGCCGCAACGGTTCGATCTCCCCGTCGGCGGCGGTGACCGACTACAACCTGCAGGCCATTACCGCGGCCGTGATCGGCGGCATTTCGCTCTTCGGCGGCCGTGGCTCGATCCTAGGTACGCTGATCGGCGCGATGATCGTCGGCGTCGTGTCGATGGGCCTCAACATGCTTGGGGCCGACCCCCAGTGGAAGGTCTTCCTGACCGGCGTCCTGATCATCTCCGCCGTCGCGATCGACCAGTGGATCAGAAAGGTAGCAGCGTAATGGCACAGGAACCCATTCTCACCGCCCGCGGTCTCGTCAAGCGCTATGGCCGCGTCACCGCCCTCGACCACGCCGATTTCGACCTCTATCCCGGCGAAATCCTCGCAGTGATCGGTGACAACGGCGCCGGCAAGTCTTCGATGATCAAGGCGATCTCCGGTGCCGTCACCCCCGACGAGGGCGAGATCCGCCTCGAGGGCCAGCCGGTGCACTTCCGCTCGCCCATGGACGCCCGCGCCGCCGGCATCGAGACGGTCTACCAGAACCTCGCTCTTTCGCCCGCCTTGTCGATCGCCGATAACATGTTCCTCGGCCGGGAGATCCGGAAGCAGGGCCTGTTCGGCAAGCTGTTTCGCACTCTCGACCGCTCGGCCATGGAAAAGATGGCAAGGGCCAAGCTCTCCGAATTGGGCCTGATGACGATCCAGAACATCAACCAGGCGGTGGAAACGCTGTCCGGCGGCCAGCGCCAGGGCGTGGCGGTGGCGCGCGCCGCCGCCTTCGGCTCCAAGGTCGTCATCATGGACGAGCCGACCGCGGCGCTCGGCGTCAAGGAGAGCCGGCGCGTCCTGGAACTGATCCTCGACGTTCGCCGCCGCGGCCTGCCGATCGTGCTGATCTCGCACAACATGCCGCACGTCTTCGAGGTTGCGGACCGGATCCATATCCACCGCCTCGGCCGCCGGCTCTGTGTGATCAATCCGAAGGAATACACCATGTCCGACGCGGTCGCCTTCATGACCGGCGCCAAGGCGCCGCCCGGCGAGGCAGTCGCCGCATGAATGTGCAGTCCTTGACGGACGAAATCCTGAAACGGGCGGCGGGCGCCGGCCGTTTCATCGTCGCCATCGCCGGCCCGCCGGGGGCCGGTAAGTCGACGCTTGCCGACGGTCTCGCCGAGGCCATCGCCGAAGCGGGGGAGCGCGTGGCGGTGCTGCCGATGGACGGCTTCCACATGGACAATGCGGTCCTCGCCGACAAGGGCCTGCTGGCGCGCAAGGGCGCGCCCGAAACCTTCGACGTGCGGGCCTTCCTTTCGACGCTCGCCGCGGTGCGCGACAATGACGGCGAGGTGCTCGTTCCGGTGTTCGACCGCACCCGGGAACTGGCGGTTGCCTCGGCCCGGGCAATTGCCCCGGAGACGCGGATCGTGCTGGTCGAGGGCAACTACCTGCTGCTCGACGAACTGCCGTGGAGCAGGCTCGACGGGGCCTTCGACTACTCGATCTTCATCGATCCGGGGATCGACGTACTCAAACAGCGATTGCTGCAACGTTGGCACGATCACGGCTACGATGAGGAGACCGCCCGGACAAAGGCGTTCGGCAACGATATCCCGAACGCTCGCCGCGTCGTCGGCAGCCGCCGCGCCAGCGATGTGGTGATCGGGGATTTCTGAAATATACTTCGAGCCATTGTCTTCGGCGGCGCAATGATGGTATCGAGGCGCGGTTTCACCACATGAGTTACCACGCCTTCAAGCGCACTGGCCGGCTTTGACGCCGCCCGCGCCGATCGGGCGCGAGCATCGGGAGAAAGCTGAAATGCAAGAGCTCGTTATCCGCCGCCCGGACGACTGGCATCTCCACCTGCGCGATGGCGGCGTGCTGCGCGGTGTCATCGGCGACACGAGCCGGCATTTCGCCCGCGCCGTCATCATGCCCAATCTGGTGCCGCCGGTGGTGACCTCTGCCGACGCCGCGGCCTATCGCGAACGCATCCTCGCCGCCATTCCGGCCGGTGACCGGTTCGAACCGTTGATGACTCTCTATCTCACCGAAGGAACCGACCCCGCCGACGTCGAGGCCGGATTCAGGAGCGGTCTGGTCAAGGCAGTGAAGCTCTATCCGGCCGGCGCGACCACCAATTCGCACAGCGGCGTCCGCGACATCACCAAGGCGATGCCTGTTCTCGAGCGCATGGCCGAGATCGGCATGCCGCTCTGCGTCCACGGCGAGGTGACGACACCGGAGGTCGACATCTTCGACCGCGAGGCCGTCTTCATCGAAACGGTCCTCGACCCGCTTCGCCGGCGGCTGCCGGATCTCCGCATCACCATGGAGCATGTGACGACGAAGGACGGCATCGATTACATCAAGGAGCATGCGGCCAACCTTGCCGGCTCGATCACCACGCATCACCTGATCATCAACCGCAACGCCATCCTCGTCGGCGGCATCAAGCCGCATTATTACTGCCTGCCGGTCGCCAAGCGGGAGACGCACCGCCTGGCCTTGCGCGCCGCTGCCGTGACGGGGGATGTGCGCTTCTTCCTCGGCACCGACTCCGCCCCACATGTCGATCCCCTCAAGGAATGCGCCTGCGGCTGCGCCGGCATCTACACGTCGGTCAATACGCTGAGCTGCCTTGCCCATGTCTTCGAGGAGGAGGGGGCGCTTGACCGGCTCGAGGCCTTCACTTCGCTGAACGGCCCCGCCTGGTATGGCCTGCCAGTGAACGAGGAAACGATCACGCTGCGCAAGGCAGAAGAGGCGGTCCGCTATCCCGCCAAGGTCGAGACCGAAGCCGGGCCGATCACGGTTTTCGACCCGATGTTCCCGCTCCACTGGGCGGTCGTCTGATCGAGAAATGTCTTGCCGCGTGACTGGAAGCCGCTTCGGGTCACGCTTCTGAAGGAGAGGTCATGTTTTCGAATGCGTTCACCGACAAGACGGTGATGGCCGAGCTGGTCGCCAAGATGCTTTGGGAAATCAAGGCGGTGCATTTCCGGGCCGACGAGCCCTACAAGCTCTCCTCCGGAATGGCGAGCCCGGTCTATATCGACTGCCGCAAGCTGATTTCCTATCCGCGCATCCGCTCGGCGGTCATGGATTTCGCTGCAGCGACGATCCTCGGCGAGGCCGGCTTCGAGCAGTTCGATGTGGTCGCCGGCGGCGAGACGGCCGGCATCCCCTTTGCCGCCATGCTCGCCGAGCGCCTCGGCCTGCCGATGATCTACGTGCGCAAAGCGCCGAAAGGACACGGCCGCAATGCCCAGATCGAGGGCCATATGCCGGAAGGCGCGCGCGTGCTGGTGATCGAGGATCTGACCACCGCCGGCGGCTCCATGTTCAAGTTCATCGACGCGATCCGCGCCGCTGGCGGCATCGTCGCGCACGGCATCGCGCTCTTCTACTACGACATTTTCCCGGAAGCCCGGGCCAACATGAAGTCGAAGGGGGTCGACCTGCACTACATAGCCACATGGCGCAATGTGCTCGCCGTTGCCCGCGAGCAAGCACTGTTCGACGAGAAGACGCTGAACGAGGTGGAAGCCTTCCTCAATGCGCCGCTCGCCTGGTCGGCCCGCAACGGCGGTGTCGGCGAACTCGCTGCCCAGTGATTCAACGCTGGTCTATGGAATAGTTTTCAAGGGAGGACGTTGATGATCGTTTGCTGCGGAGAGGCCCTGATCGACATGTTGCCGCGCGAGACGGCGGCCGGTGAAAGCGCCTTTGCCCCCTATGCCGGGGGCGCCATCTTCAACACGGCGATCGCGCTTGGCAGGCTCGGCATTCCGACCGGCTTTTTCACCGGGCTCTCCGACGATATGTTCGGCGACATCCTGCGGGAGACCCTGAAAGCGGCGAATGTCGATTTCGGCCCCTGCGCGACCCTGCCGCTGCACACGACGCTTGCCTTCGTGAAACTCGTCAACGGCCACGCGAGCTACGCCTTCTTCGACGAGAACACCGCCGGGCGGATGATCACCACCGACCATCTGCCGGCCTTCGGCGATTTCTGTGAGGCGTTGCATTTCGGTGCGATCAGCCTGATCCCCGAACCCTGCGGCTCGACCTACGAGGCGCTGATGAAGCGCGAGCATGAAAAGCGGGTGATCTCCTTCGATCCCAATATCCGGCCCGGCTTCATCAAGGACCGGGAGGCGCATCTTGCCCGCATGAACCGCATGGCGGCGATGTCCGACATCGTCAAGTTCTCCGACGAGGACCTCGCCTGGTTCGGCATGGAGGGGAGCCACGACACTCTGGCGGCCGAATGGCTGCAGCGCGGGCCGAAGCTGGTGGTGATCACCAGGGGCGCGGACGGCGCTGTCGGCTATACGAAGAACTACAAGGTCGAAGTGGCGAGCGAGCGCGTCGCGGTGGTCGATACGGTCGGCGCCGGCGATACTTTCGATGCCGGTGTGCTCGCCTCGCTGAAGCTCGATAATCTGCTGACCAAGGAACATGTCGCAGACTTGAGCGATGAGGCGGTCCGCCAAGCGCTCGCCCTCGGCGCCAAGGCAGCCGCCGTCACCGTGTCGCGCGCCGGCGCCAACCCGCCGTGGAAATATGAAATCGGGCTCTGACGCCAGCAAATCCGCGTGAAAAAGGGCGCCGGTTGGCGCCCTTTTCCCTGTCCGTCAGCGTGCCGCCTGCAGCAGTGCCGCAACGAGGCCGGCGGTCGACGAATCGTGCCCCTCGGCGCTCTCCTTGCCCTCGACGACCGGCAGCAGCCCGGTCGCCAGCTCCTTGCCGAGCTCGACGCCCCACTGGTCGAAGGAATTGATGTTGAAGAGCGCGCCCTCGACGAAGACGCGGTGCTCGTAAAGCGCGATCAGCCGGCCGAGTGCGAAGGGATCGAGCTGGTCGTAGACGAAGGTGAGCGACGGCCGGTTGCCGGTGAAGACGCGGTGCGGCGCGATCCTGTCCGCCTTTGCCTCGTCCATGCCTTTCGAGGTGAGCTGCGCCTTGGCCTCCGCAAGCGTGCGGCCCTTCATCAGCGCTTCCGATTGCGCCAGGCAGTTGGCGATCAGCAGCTGGTGCTGGTGGCGCAGATCCTTCTCGTGGCCGTTGGCGGCGATCATGAACTCGGCCGGGATGATGTCGGTGCCCTGGTGGATGAGCTGGTAGAAGGCATGCTGGCCGTTGGTGCCGGGTTCGCCCCAGACGACCGGCCCGGTCGCGAATTCGACGGGCGTGCTGTCGAGCGTCACGGCCTTGCCGTTCGATTCCATGTCGAGCTGCTGCAGATAGGCCGGGAAGCGGGAGAGGCGCTGGTCGTAGGGCAGGATCGCCCGCGACGGATAGCCGAGCACATTTCGGTGATAGAAGCCGATCAGGCCGAGCAGCATCGGGATGTTTTCGCGCGGCGGTGCGGAGCGGAAGTGTTCGTCGATCGCATGGCCGCCATCGAGGAAGCGGCCGAAATTCTCACTTCCGACGGCGATCATCAGCGGCAGGCCGATCGCCGACCAGATCGAATAGCGGCCGCCGACCCAATCCCAGAAACCGAAGACGCGGGCGGCGTCGATGCCGAATGCGGCGACCTTGTCGAGGGCGGTGGAGACCGCCGCGAAATGGTGACCGACCGCCGCTTCGCCGAGCTTGCCGGCGATGAAGGCACGCGCTGTGGCCGCATTGGTCATCGTCTCGATCGTCGTGAAGGTCTTCGAGGCGACGATGAAGAGCGAGGTCTCCGGGTCGAGCAGCTTCAGCGTATCGGCGATGTGGGCGCCGTCGACATTGGAAACGAAGTGCAGCCGCGGCCCGTCATGGAAGGGGGCGAGCGCCAGCGTCGCCATGACCGGGCCGAGGTCGGAGCCGCCGATGCCGATATTGACGACGTCGGTGATCTTCTTGCCGGTGGCGCCCTTCAAGGCGCCGGAGCGGACGTCGCCGGCGAAGGTGCCCATTGCGTCCAGAACGGCGTTGACGTCGGGCATGACGTTTTTGCCGGCGACGAGGACCGGCCGGTTCGAGCGGTTCCTGAGCGCCGTGTGCAGGACGGCGCGTTCCTCGGTGATGTTGATGATGTCGCCGCGGAACATGGCGTCGCGCTTTTCCTCGACCCTTGCGGCCTTCGCCAGCGCCTCGAGACCGTCGAGAATCCGATCGTTGACGGCGCATTTCGAATAGTCGAGGAGGAGATCGCCGAGCCTCGTGCTGAAGCGCGAAAAGCGCTTCGGATCGGCCGCGAATGCGGCCCGGATGTCGGCTGCATTGGTCTCGCGTGCAGTGGCTTTGAGGTTTTCGACAAGCGCTTTCATCGCAGGGCTCCTTGCATCGGAAATCGGCTGCGATAGCTAGTCGGTTTAGACATGGCAAATCAAGGGCAGGTGTGCACTGCAGCGAAAAAAGCGAGTGGCGAGCCCTTGTAACCGCCCCTCACCCTAACCCCGCACGTGGGGCGAGGGGACTCTGGTAGTGGGCGATGCCGCGAGCCCCTTCTCCCCGCCTGCGGCGAGAAGGTGGCGGCAGGCGGATGAGGGGCACTCCCAATGCTAGTCGCGCAGGTCCTTGCGCAGGATCTTGCCGACATTGGACTTCGGCAGTTCGTCACGGAATTCGACGTGCCGCGGCCGCTTGTAGTTGGTGAGGTTTTCGGCGCAGTGGCGCTTGACGTCCGCTTCCGTGAGGTTCGGATCCTTGCGCACGATGAAGAGCTTGACCGCCTCGCCGGAATGCGGGTCGGCAACCCCGACCGCAGCGCATTCCAGAATGCCGGGATGGGTCGCCACGACCTCTTCGATCTCGTTCGGGAAGACGTTGAAGCCGGAAACGAGGATCATGTCCTTCTTGCGGTCGACGATCTTCGTCAGCCCTGCCGCATTCATGAAGCCGACGTCGCCGGTGCGGAAGAAGCCGTCCGGCGAAATCGCCTTCGCCGTCTCGTCCGGGCGTTGCCAATAGC
Source organism: Sinorhizobium sp. CCBAU 05631 (assembly GCF_002288505.1). Taxonomy (NCBI): domain Bacteria; kingdom Pseudomonadati; phylum Pseudomonadota; class Alphaproteobacteria; order Hyphomicrobiales; family Rhizobiaceae; genus Sinorhizobium; species Sinorhizobium sp. CCBAU 05631. The sequence goes on from NZ_CP023063.1 coordinate 117,744, forward strand.
CGGCCATGACCTGCGGGCCGCGGATGCAGATCTCGCCGATTTCGCCGGCCGGCAGCGCGTTGCCGTTCTCGTCGCGGATTTCGACCTCGGTCGAAGGCAGCGGCATGCCGATCGTGCCGGTGAACTCGTCCGTGTCGAGCCGGTTGGCGGTAGCGACCGGCGAGGTTTCCGAGAGCCCGTAGCCTTCATGGATCGGGCAGTGCGTCATCGCGAGCCAGCGCTCGGCGACCGGTCGCTGCACCGCCATGCCGCCGCCGAATGTGAGAATCAGCGAGGAGAAGTCGAGCTTCTGGAAGTCCGAATTGTTCATCAGGGCGTTGAACAGCGTGTTGAGGCCGGGGAAGATGTTGGTCTTGTACTTGCCCAGTTCCTTCACGAAGGCGGGAATATCGCGCGGATTGGGGATCAGGATGTTGTTGCCGCCGGTCGCAAGCCCCATCAGCGAATTCACCGTAAGTGCGAAGATGTGGTAGAGCGGCAGGGCGCACATGAAGGTGAGGTTTTCCGGGCGCGGCTTGCGCAGGAAGGCCGTGTTCAACCAGAGTTCCATCTGCGCCATGTTGGCGAGAAGATTGGCATGGGTGAGGGTGGCGCCCTTCGAAACGCCCGTCGTGCCGCCGGTATATTGCAGGAAGGCGACGTCGCTCGGCCCGATATTGGGTTTCGCAAGCTGAAGCTTCTCGCCCCTGGCTAGAACCGTTCGGAACGAGAGGTGGCCGGGCAGCGACCAGGCCGGAACGAGCTTCTTCACGCGGCGTACGACGAGATTGACGACGAGGCCCTTCACCCCGAGCATGTCGCCCATGGTCGCGACCACCACATGCTTGACTTTGGTGCGGGCGACGACCTGCTCGACCGTGTGGGCGAAGTTTTCCAGCACGAAGATCGCCTTGGCGCCGGCATCGACCAGCTGGTGCTCGAGCTCGCGCGGCGTGTAGAGCGGGTTGACGTTGACGACCGTATAGCCGGCCCGGAGAATGCCGTAGACGATCACCGGGTTCTGCAGGATGTTCGGCATCATGACGGCGACGCGATCGCCTTTCGCCAAGCCGAGCGACTGCAGCCAGGCACCGATCCGGCCCGAATGGACGTTGAGATCGGCGAAGGTCAGCGACTTGCCCATTGAGGTGAATGCGGGGCGCCAGGAATGCTGCGCCACCGCATGGTCGAAAAACTCGCCGAGCGATCGGTAGGGGAGCGGTCCGATGTCGGCGGGCACGCCCGGCGGATAGGACTTGACCCAGTTCTTGCCCGCGCCGGACCCCGCCTGCTGCATGCTTGCTTCCGCCATGATCTCTCTCCCTCTGGTGGCAACGAACGGCCTTGCTCACGGCGAAGAAAAATCCCTCCCGATCTTCCCTCCCGATCGAAGATGCTGCTTTTCCAGCGTCTCTTCAAGCACTAATCGGAATTATATAACTTTGACGTAAACGTCAACAATCCGGACGTGACTGCGCATGGCGAATTTTGCCGCGAGCGTTCCTCGGTCACGGCTAAATCTGCCTGTCATGTCCGTCCGCTAGACCGGTGAAGGCGATCACGGCAAGTGTGAATTGATCCTTGATCGTCGCGATGATTTGGAGACGCCGGCTCCTTCAAGCCGAAAGCGCGGATAGACCCAGCAGACGGGCTGGCAAGCCTGCGGGATTGTTGTAAGGTTCTTGAAAGACGGAGGACTACAGGTGCAATTGGGCAATCGTGAGCGAGAAAATCCCCCGGTGGAGCCGCGGCTCTTCGGGCAGCCTGCCCATGCACGCTCGGCCCTCGTCCTGCCGATCTCGGCAGCCCGCTGGCTGCTCGTCCTGGTACTGATCGCCGGCGTCTATTTCTTTCACGGCTTCGTCGTGCCGGTGCTTGCCGCCGTCGTCATCGGCTTTGCCAGCTGGCCCATCTATCGTCGGCTGCTTCAGGCACTGAACGGCAATCGGACGCTTGCGGCGACCATTGCCATCACCTCCGTCGTCGCCTTCATCGTCGTGCCGATCTCGATCGCCGCGGCATATGCAGTGGACGAGGTGCGCGACTGGCTCGTCTGGGCGGTGGAGACCAACGTCAACGGAGCGCCGGTGCCGGCCTGGCTGACGACCATCCCCGTGGCGGGCGCCTGGCTTGGTCAGCAATGGGTGAAATATGTGGGCCATCCCGGCGCGCTTGGCGAACTGGTCCAACTCGTCAGCGGCTCCAATATCGGCAACATCTACCGCGGCGTCCTGGTGATCGGAGCCTCCGCCTTCCAGTCCTTCCTGACGCTGCTCTTCATGCTGATCACGCTGTTCTTCGTCTATCGTGACGGCCAGTCGTTTTCTAAGCAGCTCGATCGTCTCGGCGAGCAGATTTTCCCGATGCGCTGGGAGCGCCTGTCGCGCGTCGTGCCGCTGACCATCAGCTCGACGGTAACCGGCATGGGCATCATCGCGATCGGCGAAGGCATCGTGCTCGGTGTCGCCTATTGGATGGCGGGCGTGCCGTCGCCGGTGACGCTCGGCATCATCACCGGCCTCATGGCGCTCATTCCGGGCGGCGCGCCTCTCTGCTTCACCCTGGTGTCCATCTATCTGGTGGCGAGCGGTTCGCCGTTCCACGGCGTGGCGCTCTTCGCCTGGGGTACGACGGAGCTCTTCATCGTCGACAAGACGCTTCGCCCGAGGCTCGTCGGCGGCCCGATCAAGCTGCCCTTCCTGCCGACCTTCTTCGGCCTCGTCGGCGGCGTCAAGACGATGGGCTTCCTCGGCCTTTTCGTCGGCCCGGTACTGATGGCACTGCTCGTCGCGATCTGGCGGGAATGGATGCACGAGGTGGCGAACCAGCCGGAGCCGGCGGCAAAGCCGATCTCCCGCGTCGACATCGCCGCGAAATAGGATCCGCACGTTGAGGGTCCGGTCACGGATGGTCTCTGGGAGCGAACCTTCTCCAACGACCGAGTTCGAGAGATTGCATGTCCGAGATTGATCGCGATCTGGCAAACCGCCCCGATCCCGATGCCCTGCTGGCTCTGGCCGAACAGGGCGGAAGAGGGAAGCTGACGGTGTTCCTCGGCGCCGCGCCGGGCGTCGGCAAGACCTTCGCCATGCTGATGCGGGCGCAACGCCTCAAGCAACAGGGCGCCGACATCGTCATCGGGCTCGTCGAAACTCATGGGCGCAGCGAAACCGCGGCGCTGCTCGAAGGGCTGGAGGTCCTGCCGCGCCGGGAAGTCGTGCATAGCGGCCGCACGCTGAGCGAATTCGATCTCGACGCCGCTTTGGCGCGCCGCCCGACGATCATCGTCGTCGATGAGCTCGCCCATACCAATCTCGGCGACGGTCGCCATCCGAAGCGTTACCAGGACATCGAGGAACTCGTCGATGCCGGCATCGATGTGTGGACGGCGCTCAACATCCAACACCTCGAAAGCCTGTCGGACATCGTCGCCCAGATCGCCGGCGTGCCGGTGCGCGAACGGATTCCCGACACGGTCCTGAATCGGGCCGACGAAGTCCTGCTGGTCGACCTGCCTCCGGCGGAACTGATCGAGCGGCTGAAGGAGGGCAAGGTCTATCTGCCCGACAATGCCCGGCGTGCCGCGGACAATTTCTTCCGGCTCGGCAATCTGACGGCGCTGCGCGAGCTTGCGCTGCGGCGGACCGCCGACCGGGTCGACGACCAGATGGTCGATTACCTCAAGCAGAACGCCATCGAGGGTCCCTGGCCGGCCGGCGAAAGGCTCCTCGTCTGCATCGGCCCGGATCCGCTATCGGAAAAGGTGGTGAGGACGGCGAGCCGGCTCGCCTCCGGCCTCAATGCCGATTGGATCGTCGTTTCCATTGAACGGGCGGATCGCGAAGCGGGCGACGGCGAGGCGATGCGGCAGCTCGACGAGACCTTCCGCCTTGCCGAGCAATTGGGCGCGGAGACGCGCCGCATCGTCGGCAGCGATTTCGTCGAGGAGATCCTGAAGCTTGCAAGGCGCGAGAATGCCACGCAGATCGTCATCGGCGCGCGCCGCCACTGGTTCCCTCTTAGCCTTTTCCGTGCCTCCCTGCCCGATGCACTGGCCAAGCGCGTCGCGGGTGTCGGCATTCACCTCGTCACGGGCAAGATCGAGCCCGCCGCAAAGCGGCGGCGGAGAAGCGGGCAATTGCTGCCGGAAGGATTGGGGCGGGCCTTCGGCATAGCCTCCGGCACCGTCGGGCTGGCGACCGCGCTCGGCGTGCTGATCGAGCAGGTCATCATCCTGCAGAATATTTCGCTCCTCTATCTCCTCGCGGTGCTCGCCTCGGCGGTTTATGCCGGCTACTTCGCGGCCCTGGCAGCCGCACTGTTTTCCGTCGTCGCATACAATTTCTTCTTCATCGAGCCGGTCGGCACCTTCACGGTGGCCGAGCCGCACGAGGTTTTCGCGCTCTTCGTTTTCCTGGCCGCAGCGGCGCTCGCCGGCGGGCTTGCCTCGCGCATCCGCGAGCAGGCAAAGACCGCCAAAGGCCGGGCGACGGCGACGCAGGCGCTTTACGATTTTTCCCGCAAGCTTTCCGGCACTGCCAATGCCGAAGACGTGTTGTGGGCGGCGGCCAACCAGATTCACGCGACATTGAAGCGCAATGCCGTGCTGTTGCTGCCGGAAGACGTTGACATCGCCGTGAGGGTGGCTTGGCCTCCGGACACCGAACTCAGTGTCAGCGACATGATGGCGGCGCGCTGGGCGTTCGAAAAGAAGGAGCCGGCAGGCAATGAGACCGGTACGCTGCCGAACAGCCCGTTTCAGTTCAGGCCGCTGATGAGCCCGCATGGTGTCGTTGGTGTTTGCGGCTTTCTGCAGGAGGGCAACCCTCTCGACATCAACGCGGAACGAGCCCTTGCCGCGATCCTCGACCAGACCGCCATCGCCGTCGATCGCGCGAGGCTGTCGCGTGAAAGCCTCGATCAGGCCGCCCAGCTTGAGGGAGAGAAGTTCCGTGCTGCGCTTCTCTCGTCGCTGTCCCACGATCTCACGACCCCCTTGGCGGCGATCGGCGGCGCGGTCGCGAACCTCCGCAAACTCGGCGAAGGAATGCCGCAGGCGGATCGGGAGGATCTGCTGAACTCGATCGATGAGGAGAGCGGCAGGCTGAAGCACTTCGTTGCCAACCTGCTCGACATGATCCGGCTCGAGGCCGGAACGATCAATGCCAGGCGCGATCGGGTCGATGTGGCGGAAGTGGTCCACGATACGGTGGAACGGGCGCGGAAATATTTTCCGGGCCGAGTTTTCGAGACCAGCATCGCCCCGGAGCTGCCCCTGATGCGCGGCGACAGCGTCCTGCTCGGGCAGGCCCTCTTCAATCTGCTCGACAATGCCGACCGCTTCGGCGGTGACGAACCCGTCAGCATCTATGCCCGGCGGGAGGGCGACGAGGTCGTTCTGTCGGTGACGGATCTCGGCAAGGGCATTGCCGCCGCCGATATCGATCAGGTCTTCGACAAGTTCTTCCGCAAGGGAAAGCCGGACGGACGCTCGCTCGGCACCGGGCTCGGCCTGTCGATCAGCAAGGGATTCGTGGAGGCGATGGGCGGGCGGATCAAGGCCGAGAGCCCGGCCCTCAGGCGCCGCGGAACGCGGATCTCCATGCGCTTCCCGGTGGCCGGAACGGAGGCCCAGGAGAAGGAACGCGGGTGACTCCGGCATGGCCGCCGTTGAAGCCGTTGCCCCGTCCGCAGTCGCGAGGCGGCCATATGGCCTTTGGCGCGAAGTTGTTTTATGACAGGTTGCAATCATAAATTTTGTAGGGGCTGAATTCCACAAAGATGAGTGTCGCTCCGGATGGCGCAGAGCCCGAGAGGCCGGGCGCGGATCGGCGTCCCATTGCGGCGCGCGACAGCGGCTTGGCGCGCCGCCTGACGGCGCTGCTCCTCAAGACGCCGATCACGCCGAACGGGATCTCGCTGCTGAGCATCGGCTTCGCCGCTGTCGGCGCGGCAGCGCTCGTCTTCGCGCCGCGCTGGCCGTTGCTTTATCTCGTCGCCGTCGCCGGCATCCAGTTGCGGCTTCTGTGCAATCTGCTTGACGGCATGGTGGCGGTCGAGGGCGGCCGCGGCTCGCCGGTCGGCGCGCTCTACAACGAATTTCCCGATCGCATTGCCGACACGCTGCTGATCGTGGCGCTTGGCTACGCCGCCGGCGCCGGCTGGCTCGGCTGGGCCGGCGCGCTTGCGGCCGCCCTGACGGCCTATGTGCGCGTCTTCGGCGGCTCGCTCGGCCAGGTCCAGGACTTTCGCGGACCGATGGCCAAGCAGCACCGCATGGCACTCATGAGCCTCGCCTCCCTCCTGGCGCTCGGCGAAGCCTGGCTGACAACGGGGCGTTTCGTTCTCTACGCCACGGCATGGATCATCCTCGTCGGAGCGCTTCTCACCTGCTGGACCCGCACCAGGGCGATCGTCTCGCGCATCCCGGGAGCCGCAAAGCCGTGATCGACCTGTCGCTGATCGGCCTCACCCGGTTTCTCGTCGGCGGCCAGGCGCAATGGATCGGTGCCGTGCCGGACACGCGCCAGCGCATCTATTTCGCCAACCACGCCAGCCATCTCGACACGCTGCTGATCTGGTCGGCCCTACCGCGACCCCTGCGCGGGATCACTCATCCGATCGCGGCCGCAGACTATTGGGGCAGGGGCAAGCTCCGCCGCCACATTGCGCTGAAGGTGTTGAATGCGGTGCTCGTCGAGCGCGCCACGCAAGGCCCGCCCGGATCGGCGCTCGCCCCCTTGCGCGGTGTGCTCGCCGACGGCGAGTCGCTCGTTCTCTTTCCAGAGGGAACGCGCGGCAGCGAGCGTCTCCCGGGGCCGTTCAAGAGCGGCCTCTACTGGCTGTCGCAGGAATTCCCGGAGGTCGAGCTGATCCCCACCTATCTCGACAATCCCTCGCGCGCCTTCCCGAAGGGAACCTTCCTGCCCGTTCCGATCAGCTGCACCGTTCGCTTCGGCGCGCCCCTCATGCGGCGGGCGGGGGAGGAGAAGGACGCGTTTCTCGAACGCGCCCGCGCCGCCGTCGGCGCGCTCGCCTCCGACCGGGTTCCATGAGGCCGCCATGTCTTTGATCGACAAGCTTTCCATCCTCTTCGGCGGCATCTCAGCGCTGCTCGGCATCGCCTCGGTGATCGGCTTCGTGCTGTCGTGCAAGGTGACCTCCGAAAACGGCCGGGCGACGGTCGCCAATCTCAACGCCCGCATCAAGGCCTGGTGGGTGATGGTGGCGATCTTCGCGGTGAGCTTCGGTCTCGGCCGCGGCGTGACCGTGGTGCTCTTCGCGCTCACCTCGTTCTACACGCTGCGCGAGTTCATATCGCTGACGCCGACGCGCGGCGCCGATCACCTGCCGCTGGTCGCCGCCTTCTATGTGCTGCTGCCGCTTCAATACTGGCTGATCTGGACCGACTGGTACGCGCTCTTCGCGATCCTCGTGCCGGTCTACGGCTTCCTTCTCCTGCCGAGCCTTGCGGCGCTGAAGGGCGATGCCGGTGAGTTCCTGCTGCGTGTCTCGCGCATCCAGTGGGGCCTGATGCTGACCGTCTACTGCATCAGCCACGCACCGGCCCTGCTGACGCTCGACATCCCCGGCCGTCCCAACGAGGGTTTCCTGCTGCTCTTCTTCCTGATCACCGTCGCGCAGTTCAGCGACGTGATGCAATACGTCTTCGGCAAGCTCTTTGGCCGGACGAAGGTGGCCCCCGTCGTCAGCCCCTCAAAGACCGTAGAGGGCCTCGTCGGCGGCGGCCTCTCCGCCGTCGCCGCCGGCGCCGGTCTCTGGTGGATCACCCCGTTCACGCCGCTTCAAGCTGCCGCCATGGCGCTCGCCATCGTCGCCATGGGCTTTTTGGGCGGCCTGTCGCTCTCGGCCGTCAAGCGTTCGATGGGGGTCAAGGATTGGGGCACGATGATCTCCGGCCACGGCGGCGTGCTCGACCGCATGGACTCGCTGAGCTTTGCCGCACCGGTGTTTTTTCATCTGACGCGGTATTTTTATACGTGAGCGGCTGAGCGCCGCAGCGGCGACTTCAAGTAAAAATGCAGGGAAGAAATGGTGCCGCTTACGTGACTCGAACACGTGACCCCATCATTACGAATGATGTGCTCTACCGACTGAGCTAAAGCGGCATTAAAGCGCCCCGCAGCGTGACCGCGGAACGAATGTGAGGCGCTGATAAACGCAAAGCGCCGGGATTTCAAGTCATCAGTTTCGAGAACTTGAAAATTCCTTCGACGCGTCGAGGCCCGCCAAGGATGCCAGGCCGAGGCGGGCGCGGGCGGCGGCGTATTCGCGTTCCAGCCGGTCGACCAGTTCCGCGACCCGGCTGATCCCGTGGATGGCGCCGATGCCTTGGCCGCAGCCCCAGATGTCCTTCCAGGCCTTGGCGCCGTCCGTTGCCTTGCCGAAGTCCATCTTCGACGGGTCGGCCTCCGGCAGGCTGTCCGGATCCATGCCGGCGGCGCGGATCGAGGCCTTCAGATAGTTGCCGTGAATGCCGGTGAAATAATTGGAGTAGACGATATCGGCGGCGTTGCCGTCGACGATCGCCTGCTTATAGGCATCGCTGGCGCGGGCTTCCTCGGTGGCGATGAAGGGCGAGCCGATATAGGCCATATCGGCGCCCATCGCCTCTGCCGCGAGGATGGCGTCGCCGGTGGCGATCGCGCCCGAGAGAAGCAGCGGCCCGTCGAACCAGGCGCGGATTTCCTGGATCAGGGCGAAGGGCGACAGCGTTCCGGCATGGCCGCCGGCGCCGGCGGCGACCGCGATCAGCCCGTCGGCCCCCTTGCGGATCGCCGAGTTGGCGTGGCGGTTGTTGATGACGTCGTGCAGCACGATGCCGCCATAGGAGTGGATTGCAGCGTTGACCTCCGGTACGGCCCCGAGGGAGGAAATGACGATCGGTACCTTGTATTTGACGCAAAGCATCAGGTCCTGCTCGAGCCGGGTATTCGACTTGTGCACGATTTGGTTGACGGCAAAGGGCGCGGCCGGCCGGTCGGGATGCTGGCGGTCGTGCTCGGCGAGCGTTTCGGTGATCTCGGCGAGCCACTCGTCGAGTTGTGCCTGCGGACGGGCGTTGAGCGCCGGGAAGGCACCGATGACACCGGCCTTGCATTGCGCGATCGTCAGCTTGGGATGCGAGACGATGAATAGCGGCGCGCCGAGAACCGGCAGTCTCGTCGTTCTGGAAAGAATGGGCGGCAACGGCATCGGTCTCTCTCATCCCATTTTTTGACGTTTGCGTAAACGTCAATGTAGATAGCAGCAAAGGCCGTGCTTGCAAAGAGAGGTTTTCCGCCCCGCATTTTGACGGGGCAAGGGGCCCTTTTCCCCGTGCAAGACCCGGCCGCAGCGCCGCCGGACTTGCAGATTCCGAAAGCAGCGGTTACCCAATCGTTAATAAAACCAACGGCGTGCCGCGGGAAGAGGCAGGGCCTTCCGATACTCGCCCCGTAAGCCTGGTGTGCAGAAGGATTTGATGTGAGCGGACTCGAGACGGCGATCAGGAATGCACTGGAACGCTCGGAGCGGAGCAATGCGGAGATCCGCGCGCGGATCTATCAGTCGGCCCGCCAGGCGCTGGAAAACGGCCTGAAGAAGCAGGAAATCGAGGACCCGGAAGTCATCGCCAGGCAGCGCCATCGGCTGGAGGCGGTCATCCACGCGATCGAGACGGAGGAGCGCGCGGCCCTGAAGGCGCGTGCCGCCACACCGGTGGTGAGCCTAGCAGAGGTGAAAAGCAAAGCTGATGCGGCGGCGCAGGTCGCAGCCGGGCCAGCCGCCACGGTGCGGCAGGAGCCGAGCCTCCAGCCGGAGGCGCGTCCGGCGGGCGACGGCGGCCTCGGTGCGCTCGGCGCACTCCGCCCGGAGCGCGACGGCCCCACGCCGCCGGTCAACGGTGGCGGAAAATCTGCGGAGGCGGCGAGGTCCGGTACGGCCGCCCCCGATCTCGGCGTCACCGACAAGCGTCCCCGCAAGCGCAGGCGCGGCCGGCTTCTCTCCTTCGTCATGGTTGTCGCGACGCTGGCCGCCGCCGTCGGCGCGGGCGTGTGGTGGGTTCAGACCAACGACCTGTTGAAGTCGCCCGCCGAGCGCGACACCAATGTCGCCAACCCTCCGGCCGTGGTGGAGAGCGAGGACTTCCCCGGCGCGGCCGGCTTGCCGACCCTCGGCGCGCAGGAGGGGTTTTCCGACGACTGGATCGAGATCTTCACGCCGGCGAACGCGGCGGCCGTCAGGCCTGGCACTCGCGCCACGGCCGAGCCTTTCGACGACGACGGCGGAGAGCGCATCCGGCTGGCGTCGGCGACAGGGTCGAAGGAGGGCGAGGTGGCAATCGACATTCCCGCCGATGTGCTGGCCCAGCTCTCGGGCAAGTCCTCGACGCTTGCCCTGAGCGTCCGGGCGCTGCCGGGCAAGACGACGGAGTTCTCCGTCGAATGTGATTTCGGGGCACTCGGCGCCTGCGGCCGTCACCGCTTCACCGCCCATGACGAGCGCGTCGACATGCTGTTCAAGATCAGCTTCGAAGATCGCGCGCCGGGCAGTTCCGGAAAGCTGCTGATCAACAGCGATGTCAGCGGCGACGGCAACAGTCTGGATCTCTATGCGATCCGTGTGCTGCCGGGGCAATGATCGGGCCTTGCGCCCGGCTCACCTGAGGAAGCCCGGGCCGGCGCCGACGATCTTCTCGTCCACCTTGCCGATCGCAGCCTTGTCCTTGCCGTCATAGTCGAGCTTCGTCAGCATATGGCGGACCAGGTTGATCCTGGCGCGGCGCTTGTCATTGCCGCGGATGACGGTCCAGGGCGCATGGTCCGTATGCGTTTCCTTCAGCATCCGGTCGCGCTTCCTGGTGTAGTCGTCCCATTTCGGCAGCGCGGCTATGTCCATCGGCGACAGCTTCCAGACCTTCAGCGGATCGTGCCGCCTGTCGTGGAACCGCTTCAGCTGCATCTCGCGGCCGATATTGAGCCAGAACTTGAAGAGCTGGATGCCCTCGTTGACAATCATCTTCTCGAAACGTGGTGCCTCCTTGAGGAAATGCTCGTACTGCTCGGGCGTGCAGAAGCCCATAACCGGCTCCACGCCGGCCCGGTTGTACCAGGACCGGTCGAAGAGAACGAATTCGCCGACCGTCGGGAAGGTCGAGACGTAGCGCTGGAAATACCATTGACCCCGTTCCGTTTCGGTGGGCTTGGTGAGCGCCACGACGCGTGCGGAACGAGGGTTCATGTAGGCCATGGTCGCATGGATGGCGCCGCCCTTGCCGGCCGCATCGCGCCCCTCGAAAACGGCCATGACGCGCTTGCCGGTCGCCTGCATCCAGAACTGCACCTTGACGAGCTCGATCTGCAGCCTGGTCAGCGTTTCTTCGTATTCCTCCTCGTCGAGCTTCTTCTCGTAAGGATAGTCGTCGGAGGAAAAGGCTTCGTCGTCGATCCATTTCGGCAATTCCGGATTGTCGATGTCGAAGACCCGTGTCTTGCCGCCGATCTCGAGCTCGACCGCCCGGCTTCCGGGTGCCCCCGCATTCGGGATCTGTTCGAGAGCCATGTGATTTCCTCCCGCTGATGTGAAATCCACTACCGCGCCGTGCATCTGTTCAGTCGCGCAGGCGTCGCTGCAGGCACTTTGCTCGCTGCCTGCCCTTTATCCTCAAATTGACTGAGATTTGAGGAGGCATGCAATGGAGGAGGCCACAATTGCATTGCAGATTCAAGCATGTCGTGAAAATCATGTCATGAAGCGCCGCTATCTCTGAGCTTGTGGCGAAGCGGACGGCTGGAACGCTTGCGTCGATTTCCAGCCAGGGCCGCGCCACCTTGGCGGGTCACCACCACGTTCTTAACACGTGGCTGCAATTCCTCATGGGTCGGGAGGCGGCAATTGGACAGCGAGGGTATCGTCTTGGATGGCGCGAAGGTGTTCTGGCAGGGCCTCAAGCCGAAGCTGAAGGCAGAGCGCTGGATTCTTGGCCTCTCGATCCTGCTTGCCATTCTTGCGGCCCTCGCCGGTATCCATGTGCTGGCGGTGCTTGCCTTCTGGCTCGTTCTCGTAGCAGCGCTCCTCAAACGAAGTGTCCCTTCGTCAGAGCCGGTGCCGGAGGCGGCCCCGAGGGTGGTCGACACGCGCACCGACGCGCTGATCCCCGTGCTGAATGCGCTCGATATGCCCGTTCTCGTTATCGCCACGGACGAGACCGTCCTTTTCCAGAATGCAGCCGCCGAGAAGGCTTTCGGCGCGATTCCCCCGGAAAGCTATCTTTCGGCGCGGGTGCGTTCCCCCGGAATACTCGACATGGTGCGCGAGACCATCGCCACGGGAAAGGTCAATCAGATCGAACATGCGGAACGCCTGCCTTCGGATGCAGTCTATGTCGTCCGCGTCGCCCCGGCGGATATCGGCGGCGAGCTTTCCGGCGGGCAAATCTTCCTGCTGACCTATCGCGATATTTCCCAGACCCGCCGCATCGACCGGATGCGATCCGACTTCGTGGCCAATGCCAGCCACGAGCTGCGTACCCCACTCGCTTCCCTCCGGGGCTTCATCGAGACGCTGTCGGGGCCAGCAAAGAACGACACGAAGGCGCAGGAGAAATTCTTCGGCATCATGCATGAGCAGGTGACCCGCATGAGCCGCCTCGTCGACGATCTATTGTCTTTGTCGCGGCTTGAGTTGAAATCGCACATCGCTCCCGAAGACCCGGTCGATCTGGTGCCGCTGCTCGGACATGTGCGCGACAGCCTTCAGCCGCTGGCAAGCGATCTCGACGTGACGATCTCGCTCGAGGTGCCCGAGGGCCCGGTCGTCGTCCGGGGCGATCGCGACGAACTGATCGAGGTCTTCGAGAATCTCGTCGAAAACGCCTGCAAATACGGCCAGGAAGGCAAGAAGGTCGAGGTGCGCCTGACCGGCGGCGAGGGTTGTCAGGCAGAGGTCTCGGTCACCGACCATGGGCCGGGGATTCCGGCCGAGCATGTGCCGCGAATTACCGAACGTTTTTATCGGGTTAACGTGGAGGCGAGCCGGTCCAAGAAAGGGACTGGCCTTGGCCTCGCGATCGTCAAGCACATCCTGACCCGCCACCGGGCGCGCCTGCTCATCCATTCGGAGGTCGGCAAGCGCACGATCTTCACGGTGCGCTTCTGACACAAAAAGCGTGCGTCGGCTGCGACGAGCATAGATACCCAAGTATCTTCAATGACTTAGCCTGTCATAAATGTTTCACCCAATTGACATAAAACCTGTAGCCATCGGCGGCTAACTAGGGCAGCCGATTAAACGGCGAGAGAGCGCTGATCGCTAGCGCACCAACACGAGCCCATTCCGGGAGAACATCAATGAACATCCTTAAACTCAGTGTAGCGGCGCTGGTTGCATCCGCCGCATTCGCGGGCGCTGCTGTCGCTCGCGACCAGATCCAGGTCGCGGGCTCCTCGACCGTTCTTCCCTACGCAAAGATCGTCGCCGAAAGCTTCGGCGAGGCATTCCCGGACTTCAAGACCCCGGTCGTCGAATCCGGCGGCTCTTCCGCCGGCCTGAAGGAATTCTGCAAGGGCGTCGGCGAAGACACGATCGACATCGCCAATTCCTCGCGCAAGATCAAGGACAGCGAGATCGAGGCCTGCAAGGCAGCCGGCGTGACCGAGATCCAGGAAGTCAAGATCGGTTACGACGGCATCGTCTTCGCGACGGACGCCGGCAATGCCGATATCGCACTGAAGCCGGAGCACCTCTACAAGGCGCTCGCCGCTGAAGTCGTCGTCGACGGCAAGCTCGCTGCCAACCCCTACAAGAAGTGGTCGGAAGTCGACGCTTCGCTGCCGGATGCCGAAATCGCCGCCTACATCCCGGGTCAGAAGCATGGTACGCGCGAAGTCTTCGAAGAGAAGATCCTCGCTGCGGGCTGCAAGGCCTCCGGCGCTCAGGACGTCATCAAGGCTGCCGTCAGCGATGAAAAGCAGCAGCACAGCAAGTGCGTTGCCGTGCGCAAGGACGGCCTCGCCGTCGACATCGACGGCGACTACACCGAGACGCTCGCCCGGATCGCTTCCAACAAGAGCGGCATCGGCGTCTTCGGCCTGTCGTTCTACGAAAACAACGCCGACAAGCTGAAAGTCGCGACCGTCAACGGCATCGTACCGTCGACCGAAACGATCGCCTCCGGCGAGTACCCGGTTTCCCGTCCGCTGTTCTTCTACGTCAAGAAGGCGCATCTCGGCGTCATTCCGGGTCTCAAGGAATATGTCGAGTTCTTCGTCGACGACCAGATGATCGGCCCCGACAGCCCGCTTGCCGAATACGGCCTGGTTGCTGCTCCGGATGCCGAGCGCGAAGAAATCCGCAAGACCTTCGAAGCTGGCAATCTGCTCTGATCAAGACCGGTCCCGGTGCAGCTTTCCGCTGCGCCGGGACCTTGCATAGTTGGATTTTTTGGCGGCCCTGCCGTGGAGACGTGCCGATGAGCACCTCGCTTCTTCTCCTGATCATCGCTTTAGTTGGATTTGTTGCCTATTTTGCCGGCCGCGCCCGTTCGCTTGCCGAGTCCGGCAACAAGCTTGCCACCTTGCATTCGCTGCCGGGCTACCATGGCAGCTATGTCGCCATCTGGGCAGTGCTGCCCGCGGTCCTGGTGCTTGCCGCATGGCTGATCGCCTCGCCGCTTCATGTCGATTCCGCCGTTCGCTCGGCGCTCCCTGATACGGTCCAAAGTCAGGGCGACGCGGCAGTGCAGCTCGCGCTCGGCCAGGTGAAGGCGGTCGCCACGGGGCTTAAACGCCTCGACACCGCGGAAATCGAGGCAGTCAAGACCGGTTCGGCCAATCTGCGCGAAACGCTCGCCGCCAAGGGCGTGGCGCTTGCCGGTGAAGGCGAGCCGTACATGGTCGAGGCGGCTGAGCAGTTCAATACGATGCGCGGTTACAGCCGCTGGCTGATGAGCGCCGTCGTGCTGCTCGTCGCCATCGCCGGCGGCCTCTATGCAATCCGCAACGTTACCACCCGCTTTCGCGCCCGCAATCAGGTCGAGCGCGTCATGCTCGGCTCGCTCGTCGTCGCTTCGTCGATCGCGATCCTGACGACGATCGGCATCATCGGCTCGATGTTGTCGGAAGCCGGTCGCTTCTTCAGCATGGTTTCGCCGATGGAGTTCTTCTTCGGCACGGTCTGGGATCCGCGCTTCGCCGCGGCAGGCAGCGAGGGCGCCTCCGGCCAGTTCGGCCTGCTGCCGCTTCTCGGCGGTACGCTCTATATCGCTTTTGTCGCCATGCTGTTTGCTGTACCGATCGGCCTGTTCGCCGCCATCTACATGGCCGAGTATGCCAGTCCGCGGCTGCGGTCTATTGCGAAGCCGCTGCTGGAGGTGCTGGCGGGCATCCCGACGATCGTCTACGGCTTCTTCGCGCTCGTCACAGTCGGCCCGTTCCTGCGCGACATCTCGACGCAGCTGAACGGCCTCATCACCGGCAACTACCAGAATTTCATTCAGGCGCAGAGCGTGCTGACCGCTGGCATCGTCATGGGCATCATGCTCATTCCGTTCGTCTCGTCGCTGTCGGACGACATCATCACGCAGGTGCCGCGGGCGCTGCGCGACGGCTCGCTCGGGCTCGGCGCGACGCGCTCGGAGACGGTGAAGAAGGTCATTCTTCCCGCCGCACTGCCCGGCATCGTCGGAGCGCTGCTGCTGACCGCCTCGCGCGCGGTCGGTGAGACGATGATCGTCGTGCTTGCTGCCGGCGTCGCCGCGCGCATGCAGCTCGACCCGTTCGAACCGATGACGACGGTAACGGTCAAGATCGTCCACCAGCTGACCGGCGACCTGGAGTTCACTTCGCCGCAGACTCTGGTCGCCTTCGCGCTCGGCATCACACTCTTCGTCATCACGCTCTGCCTCAACATCTATGCGCTCTACATCGTGCGCAAATATCGGGAACAGTACGAATGACCGACGTTGCTTCTCCCACGGTAAGGGTCTCGACCCGTCCCGCCGAAAGCCGCCGCGACATCGGCATAAAGCGCCGCTACGCCGCGGAGCGCCGGTTCCGTGCCTATGGCATCAGCGCCATCGTTATCGGCCTGTTCTTCCTGGCGGTCCTTGTCTGGAGTGTTGTCTCGAAAGGCTACACGGCCTTCCAGCAGACGACGATCACGCTGCCGATCGAGTTTTCCGAAAAGGTGATCGACCCGAAGAACGAGCGCGCGACCGATCCGAAGCAACTGATGACCGCCAATTATCCGGTGCTCGTCCGCGACGCCCTGGTCAAGCAGCTCGGCATCGACCCGAAGAAGCGGCCGCTTGTGAAACAGGCGAACGACATGGTCTCCGACAGCGTCCGCACGCAGCTGCGTGACATTGTCGTTGCCGACCCTTCGGTGATCGGCAAGACGATCCCGGTGACGCTGCTCGCCGACGCGAACATCGATTCGGCCTTCAAGGGCCAGATCGACCTCACGGTCGACGAATCGAAGCGCAAGGTCAAGGACCAGCAGGTCGCCTGGATGAACCAGCTGGCCGAGGCCGGCGTGCTGAAGAAGAGCTTCAACACCGGCATCTTCACGTTCGGCGCATCGAGCCGCCCGGAAGCGGCCGGCGTTGGCGTGGCGCTGGTCGGGTCTGCCTATATGATGCTGATCGTCCTCGTCCTGTCGCTGCCGATCGGCGTCGCCGCCTCGATCTATCTCGAGGAATTCGCGCCGAAGAACCGGCTGACCGACCTGATCGAGGTCAACATCAACAATCTCGCCGCCGTGCCGTCGATCGTCTACGGCCTTCTCGGTCTCGCCGTCTTCGTGAATTTCGCCGGCATGCCGCGCTCGGCGGCCCTCGTCGGTGGATTCGTGCTGACCCTGATGACGCTACCGACGATCATCATCGCGACGCGCGCCGCGCTGAAGGCCGTGCCTCCGTCGATCCGCTCCGCCGCGCTCGGCCTCGGCGCCTCGAAGATGCAGACGATCTTCCACCATGTGCTGCCGCTTGCCATGCCCGGCATCCTGACCGGCACGATCATCGGCCTGGCGCACGCCCTCGGCGAGACGGCGCCGCTGCTCCTGATCGGCATGGTCGCCTTCGTCGTCGACTATCCGGGCTCGCCGCTCGAACCGTCCACGGCGCTCCCCGTGCAGATCTACATGTGGGCGAACGAGGCTGAGCGCGCCTTCGTCGAGCGTACCTCGGGGGCGATCATCATCCTGCTGATCTTCCTCGTCATCATGAACCTCGGCGCAATTCTGTTGCGGCGTCGCTTTGAGCGTCGCTGGTAGTGGGGTAAGGACTATGAACATCATGTCGGAAGCTGCAGTCGAAAAGGCTCTGGACCAGAAAATGAACACGGTGCCCTTGAAGATGATCGGTAAGGATGTGTCGGTCTATTACGGCGAGAAGCGCGCGCTCTTCGACGTCAACCTGAATATCCGCGAGAATACCGTGACGGCGCTCATCGGTCCTTCCGGATGCGGCAAGTCGACCTTCCTGCGGACGCTCAACCGCATGAACGACACGATCGAGAATTGCCGGGTCACCGGCCGGATCACCCTCGACGAGGACGACATCTACGATCCGTCGATCGACGTGGTGGAACTGCGCGCCCGCGTCGGCATGGTCTTCCAGAAGCCCAATCCGTTCCCAAAGTCGATCTATGAGAATGTTTCCTACGGGCCGCGCATCCACGGCCTGGCCCGCACGAAGGCCGATTTCGATGAGATCGTCGAAACGAGCCTGCGGAAGGCGGGCCTGTGGAATGAGGTGAAGGACCGCCTGCAGGAGCCGGGGACGGGTCTTTCCGGCGGCCAGCAACAGCGCCTCTGCATCGCCCGCGCCGTTGCCGTCAGCCCGGAAGTGATTCTCATGGACGAGCCCTGCTCGGCCCTCGACCCGATCGCCACGGCCAAGGTCGAAGAGCTCATTCACGAGCTGCGCGCCAATTTCACCATCGTCATCGTGACCCACTCGATGCAGCAGGCGGCCCGCGTCTCGCAGCGCACCGCCATGTTCCACCTCGGCAATCTCGTCGAGGAGAACGACACCGACAAGATGTTCACCAATCCGGACGACCAGCGCACCCAGGATTACATCATGGGCCGCTTCGGCTGATCGCCCGAAAACCCACCGCGAAGAGTGCGCCCTCGAGGAACCGTAGATGTCTCACCCCCACATAACGACAGCCTTCGACGAAGAGCTTAAATATCTGACGCGCCGGATCTCGGAGATGGGCGGCCAGGCCGAGCAGATGGTGGCGGATTCCGTCCGGGCTTTGGTGAATTCCGATCTGGCGCTCGCCCAGAAGGTCATTTCCGACGATGCAATCTTGGACGACGCCGAGCGCCAGATCGGCGAAAAGGCGATCGTCACCATCGCCAAGCGACAGCCGATGGCCGCGGATCTCCGCGAGATCATGGGGTCGATCCGGATCGCCGCCGATCTCGAGCGCGTCGGCGACCTCGGCAAGAACACTGCCAAGCGCGTCATCGCGGTTGCCGGCTCCGGCATTCCGCGCAAGCTGGCGCGCGGTCTCGAGCACCTCGCCGAACTCGCCCTGATCCAGCTCAAGGAGGTCCTCGACGTTTACGCCTCGCGTTCGCCGGAGAAGGCAAACAGCATCCGCGAACGCGACGAGGAGATCGACGCGATTTACACCTCGTTGTTCCGCGAGCTGTTGACCTACATGATGGAGGATCCGCGCAACATCACCCCCTGCACGCATCTCCTTTTCTGCGCCAAGAACATCGAGCGTATCGGCGACCACGCCACCAATATCGCCGAAACCATCTACTACATGGCGACGGGCGCCCAGCCGCAGGGCGAGCGGCCGAAGGACGACATGACGTCAACGCTCGGATCCGTCACCGACTGAGGGGACACCCGCCAATCATGAATCTAGGCAAGGAGTCGTAACTGAATGTTGCCGAAGATAGCCGTTGTCGAGGACGAGGAAGCGCTCAGCGTGCTGCTGCGCTACAATCTCGAGGCTGAGGGCTTCGAGGTCGATACGATCTTTCGCGGCGACGAAGCGGAGATCCGCCTGCAGGAGCGCTTGCCCGACCTTCTCATCCTCGACTGGATGCTGCCCGGCGTCTCCGGCATCGAGCTTTGCCGCCGTCTCCGACAGCGCCCGGAGACCGAGCGGCTGCCGATCATCATGCTGACGGCGCGCGGCGAGGAAAGCGAGCGGGTGCGAGGCCTTGCGACCGGTGCCGACGACTACGTCGTCAAGCCGTTCTCGACGCCGGAGCTGATGGCGCGGGTCAAAGCGATGCTCCGGCGAGCGAAGCCTGAAGTGCTGTCGACGGTGCTTCGCTGCGGCGACATAGAGCTCGACCGCGAAACCCATCGCGTGCATCGTCGCACCCGCGAAGTGAGGCTCGGCCCGACGGAGTTCCGGCTCCTGGAGTTCCTGATGGCCTCGCCAGGCCGCGTCTTCTCCCGCTCGCAGCTGCTCGACGGCGTCTGGGGGCACGACATCTATGTCGACGAGCGAACGGTCGACGTCCATGTCGGCCGGCTGCGCAAGGCTCTGAATTTCTCCAATATGCCCGATGTGATCAGGACGGTGCGCGGCGCCGGCTATTCGTTGGAAAGCTGACGCTTGCGCTGCTCTTCCGGCGTTCCAAAGTGATAAGGGGCCCGACGGGCCCCTTCATGCGTTATTTGTTATTGCTCCGACCGATCAGCGCGCGCGGCGCCGCTCGGCCGAGGGCTGGTAGGCGAGGCGAGCGTGGTAGCTGCAATAGGGGGAGGATTCCGGCGAGTCGTTGCCGCAGAAGTGGAATTCTTCCTTGAGCGGGTCGCCGATCGGCCATTTGCAGGTCCGCTCGGTCAGCTGGGTGAGTTCCAGCCGGCGCGACATCGGCACGACAATGTTGGTGTCGAGTGCGAGATCCTGCTCCGCCACCAGATCGACGGCGACCTCTTCCTTGAGCACGGCCGTGCCGGCAGCGCGGGTAACCGTCCGGGTCACGGCGCGTGCCGCGTAGTTCGGGGCGCGGGGCGCCGAGGTCGTCCGCTTGGGACGAGCCGCCGCTGTCGCTCCGCCGGCCTTGGCGCGGCCTGGCAGGCTCAACCGATGAACCTTGCCGATCACCGCGTTACGGCTGACGCCTCCCAGCTGCGCCGCGATCTGGCTCGCGCTTAGGCCCTCGGACCATAGCTTCTTCAGCTTCTCAACCCGCTCGTCCGTCCAGTTCATGTCTGCACTCCCCGTTCTCGGCGTTGGGATGGCAGAATCCATCACCGTTCTCCGGAAAAGCCCCGGAGTTACAACGCGATAACTATTTTGGTGACTAGGTCCGCCGCATGCGTCTAGTAATTGAATATTAACCTACCGGCCGGGTGACTCCGTGGCAAGAGTCGCCGGAATCGCGCCGAATCGATTTCGCAGTTTTCCCCAACTTGCTGTCGGATAGTTGCATTTTTGCAAGCCCCGCATCGGGATTTTTTCGCGGTGCGGAATCCGGGCCGGCGCGACTGTTGCAAGCCTTGGTTTTGTTGACATTGCGCCGCGATATGGGAATAGTGCCTGCGCCGCCGAAAGGCGGCATTTTTGATTTTTGTCGGGCCGATACGTCCGACAGCGATGCCGATGACGAAGGAGATGCTGATCATGGCCGCAACAACGCCGCTCTACGACACCTATCTGCGTGCGCCGTTGCGTTTCGAGCGAGGCGAGGGCGTCTGGCTGATTGCCGAAGACGGCACCCGCTATCTCGACTTTGCAGCCGGCGTCGCGGTCATTTCGCTCGGCCATGCCCATCCTCATCTCGTCGAAGCGCTGAAAGCGCAGGCGGAGAAGCTCTGGCATGTGTCCAATCTCTACGATGTTCCCGGCCAGGAGAGCCTGGCGCAGCGGCTGACGGCGGTCACCTTCGCCGATCGAGTGTTCTTCACCAATTCCGGTGCGGAAGCGCTCGAATGTGCGATCAAGACGGCGCGCCGCTACCATTTCGCCAAGGGCCATCCGGAGCGGTTCCACATCATCACCTTCGAAGGCGCCTTCCACGGCCGCACCATCGCGACGATTGCCGCCGGCGGCCAGCAGAAATACATCGAAGGGTTCGGGCCGAAGGCTCCGGGCTTCTATCAGGTGCCGTTCGGCGACATCGCCGCCGTCAAGACCGCGATCAACGACGAGACCGCTGCAATCCTGGTCGAGCCGATCCAGGGCGAGGGCGGCATTCGCCTCGCTTCGAAAGAATTCATGCAGGAACTGCGCGCGCTCTGCGACGAGTTCGGGCTGCTGTTGATCCTCGACGAGGTCCAGTGCGGCGTCGGCCGCACAGGCAAGCTCTTCGCGCATGAATGGTCGGGCATCAAGCCGGACATCATGGCCGTCGCCAAGGGCATCGGCGGCGGCTTCCCTCTCGGCGCCTGCCTGGCAACGGAAGCGGCGGCGGCCGGCATGGTGGCCGGCACCCACGGCTCCACCTACGGCGGCAATCCGCTGGCGATGGCGGTCGGCAATGCGGTGCTCGATGTCGTCCTGGCCGATGGTTTCCTGGAGAATGTCCGCGACGTGGGATTGGTGTTCCGCCAGGGGCTTGCCTCGCTCAAGGATCGCTTCCCCGACGTGATCGAGGAGATCCGCGGCGACGGCCTGATGCTCGGCATCAAGGCAAAGGTGCCTTCCGCCGACTTCCTGAAGGCGATCCGCGCCGAGAAGCTGCTTGCCGTGCCGGCCGGTGAGAACGTGCTGCGGCTGTTGCCGCCGTTGATCACCACGCCCGCCGAAGCGCGCGAGGGGCTGGCACGACTCGAGCGTGCCGCCGAGGCGGTGCGCGCCAAGAGCGGAACGGCCGCGGCCTGAGGTCGCGACGGACGGTCGATTACCGGTTTATGACAGGAACTACAGCATTATGACTGCCACCAGACATTTTCTCGATCTCTCGGCAATGACCGCGACCGACCTGCGCACGATCATCGACGATGCCCGCGCACGAAAGACGGCGACCAAGGCCGGAACCGCCGAGAAACCGCTTGCCGGCAAGATGCTGGCGATGATCTTCGAAAAGCCGTCGACC
The DNA here is from genome assembly GCF_002288505.1 of Sinorhizobium sp. CCBAU 05631. NCBI lineage: Bacteria > Pseudomonadati > Pseudomonadota > Alphaproteobacteria > Hyphomicrobiales > Rhizobiaceae > Sinorhizobium > Sinorhizobium sp. CCBAU 05631. The sequence continues at coordinate 139,746 of NZ_CP023063.1, forward strand.
CGCACCCGCGTTTCCTTCGATGTCGGCATGCGGCAGCTCGGCGGCGAGACGCTGTTCCTGTCGGGGACCGAAATGCAGCTCGGCCGCGCCGAGGCGATCGGCGACACGGCCAAGGTGCTGTCGCGCTATGTCGACGCCATCATGATCCGCACGACCGATCATCGCCGGCTTCTGGAATTGGCCGAGCACGCCACCGTTCCGGTCATCAACGGGCTGACCGACGACACGCATCCCTGCCAGATCATGGCGGACATCATGACCTTCGAGGAGCATCGCGGGCCGGTCAAGGGAAAGACGTTCGCCTGGGCGGGTGACGGCAACAACGTGCTTCACTCGTTGATCGAAGGCTCGGCGCGCTTCGGCTACCGGATGAACATGGCCGTGCCGCTCGGCTCCGAGCCGCAGGACAAGTTCCTGAACTGGGCGCGTAACAATGGCGGCGAAATCCTGCTCTGCCATGAGGCGGAGCAGGCGGTTGCCGGCGCGCACTGCGTCGTCACCGACACCTGGGTGTCGATGAACCAGGAGCATCGCGCCCGCGGGCACAACGTCTTCCAGCCCTATCAGGTGAACGCGGCGCTGATGAAGCACGCGGCCCCGGAGGCCTTGTTCATGCATTGCCTACCGGCGCATCGCGGCGAGGAAGTCACCGACGAGGTCATCGACGGCCCGCAGTCGGTCGTCTTCGACGAGGCCGAGAACCGGCTGCACGCGCAGAAGTCGATCCTCGCCTGGTGCCTGGGTGCCGTCTGACGGGACCGTTCGAGGGCCAGGCCGGGCTATTGAAATCGGAGAGCGGTGACACGATCTAGGCGATGTGCGGGAGAGTTCGGCCGCTGCGCCGTTTCTCGCCACAGCGCGTTTCAGCGGATCCGCCGCATACGGGGCGCTTCCGGAGCCGCGCTTGCCTGCTGGACAAATCGGTCCATGCCGGGATCAAATAGGATAAGCGGCAGTTAGAGACGGAGTGCGTCGATCGGCGCTCTCGATGTCACGAGCAATGCACGGTGTCATGCGAACGTTGCGCCTCTCGATCGAGACGCAGCGGTGCAACGAACGGCAGGGTGTGCGCGGCTGCTCTTGCATCCGCAGGATGGAAGTTCGATCACGGCGACGGCGGGTTGCTTGGCCGCTGTGATCCATGCAAGGAGCAAACGATGACAGAGACAGCACCGGGACTTGGCGAGTTCGATTTTGCCGGTGACGACCACGTCGTTCCCTTCCAGGTCGAGGGCCTCGACGTGCGTGGCCGAGCCGTGCAGCTCGGCCCGATGCTCGACGCTATCCTCGAGCGGCACAGCTACCCGCTGCCGGTGGCGCGGCTGGTTGCCGAAACCGTCGTGCTGACGGTCCTGCTCGGTACCTCGCTCAAGTTCGACGGCAAGCTGATCGTCCAGACCCAGGGCGATGGGCCGGTCGATCTCGTCGTTGCCGATTTCTCCACCCCGGATCGGGTCCGCGCCTATGCGCGCTACGACGAGGAAGCGCTTGCCGCCGCCGAGAAGGGCGGCCGCTCGCAGCCGCACGAACTGCTCGGCAACGGCATCCTTGCCTTCACCATCGACCAGGGCGCCCATACCCAGCGCTACCAGGGCATTGTCGCGCTTGACGGCGCGACGCTCGAAGAGATCGCTGCGGTCTATTTCCGCCAATCGGAACAGATACCGACCAAGGTTCGCCTCGCCGTCGCCGAACTGCTCGACCGGGACGAAAACGGCAAGCCGCGGCATCGCTGGCGCGCCGGCGGCATGGTGGCGCAGTTCCTGCCCGAGGCGTCCGAGCGCATGCGCCAGCCGGATCTGCCTGGCGGCGATGGCGATGACGGCGACGCCAGCCTGCTCTTCGAGGAAGACGATCTCTGGGCGGAAGCCAAGGTGATGGTGGATACGATCGATTCCGACGAGCTGACCGATCCTACCGTCGGCACCGAGCGTCTGCTATATCGTCTGTTCCACGAACGGGGCGTGCGCGTCTACCAGCCGCAGGCCGTCTACGATCGCTGCAGCTGCTCGCGTGACAAGATACGCGAGGTCCTGGAGGGACTGAGCGAGGAGGATATCGAGCACAGCATCGAGGACGGCGAGATCAAGGTCACCTGCGAGTTCTGCTCCACCGACTATCGCTTCGAGGCGAGCGAGGTGCGATCTCAATAAAGGCGGGCGGCTAATGCATGTCGCCCAAAAGTGTGCAGCGGTTTTGGGATAACGACATGCACAAAAACAAAGACCTAAGGCGCGCCGCGTGAATACGTTTGAACGCGACGGGCTTTAGTTCAGCGTCCGCACCAGTCCGGGAGAATCGAGCGAGAAGGCGGGGATGGCGACATTGAAGGTCTCTCCGTCTTCGGCCTCCATGCTGTAGTGGCCGAACATGACGCCGGAGGGGGTGTCGAGCGGGCAGCCGGAGGAATATTCGTAGGTGTCGCCGGGATTGAGCAGCGGCTGCTCGCCGATGACGCCTGGACCGCTGACCTCGTCCACCTGGCCGTTCTCGTCGGTGATGTGCCAGTAGCGGGTCATCAGCCGAACCGCGATTTCGGAATGGTTCGAGATGACGATGCGGTAGCCCCAGACATAGCGGCTATCATCCGGATCCGATTGTTCTTCGAGATAGTACGGCTCCACCGTGACCTCTATGTCGCGTGTCAGCGCACGGTACATGTTCGACATCCTGTTTCAAAACTGCTCGAGTATCATACAGCGATAAGGTTTCGTGAAGAATAACGGCAGGATTATACGGGTCCTTACGATTTTCACGCAAGGCAGGGGAATATGCTCGACGGCGCGGCGCGCAGGCATCTCGATCCTATCCTGAACCGGCTCGGCGCCGCCCTCGCAAAGCGGGGCTTGGGCGCCGATGCGGTCACGGTCGCCGGCCTTTGTCTTGGACTTGCCGCGGCCGTCTTGATTGCCTTGCATTACTACGTGGCGGGTGCGGCTCTCATTCTCCTGAGCCGGCTTTGCGACGGCCTCGACGGGGCAGTGGCGCGCGCGAGCCGCAAGACCGATTTCGGCGGTTTTCTCGACATCGTTCTCGACTTCGCCTTCTATGGCGCGATCCCGCTGGCCTTCATCGCCGCCGATCCGGCGGCCAACGGGTTTGCCGGGGGGCTCTTGCTCTTCGCTTTCTATGTCAACGGCTCGAGCTTCCTCGCCTTCGCCGCGATCGCCGAGAAGCGCGCACTGTCGACCGAGATCCGTGGTGCGAAGTCGATCTACTTCACCACCGGGCTTGCGGAGGCGACCGAGACGATCGTCTTCTTCGTGGCCGTCTGCCTGTTTCCGCACCGGTTCCCTGTGCTGGCGGCGATATTCGCCGTCCTATGCCTCTACACTGCCCTGTCGCGCATCGTTCTCGCGCGTCTCACCTTCCGTGACGGGTCATGAAAAAGCCGCCCGGCGGGGCCGGGCGGCTGAGGTCACCTGAAATTGGACGGTTCAGGCGCGGATCGACTTCAGTCCCTTGGCGAAATCCTCGACAAGGTCGTCGCTGTCTTCGATCCCGGCCGAGAACCGTACGGTTCCGGCCGAGATGCCGAGTTCGGTACGGGCCTCGTCGGTGAGGTTCTTGTGCGTCGTCGTCGCCGGATGTGTAATCAGGCTCTTGGAATCGCCGAGATTGTTGGAAATCCGCACGATCTCAAGGGCGTTCTGCAGCGCGAAGGCCGCATCCTTGCCGCCCTTCAGCTCGAAGGCGACCAGCGTCGAGCCGCCGGTCATCTGCTTGGCGATGATGTCGGCCTGCGGATGGTCCTTGCGGCCCGGATAGATGACGCGCGCCACCTGGGGCTGCTCAGCGAGGAAGTCGGCGATGCGGCGGGCGTTTTCCGTCTGCTGCCTGACGCGCAGCGGCAGCGTTTCGATTCCCTTGAGCAACGTCCAGGCGTTGAAGGGCGACATGGCAGGGCCGGTGTGGCGGAAATAGTCGTGCAGGTTCTCGTCGATCCATTCCTTGTCGGCAAGCACGACGCCGCCGAGGCAGCGGCCCTGGCCATCGATATGCTTGGTGGCGGAATAGACGACGACATGGGCGCCCAGCTCCAGCGGCTTCTGGAAGAGCGGCGTCGCGAAGACATTGTCGACCACGAGCTTGGCGCCCACCTGGTCGGCGAGCCTGGCGACGCCGGCGATGTCGATCACCTCCAGCGTCGGGTTGGTCGGGCTCTCGAGGAAGAAGACCTTGGTGTTCGGCCGCACCGCCTTTTCCCAGTTGGCAAGCTCGCGGCCGTCGACCAGCGTGCATTCGACGCCGTATTTCGGAGCGAGCGTTTCGACCACCCAGCGGCAGGAGCCGAAGAGGGCGCGGGCGGCGACGATGTGGTCTCCCGCCTTGACCTGGCAGAGGATCGCCGCCGAAACCGCCGCCATACCGGAGGCCGTGGCGCGCGCATCCTCGGCGCCTTCGAGCATGCACATGCGCTTCTCAAACATGTCGTTGGTCGGGCTTCCGTAGCGGGCATAGATGAAGCCGTCGGTCTCGCCCTTGAAGCGGGCTTCCGCCGCTTCCGAGCTTTCGTAGACGAAGCCCTGTGTCAGGAAGATCGCTTCCGAGGTCTCGCCGTGCTGCGAGCGGGTGGTCCCGCCGTGGACGAGTTGGGTTGCCGGGCGCCAGGTCTTGCTCATGCGACGATCACCTTCAGAACAAAAAAACCGGCCGCGAAACGACCGGTTTGACACCCGGCCTTTTTAGCTACTTGTTTAACGTGGCTGCAAGCCGACCGGCCAAATCACCACGGGATAAAGCTCCAATACTGCCTGGCCGCGCTTGCGTCAATTCCCGGAGTTTGGTTTTGTCTGGCAACTGAGAATGAGGATCGGAATGGGCCGCGACACAGGGATTTTGGCCGACCGCGCAATTGCCGCGCTGTTTGCCACGGGACGTCTGAAGAGCGAGAAGCCGCTGGATGATGACCAGATCCAGCCGGCGAGCCTCGATCTTCGGCTCGGATCCAAGGCGTTTCGCGTCCGGGCGAGCTTCATGCCGGGACCGGCGCATCTCGTCGCCGACAAGCTCGACCGCCTGAAGCTGCACGTCATCGATCTTCGCGAGGGCGCGGTGCTGGAAACCGGCTGCGTCTATATCGTGCCGCTGATGGAGAGCCTGACGCTGCCGGAGACCATGTCGGCGTCGGCCAATCCGAAGAGTTCGACCGGTCGCCTTGACATCTTCACGCGCGTCATCACCGATAGGGCGCAGGAGTTCGACAAGATCCCCGCCGGCTACAGCGGGCCGCTTTATCTCGAGATCAGTCCGCGGACCTTTCCGATCGTCGTTCGCCGCGGCTCGCGTCTCTCGCAGATCCGTTTCCGCGTCGGCCACTCCGTTCTTTCCGAGCAAGAACTGCTGGGCTTGCACGAAAGCGACGTGCTCGTCGCCAGCGAGCGGCCCAACATCACCGGCGGCGGCATTGCGCTGTCGATCGACCTCAAGGGCACCGGCCCGGACGGCCTGATCGGCTATCGCGGCAAGCATCACACGTCGGTGGTCGACGTCGACAAGAAGGCGGAGCACGCCGTTTTTGATTTCTGGGAGCCGCTCTATAGCCGCGGCCGCGACGACCTGATCCTCGATCCGGACGAGTTTTACATCCTCGTGTCGCGCGAGGCAGTTCATGTGCCGCCGCTCTACGCCGCCGAAATGACGCCCTTCGATCCGCTGGTCGGCGAGTTCCGCGTCCATTATGCCGGCTTCTTCGATCCGGGGTTCGGCCACGCCTCAGCCGGCGGCAGCGGCAGCCGCGCAGTACTCGAGGTCCGCAGCCACGAAGTGCCCTTCATCCTCGAACACGGGCAGATCGTCGGCCGGCTGATCTACGAGCACATGCTGGAGCGTCCGGAAGGTCTTTACGGCATCGATCTCGGCTCGAACTACCAGGCGCAGGGCCTGAAGCTTTCCAAGCATTTTCGCGCCGAGTGAGCCCAATAGCTGGATGATTCACTGCTCCAATAGAGCAGTGAATCATCTAGACGCTTGACAGATCGCGACCATTGGGGAAATTTCCGCTTCAGACGCGGGTGTAGTTCAGTGGTAGAACGCCAGCTTCCCAAGCTTGATGTCGTCGGTTCGATCCCGATCACCCGCTCCATTTTCCCTTCCTTCCGTATTCGCCCGACCGGCTTTAAGAATGCGCGGCCCTGCCGAGGGCCGGCCTATGGTCAGCGCTGCAGCATCCCGCTAAGTTCCGCTCAATGCTTGCGAATCGGATGGTAATGACGCGCGCTTCCTTTCACAAAACTATCGGGCTGCTGGCGGTCGCGGCGGTGCTCGTCGCATCCGCGGCGGGCGGCGCGCCGAAGGACCTGCCGCTGCTGTTCGATGCCCGCGAGCGCATCGCCAAGCCCGATCTGACCGGCCTGGCTCGGCTGCGCTTCCTCACCACGGTCGATTTCCCGCCTTTCAATTTTATCGATCAGTCGGGCAAGCTTTCGGGATTCCACGTCGATCTCGCCCGGGAAATCTGCCGCGAGCTGGAGATCGAACCGAAATGCCAGATCCAGGCGGTGACCTATCCCGAACTGATGCCGGCGCTCGAACAGGGCCAGGGCGAGGCGATCGTCGCCGGCATCGCCGTGACGCCGGAACTAAGGCGGCGTTTCGCCTTCTCCAGGGCCTTCTTGCAACTGCCGGCCCGTTTCGCCCTCAACAGGAAGGCTGCCGAGGGGGTTCAGAGACCGGACGACCTCGTCGGCAAGCCGGTCGGGGCCGTGGCCGGAACGAAGCATGAAGCGATGCTGAAGGCCTTCTTCCCGAAGCTCGAGGCCAAAGCCTACCCCGACCGACAGGCCCTACTGAACGCCCTGCGGGAGGGCGCCGTGACGGCCGCCTTCTCCGATGCCATGCAGCTCTCCTTCTGGGTCTCCGGCAGCGTCGCCGCGGGATGCTGCGCCCTGATGGACGGCGCCTATTTTTCCGAGCGCTTTCTGGGCGAAGGGCTGACGATCATGAACCGCACGACCGAGCCCGCTTTGACGCAGGCGATCGACCATGCGCTCTTGGCGCTTTCGCGCAGCGGCAGGCTCGAAGAGATTTACCTGCGCTATTTTCCGAACGGCATCTACTGACGCCAAGCGGCCGGGCTCGGCTGGCAAGCAGGGCCTGCTCCCGTCTCGTTTACCCGCGCCGGAACGGCAGCATCAGCGACCAGACGAGCTTTGTCGGCTCGCTGCGTCCAAAGGCCCTTAAGCCGGTCTCGATCCCGTCGTCGCCGCTTGCCGGCTGTGCCACATAGGTCGAAAACAGTCGATCCCAAAGAGAGAGATTGAAGCCGTAGTTCGAATCCGTTTCCCGCTTTTCCACGGAGTGATGGATGCGGTGCATGTCGGGTGTGACAATCAGCAGCCGCAAGACCCCGTCAAATTTTGGCGGCAGTCGCAGGTTGGCGTGGTTGAACATCGCGGCGGCATTGAGGACGATTTCAAAGACCAGCACCGAGAGTGCCGGCGCCCCGAGAGCGATGATGACCGCGCTTTTCCAAGCCATCGAAAGCAGGATCTCCAGCGGGTGGAAGCGCAGCGCCGTCGTGACGTCCACCCCGGGGTCGGCGTGATGCACCCGGTGGATCAGCCATAAGATGGGCAGTTTGTGAAACACCACGTGTTCCAGCCAGACGGCAAAATCAAGTGCGACGAAAGCCAGGAGACCGGCAAGCGGCGCCGTCACGCCGAGTGCTGGGAGGAGGCCATAGCCGCGCAAGCCGGCCCAGATCGCGACGCCTGTCGCGGCGGCCGGAAAGACGATGCGCAGTAGCAGTGAGGAGAGCAGAAGAATCGACAGGTTGGTGGCCCAGCGACGCGCCTTGAGTGCCCGCAGCAGTTCCGGCCTTTCGAGCCGCGGATGCAGCAGTTCGAGTGCTGCTAGCGCGGCGAAGATTACCGCAAAGGCACCGAGCCGCCAGACCGGCTCAGCAATTCCAAGGAAAAGCATTTCACTCTTCACGCCGATCCTATGGCCGCTTGTTCACTTTGAATCGCCGCTTCCTTCTTAGAGGCGGCTTTTAAGGAAAGAGGCGACAGGACGACGGTATGACCATTGCCGAGAAAGGGCAAAGACACGTTGCCGTTACTTGCGAAAGCGGGCAAGCGCGCCGCGCTCGATCGCCGCGCAGGTGAGCTTGTCGAGGGCGAGACGGTCGCGCAACAGCTGCAACAGCCGGATTTCCTCGGTGCGGATGCGTTGATCAGCGGCGGCGATCTCGACGGCAAGAGCGTAGGCGGTTTCGTAGTGGCGCTGCGGCAGCGATTCGCGAACCATTTCGAGCGTCACGTCGAGGCCTTCAGGCGCGGCGAGCTGGGCCGCGCACTCGCGGCCGATATGGATCAGGCGGTCTTCCTCGAAACCGTCGAAGGCCGGCAGGAAACGCACCAGCCCGCCAATCCGTGCGAATTCGTCGTCGCTCATGCTCCTGTCGACGGCAGACATCATGACCATGACATAGACAAGGGCTTCGTGCTGACTGAGGCTCGCGGACATCTATTCTCCTGAAATTGATGGAGCCCAGTTAGGAGTTCCCGCAGGGGCTTGCAAGTCCCGCGCGGTCTCGCCGAGGTCCGCGGCGCCCGCGGGCTCGTCGATCACCAGCCGCCTCCGGCTCAGATCACGCGGGTCGCCGCCGTAGAAGCCGCGCTTGGCTTTGCGGGCGGCCTCCGCCTTTGCTTCGAGGGCGGTGCCCGGGATCGGTATCGCCCAGCCGTTCGTGACCAGCCACTCGGCGACGCTCATGTTGCCGACCCTGCAGTTTGCGGTGGCGGAGCCTTCGCGCTCCTCGTCGATCTCAGAGCAGACGAGCGCCCGTCCCCTCAAGAAATTGCGGAACGCCGTTCGGGCGACCATGCCGCAGGGCCATGTCTTGCCGCCCCCCTCGCAGATCCGATCGGCTTTTTCCGGCTCGATGTCGCTGATTTGCAGTGTCGTGTCGCCGGTCTGGACGAGACCGGCGGCAAGGGCGACGGGCCGCTGCAGGACAAGCGGCGTTGCCTTCTTTTCGGGCGGCGCCGAAAGAGGCGGCCGCGGCGCAATCCGCTCGAGCGGTTTAGCAAGCCCCTCTTCCGGCATGGCGAAGAGATTTGGGTCGACGGGTCGCACCGGCGTCCTGGAGGTCTTGGCGGCCGCCTCCTGTTCGGCGGTCGGCGACGCCGCCGCGGCTGGCGGTTGCTCCGCCGGAACCGGCTCCGCGGCCGGCTCCTCGATCATGGCGGCGTCCGGCGTCTCGAGCACGAGATCGGGCGCGGCGGCGCTTTCACGACCGCGGATCGAGGCGGCCCCGCCGAGCAGGATTGCGGTATAGAGGGCGAGGGCGGCGAGCCCGCCGGCGATGGAGATGAATTGCGGCCGCATCTCGACGCTTTCCTATTGGCTGGCCCAGATGATCCGAGCGATCCATTCCACGTCTTTCATCTCGAAACTGCGGTTCGGGTGGTCGGGATTGAGCGACAGAAGCTCGACGCCGCGCGACGTCTGACGCGCCAGGATCTTCGCCATCACCTCTCCCTCGCGGCTTTTGAGGACGACGCGGTCGCCGCGGCGCACCTGCGCTCCCGGATCGACGATCAGGACGTCGCCGTCGCGATAGAGCGGCAGCATGCTGTCGCCTTGGACCTCCAAGGCGTAGACGCTGGATTTGCTCTGCGGCGCGACCGGAAATTCGACCTCGTCCCAACCCTGCCCGACGGGGAAGCCGCCGTCGTCGAAGAAGCCGCCTGCGCCGGCCTGCGCGAAGCCGATCAGCGGAATGCCGGAGGCCGGCTGGCCAGAGTGCGGCGGCCTAGCGTTGCCGGATTGCAGGAGTGCCATGAACTGATCGATCGTCGCGCCGGTCGCCTCGAGGACCTTCGCAATCGATTCCGTCGACGGCCAGCGATCGCGACCGTCGGGCGACTGACGCTTCGATTTGTTGAAGGAGGTCGGGTCCAGTCCCGCGCGGCGTGCCAGACCGGACGGCGAGAGCTGATGGTGCTCCGCCAGCGCATCGATCGCCCGCCAGATGCTGTCATGTGAAAGCATGTCGATCCACCCCGCCGGTGCAGCAAACGCGGCGCAACGGTTGAAAACCGCACACTGTTTCGCTTCCGCTTCAGCCTGATTGTACCTTACCGAAGCCGGGATCGGCCGTAAAGAAGAGCAGGAAAATAGTCCTGTGCCTGCAGGGGCGCGGCCGGGGACGGCTTATTTGCCCGCCCTGACGAGTTCCTTGGCCTTGCGAGCCATGACGTTCTCATAGGCCGCCTGCAGCGTCTGGCGCACCGTAGGACCTTCCGTCTCGCCGGGCGCGCCAAGATGTTCGACCCTCAGCTCGTCCATGAAACGCTCCCATAGGACCGGGCCGCCTTCCTCCATGAGTTGGGCGCGGATACTCAGTTCTTCGCTGACCGGCAGGTAGCGCCGACCCCAGGCGCCGAGATGCGCCATGATTGGTACCAGGGCGATCGCCATCTCCGTCAGGCTGTAGATCGCCTTCTGCTTATGGCTCGGATCGTCTCTCTTCGTCAGCATGCCGATCTCAAGCAGAGTTTTCAGCCGGTCGGCTAGAATATTGGAGGAGATGCCCTCTTGCGACCGCAGAAGCTCGCGGAAATGGCGTTTGCCGCCGAAGATCATGTCGCGGATGATCAGGAGGCTCCATTTGTCGCCGAAGACTTCGAGCGAAAGGTTGATCGGGCAGGCCGAGCGGTGGTCGTCAGTCATTCTGGTCTCTTTACCGGAGGGCGGATGCGGATAGGCGATTCCCATCCTGCAAAACCGCTTGCATTATTGCAGCAGTGACACTACAGTGCAACTGCTTTCATAATACAATCAGCTTTGCGGCGCACCGGCACAAAGCCGCCGAGGAGGAGAGAAAGCGATGACCCAGACTTCCGTCGAACATGCAAGCTTCACAATCGAGCGCGTCTTCAAAGCGTCCCCCGAGCGGGTGTTTCATGCCTTTGCCCACCCTGCTGCGCACGACCGCTGGTTCGTCAAGGCCGACAACTGGCCGGTGGCGGAATACCGCCACGATTTCCGCGTCGGTGGCCGGGAAAGCGGCCGCTTCAGCCAGGACGGCAAGACCTTCTACTTCAACGAGACCGTCTATCTCGACATCGTCGAGAACCGGCGGATCATTTCGGCCTATACGATGGCGAAGGACGAACGGCCGATTTCCGCATCCATCGCCACGGTCGAGCTGGTGCCGGAAGGAAGCGGCACGCGCGTCATATTCACCGAGCAGGCGGCTTTTCTCGATGGCCTAGACCAGGTCGAGTATCGCCGCAGCGGCTGGGAGCAGCTGATCGGTTTCCTGGCGGCCGAGCTTGGCGAGAAGGCCGAAGCCGCCTGACCTGCGGATCGCCTATAGCATCGATGCGAGCGCGCTCCCGGCGATGCCGAAGGAGAAGGCGACAAGGCAGGCAGCGGCGATGCGGCGCGGGAGACGTGGGCCGACCGGCCGCCTCGGCAGGCGCGCGAGTATGCTGCCGGCGGCGATCCACAGCGCGCCGGCGCTCAGCGTCAGTGCCGCAAGGCCGAGAAACCATGGCAGCATCGCCAAGAGCCCGTGCTGCGGCATGATGACGAGCGCAATGACCAGCGCCTTCGGATTGAGGAGCGTGGTGGCGACGACCTGGCCGGAGGCGATCGGCCGTTCACTCGCGCTGTGCGCCTTCATCGTCCAGAGCGCATGCGCCATGAAGAGGATCCAGCAGGCGGCGGCAAGCTTCAGCAAAAGGCCGATCTCGGGATGGGCGGAAAGCAGCGGGGCCGCCAGCACCGCCACGGGGGCGATCACCGTCAGATAGCAGCCGAGTTCGCCGAGAAGCAGGGGCAGGGACCGGCGCATGCCGACCGCCGCGCCGGAAAGCCACAACAGCGTGTTCGTCGGCCCTGGCGTTGCGAGCAGAAGCAGGATGGCGCGTGCGAAGGAGAGCGGCGGCATGGTTGGTTCTTCGATTTCGATAACTGCAGATGCACTTAGCCCAGCCGCTAGCTTGGCGACTTGTTTCCGGTCAATTGCGCTTATAGGCGCGGCGTCCCCCTTGCTCCGTCATCCTCGGGCTTGACCCGGTTAAGCCCGAGGATGACGGAGGGTGTTGGCACGAGCGAGCCCACATGAGCGTCGCTCTGCAGGCCGCGGGGGGCCCGCGCAAAACGACATTGCGGACGGGGCGAAACGAAACGCGGCGTCAGCCCCTGTGCAGCCGGATCGGTCGCGTCTTCTCCCGCACGATCGCTCCCTTTGCCTCGAGGTCGAGTTGCACGGTCTTCGACCACCAGGAGACGCCCCTGCCTCCGGGAAATTTCTCCTCCGGCAGATGGGCGAAGATCCGCGCGCGGATTTCAGCCAGCGTCAGGCCGGGCGCTTCGGAGGGGATGACTGTGAGCAATGCCGTCTTCATAGCGGCATACACATCGATGTCGACCGCGTTGGTCTTGCCGGGGCGGATGACGTTCTCGATGATGATCTTGTTGTCCTTCGACATGGCGGTTCCTCCAGTTCCTCCGAAGGACGATCGAGCGAGGTGGCGGCCGACAAGGCGAACTAGTCGGGCTGACGCGCGTGCCGCTTCACGAACCAGCACAACAAAAAAGGGCCGCGCCCAGTGGGCCGGCCCTTGGATTTTCATATGCCAGGACGAGCGGCTTAAGCCGCCCTCTTCGCCGCACCGTAGGGGTCGAACCGTCCGTAGAAGGTCTCGCCCTTTTCGGCCATTTCCTTCAAGAGCGGCGTCGGCTTGAAGTGCTCGCCATACTCCTTGGCAAGTTTATCGCAGAGCGCGACAAAGGCCTTGGCGCCCATGCCGTCGATATAGGAGAGCGTGCCGCCGGTATAGGGTGCGAAGCCGAAGCCGAGGATCGAGCCGACATCCGCCTCGCGCGGATCGGTGACGATGCCTTCCTCCATCGTCCGGGCCGCTTCCAGTGCGATCGTTGCCAGGAAGCGCTGCTTCAACACCTCGACATCGACCTTGTCGGCGGCCTTTTGTGGGTAGAGGTCCTTGAGGCCCGGCCAGAGATACTTCTTGGCCGGCTTTGCCGGATACTCGTAGAAGCCCTTGCCGTTCTTGCGGCCGCGCCGGTCGAGTTCGTCGACCAGCTTGTTGACCAGCGCCATGTGCCTCGGGTCGACAGCCTTTTCGCCGAGATCGGCGACGGTGGCCTTGAGGATCTTCTGGCTGAGATCGATTGCCACCTCGTCGTTGAGCGACAACGGCCCGACCGGCATGCCGGCCATCTTTGCGGCGTTCTCGATCATCGCCGGGGGCACGCCATCGATCAGCATATCATAGGCTTCGTGGATATAGCGGAAGACGCAGCGATTGACGTAGAAGCCGCGGGTGTCGTTGACGACGATCGGCGTCTTCTTGATCGCCGCGACATAGTCGAGTGCCGTGGCAAGCGCACGGTCGCCGGTCTCCTTGCCGAGGATCACTTCGGTCAGCATCATCTTCTCGACCGGCGAGAAGAAATGGACGCCGATGAACTGCTCCGGCCGCTTCGAGTTCTTGGCAAGCCCGGTGATTGGCAGCGTCGAGGTGTTCGAGGCGAAGATCGCGTCGGGTGCGATGACGGCCTCGACCTTTTCGATCACGTCCTTCTTGACCTGCCGGTCCTCGAACACCGCCTCGACGACGAGACCGGCATCCTTGAGGTCGCCATAATCGGCAGACGGCGTGATCCGGGCGAGCAGTGCTTCGCCCTCTTCCTTCGTCAGCCGGCCCTTGCCGACGGAATCCCTAACCAGGCCTTCCGAATGCGCCTTGCCCTTCTCGGCCGCTTCCATGTCGCGGTCGATGAGGGTGACCGTAATGCCGGCGGCAGCCGTCACATAGGCGATCGAGGCACCCATGAAGCCGGCCCCGACGACGCCGACCTTCTTGAATTCGGACTTCGGCACGCCGGCCGGGCGACGCGCGCCCTTGCCGAGTTCCTGCATCGAAACGAACAGCGAGCGGATCATCGAGAACGCCTCGGTGGTCTGCAGGATTTCGGTGAAATAGCGCTGCTCGATCTTGAGGCCGGTATCGAACGGCACTTGCAGCCCTTCGTAGACGCATTTCAAGATGGCGATCGCGCCCGGATAGTTGCCGTAGGTCTCGCGACGAAGAATGGCGGAAGCCGCCGGCCAGAGTTGGGCCGAGGCGGGCGTCCAGACGCCGCCGCCCGGAAGCTTGAAGCCTTTCTCGTCCCAGGGCTGCACGGCCTTCAAACCGTTCTTGATCATCGCCTTGGCGGCCTCGATCAGCTTCTCCGGCTCGACCACCTCGTGCACGAGACCCATCGCCTTGGCGCGTGCAGCGGTCAGCGACGAACCGGTGGTCATCATCTGCAGCGCGTCCTGCGTGTTGGTGAGCCGCGGCACGCGCTGCGTGCCGCCGGCGCCCGGAAAGATGCCGACCTTGACCTCGGGGAGGGCGATCTTCACGGATTTCGAATTGGAAGCGACGCGGCCGTGGCAGGCGAGCGACAGCTCGAAGGCGCCGCCCATGCAGGTGCCGTTGATCGCCGAGACCCAAGGCTTGCCCGAGGTTTCGAGCTTGCGGAAGAGCCGGGTCATGCGGCCGACGAGATTGAAGAGCTTCTGCGCGGCATTGGCCGGATCGTTCTTCTTCTCCTCGGCCTGCAGCGTGAACATCGACTTGATCATCGAGAGGTCGGCGCCGCCGGAGAAGGACGATTTCCCGGAGGTGATGACCACACCCTTGACGGCGGTGTCGGCGGTCGTCTGGTCGACGATCGCGTCGAGCTCCTCCATCACCTCCTGGGTGAAGACGTTCATCGACTTCTCCGGCATGTCCCAGGTGACGAGTGCGATGCCGTCTGCGTCGGTTTCGATCTTGAAGTTCGTGTAAGACATATTCTCTCTCCCGGGACGGATCAGACGCGTTCGATGATCGTGGCGGTGCCCATGCCGGCGCCGATGCAGAGCGTCACCAGCGCCGTGTTGAGGTCGCGGCGCTCGAGCTCGTCGAGCACGGTGCCGAGGATCATGGCGCCGGTCGCGCCGAGCGGATGGCCCATCGCGATCGCGCCGCCATTGACGTTGATGCGATCGGGCGGAATGTCGAAGGCTTGGCAGAAGCGAAGCACGACGGCGGCAAAGGCCTCGTTGAGCTCGAAGAGATCGATGTCGGATAGCCTCATGTCGGCGCGTTTCAGCAGCTTTTCGGTGACGTCGACCGGGCCGGTCAGCATCAGCGCCGGATCGGAGCCGATATTGGCGAAGGCGCGGATGCGGGCGCGCGGCTTCAGCCCCATGGATTCGCCGCCGGCCTTCGAGCCGAGCAGCAGCGCCGCGGCGCCGTCGACAATGCCGGAGGAATTGCCGGCATGATGGACATAGTTGATCCGCTCGATTTCCGGATGCGCCTGTATGGCGACGGCCTCGAAGCCGCCCATCTCGCCGGGCATCTGGAAGGAGGGGTTGAGCGAGGCGAGCGCCTGCATGTCGGTGCCGGGACGCATATGCTCGTCGCGGTCGAGGATCGTCAGGCCGTTCTGATCTTTGACCGTCACGACCGAGTTCGCGAAATAGCCCTTTTCCCAGGCATGCGCGGCGCGTTTCTGGCTCTCCACCGCATAGGCGTCGACGTCATCGCGCGAGAAACCGTATTTGGTGGCGATCAAATCGGCGGAGACGCCCTGCGGCATGAAATAGGCCGGCAGGTTGACGGAGGGATCCATGAACCATGAGCCGCCGGACATGCCGAGACCGACGCGCGACATGGATTCGACGCCGCCGGCGATGACGATGTCATCCGCCCCTTGGGCGATCTTGGCGGCGCCGAAATTGACGGCATCGAGGCCGGAGGCGCAGAAGCGAGAGATCTGCATGCCGGGCGCTCGCGTCGAGTAGCCGGCCTCGAAGGCGGCCGCCTTCGGGATCACCGAGCCTGCATCCATCACCGGATCGACGCAGCCCATGACGATGTCGTCGACTGTCGACGTGTCGAGCCCGTTGCGGTCGCGGACCGCCTCGAGCACCTTGGCGGCGAGCCGGACGGACGGCACTTCGTGCAGCGATCCGTCCTTCTTGCCACGGCCGCGCGGCGTGCGCACGTGGTCGTAAACGAAGACTTTCGTCATGTCTCATCTCCCTTTCGCCGGCGCCTCGTCGGGCCGCGCATCATCAATTGGAACGGAGTGCGGGCGGAAGCCGCCCCGCAGGCCGTTCCTCGTCCAGTTCCACTCTGAAATCAGAAAGCGGCGGCGTCCAGCGCCATCAGCGTATCGGCGCCGGTTTCAATGCGCACCTTGCGCAGTGCCGTTTCCGGCAGGATGCGCTCCATGAAGAACTTGGCCGTGATCAGCTTGTTCTTGAGATAGTCCGCCTGCGCGCTTTCCCCGGCGGCAAGCTTATCCTCCGCCGTCTTGGCGATCTTCGCCCACATGTAGCCGAGCACGACGAGGCCGCAGAGATGCATGTAGTCGGTCGAACCGGCACCGGCATTGTCGGGCTTCGCCATGGCGTTCTGCATGAACCACATGGTCGCCGCCTGCAGGTCGTTGAGGCCCTTCTTCAGGGCCTTGGTGTAACCGGAGAGCCTATCGTCGCCGCGGTTCTCCTCGCAAAAATCGCCGATTTCCTTGAACAGCGCCATGACGGCGCGGCCGCCATTCATCGCCAGCTTGCGGCCGACGAGATCGAGCGCCTGGATGCCGTTCGCCCCTTCGTAAATCATCGCGATGCGGGCGTCGCGCACATACTGGCTCATGCCGTGCTCTTCGATATAGCCATGGCCACCGAACACCTGCTGCGCCATCACCGTGTGGTCGAAGCCCTTGTCGGTCAGCACGCCCTTCAGGATCGGCGTCATCAGGCCGAGAATGTCGTCGGCCGCCTGCCGCTCCTGTTCGTTGTCGGAGCGGTGGGCGATGTCGGACTTCAGCGCCGTCCAGAGGGTGAAGGCGCGGCCGGCCTCGTTGAAGGCCCTGATCGTCATCAGCGTGCGGCGCACGTCCGGGTGGACGATGATCGGGTCCGCCTTTTGGTCGGGCGCCTTGACGCCGGAAAGCGAGCGGCCCTGGAGGCGGTCGCGGGCATAATTCGCGGCGTTCTGATAGGCGATTTCGGCGATCGCCAGTCCCTGCATGCCGACGGCAAGGCGGGCCTCGTTCATCATCACGAACATGGCGCTCAGACCCCTGTTCTCCGCGCCGATCAGATAGCCCGTCGCCTCGTCATAGTTCATGACGCAGGTGGAGTTGCCGTGAATGCCCATCTTCTCTTCGATCGCGCCGCAGGAAACGCCGTTGCGCTCGCCGGGCTGGCCGTCGTCGTTGAGCTTGAACTTCGGCACGATGAAGAGCGAGATGCCCTTGACGCCTTCCGGCGCGCCCTCGATGCGGGCGAGCACCAGGTGGATGATGTTCTCGGCCATGTCGTGCTCGCCGGCGGAGATGAAGATCTTCTGCCCGGAGATCCGGTAGGATCCGTCGCCGTTCGGCACGGCCTTGGTGCGAAGCAGGCCGAGATCGGTGCCGCAATGCGGCTCGGTCAGGTTCATGGTGCCGGTCCAGGTGCCGTCGACCATTTTCGGCAGATAGGTGCGCTTCTGCTCCTCGGAGCCATGCACGAGGATGGCAGCGATCGCTCCCTGGGTCAGGCCGGGATACATCATCAGCGACATGTTCGCGGCGGACAGGAATTCGCCGACCGCGGTATGAAGCGCATAGGGCAGGCCCTGTCCTCCGAATTCCTCCGGCGCCGCGAGGCCCAGCCAGCCGCCCTCGCGATAGAGATCGAAGGCTTTCTTGAAGCCGGCCGGCGTGGTGACCGTGCCGTCTTCGTGACGCGTGCAGCCTTCCTGGTCCCCGGAAAGGTTGATTGGGAACAGCTCCTCCTCGGCGAGCCTGGCGGCCTCGCCGAGGATTGCCGCCACCATGTCCGGCGTCGCATCGGCAAAGCCCGGCAGGTTGTGGTAGCGCTCGAGGCAGAGCACGTCGTTGAGGATGAACAGGGTGTCGTCGACCGGAGCCTTGTAAATGGGCATTCTTTCCTCGCCTTGATATCCTCTCGGGCTGGCCGCGGCTTGCCCGATTCGAGCTGTTTGTGCGCGAGCCGAAATTCTCGGCCTCGCACGATTGGCAGGATGCTACAAAATTTTGACGTTTGCGTAAACGTCAAAATCTGGCGCGTGGCAAAAATCTGGAAAGAGGCGGTTGTCGGCCCGGAAGAGACCTGACGAGGAAGATTAGGACGGGCGCAGATGGATAAATCGTTAAAAGATCCCGACGATTAACCGCTTGTTTACCACGTTTAATGAATTGTGGGCTGTGAGATGGTCAAAGCTGCAACCGGAAGGCTCGCATCGTTGTGGCTTTGCCCGCTTCGGCTGGGCCGCTGAAGAGGAACGGACTTAAACGCCCTTCCGCGGCTTCCATGATAGTCGACGACAGGGGCGAAGAGACAATGAACGGATCGCGATCCAATCCTCAGCGCGCAGGCAACCCGTCCTATGGCGACAGGCCGTCGCTCGATGCCCTCAACCGTACAATCGAGGGTCTCGAGGCCCGCATCGAGGGCCTGATGAGCAGCGTCAGCCGTGAGCAGCGCCAGCCGGAGCGTCCGGCAGCCCCGGCGAGCAACGCCGTCTCGGAAATCCTCGAACGCCAGCGGGCGCTCAGCGCCGGGCGCGAGCGATCGCCGTTGCGCGAGCGCCTTGCGGCGCGCGCCTCCGATCGCCCTGCGCCGCAGCGCCTTGCGGAAGAGCCGCGATACCAGTCCCCCCAGCCGGCGCCGGCGCACCCGTCGCGGCCCACCGCGGCAGCCGATATTGCCGAGGCTCTCGTCGGGCTGAGGCAGGATCTGAAGCGCGACATCAGCGATGGGCTTGCCCGGGAAATGCACGCCCTTCGTTCCGAAATCCGCGGCATCAAGGCGGAAGCCTCCGAGGATCGCAGCTACGCCGCCGATATCAGGACCGATCTGCAGCGGCTTGCCGACAGCATCAATCAGCTCGGACGCCAGGCACCCTCGGCGCAGGTCGACGCGCTGCGGGTCGAATTCGACGATCTCCGGGCGATGATCGACGGCCTGGCCCGCGAAGACAGCATGCGCCGCATGGAAAGCCGCTGGAGCGGCGTCGAGGATCGGCTGAACGCCTTCGACCAAAACCGGGACGACGAGCTTGTGGCGCTCGCCTATCGTCTCGACGAGATCAAGTCGCAGATCGGCACGCTGAACCCGGCCTCGGCCGTCGATGTGCTGGAGGACAAGCTGGTCGCGGTCGCCCGGGCGATCGAGATGCTCGGGCGCCAGATGGAGCCGGACGATAGACGCTTCGTCCCGCAGTTCGCCGAGCTCGATCAGCGGCTCGATGAGATCAGCCGTGCGGTCGCCGCCGGCCGCACGGCCACGAACCTCGACAGTGCCTTCGTCAACCGGCTGGAAAGCCGCCTCGGCGACCTCTCGCGGCAGATCGACAACATTGCCCGCCCGGACGCCGGCCTCGGCGCTAGGATTGAGGCGCTCACGGCGCGGGTCGAGGATCTCGCGGGGGAGAGGGCTGCGGCCCGGCTGGAGGAACGCCTCGACCAGCTTTCCGCGTTGCTCGAGCACGGCCAGCGCAACACGGTGCCGGAACTGACGGACTATCTCGCCGATATTTCGCGCAGGATCGAAGCCCTGGACCAGGGCAGCGTCAACGACGCCCTGGCCGAGCGGCTCGATTATCTCGCCCGCCGTATCGATGATCTCGACGGCCATGCCGGCGCGACGGCGCCCGACATGCGCTTCGAGCGGCTCGAAGACCGGCTTGCCGACATCGCGCAGCGCCTCGAGGAGACGCAAGCGGCGCCCTTCGACGATCGCGAGGCGCTGCGCAATCTCGAAGCGCAGATCGGCAATCTTTCGGCGCTCGTCAGCCAGTCGCATCAGGAGCCGGCAGGCGCAGCGCCGGTCGAGTTCGAAAGCCGCATGACGGCGCTCGAAGACTATCTCGCCACCAGCGACGAATATATCATCGAGGCCGCCCGGCAGGCCGCCGAGGCGGTGATGGAGGCCTATGCCAGAAACGGCACGCCGCAGGCCCCGGCCGGCACCGACATGGCGGCAATCTCGGCGCTTGCCGACGACCTCAAGGCGCTGGAGGAGCTCAGCCGGTCGAGCGAAGAACGCACGGCGCGCACTTTCGAGGCCCTGCATGACACGCTCGTCCACATCGCCGAGAAATTGGAACGGCTCGAAGAGCGGGAGCCGAATGCCGGAATTGCTGCCGCGGCGCGCGCCGCGCCGATGCCCAAGGCGGTGCAGCCGGAATTCGGCGGCGCCTTCGGCGATGCCGGTCAGCGGCAGGAATATCAGCCGGTTGAAACAGCGGCCGAAGGCGAAGCCGTCGTCGCAGTCGCAGCCGACCTGTCTTCCTCCGTTGAGGTTGCGACTGTCGCGCGGGACGAAACTCGAGTCGAGCCGCCCGCGGCAAAGGCTGGCCTGCTCGCCGGCCTGACCCGTCGCTTTTCCCCCAAGCGCAGCGAGACGGCACTCGCGCCGGCGCGCCAGATGGTCGAGCCCGCCCCCTCGATCGATCCGTCGGAAATGCTCGCGCCCGAGGACGCCAACCAGCTGCTCGAGCCGGGCTCCGGCGTGCCGGACGTCAAAAAGATACTCGAGCGGGTGCGGGCCGGGCAAATGGCCCGCGGCGGCCAGTCGGCTGCCGGCGTCGAAAAGGCGGACTTCATCGCTGCCGCACGCCGTGCGGCGCAGATGGCCGTCGAGGAAGCCGATTCGCTGAAGAGCGCCAAGGACAATAAGGGACCGTCTGCCATGGGTGGCGCCCTTGCCCGTCATCGCCGTCCGATCCTGATGGCGGTCGGCGCCGTTCTGCTGGCGATCATGTCCTATCCGCTGGTCAGCACGATGCTGAAGGGCCGGGACGTGGAAAACGTCCGGCCCGCCGCAGCGCTCGAGCGCAAGGCGGAAGCCGAAACCGCGCCGAAGGCCGCCGACGAGGGCGCTGCAAAGCCGCTTCCCGCCGTCGCGGCGGCAAAGCCTGCCGAACCGGCAGTGGCTGTGGCTCCGGTCGGCAAGACGGACACGCCGCCGCTTGCGGCGAAGGCTCCCGGCGCGGCGCCCGAGAAAGCTGCCGCGACCGCTCCGGCAACGGAGGCCGGCGGGGCACCGATGCTGCAGGCGGCAGTCATGCCGGCGCAGGCGAGTCCGGTCTCGACATTCCAGCCGGCGACCGCAGGCACGCCCGCGGCAGCGACTTTTGCCCCGCTGAAGGCGAACGAAATCGTTCTGCCCGAAGGTTTCGGCCCGCCGGCTCTGGTGACTGCGGCAAAGGGCGGCGATCCCCTCGCCTATTACGAGATCGGCACCCGCTTCACCGAAGGACGCGGCGCGAAGGAAGATCTTGCCGAAGCCGCAAAGTGGTATCATCGCGCCGCCGATGCCGGCGTCGTTCCGGCGGCCTACCGGCTCGCCAATCTCTACGAAAAGGGGGCAGGGGTAACCCGCGACGCGGCCAAGGCCAAGGCGCTCTACCAGAAGGCTGCCGAGGCGGGGAATGCCAGTGCGAGCCACAATCTTGCGGTCATGCTTGCCAGCGGCCGCGATGGTGCGCCCGATCTCGCCGCAGCCGTGAAATGGTTCGAGAAGGCGGCCAATCTCGGGGTCCGCGACAGCCAGTTCAACCTCGCCGTGCTCTATGCCCGCGGCAACGGCGTCGCTCAGAGCCTCGAGGAATCCTACAAGTGGTTCGCGATCGCCGCGGGCGACGGCGACAAGGACGCCGGTGAAAAACGCGACGAGATCGCCAAGGCTATGAAGCCCGGGGAGCTTGCGAACGCCAAGGCGAAAGTCGACGCCTGGAAGGTGCAGCCGGTCGACGCCGAAGCGAATTCGGTGGATGTGCCGGACGCCTGGGTGGGTCCCTCGACGAAGACGGCCTCCGTCGACATGACGAAGGCGGTTCGCAACATCCAGGCCATTCTCAACAACAACGGCTTCGAAGCCGGCGCCCCCGACGGGCAGATCGGCAAGAAGACGATTGCCGCGATCAAGGCATTCCAGAAGTCGATCGGTCACGAGCCGACCGGTGAAATCACCGATGAATTGGTAAGGGAATTGTTGAAGCGCAATTCGTGAGAGCCGGAGGCCCGTCTGCTCGACGTTTCTCCTGTGGACCGCGCCATGCTCGCCGCGCTCACCCGTCGCCGGACAAGCCGTCTATCGCTTGTGATCGGCGGCGGGTGCAAACTGCGGCTCCATGTCCCTGAAAAGGTTGACAGCTCCCGCCTGAGGGCGCATGAGCGGGGTGCCGTCCGGCGTCCCGTCGAGGACGCAGGCGGTCGGCCAAATGTCCCCGTGGTGAAATTCTTGCCACTTCGAAGCACGTCGCCGTGCCTTGCTCCGAGCGGGCGTGCGAATGCTCCAGCGTTGCACGATTCCTAAAGCGTTTCCGGGTTAGGAATTGTGCAGTTGCAATTTTTCACCCGCCCTGCGGGTCCGTTGTTACATCGAGGTTTGGCCGTGACGGTCTATCTGCCCATTGCAGAATTGTCGGTGAACATTCTCATCATTCTCGGCATGGGCGCGGCCGTCGGTTTCCTGTCGGGCATGTTCGGCGTCGGCGGCGGTTTCCTGATCACGCCGCTCCTGATCTTCTACAACATTCCGCCGGTGGTGGCGGTGGCGACTGGCGCGAACCAGGTGGTCGCCTCGTCGATCTCCGGGGCGATCACCCATTTCCGGCGCGGCACGATCGACATCAAGCTCGGAACGGTGCTGCTCTGCGGCGGCCTCGTGGGTGCGACGGTGGGTGTCTGGCTGTTTTCGCTGCTGCGCAGCATTGGTCAGCTCGATCTCGTCATTTCGCTGCTCTACGTGGTCTTGCTCGGTTCGGTCGGCGGGCTGATGCTCTGGGAGAGCATCATCGCCATGCGCAAGGCCGCCAAGAACCAGCCCACGCAATTGCGCCGGCCCGGCCAGCACAACTGGATCCACGGGCTGCCGTTGAAGATGCGCTTCAAGAAATCGAAAATCTATCTGAGCGTCATCCCGGTCGCCACGCTCGGCTTCTGCATCGGCATCCTGACCTCGGTCATGGGCGTCGGCGGCGGCTTCATCATGGTGCCGGCGATGATCTATCTCCTGCGCATTCCGACCAGCGTCGTCGTCGGGACCTCGCTGTTCCAGATCGTCTTCGTCTCCGCCTACACGGTCATCGTCCAGGCCTCGACCAACTATACGGTCGATATCGTGCTCGCCTTCGTGCTGATGATTGCCGGCGTCATCGGCGCCCAGTACGGCGTGCGCGTCGGCCAGCGGCTGCGCGGCGAACAATTGCGGGCGCTGCTGGCGCTGCTCGTGCTTGCCGTCGGCATTCGCCTGTCGATCGAGCTCATCATTCCGCCGAAGGACATCTACTCGGTCGTTTCAGCGGGGTTCGGCTTCTGATGCGCTCGCTCGCCCGTCTCGTTCTGCTTGTTCTCGCTCTTTCGGCCGCCTGGCCGGCATCGGCACAGTCTCTGGAGCGCGAGGTCGGCGACTTCCCCGAGAAGCTCGAGATCGGCATCTCGACGGACGAGATCTCCATCACCTCCGATTTCCGCGGTGCCGACCTGACGATCTTCGGCGCCATTGACGGCTTCGACGCGAACCTTCTCGCCCAGGGCAAGTACAACATCATCGTCGTCCTCGAGGGGCCGAAGGACAATGCGACGGTGCGCAAGAAGGAGCGCGTCTTCGGCATCTGGGTCAACACCCAGTCGATGACCTTCGAGCTCGTCCCGGAAGCCTATTCGCTGTCGAGCACGCGCGATATCGAGACGATCGCGCCGCCGCGCGACATCGCCAATATGGGCATCGGCGTCGATCATATGCGGCTGGTGCCGCTCGGCTTCATCGGCGACGGCAGCAGCCTCGGCGAGTTCCGCAACGCCTTCCGCCGCATCCGCGAAGAAAGCGGCGTCTACCAGCGCGATCCGGGCGGCGTGCAATTCATCAGCTCGAGCCTTTTCAAGGCTTCCGTCCGCCTGCCGGCGAACGTTCCGAACGGCGTCCATGTGGTGCGCGCCTATCTCTTCCGCGAGGGCCTCTTCGTCGCCGCCAAGGCCTTGCCGCTGAGGGTGGTGAAAACCGGCCTCGAACAGGCGATTACCCGCGCAGCGCACGAGCAGCCGCTCGTCTACGGCCTTCTTGCCGTGACGCTGGCGGTGATCACCGGATGGGGCGCGAGCCTGCTCTTCCGCAAGGATTGATGCAGAACTAAGCCGGGCGATAGCTTCGCGGGCACGTTCACTTTTGTACCGTGGCGGTTTAAGAGAGGCTGAAGATCAGCATGCCCCTCCGGTCCTTGCGCCGGCGGCGGCTACTGCATGTGTCCTTAAATCCACCTCGATTAAGGACAAAGACATGCAGCAATTCAAAGTGCTACAGCGACTTTGCGCGTCTGATAAGACGCGCGGCACTGTAGAATGGTCGGGAGCCAACTCCCGGAAGCAGAGGAAGCCCATGAAACCGATTTTCGTGCAACTGCAATGCGCTCCCGGCCGGACCTACGAGGTTGCCGATGAGATCTACCGCAAGGAACTCGTCTCGGAGATGTATTCGACGAGCGGCGATTACGACCTGCTCTTGAAGATCTATGTCGCGGAAGGCCAGGACATCGGCAAGTTCATCAATGACAATATCGCCAGCGTTCCGGGTATTTCCCGTTCGCTGACGACGCTCACCTTTAACGCCTTCTGATCGATTCCAATAGCGAGCGGGATGCGGGGGGAAAACCGCGCACACTTTTCCTCGAACCCGCTCTACCCCAAGAGGTTGGCAAAGCGCACCGAATAGATCCGGTCGCGGCCGAGCATGTGGGCGACAAGCCGCTCGCGCTCGAACAGGCCGCTCATCGCCCGGTGCCGGAGATCGAGCCCGCCGGTGGTGACGCCGAAGGCGGGCATCAGCAGCCGTCTGCCATCCGTCGCAAAGCAGGCGCGCCGGATGGAACGCTCCCGGCGCTTGACGGTTGCCGAGGGGTGCAGATGGCCGGCGATCTCACCGACGCCGTCCACCATCGACGGTTCGTGGCGAAAGACGAGGCCGGCGTGGCGCAGCTCGTCCATCGAGGCGCCGGGCAGTCCCGAGGTGCCGTCCGGATCGTGATTGCCGTTGATCCAGATCCAGTGGCGGCCGCGGGCCATCGCGGCGATCATCTGGCGGAAGCTGTCCGGCATTGCCGCCGATCCGCGCCGGTCGTGGAAGTTGTCGCCGAGGCTGATCACCGTTGAGGGATCATGGCGAAGAATGACGGCCTCGAGGATGCGCAGCGTCGCGAGCGTGTCGTAAGGCGGCAGCATCATCCCCCGCCTGGCGAAGGCGGAGCCTTTTTCGAGGTGGAGGTCGGAGACGACCAATGTCCGGCTGTCGGGCAGAAAGAGGCCGCCGAGCGGATCGCAGATGCCGGCGACGCCGCTGATCGTCGCGCGGGCCTGGAAAAAGGCGCCCGTTGCCGGAGCCGAGGTCGCGTGAAGAAGCCGATGCATCGTCACGCCGCCGTTCTCGGATGTAGGACGAGACCCCTCCCCAACCCCTCCCCACAAGGGGGAGGGGCTAGGTTGCCGCGCCCTCCGCGCGTCGTCTTTGCTCCAAGCGCCTGTAGAACCGTCGGAAGGGGCAAATCGGGGCCGCAGCGAAGCCCCTCCCTCTTGTGGGGAGGGGTTGGGGAGGGGTCTCCACTCCGAATAAGCCGGCGAGTCTCTCTCATACCGCTTTCCTATTCGCCTGCACCGTGCCCGATCCCCATTGCCTCGTTGATCAACTCATCGGCCGCCGCTTCCGTGAGCAGGAAATCCTGCGCTTCTCCGTGAACCGATTCCCGGCCGATTTCCAGCATGACCGGCACGGCGAGCGGCGAGATGCGGTCGAGTTGGCGGTGGGTGATGTGTCCCTTGATTCGCTTGAGCATAGAGCCGAGGCGGCCAATGTCCAAAAGTCCGGCCGCCGCGTCGTTGCGGGTCGCTTCGAGCAGGATGTGATCGGGCTCGTGCATCCGCAATACGTCGTAAATGAGGTCGGCCGAAACGGTGACCTGCCGGCCGGTCTTCTCCTTTCCCGGATGGCGCTGGTCGATCAGTCCGGCAATCACCGCGCAGGTGCGGAAGGTGCGCTTCAACAGGAAGGATTCGTTCAGCCAGGCCTCCAGATCGTCGCCGAGCATGTCCTCGTCGAAGAGCTCGGCGAGCGATGGCGCCCGCGTCTGGAACGCCGCGCCTAGATCGTCGATCGCCCATACGGCCAGCGAATAGTCGGTGGCGACGAAACCGAGCGGCTTCAGGCCGGCTCGGTCGAGGCGGCGGGTGAGCAACATGCCGAGGGTCTGGTGGGCGAGCCGCCCCTCGAAGGCGTAAGTGACCATGTAGTGGCGGCTGCCGCGCGGGAAGGTCTCGATCAGCAACTCGTCCTCGCCGGGCAGCATCGAAATGTCGCCCTGCAGCGCCAGCCAGTCGCGCACCTGGTCCGGCAGCGTGGCGCGCCGCGCCGGGTCGGCGAGCATCTTTCTCACCTGGGCTGCGAGATAGGTGGAGAGCGGGAACTTGCCGCCGGCATAGCTCGGCACCTTCGGGTCGAAGGAACAGGCCTGCGAAACGAGGCACTCGTTCTCGCGGATACCTTCGAAGCGCAGCACCTTGCCGGAGAAGAGGAACGTGTCGCCGGGCGACAGCATTTCGAGGAAATATTCCTCCACCTTGCCGAGCGGCATGCCGCCGCGGCCGAGCGAGCCGCGTGCATTCCGTTTCACCATGCGCACGTTCAGCATCGGCGATTCGACGATCGTGCCGACATTCAGCCGGTATTGCTGCGCGACCATAGGGTTGGAGATCCGCCACCGCCCTTCCTTGGTCTTGCGGATGCGGGCGTAGCGCTCATAGGTGCGAAGCGCATAGCCGCCGGTGGCAACGAGGTCGACGACCCGCTCAAAGGTTTCCCAGGGAAGATCGGCATATGGGGCCGCGGTGGTGATCTCGTCATGAAGCTCGACCGCGTCGAAGGGTCTGGCGCAGGCCATGCCGAGCACGTGCTGCGCCAGCACGTCGAGCGCGCCCCTGCCGACCGGCGGCGTATCCTGGGCGCCGATATAATTGGCATCGAGGGCGGCCTGGCATTCCATCACCTCGAAGCGGTTGGCCGGCACGAGGATCGCCCGGCTCGGCTCGTCCATGCGGTGGTTGGCGCGGCCGATCCGCTGCGCCAGCCGGCTCGCCCCCTTTGGCGCGCCCACATGGACGACCAGGTCGACGTCGCCCCAGTCGATGCCGAGGTCGAGCGTCGAAGTGGCGACGACGGCGCGCAGCCGGTTCTCCGCCATCGCGGCTTCCACCTTGCGGCGCTGGGCGACGTCGAGCGAGCCGTGATGGAGTGCGATCGGCAGGTTGTCGTCGTTGATCGTCCAGAGCTCCTGGAAAAGCATCTCCGCCTGACTGCGCGTATTGACGAAGAGCAGCGTCGTGCCGTGCTGTTTGATCGCGGCATAGACGTCCGGGATCGCATAGCGGGCCGAGTGCCCCGCCCAGGGCACGTGGTTGTCGCCGCGCAGGATGGAGATTTCAGGTTTTGCACCGCCGGATACGGTGATCAACCCGGCATGGCTTTGCTCGCCGGGAGGTTGGCCGACAAGCCAGCGCTGCAGTTCCATCGGTTCGGCGACCGTCGCCGAAAGGCCGATCGTCTGCAAGCCGGGCGCCAAGCGGCGCAGCCGTGCGAGGCCAAGGGCAAGCAGATGGCCGCGCTTCGAGGTGACGAGCGAATGCAGCTCGTCGAGCACCACATAGCGCAGGTTTTTGAAGAAGCGCTCAGCCTCGCCGTCGGCGATCAGCAGGGCAAGCTGCTCCGGCGTCGTCAGCAACAGGTCGGGTGGGTTGAGCTTCTGGCGCTGCCTCTTACCCTGCGGCGTGTCGCCGGTGCGGTTCTCGATCCTGACCGGCAGGCCCATCTCGTTGACCGGCTTCATCAGATTGCGCTCGATATCGACGGCGAGCGCCTTAAGCGGCGAGATATAGAGCGTGTGGATACCGACGAAAGCAGAGCCGGGCGGTACTTTGCCGCGCCGCGTGAGATCGACGAGCGACGGCAGGAAGCCGGCAAGCGTCTTGCCCGCACCGGTCGGCGCGATCAGCAGCGTGCTTTCCCCCGCTTCGGCGCGCGACAGCAATTCGAGTTGATGGGCGCGCGGCCGCCAGCCCTTTTCGGCGAACCAACGCAGAAAAGGCGCGGTCAACGTCACGGCGTTGCTTTCCGGCAATGGGGGATCGATCCTGTTCACGGGGAACAAAGGTAGATCAAACGCGGCAAAAGAGAAGCCTGTACCTCTTCATGCCCGCGATTGCTGGAGGCCAACCAAGCTTCAAAGTGCGATATATCGATCGGCGCGGTGGTTGATTGCCACGAAGAGGTTGAGGACGACCGCGCCGAGCACCGACCACAGAACGACCCAGGGCGTCGTGACCGCGAAGGCAACAGCCAGCACCCCCAGGTCGATCGACAGCTGCACGAGGCCGGCGCGGATGCCGAAGCGCTCCTGCAGATAGACGCCGAGGATGCCGACGCCGCCGAGGCTGGCGCGGTGGCGATAGAGCGCCAGGACACCGTAGCCGAGCAGCAGCCCGCCGAGAAGCGCCGCCCAGCCGGGATGGATCTGACCGATCTCGAAAAGCCGCGACTGTACGTCGGCCAGGATCGAGGTGAGCCCGATGGCGATGAAGGTCTTGATGGAGAAGGCAGCACCGAGCCGCTTGAGCGACAGGTAGAAGAACGGCAGGTTGAGCAGGAAGAAGGCGAGGCCGAAATTCACGCCGGTCGCATAGTGCAGCAGGAAGGCGACACCGGCGGTGCTTCCGGTCAGCAGTCCGGCACTCGCCAGGAAATAGAGGCCGAGGGCGGCGACGAGGCTGCCGGAAAAGACGCCCTGCACATCCTCGACCGGCGTGTGCCTGGTGGGGCTGGTGTTCCAGAGACCGAAAACGCTGCTCATCTGTGCCATGGTAAACTCCCGCGAAGAGCTCCACCATTTGCTGCGGCGCACAGGAATAATCAAGAAAAATATGTAAGCATTGCTGACCTATTTTCGCAGGTCAGCGTTGCGGTTCATGCAGGCTTGCGGGCGAGAAACAGGATGCCGGCAATCGGCAGGCCGGCATCCATGCGAATGACCCTCCGTTCGACGGCAATCATCTCGAGCCGAAAGTCGGCACAGAGCGAAGCGACATAGGCTTCCGAGTGCGCGTAGCGCAGCGATGGCCGGAGCAGGAAGTCGCGCTCGTCTGCCGCGTCCTCGACGGAGAAAGCAAACAGCCCGTCCGGCTTCAGAAGCCGCTCCGCGATGGCGAAGGCGCTTTCGAGATTGCCGAGATACATCAGCACGTCGGCGGCGCTGACGAGATCCGCGCGCCCTTCCGCCAGTTCGCCGAAGAGGCCGCAACTGTCCGGCTGCAGCGACAGGTCCGCCTGGCCCAGCCAGTCGTAGAGCGCCTTGCCTTCCGCCTTGGCCAGCATGTTGGCCGAGAGATCGAAGCCTTCGAGAAAGGCGGTGCGGCTGCGGATGCGCTCACCGAAGAGCCCCGTGCCGCAGCCGAGATCGGTGACATGACGAAATTTTTGCCCGCCGATCGCACGCTCGATCAGCGCCGCGAGCTTTTCTGGAACGCTGTAGCCGAGTTTCTCGACCAGCGCCTGATCGAACCGCTCGGCATAGTCGTCGAAGAGCCGCTCCACATAGGTGCTCGGCGGTTGCTCCGGCGTATCGGCCGCACCGAGCAGGGCCAGTTTCAGGCTGGCGCCGAAAATGTCCTCCGGGTTGAGGCGAAGCGCGTTGCGCAAGGCCGCGACCGCCGCCTCTTTTCGGCCCGATTTCTCCTCATAGTCCGCCAGCCGGAACCAACCGGCCGCCCAGTTCGGCACCAGTTCCAGCGCTTGGGCCATAAGCTCGGCCGCGCCCTGGTGGTCGCCGCTTTCGGCGAGCATCTTCGCATAGTCGGCGCGACGATCGGTGATCAGATCGCCGGAGGAAAGCTGGTTTGCGGCCATGAGGGTGACGGGTTTGTTTGCGACGGACGCTTCTGGCGCCGGACGCGGCAAAACACAAGCGGAATCTGAGGGCCCCCGACTCGCGCGGCTTGCGAGGCCGGACCGAGCGGCTTATGTGGGATGGAAACAGGAGAATTTTTCGCTGATGTCGGACGGCGTAAACAGATTTCTCGGTGATTCACCGCTGCGCGTGCTGGTCAAGCTCGTCGTCGTGTCGATCCTCGTCGGCTTCGTCATGACCGTTTTCGACTGGCGCCCGATGGACCTTCTCGATGGTATCCGCGACTTCGTCGTCGACCTCTGGCTCACCGGCTTCGCGGCGCTGGGGCGCGTCGGCGACTACCTGCTGCTCGGCGCGGCCGTGGTCATTCCTGCCTTCATCATCCTCCGTCTCTTCAGCTATCGGCGCTAAGCATGCAGGACCAGTTCTTTCTTCCGCGCAGGCGGCTCATTCTGCGTGCCGGTGCCGTGATGTCGCTTGGGCTCCTCGCCGGATGCTCGGCCTCCGGCCTCCTTACGCCCGACGACGGCACCGGCAGCGACCAGACCGAGGCGACGCTCGGCTATGTTAATTCGCTACGCAAGGGCAGGGGGCTGACGACGCTCGCGCGCGATCCCGCCGCATCCGTCGCCGCCATGCACCAGGCCGCCCGCATGGCACGCGCCGGCAAGATGAAGCACAATATAGGCTGGCGCGACGATTTTGCCGATCGGATGAAGGGCGATGGCGTCACTCTTCCGGCCGCCGAGAACATCGCCATGGGCCAGAACAACGCCGAGCGCGCCTATGAAGCCTGGTTCAATTCGCCGAAGCACCTTCAAAATATGCTCGGCAGCTATCGCGGCTTGGGCGTGGCGGTGGCGCAAAATAGCGCTTCCGGAAACCGACCCTATTGGGCCATGGTGCTGTCCGGCTGAGTTGATTCCCCAAGATCGCCTTGCGGAGACGGCCGCGGGGTAGCGACGATGTCTGCCATGGAAAGCCTCGAGCGTGAAAGGCTTGCCCGCGAAGCGGGTCCGTTCGACGTCACCAACCGGCTGATTTTCTCGATCGCCCTGCCGATGACGCTCGGCTTCCTGACGACGCCGCTCCTCGGCCTCGTCGACACCGGCGTCGTCGGCAGGCTCGGCCGGGCCGAGATGCTCGCCGGCCTCGCGGTCGGCGCCGTCCTGTTCGATCTGATCTTCACCACCTTCAATTTCCTGCGCGCCTCGACCACCGGCCTCGTAGCGCAGGCCTATGGCCGTGGCGACCGGCGCGAACAGCAGGCGGTGTTCTGGCGCTCGCTGGTGATCGCGCTCTTCTGCGGCATCGCCATCGTCCTGTTGTCGCCGCTGCTGCTCGCACTTGGTCTGTGGCTGATGGCGCCCGGCCCGGAAGTGGCGGCGGTGACAAGCACCTATTTTCTCTATCGGATTCTTTCCGGTCCGGCGGCGCTTGCCAATTACGCCATCCTCGGATTCGCCCTTGGTCGCGGCGACGGCTCGATCGGCCTCTTGCTGCAGACCATCATCAACGGCACCAATATCGTGCTGTCGATTTTGCTGGGACTGGTCCTCGGCTGGGGCGTGTCAGGGGTTGCGATCGGGACTGTCGCGGGCGAACTGATCGGCGCGCTTGCGGGCTTTGCGATCGTCTACGGCCGTTTTGACAAGAGGGACGCGCCGGACTGGGCGGCGATCTTTGCCGGCGACCGGCTCAAGGCGCTGTTCGGTCTCAATCGCGACATCATGATCCGTTCCTTCGTGCTGCTCGCCGCCTTCACGCTGATGACCCGGATCGGCACGTCCCTCGGCCCGGTGACGCTCGCGGCCAATGCGGTGCTGATGACCATTTTCCTGGTCGCCGGCTATTATCTCGACGGCCTCGCCAATGCGGCCGAGCAGCTGACTGGCCGCTCGATCGGCGCCGCCTACCGCCCGGCTTTCGATCGAGCGCTCAGAATGACAGCGTTTTGGTCGCTGGGCCTCGCCTTGATGATGACGATGTTGTTCCTCGCCTTCGGCAACATTCTCGTCGATCTTTTGACGACGGCGCCGGATGTGCGCGCGCTCGCCTATGAATATATGCCCTGGGCGGCGATAACGGCGCTCACCGGCGCCATGGCCTTCCTGATGGACGGCGTCTTCATCGGCGCCACCTGGTCGCGCGACATGCGCAACATGATGCTGGCCGCCTTCCTCGTCTATGGGGCGGCGCTCGCCGTTCTCGTGCCGGTCTTCGGCAATCACGGCCTGTGGGCGGGGCTCAACCTGTTCCTGCTGCTGCGCGGCCTGTTCCTGGTGATGCTGCTGCCACGGCGGGCCGCTCAGACGTTCCGCCCGGCCCAGTAGTCGAGACGGCTGTCGCGGATCTCGCGGATCGAGGCAAGCTTCTCCCGATCGCAGAGCGCCGAGAGGCCGCGGACGATCCGGCCGGGAAGCGACGGCCCCTCATAGACCATGCAGGAATAGAGCTGTACCAGGTCTGCGCCGGCGCGGATCTTTTCCGCCGCCGTCTCCGCCGAACTGACGCCGCCGACGCCGATGATCGGCAGGTTCGGCCCGACGCGCTTGCGCATGCGGGCGAGCACCGCCGTCGACTTCTCGAAGAGCGGCTTGCCGGAAAGGCCGCCAGCCTCCTTGGCCTGCCGCTGGTCCCTGAGACCTTCGCGCGACAGCGTTGTGTTGGAGACGATCAAACCGTCGAGATCGTGCGCCAGCATCTCCGCCGCGATGTCGTCCATGCCCTCTTCGGTCAGATCAGGGGCGATCTTCAGGAACACTGGAACGCGTCGTCCGCTCTTCGCGGTCTCGTCGTCGCGGGCGGCGAGCACGGCCGAAAGCAGCGCCGCCAGGCTTTCGCGCGCCTGCAGGTCGCGCAGGCCGGGCGTGTTCGGCGAGGAGATGTTGGCGGTGAAATAGCGGGCGACGGCGTGGAAGGTGCGGATGCCGGCGACATAGTCGGCGATCCGGTCGGCGCTGTCCTTGTTGGCGCCGATATTGACGCCGATCAGCGCCTGGCGCGAGCAGCCCTGGAGGCGCGCCAGCGCCGCACCGTGCCCGTCATTGTTGAAGCCGAGCCGGTTGATCACCGCCTCGTCCTCGACGAGCCGGAAAATCCGCGGCTTATCATTGCCCTGCTGCGGCCGCGGCGTCACCGTGCCGATCTCGGTGAAGCCGAAGCCGAGCCTCAACAGCGCCTCCGGCACCTCGGCATTCTTGTCGTAGCCGGCGGCCATACCGACCGGATTCGGAAAGACGAGGCCAGCAATGGTCTGCTCGAGCCTGGCATCGGCGGGCGCGGCACAGCCCGGCACGACGCCGCTCTTCAGCGCCTTGATCGAGAGCCCGTGGGCGGTTTCGGAATCTAGGAGGAACAGGCCGCGGCGGGCCAGGCGTTCGAGAGCACCGGTCATGGCGCAAGCTCGGGGAAAATATGCGTGCCGTCGGCGCCGAGCGGCAGCGGTTTTTCCCACAGCACGGCGTCGAGCCTCAGCGCCGCATAGAGATGCGGAAACAGCGCGCCACCGCGCGACGGCTCGTAGACGAGCTTGTCGCCGAGCGCTTCTGCGTCGACGGCGACGATGAGAAGGTCCGTCTGGCCCTCGAAATGCCGTGCCGCAGTCTCGGCGACCTGCTCGCCCGTCGAGAAGTGAATGAAGCCGTCGGCGAGATCGACGGGCGCGCCCGCGAATTGTCCGGCCCGCCTGGCTTCCTGCCATAGAAGCGCCGGAACGATCTTGTATATGGTAGCGTTCATCTTTGTCCGCCCGTCGTCATGATTCCGAGCCATGGCCTTGCCGCAAATAACGGCGCGTGTCCACCGCGGTTCACCTGATCGAACGCGGATTTCCGTCAGTCTCCAAGGGAGAGGATGTCATGAGGAAGGTAATCGCGGTGCTCGTCTTCGGCCTGGGGCTTGGGTGCGCCCTTCCGGCCGCAGCGCAGGCACCCACGCCGGGGCGCTACAGCATGCAGAAATCTGAGACGGGATTCGCCCGGCTCGACACGGAGACCGGCGAGGTCACGCTCTGCCAGGAAAAGAACGGTGAGCTCGTCTGCCGCATGGCCGCCGACGAGCGTGCCGCCTTCGAGCGGGAACTCGACCTTCTGACGAAACGGATCGAAGCCTTGGAAAAGGCCGTGCAGAGTGGGACGGCAGCCGCGAAACCCGATCTTCCGACCGACGAAGAGATTGACCGGACCATGAGCATCATGGAAAGAATGATGCGCAAGTTCATGGATATCGTGAAGGAACTCGAGGGTCGCGATCCCGCAGGCGAAGGTGGATCGGTCCCCGACAAGACCTGAACGTCGTGAACAAGCACCGAGTGGCACGCGGAGGACGAAGCCGATCGGTTCCGGGGCTCTTGGGAGGGAGCGTCATCATGCCCGACATGACCATCATCATTGCTGACGACCATCCGCTGTTCCGCGGCGCAATGCGCCAGGCGCTGAGCGGCATGGGCGGCGCGCCCGCCGTCGTCGAGGCCGGTGATTTCGCCGCTGCCCGCAAGGCTGCGGCGGACAATCCCGATGCCGACCTGATGCTTCTGGATCTCACCATGCCGGGCGTCAGCGGCCTGTCCGGCCTGATTGCGCTACGCGCCGAATTCCCGAGCCTGCCGGTGATGATCGTCTCGGCCCATGACGATCCGGCGACCATTCACCGCGCCATCGATCTCGGCGCGGCGGGCTTCCTCTCGAAATCCGCCGGGATCGAGGAGATCCGCGACGGAATCGGCAAGGTCATGGCCGGCGAAATCTTCGTCCCGGTCGGCTACGACCGGAACCAGGAATACGAGCCGGAGATGGCCGACCTCCTGCATCGCCTGCAGACCCTGACGCCGCAGCAATCGCGTGTCCTGTCCATGCTCGCCGAGGGCCTGCTCAACAAACAGATCGCCTACGAGCTCGGCGTCTCCGAGGCGACCATCAAGGCGCATGTCTCGGCGATCCTGCTGAAGCTCAATGTCGACAGCCGCACCCAAGCGGTGATTCAGCTTTCCAAGCTCGGCAGCGTCGCGGCGGCTTAGCGATCCCGCTTGCGGCGTTTGGCCCCTCATCCCGCTGCTGCGACCTTCTCCCCCGCAGGCGGGGAGAAGGGGCATGCCGCCACGTCTCGCTTCTTTCGCCGGCGGATTCGGGGAACCGGGAGCGAGCCGCGCGTCCCTTCGCCCCGCGTACGGGGAGAAGGTGCCGGCAGGCGGATGAGGGATTGTAACCAAGTGAAACGATTGCTATTCCGCCGCCGCCCGTGCCGCTGCGGCAAGCTGCGTCAGCCAGGCGCGCAAGGCGGCCGGGCGCACCGGCTTGTGTTGTAGAGAGACGCCGTCGCGCTCGGCGGCACCGCGGACCTCCGGGGTGCGGTCGGCGGTTACCATCAGCGCCGGAATGCTCTCTCTCCAGCGCGCCCGGATGGAGGCGATCGCGTCGATGCCGGTGCCGTCCCCGAGGTGGTAGTCGGCGACGATCGCATCGGGCCGCAGCGGCAGGTGTTCCGGGCCGATCTTGTCGCAGGCGGCGACCGATTCCGCCGTCGTGACGGTGCAGCCCCAGCCGCCCAGCAGCAGCGCCATGCCCTCGAGGATCTTCGGTTCATTGTCGATGCAGACTACAGTCAGCCCGCTCAGCGCGTCGCTCGACTTCGGCGCGGCGACCGGCTGCGGCCTTGTCCGTTCGGCGGCGCTGGTATCGAGCGGCACGGCAACCTTGAAACCGGTGCCCTTTCCCGGCTCCGACTGCAGGCTGACCGGATGGTTCAGCACACGCGAGATGCGGTCGACGATCGAAAGTCCGAGGCCAAGCCCGGCGGCCGTGCGCGCCCCTTCGTCGAGGCGCGCGAATTCCTTGAACACGGTGCGGAACTTTGACGCCGGAATGCCGATGCCGGAATCGAGCACTTCGATCGTTGCCGTCTGCCTATGCCGGCGCACGCCGACGAGAACCTTGCCCTCAAGCGTGTATTTGATCGCATTGGAAACGAGATTTTGGACGACGCGTCTCAAGAGGTTCGGGTCGCTGCGCACGACAAGCGAGGTTGGCATGACCGTGAACTCTATGTCCTTCGCCCGCGCCATCGGCGCGAAATCCGTCTCGATCCGCCGTAAGAGATCATCGAGCGGCACGGCCTGTAGCCGCGGCTTCATCGCGCCGGTGTCGAGCCGCGAGATATCGAGCACGGCACCGAGTATCGCCTCCACCGATTCGAGCGAGGAGTCGATGTTCTGGACCAGCGCCCTGTTGTCGGAATCTCCGAGCCGCTCGACGAGCGATGAGGAGTAGAGGCGCGCCGCGTTCAGGGGCTGCAGGATGTCGTGGCCGGCGGCCGCGAAGAAGCGGGTCTTGCCGATATTGGCGTCTTCGGCGGCGGCGCGCGCCTCGCCAAGTTCTTTGTTGACCCGCGTCAACTCGCTCGTCCGCTCGGCGACGCGCAGTTCCAGCGTTTCGTTCGCCTGCTTCAGCGCCATGTCGGCGGCGACCCGCGGGGTGATGTCGGTATAGGTGGTGACGATGCCCTTGTCGGGCATGGCGTTGGTCCGCACCTCGACGATACGGGCGCCGTTGCCAAGTTCCAGCAGGAACGGCTTGTCGAGCGTCAGGAAATTGGCGACCAGCGTCTTCTCATAGTCTTTGCGGATGTCGCCGCGGCGCGCCAGGATCGCCACGATGTCGGCAAGCGGGAAGCCGACCTGGCCGGCCGCCTCGGGCAGATCGAGCAGCTCCCGGAAACGGCGGTTCCAGATGATCAGGTTGCTGGCATTGTCGAAGACGGCGATGCCCTGGTCCATCTGCGAGAGCGCCGTCTGCAGCATGTCCTGGTTATGCTGCAGCGCCTCGCTCGCCTGGTCGAGCAGCCAAGCGGTGTCCGAAGAGGTGTCGTCCATTCGCTGCAGCACCAGCGAAAACACCAGCCGGGCCGAGGAGGAACCGATGGCGCTGCCAAGCAATTGCTCGGAAAAATGGACGAGGGCCATGTCGGCGGAGGCGTTTTCGTCGAGCCAGCGGCCGGATTGCTGCTCATAAGTGTGGAACGAGCGCTGCATGCGCTCCTCGCCCATGTAGCGGGCGATCGTAGTCTTTAGGTCGCGTACCGTCACCTTCGTCTTGCGGCCGCGGAAGGCCCGTTCCGTGCGCGATCGGCGGGTGATGAAGACGCCGGCCTGGAAGCGCTCGAGCGGCTTCGGCGCCCGGGTCAGCGAGCCGAGCACATAGGCGCTGACGTTGACTAGCATGCTGAGGGCCGACGCATTGACGAGCGGGTCGGACTGCGGCCCCGAAAAAACATCCGTAAACGGTAGGAGGAAGCTCAGGATCGTCGAGGCCACGTGAGAATTGTCGGGCCCGCCGAGGCTCGGCAGAAACAGCACATAGGCCCAGACGAGGAAGCCGCTGACCATTCCGGCAATCGCGCCGCGGGCGTTTGCCTGCCGCCAGACGAGGCCGCCGATGAGCGCCGGCGCCATCTGCGAGATGGCGGCGAAGGAGAGCAGCCCCAGCGAGGCGAGGCCGGAGCTCATGTCTGCCGAGCGATAGTAGCCGTAGCCGAGCAGCAGCACGACAAAGATCGCGGTGCGGCGGATGTTGAGCAGCGTCCCGGCCACGCTCTCCTGCAGGGTGCCGCGGGTGCCGAGCCTCTGGCGCAGGAAGACCGGCATGACGATGTCGTTGGAGATCATGATCGACAGTGCCACCGAGGCGACGATGACCATGGCCGTGGCGGCGGAAAAGCCGCCGATGAAGGTGAGGAGCGTGATCAACGGCACGTCGCTGGCGAGCGGCAGGGCCAAGAGATAGAGGTCGGCGTCGCCAGAGCCGGAGAAGGTCAGGATGCCGGCAATGGCGATCGGCAGGACGAAGAGGTTGATGGCGATCAGATAGAGCGGAAACAGCACCCCGGCGGTACGCAGCTCGTTCTCGGTGCGGTTTTCGACGACGGTGACGTGGAACTGCCGCGGCAGCATGATGATGCCGAAGGCGGAGAGCACGATCAGCAGGATCCAGCGGGCGGCGGGCGTCTGGTATTCGAGGGCGGAAAGGACGGCGGGACTTTGTCGGGCCGCCTCCAACAGATTCGCCGGCCCGTCGAACAGGACGAAGACGATGTAGAAGCCTGCCGTCAGCATGGCGACGAGCTTGACGACCGATTCCATCGCGATCGCCAGGATCAGCCCGTCCTGATGCTCGGTGGCATCCGTGTGGCGGGTGCCGAAGACGATCGCGAAGCAGGCGAGGAAGAGGGTGACGAGCAGCGGCAGGTCGATGAAATTTTCGCCCGCGCCGATGCCGTAGTCGCTGGTGTCGATCATCGCGGCGACCGAGCTCGAGACCGCCTTGAGCTGAAGGGCAATATAGGGAATGGCGCCGACCAGCGAGATCAGTGCGACGATCGCCGCCACCGCCGGGTTCTTGCCGTAGCGCGCCGCTACGAAATCGGCGACCGAGGTCAGTTTCTCGGTCTTGGCGAGCCGCACGATCCTGCGGATCAGCGGCATGCCGAGCGTGAACATCAGGATCGGCCCGATATAGATGCCGGTGAACTCGAGCCCATGCTCGGCGGCGAGCCCGACGCCGCCGAAATAGGTCCAGGAGGTGCAGTAGATCGCCAGGCTCAGCGCATAGACCAGCGGCCTGCCCTTGCTGGCAATCCTGCTTCTGCTGGCCCGCCGGTCGCCGTAGCTTGCGACCGCGAAGAGCAGTAGCAGATAGGCGAAGGCCGAGGCGAAAATGACCGAACCCGAAAGCATGCCTCACTCCTCGACGGGCAGCATAGGGCAAGTCCATCCCATTGAGAATTGGCTGCTTTATGCGTCTTAAGTCCAAGACGCGACGGGGCAGCCGTCGCGCGCCACGGGCCGCTGCCCGCCTTGATCGCGAACGGCGGTTCCATCGCTCCGAGCTTTGGTCTAGTTTCCTACCAGCGGTTGCCGCGCGGGACAGGCGCGGCCGAGCGTTCAAGGACGGGGATATTACGGAGAGACGCATGCTGAACGAATTCAAAGAGTTTATCGCCCGCGGCAATGTGATGGACCTGGCGGTCGGCGTGATCATCGGCGCTGCCTTCACCAAGATCGTCACCTCGGTCGTCGACGATCTCGTCATGCCGGTGGTCGGCGCGATTACCGGCGGCGGTTTCGATTTTTCGAATTATTTTCTGCCGCTTTCCGCCAATGTCACCGCCCCGACGCTGGCCGCAGCCCGCCAGCAGGGCGCGGTCTTTGCTTATGGCAGCTTCATCACGGTGTTCATCAACTTCCTGATCCTTGCCTGGATCATCTTCCTGCTGGTCAAGGGGGTGAACCGCATCCGCGCCTCGGTGGAACGAGAGAAGGCACCGGAGCCGGCCGCGCCGCCGCCTGAGGATGTGCGGCTGCTGTCGGAAATACGGGATATCTTGAAGCAGCGGGCCTGACGGCAGCGAAATCATCACAGAAATCGATAAGTTCGTCAGAGAAAATCGTGTGATCACGGGTGCGAAAACGTCTAGAAGCGGCGGGCAATTCAGGAGGCCGCCGCTGATGACGACCATGACCAGCCTTAGTCCCCGCGCTCTTGCGGCGCCCGAAAGCGGCATCGTCGAAGTGGTGAACTATGCCCGTGGTCGCGATGGCCTGATCCCGCTCTGGGTCGGTGAGGGCGATCTTCCGACACCGGACTTCATCAGCCGGGCAGCGGCCGACGCGCTGGTGGCCGGCCAGACCTTCTATACGTGGCAGCGCGGCATCCCGCCGCTGCGCGAGGCGTTGGTGCGCTATTATCAGCGCCGCTTCCAAAAGACGCTCGCGCCGGAGAATTTCTACGTCACCGGATCCGGCATGCAGGCGATCAAGCTTGCGATCGAGGCAATCGCTTCGCCCGGCGACGAGATGGTTCTCCTGACCCCGGCCTGGCCGAATTTCGCCGCCGCCGCGGACCTCTCCGGCGTCCGGCCGGTCTCGGTGCCGCTGCGCTTCGAGAACGGCAAATGGCAGCTCGGCCTCGACCGCCTTGCGGCGGCGATCGGCGATAAGACGCGGGCGCTGTTCATCAACACGCCGTCCAATCCGACCGGATGGACGGCGTCGCCCGACGATCTCAAGGCCATCTTGGCGCTGGCGCGCAGGCATGGCATCTGGATCATCGCCGATGAGATCTACGCGCTCTACTACTATCTCGGCCGACGCGCGCCGTCCTTCCTCGACATCATGGAGGACGACGACCGCATCCTCTTCGTCAACTCCTTCTCCAAGAACTGGGCGATGACTGGCTGGCGCGTCGGCTGGATCGTGGCGCCGCCGGCCATGGGCCAAGTGCTTGAGAACCTGATCCAGTATTCGACCTCCGGGGTCGCCCAATTCATGCAGCGCGGCGCCGTCGTCGCCCTGGACGAAGGCGACGCTTTCGTCGACGACAACGTCACCAAGGCCCGACGCAATCGCGACCTGCTCTGCGACACGCTGATTGCCACCAATCGCGTCGAGACCCTGAAGCCCGACGGGGCGCTTTACGCCTTCCTGAAGATCGACGGCGTCACGGATTCGCGCCGGGCGGCGATCGACATCGTCGACAAGACCGGGGTCGGACTGGCTCCGGGAACGGCTTTCAGCGAGGGCGGGTCGCTGTTCATGCGCGCCTGCTTCCTGCGTGACCCGGCCCAGATCGCAGAGGCCGCGGACCGTCTGCGCACCTATATCCTCGACCGCTGATTCATATGTGGACGCCCCCTATGGCAAGGGCTTTTTGTCGGGTGGTTTGATCGGTTGCTTTCATATGTCCGGCCTGTTTGTGCGGTATGAAGTTTGACCGCTGGCCCTGATGGAAATCCGCCGATGAGGACCCTGATCAAGCTGGCGCGCGTTTGAAGCGCATTGAATCAGACGGGTTGGCCTCACCATTGGCTCGATCGTTACACATCATCGACTGCCGTTACCAATTCCGGTTCTCTGGGATTGAACTCAGGCGATCATTTCATGGGCCCGATAGGCTTCCTTGCGGGTCAGCACGACCCATGCGATCCGCGCGAGTTTATTGGCGAGGGCAACGGAGACCAGCCTGAACGGCTTTTTCTCCAGGAGCTTTCTGATCCAGTTCGCCAGGGGCGTTGCCTTGTCCTTCGTATGACGGATAACGGCGGTGGCGCCGACGACGAGCAACCTCCGCAAGTATCGGTCTCCCTGCTTGGAGATGCCGCCGAGCTGGGTTTTTCCTCCGGTCGAACACTGCTGCGGCGTCAGGCCGAGCCAGGCGGCAAATTGCCTGCCGGAGCGGAATTGCTCGGGATCGGTGACGGTGGCGGCGACCGCCGTGGCTGTGACTATGCCGAGGCCGGGGATAGCGGAAAGCCTGCGACTGGCCTCGCTGTCGGCATGCCAAGCGAGAAGTTGCTGATCCAGCGCAGCGATCTCATCGGTAAACACCAGGATCTGCCGGATCAGAATGTCCAGCGTGGTCCGGGCATAGGAGGGCAAGCTGCTCTCGCCAGACAGCGCTTGCTGCGCCAACTTTGCCAGATTGGCAATGCCTGGATTGGCGACAAAGCCGAGTTCAGCCAGATGCGCCCGCAACGCATTTGCGACCATGGTGCGTTGGCGAACGAGCAGCGACCTCGCGCGATGCGTCATGAGAATGCTCTGCTGCGCCACCGTCTTCACAGGCACGAACCGCATCGTCGGGCGCTGCACGGCTTCGCAGATTGCCTCGGCATCCAGCGCGTCGCTCTTGCCGCGCTTCACATAGGCCTTCACGTACGATGGGGGAATGAGCCGAACCTCGTGCCCCATGGCGGCGAGCGTCCGAGCCCAATGGTGCGCTGTGCCACACGCTTCCATTCCGATTAGGCAGGGTGGCAGCTTCGAGAAGAAGGGCAGCATCTGCTTGCGATGCAGCCGT
This sequence comes from Sinorhizobium sp. CCBAU 05631, assembly GCF_002288505.1. Lineage (NCBI taxonomy): Bacteria > Pseudomonadati > Pseudomonadota > Alphaproteobacteria > Hyphomicrobiales > Rhizobiaceae > Sinorhizobium > Sinorhizobium sp. CCBAU 05631. The sequence goes on from NZ_CP023063.1 coordinate 181,579, forward strand.
TTCACCAGCACGGTGCCGCCTGCCTCATCGACACCATGCGCCTGAAACACGCTCTTGGCCAAATCCAATCCAACGGTCGTGATCTGCATTGTCAACGCTCCTCTTATTGCTGCGGGGTAACTGGCCGGCATCATAGCGGCAACCGCCGGCGCGGGGGCGTCCACATCATCAAGATTCGTCCGTTGCGGGCCGATCGATAAAATCCGAATGATTGCCGTGGCGGGTGCTTAACCACCGCCGCAGGAATAGCCGGTGAAGAGCGGCGCCGGCGCCGCGATTTACCAATTCCGTAAGCATCGCCCGTCTTTCCTGTTCCCGGGTTCAATCGGGGGTGGAAGGCAGCCATGGCCATATTGGTGACAGGCGGAGCGGGCTATATCGGCAGCCATATGGTTTGGTCGCTGCTCGACGCGGGAGAGACCGTCGTCGTGCTCGACAGCCTGACGACCGGCTTCCGCTGGGCGGTGGCGCCGGAGGCGCGCTTCTATTTCGGTGACGTGGGCGACCGGGCGGCGCTGGCGCGGATCTTCGCCGAGAACGAGATCGACGCGGTCGTCCATTTTGCCGGCTCGGCCGTTGTACCGGAATCGGTTGCCAAACCGCTCGCCTATTACGAGAACAACACGGCGAAAACGCGCACCCTGATTGCCGCGACGATAGAGGCCGGCGTGCGCCGCTTCGTCTTCTCATCGACGGCTGCCGTCTACGGCACCCAGGAGACGCCGGATCCGGTCAAGGAAACGGCGGCCCTGCGTCCGGAAAGCCCCTATGGCCGTTCCAAGCTGATGTCGGAAATCATGCTCGAGGACGCGGCGGCGGCGCATGATTTCAGTTACGTGGCGCTTCGCTATTTCAATGTGGCCGGCGCCGATCCGCTGGGGCGTGCGGGGCAGTCGACCTTCAGCGCCACGCATCTCATCAAGGTCGCCTGCGAAGCCGCGCTCGGCAGGCGCCGCAAGGTCGATGTTTTCGGCACCGACTATCCGACGGCGGACGGCACCGGCATTCGCGATTACATCCATGTCAGCGACCTGGTTGCCGCCCATCGGAAAGCGCTTGAATATCTAAGCGGTGGGGGCGGTCCGCTGGTCAGCAATTGCGGCTATGGCGAAGGCTTTTCCGTGCTGCAGGTTCTCGACACGGTGCGGCAGGTTTCCGGCCGCGACTTCCGCATCGATTACGGGCCGCGTCGCCCGGGCGACGCGGCCCAGGTCGTCGCCGATCCGACCGTCGCGCGATTGAAGCTCGATTGGGTGCCGACCCATGCGAGCCTCGAACATATCGTTCAGAGTGCCTTCGATTGGGAAGGCTATCTCAGTCGCAAGAACAGTTTCGACGATGGTCGCGGCGACGACGGACGCCTTGTCGCCAACGGCTGAAGGGCCGGAGCCTTACTCCTCGTCTTCGCCGAGGAGCTTGCGCTCATGCGCGATCGCATGGTCGATGAGCTGTGTCCACAAGCGCTCATAGAAGTCCGGGTCGAGCCCGAATTTGATCGCGTGCCTGCGGGCATTCTCCCGGACCTCTGCGACGCGCGCCGGAATGTCTGCCTTGAGATACAGCGGGCGCTTGATCTCGGCAGCCCGGTCGATATAGCCCCAGCGTTCGGCAAAGAGCGCCATCAACGCGCGGTCGAGCCGATCGATCTGAGCGCGCACATCCGCCATCGTCGTGCATTCTGCGGGGGTCTTTGGCATGTCCGGCTCCTGCCGGGGCGGATCGCGCCCCGTTCCATCGCGCCGAACTGCTAGCAAAGCGGACGCCGGCTGAGAAGGGGAAAAACCGCCGCAGCGCCCGTGGCGAGTTGCCTAGCCCGCTGCTTGGTCACCTCGGCAGGCGATCGCTGGGGAGTAGGGTGCGGTCCTGTCTCCGTCGGCGATTGCCTGCCGATGTGTAGGAAGACGGTAGGTCCGCAAGCTTGAGCGGGGCTTTCCCTAATTAGCTGCCGAGCGCGAGCTTAATCGCGAGCCCGACTACGCTCACCGCCGCGACGCCGGCGAACCAGAGCCAGACGAACCAGAGGAGCCGGCGGCCGAGCGCGCCCATCAGTGATAGCCCTCTTCCGGATCGACCTTGCCGCGGAACACCCAGTAGGCATAGGCGGTATAGGCAAGAATGATCGGCACCAGCACGAGCGCGCCGACGAGCAGGAAAGCGAGGCTGTCGTTCGGCGCGGCGGCGTCCCAGATGGTGAGCGACGGCGGCACCATATAGGGATAGAAGCTGATGCCGATGCCGATATAGCCGAGCAGGAAGAGGCCGAGGGCGGCGATGAAGGGCTGGCGGTCGTGGCGCTGCTGGATGCCCTTGAGCAGCAGGTAAAGGCAGCCGAGAACGAGCAGCGGCACGATGACACTGAAGATCGCCGTCGGCCAGCCGAACCAGCGCTGCAGATAGACCGGCTCGAGAAATGGCGTCCAGAGGCTGACGATGCCCATGGCCGCCACGGTGGCGAAGGCGCATTTCAGCGCGATGGCGCGAGCACGCTCGGCGAGATCGCCGCGCGTCTTCATGATCAGCCAGGTCGCGCCGAGCAGCGCGTAGCCGATGACGATCGCCGCGCCGGTGACGATCGAGAACGGCGTCAGCCAGTCCCACCAACCGCCGGCATAGGCCCGGTCTTCGACCGGAATCCCCTGGATGAGCGCGCCGAGCGCCAGCCCCTGGGAAAAGGCTGCGAGCGTCGAGCCGCCGGCAAAGGCCCAGTTCCACAAAAACTCGCCGCGTCGCGTGCGCCAGCGATATTCGAAGGCGACGCCGCGGAAGATGAGGCCGAGAAGCATGCCGATGATCGGCGCATAAAGCGCTGGCATGACCGTGGCATAGGCGAGCGGGAAGACGGCCATCAGGCCGCCCCCGCCGAGCACGAGCCATGTCTCGTTACCGTCCCACACCGGTGCCACGGAATTCATCATTACGTCGCGATCGTGCTTCTCCGGGAAGAACGGAAAGAGAATGCCGACGCCGAGATCGAAGCCGTCGAGCACCACATAGGCGAGCACCGCGAAGGCGATAAGCGCGGCCCAGATGAACGGCAGGTCAATGGCCATGCGGGCCTCCATTGGGTCTCGCCGCTGCCGGGCCAGGGGTGACGCCGGCCGTGCGCAGCGGCCCCTCGTCGAGTTCCGGCATGGTATCGCGCGGCAGGCGCGCCATCAGCCGCAGGATGTAGAAGGTGCCGGCGCCGAAGACGAGGAAGTAGACGATGATGAAGGCGACGAGCGACGCGCCGACGGCCGGAGCCTCGATCGGTGACACAGAATTGGCCGTCAGCAGGTGGCCATAGACAGTATAGGGCTGCCGCCCGACCTCGGAAGTGATCCAGCCGGCAAGCACCGCGACAAACCCCGCCGGACCCATTGCCACCGCCATGCGGTGCAGCCAGGCATCGGTGGCGAGTGTGCCACGGTACCGACACCAGAGCGACCAGAGGCCGATCCCGAGCATGGCCAGGCCCATGCCGACCATCACGCGGAACGACCAGAAGACGATGCCGACGGGAGGGTGGAGTTCTTCGGGAATCGAGTCGAGGCCGGCGAACGGTGCATCGAGATCGTGCTTCAGAATGAGGCTCCCGAGTCTTGGCACTTCGATTGCGTAGTCGATGCGCTTCTCCGCTGAATTGGGGATGCCGAAGAGCACCAGCGGGGCACCGTCGGGATGGCTGTGATAGTGACCCTCCATCGCCATGATCTTGGCCGGCTGATGCTCGAGCGTATTGAGGCCGTGCAGGTCGCCGGCGAGAATCTGGATAGGTGCGACGATCGCTGCCATCCACATCGCCATCGAGAACATCGTCCGGGCACGCCGAGGCGCAGTGTGGCGCAACAGATGCCAAGCGCCGCAGGCGCCGACGACGAACGCCGTCGTCAGATAGGCGGCGAGCACCATATGCACGAGCCGGTAGGGGAAGGACGGATTGAAGATGATTGCCCACCAGTCGACCGGAATGAATTGTCCGGCTTCGTTCATTGCAAAGCCCGCCGGGGTCTGCATCCAGGAGTTCGCGGACAAGATCCAGGTGGCCGAGATCAGCGTGCCGAGCGCGACCATGGCGGTTGCGAAAAAATGCAGTCTCGGACCGACCCGGTTGAGGCCGAACAGCATGATGCCCAGGAAGCCTGCCTCGAGGAAGAAGGCCGTCAGGACCTCGTACCCCATCAGCGGTCCGATGATCGGGCCCGCCTTGTCCGAGAACACGCTCCAGTTGGTGCCGAACTGATAGGACATGACGATGCCCGAGACGACGCCCATGCCGAAGGCGACGGCGAAAATCGTCTTCCAGAAGTTGAAGAGCTCGAGATAGACCTCGTCCTTCTTCCAAAGCCACAGCGCCTCGAGAACCGCGAGATAGCTCGCGAGTCCTATGGAAAAGGCGGGAAAGATGATGTGAAACGAGACCGTGAAGGCGAACTGAATGCGCGCAAGCACTGTCGCATCGAAGGCTTCAAACACGGGGCGCGATCCTTTCAGCCCGGGCGGTGAGGGCGGAGGTGCAGGAGCCCTTGCATCCCGCACGATCATTCATTCGCTCATCGAGCGGCGGCTCGACTTCATCGTGTGATTGAATTTGATGCAGAATTGCCAAAGGTCAATAACGGGCAGCCCGCCACGTTGTCACACTGCAGCAATGTTTCGCCTGTGGCATTTTGGACCATCTTTTTCGTGCATGTCGTTGTTCCAAAACCCCATGCACACTTTTGGGCGACATGCGCTGGAGGACTACGGTCGCGCCAGATAGGCCTCGGCGAGCTCTGTCCAGAAGGCCGCGCCGATCGGCAGCAGGTCGTCGTTGAAATTGTAGCCCGGGTGGTGGAGCGGCTTTTCCTCGCCGGTCATCCGCGACCCGAGGAAGAAATAGGTCCCCGGCCTCTCCTTGAGCATATAGGCGAAGTCCTCGCTGCCCATATAGGGGCGGGCGAGATCGACGACCTTGTCTGCCCCGGCGAAGCGGATCGCGAGGTCGCGGACGAAATCCGTCTCCGCCTTGTGGTTGATCGTCGCATCGTAGCTTCGCTGGTAGTCGACGGTCGCTCGCATGCCGAAGCTTGCCGCCTGTGCTTCGGCGATCATCCGGATTCGGCGCTCCAGTTCGTCGCGAACGGATGGATCGAAGGAGCGGATGCCGACGACGATCTCCGCCCGTTCCGGAATGATGTTGCTCGCCGAACCCGCGTGGAAGGCGCCGACGGTGACGACGGTCGGGTACATCGGATGGATGTTGCGCGACACGATGGTCTGCAGAGCCACGACGATGCTGGCGCCGCAGACGATCGGGTCGGCCGTCTCCTGCGGTTCGGCACCATGACCGCCGCGGCCGTGAACGGTGATCCGTGCCTCGTCGACGGCGGCCCCGATCGGACCCTCGCGCAATGCAAACTGCCCGAAGGGGAGATTCGGCGCGTTGTGAAGCGCGAAAACGGCGTCGCATGGGAACTTCTCGAACAGACCTTCGTCGATCATGATCTTCGCACCGCCGAAATTCTCTTCGGCCGGCTGGAAGATGAGGTGGACGGTGCCGTTGAAATTTTTTCGTTCGGCAAGCGCCCGGGCGGCGCCGAGCAGCATCGCCGTGTGGCCGTCGTGGCCGCAGGCATGCATCAGTCCCGGCGTCTTGCTGGCATAGTCGAGGCCGGTTTCCTCATGGATCGGCAAGGCGTCGATATCGGCGCGGATGCCGATCGAACGGGGGCCGCTGCCATTCCTGAGCGTGCCGACGACGCCGGTTTTCGCCAGTCCCGTCGCCACCTCGTAGCCGAGCGCTTCGAGATGGCCGGCGATGAAGGCCGACGTGCGGCGTTCTTCCAGCCCGAGTTCCGGATGGGCGTGCAGATCGCGGCGAATGGTGACGAGTTCCGGCAAGGCATTGCTGATCGCAGCGGCAATTTTCATCTCAGGCACCACGGGTGGGAATGCGGTTTTCGAAATAGCGGAAGGCGACGACCAGAATGCCGGTCAGACACATGTAGATGAGCGCCAGCAGGAGCAGCGGCTCGTAGGTGAGATAGGTTTCCTGCCGCACCTTGGAGATCACCGCATAGACGTCGACCACGGTGATGGTGGCGACGAGCGGCGTCGATTTGAGTTGCAGCACGGTCTCGCCGTTGAGCGTCGGCAGCGCCCGATGGACGGCCCGCGGCAGCCAGATGCGCCGGAACTTCGTCCAGCGTCCCATGCCGTAGGCGCGAGCCGCCTCCAATTCTCCGCGCGGCACGCCGGCAAAGGCGCCGCGCATCACTTCGCCCTCGTAAGCCGCGAAGGAAAGCGTGAGCGCCGCCACCCCATACGGCCATGCCTCGCGCAAATAGGGCCAGAGGAAGGAATGACGGATCGCCGGGAACTGCGGAAAGAGAGAGCCGAGGCCGTAGTAGAGCAGCCAGAGCTGCAAGAGCAGCGGCGTTCCGCGAATGACGGTACAGAACAGGCGGGCGGGGGCCTTGAGGAACCAGGGGCCCGTCACCTGGACGAGGCCGAGGGGAACGGCGAGCAGGAAGCCGAGGAGTGCGGTGCTGAACAGCATGACCAGGCTGACGAGGATGCCGGAGCCGAGTCTTGGCAAGTAGCGCGGCAGCCAATCCCAACGCATGAAGACGGCGACTGCGACGACGAGGCCGGCGAAGAGGAGCATCAGGACGATGCGATGCGGTTTGAGAAAGTTCTCCGGCTTGGGAAGATCCTCGGGGGCGAGCGCGAGCGCGTGGGTGGTTTCGTCGGTCATCGCTGCTCCGCGAAGCCGCGCCGGGCATGGCGCTCGATGATGCCGATGAAAAGATTGGAGATAAGCGTCAGGGCGAGATAGAGCGCGCCGGCGGCGCAGAAGAACAGGAAATAGGCCTTGGTCGTGCCGGCCGCCTGGCGGGTGACGAGTGTCAGTTCGCTGAAGCCGACGACGGCAAGCAGCGCCGTGTCCTTGGTGGCGATCAGCCAGAGATTGGCAAGGCCGGGTATGGCATAGGGCAGCATCGCGGGGAGCGTAATGCGCCTGAGAACCTTCATCGGCGACATGCCGTAGGCGCGCGCCGCCTCGATCTGCCCGGCGGGCACCGCCTTGATAGCGCCGCGCAGCACCTCTGTCGAATAGGCGCCCTGGACGACGCCGATGACGAAGATGCCGGCTGCCAAGCCGCTGATATCGACGGTGCCGATTCCCATGGCGCCGAGGACCTGGTTCAGGAGGTCGGTGCCGGCATAGTAGAGAAGCAGGATGAGGACGAGCTCGGGCACCGCCCGCACGATGGTCGTATAGCACTCGAGCAGGTCGCGCAGCACCGGCCCGCCATAGAGCTTGCCGAAGGCGCCGCCGACGCCGAGCAGCAGGCCGAGCGCATAGCCGCCGACGGCGATCTCGATCGAATGCAGGAAGCCCTGCAGCAGAACGCCGCCCCAGCCGGGCGCCGCGAGCGCCAGCAGGCTCCAGTTGATGAAGGGTTCCGCGGCCATCGCCACCCAGCTCCTCGAAGATCAAGGGCCGGCAGCGCTGAAGCTGCCGGCCGGCTACGGCCTAGCCGCCGTAGATGTCGAAGTCGAAATACTTCTTCGAGAAGGCGTCGTAGGTGCCGTTGGCCCGGATCGCCTTGATCGCCGCGTTGATCTTGTCCTTGAGTTCGGTCTCGCCCTTGCGCAGCCCGACGCCGACGCCCGGTCCGAGCACGTCGATGTCCTGGGCGACTTCGCCCTTATAATCGCAGCATTCCTTGCCCTGATCGCTCTTCAGGAAGGCGTCGAGAGCGATCGCATCGGCCTGCACCGCATCGAGGCGCCCGGCGGCGAGGTCCTGGTTGGCCTCGTCCTGCGTCTGGTACTCCTTGACCTCCACGCCGGCCGGGGCAAAATGCTTGGTCGCATAAGCCTGGTGCACCGTCGCCACCTGCACGCCGAGCGTCTTGCCGGCGAGCCCTTCCGGCGTCGGCTTGAAGTCCTCGCCCTTGGCGCCGATGATGCCTGTCGGCGTGTTGTAGTATTTGTCGGAGAAGTCGATCGTTTTCAGGCGTTCCGCGGTGATCGACATCGACCCGACGATCAGGTCGATCTTCTTCGACGTCAGCGCCGGGATGATGCCGTCCCAGGCGACGGGGGTGATCACGCAATCAAGCTTCGCCTCGGCGCACATCGCCTTCATGAACTCGATCTCCCAGCCTTCCCAGTTGCCGTTCGCGTCCGGCGAGGTGAAGGGCGGGTAGGGTTCGGCTGCAATGCCGACCTTGACCTGTTCGGCCGAAGCGGCAACGGCGCCGGCGATCGACAGGGCGGCGGCGACCGCCAGGAGCTTCAATGTCTTCTTCATGCTGTTCCCTTTTTTGGTTGTTGAGCATTGCTGAATTCAATGAATCGAACTGATGAACTTCTTCAGCCTTTCGGATTTCGGCGCGCCGAAGATCGCCTCGGGCGGCCCCTGTTCCTCGATGATGCCGTTGTGCAGGAAGACGATATGGTTGGCGACGTCGCGGGCGAACTTCATCTCGTGTGTGACGAGGATCATCGTCCGCTTCTCGCGCGCAAGATCGCCGATCACGGAGAGGACTTCGCCGACGAGCTCCGGGTCGAGCGCCGAAGTCGGTTCGTCGAACAGCATGACCAGCGGCTGGATCGCCAAGGCGCGGGCGATCGCGGCGCGCTGCTGCTGGCCGCCGGAGAGAAAGGCCGGGTAGGCGTCGCGCTTCTCGTATAGTCCGACGCGGTTGAGCAACCTCTCCGCCGTCTCCACTGCCTCGGCTTTGGATTTGCCGAGCACGTGGACCGGAGCTTCGATGACGTTTTCGAGGATCGTCATGTGCTGCCAGAGATTGAAGCTCTGGAAGACCATGCCGAGCTGGGTGCGGATGCGCTGCACCTGCTTGCGGTCGGCGGGAACCAATCCGCCTTTGCCGTCCGGTTTCAGGCGGATTTCTTCGCCATGGACGGAGACCCGTCCGGCCGAGGGCAATTCCAGCATATTGATGCAGCGCAGAAAGGTTGATTTCCCGGAGCCGCTGCCACCGATAATGGCGATCACGTCGCCTTGCCGGGCGTCGAGCGACACACCCTTCAGCACTTCCAATGGCCCGAAACACTTGTGGAGGTCGGTGACCTCGATTGCCTGGGCCGCATCCGTCATCGACAGACGTCTCCGGTCCATCGCAGAGCTTCTCGTGAAGGCATGAAAACAGTTCCCCTGGTCGACTTTTCGTGCAGCATCTTGGGCTTGTCACGCTGTTTCATGAGAGGCATCGTTGCACTTGTGCCGCTATTATTCAAGTGTATAATAACGTCGCCGCTGAATTTTTGGCGCCTCATCTAAGAACGACACCCCCGCAGGAGCCGCGCAATGAGCCTAACCGTCTGGCAGACACCGACGATCGGGCAGAGCGGATGGGAGCGGCCATGAGCCGCCGCAGCTTTCACCGCGCTCCGGAAGGCGAGCGCCGCCAGGAACTGATCGAGGCGACGCTCGACTGCATAGCGGAATTCGGGCTCAAGGGCGCGACGGTCCGGCAGATCGCGGTCCGCGCCGGCGTGACCGCAGGTCTCGTCCGCCATTACTTCGACTCGAAGAATCAGATGGTGGCGGAGGCCTATCGCGCCGTCATTGCCTCGCTCACCGAAAAGGCGAAAAATGTCGAGGGCGACCCGACGACGCGGCTCAAGGACTTCATTGCCATCAACCTCACCGAACCGGTCGCCGACAGCCGCAGCGTCTCGCTCTGGGCCGCCTTCATCAGCCAGGTGCGCGTTGATCCGGTGCTCGCCGAAATCCATCGCGAGGGCTATCTCGCCTTTCGCAACGCGCTCCAGGCTCTGTTGAGCGATTTCCTCGCGGCGAAAGGCAGGCCGGCGGGCCCGGAGGAATGCCGCCGCTACGCGATTGCGGTCAACGGCCTCGTCGACGGGCTGTGGGTGGAAGGCTGTCTTGCCGGCGATCTTTTCCGCGACGGCGAGCTGGTCGGCATCGCCATGGCCTCGGTCGAGGCGCTGCTCGGCCTGCCGTTAGAACAATAACAGACGGGAGAAATCACCATGCGTTACGCGTCGATCACCTCGCGCCTGGCGGATCTTGGCTCCGGCAAATGGTCGCTGCACATCCGGGCGCGGCAGCTGAAGGCGAGCGGCGCTGATCTCATCGAGCTCACCATTGGCGAGCCCGACCTGCCGCCCGACCGTGCCCTGCTCGACGAGTGCCAGCGCGCCATGAATGCCGGGCGCTACCGCTATTCGAACGGCCGCGGCGAGCCCGCCATCGTCGCCGCGCTTGCAGAAAAATACCGTCGCCGCCGTGCCGATGTGACGGCGGCGAACATTCTCTGTTTTCCCGGCACGCAGACGGCGCTTTTCGCCGTCATGCTGGGCTTGGCCGAAGCCGGCGACGGCGTGCTCGTCGGCGATCCGCTCTACGCCACCTACGAAGGCGTCATCCGCGCGACCGGCGCTCATCCGGTCCTGGTGCCGCTGAAACCGGAACACGGCTTTCACATGCGGGCGGAAGATCTGGAACGGGCCGTCACGCCCGACTGCCGCGTCCTGCTTCTGAACACGCCGCACAACCCGACCGGTGCCGTTCTGACCGAAGCGGAAATCGCAGTGATCGGCGAGGTGGCGCGCCGCCACGATCTCTGGATCGTCTGCGACGAGGTCTATGAGGAACTGGTTTTCGATGCCGTCTTCGCATCGCCCTTCGACAATCCGGATCTGGCCGACCGCACCGTGGTCGTCTCGTCCATTTCGAAGTCGCATGCCGCTCCCGGCTTCCGCAGCGGCTGGGCCGTCGGGCCGGGGGAATTCACGGAACGCCTGCTGCCGGTTTCGGAAACGATGCTTTTCGGCCAGCAGCCCTTCATTGCCGACATGACCGCCTATGCGTTGACCCACGAGATCGACACGGCGCGCCAGATGCGCGAGGCTTACAGGCGGCGCGCCGGCCGGATAGCGCTGGCTCTCGCCCGGACGCCGGGCGTCTCGGTTCTGCCGCCGGAGGCCGGAATGTTCGCGCTGATCGACGTCGCCGGAACGGGTCTCTCGGGCGAAGCCTTCGCCTGGGCGCTGCTCGAGGAGGAAAGCGTGGCAGTGATGCCGGGCTCCTCCTTCGGTGAGCAGGCGCAGGATTTCGTCCGGGTGAGCCTGACCGTACCGGATGCGGGGCTCGACGAGGCGTGCCGGCGCATCGCCGCTCTTGCCGAACGCTGCACGGATCGAAGGGAGCGCCGCGCATGAGTGCCGAAATGAAAACCGTCGGCGAGGTGCTCGTCGATCTGCTCGAGGCGAATGGCGTCGAGGTCGTGTTCGGCATTCCCGGCGTTCACACGGTCGAACTCTATCGCGGCCTTTCGGCGTCGAAGATCCGCCATGTGACGCCGCGCCACGAGCAGGGTGCCGGCTTCATGGCCGACGGCTATGCACGCGTCAGCGGCAAGCCGGGCGTGGCGCTGGTCATCACCGGGCCGGGGCTTACCAACACGATCACGGCGATGGCGCAGGCGCGGCAGGATTCGATCCCGATGCTCGTCATTTCCGGCGTCAACCGGCGCGACTCGCTGGGGCATGGCCGCGGCCTGCTGCACGAATTGCCGGACCAGCAAGGCATGATGAAGACCCTGGCGCTCTATTCGCACACGCTCATCAATCCGGCCGACCTGCCGCTTGTCGTCGACCGTGCCTTTGCGGTGCTGCTTTCCGGCCGGCCCGGGCCGGTGCATATCGAGATCCCGACCGATGTGATGGCCGAGCGGATCGAAAGCCGGGAGACAAAGCCGGCGGCGGCGACCCGCCCGCGCTCCGACAGCGAAACCCTGCAGAGGGCGGCGATCCTCTGTGCCGAAGCCGCGCGCCCCGTCATCCTCTGCGGCGGCGGCGCACTGACGGCGGAGGCGGAAGTGCGTGCGCTTGCCGAGCAGATCGGCGCGCCGGTGGTCACGACTGTGAACGCCCGCGGCATGCTGGCCGGTCATCCGCTGCGCGTGCCGGCAAGCCCGAGCCTCAAGTCCGTGCGCGCCTTGCTGCGCGAAGCCGACCTCGTGCTGGCGCTCGGCACCGAAATGGGCCAGACCGACTACGACCTCTATGCGGATGGCGGCTTTCCGGCGCTTCAGAACCTGATCCGAACCGATATCGACGCCGCGCAGCTGGCGCGGGGGCCGCAGGCGGCGCTGTCGATCCTTTCCGGCGCAAGGGCGGCAACGGCGGGTATTCTGGGCTTTCTACCCGGCCACACCGCCGCCAGGGATGGCGCGTCGCGGGCCGATGCGGCGCGCAAGGCGGCCCTGAAAGAACTGACGCCGAAAATGCGGGCCGAGGTCGGTATCATCGAGCTGATCTACAAGGCCCTTCCGGACGGCACGATCGTCGGCGATTCGACCCAAGCAGTCTATGCCGGCAACCTTTATTGCGACGCGCCGCGGCAGCGCGCCTGGTTCAATTCGGCGACCGGCTATGGCTCGCTCGGCTATGCCCCGCCGGCGGCAATCGGCGCGGCGGTTGCCGACCGCGCGAAGCCGGTCGTCTGCCTTGTCGGCGATGGAGGCTTCCAGTTCTCCTTGGCGGAGATCGGCTCGGCGGTCGATGCCGGAGCGAGAGTGATCTTCCTTGTCTGGAACAATGACGGCTATCGGGAGATCGAGTCCCACATGGTCGAGACCGGAGTCACCCCACAAGGTGTGAAGCCGTCGGCGCCGGATTTCCTGCTGACCGCCAAGGCCTATGGCGTCCCGGCCGAGCGGCTGACGGATATCCAGGACTTGCCGCGCGCGCTGGCGGAGGCCGCTTCGCGGCCGGGTCCGTCGCTGATAGAGATCCACCAGGAGAAAACCGCCGGCGCTGGCGGCTGACCGGTGTCAGGCGAGCGCAGATTTGACTTTTGCGGCACGGGATGGTGTTAAGGGCGCCTGCTCGAATCCGGCCATGTTCTTCGACTAGCTTTGTGGGATCGGGCTGAATTTATCTCGCGGGCGCCAAGGTGCCGAGAGAAAGGGATCGCGTCCTCGATGGACCGCTTGGGTGGTGGCAGCAGAAACATGCAGGCCGGCCGGCTTCTTGCCGTGCTGTGGCTGTTCTGCGCTTCCTTTGCCATGCAGGTCATCGCCGTCGGGCAGGGCGTTTCCGGTCGTCTGGGCGCGCAGAGCGGCAGCGTGTCCGCGCCAGACAGCGGATCGCCCGATCGCCCCGCCGCCCGCCAGGTCTCCCGCGCCGTCGCCTTGCCGGAATTGCGCATCGTCGGCGAGCGGTCCGACGGCAAGCTAGCGCTCGGCGGCGATCCGGCCGCGGTCCTTGCGGCCGAAGCGGCGATCCTGCCGATCTATGAAGACATTCGGCTCCTCGTTTTCCCGCGCAAGGAAGGGGCGCCTGGCGCCCGGCATGAGAGCGAGCGCATCCGCGGACCGCCCTCGGCCTAGAATTGCGATTGAGAATTCGGCGGAGGTCCACTCCGGCTCGATGAAACCCAGCCCGATGAGTGCCGCAAGGCGCGTCCGGGCGTTTTTGGAATTTCCACATGCGTACATCCAGATGGGCGGTTCTCGCCTATGTCGCGATCATTATCTTCGGATGCCTCGCGGCGGTGCCGAGCGTTCTGACGCCGGCCATGCGGGAGCAATTCGCTTCCGTGCTTCCCTTCGAGCCGGTCACCCTCGGCCTCGACCTTCGGGGTGGTTCGCACCTCGTGCTCGAGGTCGACGGGGCGGGGCTGCAGAAGGCGCGCCTCAACTCGCTTCTCGACGACACCCGCCGCGTTTTGCGCGGCGAGCGCGTCTCCGCCTCTTCGGCGCGCATCAGCGGCAACAGTGTGACGGTGAACGTCGCGGATCCGGCTGACCGCGAAAAGGTGCTGCCGAAGCTGCAGGAACTCGCCGCACCCGTCGGCACCGTTGGCTTCGGTGGCTCCGCTGCCGAGCTCAACGTGACGACGAATGGCGACGGGATCACGCTCGCCATGACCGAAGCAGGCCTTGCCGACCGTATGACCAAAGCGGTCGAGCAGAGCCTTGAAATCATCCGCAACCGCGTCGACCAGGTCGGCGTCGCCGAGCCGCTGATCCAGCGCATCGGCTCGAACCGCATTCTCGTGCAGCTGCCGGGCCTCCAGGATCCGACTCGGCTGCGCGAACTGCTCGGCTCGACCGCGCAGATGAGCTTCCACATGCTCGACCAGACGGTCGACATCACGCAGCCGGCTCCGCGCGGCGTCGATATCCTGCCAGGCGCCGACGACGGCAACAAATATCCGGTCGAAAGCCGTATCGCCATTTCCGGCGAACGCCTCGAAGATGCGAAGGTCGGCTTCGACCAGCGCACCAACCAGCCGGTCGTGGATTTCGCCTTCGACTCGCTCGGCGCCCGCCAGTTCGCCGACATCACGCGCGAAAATGTCGGCCGTCCCTTTGCCATCGTCCTCGACGGCAAGGTCTTGACGGCGCCGGTCATCAACGAGCCGATCCTCGGCGGCCGCGGCCAGATCAGCGGCAACTTCACGGTGGAGGAGGCAACGGTCCTCTCGGCGCTGCTGCGCTCCGGTGCCCTGCCGGCGCCGCTCACCATAATCGAGGAGCGTTCGGTCGGGCCGAACCTCGGCAGCGATTCGATCCGCATGGGCCTCTATACGGGCCTTGCCGGTTTTGGTCTCGTCGTGACGCTGATGATCGTCCTTTACGGCGCCTGGGGCATGATCGCCAATGTCGGCCTGGTGCTCCACACCATCCTGACGATCGGCGTTCTCGGGCTGATCGGCTCGACGCTGACGCTCCCCGGCATCGCCGGTATCATTCTCGGCATCGGCATGGCCGTCGACGCCAACATCCTCATCAACGCCCGTATCCGAGAAGAGACGGAAGCGGGCGCCGGTGCGATGAAGGCACTCGACGTCGGCTTCAACAAGGCCTATGCGACGATCCTCGACTCCAACGTCACCACGCTTGCCGGCACGGTGCTCCTGTTCTGGCTCGGCAGCGGTCCGGTCCGCGGCTTCGCGGTCACCATGATGCTCGGCATCATCATCTCGATGTTCACCTCGGTCACCGTCGTGCGCCTGCTAATGCGTGAGGTCGTCGTGCGCCGCAAGATGAAGAAGCTGGAGATCCCGTCGCTCTTCGGACGCGTGCCGCATCTGCCGACCTTCTCGTTCATGAAGCGTCGCTATCAAGCGATCGGTTTCTCGGCCTTCCTGTCGATCAGCTCGGTCATCCTGTTCTTCACGCCGGGCCTCAACTACGGCATCGACTTCATCGGCGGCATCCAGGTCGAGGCGGTGTCGAAGGACAAGATCGACCTGCCGACGCTGCGGCACAGCCTCGAAGAGCTTAATCTCGGCGAGGTGGCGCTGCAGGACTTCGGCGGCGGCCAGTCGGTGCTCATCCGTGTCCAGCGTCAGCCCGGTGGCGAACAGGAGCAGACCGCAGCCTTGAGCAAGATCAAGGATGCGGTAACCAAAGCGATCCCGGACTCGACGATGGAGCGGACCGAGGTTGTCGGTCCGACGGTCAGCGGCGAGCTGGCGCGTTCGGGCTTTCTCGCCGTCGGCCTCGCCATGGTGGCGATTCTGCTCTACATCTGGTTCCGCTTCGAATGGCACTTCGCCGTCGGCGCGATCGCCGTGTTGCTGCTCGATATCACCAAGACCGTCGGCTTCTTCGCGCTGATGGGGATCGACTTCAACCTGACGGCGATCGCCGCCCTGCTGACGATGATCGGCTACTCGGTGAACGACAAGGTCGTGGTCTACGACCGCATGCGCGAGAACCTGCGCAAGTACAAGTCGATGCCGTTCTCCGATCTCATCGACATGAGCATCAACCAGGTGATCGCACGATGCATCTTCACCTCGATGGCGACGGCACTTTCGCTGGTGCCGATGGCGATCTGGGGCGGTGAGGCGGTGCGCAGCTTCGCTTGGCCGATGATCTTCGGCGTCATCGTCGCGACGACCTCGTCGATCTATATCGGCGGACCGATCCTGCTGTTCCTCAGCCGTTGGTGGAAGGATCGCGAGGCGAGCCGTTCCGGCGCGCAGCAGCCCGGCGCGCCGGCGGCCTGACGCCGCCGCGCCTGTCGCCTACAAGTCAGGGGCAGCCTCGAGGGGCTGCCCCTTTTTCGTCCGAAAGTGCTGTCTTTATCCGAATCGTCACTTGCAGGCCGATTCGGCGCTACCTAGATAGGAAGCGCTCCTGCAGGGGAGCAACGGGATTGTCTACGGGGCAGGCGGAAGCGAATGGGGAAGAATTATTTTTCGCCATATCGCTTTTGTAGTTGACCAAATTGGTAGATTATTCTAGTTTGCAGACCGTGACGCGGAAGGAGTCCGCCTCACATTGTTCATGAAACGCCGCGGCGCTCTGTGCCGCGCCTAGCCAAAGGAGAGTGACATGTCCAGAATCGTCTCGACCGCCGCCTTCTGCGGCTCTCGTTCCCTTTGTCGTGCAACAGTGAAAGGTCTCATTCGCACGCTTTGCCGAATGTGACCTGTCGAACCTGCCGAATTCACCTATTGCCGAGAATTGAAAATATCCGCGCCCGCTGCGTGGAGGAGCGTTATTCGCATGAACAAGCAAGTTATCGAATATGGCGGAGAAGCCGTTGGTGTCGTGGTCCCGGATCAGGACCGGTTCAAGTTCCTGGCGGTCAAGTATCATGTCTGGGATCTCGACGCGAAGCGCTTCGGCTCTGCCGACGAAGCGCGTGCGGCCATAGGGCACCTGCTGGCCGGCCGGACTGCGCCCAAACCGGAGATCGGCGCGGCGGCGTGATTCTGCGCCGCTGCGCAAGCCATGATCCAAGGCGGAGCGTAAGCAGTCTATTACGGGCGGGCACGCCAAAGCGCGTTTCCTGCCGCCGGACGCGCCTGTGGAAAATCCTGTCCGCCGAGGTGAGCGCTGCGAAAAGTGGCCGGTTTGGGCAATAGACGGCGGAGTGAGGCTTGGTTTGCGGAAGGAAAGGGCTTATCTGGCTCTATATTCCGAGCGAGGACGCGAGAGGCGAACTCGCCGTTATGTCGTTTCTGGACCGGATTTGATTATGGGCTTGCGAAATGTGAAGGCCGAGGGGCATTCCCCTAGTGCCATTCTGGACTCGATCGGCCGGACGCTGACGACGGCGACGAACGGCATCAAGGCGCTCGCCGAGCACCTGGCGGCGGACGCAAACTTTGCGCAAAGCCTCGTCAGTGCCGTCGAGTTGATTGGTGACGGGCATGGCCGCGTCGTCGTTTCCGGCGTCGGCAAGAGCGGCCATATCGGCCGAAAGATCGCCGCCACCTTGGCCTCGACCGGCACCTCCGCCTATTTCGTCCACCCGACCGAGGCAAGCCACGGCGATCTCGGCATGGTCACCTCCGATGACGTGCTGATCCTGCTCTCCTGGTCGGGCGAGACGGCGGAACTCGCCAACATGCTCACCTATGCCAAGCGCTTCAAGGTGCCGATCGTGTCGATCTCGTCGAACCGCGACAGCATCCTGGCGCGCAATTCCGAGATTGCCCTGGTGCTTCCAAGAGTGCCGGAAGCCTGCCCGCACGGGCTGGCACCGACGACCTCGGCCATGCTGCAGCTCGCCGTCGGCGATGCGCTGGCGATTGCGCTCCTGGAGCGGCGCGGCTTTTCCGCCGAGGACTTCAAGACTTTCCATCCAGGCGGCAAGCTCGGCGCCCAGCTGCGGCTCGTGCACGAGCTTGCGCATCAAGCCGACCAGATGCCGCTGCTTGCCATCGGCCGGCCGATGAGCGAGGCGGTCATCGAAATGTCGGCGAAAGGCTTCGGCGTCGTCGGCATCGTCGACGGAGCAGGTGTGCTCGTTGGCGTCATCACCGACGGCGACCTGCGCCGGCACATGGCCGGCGACCTGCTCGGCCAGCCGGTCGAAGACGTCATGTCGCATCATCCGAAGGTGGTCCAGGCAGACCTGCTGGCGAGCGCCGCCATGGAATTCATGCAGGAGCACAAGGTGACGGTGCTGTTCCTCGTCGACGAGGCGGGGATGCCCGAAGGCATCCTGCATATTCACGACCTGTTGCGCGCCGGCGTCGCCTGATCTGAGGCGGCTGCCCTCTTTTCCGGTCTTTGCCGGGGCGGCGGATCGACGAAGGCGCCGGGTTGGTTGACGGTGTTGCGGTGCAGCCGCTCGGCGATGGCCTTGGCGCCGGCATCAGTCCCGGCGTCGGAGTAGAAGTTGCCGCGAACCTGGATCGAGGCCGCCATCAGCCGGAACATTGCCGTGCTCAGCTCCGAATCGGGCGGCCGCGGTGCTGTCCAGAACGAATCGAGCGTCTGCTGGTCCGTCAAACCCGCGATGTCGAACACGGCCCTGCCCAGGACTTTCACCGGCTTTCCCTGCTTCAAGGCGTGCAGCCCGGCGGTCGAGTTGACCGTCACCATGCCGGCGCTCTTTTCCGCCAGCAGATCCAGATTTCCGCCGTCGAGATAGATGACGCGCTCGGCCACCCCGAGGGCCGCCGCTTGATGGGCAATGATCCGGCGCCAGGGGATAAGGCTGTTGTCGAGCGGGTGCACCTTGACGGCGAGCTTGTTGGTCGCGGGCGCATGGCGTGCGAAGGAGGCTAAAATATCGGCAATCGCTTCTTTCTGGCTGTTGAAGGGAGAGTGCGCCCGCAATTGGAAATCGGTCTCGAGTTGCAGCGGGTAGACGAAATAAGGCGCGCATGCAGATGTGAGCGAGGCGACCAGCCCGTCTGCGGCTTGCTGGTGGCGCTTGCTTGCAGCCAGGCGTCTTACCCAGCCGGCGTATTCCGCCAGCGGATGAAAGATCGCGTGCCGGCGATAACCCGGAAAAAGAAACCAGAAGAAGACATTCGGTAGATTGTAGAGGAGGTCATAGGCCGCTTCGGCCAGGAAGGTCTGCGTGTGCCGCCGCCGCCAGTCCGGCTCCGGCAACCCAGCCGCCGCTTGCACGATCTGTTCCGGATCGACGGGGAAATGCGAATTGGACGACATGCCGCTTCGCTCGAGCGTCAGCCAGTCGGGCCTGAGATAGCCCATCTCGACGACGAAGACTTCGATCCCAACATGGCGCGCGGCAGCGATTGCGATTCTATGGTAGGGACGCTCCTCGCCGAGAAGGACGAGATCGCTGACGGATTGGCGACGGAGGAATGATTCCACATAGGCGCCCCAATCGGCGAGCGAGCCGCGATAGTTGTGCGCGCCGCCCCGCCGCCAGAAGATCTGGTCGCCCGCATTGAGATTGATGCGCAGGCATGTATGGCCGAAAGCCTCGAGCCGCGTCGCGATCTTGGCGAAGATCGGCGAAGACGGGCCCTGCAGGAACAGGAATGTCCGCCGTGGCTGCTGCTGGATCGTGGTGCCTGCCGTCATGCTATTGCAGCGCGTCCCTGTGCAGATTGGCGTGCTTGAGCAGGGCACGCAGAAGGTTCCACGGGTCCTCGTCCTGCGGCGCTTTGGGCCGGTGATTTGCCGGACGCGCCTTGGCAAGCGGCACGATGAAATAGTCCGTGCGCGGGTCGGGAAAGGGATCGGCGAAGGACTTAAGAAGCGGGGCGTGATCGCCGTAGAAGACGAGCCATACCGGGCGGTCCAGCCTGTCGAGACCGTCGACGAGCTTCCTCAGCGCAGCATCCGACTGCTCCAGGATCGCCAGGTAGATGTCGACCGGGTTCGTAAGCGTTCCGACGCGGCCGGGTTCCCAGGGCCCGTGATTGGCCATTGAGGCAACGAAGAAGAGCCCGCTTTCGTCGTCGGCGAGCTTCCGCGTCTCCTCCAGAACTCTCGCCGTCAGGGCGGCATCGGAAACATACAGTCCGTCTTGCGCGGCATCATGAGCGAAGGCGTCGAGCATGGTCAGCGTGTCGAAGCCAAGCACCGGCATCGCCTTGTGGCGCAGGAAGAAGGTCCGGTCATAGGGATGGATGAAATGCGTGCGCCAGCCGGCGCGCTTTAGCTTTCCCGGCCAGACGACGTCCGCATAATGGGCGGCGCGAAGATAGGGATAGCTCGCATCGACATGGATATCGTCCGGCACGAGGCCGCTCAACACCGCGAATTCGGTGCGCAGCGTATAGCCACCCTCGAAAACATTGCTCAACCGCCCCCACTGCACCGCCTGCTGGCGCAGCCTGTCGATCGCCGGCAGCTTGATCGTATCGACGCCGAAATGCCGCATGTCGATGAAGGATTCCGATTGCCAGACGACGATCAGCGGCGCCTCTTCATGGCCCATCAGTTCATGGACGGCGGCGCGAAGGCGTTCGGAAAGTTCTGCGACGATCTTCTCGCGCTTGACCCCAAGCCAGACGATGAAATGGAAGACCACCGAGCCGAAGGTGCCGAAGCGCACCGTGCTCATCTTGACGTTGACCTTCTTGCCCACCAGCCGCTGCACGAGAGCGGCCGTCGGACGGTTGACCGGGCCGTAGAACAGCAGAAGCCAGGGCCCGGCGGCGACCGCGATCAGCACTAGGACCCAGAACAGCTTGTCGCGCGCCGGCAGGATGCTCGGCTCGAGATACATATAGAGACCCGAGACGCCGAACACGTAGAGGAAGGCGACGATCCAGAACAGGATGTTCAGCGAGGTCGCATAGAAAATGCTCTTGTATTTGAACACGTCGGCGACGAGCGCGATGTCGGAGAAGACCAGCGGCTCGCGGATGAACTTGAACTTCGCCCGGGAGATGCCGGTGAAGATGATGAAGAAGCTCATTACGCCGGCAGCCGCGTAGAGCGGCCTCCAGGAGATCGCGAAGAAGCCGGCAAAGACGAGCGCGATCACTGGCAGTCTGGCCAGCGCATCGATGATATCCTGGTTGCGGCCATGCGGAGAGGCGTTCTTCCGACGCTCGCGTGCGGGCAAGGCGAAGCGGTCGGTGAAGAAGATCACCCCGCAGGACAGCAGGTAACAGCCGAGCGTCAACGCTGCGGGATAGTCGTGCAATTCAAAGGGAAGTAGCGCCAATCCGTTACCTTCGAGCCTTTCCGCACCTCGCCAGCAGGTCTCCGCCCGACACTTAAATGCTAACCACTGCAGGCACAAGCGCGGCAGAGATCTCCACGGTCACCGTCCACGGCAGCGCGCGATCGCCCGGTCGAACCACCAGTTGATCAGCGGCCGAACGGCGGGGCCGAAGCGCCCGAGGAGGAAAAGCGGGAGGCCGAAATAGATCTCGAACCGTCTTTTTTCGACGCCGTCGGCGATCTTCCTGGCAACGGCCTCGGCGCTCCAGGGGCGGACGACACCCATCACCACGCTTGCCTCCGGCGGGCGCTCCGCGATTTCCCGCTCGAACTGCGGCGTTTCCGTATCTGGCGGAAAGCCCACCGATATGTCGACGCCATGGCAGCGCGCTTCGCTGCGCAACGCCTCGGCAAAACCGCGCAGCGCGAATTTCGACGCGCAATAGGCTGTGTAGCCGTAGATGCCGATAAGTCCGGAACCCGAGGAAATCATCACGATGTGACCGCTGCCCCGCTGCGCCATGTCCGGATAGACGGCGCGTACCGCGTTGACGGTGCCGGAAAAATTCGTGTCCATCTGGCGGCGGAAGGCCTCGCTCGACGCTTCCAGAAACGGCGCCGGTTCGACAATGCCTGCGGAGGTCACGAGAATGTCGCAGGGGCCCAGCGCCTCGACGCAGCGGCCGATCGCCGAGTCGATTTTGGCCTCGTTCGCGACATCGGCGGTTTCGATGTGAATGTCGGCGGCCTTAGCGCCATGCTTGGCAACGAGCTTCTCAGCCGCGAGCTCCAGGAGATTGCGCGAGCGCGCAATGAGCGACAGCCGCGCGCCGCGGCTCGCATAAAGCGCCGCGAGTGCCAGGCCGATTCCGCTGGAGCCGCCGGTTATGATCACATGGGTCATGCAGCAACCTGCCTGGCGCCGCGGCTCGACGCGGCCACGATGTCTAGCGCGCCGAGAGCGCCTTCAGCATCTGATCGATATCGACCCCGCCGAGGCCGAAATTCCGTTGGATGAGATCGTTCAGCCGCTCGGCCGTCAGCGCTACAGTGCGGCGGATCTGCTCCTCCGAATGCTCGCTGGTGATGAAGAAGCGCAGCCGCGCCATGCCCTCCGGAACGGCGGGATGGATGATCGGCAGCACGTTGACGCCGGCGGCGAGCAGATCGTTCGAGAGCTGTACCGCCCTGAGCGAATCGCCGACGATCACCGGCACGACCGAGTAACCGCCGCTCAAGCCCGTATCGAGACCGGCCTCCTTGGCGAGTTTCAGGAACAGGGCGCCGTTGCGCCTCAGTGCTGCGGTACGCTCCGGCTCCCCTTCGAGCACATCGAGGCTCGCCACGGCCGATGCGCCGAGAACGGGCGCCAGGCCGACGCTGTAGACGAACCCGCCGGCCGACGCCTTGAGGACGGCCGCCAGTGCCGCGCTGCCGGCGATATAGCCGCCGCAGCTCGACGTGGTCTTCGACAGGGTTCCCATCCAAATGTCGACCTCGTGCGGATCGACTCCGAAATGTTCGGCGAGACCCTTGCCCCGCCGACCCAGGACGCCAAGCGAGTGGGCCTCATCCACCATCAGCCAGAAGCCGAATTCCGCCTTGAGCTTCAGAAGTGCAGGCAAGTTGGCGACATCGCCGTCCATCGAATAGATGCCTTCGACGATCACCATGATATGGCGATAGTCGCCGGAAACGGTGCGCAGCACATGTTCGAGGTCGGCCGTATCATTGTGCTTGAACAGGCGGCGCGCGGCGCCTGAAAGCTTAATGCCGGCAAGAGCGCTGTTATGGATGAATTCGTCATGGATGACGAGGTCCTGCGGCCCCAGCAGACAGCCTATGGCAGCCACATTGGTGAGATAGCCGCTGACAAAACAGACGGCCGCCTCGACGCCGTAGAAGCGCGCGATCCGCTCCTCAAGCTCGACATGCACCGGTCGTTCACCTGCCACGAGCCTGCTCGCCGACGCCGAAATTCCAAAGGTTTCGATCGTCTCGCGCGCCTTGTCGAGCACGTGGGCGTGTTTGTTGAGCCCGAGATAATCGTAGGACGCGAAGTTGATGAGCTTGCGGCCGTCGATCACGGTCGTCGCGCCGGCGGCCGTCTGGTGCGCCCGATAGAACGGATTGCCGATGCCGAGCTGCTCGCTCGCGAACTTCTGCGCCTGCACCTGCTTAAATTCCGGCAGGTCTTCGAAGCGCGCCTGGTGGCGGCGCGGGGCAGGCGGCAACTCCCGCTCCGAGCGCGCCATGCGGTTGCGCTCGGAGGATTGATGAGTGTTCCTCATCCTGTCCAGCAGGTTCTCCTTCAGGCTGCTGTTCATTTTGGAGAAGGTCTGGCCGTTTCCGTCCTTGCTCATTGGCTCAGTGCTTTTTCCTTGACTGCTCCGATATGGCGTTGCGTCAGTTCGGTGACGAGCTTGTCGTCGGCCGGTTCTGCATCGCCGCTCTGATCGCGCTTGCTGACCTTTTCATACAGCTTGCGCGCCACGTCGCCGACGGTCGTGTTGTCGGCAACGCCGCTGAGCGGCATGTCAAAGCCGGTATTCTGCTGGAAGCTGATGCCGAGCTCGACCGCCATCAGGCTGTCGAGACCGATTTCCTTCAGGATCTTGCCGCGCGTCACCGTATCCTTGGCGACACGGAGAATGGCGGCGATCTCGCCGGCCACCAGATCGAACAGGATATCCTCGGCCTCCTGCGGCGACTTGCCCTCGATCATCGCCA
The DNA here is from genome assembly GCF_002288505.1 of Sinorhizobium sp. CCBAU 05631. Classification (NCBI taxonomy): domain Bacteria; kingdom Pseudomonadati; phylum Pseudomonadota; class Alphaproteobacteria; order Hyphomicrobiales; family Rhizobiaceae; genus Sinorhizobium; species Sinorhizobium sp. CCBAU 05631. The sequence goes on from NZ_CP023063.1 coordinate 205,185, forward strand.
CCAGGTCCATCTTAGTACCCTCGGTGCCGGAGGCGTGCTGGTCGGCGCTGCGCAGGATCACCTCGAAGAGGGCGTTCTTGGCAACCGGCAAGTTGCGTGCCGCCGCCCAGTCGATCTCGGAGATCATCACCACGGCGGCATCGACGCTGCCCGGATCGGCGGCGATATGGCTTTCGACCATGTCGAGTGCCATCTGCGCCTTGAGCGCCGTCTTGCCGATGCGCTTGGAAAGAAGGTCGTTCACGTCGGCGTTCTGCGTCAGGTAACCCGCGTCGGCGATGGCGCCGAAGCCGACGGCCAGGCCGGCCAGCCCCTCGGCGCGCCGTGCGCGGGCGAGGCCCTCGAGATAGCCGTTGGCCGCGACGTAGTTCGCCTGGCCCGGATTGCCGACGAGGGTGGTCGCGGAGGAGAACAGGATGAAGTTGTCGAGCCGATCCTTCCGCGTCAGGCGGTCGAGCATCGCCGCGCCCTTCGCCTTCACCTCGATGACCGGTCGGTTTCGCTCGCGGTTGAGATTGCTGATCAACGCATCGTCGAGCACCATTGCCGCGTGCACGATCGAGCGCAGCGGCGCCTGCGCCCGAAGGTTCGCGAGGAGCGCTTCGACGGCAGCGGCGTCGGTTACGTCGCAGGCGTGGAGCGATGCCGTCACGCCGGCCTTTTTCCAGCGGTCGACCATCGCGCTCGTGGCGGCATCCGGCTGGCCGCGGCGTGAACAGAGGGCGATGTGGCGGGCGCCCTTCTCGACAAGCCAATTGGCGGCGACAAGGCCGAAGCCGCCGATGCCGCCGACGACCAGATGCATGCCGTCAGGATCGACCTTCATGCCGCGACGCGGCTTGGCGGCGATCTCGTGCTTGCCGGCGACCGGCGGCAGTACGACGATCTTGCCGATATGGCCGGCGTTCTGCATTAGCCGGAAGGCATTGCCGATCTCGTCGAAATCGAAGGCGCGATAGGGAAGCGGCGTCAGCCGGCCCTCGTCGAACAGCGAACCGATCTCCATGAAGATGCGCTTGGTCAGCTCCGGCTGGTTGACGAGGAGCTGGTCGGCGTCGATGCCGAAATAGCTGACATTGCGGCGGAACGGCCTGAGACCGATCTTGCTGTCCGCGTAATAGTCGCGCTTGCCGAGTTCCAAGAACCGCCCGAACGGTTTGACGAGGGCGAGACTCTGCTCCATCGCCTCGGCGAAGAGCGAGTTGAGGACAAGGTCCACCCCTTCGCCGCCGGTCACGGCGCGAACGTCATTGACGAAGCCGAGCGTCCGGGAATCGAAGACGTGGTCGGCCCCCAGCATCGTCAGGAACCGCCGCTTCTCGCGGGTTCCGGCTGTTGCGATGACCGTGGCGCCCTTCAGCTTGGCAACCTGGAGTGCGGCAAGACCGACCCCGCCGGCAGCGCCGTGAATGAGGATCGTCTCGCCCGCCCGAATCCGGCCGAGCTCGACCATCGCATAATAGGCGGTGAGGAAGGCAACCGGCAGGGTGGCGGCGGCCACCGGGCTGATCGTCTGCGGCAGCTTGGCGACGCCCGCCCGAGAGACAACGGCATGCGTCGAGAAGGCGGCTGAGGCGATCGCCATCACCGCATCGCCGACGGCGAGATCGTCGACGCCCTCGCCCACTTCGAGCACATGGCCGGAAAGTTCCATGCCGATCGTCGCGCCGGCAAAGCCGTCTTCGAGCGCCTCTTCCGGCAGCAGGCCCATGGCCCACATGACGTCGCGGAAGTTAAGCCCCGTGGCGGCGACGGAGACGACGATCTCACCCGGTCCGGCCCTAGGCACGTCGGTTTCTTCCCAGGCGATGCTGCTGACCTGGGAGCTGACGCGCTGGCGAATGGTCGCAGCCGGGAAAGCGCTGGTCTTGCCTTCGGTCTTGACTGCCGGACCGGCGACGGCCCGGATTTCCGAAATCAGTCCCGCTGCCCGATCGAGCAGCCATTCGCGGTTGGAGCCTTCAATGGTGAGCAGCGGCAGCGCCGAGGCAAGCAACTCCTCGCGGGTTACTCCGGAATGTTCGGAGAGGTCGAGCGCGTGGACGTCGAGGAACTCATACTCGTTCTGCAGCACGCGGACGAATGTCCACAGTCCCGAATTGACGCCCGAGCTTGCCGTCTGAGCCACCGGAGCGCCGCCCGGCGCCACCAGCACGAGGCGGGGACGCCCGGCGCCGGTCGGCTCCACGTTCGCGAGGCGCTGCTTCAGCGCTTCGGCAAAGGCGCTAAGCGCCAGCACCTGCGTCTGCAGCAAGTCGGAGTCGGCGTCGCCGGCGGGATCTGCCGTTGCAGAGACGAAAACCGCGCGGACCGGCTTTTCGCCGAGCCTGTCGAGCGCTGCCCCGAGCACGACGACGTCGGCAGCCATGTCGCCCGACACGACGACCGGAATGGCCTCGGCAGGACCGGAGCCGCGCCGTGCGTCTTTTTCGATCAGCAGATAGGGACCAACGCCAGACTCCCTTGCCATCGGCCGCGCTGTCGCGGTGCAGCGCGCCTCGATCAGGATTATATTGCCGTGCGGGCATTCGCGATCGCCGACGCTGACATTTTCAAGTTCGAGATCGGCCAGACATTTCTGCCAATGCGGTACCGCGGCGAGCCTGCCGATCGGGAACTCCGCCGTCTGGCTGCGTTCGAACCAGCCGTCGGAGAGGCCGAGCGCAAAATCGCCGAAGATCGACGGAGCACTGACGGCGGCAACCAGCGCGCCGCTTTCCCGCAGCATCGAACGAAGCGCGGTGCGGACATCGGCTTCCTCTTCGATCAATCGATAAAGGTTGTCCGAAGCGCTGACGGCGAGATCGAAGGGTCCGATCCCGGCGAATTCGCTCTTCTTCAGAATGCGCACATGCGCGTCTTCCTCGAAAGCGATCTCGAGATTGCGTTGCGCATTGTCCCGCGGCTCGAGGACCGACAGGGTCGTTCCATGCCGTGCCGCCAGATCGGCCAAGCGCCGCGTGAAGCCGGCGGAGACGCTGCCGAACTCGACGATCCGCAGGCGCGCGCCGCCAACCTGTGCGGCGAGGGCGCGCTCGACCATGCCGAGGACCTGATCCATGCGCGAACGGCTTGCCACCGAGTGAACGGCCTGATGATCGAGCGTCGCCTCGCTGATGAAGCCGGCGTTGAAGGCCGCCGTTTCGCTCCCCGCCGCTCTGGCCAGCAACAGGTCGAGGCGGCTCAGCGCTTCCGCATAGGCGTTGTTGACCAGCACCGCTTCGACGGCGCGGTCGGGACGCTCGCCATAGAGTTCGCCGAGGATCTCCTCGACGGACGGCAGCGTGAACTCCGGCGCGATTTTCCAGCTGTCGTCCTGATGTTCGCAGAGCCCGGCATCCTCGAGCGCGTAGAGGCAGTTCGACAGGAAGCACTGGAAGGCGAAGTCGCCCGGCAGGCCGGCGACCTGGACCGCGCCTTTGCCACGCGCCAGCTTGAGCGCGATTTCATGACAGGCGCGATAGATCGCCGCGTTGAAGAGCAGCGTCGCGTTGTCGACGCCGCTTTCGGCGACCGATTCCGTCAGCTTCGCGGGCACCGCGCCTTTAAGTGTCGTGCCCGGCACGATCACATTGGACAGAACCGTCTCGTAGTGGAAGGACAGGCCGTCGAGCGTCTTGTGCTTGCGCAGATAGGTGCGGCGGAAACGACAATCGTCGAAATGCGCGATCGCTTTGCCGCTTGCGTCGAAGAAGTGGAATTGGGCCTTGATCGAATTGGCGCTGACACGGTCGATCTCGATCGTCGCGCGCGCAATCGGCGTGCCTGCACTGACGACGCGCACCGAACCGAAACGGACCGGGATATAGGGCGCGCCGCCCTTGTCGCCGGTGAAGCGGTCGAAGAGCGCCACCAGCCCGTGGAAGGTCGCGTCGACGGAGATCGGATTGAGCGCGTAGGTGACGAGGGGGTGCCCCGGCCCGGCCGGAGCCTTCAGCTCGACATCGACCAGCCGGTCCCCATAGGCGATCGCCTTGGCGAGCAATTGGAAGCGTGGACCGTAGTCGAGCCCGAAGTGCCTGGCCGTGTCATAGGCCTTTTCCGGAGTGACGGTGCCGGTCTTGGCGAGACCGGAGAAGGAGGGCCGCGTTCCGTTGGCAACGGATATCGGCTTGCGGCTTCTAGCCACCGCATGCACCGTCCAGTCGTCCTCCGACAGGCGCTCGCGCGACCGGATCTCGATGTCGCCGGTTTCCGGCGACAGGATGGTCGAGAGTTCCATCATCCGGCTGTCGCTGAGCTCGAGCGGCCGGACGATCTCGAGATTGGTGATCTCGACCTCGTCGCTGCCGTAATATTGCTGCGCGGCGGAGACCGCCACCTCGATGAAACCGCTGCCCGGCAGGATCGCCTTGCCGTCGACGACATGTTCGGCGAGATCCGGGAAAAGATGGCCGTCGATATGGTTTTTCCAGCTGCCGCTATTGGGGTCGCCGCGCCAGCCGGTCAGGCGGTAGGGCTTGCCGGAGCGACCGAAAAGGTCGGTCGCGTCGGTGGTCGCCTGCGGGCGCAGTTCGACCGGTTCGAAGGGCAGGCTCGGCAGCTCGATGAAGGCGTCGCGCTTGCCATAGACGCGCAAGCCGTCGACCGCCGCACCATGGGCGACCGCCCGCGCCATCGACGCGGAGATCGGGTCCTGACCCCTCTCGCCGGCATCGCGAAGCAAGGTCGGCACGACAGTTGCCGGAACCGCCGCCTGCTTGATCGTCTCCTTGACGTAGGAGGCGAGGATTGGCCGCGGGGAAATTTCGATGAACAGCCGGCAGCCGAGCGCGAGCGCCGCATCGGTGGCCGCCTGGAAACGCACCGGCTCGCGGACATTCTTCCACCAATAGTCCGGATCGAGCTCGGTACCGTCGAGCGCGCTGCCTGTGACCGTCGACAGATAGGTCAGTTCCGTCCGGCGCGGGGCGATATCGGGGATATCGGCGAGGAACGCCTCTTTCGCCTGGTCGATGATCGGATGGTGGAACGGGTAGTTGATGTCGAGGATCTGAACCGGGATCTTCGCCTTGCGGGCGGCGTCGCGGAAGGCACTGACCTCCTGCGCCGGCCCGGAAATCGTCACCGAATTATGCGCGTTGACGGCTGCGACGCAGACTTCGCTGAGGCCGCGCGCCTCAGCAAAGGCGCTGGCCGCCTCTTCGCCGAGCATCACGGCCGCCATCGTGCCCTGGCCCGCCAGCAGGTCCTGATGCAGCGAGCGCTTGGCGACGATCGATACGGCATCGACCAGCGACAGGGCGCCTGCCGCATAGGCTGCGGCAATCTCGCCGACCGAGTGGCCGAACACCGCGGCCGGCTTGACACCCATCGCCACGAGCGAGTCGGAAAGCGCAGCCTGGATCGCAAACAGCAGCGGCTGGGCGACCTTGGTGTCGGCGAGCTTCCTGTCGAGCTCCGGATCGGTCAAAAGGTCCTTGAGATCGATTTCCGAGTGGAACTTGAAGAGCGCGCTGACCGAGGTGAAGGACTGGCGGAAATGCAGGTTTTCGCGGAAGGCGTCGACGCCCATGCCGGCCCATTGCGAGCCGTTGCCGGAGAAGACGAAGGCGACCTTGGCATCCTTGACCGGCGCCTCGCCGATTTCGCCGATATCGGAACCGGGATTTTCCAGCTGGCTGGCGATCGCCCGGACGATATCCTCGGGGTGGTCGCTGCGCGCCGCAAAACGGTGGCGCATATGGGTGCGGTTCGCACCCGAGGCGGCGATGATGGCGCGGGTCTCGTCCTTGGAAGCGCCCGCCAAGGCCGCCTTGTAGTCCTTGAGCAGGTTCTCGAGGCTCGTTTGCGTGTGGGCGCTGGCAAGGAACACGTGGCCCGCCGATGCCGCCTGCGTCCTTTCCTGCGGGACCGGATCCGGATCGCTGATGACGACATGCGCATTGGCGCCGCCGAAGCCGAAGGAGTTGATGCCGGCGAGCCGGGTGCGCTTGCTCTTCAGAAGCTCGATCGGATTGGCCGTCACGCGGACGTTGAGGCCCTCGAAATCGATATGTTCGTTCGGCGTGTCGAAATGCAGCGATGCCGGAAGGTAGTTGTGCTCGAGCGCCAGCACCGCCTTCAGCATGCCGAACAGGCCGGAGGCGGGCTCGGTGTGGCCGATATTCGACTTGATGGAGCCGATCGGCACCGGCGCGCGGCGCTTGGCGCCGATGACGGTGCCGATGGACCACACTTCGGCCGGATCGCCGACCTTGGTGCCGGTGCCGTGGCCTTCGACGAAGGCCACCTGGTTGGCGTCGATGCCGTTGCCGTCGTAGATGCTCTTCAGCAGATTGGCCTGCGCCTCGCGCGAAGGCAGCGAGATGCCGTTGGTGCGGCCGGCCGAGTTGACGCCGGAGGCGACAATCCTCGCATAGCTCCTGTCTCTTTCGCGGCGAGCGCGGTCGGAGCGCCGCAGCACGAAGACGACGCCGCCCTCGGCGCGGACATAGCCGGCGCCGTCATTGTCATAGGCGCGGCAGAGGCCCTCCGGCGACAGCATGCGCGCCTGGGCGAAGCCGACGAAGGGAAGCGGATGAGCGAGAATATTGACGCCGCCGACGATCGCCGTGTCGATCTCGCCGGCATTGAGCGCCCGCATCGCCTGGTCGAGCGCGACGAGCGAGGAGGAACAGGCGGTATCGACCGTCATGCTCGGGCCGCTCAGCCCGAAGACATGCGAGATGCGGTTGGAGACGATCGACAGCGTGTTGCCGGTCATGAAATAGGGGCCGGCGGCCGCCGGGTCCTCGACCGTCAGGTTGGCATGATCGAGGCTCGATGCGCCGATATACACGCCGACATTCTCGCCGTTGAGCGACGCGACCGAGATATTCGCGTCCTCCAGCGCGCGCCAGGCGAGTTGCAGCAGCACCCGCTGCTGCGGGTCCATATACATGGCCTCGCGCTGCGACATGCCGAACACGGCCGGGTCGAAATCGTAGATCGTGTCGAGAACGCCGGCGGCAAAGGAATAGGTCTTGCCCTGCATTCCCATGACCGGGTGCCAGAAGCGCGCCAAGTCCCAGCGGTCGCCCGGCACGCTGGAGACGGTGCACATGCCTTGACGGAGAATTTTGAAGAGCGCCTGCGGCGATTGCGCTCCAGGTGCCAGGCAGGCACGCCCTATGATTTCAACAGTCATGTATGATCGAACGCTCTGAGAACTGCCGTTAAATTGATCCAGTCAATCGCAACGTCAAACGAAAATTGCAACCGGCGATACTTTTGCTGGGCGCTTTTCCCCTTTTTTGTACCCCCTGCTGCATTAGGGAGCTTTTAACTGATAGGGCCTAGCTTTCAACCCCAAAGGACTAGATAAACGGCCTGCCATCCCCGTCCAACACAATTACGGCGACAGCTCGTAACCGTTTTCGAGGGCGGTATGGCCGGAAAGGCGCAGTGCCGAATATTTTGGCCCGCTTCACGGCGGGTGACTTGTTGTGGAACGGCGATTGTGCTTTTCAGGGACCGGCGGATTCCTGCCGGGAAGAATGCGGCGCAGATTTTTGAACGGAATCATCGCTGTGCCGAATACGGAGTATCGTAGTGAAACGAGTGACTGCCCTTCTGCTTTGTACCGCGCTTGCGGGATGTCAGGCTGTACCGGGCGAGGGGCCGCTGACCAGCGATATCGTCGCAGAAGCCGGCCAGTCGGGATCGCAGATCGGCAGGAAGAACGCCACCGTTTTCGACATCATTGATATCGATGGCCAGTCCGCGCGGCTCGTTTCCGAATATGTGGCGACGACGCTGAGCCGCCGCTTCGGCATCGGCGGTGGCGTCGGCCAGGTGGTGATCGGCGTCGGCGACCAGCTGAAAGTCACGATTTTCGAGGCGGGCAGCGACGGGCTGTTTTCCACAACGGAATCGAAACAGACGAGCATCGATCTCGTCGTCCAGCCGGACGGCAAGGCGGCGATCCCCTACGTCGGCTCCGTTCGCTTCGCCGGCCTGACGCTGGAACAGGCGCGCCAGGCGATCCTCGACGCCTTGAAGCAAAAGGCCGTCGAGCCGGACGTCATCGTCACCTCGACGTCGACCGCGTCGCGCATCGTCACCGTCTCGGGCGCCGTCGGCCGCCCCTCGGTGGTGCCGCTCAATCTTGTCAGCGAAACCATTAACGAGGTGATCGCCAAGGCCGGCGGTCCCTCGGCGCAGCCCTACGAGACCTATGTGACGCTGGTGCGCGGCAAGAAGACCGGAACGGTTCTCTTGAAGTCGATCATCGAGAGCCCGTCGGAAAACATCCATGTGAAACCGGGCGATCAGATCTTCGTCACCCGCGACCCGCGCACCTTCACGGTCCTCGGCCAGGTGCGCGCCAACCAGCGGGTCGAGTTCGGCGCCAACGACCTGAACCTGCTGGAAGCGGTGGCGCTCGCCGGCGGCGGGTCGGATCGGACCATCGATGCAAAGGGCTATTTCGTCTTCCGCTACGAGGAGCCGGACATCGTCATGAGTTTGCTCGGCCGGGAGCGCTTCAACACCATGCTGAGCAAGGGCATGCAGCCCGACAGGGTCGGCCGCTATCCGATCGTCTACCGCTTCAACATGACGAACCCAGACAGCCTGATCGTCGGACAGACCTTCCCGATCAAGAACCGCGATGTCATCTACGCCTCGCGCCATCCGTCGGTCGACATCACGAAGTTCATGGAGTTCATCGCGCGGCCGATCGGCATTGCGAATTCCGGCGTCAACGTGGCTGACAACATCAACGATCTCAACAATTGATGGCCGCGCGGGGGCAGTCCCCTGCCCGCCACGCTCCCCGCGACCGAAGCGGCACCGCCAGCAACATCCTTGAATCGATTGCCTTGATCGGCTTGCATGAGTTCGTGCCGAAGCGGCAGCGGCCGGCGAACATGCTTGCCGCCTCGCGCGTTCTGTGATTGATCTTGCAGGATTAAATCGATTTGCCGGCTCTGCCGGTCGGCGATCGCGAGGAGTGGCCCATGGCTGAAGACGCGCTGATCGTCATCGACATGCAGAACGACTTCTGCCCCGGGGGCGCGCTTGCCGTGGCGGGCGGCGATGACATCGTGCCGATCGTCAACCGCCTGATCGAAGCCGCGCCGCACGTCATCCTGACGCAGGACTGGCACCCGGCCGGGCATTCGAGCTTCGCTTCGAGCTATCCCGGCAAGGCGCCTTTCCAGACGGTGACGATGCCCTATGGCGAACAGACGCTCTGGCCGGATCACTGCGTCGAGGGAAGTCCGGGAGCCGATTTTCATCCCGGCCTGCGATGGACGCCGGCGGAACTGGTGGTGCGCAAGGGCTTCCGCACGGGCATCGACAGCTATTCCGCCTTCTTCGAGAACGATCATCGGACCCCGACGGGGCTTGCCGGCTACCTGCGCGAGCGCGGCATCTCCAAACTGTCGCTCTGCGGTCTGGCAACGGATTTCTGCGTCGCCTATTCGGCGCTCGATGCGGTTGCCCAGGGTTTTTCGACCTCCGTCGTGCTCGGTGCCTGTCGCGGCATCGATCTGAACGGATCGCTGGCCGCGATGACCGGGCGCATGCGCGACGCGGGCGTTGAACTGATCTAGCCACGCCGGCGCAGGATCAATCGATCGCCGCGGTCCCATGGCGATCCAGAAGGAGCGAAGTCTCAGATGCCAAAGACCGATATCGCGCGGCGGGTCTATAACCACACCTGGAAGCTCGATCCGATCATCCGCAGCCTGTTGGACACGGACTTCTACAAGCTCCTGATGCTGCAGATGATCTGGCAGCTCTATCCGGATGTCGACGCGACCTTCTCGCTGATCAACCGCACAAAAACCGTGCGGCTTGCCGAGGAAATTGACGAACAGGAACTGCGCGACCAGCTCGATCATGCCCGCACCCTGCGCTTCACCAAGAAGGAGATGATATGGCTAGCCGGTAACACATTCTACGGCCGCAAGCAGATCTTCTCGCCGGAATTCCTCTCCTGGCTCGCGAAGTTCCGCTTGCCCGAATACGAGCTGTCGCGCCGCGACGGCCAGTTCGAGCTGACCTTCCGCGGCCGCTGGGTCGAGACCACCATGTGGGAGATCCCGGCGCTGGCGATCATCAACGAACTGCGCTCGCGCGCCGCGATGAAGGGCCTCGGCCCCTTCACGCTCGACGTGCTCTATGCGCGCGCCAAGGCCAAGATGTGGTCGAAGGTCGAGCAACTGCGGCACTATCCGAACCTGCGGATTTCCGACTTCGGCACCCGCCGCCGGCACAGCTTCCTGTGGCAGCGCTGGTGCGTGGAGGCGCTGAAGGAAGGCATCGGCGCCTCTTTCTCCGGCTCGAGCAACGTGCTTCTCGCCATGGATAACGATCTCGAGGCGCTCGGCACCAACGCCCACGAACTGCCGATGGTGGCCGCAGCCCTTGCCCGCAACGACCGGGAGCTCGCCGCCGCCCCCTACAAGGTGCTGCAGGACTGGAACCAGCTCTATGGCGGCAATCTGCTGATCGTTCTGCCGGATGCCTTCGGAACCGCCGCCTTCTTGCGCAACGCGCCCGACTGGGTGGCGGACTGGACCGGCTTTCGGCCCGACAGCGCCCCGCCGATCGAGGGCGGCGAGAAGATCGTCGCCTGGTGGAAGAAAATGGGCCGGGACCCGCAGGACAAGCTGTTGATCTTTTCCGACGGGCTCGACGTCGACACGATCATCAAGACCTACCGCCATTTCGAGGGGCGCGTGCGTATGAGCTTCGGCTGGGGGACCAACCTGACCAATGATTTCGCCGGTTGCGCGCCGACCGAGATCAGCGGCCTCAACCCGATTTCGATCGTCTGCAAGGTCAGCGAAGCCAACGGCCGTCCGGCCGTCAAGCTGTCGGACAATCCGCGCAAGGCGACCGGCGACCCGGCCGAGGTGCAGCGCTATCTGAAGTTCTTCGGAACGGAGGATTTCGTCGAACAGAGCGTCCGGGTGTGAGCAATGATCCTAAAAAAGAAACCGGCTGAGCCGGTTTCAAGAAGGAGAATTGCGATTGTCCACCATCGCGGCATCATACTAATGGTTGAAATCTTAAGCTTCCGTTACCGGCGAACGGCAAGCTGAGGTTAGCACCCGCGGCGATCGAAAAGCGGCGCCGCGATGTCGCAATTATATGACTTATTGGGGTCCCTCACTATTTTCTTGTATTTCCCCCAGAATACCCCATGATGCGCCCATTGAGGTACACCTTGGGAGGGGTTCGTGCGTCAAGCCTATTCGCCTGATGACGTCGACGTCATGCGCGGAGCACTCGATGTTTGGTGCGCCCTGCACAATGTCGGCAAGGATGGAGCAGAGGCCAACAGAGCCGCCCGCCGCATCCTCGACTTGATGGACAGGAGGAAGTGCTCCTGCGACGAGCTGCTTGCGCAACTCGGAGATTTCCGCCCGGAGCCGCGCCAGCGCGCCTTCTAAGACCCAGCGACAGCATCATCCAGCGTTCCGTGCGGCTGGTCCCGTTCGACGGGCCGCCGCTGTGGACGGAGGCGGGCGTGTGCCTTCAGAGACCGGTCAGCGAAGCGCGCGGGTCGAAGCATCGCGTCGCCTACAGTGCCGTGTATCCTTTAGACGTCACAGTACGCGACTCTCGGCAATTGGGACGGTGGTGGCGGCCTTTCCGCCCTCATCCCTGTGCTTGTCACAGGTATCCAGCAGCGCTGCGTCGGCGGCGCGCAAGAGTCTTTCAGCCAAGGACTTGGCTGGCTGGATTCCTGTGACAAGCACAGGAATGAGGGTCGAAGGTGGGGCACGGCGGTACCACAATCGAAGAAGCGCAGCAGGTTGCTGTCGCGCACTGCGACCGTCACCGCGGTATCGACGAGGTGATCTCGCCGGAGACGGCGGCGTTCGCCTGTGTCCTGTGCTGGGTCAGCGCGACATGGAGGATGCCGGATACCACGATCGACACGACGAGAACGGCGATGGTGGCGCCAAGCCCCGATTTGATCATCCCCATGTCCTCCAACAAGGCGTGAATTGCCGCTGCGGCTTTCAAAGCGTGAAATGGAGATATTCCTGTGGCAGCGGGCCGGCTGTTCCCCGAGTAACGTCGGATATGGTTAACCATGTCTGCACGGGGTTCGGCGGGCGGCCTGCAACAATCATGCGGCGCCACCATGTTTTGGACATGTTTCTGGCAACCACTCGCCGGCCGATGCGTTCTGCGCATGGGTGATAGATCGATCGAGGCCACGGATGGCGCAAAGCGATGCCGCGTCGAAGATTGGCCCGGAGGACCAGGGGCCGGAAGAAGCCGTGCCGAGCCGAGATCACCAGGGCCGCGCGGATGGCGACGCATTTGCAAAAACCAGGAGAGCATTCGCCGGGCTCGGCCGTGCGCTGACGAGACTTGGCCGGGCGCTTGGCGAGGAAGTGCCGGTTGCGGCCCGTCGGGCCGGTGAGGCATCCGGCGTCGCCGCGCGCGGCGCCCTCGAGCGGTTGAGGCGGAGCTCGAGCGGCAAGGCCGAGGCCGCCGGTTCGGCGGACAGATCGGTCGGCCAATGGTTGAAGACGCGGCGCGCCCCGGCAACCGAAGACCGCCCAGCCTTACCGAAGCGTCCGGCCGGCCGTCGCGCTATCCTGCTGCGGAGCGCAGCGGCGGCGGCCGTAACGTCGTTCGTGCTGCTGGCCGTCGTCTTCGCCTGGGCGCTCCGCGATGTCCCCTGGAACGAGATTGCCGAAGGCTCGCTGAAGCCGGTCGTCGTGCTGGAAACCGCCGATGGCAAGCCTCTGGTGAGCCAGGGGCCGTTCCAGGGATCCTACGCGGCGCGCGCGGATTTTCCGCCGCACCTGATCGAGGCGGTGCTTGCCAGGGAGGACCGACGCTTCTACCAGCATTCCGGCATTGATCTGAGGGGCATCGCCCGGGCGCTCTACACCAATCTCGGCGCCGGCGAGGTCGTGCAGGGCGGCAGCACCATCACGCAGCAGCTGATCAAGATCCTCTATCTCGAGCGCGACCGCACCTGGAAGCGGAAGATCCAGGAGGCGGTGATCGCCTTCTGGCTGGAGCGCAAGCTCGGCAAGGACGAGATCCTCACCCGCTATCTGAACAATATCTATCTCGGTGCCGGCGCCACCGGCGTGCCGGCGGCGGCGCGCATCTATTTCGACAAGGAGGTCTCGGCGCTTTCGATCGGCGAGTCGGCGATGCTGGCGGCGATCATCCGCGCCCCCTCGCAGCTCAATCCCCTCACCAATCCGGAGGGCGCCCGCCAGCAGGCGGAACTGGTCCTCGATGCGATGGTCAAGGGCAACCGGATCACTCAGGATGAGGCGAAGGTCGCCCGCGCCGACTTCGGCAAGCTGCAGCCGACCAGCCCGGCGGTCCGCTCGGGAAGCTGGTTTGCCGACTGGATCATGCAGGACGCCCGCGAGCTCGCCGGCCCCTATCGCGGCACGATCAAGGTCAGGACCACCATGGTGCCGCGGCTTCAGGCGATCGCCGAAAAGGTCGTCGCTGACGCGCTGAAACGCGAGGGGACCAAGGCAGGCGTCTCGCAGGCCGCCCTGGTGGCGATGACGCCGGAGGGCGCCGTCGTCGCCATGGTCGGCGGCCGCGACTATACCAAGAGCACCTTCAACCGCGCCTTTTCGGCGATGCGCCAGCCCGGCTCGGCCTTCAAGCTGTTCGTCTACTACGCCGCCCTGAAGCGTGGGCTGACGCCGTTCGACCCGGTGGAGGATGCGCCGATTGAAATCAACGGCTGGTCGCCGGAGAATTTCGGCGGCGGCTATAGCGGCGTCGTCAGCATTGCCGAGGCCTTTGCGCGGTCGCTGAACGCCGCGACCGTGGCGCTCGCCATGGAGGTCGGCATCGACGAGGTCATCGCCTCTGCCCGGGAACTCGGCATCGACGCCAAGCTTGCCGATACGCCGAGCCTTGCGCTTGGTTCCTCGGAGGTGAACCTGCTCGATCTCACCGGTGCCTATGCTTCCGTCAGGGCCGGCCGGGCGCCGATCGAGCCCTGGGGCATTGAATCCCTTCATGCGGAAGGCCAGCCGCAGGCCTTTCGCGTCGGTCCTTCCCGGGAGGCAACCACCGATATCAGCCAATACCGGTCGGATATGGTCTCGCTGCTGCGACTGGTCGTCGAGCGCGGCACCGGCCGCGAGGCCGATATCGGCATGCTCGCCGCAGGCAAGACCGGCACCAGCCAGAACCACCGCGACGCCTGGTTCGTCGGCTTCACCGAACCACTGATCGTCGGCGTCTGGGTCGGCAACGACGATGAAACGCCGATGAAGGACGTCACCGGCGGCAAGCTGCCGGCAAGAATCTGGAAGAATTTCATGACCGCGGCACTGGCCGAGGGCACTCCGCAGGAGCCGGGTGCACAAGTGGCGGGCTCGGCACCAGCTTGCAACTTCCGCGCCTGTGCCAGGGCGTATCGGTCGTTCCGACCGGATGATTGCACGTTCCAGCCATATTACGGACCGCGGAGGCTTTGCGAGAAGTAGAGATCGAAGGGCGGCGCAGTGCCGTGCCTGAAGTGTCTTCGGTCGGTTGAGCTTCTTCTGTGCGCCCAAGTCCAAAGCTCAGATCAGGTGGGGTGAGGCAGTGAAGCTTAGTGCAGTCTTCCGTGTTGAGAAGGTGTCACGACACTTCGCTAAGCGACGCGCGATCATGCGCTACGCTCTGTCTCGCTTCCCTCGTCCAATTCCTGGATTGGCAGAAAGCCGTATCCGTGTAGCCACTCGCGAATGATGAGTCGGATTATCGATTCTCGCGTCATCTCAAGCAATTCGCAGGCGAGGACGAGCGCCAACTCCACGTCGTCGTCATCGAACGTCCGCCTATCCACGTTTTCGGTGTGAACCATTGTCGCCATGACTGCCCCTACTACTACAACCTCACAGACTAAAGGTTCTCACAGCACACGTTACAGTCAAGGATTACAGGCCCCTTCAAAGGGGTAGAATATGCCGCTAAGCCGTTGGAAAAATTGGGCTAAGACCTTTGTCGCGGCCTCCTAAGACTAAGGTCCTAAAGTCCCGTGCGCGCGGGCACCCTCAAGTCGCCGAGGCACAGGCGACCTATTGAACGCAGTCAAAGCTAATAAGGCCGGGCGGGCAAAGCGGCGCTCACACGGGACGGGGCCCAGAGGCGCGGAGCGCCGAGTCCCAGAGCTGCCGGAGGGTATACGGCGATGCTCTGGGCCCCGCGTGGCGCACACCGGAGGGGGATTATTCTCCGACGTGGTAACTGCGCATTTTGCTCCCCCGTTTGGCCTTGAGAAAATCTCCCAAATCGGCGGCGAAAAGTACATCTTGCGGGCTGCTCAATGTGCGTCCTGGCACATGCGAATTACTGAGGGATCCGGCGGGAACCTTTTGCGCGACAATACGTCACCCAGAATCGCTCCGCTCATCCTGGCCTCAACCCGGGAGCCGTGCCGCTCTGCAAATACGATGATTTATTGAGAAAACTGGTGCTGCTAGAGAGATTTGAACTCTCGGCCTCTCCCTTACCAAGGGAGTGCTCTACCCCTGAGCTATAGCAGCATCCGGCGGCGTTTCGAGTACGCCGCAGCAAGCGAGGGGCCTATTGCCATAGCTTGCGGGAGAGCGCAAGCCGCATTTCGAAGTTTTTGGTCGGGTTGGGACATGCCGGCATGCGGCAGGTCCGGTATCGGATCGCAAATGCCGCTGGTTTCAAAAGGTGGGCTAGATCGTGGCTGAAAATTCGCCTTTGTTTTTTCGCATTTCTCTCGGTCCGAAATCCTCTTGCTGCTTCCGGGGCGCCCGCTTTTGCGCTAATCCATGATCATGCAGAACGACGACGACAAGGAGCGCGCGCCGGGGCCGCGAAGCGGTGTTGAGAAGGGCGTGAACGAAGCCGAGGCGAGGCGGCAGCGGCTGGCGAAGACGCTGCGCGACAATCTCCAGCGCCGCAAGCAGCAGGCGCGGGCCCGCCGGGCCGGCGACGCCGACGAGACATCCGGGCTGCCTGCCGCAAAATCGGACGAATCGGACGAATAGTAGCGGCGGAGGATGAAGGCCGCGCACCCGGCGGCTTCGTCCCTTTCTTGTCGAGACGCATTTCAAGGCACTTCTAATTTCGCGGCATCTCCACTAAGAGACGCCCTTCAGCAACACCGGAATTTCGAGAAAGCGGGCGGCGCCCGTGCGAGAGGTCTCATGGATCGCATCAGGATCGTAGGCGGAAATCAACTCCACGGGGTCATCCCCATTTCCGGCGCCAAGAACGCCGCTTTGCCGCTGATGATCGCATCGCTCCTGACCGACGATACGCTGACGCTCGAAAACGTGCCGCATCTCGCCGATGTCGAGCAGCTGATCCGCATCCTCGGCAATCACGGCGCCGACATCTCCGTCAACGGCCGCCGCGAGCGCCAGGGCGAGAGCTACGCCCGCACCATCCATTTCACCAGCCGCAACATCGTCTCGACCACAGCCCCCTACGAGCTCGTCTCGAAAATGCGGGCGAGCTTCTGGGTGATCGGGCCGCTGCTTGCCCGCGAAGGCAAGGCGCGCGTCTCGCTGCCGGGCGGCTGCGCCATCGGCACCCGGCCGGTCGATCTCTTCATCGAGGGCCTGGCGGCGCTCGGCGCCAATATCGAGATCGACGGTGGCTATATCGACGCCACGGCGCCGGAAGGCGGGCTTACCGGCGGGCGCTATGTGTTTCCGAAGGTCTCCGTCGGCGCCACCCATGTGCTGATGATGGCGGCGACGCTTGCCAACGGCACAACGGTGATCGGCAATGCGGCGCGCGAGCCCGAGGTCGCCGATCTTGCCAAGTGCCTGAATGCCATGGGCGCGAAGATCACCGGTGCCGGCACCGGCACGATCACCATTGAAGGCGTGCGCTCGCTGTCGGGCGCCCGCCACCGGGTGCTGCCCGACCGGATCGAGACGGGCACCTATGCCATGGCCGTGGCGATGACCGGCGGCGACGTGATCCTCGAGGACACGGATTCGAGCCTGCTCGAGACCGCGCTCGAGGCGATCCGCCGCACCGGCGCCGAGATCAGCGAGACGAACAGCGGCATCCGCGTCGTGCGCAACCGCGCCGGCATCCGGCCGGTCGATATCGTCACCGATCCCTTCCCGGGCTTCCCGACCGACCTGCAGGCCCAGTTCATGGGCCTGATGACCAAGTCGAGCGGCGTTTCCCATATCACCGAGACGATCTTCGAGAACCGCTTCATGCATGTGCAGGAACTGGCGCGGCTCGGCGCGAAGATCTCGCTGTCCGGCCAGACGGCGAAAATAGAGGGCGTCAGCCGCCTGAAGGGCGCCCCGGTAATGGCGACCGACCTGCGCGCCTCCGTGTCGCTGGTTATCGCCGGGCTTGCCGCCGAGGGCGAGACGATGGTCTCGCGCGTCTACCACCTCGACCGCGGCTTCGAGCGGCTGGAAGAGAAGCTGACGCGCTGCGGCGCCCATGTGGAACGCGTCAGCGATTGACCCGGATGCATGTCGCCCAAAAGTGTGCCGGTTTTGGGATCACGACATGCACAAAAATCCCGCGCCTGAAACCGTTGCGGTTTCGGACGCGACGTCTTATGTCCTTTGCGACCACCTGCTTATATGTGGGGCCATGAATGGGACGGGATGGATCGCATGGATGCTTTGAAGCTGCTGGCACTCGACGAGGAAGACCTGAGGGTCGTTTCCGCTCATGTGCAAGACGCAGTCTTCAAGGTGGCCGGCATTCATTATGATCCGCGCCGTCGTCAGTTTTCCCTCGTCATCAACCGCTTCGTCTGGGAGAAGGCGGAAGGC
The DNA here is from genome assembly GCF_002288505.1 of Sinorhizobium sp. CCBAU 05631. Lineage (NCBI taxonomy): Bacteria > Pseudomonadati > Pseudomonadota > Alphaproteobacteria > Hyphomicrobiales > Rhizobiaceae > Sinorhizobium > Sinorhizobium sp. CCBAU 05631. Next base: position 222,911 of record NZ_CP023063.1, read on the forward strand.
AAGCGCAAGAGCTTCGAGCGGCGCCGCGCCCTGCTGCTCTTCAAATGCGTCAGCGCCGTGCGCTCGCTCGGCTTCGACCGGGCCGACATGGAAGCGGTGCTCGATCTGCTGGCGCTGCGCTTCCTGATCAAGGGGGAGGGCCCCGAGGGCACGGTCGAGGTCGTGCTTGCCGGCGATGCCTCGATCGCGCTCGATGTGGAATGCATCGAGGCGCAGCTTGCCGATACCGGCGGGGCGTGGGAAACCGCGTCCAGGCCGCGCCATCCCGAAGGCGACTGAGCAGAGCGCCGCACCACCAAGAGGATCATCGCATTGGCAATCCGGTTGAACTTTCTCGACAGCGGCTTCGAACGTGACTTCGCCGCCTTCCTGACGACCAAGCGGGAGGTCTCCGAGGACGTCAACGCCGCCGTGCGCGCCATCATAGACGACGTGCGGGCCCGCGGCGACGCCGCGCTCGCCGACTATTCCGCCCGCTTCGACGGCGTGGATTTCGGCGCCACCCCGATGGCGGTCGGCCCGGCCGAAATCGACGCGGCGATCGACGCGGTCGCGCCGGAGGTGCTCGGCGCGCTCAAGGTTGCCGCGACCCGCATCGAGGCGCATCACCGCCGGCAGCTGCCGAAGGACGATCTCTACGAGGATGCCATGGGCGTCGGCCTCGGGTCGCGCTGGACGGCGATCGACGCGGTCGGGCTTTACGTTCCGGGCGGCACCGCCAGCTATCCGAGCTCGGTGCTGATGAACGCGCTGCCGGCCAAGGTCGCCGGCGTGCCGCGCATCGTCATGGTCGTGCCGACAAGGGGCGGTGCGATCAACCCCGCCGTGCTGGCGGCGGCAAGGCTTGCCGGCGTCGAAGAGATCTATCGGATCGGCGGCGCCCAGGCGATTGCCGCGCTCGCCTACGGCACTGAGACGATCGCGCCGGTGGCGAAGATCATGGGACCCGGCAATGCCTATGTGGCGGCCGCCAAGCGGCAGGTCTACGGCACGGTCGGCATCGACATGATCGCCGGCCCCTCCGAGGTGCTGGTGATCGCCGATGGCGACAACGATCCGGATTGGATCGCCGCCGATCTGCTGGCCCAGGCCGAGCACGATGCCGGCGCCCAGGCGATCCTGATTACCGATGACGCCGCCTTCGGCGCGGCGGTCGAACAGGCGGTCGAACGGCAGCTGAAGACGCTGCCGCGCGCCGAGACGGCGGCGGCGAGCTGGCGCGATTTCGGTGCCGTGATCCTGGTGCCGGACCTCGACACGGCGGTGCCGCTTGCCAACCGGATCGCCGCCGAGCATCTCGAGCTGGCCCTGGCAGATCCGGACTCGATGGTGCCGAAGATCCGCAATGCCGGCGCCATTTTCATCGGCCGGCACACGCCGGAGGTAATCGGCGACTATGTCGGCGGCTCCAACCACGTGCTGCCGACGGCGCGCTCGGCGCGCTTCTCCTCCGGCCTGGGCGTGCTCGATTATATGAAGCGGACCTCGATCCTCAGGCTCGGGCCCGAGCAGCTGCGCATTCTCGGCCCGGCGGCGATCGCGCTCGCCAAATCGGAAGGGCTGGAGGCCCATGCCCGCTCGGTTGCCATCCGCCTCAATCTTGAGGACGCCGGATGAGGGCCGACCGCAACCTGCGCCTCTGCGATGTCGTGCTGGACGAGACGATCGGCCGCTCGACGCCGGACGTCGAGCACGAGCGCGCGGTTGCGATCTTCGATCTCCTGGAAGAGAACCTGTTCGAGCCGGTCGGCCACCCGGGCGGTCCCTATCGGCTCAATCTGTCGCTGGTCGACTCGAAGCTCGTCTTTGCTATCTCGACCGACGGCGGCGATGCGGTTGCCACCCATATTCTGTCGCTCACCCCCTTTCGCCGCATCGTGAAGGACTATTTCCTGATCTGCGAAAGCTATTACGAGGCGATCCGCACGGCGACGCCGAGTCAGATCGAGGCGATCGACATGGGCCGCCGCGGCATCCACAACGAGGGCTCGCAGACGCTGATGGATCGGCTTTCCGGCAAGATCAGGCTGGATTTCGACACGGCGCGGCGCCTTTTCACCCTGGTCTGCGTGCTCTATTGGCGCGGCTGACGGAGGCGGAGATGAGCGGCATCGCCGAGCCAGGATCGAAGATGCCCCGCTCGATACTGTTCATGTGCGGCATGAACGCGATCCGCTCGCCGATCGCCGAGGCGCTCGCCAAAGCCGCTTTGCCGAAGGGAACCTATGTGGCCTCGGCCGGCGTGCGGCAGGGCGAGCGCGACCCCTTCGTCGATGTGGTCCTCGAGGAGATCGGCCTGTCGATCGGCCGCCACCAGCCGCGCACGCTCGAAGAGCTCGAAGACGACTACTTCGACGTGATCGTCACGCTGGCGCCGGAGGCCCATCACAAGGCGCTGGAACTGACCCGCTCGATGGCGGTGGACGTCGTCTACTGGCCGACGCCGGATCCGACGGTGGCGACCGGCACGCGCGACCAGATCGTCGGCGCCTATCGCGCCGTCAGGGACCACCTCGCCGGCCTGATCGCCAGCCGGCTCGCCGGCCGCGAGAAGGTCGGCTGAGGGCCGGCGTCCTTCGCTTTTGCGTGAATGAAGGCGACAGCGGCAGCGCAGGGTAGAATTCGAGAAAAAACGGGCATCAAGGCGGGTTCACAAATCCATGGCGATTGTGTAGTTTCCGGCAAATTTTTCAAGGATGCGTGGCGCATCCGCTCTTGAACATGAGAAAGCACACTCCTTTATGGCGAAAGAAGAAGTCCTCGAATTTCCGGGCGTGGTCACCGAATTGCTTCCCAACGCGACCTTCCGCGTGAAGCTTGAGAACGACCATGAGATCATCGCCCACACGGCCGGCCGCATGCGCAAGAACCGCATCCGCGTTCTCGCCGGCGACAAGGTGCTGGTCGAGATGACCCCCTACGACCTGACCAAGGGCCGCATCACCTACCGCTTTAAGTAAGCGTTAGCGGCGGTAACCTCCGGGATTCGCGGCTCGTTTCCATGACAGTCACCCAAAAGCTGATATTGGCCTCCGGATCGCCGCGTCGCGTCGAACTCTTGGCGCAGGCCGGCATCGAGCCGGCGCGCCTGTTGCCGATGGACCTCGACGAGACGCCCAAGCGCGCCGAGCACCCCCGCTCGCTCGCTCGCCGGCTTTCCGCCGAGAAGGCGAAGGCGGCGCTGGCGGCGATCAAGGGCGAGCCGGGCTGGGACGGGAGCTACATTCTCGCGGCCGACACGGTCGTCTGCGTCGGCCGCCGCATCCTGCCGAAGCCGGAGTTCGTCAGTGAAGCGTCGAGTGCGCTGCACCTTCTTTCCGGCCGCAGCCATCGTGTCTATACCGGCATCTGCCTCGTTACGCCGGATCGGACGCTCCGCCAGAAGGTCGTCGACACCAAGGTGCGCTTCAAGCGCCTTTCGGGCCTTGACATCGAGACCTATCTCGCCTCCGGCCAATGGCGCGGCAAGGCCGGCGGCTACGGCATCCAGGGCATCGCCGGAAGTTTCGTCGTCAAGCTCGTCGGCTCCTACACCAATGTGGTAGGCTTGCCGCTCTACGAGACCGTCAGTCTCCTCATCGGCGAGGGGTACGACGTCCACGGTCGCTGGCTGGAAGGCTGAAGACAGGTGAGCGGCGAAGGCAAGAAGAAGAGTTCGAATGTCGAACCCCTGCGCCCGACTCGGCCCTGCCCGGAATGCGGCCGCCCGTCGGTGCGCGAGCACTATCCCTTCTGCTCTGAGCGCTGCCGCAACGTGGACCTCAACCGCTGGCTTTCCGGCTCCTACGCCATCCCCGTCGCCGACGACGAGTCGAAGGCCGACGACGATGAGGATCGCTGACAGCGCGGCGCAAGGCGCCGAGCCTGCTCCGATCCTGCTGAATCCCTTCGCTTTTCACGGCTTTTCCACGCCCCGGGGATTTCCTTCGAAAAAGAGTCATTTGGTGCTGGACACCGCCGAACAAGATGCTATAACCCCGCTCGCTTCCGGGGCGAACCAAGCGCCCCGACGGTTTCGAAAGCGAAAGCCGCTGCCGAAGGCAGGATGCCCGGATAGCTCAGTTGGTAGAGCAGCGGATTGAAAATCCGCGTGTCGGTGGTTCGAATCCGCCTCCGGGCACCATTCAGTCCTCCCCAAAAAGCACAGTCTATCCCATCTCAGAATTGTCGCGACATTTCCGCGAGATAGCCGATATTCTCGTCGAGTGAACGGGCATTTTCTCTGGCTTTCGCGTCTCATTCTCTGCTTTTCGCCGCCCGGTCTCAGAAGGCCATTCCCGCCCGCCAAAATGATTTCTAATTTTGGCTGCCATTTTTCTTGCGACTGTTTCCCTTGTCCGGCCCGCGGCGTTCCTTCAGCCGTCTTGGCTGGCGACCTGGCGGACCGTGAAGGCGAGACGATGCAAAAGCCTGCGGCCCGCTTCCGACGCCGGAGGCGAGCCGCGATGTTCCGCTGGTGATGCTGCGATGTGATCGTCAGGCGCTTAACAAGGCATGCTGCTCCTGCCAGCTCATCGGCATGTCCAGAATGCGGGTGAGCTTGGCGATGGTGAGATCGGCGGGCTGCTGGCCCGTCAGGATTGCTTCGGTGATCCGGGACGAGAGGAAGGCCGTCGGCAAGATGCGGCTGATGTCGGGACCATGGACGCCCAGTCGCTTGGCCACTTCGGTGTGGGCTGCGCCCGAGCCATCGGTCAGCGCTTCGAGATAGAAATGCGCTTTGGCGATCAGGCCGATCAGCATCGGATCCTTAGCCATGCCGATTTCGGGTCCGCCGTCCGCAGGGCAAATGCCGCAGGCGGGTCCGGCAGCGGAAACAACCCAACCATCATCATCTGTGAGCGCGACACCCAGCCCCTGCGCTGGGCGACCATTTCGTTTTGGTTTGCATGCCCGCTCATAGCGGCATCGTGTCTACGGCGAGTGAACCACACAAATTGAGGAAGTCCCTCCTCCTGTGGGCCATCGACGAGGTTTGGTCCCCGATCGCAGTCCGCGTCAACCGGAGCGCCATGCACACGCGTCTGAAGGTCCAGGAAACGACAATCTCACCGGAGCCGCCGACGAGCTCGCGCGGATGCTGGCACTTCCCGACGCAAAAGAAGTCAGCGCTGAGCAGCTGTCCTACGCCGCAAGATGCAGGCAAAGGTCGATTCTGCAGAGCCCACGCAAGAGGAGCAAGCGGCATGACTATCCAGCACCGCCCCGTCGACATCGAGGCCGCCTCGAAACTTTGGAGGGATGATCTTTCCGCCTCGCAGATCGCAAATCGCTTCGGTGTCAGCCGAAACGTGATTGTCGGGATCGCATTTCGAAATCGCGCGTTTTTCCCGGAGAAACAACGATCTAGGAGTACGAGGCCCGAAAAGGCCGCATGCCCTCCAAGGAAGGTTGAAACGCGTAAGCTGTACACGCCGCACGAGGCAGAGCCAATCCCGGTCTCCAATTACGATGCGAAGCGTTTGCCATATGCCAAGCATCTAGTGGATTTGCTTCCCGGCGAATGCAAGTGGCCCCTCAACAACGGCGGGCCCTACCTTTTCTGCGCGGCCAAGGCTGCCGGGAAATACTGCCAACACCATCAGTCCAGATCCTTATCTACCTACCGCACCAAGAAGCAGAGGTGATCATGCTGGCGAATTGTTGCGCAGCGTCAACACTGACGAACGAGGGACAAGCATGAAGAGATCACGTTGGTATGCGATCAGGGTTGCACCAGGTCATCAGCGGATGGCCGCAGCGGACGGCCGCCTGCCGGAAAGCCGGCGCATGGAGTCGATCATCGAGCGGAACTGCCGCAAGGATGGCGTCGACATCTTCATGCCGTCTTTCCACGCCGAGCTTAAGCACCATCGGACGAACAAGATCATCCAGAAGCGCTTATTGGCCGGACCGCCGAGAAAGGCGGTAGGAGAGCGCCCAAAATTCAGGTCGCGGTCTCCGGAACTTGTTTTGAACACAATCGGCACCTATACACCCGTGCATCGGCATTGCTATGAGCGCTGAAATGACTCGCCGCTCGCAGTTGCCGCATCGCTTTCGACTTTTGACCACGGATGTACTGGCACTGGTTTGGTAAGCGGTGATGAGGAAGGTCGGTGCGGTTTCGCCCCGGCCTTTTTTGTGTCTAGGAGATAAGCCCGGCGTTTCGCGCGCTAGGTCTTAGCAGTCGACGCTACAACGAAGTCGATTGCGGTTCCAACCGTTGTAATCGCGTCAGCCGCTTCTTCTGGTATTTCGACATCAAACTCGTCCTCGATCATCATCACGATCTGAGCGAGTTCGAGAGAGTCAGCGCCGAGGTCCTCGACGATGGACGCATCATCCACAGCGAGGGCAGCATCTACGCCCAATTGCTCGATGATGATTTCCCTTACGCGGCCAGCAACTTCGGCTCTGGAGTTTCCCATCGGTGTCCTCTCTTGGTGTGAGGCGTCACGCGAAGGTAATCCTGAAATTTCCCTCGTCTAGGCCTTCTTCGCGTTTCTACCAACTCATCGGACTCCCTCCCTGCCGTGAAGAGCGGGGCCTGTGTCACTCTTCCCACAGCATTTCCATGATCTCGTCGGGTGACTCTTGAACCTGGTGCGTCACGCAGGTCCCGCTGTTGGCGACGAAGGTAAGGGTGGTTCGCCGCTGTCCTTCTACCCGCTGGAAGTGCGTGACATTGTCCATGTTGATGAAGATAGGTCCATTGTTGTCGTGCAATTTGAGCCACATGAGTTTGTCCTCTTCGAGCGTAAAGCTTCCGTCGAAGTATAGCAGGGGCAACTAATGAACCCTATCTCGTCAATAAACTGAACGCCTTCGACTTATGATTGGGTCGTGCTCGTCAAGCGCGATGGCGAAGGATCGTGGTGCTTTGATCTTGTTTTGGCTAGGCCAGCTTCATAAGACGGTCGCTGTCCAGATCCAATTCAGAGGCCATCTTTTATGCAACTCGCCTATCTCGCCGTCTCCCTCATCATACTCGGTGTGACGAAGGTCCTAAACCCAAGGACCAACAGGAGATCGCAATAAACGGCGCCTGGTCGAGGTAAGTTCCACCTTCATGTCGGCGTAGAGCAGCCCGGTAGCTCGCCAGCCTCGGTGCTGAACGAATGGGCAGCCAAGGGCTATCGGCTCGATCAGGTGGTCCGCAGATGACCTACGATTGGTTGCTGATCTTCGTCTTGCTTAATTGGTCGGCTTCACAAGCGAGATGACCCGCGGCTTTGACGGCGCGTCCAGCCATTCAATCCAAGTGTCTCGTTCCTCGATCGTGTCGAAGAACCGCCAGAGCTTGTACTCTTCTTCGGTAGTATCCAGCATCTCGCCAACGGTCACGAGCTCCAGGGGTAACGTCACCTCGTTCCCGTCGAACCGAACGAAATAGAGTCCTTCGGCAGCGAGACGGATCACTTGACCGGTGGAGTAACTCCCATCGGGAGCGTCGACCGTGAAGTACATGCCGGTCAAAGTCTCAGAAATTTTGCTGCTCATCGGTTTCGCATGCCAGTTCACGAAATGGGGAATCAGAGGTTCGCCCAAGCCGCCGGCAAACGCAAGAGATCCCATGACAGGAGCGCGGGCGATGGGATCGTGACGAGGATCCGACAGCCGTCTTTCGGCGCGCTTGCCATGTGGCGCCAGCTGTCTGGCTCGGCCATCATTTCCCTGCCTTGTTGCAGGTTGAAAGTGTCGCCTCCCCATCGGAAACGGTCAACGCAAACTTTGCACAACCCATCGTCAGCGACGGCCGTCTTCAGGCGGGCTGTTCGGATTCTGTCCGCAAGCCCGCGAGCAAAGAGGCGTAACCGTCAAATGAAGGAATGAGCGTGGTCATTTTAACCGCCAACCTACTTTGACCTTAAAATCGGCGGGTCGGCGGTTAATCCTCTCAAGGCGGTTGGTCAGAATGCGGGAGCATTATCTGGGTCGCGTCGCTATCGCATGGCGACGTTTGGGCGCGCTGCAGACGAGAATTGGCTCAAGTCCAACCCTCAACTGTGACACTCCGAGTCAAGCTGGGATCGAGGAACCGCCCACGCGCTCGGTACGATGTCGGAACACCTTGCAGATGCGCCGAGCTTTTGCCGCATCCAGGCATCTCAAGGCCAAGGCGCCAGGTTACGCCGCGAGAGCAATATTAACCGCGGGGCTGCAGCAGCGCCAGTGCAACGGTCGATGCGGCAAGGGCGGCGGTAAGGGTTAGGGGCCCAGTAGCGCCATAGTTGTCCACGACGTAGCCGCCGAACACCGCGCCGATACTGATGGCGACCTGGAAAGAGACGACCATCAGACTGCCCACTGCTTCAAGCGCGTCGGGTGCCCCGCGGGACAGATTGGTAGGCAGCACCACCGGCGCCATGCCGAAAGCGAAGCCCCAAAGCGTAGCGAAGCCGAAGGCGACGACGATATGCGCGCCCCAAAGCACCAAAGCGAGGGTGGCAAACGCCATTAACGCTGCGGTGGCCATGAGCGCCGTGCGGAGATCAGCGTCAGCCATTCGGCCACCGGCAATATTGCCGATCACTGAGGCAATGCCAAACCCGAGCAGCGCGAGGGCAATCGGCCAGGTTTCAAGGAGCGTCACCTGTTCGAGGAAGGGCCGCACATAGACGGAGCCGGCAAAATGCCCCGTCATCAGTAAAAGGATAGCAAGCATTCCCAGTTGAACACCACGCCGCCGTGTCAGCCGGAAGACATCGGCAACGCTGTTGCTTGTGCTCGCAGGCAGCGTCGGCAGGCTAAGAACCTGCAACAGCAGGGCAAATGCGGCAAGCCCCGCTGTCATGGCCATGGCGCTGCGCCAGCCCAGCCAGTCGCTGATCAACGCGCCCATCGAGGGCGCAGCAATGGTGGCGAGCGAGACGCCGAGGGTGACGACCGCCATGCCCCGACCCGTCGCATTGGTGCCGACCAGCCTCGCCACGACGGCAACTGAAAGCGCCCAGAAACCGCTAAGCGCGATGCCCAATCCGGCCCGGCCCAACAGCAATAGCCAGAAATCGGTCGCCAGCGCCGCAAGAATATTGGAGCCGATCGCCAAGGCACTAAGACCGACCAGCACCGTCTTGCGGTTTAATCTGCCGATGAGAACATTGCTCAACAACGCCGTCACGGCGCCAACGGAAGCGGTGGCGGTGACGACCTGTCCTGCCGTTCCCTCACTAATGCCGAGATCGCTTGCCATTGGAGTCAGCAGACCTGCCGGCAGGAATTCGGCCGACACAAGGGCAAAGCTCGTAGCCGCCATCGAAAGGACCGCAAACCAGGTGGCCGCGCTCCAGGCGACCGGCTCAGCGGCATCAATGTCTATCAGCGCGCTGTCAAACTGTGATGTTGTATCCGTCATTGAAGCATCTCCGAGGGTTGGAGATCTTCTTAGACCAGTCTGGCGGGATCATATGTACCTTAAAATCCGAAATCTATGTCCGTTCGTCCGGATATGCTGCGGCGCACAACGCCCGGCGAGACGTTGGTGATGCGCTTGAACGCCCGAGCGAAGGATGCCTCGGATTCATAGCCTAAACGGGTTGCGACCTCGGCAACTGACATGCCGCTTTGCCCCAATAACTCGCGGGCGAGCTGCATTCGCAGACGAGCGAGATAACGTGCCGCACCTTCCCCTAAAATAGCGCTGAAGCGCTCGGCGAAGATCGAGCGTGATTGACCTGCCACACCGGCGAGGCTGTCGAGGGTCCAGTTATGGCCGGGGTCGCGGTGGATGGCGGCCAGTACGCGACCGATATGCGGGTCGCGGATGGCGGCGAGCCAGCCGGTGGTTGAGGCTCCGCTGCAATTAACCCAGCAGCGGATGAGCCGCGCGACGAGCAGGTCCGCCATACGCGATAAAACGGTTGCGCTGCCCATCTGTGGCTGTGCGGCCTCTGCTGTCATAGCCGCTAGCAGGGGACTAACAATAGGGTCATTGCCGGCCACGTCGCAGCCCTTGATGATTGACGGCATCAAAGCGATCAAGGGGTTAAGCGCACCGGCGCCCAAGGCCATGGAGCCGCAGAAAAGGGTGCTGGTCTCACCCGTTCCCTCCCGCACCACTTCGCAGACGTTGCTACCCACCTTGGTCACCTGGCAACTCTTGAGCGAGTCGTCGACGACACCGGGCGCGCTGGCCAGCCGGTGGGCGATGCCTTGCGGCAGCAGCACCAGATCACCATCGTGCAACTCCTGCCAGCCATGCGTTTCCGTATGGATCCAGCACGGCCCCTGGCTCACGAAGTGAAAACGAAGCGACGATTGTTGCGGAAAGGCGATGCTCCATGGATGTCGCAGCTCGCAACGGCCATAGTTGACGCCACTCAAGCGAAAGTCTCGTAGGACTTCGCTTAGCGCATCCATCGGGATATTTGGCGGCGAAGGGGATTGCGACGAACGGTCAAGCATTTGCCCAATTTAGATGCCGCCCGTCCGCAATGCAAGGTGGCCGTGGTTGAATACAACCGGCATTGTGGCGACCGCTTCGCGCTCTATGCACCCAGCGGCTTCTTGATCGTGCACGCTTCATGTATTCAGCGAACCGAATTACCCGTTCGGAGTTGTCGAGTAGCCAACCCAGGTCCGGCCGCCTACTTGACGCTAAGTGTCGTCAAAGCGTCTCCACGAACCGGATAATGTCGTCGATCATGGGGGCGTCCCAAAGATCATTGTGACCGAAACCGTCGTAGATCAGCATTTGCTTGGGCTTGGGTGCGATTTCATATAGCGCCTCGCCCGAAGAGAGTGGAATGACAGCGTCACGCCGACCGTGGATGAACAGCTTCGGCTGCCTGACCTCTGCTATTCTCAGGTCGGAGCGGAACGGATCCTTGATAAGGAGTGCAACCGGGAAGTAGGGGTAAATCGTCTGAGCGAGCGATAGCACCGACAGGTAGCCAGAAACGAGAATGACGGCGATAGCCGGTCTGCGCCGCGCAGTATCGATGGCGACGCCGCTTCCCAGAGACTGGCCGAGCACAATGATCGGGCCTTCAGATCCTGCAGCAAGCCAGTCGAATGCGGCAACTCCGTCGGTGAGTAGGCCTACCTCGCTCGGTGTCCCGGTCGACCCGGGATAGCCGCGATAGGAAATTGCCAGCAGGCCGATGCCTCGTGAGGCCAGCGCTTGGGCGAGAAAGCTATAGTTGTCGATCCGGTCAGCGTTGCCAAGAAAGAATAGCACGGCCGGCTTGCGGGGTTTGCCCCGGCTATAGAGTCCGAAAAGCGTCTCTCCGTCGGGCGTCCTAATATAGACAGTCTCGCCCCAGCTTGCGTGCCCAGGCGCTTGTCGCGCACCGGGGTAGAGGAGGGCTCTCTGGGAGATGTACGTCACGCCGAGGAGGGACATATAGGCGATAGTCGCCACAGTCAACAACACCAACAGCAGTTTTGCGGTGCTCACGACAACGTCCACCGATGGCTCCGCTGCTCTCGCTGCCTCATCGCCCCAATCGGATAGGGGCGATGAGGCCGATGCCCTACGGCATCATACTGCGATAGCGTTCGCGCTCGCGCCGAACCTGCTCCAAAGTATACGGGTCGGCACTGTCGTCAAACCGCGTCCATCCTTCCCCCGCGTAAATGCTCCTGCGGGCGGCAGGGTCGACGCGATTGCGTTGCTGCAGGATGGCCTCTGCTTTGAGGGCAAGACTGTCATCGACCCTTGCGGTCACCAAGGTGCCGCCGCGGCGAACGCCCTCGGCATAGACATGGGCGTCTTCCTCATCGACGCCGGAATCCGTCAATGCACCGATCAATCCTCCGGCGGCGCCTCCAGCAACAGCCCCGGCTGCCGCCCCGGCCGCGGTAGCCGCCAGCCATCCTGCCGCGACGACAGGGCCAACGCCGGGAATGGCCATCAAGCCAAGTCCCGTAAGCAGACCGACCACCCCGCCTCCTACGGCGCCGAGGCCGGCACCAGTTCCCGCGCCTTCGGCTGCGTCCGAGCCTTCGGTCGAGTAGCGGTCATCAGCATTGTTTGCAACGATGCTGATATCATCTGAGGGCACGCCGGCGGCTTCGAGGTCGCTGACGGCGTCGCGGGCATCTTCGTAGTCGTCAAATAGCCCTGTTACGGTTCGCATTATCGTTCTCCTTTTGGTAAAGCCCGTTTCGGGCGATTACTGCGCTGTGACGTTGCCCTGATAATCGAGGGCGACGGCCACGGATTTGCCGTCCTTCATGGCAGTTGCCTGCCACACACCTTTGTCGTCGAGCTTCAAGCCATTGACGTCGGTGTACCCGGCTTCTTCGATCCGCTCCTTCGCCTGAGCTTCGGTAAAGCTGTTGGCGCCTTCAACCGGCGCCGCCGGGTTCTGCGTGTCGGGAGTCGCGATCGCCGGCGTATTGCCCTCCGAAGACGGAGTCGTTTGCGCAAACGCTGCCGTGGCCACAGCGCTCAGCAGCGCTGCCGCAGCAAAAGCCAGATTTTTCATGTGTTTACCTCTTCCGAAGACCTGAATTGATCCCCGCGCTAAGAACTCGTGGACCGGAGATTGGTTCCGGAGTGCTCGTTCACAATCAGAGCACGGCCGTGAGCAGGTGCGGTTTTCAGGTGGGGTTGAGCGCCGTTCACGCGCCGTCGATCGTCAGTGTGAGGGTAGGCACGGGCCCAACATTAACTGTCCGAAAGCAGGAGTCTGATGGTTGTGTGGACTCTATGGTGCACTCAGCAGACAAAACGCGGTGACTAAGGAGGGAATTGCTGATGGCTGACGAGAGTAGCCCGGGACCAAGTGCTGCGGCTGTAGCGACGTCGACGCCTTTACTTCTGCCCATCGAGGAAGAACCGCACCATTTGGGAAGAGGCGTCCGGACCATGCGGGTCCGTATACGAACCAGCGGAATGGCCGCCGGACCAGGCATGGCCGGCACCCTCCACCAGCCAATATTCGACCGCCGGCCGTCCCGCGGCATCCACGACAGTGGTTCTTTGATAGGTCCGCCCGCCGGCGGATCGGCCGGATTCTTTCCGGACGGCCCATCCGGAGCCTGTTGGCGTGGCTGCCGCGACGATCCGATCGGCGTTGGAGGGATGCACGGTCCGATCCGCACTCCCTTGGAAGACAATCGTCCGGAGCCGGTGTCCATTGGCGAGCCGCTTCGGATGGGATGCAAGCCCGCCATTGCCGCGCATCGCGGAGAAAGCTGAGACGACGTCGTTGGCCGACCCGTAGGTTAGGCCGGAATGGATCCCCGCGGCGGAATAGAGATCGGGATAGGTCTCGCCCATAACCGCCGCCATTGCTCCACCTGCCGAAAGGCCTGCCACGAAGATGCGGCTGCGATCGAGGCCGAATTCGGCCATGATCTCCTTGGTGATGCCGGCAATGATCGAGGGTTCGCCCTCGTCGCGCATCTGGTCGGCGGGCCGGAACCAGTTCCAGCAGAACGATGCGTTGTCAGCCCCGCTTTGGCGGGGATAGGCGACCATCAGGCCGTGCGTCTCGGCGACCGCATTCATGCCGGTTCCTGCAGCAAAGTCTTCGGGATCCTGTTTGCAGCCATGAAGCATGATGACAAGGCCGCGCGGCCGATCGGATGCGGATGCGGGAATGTAGAGCCTGTAGCTTCGCGAGCCCGCGGGGCAGGTGAAGGATCGCGCCAGGAACTGTGCCCCGTCCGGCACAACTGCCGGAGGCCCCCGTTTTGCCAGTCCGGGCAGGCTCACGTCATGTAGCGATCCGAAAACGCCGGACGCCAACCGCCCCTCGCGCAATATCCGTACCGTTTCTCCCAAGGAATTCCGCAACCTTCGCGACGCGGTGCCATCGCCAGCGCTATTGGCGGACTCTTCCACCGCAGGCTTTGCCGATGGCTCGATGACCTCCGCATCCGGATCGATCGGAAAGGGGGTGGAGCGCCGATTTGGCGGCGATGGTGTGATGTCCGGTGTCGAGGTGCGAGTATCTAAGGCCAATTGACCGGCCAGCGCATTCTGGATCACGCGTGTCGCCTCGGCGAGCTTCAGGGCGCGCGTGGACCGTACCGCACGGAGCATGGCCGTGGCAAAATCTTCATTCATCGAGGTGTCCTTGTTGGTCACGCCGCTGCTCTATCGGATGCGATCGGCCAGCGCTGATTTGAGCTCGGTGCTGGCCTGCAGTGCGCCGAGCACGGTGATGGATTCAATTGTTGCCAAAGCAAGTTCCGGCGTGACGTCGGGTGCGAAGCGGGCAAGTCCGACGACCTTGATGTGAAGCCTTTCGCCGGCCGCCTTGAGCGCTTCCAGATCGGCTCTGCTGTAGTCGCGCAGCCCCAGCTCGAGCGTGTGCCGAACGATCGACTGCTTGACCGCCTCGGCTTCGGCCGCGAGCTGGTTGCGGATCGCTGTTCGGATGAAGTCGGTGCGATTGGAATAGAATCCTTCCTGCACGAGAAGGTCGATGCGGCCGAGATCGACGTAACCGAGATTGATGGTGATCTTCTCCGATTCGCCGCCCTTGTCGCGCAACTTGTGTACATTGTCTTTCATGGAATCCTCCACCATCCACCTGGATGGTATATGGATGTTTCATTGACGGGTTGCAAGAGCCATGTCTTTGTTAGCGATGTAATTGCACGTCGATCAGCCTCGAAGACTCCTCACGCTCCCATTCGGCCTTCGCCGCTCCAGGACACTTGCGAGCGACTTGCCGCGCGTTGAGATGAACTCGCCGGCTGAACAACCCGGCAAACTACGATCGCCAATCCACGCCGCCTGGAGGTCCCATCAGGCGTGGTGCACGGGGCCTCCAAAGCACACCCTGAATCCGGGCAGCTCTGGAGTTTCGTTCGCACGGAACGCCGCAGTCATGGAAGGTACGTCGATGACCAGAACTGACCCTCTGCTGATCTTGTGGATCACGGCATCGCTGGCGTTTGCCTCCCCCTGCTGACGCGGCAGCGATGAGGTACAGCATCCTGTGCTTTGTTCGGACGGGGGGTGTCGGGCGGGGTTTTCGACGATGCCCTGGCCATTCGTGCATAAGCGCGCGAGCGGCCGAACCGCGCCTCTTCCGGTCGGCTAAACCTCGTCGCGCGGGATATTCCCGTACATGGAGATCCGCCACCCGAGCGTGATAAACCATCCCGGCCGGATGCCGAGGCGTGCCTCTGCTGTCGAAGGGTGCGGTTAAATCTAGCGTGGGGCAGCACGATCATGGCTGCGGTATATGTGGCGAGTATCTGGCGCGATGACGAGCGACGGGCAGGAGCTGTTGTCCGACGAACTCTCCAAGTTCCTGCCGGCGCTTGCCCAACTTCCCGAAGGCTGATGTCGAGGGACGTTTGGACCGCCGCCCTGGAGCGCCACCGTGAAGCGGTCGGACGCCGCGATACGAACTGACTGTACGGGGAGGAAGTGGGCGCGACGCATATCGTCAGTTTTTATATTCCTATGCTCTCAGGAGCCAGACGCGCCTTGAAGCCCTACGATGTCGTCGTCGAAAGTCATCGATTGCGTGCTCGTCTTCGAGCGTCCTTTGGATCGTCTTGCACCTGGCGCCGAGAGCGCCGACGCCGCCAGAAACAGGCGACGTTGCTGATCGTCTACTTCGGGCGAGAAGAGTTGCAGATCAAACTGATCTGACATTTTCGGCTTTCGACTTCCCGGTCTTACGGTCTTGGCCCAGTTCGTAGCTGACCTTCTCTCCGTCTCGTAGTGGTCCGGAGCCCTGCACCGCCGACACATGGACGAATACATCTGCCCCGCCATTGTCGGGCGTGATGAAGCCAAAACCCTTGTCCTGGTTGAAAAACTTAACGGTACCAGTCGCCATCTTTATCCTCGTCAACGAAGCGGCTTACGTGCTGCCGGCGAAGCTTATTCATCGCTGCGCTCGCATGCAACCTTTCCTCCGTGTGATAGCGCACCAGACAGAAGCCTGGGCTTGGCTGCTCGAATGACTCTCCAGTCTTTGTGACAATGGTCGAAGGTGAAGACTAGCTACATGCATACGAACGTTTGAATGCCCATTTCCAACGGCCTAATCGGCCGCAAACGCCGGCGTCCATCGCGATCGTCCTTGCTCTCTGCAACAACATCCGCATCAACGCGCTGGCGCCTGCGGTCGTTGAAGTCCCCGTCTCCCGCCGCCGTCGATTCGATCCCTTCAAGGCGAGCACTTGAAACTCGTCTGTTTTGATGCGCTCGAAGACTCCTCAGGCCATCTCGAGGTGCGAGTCTTTCGCCCCTTGCGCGATTAACGGCGCGGGAGACTCCTTTTGCAGGTGGGAAGCGTTAAGTCGGCGCGCCACGATATCGTGGTTGAGCCACCGGACAGGACCGGCGGGATCTGAAGATGCACCAAAAATAAGCTGCCCCGTCGCCTCCACCACGAGGGCACTCAGGAGGTCGCTGATCATCGCCTTGCTGTCCCGATGCATCTGTGTGATCTCGTTAGACGTGCCGATGGTCAGATCGGACTGTGCTTGGCTGTTCGCCATTGGCCACGCCGAGAAGTCGTAAAACGGACGCATGACCTCGTTGGCCTGCATATCGGTAATCTTCTGGAAAACATCCTTCATCGTGAAGCCGTCTGCCAGAAGCTGCTGGCATGCCTGCCATTGGTCCTCTGCCCACTGGCCACCGTTCTCTTTCCTCAAGGCGAGCAGCAGCGGTATCAGGGGAAGCTCGATACCCGTAAATACGTCTGACGAATTGGTCCGTATTTCGGGACAGTTATAGACGGTTGCCTTGACGCCCGCTGCCCAGGCATCCTCCGCGATGCATTCGAGCCGCATCTTGGCGTAACCTTGCGTGTAGTTGGTGTAGGTCTGCCAACGGTAGCTGCCGTCTATCAGGATTGCCGTTCCATGATACCCGTAGGCCGTATAGCGGACCTGACCGCCCGATGCCTCTACGCGCTCCCGGATCGCCGTGCTGAAGTCGATAAGATGTCGAAAGGTGATTGCGGAGACTTCGTCGAAATTCTGCAGGATGAGCTTGCCCATGTCGCTGTCGAGGAGGGCTTGCGATGACATGTGGCGGGGACCAACACCCTTGTAGATTCCATTGGCAACGACCAGGAATACCTTCGCTTTCGGGATACCTCCGGCCATTGTATGGGCGAAAAAAACATTGCGGCCGTCGGCAATCATTCCATCGAGAACGGCCATGACCTGTGAAAGCGAATTCGTGAACCGCGAGGTGGCGATGTCTCGACACAGCTCAATGTAGTCCCAGTCGAGCCTGTCATGCTGCCAGCTCTCCAGCGTCATCGTCGCGAGGAGATCCGTCGGAGTGGGGCCGCCTGCCGGAGCGTCGAGATCGAAGCCAGCCATTAGAGGTATGTTGATAATCCTGCCGCCCAATCGGCCTTCGGCGGCAGAAAGTTCCTCGGCGTTTAGAGGCCGCAGTGCGTTGTTCTCGTCGCGCCGCCCAACCGTAATTCCTACGATCTCCATTCCAGCCCGCCGAGCTTCGTTGACCAAGCCAGTCGCGTATCCGCGACCGAAGAGTTCGCCGAAGAGGACGAAAACATCACCTTTACGGAAGACGCTGTTTTCGGCAAGGCCATTCAAGGCGATCGGGTTTTCCATGCTGTCAGCTCTTTGGTCCGTTGGTCGTCGAGCGGTGGCTCAGACGAGCTTCAACAGTTACATGACCGCGCTGACCCGTAATAGGAAGTCATTTTAAGTGACCGTTCATTTCAAAACGTGAAGTCCAGTAAGGACTACTCGTCATTTGAACTATAAAAAGAAGGTAAATGTCGGGGCTGGTGGCGCGATCTGTCCTTGGCGAAGTCGCTTATCGGCGCAAAGCTGACTCAATCGAACAGCCGAAATGTGCGGATGAGAGCGCGGGCGATGGCGATGGCCACATGCGACTTGCCCGTTGCCGGGCCGCCGACGAGGACCATGTTGTGCTGTTCGGCCAGGAAGTTGCCGGTGGCGAGTTCGCGGATCAGCTCTTCGTTGACCGGCGCGCCGTCGAAGTCGAAGTCATCGTTCTCTTTGGCGAGCGGCAGCTTGGCGATGGTGAGCTGGTAGCGGATGGAGCGCGCCTGCGGAGGTGTTTGCTTCCGCCAGCCTTCCAATGCCGTCGACGCAACGGCCAGAGCTGGATCGGGAAATTTGGACAGGGGATATAAGTGGAATTTCTGCCTGAACACGGCATAGAAGCCGGGAACAGGAGTCTTCCAAGTGACGCGATTATTCTTCGATCAGACGCTTCTCTCCCGGGGGGGGGAGCCCAGCCCCTGCTCGATCAACCTGTCGAGGTAGTCGCAGTAAGGGCTGCCTTCATAGAATGGGTGGGCCGCCTCTCGGACGTATTCCGCATTCAGGTTTGGAAACTTCTTCAAAGGATCAGAGATCCAGATCCTCACTTCATCGGTATTGCCCGCCCTGAGGCCGAGCAACGCTGCTCCGATGAATGGATAATAGGTTGTGCGTTCGAAGGACGCGCCTTCCCGTAGATGCACCCGGGCCGTTGAGAGGTCATCGGGCTCGCCTCTCAGCATCAAGCCAATACCGAGCAGTGTCTTGAACGCAAATATAGACGGATCGTGAGGACTAAGAACGGCTCTAATCGTCGTATCGGCGTTCCTGAGCCGCACGGCCGCCATTCCATGTGCGAAGTGAAGAAATGCGTAGTCGGGATTTAATGCAAGGCCCTGTTCAGCGACAGGCATGGCCTCAGCCGCTCGCCCGTATGTGGCCAAGCCCCCTGCTTAAAGCGATATCTCAGTGTCTCGCGGACACGCCGCATCTCCAATCTCTCCGCTGGCATCCCGTTCCTTCGCTCATGACAGCCGAAGGACGAAACTTCACACCAGCAGGGGACCCACTTCAGAGCCCTCCAATTGGGAGCGGCATCATCTCGGAATCAGGGGGCGACTATTATTCGGAATGAGAGGCCGGAATGATTTCGGAATCAGGGGGCGGATTGCCTCGGAATTTGCACAGAAAGAGATGTCGTAGGAAGACATCGTCAGGCCACGTCATGTGTGGTAATGATCTTTCTTATACTTGCTCTGGCCACCTGGCGGGCGAATTTTGTGCGCCAAAGTTGCTGACAGTCTGTCGGGAAACGCCAACTTGTCGACCGAGTCCGGCGGTTGAACCCATCCTCTCGGTTCGGCGCTGATGGAGAGCACCTTGAAGGTCCTGTGGGAGGATGGCGAACGCGTGCTGTGCCGCGGACGGCGTCGGGGTGCCGGCGGCCAGTGGGACGCTGTGCTGACCGTATTTCCCGCCAGCGAGCACCCGACGCCCTCAAGTCTCGATCGCCTCGCCCACGAATATGAACTGAAGGAAGAACTGGAAGGTACATGGGCCGTGCGGCCCCTGGAGTTCGTGCGCGAACGCGGCCGGACCATGCTGGTCCTCGAGGATCCCGGCGGCGAGCTGCTCGCGCGGCTGCTCGACGGCCCGATGAAGGTCGGAGATTTCTTACGAATCGCCATCGCCATCGCCTCGACCCTATGCAAGGTCCACCAGCGCGGTCTCGTCCACAAGGACGTCAACCCGGCCAACATTCTAGTGAGTGGCGGGAGTGAAGAGGTGCGGCTGATCGGCTTTGGCATTGCCTCGCGCCTCTCTTGCGAACGGCAGACACCCGACCCGCCCGAGACCATCACCGGGACGCTCGCCTACATGGCACCGGAACAGACCGGCCGCATGAACCAATCGGTCGACTCTCGTAGCGATCTCTACGCGCTCGGGATCACCTTTTACCAAATGCTCACGGGCGTACTGCCGTTTGCGGCGGCCGATCCGATGGAGTGGGTGCACTGCCACCTCGCCAGGAAGCCTTTGCCACCCACAGAGCGACTAAAGGGCGTGCCCGGCGTCATCTCAGCGATCATCATGAAGCTGCTCGCGAAGACGGCCGAGCAGCGCTACCAGACTGCCGCCGGTCTGGGCCGCGACTTGCGGCGCTGCCTCACTGCGTGGGAGGTTCTGGGCCGCATCGATGCCTTCCCGCTCGGCGAAGACGACACGCCGGACCGGCTCCTGATCCCGGAGAAGCTGTATGGACGCGAGCGCGAAATCAAAGCCCTGCTCGCGGCCTTCGACCGCATCGTCCAGGGTGGCGGCCCGGAGCTGGTGCTGGTGTCCGGCTACTCCGGTATCGGCAAGTCCACCGTCGTCGGCGAGCTGCGGAAGGTGCTAGTGCCATCGCGCGGGCTGTTCGCCTCGGGCAAGTTCGACCAATACAACCGCGACATCCCATATGCCAGCTTGGCGCAGGCCTTGCAGGGGCTGATCCGCCCGCTGCTTGGCAAGAGTGAGGCCGAGCTGGCGCCCTGGCGCGAAGCCTTTGGCGAGGCGCTTGGCCGAAACGGCCAGCTCATGGTGACACTCATCCCTGAGCTCGAACTCCTCACTGGCCCGCAGCCGCCGCTACCGGAGCTGCCGCCGCAGGACGCGCAGCGCCGCTTCCAGATGGTGTTCCGCCGCCTGCTCGGCGTGTTCGCGCAGCCGGAGCATCCGCTGGCGCTGTTCCTCGATGACCTGCAGTGGCTTGATGCTGCGACGCTCGACCTGCTTGAGCACTTGGTGACCCAGCCGGAGCTGCGCCACTTGCTGCTTATCGGCGCTTACCGGGACAACGAGGTCACGCCAGCGCACCCGCTGATGCGGCGGCTGGCGACGATCCGCAGCTTGGGCGTGCCGGCGCAGGAGATTGTGCTGGCGCCGCTGCGGCTTGAGGCTCTCGACCGGCTCATTGCCGATGCGCTGCACTGCGCGCCAGCCTGTGCCGCGCCTCTGGCCCGGCTGGTGTTCGAAAAAACCATCGGCAATCCCTTCTTTGTCATCCAGTTCCTCACAGCACTCGCCGAGGAAGGACTAGTCGCTTTCGACCATGGGCAGGCATGCTGGTCCTGGGATCTCGAGCGCATTCACGCCAGGGGTTACACAGACAATGTAGTGGACCTTTTGCTGAGCAAGTTGCGCCGCCTCCCCGAAACGACCCAGGATGCCCTGCAGCAGTTGGCCTGTCTGGGCAACGTTGGCGACATCGCCACCCTCAGACTGGTCCAGCGGGAGAGCGAGGCTGCGCTGGACGCAGCACTATCGGAGGCGGAGCGAGCCGGGTTGGTATGCCGGAGGGATGGGGCCTTTTGCTTCCTGCACGACCGCGTCGAGGAGGCAGCTTATACGCTTATCCCTGAAGGCGAGCGGGCCGCTGCACACCTCACCATCGGCCAGCGGCTGGTCGCGCACACGCCGCCGGAGGAGGTCGAGGAGAGTGTCTTCGACATCGTCGGCCAACTCAACCGGGGCATCGCGCTGATCGCCTCGGGCGAGGAGCGGGAGTGGGTTGCCGAACTGAACTTGATCGCTGGCCGGCGCGCCAAAGCCTCGACTGCCTACGCTTCGGCGCTGACCTATCTCACTGCCGGCCGGTCCCTATTGCCGGAGGACTGCTGGGAGCGCCGGTACGAGCTCGCTTTCGCGCTGGAGCTGCACATGGCCGAGTGCGAGTTCCTCACCGGCGCGCTGGGGGAAGCGGAGGCGCGCCTCGCCGAACTGGCAAGCCGCGCCGTCAGCCTGCCCGACTTGGCCACCGTAACCCGGCTGCGGGTGGACCTCTTCATGACTCTCGGCCGAAGCGACCGCGCCATCATTGTCGGCCTCGACTACCTGCGCCGCGTCGGCGTCGCTTGGTCGGCGCATCCGACGAAGCACGACGTCCGGCAGGAATACGCGCGGATGTGGCGGCAGCTCGGCGACCGTCCGATCGACGCACTGCTCGACCTGCCCCGGATGACCGATCCGGTCGCGTGCGCGACAATGGACGTGCTTACCTCGCTCGTGTCCCCGGCCTTGTTCACCGACGAGAACCTGCGGTGCCTCGTCATCGGCCGCATGGGAAATCTCAGCCTTGAGCACGGTAACAGCGACGCTTCGTGTTACGCCTACACCGCGGTGGGCAACGTACTGGGACTGTTTTTCGGCGACTACAAGGCGGGGTTCCGCTTAGGCGAGCTGGGGCTTGATATGGTGGAGCAAAATGGCGCGGACCGCCTCAAGGCCCGCGTTTACCTGGCCTTCGGGAACCTCGCGAAGCCTCCGATGCGGCACTTCCCAAGGGGCCGTCCAATCGCACGGCACGCCTTCGACACGGCGCTCCAGGCCGGTGACCTGACCTACGCGGCCTTTAGCTGCAACAACGTGCTCACCCAACTTCTCGCCAGCGGCAATCCGCTCGCCGAAGTGCAGCGCGAGGCCGAAGCCGGGCTCGACTTTGCGCGGCAAGCGAAGTTCGGTCTCGTCGTCGATCTCATCACCGCGCAGGTCGGGCTTGTCCGGGCTCTCCGCGGCCAAACCGCTATCTTCGGCTCCTTCAACAATACCGGGTTCGATGAGACCCGGTTCGAACAACATCTGGAGGAGGATCCGCGCCTGTCGATCGCAGCCTGCTTGTACTGGATCCGCAAGCTGCAGGCCCGTGTCTTCGCCCACGACCACGCCGCAGCGGTCGCGGCGGCGGCGAAAGCAGAACGCCTTCTTTGGATCTCGCCAGCCATCTTCGAGCGGGCGGAATACCATCTCTACGCTGCGCTGGCACGGGCCGCGTTCTGCGACGCGGCCCCCGCTGCGGAGCGAGCCCGCCACCTCAAGGCCTTGGCAGCCCACCACCGCCGGCTCCAGGAGTGGGCCGAGAACTGCCCGGACAACTTCGCGAGCCGCGCCGCGCTGCTCGGCGCGGAGATCGCCCGCCTCAAAGGGCAGTGGCTCGAGGCCGAGCGTCTCTACGAGCAGGCCATCCGATCTGCCCGCGACAACGGCTTGATCCACAATGAGGCGCTCGCCTCCGAACTGGCAGCGCGCTTCTACGCGGCGCGCGGCTTCGAAACCAATACCCATGCCCATCTGCGAAACGCGCGGCACTGCTACCTGCGTTGGGGAGCTGATGGCAAGGTGCAGCAACTCGATGCATTGTATCCCTACCTGCGAGAGGATGAGCCAGCACCCGGGCCGAAGAGGACGATCGGAGTGCCGATCGAACAACTTGACCTCGCCACGGTGATTAAAGTGTCGCAAGCCATCTCGGGCGAGATAGTCGTTGAAAAGCTGATGGACACGGTCTTGCGCACCGCCATTGAGCAGGCGGGGGCCGAGCGCGGCCTATTGATTGTATCGCGTGGCGGTGAGTCACGGATCACGGCGGAAGCCACGACCGGCGGCGACACGGTCGTGGTACAGCTGCGCGACAAGTTCGTGACCGCGATGATGCTGCCGGAATCGGTCCTTCATTATGTCTTGCGCACAAACGAGAGCGTGGTTCTTGGCGACGCAACAGCTCAAAACCCATTTTCCGCCGACCCCTACATTTGTCAGCACCATGCTCGTTCCATTCTCTGCCTGCCGTTGCTTAATCAGGGTGAGCTGACCGGAGTGCTTTATCTTGAGAATAACCTCGCCCCTCGGGTCTTCGCGCCAGCGCGAATCGCAGTGCTTAAGCTGCTCGCCTCTCAGGCAGCGATCTCATTGCAGAATACCCGGTTGTACCGCGATCTCGCAGAACGCGAAGCCAAGATCCGCCGCCTCGTCAAGGCCAATATCATCGGGATCGTCATCTGGGATATGGAAGCTCGCATTCTGGAGGCAAACGATGCGTTTCTCCGCATGGTCGGATACGACCAAGAGGATCTTGCCTCTGGTCAGCTATGCTTGACGGACCTGACCCCGGGCGAATGGCGCGACCGCGACGCACGGACCGCTGAAGAGCTGAAGGCGACCGGGGCAGTTCACCCGTTCGAGAAGGAGTACTTTCGCAAAGATGGCAGCCGTTTGCCCGTGCTGGTCGGCAGTGCGCTGTTCGAAGACAGCAGGAAAGAAGGTGTCTCTTTTGTCCTCGATTTGACCGAGCGCCGGTGGGCGGCAGAGGCGTTACGCGAAAGCGAGGGGGCCTTGCGAGAGGCACAGGGGCAACTGTCCCACGCAAACCGGGTCGCCACCATGGGGCAGCTCACAGCCTCCATCGCCCATGAAGTCAACCAGCCGATCGCAGCGTCGGTCACCAACGCCCAGGCGGCTTTGCGCTGGCTGGGTACCAATCCGCCAAATTTGGAGGAAGTGCGTGAGGCGCTCGACCGGATCGTCGATAACGCCAAACGAGCGGGCGACGTCATTGGCCGGATCCGGGGTTTGGTTAAAAAGGAACCGCCTCGCAAGGAGCAGTTCGACCTCAATGAAGCCATTCGCCACGTGATTGCCTTGACCCGCAGCGAAGTGCTCCGGCAAGGCGTCTCGCTGCAGACCGAATTTGCGACGAGCCTTCCGTCCGTGGAAGGAGATCGCGTCCAGCTGCAACAGGTGATCCTCAATCTGATCATGAACGCCATCGAGGCGATGAGCGGCATTAGTGAGGGGGAGCGCGAGTTGCTGATCAGCACCGAGACAGAGGCCTCAGGAGGCGTGGATGTCAGGGTACAGGACTCGGGCCCGGGACTGGACCCGCAGAGTATAGACCGCCTCTTCGAGGCCTTCTACACAACCAAACCCAGCGGCATGGGCATGGGCCTGGGGATCTGCCGTTCGATCGTCGAGGCTCACGGCGGTCGGCTGTGGGTCTCCGCGAATGAACCTCGCGGGGCGGTGTTTCAGTTCACTCTGCCTCCCGAACGGGACGAAACCGCTGGCGCAGAGCATACCGACCAAATGGCAGTGTTGGGAAACTGATGGGACGAACGGCTGGCTGAAACTCGCGCAGCCAGTGCAAGTCTTGCGAAAGAGTGAAGGCCGTCGGCCCCTCTCCACCGCGAGACGACCGAGGCGTGGCCGGGTTGAATTCCCCTCCATGACGCGGTCATCGGGGCCAAAGGGGGCTGGATCAAGATAGCCAAGAGGAGGAGACCATGGATATCCGCAAAGTCGCCGTGCTCGGTGCTCTCGCGCTTGCTACCGTCTCGTGTTTCTATGTTCCGGCCAAGGCCGAGGACGTGACGATCTCCGTCTGGTCGCACGATAACGATCGGCCGGCGTCGAACCTGATCTCCGACTACAACAAGCTTAATACGGGCATCAAGATCGAGTACCGGGAGGTCCCGTTTGACGATCTGGTGAGCGAGGCCTTACGCGCCTATGCCACGGGCCAGGCTCCGGATATTTTCGCGGTCGATAATCCTGAACATGTCCTGTTCGCGTCGCGCGGCGCCTTTTTGGATCTGACCGACATGATCGCGAAATCGACGGTAATCAAGCCGGAAAACTACTTCCCAGGCCCGCTCGCCTCCACGATGTGGGAAGGCAGGCATTACGGCGTTCCAAAGGCGACGAACACGATCGCGCTATATTACAATAAGGACATGTTCAAGGCGAAGGGCCTTGATCCTGACAAGCCGCCGCAAACCTGGGCTGAATTGGTGGACGCGGCACGAAAGCTGACCGACCTGACAGCCAACGTGTACGGCATAACTTTTTCGGCCAAGGCGAGCGAGGAGGGCACCT
This sequence comes from Sinorhizobium sp. CCBAU 05631, assembly GCF_002288505.1. Lineage (NCBI taxonomy): Bacteria > Pseudomonadati > Pseudomonadota > Alphaproteobacteria > Hyphomicrobiales > Rhizobiaceae > Sinorhizobium > Sinorhizobium sp. CCBAU 05631. The sequence goes on from NZ_CP023063.1 coordinate 248,276, forward strand.
TCCAATTCCTGCCGTGGGCACAGATGGCCGGTGCCAGTTACGAAATCATCAACACCGATGGCGCGGTCAGGGCGCTCGATACCTGGAAAACGATCCTCGAGGAGAGGCTTGCTTCTCCGGATACGCTGACGCGCAGCCAGTGGGATTCGACCGGGACGTTCAATTCCGGAAACGCGGCCATGGCGATTTCCGGTCCCTGGGAGCTCGACCGAATGGTTGCCGAAGCGAAGTTCGATTGGGGCGTGACGTTGCTGCCGGTACCGGAAGACGGTGCCGAACGCTCCTCCTCCATGGGGGACTTCAATTGGGCGATCTTCGCCAGCACGAAGCACCCTGAAGAGGCCTTCGGGGTGCTTGAGTATTTGATCTCCCAGGATGACCGCATGTTCAGAGACTTCGGCCTGCTCCCGGCCCGCACCGATATCGCAATTCGCGAGACCGGCCAGCCGCGCAAGGATGCCGCGCTCAAGGTTTTTCTCGAACAGCTCAAGTACGCCAAGCCTCGTGGCCCGCACCCTGAATGGCCGAAGATCTCCAAGGCAATCCAAGATGCGATCCAGGCGGCGCTAACCGGACAGATGTCTTCCAGGGAAGCGCTCGACCAAGCGGCCAAAAAGATAAAGGCCGTGCTCGGCTGAAAGGAGGGGTGCCTATCGGATGTGGAGGCGCTCATGAAGAAAATCCTGTCCAGCATCATCGATGGTAAGGGCTTCGACATTGCGCTCGTTGCACTGCCGCTCACTTTCCTGCTCACCCTTTCCGGCATACCGCTCGTCTACAACGTTCTGATGAGTTTCCATCAGTGGAGCTGTTCAGCCTTGGAACCTTCGGACGACCCTTTGTCGGCTTCACACGGAGCTCTTCGCGCAGCTGGAAACCAGCCCAATTCTTCTTAACACGGCACTCTTCGTCAGCGCCTTGATTGCCGGCCAATTCGTCATAGGCTTCGGGCTGGCACTTTTCTTTTGGATGAATTTTCCGGGCGCGTCCTGGCTTCGCGGTCTCTTTCTCGTCTCCTGGGTGATGCCCGGCCTAGTGGTTGGTGCGATCTGGAGCTGGATTCTCTCGGGCGATTTTGGAGTCCTCAACTTCTTCTTGAGGGAAATCGGTGTGACCGACGGCAATATCTTCTGGCGCTCCGATCCGCACTGTTCGCTCTGGGCGGTGATTATCGCCAATATCTGGCTTGGTACCTCGTTCAACATGATCCTGCTTTCGGTCGGGCTTTCGGGCATACCGAAGGATCTCTATGAGGCGGCGGAGCTCGATGGAGCCAACGCGCTGCAACGCTTCTGGACGATTACCTTGCCGATGATGCGCACGACGATCGGCGCTGTCATCGCGCTCGGCCTGATCTTCACGCTGCAGCAGTTCGATCTTTTCGCCGCGATCACCTCCGGTGGACCGAACAATTCGTCCAACGTCACGCAATACTGGGCTGGGAGTTGTCGTTCCGACAGTACGATTTCGCCAAGGGAGCGACGCTCTCCGTGATCATGATCGTCTTCGTGATGTTCGCCTCAATCGTCTACGTCCGCTCCACACGTCACGAGGTGCGGGGGTGACCGATACCTTCCGCGAAAAGTTGATGCTGGCCGTGGCGCTGGTGCTCGCCGCCATCTATCTATTCCCGCTCTACTGGATGTACATCACGGCGCTAAAGTCCGGCTCGGCTATGTTTGCCAACCCTCCGGATTTTTGGCCGACCGACCCACAGTGGCAGATCTACGGCCAAGTCTGGCACAGCCGCAACATGAGGCGTTACATCTGGAACTCGCTGGTCATTGCAGTCCTGCCGTCATCACTGATGATCACACCAATCTTTGTTGGCTTTTCACAGATCGGGCTGCTCGACTACCCACGCCTGGCGGTCATCCTCGCGATCGTCGCCAAGAGTATGCCCTTCTTCATAGTGCTGGTGCGCGCAACATTCATGAGCGTTCCGCAGGAGTTGGAGGAAGCGGCCCTCGTCGATGGCAGTTCCCGCGTCGGCGCCTTTTTTCGAATCGTCCTGCCGCTCGCTCGCAACGGCATCCTCGTCGGCGCCATCCTGATCTTCATGCAGGCTTTCGGCGAGTTCGTCTATTCGAAGTCGATGATCCAGAGAATTGAGCTGCAACCGGCCAGCGTCGGGCTCAATAGCTTCATGGGGCCGAACACCAACGAATGGAACAGCATTATGGCCTATGCGGCCATCTATGTGACTCCCATGCTCGCTGCCTCCGTTCTCTTGCAGCGCGGCATCGTCTCCGGCCTCACCGCGGGGGCCCTGAAATGATCCACCCCACCTCAGTCCACCGTGGCGAGCTTGACTTGCACTCCGGCAGATCCAAGCCGGACCGACATAGGCGCTGGTGCGTAGGGTGTTGAACACAAACCCAAGGATGCGATTGCGTCTATGCGTGGGCAGAACTGGTTGCCAGTTAACCCTCCCAAGCGCCACACCAGCGCAGAGCTCAACCCTCAAGGAGGTCTCCGGCCCTATGCCCGCGACACGGACATACGTCGATTAGCCGTAGTCGAGAAGTGTCCAAATCGGCCAACCAGCGAAGGAAAACGCCTCTCCGCCGTCGGTGATCCGGATGCCATGGGCATTCCCATCCAGCGCGGCACCGATGCGCGTTTCACATGCGCTCCGCCTCGCCCGTGACGCGCCAGATCACATCGCCGACATCGTCCGCCACCAACAAGGAGCCGTCGGGGCCGATGGTAACTCCAACCGGCCGCCCATAGGACGACCGCTCGTCAGGCGAAAGGAAACCGGTCAGAATGTCGCGCGGCGGCCCGGCTGGACGTCCATTCACGAACGGCACGAAGACAACCTTGTAGCCGCGCAATGTGCTGCGGTTCCAGGAACCATGCTGCCCGATGACCATGCCGTCCGGGAAGCCGGGCAGAGTGCCTGCGGGAAGCCAGCAAAGGCCAAGTGATGCAGTGTGTCCGCCCAAGGCATAGTCCGGTGTTATGGCGGTTGCGACCATCGCCGGGTCCTGCGGCACCCGGTCGTCCAGGATCTGCCCCCAGTAGCAATAGGGCCATCCATAGAAGCCGCCGTCGCGCACTGATGTCAGATAGTCGGGCGGCGTCTCGTCGCCCAGGCCATCGCGCTCATTAACCACCGTCCAGAGCGCACCCGTCGTTGGTTCCCACGCCATACCCACCGGGTTGCGCAGACCGGAGGCAAAAATGCGGTGCTGACCACTCTCGAGGTCAAGCGCGTGGATAGCGGCCCGTCCTTCTTCTGCCGCCATGCCGCGCTCGCCGATGTTGCTGAGCGAACCGACGCCGATGAAAAGCTTTCGTCCATCGCGACTCGCAAGCAGGCTTCGCGTCCAATGCCCCCCGGCCTTGAAGGACGTAACCTTTTGGCCTGTCCCGCTGATACGTGTGTCGCCCGTTTCATACGGGAACGCAACCACCCCGTCTGTGTTGCCGACATACAACGTATCGCCCAGAAGCGCCATGCCGAACGGCTGATTGAGTCCGTCGAGAAATTCGGTGCGGATTTCGGCCACGCCGTCGCCATCCGCATCCCGCAACAGCGTGATGCGGTTCGGACTTGCGCCCACTGCGGCGGCGCGCTTCATTGTGCTCAACATGGCGTAGTCGAAGGCGGATTTAATGCCCCCCGGCTCGCTCAGTGCCTCAGCGACCAGTACGTCGCCATTCGGCAACACGTAAATCCAACGGGGATGTTTGAGCCCGGCCGCGAATGCGTTCACGTTGAGCCCGGCCGCCGCAGTCGGCATTTGCTCCGCGGGCCATCCCTTGGCTGTCGGCATCTTCAGGGTCGGAATGCCCTGCGGCTTGGCTCTCGGGATTGTCGGGGCGCTGCCATAGGCCGGTTCCAGAGAATCGCCGTCCTGGCGCCGCAAAAGGATGGCCACAGCGCCGATCAGTGCGACCAATCGACCGAGAATATCTGACAGGCCCATGTGCCCTCCTAACCTTGATGCGCAACCTACCCGAAGCTCCTGCGGGTTGGTATCCTCAAACCGCATTGTTTGTGGGCCACTGACGCAAAAGCCGGCCTCGACCCAGTGCATAAATTGCAAGCCATCATCGAGTTCGACATGACCGGCAAAATTCTGGCGGGCAACGCCAAACTTCTGCCGCGACCTTGGACACTATGCATGGGGGATTCTTGGCAAACATCGCCGAATGTTTTCTCGATCCGGCGGAAGGCTCGTCCTCCGATTTTCGGGAGTTCTGGTGAGATCTGGATAGAAGTCTCCGATGTGCGAACGATGCGGTTGGAATGGAGTCTAGATGCGTGTTGAGCTGGATCGTCCCTGACGCTTCTGACTTCTCGATCCATTCGATGGTGTGCGGCCGAACGCCGATGCGCGCGGTTTGGGAGTTCGAGAAGGGCGGGCGCGAACTCATGTCCGCGTCGACAGCCCGCTCATCATCAACGACGAACGTCTGACGATCAGAGCCGCGATGGCTGGCTCGGCCTAGTGATGGAGGACTTGGTCCAAGGCGCCGTCGCGAATGGCTATGTCGATGGTGGGCGGGTCAGCGGCTTCATCGCCATCCCAGCCCCGTCCCCGCATCCCGCAACGCGCTGGAGAAGGCCGACTGGGCGGTCGACGACGTGGAACTGGTGGAGGCGAACGGAGGCGTTCGCGCCCAGGCCTGCGCCGTCAACAAGGACCTCGGTTGGGATCCCCTATCGTCAACGTCAATGGCGGCGCGATCGCGATCGGCCATCCGATCGGCGCTTCTGGCGCCCGCGTCCTCAACACGTGCTCTTCGTGATGAAGCGGCGGGGCGTTTTCCGGGCCTCGCGTCGGCGGCGGCATGGGCGTCGCCATGTGCGTCGAGCGCCTTTAGCAGTTCCGCGTTGCTCCCACAGAGGCGAGCGCACAGCGGAGCAGCGATGCACATTGCTCGCTGCTGCGCAAGCGAGCATATCATCGGCATTGCAGTTCGACGGGCCAGACGCTTTGTTCGTCGGCAGCGTTTCGGCGGCTCGCCTATCAACTCTCGCCAATGTCCGCCGTCGGACATCCAATCGAGCCATAAGATCAAGCTTGACGCGACGGTCGCTTTAGACTCAATCGCGGCTTCCGTCACGTTCCCCGCCTGCGGCCCCTGTGGGCCGGGCGCGGAAGGCTGGCTTTGACCGAGCTAGACGCCCCGCGAAAAGGTGAGGACGGTGAGCCCATGCGGGCCGACATCTTCTTCCACGCGACGCCAGCCGAATGCCTCATAGAATGAGCGCTTTTCCGGCAAGGCGCATAGATAGGCGACGTCATGGCCCAGGTCGAACGTCGCTTCGGCTGCGCGGCGGACAAGGGCCCTGCCAATACCCCGGCGCCGGTGGTCGGCATCGACCCATACGGCCGCCACCCATGGAGCGTATTGCGGACGCTCCTCCAGGTCGCAGAAGATGATCAGGGCCGATCCGAGATATGTCGCCCCGTCGTGGGCAACAAGCCCGAAAGGCAGTGCTCCTTCGTCCAGCAATTCCTGCATGTGGTCGGCTACATGTTCGAGCGGATGGCCGGCGCCTTGCCACCAAGCCCGCCAGATACGATCTGCAACCGTAGGGCAGAAGCCCGGCTGATCACGCAAGTCCGAGATTGCGTACGGCTGCGACTGTGATTGGGGCATGCGTCCTCGTGAGCTTCGGTTGCTGGAATGGGCCGAGCGCGGATAAAATTTTGAGTTGCAGCTTACTTCATGGCTGATGTACTTCAACGGGTAGTGATCGTAAGGCGCTGCAATTTCTCGTGCCCTCCACAGTGCGTTGCTCCTCGGCTGCCGAGATCGAAACGCGGCCAGCGCCCGACCCTTCGGAACCAATCCCATCGGCGATGGTTCGACACCTCTCTGTGCAGCGGAAGGAGGCATGGAAATGGCCCAGCAAGTACCGCTCGATCCACATGGTCGCGCCGAGAACCCGCCGAGCAACACGGCAAATGACGACGGCACTCTGCAGCTGTGCTCCGACGTCGCTTACCGGCGCCTTGGCATTGTCAATGTCGTGTTCTTCGGAAGCCCGGGTGCCGGCGACCGCAAGTGGGTTCTGATCGACGCCGGAGTGATGGGGACGAACCGGCCTCATTACCCGGGCCGCCGAGGAACGTTTCGGTGCAAAATCACGGCCGGCCGCAATTGTGATGACGCATGGACACTTCGACCACGTCGGCGCTCTCGAAGAGATTTCCGACCTGGAGGGGGCGTGGCATTCCGACTGGCATCCGCTCGACGGTGTGCTGGAAAACCTCGGATGGTTCGGTAAGCGTTTCAGGCCGGATATGCGCGAATGCACTGTTGTTTCGCATGGGACGGCGGCGGCTCATCGCCATCGATCCGGCGAGAATACCAGTTCGCTTGGCGCTTCGTTTCCAAAACATCGGCAGCACGGGCGCCGCGAGACACCTGTTTTCGTGCCTCATGCGCGGACTTCGGGCGAAGGGCCCTGTGGCTTCGCTGACGACCATGCCGTTATACGGCGTGGTGAGTGCCGCCATGATCTATGACGACCAGCCCATCGTCGACTACTTTCGCCGGATCGATGAGCAAAGGATCATGGGGGCGATGACGGTCAGCGGTGACGACCGGATCTACTTCTTCGAACTCGAGCGGGTGGATGAGCCTTTACAGCGCCACGCATCCAATTAGACGCGCAAAGGTCACGGTAGCACTTTGAATTACTGCCAGCTGAATAGCTGCCCGCGGCAGTAATCACCTATCGCCGAGCATCCGTTTTCGGGGACGGCTTTTTCGTGCGCGGTCGCCCGGCTGCGGCAGGGCGTTCGCCAAGCTCGGCCTCGGCTGCATCCCTCTCCAACCTGAGTTGTCTCAGTCGGGCCGTTTTCTTCTCTCTCGCCAGCGCTTCCTGTTCCATGATTGCCCGACAGGCGAGAGTTGCCTGATCGACAGCGTGGTTCGAGGCGACTTTCTTGCTCGGCTTGAACGGATCACTTCGGCCAACATCTTTCATTGCCTTCTCCTTCGTGAGGTCGGGAACGCTGAAGCCCAGGTCATCACGACGCGCGACATCAAAGTGCGCGAAGGTTGTCCGCAGAACTCTTGCCCGACCTGCGGTCCTGAGTGATTTCGAAACTTACCTTTTGGCCGTCTTTGAGAGTGGAGAGGCCGGCACGCTCTACCGCCGAGATATGCACGAAGACATCCTGACCGCCGTCATCAGGCTGGATGAAGCCAAAGCCCTTGGTGCTGTTGAACCACTTTACCGTTCCAGAAGCCATGTAGCGTCCTTTTCAAGTCAGAGAGGATCGCCCTAGGCGATCCGAGAAAGCTAATTTTTTCATGAAGTCGCGATCGAGCGCAACGGCATAAGATGTAGTGTCACTCGTCAATTGCTTAGTACCAGCGTCCCCGGCCGTACCAGCCGCCACCCAATAGGATAAGAACAAGGATGATGATTAAGAGCGTCGTGATATCCATTTCGGTCTCCTGAAGTACCTGGTCGATTTCACCGCGCTTGACGATGGGTACTTCGATTGACGGAAACGTCCAAGCAAGAAGGTTTGTTCCACGCTCGGGAGCGGAGGCTTGGCCGAACGGCTGGAACCATGAGCTCTTGGGCCGGTCCAATATGTCGAGACCGTTCCATTTTCATTTATCGCCGTTTCCGGCGGCAACGGGGTCAAACACGCGCTGGCGCGGCTCCAGGTCTTCTCAATGTGACCGGAAGTGCCCGGCCAGCTGTCTGCGGTCGCAAGGCTTCATTGAATTTACACTCTTGAGCAGGGAAAGGCCCTGCCCCGGGGCAGGGCCTTTCATTTGAACACTCAAAATATCCAGTATTAACTAGCGAGGCAAGAAAATATTCTTGCGCGAAAAAGTATACTTCGTAAATTTTACTAAAAAATGCCCGAAATATCCGCCCTCGCAGACAGGAGATTACACAATAGCAGGGGTATATCAATAAAAAATTAGGGGTTTATATTAAGTCATATTAATGGAGGCGAGAGCGCACGCTGCCCGAGGAGGGTTGATGGTAGTCCCCCGGTCGCGCAATCTGCTGTAGAGCGAGCAAGTGATCTAAGAAGCTTTTTCGCAGAGCGACCGCGCGTTCAGGAGGCCCCAGCCGAAGACTGGATCCTTGCCCGGATCGCCGAGGTCTTCGACGTTGCCGGCGAGCCTCTCGCGGATCAGCGCAGGGCTGAGTTTCGGCTCCGACGCCTTCATCAACGCCACCGCGGCGGTGACGAACGGTGCGGCGAAGGAGGTGCCGGTTTTCGGACGAGCTCCGGTGATCGACGCCGCCGTCCAGACGGCCACACCGGGAGCAGCAAAGTCGATGTGGTCGCCGCGTCCGGCGCGCCTGTAGGGTCGCTTGCTCTTGTCCGTCGCTGTCACGGCGATGACCTCTTCGTAAGCGGCGGGGTAAACCGGCTCCGCTCTCGGGCCGCCATTGCCGGCTGCGGCCACCAGGATGATGCCGCGTTCGCCCGCCTTCTTCACCACCTGTTCGAGCAGCCGATTGGGCGGCCCGGCGAGGCTGAGATTGATGAGCTGCACTTCGCGCGCGGCAAGGAGGTCGAGAGCACGCACCAGATCGAACGCGCCGGAGCGGTCGTCTTGCCTCGTGGCCCGGTGAAAAGCATCCACGGCGATCAGGTCACCGCCCGGAATGAGACCGGGCGTGCGGCTCGTCGTGGACCCGACGAGCAGAGCCGCGATCGCGGTACCGTGCTGCTTCCCCGACTGAGGCAAGCTTTCATCGGCAAGGCGGATGATTTCGATATCGCTTCCTTCGAAGGCGTCGTGCTCGGGGTTGATGGCAGTATCCACGAGGCCGATCGTAACTGTGCCGCTGCAAGCGCTCGGTCGATCGTAAGCCGAGGGCCAGCCGATGACGCTGCGCGCCAGGCAGTCCCCCCGCGCGCAATGCTCGGCGCCCCGTTCCGGGCGGAAGTAATGGTTGAAGTCGATGCTGGCCTCTGGCGCAAGGGTCTGCGCCCGCGCTCTCGCAGCGTCCAGGGTCATCCTCGCGGGGATGCGAAACTTGACGATTTCGCTATCGAGCATCGTCACCGTGCCGCGGTCGACGACCTCGAAGCCCGCTTCGGCCAGTTGCGTGAGTTGAGCCGCGCTGAAACCGAAACCGACGATCTCATCCGGTGCTCGTGCCGGCACGGCGGGTGCGGGAGCAGGCGCGCGCCGGGCGATGTGTCGGCGTGGGAAGAGGCCGCGGAACGGGAGCAGGCTCCTGCCGCCGTTCCACCCTGCACCGGACCGGTAGGATCCGGAGCGCCCAGATCTGCTGCCTCCCTCATCGTCGTCATTGTCATCGTCGGCCAGGGCCGCTTTGGCTCCGAGGATTTCCAACGTCGTTTCGCTGCCGGAAACCATGGCGTCGCCCGCGAGGAGGGCGATTGCCGTAAGGGACATGACCAGAATGTTTCTCAGCGGGGTCGCCATCTCAGAATCTCGATCTTGCTTGAAGCACGAGAGTGCATTTCTTGGACAGACGGGCGGGTGCCTGTAGATTGAATGGGAACGGCTGAGTCGTCGATCTATTCCCATTTCTCGTCCAAATTGCGGAGTTTCGGGGTCATGAGCGTTGCGGTGAAGGATGTCGGTGAACGCCTCATAGCGTTTCTGCCCAATCTGCGCCGCTTCGCCGTATCGCTCTGCCGCTCGCGTGATGTCGCCGACGACCTCGTTCAGGCGGCTTGTGAACGGGCGCTGGCAAGCGCCGACCGCTTCGAGCCGGGCACACGCTTCGACGCATGGATGTTTCGCATCCTCCGCAATTTGTGGATCGACCAGGTGCGCAGGCAGAAAACCGCGGGCATTCAGGACGATATCTCCGAACGCCAGGACATTGCCGGCTCGTCCGGGGAGGGCGAAGCCGAGGCGCGCCTGACGCTCAAGACCGTGGCGGAAGCGATCGGAGAGTTGCCGGAGGAGCAGCGGGAGGTGCTCATCCTCGTCTGCGTCGAGGAGCTTTCCTATCGCGAGACGGCCGGTGTCCTCGACATCCCAATAGGAACGGTAATGAGCCGGCTGGCGAGGGCCCGCAAGAGTCTCGCCGAGACTGCGGGAATAACCACAAAGAGCGCCCGTTCTCACGTGATGAAGGACGTAGAGGAATGACCAGGACGGATTTCTCCGATGAGACGCTGATGCGCTTCGCCGACGGCGAGCTTGATGCCGAGACCTCCGCTGAGGTCGAGCGGGCAATGGAAACCGACGACGAACTTGTCGCGCGGGTGGGCCTATTCATCGAAACGCGTCAGGCGGCGAAGACCGCCATGAAACCGCTACTCGAAGAACCCTTGCCGGCCGAACTCAAGTCCGCCGTCGAGAGGATGGTCGCGGAAAAGGCTTTGGCGCAGAATGCATCGGGCCCCAGGGTGCTGTCTTTCCCGCATCGGGCCGCAAACGATCGGCCGATAAGCAGCTGGGCCGCACCCATCGCCGCCTCGGTTGTGGCCCTCATCGCCGGGTTCGGTGGATATTGGCTGGGCCGCGGTGGCGAAGCGGCGCCATCCAATGTGCTGCCACTCGCGGCCCTGAGCAAACCGGCGCTCGACGAGGCGCTCGTAACGGTCGCCTCCGGTGCGGAAAGGCAACTGCCGGGTTCTGACCAGCGCTTTCGTGCCATTGCGACATTCCGCGACAATGCAAAGGCGGTCTGCCGGGAATTCGAAGTGGATTGGGCCGACCGCTCGACGGTGGTTTCCGTTGCCTGCCTAGCCGGCGCCGAATGGCGCGTGACTTTCGCCGTCGCCGCGCCAGGCGGCAACGATGGCTATGCACCGGCATCATCCCTCGAAACGCTCGACTCCTATCTGACGGCGATCGGCGCCGGGCAGCCGCTCGAGGCAGTCGAAGAAGGCAAGGTACTTGGCGATCTCCGCCAAAAAAGACGCGAAGCGAACTAAAAATCGCGCCGTGGAATAGAGGCAGGCATCGCCCGTTACTCCACCGGACCGAAGAAACCGGTCCGGTTTAGATGAGGAGTAATTGGCATGATCAAGAATTGGGTAAATACCGCGCTCGCCGCCGGATTGGCGGCATTCGTGGGCTCTGCCGCGGAGGCGAGCCAGCACCCGCGGATCCTTCCTGATGGCGCGAACCCGCAGAGGCAGAGCAGCCACGCGACCGGCCGCACGGACGGCGAGATCATCGTTGCCGGCAACAGTTCGTCCAACTCGAGTTCAAATTCATCGAGCAATTCAAGTTCCAACTCGTCTTCGAACAGCTCCTCGAATTCGAGCTCGAACTCCTCTTCGAACAGCTCTTCGAACTCCAGCTCGAACTCGTCCTCGAACAGTTCGTCCAACTCGAGCTCGAACAGCTCCGGTCGGGACTATCGTCCCGGCAAGCTGTGGCGCGTGCGCTGAATACGCACCGCAAAGAGAAGCGGGGGCCGGAAAATGCCGGCCCCCGCTCATTCATGCTGTAACGCCTCAACGAGCAGCGCGCGCCACCTTTCGGTACCATCCCTGCCCGGCGATTGTGTTCCGGTAGATCGTCTCGCGCTCGACGGCCTCCCGTCGGGTTTCGGCGCGAATTTCCGCCGTCACGGCTGCATCCACTCGGCGAAACGGTATCACCTGAACGAGCGGCGTTCCCTTCTCGATGACATAGAGGCCGTCCGGCGCCGTGGCAAAGAAGGGGAAATGGATGTTGGCGGCGTAGCTATCGGTGTCGACGATGCCCGCGACGCATTCGAATGGCTGCCTCGGACGGTTGAGCGGCGGCAGGAAAAGGCAGCTCCAGCCAGGCGGCGTTCGTATTGACCAGTAGTTGTGAAACTTGCAAGGGGGAGAGGGCTCACGTGGGTTTCCCGCCACCTGATGGGCCCCGTGATTGCTGACCATGACGCGGTCGAACTCCCATCCTGCTTCGACACTGCGGCCGCCGTCCTTGATCTCCAGCCTGACGGTGGCGGCGATCGGCAGAATCCACCCGGCGGCCATCGCATCAAGAAAAGGCATGCAGCGCTTGGCGGTTAGGCCATTGTTGTTGGTCGACAAGTGGTCTTTATCAATCGCCGGCAGCTTTCGGAACCAATCCGGCAGGGCCGACTTGGCCGGCACAGGCGGCGCGATGACGCCTTGGTCTTCCGGCCGGCAGAGAAAGCGCATGACCCGCGGTTCCTTTTGCAAAATATTCAACATTCCGATTTCTCCAGTTCGAGTGGCTCGGGAGAAACGGTGCGACGCGACTTCTATTCCCTCCGGTAAATTCTACGCATCAGTCGACTTTCCGACCGCGGAGGCCCGAATGGCATGGCGTTCCCTGCCGGTGCCGTCGATCGGCTGCAGCATCCTGCGAAATTCATCCCGTTTCTCGTGGATCGATGCAATCACGAGGCCCATCGGAATGCCGATGTCGACGAGCACGGCTTGCGAGAGCTGCAGGCTTGCCTCGATGTTCTCCGGCACGGCATCCGTGACTTTCAGCTCGTACAATTCCGTCGCGTGCACCGCATCGCGCGCGCGGGCGACAATGGTCAGATCCGGCCGTTCGGATCGCGCAGCACGGACGATCGACTCGACCGCGTCGGGATTGTCAATCGTTACGACGAGTGCGCGGGCGCTTTGAATTCCGCAACGCCGAAGCAGCTCGATGCGGGTGGCATCGCCATAAAAGATCGTATCTCCGCGCGCTCGCTGTCTGGCGACCAGCACGGGATCGGCATCGATCGCCAGGAATTTCAATTCATGCCGTGAGAGCATCTCGGCGACCAATTGCCCGACGCGGCCGTAACCGACGACGATCACGCGCTCGGGGTCGTCGTCATGTTGTGGCGTCAGCCCTGCGAACTGAGCTTCATCCATCCTGGCATAGGCAGCACCTCGGCCGACGATGCGGATCAGCAACGGAATTGCTATCATCGTCAAGATCGCCGCGACCGTTGCCGTGGCGCTGGCTTCAGCAGGGACGGCATTGCCGGCAACGGCGGCACCGATAAGGATCAGCGCGAACTCGCCGCCGGGACCAAGGATGATTGCCAACTCGCCGGCGCCCCGGTTTGACAGGCCCATCAGGCGCGCGATCGGGAACAGGATGGCCGCCTTGATGGCGAAGAAGCCGATCGCGACACCAAGTGTAGGGATCGGGTTCGCAATGATTTCCGATAGGTCGAGACGGGCTCCGACAGAGACGAAGAAAAGGCCGAGCAGAAGCCCCTGGAAGGGCTGGATCGTCACCTCGATCTGCCGACGATACTCGGTTTCGGCCAACAGCAGCCCGGCGATGAAGGCGCCCAGGGCCATGGACTGGCCGCTAAGCGCCGTGACAAGGCCGGAGCCGATCACGACCAGGAGGCATGCAGCGACGAACAGTTCGCCGCTTTTTGTCGCCGCAACCAGCTTGAACAGGGGGCGAAGAACCAGACGACCCAGCCCGGCCATCGCGATCAGCGCCAGTGCGGCAGGCGCCAGCGCGTACAGCAAGCCGGCGCCGAGCCCACTTCCCCCGCGTGCACCCAGCATCATCACCATGAACAGGAGCGGCGCCACGGCGAGGTCCTGAAAGAGCAGCACGGCGAAGCCGGCGCGTCCAACCGCGGTGTTCAGCAGTTTGCGCTCGACAAGCGACGGCAGAATGATCGCTGTCGAAGACATCGCCAGCGCGCTGCCGAGCACGACCGCTGAAGCTGGCGTTTGACCCAGAAGGCCCGCAACGCCTGCCAGGATCGCTGTCGTGGCGAAAAGCTGCAATCCCCCCAGCCAGAAGACCAGCCTGCGCATCAGCAGCAAGCGGTTCCACGACAGCTCGAGCGCGATCATGAAGAGAAGAAACGCAACACCGAATTCGGCCAGATGGGTGATCTGCCCGACTTCCGTTATGGATATTGCCGAGAGCCACGGTACGTCTCTGGCAAGTGCTCCGAGACCGAAAGGGCCAAGCACGATGCCGGCGGCCAAAAATCCGAAGACCGGGCTCAACTTCAACCGCCCGAACAAAGGCACGATGACGCCGGCCGTCGCTAGAAACAGCAGAAGCTCCTTGTAGTTTTCAGTTTCCGGCGTCATCGACAGCTCTTAAGTTCCGCGCCAGGCCGCGCTTACTCCTTGCAAGGATAGTACTCTCATTTCAGGGGATAGTGTCGCCGCAGCCATGCTGAATGCCAACGCCGTAACCATGCTCGTGGCAAACTGGCCTGCCGTTGGTTTTCAGCAATAGGAACAAACTCTGCATGGTGGTTTCGTCGAGCCGTTGCAAGGCTGGTTAGTTGGGCCAGTGAGGTGGAGGAGGACGCTTAAGGGTCAGTGTATCCACGGGCGAAAAGGCGCAGGTCATAGGCCTTGGGATCACGTTGGAAGATCACGGCACCCTTCCGCTCGGACTGCTGTGGAACATAGTCGAGCACGGCGCTGCTCTCCTCGACGACCTCGTCGCCCTTGCGAAGCTCACCTTGAATCTCAACCGCAGCAACGGACCTTCCCGCACGATTTTCGGCGGCGAACTCGACCACGTAACTGCCATTCGCGGACGTGACCTCGACCGGCAGCACGACGAGCTGGGCCGTCCCCTTGGGCTCGCTCAGGCCTTCCGTGACCAGATATGCGAGCACCACAAGCAACGCCAAGCTACTCACTCCGGCCACGATCCACTCGATAGTGGAAGTTCCCGGTTTTCGCGTGATCGTCTCGTCGTCGCGCTGCGCCTTCTGCTGCCTGTCGCCTTTTGTGGAGTTTTTTGTCACAGGATGAGCCTCGCCACCGCCGCCCCCAATGCGCCTGGAAACGAAAGAACCACGACCGCGCTCAGCGTTTCCGAAAGCCCGGCCCCATCGGTTCTGCCGAAAGTCCATAGGATGTAGGCGTTGACCAGCATCACCAGCGCATAACCGACGATCGCATATCGGAAGAAGATGCTGAAGAAGCCGGCGCCCGGTTCCGGATTGTGCGTGCCCCGGAATTCGAGCTCATAGACGAAGGCGTGCATGAGGCCGAGCGTTCCGATCACCAGCGCGACCTCCTGCCAGGGATTCATCTTGTAGGCAATCAGGACGACCTCTTCGGTCGGTGCGATGTTCACCGACAGGAACAGTGCTCCGACGACCATCAGAAACAGTTCTCCGGCGTAACCGGGCTCCGGAATCTCGTTGTCCTCCAATGGACTTGGACCCAACTGGGCCCGCGCTAGCGATGCACCCAAGCTGCCGGGCACAACCTGAACGGCAATCTTTCCGACCACCTCCCGGAGCGGCATTTCCGCGTTCACGATGCCGAAGATCAAAAGAACCGCTGTCGCCGCGAATGCGGCAACCAGCAGCGCCACCAATGCATCCGCTATACGATCGCGAAGCATCACCGTCTCGCGAAAACCTCCATATTTGTGCAACAGCACCAGCATCGGGACGGTGACCGCCAGCAATAGCGCAAGCCGCAAAGGGTGAAGATGAAAACCCAGAGCCCAGGCCTCCATCGTCATCAGCACCGGTACGGCGAAGATCAATGCTCCGGCGAAGGCGCGACCGAGACCAATCCAGAACTCGCGCAGCGTTGGGCCGACGATGACTTCAGTTGCCGCCAATCCGTTCCCCTTTCACGACGTTGGCCGATTTTGCACGCGTATCGGCTCGTGCAAGCCGGTGGGAAAACAATGCTTGCTGCGCATTCCTGTTCCGGAACACTGCAGAATTCTCTTGGTGTCTCCGGCCCTTCGTTCATGAAGCTGGGACATAGTCGCCGATCGGGTTGTTCGACTGCCGATTTGTCGACGGAACAGACCGGCATGCTGGGGCGTTTAGCCAATCGTTCTTCAGGGCGGCAGTTGTTTGCGCTTTTCGCGCGACGTTCTGAGATGCCGAAGGAGGCGGGAACTTCGCCCCTCGTCGAAAAGCCACCTTCCTGACCGGATTAGAACCTCAAGGTGAGATCGGCTCACCACCGATATGCTCTGCTGGCACCTGATTGGAGGGAGGACCGATATGCTGTCTTGTCCTGCGGGAGCTCTCGCTGCAGCGACCATGCTCGCTGGCTTGCCGGCGTTCGCTAGCGACACCGTCCGGATATCCGGTTGGGGCGGGTCCGAGGTCGCCATCGTCAACGGCCTGTTGACCGACGTTCTTGCCGAAAAGCTCGCGAAAGAGGGCATCACGGTAAAATACGAGCCCGTGGATGGCGAGTTTTCGCAGTTCATTGTCAACGGCCTGTCGGCGGGTACCGCTCCAGACCTTTTCTACGTCGACATTTTCTGGGCGCGCTCCGTGTTCAGCGCCGGTCAGGCCTTGCCGGTAACGCAGGACGTATCCGGCTTCGCAGCCAATCTCGTCGAGGCGTTCACATATGAAGGGAAGGTTTACGCGATCCCGAAGGACTTCAACACGCTGGCGGTCCATTTCAACAAGGACATCTTCGATGATGCCGGCGTTGCTTATCCGAGCGACGGCGATACATGGAAGACGCTGCAGGAGAAACTGGTCGCCGTGCACAAGGCTCTTCCGGAGGTCGATGGCCTCTGTCTCGTTCCGGAATATGCCCGTTTCGGCGCCTTTGCATTGTCGACAGGCTGGACCCCCTTCGACAGCTGGGGAAAAACGATGCTCGATCAGCGCTTCCGTCGGGCTTTCGATTTCTACACCGGCCTCGTGAAGTCCGGGGCTGCCGTCCTGGCCGCCGACGCGGGGCAAAGCTGGGCCGGCGGGTGCCTGGCGTCCGAGCGGGCTGCCATAGCGATCGAGGGCGCCTGGATCATCAGCGCCCTGCGCGACAGTGCCCCGAACATGAACCTCGGGACTGTCCGAATGCCGAAGGACCCCGAAAGCGGCAAACGAGGCAATATCGTCTTTACCGTCGGTTGGACCGTCAACGCGGCCTCCAAGGTCAGCAAGGCTGCCATAAAGGTGGCCGGGCTCCTGACCTCAGAGGAGGCCCAGCAATGGGTTCTGGAGCAAGGATTGGCCCTGCCGAGCCGGACCGGCCTGGCTGACAACCCGTGGCTGCGGGGGGACCGGCCCGAACAGATGACAAGCCGAGTGATTTTCGAAGGACTGTCGGACGATCACGTCATGCCGTATTTCTTCGGAAAGGTCGGAGGGAGTTGGATGCAGCCGATCAATGCGGCGCTCAATTCTGTCATCCTCGGGGAGGCGGACGCCGACACAGCCTTAGCATCGGCACAAAGCGCCCTCGATCGGATGCTCGCGAATTAGGCGTTGCTCTCGAGCAAAGAGGAGACGGCTGGTTCGGCAGGGCACGCTCAGGAGGAGCATGCATGGCGCGAGCAAGGTCGGAAGAGAGGAGCGGCTGGCTCTTCATCTTGCCCTTTACGGTCTCTATGGCGCTGTTCTTCGTCTACGCGATCGTCCGGACAGCCTATTACAGCTTCACCGATTTCGACCTGTTCAAGACTCCGAGCTTCGTCGGGCTGTCCAATTACACTGCGCTTGTCTCCGATGAGCTTTTCCTGACCGCCCTGCGCAACACGATCGGCTTCTCGCTCATCGTCACAACGGTTCAGACCGCGCTTGCGCTTGCTCTGGCAGTTCTCGTGAACCACGCCGTCCGAGCGAGGGGACTTGTCAGGACCGTGTTTTACCTGCCATCCATCATGTCCAGTGCGGCCATGACGCTTATCTTTCTTTGGCTCTTTCAAAGAGATGGCTTCATGACCGCGATCGTCAGCATCGTGCTTGCCTATCTCCGGCATATCCTTCTGTTCCTCGTGGGCGTCGCTGCGGTGCAGGGTGCGCTCGTTCTCAACGCGCGGCGCCGCTATGAAGGCGTTTCGATTTTCGACCCCTTCTTTCTGCTCGTCGCCGCTGCGAGCGCGCTGGCACTTGTCGTCGCCTGTGCCCTCGCGGGATTGCTGCCTGTCTTCGATAACGATCTGCGTATTTCCTGGCTGAATACCCAGCAGCGTTTCCTCTTCATGCCGGTCACGCTGTGGTCGGTGGCGTTGATGAACGTCTTTACGACGGTCCCGACGCTGATGCTGTTGTTTCTGGCGGGGCTACAATCGATTCCGAACGCCTTGTACGACGCGGCCGAGATCGACGGGGCCAACGCCTTCCAGCGATTTCGCCATATAACCGTGCCGGCGCTTAGGCCGGTGACCTTTGCCGTCGTCACGATGGGCCTCATCGGCACCCTGCAGATGTTCGACCAGGTCGCGGTTCTGGGAGATGCGGCGCCGCTGGCAAGTCGCGCGACGCTTGCATATTACGTCTATGAGAACGCGTTTCCGGCGGGCGCCTCTTCGAGGATCGGCATGGCAAGTGCGGCGGCGCTGGTCCTCGGCATTCTGACAATCGCAGTCGTCTACGTTCAAAAGTCGGTCGGCGTGAAGGAACGGGCCGAATGATGGTGAGGAAAGTTGCTTCGGATGCCCCGCCCTCACGCCGCCCTCTGCCGTCTGGGGCGCTTCGCCGGCGGCAGCTTGCGCTCAGCGCCTGGTTGTATCTGACCCTTCTTGCCGTCGCGACGATAATGATGGGGACATTTGTTCTCGCGTTCATGGCGAGCCTGAAGGCCGACCCGCTGGAGAGACCGTTCCGTGTCTATTTCGATCAGCTGAATCCGGCCGCGTGGATTGCCGCCGCCCGCTTGGGGCAAGAGGGTGCGGGTGACGCTTTCTGGGGAGGACTGTCTCCCGGCGCCGAAGTGGACTTCAGTGTCACTTACGCAGCGCCCGCCGGGACCAAGATCGTCGAACCGAAGGCCGATATTCCGCGCCGCCGCCCGGGGTCGGGCATCGCCGCTGCACTCATGCGGCATTACGCGGCGGACTACGCGTCAATCGCGCTGAAGAATTCCAGTTCGGCAATGATGCAGGTTCGTGATGAGGAGGGAGGATTGCAAGCGCGGCAGACGCGGACATTCGTCTATGAGATCACCTACCGCACCGACCGCGAGGATCGGCCGTGGATCGAACGCACGCCCCTCAATCTGACCGCTCCGCCCTCTCAAACGCTTGTCGAAAGTCCGATTTCGCCATCGCGGTCCGAGCGTCGCGGACGTCTCCTGAGTTGGGACAACATCACGCCAGGCGTTCTCGGGCTGATCTTCAACAACTACCGGCGGGTGATAAACGAGACGGCTGACCTGGAGACCGGGAAAAGCCTGTTCGGGAGCTGGCTGGTCAATAGCTTCGCCATCGCCGCCGGACGCCTGGTCCTGACGCTCGTCGTCGCCAGCCTTGGCGGTTATGCACTTGCGCGGCTCGAATTCAGGGGCAGCCGTTTCATCTTCGCTGCATTGCTCTTCTCGATGACGATTCCGGCGCAGGTGACTTTCGTTTCGAATTATCTGATCTTCAGGGACCTGTCGCTTCTAAACACTCCCTGGAGCGTGATCGTCGTTTTCGTCGCCTCGGCCAATGTCCTGTTGATGAAGCAGTTTTTTGAAGGGTTCCCAAGAGAGATAGAGGAGGCGGCAATCGTGGACGGCGCCAGCCGTTTTCAAGTGTTCTGGAAGATCGTGCTGCCAAACGCAAAGCCGGCTTTGTTGGTCAACGCGATTCTCGCCTTCCAAGGTGCCTGGAACGACTTCTTTTGGCCCCTCGTCCTCATTACCAGCCCGCCCGAAGCGCTGACGGTTCAGGTCGGGCTTCTCAGCCTTCGTCGCTCGTTCGGGGGCGCGCAGGGCGATTGGGGACTCGTTCTGGCCGGCGCGTTCATCTCGATCGTGCCGGTGCTTATCCTTTTCGTGCTCTTCCAGCGGCACATCGTCTCGACTGAGCTCACCAGGGGCACCGCCTAAAGCGCGTCGCGTTCAAACGCTTTCACGCGGCGCGCTTTAGGTTTTTTTGTGTATGTCGTCATCCCAAAACCGCTGCACACTTTTTGGCGACATGCATTAGCACTGCCAAGCTATCCTTTGTTGGTGACCTCGAGGCCTCATACTCTCAGCGGGCTTCCACCCCTGAAGCAATCCTCCTCTCGCCTATCATTTCACGACGGTTTTTATCTTCGCGATCGATTCGAGCGTGCGATGGACGGGGCACTTGCCGGCAATTTCCTCGATCTTGCTGCGAAGCGCCTCGGAGATCCCGCCGTCGATGGAAATGACGCGCTCGAATTGATCGATCCTGCCGCTGCCGAGTTCCCTTTCGGTGCATTCCTCGCAGTCCTCCGCATGAATCTTGGCATGCGAGACGTCAACGCCAATTCGCCCGAGGGAAAGCTTCTTGTGGTCGGAATAGAGACGCAATGTCATCGATGTGCAGGCGCCAAGTGCAATCGACAGGAAGTCATAGGGTGATGGCCCGGAATCGAGCCCGCCCACTCTTTTGGGCTCATCGGCGAACAGCCGATGGCCGCCAGCCTGAACCGCGTTTTGAAACTTGCCTTCGCCCGTTTCCGTCACACGGGCATGTTCAATCGGCTCCTCGCCCTGCGGCATGTCAGCGGAGACATAACGGGTCAGCCATCCCGATATGATCCGGCCGACGAAGGCTGCGTCCTCCGGATCGGTGAGCAGATGATCGGCCTTATCCAGCGACACAAAGCTCTTTGGATGTCTGGCCGCACGGAAGATTTCGGTAGCATTCTCGATTCCGACGGTCTCGTCGAGGGGAGCGTGGAGAATGAGAAGCGGCCTTCTCAGGTTTGCAACGGCATCCTTAATACGCTGCTCACGTGCGTCTTCGACAAATTGCTTTCGAACGAGGAATGTACGCCCGGCAAGTTCGACGTCGGCAGCACCGCTCTTTTCGATCTCCTCGAGGCTCGTCCCGAAGTTCTTCAGCACATGACCCACATCGGCCGGTGCGCCGATTGTGGCCACGGCGCACACCTCAGGAATGTCATTGGCGACGGCCAGAACAGCAGCGCCCCCGAGCGAGTGGCCGATCAGCAATGACGGTGCCTGATAGCGTTGACGGAGATAGTCGGCGGCGGAAACCAGGTCGGCGACATTGGAGGAGAAATTCGTCGAGGCGAATTCGCCTTCGCTCGATCCCAGGCCGGTGAAATCGAAGCGCAGGACAGCGATACCTTCGCGCGCAAGCTCCGCGGCAATGCGGCGCGCGGCCGCCAGATCCTTGGAACAGGTGAAGCAATGCGCAAAGAGTGCGTAAGCGCGCAATTTCCCGTTGGGCAGATCGAGGCGGGCGGCCAGTGTTGCCCCGGAATGGCCGGCAAATTGGTGCCGTTGCGTGTTGAAAGGCATGGTAACGCTCCTTGGCTCCGCGGAAAGGAGCATTCTACACCTGCAACGACGACAGACTACCTACAACGCCGCGCGTCTTATCAGACGCGCAAAGGTCGCTGCAGCGCTTTGAATTGCTGCATGTCTTTGTCCTTAAATCGAGGTCGACTTAAGGAGACATGCAGTAGCTGTTCATTTCGGCCAGAGTTTCGACGCGTCGGGTCGACGCGCCGACGTCGCCTTTGATCTGCTCGGCTATGCGCTTCTGCTCGTCGTTCACAAGATGGATCAGTAACCGAGCGCGGCGCTCAAGGGCCGGAAGCAGCTTCCGGCCAGCCTGGCTTTCAGGTCCTCGCAGTAGGATCGCAGTCAGCCCTGCGTCGGCCGCCAGTCGGGCGACGGAATGACGTTGATCATCCACGGGACGCCGAACCTGTCGATCAGGGAACCGAAACCGGGCGACCAGAAGGTCTCGCCAAAGGGCATGACTGGCTTGCCCCCTTCGGACAGCTGATCGAACCAGCGTTGGGCTTCGGCCTTGTCCTGCGTGTGCAGAGTGACATCGAAGCCGTTCTTGGGCTTGTCGATGTTCCGAGCCCATTCGACGTCCATGTCGGCGCCCATCAGCGCCTGGTCGCCGACCTCCAGCCAGCAGTGCATCAGCCAATCCTTGTATTTGGGATCGTTGATCGGCATGTCCGGTGGGGCTTCACCGTAGGAGTGGGCGGCGGTGATCTTGCCGCCGAGCACCTTGGCGTAGAACTCGAACGCCTCGCGGCATTGCCCTTGGAAACTCAGGCTGGTGACGATCTTCATGATTGCGTCCTTCTCGTCGTTGTGATTTCGGATTTGGAACGGAAACGGCAGGCCTGCAGCGGCGCGCGACTTACCAGACGCGCAAAGGTCGCTGCAGCGCTTGAATTGCTGCATGTCTGGGTCCTTAAACCGAGTTTGATTTAAGGAGACATGCAGTGAGCAATCCCGGGCATCTTTCGGCACCTGCGAGTTCATAGCCGTGGTGGCGGCGGATCCGCCCGGTGATCTCACACTAACGTTGATATCAACGTAAATCCGCTCGGCTGTCAACCGGGAGCTACGTTTTCCCTAGACCGAACTGTCGGGACACCGATTCGGTGGACTGCCGGCGACGTCAGTCTCCCGGAAACAAAGTGCGACGATCTCCATTCCGCGTTATAATCGACATGCGGCGGTTTAGATGGAAAGGCGCAGCCGATGAAGAGCCTAGCAATCGTTGCCTTGTCGCTCGCGACGACGTTGACAAGCGTCCCGCCGGCCATGGCATTTCCAATCGTTGTCGAGGCGAAGGTCGAGGCAGCGCAGGCGCAGCCGGTCCAGTACAGGCGCTATCGCGGTGGCTATCGGGGCGGGTACCACGGGCATCACCATAACGGTGGTGGTGGCGATGACTGGGCCTGGGCGCTCGGAGGGCTCGCAGCCGGCGCGCTCATCGGCGGGCTGTTGACGCAGCCGAGGTATTATGGGCCCGGCTACTACGATCAGTATTACGATCAGGGCTATTACGGACCGACCTATTATCGGCCGCGCTACTACGCGCCGCGTTATTACCGTCAGACCTATTATGGCGGCAATGCGCATGCGCGCTGGTGCTATGCGCGTTATCGGTCCTACAGGGCTTACGACAACACGTTCCAACCCTATTACGGTCCGCGACAGGCGTGCGTATCGCCTTACTATTGATAACACGGCGCCACGGAGCCTCATGCCACGCACGTGAGCCTAGGCAGGCCCCGCCGATGACCGCCTTCGAGATCCGGCGCCCCCTGGCGTTCACCACTCCAGCTCCGGACAAATTGCAACGGCCCCGCTTCGGGTGAGGCGGGGCCGTTAGCTCGATCAAATCAGGCTTGGACTAGATGGCCTGGTATGCCGCGATGATCGCTTCCACCTGCGAGTCGTCCAGTGCATCCACCTGAGCCGTGGTGACGGCCAGCAACTGGTCGCTGGAGAGGCTCAGGATATCGTCGCTGGACAGGCCGGCGAGTGCGCTCGTGCTGATCGCGGCGATGTCGGCGGTCGAGAAGGTCGCGAGGTCATCCGTGGAGAGTGCTGCGATATCGGCCGAGTCCAGCGCTGCGACCTGGGCCGAGGTCAGCGCCTCGACCTGATCGGTGCTCATCGCGTCGATCTGGTCGGAGCTCAGAGCGCCGATGACCTTCGTGCTCAAGGCGGCGACCTGGTCGGTGGTGAGCGCCGCGACGTTATCCGTCGAGAGCGCGGTCAGCTGCGTCGAGGTGAGCGCCGCGATCTGGGCCGAGGTGAGCGCTGCCACCTGGTCCGAGGTGAGCGCCCCGATCTGCGCGGTGGACAGTGCTGCGACCTGGGTGGTCTTCAGCGCCGCAGCCTGGTCGGTCGAAAGGGCCGCCAGATTGTCGGTGGAAAGACC
The DNA here is from genome assembly GCF_002288505.1 of Sinorhizobium sp. CCBAU 05631. Taxonomy (NCBI): domain Bacteria; kingdom Pseudomonadati; phylum Pseudomonadota; class Alphaproteobacteria; order Hyphomicrobiales; family Rhizobiaceae; genus Sinorhizobium; species Sinorhizobium sp. CCBAU 05631. The sequence goes on from NZ_CP023063.1 coordinate 271,745, forward strand.
CGTCAGAGCAGTCACCGAGATTGCCGCGATGTCGGCAGTCGAGAAGGTCCCGAGATCCTCCGATGCGAAGGCTGCAAGCTGCGCCGAGCCGAGCGCGGCCACCTGTGCCGTCGTCAGAGCCTCAGCCTGAGCGGAGCTCATGGCGTCGATCTGGGTGGAGCTCAGGGCGGCGACCGTCTTCGAGTTCAGCGCCGCGACCTGGTCGGTGGAGAGCGCCGCGACGTTGTCGGTGGAGAGCACCGCAATCTGCGTGGAGCTCAGGGTGCCGACCTGGGACGTGGTGAGCGCAGCCACCTGATCCGAGGTGAGGGCGGCGATCTGGGCGCTCTTCAGCGCTGCGATCTGGCTGGTCTTCAGCGCTGCCGCCTGGTCCGTCGACAGTGCCGCGACATTGTCGGTCGTCAATCCGGCGAGGGCAGTCGCGGTGATCGCAGCGATCTCGGCGGTCGAGAAGGTTGCGATGTCCTCGGAAGCCAGAGCCGCAATGTCGGCCGAGTCGAGCGCCGCGATCTGGGCGGAGGTCAAGGCTTCAGCCTGATCGGACGTCAGCGCGCCGATCTGTGCCGAGCTCAGCGCTGCGACCGTCTTCGAGTTCAACGCTGCCACCTGATCGGTCGAGAGCGCGGCGACATTGTCGGTGGAGAGCGCCGAAATCTGCGTCGAGGTCAGGGCTGCCACCTGCGACGAGGTGAGGGCAACGACCTGGTCCGATGTCAGGGCGGCGATCTGGCCCGTCTTCAGCGCCACGACCTGGGTGGTCTTCAGTGCTGCGGTCTGATCGGTGGAGAGAGCTGCGACATTATCGGTGGAAAGACCGCCCAGCGCCGTGACCGTGATCGCTGCAATATCGGCGGTCGAGAAGCCGGCGATATCCTCGGAGGCGAAAGCCGCAAGCTGCGTCGAGGTGAGCGCCGCCACCTGCGCCGTGGTCAGTGCCTCGGCCTGATCGGAGGTCAGTGCTTCGATCTGCGCCGAAGTGAGCGCTGCGACACTCTTCGAGTTGAGCGCTGCGAACTGATCGGTCGAGAGCGCCGCGACATTGTCGGTCGTCAGTGCCTTCACCTGCGTCGAGGTCAGGGCTCCGACCTGCGACGAGGTGAGCGCCACGACCTGATCCGAGGTAAGCGCGCCGACCTGGGCGGTCGAGAGCGCTGCGACCTGGCCGGTCTTCAGTGCCGCAGCCTGATCGGTCGAAAGGGCCGCGAGATTGTCGGTGGAAAGACCCGTCAGCGCGGTGACCGAGATTGCCGCGATATCGGTGGTGGAGAAGGTCGCCAGATCTTCGGAAGCGAAGGCGGCGAGCTGCGTCGAGCCGAGCGCGGCCACCTGCGCCGTCGTCAGAGCCTCAGCCTGATCGGAGCTCAGGGCGTCGATCTGGGTCGAGGTGAGCGCCGCGACCGTCTTCGAGTTCAGCGCCGCGACCTGATCGGTGGAGAGCGCGGCGACATTGTCGGTGGAGAGCACCGAAACCTGCGTCGAGCTCAGGGCTCCGACCTGGGACGTGGTGAGCGCGACGATCTGGTCCGAGGTGAGCGCCGCGATCTGGGCGGTTTTCAGCGCCGCGATCTGGGTGGTCTTCAACGCAGCGGCCTGGTCGGTGGACAGTGCCGCGACATTGTCGGTCGAGAGGCCTGCAAGGGCGGCGACGGTGATGGCCGCAATGTCTGCCGTCGAGAAGGTCGCGATATCTTCCGAGGCCAGGGCGCCAAGCTGGGCCATGGTCAAGGCGGCGACCTGCGCCGAGGTCAGCGCTTCGAGCTGATCGGAGCTCATCGCATCGATCTGCACCGTCGAAAGCGACGCCAGCGTCTTGGTGTTGAGCGCCGCGACCTGATCGGTGGTCAGTGCCGAGAGGCTGTCGGTGGTGATCGCGGAGGCCTGCGTCGAGGTCAGGGCACCGATCTGAGTGGTGCTCAGGGCGGCGATCTGGTCCGAGGTGAGGGCGGCGATCTGGGTGCTCTTCAGCGCTGCGACCTGGGTGGTCTTCAGTGCTGCGGCCTGATCGGTCGATAGGGCCGCGACATTGTCGGTGGAGAGGCCGGCGAGCGCTGCGACCGAGATCGCCGCGATGTCGGCGGTCGAGAAGGCTGCGATATCTTCCGAAGCGAGCGCAGAAAGTTGTGTCGAGCTGAGCGCGCCGACAAGAACCGAGGTCAGCGCCTCCACCTGAGTGGAGCTGAGCGCGCCGATCTGTGCCGTGCTCAAGGCCGCGACAGTCTTCGAGTTCAGCGCTGCCACCTGATCGGTGGAGAGTGCCGCGATATTGTCGGTGCTGATGGCGGACACCTGCGACGAGGTCAGCGCTGCGACCTGGGAGGAACTCAGGGCCACGATCTGGTCCGAAGTCAGGGCGGCGATCTGGGCGGTCTTCAGCGCCGCGACCTGGGTGGTCTTCAGCGCTGCGGCCTGATCGGTGGAGAGTGCCGCGACATTGTCGGTGGAAAGACCGGTCAGGGCAGTGACCGAGATTGCCGCAACGTCGGCGGTCGAGAACCCGCCGATGTCCTCCGAGGCGAAGGCCGCAATCTGGGTCGAGCTGAGCGATGCCACTTGAGCCGTGGTGAGAGCTTCGGCCTGGTCGGAAGTCAGGGCCTCTACCTGTGTGGAGCTCAGCGCTGCGACCGTCTTCGAGTTCAAGGCGGCGACCTGGTCGGTGGAGAGCGCGGCGACATTGTCGGTGGAGAGCGCCTTGACCTGCGTCGAGGTCAGGGCTCCGACCTGCGACGAGGTGAGCGCCACGACCTGATCGGAGGTGAGGGCGGCAATCTGCGTCGACTTCAGCGCCGCGACCTGGGTGGTCTTCAGCGCAGCCGCCTGGTCGGTGGAGAGTGCCGCGACGTTATCGGTGGAAAGACCTGCCAGCGCCGTGACGGTGATCGCCGCAATGTCGGCGGTCGAGAAGGCGGCGATATCCTCCGAGGCGAAGGCCGCGATCTGCGTCGAGGTGAGCGCGGCCACCTGGGCCGTGGTCAGAGCCTCGGCCTGGTCGGAAGTGAGCGCGCCGATCTGTGCGGATGTCAGAGCCGCGACCGCCTTCGAGTTGAGCGCTGCGACCTGGTCGGTGGAGAGTGCGGCAACATTATCTGTGGAGAGCGCCGCCACCTGTGTGGAGCTCAGCGCTCCGACCTGGGACGAGGTCAGCGCCACGACCTGGTCGGAGGTAAGGGCGGCGATCTGGGTGGTTTTCAGTGCTGCGAGCTGGCTGGTTTTCAGCGCTGCGGTCTGATCGGTGGTCAGAGCGGCGACATTATCCGTAGAGAGACCCGACAGGGCGGTCGCGGTGATTGCCGCAATCTCCGAGGTCGAGAAAGTTCCGATATCCTCGGAAGCCAGCGCGGCAATATCGGCCGAATCGAAGGCGGCAATCTGAACGGCGGACAGAGCGTCGACCTGATCGGAGGTCAGCGCGCCGATCTGGGCCGAGCTCAGAGCTGCGACGGTCTTGGAGTTGAGCGCTGCGACCTGATCGGTGGAGAGCGCTGCGACATTGTCGGTGGAGAGTGCAGAAATCTGCGTCGAACTCAGGACGCCGACCTGCGACGAGGTGAGCGCCACGACCTGATCGGAGGTGAGGGCGGCGATCTGGGCGGTCTTCAGCGCGGCGACCTGGGTGGTCTTCAGCGCTGCGGCCTGATCGGTGGAGAGAGCTGCGACATTATCGGTGGAAAGACCGCCCAGCGCCGTGACCGTGATCGCTGCAATATCGACGGTCGAGAAGCCGGCGATATCCTCGGAGGCGAAAGCCGCAAGCTGCGTCGAGGTGAGCGCCGCCACCTGCGCCGTGGTCAGTGCCTCGGCCTGATCGGAAGTCAGCGCTTCGATCTGTGCCGAAGTCAGCGCCGCGACGGTCTTCGAGTTGAGCGCTGCGACCTGGTCGGTGGACAGGGCGGCGATGTTGTCGGTGGAGAGCGCCTTTACCTGTGTCGAGCTCAGGACGGCGACCTGCGAAGTGCTGAGCGCGCCGATCTGGTCCGACGTGAGGGCGGCGATCTGCGTGGTCTTCAGCGCTGCAACCTGGGTGGTCTTCAGGGCAGCGGCCTGGTCGGTCGACAGTGCCGCGAGATTGTCGGTGGAGAGACCTGCCAGCGCGGTGGCGGAAATCGCTGCGACCTCGGCGGTCGAGAAGGTGGTGATATCTTCCGAGGCCAGCGCCGCGATCTGCGTCGAGGTGAGCGCGGCCACTTGCGACGTGGTCAGCGCCTCGGCCTGGTCGGACGTCAGGCCGCCGATCTGTGCCGAGCTGAGCGCCGCCACCTGCGACGTCGCCAGGCTTGCGATCTTCGCCGCATCGATGGCTGCCAGCTGGTCGAGGCTGATGCCGGCGACCGAGGTTGCGGCAATGGCGCTCAGCTGTGCGGTGGAGAAGATCGCGACATCTTCCGTATCGAGCGCCGCAATCTGGGTCGAGGAAAGCGCCTTGACCTGAGCAGTGGTCATAGCCGCGACGTCTTCCGTAGTCAGCGAGGCAACTGCGGAGGTCGAGAGATTTTTGATCTGCGTGACGCTCAGAGAAGAGATGATGGAAGTCATGGACGCGAGCCTTCAAAGTTAATCGCTTGTGGAGTTAACCCGTTGGCGCCGACCGTGCGACAAGCGCTGGGAACCCTTGAGGGTCCAAGCGCGTGATGCGTGCGACCACATGCGACGCCCGTCCACCCGGACGCGAAGACCAGCTTCGGCTGTCGAACCGTCCTGATGGGCGAATATCGGGTTGAGGGACATGGCTCGCGTGAGCCCTAGCGTTCGGAAAGCTTCATGCAGACAGGACGAGCGCGTCCTATTTCCTACGCCAATGAATGAAACTTTTCCCTTGGCGGGATCGGTTTCGTCATCTTCGCCGCAGCCTCATCCGGCGGTTGCTGACTGCGGTACTCGGTTACTACGACTAGCTACGAAAGTTAAAGTTTTAGTTAACGGGCCAGGTCAAACAAAGATCGCAACGCTCGACCGAACGCCCCCGGCTGCAGACGCGACGATTCGGGTGCAGACGCACGTCCCAAGCGACGCTACACAGCGAAGCGGCCGTTCGCAATATTCAGCGAAACCTAAAATGACCTGGAGGGTCGATCCGGTCGTGGGCGCTCACGTGCCAAGCCGAGGAACCGGGCAGATGTTGGAGCAAACCCGCCCCCGCGAGTCGCAAGGAGGCGCAAGCCCAAGGCAAGCTAGTCGGGTTAATGGCCTAAAACAGCATTCGCAGATGTTCTCAGAGTCGGCCGCCAACTCGCCTGTCAGTGGGATTTCCATGACCATCTACACTCATCTTGCCTCGGATCCTGCTTCGCCGCTTGCTGGCTTCCTGGAAAGGGCGCGGCAGCAGCGGCTCCCGCTCACGGAATTGTTTCAGTTTGCAGAAAGCTTCAATGCCGCCGGGCAGAGAGCACAGGCCGCCGAACTCTATAAATCCTGGATCGCCTACAACGATACCAATCCGCTGCTTCACCTCGTTTATTTCAACTACTCCGTCACGCTCAGGCAGCTGGGCGATCTCGCCGGCTCCATTCATGCGTTGCGCGCTTGCCTGAAGCTCGAACCGCGCTTCGGCCAGGGCCACATCAATCTCGGCCGCGCGCTGGAGGATGCCGGCCTGACGGGACAGGCGATCCAACAATGGCAGGTCTATTCCGAGGCGACCTCCGAGATCACGCCCGAGCGCGCTGCGCATCGGCTGATGGTTCTCCAGCATATGGGCCGTGTGCTCGAGAATGCCGGCCTCATGGAAGAGGCGGAAAACACCCTGTTGAAGGCGATCGAGCTCAGACCCGACAAGACGGAGGCCGGTCAGCATTGGACTTCGCTGCGGCAACGGCAATGCAAATGGCCGACATTGGTCCCCTCCGAGCATGTTTCGCATCGGCAACTGCTCGATGCGCTCTCGCCCTTGACCCTCGCCTGCTATGCCGACGATCCGGTCTTCCAGCTCGCCAAGGCCTATCGCTACTGCAAGTCGCTTGTCGGCCGCCCCGATTTGAGCGGCTTCCCGAAGCCTCAGCCTCGGCACAAATCCGGCACCGGGCAGACATTGCGCGTCGGCTATGTGTCCTCGGACCTGCGCGATCACGCGGTCGGCTTCGCGCTCAGCGAAGTCTTCGAGACGCACGACAAGGATAGCGTCGAGATCTATGCCTATTACTGCGGCGAAGCACGGACGGGCGACGCAACGCAGACGCGGATGATGGACGCCATCGACTGCTGGCGCGACATTTCCGCAGTCAGCGACAGCGACGCTGCAAAGCAGATCGTCGCCGACGAAATCGACATCCTCGTCGACGTCAACGGCTACACGAAGCATGCCCGCACCAGGATCTTCGCGTATCGGCCGGCCCCGGTGATCGTCAGCTTCTGCGGTTACCCAGGCACCATGGGCAGCCCCTTCCACCAATATGTCATTGCCGACGAGCAGATCATCCCGCCCGAAAACGAGATCTACTATTCGGAAAAGGTGCTGAGGATCCCGTGCAACCAGCCCGTCGACCGCAAGCGGCAGATCGCGCCGCGGCCGAGCCGGGCGGAAGCGGGGCTGCCCGAGGATGCGTTCATCTTCGCCTGCTTCAACGGCATGCAGAAGATCACCGCCGCCTGCTTCGACCGCTGGATGGCGATCCTTGCCGCGACCCCCGGCAGCTACCTCTGGCTGCTCGGTGGCGGCGACGATGTCGATCAGCGCCTCAAGCAAGCGGCCGAGCAGCGCGGCGTGTCCTCCGAGCGGCTGATCTTCGCTTCGAAGGCTCCCAATCCCAAGCATCTGGCCCGCATCGAATTGGCCGATCTCTTCCTCGACACCTTCCCCTACGGGGCGCATTCCACCGCGGGCGACGCGCTGACCATGGGATTGCCGGTGCTGACATTCCCCGGGAACGGCTTCGCATCGCGGTTCTGCTCGAGCATCGTTGCCGCGGCCGGCGTCCCGGAGCTCATCTGCGACGGACCCGACGACTTCGTCCAGAAGGCGATCGCCTTTGCGCGGGACCGTCAGGGCCTCGCCACGGTCCGCCAGGCGCTGGAGAGCCGGCGCGACGCCAGCGTATTGCGCGACATCCCGGCGCTGGTCCGGCGCCTCGAGGAACTGTTCTGGCAGATGCAGGGCGAGTGCGAGCGCGGCGAAACGCCTGTGCCCGATCTCGGCAATCTCGACATCTACTACGAGGTCGGAGCGGAGATCATGAAGGAGAACGTGGAGTTCGTCGACAGTGCCGCCTATCGGCAGCGTTATGTCGAGAAACTGGCCGAGTGGCACGCCTTTGCGCCGATCCCGTTCGACTCCCGCCTGTGGACAGCGTCGGCGGCCGGCGCGCGCTGAGCGGCACCAATTCCAGACAGTGAGGATGATATGGCTCCGGTTATACTTGTCACATTCGCAGGCCGACAGAAAAGGATGGAAATCCTCACCCGGTACATCCATTCCGCTTTGGATGCCGGGATCATAGACGAGTGGCATGTCTGGGATTTCACCCGCTCGCAGCAGGATCATGAGTGGGTCACGCGCGAATTCGGGCCCGTCCGCTACATGGGCTCCGCCGCCCCCTACCAGTCCAACGGATCGGTAGCGCCCAACCAGCCGCTGCGCCTCCGCGCGACGATCACCAACGACCTTCACATTGCCATCGTTCCGAATGGCAGCGGCGAAGACTATTTCGAACTGGTCGTCGGCGGCTGGAGCAATTCGCACTCGGTCCTGCGGAAACTGCCGCTGGGCCAGCTCAGGAGTTTCGACCGCAACGATGTACCGGCGTTGTGGAGCAGGCCCACGCCGGGCATCCTGTCGCCAGGCACCGCCAACCAGATCGTCCTCAACGTCGATGCGGACGGCGTTCCGTCGCTCCATGTCAACAATGTCGCGATCGGCCGCTGGACCGAGCTCGATCTGTCGGCCGGCGCGTCCATACTGGTCAGAGGCGGCTGGGGCGCAGATCTGGAGCTCGGCAACGTCCGCTCACGCATCCATCGTTTCGTCGGCAATCCGAACGAGCAGATGCCCTACTGGCAGGCCTATGACTACTACGCCAAGCGGCTGAAGACCTTTTCCGATTCGATATTCCTGAAATGCGATGACGACATCGTCTACATGGATCTCGCAAAGCTCAGCGACTTCATCGAATTCCGGCGAACGAATCCGAAATATGTCGTCGTGTCTGCCAATGTGGTGAACAACGGCGTCTGCGCGCACTGGCAGCAGGTAGCGGGCTCCATTCCGGCAGGGGTTGGCCACTTCGAACGGCCGCCGGGCGGGTTCGGAGGAAGCCTCTGGCAGAGCGCCGAACGGGCCAACGAGCTGCACGACTATTTCCTGCAGACCAACAGCAAGCACCTGCCTTTGCCCAGCAAGGTAGTCGAATGGACCGAACGCCAATCGATCAACTTCATCGCCTGGCTAGGCAAGGACCTCGTGCACATGGCCCTGCCGAAGGGAGACGACGAGCGCGCGCTAACCGTCGACCTGCCGATGCTGCTCGAGCGGCCGACGGCGATCTATTCGGATTTCACCGTCAGCCATTTGAGCTTCGGCCCCCAGGAGCAGGGCCTGGCGCTCGACCGCCTGATCGATGCCTATGACGGGTTGATGCGCAGCGCGCTCGCCGCGTAGCACCTTCGACTAATTCAATACGGGACTGGAGCCTCTTCGAATGCGTGCAAGCGGAACAATCGGCATCGTTGGGGCGGGGTTGTCGGGTGCGGTCATCGGCCGGGAGCTGGCCGAGGCGGGCCACCAAGTCGAGATCTTCGATGCGCGCGACCATATCGCCGGAAACTGCCATACGGAGCGCGACGAAGACACCGGAGTCATGATCCATGTCTACGGTCCGCATATCTTCCACACCGACGACCGGGAGGTGTGGGACTATGTCAACGGCTTCCAGACCTTCATGCCTTACAAGAACCGCGTGAAGACGACCTCGGGGGACCAGGTCTATTCGCTGCCGGTCAATCTTCACACGATCAATCAGTTCTTCGGCAAGACCTTCAGGCCGGACGAGGCCCGCGCCTTCATCGAAGCCCAGGCGGACACCTCGATCGAGGACCCGAAAACCTTTGAAGAGCAAGCGCTTCGCTTCGTCGGCAAGGACCTCTACGAGGCCTTCTTCCAGGGGTATACGCAAAAGCAGTGGGGCTGCTCGCCGACCGAGTTGCCGGCATCCATCCTGAAACGCCTTCCGGTGCGCTTCAATTACGACGACAACTACTTCGCGCACAAATATCAGGGCATGCCGGAGAACGGCTACACGGACATGGTCGGCCGCATTCTCGACCATCCCAACATCAATGTGATCCTGAAGTCGCGGTTTGTCCGGGCGCAAAAAGACGATTTTGCGCATGTGTTCTACTCCGGCTCGCTCGACGGCTATCTGGATCACGAATTCGGCCCGTTGGGCTACCGAACGCTCGACTTCGACCGTTTCGAGTATGACGGCGATTTCCAGGGCTGCGCGGTCATGAACTACGGCGACGTCTCCGTTCCGTATACGCGGATCACCGAGCACAAGCATTTCTCGCCCTGGGAGGAGCATAGCGGCTCTGTCTGCTATCGCGAATTCTCCCGCGCATGCGGCCCTGACGACATCCCCTATTATCCGATCCGACTCGTCAGGGACAAGGAACAACTGGCCCAATATGTCGAGCGTGCAAGCCGCGAAACAGCGGTCACCTTTGTCGGTCGGCTCGGCACCTATCGCTATCTCGACATGGACGTGACCATTCGTGAGGCCCTCGATACGGCGAGGCTCTACTTTGCCCGCAAGGCGGAAAATCAGCCCATGCCGGTCTTCCTGCATTCGCCGATCTGATCGGCGGTGGTGGGGCGATTGTTGTACTGGCGGAAGTCCGATTGCAGGCACTCCGATCGGCAGACGGCTGAATCTCACGATGTCCATGCGTCGCCGCCCGATCCATTCCGGTGCAACGAAGGCGTGATCGTGCTGCAGGTCAGACAGACACAAGGTTGCTGACTATGATCGGGGCAACCTGATCCCAATTGCAGCCATGAGATCGCCCATGCCGGCAGCCGGCCCTATCCCTCCCACAGCCAGCGCGGACCGCCGTCGAGCCTCCTGACGATCCGATCTCGATGGTCGCCGGAGAGGCGATGCCGGCCGTTGCTGCAAGGCCAGACTGCGGCAAGGACGGCTCTTTCGGGACGGTCGACGGCACACAGAGACTATTTAGAACCCAAGGGTTTTCACGCATGACCTCCATCGTTTCGTCCCTGAGCCCCAGCCTGATCAAATCCTATTCGACGGCGGCCGTCGCCGCCTGGACGACGGAGGATGTGGCCTCGCTGACGACGAAGCAGATCAGCGCTCTGTCTTCGGCGCAGATCGCGGCGCTGGACACGGAGGATGTCGATGTTCTCAGCTCCCGGCAGCTGAGCGCCATCTCTCCAAGCGCCATCGTGGGTTTGACGCTCGAGCAACTCGCTGTTCTCGATCAATCCGACATCGAAAGCTTCGGCACGAGCCAGGTTGCGGCCCTCACCACGACGCAGCTCGACGGTCTGTCGACGGAGCAGGCGGAGGCCTTGAGCTCGACCCAGGTCGGAGCGCTGAGCGCGCTGCAGCTCTCGGTTCTGAGCGAGGAAGATCTGGCGACCTTCTCGACCGCGGACATGGCGGCCATCGGTATCAAAGCCATAACCGGCCTTCCGACCGACGTCATCGCATCGCTTTCCACCGATCAGATTGCCGCCTTGAGCACGCGTGCGGTCGCCGCTCTGACGACCGCGCAGATCGCCGCCCTCTCCACAGATCAGATCGCCGCCTTGACCACGGCCCAGGTGGGGGCTCTGAAGGCTTCGCAGATCGACGCTTTGGGCACCGACGATATTGCCGCGCTTTCCACCGATCAGATCGCGGCGCTGAGCGCTTCGGCAATCTCGGGGCTTTCCACTAGCCAGATCGCTGTCCTATCGACCGACCAGGTCGAGGCACTGACCGTCTCACAGGTGAAGGCACTGACAGCCCCGCAGCTCGGATCGCTGGAGACGGACGCCATAGCGACATTCTCGACCGCCGAAATCGCGGCGATCAACAAGGCCGTATGGGGCCTGACCACGGACGCCATTGCTGCGCTCTCCACCGCCCAGGTTGCCGCCTTGAACGCGACCGCGGTCGCAAGCCTGACGACCGCGCAGGTGGCCGCCCTGTCGACCGACCAGGCCGAGGCGATGTCCGCCCTGCAGGTGAAGGCGCTCAATTCGAGACAGCTTGCGGCGCTCGGCACGGACGGCTTCGCGACATTCTCGACTGCCGAAATCGCGGCGATCTCCAACCTCGCCATCAAGGGCGTGGGCACGGAAGCGATCGCCGCCCTTTCGACCGCTCAGGTCGCGGCGCTGAGCACGAGTGCGATCTCGGGCCTGACGACCGCACAGAGCGACGCCTTGACCTCCGACCAGCTCGCGGTGCTTTCGGCAGCACAGCTGAGGACATTGAGTTCGGCGCAGGTCGCCGCCCTCGGCACGGACAACCTCGAGGCTCTGTCGACGGACCAGGTGGCGGCGCTCAGCACCAAGGGCGTCATGGGCCTGACGACCGATATGATCGCCGCCCTGACGACCGGCCAGCTCGAAGCGCTGTCGGTGACGCAGGTGAAGGCGCTGAACGCCAAGCAGATTGCGGCGCTCGGCGCGGAGGGGGTTGCCACATTCTCGACCGGCGACATCGCGGCGATCAGCAACAAAGCCATTTTAGGTTTGGACGCCGATGTCATCGCGTCCCTCTCCACCGATCAGATCGCCGCGCTCAGCACGAGTACGGTCGCCAGCCTGACGAGCGCTCAGATCGCCGCCCTGTCGACCGAGCAGGCGGAGGCTTTTTCCGTATCCCAGGTGAAAGCGCTGAGCTCGGTGCAGCTTGCTGCACTCGGGGAAGACGGCATAGCCATGTTCTCGACCGCCGAAATCGCGGCGATCACCAGCAAAGGCATGCCAGGCGTCAGCGCGGTCGCCATTGCAGCGCTTTCCACCGCTCAGATAGCGGCGCTCAGCACGACTGCGGTCGCCAGCCTGACGACCGCTCAGATCGCCGCCCTGTCGACCGACCAGGCCGCGGCCTTTTCCACCGCGCAGCTCAAAGCTTTGAGCTCGACCCAGATTGCCGCCTTAAGCACCGACAATGTCGCGGCTTTGACCACGGTGCAGGTTGCCGCGCTCGGCACGAAAGCCGTCGCCGGCCTTTCCGCCGGCCAGATAGAAGCCCTGTCCTCAGATCAGGTTGCGGCTCTCTCCTCTGCGCAGGTTGCCGCCCTCGGCTCCGACCAGCTCGCGGCCCTCAGTGCGGAGGACATAGGGGCATTCTCGACCGCCGATATCGCCGCGATCAGCTCGAGCGCCGTTGCGGGGCTGACGGAAGATCTCATCGGAGCCCTCACCACGAACCAGGTCATGGCGCTGAGCACGAAGGGGATCGCTCGCCTCAGCACCGATCAGATCGACGCCCTCTCCAGCGATCAGATCGCCGCCCTTTCCACCACACAGGTAGCCGTTCTGAGCTCCACCCAACTCTCTGCCCTGGAGCCAGAGGATATCGCAAGCTTCTCGACCGCCGATATCGCTTCGATCGGCTCCAAGGCCATATCCGGCCTGTCGGGGGATGTTGTGGCCGCCCTGTCCTCCACGCAGATTGCCGCGCTGAGCACGGCAGCGATTGCGGGTTTGAGCACGGACCAGATGGCGACGCTGAGCTCCGACCAGGTCGCTGCCTTGAGTACCAAACAGGTTGCGGCGCTGAAATCGACGCAGGTCGCCGCCCTGAGCACGGAGACCGTCGCTGCCTTGTCCTCAGACCTGATCGCCGCGCTCAGCACTGCCGGCATCAACGAGCTGACAACCGACCAGGTCGAGGCCCTTTCGACGGACCAGATCGTGGCGCTGAGCACCAAGCAGGTTGCCGCGCTGAGCTCGGCGCAAATCGCCGCGCTGGACACCAGCGATATTGCGACGTTCTCGACCGACCAGATCGCGGCGTTGAGCACGGCCGCGATCACCGGGCTGAGCACCAAGCAGATCGATGCCCTGAGCACCGACCAGATGGAAGCCCTGACCGCGGCACAGGTCGGCGCGCTGAGCTCGTCGCAGCTGGGGGCGCTCGGAACGGAAGACATAGCGGTGTTCTCGACCAAGGACATCGCGGCGATCAGCGCAAGTGCGATGGCCGGACTGTCCACGGCCGTCGTGGCCGCCCTTTCCACCGACGAGATCGCTCTGCTGAGCACCGCCGGCATTGCCGGCCTCAGCGGCACGCAGCTGAACGTGCTCAGCACCGATCAGCTCGCCGCCTTGAGCACCAAGCAGGTCGCCGCGCTCGGTTCGGCACAGGTCGCCGCCTTGGGCACGAGCGACCTTGCGGCTCTCTCGACCGATCAGATCACCGCCCTGAGCACGGCGGCGATCACCGGGCTGACCACAAAGCAGCTCATTGCCTTGAGCACCGGTCAAGTGGAAGCCCTGTCGTCGACACAGGTGGGCGCTTTGAGCGCGACGCAGATCGAAGTGCTGGCGGCGGAAGATATTGCGGTCTTTTCGACCAAGGACATCGCGGCAATCAGTTCCGATGCCGTGTCCAGCCTCTCCACGACCGCCGTCGCGGCGCTTTCCACCGCTCAGGTCGCCGCTCTGAGCACGGCTGGCATTGCCGGCCTGAGCAGTGCACAGGTCTACGCGCTCGGCACCGATCAGCTCGCCGCCCTGAGCACCAAGCAGATTGCCGCCTTGAGTTCGGCGCACGTCACCGCTTTGGGCACCAGCGATATCCAGATGCTTTCGACCGATCAGATCGAAGCCTTGAATACCGCTGCCGTTGCCGGACTGACCACCAAGCAGCTCGCCGCCTTGAGCACCGATCAGGTGGAGGCGCTGACCGCGTCCCAGGTTGGCGCCCTGAGCTCGACGCAGCTTGCCGCCCTCGGCACGGAGGACGTGGCGGTCTTCTCGGCCAAGGACATGGCGGCCATCGGCTCGAGCGCCATAGCGGGGCTTTCCACGGTTGCCATCGCTTCCCTCTCGACCGAGCAGATCGCGGCCCTGAGCGCCGCTGCCGTCGCGGGACTGACGACCAAGCAGATGGCTGTCCTGCGTTCCGACCAGATCGGCGCCCTGTCGACCGAGCAGCTCAGCGGCTTGACGTCCCAGCAAATCGCCGCCCTTGATGCAGACGACATCAAGGCACTCTCCGTCGACGACGTCGCGGCGATTGGCGCCGATCTCATTTCCGCTCTGTCGACCGATGTCATCGCTGCCTTCTCCACCGATCAGATCGCCGCCTTGAGTACGGATGCCGTTGCGGCGCTGAGCACAAAGCAGGTCGATGCCCTGAGCACCGATCAGCTTGCCGCCCTGACCACGGCCCAGGTCGGAGCGCTCACCTCCAGGCAGGTCGATGCCTTGAGCACGGACGACGTCGCGACGCTCTCGGCCGACCAGATCGCCGCCCTGAGCGCGGCCGGTGTCGTCGGCCTCAGCACCGCGGACATCGCCATCTTGAGCTCGGGCCAGGTCGATGCCCTGACGGCGACCCAGATCGCCGCTCTCGGCTCGAAGCAGATCGCCGCCTTGAGTTCGGAGGACATAGCGGGCTTTTCGACCGCGGAAATTGCGGCGCTCAGTTCGAGCGCCATAGCCGGCTTGTCCACCGATACGATTGCGGCACTTTCGGGGGAGCAGATCGCCGCCTTCAGCACGGACGGCGTCGCCGGTCTTACCACCGCCCAGTTCAATGTGTTGAGCACCGAACAGCTCGCGGCGCTTTCGACCGAACAGGTGGCGGCGCTTACCTCCAAGCAGGTTGCGGTGCTCGGCACCGACGACCTGGCGGCGCTTTCGGCGGACCAGGTTGCCGCGCTCGGCACGGCCGGCATTGCGACCCTTTCCACCGCACAGATCGATGCGTTGAGCGCCGAACAGCTCGAAGCCCTGACCACCAGCCAGGTGGCGGCGCTGAGTTCGACGCAAATCGCCGCCTTGAGCACCGACGACCTTGCGAACTTCTCGACCGCAGATATCGCGGCGATCAGTTCGGACGCCGTCGCGGGGCTGTCCACGGCCACGATCGCGGCGCTCTCGGCGGACCAGATCGCCGCCCTGAGCGCGGCCGGAATTGCCGATCTTTCCACCGCCCAGATCAGTGCGCTGAGCGCCGACCAGCTCGAGGCCCTGTCGACCGACCAGATCGCGGCGCTCAGCTCCAAGCAGGTGGCGGCGCTCGGCACCGACGACATAGCGGCGCTTACGACGAAACAGATTGCCGCGCTGAGCACGGCCGGCGTTGCGGCTCTTTCCACGGCGCACATCCAGGCACTGAGCGCCGATCAGCTCGAGGCTCTGACCACCGCGCAAGTCGCGGTGATGAGTTCGACGCAGATTGCGGCGCTGAGCACGGACGATCTGGAGAATTTTTCGAGCGCGGATATCGGCGCGATCGGTTCGAGCGCCGTAGCGGGACTGTCCACCGACACGCTGGCGGCGCTTTCGGCGGACCAGATCGCCGCCTTGAGCACAGCCGGCGTCGCCGGTCTTTCCACGGCCCAGATCCAGGCTTTGAGCACCAGCCAGCTCGAGGCGCTTTCGACCGACCAGATCGCCGCGCTCAGCTCCAAACAGATGGCGGTGCTGGGAACGGACGACGTTGCCACTCTCTCCACGGATCAGATTGCCGCCCTGGATACAGCTGCAATTGCCGGCCTTTCCACCGCCCATATCGACGTGCTGAATGCCGATCAGCTCGAGGCCATGACCTCCGCCCAGGTCGCGGTGATGAGTTCGACGCAGATCGCCGCACTGAGCACGGACGATCTGGAGACCTTCTCGACGGACGATATCGCGTCGATCAGTTCGCGTGCGGTGGCGGGACTGTCCACCGACATGATCGCGGCGCTTTCGGAGGATCAGATCGCGGCGCTCGGCACCGGTGGCATCGCGGGCCTTTCCACGGCCCAGATCAACGCCTTGAACACCGACCAGGTCGAGGCTCTCACCTCGCTCCAGATTGCCGCACTGAGTTCCAAACAGATCGCCGTCCTAGGCACGTATGATCTGGAGACCTTCTCGACGGAGGAAATAGCGGCAATCAGTTCTACTGCCGTCTTGGGGCTGTCCACCGACACGATCGCTGCGCTTTCGGTCGATCAGATCGGGGCCCTGAGCTCGGCCGGCATATCCGGCCTTTCCACCGCCCAGATCAATGCACTGAGCACCGACCAGATCGCGGGACTGTCGACGGCGCAGATCGGCGGTCTCGGCTCCAAGCAGGTGGCGGCACTGAGCACCGACGACCTCGCGGTACTCTCCACCGCACAGATTGCCGCACTGAGCACGGCGGGTATTGCCGGCCTCGGCAGTGATCAGGTGAGTGCCTTGAGCGACGATCAGGTCGAGGCCCTTACCACCGTCCAGATCGCCGCCATGAGCTCGGATGCGCTGTCGGGGCTGAGCACGGGTGACCTGGAAGGCTTCTCCGCCGACGAGCTCGCGGCGATCAGCTCGGCCGCCATCAGCGGACTGCCCACGGAATTCATCGTTGGCCTCTCCACCGCCGAGATTGCCGCCCTGGGCACCGCCAGCATCGCCGGCCTGAGCAGCGCCCAGATCGGAGCCATGAGCGCCGAGCAGATCGATGCGCTGTCCACGGATCAGATTGCCGCCTTGAGCGCGGAGGGGCTTGCGGGCCTCACCACCGAGGACCTCGCAACCTTCTCGACCGAGGAGCTGCAGGCGATCAGCGCGGCCGCCATAAAGGGATTGTCCACGAGTTTTGTCGCAGCGCTCTCCACGGACGAGATCGCAGCCTTGAGAGCAAGCCAGGTCGGCTCGCTGAGCTACAACCAGATGGCGGCGCTGAGCTCTGCCCAGATCGCCACCTTGTCCACCGCGCAGATCGGCGCCCTCAACGCCATACAGGCGGCGGCCCTGGGCACGGAAGACATAGCTCTCTTCTCCACTGATCATATAGCCGCCTTGAGCACCAGCGCGATATCGGGGCTGAGTACGCGGGTCGTCGCCGCCTTGAAGACCGACCAGGCGGAGGCTTTGACGTCGTTGCAGGTCAGCGCGATGACCTCGGCGCAGGTCGCGGCATTGGAGACCGAGGATCTGGCAACTTTCTCGGCGGAAGATGTCTCCTCGTTCAGTTCATCCGGTGTCGCGGGGCTGTCCACGGACGACATCTCGAACCTGTCAAGCACCCAGCTGAACGCCCTGGTGGACTCCCAGATGGACGCCCTGAACTCCGATCAGATAGCGGCAGTGATTGCGGCCTACCTGGCGACCTAAATTAAAGCATTTAGCCTTTTCGGCCTGGCGCGCCGCGGGCGGCAGCGAGTTGCTTGCGTGCCGCCGCCGGCGTGATCGAGAAGGCCTTGCGAAACTTGCGAATGAAGTGAGAGACGTTCTCGAAGCCGGTTTCGAGCGCGATCTCGATCAGCGGTTTGTCGGTGGACGCGACGAGGCGCATCGCCGCGTCGAGGCGGAGCTTCAGATAGACGGATATCGGCGTCGCCCCGAGCTCGTTCTGGAACAGGCGCTCGAGCTGCCGGCGCGATATGCCGAGGACATTGGCCACGTCGTCGATGCCGATCAGATCTTCGAGATGCTGCTCCATGACCATCAGCGCGAGGCTGATCCGCTTGTCCTGCACCGGAACGGGGCCGAGCGGATTGCGCGGCTGCATTTCGCTCGCCTCGCGGCGACGGGTGATCTGCATGATTTCGAGCGCATTGCGTTCGGCGTCTTCGCCGACATGTTTCCTGATCAGGTAGGTCGCGAGATCGGCGACGCTGCTGCCGCCGGCGCAGGTGATGATATTGCCGTCCTCGACGAAGATCCGGTTCGAGGTGACCTCGATCGCCGGGAAGCGGCCGCGGAATTCGTTGTGATGAAGCCAGCTCACGCAGGCGGCATGGCCGTCGAGCACACCGGCTTCGGCGAGAACGAAGCTTCCCGTACAAACGCCGATGATCGGCACGCCGGCGCGCGCGGCGCGGTGGAGATAGTCGGTCGTTTCCCGGTCCAGCGGTTCGGCGACGTTGAGCCGTCCGCCAACGACGGCGATATAGCTAAACTCCGTCGGCGGCCGCAGTGGCGCGGTCGGCGCCACCTGGATGCCGCAACTCGACATGACGAAGTTCCTCGTGCTGCCGAGCACTTCCCAGTCGCAGTTGACGCGCCCCGACTTGTCCTCCACGTCGCTTCCCAGGCGAAGCGCATCGACGAAGAGCGAGAAGGCGCTAAGCGTGAAGCTGCGCGCCAGAATGAATCCGACACGCAGCACGCCCTTGTCCTTAAGGGGCTTTCCGGCGGCTGCCGATGTTTCCGTGAGGGCCGTTCGCAACGTCGCGCTGTTCCGTACCGATCCGGTCGGGGAATGCCCACCGGCTCCCGATCGTCAGGCGCGTCTCGGGACGCGCCTTCAAAGTTTGAATCCGCTTCTATTCGGCAATTATCCCGCAAGCAACGGTCCGGGTAAATGCTTTCCTTCGCATCTGGAACAAGGGGGCTAATCCGCATTGACAGGATGACTTATTAACCAACTTGTCGGAAAATTCTTAATGTCGATGGGAGGGATCGGCACGCCGGTTGTCGGCGACGGGCCGTCAAGTTGCGCCTTCGCTTATTCCCATTGGAAGCGGGGCAAGGGTCAACGCAGATGACAATGCACATGATGAAGGTGCTTTTGAGCCTCATGGCCGCGCTTTCGTTCGGCTCGCTCATGGTCCTAATCGCCGTTTTATAGGATCGCATGCTGGCCGCATCTCGGTCGCCGCGGCCGGAAGGTCAGGTCTCCGACACGTCGATCCATTCCGCGCCGGTCAGCTCCGCCATGCGCTGCGGGCTGATGTGGACGGCCGCGTTGATTGCGCCGGCAGCGGGCACGACGACGTCGAATGCCTTCAAGGATTCATCGCAATAGACCGTATGCGGCTTCACAAGGCCGAAGGGGCAGACGCCGCCGACCGGATGGCCGGTCTCGGCTTCGACCTCGCCGAAGCCGAGCATGCGCGCCTTGGTGCCGAAGCGGGCCTTGTATTTCCTGTTGTCGAGACGGGCGTCGCCGCGGGTGACGATCAGGAT
Source organism: Sinorhizobium sp. CCBAU 05631 (assembly GCF_002288505.1). Classification (NCBI taxonomy): domain Bacteria; kingdom Pseudomonadati; phylum Pseudomonadota; class Alphaproteobacteria; order Hyphomicrobiales; family Rhizobiaceae; genus Sinorhizobium; species Sinorhizobium sp. CCBAU 05631. The sequence continues at coordinate 290,799 of NZ_CP023063.1, forward strand.
CACGTCGTCGCCGACGCGAAGCGCCAGCGTCTTGGCGATCTGTGCCGGCTCGACCCCGTGCCCCTCGGCCGCAAGCGCCACCGTGGCGGTGCTCTGCGGGAGCTCGATGACGTCGATGTCGGGGGCGTGCTCGGAAAAGAACTCTTTGACGGAGGTCAGGGTCATCGAAAGGCCGGTGCTGCGATCTGGAAAAAGGATATCCGCGGCGAATGCGGCCGACGGTCTGCTGAGGAAGGGGAATGTTTCAGTCGTCGTTCGACGCGTCAAGTTCTTCCGGACGCAAACCCTCCTGTTGCGGCGGCAGGTAGCCGTGGCTTGCAAACCAGTTTTCGAGAATCGTGGAGATCGCGTCCTGGCGCGTCAAGGCGGCGGGATGATCGCTCATGTAGGATTGCAGCGCGGTTTCGATCTTTTCCGCATAGAACTCGGTCATCTTTCCCTCCGCAGCTTCATCGAGTGGCGATCCGCGGCTCTTACGCGGATCGCTCCAGCGCCCCGTCAGCCGGACAAGGATTCGCCGTGGCACTTGTCATTGCTGAATGATTTTGTCCTCAAACCGGTTCCGATGGTAGGTGAATCCCGCGTCGGAAATCGCCATTTCAGGCCTGTTTGACGATCCGGATCAGCACCAGCAGGATGACCGCGCCGATGGTCGAATGGAGGATTGCAGCGAGGATGCCCGTGCCGAGCGTAATGCCGACGGCCGGAAACAGATAGCCGGCAATCAGCGCGCCGATGACGCCGATCACGATGTTGCCAAGCAGGCCGAAGCCGAAGCCGCTGACGATCAGGCCAGCGAGCCAGCCGGCGACGGCGCCGACGATCAGAAATACCAGAATGCTTTCAATGCCCATCAATGCTTCCTTTCGGTTGTGGCTGCAGGAAACATAGCTCATCCCTTGCGGGCAGATAGGGGAGATTGCGATCGGGGATGATTTTTCTCAGCAAAAGGGATGCCGGCCGCGGCCGGCTACCCTTGCCGAACCGTGGCCTGCACCTCGGATATTCAGACGATACCGCCGCCACCGCCGGCAACAGCGGGCCGTTCGGCCGCCACCCGGGCCCGATAGCCGCTTGCCCGGTAAGTCGCGACCGGCGCGATCGCACCGCCATTTTCGAGGCGGGCCGCGGCCAGGATCGGTTCGACATCGGTGCGGAAGGCAGCTTTCAGCGTCTCCGAGGCCATCAGCGCGTCGTTCTCCTGCTGGTAGCCGTCGAGCGCCCGGCGGTCGACGAGGAGCGCCTGAGCATAGGCACGGCCGACTTCCGTCGCACTCACCATCAGGCTCTCGATCGGATCGGTCACGTTATGGCTTTGGTCGAGCATATGCGCCGGACTGAAACCTTCCGCGGCGCGCGTCTCGGCATCGACCAATTCGTTGAACACCAGGAAGAGCCGGTAGGGATCGATCGAGCCGGTGTCGAGGTCGTCGTCGCCATATTTCGAGTCGTTGAAATGGAAGCCGCCGAGCTTCTTGAACTGGATCAGCCGGGCGACGATCATCTCGATATTGACGTTCGGGGCGTGATGGCCGAGATCGACGAGGCAGAACGCCTTGGGCCCGAGTTCCTGGGCGATCATGTAGTTGGTGCCCCAGTCCTGCACCACCGTCGAATAGAAGGCCGGCTCGTACATCTTGTGCTCGGTGAAGACGCGCCAGTCATCCGGAAGCGCCCCATAGATCACCTTCATCGAGTCGAGATAGCGCTCGAAGGCCCGGGTGAAGTTGCTCTGACCGGGAAAGTTGGAGCCGTCGCCGATCCAGACCGTCAGCGCCTTCGAGCCGAGCGCCTGGCCGATCTCGATGCATTCGAGATTGTGCTCGACCGCCTGGCGGCGCGTCGCGGCATCGGTGTGGGTGAGCGAACCGAATTTGTAGGAATGCGCCTGGCCCGGGGCGTCGGAGAAGGTGTTCGAGTTCATCGCGTCGAAGCCGAGGCCGAGGGAGGCTCCCTTTTCCTTCAGCGCCGCCAGGTCGGCGACCTTGTCCCACGGAATATGCAGGGACACGGTCGGAGTCGCCCGGGTCAGTTGCTGGATGACGCCGCAGTCCTCGAGCTTGTCGAAGATGTTGCGCGGCTCGCCCTGGCCGGGAAAGCGGGCAAAGCGCGTGCCGCCGGTGCCGACACCCCAGGAGGGCACCGCGACGCCGTAGGTGGCGACCTTCCGCTTGATGGCGTCGATGTCGATGCCGCGCCGCGCAAGCCGTTCGCCGAGGGTTTCGTAGTCGCGCGTGAGCGCTTCCTGCCGCTTGCCATTCTCGGCCTCGATCACCGACGTGCTGATCATGTTGGTCATGGCTTGCTCCCAATCAGCGCGTGAAGGACTGGGCGTTGCCCGCGTCGACATTGACGATGTTGCCGGTCGATTTCGCCGACATGTCTGAGGCGAGGAAGTAGATCGCCTCGGCAATGTCTTCCGGGAAGACGCTGAGTTTCAGCATCGACCGCTCGCGGTAATGCGCCTCGAGATCGTCCACGTCCATCTTGTAGGCCGCCGCACGCTGCTGCTTCCATTCGCCGGTCCAGATCTTGGAACCGCGCAGCACCGCATCCGGGTTGACGACGTTGACGCGGATCTGCGCCGAGGCGCCCTCCAGCGCCAGGCAGCGGGCAAGATGGATCTCGGCCGCCTTGGCCGTGCAATAGGCCGACGCGCCCGGCGAGGCTGCGAGGCCGTTCTTCGAGGCGACGAACACGATATTGCCGCCGTCCTTCTGGCTGCGGAAGATGCGGAAGGCTTCGCGCGACACCAGGAAATAGCCGGTCGCGAGAATGTCGATGTTCTTGTTCCAGAGCGCGAGCGTCGTATCCTCGATCGCCGCCGACGAAGCGAGTCCGGCATTGGAAACGAGAATGTCGAGGCCGCCGAATGCAAGGAGCGCATCGCCGAAGCCGGCCTCGACCGCGGCCTCGCTGGTCACGTTCATGGCGACGGAGCGGACGAAATCCTTGCCGTAGCGGGCCGCAAGCTCGTTCTGGGCGGCCCCGAGCGCCGCCTCGTCGATATCGGCGAGAACGACACAGGCGCCTTCCTGCATCAGCCGGTTGGCGGTCGCCTTGCCAATGCCGCCGGCGCCGCCGGTGACGAGGGCGACGCGCCCGGCGAGGCTCTTCGGCTTCGGCATGCGTTGGAGCTTGGCTTCCTCGAGCAGCCAATATTCGATGTCGAAGGCTTCCTGCTCGGGCAGGCCGACATAGGTCGACACGCCGGAGGCGCCACGCATCACGTTGATTGCATTGACATAGAATTCGCCGGAGATCCGCGCCGTCGCCTTGTCCTTGGCAAAGGTGATCATGCCGACCCCGCGTACCAGATAGACGACGGCATTCGGATCGCGCATCGCCGGGCTGTCTGCGCGCTTGCAGCGCTCGTAGTAAGCGGCGTAGTCGGCACGGTAGGCGGCGATCGCCTCCGGAAGGCCGGCAAGCGTCTTTTCGACGTCCGGCTGGGCCGGGTCGAAGTCGACCACCAGCGGCCGGATCTTGGTGCGCAGGAAATGGTCGGGGCAGCTCGTGCCGAGTGCGGCGAGCGGCTCCAGATCGGTCGAGGTCACGAAGTCGAGCACCGACTGGCTGTCGTCGAAATGGCCGACCTTCTTCTCCTCGGTGCTGATCAGTCCGCGGATCACTGGCATCAGCCTCTTGGCGATCGCCGCGCGCTCGGCAGCGCCGAGCGCCGGCCTCGCCTCTCCGCCGAAGGCGGGGGCGGTGTTTTCCGCCTCGAACCAGGCGATCGCCCGGTTGATGATCTCGATCGTCGTCTCGTAGGCTTCCTTCGCCGTGTCGCCCCAGGTGAACAGGCCGTGGCTTTCGAGCACGACGCCGCGGGCTTTCGGATTGTCGAGGCAGAATTTCTCGAGCCACAGGCCGAGTTCGTAGCCCGGCCGCTTCCACGGCAGCCACCCGATCTCGTCGCCGAAGATCTTCCTGGTCAGTTCCTTGCTGTTCTTGGAGGCGGCGATGGCGATGATCGCGTCCGGGTGCATATGGTCGACATGCGGCTTCGGCACATAGGCGTGCAGCGGCGTGTCGATCGAAGCGGCGCGCGGATTGAGGTTGAAGGTGCAATGCGGCAGGTAGCCGACCATCTCGTCCTCGAATTCGACGCCGCGATAGATGCCCTTCAGCGCCCGCAGCTTGTCCATGTAGAGGGTGGCGAAGCCGTCCATCTTGATCGTGCCGACGTCGCCGCCCGAGCCCTTCACCCAGAGGACCTCCACCGTCTCGCCGGTGAGCGGGTCCTTTTCCATCACCTTGGCGGAGGTGTTGCCGCCGCCGTAATTGGTAATGCGCTTGTCGGAACCGAGGAGATTGGAGCGGTAGAGCAGCCGCTCCGCTTCGCTCATCGCCGCCGCCTTGGCGTCGTCCCAGAGATTGGCCAGGCGTGCGCCCTGTTGCTTGTCGAGCATCTCGAATTCCTCCCGGTAAGCTAGCCGCCGGCACTCGGGCCGCGACGATACGATGGCATCAGATCACACGCTCGATGCGCAGATGTCAATCAAAAACGATCAAAAACGTTCATACTGCAGCGCACAATGAAAAAAGATGATTGAAACTGATTGACAATGCGCGAGACTGATGGAAGCATGCAGAACATCGGAGGAGCGCATGCACGAGAAAGAAAGACATAGGATCATCCTGTCGGCAGTGCAGGAAAAGCCGGTCGTCACCGTGCCCGAGCTCGTCGAATTGACTGGCAGCTCCGAGGCGACGATCCGCCGCGATGTGGCGGCGCTGCATGTGCAGAAACGGCTGCGCCGGGTGCGCGGCGGCGCCGAGGCGATCAACCCACCGCAATTCGTCGGCCTTGCAGGCCGGCCCTTCAGCGTCAACGAGGGCCTGCATGCGCTCGAGAAGCAGGCGATCGCCCGCGAAGCGGTGGCGCTCTGCCAGGACGGCGAGCCGATCATCATCAATGGCGGCACGACCACCTTCCAGATGGTGCATTTCCTCGCCAACCGCCGGATGCAGGTCTTTACCAATTCGTTCCCGATCGCTGAGCACCTGCTCAAGCACTCGAAAAACACGGTGATGCTTTCCGGGGGCACGATTTACCGCGAGCAGAACATCATCCTGAGCCCCTTCGACAACGACGTGACGCGCAATTTCTATGCGCGCCGCATGTTCATGGGGGCGCAGGGGCTCGGGCCGCTCGGCCTGATGGAGGCCGACCCGCTGCTGATCCAGGCCGAGCAGAAGCTGATCGACCAGGCCGACGAGCTCGTCGTACTCGCCGATTCCTCGAAATTTCACAAGCGCTCGAGCCTCATTCTCTGCGGCCTCAAGCGCATCGCCACTGTGATCACCGATTCGGGCATCGAGGACAGGCATGCCTCGATGCTCGAAAGCGCTGGCGTCAACCTTGTCATCGCCAATGCGAGGCCGAAGGTCGACGCGGAAACTGCTTCGACATCCGCCTGAGCGGGTGGTGAGGGGGAAAGGGAGGCGGCCTGACCGGGCAAGCCGGTAGCAAGACCGCCAGATGAAGTTGTCGGGTCGGATTGATGCATCCAGTCCGGATGCAGGCCCAAGGGAGGAGAAAGTGATGAAAGTTCTGAAATCATTGATGGTGACGGCCGCCGTCGCCGCGGCGCTCATGGCAAACGCCGCCCATGCGGAGAACAAGAAGATCGCCCTCGTCGTCAAGGCGCTCGGCATCGGCTTCTTCGAGGCCGCCAACAAGGGCGCCCAGGAAGCGGCCAAGGAACTCGGCGACGTCGAGATCATCTATACCGGTCCGACCTCGACGACCGCCGAGGGGCAGATCGAGGTGATCAACTCGCTGATCGCCCAGAAGGTCGATGCGATCGCGGTTTCGGCCAATGACACCGACGCGCTCGTGCCGGCGCTCAAGAAGGCGATGGACCGCGGTATCAAGGTCATTTCCTGGGATTCGGGTGTCGCCAAGGAAGGCCGGCTGATGCATCTCAACCCGTCGTCGAGCCCGCTGATCGGCAACATGATCATCAAGCTCGCCGCCGATAACCTGCCGGAGGGCGGCGACGTCGCCGTGCTCTCGGCTTCGGCAACGGCCACTAACCAGAACACCTGGATTGCCGAGATGAAGAAGGTCCAGGGCAACTACAAGGGCATCAATGTCGTGGCCACCGTCTATGGCGACGACCTAGCCGACAAGTCCTATCGCGAGACGCAAGGCCTCATCCAGTCCTATCCGAACCTGAAGGCGATCATTGCGCCGACCTCGGTCGGCATCGTCGCCGCCGCTCAGGCCGTCACCGACGCGGGCAAGATCGGCCAGATCAACGTCACGGGTCTTGGATTGCCCTCCGAAATGGCCGGTCACGTCAAGTCCGGCGCCTCGAAGTCCTTCGCCATCTGGAACCCGATCGACCTCGGCTATTCGGCAACGATGATCGCCTATGATCTCATCGGCGGGGCCGAAGCCAAGCCCGGCGCGGAACTGAAGATGGGCCGCATGGGTACCGTCAAGCTCGACGACAACAATGAAGGCGCCATGGCCGACCCGTTCGTCTATGATGCCAAGAACGTCGAGGAATTTGCGAAGATCTTCTGATCGGCGCGACCGGTATATGCCCCTCATCCGGCCTGCCGGCCACCTTCTCCCCGTTTGTCGGGGAGGAGGGACCAAGCGGCCGCGTCTCGCCCTCACCCTCACCAACGCCGGCGCAAACCGCGCACTGCGAAGGGGTCCCCTCTCCCCGTCAAAACGGGGAGAGGGCCAGGGCGAGGGGCAACTGACAATCGAAGGCGCCCCGATGGGCTGGCCGACTGACTTGGTGGACTCTCTCTTGTTGCAGGAACCAACCACATCGCGGATGAAGCCCGCCATCACGCTCGAGGGCATATCGAAGTCCTTCCCGGGCGTGCGTGCGCTCTCCGACGTCTCCCTCGCGCTTTATCCGGGTTCGGTGACGGCGCTGATCGGCGAGAACGGCGCCGGCAAATCGACGCTCGTCAAGATCCTGACCGGCATCTATCAACCCGATGCCGGCGTGATCCGGGTCGCCGATACGGAAACCACATTCCCCACCGCCCTTGCCGCGGCCAGGGCCGGGGTCACGGCGATCCATCAGGAGACGGTTCTCTTCGACGAGCTCTCCGTTGCGGAAAACATCTTCCTCGGCCACGCGCCGCGCAACCGCTTCGGCTTCATCGACTGGCAGAAGCTCAATGCCGATGCCAAGGCCCTGCTGCAGAGGGCCGGCGCGGATTTCGATCCGACGATCCGGCTGCGCGATCTCGGCATCGCCAAGAAGCACCTTGTGGCGATCGCCCGCGCGCTGTCCGTCGATGCGCAGGTCGTGATCATGGATGAGCCGACGGCGGCGCTGTCGCACAAGGAAATCCATGAGCTCTACGCGCTCATCGAGCGGCTCAAGGCCGAAGGCAAGGCGATCCTCTTCATCAGCCACAAGTTCGACGAGATCTTCCGGATCGCCGACCGCTACACGGTCTTCCGCGACGGCACGATGGTCGGCGAGGGGCTGATTGCCGACGTTCACCAGGACGATCTCGTCCGCATGATGGTCGGCCGTGCGGTCGATTCCGTCTATCCCAAGAAGGACGTCAGGATCGGCGATCCGGTGCTGACCGTCTCCGGCTACCGCCACCCGACCGAATTCGAGGACATCAATTTCGAGCTGCGGCGCGGCGAAATCCTCGGCTTCTACGGCCTGGTCGGCGCTGGCCGCTCGGAGTTCATGCAGTCGCTGATCGGCATCACCCGGCCATCGGCGGGTGCCGTCAGGCTCAATGGCGAGGTGCTGGTCATCCGCAGTCCGGCCGAGGCGATCCGCGCCGGCATCGTCTATGTGCCGGAGGAACGCGGCCGCCAGGGCGCGATCATCGGCATGCCGATCTTCCAGAACGTAACCCTGCCGTCGCTTTCCCACACCTCGCGCTCGGGCTTCCTGAAGCTCGCCAACGAGTTCGCGCTGGCGCGCGAGTATACATCCCGCCTCGATCTCCGCGCCGCTTCGCTCGATCAGGACGTCGGCACGCTCTCCGGCGGCAATCAGCAGAAGGTGGTGATCGCCAAGTGGCTGGCGACGAAGCCCAAGGTCATCATTCTCGACGAGCCGACGAAGGGCATCGACATCGGCTCGAAGGCCGCCGTCCACGCCTTCATGAGCGAGCTCGCGGCGCAAGGCTTGAGCGTCATCATGGTGTCTTCGGAAATCCCCGAGATCATGGGCATGTCCGATCGCGTCATCGTCATGCGCGAGGGCCGGATTGCCGGCCGCTTCGAACGCTCCGAACTGACTGCCGAAAAGCTGGTGCGCGCGGCAGCGGGCATTGAAGCGCAACGCAACGGGAGGGCCGGATGATCGCCAAGCTCCTCAAGAACCGCGAGATCCTGCTCGTCGGCGCGATTGCCGTGCTGCTCGCCTTGATCGCATTGCGCTTTCCGGCATTCGTCGGACCCTCCAACCTCGCTCGAGTCTACAACGACACGTCGATCCTGATCATCCTGGCGCTCGGCCAGATGGCCGTCATCCTCACCCGATGCATCGATCTGTCGATGGCGGCCAATCTGGCGCTTTGCGGCATGGTTGCCGCCATGCTGAACGCCGCCTTTCCCGGCCTGCCGATCCCGCTCATCATTCTTGCCGCCATGGCGCTCGGCGGTCTGCTCGGCATGATCAATGGCACGCTCGTCTGGAAGCTCGACATCCCGCCGATCGTCGTCACGCTCGGAACGCTGACGATCTATCGCGGCCTGATCTTCCTCTTGACCGACGGCAAGTGGATCAATGCCCACGAGATGAGCGACGCCTTCAAGGCGCTGCCGCGGCTCGATCTCGCCGGCGTGCCTGTACTGTCCTGGCTGTCGCTGCTGATGATCGCGGTCATGTTCCTGGTGATGGGCCGGACGCCGCTCGGCCGGGCCTTCTATGCGGTCGGCGGCAATCCGCACGCCGCCGTCTATACGGGCATCGATGTCGGCCGCACCCGCTTCTTCGCTTATTGCCTGTCGGGCGCGCTCGCCGGCCTTTCGGGCTATCTCTGGGTGTCGCGCTATGCGGTCGCCTATGTCGACATCGCCGCCGGCTTCGAGCTCGACATCATCGCGGCCTGCGTCATCGGTGGCATTTCGATCGCCGGCGGCATCGGCTCCGTGGCCGGCGCCGTGCTCGGGTCGCTCTTCCTCGGCGTCATCAAGAACGCGCTTCCCGTCATCAATATCTCGCCCTTCGCGCAGATGGCGATCTCCGGAACGGTCATCATCATTGCCGTTGCCGTCAACGCCCGCGCCGAGCGGCGCAAGGGCCGGGTCATTCTCAAGAAAGCGGAGGCGGTCTGATGGCTGACGCTCAACTCTCTCCCCGCAATATCCCGGATCGCCTCGAGGCAGGCGGCGCCCGCCTGATGAAGAGCTGGGAGGCGCTGCTCATCGTGGTCGCTACCCTCATCTTCCTCGGCAATTCCTTTGCCTCGCCCTATTTCTTGGACCCGTGGAATCTCTCCGACGCCACCTTCAACTTTACCGAAAAGGCGATGATCGCCTTTGCCATGGCGCTGGTGATCATCTCGGGCGAGATCGACCTCTCGGTCGCCTCGATCATCGCGCTCGCCTCGACGGCCATGGGCTATGCGGTGCAACTCGGCGTCGATACCCCGGCGCTTGTCGCGATCGGTCTTTCCGTCGGGCTTGCCTGCGGCGCCATCAACGGATTGCTGATCACCGGCCTCGGTCTGCCGTCGATCGTCGTGACGATCGGCACGATGAGTTTGTTTCGAGGCCTGTCCTTCATCATTCTCGGCGACCAGGCCTTCACCGGCTATCCGGAAAGCTTCGCCTGGTTCGGCCAGGGCTATGTCTGGTGGGTCTTCTCCTTCGAGTTCACGCTCTTCGTGCTGCTCGCCGTCGCCTATGGCGTGCTGCTCCACAAGACGAATTTCGGCCGCGCCGTCTATGCCATCGGCAACAACCAGACAGCGGCGCTCTTTTCCGGCGTGCGGGTGGCGCGGGTGAAGTTCACGCTGTTCCTGCTGACAGGCCTGATGGCTGGCCTCGCCTCGGTCTGCCTCACCTCTCGCCTCGGCTCGACGCGCCCCTCGATCGCGCTCGGCTGGGAGCTTGAGGTCGTCACCATGGTCGTGCTCGGCGGCGTCAACATTCTCGGCGGCTCGGGAACCATACCCGGCGTCGTGCTGGCGGCGCTGATCATGGGCATGGTCACCTTCGGTTTCGGCCTGTTGAACGTACCGGGCATCGTCATGTCGATCTTCATCGGCCTGCTGCTGATTTCGGTGATCGCCCTGCCGATCCTGTGGCGGCGCGCCCGCCGCCGTCTCGCGCATTGAGGTTTCTCCCATGGAAAAATACGCATTCCGCATGCGGCTCAATCCAGGCATGGCCGAGGAATACAAGGCGCGCCACGACGCGATCTGGCCCGAGCTGGTGGCCCTGCTGAAAGACGCCGGGATATCGGACTACTCGATCCATCTTGACGAGGAGACGAACCTGCTCTTCGGCGTTCTCTGGCGGACGGACAATCACCAGATGGCCGATCTGCCGTCGCACCAGGTGATGCAGAAATGGTGGGCCCATATGGCCGACATCATGGAAACCCGTGCCGACAACGAGCCGGTCGCCGTGCCGCTCAAGACCGTCTTCCATCTCAGCTGACATGAAGACCGTCGCCGTCATCGATATCGGCAAGACCAACGCCAAGGTCGCGTTGGTCGACCTCGCGCGCTTCGAGGAGATCGCCGTCCGCAAGACGCCCAACATCGTCGTGGAGGCGGGGCTCTATCCCCACTTCGACGTCGAGCATCTCTGGCGGTTCATTCTTGGGGGCCTTGCAGAGCTGCACCGTGTACATCCGGTGGATGCGATTTCAGTCACAACACATGGGGCGACAGCGGTCCTGCTGGATCAAGCGGGCGAACTCGCCCTGCCGGTCCTCGACTACGAATTTGCCGGCCCGGACGCGGTCGCCGAGGAATATGGCCGGGCGCGTCCAGCCTTTTCAGAAACCGGGTCGGCCCGCCTGCCGATGGGGCTCAATGTCGGTGCTCAGCTTTTCTGGCAGCAGCGTGCGTTTCCCGAGCAGTTCGCCAAGGTTGCGACCATCCTCACCTATGCGCAATACTGGTCCTACCGCCTGACTGGCGTTGCCACCAACGAGCTGACCTCGCTCGGCTGTCATACCGATCTCTGGAACCCTCTAACCGCGGCGTTTTCGACATTGGTCGAGGCACAGGGTTGGGCGCGGCTGTTCGCGCCTGTGCGCAAGGCGGGCGACGTGATCGGCGGATTGCTGCCTCCTCTGGCCGCGGCCGCGGGGCTGCCATCCGGCTTGCCGGTCTATTGCGGCATTCACGATTCGAACGCCTCGCTGCTGCCGCACCTCTTGACACGCCGGGCACCGTTTTCCGTCGTCTCGACCGGAACCTGGGTGGTGATGCTGGCGATCGGCGGCGAGCAGGCGGAGCTCGATGAAACCCGCGACACGCTGATCAATGTCAACGCGCTTGGCGACCCGGTGCCGTCTGCCCGCTTCATGGGCGGCCGCGCCTTCTCGATGCTCGTCGGCGACAATCCGCCGCCGGCCTCGACCGAAGCCGAAGCGCGCGTGCTTGCGGGAGGCTACATGCTGCTGCCGTCGGTTCTGGGCGGCTCCGGCCCTTTTCCCTCGGCACGGCCGCGTTGGACGGTGAACGAGGCAGACCTTGCCCCGCCCGAACGACTTGCCGCCGTCTCCTTCCATCTCGCCCTGATGACGGCGACCTGCCTCGATCTCATCGGCGCCAGGGGAGAAATCGTCGTGGAAGGGCCTTTCGCCGCGAATGCCGCCTATCTGCGGATGCTGGCCGCTGCGACCGGCCGGCCGGCGCTCGCCAACAGCCTGAGCAGCACCGGAACGAGCCTTGGTGCAGCCTGCCTCGTCGCAGGCGCCCGGATCAGGACGGGTGCCGAAGTCTTCTCGGAAGCGGTTCCGGAAGGCTATGCCGGTTACGCACGGAAATGGCAGCGCTTGACCGCTGAGCATGTGGCTGCAAGCGCATCTTCGCTCGATAGATGAAGTAGAATCCGGCGGATATTCTTGGGCTTGGTCGAAAGACCGCGCGTCAGAAAATGTTGCGGTTTGCCGCCCGTCTATGTTCGAGATTGATGACGATCGAGATCGCGGTCATTGCGAGGATTGCGATGGTGGCGGCACTAATTCCAAGAACAATCATTGCTCATTCCCGTGGACGCATCTTCATGATGTCGCCTGTACCTGTGACGGTGCAGCTTGCGCGGTTCGCGCCTATGACCTTCGCTTCGATACTGGACGACAAGTAGAGCCGCAATTCTAAACTCTTGTGATTAAAAACCTGTTGTCTCCAGCACAGTAAAACAGTGCGGAGCAGCGGCGATTAGCGTGTTGGTTGCATTTTAGCGATTCCGACTACGGGCCGGAAACCGTTAACCTTCAAGCAAGGAATTAACCATAAACATGGTCCAACACGTCGGAATAGGAAGTCTCAGCTTCTCTCAAGGCATGATGCCGCACCGCCGTACCGGTTCCGGTCCGGTATGCAATCTCACAGACGTTACTTGCGGGATGGACGATAGAGAAAGCTCAGGCGCGCCGATCTTACCGACTGGGCGTGACCGGCCATAGCCCCTCAACGGGCCACATCTTCCCTCAGGCAAGTTTCGACTACGCATCAGGCCGGGGAACAGCGTGCAGCAGGAAGCGTCAGATCAGGCAAGGAAGGGCCAGGCGGGCAGTCTGCTCGAGCGCCTGCGCTTTGCCGGGCTCGACGAGGGAGCCTGTGCGCTTCTGCGGGACCGTCGCCAGGCCCTGTCGCCGCGCATCGAGCTTGCGCTGCGCGACCTTTTTCACCGGTTGCAGACCAAACCGGACGCCGCTCGCCATTTCGACAACGATCGCCAGCTCGACCGACTGCACGATCTTCATTCCTCCCACTGGAACGTGCTGACCGATGCCCGTTTCGACGGGCTCTACGCCGAGCGCGTCAAGGTGCTCGCCGACACGGAAGCGCGCATGGGGCTCGACCCGCGCTGGCAACTCGCGAGCCATTCGGTGGTGCTGGAACATCTCATCGTCGGCGCAATCGAGGATGCCTGGCCCAAGCTTCCTTTCGGCAAGGCACGCAGGAACGAACTTTGCCGTCTCGTCGCCGCTCTCGTGCGTGCTGCCTTCGTCGACAGCGAGATCGCCGTGTCGCTGCGCTTCAACGCGCTCCGCCAGCAGCATCAGCGCCAGCTTTCCGAGCAGCGCAAGGGCGACGAGTCCGAAGTAGCGGCGCTGTTTTCGGATTTCCTGCAGGCTCTCGCCGACGGCGACCTCGGCGCCCGGCTGCCGACGGAGACACCTGATGTCTACCGGCCGATCGCCGCCGGCCTGAATGCCGCCTTGGACCAGATCCAGCAGGCTCTGCAGTCCGGAGACAAGCGTGCAGCGGCGGCCGAAGGGATGGTGGAAAGCCTTCGCAGCCGCACCAACGCGTTTTCCGGCACCGCAGGCAGCGAGGCCGAGGCCCTGACCGGCCAGGTCGCAGCGCTTGGGGCGATGACCGAACGCATGCGCTCCGGCTCGTTCAGGATCAGCGAGGCCGAGGCCAAGGCGAGCGAAACGCGCCGTGCTGCGGAGCGCAGCGGCGAGATTGCCGGTCAGGCGATCTCCGCCATGGCGGATATCGAGGCGTCCGCGGAGAAGATTGGCCAGATCATCGGCGTGATCGACGAGATTGCCTTCCAGACGAATCTGCTCGCCCTCAATGCCGGCATCGAAGCGGCACGCGCCGGCGAGAGTGGCCGCGGCTTCGCGGTCGTCGCGCAGGAAGTCCGGGCGCTGGCGCAACGCTCCGGCGAGGCGGCGCGCGAGATTAAGCAGCTCGTCAACGGCACGAAGACGCAGGTCGAAGCCGGCGTCGAGATCGTCGGTCAGACGCAGAATGCGATCAGCAGCATCGTCGAACAGGTCATCTCAATCAATGCCGCCGTCTCCGGCATCGCCCGCGAGGCGGAAGCGCAGGTCAGCGATCTGGCCGCCGCGGCGACCGAGATCGGCGGTATTTCGACGGCGATCGGCCGAAGCGCGACGGTCGCTGGTGAGGCGGCGGCTTCGACCGAGGATCTCCACGGCACCATTCTGGAGCTCGGTAAGACGATCCGCCGCTTCCGTTTCGAGCGCCAGGCGGGATTAAGGGCTCCGACCTTTGTCCAGCCGTCCGCGCTTTTGCCGCAAGTCGACGAGGACGAACGAGCGATGCCGTTCAGCGATGACGCCGCCTCGGGGCGCCAGGTCGCCGGATGGCGGCGCTAAGGTCAGGGAACAGGTCAGTCGAGGGACAGAATGGCCAGCAAGAATACCGCAAAGAAATCGCTGAAGCTCGCTCCGGTGCTGGACCTGAACGAGGCGACCGCGCTGCATGAAAGGCTGCTATCGCTCAAGGGCGCTCCGGTCGTCATCGACGCGTCCGCCGTCGAGCGGATCGGAACGCTCTGCGCACAGGTGCTGATGGCCGGAGCCAGAAGTTGGGAAGAAGACCGGATGTCCTTCACCTTTGCTAAGGTGTCGGACGCTTTCGTTAAAACGACACAGCTCATCGGCGTGGACATCGCGCCCCTGATGGCAAAGGAGATTTGAGAAAATGAAGAAGAGAGTTCTGACTGTGGACGACTCCCGGACGATCCGGAACATGCTTCTTGTTACCCTCAACAATGCCGGCTTCGAAACGATCCAGGCCGAAGATGGCGTCGAAGGGCTCGAAGTGCTGGAGACGGCCAATCCCGACGTGATCGTCACGGACATCAACATGCCCCGCCTCGACGGCTTCGGCTTCATCGAAGGCGTGCGCAGGAACGACCGCTACCGTGCCGTTCCCATCCTGGTGCTCACCACCGAAAGCGACGCCGAGAAGAAGAACCGCGCGCGGCAGGCGGGCGCCACCGGCTGGATTGTCAAGCCGTTCGACCCGACCAAGCTGATCGATGCCATCGAGCGCGTAACGGCCTGAGATCCGAGGGTAGCCTCCAATGGATATGAACGAAATCAAAGAGATCTTCTTCCAGGAATGCGAGGAGCAGCTCGCGGAACTGGAGTCGGGTCTCCTGAAGCTCAATGACGGCGACCGCGATCCCGAGACGGTCAACGCCGTCTTCCGCGCTGTCCACTCAATCAAGGGTGGCGCCGGTGCGTTCGGGCTCGATGACCTCGTCTCGTTTGCGCACGTCTTCGAGACGACGCTCGATTGCGTTCGATCCAACAGGCTTGAGCCCAACCAGGACGTCCTGAAGGTCATGCTGAAATCAGCGGACGTGCTTGCCGATCTCACCAATGCCGCCCGGGACGGCGGCAGCGTCGACGAGGCGCGCAGCCGTCAGCTGATCAAGGAGCTCGAGGCGCTCGCCAATGGTGAATTGCCGCAGGCGGCCGCTGCCGAGCCGGTGGCAAAGCCGGCGCCTGTTGCCGCACCGGCCCCGGCGCCCGCACCCGCTCCGGTGGTCAACGAGGAAGGCTTCCAGCCCGTCGCCTTCTCCTTCGACGAGTTCGAGGCGAACGAGCCTCCGGCGGTCGGGCCCTCGACCTTCGAAATCCTCTTCAGGCCGAAGTCCGAGCTCTATGCCAAGGGCAATGACGCGACGCTGCTTTTGCGCGATCTCTCGCGCCTCGGCGAGATGAGCATCCATTGCGACATGGACGAACTGCCGGCGCTCGGCAGCATGAATCCGGAGGCCGCCTATTTCGCCTGGAAGATCTCGCTGAAGACCGACAAGGGCGAAGACGCGATCCGTTCGGTTTTCGAATTCGCCGAGTGGGATTGCGAACTCGAGGTGACGCTCGCCGGCGACCCTGCCAATGCGGGCGAGGAATTGCCGATGCAGCCCGTTCCGTTCGACCTGTCGCTGCTCGATGAAGAGGCGCCGGCCACGGCAGGGGCTTCCGAGGACGAGGAGCAAGCCGTTGCCCAGCGCGAGGCTCGCGACGAGACCGTGTCTGCCGCGGCGACCGCGAGCAACGTCCTGCAGATGGCCCAGACCGCACGCGCTTCGGCCGAAAGCGCGAAGAGCGCAACGCCGGTCTCCGCGGCACAGGCGGCAGCACAGCAGGCCGCGTCGGCTGCCACCCCGACGATCCGCGTCGATCTCGACCGCGTCGACCGCCTGATCAACCTGGTCGGCGAGCTCGTCATCAACCAGGCGATGCTGTCGCAGAGCGTCATCGAGAACGACACCAACGGTACGTCGTCGATCAATATGGGGCTCGAGGAGCTGCAGCAGCTCACCCGCGAGATCCAGGACAGCGTCATGGCGATCCGCGCGCAGCCGGTAAAGCCGGTGTTCCAGCGCATGTCGCGAATCGTCCGCGAAATCGCCGACATGACCGGCAAGTCGGTACGTCTCGTCACCGAAGGCGAGAACACCGAGGTCGACAAGACGGTCATCGACAAGCTGGCCGAGCCGCTGACGCACATGATCCGCAATGCGGTCGACCACGGTCTCGAAACGCCGGAAAAGCGTGTCGCCGCCGGCAAGAACCCGGAAGGCACGGTCCGGCTGACGGCGAAGCACCGGTCCGGCCGCATCGTTATCGAGCTTGCCGATGACGGCGCCGGCATCAACCGCGAGAAGGTCCGGCAGAAGGCCATCGACAACGACCTGATCGCCGCCGATGCCAATCTATCCGACGAGGAAATCGACAACCTGATCTTCCACGCGGGCTTTTCGACCGCAGACAAGATCTCCGACATTTCCGGCCGCGGCGTCGGCATGGATGTCGTCAAGCGGTCGATCCAGGCACTCGGCGGCCGCATCAACATCTCGTCGAAGCCGGGGCAGGGTTCTGTCTTCACGATGAGCCTGCCGCTGACGCTCGCCGTCCTCGACGGCATGGTGGTGACGGTCGCCAACCAGACGCTCGTCGTGCCGCTGACGGCAATCGTCGAAACACTTCAGCCGGAGGCCTCGGCGATCCACAGCTTCGGTGCCTCCCAGCGGCTGATCTCGATCCGCAACTCCTTCTGCCCGCTGGTCGACGTCGGACGCATCCTGAACTTCCGCGCTATCCAGGCCAATCCGGTCGAAGGGGTGGCGCTGCTCGTCGAGTCCGAAGGCGGCGGCCAGCGCGCCCTGATGGTCGATGCGATCCAGGGCCAGCGGCAGGTGGTCATCAAGAGCCTCGAGGCGAACTACACCCATGTGCCGGGCATTGCGGCGGCCACCATTCTCGGCGATGGGCGCGTGGCGCTTATCCTCGATGTCGACGCGATCGTCGCCGCCTCGCGCGGACACTCCCTGAAACCTGAAATGTCTCTTGCTGCAGCCGGATAATACTATGACCTATGTCGCAAAAAATCTGACGACTAGCGGACGGGAGCTGATCGCTTTCCGCGCCGGCGGCCAGGAATTCTGCGTCAACGTAATGTCGGTCCGCGAAATTCGCGGCTGGACGCCTGCGACCGCGATGCCGCACGCGCCGAGCTACATGCTCGGCGTCATCAACCTGCGCGGCGCGGTGCTGCCGATCATCGACTTTTCCGCCCGCCTCGGCATGAAGCCGGCCGAGCCGACGGTCCGTCATGTGATCATCGTCGCCCAGGTGAAGAGCCAGGTGGTGGGGCTTCTGGTCGATGCCGTCTCCGACATCCTGACCGTCTCGGATGGCGACATCCAGCCGACCCCGGATATCGCGTCGGACTTCGAAAGGAGCTTCGCGCGTGGCGTCCTGGCAATCGAGGGGCGGATGATCTGCCTGGTCGAACTCGACCAGGTCTGCCCGCAAGAAGAAAGGGAAGCGGCATGAGGGCCCAGGCCACTTTCGAACAGAAGCTGTCGCCGGACGAATGCCTTGCGGCCGGCGAATATCCGCTGACCCGCCGCGACCTCAGCGAAATTGCCGCGATGATCTATGCGGATGCCGGCATCTACCTGAACGAATCCAAGGCGTCGCTGGTCTATTCGCGGCTGTCGAAACACATCCGCAACCTAGGCCTCAAGGGCTTCCGCGACTATTGCCAGCTCGTCGCCTCGCCGGCCGGTGCTGCGGCGCGCCGCGACATGCTCTCGCATCTGACCACCAACTTCACCCGCTTCTTTCGCGAGAACCATCATTTCGAGCATCTGAAGACCGACGTGCTGCCGGGCCTCATCGCCCGGGCGAAGAACGGCGGCCGGGTCCGCATCTGGTCGGCCGCCTGCTCGGACGGCCAGGAGCCCTATTCGATCGCGCTGACGGTGCTGTCGCTGCTGCCGAATGCCGCCGAATATGACTTCCGAATCCTCGCGACCGACATCGATCCGAAGATCCTGGCGCTCGCCCGCGCCGGCGCCTATGACGCGACGGCGCTCGAAACGGTAAGCCCCGCCATGCGCAAGCAATGGTTCAGGGAGGTCGAGGTCAACGGCCGCGGCAAGTGGCAGATCGATGACCGCGTCAAGCGGCTGATCACCTTCAACGAGCTCAATCTGATGGCGCAATGGCCGCTCAAGGGGCCCTTCGACGTGATCTTCTGCCGCAACGTGGTGATCTACTTCGACGAGCCGACGCAGATGAAGATCTGGTCGCGATTTGCGGGCGTGCTCGACACGGGCGGCCATCTCTATATCGGTCACTCGGAGCGCGTCTCGGGGGATGCCAAGACGATCTTCGACAATATCGGCGTCACCACCTATCGCCACACCGGCAAATTCCATGGAGGTCGGGCATGAACGCTCCCGCCCGTGTTCTCGTCGTCGATGACTCGCCCACCATGCGCGGGCTGATCTCGGCCGTGCTCAATGCCGATCCGGAGGTGAAGGTCGTCGGTCAGGCGGCCGACGCGCTCGAGGCTCGCCAGGCAATCAAGCAGCTGGATCCCGATGTCGTCACCCTCGACATCGAGATGCCGAACATGAACGGCCTCGAGTTCCTCGACAAGATCATGCGGCTGAGGCCCATGCCGGTCATCATGGTCTCGACGCTGACCCACAAGGGTGCCGAGGCGACGATCGCCGCGCTCGAAATCGGCGCCTTTGATTGCGTTGGCAAGCCGCATCCCGGCGATCCGAATCCGTTCGGCGGTCTGGTCGACAAGGTCAAGGCGGCGGCGCGCTCGCAGCGCAAATCGATGATCACCAGCAACCGGGCAGCATCGACGCCGGCCGTAAGCAGCGCGTCCGACTACAAGGCGGGCCGCAAGATCATCGCGATCGGCGCCTCGACCGGCGGCGTGGAGGCCCTGATTGCCGTCCTGCAAAAGTTCCCGGCAAATTGCCCGCCGACGGTGATCACGCAGCACATGCCGCACACCTTCACCAAGAGCTTTTCCGAACGGCTGAACCGGCTCTGCGCGCCGACCGTCCAGGAGGCGACCGACGGCGCCCGTCTCGAGGTCGGCAAGGTCTATCTGGCGCCCGGCGGCGACCGGCACCTTCAGGTCGCCAATGCCTCCGCGCCCTGCTGCCGGCTGGTTGACCGGGAACCCGTCAACGGGCATCGCCCGTCGGTCGACGTGCTGTTCGATTCGGTTGCCGAATTGGCGGGGCGCAATTCGATCGGTGTGATCCTGACCGGCATGGGGCGCGACGGCGCGGCCGGCCTCCTCAAGATGCGGCATGCTGGGGCGCGCACCTTCGGACAAAACGAAAAGACTTGTGTCGTCTATGGAATGCCCAGAGTGGCTTACGAATTGGGCGCTGTCGAAACGCAGCTCCCCCTCGGATCGATCGGGGAGGAGATATTGAAGACGGCAGCAGCCCGGAAGGAAGGAAGCGAATAATGTCCATCGCCGAAAAGATTAAGGTTCTGATCGTCGACGATCAGGTCACGAGCCGACTGCTCCTGGGCGACGCCCTGCAGCAACTGGGCTTCAAGCAGATTACTGCCGCCGGCGACGGCGAGCAGGGCATGAAGATCATGGCGCAAAACCCGCACCACCTGGTCATCTCGGACTTCAACATGCCGAAGATGGACGGTCTCGGCTTGCTGCAGGCGGTTCGCTCGAACCCGAACACCAAGAAGGCGGCCTTCATCATCCTGACCGCTCAGGGCGACAGGGCGCTCGTCCAGAAGGCCGCCGCGCTCGGCGCCAACAACGTTCTCGCCAAGCCGTTCACCATCGAAAAGATGAAGGCAGCGATCGAGGCGGTCTTCGGGGCACTGAAATAATGTTGGAAGCTGCCGGCAGGCGTGTGCATGTCATTCAGGGCGAGTTCAAGGTCGTCAACGATCCGGATGTCGTTCTCTCGACGATTCTCGGCTCCTGCGTGGCCGCCTGCATGCGCGACCCGGTGGCGGGCGTCGGCGGCATGAACCATTTCCTGCTGCCCGGCTCTTCGACGTCGCCGGCCTCGGCCGGTGACGCGACGCGCTACGGCGTGCATCTCATGGAATTGCTGATCAACGGCCTCCTGAAACAGGGCGCGCGCCGCGATCGGCTCGAGGCGAAGATCTTCGGCGGAGCCAGGACGATTGCGCGCTTCTCGAATGTCGGCGAGCAGAACGCCGCCTTTGCACGGCAGTTCCTGCTCGACGAGGGCATCCGCGTCGTCGGCGAGAGCACCGGCGGAGAGCATGGCCGCAAGCTGGAATATTGGCCGGTCACCGGTCGTGCCCGCCAATACGCGCTGACCGGTGTCGAAGCCCAGCGCGCCATCCATCAGGACCAGCGGCCCGCGCCTGCGCCGAAGCCGGTGGAAAGCTCGATCGAGTTCTTCTAATCGCGCCGTCGGGCGAGCTGGCGGCTCGGACGCCAAGATTTCCTTCAACGTGAGAAAAACGATGCACACCGACCACCAGAGCTATATGCCTCACGCGGAAGAATCGCTGCCGGACGTGTTGATGCGCATCGTCACCGAACTGCACGACGTCGCCTATCTCATCGAGCGGATCGAGCCGCAGCTCGCAGGCGGTCACGATGGATCCGCGGCCGATCCGGCCGACAGGATGATGGTCCTTCAGGGTATCGACCTTGCGGTCCAGAAGACCCGGGGCCTCGCCGAATTCATCGACACGATCACCGCATCGATCCCCGACACGTGCCTCGTGGACATCTCGACGGCCGTCAACCTGGTCAAGCTAGCCGACATGAAAAAGGCGCTCGGCAGCGGCCTTTTACGCCACGGCCACTCGCAGCCGCTCACCAAGGCCGCGGGCGATTTCGAGGCGTTTTGACGTTAGATGATATGGGCGCCTGAGTCGCCCCTCGACCATCATCCTTCTGCTCCGTCAAGTTCGCGCAAGTTTCGCCGCCTAGCTTCGCTTCCGGGGCTGGTAGATTCGCGCATATCGATACCTGCTTACCAGAATGTTTGATCCTCGCATGATGCCGTCGAGTGCCGGCAAGGGTGCCATGCGATACTGGGTGCGGAAACAGAATGAATCTGTTCGATCAATTCTCGACGTTCACGAAAAACCTGAGCAATCTCGGGCAGAGCAAGCTAATCGCGCTCGCGGTGGCCGGCATCGTCGCGATCGGCTTCGTCCTCGGCGCTGCGATCTACGTCAACAAGCCAGCCTATGAAACGCTCTATGTCGGCCTCGAGCGCAGCGATGTCACCCAGATCAGCATTGCGCTTGCCGAGGCGAATCTCGACTTCGAGGTCGGCGCGGATGGCGGCAGCATTCAGGTGCCGGTCGGCATGACCGGCAAGGCTCGGCTGCTTCTGGCCGAGCGCGGCCTGCCGAGCAGCGCCAATGCCGGCTACGAACTCTTCGACAATGTGGGCTCGCTCGGACTCACCTCCTTCATGCAGGAGGTGACCCGCGTTCGTGCATTGGAGGGCGAGATTGCCCGCACCATCCAGCAGATTTCCGGCATCGCGGCGGCCCGCGTCCATATCGTTATGCCGGAGCGGGGCAGCTTCCGCAAGGTCGAGCAGACGCCGACCGCATCGGTGATGATTCGTGCGAGTGCGACCGTCGGCCGGAGCGCCGCCTCGTCGATCCGCCATCTTGTCGCTTCGTCCGTCCCGGGTCTCGATGTCGACGACGTCACCATTCTCGATTCGACCGGCCAGCTCCTTGCCTCGGGCGACGACCCGGCAAACAGCGCCCTCAACCAGTCGCTCGGCGTCGTGCAGAACGTCCAGTCCGATCTCGAGAAGAAGATCGACAATTCGCTTGCGCCCTTCCTTGGCATGGACAATTTCCGCACCAGCGTCACCGCTTCGCTCAACACCGATGCCCAGCAGATCCAGGAGACCGTGTTCGACCCCGAATCGCGGGTCGAGCGCTCGACGCGGGTCATCAAGGAAGAGCAGAAATCCAGCCAGCAGCAGCCGGACAACGCCGCGACCGTCCAGCAGAACGTGCCCCAGGCGGCGCCGCGCGGCGGCGCCGGCCAGCAGTCGAGCGACGAGGCGGAGAAGAAGGAAGAGCAGACCAACTACGAGATCAACAGCAAGACGATCGCGACCGTCAAAAACAGCTATGCGATCGAGCGGCTGTCGATCGCCGTCGTGGTCAACCGCGGCCGCCTGGCAGCGATGGTCGGCGAGGGGGCCGATCAGGCGAAGATCGATGCCTATCTCCAGGACATGCAGAAGATTGTCGCGTCCGCTGCCGGTGTCGATCCGAACCGCGGAGACGTCGTCACGCTGAACGCGATGGATTTTGTCGAGACGCAATTGCTCGACCAACCGGTGGCCGGGCCGGGCGTCATGGAAATGCTGACGCGCAATCTCGGCGGCATCATCAACTCGCTGGCCTTCATCGTCGTCGCCTTCCTGGTCGTCTGGCTGGGCATGCGGCCACTCGCCCGCCAGATGGGCTTTGGCGGTCAATCCGGTCAGCTCGAAGGCGAGGGCGCCGGTCTCGAATTGCCGGATTTCTCTCCGGCTGGCGCCGGTGCCGCAAGCGGCGCCCTCATGGAGGGCTTCGGTTCGGACTTCGGCTTCGACAGCACGGACGACCTGCTCAATCTCGGCGACGACAGCAACGGCTTCAATCGCCGCGTCAAGGAGGGCCCGGAGCGCCGGCTCGCGCGCATGGTGGAGATCAGCGAGGAGCGGGCCGCAAAAATCCTCCGCAAATGGTCCCTCGACCGCGCCGCCTAAAATCCTTCGAGGAGGCCGCGGACAATCCCGCCGTACCGGCGGGATTTCGCGTTTCCCTGAGGCAGGAGTGACGTCGGGTCGCATTGCCGCGATGTGACGAGGCGGCGGAAATAGTGTTCGAGTCAATTCCCTGGCATCGGCTGGAGCGCCTAACCTGTCGCAAGAATGCGTGTCGGCGGTGCGAGTCTAGGTGAGGTGCGGATCGAAAAATTTAAAGAAAATTTTAACCATATTAGATTCGGACGGGTCGACACCGCCCCTCTATCTGTACCTGTAGACTGCCGCTTGTTTTCCCATGACTCAGCTTAGCTCAGATATAACTATCAAGAATTGAAATAGAGGTTGGTTCTTCTTTGAATCTATACAGGTGCTGTGGCCATCTCTGGCGGTTCGGACTTGGTGCATTTTAGCAACAGCCGCTGTTCGAAAGTAAAGTCCGTTCCTCTATATTCGATGCGCGTGAGGCGTTGAAGGCGCCACAAACCACTGGGAAGTGACCGTATCCACCTCTTTGGCGTGTCTCTGGCGTTAGGCAAGAGAGCTGAGATGGGTGCTGGCGTTCCGTGAGATACCAATAAAAATCAAGTGGATACTAAAGCAATCCGGTGGGTGCGCCTGCGCTCTCCACCAGAGGTAAACCGGTAGGTGACTAGCTGCTCTACTTAGGGGTGCGTAAGCAAGTTGTGTCTCAATCACAGTGTTTTTTTAGGGGCGGCGATGTACAGTTTAGATATTGATTCGCGTTCCGGTTTGCGTGTGGGAATGCCGGCTCCGGTGGCTGTCGGCAGGGCAAGCGTAGCTCGCAAGGGGCGTCGAATTCGGCACGGGGGCTGAAAGTCATGGAAATTACACAGACTAGCGCGGCCTGGTCTTTGCAGACCGCCGCGCCGCGCATGAGCAGTCGCGGCATATCGCGTGAACAATTGATCCGCAGGCTCGGGGAAGCTGCCGCGCGCAGCAGCCTCGCCAACGGGCTGGCGATCCTGACGGAATATGTCGGAGCGACCCACTACCTGCTCGCTCGCCACGGTCTGTCGCAGGACGGCGGACTTGATTTCGTCCTGTGTTCCGATTGGCCCTTCGACGTCGTTCGGCGTCTATCGGGCATCGTCATCGGCCTAAACGCCAGGACGACCGAGTTGGAAAAATGCCTGGCGGCGCTGCAGCCCTGCTTCCAGGTCCTGCCGGACGACATCGATCTGCCGCGCGGGGTCAATCGTTCCTACTGCTCCGTCTCGTTCAATGTCGGCCGCTCCCGTTACTCGTTGATGCTGCTGTTCCCCGAGGACGTCATCCTCTCCCAGGAAGGGCTGCGCGATATCGCCGTGCTCGCAAGCTATCTCGCAAGTTTCAAGGCCGATGGCGGAGTACGGCAGGACCGGGACTTCGAGCTGACCGAGCGCGAGCTCGAATGCCTGTACTGGATTGCCGAAGGCAAGACGAGCGAGGAGATCGCCGTCATCCTCGGCATCTCCCGCAACACGATCAACAACTACATCACCAGCGTCATGCGCAAGACCGCGACGCGCACCAGGTCGGAAGCCATCGCCCACGCCGTCCGGCACAATCTGGTATAGGAGCGCGACGATGATGCACCTGGATTCGGAGAACCGCTCGGACGATGCCCGGCTCGGCCGCAGCGCGCGCGCGGCACGTGCGGCGACTCTGGTCACGCGGCTGCAGGCGATGCAGCGGCAGATCAATGCGAAGAATTTCGCCGTCCTGCGCGTCAATGGAAGAGGGATGCCGGCGACGCGCAAGCTCACCTGCGTCCTGCACAATTGGGGTGCCGCTTCCGAAGCGAATGCGCATGAACTTCTCAAGGTCTACGGCGAGGAACTGCTCCAGCACCTCGATCGATCGCCGCTGGCGCTGCTGTGGGACGGCCAGGGAGAGCATCAGGCAGCCGACGTTTCCGACACGGCGCTTTTCTCGCAGCGGCTGAAGGGGCGGCAGCTCTCCTATTCGGGCATCGCCTTCCCGATACGGCTCGGCGCCCAGGGCAACGGCTATGTGGTCTTCGCCGGCAGCTATATCGACGCGCCGGCGGAACAGATCCTCGACTTGCACGGCCGCTGCGCACAGGTGATGACCGACATGCTGGCGGCCGACGAACGACGCCTGTTCAAGGGCGAGAGCCTCAGCGACCGCGAGATCGCTTGCCTACAGATGGCCGGCGACGGCTATATCAGCGAGGAAATCGCCGAGAAGATGGGCTTGTCCGTTCACACCGTGAACGCCTATCTCGGCGCCGCCACGACGAAGCTCGATTCGGTCAATCGCATCCAGGCGATCGCCAAGGCCATACGGCTCGGCTATATCAGCTAAAATTCGCGAGGCATTTCAGTAAATTGCCCCCTCATCCGGCCTGCCGCCCCCTTCTCCCCGCAAGCGGGGCGAAGGGGGACTCGCTGCGCCGTCCGGTCTTGCGGGAACAGCAGCAAATATGCCGGCGCGTCCCATCTCCCCGCCTGCGGGGAGATGGGGCTAGCGTGAGGGGCGATTCTGAGGAGACGGCTGCCCGACTAACTCGCTAGCGGCAGAGGATAGGATTTGACGAATTTCGCCTCTTCCAGGCTCCTGGCGAGGAAGGCGGTATTCTCGTCCGGATCGGTCGAGGGATGCTGGAAATTGATGTGGCTGATCTCGATGCCGGCCGCTTCGCCGGCAAGCACGAGGCGCGCATAGACCGTCACGCCGCGGGGCTTCAACTCGAGGTCCAAAATGATTTCGGGGCAGCTGTTCCAGTCGAGATTGTAGTTGCCGCCAAGGCCGAAATTCACCGTCCCCGGCAGGAAGTAGAGTTCCGCCGCCGATTCCACGAGATCGGCGAGGCTCGCATAGGACTCGAACCGCAGGAGCGCGATGAAGTCCGCAGCGTCGATCAGGCGCAGTTCTGTCGCTACCGGACGAATCGCCTCTGCCACTAGTCTTTCGCGTTTTTCGGAGAATTCGCACTTCTTCAAGATCATGTCACCCGTTTTTGTTGCGGCTGAACTGCATAAACCCGGTGAATGAGTTCGGCGACTGCCTTGTAAAACACCGGTGGAATGACACTATCTACCGAGACTTGTGCAAACATGGAGCGTGCGAGCGGCGGATCCTCGAAGACCGGAATGCCGTTTTTCTCGGCGATCTCGCGGATCTTCAGGGCGACAAGATCCTGCCCCATGGCGACGACGACGGGCGCATCGTTTTCTTCGCGCACGTAGCGCAGCGCGACCGCATAGTGGGTCGGGTTGGCGATCACCAGCGTGGCACGCGGCACGGAGCCGATCATGCGCTTGCGGGCACGATCCCGCTGCATCGACCGCAGTCGCGACTTGACGATCGGATCGCCCTGCGACTGCTTAAGTTCCTCCTTCACCTCCTGCTTCGTCATCCTCAGCTCGCTGTACCAGTGATGCCGGGTCCAAAAGAGATCGACAATCGCCAGCACCGCGGTGGCAAGCAGCACGACGGTGACGATCTGCTTCAGGTCGGAGGTCATGGTGGCGAAGATCGTCACCGGATCCGAGAACATCAGATCGAGCGTGGCGAAATAGTCGTTCCACAGCACCAGGACGACGATGAGCGACACGACGATGATCTTGAACAGCGACTTGGCGAACTCCACCAGCCCTGGAACGCCGAAAATGCGCTTGAAGCCGGCGATCGGCGACACGCGGTTCATGTTGGGCATGATCCGGTCGAGCACCGGCCGGGGCAGGTTCTGGAAGATCGACGAGCCGACGCCGAAGATGATGAGCAGCAGGAAGATCGGAATGACCAGGCCCGCCGACTTCAGGATGACGTGCGAGATCAATCCGACGGCATCCGTTGCCGTTTCGAGCCGCCAGGCTTCCGGCTGCTCGAATATGTCCTTGAGAGCCTCGGCCGTGCTCGCCGCACCATCGGAAAGAAAGAAGACGATGAAGATGTAGACCGCGAGGGTCGAGGCGAAGGCGGTCACTTCGCGGGAAAAGGGGATATTGCCCTTCTCGGCCGCATCGGAGAGTTTTTTCTCCGACGGCGCTTCCGTTTTACTGTCCTTGTCCTGATCTTCCGACATGAAACAGGAAGTTCCCATCCTGGCCAGGAGCCGCGGCCACCCTCAATCGGCCGAGGCCGACGTGCTCCACAACCCTTGTCGTGGACCGCGCGTGCCTCATGCGCAAGAGCCGAAAGCCAAGAAGGCGGCCGGCTCAACAGAAATCAGACAAGTGGAAGGGGTGAGACCCGCCTGGGAAGAATCCGCGATCAGGCGGCTTCCGATTCCTTTTCCTTGAGCTCGAGCTGCCCGCTGGCTGCAAGCCGAATCGCTTCCTGGGTGATCGAGCGCCGGGCGATGGCGATGTCACGCGGGTTAATGCCGGCATCGCCGACCGCAAGGTCCGATTCGATCATGCGCCGCTGGCGTGCGCCGACGGATGCGAGGACCGATTCGCGCAGTTCCGGCGCCGAGCCCCTGAGCGCCATGGTGATGATGTCGGTCGAGACGTCGTTGAAGAGCTGCACTCGGCTTCTCTGCGGCATGTAGAGAATGTCGTCGAACAGGAAGATCTTCGGCCGAACTTTCTTGGCGGAATCGGTGTTGATCGTTTCCAGCGAGGCGAGCAGCGTGTCCACCTGCTTCTTCTCGAGTTCGTTCATCACCTCGGCGATCTTCGCCGGGCCGGGCGAATTGCGCTCGGCCTCCATCGCGTCGATCATCTCGATGACGCGCGTCTCGATGATGGAGGCAGCCTTCGGGCTGACATTCTTCATGTTGACGGCGCGGTTGAGAATGTCCGGGCGCTGTTTGTCCGACAGCTGCAGCAGCACCTTGGCGCCGAAGCTAGAAGGCATCATCGAAAGCACATAGGCGATCGTCTGCGGATGTTCCTTGGCGAGCGAGTCGGCAACGGCGACCGGATCGCATTCCTGCAGCCGGTCCCAGATGCTTGCCTCGTAGGACTGGAAGGTGGCGCGCCGCCCCAGCAGGCCGTCGACCTCGTCCGGCGTCAGGCCCTCTTCGAGAATGCTCTCCATCGCCTTGGCGTTGTCCATCAGGCCGGCGCCTTCGGTGAACAGATCCTCGAACTCGTTGACCAGCGCCTCGAGCTCGTGGGGAGGGATGGCGCGCAGCGACTGGGCCGCGGCGATGATTGCCTGCAATTCGCTGTGCGTGAAGAATTTCAATAGTTTACCGGCCACGGATTTCCCCATGGCGAGCAGCACGGCGGCGGCCTTTTCCGTCTGACTGAGCGGTGTTGCCAGTGCCTGCCCTTCGAAACTTTCGAAATCCATCATGGATTCATCCCTCGCCCGATCATCGGG
Source organism: Sinorhizobium sp. CCBAU 05631 (assembly GCF_002288505.1). Classification (NCBI taxonomy): domain Bacteria; kingdom Pseudomonadati; phylum Pseudomonadota; class Alphaproteobacteria; order Hyphomicrobiales; family Rhizobiaceae; genus Sinorhizobium; species Sinorhizobium sp. CCBAU 05631. Next base: position 319,081 of record NZ_CP023063.1, read on the forward strand.
CTATTTCTTGCTGCCCTTTATCTCGATGAGCTTGACGCCGAACCGGGTCACGTCGCCCTCGAGTACGGTAATCTCGCCACGGCCGATTACCCGGCCGTTGACCATGATCTCGACCGGCTCGCCGATCCTGCGGTCGAGCGCGATCGTTGCGCCCTCGGTCAGGCCCATTAGGCCGGAGACCTGCATTCGACTGGTGCCGAGGACGATCTGGACATTGATCGGAATGTCCATGATCAGGTCCATATTGCACGCCATGCCGCTGCCCGGCGCAGCGCCTGACGCAGCACCGAAATCGTCGCCGCCGAAATCGCTGCCGGCAAAACCGGCACCCATATCGAGACCGCCGCCGAGGGACGTGTCAGCGAAATCGCCGCCGAAGCCGCCGGCACCGAGATCGCCGCCGAAATCCCCGGCCTGGCCAAAAGGTTCGGCGGCAGCGAAATCGCCGCCGAAATCCGTTGCCGCACCGTCCTGCTTGAGAACGCCGCGCAGGTCGTCGATTGCCTGGTCGAGCTCGGCGTCTCCCGCAAAGGCGGCCTGTTCTTCGATGGATGCTGCTTTCTTGCGTACCATGTGCGGATTATTCCAGTTGAAGCTTGCCTCAGGCATTCTGCGATGCGAGGCCGGTTAACTCATGATGTGGCGAAGGATGTCGTCTTCGGACCCGTGCGTGTCCTTGATGCGGACCGTGTATCGCGCCCCCGACCGGCCGAACTCACAGACATAGAGATCGCGACCGTTGGCGTTGACCTCGACCCGCACGTCCTGGCCGTCATGGAAGGGGATCACGTCTCCGGGCTGCAGCCGGCTGATCGTATCGAGCGTCAGGTTTTCCAGTTGGATGCGCGCCTCGAGCGTCACGGCCGAGCGGCGAATCTGCTCCTCGAGCTGCTCGCTCCAATCCGTCTTCATACTGTCGTTTTGTCCGGCGCTCCGGGACGGGACGATCTGGGTCTTGAGCAGCACGCTTTGCGGAACGATCACCGAAAAGGTGGAAAGCACCGGCCCCAGCCCGCAGGTCATGTCGATCGAGGCGGCGTAGACGTCCTCGATGGCCGGGTCGGGCGGCAGCCGTTCGGCACCGTTATGTGGCCGGTCGACCACCGGCTCGAAGCCGCCCGGCGCATTGACCGCCATGCGTACGACCTCGGCGATGGCCTCGAACACCGGCACCGCCACGTCGATCTCGATCTTTGAGAGTGCCCGCGGCAGCGGCTCCTCGATGTCGGTGGGCTCGGCGCCGAGCAGGGCTTCGACGAGAGTGATGAGAACCGGGCTGTCGCAGCCGATCTGGAAATCGGCGCACCAGTTGCGCAGCGAAACGTCGCTGAGCAGAACCGCTTCTCCGAGTTCGGCGATGAGTTCGTTCCTGAGCCCCATCTTGAAGCCGGCATAGCCGATGGCAATGTCGTGTCGCGTCTCCTGCTTGAGCAAATCGGGAAGCCGGTCGCTGAAGACATGGCCGAGATCGAGAGCGATGCGGCCGATGGTCTTGTCGTCGCCGAGCGCGCCGGTCATGCGCGCCAGCAGTCTCTTGTCGAAAGCGTAGACGTTCGATGCGGTGCTCGGATTCATGATGTTCAAGCCGCCTTGCTTTCGCCGCCGCCGCCCGGGTTCATCATCTCCTGCTCGACCGCATCGATCGACGGTCGCTCATAGGCGGAGATCGTCTTGCGGCCATATTCGAGGGCGACCTGGGGAACGGAGCCATTCATGTAGGCAAGCAATGTCTGCTTGACGATGACGTAGAGCCGGTTCTGCTTTTCGCGCACCGCCTTGATGTTGGCGACGAGCGGACCGACGATCGAGTAAGAGAGGAAGACGCCGAGCAGCGTTCCGACGAGTGCGGCGGCGATCTTCGCGCCCAGCACTTCCGGTGCCTCGCTGATGGCGCCCATCGCCTTGATCACCCCGAGAACCGCCGCGACGATGCCGATCGCCGGCAGCGCATCGCCCATGCTCGTCAAGGCGTGATAGCACTTCATCTTGTCATGAGTGATCGTATGGATCTCCTCGTCCATCAGCGCCTCGATCTCGTGCGAGCGGGCATTGCCGATGATGATGAGCCGCACATAGTCGCAGATGAACGCCGTCAGCTCCTTGTTCTGCAGGACGGTCGGCGCGGATTGGAAGATCGGCGATTCCTCCGGGTTGTCGATGTGGGCCTCGATCTCGTTGCGCGACTTGGTTCTCAGGTCGCGCATCAGGCTGTAGAGCACGCCGAGCGTGTCGAGGTAGTGGCGCTCCTTCGGCACCTTGTGCCTGAACGCCTCGCCGAGCGCCTTGCCGGTATCCTTCACCACCTTCATCGAGTTGGCCATGATGAAGCCGCCGATGCCGGCCCCGCCGATGATCATCAGCTCGAAAGGCTGGTTGAGGACTTCCAGGTGACCGCCCATGGCGAGGTAGCCGCCGAGGATACAGCCGAAAGTCACAAGAAGCCCGATGATGATGTTCATTGTCGATACCTGTCGCGATCGTGATTTACCTACGACGGAATAGAATTTCTTCCTTGCGTGAGGCTGGCCGTGAGGCCCGCTCGCGACCGCCGCGCCGTACAGGTTCGCGCAAGCCAATAGAGGCAGGATTCGGCAAGGTCGGGCCATCGCGCCGGGCCGCCATTCCGGACAGGCGAGCGATCGTGACCACGACCTATACGAGCTACAAGCTGATAACCGCCGACCTTACGAGCTCGCTGGAGCGCGTCTCCGAGGAGCCGCAGGTGGCCCGCGAGACGGAATACTACCTTTCCAGGATCGGCAGCATCAAAACGCTCGACGAGTTCTTTGCCGACAGCCGGCTCTATGACTATGCGATGAAAGCGCACGGGCTGGAGGACATGGCCTTCGCCAAGGCCTTCATGCGCAAGGTGCTGACGGAGGGTGTCGACAGCGAGGACGCCTTTGCCAACAAGCTGGCGGACAGTCGCTACAAGGCCTTGGTCGAATCGCTCAATTTCGCCCGGCATAGCGAGACGGCCACCTCCTTCGAACGCGCGCAGAAGGGCGTCGTCGACAAATACACGCGCCAGACGCTGGAGCAGAATGCCGGCGAGGAGAATACCGGTGTCAGGCTGGCGCTCTATTTCGAGCGCACGGCGCCATTGCTCACCAGCGGTTACGAGATCATTGCCGACGAGGCGCTGGCACAGGTGGTGCGGACGGCGCTGCAGCTTCCCGAAGAATTTGCCGCGGCCGACGTCGATCGGCAGGCAGAAGCTTATGAGGAAGCAATCGACCTCAAGGATTTCCAGGATCCGGTGAAGCTCGCGGCCTTCATCGATCGCTTCACCGCCCTTTGGGAGATCAGCAATTCTTCCGACGGCTACGATCCCCTTGCGGTTTTCGGTTCTTCGAGCGGCTACGGAATTTCCCCCGACCTGCTCCTCTCCATCAACAATCTGAAACTCGGGGGACACTGACGTGCAGACCGGCCTCTATGTGGCGCTTTCCTCGCAGATGGCGCTTGAGAAGCGCTTGAACACGCTTGCAGACAATATCGCAAATGCCAACACGGTCGGCTTCCGTTCCACGGAAGTGAAGTTCGACCAGGTGCTCGGCGATACGAAGCCGACCCGCGTTTCCTACGTGTCCGAAGGCGAGGAATATCTGAGCACCAGCAACGGCGCCCTGGCGCGGACCGGTTCTGCGCTCGACTTCGCCATAAAGGGGAACGCCTGGTTCAACATCGACACGCCCGGCGGCCCGGCGCTGACCCGCGACGGCCGCTTCACGCTGACGGAAACGGGCGAACTGGTGACCCTCAAGGGATATCCGGTGCTTGATGCGGGCGGTGCGCCGATCCAATTGAACGGCGGAGCGGGCGAGATCACCGTCGGTGCCGACGGGGCTATCCACCAGAACGGCGCCCAGGTCGCGCTGCTTGGCCTCTACGAGGCGGATTTCTCCAGCGGCTTCGTCCGCTATGACAACAGCGCTGTGATGCCGGCCGCTCAAGCGCAGCCCGTCGTCGACCGCTTCGATGTCGGCGTGATGCAGGGCTTCCTCGAAGAATCGAACGTCAATGCCGTCCAGGAAATGACGCAGCTCATCATGGTGACCCGCGCCTTCGACAATGTCACGGCCCTGATGCGCGACAGCGAAGGGTCGCTTGAAGAGGCGATCAAGACGCTGGGCGGCGAGCGCTAGGCGAACGAAGGAAAGTGTGAAGCGGCTCCCGGCGAGACAGCCGGGCCGGGCCGATCGCAACGGGAATCTGCATGGAAAGACAAGGCTCTGACATCATTCCGGCTTCGACCTCGTTGGCGGCGCTTGCCGGCCTCGTCGAGCGCTATGCCAAGCCCGATTTTTCGATCGCTCCCGGCGGCCATGTCCAGACGATCTCGCCGGGGCATTATACCGTCAGCGGTCTTTCCCGGCATGTGCGGCTCGGGGATTTCGTGGCGCATAAGAGCGCGACCGGCACCCATCTCGGCGAAGTCGTGCGCGTCGAACCGGAGCGGGTCGTCGTCTGCCCGATCGAGCCCGGCGATCCGATCGGCATCCACGATACCGTCATCCGCAAAGGCGCTTTCCGCATCGCGCCGACCGACAATTGGTGCGGCCGTACGATCAATGCGCTGGCCGAGCCGATCGATAGTCTGGGCCCGCTGATGCAGGGCGATATTCGCCGTTCGATCTCCAATACCGCGCCGCCGTCGATGACCCGCAGGCGGGTCGAACAGGGGTTCAAGACCGGTGTGCGCGCCGTCGACATCTTCTCGCCGCTCTGCCTCGGCCAGCGCCTCGGGATCTTCGCCGGCTCCGGCGTCGGCAAGTCGACGCTGCTCTCGATGCTGGCGCGCGCCGACGCCTTCGACAAGGTGGTGATTGCGCTGGTCGGCGAACGCGGCCGTGAAGTGCGCGAATTCATCGAGGATACGCTCGGCGACAATCTCGCCAAGTCGGTTGCCGTCGTCGCCACCAGCGACGAGAGCCCGATGCTGAGGAAAATGGCGCCGCTGACGGCGGTGACGATCGCCGAGCACTACCGCGACAAGGGCGACAACGTTCTCCTGATCGTCGACAGCGTGACGCGCTTCGCGCATGCGATCCGCGAGGTGGCGACGGCCGCCGGCGAGCCGCCGATCGCCCGCGGCTATCCGGCTTCGGTCTTCACCGAATTGCCGCGCCTGCTCGAGCGTGCCGGCCCCGGTGCAGAAGGCGCCGGCACGATTACCGCGATCATCTCGATCCTGGTCGACGGCGACAATCACAATGATCCGGTTGCCGATTCGGCCCGCGGCATTCTCGACGGTCACATCGTCCTCGACCGCAGCCTCGCCGAGGAAGGGCGCTATCCGCCGATCGATCCGCTGGCCTCGATCTCGCGCCTGGCAAGAAAAGCCTGGACGCCGGATCAGGAAAAGCTCGTCGCGCGGCTGAAGTCGCTCATTCATCGCTTCGAGGAGACCCGCGACCTGCGCCTGATCGGCGGCTACCGCGCCGGCGGCGACCCCGACCTCGACATGGCGATCAAACAGGTTCCCGTCATCTATGACGTCCTCAAGCAGACGCCCGGCGAGCGGTCCGCCGCCGACGCCTTCACCGACCTTGCCAATGCGCTGAAGGCAGCCGCCATGGGCAACCAGCCCGCCTCAGGCATCCGGGCGAAGGGATAGCAATGACCGACAACGAAGCGGACGAAATCGTCCATCAGCGCCGGCGCGACGCCAAGATGCCGTTGACCGACAAGGTTCTCGGCGCGATCGGGTTGGCCATGGCCGCCTTTGCGACCTTCTTCCCCTGGTACGCCTTCCTGCACCAGGATGAGTTCTCGATCCCGCCGCTCTGGCAGGGAACGACGCGGGATCTGCCGGAGCGCCCCGGCCGCGGCGTAGTATCGGTTTCGCCGCTGGCGATGACCGACATGGACAAGGAGACCGCCGCGGCGATCGACCGGCTGACGACGGCGACTGTACCCGGGCTGGAGCATCAACCGGCGGCGGCCGCACATGAGCCGGAAGCCGGCCTGGAACAGCCCTTTCCCGAGCCGTCTGGCTTCAAGCTGATGCACGTCGCCAATGGAAGAGCGCTCATCGAGGACGCCACCGGCATGTATATCGTCCGGGTCGGTTCGGTCCTGCCGGACAACAGCCGGCTTGCCACCTTCGAAGAGCGCAACGGCCGCTGGGTGATGATCACCTCCAAGGGCGAGGTCTTCGAGTCGAGGTAGAGCGCTGCGTTGCACCTCGGCTCGGAGCTGCCGCATACGGCAGAATTCGGCGAGACAGCGCTTCGCCGCCAAAAAGGCCCCGCCGTGAATTCGTGCATTTGGTTCCTCGTCCCAGGTTCCCGACAAGTCCCACGCAAGATTACCCGCCTAGGGTCCTCCTCATCTCATGAGGAGTATTCGATGGATCCGATTCAACTTTTCGAACTCGCGTCGCGCCAGGCCCAATGGTTGACGGTCCGCCAGAATGTCGTTGCCGGCAACATCGCCAATGCCAATACGCCGCATTACCAGGCCAAGGACGTCCAGCCTTTCGAAACCGTGCTCCAGAATACCGGCATCCAGATGGCGGCGACCCATCGCGCCCATTTCACCGAGAGCCCCGATGCCGCGCAGGTGACCGAGGTCAGCATGATCGACGATGTCGCCGTGCAGCAGTCCGGCAATACCGTCGCGATCGAGCAGGAAATGATGAAAACGGGCGAAATCAAGCGCGACTACGAACTCAATTCCGGGCTGGTGAAATCCTTTCACCGGATGATGCTCATGACCGTACGGAAGTAACATCCATGGATCCTTTGACCTCGGCACTCAAGGTTTCGGCTTCGGGCCTGCAGGCGGAATCGACGCGCCTGCGTGTCGTTTCCGAAAACATCGCCAATGCCCGCTCCACCGGCGACGTGCCCGGCGCCGATCCCTATCGCCGCAAGACGATTTCCTTTGCGGCGGAAGTCGACCGGGCGAGCGGCGCGTCGCTCGTCGAGATCCAGCGCCTCGGCACCGACGATTCGGATTTCAGCATCGAGTTCGATCCCGGCAATCCGGCGGCCGATGAGAAGGGCATGGTGAAAATGCCGAATGTCAACGTCCTGATCGAGATGGCGGACATGCGCGAAGCCAATCGCGCCTACGAGGCCAACCTGCAGACCATCAAGCAGTCCCGCGATCTCATCTCCCAGACAATCGACCTGTTGAGGGCTTCGCAATAATGATCGATGCAATTCAGTCCGTCGGCGCGTTTTCGAACCTGAAGGAGACCGAGGGCACCAGCCTGACCGGCTCGACCGCGCTTTCCCTGCCGGGCGCCGCAGCTTCCGCCCCGCAATCGCAGAGCTTCGCCGAAGTCCTCGGCACCATGACCACGGACGCCATCCGCTCGATGAAATCGGCCGAAGGAGCGTCGCTTCAGGCGATCCGCGGCGAGGCGAACACGCGTGAGGTCGTCGATGCGGTGATGAGTGCGGAACAGTCGCTGCAGACCGCCATCGCCGTCCGCGACAAGGTCGTCACCGCCTATCTCGAAATCGCCCGCATGCAGATCTGAAGGAACGTGACATGAAGGCCCTTTCCATCGCCGCCACGGGCATGAATGCCCAGCAGCTGAATCTCGAAGTCATCGCCAACAACATCGCCAATATCAACACGACCGGTTATAAGCGGGCGCGCGCGGAATTTTCGGACCTGCTCTACCAGACGGAGCGCGCCCAAGGCGTGCCGAACCGCTCGAACCAAGCAATCGTGCCGGAAGGCGCGATCGTCGGCCTCGGCGTGCAGACGGCCGCCGTCCGCAACCTCCATGTCCAGGGCAGCCTCGTCAACACCAGCAACGACCTCGACCTTGCGCTTGTCGGCCGCGGCTGGTTCCAGGTCGAAACGCCCAACGGCGAAACGGTCTATACCCGCTCGGGCGCCTTCAACACCAACGCGACCGGCCAGCTCGTCACCATCGACGGCTATACGGTGGTTCCCGGTATCACCGTGCCGCAGGACGCGACCGAGATCACCGTTTCCGCGTCCGGCCAGGTCCTCGTCAGAATTGGCGACGCGACCGAGACCCAGGAAATCGGCCAGCTGACGATCGCCAATTTCGTCAACGAAGCCGGACTGGAGCCGCAGGGCGAAAACCTCTTCAAGCAGACCGCGGCATCCGGCGAGCCGATCGTCGGCACGCCGGCCGATCCCGGCTTCGCGCAGGTCAAGCAGGGCTATCTGGAATCGTCCAACGTCGATCCGGTCAAGGAAATCACCGACCTGATCTCGGCCCAGCGCGCCTACGAAATGAACTCCAAGGTCATTCAGGCCGCAGACGAAATGGCCGCCACGGTGAGCAAGAACCTCAGGTAACGGGAAGAGGGGCAAACATGATGTTTCGCCGATCCGCCGCAAGGGTAGCAGTCGAGAGCCGAAAAGCGCGCTTCATGCGATCGCTCGCATCTGCGGCGATCGCCGCCGCGCTGCTGTCGCCGGGGCTCGCTGCCGCACAGCAGCCGACCGCCGTCATCCCGAAGCAGACCATCTATCCCGGCGAAACCATCGAGGCGAGCATGCTGGAAGTGGTCGACGTGACCAATCCGGATATCACCGACGGCTATGTCGGGTCGCTTGAAGAGGTCGAGGGAAAGGTGACGAAGCGCACGCTTCTGCCGGGACGGGTGATCCTCACCTCGGCGCTACGCGACCGATACGCGGTCGAGCGCGGCTCGACGGTTCGGCTGATCTTCAACAAGGGCGGGCTGACGATCACCGCCGCCGGCTCGCCGCTTGAAGACGCAGCGATCGGCGAACTGATCCGCGCGCGCAACATCGATAGCGGTGTCATCGTGTCCGGGACGGTGATGGCCGACGGCACGATCCATGTGGTGGCGAAATGATGGTGCGCATTTGTAAGTGGTTGCTGACCGTGTCCTTGCTGTTCGCGGCGACATTGACGCCCGCCTATGCCGCGTCGCGCATCAAGGACGTGGCCTCGCTGCAGGCCGGTCGGGACAACCAGCTGATCGGTTATGGCTTGGTGGTCGGGCTGCAGGGATCCGGCGACAGCCTGCGCTCCTCGCCGTTCACCGACCAGTCGATCCGCGCCATGCTGCAAAATCTCGGCATCTCGACCCAGGGCGGCGAGTCTCGGACGCGCAACGTCGCAGCGGTCCTCGTTACCGCGACGCTGCCGCCCTTCGCTAGTCCCGGCAGCCGCGTCGACGTCACCGTCGGTTCGCTTGGCGACGCGACGTCGCTGCGCGGCGGCACGCTGGTCATGACGTCGCTCTCCGGCGCCGACGGACAGATCTATGCGGTGGCCCAGGGCTCGATCGTGGTCACCGGCTTCAGTGCCCAGGGCGACGCGGCCGCTCTGTCGCAGGGCGTGACCACGGCCGGCCGCGTTCCGAACGGCGCGATCATCGAGCGCGAGCTGCCGTCGAAATTCAAGGACGGCTTCAACCTGGTGCTGCAATTGCGCAACCCGGACTTTTCCACCGCCGTCGGCATGGCAGCGGCGATCAACAAGTTTGCCGCCGCGCAGTTCGGCGGCCGCATCGCCGAAGCCATGGATTCCCAGTCAGTCCTCGTCCAGAAGCCGAAAATGGCCGATCTCGCCCGGTTGATGGCCGATATCGAGAATCTCGTCGTCGAAACGGACGTGCCCGCGCGCGTCGTCATCAACGAACGGACCGGCACGATCGTCATCGGCCAGGATGTACGCGTCAACGAAGTCGCGGTCAGCTACGGCACGCTGACGGTGCAGGTGACCGAAACGCCGACGGTGGTGCAGCCGGCGCCCTTCTCGCGCGGCGAGACGGCGGTCGAGCCGAATACCACGATCGAGGCGCAGGCGGACGGCGGCACCGTCGCGATCCTCAACGGGTCGAGCCTTCGCTCGCTCGTCGCGGGCCTCAACAGCATCGGCGTCAAGCCGGACGGAATCATCGCGATCCTGCAGAGCATAAAGACGGCGGGAGCCCTACAGGCGGAGCTTGTGCTGCAATGACCGGAACTCTCTCCCATCTTCTCGGCACATCTCGCCGTACGCTCGTGGCCGCGGCCGCGGCTACGCTGATGCTGACAATGCCGGGCGCCTTCGCACAGGACGTCACCGCGCCGCCGGTCGAAAACGGTGCAACGAACGAAATCCAGCAGTTCTGCACCAATATCGCCGACGCGGCGCGGGACCAGCGCTATCTGCTGCAGCGCAAGGACCTTGAAACCTTGCAGGCGAGTGTCGACGAACGCATCGCGGCGCTGGAAAAGCGCCGGGCCGAATACGAGGACTGGCTGAAACGCCGCAACGATTTTCTGAAGCAGGCGGAACTCGGGCTCGTCGATATCTACAAGACGATGAAGCCCGATGCGGCCGCCGGCAAGCTCGAGATGGTGCGCCCGGAGATCGCCGCTGCGATCGTCATGAAGCTGCCGGCGCGCCAGTCCTCGCTGATCCTCAGCGAGATGAGCGACGAAAAGGCCGCGGTGCTCACCAACATCATTTCCAGCGCCAGCGACCCGAACACCTCGAAGGAGCCATCATGAGACTGCAACTGACGGCCCTTCTGGCCGCAAGCCTCCTTGCAGGATGTCAGAATCAGGCGTTCAAGGAGATCGGCCAGGCGCCGTCGATGAGCCCGATCGGCAGCGGCCTGCAATACACCCAGACGCCGCAGCTCGCCAGTTATCCGAAGCAGCCGCATCAGATGACCGCCGGCTATTCGCTGTGGAACGACCAGCAGGCCGCTCTCTTCAAGGACGCCCGCGCCATCAATGTCGGCGATATTTTGACCGTCGACATCCAGATCGACGACAAGGCGTCCTTCAACAACGAGACAGACCGCAGCCGCACCAATTCCAGCGGCTTCAATCTCGGCGCCGCTGGCGAATCGCAGACCAGCGACTTCGAATGGTCCGGCAATCTCAAATACGGATCGAACACCAAGACCGAAGGGGACGGCAAGACCGAGCGCTCCGAAAAGCTCCGGCTGCTCGTCGCGGCCGTGGTCACCGGGGTGCTTGAAAACGGCAACCTGCTGATCAGCGGTTCGCAGGAAGTGCGCGTCAACCACGAATTGCGCATCCTCAACGTCGCCGGCATCGTCCGGCCGCGGGATGTCGATGCGGACAATATCATCTCCTATGACCGCATTGCCGAGGCCCGCATCTCCTATGGCGGCCGCGGCCGGCTGATGGAAGTGCAGCAGCCGCCATGGGGCCAACAGGTCGTGGATCTCGTCTCGCCGATCTGATCGGGTGACATCCAGTACCGGAACGGAGCGGCACGATGGAAGAAACCGACACTAAAGAACCGAAATCCCCGTCGCTGGTCATGACCATTGCCGCGATCGCCGTGCTGACGCTCGTTGCCGGCGGCGGCGGCTGGTTCGTCGGCGCCCTTCTGGCCCCGCCACCGGCGAAGAAGCCGGAGGCTGCCGCCGAACTGCCTGAGCACGCCACCGGCGAGGAGGGTCTTCCGAAGATCGCCACCGAAGCCAACGGCATCGTCCAACTCGAGCCGATCACCACCAACCTTGCCTACCCGGCCGAAAACTGGGTCCGCATCGAGGTCGCGCTGCAGTTCAAGGGCGCGCCCGACGTCGCGCTCGCAGAAGAAATCCACCAGGACATCGCGGCCTATCTGAAGACCCTGTCGCTGCAGCAAATTCAGGGGCCGCGCGGCTTTCAATATCTCCGGGATGACATCCGGGAACGGGTTGACCTGCGCTCCGACGGGCGCGTAACCAATGTGATGTTCCGAACCTTCGTCATCCAATGATTCGCTGATGCTCCGGACTACTGCCTTTATAGTCGCCATGATGGCGATGTCGGGAATTGCCGGGGCCCAGAGCTTTCCCGCCGATATTCTGAACACGCCGGTCGACGGTTCGGTCGCCTCCTGGATCATCCGCACCTTCGGGCTCCTGACCGTCCTCTCGGTCGCCCCAGGTATCCTGATCATGGTGACGAGCTTTCCGCGCTTCGTCATCGCCTTTGCGATCCTGCGCTCCGGCATGGGGCTTGCGACCACGCCGTCGAACATGATCATGGTGTCGCTGGCGCTGTTCATGACATTCTACGTCATGGCGCCGACCTTCGACCGCGCCTGGCGCGACGGCATCGATCCGCTCCTGAAGAACGAGATCTCCGAGACCGAGGCGCTGACGCGGATGTCGGAACCCTTCCGCGAGTTCATGCTCGCCAACACCCGCGACAAGGACCTGCAGCTCTTCATCGACATCGCCCGCGAAAAGGGCCAGACCGTCGTCGTCGACGACAAGGTGGATCTGCGAGCCGTGGTGCCCGCCTTCATGATCTCGGAGATACGTCGCGGATTCGAGATCGGCTTCCTGATCATGCTGCCCTTCCTGGTGATCGACCTCATCGTCTCGACCATCACCATGGCAATGGGCATGATGATGCTGCCGCCGACCTCGATCTCGCTGCCCTTCAAGATCCTGTTCTTCGTGCTGATCGACGGCTGGAACCTGCTCGTCGGCAGCCTGGTGCGCTCCTTCACCTGAGCCCGCCTCGGCGTCCCTCGTTAAGACATTTCCGGGACCCCGCAACAGTCCGTTAAGTATAGGATTTCACGCGCGATTCACTACGTTCTAGCGTCGCCTTCGGGGTGCCTCGCCGATTAAGGTGTTGGCAAGAAATGGCTGCGAATTTCGTCCTCACACGACGGGTTTGGTGTCCTTCACGAGCTGAGCGGAACCGAGTGGCATGATGCCGGATCGTCGTGACCGGTAACCTCTTCAGCCCGGTATGTCCCCCCAAAAGTATTTCGTAAAAGGGACAACGATCATGGCAAGCATTCTCACCAACAGCTCGGCAACCGCCGCTCTCCAGACCCTGCGTTCCATTTCTTCCAGCATGGAAGATACGCAGAACCGCATTTCCACGGGCATGCGCGTCGGCTCTGCTTCTGACAACGCCGCTTACTGGTCGATCGCGACCACCATGCGTTCTGACAACGCAGCTCTTTCGTCGGTCACCGACGCCCTCGGCATGGGCGCCGCCAAGGTCGATACCGCTTACGCCGGTATGGAAGCGGCCATCGATGTCGTCAAGGAAATCAAGGCGAAGATCGTCGCCGCAACGGAAGAAGGTGTCGACGGCGCAAAGGTCCAGGAAGAAATCGACCAGCTTCAGGACCAGCTCCTGAGCATTGCGGAATCGGCCTCGTTCAACGGCGAAAACTGGATTGCCGGCGAGGCAGCGACCAAGACCGTCGTCACCGGCTTTGTCCGCGCTTCGGACGGCACCGTCTCGATCAAGACGTCCAGCTATGCCCTTACTGATGCGGCTGACGGTACGCTCCTCTTCGCCGACGATGGCGCCGGTGGTCTCGACACCGCGACCGGCATCCTCGGCACCGACGGCACCAACGGCAACAATGTCTACGGCCTCGATATCTCTGCAATGGACGCGACCGCGCTCGGAGAAGCGCTCTCCGACGTCGAAGACGCGCTCACCGCGATGACCAGCGCTGCCTCTTCGCTCGGTTCGATGTCGACCCGCATCGATCTGCAGGCTGACTTCGTTTCCGAACTCAGCGACTCGATCGAAAACGGTATCGGCCGCCTCGTCGACGCTGACATGAACGAGGAATCGACCCGTCTGAAGGCCCTGCAGACGCAGCAGCAGCTTGCGATCCAGGCGCTTTCGATCGCCAACTCCGACTCGCAGAACATCCTGTCGCTCTTCCGCTAATCGGCGAACCGGCACGGGGGCTGACCGTGCCGCAACGCTGGAAAAGAGCCGCGACCGAAGTCGGTCGCGGCTTTTTCGCATTTTTTATTCCACTTCAGCATTCCTTAACCATCTTGCTGTTTCCTAGCACCATCGAAACGGCGGGTTAACCAACAAAATTAATTGGTTAGCAGGCATGATGCTGACCGTCGCTTGCCGGCGTACTCCGGAATGTCCCTTCTTAATCAGCCACTAAGGGGCACTCAGAAATGACAAGCATTCTTACCAACATCGCAGCCATGTCCGCACTTGAAACGCTGCGGAGCATCGGCAACAACATGGAAACGACCCAGGGCCGCGTCTCTTCCGGCCTGCGCGTCGGCGAGGCTTCGGACAACGCTGCCTACTGGTCGATCGCGACCACGATGCGCTCCGACAACATGGCGCTCTCCGCCGTCCAGGACGCCCTCGGGCTCGGCGCCGCCAAGGTCGACACCGCCTATGCCGGTATGGAATCCGCCATCGAAGTCGTGAAGGAAATCAAGGCCAAGGTCGTGACCGCAACTGAAGAAGGCGTCGACAAGGCCAAGGTCCAGGAAGAGATCGATCAGCTTCAGGAACAGCTGCTGTCGATCGCCGAATCCGCTTCGTTCAGCGGTGAGAACTGGATCGGCGGCGTCGCCGGCAACACTGTGACCGTCGTGTCCGGCTTCGTCCGTGCCTCCGACAGCACCGTCTCCGTCAAGACGACGAGCTATGCGCTTGTCGACGGCGTCACCGGCGGCAACCTGCTGTTCAGCGACGACGGCACGGGTGCTCTCGATACGGCAACCGGCATCCTGGGTACCGCCGGCGCTTCCGCCGGCGGCTACGCTGTCTACTCGCTGGATATCAGCGCTCTGGCGACGGCGGACATGAATGACGTGCTGTCGGATGTGGACGATGCACTCTCGGCCATGACCAGCGCTGCTGCTGAGCTCGGCTCGATCTCCATGCGCATCGGCTTGCAGGAAGATTTTGTCGCGAAGCTGTCCGACTCGATCGACTCCGGCGTTGGCCGCCTCGTCGATGCCGACATGAACGAGGAATCGACCCGCCTCAAGGCCCTGCAGACGCAGCAGCAGCTCGCCGTTCAGTCGCTGTCGATCGCCAACAGCAACTCGGAGAACGTTCTCCAGCTCTTCCGCTAATCGACGGAACCGGACCAGGGATCACTCGTTCCCTCATAGGTCGAGCCACTTCAGAAAGCCGCGCCTTGCGAAAGGCGCGGCTTTCGCGCATTTGGGCTCCAGCGCAAGGAAATTGTTAGGTTTTGTTAATTTTGTTAACTCGCCTTTAGAGTTTGTTAACCATGTTCCCGTTAGCTGGCCGCACCGAAACAATGAGTTAACCAAGGTGACCAGCGGGTTAACAGGCATGAAGCCGATCATTCGTCCCGGCGGCAATCCGGAATGCTCAATTCATTCTAATGCCATTCGAGGGGCGAGCAGACCATGACCAGCATCCTGACGAACACGGCGGCGATGGCCGCACTTCAGACCCTCCGCGCGATCGACGACAATATGGAGACGACGCAGGGCCGGGTTTCATCAGGGTTGCGCGTCGGCGAGGCAGCCGACAATGCCGCATACTGGTCAATTGCCACCACCATGCGTTCCGATAACATGGCGCTTTCCGCCGTCCAGGACGCGCTCGGACTTGGGGCTGCCAAGGTCGATACCTCCTATGCCGCGATGGAAAGCGCCATCGAAGTCGTCAAGGAAATCAAGTCGAAAATCGTCGCCGCCACCGAAGAAGGTGTCGACAAGACGAAGATCCAGGAAGAAATCGACCAGTTGCAGGAGCAACTGATGTCGATCGCTGAGTCTGCCTCCTTCAGCGGCGAAAACTGGGTTGCCGGCGACGCGGCCGTCAAGAGCGTGGTCTCGGGCTTCGTGCGCGCCTCCGATGGTACCGTTTCGGTGAAGACCACAGCCTATACACTCGACGATACGGCGACGGGCAATCTGCTCTTCGGCGGTGATGGCGCCGGCGCCATCGTGGACACCAACGGCATTCTCGGCACCACCGGTGGTGCGACGATCGGCGTCTCTATTTATGCTCTCGATATCACCGGCTTCGACACCGCCGAAATGGCCGAAGCTCTGACGCTCGTCGAAGATGGCCTCCAGGCGATGACCAGCGCGGCCTCGGAACTCGGCTCGATCTCCATGCGCATCGGCCTTCAGGAGGAGTTCGTCGCGGCGCTGACCGACTCGATCGACTCGGGCATCGGACGTCTCGTCGATGCCGACATGAACGAGGAATCGACTCGCCTGAAGGCCCTGCAGACGCAGCAGCAGCTCGCCGTCCAGTCGCTGTCGATCGCCAATACCAACTCGGAAAACATCCTCCAACTCTTCCGCCAGTAGGATCTGTCCACAGCCTTCTGAGGCTCCAAGCACACTATCTTCGCAAGGCCGCGCCACTATTGCGCGGCCTTTTGTCGTTGTCGATGTCCCCGGTACTCGAACGGTGAAGTAACCCTTTCTTCACCCGCCTTAACAAGCGGTTAACCGCGTTAACCATTTGTTAACCATTTCCCATTAACGCTTTGTTAAACACGATGGTCTGTCACCCAGGGCAAAACGGTGGCAGCGCGCATGATGCCGCACCATCCCTGCCGGTCACACCCGGAATGTCTTCGATCTCCCATCGACAGGGGCGATAGCCAATGACCAGCATCATGACCAACGCTGCCGCCATGGCGGCATTGCAGACCTTGCGTTCGATCAACAGAAACCTGGACGAGACCCAAAGCCGCGTGTCCTCCGGCTATCGCGTCGAGACCGCCGCCGACAACGCTGCCTATTGGTCGATCGCGACCACGATGCGGTCGGACAATGCGGCGCTTTCGACGGTCCAGGACGCGCTTGGCCTGGGCGCGGCCAAGGTCGATACTGCCTATGCGGCCTTGGATACCGTCATCGAGCTGATGAGCGAGGTCAAGGCGAAGCTGGTCGCGGCACGCGAACCCGGCGTCGACAAAAGCAAGATCGACAAGGAGATCTCGCAGCTCAAGGACCAGCTGGTCTCGGCCGCCCAGTCGGCATCCTTCTCGGGTGAGAACTGGCTCTACAACGACGCGGCTACGGCGGTTGGCACGAAATCCATCGTCGCCTCCTTCAATCGCAGCGCGGATGGCAGTGTCTCGGTTACGACGCTTGATTACGACACCTCGGGCTCAATTCTCGTCGACGTCCAGGATGCAAGCGCCGGCTTGCTGACGATGGCGGTGGATGCGGATGCGCTTGCCTCTAGCCCGACGGGAACGGCGCGCGAATATTACCTGATCGACGCCGGCAGCCCGCCGACCGGAACGGAAATCGCGCTTTCCGAAACGACTACCGATAACGAGTTGGACGACATGATCAGCGTCGTCGACGAGCTCATCAGCCAGCTGACCGATTCCGCCGCGACGCTCGGCGCGATCACCAGCCGCATCGAGATGCAGGAAAACTTCGTCGCCAACCTCATGGATGTGATCGACAAGGGTGTCGGCCGACTCGTGGACGCCGACATGAACGAGGAGTCGACGCGCCTGAAGGCGCTGCAGACCCAGCAGCAGCTCGGCATCCAGTCGCTGTCGATCGCCAATACCAACTCCGAAAACATCCTCAGATTGTTCCAGGAGTAAGCGAGATCTTCGCTTCCGCCGTGCCGCCGGTCATCGGCATCAGGCGGGACTGGTTGGACCGCGCTGTTGCCCTGGCGCGGTCCAACAACCTTCATTTTCGCACAAGTTTGACCGGCTAGCCTTTCCTCGCAGTCTGCTCGGCCGGCTGCCGGCCAAGATGATCCTGGTCGCCGTTGCACCGGTCCCGCTTCGGGTCCTCCACCGCGAACCGTTGCGCATCGAGAATGCTGGTCCTGTCGCTGTCTCGGGCGGAAGGGCCGAAGGAGACATCATAGACGTGTCAGGCGCTTTGGATTTCTGGACCATGAGCCACCCCCTGCCGGGCGGGGGACGTGCGCCGGCATTGGCTGCGAGCCGCCGGGGGGATCATCGATGAGTGCGTCGCTCTCCCGTTATCTCAAGGATTTCAGCGCGCCGAAGATCGAAATCACGCGCATGCCGCCGAAATATTTTCCGGACCTCGAGGCGGACTTCCCCGCCGAAGATCGGACCGCCCAGAGGCCCGCCATGCCTGAACTCGACGTCGATGCCGAGCGGCGCGAGGCTTTCGCGCAGGGTCGCGCGGAGGCCGCCGCCGAGCTCGCCTTCGAGCATCAGCGGGAAATCGCCGAGCTCAAGGCGCGCCACGCCGAGGACCTCGATGCCGTGAAGCATCGCCTGGCGGAAGACACAGCTTCGAAACTCGCCGCCGGGTTCTCCCAGATCACCGAGCGGCTGGCCCTGGCGCTTGGCGACCAGGCGGCGCGGGTGCTCGCGCCGGTCATGGAGGAGGCACTCATCAAGCGCGCCGTCGAAGACCTGGCGGTGATGGTCAGGCAGGGCATCGGCGCGGGAGAGGGGCTCACCATCACCGTCAAGGGATCGCCGGTGCTCTTCGAAGCGCTGAAACAGCATCTCGACGACGACACTCTGGTTTTCCGGCACGTCGTTGCCGACGACATCGATCTGACGGTTGAGCTGGGCGAAGCGGTTCTGGTGACCAGAATGGCGGCCTGGTCCGAAACCGTGCGGAAGGTTCTGGCATGAGCGAAGAAAGCCATCACAACGGCAAGAACGAAATCATCATCGTCAAGCGCTCCGGCGATGGACACGACGGCCATCACGGCGGCGGCTGGAAGATCGCCTATGCCGACTTCATGACGGCGATGATGGCCTTCTTCCTAGTCATGTGGTTGATCAACGCCGCCAACGAGGAAACGAAGGCGGCAATCGCTTCCTATTTCAATCCGGTGCAGCTCACCGACCAGAAGCCCGCGGAAAAGGGCCTGAAGAATCCGGCCAAGGATGCGCAGGGTGACGAGACGCAGCAGCGGTCGAAGGCGGATGGCGAGCAGGCGAAGTCCGGCGGCTCGGCCAAGACCGGCGACCAGCTGACGGCAACCTCGGGCGAGGAGACCAAATATTCCGACGCCGACTTCTTCGAGAACCCCTATTCGGTTCTCTCCGAAATCGCCAAGGAGGTCGGCCAGCAGGCCAATATCAGTGCCAAGGGCGAGGGCGGTGCCGCCCAGTCGGGCCCGGCGACCGGTGCCGACGGCGGCGAGGCCTATCGCGATCCGTTTGATCCGGATTTCTGGACCAAGCAGGTCGAGGTCAAGGACGCCGGCAATGCGGCCGAAAGCGACGTCGCGGCGGCTGAGAGGCGCGGCCCCGAGACCGATGCCGGTGAGAAGCCGGAGGCCGGCGAGGCGCTGAAGACCGCGGACGAGACTGCAAAGGGCGAAGTGCCACTCAAGAAGGAAGCGGACGCAGAGGAGCAGAAGAAGCGGGCCGAGGCCCTGAAGGCCGAAATCGAAAAGGCGGTCGGCGGCGAGGCCGGGCGGCTTCTCGAGGGACTGGTGGTGACGCCCTCCGAGGGCGGCCTGCTGGTGACGATCAGCGAGCAGACGGACGCGCCGATGTTTGCGGTGGGTTCCGCCGTTCCCGGCAAGGAGCTCGTCCTTGCCATGGAAAAGATCGGCAAGCTGCTCGCCGAGCGCCAGGGCACCGTGGCGATCCGCGGCCACACGGATGGCCGTCCGTTCAAAGACGGCACCTATGACAATTGGCGGCTGTCGGCGGCGCGTGCCCAGAGCGCCTATTACATGCTGGTGCGCGGCGGTCTCAAGGAAGAGCGCGTTAATCAGATCAGCGGCTTTGCGGACCGGCGCCTGCAGGTGCCGAACGATCCTTATGCCGCCGGCAACCGGCGGATCGAGATCCTGCTGCAGGCGGGGCAGGGCTGAGAGAGATGCTGAAGCGGCTCTGCGCCATCCTGGCGACAACAGTTCTTGCGGCTCCGCTCGCGTTTGGCGTGGCCCGCGCAAGCGAAACGGAAGAGCTCGCGCCGTTCAAGATGATCCGGTCGCTTCAATACGTCCAGGATTCCGTCGTGCTCGGCGATCACTCGGCGATCGAGATGCAGCGTTTCATGCTAGGCGAGATCGACAAGCGCCTGAGGGCGGCCGACGAAGCGATTTTTCGCGACCCCCGCAACGTCGATGCGGCGCTCGTCTACGTGATGAGCGGCGGCAATCCGGAAACGCTGGAATATCTCACCGACAGGGATATCGAGGGCAATTTCGACGCCCGCGTCACCGACTCCCTCAGGCAATATCTGCGCGGCAAGGGGCCGTTGATCGTCGAAAGCCTCTCCAAGGCGGCACCCGAATACAAGAACTCCCGGGTCGGTCCCTACCTGTTTCTGATCCTCGGCAACGCCTCGTCGCAGCAGGACCCGGTCGCCGCGATGAGATATTACGACTGGGCGCGTCTGACGGCGCCCGGGACGATCATAGAGGAGGCGGCGCTTCGCCGGTCCGTTTCGCTTGCGGTCCAGGCAGGCGATCAGGAAAAGGGCTTCCGCTATGCGCTGAACTATGCCCGCCGCTATTTGACATCGCCCTATGCGAGCCAGTTCGCCGACGTCTTCGTCGACCTGGCGGTCGCGCATTTCGACGAGGCGGTCGAAAAGAGAGTCGCCGAGATACTCGGCTTCATGGATCAGGCGCGGCAACGCGAGGTCTATCTGCGCGTCGCCAGGCGCGCAGCGATCGCCGGCAACGAGACGCTGGCGCGGCTGGCATCCGGCCGGGCCGAAGAGCTCGCACGGGCCGGCGGCGGCCAATCGCTGCTGCTGGCGAGCTTCTACGAGGGGCTCGCGGCCGTACCCTCCGAGGATGTGTTCACGGCGGCACAGACGCTGGCGGCAATTCCGGACGACAAGCTCTCGCCGCGCGACCGGGCCCTCAGGGAGGCCGCCAGGGCGATTGCGGAAGAGGTTGTGCGACGACCGCAGGATGAAAGCCCCGCGCAAGCGTCCTTGCCTATACCGGAGACACCCCCTGGCCCTGAGACCGAAGGCCGCGAAGCGGGGGAAACGGGAAGCGGCATGAGCCCCTTTGCCGACGCGACCCATACGTCGCCGTCCGAGAAGGCGCCCGCGCCGGGTGGCGAGCCGCCGACTGGCGCCGAACACCCTGCGGCATCCGATCCGGCTGTCGACGGTTTCGTGGCCAATGGGCGCTCGAAGATCAAGGAGATCGATGCGCTCCTTGCGGAGGAAGGACTATGAGGCCACTTGAAGAGACGTTCCGTGCTCCCGCCGCGGCGCTGGGAACCCGATCCGGGTCCCGGCAGGGCGGCAACGAGCAGGTTGCCGGGGAGCCTGGGGCCTTCGAGAGCGTGGTCGCCGATGCCGGCCGCCAGAAGGCGTCTGCCCAGGGTGCAATTCAGGACGCCGGATCGGATGCAGTTGACGCGCTTCCGGACGGCGCCGAAACGGCGGGTACCGAGTTCACCATCGGCAATCGCAAGCCAAGCATCTTGATCGCAAGCGCCGCCGTCACTGGAACCGGGCGGCTATCGACGCCTTCGGCGCCAGGCCATGCTCAGGGCGATCCGAACGGCGCGCTGCTGGAAGGCCAGCAATCCTCCGAGCTCAAGGTTGTTCGGGACAAAGGAAACCGGCAGTTTTCGGCGGCTTCCATCGCGGGAGAAGAGGCCGGCGATCCCGAAGACAAGACGGCCACGGATAGCCCGAAAGATCACAGGCTCGTGGAGACTGGCGCAGCGGAGAGTTCCGGGGCGTCCGATCAGATGTCGAATAGCAATGCCGCCTCCGGCGCGCCGGCCAACGGCCCTGTCAGCGACCTCCTGACCTTGCTTGGCGGCAATGCGCCGGAGGCAATGCAGATCGACAGCGCCGGTGGTGAGATCACGGACAAGACGATGCGTTCTGCAGTCGACCGCACCGCCGGCCCGGCGGCCGAGATGTCGAATATCCTGTCGGACGCCACAGCGGAAGACGGTTCACGGACCGAACAGCAAGGTGACGCAGGATCGGACCGCCTCTTCCGCCTGGCTCGCGCCGACGGCAAGGGGCAGGCGGTCTCGATGACCATTTCGGCAGGCGGCGAAGCGACCGCCGTCGAGAACGGCAATTCATCAGCCAGTGCCAGGGCCGAGACGGTGACCGTCCTCGAGGCGCGCCGCTATCTCGGGGTGGCGATGAATACAAACTCCGCCGCCGTGGCCGGCGCGATTGCCGGTGACGGCGAATGGGCACAGGCGCTCCAGTCGAGCCCCCTCCTGGCGCAGCCGGAGGCGTCGAACCACGCCGGCAAGACGCTGAACACGCTCAAGATCCAGATGCATCCGATCGAACTCGGCACGGTCACGGCCACGCTGCGCCTGAAGGACGACGAACTGCAGGTCGATCTCAAGGTGGAAACAGGCGAGGCCTTCCGTCAGTTGCGCGACGACCAGAGCGAGATAGTGAAGGCCTTGCGCGCCCAAGGCTTCGCTGTCGATCAGGTGAACGTCGTGTTCAATGCCGGCGGCGATGCTTCGAGCGGCAGCGGTTCGCATCCGCAGACGCAGGCCCAGCTTGGCCAGTCGGGCGGCGAGCGCACCGGCGGAGACAGCGGGCAGGGACGTCAGCAGCAAGACGGAGGCGCGGCGGCACAGGCCGAGACATGGTGGGGCAATGATGGAACGGACGATGCGTCTGGCGGCGTTGAGCATTCTCGCGCTGGTGACGTCTACATGTAGCGCCCTTGCGAGCACCGGCATCTGCGAGCGCGAGATTGCGTCGGCTGCGGCGAAATACGGTATTCCGACGGGAATCCTCTACTCGGTCGGGCTGACGGAGACCGGCCGCAAGGGGTCGCTCCAGCCCTATGCCATGAACATCGAGGGCAAGGCTTATTTCGGCACGAGCGTTCAGGATGTCCTCAGCCGATTCGGCGCGGCGCGGGCGCAAGGGGCGAAGCTCATCGATCTCGGCTGCATGCAGATCAATTATCACTTCCACGGCGAGCATTTCAGCTCTCCGGAGGAAATGCTTGATCCCAGGCGGAATGTCGACTATGCCGCGCGCTTCCTCTCCAATCTGCGCGCCAGACACGAGAGCTGGACGATGGCGGTCGCCCGCTATCACGCCGGGCCGAACAACGATCCGGCGCAGAAGAAATATGTCTGCAGGGTCATCGCGAACCTCGTCGCCACGGGCTATGGAAAGTGGACGCCGAACGCGGCGCAGTTTTGTCAATAATCAATCGAAGGTTGTGATAATCGGGCCGCTGCCGCATTGTGGCGACAATGCGAACAGATTGTGATCGCAAGCGCTATTTGTTGCCATGCGTTAACTTTTCCACACGAATTTAGTGTCAGCGTTAACAGGGACATACTAGATATAGATCAAATCGGCACGCATTCCTTAATCAACTATTAAAATCTCCCATTAACTTCCTCTAGTTGTTCGTGAATCCCCGGATTCGTACCTCTCAATCAGCAAGACACCCATACTGATTCGGAGGCGGACGAATGATCGTGGTGGTTGATGAAAGAGAGCTTGTGAAGGATGGCTACGCGTCGCTTTTCGGACGCGAGGGCATTCCTTCGACCGGGTTTGATCCCAAGGAATTCGGCGAATGGGTGAACACCGCCGCCGATTCGGACATCGATGCGGTAGAGGCGTTCCTGATCGGGCAGGGCGATAGCGCTTTCAGCCTGCCGCGGGCGATCCGCGATCGCTCCCAGGCGCCGGTGATCGCCATGAGCGACACGCCGTCGCTCGAAAACACCCTGGCGCTGTTCGACTGCGGCGTCGACGATGTCGTTCGCAAGCCCGTCCATCCGCGGGAAATCCTCGCACGGGTCGCGGCGATCCGTCGGCGCCTGAAGGCCATTGCCAACTACACCGACATCGGCCCGATCCGCGTCTTTGCCGACGGCCGCGACCCGGAGATTAACGGCGAAGTCTTCGCGCTGCCGCGCCGCGAGCGGCGCATTCTCGAATATCTCGTCGCCAATCGCGGCCGGCGGGTATCCAAGTCGCAGATCTTCAATGCGATCTACGGCATCTTTGACGAAGACGTCGAAGAGAACGTCGTCGAAAGCCACATCAGCAAGTTGCGCAAGAAGTTACGCAAGAAGCTCGGCTTCGACCCGATCGATTCCAAGCGTTTCCTTGGCTACTGCATCGACTGGAACTGAGCCGGACCACAACCTGGTCGGGTCAAGACAGGTTCACGCAAGGCCCGACTTCTAGTCTCCCACTGAAGCAGGAAACGAGGATCCTCTATGAGTCTCTACGGTACCATGAGAACGGGCGTCTCTGGCATGAACGCCCAGGCCAACCGCCTCAGCACGGTGGCTGAAAACATCGCGAACTCTAGCACTACCGGCTACAAGAGGGCGTCGACCGAATTCTCCTCGATGATCCTGCCTTCCAGCAACGGCTCCTACAATTCCGGCGGGGTCCAGACATCGGTGCGCTACTCGATTTCCGACCAGGGCTCGACGACCTACACGACATCGGGAAGCGACCTTGCGATCGACGGCGATGGCTTCTTCATCGTTCAAGGCGCCAACGGCCAGGAGTACCTGACGCGCGCCGGGGCCTTCGTCCAGGACGACGCTGGCAATCTCGTCAACGCCGCCGGCTTCACCCTGATGGGCTACGAGTACGAAGCGGGCGTGGATCCGACGGTCGTCGTCAACGGTTTCGATGGCCTGACCGAGGTCAACCTCGCTTCGGAAGGCCTGTCGGCGGCGGGCTCGACCGCCGGCGCGATGGGCGCCAACCTGCCTTCCGGTGCCGCGAACGGCGATGTGTCGACGACCTCCCTCATCGTCTACGACAGCCAGGGCAACACCCGCATCCTGGATTTCAACTACACGAAGCTTGCCGATAACCAGTGGGAACTGGAGATCATCGACAGGACCTCGGCCCTCTCTCTCGGCACTGCGACGCTGGATTTCGACACCGACGGCGTCCTGACTACCTCGCCGGCAAGCCTGACGCTGGACCCGACCGGGGCCGGTCTCAACCCCATTTCCGGTACGGGCGCTGTGCTCAACGACATCGTCATCGACTTTTCCGAGACGACTCAGCTTGGCACGTCGTTCACGCCGGACGGCGGCGAGATCGACGGCAACGCCCCGAGCAAGGTTTCCGGCTATCAGATCGACACCGACGGCGTCGTCTACATCAAATATGCTAACGGCGAGCTCGAGCCGCGCTATCGCATTGCTCTCGCCAATGTCCAAAGCCCCGACAAGCTGGTGCCGGAATCCGGTAACGTCTATTCGCAGGGCGTCGATTCCGGCGTCATCGTCACCGGCTTCGCCGGGTCCGGCAGCTTTGGCGAGATCCTTTCCGGCGCGCTTGAAAGCTCGAATGTCGACATCGCCGACGAGCTGACGTCGATGATCGAATCGCAGCGCAACTACACGGCCAACTCCAAGGTCTTCCAGACCGGTTCGGAGTTGCTCGAAGTTCTTGTCAACCTGAAGCGGTAATTCCCAGAAAACGGTCCCAGCATGTCGTTGTCCTCGGCAATCGCAATTGCGCAATCAGCATTCAGCACCACGGCCTCGCAAACGGCCACGGTGTCGAAGAACGTCGCCAATGCGAGCAACGCGGATTACTCGCGCCGCATGGCCATGCTGGGAACCACGGCCGACGGCGCCCAGATCGTCTCCGTCTACCGGGCGCAGAACGAGGCTCTGCTCAAGCAGAATCTCACCAGCATCTCGCAATCCTCGGCGCAGAGCAGCCTGCTTTCCGGGCTCGAGCTGTTGAAATCGGCGCTCGGCGGCAACGACTACGAGACGGCGCCATCGACCTACCTTTCCACCTTCCGCAACAGCCTGCAGACCTTCGCCTCGACACCGGGCAACTCGACGATCGCCGCAACCGTCGTCGCGGACGCCTCGGACCTTGCCAATTCGATCACTAAGACGGCGACCGCGGTCCAGGACCTGCGTCTCGATACCGACAAGCAGATCGCCGAAGAGGTCGACAACCTGAATGCACTGCTCGCCAGTTTTGAAACGGCGAACAACGCCGTCAAGGAAGCGACGGCGGCGGGCACCGACGCCTCGGCCGCGCTCGACGACCGCGACAAGCTCCTGAAGCAGATCTCCGAGCTCGTCGGCATTTCGACCGTCACCAGGGCGGACAACGATACGGTCATCTATACCTCGGACGGAACGGTCCTCTTCGAGACGCAAGCCCGGCAGGTGACGTTCACGGCAACCTCGGCCTTCGATGCATCGACGACCGGAAACGCCATCTTCGTCGACGGGGTGTCGCTTTCAGCCGGCGCCGGCGCCGACACGACCGCAGAGGGAAAGCTCGCGAGCCTCTTGCAGCTCCGCGACGACATCGCGCCGACCTTCCAGTCGCAACTCGACGAGATGGCCCGCGGCCTGGTCAGCCTCTTCCAGGAGGACGGCGCCCCCGGCCTTTTCACCTGGGCGGACGGAACGGTTCCCGCCGACGGGACGATCGAGCCCGGCATCGCCGCGTCGCTGACTGTCAACGCCGCCGCGCAAACCGATCCGTTCCTGCTTCGCGACGGCGGATTCAACGGCCTCGTCTCCAACCCCGGCGGCGCCACGGATCCGAATTCCGGCTACACCGATCTCCTCGACGGCTTCATCACCGCCATGGACGGCGACATTGATTTCGACGCGGCGGCGGGGCTCGACAGCACCAGTTCGATCATGGAATTCGCCGCCTCGTCGATCGGCTGGTTCGAGCAGATCCGCAGCGCTGCCTCGACGGCCGACGACAACAAGACGGCTCTCCTGGCACGGACGGAGGAAGCGCTGGGCAACGTCACCGGCGTCAGCATCGATGAAGAGCTCTCGCTGCTGCTCGATCTCGAACAGTCCTACAAGGCATCTGCCAAGTTGATCAGTACCGTGGACGCCATGATGGCGTCCCTTCTGGAAGCCGTGAGGTAATCATGAAGACGTCCTTCGTTTCTAATCTGGCGGTGCAGAATGCCATGCGCCTGACCATTCAGCAGGGCCAGGAGGAACTGCTGAAGCTTCAGGAGGAGGTTTCGACCGGCCGGCATGCGGATGTCGGCCTCGAGCTCGGCTCCTCCACGGCGCGCTCCGTCAACCTGCAGCGCGAGCTTGCTCGGTTGGAAACCCTGGTCGATACCAACGCCGTCGTCACGCAGCGGCTGGCGTCCTCTCAGGAAGCCCTTGGAACGATGGCGGAGGCTGCCGAGCAGGTGCGCAATACGCTCGTCACCTTCAAGGGCAACGATTCCGTCGACCAATTGTCGGTCCAGAAGACCGAGATCGAAAGCGCCATGTCGCTTTTCACCGCCTCGGCGAACACGTCCTTCAACGGCGAGTTCCTGTTTGCCGGCATCAACACCGATGTGAAGCCTTTCGAAGACTATGCCGCAACCGGTTCGGCCGCGAAGACGACCTTCGACGATGCGCTCGCGACCTACATGTCCGGCAACGACATCTCTTCCATGAGCGACTTCACTGAGGCGCAGATGGAAGACTTCATCACCAACACCCTCGAGCCACTCTATACGGACGACACGCAGTGGGCCACCGATTGGTCCGCGGCCTCGAGCCAGAACATGACGAGCCGCATCAGCACGTCCGAAGTCGTGCAGAGCTCGACCAATGCGACGACGACCGGCTTCCGCATGTTCGCTCTTGCGAGTGTGATATCCTCGGAACTGATGGACGAGGATATCGGATCGGACGTCCGGGCCTATGTCGGCGAGGCGGCACTCGGCTATGTCGAGCAGGCGATCACCGGGATCACCGCCGAACGCAGCACGCTAGGCATTTCCGAAGCGCGCGTGGAAAAGGCGAACACCTCGCTCGAAGTTCAGATCAAGCTCATCAACACCCACATCACCGATCTCGAGGGGGTCGACACCTATGATGCGTCGACCCGGATGAACACGCTGCTGACGCAGATGGAGACGTCCTACACCCTCACCGGAAGGATCCAGCAGTTGAGTTTGATAGATTTCCTCTGATGACAAGAGGATAAGGACAAGCATGAAGGATGTCTGAATGTATCAGTTTGCATACGCCGAGAT
The DNA here is from genome assembly GCF_002288505.1 of Sinorhizobium sp. CCBAU 05631. Classification (NCBI taxonomy): domain Bacteria; kingdom Pseudomonadati; phylum Pseudomonadota; class Alphaproteobacteria; order Hyphomicrobiales; family Rhizobiaceae; genus Sinorhizobium; species Sinorhizobium sp. CCBAU 05631. The sequence goes on from NZ_CP023063.1 coordinate 346,732, forward strand.
CATGGAGGAAGGCGTAGCCGTTTCCAAGGATCGCGAGTGGCAAGTCCTCAATCGCTCGATCGCGCTCCTAGAAGCGGCAAAGCAGCAGAAGGGATACTCAAAGGAAGCGATCGAGGCGATCTACTACACCCGACGCGTCTGGATACGCTTCATCGAGGACCTGCGCGCTCCGGATAACCAGCTCAACGACGAACTGCGTGCCAATCTGATCTCGATCGGGATCTGGATACTGAACGAGACGGAGAAGATCCGCAAACGCGACTCCTCCAACTTCCAGGGCATAATTGACATTACCACCATCATCAGGGATGGACTGAAATGAAGAGCACACTGCGTATCTCGCTGAAATCGGGCGAACGAATCTTTGTAAACGGCGCGGTGCTTCGCGTTGACCGCAAGGTCGCCGTGGAATTCCTCAACGACGTTACCTTCCTCCTGGAAAACCACGTCCTGCAGCCGGAAGACGCCACGACACCGTTGCGGCAGCTCTACTTCATCGCCCAGATGATCCTGATCAATCCGGAAGGCGCCGAGCAGTCGACCGCCATGTTCCGCAAGTCGATCGTCATGCTGCTCGCCTGCTTCAAGAACGAGGAAGTTCTGGCGGAGCTGAAGCGCATCGACGGCCTGGTCACCCAGGGCCGTGCCTTCGAAGCGCTGAAGGCGATCCGCGGTCTTTACCCGATTGAAGAGCGCATCCTGAACAATCAGGAAATCACGCCGGCCACGATCGACCAGATTCGCAAGGAGATCGCGCCATGGCGGTAAGCGGAGTATCCTCGAGCACCTCGACGACCTCGACGACGAGTTCAACTTCGACGAGCAGCACCGACGCGACTGACGCGACCCTGAACTATCAGAGCTTCCTGAAGCTGCTCATCGCGCAGATGCAGAACCAGGATCCGACCGATCCGATGGATGCGACCGAGCAGATATCGCAGCTGGCGACCTTCTCGCAGGTCGAGCAATCGATCAAGACGAACAGCAATCTCGAAAGCCTGCTGGCGAGCGAAAGTCTTACCCAGGCTTCGACCTACATCGGCAAGACGATCACCAGCAGTGACGGCAAGACGAGCGGGGTCGTCGCCGAGGTCGAGGTGACCTCCGACGGCGTGATCGCGATCACCACCGGCGGCAAAGAGATCGCCATCGAGACCGGCATCACCGTATCGACGACCTCGTCCGGCTCGGGGACGTAATTCCTGCTCTTTAGAGCGGCGGCGGCGGACCACGCACACATAGTTGGCCCTGGCTTGACCGGCGCCGGTGATTGTTGAGAATCCTCTGAAGAATCACCCTCGAACCTAAGAGCTTCGCCGCTGCTCGTGCGCGCCGGCAGGATAGGACGAAACGCGAATGAATGAGGCGGACGCTCTCGATATCGTGCAGGCAGCGATCTGGACCGTGATCGTCGCCTCGGGTCCCGCCGTTCTGGCCGCCATGGTGGTCGGCGTTGTCATCGCTTTTATCCAGGCGCTGACCCAGGTTCAGGAAATGACGCTGACCTTCGTGCCGAAGATCCTGGCGGTGATGGTCACGGGGGCGATCTCGGCGCCGTTCGTCGGTGCACAGATCTCCATCTTCACCGACATCATCTTCTCACGAATCCAGTCGGGGTTCTGAGACTTTCGCCGCTTTATTCGGCGGGCGGAAAACTGCGCGTACCTTCCTCATCCCATCCCAATACCACCCTCGCGCAAGCTTGGGTCTCTAGATCTTCCGTCATAGTTTGGGGCAGCTCCGCGCGGCGCGCTGCCCGCCTCTCATGACGAGACGGAAGAGACATGGCACAACAGGCGACCCTGACCATCCCGAAACTCGCACCGAAGAGCCGGGACATTGGCTTCGCGCTCGGGATCGTGATGATCCTGTCGATCCTGTTTCTGCCCATTCCGCCGGTTCTCATCGACTTCGGGCTGGCCTTCTCCATCGCCTTCTCGGTGCTGATCCTGATGGTGGCGCTGTGGATTCAGCGGCCGCTCGAATTCTCGTCCTTTCCGACGATCCTGCTGATCTCGACGATGACCCGCCTGGCGCTGAACATCGCCACGACACGCGTCATCCTCTCCCATGGCCACGAGGGGCATGGCGCCGCCGGCGGCGTCATCTCGGGCTTTGCCAGCCTCGTCATGTCCGGCGACTTCGTCATCGGTCTGATCGTCTTCCTCATCCTGATCACGGTGAACTTCATCGTCATCACCAAGGGTGCGACGCGTATCGCCGAAGTTGGCGCCCGCTTCACCCTGGATGCGATCCCCGGCAAGCAGATGTCGATCGACGCCGATCTGTCGGCCGGGCTGATCGACGAGAAGGAGGCGCAGCGCCGCCGCCGCGAGCTGGAGGAGGAGAGTTCCTTCTACGGTGCGATGGACGGTGCCTCGAAATTCGTCCGCGGCGATGCGATTGCCGGCCTGATCATCACGGCGATCAATGTCTTCGGCGGCATCATCATCGGCTATCTGCGCCACGACATGCCGATCGGCGAGGCGGCGGATGTCTTCGTCAAGCTTTCGGTCGGCGACGGCCTCGTTTCGCAGATCCCGGCGTTGATCGTCTCGCTCGCCGCCGGCCTTCTCGTGTCGCGCGGCGGCACCGCCGGCTCGACCGACCAGGCCGTCGTCGGTCAGTTGAGCGGCTACCCGCGGGCGCTGATGGTTGCGGCCGGCCTCATCGTCCTCCTCTCCGTGATGCCAGGCCTGCCCTTCGTGCCCTTCGCGGTACTCGGCGGCGGCATGGCCTTCCTGGGATGGGCTATCCCGAGGCAGATCGAAGCGGCCAATGCCGAGAAGCGCGCCCAGGAGGCAGAGAAGGCGCAGCAGACGAAGGACAGCGACAGGGATTCCGTCAAATCGGTGCTGAAAACGGCGGAGATCGAGCTCCTGCTCGGCAAGCAGGTCTCCACCCGACTGCTCGGCGCGCATCAGGAGCTCGCCTTCCGCGTCGGCAAGATGCGCCGCAAGTTCGCCCTGCAATACGGGCTCGTCGTTCCGGAGATCAAGGTTTCCGACGATATCTCCATTCCGGACAAGGCCTATCACATCCGCATCCACGGCACGACCGTCGCCTCCAACACCGTGCGCGTCGGCGAAGTGCTCGTCGTTACCGGCGGCGGCCGCCGCCCCAGCGTCCCCGGCGACGAGATCCGCGAGCCGGCCTTCGGCATGCCGGCGCTTTCCATACTGGAGACCTTCACGGAAGACCTGAAGCGCGAGGGCTTCCACCCGATCGACAACGTCTCGGTCGTGCTGACGCATTTGAGCGAAGTGATCCGCAACAACCTGCCGCAGCTTCTTTCCTACAAGGACGTGAAGGTGCTGATCGAGCGGCTCGATCCGGAATACCGCAAGCTCGCCGACGAGATCTGCACCTCGCACATGTCCTATTCCGGCCTGCAGGCGGTCCTCAAATTGCTGCTCGCCGAACGCGTTTCGATCCGCAACCTGCATCTCATTCTCGAAGCCGTGGCGGAGTTGGCGCCGCATGTCCGCAAGACCGAGCAGATCGTCGAACATGTCCGGGTGCGCATGTCGCAGCAGCTCTGCGGCGATCTTGCCGAAAACGGCGTGCTGCGCGTGCTCCGGCTCGGCAACAAGTGGGACATGGTCTTCCACCAGGCGCTGAAGCGCGACGCCAAGGGCGAGATCGTCGAGTTCGACATCGACCCGCGCCACCTGGAGGAGTTCAGCGAGCAGGCGACGAAGGTTATCCGTGAACATCTCGACCGGGGCGTGCCCTTCGTGCTGGTAAGTTCGCCCGAATCCCGCTCATATGTGCGCATGATCATCGAACGCCTCTTCGCAACGCTGCCCGTGCTCTCCCATGTCGAGCTCGCCAAGGGGCTGGAAATCAAGATCATCGGCGCGCTTTCATGATCACCGATCCCGAGGGCACGGTGCTTGCGCTGTTTGCGGCATTCTGTCGGATCGGCGGCTGCATCATGATCATGCCGGGGTTCTCGACGGCGCGCGTTCCCATGCAGGTGCGGCTGTTCATCGCCGTCGCGCTCTCCATGGCCATCCTGCCGATCATGTGGACCGACATCTATCCTGCGGTCGCCGACAAGGGCCACAGCTACATCTATCTCATTGCGACCGAGAGCGTCATCGGCGCCGTCATAGGCCTCGTGGCACGCTACTACGTGCTCGGCCTGCAATTTGCCGGGACGGCCATCACCATGCTGATCGGCTTCAACCCGCCGCCGGCGACCGACGTGCTCGAAGAAACGGCGGAAAACCAGCTCACCAGCATGATCAGCTTCGCCGGCCTGATGCTTCTCTTCATGCTCGACTTTCACCACGTGATCTTCGAGGCCATCGCGCAGTCCTATCGTGCGATGCCGATCGGCATCGGCTTCGATCCGCAGGGCATGCTGATCACGCTTTCGAATTCGCTCGGGCAGACTTTCATGATCATGCTGCGCCTGGCGAGCCCCTTCGTGATTTACGGCCTGCTGTTCAACGTGGCGATCGGCATGGTCAACAAGCTTGCCCCGCAGGTTCCGGTCTATTTCATTTCCCAGCCCTATCTGATCATGGGCGGCCTGTTCCTGCTCTATCTCGGCGTGGCGGCGATGCTGCGCCTGTTTGCCGACGGCTTCGCGCCGGTGATGCAAGGTGGCTAGAAAACGATGAAATCGCGGTCGGATAAACTGAAGCGCCTAGTCGCCGTGCAGCGGCACCTTGAGCGAATGGCCGAAAGCGAACTTGCCGAGACGGCCCGCCAGCGCGGCGTGCTGGCCGAAACGATCGATGTCGTCGTCGATGCCATGGGCTCGGCCCATCCCATGCACCGCGTCTTCTCGGGTCATTATGCCTCGCAGCTCGGCCGGCTGATGCAGAAGGACCAGATGCTGCTCGGCATGCAGCAGGTGCACGAGGCGCGCATGCTGAAGGAGCGTGCGAAGGGCGATCGGCTGGAAGAGAGCATGAAGGAGGCGCGCATGGCGGAAGACCGCCAGGCGGACGACAATCAGGTACTCGACCTCATCGATCAGCATGTCGCCGGTTACGCGCCAGCTTCCGGTAAGGTTGAGGGGCGATAGTGGGTTATCCGGGCGGGCCGTCGAAAAGGTCCTCCGGTTCGCACTGATTGCGCTGCCCCGTGTGACAAGACGCAGGGCCGCCGCCTCGAAAGGATCTGACATGGCTATTTCCCCGCCCAGCGATCTGGTGCTGGACGTCGTCCGCGCGGCCGATCCGGCGGAAGTGCAGGAGGCGCAGGCACGGCTCAAGTCCAATCGCGCCGCCTTTCAGGCCACTAGTCTTGCGGAAAACGGCAAGGGCTTCGCCGCTGCGGTTTCGGTGCTGAATTCCTCGGAAGGATCGACCGGCCTCGGCGACATCAGCAACCGCGTCGAACCGAAGAAGGTGCCGGAGACCTACCGCAAGTTCGAGGCGATGGTGCTGCAGAATTTCGTCAAGTCGATGCTGCCGAGCGAAAGCGAGAACGTCTTCGGCAAGGGCACGTCAGGCGAGGTCTGGAAAGGCATGATGGCGGAGCAGATTGCCAACGTGCTGGCTGACGGCGGCGGCATCGGCATAGCCGACCGGATGGTCGGCAGCGATCCGGCCGAACGCGCCAATGCGCGGCTTGACGACGATACGAGCAACCTCGCCGCCGGCATGATTCACGAATTCGAGCGCAATGCCGGGCTGCTGACCGCCGACGAGAAGAAGAACCAGGCATGATTTGGTCGGGACGGCTTGCGCCTTTGTAGGCTGCCTTCCCTGAAACGCATAATTCGGGAGTTGATTTATGGAAGCTGTGGCATCCCACGATCTGCGGATACAGAACGTTCTCGGCCGGTTGGAGATGATCATCGACAACGAGAACAGCCGCATCGGCGTGGACCCGAAATTCGACATCAAGACGTCGAACGCGCACAAGAGCCGCTGCCTTTACGAGCTGACAATGTTGCATCGAGCCGCCGGGCCCGGCGAAATCTCGCCCTCCTTCGCTTCGCAGACGCGCCACCTCAGGCAGAAGCTGAAGCTTAACGCCCAGAAGGTCGAGGCGCATCTCGAAGCCGTGCGCTCGGTCGTCGATCTTCTGAAGACCGCCGCTCAGGACGCCGATGCCGATGGCATCTACACCGAAGCGCAATTCCGCTATAGCGATTTCTGATGCTGAAGCTTGTCCTCACCGGGGTTTGGGTCTGCGCCGTGACGCTCGGATCCGTCTATTTCTCGATGCAGTACGCCTCGGCGCCTGTTCTCTCGGACGCCGAGGCCGACAGGCGGGCATCGGAGGAATATGTTCCGGGAGAGATCATCACCGTCCCGGTGATCGAGGACGGCGCGGTCCAGGGCTACTTCCTGGCGAAATTGTCTTTTTCGGCAACGCGGGAGGGGATAAAGAAGCTCCACGCACCGCTCCGACAGATCGTGACCGACGAACTCTATGACATGCTCGTCGGCTCGCGGTTCGTCGATGTCGCCGACACCGGCAGCTTCGACCTGCCGAGCTTCAGGGTCGCCGTCAAGGACGGCCTCAACAAGAAGCTGGGTGGCGAGGTCATCACCGAAGTCCTGGTGGAACAGCTCGAATATCTCGGCAAGGACGACATGAACCGCGCCGCGAATGGCGAGGACAGGCCCTACAAAGAGCCCGTTGCCGTGGTCGACAGGAACGGCAAGGTCGCTGCCGACAAGATCCCCGAAGGAGCCGTGAAGGCGACGAGCGGCCATTGAGGCCCACTCATTTCGCTTCGCGGTATTGTTCGTCCGCAGGGCCGATCCTGGCCCTCAGTCGGCCGACCGCCAAATGGTAGGGATAAAGGCTTGCTATTGCAAGGCCCGTTTCCGACCATAGCTTGAGGCCGCGCGGCAGCGACACGGCGAGCAGTCCGATGGTTTTGCCGAGCGCTCGCAACCGCCCGGCAAGGGTCGCATCGCGCTGATGCTCGAGCAGCGTCGAAATCGCCCCCTGTTCGAGACTGCGGGCGCGGATCCAGGACGCGGTGGTGTGGTCTCGCGGAACTGCTTCCGCCACCCAGGCCTCTGCCGCCCAGGCAAAAGAGAACCCCTTCGCCCTGCATCGATTGAAGAAATCCCCGTCGCCGACGCCGGCGAAATTGAGGGCCGGGTTCAGAAACGGCCGCGGCATGGCATCGAGCACCGCTCGCGTGATGAGGACATTGCCGGCGGAATAAAGCCTCGGCACCGGCCCGGTGGCATCGTAGTGGGGCGAAAAGATGGGATGATACTTCCATTTCTGCCCATCCGAATCCTCGAAGACCGGTAGCTGCGGGCCGCCGACGATGTCCGCCGCGTGGCCCTCCTGAACGGCGACAAGGCCATCGAGCCATTCGGGAGCAGCAACCGCATCGTCGTAGATCACCGCTATCGCGCGCAGGTTCTGATAGTGGTCGAGGGCTGCCGCCCAACCGGCATTGCATGCATGGCTGTGGCCCTGCCGATGGGCGACGATCACGGTCGAATCCGACCGGTGTTCGAGAAAAAAGCGCTTTGCCGCTTCGGCGCCGGCGAGACCGTCCGGGTCGTTTTCAACCACCACGGTCGCGTAAGGAACGTCGGGCCTTTGGGAGACGATGGTCTTCAACGTCTTGACGAGATGGTCCGGGCGGCGAAATGTCGGGACCACGACGACGAGTTCGATATCCGCCGTATTCTCCCTTTCGCTCTGGAAGTGGATCGAAATATCCTCACCGGTCGGCGACATCGACAAAACCCGCGCAGCTAAAGGCAAGCAATAAAACAAATCTTCGAACGTGAATCGGAATGGGAGTGTATCACGTTAACGGCCGGAGCGTGACTGGCGGGCATGATCCTGACGGAGCCTGACGATCGCTCGCGGTTGGGTCCAATGGGCTGCTGCCATGCGACCGAACTCTCAAGCGCCCGTCGCCTGAACGCCCGGCCTTGCAACCGTGCAAGGAAATGCGCCGAATGGCGTTGCGGTTCCTCCAAGCCCTTGCATTTATGCGTTTGGGACAGCATAGGGCGCTTGCAGGCAATTGCGCAAAGCGACGCCAGCTAGAGTGTGGCGCGTCGAGGACAAACCGGGAGATACGCCGTGACGACTGTGATTGATGGCAAGGCCGTTGCCGCTTCGGTCATCGAAACCGTGAAATCCGCTACCAAGACGCTGGAGACGGAGGCAGGCGTCCGGGCCGGCCTCGCGGTGGTCATCGTCGGCGACGATCCGGCGAGCCATGCCTATGTGTCGGCGAAAAGCCGGATGGCGAAGGAATGCGGTTTCCTCTCCGTCCAGCACACGCTGCCCGAGGAGACCTCGCAGGAGGAGCTGGCGGCGCTCGTCACCGAGCTCAATGCCGATCCGTCGATCCACGGCATCCTCGTCCAACTGCCTCTGCCGAAACATCTTCAATCGGAGCCGATCATCCAGTCGATCCTCCCCGAGAAGGATGTCGACGGTCTGCATGTCGTCAATGCCGGCAAGGTCGCGACGGGCGATCTCGACGGCGGGCTGGTTTCATGCACTCCGGCCGGCGCCATGGTCTTCGTGCGCCGCACCCATGGTGAAGACCTCTCCGGGCTGAACGCCGTCGTCATCGGCCGCTCCAATCTCTTCGGCAAGCCCATGTCGGCGCTGCTGCTCGCCGCCCATGCGACGGTGACGACCGCACATTCGCGCACCAAGGATCTTCCGGCCGTGTGCCGCAACGCCGATATTCTCGTGGCGGCGGTCGGCCGGCCGGAAATGGTCAAGGCCGATTGGGTGAAGCCCGGCGCGCTGGTCATCGATGTCGGCATCAACCGCGTCCCGGCGCCGGAGCGCGGCGAGGGCAAGACGAAGCTCGTCGGCGACGTCGCCTTCGAGGAATGCGCCAAGATCGCAAGCGTCATCACGCCGGTTCCGGGTGGCGTCGGGCCGATGACGATCGCCATGCTGATGGCGAACACGATCATCGCCGCCTACCGCAGGGCCGGTCGCAAGCCGCCGAAGTTCTGACGACGAAGTCCGTCTCTACCGGCCCGGGGCGGGTCCGGTCGAAGCGCGCACGATCAGCTCGGCGCGCCAGAGTTCCTGTTCCGGATAGTCGCCGCGGCCGATGATCCCCCCGATCAGCCGAGTCGCGATGCGCGCGCCGGCAGCCCTCAGTGATGAGCGGGTGGTCGTCAGCGGCACGCTGAAGTTCTCCGGCTTCAGCATCGGCAGGACGTCGTCATGGGCGATGACCGAGATGTCGCTGCCGATGGCGAGCCCCGCCCGGTTGATCGCCCGCACTGCGCCGAGCGCCAGCACCGTACTGGAGCAAAGGACCGCCGTCGGCGGGTTGGGCCGTTCAAGAAAGTGCTGCATGCTTCGATAGCCGTATTCGTCGGCCATCACCGAATGATGGACGAGTTCTTCGTCGAGTCCGAGGCCCCATTCGGTAAGCGCCCGCGTCACCCCCTTTTTCCGGCGGATGGAAAAGGCGAGATAGTCCGGCCCGTTGATCAGCGCGATCCGGTGGTGGCCGAGTTGCAGAAGAAGCTTGGTGGCGTCGTAGAAGGCCTGGGTATTGTCGATGTCGACAAACGGGTAATCGCGCGCCCCCCCGATCGACCGGCCGTGAACGACGAAGGGAATGGAGAGCGCCTTCAGCATGGGAATGCGCGGATCGTTGGGGCGCATATAGGCGAGGAAGACCGCGTCGACATTGCCGCTTGCCGCCAGCCGCCGGAACGTTGCCTCCTCGTCGTCCGGTGCGCTCGGATTGAGGACGAAATGAAAATCGTGCTTCACCGACTCCTCTGCGAGGCCGGCGAGGAACTCGCCGAAATGGATGTCCGAATCGATGCCCGCCGCGATCGGCATGACGAGCCCGATCGAATAGGCCTTGCCGGTTGCCAGCCGCTGGGCGGCACGATTCGGCCGGTAGCCGGTCTCCCGCACCGCCTGCAGCACCCTTTGCCGCGTGTCCGCATTAACTTCCGGATAGCCGTTGAGTGCGCGACTGACGGTCGTCTGTGAGAGGCCGAGGATCTCCGCCAGCTGCTTCAGATTCACTGCCATGGCCGGTTTCCTCTCAAAGCGCTTTGGATATTCGCTTTATTTTTTGCCCTTTCGGCAAGCGCTAACTTGTCCTGATACCATCCGGCCCGCCTATGAAAAAGCTCGAAACCTTCATTTTGCGCCGCAAAACCTTGCCGCAGGGCAAAATGTTGCAATGCAGCGCGCAGCCGGATGAAAGCTCTTGACTCTTTCTTGGCGGCAATGGAGTGTTAGCAAACTCAAAGCGCTTTGAATAACGTGTCTTTGACGATGCACCCGTGGCGCAGCGCCCGGGTTTCTTTTTGGGGAGGACCGAACGTGAAGAGATCATTGCTGATTGGCGTCGCTGCGCTCGCTTTGCTTGCAGGGGCTGCCAGCGCTGCCGACCTGAAGTTCAAGCCGGGCGAGGATTCGAAGTTCAATTGGGGAAGCTTCGAGGAGTTCAAGAACGGGCACGACCTGAAAGGCCAGACGCTGACGATCTTCGGTCCCTGGCGCGGCGAGGACGAGGCTCTGTTCAAGAGCGTCTTTGCCTATTTCGTCGAAGCGACGGGCGTCGAGGTCAAGTATTCCTCTTCCGAAAACTACGAACAGCAGATCGTCATCGACACCCAGGCCGGCAGCCCACCCGATGTGGCGATCCTACCCCAGCCAGGCCTGATTGCCGACCTTGCCGCCAAGGGCCTCCTGACGCCGCTCGGCGACGAAACCAAGCAATGGCTGCTCGACAACTACGCCGCCGGTCAGTCCTGGGTGGATCTCTCCACCTATAACGGCAAGGACGGCACGGCGGCGCTCTATGCCTTTCCCTACAAGATCGACGTCAAGTCGCTCGTCTGGTACGTCCCGGAAAACTTCGAGGACGCCGGCTACGAAGTGCCGAAGACCATGGAAGAGCTGAAGGCTCTGACCGAGAAGATCGCGGCCGACGGCGAGAAGCCCTGGTGCATCGGTCTCGGATCGGGCGGCGCCACCGGCTGGCCGGCGACGGACTGGGTCGAGGACCTGATGCTGCGCACGCAGTCGCCCGAAGTCTATGACAAGTGGGTCAAAAACGAAATTCCCTTCACCGACCCGGCAGTGATCAACGCGATCGATGAATTCGGCTGGTTTGCGCGAAACGACAAGTTCGTCGACGGCGGCGCGGCGGCGGTCGCCTCCACCGACTTCCGCGATAGCCCGAAGGGTCTCTTTGCTTCGCCGCCGAAGTGCTATCTGCACCACCAGGCCTCTTTCATTCCATCCTTCTTCCCGGAAGGTACGGTGGTTGGCGAGGATGCCGACTTCTTCTACATGCCGCCCTATGAAAGCAAGAAGGAGCTTGGCAATCCGGTGCTCGGCGCCGGCACGCTTGCGATGATCACCAAGGATACGCCGGCCGCGCGCGCGTTCATCGAGTTCCTGAAGACGCCGATCGCGCATGAGGTCTGGATGGCCCAGACGAGCTTCCTGACGCCCTATAAGAGCGTCAATGTCGACGTCTACGGCAACCCGCCGCTGAAGAAGCAGGGCGAGATCCTGCTCAACGCCACGACCTTCCGCTTCGACGGTTCGGACCTGATGCCCGGCAAGATCGGCGCCGGCGCGCTCTGGACCGGCATGGTCGACTATGTCGGCGGCAAGCCCTCGGCCGACGTCGCGGCTGGTGTCCAGAAGGCGTGGGACGCTATCAAGTAGTCTCCAGGGCGGCGGACCAATGCCTCGTCCGCCGCCTTTCCTCTTCGGATCAGCCTGCCTGCTGCATTTTTAAATCGCAGCCGATTTAAGCATGCAGTAACTCAAAGGTTACGGCGGCCTTTGCGCGTCTGATGAGACGCGCGCCGCTGTAGGCGGGTATCCCAATAAAAAGCGGAAGCCGCCATCGTGCAATGCGCCTGGAGCGACCGGTTCCGGAGGCGTTTGAGGGGAGGGATGTGTCATGCAGCTTGTCGCTGCGATTGTGACGATGATAGCCGGTGTCCTGGCCTGTGCGGTCTATTTCTGGGCCACCAATTTCATTCTCGATTGGATTTTCCCTTCGAAGGGGCTGTCAGGCACTGCCGCCTCCCGCAATTTGCGGATCACTAACGCGATCCGGCCGTGGCTGTTCCTGGCGCCGGCCCTGTTCGCGCTGACGATCTATCTCATCTATCCGGTGGTCCAATCCGTTTGGTTGAGCTTCCACGACAGGGGCGGCCAGAATTTCGTCGGCGCGCGCAACTACAGCTGGATGATCAATGACGGTGAATTCCGCCAGTCGATCTTCAACAATTTCCTCTGGCTCCTGGTCGTGCCGGCGCTCTCGACCTTCTTCGGCCTGATCATCGCCGCGCTGACCGACCGCATCTGGTGGGGCAACATCGCCAAGACGCTGATCTTCATGCCGATGGCGATCTCCTTCGTCGGCGCCGCCGTCATCTGGAAATTCATCTACGACTACCGGGCTGCCGGCTCCGAGCAGATCGGGCTCCTGAACGCCATCGTCGTCGCCTTCGGCGGTGAGCCGCAGGCCTGGATCACGCTTCCATTCTGGAACAATTTCTTCCTGATGGTCATCCTCATCTGGATACAGACCGGTTTCGCCATGGTCATCCTCTCGGCGGCGCTGCGCGGCATTCCGGAGGAGACGATCGAGGCGGCGGTTATCGACGGCGCCAACGGCTGGCAGATCTTCTTCAAGATCATGGTGCCGCAGATCTGGGGGACGATAGCGGTCGTCTGGACGACCATCACCATCCTTGTCCTGAAGGTCTTCGACATCGTGCTCGCAATGACCAATGGCCAATGGCAGAGCCAGGTGCTTGCCAACCTAATGTTCGACTGGATGTTCCGCGGCGGCGGCGACTTCGGCCGCGGCGCGTCGATCGCGGTGGTCATCATGATCCTCGTCATTCCGATCATGATCTGGAACATCCGCAACGCGACCAAGGAATCGGGAGGTCACTGAGATGAACCCGTCGACGCGTTCTCCGCTCACCTGGGCCGTTCATCTTTCGGTCCTGCTCCTCGTCCTCCTCTGGACCATGCCGACTGCCGGCCTGCTGATCTCCTCTCTACGCGACAAGGACCAACTCGCCGTCTCCGGCTGGTGGACGGCGCTCGCCACGTCGTCGCGCAACGCCGTGGCGCGTGCCCCTTCGGCCGACAACCAGGTCGAGCGGGACGGCAAGTTCGTGATCTCCGGAAATCTGCTTGAAGGTCAGGGTGGCGGCCAGATTTCCGCCTTCGGTTTTTCCAGCCGCGAGCCGGCGAAGTTCAAACCCGGCGAGACGGCAGAGCTCAATGACGGCGAGCGGCTGACCGTGCAGACGGACGGCGGCTTCGAAATCGTCTCGGATACGAAGATGGAAGGATCGCGCGGCCAGCGCATCTTCTATACCGCCTCGACACCGCCTCGCTTCACGATCGACAACTATATCGAGGTGCTGAGTGCGGCCGGCATCGGCACGTCGTTCCTCAACTCGCTGACCGTCGCGATACCGTCGACGCTGATCCCGATCCTGATCGCCGCCTTTGCGGCCTATGCGCTGGCCTGGATGCCTTTCCCGGGGCGCGCCATCCTGCTCGCCGTCGTCGTCGGTCTGCTCGTCGTGCCGCTGCAGATGTCGCTCATTCCGCTTTTGCAGCTCTATAACGGCGTCGGCGCCTTCTTCGGCGTGCCGGCCAAGACCTATATGGGCATCTGGCTCGCCCATACCGGCTTCGGCCTGCCGCTGGCGATCTATCTTCTGCGCAACTACATGGCCGGCCTGCCGCGCGAGATCATGGAATCGGCGCGCGTCGACGGCGCCAGCGATTTCGACATCTTCGTCAAGATCATCCTGCCCTTGTCGTTCCCGGCGCTCGCCTCTTTCGCCATCTTCCAGTTCCTCTGGACCTGGAACGACCTCCTCGTCGCCATCGTCTTTCTCGGCGCCGGCGAGGATTCGCTGGTGCTGACCGGGCGCCTGGTCAATCTCCTCGGTTCCCGCGGCGGCAATTGGGAAATCCTCACCGCTTCCGCCTTCATCACCATCGTCGTACCGCTGATCGTCTTCTTCGCCCTGCAACGCTACCTCGTGCGTGGCCTGCTGGCGGGATCGGTCAAGGGCGGCTGACATTTCAAGACAGGGACTTCAAATTCGCATGGACAAGACCGAAACGACCGGCGCAATCCTGACGGCCGACAAGGACTGGTGGCGCGGCGCGGTGATCTACCAGATCTACCCGCGCTCCTTCCAGGACACCAACGGCGACGGCATCGGCGACCTGAAGGGCATCACCGCCCGCCTACCGCATGTCGCGGCGCTCGGCGCCGATGCCATCTGGATCTCGCCGTTCTTCACCTCGCCGATGCGCGATTTCGGTTACGACGTCTCGAACTACACGGATGTCGATCCGATCTTCGGCACGCTCAAGGATTTCGATGCACTGATTGCGGAAGCCCATAGGCTCGACCTCCGCGTGATGATCGATCTCGTCCTGTCGCACACGTCCGACCAGCACCCCTGGTTCGTCGAGAGCCGCTCCAGCCGCAGCAATGCCAAGGCTGACTGGTATGTCTGGGCTGACTCCAAGCCGGATGGCACGCCGCCGAACAATTGGCTGTCGATCTTCGGCGGCTCCGCCTGGGCCTGGGACCCGACGCGGCTGCAATATTACCTGCACAATTTCCTGACCTCGCAGCCGGACCTCAACCTGCACAATCCGCATGTGCAGGATGCGCTTCTCGCCGTCGAGCGCTTCTGGCTGGAGCGCGGCGTCGACGGCTTCCGCCTCGACACCATCAATTTTTATTTCCACGACCGAGAGCTGCGGGACAACCCGGCGCTGGCGCCGGAGCGCCGCAACGCCTCGACCGCGCCTGCCGTCAATCCCTACAACTATCAGGAACATATCTACGACAAGAACAGACCGGAGAATCTGGACTTTCTGAAGCGCTTCCGTGCGGTGATGGAGGAATTCCCGGCGATCGCCGCCGTCGGCGAGGTCGGCGACAGCCAGCGCGGTCTTGAAATCGCCGGTGAATACACCTCGGGCGGCGACAAGGTGCAGATGTGCTATGCCTTCGAGTTCCTGGCGCCGGATCCGCTGACCCCGGAACGCGTTGCCGAGGTGTTGCGCGATTTCGAGAAGGTCGCGCCGGAGGGCTGGGCCTGCTGGGCCTTCGCCAACCACGATGTCGTCCGCCACGTCAGCCGCTGGGGTTCCGGCGTTGCCGACCACGCCGGTCATGCCAAGCTGCTCGCCAGCCTGCTGATGTCGCTGCGTGGTTCGGTCTGCATCTATCAGGGCGAGGAACTGGCGCTGCCGGAAGCGGAGCTCGCCTATGAGGACCTCCAGGACCCTTACGGCATCCAGTTCTGGCCCGATTTCAAGGGCCGCGACGGCTGCCGGACGCCGATGGTGTGGGAGAGCCTGCCGGACGGCGGCTTCAGCAGCGCGAAGCCCTGGCTGCCGATTCCCGAGGCCCACCTGCCGCAGGCGGTCGCCATCCAGGAGGGCGACCCGGCTTCGGTGCTCGAGCACTATCGCCGTTTTCTCCATTTCAGGAAGGCCCATCCGGCCTTCGCCAAGGGAGATATCGAATTCGTCGAGACGCGGGCACCGCTTCTCGGCTTCATCCGGACCCACGGCAATGAAAAGCTCTTCTGCCTGTTCAATATGGGCGACGAGCCTGCGGCCGCGGAATCGCCAAGCGACGGGATCGAGCCGCTCGACGGTCACGGCTTCATCTCTGATATAAGGGACAACAAGATCAGTCTTCCGGCCTGGGGCGCGTTCTTCGCGCGCCTGGCCTAGAAACCGAGGGGAGGGTGCAATGACGGGCCTGCTGCTTAAAGACATCCGCAAGTCCTATGGGGCGGTCGATGTCATTCACGGCATCAATCTCGACATCAAACAGGGCGAGTTCGTCGTCTTCGTCGGGCCGTCCGGCTGCGGCAAGTCGACGCTGCTCCGGATGATCGCCGGGCTCGAGGAGATCACCGGCGGCGACATGTTTATCGACGGCGAGCGGGTTAACGACGTGCCGCCATCGAAACGCGGCATCGCCATGGTGTTCCAGTCCTATGCGCTCTACCCGCATATGACCGTCTACGACAACATGGCCTTCGGCATGCGGATCGCCAAGGAATCGAAGGAGGAGATCGACCGCCGGGTTCGGTCGGCAGCCGACATCCTCCAGCTCACGAAATTCCTTGATCGTCTTCCGAAGGCGCTTTCCGGCGGCCAGCGCCAGCGCGTCGCGATCGGCCGGGCGATCTGCCGCAATCCCAAGGTCTTCCTGTTCGACGAGCCGCTGTCCAACCTGGATGCTGCCTTGCGCGTGGCGACCCGCATCGAGATTGCCAAGCTCAGCGAGCGGATGGCCGACACGACGATGATCTATGTCACCCACGACCAGGTGGAGGCGATGACCCTCGCCGACCGCATCGTCGTGCTCTCTCTCGGTCACATCGAACAGGTCGGGGCGCCGCTCGAGCTCTACGAGCGGCCGGCGAACCTGTTCGTCGCCCGCTTCATCGGCTCGCCGGCCATGAACGTCATCCCCTCGACGATCACGGCCACCGGCGCGCAGACGACGGTGAACCTTACAGGCGGAAAATCCGTGACGCTCGACATCCCGACGAACGCGTCCGAAAACGGCAAGAAGGCGAGCTTTGGCGTGCGGCCGGAAGACCTTGAGGTGACCGACGGCCAGGATTTCCTGTTCGAGGGAACAATTGCCATCGTCGAAGCGCTTGGCGAGGTGACGCTGCTCTATATCGAAGGTCTCGTCGAGAACGAGCCGATCATCGCCAAGATCCCCGGCATCCTCAAGGTCGGACGTGGCGACCGAGTGCGCTTTACCGCCGACAAGTCGAAGCTTCACCTTTTCGACGCCGACGGGCGCAGCTATCGCGTTTAGTGTAATGTCTGAGAATGCCACTCACCCTAGCCCTCTCCCCGCAAGCGGGGCGAGGGGACTGAGGCAGTGCGGCGAGCTCCCTTCGCCCCGCCTGCGGGGAGAAGGTGGCCGGCAGGCCGGATGAGGGGCATCTGACACACCAACATCAGTACCGCTGATAGATGCTTTCGGACGGAATATGCGCATTCCACCGCGGCGCCAAACCCTCTGTTAAATTTCATTGGGTAGCGTGACCGCAATTCGAATGCGAAAGGTGAATTGATGCGCAGCCCGGCCCCTCAGATGCAACGGCACTTCCTCAACAAGGAAGAGTCGTTCATGTATGATCGAGAGGCTAATTTCCCGATGGAGGACACGCGGAACGACGCGCGAATTGAATTTACCGAGAAGGGGATGCAGAACCTCTCGTCGCGCCGCTGCGAGATCATCAAGCTGTCGAAAAGCAGCGCCGTGATCGGCATCGTGACGAAGTTCCAGCTGCCGCAGAATTTCTATCTCGACATACCGAGCGCCCGCCTTCCGCTGATCGGCTGCCTGTTGAAGCGGGTGCATGCCAACAACCTCATTGAGGCCCGGTTCCTGCGGCTGTTAAGCGATCGCGACCTAAATCGGATCTTCGTCTACAGCACCCATCCGAACCATCGCAACCGCACGCTGGACATCTATCGCTGACGGCGAGAGCCGTCGGCACATTCCGACGGCGCAGGTGCCTCAGTGAAACAGAACGCTGCCGCCGCGATCGGCCGCACCGGCGATCTGGCGGAACGGCGCGAACAGTTCGCGGCCCATCCCGAACTCGTTGTCGGAGAGGTCGATACGAGCCGGCACCCGCGTTTTCAGGGCAATGTCGTCGACCTTGACCTCGATTGTCCCCTTGACCGCATCGATGCGGATGATGTCGCCCTCTTGGATGCGGGCGATCGGCCCGCCCTCCTTTGCTTCCGGCGTAACATGGATAGCAGCCGGGACTTTGCCGGATGCGCCGGACATGCGCCCGTCGGTGACGATCGCCACCTTCTGGCCCCGGTCCTGCAGGATGCCGAGCACGGTCGTCAGCTTGTGCAACTCCGGCATGCCGTTCGCCTTGGGGCCCTGGAAGCGAACAACGGCGACGAAATCGCCTTCGAGCTTGCCCGCCTTGAAGGCGGCGTTGAGCTCGGCCTGATCGTTGAAGATCTTGGCGGGGGCCTCGATGATATGGCGTTCCGGCTTGACGGCGGAGATCTTGATCACCGCCTTGCCGATATTGCCGGTCAGCATCTTCAACCCGCCGGTATGCTGGAAGGGCTGGTCGATGGTCGAGAGCACTTTCGGATCGGCGCTTTCCTCCGGCGCCGGCTCGCGCTGGACGGTGCCGTTGACACCGAGCTTCACGTCGATCGCATAGGCATCGAGGCCCTGGCCAAAGACGGTTCGGACGTCGTCATGCAGCAGCCCCTTCTTGAGCAATTGGCTGATCAGGAAGCCCATGCCGCCGGCCGCGTGGAAATGGTTCACGTCGGCAAGGCCGTTTGGATAGACGCGGGCGAGCAGCGGCACGACGTCGGAGAGTTCCGAAATGTCCTGCCAAGTGAGCGCGATCCCGGCGGCGCGCGCCATGGCAACGAGGTGCATGGTGTGGTTGGTCGAGCCGCCGGTCGCATGCAGGCCGACGACGCCGTTGACGATCGACCGCTCGTCGATCATCTCGCCGGCCGGCGTGAATTCGTTGCCCATGGCCGTGATCGCCAGCGCCCGCTTCGCTGCCTCCTTGGTCAGCGCGTCGCGCAGCGGCGTGCCGGGATTGATGAAGGAGGCGCCCGGCAGGTGGAAGCCCATGATCTCCATCAGCATCTGGTTGGAGTTGGCGGTGCCGTAGAAGGTGCAGGTGCCGGGGCCATGATAGGACTTCGATTCCGCCTCGAGCAATTCGTCGCGGCCGACCTTGCCCTCGGCGAAAAGCTGCCGGACCTTGGCCTTCTCGTCGTTCGGCAGGCCCGAGGTCATCGGTCCGGCGGGAACGAAGATGGCGGGCAGGTGACCGAAGGTCAGCGCCGCGATTACCAGGCCCGGCACGATCTTGTCGCAGACGCCGAGATAGACGGCCGCATCGAACATGTTGTGCGACAGGCCGATGCCGGCTGCCATGGCGATCAGGTCGCGCGAGAAGAGCGACAGCTCCATGCCCGGCTGCCCTTGCGTGACGCCGTCGCACATCGCCGGCACGCCGCCCGCAACCTGCGCCACACCGCCAGCCTCGCGGGCCGCCTCGCGTATCAGCGCCGGATAGGTTTCGAAAGGCTGATGCGCCGAGAGCATGTCGTTATAGGAGGTGATGATGCCGAGGTTCGGGACGCGGTCGCCGGCGAGCGCGTCCTTCTCGGCGGGGGAACAGACGGCAAATCCGTGCGCCAGGTTGCCGCAGCCGAGGACACTCCGGTGCGGTCCCGTCGCCGCGGCGCTGCGGATGCGTTCCAGATAAGGTTCGCGATAGGGCTTTGAACGCTCGACGATACGGGCGGTAATGGCGGCAATGCGGGAATCGGCGGACATGGCACATCCTGTTCCGGAGTCTTCGGACCCCTTGGTCTTCATCCTGTCATCGGCTTACAGCGGCAATGTTTCCAAGGCGGCGCGTCGCTGTAACGCTTCTGAATTGCTGTCTCCTGTCCGGACGCCTTACGGCGCCCAGTAGATCTGCAGCGGCGATGCCGCCCGCCTCAGCATGGCGCGGATCGGCATCTCGGCCTCTTCTCCCGCGGCTTGCGCCCGGGCGAGGACCTCCTTTTTTCCCTCGCCTTCGATATGTAGGACGAGATATCCGGCATCCCGAAGGCTCGAGAAAGTAAAGGTGAGGCGGGGTTCACCGGCGCCGTCAGCCTCCATCGTGACCACGCCACGGGGAGTTGCCGGGTCAAGGGCCTCTTCAAGGCGTGTCCCGCCGGGGAAGAACGAGGCCGTATGCCCGTCCGTTCCCATGCCGAGCACCACCACGTCGAAGGGCGCAGCGATCGCGGCGGTCACCTCGCTTGCGATCGCAGCGGCGGCCTCGGCCGTCGCCGCGGCATGATAGAGCGGCACGAACTTCGCCGCGGCCGCTTTGTCCTGAAGCAGGTTCGAAGCGACGAGCGCGTGATTGGAGCGATCGCTTTCCGGCGGTACGAACCGCTCGTCGACGAGGGTGATCGTCACTTTCGTCCAATCGAGGTCGCGCCCGGCCAGCGCGCGGAAAAAGGCCTTCGGCGTCGAGCCGCCGGACACCGCAATGCTCGCCTTGCCGTGGGCCGCAATCGCTGCGGCGAGCCTGGCGCTGACGGCATCGGCAAGCGCCTCCGCCAGGGCCGCTCCATTCTCGTATGTGTGCAGGGTCTCGCTCATGGGCCGGTCCTAGATTGTGTCGTTCCAGGTGCGGCCGTCGCGTTCGATGAGCGCGATCGCCTGGCTCGGCCCCCAGGTGCCGGCAGTGTAGCCCTGCACCTGCTGGCCGGCCGTTTCCCAGGCCTTGAGGATCGGGTCGATCCATTGCCAGGCGGCCTCCACCTCGTCGCGGCGCACAAACAGTGTCTGGTTGTTACGGATGACGTCGAGCAGCAGCCGCTCATAGGCATCGGCATTGCGCACGCCGAAGGCTTCGGCGAAGCTCATGTCGAGCGGTACGTTTCTGAGCCGCATTCCGCCCGGTCCGGGGTCCTTGATCATCAGCGATTGCTTGACGCCCTCGTTCGGCTGCAGCCGGATCATCAGTTGGTTGGCGGAGATGCGCCCGGCGCTGTGGTCGAAGATCGAATGCGGGATCTGCTTGAAGGTGATGACGATTTCCGACATGCGGCCGGCCATGCGCTTGCCGGTGCGGATGTAGAACGGCACGCCGGCCCAGCGCCAATTGCTGATCTCGGCCTTGATCGCGACGAAGGTCTCGGTGTTGGAGACGCCGCCTTCGAGCTCTTCGAGGTAGCCCTTGACCGGGCCGCCTGCCGATGCGCCGGCGCGATACTGGCCGCGAACCGTGACCTGCTCGACATTGGCGGCGGTGATCGGCTTCAGGGCCCGGAGCACCTTGAGCTTCTCGTCGCGCACCGCTTCCGCATCCATCGAGGTCGGCGCTTCCATCGCGACGAAGCAGACGAGTTGGAGAATATGGTTCTGCACCATATCGCGCAGAGCGCCGGCCTTGTCGTAATAGCCGGCGCGATTTTCCAGGCCTACCGATTCGGCGACGGTGATCTGCACGTGATCGATATGGGCCGAATTCCACAGCGGCTCGTAGAGTGCGTTGGCGAAGCGCAGCGCCATCAGGTTCTGCACCGTCTCCTTGCCGAGATAGTGGTCGATGCGGAAGATCTGCTCTTCGCGGAACACCTTGCCGATCGTGTCGTTCAGCTCCGTCGCCGAAGCGAGATCGCGACCGATCGGCTTTTCGACGACGATGCGGGTGTTCTTGGTGATGAGCTTGTGGTCTCGGATCTTTTCCGAAATATCGCCGAAGATTGCCGGCCCGACGGCGAGATAGAAGGCCCGGGTGCGATCCTTGCCTTCCTCGAGCAATTTCTTGAGATCGTCCCAGCCCTGCTCGGACTTGGCGTCGACAGATATGTAATAGAGACGTGCGGTGAATTTGGCCACCTCGGCCTCGTCGAACTCGCCGGGCTTCAGGTGTTCCTTCAGCGCGTCGGACGCGAAGCTGCGATATTCCTCATGGCTAAGGGCAGCACGCGAAGCGCCGATGATTCGTGTCGGCTCGGTGAACTGGCCTTCGATCTGCCGGTGGTAGAGGGCCGGCAACAGCTTGCGCTCCGCAAGATCGCCGGTGCCGCCGAACACGACATAGTCAAACGGTTCGACAGGAATGATCTGGCTACTCATGGCATGTCTCGATCTGTTTCAGGTCAGGGGCAGATATAATCTAATCGATTTAAAAGCGCTAGGGTGCAACGCAACAAAATCGTATCTGCCCAATTCTTCCAAAGCATGACACTCTGTGCATGAACCTAGGGAGTCGGCCTGGGCAATACCCGCTCCGGAACCATGCGGCTCTAAAGCCGATCGCGCAAGGCATACCAGCTCAGGGCAAGGAAGAGGAGGGCGGAGCGAAAACGAATCCCGCCTGGAAACGCCGGTATTTTCAAGTCCTTGAGAAGGTCAAGTTCCGTTGCCCTGCCGAGTGCGAGGTCAGCGTACAGCTTGCCGCAATAGTTAGAGAGCATGACGCCGTGGCCCGAATAACCGCCGATGCTCGTCACCCCCGGCATGACCTCGCGGCAGAAGGGCTGGCGCGGCATGGTGATGCCGACCG
Organism: Sinorhizobium sp. CCBAU 05631; assembly: GCF_002288505.1. NCBI lineage: Bacteria > Pseudomonadati > Pseudomonadota > Alphaproteobacteria > Hyphomicrobiales > Rhizobiaceae > Sinorhizobium > Sinorhizobium sp. CCBAU 05631. Next base: position 368,832 of record NZ_CP023063.1, read on the forward strand.
AACCGCCCCAGGCATGGGTGATGTCGATATCGGCAAGCGAAGGATAAATCTCGCGGATCTGGCGGCGGATGTGGGTGGAAATGTCGCGCGGATTGTCGGCGGTATAGGCCTCGCGCCCGCCGAACAGCAGCCGGCCATCCTTCGTTTTGCGGAAATAGCGCACGACGAACCGCGAATCGTCGACCGACTCGCCGCCCGGAAGAATCTCCGGGTGGTTCGTCAGCACCGGGGTCGCGCCGATGAAGGAGCGGATCGGCATCACGTGGCTGGCGGTCACCGGCTCGAGATCGCCGATATAGGCGTTGCAGGCGATCAGCGCCCGGTCCGCGGTGATCGTGCCTTGGTTCGTCTCGATAACGACCGCACCGTCCTTTTTCTCGACCCTCAGCGCCTTCGTCTGTTCGTAGAGCTTGGCACCGGCAAGGGCCGCCTGCCTTGCGAGCCCGACGAGCAGCTTCATCGGATGAATATGGCCGGTGCCGGTGTCGCGGATGCCGAAGTGGTAGTGGCGCGAGCCGAGCCGGTGCGCGGTTTCCTCCCGGTCCATGAAGGAGAGGTGCGGGTAGCCGAACCGTTCCGCCATCGCCTCGACATGGCGGCGATAGTCGGTCTCGAAGCTCCTCTTATGGCCGACTGAGAGCTGGCCGGGCACGAACTCGATATCGATCCCGTGCGCGCTTGCGAAATCCAGCACGTAGCGCTTGGCGTTCTCCGCCATGTCGAAGAGCAGTTGCGCCCGTTCGTGTCCAAGCACCTCTTCCGTCTCGTCGGCCCAGGCGCGCTGGCCGGTGCCGAACTGGCCGCCGTTGCGCCCCGAGGCGCCGTCGCCGAGGCGGCAGGCGTCGATCAGCGTGACGTCGGCCCCGCCCTTCGCAAGGTTGAAGGCCGCCTGCAGCCCGGTATAGCCGCCGCCGATGATGGCGACATCGGCCCTCTGCGATCCCGGCATTGCCGGATAGCTGGGCCGGTCCGGGACCGTCGCCTCGTACCAGGAGAGTCCGGGCGAGATCGGGCTTTGCCATTCCATCCGCATGCTCCTCAGGTCAGACGTTGAGGAGCAGGAATTCACGTTCCCACGGGCTGATGACCTGCATGAAGGTCTCGAACTCGCCGCGCTTCACCCCGGCATAGATGGCGATGAACTCGGCACTGAAGACCTCGGCCAGCGATGGCGCCGATTCGAGCAGCGAAATGGCTTCGAGCAGGCCGCGCGGCAGATCGATCTCACCGTCATTCGCAGTGTCTTCCGAAGGCGGCGTCGGCTGCAGACCCTCCATGATGCCGAGATAGCCGCAGCCGAGGGAGGCGGCGAGCGCCAGATAAGGGTTCGCATCGGAGCTCGGCAGGCGGTTTTCGATGCGCCGCGCGACCGGGTCCGAAACGGGGATGCGGAAGGCCGTCGTGCGGTTGTCGTAGCCCCAGGCCGTGTTGACCGGCGCCGACATGTCCGGCGTCAGGCGCCGGTAGGAGTTCACGTAGGGCGCCATCATCGACAACGTCTTCGGCACATAGTGCTGCATGCCGCCGATAAAGGAGAAGAACTCCTTGGAGGGCGCGCCATCCGGGTTGGAGAAGATGTTCCGGCCGGTCTCGATGTCGAGGACCGATTGATGGATGTGCATTGCCGAGCCCGGCTGACCCTGCATCGGCTTCGCCATGAAGGTGGCGTAGATGCCATGCTTCAGCGCCGCTTCGCGAATGGTGCGCTTGAACAGGAACACCTGGTCGGCAAGCTCGATCGGATCGCCGTGCCTGAGGTTGATCTCGAGTTGCGCCGGCCCCTCTTCGTGGATCAGCGTGTCGATCTCCAGGCCCTGCTTTTCCGAGAAGTGGTAGATGTCGTCGATCAGTTCGTCGAATTCGTTGATGCCAGCGATCGAATAGCCCTGGCCGCCGAGAATGGAGCGGCCGGAACGGCCCTTCGGCGGACGCAGCGGATAGTCCGGGTCATCGTTCTGGGCGACGAGGTAGAATTCGATCTCGGGCGCGACAACCGGTTTCCAGCCCTTCTGCCGGTAGAGGTCGACGACTCGCTTCAGGACATTGCGCGGCGTATAGCTGATCTGTTCGCCCTGCGAGCCGACGATATCGCAGATCACCTGGGCCGTCGGATCGCTTTCCCAGGGAACGATGGAGATTGTCGAAAGGTCCGGCACCAGCTTGATGTCGCTGTCGCGCGAGTCATAGCGAAACTGGCCGGTCTCTTCCGGATACTCGCCGGAAATCGTGTGGCGGTAGATCGCCGAAGGCAGTGCCAGCGATGTGTTGGACGTGAACTTCGACGTCGGCATCATCTTGCCGCGCGGCACCCCGGCAAGGTCGGGGGTGATGCACTCGATGTCCTCGATGCCGCGGATCTTCAGCCAGTCGACTGCCTCCTTCCACGTCTTGACACCTCGGGGGGAATGCAGGGCGAGGGGAACTCCTGTACTCTTGCTGACCTTTGCTGTCTGTTGGGCAACGCTTCTCTTGGAAGACATAATTCACCGGATTCTGCTTAGGATAGCCCGCATCATAGCCGCCCTTTGCCAATTGGCTACTGCATGTTCCGCAAATCGGATGCGATTTGCGGACAAAAGCCCACAGCTCCCAAATTGCCGCAGGATCCTTTGCGCTTTTGAAAGACGCCCGGCGCTGCAGTGCTTCGCGATTGACTTTTCGCCTCTCGCCGGAAAGGAAGGCGAGAAACGCGAAGAGGGCTCTCCGTGATCGAAAAGCAGGATGTGGTGATCATCGGCGCGGGCGCCGCCGGCATGATGTGCGCGATCGAGGCGGGGAAGCGCGGCCGCCGTGTCGTCGTCGTCGATCATGCCAAGGCGCCGGGCGAGAAGATCCGCATTTCGGGCGGCGGCCGCTGCAACTTCACCAATAGTCACACCGGCCCCAAGAATTTCCTTTCCGACAATCCGCATTTCTGCAAGTCGGCGCTTGCCCGCTACCGCCCGCAGGATTTCGTATCGCTCGTCGAGCGGCACGGCATCGCCTGGCATGAGAAGACGCTCGGGCAACTCTTCTGCGACCACTCGGCCAAGGACATCATCCGCATGCTCCTTGCCGAGATGAAGGAAGCAGGCGCGATGCTGCGGCTCGAGACCGCGCTTTCGGCCGTGGAACGGACCGCTTCGGGTTTTCGCGTCACCACCAGCGCCGGGACGATCGATGCCGCCTCGCTGGTGATTGCGAGCGGCGGCAAATCGATCCCGAAGATGGGAGCGACAGGCTTTGCCTATAAAGCTGCCGAGCAGTTCGGCCTGCCGGTCGTCGAGACGCGGCCGGCACTCGTCCCCTTCACGCTCGATCCGGCCCAGCTTGAGAAGCTCGGCGCGCTTGCCGGTGTCGCGGCCGATGCCGAGGTGCGCTTCGGCAAGGTGGCCTTCCGCGAGGCGGTGCTCATCACCCATCGCGGCTTGAGCGGACCGGCGATCCTGCAGATCTCCTCCTATTGGCGCGAGGGCGCGGAGATCGTCCTGCGCCTGATGCCGGACATCGATATCGCCTCGATCCTGAAGGGTATGCGCCGCACCAGCGGACGCCAGGCGGCGCAGACGGCACTGGCCGACATACTGCCGCGGAGGCTCGCGCAGTTCTTTGCCGAGGAGGCAAAGCTCGCCGGGCGCCTGCTTGCCGATCTCTCGGACAAGGCGATCGACGCGCTCGCGGCTTCCATCCAGGCCTGGACATTGAAGCCGGCCGGAACCGAGGGCTACCGGACCGCCGAAGTGACACTCGGCGGCGTCGACACGCGCGCGCTCGACTCGCGGACCATGCAAGCGACGAACATCCCCGGCCTCTATTTCATCGGCGAATGCGTCGACGTCACCGGGTGGCTAGGCGGCTACAATTTCCAATGGGCCTGGGCATCCGGCTTTGCTGCCGGTCAAGACGTGTAACCGGGAGGCAAAAATGGTGATTTGCCTCTTCAGCCATTGTTAAGGGAAATAGTCGAACCTGCTTTGCAAATGGCTTCCACAGCCGGCCGAGGACTGGTGGTACGGTCTCAGAACGCAGACCAGACTGTTTCCAATTCATGGCCTTTCCTCAGCCGCGGGATGGTTGCACCATGAAGTGCATGGCAAGACCCGAACGGTCCTGCCAAACAGGAAGGACAGGATGCCATGAGCCAGCAACGTCGCCGTCCCCGTGCTATTGCCATCGCCCGCGCCGATGAAAGCCGCGCGCAAGGCGAACTGATCGCTTTCGCCGCCACTCTTGCACTTTTCGCGATCGTCGCTTTGGCAATCTTTTCCTCCCTCTGATTTCTCATTCGCCTCCATCGAACGCATTCCGCGGGCGGTTTGCCGCGGACGCGAGCGCAAGTAACCGCCGCCGGTTTCGACCGGGCCTCGGGCGTACGCCGCGCTTATAGGAATCTTAATCGTTCAAAACGACTATGCGGATGACGTGAGTCCGTCAGGTCCTCGCCGCAGAAGCGGTGCGGGTCCCGCAATGATTGCCGACGGACTGGCGGCGTGCGCCGCATGATTTCCGAAAAACATCAGCCTGTTTGCGCATCGGGTGGCGCTTCGGTGTCCTGTTTGGACGCCAGCTGCCATGGGGGAGGCCAAACGCGCGCTGGGAGCCAAGGTGTTTTCCATGTTCATTGACAGGATTCTTGCCCGCTTCAAGATCCAGACGAAGGTTCTGTTCTTCATCCTGCCGTTCGTCGTCAGCATCACGGCGGTCGGTATCACCGGCCTCTATGCCTCGGGCCTGCTGCAGGGCCGCATGGAGATCTCGAACAGCGTCCTGCAGACGCTGAGCGGCTTCAAGGATGTTTATGCCGGAATGAACCAGTTCCTGCACGAGACCACCGAGGAGAGCCGCAAGGCGGTCAAGGACACGATCACCGCGCAGAAGGAGGTCCTGGCCGACACGGCGGCGCAGGTCGCAGGCGCAAGCGGCGAGACGGAACTGACCGCCGCGATCGGCGCCACGACCGATATCGAGGCCCGCATAGACGGACTCTGGACGCTCCACGAGGGGGAACAGAAACTGCGCGCGGCGACGAAGGCCAATCTCCAGAAGTTGGCGACCGAGCAGGTGAAGATCAACGACGAAACAAACCGGCTGCAATATGCGGTGCGCAAGGACGAAAACGCGGCAAAGACGATGCTGCGCAACGCCGAGAAGCTCATGCGTGCCAGCCGGTTCTATACCGAGTTCGCCACCGAGGTCAGCAAGGCGATCACGGTCGAGGAAAAGCTGAAGGTTGCAAAGGATCGCTTCCCGGTGCTCGGCCGCACCCAGCGCGACATTTTCACCCTGCTGCCCAAGGGCGAGAAGTCACTCGCCGAAACGGTCAATTCGGCCGCCGGCGCAATCGGCGCGCTGATCCGGGCGCCCGCCGGCCCCGAAACGCTTGCCAACCTTTCGAAATTCGTCGATCGCTTCCGTAATGCCAGCTTCCGCCTGGAGGCCGCCTCCGTCGGCAAGATGCGAGAGGCGACGCAGATCTTTGCGGAGCTCGACGGCAAGATTGCTGCGACGGAGTCGGTCCTGACTGCCACCCGCCGGTTGTCCGTGTCGATCACCGACATTCAAATCGCGACGGCCGCTTTCCTCGGCAACACCAACGAGGAGAACCGCCAGAAGCTTCTGGACAAGTTTCTGGCCGTTCAGTCGAACCTCACGACCTTGCGCGGCATCGCGAAGGACCTGAGCTTCTTCGATGCGATGGCCGAAACGGTCTTGCCGATCATCAATGCGATGAAGAAGGACGGCGTTTCGCTGGTCGAGATCACCGACAAGCGGACGGCGGAATTCAACGCGGCCGGCGCCTCGATCAACGAGATCTGGAATGATCTCACCGGATTTGCCGAGCAGCAGAAGGTCGCCGCCGGCACCGAGCGCGAGGAAGCCAATCAGATCTCTGTGGCCGCCACGGTGGCTGGCGTCGTGATCGCCCTGCTTGCGGGGGTCGCGCTGACGCTTACACTGAAACGGCCGATCGGACAGATCACTGCCGCCATGCGCCGGCTCGCTGACGGCAGGCTGGATACCGCGATCGACGGCGGTGCACGGCGCGACGAGATCGGCGACATGGCGCGCGCGCTCGGCGTCTTCAAGGAGAACGCCCTCTCGAAGGTGCGCATCGAGGCGGAAAGCGCGGAAGAGCGCGCCCGGGCTGAAGCCGAACGCAGCCGCAACGATGCGGATAAGCGCGAACTCGACCGGCAGATCGATCTCGCCGTCAGCGAGCTTGCTGCCGGCCTCGGCCGGCTCGCCCAGGGCGACCTCTCCCAGCAGATCGAGGTGCCCTTCCACGGCCGCCTGGAGCAACTGCGACAGGACTTCAACGGATCGCTCATCCGCCTGCAGGACACGCTGGCGCAGATCCGCGGCAATGCCCAGGGGATACAGCAGAGCGGTGCCAACATGCACCATTCCGCCGATGCGCTGTCACGGCGAACCGAGGCACAGGCCGCTTCGCTCGAGCAGACGGCTGCCGCCGTCGACCAGATCACCGCGACGGTGCGCTCCTCTGCGGAACGCGCCCATGAGGCGAACCGAGCGGTTTCCGAAACCAAGCGGAGCGCCGACAATTCGGCGACCGTGGTCGCGAATGCCATTGCCGCCATGGGTCGCATCGAGGATGCGTCACGTCAGATCGAGCAGATTATCGAAGTGATCGACGACATCGCCTTCCAGACCAACCTGCTTGCCCTGAATGCCGGTATCGAGGCGGCGCGGGCTGGCGAGGCGGGCAAGGGCTTCGCGGTCGTCGCGCAGGAGGTTCGCGAACTGGCGCAGCGCTCGGCCGAGGCGGCAAGGGAAATCAAGGGACTGATCAACAAGTCGACGGACGAGGTCAGCTCCGGCTCGCTGCTCGTCAAGGAGACGGGGGCGGTGCTCGCCTCGATCAGCGCGCAGATCGTCACCGTCAGCCAGCATGTCGAGATGATCGCTACCGCAAGCCGCGACCAGGCGACGGCGCTGCACGAGGTCAACGGTTCCGTCAACCAGATGGATCAGATGACCCAGCAGAATGCCACCATGGTCGAGGAGGCGACGGCCACCAGCCGCGCACTGGCGACCCAGGCCGATACGCTGATGATGCTGGTCGAGCAGTTCCGCCTGGAGCCGGAAAGCGGAGCCGGGCAGATTTATCACGCCGCATAGCGCAGACGGAGCGTTCCCGCCACAATGCTTCAGATGAACGCCGCGCATCGAAGCTGCGCGGCGTTCCTGTTTGTCTTGCGTCAGTTCTTCAAGGCACAAAGCGCGGAAAACCTTCGCAATCGCCGTGCCTCGCTGGAGGCCGCGGCCTGCGGAAAAGCGCGCCGATCAGATGTTCCGCGAGGTTTCCCGTCCGGTCTCGCGACCGCCGCTCGGCCTGTTCGTCAGAGCGGCGGTTCTTCGACGCCATGTCGAACAGCAGGGCCATTGCCATCATGTCCATCGTGATGCTCCTCATTTCGTGGGCATCTCCTCTTTTATGCAGCTGAAACTGTTTTACATACAGCCGATTTCCTCATACGTTTTTCAGACATGAAAAACATGGATTGGGACGTCTATCGCTGTTTCATGACCGTGGCGCGCGGCGGCGGGTTGACCGGTGCCGCGCAGGCGACGGGGCTGAGCCCCGCCACGATCGGGCGGCGGATGCTGGAACTTGAGGAGCGCACAGGCCGCGCCCTATTCGTCCGCAGCCAAACCGGCTACGGGTTGACGGCCGACGGCCGTTTCCTGTTCGAGCAGTTGCAGGAGATGGAAGCGGCGGCCCGCAAGGTCGAAAGCTGGCAGAAGGAGGGCGAGGGCGCCACGGTCGTGCGCATTGCGGCGGGTACTTGGGGATCGTGGCTGATCGCCGAAAACTTCCCGGCGATCTGCACGGAACGGGACACCTTTGCCATCTCGCTGTCGATAGGCGAGGCGCGGGCGAGCCTCGCCTACCGGGAGAGCGACATCGGCATTCGCGCCTTCGAACCGGAGGAGACCTATCTCGCCTCGCGGCCGGTGGGCGAGGTCGCCTATGCCGCCTATTGCCGGAAGAACGCCCCCGGCGCATCGGACCGTTGGGTCGCCGTCGCCGAAGAGGACGCCCTCTCGGCCTATCTGCGCTGGCCGCACGAAAATGCATCCGGCCGGATCGTGGCTACCGTCAGTCGCCCCCGCTCCCTCCTGGACCTCGCCCGCGCCGGGGCCGGCAAGGCGGTGCTCCCCTGTTTCGTCGGCGATCTCGACCCGCAACTGGAGCGAGCGGGCGAGGAGGTCGGCCCGCTGCGGCATCGCCAATGGATCGTCATGAACAATGAGGACCGCCACCGGCGGGACATCCGCACCGTCGTGGACCGGCTGACGCGGTTGCTCCGCAGCCATGCGGATCTCTTCGCCGGCAAGCGGCCGAGGCGGAGTGCCGCCTGACCGCAGAATGCGTGGTGGCCAGCATTTCACCGGCCGCCACGCTATCCGTTCAGTCGATCAGTCTACCAGATCTCCTAAGGAGAACTCGAACCTGTAGCGCTTGCCTGCTGCGGCACTCGATCTCCTGCCAGAGTGCGGCGCCGAGCATGAGCGCGGCCGCCGCCAAGGCCAGTGCCACCGTCACGGCCGGCCCTGGGTGACGACGACCGGGATCAGCAGGTCGCCCCAGTTGCCGTCGCCGCCGTGATGGCGTGCCGAGCGCACCAGTTCGACCGAGACGCCGGCCTCTACGGCCTTCATGACCGACTGGTTGAGGCGGTGCAGGTCGTTGGCGACCATGCGGATCGCCGCCTGCTGGTCCGCGGTCATGGCCGACGACTGTTCCTCGGCCCGTTCCTTGACGCGTGTCTGAACTGTCATGGGAGTGCTCCTTCAAAGCTTAGAGCCGGATGCGGCGGAAACCATTTTCCTGTCCGCTTGCGGTTCGAGAATTTTCGGTGTTCCGGGGCGCGCAACGGGCAGGGATGTCGCGCGCCCCGGTCTTCGTTTCACGCCTTCCCTCATTCCGCCGCCGGGCGGAACTGGTCGTGCTCGGTCGATTCCTTCATCGCCGTCGTCGACGACTGGCCGCCGGTGATCGCCAGCGACACGGCGTCGAAATAGCCGGTGCCGACTTCGCGCTGGTGCTTGGTCGCCGTGTAGCCGTTCACCTCGGCCGCGAACTCCGCTTCCTGCAGCTCCGAATAGGCGGCCATCTGCCGGTCCTTGTAGCCGCGCGCCAGTTCGAACATGCCGTAGTTCAGCTGATGGAAGCCGGCGAGCGTGATAAACTGGAACTTGTAGCCCATGGCGCCGAGCTCGCGCTGGAACTTGGCGATCGTCGCGTCGTCGAGGTTCTTCTTCCAGTTGAACGACGGCGAGCAATTATAGGCGAGCAGCTTGCCCGGATGCGCCTTGTGCACGCCTTCGGCGAATTTGCGCGCTTGTTCGAGATCCGGCTTCGAGGTCTCGCACCAGATGAGGTCGCAATGTGGCGCATAGGCGATGGCGCGGGCAATGCAGGGCTCTATCCCGTTCTTCACCTGGTAGAAGCCTTCCACGGTACGGCCGGCATCGTAGTCGACGAAGGGCCCGTCGCGCTCGTCGATGTCCGAGGTGAGCAGCTTGGCCGCTTCCGCGTCGGTGCGGGCGATGACCAGCGTCGGCGTGCCCATGACGTCGGCGGCGAGCCGGGCGGCGTTCAGGTTGCGGATATGCGCCGCGGTCGGTATCAGCACCTTGCCGCCGAGATGGCCGCACTTCTTTTCCGAGGCGAGCTGGTCCTCGTAGTGGACGCCCGCGGCACCCGCTTCGATGAAGGCCTTCATAATCTCGAAGGCGTTGAGCGGCCCGCCGAAACCGGCTTCCGCGTCGGCGACGATCGGCGCGAACCAGGTGTCGACCGAAAGGCCTTTTCCTTCCGCGGTTTCGATTTGGTCGGCCCGCTGCAGGGTGCGGTTGATGCGCTTGGCGAGCTCCGGCGCAGCGTTGGCCGGATAAAGCGACTGGTCCGGATACATTGCCGAGGCGGTGTTGGCGTCGGCCGCAACCTGCCAGCCCGATAGATAGATCGCCTTCAGGCCCGCGCGGACCATCTGCATGGCCTGGTTGCCGGAGAGCGCGCCCAGCGCATTGACGAAGTTCTCCTCGTGAATGAGCTTCCAGAGGCGGTTCGCGCCCATCTCCGCGAGCGAATAACGGATCTCGACCGAGCCCCGGAGCCGCTGCACGTCCGCGGCGGAGTAGGGCCGCTCGATGCCGTCGAAGCGGCGCTGTGGCGCGCTCGGAACGAGTTTGTAAAAAACAGTCATGCTTTTCTCCTCGTCAACATCATGAGCTCTACAACTATCGTCTTAGCTCGCTGAATACTTGTGAACTGATACGACAATTTTTACATTGCGCTGCAGAAACAAGCCACATCTATCGCCGTTCTGTCGTCGCAAAAGGGGTTACCTTGTCTTGTGTTTGACAGGGTGAAGCGGTAAAGCTGTAAAACTTGTCAAAGAAGCGTCTGTGGAGCTTCTGTAAAGGGAGTGACAAATGGCCGAGAACAAGATCTTCGCCGGGCCGCGCGTCAGACGAATCCGCAACGGCCTTCAACTGACCCAGACGGCAATGGCGGAGGCGCTCGGCATCTCGCCGTCCTACCTGAACCTCATCGAGCGCAACCAGCGGCCATTGACCGTGCAGCTGCTGCTCAAGCTGGCCTCGGTCTACAAGGTGGATCTCGACGAATTGCAGGGCGAAGCCGGCGGCAGCCTCACGCAATTGCGCGAGGTATTTGCCGATCCGCTGCTCGCCGGCGAACTGCCGGGAGATCAGGAGCTGATCGAGGTCACCGAAGCCGCTCCCAACGTGTCGGGCGGCGTCGTCAAGCTGTATCGGGCCTATCGCGAACAGGCATTGCGCCTGAAGGACCTGGCGGAGCTCCTCGCCGGCCAGGGGCATATGGCGACGCTTGCCGACACGCGGCTGCCGATCGACGAGGTCCGCGAGACCCTTGAGGCGCGGCCGAACCATTTTGTCCGGATCGAAGAGGCCATGGAGGCCTTCCATGCGAGCCTGTCGCCGGGCGAAGACCTTGCGGGGGTGCTGAGGGCCTGGCTGAAGAGAGAGCACGGTCTCGTCGTGCGGACCTTGCCGGTGCACGTCATGCCAAACCTGCGCCGCCGATTCGATCGCCACTCGATGCGCCTCTTCATTTCCGAGCGGCTGTCGCCCTTCGACCAAACGCTCGAAACCGCCATGGAGGTCGCATCGATCGCCTGTCACGACGCGATCGTGGCGGAGCTCGACCAGATTCAATTCTTCACGGCGGAGGCGCGCCGCATCGGCCGTTTCGAGCTTGCACGCTATGCCGCCCATGCGCTGATGATGCCCTACGCGGCCTTCCATGCCGCAGCCCAGCGGGCGAAATACGACATCGACCTCCTGAGGGCACGCTTCCAGGTGTCGTTCGAGCAGGCGGCCAGCCGCCTGACGACGTTGCAGCGGACCGGCGCCGTCGGCATTCCCTTCTTCCTGATGGAAATCGACAATGCCGGCCATCGGCTGCGCCGCGCAGGCGCACAGGGCTTTCCGCATGCCCGCTTCGGCGGTGCCTGCCCGAAGCTCAACATCCATGCCGCCTTCGCGGTGCCGGGGCAGATCCTCGTCGACCGGGTGGAGATGACGGATGGCGGCGAGTTCCTGACCATCGCCCGGACGGTCGAGGGACCCCAGGCGGCCTTTCAGGAGCGGGTCAGGCGCACCGCGCTCTTGATCGGCTGCGATGCCGGCTTCGCGCAGGAGACGGTCTATGGGGCCGCCCGTCTGCCGGCGATCGCCGTCGGCCCGGTCTGTCGCCTGTGCGAGCGCCAGGGCTGTCTGGCCCGCGCCGAGCCGCCCGTCACCCGGCCACTCGGTCTCGACGAGATGGCGACGGGCTTGAGCGTGTTCGATTTTCAATGAGGAGCTCGCGCTTTGCTGGCGCCTGCGACAGCAGGTCGTTCTGGTCTCGCGGAACGCGACGGCAGACCGCGGACGGAGCTGGCGTGGCCCGTGGCCGGGCACGTGCGGACCGGCGTATAAGCCTCGGATTTTGCTTGTGCTTGTGAAAAAGCAATCGACTTGGGAGATGGTCGATTTGGCCGGTGCGAAAGCGCTTGAGCTTACTGAGAAACATGCCTAACTTCGGCATCGCATCGATCAACACAGGACGCAACCGCGGCGGAAAGATGCGGCGTGTCTCGAGCCAATCAAAAGGGGAGTTGTATGCGCAAACTCTTTGTCGCCTCTTTGGCGGCCGCAATGCTAGGCGGAGCGGCCACGCTCGCTTTCGCCCAGGAGCGGGTCGTCAACGTCTATAACTGGTCGGACTATATCGACGACAGCATCCTTGAGGATTTCACCAAGGAGACCGGCATCAAGGTCGTCTATGACGTCTTCGACTCCAATGAAATTCTCGAAACCAAGCTGCTTGCCGGCGGCTCCGGCTATGATGTCGTCGTTCCGACTGCGAGCTTCCTGCAGCGCCAGATCGCCGCGGGCGTGTTCCAGAAGCTCGACAAATCGAAGTTGCCGAATCTTTCGAACATGTGGGACGTGATCATGGAGCGTACGGCAAAGTACGATCCGGGCAACGAATATGCCGTCGACTACATGTGGGGAACCACCGGCATCGGCTACAATGTCGAGAAGATGAAGGAAATTCTCGGCACCGACGAGAAGCCGAACTGGGACGTCATCTTCAATCCCGAGATCGCGGCGAAGTTCAAGGATTGCGGCATTCACCTGCTCGATTCGCCGACCGATATCATGCCGTCGGCGCTGACCTATCTCGGCCTCGATCCGGACAGCCACGAGGCCGCCGATCTCGAAAAGGCCGCCGATCTGCTCCTGAAGGTCCGGCCCTATATCCGCAAGTTCCACTCGTCGGAATATATCAATGCGCTGGCAAATGGCGACATCTGCCTGGCGGTCGGATTTTCCGGCGATATCTTCCAGGCGCGCGACCGGGCGGCCGAGGCGAAGGCCGGCGTGACGGTCGATTATTCGATCCCGGCGCAAGGGGCGCAGATGTGGTTCGACATGCTGGCAATCCCCGCCGATGCGCCGCATGTCGCCGAAGCGCACGAGTTCATCAACTACATGATGAAGCCGGAAGTCATCGCCAAGGCGTCGAACTACGTCTTCTACGCCAACGGCAACAAGGCCTCGCAACAGTTCCTCGACAAGGAAGTGCTCGAGGACACGGCCATCTATCCCTCGGACGCCGTGATGCAGAAGCTCTTCACCACGACTCCGTTCGAGGCCAAGGAGCAGCGGGTACTGACAAGGCTCTGGACGAAGATCGTAACCGGTCAGTAGGAGCGGAAAAGAATTGCCCGGACCTCAATCCGGGCAATTTCTTCAGGGGGATTTCGGGAGCGGTTCAGCCGGCAGCGGGGCGGCGCCGCCTCCATCGATTGCGGCACTTCGGGGTTATATGATGAAGTCTCTCGGTAGTATCCGGCGTTCCTTCGCACCATGGGCGGACCCCGCCTCCAAGCCATTCATTTCCGTCAAGAACGTTACCAAGAAGTTCGGCGAGTTCACCGCCGTCGACGACCTGTCGCTGAACATCTACACGCGCGAATTCTTTGCACTGCTCGGCGCATCCGGTTGCGGCAAGTCGACCCTGTTGCGCATGCTCGCCGGCTTCGAGCAGCCGACGTCCGGCGAGATCGTTCTCGACGGTCAGAACCTCGCCGGCATTCCGCCCTATCGGCGGCCGGTCAACATGATGTTCCAGTCCTACGCGCTGTTCCCGCACATGACGGTCGAGAACAACATCGCCTTCGGTTTGAAGCAGGACGGCATGCCGAAGGCCGATATCGCCGAGCGGGTGGGGCAGATGCTGAAGCTCGTCAAGCTCGAGAAATTCGCCCAGCGCAAGCCGCATCAGCTGTCCGGCGGCCAGCGGCAGCGCGTAGCGCTTGCCCGTTCGCTGGCCAAGCGGCCCAAGGTGCTGCTGCTCGACGAGCCCCTCGGCGCGCTCGACAAGAAGCTGCGCGAGGAAACCCAGTTCGAACTGATGGATCTGCAGCAGGAACTCGGCCTGACCTTCGTCATCGTCACCCATGACCAGGAAGAAGCGATGACCATGGCCGACCGCATCGCCGTCATGAGCCACGGCAAGGTCGTCCAGGTGGCGACGCCGGCCGAGATTTACGAGGCGCCGAATTCGCGCTTCGTCGCCGACTTCATCGGCGACGTGAACCTGTTCGACGGCACGGTGACCGCGGCCGAAGGCGGTTCCGTTCGGATCGAAACGACCGGCGGCATTCCGCTTCGCATCGCCTCGGCCGAAAAACCGGCAAATGGGGCAAAGGCCGCCTTCGCCGTTCGTCCGGAAAAGATCAGGATCAGCCGCCAGCCGCCCGCCCATGCTCCGGTCAATGCGGCCGAGGGCGAGATCTGGGACATCGGCTATCTCGGCGACATGACCGTGTTCCACGTCCGCCTTAGGGACGGCAAGGTCGTCAAGGCGTCGTCGCTGAACGCGGTGCGCGCGGTCGAGGACCCGCTCGGTTACGACCAGCAGGTCTGGATCTCGTTCGGCGAGGATGCCGGCGTCGTCCTGAAGGATTGAAGCCATGGCGAAACTTGCCTCAGCCCTCATGAGCCGTCTGGTGATCATCGTCCCCTATGCCTGGCTGCTGTTCTTCTTCCTCATTCCCTTCTTCATCGTCTTCCGCATCTCGCTGTCGCAGACCACGGTCGCCATGCCGCCCTATACGCCGGTCTTCGATCTGGCCGGCGGGCTGGCGGGCATGCTGGAGAAGGCCCGCGAATTCTCCGTCGACAACTATGTCTGGCTGACCCAGGACGCGCTCTATTTCAATGCCTATGTGTCGAGCGTCGTCATCGCCGCCATCTCGACCTTCCTGACGCTGCTGATCGGCTATCCGATCGCCTACGGCATGGCCCGGGCGCCGCGCGCGATCCGGCCGATGCTGTTGATGCTGGTGATCCTGCCCTTCTGGACGAGCTTCCTGATCCGCGTCTATGCCTGGATTGCCATCCTGAAGCCCGAAGGGCTGCTGAACCAGTTCCTGATGGCGATCGGCGTCATCGACCAGCCGCTCATCATCCTCAACACCAATGCCGCGATCTATATCGGCATCGTCTATTCCTATCTCCCCTTCATGGTGCTGCCGATCTATTCGGCGCTGGAGAAGATGGATCACTCGCTGATCGAGGCGGCGCAGGACCTCGGCTGCACCCCGATCAGCGCCTTCTGGCGCATCACCTTCCTGTTGTCGCTGCCGGGCGTGGTCGCCGGCTGCCTGCTCGTCTTCATTCCGGCCGTCGGCGAGTTCGTCATCCCCGACCTGCTCGGCGGATCGGAGACGCTGATGATCGGCAAGACGCTCTGGAACGAGTTCAACGCCAATCGCGATTGGCCGGTCTCGTCGGCTGTGGCGATCATCCTGCTGATGATCCTCGTTATCCCGATCGTCTATTTCCAGAATGTCCAGGCCAAGGCCGATAGCGAGGGCAGATAGGACATGGAAAAGTGGTCCCGCTTCAATATCGCCTCCGTCGTGCTCGGCTTCGGCTTTCTCTACCTGCCGATCGTGCTTCTGGTGATCTTCTCCTTCAACGAGTCGAAACTGGTGACGGTGTGGGCCGGTTTTTCGACCAAATGGTACAGCCAGCTTTGGCACAATCAGGGGCTCCTCGATGCCGCCTGGGTGACCATTCGCGTCGGGCTGCTGTCGGCAACCTGCGCGACGGTTCTCGGCACATTGGCGGCGCTGGCGCTGGTGCGCTATTCGCGCTTCCGCGGACGCGTACTTTTCTCCGGCATGGTCTATGCGCCGCTGGTCATGCCGGAGGTGATCACCGGCCTGTCGCTGCTGCTGCTATTCGTGGCGATCGGGCTTGATCGCGGCTTCTGGACGATCACGCTCGCCCACATCACCTTCACCATGTGCTTCGTCGCGGTCGTGGTGCAGTCACGCCTATTGAGCTTCGACCAATCGATCGAGGAGGCGGCGCTTGACCTCGGCGCGAGCCCGGTCAGGACCTTCTTCGCGATCACCCTGCCGGTGATCGCGCCG
Organism: Sinorhizobium sp. CCBAU 05631; assembly: GCF_002288505.1. NCBI lineage: Bacteria > Pseudomonadati > Pseudomonadota > Alphaproteobacteria > Hyphomicrobiales > Rhizobiaceae > Sinorhizobium > Sinorhizobium sp. CCBAU 05631. Next base: position 384,821 of record NZ_CP023063.1, read on the forward strand.
GCGGTATTTTCGGGCTGGGTCCTGGCCTTCACCCTGTCGCTCGACGATCTCGTCATCTCGAGCTTCACCACCGGACCGGGCGCGACGACGCTGCCGATGAAGATCTACAGCCAGGTGAGACTCGGCGTGACGCCGGAGATCAATGCGATCTGCACCATCCTGATCGGTATCGTCGCCTTTGGCGTGGTCGTCGCATCGATCGTCACCAAGCGGCGGGAGGTCCAGCGCGAAAAGGATGAGCGCGCCGCTATTGCGGCCATCGGCTGAGCCTTATTTCGGAGCGACGAGAACGGAAAGCGGCGAGATCACCGCATTCGGCCAGGAGCCGCCGACGAAGAAGCGAACCGGTTGATTGCCGCTGGGCGCCTCGGCTTGAAGCGTTCCGGCAAGCGCGAGGCTGCCGTTGCGATAGGGGACAACGCCGGCGACGGACAGGTTTCCCGACGTTCCGGTGAAATCGGCCCGGTCGAGCCGCGCTGTGCCGTCGGCAAAGCTGGCCTTCACGTTCGCCACCTGGAAGTCGAAGCTCGCCTCATTCGCCTGAGAAAGCGAAAAGAACTCGCCCTTGCGGACGAGATCGGCGAAGGCGTGGGCATCGAAGCCGGCGATGCTGCCATTCGCCAGCGACAAGGTGAGATCGCCCCATATGTCGCCAAGTCCCGTGGCCCAGACGGGATGATCGGTACCGATGTCGATGCTGAGAATGCCCCGGCCGGCCGGCACCGGACCGTTCAGGCCGAAGCTGCCGAGCACTGCGCCGAAGTCGGCGTCCTTGAGGCGCGCCTGCAATCGGCCGCCATGGTCCAGCCCTTCATCAGAGAGCACGACGCGGCCGCTCAGGCTGCCGTTGGCGTAGTTGCTGTCGCCGATGTCGAGCGAGGCGCGCTTGCCATCGATCAACACTCCGGCGGCGACGTCGGTCAGGTGCAGGGGACCGGCGAGGACCTCCTGCGAGGAAAGGCGAACGTCCGTTTGCCAGGCAGCGACAAAGCTTTCCACCAGACGCCAAAGGCGGTCGTCCCGACCAAGCGGTGAAAGCGCGGCGACGGGAACGCCGTTGAGGTCGATGCGATCGAAGGCGAGCGTCCCTTCTATGCTCGGCGCCTTGCCGTCCGTAAGGGAGATATCGAGTACGCCCGTCGCGCTGGCGCCGCCCATGGTGAATGCCAGTTCGTCGAGCTTCAGCGTCTTCTCGCCGGTGGTCACTCTGGTGTCGATGCTGAGCCCTCCCGGCGGGAGCGTCGCTGTCGAGCCGCCGTGATACCACTCAGTGAGCGTTTGAAGGGAAGCTGCGGACATCTGCAGATGGCCGGACGCGAAGGGAACGGACGAAAGCTTGCCGACGCCCTCGAAGGAGAAGGTCAGCGGCGCCGATGTGATCGACGTCTTCAGCGGCGCGTTTCGTTTCGCCAAGAGCGAGAGCGGATCGTCGCAGACGAACGCCCAGGCGACCTCTTCGCCGCTCAGCCGTGCCGACAGTTGCGTGCTCAATCGTCCCGCAAAGGAGGGCCACTTGATCGTGCCGGAGATTCCCGGAATGTCGATGTCGCTGCCGTCAGCCATTCGGTCGAGCACGATCAGCCGGCCATTCTCGATCGCGATGTCGCCGAAGGGGCTTTCCTGAGCCAATGCGGCGGCTTCGGACGGGGCGAGCCAATGCGGCTTTTGCCAGTTGATCGTGCCGTCGGCCCGGCGCTCGATCGTGACGACGGGATCGACAAGGCTTATGTCCTCCAGCGTCGGATCGCCGAGAAGCGTCGAAAGCGGACTGAACGATGCGGTGATGCGGCCAATTTCGGCAAGCGGACGGGGTTCGGGCCCTCTGGTTTCGATCGTCGCCGACGGCAAGGTCAATAGCGGTTCGGGCCAGAGCCGGACGGTCGGTTCACCGTTGATCCTGCTCTTGCCGCCAGACCAGCTGTCGAGCGTCCGCTCCATCGCTGCGCGCACGCCGGTGGTCGAGACGAGCAGGGGCAGGGCGGCGTTGTAACCGAGGGCGAGAATGACCCCGCCTGCGGCAGACCAGACGAAATGGCGACGCTGCAGGCGCAGCCTCAAGACGCGCGATATTTTCCGGATGGGTCTGGACATTTCGGTCGGTCGGCATCGCCCTTGGTGAAACCGTCTGGATAGGCCTTGAAGAGGGCAAATGCAACTGACATGGAAATGTCGTCTTCAAGGAGGTGGCGCTGCCGTGCACGCTGTTTATTTTGCGTTGCAGCATGGTATAGAACAGGGCAGAGGGAGTGGAGGAACGCATGCAAACAGATCGACCTTTGTGGGTTCCGGATGCCGAGACGCTCGCGCGGAGCCCGATGGCGCAATTCATCACCTGGTGCGAAGCGCGCTTCGGCCGCAGGTTCTCCGACTACGATGCCTTTCACGGCTGGTCCGTGGCGGAGCGCGGCGATTTCTGGACTGCCGTTTGGGAGCATTGCGGCGTCGTCGGTGAGCGCGGCGGTCGAGCGCTGATCAACGGCGAGCGGATGCTCGAAGCCCGCTTCTTCCCCGACGCGAAACTCAACTTTGCCGAAAATCTGTTGCGTGGCAGCGGTGGCGATGACGCCTTGATCTTCCGTGGCGAAGACAAGGTCCGCTATCGGCTTTCATGGGACGAGTTGCGCAGTCTCGTCTCACGCCTGCAGCAGGCGCTGAAGGCGCAGGGGATCGGCGTCGGCGACCGTGTCGCGGCGATGATGCCGAACTTGCCGGAGACGATCGCGCTGATGCTCGCCACCGCCTCGCTCGGCGCCATCTGGTCCTCCTGTTCTCCGGATTTCGGCGAACAGGGCGTTCTCGACCGCTTCGGCCAGATCGGTCCAAAGCTCTTCGTCGCCTGCGATGGCTACTGGTACAACGGCAAGCGCCAAGACGTCGACGCGAAGGTGCGCGCCGTGGCGAAGACGCTTCGTGTGCCGACCCTCGTCGTCCCCTATGCCGGCGACAGCGCCGCACTTGCAGCGGCAATTGACGGCGGCGTGACGCTTGCCGATTTCATCGCCGCTTTCGAAGCCGAGCCGCTTGCCTTCGAGCGCCTGCCCTTCAGCCATCCGCTCTACATCCTGTTTTCCTCCGGCACGACGGGCGTGCCGAAATGCATCGTGCATTCGGCCGGTGGAACGCTTCTCCAGCATCTCAAGGAGCACCGCTTCCACTGCGGGCTGAAGGAAGGCGAGAGGCTCTTCTACTTCACCACCTGCGGCTGGATGATGTGGAACTGGCTGGCCTCCGGCCTCGCCGTCGGCGCAACCCTATGCCTCTATGATGGCTCGCCCTTCTATCCAGATGGCAACGTCCTCTTCGACTTTGCGGACGAGGAGCGCTTCGCTGTGTTCGGGACTTCGGCAAAATACATTGATGCGGTACGCAAAGGCGGGCTGACGCCGGCGACGACGCACTATCTCTCGGCGCTCAGGCTGATGACCTCGACCGGCTCGCCGCTTTCGCCGGAGGGCTTCTCTTTCGTCTATGAGGGGATCAAATCCGACGTCCAGCTCGCCTCGATTTCCGGCGGCACCGACATCGTCTCCTGCTTCGTGCTCGGCAACCCGCTGAAGCCGGTCTGGCGCGGCGAAATCCAGGGCCCGGGATTGGGCCTTGCCGTCGATGTTTGGAACGACGAGGGCAAGCCGGTGCGCGGCGAGAAGGGCGAACTGGTGTGCACCAGGGCGTTTCCGTCGATGCCGGTGATGTTCTGGAACGATCCCGAAGGTGCCAAGTATCGCGCCGCCTATTTCGAGCGCTTTGACAATGTCTGGTGCCATGGCGACTTTGCCGAATGGACGCCACATGGCGGCATCGTCATCCACGGCCGCTCCGACGCGACGCTCAATCCGGGCGGCGTGCGCATCGGTACGGCGGAAATCTACAATCAGGTCGAGCAGATGCCGGAGGTCGCGGAAGCGCTCTGCATCGGCCAGGACTGGCAGGACGACGTTCGGGTGATCCTGTTCGTGCGCCTCGCGCCGGAGGTTGCGTTGACCGAGGAGCTGACGCAGGCGATCAAGGCGCGAATCCGCGTCGGCGCCTCGCCCCGGCACGTGCCGGCGAAGATCATCCCCGTCGCCGACATTCCCCGCACCAAATCCGGCAAGATCGTCGAGCTCGCCGTGCGCGACGTGGTGCATGGCCGGCCGGTCAAGAACAAGGAGGCGCTCGCCAATCCCGAGGCGCTCGATCTCTTTGCCGGACTGGAGGCGCTGAAGACCTGAGGGGGCGGCGCCGGTTAGCCTGGACGCGCCCGCTGAATTAACCAAGCAATCCGACTTGCGGTTCGTTTCCTAAAATTGTCGGGTCTGGCGGTAAGGTCTTGTTAAGGTTTGCCGGAGCATGGTCGAGCCAACTGGAGGCCAGTTCATCAAGGCGCCGGTGCCGCAGCAGCGATGCTGTCACAGACATGACGTCCCGAGTTCTCGAGCATTTGTTGGTTAGCATGACTTCAAAGGCGGCCGCGAGCCGCCTCTTTTTTGCGCCTGTCCTATGAGCGGCGTTCGAGCGACCGCGACACCAGAATGACCGGGATCATGCCGCAGATGACGATGATCATCGCGGCGACCGAAGCATCCTCTACCTTGGCGCGCGACGCGTCCTCGTAGACGAGGGTGGCGAGCGTGTTGAAATTGAACGGCCGCAGCATGATGGTCGCGGAAAGCTCCTTCATCGTTTCGATGAAGACGAGCAGCGCCGATGTCAGCACCGCCGGGCGCATCATCGGCAGAAGCACCGAGCGTAGGGTCTGGCCGCCCGTCCGGCCGAGCGCGCGGGCGGCCATGTCGAGATGCGGCGAGAGCTTGTGGAAGCCGGCTTCCAGCGTTCCCTCGGCCATGGTTAGAAACCGCACCGCGCAGGCATAGACGATCGCAAAGCCGGTGCCGCTGAGGACGAGACCGGTGGAAATGCCGAAAAGGCTGCGCATCCATGCATCCAGGCCATTGTCGAAGGCGGCGAGCGGAAAGAGCACGCCGATGGCGAGCACCGTTCCCGGCACGCCGTAGCCGAACGAGGCGAGCCGCCCGGCGGCTTCGGTGAGCGGCGAGCGGCCGGTGCGGGCCGCATAGGCCATGACGAAACCCAGGAAAACCGCGACGAGTGCCGTCAGGCCGGAGACCAGGACGCTGTGCAGCAATGCGTCGAGGAGGCGCGGCGCCAAAAATTGGTCGAGCCGCTTCAATGCGTAGTTGCCGAGCACCAGGAAGGGGACGGCAAAACCGGAAAGAACAGGCAGGAGACAGACGAGCGTTGCAGTCCATTTCTTCCAGCCCGACAGCTCGAGGCGCACCGCGTCGTGGACGGCCGCCGTCGTCTTCTGGCTGGCGAAGCGCTGGCTGCGGCGGGCGGCACGTTCGACCATCATCAACGCGACGATGAAAACAAGCATGATGCAGGCGATCTGCGCGGCACCCGCAAGGCTGCCGCGGTTGAGCCAGGTGTCGAAGATAGAAAAGGTCAGGGTCTGAACGCCGAGAAATTCGACCGCGCCGATGTCGTTCATCGTTTCCATGGCGACGAGCGTCAGGCCGATCACGACCGCCGGCCTGGCCATCGGGATCTGGATTTTCAGGAAGACCTTGAGCGGCCCGGCGCCGAGCGTGCGGGCCACGTCGGCGGCCGCACGGCCCTGCATCAGAAACATCGAGCGGCAGGCAAGATAGATATAGGGATAGAGGACCGAGCTGATCACCAGCACCGCGCCGCCGAGCGAACGCACATCCGGAAACCAATAGTCCCGGCTCGTCTGAAAACCGAAGAGCGCCCGGATGAGGCCCTGGACCGGTCCGGTGAAGGTCAAGAGCTCGCCGAAGGCATAGGCCGCGAGATAGGCCGGGATCGCAAGCGGCAGCACGAGCATGGCGGACAGGAGCCGGCGCAGCGGAAATTCGCAGGTCGCCACCAGCCATGCCGTCACGATGCCGACGGCGGCGGTCACCGCGCCGGTCAGCCCGACGAGCATCAGCGTTCTGACGGTGGCGCGGGGAATGACGTTCTCGATGAGATGCGGCCAGTCCGCGCCGCCGCCGGTCACCGCAAGCCATGCGATGGCGGCGATCGGCATGAGCACGATCGCCGATGCGAGGCCGGACCAGCTTGCGAGCAGCCGATGCGTCAGTCCGATGCCCGACCTGGCATGGCGTCGCTTGAGGCTTTTGGCGGTGAAGTGCAAACGATCCGTTCCGGGGCAAGGTGCTGCTGGCGGCAGCCAAACTGGCTGTCGCGGGTCAACATTTCCTTACAGCATCGGCCCTCAGTTCGCCAAGACGCGTTGCGACGGGAAGGACACTTCGACCAGCGTGCCCTCGTTGGGCGCGGAGCTGATGGCGAACTGGGCGCGGTTTGCCTCGGCCATCGCCTTCGTCAGCGGCAGGCCGAGGCCGGTACCTTCGCCGCGCTTGCGCCCGCCGGTCGTCACCTGCCGGAACGGCTTCATCGCCTGGTCGAGCTCGTTGCGCGTCATGCCGATGCCCGTGTCGCGGATCCGGAGGATGACGCTGCCATTCGTCTCATAAGACGTCGACACGACGATCTGCCCGCCGGACGGCGTGAAGCGGATGGCGTTCGCCAGGATGTTGAGCGCGATCTGTTTGATCGAGCGGCCGTCGGCCACGACCTCCGGCACCGAACCGGACAGCGAGGTGCGGATGATCACCCGCTGGCTGTTGGCCTGAGGCTGCACCAGCGAGACCGCTTCGGAGACCGCCTCGTTGAGGTCGACGGCGCTGAAATCGAGCTCCATCTCCCCGGCTTCGATCTTCGAGATGTCGAGCAGGTCGTTGACAATGTCGAGCACATGCCGGCCCGACCGGCCGATGTCGCCGGCATATTCGATATAGCGTGGGTGGCCGACCGGTCCGAAATGCTCGCTCGCCATCATGTCGGAAAAGCCGATGATGGCGTTGAGCGGCGTGCGGATCTCGTGGCTGACCCGTGCGAGGAATTCGGTCTTGTGGGCGTTCGCGGTCTCGGCGGCACGCTTGGCGTTGCGCAGTTCCTCCTCGGTCCGCTTCCATTGGGTTATGTCGCGGATGACGGCGCAATAGCCGTTGGAGGAGGAGAGCCGCCCGATCGTCATGAACAGCGGAATGAAGCCGCCGCCCGCCTCCCGGCCGATCACTTCCCGGCCGTCGTTCAGCACGCTTGCGACACCATGGCCGGAAAGGCCGTGCAGATAGTCGATCACCGCCTTCTGGCTCTCATGCGCGAAGAGAGCGGCAAACGGCTTTCCGCGCATCTCCTCTTCGTCATAGTTGAAGAGCGCGCTTGCCGAGCGGTTCATCGTCCGAATATCGCCCTCCTGGCCGAGGACCACGACGCCGTCGGTGGCCGTCTCGAGGATCGAGCGGAGTTCGTCGATTTCCATCCTGAGCCGCGCCTCGGCCCCAGGCGGGGCCTCTGCCACGGGTCTGGCCGTCTCGACGGCCCGGGTGACGGCGGGGCTTAGCGCCAGCATCAGCGCGCTTCTCCCCTCCCACTGGATCGAGTGGAGATGGGCGCTGACCGGAGCGAGCTGACCATTGGCGCGCACCAGGGTCATCGTCCCGTCCGGCTCGCGCTCTCCGGATTCGCTGCCATAGGCGAAGAGGGCTTCCAGGCCTCCCTCCTGCTCGAAGGCGCCGAGCGTCGGGTAGCCGGTCAGCCGCAGAAATTCTGGATTGGCGTGGAGCAGCGCGTCGCCGTGATGAATGAGGAGCGCGACCGGCAGGCGGTCAAGGATTTCGCTGCTCATGCCGACGCCGCCGCGCGGGGCAGGGGGTGCCTCGCCGCCGGTCGTCGGAGCCGTCTCCTCCAGCCGGGCGGCGGTCGCGTCATCCGCCGACGTGCTTTCGGTGGTGGTGTCTTCTGCCGAAGTCAGGTGGCTCGCCGAGCGCGCATCATCGCTGCGCACCGCACTCGGCGGCGGCGTCGGCTCAACGAAATGCGCGCCGAGCTGCCGCGCGATTTCACGGAAGGCCGCCTGCTCGCCGCGTGTCAGCGCCCCGGAGCCCGCCGGCCGATGCTCATCGAGATCGATGACCTTGTCGGAGGGGGCGCGCACCGGAGCATCGACGATGCGAAGGGCGGGCCGTTCGCCGGCAAACGGGTCTTCCGCCGCCGGCGTGTCTCCCGCCGCGCCCTCCTCAGGTTCGCCCGGCGGGGCATCGGCCGAATCGGACGCCTGCAACTCCGCTTCCGTCGGATCTCCAGCGGCGTCGGAAACGCCCTCGGCCGGAGCTTCGCCCGTCATTTCCTCTTGGCGGGGCGCAAGGGCGAGCGCCAGGCCGCTCGCCCTTTCGTCCTCGACCGCGTCAGCGAGCCGCACGATGCCGAAGCCGCGGAAACCGTCGAACTCGCGCGAACGGGAATAGGTCGGCAGGGCGGCGAGGTCGACCGGCACCTTGAGGCTCGTCCCCTCGACCGGCCACAGGATGGTCTTGCCGGACCAGGTGTCGCGGCGATGCAGAAGCGCGTTGATCTTGTGGTCGGGATCGAGATCGTAGCGGTCCGCAAGCTCGGCGAAGGTCAGGCCCACCACTCCGGCCGATCTCGGGCCGACGGCGGCTGCGAATTCCTCAGAGATCTCGCTAAAGCGCCCCTCCGCATCGATTTTCCAGACGAAGCGGACGGCGCGGCTGCCCGGCGTGAAGGTGAAGTCCGACTCCGCAGTCGTGCCGCTGGCGGCGTGCGACGTCGCCACTTGCGGCCCGGACTCGGGAGTCCCTGCGCTCGCTATCGGCTCTGAAGTCTCGTCGCCGGACTGAAGCGCCGGTTCGCTCTGTTCTTCCTCGACCGGCGTCGTATCGGCCGGCTGCTCTTCGGTTGCGCCGAGCTCGGTTATCGATACGGTCTCCGAAGCATCTTCCTGCACCGGAGATTCGGCAGGCTCGTCCGGCGCGGCCGGCGAAGCGGCGTCTTGGCCGGTCTCGACCTCTGCCGCAGCCACGGCGATTGCGTCTGGCCCGTCCGTGGCGGTGGCCTCGCCGGTATCCGGCGCCTCCAGGGTCGCCTCGACGGCGAAGAGAAGATGGAGAGCCGGGTGGTCGGAAATCCTGCCGATTGCAGCAGGCAATTGCCCCTTCTCGGTCGCGACGAGGCGCTTGATCAGCCGGTCTTTCTCACGCGCCACCGCCGAGACGAGCGTCCGCCGGATGTCGTCCGACAGGCCCAGATGCTCGAATCCGGGCGATTGGGCGATGACGCTGCCGTCGTCGTCTAGCACGGCCATGTGCGTGTCGGGTCCGTCCAGCCCCGCGATCATCGCGGCGGCGCGGTCTTCTGGCGAAAGCGCCTTGCCGTTGTGCGGCGCGGTGAAGAGAACGGCGTCCTCGCCCGGCCGGATGCGGATCATCTCCACGGTCGCATTAAGCGGCAGCCTGCGGAAGCCGGCCGCGATCCGGATCAACAATTGGCGCCGGTCGCCGACGGCGGCAAGCTGCGCCGCGGCGGCGCGCAACTGGCGCAGCGACAGGTCGTTCGGATTGAGCGAACTATCGATGAAGTCGTAGACCGAAGCGACGCCGAACAGCTTGGCGCCCTGGTCGTTTGCCCACAGGACGCGCGCCAGATCCTTCGAGAAGAGAACCGACGCATCGCCGCGGGCAAAATGCTCCCGCACCCGTGCATGCACGGCAATGTCGATGAATGGATACTGTCTCGCGGGCATGGGCAGGCCTATTGACGGGGCTCTTGCGTGTTAACACTCTATTAATACCTGCCGCATCTGCGAGGGTCTAGCGACGGTCCTGCTCTCCACGCGCCTTTCGCCCCGCAAGGTTAACAGCGGCGGCTTTTGTGCAATGCACAATTTTGTTGCAATGCACAACAAGATCGATTATAAGACCGGCATCACTCACCAAGGCGCCTCTTAAGAGGGCCACACCAAGGAGCGCATACCAATGGCTACCAAGAAGACCGAAGACGCATTTTCCCTTTCCTTTGACCCGACGAAGTTCGCCGACAGCTTCCGCGAGTTTGCCGAAAAGGGCGCCGCGCAGTCGAAGGACGCCTATGCCAAGATGAAGACCGCCGCCGAAGAGGCAACGAAGACCGTCGAAGCGACGCTCGAAAGCGCCCAGTCCGGCTCCGTCGAGCTCGGCCTCAAGGCGATCAACGCGCTGCGCACCAATGCCGAGAACTCGCTCTCGCACATGGAAGCGCTGCTCGGCGTGAAGTCGCTCTCGGAACTCGTCGAACTGCAGACCGCCTTCATCCGCAAGCAGGCCGAAGTCGCCGTCGAGCAGGCCAAGACGATGCAGGAAGCCACCCGCAAGGTCGCCGAGAACGTTGCCAAGCCTGGCAAGGAAGCCGCCGAAAAGGTCGTTTCCACCTTCAAGAAGGCCTGATCGGTCCCTACTGCATGTCTCCTTAAATCGACCTCGATTTAAGGACAAGACATGCAGCAATTCAAAGTGCTACAGCGACCTTTGCGCGTCTGGTAAGACGCGCGGCGCTGTACGACCGTTCAAATTTGCTCAAGGGACCGGGTGCTTGCCATCCGGTCTTTTTGCTTGATAATCTGAAGTTAAGGCTTGCAAATCGGCTGAAGTGACCGTATGTGAGCCGCCAACGCGACGGCCCAAGCGATTTGGATCGCGCGCCCCGAGTGCGGTTGTAGCTCAGTTGGTTAGAGCGCAGGTTTGTGGCACCTGAGGTCGGTGGTTCGAGACCACCCAACCGTACCATTTCCCCTTCGAAAATCAGCGACGCGAATTCCCAGCAAGCGGGCCGTTCATTCGGCACCTCGGCGGGACCTCAAGCGCTTGCAACAAGCCAGTCCGCGAAAAGCCGCGCCTTCGACGAAGCGCGCGGGTGGATCTTAAGGTAAAAGCCCACGGGAGAGGGGATGCTTTCCGGAACAAGTTTCACCAGCCGTCCTTCCTCGATCAGGCTTCCGACCAGCCCGTCCCAGCCCAGCACCGCCCCGACGTCGTCCTGCGCAGCCTGAAGCGCGATCATGTAGTTGTTGACATAGAAACTGCGGCCCTTGGGCTCCGGGTATCCAAGCGCGGCAAACCAGTCGTCCCAGCTTGTCCAGCCTGTTTCCTTGCTGCTCGAGTGAATCAACGGTGCCTTAACCAGATCCTCAAGCCTGGTAATGCCATGCTCGGCGGCGAAACGGGATGTTCCCATAGCCACGATGTGGTCCTGAAAGAGAGCGCGGTATTCAACTCCGGTCCCCTGCGGATTGCCGTAATGGATGCTCAGATCGCAGCGGCCGGTCATTCCCGGCACGTCGCTGACGAGCTGCGAGACGGTAACGGTGGGATGGATCTTCCAGAAGGCCGAGATCTTCGGTGTGAGCCACAGCGAACTGATAGCCGTGGTGGTCCCGACCGTGACGTCGACCGTTTCCGGGCGCTCGCGCATCTGGGTGACGGCTTCGGAAATCGTCTCGAACCCCCGCTGAATCGCGATGAACAGAAGCGCTCCTTTCTCCGTGAGTTCGACGCCGCGGTGGTGGCGGAGGAACAGGCTGCATCCGAGGTCCATCTCCAGCGCCTTGATCTGGTGGCTGACGGCAGCCGGCGTCACATTCATTTCCTGCGCGGCCTTCTTGAAACTCGCATTTCGCGCCGCCGCTTCGAAGCAGATAAGCGCGGTCATGGAGGAGAAGTCATAGGGGCTTGGCATCCGGACCTCTGATGAATCGTTCCTGTCGGTGTGCAGACGCTTGAGGTTAGCTCACCTAATTCAAGATGAAATTTTATGCCGTTGTCAAACGGGTTCATGGGCAAGAATAATTCAGCTCAGTTTGAAGCTACGCACCTGGAATCAGCCCATGACAGTCAATTCGCCATCCGTCCATGAACTGCTTGCCCGCCGCGTCGCGGGCTTCAGCCTGGAGCAGCCCTTCTATACCTCGCGCGAGATCTATGAACTCGACCTCAAGCACATCTTCTACAAGGAGTGGCTGTATGCCGTTCCGGCCTGCCAACTCGCCAAGGCGGGCAGCTACGTCACATTGCGCGTCGGCGCCTATGAAGTGATCATCGTGCGTGGCCGTGACGGCGAGATCCGCGCCTTCCACAATTCCTGTCGTCATCGCGGGTCGCTGGTCTGCAAGGCGCGCGAAGGCCAGGTGGCGAAGCTCGTCTGTCCCTATCATCAGTGGACCTACGAGCTTGACGGCAAACTGATCTGGGCAAACGACATGGGACCTGGGTTCGACGCGTCGCAATTCGGGCTGAAGCCGGTCAACCTGCGCAATCTCGAAGGCCTGATCTATATCTGCCTGTCCGACACGCCACCGGACTTCGAACCTTTCGCACAACTGGCGCGCCCGTATCTGGAGGTCCACGAACTCAAGGATGCCAAGGTCGCCTTCACCTCGACCATCGTCGAGAAGGGCAACTGGAAGCTGGTTTGGGAGAACAACCGCGAGTGCTATCACTGCAGCAGGAACCATCCGGCGCTCTGCCGCTCTTTCCCGCTCGACCCGGAAGTTGCCGGCGTCCAGGCCGATGGCGGGGTGTCACCGAGGCTGCAGGTGCATTTCGACCGTTGCGCGGCCGCCGGCGCGCCGGCGCAATTCGTCCTTGCTGGTGACGGTCAATACCGTTTGGCACGCATGCCGCTCCAGGAAAAGGCATTGAGCTATACGATGGACGGCAAGGCCGCCGTCGCCAGAAACCTTGGCCGGGTTGCCCCGCCCGACGCCGGCACGCTCCTGATGTTCCATTATCCGTCGACATGGAATCACTTCCTGCCGGATCATTCGCTGACCTTCAGGGTCGTGCCGATCAGCCCGACGGAAACCGAGGTCACGACCACCTGGCTCGTGCACAAGGATGCCGTCGAAGGTGTCGACTACGACCTCAAGCGCCTGACGGAAGTCTGGATCGCCACCAATGACGAAGATCGCGAGATCGTCGAGACCAACCAGCAGGGGATCTTCTCTCCGGCCTATGTTCCCGGTCCCTATTCGCCGGGCCAGGAAAGCGGGGTGACGCAGTTCGTCGACTGGTATGCGGCCTGGCTCGAGCGCGCCGTTGCGCCGTTTCGGGTGGCGGCGGAGTGAGCGGATGAGCCAGTTCAAGACACTCAGCTTCTGGGGCGATGCCGAACCGCTCGAATGCGTCACCCGGACGCCGGAAGCGCCAAACGTGGTGACCTTCAGCTTTCAAAGTCCCTCCGGGGCGCTGTTCAACCATGATCCGGGGCAGTTCGTCACGCTGGAACTGCCCGCTCCCGGCGGGCCGCTCTACCGCACCTATACGATCTCTTCCTCACCATCGCGGCCGACGGCGCTGACGATCACCGTCAAGGCGCAGGATCGGTCCATCGGCACGCGTTGGATGCTCGACAAGCTGCACAAGGGCATGCGCATCAGGGCCATCGGCCCGGCGGGAAAATTCTCGATCGTGCATCACCCGGCCGAGAAATACCTCTTCATCTCCGCCGGTTCCGGCATCACGCCGATGGTGGCAATGACCACCTGGCTTTACGATTCTGGGCGGGAGCCGGATATCGTCTTCATCAACTTCGCGCGCCGTCCCTCCGAGATCATCCTGCGCGACAGGATGGAACTCATGGCCTCGCGCATCGTCGGCATCGACCTGAAATGGGTGGTCGAGGAACCCGATCCCTTCCGGCCCTGGACCGGCTATCGGGGAATGTTCAACCAGATCATGCTGGGCCTGATGGCCCAGGACTATCTCGACCGCGAGGTGTTCTGCTGCGGCCCCGAACCTTTCATGCGGGCCGTGCGCGAGGCGCTTGCCGGTCTCGGCTACGAGATGAGCCGCTACCATCAGGAGAGCTTCACGGCAGAGCCCGAGCACGCCGAAGATGTTCCCGAGGATGTGGTCCCCGATCAGCAGAACCAGGCCGAGATCGCCTTCTCCCTCTCCGGCATCAGCGCCCGGTGCAACGAGACGGACACGATCCTGGTGGCCGCAAAGGCGGCGGGACTGGTGATCCCCTCGGGCTGTTCGATGGGAATCTGCGGCACCTGCAAGGTGCGCAAGACGGAAGGCCGGGTCCACATGGTGCACAATGGCGGCATCACGGAGGAGGATATCGAGGAGGGCTATATCCTCGCCTGTTGCTCCAAACCCCTGGGCCACGTGACCGTGGAAGCGTAGCCAAGGCGTCCGCCGGCGCCGAAAGAGAACAACAAGAAAGGGGCGGCTACCTGTCAGCGGTCTTCTTTGCAGGAAGATGCTTCAGGAGGGATTTGCAGGCGTTCATAATATGGGCATACAGCAGGTCCGCTGCTTTTTCCTCGTCCATGTCCCTGCAGGCATTGAGAATTTGCCGATGTTCCCGGTCAGCTGTCTGCTGGCCTTTCGACAGCGTCAGTTGAACTCTCAGGTATCGTTCCAGCCGATCGTTCACGGAGCGGATCGTGTTGACGAGGAACGGCCGCTGAGCGTCCTCGTAGAGACAGCTGTGGAACCGCCAATTTAGTTCCGACCATCGAGCGACGTCGGTCTCCTTAGCGAAGGCGTCGCAGTAGGCGAGGGCCTTTTCGAAGGTCTCTTCAGCCCGACCGCTAAACCGGGGGATCATGCGCCCGCGATTTTAACGATGTTTTCATACACACTTCGCGGCATTCGAAGGCCCTCTGACGGCGGCCGCGGATATTCGATGCCGCTGACCCCGGGCACGAACACGCCGTGGCCCTGGAGCCGGGCTGCTTGTTGGCGCACTCGTCCGACACGATCAGCGCCGGCGGGCCCCGGCATCATTGCGACCACCGTCAAGCCCGCCGCTGGAGACGTCGTGCCCGACATGAAATCGGCCGTGTCCAGCGACCACGGCCCGCCGGAGAGCCCCGCCGATAGCATTTCCACCATCAATGCCACATTCGCTCCCTTGCGCCCGCCGAAGGGAAGGAGCGCACCGGCGAGTGCTTTCGTGGCATCCTGGGTGTCCGCACCATTTTCGTCGACGGCCCAGCCCTCGGGGATGGAGCGGCCTTCGGCAGCGGCCGCCACGATGTTGACATAGGCGGTCGCGCTCGACGCCTGATCGATAATCAACGGCAACGAACCTTCTCCGAGCGGAAAGCCGAATGCCATGGGATTCGTGCTGTAGACGGCGGGTCCGCCCGGCTTTGCGACCACCATTGCATTGGCATTCGTCGCCGCGATCCCGACAATTCCCTCCGCCGCGAGCCTTCGCACGAAGTAGCCCAGTTCACCGGCGGTGTAGCTGTTCGTCTGGGTGAAGACAGCCACCCCGAATTGGCGCACCGTCCCAACCAAAACCTCGAAGGCGCGATCGAAGCCGAGCTGTGCGATACCCCGGTCGGCATCGGAAACGAAACACGCCGGAAACGGGCGTTGCAGGGTCGGTGCCGGATCGCAGTTGATACGCCCCTCGCGGAAGCTGTTCAGATAATCCACCAGGTGGGGAAATCCAAGCATGGGAGGGCCGTAGAGTGCGGCCGACAAGGTTGCGTCGACGAGCGAGCGGGCGGTGGCTTCCGTGGCGCCTGCCGCCAGGCAAGCGCGTTTCGCCAGTTCCTCTGCTTCCGCCAAGCCGAGTGAAACCTCATCTGACATTCTCAATCTCCAGTTCTGTTTTCGTCCTTCGTAGAAGGCATATGGGGCCGGCCGCCGTGCCGCGCAGTCGCCGATCCGGCGCGTTGGAATTCCCGGTCAAACGGCCCCGGCATCAACCGGTCAGCCGGGGAATTCGTCATCGAGCGCCGCGCGTGCGCCTTCTTCCGCATCGGATGTTCAGATCCGATGCGTGGAGGGTCGTGCGCCGTGATGATGGTTTCCCGGAGCCGGTCAGTTGCTCGTGACGGCGGCCGAAGCCAATGTCTTGAGGTCAACGCTCCCCAGAGGCATGCCAGCGGCGTTCACAATGGTCAGATCCTTGGCGTCACCATGGGCGAGGACCTTGATCGCGTCTTCGATCGAACTTCCTGCCAAGAGAGTCGCACCGTTGACCGGACGGCCCGGCGCAACCGGAGCCATGACGGCATCCACATGGATGACGCGGCCGCGGTTCACCTCCTTGACGAAGCTCGCCACGTAGTCGTCGGCCGGCCTGAGGACGATGTCCTGGCTGGTGCCCTGCTGGATCATTTCGCCGTCGCGCAAGATGGCGATCTGGTCGCCCAGCCTCAGCGCCTCGTCGAGGTCGTGGGTGATGAACACGATGGTCTTCCTGATCTCCTTCTGCAGGTCGAGAAGCACCGTCTGCATGTCCATGCGGATCAGCGGATCGAGCGCCGAATAGGCCTCGTCCATCAACAGCACCGGCGCGTCGTTGGAAAGCGCCCGGGCGAGGCCGACGCGCTGCTGCATGCCGCCGGAGAGCTGGTTTGGGTACTTGCTCTCGAAGCCCTTCAGCCCGACCCGCTCGATCCAGCGCATGGCGATCTCGACCGCCTTAGCGCGTTCGACACCCTGGACCTCGAGCCCGTAGAGGGTGTTGTCGAGAACATTGCGATGCGGAAGAAGCGCGAACTTCTGAAACACCATCGCCGTCTGGTGCCGGCGAAACTCGCGCAGTTCCATCTCGTTCATCTTGACCACATCGACGCCGTTCACCAGCACTTCGCCGGCCGTCGGATCGATCAGACGGTTGATGTGGCGGATCAGGGTGGATTTCCCCGAACCGGACAGCCCCATGATGACCTGGATGCAGCCGGAGGGCATCTCGATGTTGATGTCCTTGAGGCCGAGCACATGGCCGAATTTCGCATTCAACTCGGTTTTCGAGAGACCGTTGCGCACGGCCTCGACATGCCTTGCGGCGTTCGGGCCGAAGATCTTGTAGAGGTTGCGGATCTTGATGCCGTCGAAGCGATGATCAGCCATGGACAACCTCCCTGTGCTTCTGCAGCCGCTTGCCATAGGCCTGGCTGACGCGGTCGAAGATGATGGCGATGCCGACGATGGCGAGGCCGTTGAAAATGCCGAGGGTGAAGTACTGGTTGGCGATCGCCTTCAGCACCGGCTGGCCGAGGCCCTGTACGCCGATCATCGAGGCGATGACGACCATGGCGAGCGCCATCATGATCGTCTGGTTGATGCCGGCCATGATCGTCGGAAGCGCCAACGGCAGCTGCACGTTCTTCAGCTTCTGCCAGCTCGACGAGCCGAAGGCGTCGGCGGCCTCGAGCACGTCCCTGTCGACCAGCCGGATGCCGAGATCGGTGAGCCGGATCATCGGCGGGATGGCGTAGATGACCACCGCGATCAGGCCGGGAACCTTGCCGATGCCGAGCAGCATGACGACCGGGATCAGATAAACGAAACTCGGCATCGTCTGCATCACGTCGAGCACCGGGTTCACGACCCGCTGCATGCGGTCGGAACGGGACATCAGAATGCCCATCGGGATGCCGACGGCGATCGACAGAACGGTGCAGACGAAGATCATCGAGACCGTCCGCATCGTGTCGTCCCACATGTCGAAATAGCCGATGGCGAGCAGCGTAACGAGACAGCCGAGCACCACCTTCCAGCTCCGGCTCGCACCCCAGGCAATCACAAGGATGATCAGCATGATGATCGGCCAGGGCGTCTTGGTCATGAAGCGCTCGGCGGCGATCAGGAAATGCTGCAAGGGCGAGAAGAAGACCTCGATCCCATCACCATAGGCGCGCGTGAACGCCCGGAATCCCTCGTCGATGAGCTTTTTCAGCTCTCGGAGCGAGTCGTCGTTCACGCTCGGAAATTTAAAAAACCAGTCCATTCGGTTCCCCGGTTCAAAGAAGCCGCGCATGCTTTTTTATTTTTTCGGCTGTGGAATGGGGCGCGCCAAGGCGCGCCCACGCGTCAGTGGCTTAGAGCGCCGCCTTGATCTTCTCGGCGGCTTCGGGCGTCACCCACTTCGTCCAGACGTCCTCGTTTTCTTCGAGGAAGTGCTTGGCACCTTCTTCGCCGCTCGCCTGATTGTCCGTCATCCAGGCCATCAGCTTGCTGACGGTGTCGTTGCTCCAGGAGCGTTTGTTCAGGTATTCCATGATCTCGGGGCCGGCCTTCTCGGAGAAGGGCTTGGCCACCAGCGTGACGATGGTGTCGACCGGCCAGGCGCTCGGCTTCGGGTCAGGGCAATCGGCCACGGTGATGCACCGCTTCCACTCGGCTGCGTCTTCCGCAACGCCCGGCTCCAGCTTGACCATCGGATATTTGCCAAGCAGCGCTGTCGGCGCCCAATAGTAACCAACCCAGGCTTGCTTGGA
Source organism: Sinorhizobium sp. CCBAU 05631 (assembly GCF_002288505.1). Taxonomy (NCBI): domain Bacteria; kingdom Pseudomonadati; phylum Pseudomonadota; class Alphaproteobacteria; order Hyphomicrobiales; family Rhizobiaceae; genus Sinorhizobium; species Sinorhizobium sp. CCBAU 05631. Next base: position 402,939 of record NZ_CP023063.1, read on the forward strand.
CTCGTATGCCTTCGCGATGGAGCCGTCCAAACCGGCGGCGGAGCCGGTGTCGACGAGCTTGAAGCCGGCCTTCTCGGCCTCGAACGCCCTATAGAGCTGCGAGGTGACGACCGTGCCGCCCCAGCCCTGAGGGCCATTGAAGAGCGCGCCCTTGCTCGGGTCTTCCGGATCGGGGAAGAGTTCCGGGTGCTTCAACATGTCGGGAATTGTTTTGATGTCCGGATGGGCATCCGCCAGATACTTCGGAATCCACCAGCCCTGTACGCCGCCGTCGGGCAGCGGCGAACCGACCTGCACGATCCGGCCCTCTTCCGTTCCCTTCTTCACGACATCGGGCAACAGGTCGATCCACGCCTCCGGCGCGATATCGGGCTCGCCCTTTTCCGCCATCGAAGTGATCGTCGGGACGGTGTCGCCGATGGTGATTTCAGCGTCGCATCCATAACCCTCGTTCAGGATGAACCTGTCGAGATTGGAGAGCACTTCCGCGCTCTGCCAGTTCATGCTCGCGATGGTCAGAGATCCGCATTCCGCGGCGCTCGCGACGGACGCGCCTCCCAGGACGCCAAGCGCGAGGCAGGTTGATGCAAGGAGCTTTTTCACTGTCGTTCCCTTTGTTTGGCGGCGTTCGTTAACGGAGCTGGCCTGCCGCGGTCGCCAGATCCGATCGGCTCAGGAGTGCTCTCCCATAGTCACCGATTTCTGAAAAGCGGCATCGAGCCCGTTTCGGACGGCAGCGTCGAAGCCGGCGGCGCGCATCGCCTCGATTGCAGCAGCAGTCGTCCCGCGGTAGCCGACAAAGGCTTCCACCGTATCGGCGGGACATTCGCCGCTCTTCTCGAAGAGTCGCCCGGATCCGACCAGAACGGCGGTAACGGCCCGTCGCGCAACATCCGGTTTGATGCCGCGTGCCACGGCATCGCGCATCATGGCGTCGGTCAGAAGAGCCGGGAAGGCTGGCCCGGACCCGGAAAGGCCGGTCAGGTAGTCGATGCCGTTTTCGCTCGCGACCTCGTCCTGCGTGCCGCAAGCATCGAAGATTGCGCACACGATGGCGCGATCTCGATCGTTCACGCCTCCGGAGCCGATCCACGGGGTATAGGACTTGCCGACCTCAGCCGCCGCGTTGGGCAAGCTGCGGACGACCCGGTCCGTATTGTGGTGTTCGGCCAATTGGCTCAAACGAATACCGGCCATGACGGAGATCACGAGCTTGCCATAGGCATCGACCTTGAGCGGCGGCCAGTCAGCGGGTCGGACCGAAACAATGATAACGTCCGAGCGATCGGCCAGCCGCTGATTGTCGGTGGTCCAGAAGGAACCGGCAAAGCGGTGCGGTTGCTCGCGCCGATAGGAGAGGGAAAGATCGCGCGGCTGCACCAGACCAGCATCGAGGATCGAAGTGGCAATGGCGCCGCCGAGCCAACCGCCGCCTCCGATGATGCCAATTCTTAGTGAGCCACTCATGTCTCCATTAACCTCTTAGTCGGGCTTGTAGCCGTGCCGGGAATAGAAGCGGTCGAGCTCCCGTTGTTCCGGCACCTGACCCGTGTAGATCGCGATATATTCGGGGATGCGCTTCATACGGAGTGCGACATCTTCCTGGGTCTGCATCGAGATGTAACCGATCTGAACCAGGTAGGTCGTGCGGGCGCGGACGTCGGCGGTGATCTCCGAATGACCGAAACGCATGAACATCCGTTTGAGGGCTTCCAGCCGGACCTGGTCGGCCTTCTGGACCTCGGCCAGGATGTCGTCCGACTGGAGTGCCCAGCTGCGTACGGCAAACTCGAACTTGGAGTCGAACAGCTCCTTGTTCAGCCAGCAATCGAAGACGTTGAGCATCGCTTCGGCGAGAGATTCCGCATAAGCCTCCGACTGTTTGACGATATTGCCGGTGTTCCTGTCCCGCCACCGACCGATGAGTGCAGCGAGCAGTTCTTCCCGGTCCTTGAAGAACCAGTAGAAGCTTGTTCTCGAGAGATTGAGCCTCTTTGCCAGCGGCAGGATCTTTACCGAATCCACGCCTGCTTCCAGCAGGGATTCGTAGGCCGCTTCCAGCCAACCCTCCTGCGATCCGCGCCAGCCGCTGTCGTTTGAGACCTGCTCCATGGTTATCTCCTAGCAAATTGTGAGAGGATGTACAAGAAAAATGTACATGCATGTCAAGGTTAATGACTTTATTGTTTTCTATATTGACACCTATGTACATTCTCGCGTAGCGTTCGGGGTGAATTTTCTAGACCGGAGCCCGGCAGATGTCGAACGATCCCCTCCTTCAGCCCTATCAGCTCAAGCACCTGACGCTGCGCAACCGCATCATCGTGACCGCGCACGAGCCGGCCTATCCGGAGGACGGCATGCCGAAGGAGCGCTATCGCGCCTACACCGTGGAACGGGCAAAGGGGGGCGTGGCCATGACGATGACCGCCGGATCAGCGGCCGTCTCGAAAGACAGCCCGCCGGTGTTCAACAATCTGCTCGCCTACAAGGACGAGATTGTCCCTTGGATCAAGGAGATGACCGACGCCGTGCACGAGGAGGGTGCGGCGATCATGATCCAGCTCACCCATCTCGGCCGACGCACGCGTTGGGACAAGGGTGAGTGGCTGCCCGTCGTGGCGCCGTCCCATCACCGCGAGGCGTCGCACCGTGCCTTTCCGAAGAAGATCGAAGACTGGGACATCGAAAGGATCATCAAGGATTTCGCCGATGCGGCCGAGCGGATGAAGGCGGGCGGCATGGACGGGGTCGAGCTCGAAGCCTACGGGCACCTCATCGACCAGTTCGCCTCGCCGTTGACGAACGAACTCGACGGCCCTTACGGCGGCTCGCTCGACAACCGCATGCGCTTCTGTTTCGACGTCCTGAGGGCGATCCGAACGCGCGTCGGAGAGGATTTCATCCTTGGCGTGCGCTACACGGCAGACGAATGTCTTCCCGGCGGAACGGGAAGGGAGGATGGCCTGGAAATATCGAAGCGCCTCAAGGAAAGCGGGCTTATCGATTACCTGAACGTCATCCGCGGCCATATCGATACCGACGCCGGCCTCACCGACGTGATCCCGATCCAGGGCATGGCCAATTCGCCGCATCTTGATTTCGCCGGCGAGATTCGCGCGGCGACAAACTTCCCGACCTTCCATGCCGCCAAAATCCCGGACGTCGCGACCGCGCGCCATGCGATCGCCTCCGGCAAGGTCGACCTGGTCGGGATGACCCGCGCTCACATGACCGATCCGCATATCGTCCGGAAGATCATCGAGAAACGCGAGGAAGACATTCGCCCCTGCGTCGGGGCGAACTACTGTCTCGACCGCATCTATCAGGGCGGCGCCGCCTATTGCATCCACAACGCCGCGACCGGACGCGAGCTGACGATGCCGCACACGATCGCCAAGGCGGACCGTCGCAAGAAGGTTGTGATCGTCGGCGCTGGGCCGGCCGGTCTGGAGGCGGCCCGCGTGGCAGGCGAGCGCGGCCATGAGGTCGTCGTCTTCGAGGCGGCCAACGATCCGGGCGGCCAGATCCGGCTGACGGCGCAGAGCGAACGCCGACGGGAAATGATAAGCATCATCGACTGGCGCATGAGCCAGTGCGAGAAGCACGGCGTGACCTTCCACTTCAACACCTGGGCGGAAGCGGATACGGTTCAGGCGGAAAACCCGGACGTCGTCATCATTGCGACCGGCGGCATGCCCCACACGGACATTCTGTCGAAGGGCAACGAGCTGGTCGTTTCCGCCTGGGACATCATCTCGGGCGACGTCAAGCCCGGCACCAACGCTCTGATATTCGACGACGCCGGCGACCATGCCGGCCTGCAGGCCGCCGAGTTCATTGCCAAGGCAGGGGGCAAGGTCGAGATCATGACTCCCGATCGCTCCTTTGCGCCGGAAGTCATGGCGATGAACCTCGTCCCCTACATGCGCTCTCTGCAGAAGCTCGACGTGACCTTGACCGTCACCTACCGGCTGGAAGCGGTCGAGAAGAGCGGCAATGAACTCGTCGCCCATGTCGGCAGCGACTATGGCGGCGTCAATAAACAACGGACCTTCGATCAGGTCGTCATCAACCACGGCACCATTCCGCTCGACGAGCTCTATTTCGAGCTGAAGCCCGCCTCGAGCAATCTCGGCGAGATGTCCCACGACCAGCTGATCGCCGGTAGGCCGCAAACCGTCTGGCGCAACGCCGACGGCAAGTTCCAACTCTTCCGAATCGGCGATGCGGTCGCCGCACGCAACACCCACGCGGCGATCTATGACGCGCTTCGCCTTCTCAAGGACATCTGACGCCGGGGCTGGGTCGCCAGCGGCCTGCCGGCCGCACGAGGGATACGCAATGACAGCTCGAAGCGAAGCCCTTCAGTCTTTCGTCGACGCCGCCTCCGCGGCATTCGACCAGTTCGCGCAGGCGACGGAATCGCGCGGGTCGATCGCGCAGATATTCTCCGCGCTTGAAGTGCCGGGCGTGCAAAGACCCGGCCCCGGAAGCCGGCTGCCGGTCTGCGTCCATCTGGACACGGCGCTTGCCGTCGAGACACAACACGACGCGCTCCGCCGCTTGGTCGATCGGTTCAAGACGATCGAACCGCTGCTCGAATGGCGGCGCCGGACAAATTATAACGGTTCGGAGAGCGAGAATTTCTTCGAGGGCCACGCCAATGCGATGATCATCGGCCCCGGCGGTCTCGAGGAGCGGCGGGACCTATGGTTCGGCGTCACTCTCATGGCGCCCGACGTCCGCTATCCCGACCACGATCACCCGCCGGAAGAGGTCTATCTCGTCCTGTCGGAGGGAGAATTCCGACAGGGGCAGGGCGCCTGGTTCTCGCCTGGCGTCGGCGGCTCCTTCTACAACCAGCCGGGAACCAGGCACGCCATGCGCTCGGTCGGCACACCGCTCTTTGCCTTCTGGGTGCTGCTGGCGAACGGGCCGGCTTAGCGAGTCCTCAGCTAGAACATCTCAAGGAACTAGGAAAACCAGCATGAAGATCTTGGTCACAGTTAAGCGGGTCGTCGACTTCAACGTCAAGATCCGGGTGAAGGCGGACGGTTCGGGCGTCGAGCTTGCGAACGTCAAGATGTCGATGAACCCGTTCGACGAGATCTCGGTCGAAGAGGGGCTGCGGCTCAAGGAGGCCGGCAAGGCTTGCGAAGTCGTCGTCGTCTCGATCGGCCCGGCCAAGGCCGAGGAGACGCTGCGCACCGCGCTCGCCATGGGCGCCGACCGGGCGATCCTCGTCGAGACCGAGGACCAGGTCGAGCCGCTCGCCGTCGCCAAGATCGTCAAGGGTGTCGCCGAAGCCGAGCAGCCGGGGCTGATCATCGTCGGCAAGCAGGCGATCGACGACGACAGCAACCAGACCGGCCAGATGCTCTCGGCGCTGCTCGGCTGGCCGCAGGGCACCTTCGCCTCCAAGGTCGAGCTCGGCGACGGCAAGGTCAACGTCACCCGCGAGGTCGACGGCGGCCTGCAGACGGTCGAATTGAAGCTGCCGGCGGTGGTAACCACCGATCTGCGCCTGAACGAGCCGCGCTATGCCTCGCTGCCGAACATGAAGGCGAAGAAGAAGCCGCTCGACAGACACATGCCTGGCGATTTCGGCGTCGACACCGCACCGCGGCTGAAGGTCTTGAAGACCGAAGAGCCGTCCGGCCGCAAGGCCGGCATCAAGGTGAAGTCGGTCGCCGAGCTCGTCGACAAGCTCAAGTCCGAAGCCGGCGTGCTTTAAGTTTAAGGAAAGGGAGATTTCCATCATGGCCATTCTGCTTCTGGCTGACCACGACACCACCCACCTTTCCGACCAGACGGCGAAGGCGCTGACGGCCGCGACGAAGATCGGCGGCGATGTGCATGTGCTCATTGCCGGCTCAGGCGTTAAAGGGGTCGCCGAGCAGGCGGCCAAGCTTTCCGGCGTCGCCAAGGTGCTGGTCGCCGACGACGCCTCGCTCGCCAACAACCTGGCCGAGCCGCTGGCGGCGCTGATCGTCTCGCTCGCCGGTTCCTACGACACGCTGATTGCCGCCGCCACCTCGGTCGGCAAGAACGTCATGCCGCGGGTTGCCGCCCTCCTCGACGTCGCCCAGGTCTCGGAGATCATCGAAGTGGTCTCTGCCGACACTTATCGGCGGCCGATCTATGCCGGCAATGCCATCCAGACGGTGCAGACGAGCGAAGCCAAGCGGGTGATCACCGTCAGGACCGCCTCGTTCGCCGCCGCCGGTGAAGGCGGTTCAGCGGTCATCGAGAGCGTCTCGGCCGCCGCCGATCCGGGGCTTTCCAGTCACGTCTCCGACGCGCTGTCCTCCTCCGACCGGCCGGAGCTGACCTCGGCGAAGATCATCATCTCCGGCGGCCGGGCGCTCGGTTCCTCGGAGAAGTTCAAGGAGGTCATCCTGCCGGTCGCCGATAAGCTCGGCGCCGCCGTCGGCGCGTCGCGCGCCGCCGTCGATGCCGGCTATGCGCCGAACGACTGGCAGGTCGGCCAGACCGGCAAGGTGGTCGCCCCCGACCTCTACATCGCCTGCGGCATTTCCGGCGCCATCCAGCACCTCGCCGGCATGAAGGATTCGAAGGTGATCGTCGCCATCAACAAGGACGAGGAGGCGCCGATCTTCCAGGTCGCCGACTACGGCCTCGTCGCCGATCTCTTCGACGTCCTGCCGGAGCTCGAGAAGGCGCTCTGAGGCGACCTGAACCAGAACATCAAACGGATGCTGCCGAAGGCGCGCGTCCGTTTTCCCGAACAAGCAGCTCACCACAATGAGAAGGGTCCAAAAATGGACGTACGCGCCGCTGTAGCCGTTCAGGCCGGCAAGCCGCTGGAAATCATGACGGTTCAGCTCGAGGGCCCGAAGGCCGGCGAGGTGCTGATCGAGGTCAAGGCCACCGGCATCTGCCACACCGACGATTTCACCCTCTCGGGTGCCGACCCGGAAGGGCTGTTCCCGGCGATCCTCGGCCATGAGGGTGCCGGCATCGTCGTCGATGTCGGCCCCGGCGTCACGAGCGTGAAGAAGGGCGACCATGTCATTCCGCTCTATACGCCGGAATGCCGCGCCTGCCCGTCCTGCCTCAGCCGCAAGACCAATCTCTGCACCGCCATCCGCGCCACCCAGGGGCAAGGCGTCATGCCGGACGGCACCTCGCGCTTCTCGATCGGCAAGGACAGGATCCACCACTATATGGGCTGCTCGACCTTCGCCAACTTCACCGTGCTGCCGGAGATCGCGCTCGCCAAGGTCAATCCGGACGCTCCGTTCGACAAGATCTGCTATATCGGCTGCGGCGTCACCACCGGCATCGGCGCGGTGATCAACACGGCACGAGTGGAGATGGGCTCGACCGCGATCGTCTTCGGTCTCGGCGGCATCGGTTTGAACGTCATCCAGGGGCTGCGGCTTGCCGGCGCCGACATGATCATCGGAGTCGATCTGAACAACGACAAGAAGGCCTGGGGCGAGAAGTTCGGCATGACCCACTTCGTCAACCCGACGGAGATCGACGGCGACATCGTCGCCCATCTGGTCAACATGACGAAGCGCGGCGCCGACCAGATCGGCGGCGCCGACTACACCTTCGACTGCACCGGCAATGTGAAGGTGATGCGCCAGGCGCTCGAAGCCTCGCATCGCGGCTGGGGCAAGTCGGTGGTGATCGGCGTCGCCGGCGCCGGCCAGGAGATTTCCACCCGGCCGTTCCAGCTGGTCACCGGCCGCCAATGGATGGGCACCGCCTTCGGCGGCGCCCGCGGCCGCACCGACGTGCCGAAGATCGTCGACTGGTACATGGAGGGCAAGATCGAGATCGACCCGATGATCACCCACACCATGCCGCTCGACGAGATCAACAGGGGCTTCGAGCTGATGCATTCGGGCGAGAGCATCAGAAGCGTGGTCGTCTACTGAGCCAGACGATTGCCGGCGGCAGTGAATTCGCCCGTTGCCGCTGGCAAGATAAGGTGGAGACCGCCACCATTTCCTCACACAAAAATCTGATGCTCAGCCGTCACCAGTTCCTGCAGGAATGAGACGACGGTGCGCACGCGCACCAATTCGCGTGCGCTCTCGTGATAGGTCGTCCAGTAGGCGCGCCTGATCGTCGTCTCGGGCAGGACGCGCGTGAGTTCCGGATATTGCCGGGCGATATAGTTGTGCAGGATGCCGATGCCGGCGCTGGAGCGAACCGCCTCGGTCTGGCCGGTGGCGCTGGAAATTTCGAAGGAAGCGTCCCAGCTTCGCATGATCTCTGCGGAGAAATTCAGCGACGGCGTGAAGATCAGGTCCTCCACATAGCCGATCCGTCGGTGGTTCTTGAGGTCGTCGACCGTTGACGGAGTGCCGTAGCGGGCAAGATAGTCTGCCGATGCATAGAGGCCGAGTGTATAGTCGGTGAGCCTGGAGGAAACGAGCCGCCCCTGTTCGGGCCGTTCGATGGTGATGGCAATGTCGGCCTCGCGCTGCGACAGCGAGAAGGAGCGCGCCACCGGCACGAGCTGCAGCTTGAGTTCCGGATGGCGCGCCGTCAGCCGTCCGAGCCGCGGCGCCAGGAAGGAGACGCCGAAGCCGTCGGGGGCGCCGATGCGCACCGTGCCGGCGATTGCCGTGTCGATCCGGCCGATCTGCGACTGCGCCGCGAGCATTTCGGTTTCCATGCGCTCGGCGGCGGAAAGGAAGATCTCGCCCTCGGCGGTCAGTTCGCAGCCGTTCGGACGGCGGACGAGCAGCCGCGTCTTCAGCGTTTCTTCGAGCGCAGTGACGCGCCGGCTGAGCGTCGCGTGATTGATGCCGAGCCTCTTAGACGCGGCAAGGATCTGGCCCGTTCGCGCCACCGCGAGAAACACCCTGACGTCGTCCCAGTCCATGTAGCTGCTCCAGTGAACTTCAATTTTCGCACAACGGTTACTGAATTTCGGAAATTGATTTGTTGAAATCGTAGTGCGATCATGCGCCCAAGATCAAGACCAACCAGGATCAAGACAGGAGGAACACCGATGTATGAAGTAGGACATTTCATCGACGGCAAGCGCGTCGCCGGCAAGAGCGGCCGCGTCAGCAACATCTTCAACCCGGCAACGGGCGAAGTTCAGGGCACCGTGGCGCTGGCGAGCGACGCGGAGCTTGCAGCCGCCGTCGAGAGCGCCAAGGCCGCGCAGGTCAAGTGGGCCGCCACCAACCCGCAGCGCCGCGCCCGCGTCTTCATCAAGTTCGTTCAGCTCCTGAACGAGAACATGAACGAACTGGCCGAGATGCTCTCCCGCGAGCACGGCAAGACCATTGACGATGCCAAGGGCGATGTCGTCCGCGGTCTTGAAGTCTGCGAATTCGTCATCGGCATTCCGCACCTGCAGAAGAGCGAGTTCACCGAAGGTGCCGGCCCTGGCATCGACATGTACTCGATCCGCCAGCCGGTCGGCGTCGGCGCCGGCATCACGCCCTTCAACTTCCCGGCAATGATCCCGATGTGGATGTTCGCGCCGGCGATCGCCTGCGGCAACGCCTTCATCCTGAAGCCCTCCGAGCGCGATCCGTCCGTGCCGATTCGCCTTGCCGAACTGATGATCGAGGCCGGCCTGCCGGCCGGTGTCCTGAACGTCGTCAACGGCGACAAGGGCGCGGTCGACGCGATCCTGACTCATCCCGACATCGCCGCCGTCTCCTTCGTCGGCTCGACCCCGATCGCCCGTTACGTCTACGGAACCGCGGCGATGAACGGCAAGCGCGCCCAGTGCTTCGGCGGCGCCAAGAACCACATGATCATCATGCCCGATGCCGATCTCGACCAGGCCGCCAACGCGCTGATCGGCGCCGGTTACGGCTCTGCCGGCGAGCGCTGCATGGCGATCTCGGTCGCGGTTCCGGTCGGCGAGGAAACCGCCAACCGCCTGATCGACAAGCTGACGCCGATGGTCGAGAGCCTGCGCATCGGCCCCTATACGGACGAAAAGGCCGATATGGGCCCGGTCGTCACCAAGGAGGCCGAACAGCGCATCCGCAGCCTCATCGACAGCGGTATCGAACAGGGTGCGAAGCTCGTCGTCGACGGCCGCGATTTCAAGCTGCAGGGCTATGAGGACGGCCATTTCATCGGCGGCTGCCTGTTCGACCACGTCACGCCGGACATGGACATCTACAAGACGGAGATCTTCGGCCCGGTTCTCTCGGTCGTGCGCGCCAAGAACTACGAGGAAGCCCTGTCGCTCCCGATGAAGCATGAATACGGCAACGGCGTCGCGATCTACACCCGCGACGGCGACGCGGCGCGCGACTTCGCCTCCCGCATCAATATCGGCATGGTCGGCGTCAACGTGCCGATCCCGGTTCCGCTTGCCTACCACTCCTTCGGCGGCTGGAAATCCTCGTCCTTCGGCGATCTCAACCAGCACGGCCCGGACTCGATCAAATTCTGGACCCGGACCAAGACCATCACCGAGCGGTGGCCCTCGGGCATCAAGGATGGCGCGGAGTTCTCGATCCCGACGATGCGCTGACAAAGAAAATATCCTCCCCCATTGAGAGCCTCCTCCGGGAGGCTCTTTTTTGTTGCATTCCGCGCAGCGGCACAACTAACGTCGGGCTTGACGGTGCAGTCGACGGGTGATTCGCGCATGCGTTGCGTTAGATGCTTCCGGCTGCAATCGGAATGGCGGAGTCGGCGCAAGCGGCGTATGGTTTTGTCGAGGGGATGGATCATGGTTTTGGCTGAGCCGTTGGCGGCACAGAGTGTCGGGCAGGGCAGTTTCGGGCGCGCCGGTCACGGCGATTTTCAGCGCCTGTCATTTACCGCCAGCGGCAGCGAGTATTTCGGCATCTGGATCGTCAACATACTGCTGACGATCGTCACGCTCGGCATCTATTCCGCCTGGGCCAAGGTGCGCCGCAATCGCTATTTCTACGGCAACACAGTGCTCCTCGGGCGCGGGTTCGAATATCATGCCAGGGGTGGGCAGATCCTGATCGGCCGGATCATCGTCTTCGCCTATCTGGTGCTCTACAACGTGCTCCTGACCTTCGCACCGTTCGCCGGCATCGCGCTCGTTCTATTGTTTCTCTGTTTCGTCCCGTGGCTCGTCGCCCGGGGCTTGCGCTTCAGCGCGCGGGTGACGAGCTACCGCAATGTCCGCTTCGATTTCGTCGGCCGCGCCGGCGGCGCCTTTCTCGCCTTCATCGTCGGCCCGTTCCTTGCGGCGGTGACGCTCGGGATCCTTGCGCCGCTCGCCAGCCGCTGGACCTATCGCTACATCGGCAGCAATCTGCGTTACGGGCAAAGAGCCTTTTCCACCGAACCCTCGGTCGGGGTAATTTATAAGTCCTGGGGTATTTCGGCGGCGATCATTGTTCTCGGGCTGTTGATCGTCGGCTTCATCGCCTTCCTCAACATTGCGCTTTTTGCGACGGCGATCGAGAGCCCCGACTTGCTTCCGGCCGAGATGCAGATGTCGCTCGTCACGCTGATGGTGCTCGGCTACATCCTGTTTTTTGCGATCTTCGGTGTGGCGGCGCTGGTCTACCGTGCCGGCGTGCGCAATGTCGCCTGGTCCGCCACCACCTTCGACGGCAAGCACCGGCTCTTGAGCGATCTCTCGCGCCTGCGCTACACTTGGATCGCCATCTCGAACGTCGTCGTGACGCTTCTAACGCTCGGCCTGATGCGGCCCTGGGCCGCCGTCCGGATGGCGCGCTACGTCAACGAACACACCGGCGTCCGATTCGAGGGCAATGTCGGCGAGATCTTCTCGGCGATCGCCCAGGAAGGCTCGGCGGTCGGTGCCGAATTCATGGATATCGAAGGCTTCGACTTTGGCTTCTGACAATTCGGCCTTTGCGCATGGCGAGTGGCATCCCCCGGGGTCGAGCCGCTCAGTGACCTCCGGCCTCGTTGAGGCCGGGGAGCGGCTGGTCGCCAGTGACGAAACCGGTGCGGAACTCGCCGGGGGCAGCCTTTCGGCCATCGAGATCTCCGCGCGGGTCGGCCGCATCCCGCGCCGGGTCACCTTCCCCGATGGTTCTCTTTTCGAGACCGACGACAACGACGCGATCGACCGCTTCCTGTCGCGCAAGGGCCGGAGCGGGGCAGGGCTTGTCCACTGGCTGGAGCGCTTCCACCCGCGGCTGATCGCCTTCGTCGCGGCGACCATCCTGCTCGGTGCGTTGATCTACCGCTACGCGCTGCCGGCCCTCGTCGAAGTCGCCATCGCCGTCACGCCGCCGATCGTGCCCCAGATCATGTCGGCGAGCACGCTCGAGACCATGGATCGGACGCTGCTTGGCGAAACGAAGCTGGATGAGGCGCGGCGCGGCAGGATCGTTGACGGGTTCCGGCGTATCGCGGCGCTCTCGGCCGCGGGTGAGGCGGCCTATACGCTGAACTTCCGCGAAGGTGGTCCGATGGGTCCCAACGCCTTCGCCCTGCCCGATGGTACCCTCATCGTGACGGATGAGCTCGTCGAACTTGCCGGTAATGACACGGAGATGATCGTAGGCGTGCTGGCGCACGAAATCGGCCATGTCGAGCACAAGCACAGCCTCAGGCAGATCTATCGCGCGGCCGGGGTTGCCGCACTCATCATGCTGATCGCTGGCGATATCGGATCGGGAGCCGAAGACGTTCTGGTGGAGGGAGGCGGCCTGCTCGCGCTCTCCTATTCGCGCGCCGCGGAAGCGGAAGCGGACCGGCATTCCGTCGAGCTGATGATGAAGGCTGGCCGCGATCCGACGGCGATCGTCCGCTTCTTCGAGCTGCTGGAGACGAAGCTCGACGATCATTCCGACACAAGCATCTTCTCGACCCATCCCGGGACGCCGGAGCGCCGCAAGGCGATCCTCGAGCTGATTGCCGAACTGCGGAAGGGCTAAACTCCGCCGGAAACGGCCGTGGAGCCGGCAGACCGGAACCGTTCCTCGAACTCCCGGCGCAGTTCCCGCCGGACCTCGGCGGCGCGGTAGCGGCGTTCCGTTATGCCGGGCTCGGGGCGGTAGGGCGGCACGCTCGTGGGCCGGCCTTCCGCGTCGACGGCCACCATGGTGAAATAGCAGGAGTTGGTGTGCCTCCGTTCGCCGGTGCGGATGTTCTCCGCTTCGACCCGGATTCCGACCTCCATCGAGGTTCGGCCGGCATAGTTGATGGAAGCCCGAAAGTGCACCAGTTCGCCGACATGGATCGGCTGGCGGAAAACCACCTGGTCGACGGAGAGTGTCACCGCATATTGCTTTGAGTAGCGCGAGGCGCAGGAGAAGGCGACCCGATCGAGGAGGTTGAGGAGCGCGCCGCCATGCACCTTGCCGCTGAAATTCGCCATGTCGGGGGTCATCAACACGACCATTTCCAACTGGCTCTTGTCATTCGTCTCTTCCAATTTCCCCTCCGATAAGGCCGTTCCAGCCGAGCGCTACTATCGAGGGGTCAAGAATCCTATGGTTGGATCGGTCCGTCAATGCGTCTGCGAAAGCGTTGGTCGGCGGAAATTTGCCTGTCGAGTGCCCTAAACGAAAACAGCGGGCCTTGTGCCCGCTGCTTCCTCTCAATGGCAATGACCGCCTTACAGTGCCGTGCGTCCTTAGGACGCACAAAGGACGCTGTAAGCCTTTAAATCTACGCATCGTGCTTTCCGAAAATCGGGTCCGATTTTCGGGCCGATGCGCTAGTCTTGCGGCCCATCGTTGTAGCCGACCTTGTCGACCAGTTCCGACGCCTTCTTCCGGTTTGCGGCAATCTCGGCAAGCGGCAGGGTGTCCGGCTTGATCGTCCCGAAGGACTTGACGACGTCAGACGGCTCGGCACCCGGAAGCACCGGGTATTCGAAGACCTGCTCGGCATAGATCTTCTGCGCTTCGCCGGCCGAAAGGAATTCCATCAGCTTGATGGCGTTGTCCTTGTTCGGGGCGTTCTTCGCGAGCGCCATGCCGGAGATGTTGACATGCGTGCCGCGGTCCTTCGCGTTCGGGAAGAGGACCTTGATGGCCGAAGCCCATTCCTTCTGCTCGGGCTCCTTCTCGTTGGTCAGCATGAGACCGACATAGTAGCTGTTGCCGAGCGCGATATCGCATTCGCCGGCAAAAATCGCCTTTGCCTGGTCACGGTCGCCGCCATCGGGCTTTTTCGACAGATTGTCCCTGAGCCCCGTCAGCCACTTTTCCGTCTCGGCCTCGCCGTGGTGGGCGATCATCGAGGCGAACAGGCCGACATTGTAGGAATGCTGGCCGTCGCGGGTGCAGAACTTGCCCTTCCATTTCGGGTCGGCGAGCTCCTCATAAGTGATGTCGTTCTGCGGCACGCGTTCCTTCGACGCATAGATGACGCGGCCGCGGGTCGTCAGGCCGAACCAGTTGCCGTCCGGGTCACGGAAATGCGCCGGAATGTCCTTGTTGATCGTCTCGTTGATGAGCGGCTGGGTCACGCCGGCGTCACTCGCCTCGGTCAGGCGGCTGATGTCGACGGTCAGGATCACATCGGCCGGAGAGTTCGCGCCCTCCGCCTGGATGCGCTCAACGAGGCCCTTGTCGAGGAAGAGCACATTGGCGGTGATGCCGGTCTCCTTGGTGAAGGCGTCGAGCAGCGGCTTGATAAGATCGGGCTGGCGGTACGAATAGATGTTGACCTCGCCATCGGCGCGGGCAGGCGCCGTCAAGGCAAGGAACGCCGCCGCGACCGACAGGGTGCCGATCAGCGTTTTAGAGGCAAGCATGGTGTTCTCTCCGTTTGGTGGTGCTTATAAGTTAACCAGGCGGGTCATATTTCTACCGCGCGACAGCGACAGTCAACGGCGAAACGGCGAAGTAAAGCCTTCGTGAATTTTTCATGTTTTGGAATTGTTCCAAACTACGTTCCGTCCTATATGAGAGGGACGAATTTCTCGATCCCGGAGTGAATGATGCGTCTGACGAAGCAAACAAACTACGCAGTTCGCATGCTGATGTACTGTGCTGCGAATGGCGAGAAGCTCAGCCGCATTCCTGAAATCGCCAAAGCGTACGGTGTTTCCGAGCTGTTTCTGTTCAAGATCTTGCAGCCCTTGACCAAGGCGGGTCTGGTGGAAACCGTGCGCGGCCGCAATGGCGGCGTTCGGCTGCCGAAGCCGGCCTCGGAGATCAGCCTCTTTGACGTGGTCAAGGTGACGGAGGACAGCTTCGCCATGGCCGAATGCTTCGAGGCGGGGGAGGTCGACTGTCCTCTGGTCGACAGTTGCGGCCTCAATGCCGCGTTGCGCAAAGCGTTGAACGCCTTCTTCGAGGTACTCGAGGGCTATACGATCGACGATCTCGTCAAGGCGCGACCGCAGATCAACTTCCTTCTGGGTTTGGACACCGGTTCGCAGCCGCAGCCCTCTGCCGCCTGAAAAAAACCGGTTCGACATGTGAAGCGCGGAGCCCCTTCTCCGCGCTTTTCTGCGTCTTCTCCTCGCTTCTTCCGCCGCATCCCCGTCTTACTGCATGTGTCCTCGAGTCGTGCCGATTTGAGGACAAAACATGCAGCAATTCAAAGTGCTACAGGGTCCTTTGTGCGTCTGATAAGACGCGCGGGCCTGTAGGGGAGGGCTCATCGACACGCGACAGGCGCAGCCGGAAGACCGATTCGCTGCCGGGGCCGAGCCTCTACCTGTGGAAGAATTTTTCGCATAGACAAATTTCTTAAGCGAGTTATTGCAATGCGACGCCAAATGTCGTTCCATCCGTTCTTGACCGGATGGAAAAACTCTCGCCGCGGTCGAAAACAATACGAGAACAAAAAACAAATCTGGGAAGCAAGCTCATGAAAAAGCTCACGACTCTCTTCGCAGCGACGGCGCTCGCCACGCTGATGGCCGGCACTGCCTGGTCGAAAACGTTCGTCTTTTGCTCGGAAGGCTCGCCGGAGGGTTTTGACCCCGGCCTCTACACGGCCGGTACAACGTTCGACGCTTCCGCGCATACCGTCTATAACCGCCTGCTCGAGTTCAAGAAGGGCACGACGGAAACCGAGCCGGGGCTCGCCGAGAGCTGGACGATCTCCGACGACGGCCTCGAATACACCTTCAAGCTTCGTCCCGGCGTCAAGTTCCAGACGACCGAGTTCTTCACCCCGACCCGCGAACTGAACGCCGACGACGTCGTCTTCTCGCTCGAGCGCCAGTGGAAGTCCGACAATCCGTGGCACGGCTATGTAACCGGCGGTTCCTGGGAATACTTCGCCGGCATGGGGCTGCCCGAGCTGCTCGAGTCGATCGAGAAGGTCGACGACATGACCGTCAAGATCAAGCTGAAGCGGAAAGAAGCTCCCTTCCTCGCCAACCTGGCCATGCCCTTCGCTTCGATCATGTCGAAGGAATATGCCGACAAGCTGCAGGCCGAAGGCAAGATGAACCAGCTGAACCAGATGCCGCTCGGCACCGGTCCCTTCTCCTTCGTCGCCTATCAGCAGGATGCCGTCATCCGTTACAAGGCTCACCCGGACTACTGGGGCGGAAAGCAGAAGATCGACGACCTGGTCTTTTCGATCACGACCGATGCGGCCGTCCGCTTCCAGAAGCTTCAGGCCGGCGAATGCCACCTGATGCCGTATCCGAACGCGGCTGACGTCGAGGCGATGAAGGCTGATCCGAACCTCAAGGTGGTGGAACAGGCCGGCCTCAACGTCGCCTATCTCGCCTACAACACCACGCAGGCGCCTTTCGACAAGGTCGAAGTGCGCAAGGCGCTGAACAAGGCGATCAACAAGCAGGCGATCGTCGACGCCGTCTTCCAGGGGCAGGCTACGCCGGCGACGAACCCGATCCCGCCGACGATGTGGTCCTATAACGAACATCTCGAAGAGGACACCTACGAGCCGGAAGTGGCAAAGAAGATGCTTGAGGACGCCGGCGTCAAGGACCTGTCGATGAAGGTCTGGGCGATGCCCGTCGCGCGGCCCTACATGCTGAACGCGCGTCGCGCTGCCGAGATGATGCAGGCAGACTTCGCCAAGATCGGCGTCAAGGTCGAGATCGTCACCTACGAGTGGGCCGAATATCTCGAGAAGTCCAAGGCGAAGGACCGCGACGGTGCGGTGATCCTCGGCTGGACGGGTGACAACGGCGACCCGGACAACTTCCTTGACACGCTGCTCGGCTGCGACGCCGTCGGCGGCAACAACCGCGCTCAGTGGTGCAACAAGGAGTTCGACGATCTGGTCACCAAGGCCAAGGAAGCGTCCGACGTCGCAGAGCGCACCAAGCTCTACGAAGAGGCGCAAGTCGTCTTCAAGCGCGAAGCGCCGTGGGCGACGCTCGACCACTCGCTCTCCATCGTCCCGATGCGCAAGAACGTCGAAGGCTTCGTGCAGAGCCCGCTCGGCGACTTTGCTTTCGACGGCGTTGATATTGTAGAGTAATCTTACCGACTGACCCGAAGGGGGCGTTTGCCGTTGGCGAACGCCCCTCTTCCTTTTTGCCGGTGCCGCAGCAACGAGGCCGCGGTTACGATGGCATGAGGTTTGACTATGTTTCGATTCTTGCTGGGGCGCTTGGCAGTGCTGGTCCCGACCTTCATCGGGGTGTCGATCATTGCCTTCTCCTTCATCCGCCTGCTTCCGGGCGATCCCGTGGCGCTGCTTTCCGGCGAACGGGTGATGTCGCCGGAGCGGCACGCCGAGATTTCTCACCAGCTCGGCTTCGACCGCCCTATCGTCGTGCAGTACCTGGATTATCTCTGGGGTGTCGTCCGCGGCGACTTCGGCACCTCGATCGTCACCAAAAAGCCGGTGATCGACCAATTCATGGAGCTCTTTCCCGCAACCGTCGAGCTGTCGCTGTGCGCCATCATCTTTGCCGTCGTCGTCGGTATCCCGGCCGGCGTGATTGCGGCGATCAAGCGCGGTTCCATCCTCGACCAGCTGATCATGGGCACGGCGCTCGTCGGCTTCTCGATGCCGATCTTCTGGTGGGGGCTGCTGCTGATCATCGTCGTCTCCGGCATGCTGCAATGGACGCCGGTGTCCGGGCGCATCTCGCTGATGTTCTTCTTTCCGTCGGTCACGGGCTTCATGCTGATCGACTCGCTCCTGTCGGGGCAGGAGGGGGCGTTCCAATCGGCCTTCAGTCATCTGATCCTGCCGACGATCGTGCTCGGCACCATTCCGCTCGCCGTCATCGCGCGGCAGACCCGTTCGGCGATGCTCGAAGTGCTCTCGGAGGATTATGTCCGCACCGCGCGCGCCAAGGGGCTTCCGACCTTTCGAGTGGTAGGCATCCATGCCTTGCGCAATGCGATGATCCCGGTCGTGACCACGATCGGCCTGCAGATCGGCGTGATGCTGGCGGGCGCAATTCTGACCGAATCGATCTTCTCCTGGCCGGGCATCGGCAAGTGGATGGTAGATTCGGTGTTCCGGCGCGATTACGCCGTCATCCAGGGCGGGCTGCTGATCATCGCCGGCGTCATCATGCTGGTAAACCTCGCCGTCGATATGCTCTACGGGTTGATCAACCCGCGCATCCGGCATTGAGGAGGGCGATATGACCGAAGTTACCGCAACAACCGCCATATCGACCGACCCGTCCCGCCGGGCGCGGCTCGCCGAATTCTGGTACTATTTCTCGGAGAACCGCGGCGCCGTCATCGGCCTCTTCTTCTTTCTTTTCCTGGTAGTGCTGGCGATCTGCGCTCCGCTGGTGGCACCGCATGATCCGACCGTCCAGTTCCGCGACGCGGTACTGCTGCCGCCCTTCTGGCAGGAGGGGGGGCGCGTCGAGTTCCTTCTCGGAACCGACGCCGTTGGACGCGACATGCTTTCGCGCCTCATCTACGGCACGCGCTTCTCGCTGTTCGTCGGCGTCATCGTGACCACATTGTCGCTGAGCGGCGGCATTCTGGTCGGCGTCATCGCCGGCTATTTCCGTGGATGGGTCGACACCGTCATCATGCGGATCATGGACATCATCCTGGCCTTCCCGTCGCTGCTCCTGGCGCTCGTCCTGGTGGCGGTACTGGGGCCGGGTCTCACCAATGCGATGATCGCCATCGCCATCGTCTTCCAGCCCCATTTCGTCCGGCTGACGCGCGCCGCGGTGATGTCGGAGAAGACCCGCGACTACGTCGTCGCCGCAAAGGTCGCCGGGGCGGGGCACCTGAGGCTGATGTTCAGGACCATCCTGCCGAATTGCATGGCACCGCTGATCGTTCAGGCGACGCTCTCCTTTTCGAGCGCGATCCTCGACGCAGCGGCGCTCGGCTTCCTCGGCATGGGCGCGCAGCCGCCGACGCCGGAATGGGGAACGATGCTTGCAGAAGCCCGCGAATTCATTCTGCGGGCCTGGTGGGTCGTGACGCTTCCGGGTCTCGCGATCCTCCTGACCGTTCTGGCAATCAACCTGATGGGCGATGGACTGCGTGATGCTCTCGACCCCAAGCTGAAGAGGTCCTGACATGGCGCTTCTTAAAATCGAAAATCTCGTCGTCGAATTCCAGACGGCTACCGGGCCGTTCCGAGCCGTCGACGGCGTTTCGCTCAAGGTTCATGAGGGCGAGGTCCTGGCGATTGTCGGGGAGTCCGGTTCGGGCAAGTCCGTGTCGATGCTCGCGGCGATGGGGCTTCTGCCCTGGACCGCGAAGGTGACGGCCGACAAGCTCGCCTTCAACGGGCGGGATCTCCTGAAAATGCCGTCGGCCGAGCGCCGCAAGATCGTCGGCAAGGACATCGCGATGATCTTCCAGGAGCCGATTGCGAGCCTCAATCCCTGCTTCACCGTCGGTTTCCAGATCGAGGAAGTGCTGCGCATCCATATGGGCCTCGACCGGACGGCGCGGCGCAGGCGCGCCATCGAGCTCTTCGAGGCCGTCGGCATTCCCGATCCGGGCGAGCGCCTCGGGCATTTTCCGCATCAGATGTCGGGCGGCCAGTGCCAGCGCGTGATGATCGCGATTGCCCTTGCCTGCAATCCGAAGCTCCTGATCGCCGATGAGCCGACGACGGCGCTCGACGTGACGATCCAGAAGCAGATCCTCGACCTGCTGATGAAACTGCAGCAGGAATACCGCATGGGCCTGATCATGATCACCCACAACATGGGTGTCGTCGCCGAAACGGCCGATCGCGTCGTCGTCCAGTACAAGGGTCGTAAGATCGAGGAGGCGGATGTGCTGTCGCTGTTCGAATCGCCGAAGAGCAATTACACGCGGGCGCTTCTCGCCGCCCTTCCGGAAAACGCGACGGGGGACCGGTTGCCGACGATTTCCGAACTTTTCAATGAGCAGCAGACGCTCGAGGGAGCCGCTCGATGACCCACGTTCTCGAAGCCCGCAACCTGGTGCGCGACTATCACATCCCCGGCAGCCTGTTCCGCAAGGCGCGGACCGTCCATGCGCTGAAGGGCGTCAGCTTCACCGTCGACGAGGGCAAGACCCTCGCGATCGTCGGCGAAAGCGGCTGCGGCAAGTCGACGCTCGGCCGCATCATCACCCTGATCGACCCGGCGACCGCCGGAGAGCTGCTGATCGATGGCAATAAGGTGGACATCGCACGCGATGGCCTGACCACGGAAATGCGCCGCAAGGTGCAGATCGTCTTTCAAAATCCTTACGGATCGCTCAATCCGCGCCAGAAGATCGGCGACATCCTTGCGGAACCGCTGGTGATCAACACCAAAGTTCCCGCAGCCGAGCGGCGCGAGCGGGCGATGACGATGCTGAAGAAGGTCGGCCTGGAGGAGAAGCACTACAACCGCTATCCGCACATGTTCTCCGGCGGTCAGCGGCAGCGCATCGCCATCGCCCGCGCTCTGATGCTCAATCCCAAGCTCCTGGTGCTGGACGAGCCCGTTTCGGCGCTCGACCTATCCGTCCAGGCCCAGGTCCTGAACCTGCTTGCCGATCTGCAGGACGAGTTCAAGCTCACCTATGTCTTCATCAGCCACGACCTCTCGGTGGTGCGCTACATCGCCGACGACGTGATGGTGATGTATTACGGCGAGGCAGTCGAATACGGCAGCCGGGACGAGGTGTTTTCCAATCCGCAGCACAGCTATACCAAGACGCTGTTCGCGGCCACGCCGCGTGCCGATGTTGCGAGCATCAAGGCGCGGCTCGCCCGCAAGAGCGCCGCCTGAGCGGCTCCGACCGAGCCGAGTAAAAAACCCAGAAAGCCGCGTCTCGCACGGAAGCGCGGCTTGTTGGCGTTCTCATTCCGATCGTGTAGAGCTTCGGCGCCGCCACTTGAATTCCGGCCCTGGCGGCGGGCAGCCGAATTGGCCGGCAATCACTTGTTCGGCCCAACACCAGGATGACGAATATGGAAATCAAGCGCTTTGAAACCGGCCCGCGGATGAGTCAGGCCGTGGTCTACAACAACACGGTCTATCTGGCCGGCCAGGTTGGCAACGCTGGAGACGATGTCGTCACCCAGACCAAGCAGGCGCTCGCCGAAGTGGATCGTCTGCTGGCGCTCGCCGGCACCGACAAGACGCGCATCCTCTCGGCCACCGTCTGGCTCGCCGACATGGCGGATTTCGCCAAGATGAATTCCGTCTGGGATGCCTGGGTGCCGCAGGGCCACACGCCTGCCCGCGCCACCGGTGAAGCCAAGCTCGCAACGCCGGAATACCTCGTCGAGGTTATCGTGACGGCAGCGCTCTGAGGCGTCGCGTCACACCGCTTCATGTCTCTATTTTGAACGCCGCCGGCTGAACGGCCCGGCGGCGTTTTGCTGTGCGCTGCCGATACCCACAGCCGGAACGATTCTCCTCCTCGAAGCGTTTTTGTGGATCAAACCGCATGTGGAGGAATCGCCCATGGTCTACTGGCTGCCGCGGCTGTGTTTGCTGCTGATCGCCGGGGTGATTCTGGGCTTCGGCCTTTTCCCGCGGACGTCGGAGGAGGTCGCCTACACATTGCTGATAATCCTTGTAGGGCTGGGGCTGCTTTCCGTGACGCTCCACATCTTCCCTCCCGAAAAGCATTGACCGCGCGGCCGTCGAGATCGAGAGGCGGCGAACTGCCCATGATTTCCTCTTGCCGCACTCAGGAAAGAAGCGAGGCAGCGGCAGAGCAGGTTGAAGAGGCGTGTCGATGGACGCCAAAAGTGTAGCGGCTGTCCGGAACCGCAAGCGCAATGCCGACAAGGAAATCGCCTTGGCGGAGGCGACGAAGGCGGCTGCCCAGAAGCGCGACGGCATGGATCTCGTGGTTGCCGGGAGCATCGTCGGGTTGTTCGTCCTGGCTTGCTCTGCAGCCGTTTATACGATGGCGGCGATCCTGATGCCGATCGCCTTCGCCATCGTCGTCGGCATCGTGCTCGGCCGGGCAGCCGATGAGCTGGCGCGTTTCGGTCTTCCGCCGATGCTTGGCGGCCTCCTGTTGGCGCTGTTCTTCGTGCTCGGCTTATCCTCGCTCGTCAATGCGCTGCTGGGGCCGATCACCGAAGTCGCGCGCGAGGCGCCGAGATTGGCCGAAGGCGTAGTGGAACGGGTGCTGCCCTTCATCGAGCGCTTCGAGTGGGGACGGATTGCGCTTGAGCGAAGCATCGGCGCCGCCGCCTTCGCGGACGTCATCGTCAAGAATGCCGGCCCGATCCTCGGCGCCGCCGCGGCGAGCGTCACGCCGGCGCTGATCCAGACGCTGATCTTCCTGGCCGCCCTCGTGCTGTTCCTGCTCGGCCGCGTCCACTTGCGCAGCACCATCATCCTCGCATTTCCGAGTCGCGAGGGGCGCTTGAGCGCGATCCGCATCATGAATGCCATCGAAGACGGGCTGGCGCGCTATTTTTCCACGGCGAGCCTGATTTACCTGGCGCTGGGCGGCTTCACGATGATGATCGCGCTGATCGGCAGTTTGCCGATGCCGCCGCTCTGGGGACTCTTCGCCTTCGTTTCGAGCTTCATACCCTATCTCGGGGTCACGTTCATGACGCTGTCGCTGCTCGTGGGCGGCCTGATGATCCATGATGCCCTGGTCGCAGCGCTCGCGCCGGCCGCCGGCTTCTTCCTCATTCATCTCGCCATGGAGAATCTGGTCGTGCCGGCGATTCTGGGGCGACGCTTTGAAATTAATCCATTCCTGATCTTCGTCGCGATTCTGTTCTGGACCTGGATGTGGGGCGCGGTCGGGGCGATCCTCGCCATGCCGCTCTCGCTGATCGCCATGACCATTTTCGAGCAGCTGCGCGAGGCGACGCCCGAACCGCAACTGCCGGGCTGAAGGTCAGCGCGCGCGTGCGTGCGCTTGTTCGTCGAAGAACAGCGCCTGGCTGATCAGCGCCTTGACCATTTCCGGATTGAAGGGCTTCGTTACGAGGAAGGCAGGCTCCGGCTTGTTGCCCGTCAGCAACCGCTCGGGGAAGGCGGTAATGAAGATCACCGGAACGGCCGCCTGCGTCAGGATGTCGTTGACCGCGTCGATACCGGAGCTCCCGTCGGCCAGCTGTATATCCGCGAGAACCATCTTGGGCGACGTCTGGCGATAGATGTCGATCGCCTCGCGATGCGTGCGGGCGATGCCCGTCACCCGGTGCCCGAGGCTCGTCACCATGTCCTCGATGTCCATGGCGATAAGCGGCTCGTCTTCGATGATCATGATGTCGGTGGCCACCTGGCGGGAAATCTCTTCCGACGCACTGGCGAGGAGCTTGGCGAAGGCGCCCTGGTCGACGGACATGATTTCCGCCGCTTCGGCGCTCGAAAAGCCTTCGACGGAGACGAGCAGGAATGCCTGTCGCGGCGCGGGCGCGATCAGCGACAGATTGGCGGCGGCCTTCTGTTCCCAGGCAAAGGGAGAGGTCAAATTGGCCCGGTCGACCTCCAGCTTGTCGAACAGCGAGCAGAAGAGCTTGTAGAGGCTGATTCGGTCGTTGGACGCCGAAGGGAAAAGGCTGATGTCTTCGATCAATGCCTCCAAGGTGGCTGCGACATAGGCATCGCCTGCCGCTTGCGAGCCGGTAGCGGCGCGCGCGTAGCGCCTGAGATAAGGAAGATGTGGCGCAATCCTGGTGGAAAGTGACATTTAGGCCTTCCTAAAATATTGTGCATAAAGTCGCACTAATGGGGTGGCATGACGCAGGATACGTCAATGTTGTGCGCGCGTCTTGCGAATTCAAGAAACGGATTGCAGACGACGAGATACGAATGGAAAACCGCCGGAGGATTTGAGCCTTCGGTATCCGGGACTGAAAAATGAACGATCAATCCAACCGTCGTCCGGGAGGCAAATCGGCCACCGGAGCCACGAAAAGCGATGTCAATGGCATCGTGGTGTCCCGCCTGAGAGCGCTCTATCAGGCTGTCGAGTCCGAGGCTGTGCCACAGCAATTTATCGATCTTCTCCGGCGCCTCGACGAGGCCGAGAGGGCGCAGTCGGACGATTGACGAAGGATCCGGCAGGCCCTCGCTTTCGAGAGGGCCTGTGCCTCGACGGAAATGGCGAAGCTGTCGACGCGAAATCGATCCGCTTCGCGGCGGCCGCATCAGCAACGCGCGGTATAGCGGCGGCCGTAGCGGTCGCGATAGACGCAATAGCCGGGCTCGCTCGCGCGCCCGATCAGCGCGCCAGCTACGCCGCCGACCGCCGCGCCGACCGCGGCGCCGCGGACATCGTTCGAAATGGCCCCGCCGATGATGCCGCCTGAAGCGGCGCCGATCGCTGCACCCCTTTCCGTTTGCGTGCACGAAGCAGCAAGGGGAAGAATTACGCTGGCGACAAGAAGGATCTTCTTCATGGTGCTTTCCTATCCGAGGTTGGTTGAACGAAAAATGGGCGCGCGGCGGTTAAACGGCGCGGAATGAAGCTCTCAAGGAATAAATTCGAGATGGTCGGCAGCCACCATAAGGCGGGAGAATCGGCTTCTGCCGGAACCATCAGGACAGGCGCGGCGAAGGCTTGCAATTCGCGACTCCCTTGTACTGCCGCCGTTGCGGCGCGCGTTATCGTTGTCAGAACGCCGTCTGACGCCTTTTGTTCCGCGTGGCCGGGACGTGCTACGCTCGGTTGTTGCCGCCGTCCTGCCTGGGGCCGGAATCTGAGCTGCGTCACAACGTTTCTTGAGGAGAATGGTCGCGCCTAGCTGTGGCGCTTGCCCTCACACTGCTCCAGGTTTTCAAGCAGCGCCTGAAGCCGCTCGTTGCCCTTTTCTTCCGTGTGCATTTCGAGATCGCGCAAAGTCCTGCCGATGTGCAGATTATGAACACTCATATCCGTCTCGGGCCGGGTGATCTCTGTCACCGTCTTGAGTATATGTCGCGAAGGTATCTTCATATCTTGCCTGAGGAACTCTGTTTTCCGGAGAACGCCAAGTCCTGGCGAAGGTTCCGGTCGTAATGACCCGCGACGCAATTGCGGATTGTTTTTCCTGTCCCTGGCTAAACATATGGTTTCCGGCTGGTTAACGGGCGCTGGCGCGAAACCGGAACAAAGCCGAGCGGCAGAGCGTTTGGATTCCAATTCCAAGGCAAGGAGATAGCAAATGCTCTACTATGCCCTCATCTTTCTTGTGGTCGCCATCATCGCCGGCGTTCTCGGTTTCGGCGGCATAGCCGGCACCTCGGCGGGAATCGCC
This sequence comes from Sinorhizobium sp. CCBAU 05631, assembly GCF_002288505.1. Lineage (NCBI taxonomy): Bacteria > Pseudomonadati > Pseudomonadota > Alphaproteobacteria > Hyphomicrobiales > Rhizobiaceae > Sinorhizobium > Sinorhizobium sp. CCBAU 05631. Next base: position 428,436 of record NZ_CP023063.1, read on the forward strand.
CAGATCCTGTTCTTCCTGTTCCTGATCTTCCTGGTGGTCTCGCTTGTCATGGGACTCTTCCGACGAACCTGACGAGAGTCTTTACGGAGCGGATCGCTTGCGCTCCGCGCCAGATCCCAAGACATATCTTGCTTTAAAGGGTGAGGCTTCAAGCCTCACCCTTTTCCTTGGCAGCTTTGCCGTCCCTTGCCCCGCCTGGCGCGCTTGGCTATTCATGCGTGTATCATCGGGGGCGACGCTCATGAAATCACTCGAACTTTGTCGACGAGCCCGGGCGCCCTCTGTCTCGGGTCCTGCTGCCAAGGTTTCCCGAGATAGGGAAAGCTAAATGCGTGACGCATGGATCGAACGGGGCGAAGGAACGGGCATCGTCTATGAAGACTGACATAGTGGTATTGGGCGCCGGGATCGTCGGCATTTCGACCGCCATTCACCTGGCGCGGCGCGGCAAATCGGTGGTGCTTCTCGATCGTCGCGGCGCGGGCGAGGAGACTTCCTACGGCAATGCCGGCCTGATCCAGCGGGAGGGGGTTTTCCCCTATGGCTTCCCGCATGATTTCGGTGCGCTTTTCCGCTACGCGCTGAACAACACCATCGATGCCAGCTATCACTTTCGCGCGCTGCCGAGCCTGGTGCCTTTCCTGGCGCGGTATTGGTGGCACTCGGGCTTCACCCAGCATCAGCGGATCGCCCATCTCTACGCTCCGCTGATCGAGAATTCGATCGCCGAGCACAGCGATCTGATCGACGCATCCGGCGCCGGCGACCTCATCCGCAAGGACGGCTGGATGAAGGTGTTCCGCACCGAGAAGGAGCGCGACGCCGCCTACAAGGATGCTGAACGGCTCTCGGCCGGGTTCGGCGTCAATCACCAGAAGCTCTCGACAAGCGAGCTGAAGACCATGGAGCCCTCGATCCAGGTGGAACTGGCCGGCGGGCTGCGCTGGACGGATCCCTGGTCGATCCGCGACCCGCACAGCCTGAACAAGGCCTATCTCGGTTATTTCCAGTCGCTCGGCGGCCGGCTCCTCTCGGGCGATGCCGCAACGCTTGAACATGTTCTCGAGGGGCCCGGCTGGCGCGTCGCGACGCCGGAAGGTCCGCTGGAAGCCCGCCAGGTGGTTGTTGCCCTCGGCCCCTGGGCCGACACGGTGACGCGCAAGCTGGGTTATCATTTCCCGCTTGCGGTCAAGCGCGGCTATCATATGCACTATGGCACCAAGGACGGTGCACAATTGAACAATTGGGTGCTGGACGAGGAAATGGGCTATTTCCTGGCGCCGATGCTCCGCGGCATCCGCCTGACGACAGGGGCGGAATTCGCGCTCCGCGACGCACCGAAGACGCCCGTGCAGCTGACCCGCGCGGAGCGCGTCGCCCGCGAATTCTTCCCGCTCGCCGAACGGCGCGACGAGGAGCCATGGATCGGCGCTCGACCCTGCACGCCCGACATGATGCCGATCATCGGCAAGGCCCCCAGGCACGAGGGGTTGTGGTTCGCTTTCGGGCATGCCCATCACGGAATGACCCTCGGCCCGGTCACCGGTCGCGCGCTTGCAGAAGCGATCACGGGCCAGAAGACGGTGATCGACCTTGCGCCCTACAGGCCAGACCGCTTCCTCGCGTAAATTTCTCGGCCTTCCGGAGCGATTTTTTTGCTCCAGTGGAACTTAAGCGGCGGAGGCGTGTTTCTCCCGCGGCTGAAAGGAAAGGTTCGGTGCGTCCGTTCTTTGCCTTGCAGCCAGCCGCCCCCAGCCGGCGGGCGAGGGAGGGCCGCTTCAATGAAAAAGCAGACGATCAAATTCGCCGGCGAGGCCGTGGGCGCGCTGATCCCAGACAATGGGCAATTGCGTTTCGTGGCGGTTAAATACAGCGTGTGGTCTCTCGATGGTCGGATCTTTGCGACCTCCGAGGAGGCGCTTCGAGCGGTCGCCTCGCTGCATGTCTTGCGGCAGAGGGAGCCGGTCGGGGCAGGGCCGGTGCCGACTGGGGGCAGTGAAACGATGGTCAGCGCCTGCTAGGTTTGACAGGCCGAAGCGCTCATCTCGCTCGGCCACGTAGGCCACAGACTATTCTCTCATCGACTTCGTTCGCCCGATCCCGAAGGTGCCCCGGCAGCGTCTTTTCGGCGAGGTTCCCTGGCGCCGTCCTCTTCACCTTCGGGCGCCTTCCATTGCAGCGCCACCTCCATGCGGCCGAGGATGAAAAGGACGATGAGGCTGGCCACCGCGGCGAAGGCAGCAATCAACCAGAAGCCGAAGCCGATCGACAGGCCGACGGCGCCGGCAAGCCACATGCCGGCGCCCGTCGTCAGACCTTTGACCTCGCCCTTCGAGAACACGATCATGCCGGCAGCCAGGAAGGCGACGCCTGCGGTTACCGCTTCGACGACGCGGATCGGATCGATGCGGACCTCCGGGCCCGACAAGCTCGTCATGTGCACGCTCTCTACCGCGACTACAGCGAAGATCGCCGAAGCGAGACTTACGAGGATATGCGTCCTGAGACCTGCGGGGCGCTGGCGTTTCTCCCGTTCGATGCCAATGAGGGCGCCAAGCAAGATTGCTCCGCCCAACCGTGCGAATATGACCGGATAGGGGGTGCGAGTCCCAACGAGGATGTCGGCAAGGATCTGGTCCATGAATGTGCGGATCGCGGTAGTGGATTGCAAAGCCAAGGCGACACTGCGCCGGAGCGGCGGAACTCAGATCAGGGGGGCGGAGAGCCTCCTCTCCGCCCGAAATCGTCGCGTTCCGGTCACTGGGCCGGAGGCGTCTGCGTCTGCGGCTGCGGTGCCGTTCCTTCAGGTGCCGGTGCCGGCGCCGGGGTAGTCGGCTGAGGTTGCGTTTCAGCGGGTGTCGTTCCCCCTGGCGTTGCGGCGGGCGGTGTTGCCTCTCCGCTTGTGGCGGGTTGGTCGGTCGCGGGCTCCGTCGTGGTCGTCGTCGAGGAGGTGGGAGTATCCTCCGCATCCCTGGTCAGTTCGGCCGGCAACCAAGCAATCAGCGCAAGCACGAGACCGGCAAGCAGTATGACGAGCAACGGCCAGGTGCTTCGGGCGGCGCGCTCCTCATGCACTTCGGGACGCGGCGCTGGCTGTCCTGTAACCGGATCGACCGGAGGTCTATCCTTCAACTGGTCGTTTGGGTCCATGGCAGTATCATCCTTTCTGGCCATCGTCCCTTCGGCGCCAGCATCTGGCGGCTATGATTCCCCAAATCAGCGAGGACTTAAGGAGGGGCGTTCGACCATCGCAAGTATAATTTAGAGCCTCACCATCGTGGATGGAGAGGCGCTGCAACATTAAACGCGCGAAATATTGCAAGGTTCCGTTGCGGTCCTTTTGAAACACACACCTGTGCTGGTAGAAGGTCCTTTACAGAGCGCGCGTTCGACTGCAAGAACTGAAACGGGAATGCACCGGACGGGCAAGCACGGGAGGCATACGAATGACCACGAGCTATGAAAATGGAACCTTCGTCGGACGTGCGTGGCGCCCGGACGTCGAAGGGCCGAGCCTTGTGACCGTCCGAGCGGGAGAATTGATCGACATCACCTCGAAGGCGGTGCCAACGATGCGCGACCTCCTCGAGCTTTCCGATCCCGTCGCCCATGTCCGTTCGGCCTCCGGAGAGGCCATCGGCTCCGTCGACGCCGTCATGGCCAAGACGGAGCCGGGCCGGGACAAGGTCCATCTTCTTGCCCCTTGCGATCTTCAGGCGGTCAAGGCCTGCGGCGTCACCTTCGCCCGCTCGATGATCGAGCGTGTCATCGAGGAGCGCGCTGCAGGCGACGCCGCACGGGCCGAGACGATCCGCACGCGGATGACGGCGATTATCGGCAACAGCCTGAGAAACCTGAAGGCCGGCTCGCCGGAGGCAGCCGATGTCAAATCCGCGCTGATCGATGAGGGCGTCTGGTCGCAATATCTTGAGGTCGGCATCGGCCCCGATGCCGAGGTCTTCACCAAGGCCCAGCCGCTCTCGGCGGTCGGCTTTGGCGCTGCGGTCGGCCTGCATCCGATTTCGCGCTGGAACAACCCGGAGCCGGAGATCGTCCTTGCTGTTTCCGGCGACGGGCGCGCCAAGGGTGCGACGCTCGGCAACGATGTCAATCTGCGCGACGTCGAGGGACGCTCGGCGCTGCTTCTCGGCAAGGCCAAGGACAACAACGCCTCCTGTTCGGTCGGCCCCTTCGTCCGCCTCTTCGACGAGACCTATGCGATTGACGACGTGCGCAGCGCTGATCTCGATCTGCTGATCGAGGGCCCGGACGGCTTCCGCCTTAAGGGCGCCAGCACGATGCGCGAGATCAGCCGCGACCCGCTCGATCTCGTCACCCAGACGATCGGCCCGCACCACCAGTATCCGGATGGGCTTATGCTGTTCATGGGGACGCTCTTCGCTCCGGTCGAGGATCGCGGCGAGCCGGGCCAGGGTTTCACGCACAAAATCGGCGACGTCGTGACGATCTCGAGCCCCGCCCTCGGCAGCCTCGTCAACACGGTTCGCCTTTCCACCGATTGCCCGCCCTGGACCTTCGGAGCTGCATCGCTGATGCGCAATCTTGCGAAACGCGGCTTGCTTTAGCGCGAGGAGATGGGGCGATTGCATCCGGGCGCCGTCCGTCGCAATCTCTGGCGGCTGGATTGATCGTTCATTCAGGGCTGGGGGTCGAAATGAAAGTCGCCTTCGGGTTGGCCGCGGTTAGCCTGTTCGTCGCAGTCGCGGCGCATCCGCTGCGCGCCGAACCGTTGCGGACCATCGAGGAGGTAAGCAATGCGCTCGGCAAATGCTGGACTCCTCCCGCCGGCATCAGGGATTCCTTCGTCACGCTCAAATTCGGCTTCCGCGGCAACGGCACGCTGATGGGCCCGCCTCAGCCGACGGCGATCCGCGTCACCGGAGACGCAGACCAGCGCAAGGCCTTCGTCGCCGCCGCGACGGCGGCGCTCGAGAACTGCGTGCCGCTGGAGTTCTCCCGGGAACTCGCCGACGAAATCTCGGGCAACGTGTTTACGCTGCAGTTCTATTCGGCGGACTGACGGAGGGGACTTGCGGGCTGAGGCGGCTCCGCCAAGCCCAAGCACTGAACCGTCGCTGCCAAGTGCACTCCGCCATGGTCGACGCTGCTGCAGACGCCCGCGGCTACAACCTATCGATTGCAGACCTGTTCCCGCAGGAACAACTCCCGGCTCTCCCGCAGATTAGCTAATGGTCACGCCAGATCGGCGTAGCAACCCAGCTGTCGAGGGAGCCATGAGCAAGAAAGTGAAGTCCATAGCGCCGCCTCGGGCGATGCTCGCGCTTGATCCGTTGGCCGCCGGGTATACCATACCCGGCGTCGGCGACCAGACGGTGAACGGCGACGGCGGCAGCAATTTCATCAGCACCGGCTCCGGTTCGGACATGATCGATGGCGGTCTTGGCGCCGACACGATCAAGGCTGGCACCGGCGACGACGAAATTCTCAACCAGAGCCCCGCGGGCCTGCTTGGCGACAAGATCGACGGCGGCCTCGGCTTCGACGTGCTCGGCATCGATTTCAGCGGATCGAGCAAGGGCGTCTCCTTTGCCGCCTTCGACTCGATTGTGACGAAGGCGGTTCTCGGCGCCACCATCCTTAATGTGGAAAGGTTGGAACTCGCGGGCAGCAATTTCGCCGATACGTTCACTGGCGGTCGCTGGAACGACTGGTTCGAAGGCGGCGCCGGCGCTGACGTTCTGAATGGCGGCATTGGCAAGGACTGGCTCGAGGGAGGAGCCGGCAGCGACAGGATCTATGGCGGCAACGGCGATGATTCTGTGCTGGGGGATGCGGGCGACGACTATCTCTCCGGCGGCTATGGCATCGACTGGCTTTCCGCCGACGAGGGCAACGACACGCTGCTCGGCGGCGCCGGTGGCGACTATCTCTACGGCCATTCCGGCAATGACAACATCAAGGGCGAAAGCGGCACCGATACCATCTCCGGCGGCTCCGGCCGGGATGTCATAGACGGCGGTTCGGAGGACGATTATCTCGCCGGCGACGGCGATGACGACACGGTTCTGGGTGGCGCAGGCAACGATACGATCCGGCACAGCATCGAAAGCTGGGCAAGCGACGGCAAGGACGTGCTCGACGGCGGCGTCGGCTACGACGAGGTCGAGCTGAGCGGTCTCTCCGGAACCTTCACCGCCAAGTCCTCCTCGACCAAGCAGACGCTTTCCAACGGCACCACCATAATCAATTTTGAAGCCTACACGATTTACGGCTCGGACACGGCCGACAGGTTCACCGGCTGGACCGGCGCCGATACGCTTTCAGGGAAATCAGGCAACGACACGCTCGTCGGCCTCGGCGGCAATGATCATCTCGATGGCGGCCTCGGCAGCGACAGTCTCGATGGCGGCGAGGGAAACGACCTCCTGATCGTCGGCAGCGGCGGCAAGGACACGGTAAAGGCCGGCAGCGGCAACGATTCGGTCTGGATTGATCGTGCCGACATCCACAGCGGACTGACCTTCACCGTTTCCGGTACAACCGCAAAGCTTTCCGATGGAACGGTCGTCACCGACGGCGAGAGCTTCACCATCGACACCGGCAACGGCAGCGACGTCATATCGGCGGGCACCGCGGCATATCTCAACGTCGACGCCGGCAGCGGCAACAACAGGCTGACCGGCGGCAAGGGCGGCGACAGCTTCTACAGCACCAGCGGCAGCGACACCGTCTCGGGCGGAGACGGCGACGACCGCATCATCGACAACGGCGGCGGCACCAATAGGCTCGATGGCGGCAACGGCAACGACTACATTTCCGCAGAGGCGGAGACGGGGACGGCATTGACGATCATGCTCGGCGCCGCGGGCGGCGACCAACTGAGCGTCAACTACGCGGGCGGCTCGACGGCGGGTCGGTTCTCCGTCGACGGCGGATCGGGAACCGATACGCTGTGGATCAGCCGATATGACAGCACGAAGAACCTGTCCTTCGTGCTTTCCGCAAACGCGACGCTGGTCAACGGCGACGTCACGGTAAAAAACGTCGAAGTGGTCAACTTCATTTCCGGTCAGGGTCACGACACGCTGACGGCCGGCAACCTTGACGACGATCTCAACGGCATGGGCGGCAACGACACGCTCAAAGGTCTTGGCGGCAATGATGAGCTGACCGGCTGGACCGGCGCCGACAAGCTCTATGGCGGCGATGGCAACGACGTGCTTTGGGGCAGCGGCGGCATCAAGGACAGCAATGCCGACAGCCTTTATGGCGAGAAGGGCAATGACATTCTCAACATGAATGCCGGCGACTATGCCTCCGGTGGCGATGGCTTCGACCGAGCTGTCATCGAGTTCGGCGAAGAGACGTTCGACGTGTCCTTCGTCTTCGGCAGCGGCCTCGTCAAGGTGAACGCCAACACGTCCTTCACCGGTATGGAGGCGCTCGAATATGTGGGCGGTTCGGGCAAGGACACTGTGACCGGCAGCACGCAAATCGACTATCTCGACGGTGGGCTCGGAAACGACGGGCTCAGGGGAGGCGGCGGCAATGACTATCTGATCGACGGGAAGGGCAATGACAGGCTCTATGGCGATGCGGGCAACGACACCTTCGACCGCTTCAGTGATGAGACCGGCACCGACTATTTCGATGGCGGCTCCGGTGTCGACACGCTGGAATTCGACATCGTGTCCGACCGCGCGGTCATCATCGACCTGGACAATAATGCGAAGAACGGCGGCGTGGCGACGGGGCTGACGCTAGTGAGCATAGAAAACGTGGTCGGGCAGAATAAAGACGACACAATCCTCGGCAACGGCGTCGCCAATACACTGAAGGGTGGAATGGGTGACGACCGGCTCGACGGCCGCGCCGGTAACGACAAGCTCGAAGGCGGCGCCCACGGCGACCTGCTGACGGGCGGATCGGGCGCGGACCATTTCATCTATGTCACCGGGGATGCGATCGGCTCCGGCGACCAGATCACCGACTTCAAGCGCGGCGAGGACAAGGTTGTCATCGACAAGGATGTGTTCGGCTTTACCGCGCTGGTGCTCTACTCCGGCAACGACCTCAAGGCGACCGGCACGGCCGCGCAGTTCTTCCTCGAGACGGACAATGGCCGGCTCTGGTACGACGCCGACGGCACCGGCAACGAGGCCGATGCCGTGCTCATGGCGACCTTGGACAAGGTTACCTCACTTGCCGCCACCGACTTCCTTCTGGTCTAGAGCGCCGCGCGTTATTTGGACGCGCAAAGGACGCTCTAGCACTTTGAATCTAGAGCATCCTTTCTGCTTTCAGTGGTTCCACTTGAACGCAGGATGCTCTCTAGACGACCGATGAATCGCTGCCGGGGCCGCCGAAATGCATGGCGGCCCCTCACCAGGCGCACTGTCTTCGTGAACCGCTGGCAGTCGCGGTCGAGAAGGTCGGCGCATCACGTCCGGCGGGCTGGTCTTCGCCGGCCGGAGATCAGTCTAAGCCAGGGCGCCGAATGGAAGGCGCTCATCAGCGCGTACATCGGGACCATGCCGGTTACGGCTGGCGCATCGCCGGCGGACGAGCAGAGCATGTCCGGCGGAGTGCCGAGAACGCCGGCAAGAAGCGCCATGACGGCGAAGGTCGGCGCCGCCGCCAAGGACAGAACGTCGGCCGTGCCGAGGGCGGTGGTGTTGCCGCCCGGGTCGCCGCCAGAGCCGCAATCGGAGGCCGGCGACAAGTTCAAACTGCTGGAGTGGCGCAACATTGGAGGTCAGCCCCGGCCGTACTCGTCGTTTCGGCGCCACCAGACACCGGTCTCGTTGCGCCCCAGAGGGGCACGGTCGAGCCACTGATACATGCCCCATATGCTGTCCAGTCCGCGCGCATAGCTGGAATAGCTATGGTAGACGTCACCGTCGTCGAGCACGAAGGCACTGAGGCCCGGCCTGTCGCGCGTATAGGTGGCGACGTCCGTTCCGGTCATGGCGGCGATCTGGGCGACCGGCCCCTCGCTACCACGCAACTGCCATTCCTGTACGGTCTTTCCTGCGAGCGGCTCGGGTGCGGGCGGCTCGCGGCGGAAGTTGTATTCGATGCGGCCTTCGCGCTGTTCGTCTGCTGTGAACCAGACGCTGAAATCGCGATTGAAGTCGCCATCGTTCGAGGATGCCCAGGGAAAGCTCCAGCCCATCCGTCGCTTGTAGGCCTCCAGTTTGGCGAGTGGCGCGCGAGATATCGCCGAAAAGGCGACGTCGTGGTTCTCGAGATGGACGACGATGCCGTCGAATCCGTCGGCGATCGCGGAGCAGGAGGGGCACCCGGCGGTGTAGTCCGGCCCAAACATGAAGTGGTAGACGAGCAACTGTGAGCGGCCCCGGAAGAGGTCCTTGAGCGAGGCGCTGCCTGCGTCGGTCTCGAAGCTGTAATCCTTGTCAATCTTGACCCAGGGCAAGGCTTGGCGCTGCCGCGCCAGCTCGTCGCTCCGGCGGGTCAGCTCCTTCTCGGCCTTCAGCAGTTCCAGCCGTGCCGCCAACCATTCTTCGCGGCTCCCGGTCCTGTGTTCCGTCATCGCTCGTCTCCTTCTTTCGGCTTGTTGGGTCTACGGCTAGACTAGCTGCGGATGTCCAGGCGGCGGGAGTTACAAGTGTGACGGGATTTCGATGGATTCGCTGATCACCGCTGCGGCGCGCGCGCTTGCCACGGGAGATCCGCTCGGCGCCTTGAAGCGGGTGGCGCTGCGCGACGACCCGCCCGCGCTGGCGCTGAGGGGTATCGCGATGGCGCAGCTCGGCGACCTCGCCCGGGCAAAGAGCCTCCTCAAGAATGCCGGGCGTGCCTTCGGTCCAAGGGAGGCCGTGGCCCGCGCCAGATGCGTCGTCGCCGAGGCCGAAATCGCCCTCGTCTCGCGCGATCTCTCCTGGCCCGAAAAGGCGCTCGACACGGCGCGGGCGACGCTCGAAAAGCATAGAGACTGGGTAAATGCCGCGCATGCGAGCAATCTCAAGGTGCGGCGCCTGCTCCTGGTCGGCCGGCTCGACGAGGCCGAGCGCGCGCTCGGTGAGATCGACCCCGCACCGCTTCCTCCCGCCGCGCGCGCCGCCTATGAGCTGGTCGTGGCCGGGATCGCAATCCGGCGCCTCAGGACGAAAGCAGCCCGGGCAGCACTTGCGCGCGCCGAGCACGCTGCGCACGAAGCCGATATCCCCGCACTGGCGGCGGAGGTCGAGAGCGCATCCCTCGTCCTTGGTTCTCCGGCGGCACGGCTGATCGCCCGGGACGCGGCGCACCCCTTGCTGCTCGAGGAAGTCGAAACATTGCTGGCGTCGGAAGCGCTTGTGGTGGACGCCTGTCGCCATGTCGTGCGGGGCGGAAGCGCGACGGTGTCGCTCGCGACGCGGCCGGTCCTCTTCACGCTGGCGCGCGCGCTCGGCGAAGCCTGGCCCGGCGATGTGCCGAGAGGCGTGCTCGTTGCACGTGCCTTCCGGGCCAAGCATGCCGATGAATCGCATCGCGCCCGGTTGCGCGTCGAGATCGGCCGGCTTCGGGCGGAGCTTGGGACGTTGGCGGAGGTGGTGGCGACGAAGCGCGGCTTTGCCCTGGCGCCGCGGACAGGCGAGGTCGTGGTGCTGGCGCCGCCCGTCGAAGGGCGGCACGCGGCGTTGCTCGCCCTTCTTTTCGACGGCGAGGCGTGGTCGAGCTCGGCGCTGGCGATCGCCCTTGGTAGCAGCCCGCGCACGGTGCAGCGCGCCCTGGAAGTGCTTGTGGCCGCCGGCAAGGTGCAGTGCTTCGGCCGCGGCCGGGCGCGCCGCTGGATGAGCCCGCCGGTGCCGGCATTCCCGACAGTCTTGTTACTCCCCGGCCCGCTGCCGGGTGACTAGGATCAGCGCATCAAGATAACCGCTGCAACCGATCGAATGGGATGAACAGATGAAACACGCTCAGGCCGAAATTCTCCGCGAATACGGACCCTTTGAGGGCGCCGACAACGTGCATGGCGTCACCTTCGACGGCGAGCATGTCTGGTTCGCGTCCGGTGACAAGCTCAATGCCTTCGATCCGGCAAGCGGCGATACGGTGCGCGCGATCGACGTCGCTGCCCACGCCGGCACGGCCTTCGACGGCCGGCATCTCTATCAGATCGCCGAGGACCGCATCCAGAAGATCGATCCCAGGACCGGCCGCGTGCTTTCGACGATCCCGGCGCCAGGCAACGGCGGCGATTCGGGGCTCGCCTGGGCGGAGGGAACGCTCTGGGTCGGACAGCACCGCGGCCGGAAGATCCATCAGATCGATCCCGAAACCGGCGCGGTCCTTCGCACCATCGAATCCAACCGCATCGTCACCGGCGTCACCTGGATCGACGGCGAGCTTTGGCACGGCACCTGGGAGGGCGACGAGAGCGAAGTGAGGCGGGTCGATCCTGAGACGGGCAAGGTGTTGGAAGCCCTCGACATGCCCGCCGGAATGGGCGTCTCGGGTCTGGAATCCGATGGCGGCGATCGGTTCTTCTGCGGTGGCGGAAAGAGCGGGAAGGTGAGGGCGGTGCGGCGGCCGCGGTGAGGCCCGCCGCGGATTACCGACAGCTCGATATTGGCGCTCCGCCGAAGTGCCACAATGGGGGGAGCGGCCCGCCCTGGCGGCATATTGGACCGGAAGTCCGCGTGAGCGTCAACCGCCTCACGCGGCCTCGATCGCGGCGACGTCGATTTTCTTCATGGTCATCATGGCATCGCTTCGAGGCTGACTGAATGAAACCTGAGGGCAGTTGCTATTCTCGAAATAAAGGCGCAGGGTCCAACCTTCAGTAGCAAATGTCACGGGCGCTATTGCTTGAGGGCTAGATACCCTGGCCCCAATCAAGGAGGGCGCCATGTCTTCCACCATACGCCATATATCGCCCTCCGATAGGGAAATGATCCGGTCAGTCTTAGACGAAGCTGGCTATCGCGCGGATGTTCTTGTCGATGATCCGAGGTTTTTTGAGACTGCCACATTGCTGGTCACTAAGCTGTTGCTTGCGGGTGTTGAATCCCGGTCGGGCCTAGCGGCGAAGCTCGAGTATCAATTGGGCAAGGCCGGCAAGCACAGGCAACCGCCTGGATCGCAGTTGGGCCGCTACGCCATCCAAGGTCTACCGGTCGAGCTGCAACGCCACACGAGATGAGCGACTCATGAGATGAGCGAGGTTCCTCGCGCTCGTCATTTTGCGGCCCCTCCGGAAGACGCTTGTAGATGCCCGGGGAGGAGATCTGGAAAATCGATCAAGCCGAATTTCGATCTCGGTGGCCAACCGCCTTCGGGTGACCCCGGCATCGATCGGCACCGACAGTTCAGGACCTACCTCGAGATAACGGCCCACCGGCTCCTTCGGAGATAAAGTCATGCCCCAACCGTACTGCTCAACATCTGCCCTCCGGATGAGCGTCCTTCTATCAGCAACTCTGTTATTCAGCTCGAGCGCATTTGGCCAAGCGACACCGCGGGTGCCCGCCAATGCCGAGGCAAGCCGTTACGGATCCGGCTGGGAGTGCAATCGCGGGTTCAGAAAACAGGGCAATTCCTGCGTTGTAGTGATGGCTCCCGACCACGCGTTCCTAACGAATAAATCCTATGGCAAGGGCTGGGAATGCCACTACGGATTCGCTGAAGAGGGCAACCGGTGCCTTGCCGTCCGGGTGCCTGCAAATGCCTATCTTGACCCCTACTATGGCGATCGCTGGAAATGCATGCGGGGGCATCGCCGCGACGACACTGGATGTGAGCTTATCGAGGTGCCGGATAATGCGTTTTTGTCGGACACTGCCCTTAATCAGGGGTGGGAATGCGAGCGCGGTTACCAGAATGTCGGGCGCAAATGCGTAGCGTTGATCGTGCCTGAGCACGCTTATCTGACGACCAGCGGGAACGAGTGGATTTGCGATCGTGGTTTCGAACAGAAGGGCGAAACCTGCGTTGCCGTCCAAGTTCCGAAAAACGCATTCTTCGTCGATACGACCTATGGTCAGAAATGGAAGTGTGATCGCGGGTTTGAATCGAAAGGAACCACGTGTTCAGAGGTCAAGCTTCCTGAGAATGCGCATCTCGATTCTTCCGGTAACGCCTGGGAGTGCAACCGACCGTATCAGCTCCGCAGCGGCGTCTGCAGCATGGAATAGCGAGCTCCGAACAAAGGCGGCTTCAGCCGAGTGTATTCCGCACCGCGGCGCGCTCATTTGGAAAGCGCTATGGTGTTTCGGCTTAAAGCTCAGCAAATAAGGGTGGTTATGGCGCGTGAACGGCGGCATCGGCGGCGTCACGGAATGAAACGAGTTTTTGGTTTCTATCGTCCCAAAGGACAAGCCTAACACACCGAAAGCTTTCCCAAAGCGTGATGCGGCCGATACGCGCGAGTTGTGGGTGGTCACGCAGAACCTCCGGCAATCTGTAGTATGGGATCCTGCTCGATAGGTGATGCACGTGATGAATGCCGATATTGCCGGACAGCCATCGCAGTACCAGCGGCAGGTCATAGTGGGACGCACCGTGTAGGGCCGCCCGGGGAAAACGCCAATCCTCGCCGGCCGACCAGTGCGTCTCTTCAAACTGATGCTGCACGTAGAAGAGCCAGATGCCGGCCGTGCCCGACAGGAGCACGATCGGCAGGTGGATCAACAGGAAGGGCAGGAATCCGATCGCCCAAGCCATCAAGGCGGCGCCTGTCACGATCGCAACGTTCGTCGCCATCGTCGAGATCCAGGGCAGCGCACCGCCCCTCATCATCCCGAACGGCAAGCGCTGCTTGAGGAGAAAGAGCCACGCGGGGCCGATGCCGAACATTACCAGCGGATGCCGATAAAGGCGGTAGCCCAAGCGCTTCATGGGAGAAAGTGAACGGTACTCTGAGATCGTGAGCGTGGCGATATCGCCGACACCCCGCTCGTCCAGATTGCCGGCCGAGGCGTGATGAGCGGCGTGCGCCCTGCGCCAGTAATCATATGGGGTCAGCGTAAGCACGCCGATGGCACGCCCTGTCCAATCGTCGAGGCCGCGGCGAGCGAAGAACGAGCCGTGGCCGCAATCGTGCTGGATCATGAAAAGCCGCAGAAGGAAGGCTGCGGCCGGAATGATTGCGATGAGCCCGAACCAGAACCCGCTGGCGAGGGAAAAATAGGCGACGGCCCAGAAGCCGGCGAGCGGGACGATGGTGACAAGAAGCTCGAAGGCGCTGCGTCCAATGCGGGGCTGACGGTATTTCGCAAGCGTCTTCAACCAAGCTGCGGCATCATTTTCGGCAAGCGAAGCCGGCGGGCAGACATGTGCATTCATCAAAACTGGTCCGTGTTCCTCGACTCGTAAATCATCTGCCAGGCTGTGGCCTTGCGCCTGAGCTTCAGTTGCAATGGCTGAAGGTGTCAGGCCTGACGAGCCTTGCGTGCCGCATAGCGGCGATCGCGCTCGGCTTTGCGGGCAGCCTCGGCCGCCACGGCACGTGAAGCGTGATCGGCAATTTCAGCCTGCCGCGCTTCGGTTTCTTTCCGCTCCATGGCTTCGGCCGCCGCCATCGCTGCTGCGGCTTCCGCCCGCTTCAGCGCTTCGCGTTCGGCGCGACGAGCCTCGCGTGCAACCGCCACTGTTTCGCGGGCGGCAAGCCGCTCCTGCATCTCCGGGTCGGTTGCCTTGGGGGCGGCGGCGAATTTTGCCAGAAGCTGACGCTTGGCTTCGGCCGCAGCAGTACGGCGCTCGGCAAAGCCATTGTCGTTCGGGTGTCTCAATGGAAAATCCTTAATTCTCGCTGGTGACGAGCCGGTCACGCTCTCGGAAAGAAAAGGCGGATGTCGTGCCGGCAAATAGAGCCTCAGAACAGAAAAAGGCCAGACATCCGCCTGGCCTTTTCGAACTTCTTGCCGCCATGCCAGTACATCCGTGGTCATCGGCGGCTAAAAGCTTTAGGCAGCGCGGAGCTGGCCTGCGGACATTTTGCCCGACTTGTTGTCGCGCTCGAGCTCGAAGCCGAGCTTCTGGCCTTCGACGATCGAGTTCATCCCTGACCGCTCGACGGCCGAAATGTGAACGAACACGTCGGCGCTGCCGTCGTCAGGCTGGATGAAGCCGAAGCCTTTGGTGGAATTGAACCATTTAACTGTGCCAGTGGTCATAACGAACCCTTTCTTAGCAATATTGATCACCGCTGGGCGACGCACAGCGGGCATTTTTCGACTTTTGAAAGGAGAAGTTCGTTAAGAAGCGCGAGGCGCAGCAAAAACAAATATCGGCAAACAAAGTATCGATGGTGTCCAGTACAGCTTTTTGACCGGCGCGTCAACTTCTTGTTTTGAGTTTCGCAGATATACTACCTTTGCTAGAAATCGGGGGATGAGTCACCCTGCCGCCTTTGCCACGCAAAGGGGAACGCCGGGAAGTGCGTGAAGATCGTGACTTCACATGCCCCGCCGCGGCAGAGGGTATGCATCGGCTTCGTAAAGCCTCCGCATCTGTTGACCATCGTAGCGGGCTTCGTCGACCTCCAGGACGGAGCCGCGAAGCATCGCGACCGGCATATCCTCGATCGCAAAGCGAATTGCTTCCGCGGCCGATTCAAACCTCTTGTATCGAAGGCGGCTCGTTCTTCTCACGGTCTTACATGGATAAAGTCCTGCGCCGGCACTGTAATCAAACGTCGCCATGGAGCCGCTCCTTGGGGGCGAACAAAGCGTCGGCTGTCCTCATACGCTTTTCAAGGCGCCTCTGCCTTTCAACTGGCCTGAGTTCCCGCATCCTGCGGACTTGTCTGGCGCGTATCTCCTGCAACTTGGCAGCATTTGAGCCTTCGGGCATTGCGCGCGAAAATAGGCTTTCCGCCACGTGGCGGGTCGTGTCTTTCATAAGGGGTATCCTAAGACTGGATGCGCGCCGGGATAACTTGTAGCGCGATTATCTCCTGCCATGGGCGGAGTTCGAAACGTTGCAAATCGGGAGTCGCCAAGCACCCGGACGAACCGGGGATCACGTAGCCGAAAGCTGAAACGCAGTGTTTAGGTGGTGACGCGTACTGTCCAATTCAAGACGGCTACTGCTGCCCGCCGAAAAGCGCAACGTCCTTGGCGTCACCGACGCGGCAGAAGCTATAGGCCCGGCGCCTCTACTTCCGTGAGAGTCACTTCTGCTTCTTTCCGAGACCTAACCCGCTGTTCGCAAACTTTGCGGTCGTGCCCTGTAGGCCCGCGCCCGGAGCCACGGCCTTGTCTTTTTTCGGCTTTCGCGTTTCGCGATTGCTTCTAGCTTGGCCCTTGGCCATCTGATGCTCCTGAATTTTCGGTTTATGATCGGTTGCGCTGCGGCGTCAGCGCACTCTTACTCAGCAAGGACGAAGCTTTGCGCCACGAAAGCAGGAAAGCCTGGCGGCTCGCGCTGCCAAGTTGAACCGTTTGATGCGCGGTGCTGCCGCTGGCTCGCCTTTACCATTATGCTGAAGCCGAACGTTTTCGCCGTAACCAAATTCGCTGACGCTGACGAGATTACGAGCGACGATGTGAAGGTGGAGGTCGGAAGACATGCTGTCCTCCTTTCTTTGGGGCCAGGACACCAAGGCCCCGAAGCAGCAGCGCCCTGACAATGGCTGCTGACGTTGAGAACATGCGCCCTTTAGCAGCCAAGCGCAAGGGCGCCGGCCGTTTTGCTACTTGTCGAAAGATGTTCTCGTGATGACGCAACGGATCGCCTAGTTCTCCGGTAACAGGCGACACTTGCCCTTAGGGCCTTCATGCAGAGACTGTAGTGTGCCTGATCTGAACGTCGCAGATCGGGACTGCTGGCAGCTTACCGTCGCGGCGTGATACCGACCCTGGCCAACATCCGTGTCAACGGGGCCTCCGAAGCCGTCTACGTGAGGGACGGTCATTTCCCTGCTTTCTCCACATCATGCAACCGCTCAAGGAGAACTCTTATATTCTTTGGGAGTTTGGGGATGACTGTGAACACGGGAAGTGATCGGAGAAAAGCGACGTTGGAGTCGGTTGCCATCACCTGCCGGATATGCGTCGCCACGTCCCTGTGGGGCTTCTTCATGTCGCCGTTCCTAAAGAGGAATAACACCACGACTGAGAGAATGTTCCCTAAAAGGGGTTTGTGGCGGACAGGCAAGAATTGGCTGGGGAACCTGGACCCTCAGGGGGTACATACCTAAGTCTTTGATCTTGCAAAGAGTGCAGCGATTTCATAGAGATAAGGTACGAACAACAGGTCACTTTGAGGTACATTCCTTGCCCCGCACCAGAGCGCCCAACTACCTTGAGCAGATGAACAACGGGGGCTGGAGGGTCTCCGTCCCGGTGCCGCGTGATCTCATCAAGGTGATGGGCAAGACACGCCTGAAGCGATCTCTCGACACCCACAGCCACGCAGAGGCAGCGAAGCGGAAGCACGCGGTCGTTGCCGAGTTCCTCCAGATGATCGAAGCTGCACGGGTTGGCCGCGTCAGCCATACGGCCACCGAAGGCGCAAGCGTGAGCGCTTCTACTAAGCAGGACTTAACGAGCTTGGCGCTGGACCTCCGAAGCGTTCTTCAGTCCCACGACGAAGGGACCGAGCAGCACGAACTGGAGAAGGAGGGCATCTATCAGGTAGCCGAGCAGATCAGAGGCGCGGAGATCGATTACGATGCCGGGACCGACAGCCCCGTCTTTGACCCTCACAAGGAGGCCAAGGCAGGTGACTTTCTTCGCATCGCTCTCGGGATGGAGACGCCGCTGAATGAGCCGCTGGAGCTCTTCCACTCACAGGTCAAGTGGAATGCCAGGACGAAGAGCGACAGCACGCGAGCTATGAAAGCGCTCGAAAACTGGTGCCACGACCACCGCGTTTCTTTCACCGTCGAGGCCATCACTCGGAAGAGGGCTGGGCGTTTTATCGGTGACCTGGCCTCCAGCACTGAGCGACCACTGACGAACCGCACGATCAACAAGTACCTGTCCTGCCTCTCAAAGTACTGGAAGTGGCTGGAGGTGCGCGGGTACATCGAAGAGGGAACTTCGCCGTGGTCCGGTCAGTCGCTGCCGAAGGAAGAGCCTAAGGAGGATGAGAAGGAACGCCCGTTCACCGAAACCGAGATCAGCACACTGCTGACAGGCGAACCAAACCAGCCATACCTCAAGGCCGTCATGTTGATCGGGGCACTCACCGGGGCGCGTATCGATGCCATCATCAGCTTGAAGCGGAAGGACATCACCGACGATGGCAACATCCGGTTCAAGGCACAGAAGCGAGAGAAGGCGTCACGGCTTGTGCCGATCCATCCCGATTTGGTGGAGACGCTGAAGGCGCTCACAAACGGCAAGGAGCCTGATGATGATCTCTTTCCTGAGTGTCCCCCAGTGCCGGGAGGCAAGGCCCAAGAACGATCTATGCCAGCGGTCAAGGCATTTGGGTACTACCGCGAGAAGCGGGGCGTGAGTGAGAAGGTGGAGGGCAAGCGGCGCGGCCTCGTTAACTTCCACTCCTTCCGCCGCTGGTTCATCACCAAGGCCTATCAGGCGAACCAGCCGGAAATTGTCGTCCAGATCGTGGTCGGTCAAAAGCCCCAGAGTGTGGCCGCGAAGGTGTATCTCGGAGGGCTGACGCAGGAGCAGTTGAGGGCGTGCGTCGAGGCTGTGAAGTTGCCCAATTAAAGAGGTTGCATTAGTAGCTTCTCACTCATCGTGTCTGTTCATCGCAGTCGAAAGACGCATTCTTGCGTTTGGCGACGTTTCTCAGAAGTTGCACAAATATAGCAACGCACCTTGAATGCAGGGGTTCCCGCTGGTAGCTGAACTACGTGATTTTGACTGTGGGGACCGAGATGCTTTATTCGCGGTTTTTTACTCACGTCCAGTCCAAGGCTACTACACACATATCGAGAACGGACCAGTGCTATCAGCGGACCTCATGCAGCCCATCCCTCGACTTGATGACGGCCATGCTTTCATGATCAGTTGGAGCGGGGGCGTGCAATCAGCCGAAGCGGGCAAAGACCAATGGCGCGTTTTGCCGGTCCTTCATGAAGGCAAGCCTTGCGTTAAGGGTTTTTATTCCAAATCGGACTTGGGCCGCTTCATGAAACAAAGAGGACTGAAGTTCGTCGCGTTCCAGCACATTCAGTGGATGGGCGGGGCGTTCAATTCTCATTGGGCACCACTCATACCGGGGCAATCCAACTTCTCACTAAGTCCGGCTAACGTTTGGGGGAATGTATCGCGTAACCTTAGTCGGGCAAGGATCGAGACAGCGCTGAAGGCTCAACAAGACCCATCGCCGGGGGAGATGGAAGCAATCTTAGACGCTAAAAGTGAACCCGAGCGGCTGGCACAATCAATCGCACTCAGCCTCCGAAATCTTGATACCAGCGTTGAACAAGTGTCGTCGTTCTATAACCAAGAGCTGACCAACCAACTGGCCGCCGGTAAGATCGATGGCTCGCGATCGTCCAGTATGAGAGACCAAGTCCTATACGCGCAGGTCCACAGCTTCTTCCTTCATTTGGGTGCCGCGAGAGATTACCTCGCAACCTTTATTGCCCTCCAACTGGGCAAAGATCATCAAAAATACGACGCGATGGGGCGTCTAATCGAAGCCGTTAGAACCGCCGACATCGAAGGGTCGATGATCCTGAAGATTATGGAAGCGAGGGGGTATGTATCGCCGCGCGAAAATACCTCGGACAAATGGAGCGTGTCGGGTTGGCTGAAGCAGGCAACGGACCTTCGCAACGAGTTTGTCCACAAGCGGACGTATGGCCATAAGGCAGTTGAAAGAATGGGACACTTGCGGCCTATCGACCTTGAAAACGGTCTGTATCGCTACTTCCGTCCGATCGCGCTGGACCATGTTGCTAACGATGTCTTCGATGTCATCATTGAGCATTATGAAAAAACAAACGAGCTTTTCTATACTGCCGCCAAAGCATCAGGGTTCGACGCCAGCATTCTGCATTTGACGGACAAGGACATTATTTCGATCAAAAAGGCGTGATTTCGGGCCTCCTTGGCCTGAGGGCGAGCCTATTGCTAATGGATAACTGGATCGATCAAACTCAAAAGTTGTGACCAATCAGTGCTGACAAGAGCTTCAAATGGAAAAGCGATACCAAGTTTTCGTAAGTTCAACCTTCGTGGACCTTCAGGAGGCCAGAGGCAAGGTCTTCCAAACTTTGATGGAAATGGACTGCATTCCGGCAGGCATGGAGCTGTTTCCCGCGATGGATGAAGAACAGATGCAGTTCATCAAGCGCATCATTGATGACTGCGATTACTATCTCCTAATTCTTGGGGGGCGGTACGGGTCGGTTTCGGCGGAAGGCATCAGCTACACCGAGATGGAGTATGACTACGCCATCGAGAAGGGGCTGAAGGTCTTGGCCTTCGTCCATGAAAAGCCCGAGGAGATACCCGCAAAGTTCACGGACAGCGACCCGGCGTTGCGGGCGAAATTGGATGCATTCCGTGAGAAAGTTCGGACAGGCCGGCTGGTTCGGAGTTGGATTGATCTTAAAGAGCTTCCCGGCCTGGTGTCACTGAGCCTCAACAAAACGATCAAGACCTATCCAGCTATCGGGTGGGTGCGAGCCAATCAAGTTAGTTCTGTCGAAGCGGTGCAGGAGCAAAACGAACTGCTCAAAGAACTGGAGGCGCTTCGGAAAGAACTCCAGCAGCAGAAAGCCACTGCAATGCCAGTTATAGAGGGCTTGGCTGGGCTGGATGAGCAATTCCAAGTCCAGTTGACGGACTATGCCGGGATGGACGCGAAACGATATCACGCGTCTCTGACCTGGCGTGAGATCTTCGTGGGGATTGCGCCTGATCTTCAGGTGGCGCGACAGGACGGCGAGATGGGGCGCTTAATGGGGCAAGCGCTGTTGTCCCATATCGGTGTAAAGTCCCCCTTTCATGGTTCTGTCGAGAACGAGGGTTTCAAGACGATCAGAACCCAGCTCGCGGCGCTGGGCCTTATTCGGTTGGTGGTGAATGGGGAGGGAGCCCAACAGACACTAACGTGGGAGATAACACCGGAGGGAATGGCTCTAATGCTTCAGGAGAGGACGGTGAAATCGTCAGGAGGGTGACGATTTGTAGCGCTCAGTCTGTTAGCGGTGACC
Organism: Sinorhizobium sp. CCBAU 05631; assembly: GCF_002288505.1. Lineage (NCBI taxonomy): Bacteria > Pseudomonadati > Pseudomonadota > Alphaproteobacteria > Hyphomicrobiales > Rhizobiaceae > Sinorhizobium > Sinorhizobium sp. CCBAU 05631. Next base: position 449,506 of record NZ_CP023063.1, read on the forward strand.
TTTTTGCGTGAGGACAGGGCAGCGGGACGACGAAAAAGCATTATCGCCCCATCAGGAACAGATGCCGTGCAATCACAGCCCCCATAGTGTCAAAGCCTTCTCCGCAGCGGCTGGGTCTTCCTTGATCCTGTACACCGTCTGGCGGCTAAGGCTCGATGCCTGGGCGATCTCTGACACGTTCATGCTCTTGCTGACCAAGTCGATGACGGTCTGAAACTGATCTCGGCTATAGCTGGGCTTCCGCCCTCTGTAAGCGTCATCCTTCTCCTTAGCATTGGCAATTCCGGCCTTCTGTGCCTCTTTCGTGGCTTCAGCTTGTGCCTGTGCCGACGCAGCCATGAAGCTTATCATGGCGTCCCTCACGGCCATCTGCATTGGGTCGGTGGTCGAGCCGTCGAAGGTCATGTTGTTGATGATTGTGCGGATGACCACGCCCCGACGCATGAATTCCCTGATGGTGTCGGTTACGTCCGCGTAGTTCCTGCCGAGGCGGTCAACCCAGCGAACAACGAGCGTATCTCCCGCACGCAGCATATCGAAAAGGCGCTTACCTTCTGGCCTGTCCTTCATCATGACGGACACCCCCGAAACACCGTGATCTGCAATGACATGATCGAAGGAGAAGCCAGCCTTCTCGGCTTGCGTCTGCTGATGGCTGAGGGTCTGTTCAGAGGTCGAAACGCGAGCGTAGAGGAAGGTTGCCATGCGGGTCTCCATTTGTCCGTAAGAGTGCTGTCCACATGAATGCATGTCCGAAAGCTTCATGTCAACCCTAACGGACAAAAACAACTGCGCCTTCCGCGCGTCCGCTGTCCTATACCCTTGCGGACAAACGACTTTCTCCTGTGGAGCAAGACTGCTGCGGCTCGCCCGCCCCCCGAACCTTGGATAGTGTGACGCTTCAATTCACACCTGAGGGGCGATAATGGCGACGGACAAGGCTTGGGAGCGGGCAGAAAAAGAAACCAATGAACGACATTGGAAATGGACGCCTGTGATGCCGACAATAACAGTAATTTTCGTTTCAGGCATTGTGTGCAGCCTTGCTGCCAGCATCGTCGGTTTAGAAGAAAGCGCTGGACGGCAGCTTGCGACCATCGTGACCCTTGGCTTGGGGGCGCTTGTGTGGCTAATCGAGCGATCGATGCTGAAGGCCAGAAACAAGATGTTCAACGATCTGTACTTCCGGTATCGCGACGAAGAAAGCAGGTAATCTCACCTTCTCCTCACCGAGGATATAGCCACCATCCCTACAGATCGGCGGGAGGACAATGCGGGTGACCCAGTCCTGGAACTCGCGTGCCTCCGGTTTGTCGGAGCGCATGATGAGACGGTAAAGGCCGCTCTCGGAGATGCAGTTCGGGGGTGAACCGCGCATACCCTCAATCCGATGGAGCCTTTTCTCATCGCTTCCGAGCGGGGCGAGCGCCATCGTGGGATTACCCAGCCCGAGGACGCGGCAGACATCAGCCGCAACGAACCACGGCTGGTCGTCGATTTCGACTACGCGGACGAGTTTGGAGAGGTCGGAAGGCGTCCAGAGCGCGAAATCGAGGGGGCCACCGGGGGGACGGCGCGGTTCCTTCTATCTGATCTGGGGTCAGAAATTCGTGGCTCTAACATTCCGACCCCCTCCCACCAGACCGCGCCTTGGAGCCTCCATCGCCGCCATCAAGCGGGACAGGATCAAACCCCGATATGGCAGTGACGGTGGCGGGAGCATGCGCCTGATGGGAGGAGGGGTCGCCTGCCCAGATTGGGCACCTGAGCATTGGGCAGTCTGGTGCTAAAAAGGCAGGTCCATATCGGGGTCAGACGGCTGCTGCGGCTCGAAGTCTTCGGGATCATCAACTTCGTTTCCGTCTTGATCGCGTAGGGTGACCTGCAGCCCGTACTCCTCCAGCATCCGCACAGCCACGTCAGGCGTCATCCTGCCGAGAATGTGGCGGAACGCCTTGGCCGTGATCTCCGGCCGCTTTGCCAGCGTCTTGCCGAACTCGTCACCGAGCCTATCCACCATCTTCATCGCTTCGGCCTCCTGCCAACTGTTGTTGTAGTCGCGATCATCTTCGCCTTGACCGTGCTTCCACTCCTGCTGCGCCTCATACCAGCTACGTATCTGCCTCGCCCTCGCGCCGAGTTCACGCGCGGCTTTCCGCATCGTGTCAATCGTGCCCTTCGAGATCGTTGTGCGGGCGACCAACTGCGTCTTGGACAGCTTGCCGAGTTCGTCAGCATGAACCACAAGCTTCCATGCGTAGTCTGCCCGCTCTTGATACGTAAGCCGCAGATTGATCTGGTTGTTCGCCGTTTCAGCGAACCTGATGGCGTCATCGACCGTGCCCTTGAAGAACTTCACCGGCACAGGCACAGGCGCGCTCCGTTTCCATCGCCGGTAGGCTTCAAGACGGTGGTGACCGTCAATGACGATGACTGCCCCTCCACATCGCCAGACGCGGATAGGGTCAATCGTGCCGTGGATGGATAAGACCTTCATAAGGTCGCTCACATGGCGCTCGTTCACCGTGGCGTCCCTAATTTGAAACACCTGGGTGAGTTCCTTCAAGTCCTGCTGAGCGAGGTGAGTAGGCTCAACCTCAACCTGCTTGGTCTGCCTCTCGACACGACGAAGGGCTTCAAGCGCCGTGGCGAAGGATTGCCTATGAATGTCGGTCGGCAGCATGTCGCCGCCGTGGTCTACGTGTGCGTCCATTCTGGAACGTCCTCGTTTCGTTGGTCAGGTTTGTTCTTGTTGAATGCGAGCCTCCTCGTCGTGCCCCGAAAAGACGATCTCCCCGAACCCAGAGGAACGAGGAGACCGTAAGCAGGACCAACGATGAGGGATGTGATGAAGTCTGATCACGCCGCACTCCCGACTGTCGGGTCGCCATGACGCGGCGGTGCGGTAGGCTGGCTACGCCAGACTGAAGGGAGCTGACTGGAGGCCAGCTGAGGTCAGACGAACTTTCTATCCGTATGGTGGTGGTAATCGAGCGTTCGTTTCTATCCATAGGTGAGGGGTAATTAAAAGTTGATGCCCTTCTATGAATGCAACCAATTGCTCTGGTCTTCTCCGTATTGGGTGGGGCAATCGTTGGTTTGATTTAACCGGGCCTTAACCCGCCCGGAGTGGTTCCTTCCCTTGTTCGTGTTCGACCAACCGTCCCCGCCTCTCCACGGTCGATACGTCGGTCAAAAAAGCAAAGCCCCCGCAGATCGCTCAACGGGGGCCTTGAAGGTCACCTGATGGGGACCGGTCAGGCCGCGTTCGGTAGCTGCTCGTCCAACATCAGCGGCGGCTGATAGGGCAGCTTCTTCTCCAGCAGCCAGTGCCGGAACTCACCTGACGGGGAGCCTCGCTCCGCTGCGGGAAGCTCGAACCACTGATGGCGATCATACGTGAACTCTCGGCTGTTGGTCTCGATGTAGAGATAGGAAAGGCCGCAAGCCTCAACGGTGATCGAGCGACCGAAGAGGGCGAGTGAAAGGCGCATCTGAAAACTCCCTGAATGCGAAATGCGAGCGCGCTTAGATCGTGATTTGTCGTGTCAATCAAGGGGAAATATCGCGTCATTTCAGGTACTTAACTATTCACCCGTGGATAGCTTCTGACGAAATAGTCGGACGCTCAAGGCGTTAGCGACCTATCCTTGTCCGGGTTGTTAGCAGAAGTTTTTACTACCTGCAGCGCCTTGGCCCCGGTGAAGCCCATCGCCAGAAGCGAGAAGCCATCGCGGGTCATGTCGAAACCGTCCAGCTCGCGGTCATAACGGTCGAGCAAGGTGACGGGGATGAAGAAAGATGCCTTCAAATCTGAGGGCATGTCCAATGCGCGGATGTCCCGCAGGACGTTGAAGTGTTCCTTCCCGAAGTAGGCCGCTACGTCCCGGCTGTTGGCGACGACGGTGGAGTTCTTGATGGTGACGAGGGGGCGCGCAAATTTGAGGTACAAAGTGCGGTACAAACCGAGGTACGCACCGCCCAGTAACCGATTGATTTCTATACGCTATTGAGAGATGGCTGGGGAACCTGGATTCGAACCAGGACTAACGGAGTCAGAGTCCGCTGGTCTACCGTTAACCTATTCCCCAAGGCCTGCAGGCGTGGCCGCCCGCGTCGGTGTGGCGGGCTTATAAACAAAAGAACCGCCGATGCAAATACCTTTTGGCAAAAAAATGCGGCCGGCCTGTGGTGAAGGCGCGATCCGTCGGTCACCACGATGCGGAGCGTCGGCCTTCGCCCGCAAGGCGGCGGAGAATTGGGGCGAATTCGAGCCTTAAAAAAAGTTTGGCGAAAAAGGGCGGCGCTGGTACAGTCGCGCCAACGCAAAATCGAGAGAGCGCCTTGAGCGGCCGGAAGGCTTCGCGCGGCGCGATGGTTGAGACAAGTGAAAGACCCCGAACACGGCGCAACGCCGTCTGAATCCGGGGCGTCGGCAGCAGGTCGTGGCGAGGCGCATAAGCTTGTGCCGCGCGGCGGCAAGGGGAAACGGAGGCGGCGCAAGCCGTCCGGTTCGCCGTCTGCAATTGCCAGCCCATCCGGGATTTCCGGAGAGGCAGGGCGTCCCGCAGCACTGAACGAAGCGGAGCCGGCGCGCAAGCGCAAGCGGCGCCGCCGTTCGAAGGCCGCAAGGCCGCAGAGTCAGGCTGCCGCCGGCGTTTCCGGCGCCGCCACCCACGAGCCACCGATCACCGACAAGAAGGGCCAGAAGCGCGGCAAGAAGGCGCGTCAAAGGCGTGGCCTGCAGGGGCGGCCGCTCGCTTCCAGCGGCAAGCCGCTGACCTCCGACCGGCAAGCCTCGCGCGATGTTCCGGCCGCGCCGCAGCAGCCGCGCAAGGACGAGGTGCGCGCTCCCTATCTTGCGCCCAGCGAGCCACCGGCGCCGCTTTATGCGGCGCTCGATCTCGGCACCAACAATTGCCGCCTGCTGGTCGCCCAGCCGACCCGGCCGGGGCAGTTCCGCGTCGTCGACGCCTTTTCCCGCATCGTCCGGCTCGGCGAGGGCCTCGGCGCCAGCGGCAGGCTCTCCGACGATGCGATGGAACGCTCCGTCGAAGCGTTGAAGATCTGCGCCGGCAAGCTCAGTGCCCGGTCGATTCGCCGACGTCGGCTGATCGCCACCGAGGCGGCGCGCGCCGCCGAAAACGGCGAGGCCTTCCTCAAGCGCGTTGCCGAGGAAACCGGCCTCGATCTCGAAATCATCGACCGCGAAACCGAGGCGCGGCTTGCCGTTTCCGGCTGCTCCTCGCTCGTCGATCGCGAGACCAAGTCGGTCGTCCTCTTCGACATCGGCGGCGGCTCGTCGGAAATCGCGGTGATCCGCATCGGCGACAACCGCTCGAGCCGGCTTGCCAACCACATCACCCATTGGACCTCGCTGCCCGTCGGCGTCGTTACCCTGTCCGAACGCCACGGCGGCGAGCATGTCACACCTGATAGCTTCGAGACGATGGTGCGCGAGGTCGAAGGCATGCTCGACCGGTTCGACGGCCCCTCGGTCGAAGCGCTGGAAAGCGCCTCCGGCAGCGGCTTCCACCTGATCGGCACGTCGGGCACGGTGACAACGCTGGCCGGCGTCCATCTCGACCTGCCGCGCTACGACCGGCGTCGCGTCGACGGTCTCTGGCTCTCCGACGAGGAGGTCTCGGCGATGCAGGCACGGCTGCTCTCCTGGGATTTCGCCGCGCGGGCCGCCAATCCCTGCATCGGTCCGGACCGAGCCGATCTGGTACTTGCCGGCTGCGCCATCCTCGAGGCGATCCGCCGCCGCTGGCCGTCGAACCGTATGCGTGTCGCCGACCGTGGGCTCAGAGAGGGTCTGCTGACCGACATGATGGCCGATGACGGGGCCTGGCGGCGCGGGCGTCCGCGTCGCTACCAGCAGCGCGGCTCGGCCCTGGCGAGCGAAGAGCGGCAGAGATCCCACGAAGGGAACAAGGCATGACGAAATCTCCGATCGGCGGCAACCGCAGCGGCCGCAAGCTCGGCCAAAAGGTGAAGAAGGGCAAGCTCAAGGCATCCTCGCGCCGTTGGCTTGAACGGCACATCAACGACCCTTACGTGCAGCGCGCCCAGCTCGAGGGCTATCGCGCCCGGGCGGCTTTCAAGTTTTTGGAGATCGACGAGAAGCACAAGATTTTGGCCGGCGCCCGGCGCATCATCGATCTCGGCGCCGCACCCGGCAGCTGGTCGCAGATCGCTGCCAAGGTGACGAATTCGACCGATGCGGATCCGCGCGTCGCCGCAATCGACTTTCTCGAGATGGACCCGATCCCGGGGGTCCGCTTCCTGCAGATGGATTTCCTCGACCCCGAAGCGCCGGAAAAGCTCAAGGAGGCGGTCGGCGGCACGCCCGACCTCGTCATCTCCGACATGGCGGCGCCGACCACCGGCCATCGCCAGACCGACCATCTGCGCACCATGCATCTCTGTGAAGTGGCGGCGCATTTTGCGGTCGACGTGCTCGCCAAGGGAGGGCACTTCCTGGCAAAAACCTTCCAGGGCGGTACGGAGCGCGACCTTCTCAACATGCTGAAGCAGAATTTCCGCCAGGTCATCCATGTGAAGCCGGCCTCGTCGCGCGCTGAATCGGTCGAGATGTTCCTGCTCGCCAAGGATTTCAAGGGTCGGCAGAAGGCCGGCACGGAGACGGAAGCCGAAGAAGAGGCGGCGGAATAGGCATGTTGCTCTACGTGACGGTCGGCACCAACGACCTCGAACGCGCCGGCGCGTTCTATGACGGCGTGCTCCCAACCCTCGGCTACCGCCGCCAGCGGTGGGACGATACCGAGATCGGCTACGGCGCCGATGGTGATATGCGCGTCCGCTTCTGGGTGGTCACCCCGTTTAATCGCGAGCCTGCCACCTATGGCAACGGCGTGAGCATCGCGCTCGTGGCCGAGACACGAGGCGCCGTCGATGCCTTTTATGCCGCGGCGCTTGCAAACGGCGGCACCGACGAGGGCGCGCCGGGGCTGCGGCCGTTCCACGCGCATTTTTATGGCGCCTGGGTCCGCGATCTCGATGGCAACAAGATTGCCGCCGTCTGCGAGCGGCCGGAATAGGGCAGGATACGTACGGCCCGTCTGAGAAGACAATCGAGGTGGACCCGCCCCCCTCTGCGATGTTCCCATAGCGCAGTCTGATTAGAGAGCTACTTACCGGCCGTCGCCTCGGCTTCCCGCAGCGCCTTTCGATGGCCGGAGACGGAAGCGCCGGCATTCTTCGCCATCGTCAAAAACGGGATCGCCGCCAGCAGATTGGCGACCGCGATGATCATGAAGCCGATGTGAAAGTCGTCGAGCGCCAGCGGTCCGCTGCCGATCGCGGTTCGGATTTCCAGGATCGCGCCCGCCACCGCCACGCCGAGCGCAAGGCTGATCTGCTGCAGCACGGCGCTCATCGACGTTGCCTTGCTGGCGTCGGCGTCGTCGATGTCGGCGAAGGAAAGTGCGTTGACGCTGGTGAAGAAGAAGGAGCGGGCAAAGCCGGCGATGAGCAGGATCGTGAGCATGACGAGGTAAGGCGTCGCCGGCGTGAAGAAGCCGTTCACGAAGGTGGTGCCGGCGGCGATGATGGCGGCAATGATCAGCGTCGTGCGGAAGCCGGCAAAGGCGAGAACGCGGCGGGCGAAGAATTTCGTGGTGATCGCGCCGACGGCGCCGATGAAGGTGATCAGCCCCGACTGGAACGGATTGAGGCCGAAGCCGATCTGCAGCATCAGCGGCATTAGGAACGGAACGGCGCCGACGGAGATGCGGAAGACCGTGCCGCCGATCGAGGCGGCGCGGAAGGCGCTGTCGCGAAACAGCCCGAGGTCGAGCACCGGTGCCGGATGGCGGCGCGCGTGGAAGATGTAAAGGAAGGTCGCGGCAATGCCGGCCGCGACGGAAGCGATGCCGACCGCCGGCGGCAGGGCCGGCAGGCTGATGACCGAAAGTCCGAAGACGATGCCCGAGGCGGCGATGCCGCCGAGCAGAAAGCCGAGAATGTCGACCGGCGGCGGGTTCTGCCGCTCCATCTCCGGCAGGTAGATGCCGGAAAGCACATAGCCCGCAATGCCGACCGGCACATTGATCAGGAAGATCCAGTGCCAGGAGAAATAGGTGGTGATGAAGCCGCCGAGCGGTGGGCCCGCCAAGGGTCCGACGAGAGCCGGAATGGTGAGCAGCGCCATGGCGGAGACGAGCTCGCTGCGCGGCGTGCCGCGCACCAGCACGAGCCGCGCGACCGGCGTCATCATCGCGCCACCCATGCCCTGCAGGAAGCGCGCCAGCACGAAGGCGACCAAGCTGTCTGCGACGGCGCAGAACACCGATCCGGCGACGAACACGAGCATCGCCGTGCGGAAGATGCGCTTGGCGCCGAAGCGGTCCGCCATCCAGCCGCTCAAGGGAATGAAGATTGCGAGCGCAACCATATAGGAGGTGAGCGCCAGCTTGAGCGTGATCGGCCCGACGCCGATGTCATGCGCGATCGCCGGGAGCGACGTCGAAATGACGGTGGAATCCATCTGCTCCATGAAAAGAGCGACGGCCAGGATCATCGGGACGATGCGGTTCATGAGAGACCTTGGATGCGGGGTCGGCGTCCGGTAGACGGTCCCGATGGCTTTGTCGAGGCAAACCGGCGATTGCAGATCAAATGCCTGTGATCCGGCTGACCTTTTCCGTCAAGGCCGCTACTTCTTGCCTGCTGGCATGCAAGGGCAGCGCCAATCTACAGGAGCGATCATCATCACACAGAGTTTGAAGCGCCGAACCCTGTCGGAGCGGGAGCGGCTGCCTTGGCGGCGCCGGGCCTGTTAAGTGGAATTGCCAATGCTCAGGAAAGTGCAAAGGGTGCCATGACGGATGACGCGGCTTTCAAGGCCTTCAAGCTCGGCACCTTCAAGGTGACGGTGATCAGCGACGGCACGCGCGCCTCGCAAAATCCGCACGAAACCTATGGTACCAATCAGCCGGCGGAGGCGGTATCCGCGCTACTCGAGCAGAATTTCCTGCCGACCTCCGGCTTCATCAACGGCTTCTCGCCGGTGCTGGTCGATACCGGATTGGAGATCGTGCTGTTCGATACGGGGCTCGGCGAAGGCGGCCGGGAGGCAGGGACCGGAAGGCTCGCCGACGGCATCCGGGCCGCAGGCTATACGCCGGAGCAGGTCTCGGTCGTCGTCATGCACGGCGATCACATCGGAGGTCTTGTGGAAGGCGGCAAACCGGCCTTTGCGAATGCCCGCTATGTGACCGGACAGGTGGAGTTCGACTTCTGGAAGGATCAGGCCCGTGTCGGCACGCCCGCCGAAAACGGTCATAAGGCGGTGCTTGCCAAGGTCGTGCCGCTGGCGGAAAGGACCACCTTCGTCGCCGACGGCGCCGAGGTCGTGCCGGGGATCAGCGCCATCGCCGCTTTCGGCCACTCTCCGGGGCACATGATCTACAGGCTCGAATCGGAGGGCAAGGCGCTGATCCTGACCGCGGACACCGCCAACCACTATGTCCTGTCGCTGCAGCGGCCCGATTGGGAAGTCCGCTTCGACATGGACAAGACGGCCGCCGGCGCCACCCGGCGCAAGGTGTTCGATATGATCGCGACCGATCGGCTGCCCTTCATCGGCTATCACATGCCTTTTCCCGCGGTCGGCTTCGTCGAGCGGCGGGACCAGGGCTACCGCTTCGTGCCGGTAACCTACCAGTTCGACATCTGAATCCGGCGCTTTGTTGCTCTGCAACAACAAATATGCGGGGCCCGGGAAATTTCCGGGCCCCGACTATTTCCATTCTGACATATCCGTGTTACGAGCCCTCGCCAACTTCCAAGACAAGCTTTGAAGTCACCCGGTGGACAAGTCGCTGATGGTCCCCGGGGATTTTCGTATATTCGAAGAGGAACTGGCCATGGCGCGCATCATCGAAACGGCAACCGGTCTGGAGGCTTTGACCTTCGACGACGTCCTGCTGCAGCCGGGACATTCCGAGGTGATGCCCGGCCAGACGAATATCGCGACCCGCATAGCCCAGGATATCGATCTCAATCTGCCGATTCTTTCGGCCGCCATGGACACGGTCACCGAGGCGCGACTCGCGATCGCCATGGCCCAGGCCGGCGGCATCGGCGTCATCCACCGCAATCTGACGCCCGCCGAACAGGCCGAAGAGGTCCGCCAGGTCAAGAAGTTCGAAAGCGGCATGGTCGTCAATCCGGTGACGATCGGACCGGACGCGACGCTGGCGGACGCGCTGGGCCTGATGAAGGCGCACGGCATTTCCGGCATTCCGGTCGTAGAGAACGGCGGCAGCGGCGGCCAGAAGCAGGGCCGCCTCGTCGGCATCCTGACCAACCGCGACGTCCGCTTCGCGTCCGATCCGGCGCAGAAGATCTATGAACTGATGACGCGGGAAAACCTCGTCACCGTCAAGGAAAGCGTCGATCAGCAGGAGGCCAAGCGCCTCTTGCACAAGCACCGGATCGAGAAGCTGCTGGTCGTCGATCCGGAAGGCCGCTGCGTCGGCCTGATCACGGTCAAGGACATCGAGAAGTCGCAGTTGAACCCGAACGCCTCCAAGGACTCCCAGGGACGGCTTCGCGCCGCCGCTGCGGTCAGCGTCGGCGACGACGGCTTCGAGCGCGCCGAGCGACTGATTGACGCCGGTGTCGACCTGATCGTCGTCGACACCGCGCACGGCCATTCGCAGCGCGTCCTCGACGCGGTCAGCCGGGTGAAGAACCTGTCGAACTCGGTCCGCATCATGGCCGGTAATGTTGCAACGGCGGACGGCACCAAGGCTCTGATTGACGCCGGCGCCGATGCCGTCAAGGTCGGCATCGGTCCGGGCTCCATCTGCACCACCCGTATCGTTGCCGGCGTCGGCGTGCCGCAGCTCGCCGCGATCATGGCGGCCGTCGAGGCGGCGCAGGCCTCGGGCATCCCGGTGATCGCCGACGGCGGCATCAAATATTCCGGCGACCTCGCCAAGGCGATCGCCGCCGGCGCGTCTGCCGTCATGGTCGGCTCGCTGCTCGCCGGCACCGAGGAAAGCCCCGGCGAGGTCTTCCTCTACCAGGGCCGTTCCTTCAAGGCCTACCGCGGCATGGGTTCGGTCGGCGCCATGGCGCGCGGTTCGGCCGACCGCTATTTCCAGGCGGAAGTCCGCGACACGCTGAAGCTCGTGCCGGAAGGCATCGAGGGCCAGGTGCCCTACAAGGGGCCGGTCGGCGGCGTGCTGCACCAGCTCGCCGGCGGTCTCAAGGCGTCGATGGGCTATGTCGGCGGCGCGACGATCAAGGACTACCAGGAGCGCGCCACCTTCGTGCGCATCTCCGGCGCCGGCCTTCGCGAGAGCCACGCCCATGATGTGACGATCACCCGCGAGAGCCCGAACTATCCGGGCGCCGCTTGATATCTTCCCTGGGACGCCGTCCGGCGTCCCACTTTCTTTCCTCAAGCGTTCCATTCGAGACTTTGAAGCGGAGCACCGATGACGGGGTTCGAGATATTCTGGCCCGTGGTCGCCCATGTCGCGCTGGTCTTCGCGCTCTATGCGCTCCTCTCGACGCGCCGATCTGCGGTTGTGCGCGCCGGCAAGGCGGAGCCATCTGAGTTTCGCGAGAACCGGGGAGAGCCGAGCGAGAGCCTGGTCGTGCGTAACAGCATCGCCAACCAGTTCGAACTGCCGGTGCTCTTCCATGCCTGCTGCGTGCTTCTCTACATCACCGCAGCTGACAATCTTCTGGCGGTGGGCCTTGCCTGGGTGTTCGTCGGATTCCGCTACGCGCACGCGTTCGTTCATGTGACCAGCAACCGGCTCCGCCATCGCGGCCCTCTCTTCCTGGCCGGCTTTGTCATGCTTGCAGCCATGTGGGCCTGGCTCGCCCTCTGGATGGCGATGAACTGACGATCGCCGTCAGTCGGTCCGACTGTCTCAGCTCGGAGACAATCTCCTGCTCGAAACGTCCGGCGCTTGATGAGCGTCAAGGGACCCCGGCCGGCCCTGCCGCTAAGCTTGCATCCGTCAACGCGCTGCTTTGGCGGAGGGTAATGCGGCGCTGGCACAATTTCCATGCCAACATTGAACATCGGAGGAGATCGATATGGCCGGAATGATGAAAGCCGCCGTGGTGTGCGAATTCGGCAATCCGCTTGTGATCGAGGAATTGCCCATACCGCAGCCTGGACCGGGGCAGGTCCTGATCAAATACGAGGCCACGGGCGTGTGCCACACCGACCTGCACGCCGCCAAGGGCGATTGGCCAGTTCGCCCCAATCCGCCCATTATCCCCGGCCATGAGGGTGTCGGCTACGTCGCCAAGTCGGCGCCGGCGTCACGCGGCTGAAGGAGGGCGACCGCGTCGGCGTCCCATGGCTGCACACGGCCTGCGGCTGCTGCACGCCATGCCGAACCGGCTGGGAAACGCTGTGCGGGAGCCAGCAGAACAGCGGCTATACGGTCGACGGTACTTTTGCCCAGTACGGCCTGGCGGATCCGGATTTCGTCGGCAGGCTGCCCGCCAAACTGGAGTTCGGTCCGGCCGCACCGGTGCTTTGCGCCGGTGTGACGGTCTACAAGGGCCTGAAGGAGACGGAGGTGAAACCCGGCGAATGGGTTCTCGTCTCGGGCATCGGCGGCCTCGGCCACATGGCCGTGCAATATGCAAAGGCCATGGGCATGCATGTTGCTGCGGCCGACATCTTCCCGGACAAGGTCGCGCTTGCCGAAAAGCTCGGCGCCGACCTCGTCGTCGATGCACGAGCGGGTGACGCTGTCGAGGAGGTGCAGAAGCGGACCGGCGGTGTCCACGGGGCGCTGGTCACGGCGGTCTCGCCAAAGGCGATGGAGCAGGCCTACCGGATGCTGCGTTCAAAGGGCACCATGGCCCTCGTCGGTCTGCCACCGAGCCAGCTCTGCCTGCCGGTCTTCGACACGGTGCTGAAGCGCATCACGGTGCGCGGCTCGATCGTCGGCACCCGCCAGGATCTTGAGGAAGCCTTGGAATTTGCCGGCGAGGGCAAGGTCGGGGCCCACTTCTCCTGGGACAAGATCGAAAACATCAACGCCATCTTCGAGCGCATGGAAGAAGGCAAGATCGACGGCCGCATCGTTCTCGACCTGAGTTGAGGCATCGATCACAGCAAGTAACGCAGTTTTGACGTGTACCTGCCGCCCGCTGACCTATCCTGTCGGCGGGCGGCGCGGCTATCACTGCGCAGCCTTCGGAAAAACGCCGGAGGAGAGCGTCATGAACAAGCCTGAGATCACCCAGGCAATGATCGATGCCTATGACGAATACACCCATCTGACCCTGGATCGCCGTCGCTTCATGGAGAGGCTGACGGCTCTTGCCGGTTCGGCGGCGGCCGCCGCGGCAATCGCCCCGATGCTGGCCGCCAACAGCGCCAAGGCCGAGGTGGTCGCCGCGACGGACGAGCGGATCAAAGGCGAGGACATCACCTATCCCGGTGCCGATGGCGAGATGAAGGGCTATCTGGTCAAGCCGGCCAGCGCATCCGGAAAACTCCCGGCGGTCATCGTCATCCATGAGAATCGCGGCCTCAACCCACATATCAAGGATGTCGCCCGTCGCGTCGCCCTCGAAGGCTTCGTCGCGCTCGCTCCGGATTTCCTGTCGCCCGACGGCGGCACGCCGAGCGACGAGGACAAGGCGCGCGAAATGATCAGCGCGCTCGACGCCGGTGAGACCAACTCCAACGCGGTGGCGACCGTCGCCTTCCTCAAGGGACATGCGGAAAGCACCGGCAATGTCGGCGCGATCGGCTTCTGCTGGGGCGGCGGCATGGTCAATCGCCTGGCGGTGAACTCGCCTGACCTCAAGGCCGGCGTCGCCTATTACGGCTCCCAGCCGAAGGCCGAGGATGTGGCGAAGATCAAGGCCGCCATGCTTCTCCACTATGCGGGGCTCGACGAGCGCATCAATGCCGGCATCGAGGCTTACCGCAAGGCCCTGACCGAAAACGGCAAGGACGCCACGATCCATGTCTATGAGGGCGTCAACCATGCCTTCAACAACGACACCTCGGCCGCCCGCTACGACAAGGCGGCGGCCGATCTCGCCTGGGGGCGGACGATCGAGTTCCTGAAGACGAAACTCGCTTGATCGCGCCGAGTTCCGGGGTGGGCTGATCGCTGGCCGTTCTCCCTACCCCTCGGTCCCGCTGGATATCGAGCGGGCACAGTCGACGATCGCTTCTGCCAGCGCGTCCATGTCGCGCCGGCGCGGATTGCTGCGGCGCCAGATAAGGCCGATCTCGCGCGCCGGGCCGGGATCGGCGAAGGGTACGATGCGGATCGCGTTGCGTGCCGCCTCGCTCGGTATAGCAATCTCCGGAATGAGCGTCATGCCCATGCCGTTCGCCACCATCTGCAGAAGCGTCGCCATGGAGGTGGCGCCGAAGCTCATCAACTGCCGTTTTCCGGCGGTGTTACAGACGGCCAATGCCTGGTCGCGCAGGCAATGGCCTTCCTCGAGCAGCAGCAGTTGCGAGATATCGACCTGCTCCTCCGTCATCGGCGACATCAGCACGTTGCGGTCGTTGTCCGCCACGGCCATGAAAAACCGGTCCGAAAACAGCGGGCGCGTGGCGATGCCGTCGGCATCGATCGGCAGCGCGGCGACGACAGCGTCGAGGCGGCCGTCACCAAGGTCGGCGACCAGCCTGTCGGTCAGCGACTCCTTGAGCTCGATTTCGATATCCGCATATCGCGCCCGCAGATAGGGAATGAGCTGCGGCACCAGATAGGGCGCCAGCGTCGGGATGACGCCAAGGCGGATGCGCCCTTCGAGCGTTCCCGAATTCGCCCGGGCGCTCTCCTCCAGCCGGTCGACTTCGGCCAGAATCGCCCGGACCCGCACCAGCACGTCCTCGCCCTTGACGGTCAGAAACACGCCGCCGCGGCTTCTCTCCACGAGCTTGACCCCGAGATGCTCTTCCATCTCCATGATCTGCGCCGAAAGGGCCGGCTGGCTGACATGGGCGAGCTCGGCCGCGCGGCCGAAATGGCGGGCCGTGGCGAGCGCATCGAAATAGCGCATCTGGCGAAGCGTCAGCATGATAGGACATGCTTATTGAAAAGCAGCTAGCAGCACAATTGCAGATTATGCAGTTCGTGAGCCCGCTTACCAGCCGGGCAGCATATGGCTCTGCCTCAGGCGCGGATAGCGCGGATAGCCCTTGATGTCGTTGTCGAGGTCGTCATTGACCGCGATCGGCGTGATGTTGTCGAGGCAGGCGGTGATGTGATTGGTGATGGCGTTCGACAGCGAGGGCGAAAGTCCGGGCCGCTTCATGATGCCGATCTGCACCGGCGCGAGAGCCGGGAATCCGTCGGCGAGCGTCAAGACCTTCATGCCGGGACGAAGCGCCGACTCCGGCAGCACCGAGACCGCCATCCCGGCAAGCACCGCGGCAGCGACGACCGTCGACGACCAGCTTGTGAACAGGATCTGATACTCGCGGCCGGTCGCATCGAGCGCGGCACAGGCGGCCTGGCGCCAAACGCAGTCGCGCCGTCCGACAGCAAGCGGGATCGGCGCATTTTCCGGAAGCGGATGGTTGATTGAACTCACCCAGCAGAGCGGCTCGGTTCTCACCACGTCGGAGGGCCGAACCCGCGGATTGTGGGTGACGAGCGCGATGTCGAGGTCGCCCTTTGCCATCTTCTCGGCGAGATCGGCCGAGGGCTCGCAGACTATGTAGAGTTCGACATTCGGGTGGGTCTTCGCAAAGCGGCCGATGATTTCGGGCATGTAGCGGTCGGCATAGTCGTCGGGCGTGCCGATCCTCAGCGTGCCTTCAAGCCTGTTGTCGTCGAAGGAGGCGATCGCCTCGTTGTTGAGGCGGATCATCCGCCGGGCAAAATTCAAGAGCCTGTCGCCTTCGACGGTCAAGCGGTTGCCGCGCCCGTCCTTCATGAACAGCGGCTTGCCGATGCGTTCCTCTAGCCGGCGCATCTGCATCGACACCGCCGATTGGGTCTTGAAGACGCGATCGGCCGCCTTGGTGAAGCTGCCCGTGTCGGCGATGGCGACGAAGGTTTGCAACTGATCGATGTCGAGCGGTGCGGACATGGCCGGTTACCCATAAAATTGTTTGATGAATATCATTAGAAACATTCGTTGGACTGATCAATAAGGATTTGCGATTCATAGCGTGCAAATCACGTCGATCCTCCCGGCGACTTCACCGCCGATCAACCACATCGTTCCCGCCTGCCCCTGCGCGTGACCTCCGCGCAGTGGCATAGGCCTCTTCGTGCCCGAAAAAGGAGTTTTGTCATGCGCACGACCCAACACGCCCTCGATCTCGACCTCGCTGCTGGCAAGCCGTCGCTTGCGTCCCGTTCGGCAACGGTCATCGGCGTGCTGACGGGTGTCTGGCGCCTGTACCAAGACCGCCGCCAGATTGCGCGTCTGCATGATCTCGACGATCGGCAACTGCTCGACATGGGGCTGAAACGCGAAGATCTGCACGAGGCCACGACCTCGTCCTTCTTCGACAGTCCTGGCTGCTTCCTGACGCGCGCGTCGAGAAATCGGGCGAACCTCTTCTACCGGGGTGTCCGCCACGATTGACATTCCCGTGGCGCGTCCGCCCCGCGTCGCGCGTCTGCACAGGCCCGCAACTCTGCAGGATGCGTCATTTGCGGCATGATCCGGCGAAAGCCTGCCGCCATCGCGCGTATCATGCCGCGAAATTCCAGCTACGGTGATGCTGATCATCGATGCGTTCCCCGCAGGGTATGAGCCAATAGACCCTGCCGCTTGCCCGGTACATGCCAAGACATGTACCGGGCTTTTTTTCTGGGGAAAAAGCAAGTTCGGGAAGGCGTTTGCCCCTCATCCGGCCTGCCGGCCACCTTCTCCCCGCGAGCGGGGCGAAGGAGCCTCGTGGCGACGCCAGAGTCCCCTCTCCCCGTCAGAACGGGGGGAGGGTGAGGGGCAAAATCATGCCTCGCCGCCTGAGCGCTTCTGATAGCTCTCGAACAGCGCGTCGATATTCTTTTGATATTCCTTCTGCATCTCAAGTCCGCTGTCGAACATGCTGTTCATCATCTGCGAGAACTGAGCAAAAGCAGGGTTTTCCTGGGGTGGCTTTTCGGCCGCCGCGCTGCTGCCGCGCAACATGTCCTGATAGGCCTTGAAGAAGGGATTGTCGGCGAAAAAATCGGGTGTTTTTGGCTTCTCTTGCGTCTTGCCGACGCCAAAGAAGCCTTGCATCGCCTGAGTGAAGGGATTGTCGAACGGGTTTGGCTGAGGCTCGGGCTTCCTGGCGAGGCCGGTCGCCTCCATCCATTGCCGCATCAGCGTCATCATCGGATTGTTGGCGAGCGCTTCGTTCACCTGGCTGGTGGTCTCCTTGAAAAGGCCGCCCATCAGTGTGCTCGCCATCACCGGCAGCATCTGCTTGTAGACTTCCTGGCCGATGCCGGTGATTTGCGCCGCCTGAGCGGCGATCGCCCTCGACATCTCCTTCGAGCCGAACAGCTGGCCGAGGATGTCGTTGCCGGCCGCCACTCCTTCCGGCGTGAAGGCCTGCCGCATGTCCTCGAAATACTTGACATAATTGCCGGTCGAAAGGGCCGTCAGCAGCGCTCCGAAATCATAGGGATTGGCGGTGTTGCGCTTGAAGCCCGTGGAGAAGGCCGGCAACAGTGCCGCCGTCGCCTTGGTCATCTGCTCCTGGGCCAGACCAAACTGCTTCGCCATCAGCTCGATCGCCTGGCCGTTCTGCGCCTGTGCGAACATGTCAAAAAGCGGTGCCATGGCGGTTCCTTCCCGGGCGAGCGACGCATGTCATTGCACTATAACGGGAATCCAGGGTCTGGAAACCGCTTTTTGTCTAGGGACGGGGACGCGCTTCGCCCCTCAGTACTGGTATTCCGTGAAGACGGGATCCACGGAACGGTTCCAGCGGCCGTTATAGAGGGCCAGCAGGTCCTCGGCGAGCGTCGCCTTCTTCGCCAGGACCTCGTCGAGCGGCTCCAGGAAATGGCTCTCGTCGATGCCGTCGCCGTTCAGACGGTTGCGCCGCTTCAGCCCCGCGCGCGAAATCGTCAGCACCTCGCGGGCGATGTCGAAGAGCGACGCCGTTCTGAACCTCGCGGCCAGCCCCTCGGCGGGAACCGCATCCCTCAGCGCCTGAACCTCGTCGTAAGTCCAGTCGCTTGTAAGTGCCTCGGCGTCCGCCAATGCCTGGTCGTCATAGAGCAGGCCGACCCAGAAGGCGGGGAGCGCGCAAATCCGTCGCCAAGGTCCGCCGTCGGCGCCGCGCATCTCGAGGAATCGCTTCAGCCGGACGTCGGGGAAAAGGGTCGAAAGATGGTTGGTCCAGTCGCCCATATTCGGCTGCCACTCGGCGATCTCATCCTTCAGAGCCCCGTTCATGAACTGGCGGAAGGTGACATGCGTACAGTCATGATAATGGCCGTCGCGCACGACGAAATACATCGGCACGTCGAGCGCCCATTCGACGTAATCGACAAAGCCGAAGTCCGCCTTGAAGGCGGATGGCAGCAGGCCGGCCCGCCGGTTGTCGGTGTCGCGCCAGATGTCGCCGCGCCACGAAAGCAGCCCGTTCGGCTTGCCGTCGGTGAAAGGCGAGCTGGCAAAGAGCGCCGTGGCGAGCGATTGCAGCTTCATCGATACGTGCATCTTGCGCCGCATGTCCTCCTCGGAGGAGAAGTCGAGATTCACCTGGATCGTGCAGGTGCGGTACATCATGTCGAGGCCCTTGGTACCGACCTTCGGCATGTAGCGCGTCATGATCGCGTAGCGCGATTTCGGCATTCGCGGCGTCTCTTCGAAGGTCCATTTCGGGCTGCCGCCGATGCCGAGGAAGCGGATGCCGAGCGGTTCGGCGATTTCGCGAAGCACGGCGAGGTGCTGGTTCGATTCCTTGCAGGTCTGATGCAGGTTCTCGAGCGGCGCACCGGAAAGCTCGAACTGGCCGCCCGGCTCCAGCGAGATTGCGCCGTTGCCGCCGTGGTCGGCAAGTCCGATGATGTTGCCTTCGTCGAGGATCGGCTCCCAGCCGTTCCTTTGAGCCATGCCCTTCAGAAGCGCCTCGATGCTCGCCTCGCCGAAATAGGGCACGGGGCTGTTGTCTGCCTTGAAGAAGGCGAATTTCTCGTGCTCCGTTCCGATCCGGAACTTCTCCTTCGGCTTCGATCCGGACGCGAGGTAGGCGGTCAGGTCGGCGACGGAGGTGACCGGCGTCTGGTCGGTGGTGTCTCGGGCCATATTCGTCTTCTTCGTATGTGCGGGATCCCGCCGGCAGCAGGACTGGATGGAGGGTGCTTGAACCGTAATCAAGTGCGGTGCAAGTCAATTTCTTTCAAGATGCCGTCAAAAAAACTCCGTGCCGGTGCCGGTGCCGATCGAGGGCTTCATCGCCAGTCGCCGAGCGTTGCCTGAATGATCGCGAGCGCGGCCACGGCTGCCGTATCGGCTCGCAGGATGCGCGGGCCAAGCGGGATGGCGGTGACGTAGTCGAGGCTGCGCAGCAGCACCCGCTCGGCTTCCGAGAAGCCGCCTTCCGGACCGATCAGCAGGGCGAGGCGGCGCTCGCTGATCTTATCGAGGACCGGCAGCGGGTTCTGGCTCTCATTGCCCTCGTCGCAAAAGATGATGCGCCGCTCGCGCGGCCAGTCCGCCAAAAGCTCTTCGAGCCTTCGCGGCGGCTCCACCGAAGGAATGCCGAGAACGCCGCATTGCTCCGCGGCTTCGATTACATTGGCGCGCAGGCGGTCGAGATTGCCGAGCTTGCCTTGCACATGCTGGGTCATCACCGGCTGCAGCACGCCGGCGCCCATCTCGACGGCCTTCTGGACCAGATAGTCGAGCCGCCCCACTTTGAGCGGGGCAAACAGATAGACGAGGTCTGCGGGCGCAGGCTGCGGACGTGTCTGCTCGCTTGCCGTCAGAACGAGGTGTTTGCGGGACGGCAGGGACAATTCCGCACGCCATTCGCCGTCCCGTCCGTTGAACACCAGGACCGACGAGCCCTCGCCGAACCGCAGCACGTTGACGAGATAGTTGAACTGCTCCTTCGTGGCCTCGTGTCTGGCCCCCGTGTGGAGCGGGCTTTCGACGAACAGTCGCTGCATGCGGAAATTGGCGCGCATTCTGTTGCCCTTACAAAAACAGGCCGGCGAGGAGGCGGTAGACGAGTGCCGAAAGGAGCGCCGAGGCCGGAAGGGTGATTACCCAGGCGGCCACAATCGTCAGGAAATAGGAACGGCGCACCAGCCGGCGGCGGCGCACCTCGGCGAAATTCGTTTCGATCGCCTCGCCCATGAAGTCGGATTGGCCGGTCCTCCGCCGGATATATTCCAGCCGGCGCTGCGAATGGCGTATGTACCATTCGCGGAAGAAGCCGACGCCGAAAACGGCGCCGACCGCTGTGTGCGTGGAACTGATCGGCAGACCCAGCGCCGATGCCAGGAGGACGGTGACCGCCGTCGCCAGCGCCACGCAGAAGGCGCGCATCGGATTGAGGCGGGTGATTTCCTCGCCGACGACGCGGATCAGGATCGGGCCGTAGAGCAGCAGGCCCAGAGCGATGCCGAAGGCGCCTATCAGCAGCACCCAAAAGGGCGCCTCCGACCGGGCGGCCGATATCGTGCCGTTGACGGCCGAGACGATCGCCGACAGCGGTCCGATGGCGTTCGACACGTCATTGGCGCCGTGGGCGAAGGAGAGCAGCGCGGCGGAGAAAACGAGCGGCAGGCGGAACAGCTTGCGAAGCGATTGGTTGCGGTTGTCGAGCCCCACGGACTGGCGATGAATCCACGGCCTGCACAGCCCGAAACAGGTCATGCCGGCGAGGGTGCCGATGAGGAGGGCGGTCCAGAGAGAAATCACCTGCAGATGGACGAACCCGAAGATCGCCACATAGGCCGTGAAAGAACCTGCCGTGACGCCGAGCACGATCGGCATCCAGTACCGCGCCGCCTCGATCTTGTCGTCGCGGTAGATGACGAATTCCTTGAGGAACGCCAGGAAGAGGGCGGCGATCGCGCCGCCGAGCAGGGGAGAGATCGACCAACTCGCGGTGATCCCGGCGATCGCCCACCATTTCACGCTCGCCAGGCCCTCTGCCGCGAGGCCCGCGCCGATGATGCCGCCGGCGATCGAGTGAGTGGTCGAGACCGGGGCGCGCGCATAGGTGGCGATGTTGATCCAGACGGCCGAAGACAGCAGCGCCGCCATCATCACCCAGACGAGCGTGTCAGGGCTGACCAGCCTGGCGCCGTCGATAATGCCGGCTTCAATGGTCAGCGTCACTTTCCGCCCGGCGATCAGGGCTCCGGCAATTTCGAAGACGGCGGCGATGGCAAGTGCCGTCGCCATCGTCATCGCCTTTGCGCCGACCGCGGCTCCGACATTGTTGGTGACGTCGTTGGCGCCGATGTTCATGGCCATGTAGGCGGCGATCGCGGCCCCCGCCACGACAATGGCCAGCCCTGACGCACCGGTGAAATAGCTGGCTGCGAATACCATGCTGAGGATCAGGAAGAGCAGGCCGAGACCCGGGGCGGCAAGCCTGCGCATCACATGCTGCGATGCCTCCTCGGCACGGCTGACCTTGTCGAGATCCTTATCGATCGTCAGCTTCTCGAGGTGCAGGCGCGGCTTGGCCACAAATGTTTCTCCCTTGTCACATTCGCCAGTAGCGGTGCGCGGCGGCATATTCAAGCGGTGTTTGAAAGGGGCGGCGAAGCTAGGGCGCACCAAGCGGCTTTGGGCTGTCGCCCAAAAGAGTGCAGCGATTTTGGGATAACGGCACGCACAAGATCAGCGGGCTGAGCGCGGCGCATGCATGCTTTTGAAGGCGACGCGCTTTAGGCTTCGGGTGCTGCGGGCTCCGGGGGCTGGGCGGCGGCCATGCGCTTGCCGAAGCCGAGGATGAGTTCCTTCAGCGAGGCTTCGGCGACGCGCCTGGCCGCCTCCTCACAATCGACCCACTCGAGCTTCCGCTCGCCTTTCTCGGGAAAATTCTTGCACAGACTGTCGACTTCGAGGGCGTGCACCTGGACCTTGCAGGGAATCTTCAGGCCGTGGTCCATGCGTTTCTGATAGACGTAGGAGCCGATGGCGGCCTTCTGCACCTTCCCCTTCACGCCCGCCTCTTCATAGGCCTCGCGCTCAGCGACTTCGTGCGCCCACTTTCCCTGCATCGGCCATCCCTTGGGAATGATCCATCGGCCCGTGTCGCGGCTGGTGAGCAGGAGAATTTCCGGGCTCTTCGTCTTCCTGCGAATGCGGTAGCACAGCGCGGCATATTGCATGCGCGCCGGTCGGCGCAGCATCAAGTGCACATCAGATGCCAGCCGGTGCAAGAGGTTCAAGGGGCTCGATACTCCTGTCGAATCAGGTTGAAATAACCATTCAAATTATGGCGCCCCTGCATTGCGTGTAAATGACGTCAGCGGATCAATAACGGATAAGAAGCGTTGCGGTTCCGTGAGCGGGGCAGCGTCGTGGATACATATAATGATTGCGCGCATCGCCTGCCAGAAAGCGACATTCCCGGTCGTATTCAATTAACTCGGTTCAAGAACTTCGGGGCGTGGACCTGGCGACAAGCAATACCCGCCAAGTGACGTTTCCCTTAGGAACCGGCGCGGTCGCGCTGCTTGAGGCGCAGTCGCGCGATGCGGGCCCACTCGCCGCTGCGCTCCGCATCGCGGGCGGCGGCGGCGACGAAGTCGATATGGCTTTGCGCGGCCACCTTGGCGGCCTCGGGGTCGTGCGCCATGATGGCGGCATAGATCGCCTCGTGCTGGGCAAGCAGCCGGTCGCGCGCGCCCGGTGCGTTAAAGACCGAGCTGCGATGGAAGAAGATGCCCTGGGTCAGGAGCCGGTAGCAGGCCCTCAGCGTGTGTAGCAGGATGATGTTGTGGGCGCTTTCGCCGATGGCGTTGTGCAGCTCGACATCGGCTTCGAGCTCGTCGTCGAAATTGCCGCTCGCATGCGCCGCGCGCATCCGCTCGATGATGCGGGTGAGAAGGTCCCGGTCGAAATCCGTGGCGCGCGTCGCGGCGAGTTCCGCCGTCAGGCCCTCGAGCTCGCGCCGGTATTCGAGGTAATCCTGCGTCGCCTTGTGGTGACGGCCGATGAGCTCGATCAGCGGTTTCGAGAAGATCTGGCCGACGACATCGGCGACGAAGGTTCCACCTCCGTGGCGGCTCTCGAGCAATCCGCGGCCTTCCAGCTCCTTGAGCGCCTCGCGCAGGATCGGCCGAGACACGTCGAGCCTTTTTGCGAGCTCCCGCTCGCCCGGCAGCCGGTCCCCGTCGCGCAGCACGCCTTCCAGGATCAGAAGCTCGATCTGCTGGACGACCTCGTCCGCGGTTCGGCTGTGGTTGATACGCGCATAGAGCTCGCTCTGGTCTTCGGTCACCGCAAATCTCCCGGAGACGGAATGCTCTCCCGCCTGGCGCGGCAATCTAGCAGGACCCATCGAGTGGTCAAATCGATTGTCAACTCGCTCGGCCGCGGCTGATAAAAGTCAAACTGCGTCAATGCGTCCTGTTCTTTTTGCTCCCCCGGTTGATAAGTAAAAGGTGATGAACGCGTGAGGGGGATGAAGCGCTTCATGGCGAAGGCAAGTTTTGGATTTCCAGCGGCGGCCTTGCGCGCCCAGGTGCTCGGCGAAGTTCATTCTCGACCCTATGCGCTGGTGACGACGCCACGCGTCATCTTTCAGCTGGCCTTCATCACCGAAGGCGGCTCCGTCGTCGATCACGCCGTGCTCTCGGAACTGTCGCGCTCTCGCGGCATCGCGCCGCCCGGCCGCGATGCAAACCACCACGCCATGCCCTGGGGGCAGGGGACATTGCGCTGGGAGCGCCACACCGAGTTCTCGACTTATTTCTGGGACGCGCCGGCGCCGGAGCGCTTCGGCGGCGAGGTGGCGATCCATCCTTTCGGCGACGGCTTCTCTCCGCCGGGCCTGCTGATTTCCGGCATCCGGCTGGAGATCCGACCGGATACGCCGGAAGCCCGCGAGGCGATCCAGGCCTTCGACCCGACGAGCCTCTGTTACAGCGAGACAAAGAACGGTCAGGCGGTGCTGCTCACCGACTTCCGGCAGAACGGCGACGGGCTCACCCAGATCCTCATCCTCGACCGGGGTTTGACCGAGGCGGGCACGGGGGCCCTCATCCAGCGCCTGCTCGACATTGAGACCTACCGCACGCTGGCCATGCTCGGGCTGCCGCTGGCGCAATCGCTGTCGCCGGAAATCCGCCGGACCGAGGATGGCCTGACCGCCGTCACCCAACGGATGAAGGAGAATGTCCGTGAGGAAGCGGACGAAATGCTGGCGGAAATCACCCGGCTTGCCGCCGACCTCGAAGCCGGCGCAGCGCTCAGCCTCTATCGCTTTGGCGCGAGCCGCGCCTATTACGGCATTGTTCAGGAACGCATCCGGACGCTCTCCGAAATGCCGGTGCCCGGCTACGAGACGATAGGCACCTTCCTCGAGCGCCGGCTGGCGCCAGCGATGCGCACCTGCCAGTCGGTCGAGGAGCGTCAGGCGAACCTGTCGCGCAAGCTCGCCCGTGCGACGGCGTTGCTCAGAAGCTGGATCGATGTCGAACTCGAACGGCAGAACAGCGCGCTGCTCAATTCGATGGACCGGCGGGCGAAATTGCAGCTGCGCCTCCAGCAGACCGTCGAAGGCCTCTCCGTCGCTGCGATCTCCTATTACGTCGTCGGGCTGTTCGGCTATCTCGCCAAGGCCGTTAGCCACGCGATCCCGGTCGATCCGGGCGTGCTGACGGGCCTTGCGGTGCCCTTCGCGGTTCTCGGCGTCTGGTTGATCGTCCGCCGGATCCGCCGCCATCACGAGGAGAGTGCGCACAAGTGACGGCGCCCTGTCGGATTTTACTGCTCCCAGTAGGGAACGGGGCCATAGAGGGCGGCGAGGAAGTCGACGAAGAGCCGAACCTTGGCGGGCAGAAATTGGCGGCTCGGATAGACGGCCGACAGCGTCAGCCTTTGCGACCCTTCCCATTCCGGCAGCACCTGCACCAGGCGCCCGTTGCGCAACTCCGCGCTGACGTCCCAGGTGGAGCGGAGCGCAATCCCCGCTCCGGCGATCACTGCGGCACGGATGATCTCCGACGAATTGGTGACAAGCGGCCCTTCCGGACGGTAGGCGAGGGAACCGCCCGGGCCCTCCAGCTTCCAGCTCTCATTGTTATGGGCCGGCAGGCAGATGTGCTCGGCGAGATCGCCGATCTCCTTGGGTGCGCCGTGCCGAGCGATGTAGTCCGGGGCCGCGCAGAGCAGCCGCCGGACCGGTGCGAGCTTGCGGGCGACGAGGCTCGAATCGTTGAGTTCACCGATCCGGATGGCGAGGTCGAAGCCGTCGGCGACGATGTCGCTGAACTCGTCGCTGAGCACGATATGGAGCTTGAGGTCGGGATGGTCCTTCATGAACCCGGTCAGGTGCGGCGCGATATGCATGCGTCCGAACGAAGTGGGCGCCGTGATGCGCAAAGTTCCCTGAGCCTGCGACGAGCGCCCCGAAGCATAGGCTTCCGCCTCCTCGATCCCGGCGAGGACGCCGAGGACGCGGTCATAGAAGCCCTGTCCTGCTTCGGTCAGTGAGACCTGTCGCGTCGTGCGCTGCAAGAGGCGCGTGCCGAGCCTCTCCTCGAGCCGCTTGACGCGCTTGGAGATCACCGCCGCGGAGAGGCCGAGCGCGCGGGCGGCCGCCGACATGCTGCCGGTTGAAACCACCCGCGCGAAGACTTCGAGATCCCCAAGATTCGTCATGAATTCCGGCCGTTTTCTCCAAGAACGAAAAGATGATTAGCAGTTGCCAAATGCCGGTCATAGTGCATTCCGCTTTCACAAACTGGACAAGATGCTCTAAGATTCAGAGCACAAACGTGATCGATTCTAAGAGGTTGGGACACGGGAGCGACGAGAAGCGACCGTGCTTTCCCAGCCTCCACTTTGGTGGTAAAGAAAATTTACCACTTTGTTGCGCGTTGGCTGGAGGAGTTCATGCCGGAAACGATCGGGTTCCTGAAGCCCAGGCAGGCCGTCCTCGATCGCCGCGGCGAGATCATCGCCGACCTCGCCGACCTGTTGCCCGACGGCTGCCTGATCAGCGACGAGCGTGGCCTGAAACCCTTCGAGACGGATGCGTTTCTTGCCTATCGCCGCCTGCCGCTGGCCGTCGTCCTGCCGGAGACGACGGAGCAGGTCGCCGCCGTCCTCAAATATTGCAGCCGCTATGGCATTCCGGTCGTGCCGCGCGGTGCCGGCACCTCGCTTTCCGGCGGCGCCATCCCGCAGGAGGACGCCATCGTCGTCGGTCTGTCGAAGATGTCGCGCATTCTCGATGTCGACCTGTTCAACCGCACGGCGACGGTGCAGGCGGGCGTCACCAACCTCAACATTTCCGAGGCGGTGGGTGCCGACGGCTTCTTCTATGCGCCCGATCCGAGCTCGCAGCTCGCCTGCACGATCGGCGGCAATATCGGCATGAATTCCGGCGGCGCCCATTGCCTGAAATATGGCGTGACCACCAATAACCTGCTCGGCGTCAAGATGGTGCTCTTCGACGGCACGGTGATCGACCTCGGCGGCAAGGCGCTCGACGCGCCAGGTTATGATCTGCTCGGCCTTGTCTGCGGCTCCGAGGGCCAGCTCGGCATCGTCACCGAGGCGACGGTCCGGTTGATCGCCAAGCCCGAGGGTGCGCGGCCCGTGCTCTTCGGCTTCTCCGCGTCGGAGGCGGCCGGCTCCTGCGTCGCCGACATCATCGGGTCGGGTGTCATTCCGGTCGCGATCGAGTTCATGGACAAGCCGGCGATCGAGATCTGCGAGGCTTTCGCCCATGCCGGCTATCCGCTCGACGTCGAGGCGCTGCTGATCGTCGAGGTCGAGGGGTCCGAGGCGGAGATGGAGGCGAT
This sequence comes from Sinorhizobium sp. CCBAU 05631, assembly GCF_002288505.1. Lineage (NCBI taxonomy): Bacteria > Pseudomonadati > Pseudomonadota > Alphaproteobacteria > Hyphomicrobiales > Rhizobiaceae > Sinorhizobium > Sinorhizobium sp. CCBAU 05631. The sequence goes on from NZ_CP023063.1 coordinate 476,454, forward strand.
GCTCCAGGGCATCATCGAGATCGCCCGGCGTCACGGTGTCGTGACGATCAAGGAATCGCAGTCGGCGCTCGAGGCGGCGCTGATCTGGAAGGGCCGAAAATCCGCCTTCGGTGCCACCGGCCGGGTCGCGGACTATATCTGTATGGACGGCACGGTTCCGCTGAGCCAGCTGTCGCATGTGTTGCGCAGGACCGGCGAGATCGTCGCCAGCTACGGGCTGCGTGTCGCCAATGTCTTCCATGCCGGCGACGGCAACATGCATCCGTTGATCCTCTACAACATCAACGATCCGGCGGATGCGGCCCGCGCCGAGGCGGCTGGCAACGACATCCTGAAGCTCTGCGTCGACGCGGGTGGCTGCCTGACGGGCGAGCATGGGGTGGGGATCGAAAAGCGCGACCTGATGCGCCATCAGTACAACAAGGCCGATCTCGATCAGCAGATGGCGGTGCGCGCCGCCTTCGATCCGCAATGGCTCCTCAATCCCTCGAAGGTATTTCCGCTCGAAGGACGGCCTCAGGCATGATCGTCCATTTCGAACCGGCAAGCGAAGAGGGGATCGCCTCCGTGGTGCGCTCCGCAGCGGCCGAACGCGTCACGCTTGCCATTGTCGGCGGCGGCACGCGATCCGGGCTCGGCAATCCTGTCCGTGCCGACCGGACGCTTTCGACGCGACGTCTCTCCGGTATCGTCACTTACAATCCGGCGGAGATGACCATGAGCGCGCTCGCCGGGACGCCGCTTGCCGAAGTGGAGGCGGCGCTCGCAGCCAAGGGCCAGATGCTGTCTTTCGAACCAATGGACCATCGCGGCATTCTCGGAACGACGGGCGAGCCGACGATCGGCGGCACCTTCGCCGCCAACGTCTCCGGTCCCCGCCGCTATGTCGCCGGGGCTGCCCGCGACAGCCTGCTGGGCGTGCGTTTCGTCAACGGCCGCGGCGAGCTGATCAAGGCCGGCGGCCGCGTGATGAAGAACGTCACCGGGCTCGATCTCGTCAAGCTGATGGCGGGCTCCTGCGGAACGCTCGGAATTCTGACGGAGGTCACCTTCAAGGTACTGCCGGTGCCGCCGGCGGCCGCAACCGTCGTCGTCGAGGGTCTCAACGATGCGGAGGCAGCCGCCGTCATGGCCGAGGCGATGGCACAGCCGGTGGAGGTGTCGGGCGCGGCGCATCTGCCCGAAAGCGTGCGGGGCCGCTTTATCGATGGTGCACTGCCGGAGGGAGCGGCTACCGTCCTAAGGCTCGAAGGTCTGGCGGCGTCTGTGGAGATGCGTGCCGAGAAGCTCGTCGCGGCGCTGTCGCGCTTCGGCTCGGCCTCGACGCTGGACGCCGGGCAGACGAAGGCACTTTGGGCAGAGATCCGCGACGTGAAGCCCTATGCCGGCGGCACGGCCAGACCGCTGTGGCGTGTCTCGGTCGCCCCATCGGCGGGGCACCAGCTCGTTGCCGCGCTGCGTCTCCAAACAGGCGTCGATGCATTCTACGATTGGCAGGGCGGCCTAGTCTGGCTGCGCATGGAGGCGGAAGCCGAGGCCGAACTCGTGCGCCGCTACGTGCACGCGCTAGGCGGGGGCCATGCGACGCTCGTCCGAGCCGACGGCGAAGCTCGCGCCCGGATACCCGCCTTCGAGCCGCAGGCTCCCGCGGTGGCCCAACTTGCAGAACGCGTGCGCGCATCGTTCGATCCGGCGCGGATCTTCAATCCGGGACGGCTGGCGGCTGTCGCCTGATCGCAGGCGGGCTGTTGCAATTCGCTGCAGGCGAGAGGAGAATTCGATGAGTGATCCGGGTCCGCAGACGCCGCTTTCCCGCGACACCGACCGCTGGTTGGAGCCGGGCAAGGTCAACATCCAGATCATCTACCTGCTTTATCTGGTCGGCTTCGCCATCGGCATCACTCCGCTCGTCGGCATCGTGCTCGCCTACCTTAATCGGGACAAGGCCGAAGACTGGGCGAGAACGCACTACATCTGGGCGATCCGCACCTTCTGGATCGCCCTGCTGTTCGCCGTCGTTTCGGCACTTCTGTCCGTATTGCTCATCGGCGTGCTCGGCTTCGTCGCGACGGCGGTCTGGATCGTCGTGCGCTGTGTCATAGGGCTTCAGAAAGCCGCCCGCGAGGAGCCGATCACCGATCCCGAAAGCTGGCTCATCTAAGGCGTGGCGGCTCCGTTCAGGAACTGCCGTTTGAGAATTGAGAGTGGAGTATCCGGTTGCAGACAAATTTTTCGCCAGAGCAACTCGCCGACCCGCATGTCGCCGAATCGGAAAAGATCCTGCGCAAATGCGTCCATTGCGGCTTCTGCACCGCCACCTGTCCGACCTATGTGCTGCTCGGCGACGAACTCGACAGTCCGCGCGGACGGATCTATCTCATCAAGGACATGCTGGAAAACGGGCGAGCGGCCGATACCGAAACCGTCACCCATATCGACCGTTGTCTCTCCTGCCTTTCCTGCATGACCACCTGTCCGTCGGGCGTCGACTACATGCATCTCGTCGATCATGCCCGGATCCACATCGAGAAGACCTACAGACGACCGTTCAAGGATCGCTTCGCTCGTGCCGTCATTGCTGCGACCTTGCCCTATTCTTCGCGCTTCCGGCTGGCGCTCAGGGCGGCGGGGCTCGCACGCCCCTTTGCGGGGCTGCTGAAGCGGGTTCCCTGGCTCAAGACCTTCGGCGTCATGCTCGATCTCGCACCGCGTGCGGTGCCGGCCGCAGACGGGGTGAGGCCTGCCGTTTACGCGGCCAAGGGCACGCCGCGCGGCCGCGTTGCCCTGCTCGCCGGCTGTGCCCAGCCCGTGCTGAGGCCCGGGATCAACGAAGCAACGATCCGTCTGCTCACGACCCAGGGGGTGGAGGTCGTCGTTGCCGCGGGCGAGGGCTGTTGCGGCGCGCTGGTCCACCACATGGGGCGCGAGGAGCAGGCGCTCGCCGCCGCCCGGCGCAACGTCGATGTCTGGCTGAAGGCTGCCGAGGAGGACGGCCTCGATGCGATCGTCATCACCGCATCCGGCTGCGGCACGACGATCAAGGACTACGGCCACATGCTGCGGCTGGACGCCGCCTATGCCGAGAAGGCGGCGAGAGTTTCCGCCCTGGCGAAAGACATAACCGAATATCTTTCGGGGCTGGACCTGCCGGAGCAGGGCGCGCGCGGCCTGACCGTCGCCTATCACTCCGCCTGCTCGATGCAGCACGGCCAGAAAATAACCGCGGCGCCGAAGCAGCTCCTGAAACGGGCGGGTTTTTTGGTGCGCGACCCGGCGGAAGGCCACCTCTGTTGCGGCTCGGCCGGCACCTACAACATCCTACAGCCGGAAATATCGGCAAGGCTCAAGGCTCGCAAGGTGAGAAACATCGAGGCGACCAAGCCGAACGTCATCGCCACCGGCAATATCGGCTGCATCACCCAGATCGCCAGCGGCACGAATATCCCGATCGTGCATACGGTTGAGCTGCTCGACTGGGCCTATGGGGGTCCGAAGCCGGCCGGGATATGAGCGGTAGGCCGCCCACCCGGCCTTCCGGCCACCTTCTCTGAGCAGGCGGGGCGAAGGAAGGGACCAATGCCGGACTTGCATGAGCTGAGAGGCAAGGCAAGACGCTTGGTCGCCCGAAATTCGCTTACCGATCAGGAGAAAGAGGAAGCTCGTGCACGGTCAGGAATGGAGCATCCTTCCGATCCTTGGCGAAGTCCATGGGTGTCAGTCATGCTACGATAACGCGCGTGTGTGAGGCCATTTGAACCGAATCAGCAGCACGACATCACGGCAATAGGTAAGGGCGGCTTAGGTCGCCTTTTTCTTTGCCACTGCCCTTTGTGAATCAGTGTGAACAACTGCCAAAAAGCATGGGCGGACGGGCGATCAACGACACTGTTGCACAGCTACACTAGACCTGAAAACGGGCAGGGTTCTTCCTGTTTCACGTTCAACGAAAGCAGGAGCGCAGATGCGCAGGCGCAAATCCAATGAGCCACAGAAATTCTCTTGGTACTATATTGGGTTACATAGCACCCCTTGCCAACCCAAGCCGATTCACTGTTACTTGCTTCGCAAGGGCGCTGACTTTTTTGCTTTTGGTGTGAAAAAGGAGCGCTGATGCCGAAGATCCCCAAGAATCCCGATCACGAGCGGCTGTACGTCAAGCTGTTCTTCGGCTTGTTCGAAGGTAACGCGACAGGTCCAGCCGTCAAATATGTCGTCATCCTTGCAGTACTCGTGATCGCGGGTCGCGCGTCGGGACTGCTGTGATGCCGGGGCGAATTGTCGACCTTTAGTGGACTACTGCGCCTATAGTCGTCGTCGGTCGATTATATTGTTTCTGGGCTTTCCGGGGCGGCGGCTCACGCGGCGCGGCGGAAAACGAGCACACGTGACGCGGCCTCAATCCCCTCTCCCCGTCAGAACGGCGAGAGGGTCGGGGTGAGAAGCGAATCCGCCGACGTGAGGAATAGTCTCTATCGTCAACCGCCGAAAATCTGGCGGAAAATGTCGACGCCGCGGTCGTCGAAGCTGACATCGCCTGCCTTGTTGCCCGGACCGATGACGATGACCTTGGTGCCGATCGGTGCACGGTCATAGAGGTGTTCGACGTCCTCGTTCATCATCCGGATGCAGCCGGACGACATGTTCTGTCCGATGGTCCAGGGCTGGTTCGTTCCGTGGATGCGGAAGATCGTGTCGCGGCCGCCCTTGTAGAGATAAAGAGCGCGGGCGCCGAGCGGGTTGTCGATGCCGCCTTCCTGCGTGATCGGCAGGATGCGCCCCTTGGCCGCTTCGCGCACGCGCATTTCCGCCGGCGGCGTCCAGGCCGGCCACTCGGCCTTGCGGCCCACCTTGACCACGCCGGACCAGCCGAAGCCCTCGCGGCCGACGCCGATGCCATAGCGCGTCGCGCGGTTCGGCCCGTCGATGTAGTAGAGATACTTGTTGTTGGTGTCGACGATCACCGTGCCGGGCGCCTCGTTCGTGCGGAACCGTACCTTGGTGCGCCAATATCTCTGCGGCGGCTTCTTCGGCTGGGCAGCCAGCACCACATCGGAGCGCTTGACCTTTGCACCGGCAATGTCGGCCGGAGTAAACGCGCACGCGTTTGTGGCAATGAGAAAAGCAGCGGCCGCAACGGTGAGCGCGGCCAGCCTGGTGGCATGAAGTCTCATGTATGATTCCCTCTGAACCCTCTTTGCGGGCAAGCTATGTGAATTAGACGCAAGTGCAAGCCCGCGATAGACTCCATAGTACACGACGAAGGCCGTAACTTGTATCGCAGGGAACGGCTGTTGCTTTTAGATCACGACCTCGCCTAAGCAATAAGGAGCATGCCTGAATAATATTCTATAGGTCGGCCGCTGCTATATCACGATAACCTTGGTGCCGACTTTGACGCGCTCGTAAAGATCGACGACATCCTCGTTGCGCATGCGGATGCAGCCGGAGGAGACGCCGTAGCCGATCGTCCAGGGGGCATTGGTGCCATGGATGCGGTAGAGCGTCGAGCCGAGATACATGGCGCGGGCGCCGAGCGGGTTCTGCGGACCGCCGTCCATGCGGGCGGGCAGATAGTGACCCTTGGCCGCCTCGCGGGCGATCATTTCCTGAGGCGGCGTCCAGTTCGGCCATTCGGCTTTGCGGGTGATCCTGTGCTCACCGGCCCATTCGAAGCCCGGTTTTCCGACGCCGACGCCGTAGCGACGCGCCTGGCTGTCGCCGGTGATGAGATAGAGGAAGCGGTTGTTCGTGTCGATGACGATCGTGCCCGGCTTCTCGCTCGTCTCGTAAGCCACCATCTGCGGCAGGAATTGCGGATCGAGCTGCGCCTTCGCCGGCCTTTGCGGGCGCACCGCGGCAGGCTGTACGGCCGTCGTTTCCAGCCGGCGCTTCATCTGGCGACGCTCCACCTGTTTTCGGGTGGCGGCCGGGGTCTGCGGCCGGTAGACGGCCGGGCGCACCCCTTCGCCGGTCAGTTGCATCACCCAGGGGGCAGTGAGATCCGGGCTGACGACGACCGGCGGCCGGTTCTGATATCGGTCCCAAGCGCCGGCGCCGGCGGGGAGGGTGCAGACAAGGCACGTGGCAAGCAAAAGGAACTTCTTCATCATCGGACGGACTCGCTACCTAACGCCGAAAAAATCATGGGCAGCGCAGCGGCTGCACTTGCAATGGCGCGATGCTCGCACTCCTCCGCCACCGAAGGGTAAACATGGCTTCGATAAAATGCTGCGATGTGGATAAAGCTTTGGGTAGGGTTATTCCCGGCTTTATGAATCTGGTTTGCAAATGGTAAATGGAACAAAAGAGAAACAAGGCGGGAGAGCGGTGATGTCGGCGAAGGGTTTGATTATCGGCGATGACGGGTTGCAGCGTTGCGCCTGGCACGGCAATCTCGACGACTACCGCCGCTACCACGATGAGGAATGGGGCCGCCCGGTGACCGACGATCGCCGGCTATTCGAGAAGATTTGCCTGGAGGGCTTCCAGTCGGGCCTTTCCTGGCTGACGATCCTCAGGAAGCGCGATGCCTTCCGCTCGGCATTCGCATGCTTCGACTTTGACATGGTTGCCGAATTCGGCGAGGCGGACATCGCGCGCTGCCTCGGCGACCCCGGCATCGTGCGACACCGGGGCAAGATCGTCTCGACCATCAACAATGCGCGCCGCGCAAAGGAATTGCGGGCGGAATTCGGCTCGCTTGCCGCCTATTTCTGGGCGCACGAGCCGGATGGAAGCGAGCGCCCGAAGGTTGTCGACTACGCGACGCTGATCGCCAATCCGACCACACCGACCTCCGTCCGGATATCGAAGGATCTGAAGAAGCGCGGCTGGACCTTCGTCGGCCCGACGACCGTCTATGCCTTCATGCAGGCCATGGGCCTCGTCAACGACCACCTCGAAGGCTGCTTCTGCCGCGCGCAAGTGGACGAGATGCGGCGGCAATTCGCCAGGCCGCTGCATAGCCGACCGGAGTGACCCTCCCCGGTTTTGGAGGCGGGGAGGGCCGGCTTCGCTAGCCGCCGTGCCCGGCGAGCCATTCCTTCATCATTGTGATCTCGGCCTCCTGGGCCTTGATGATGTCTTCCGCCAGCTTGCGGATCGCCTCGTCCTTGCCGTGCTCGAGCTCGACTCTTGCCATGTCGATCGCGCCCTGGTGGTGAACGATCATGCTGCGCACGAAATCGACGTCGGCATTGCCGGTGAAGGCGATGTCCATATCCTTGTGCATTCTGGCGTTCGCTTCAGCGAAGGCCTTGCTCGACGGTGCCATGTCGGCAGCCGTCGCGTCCTGGTGCATGCCTTGATGGTTTTCCTGGGCGTATACCGGCATGCCGACCAATACGGCGACCGTCCACGCGGCGAGGGTCCTTTTCAGGGACATGGTGTGTACCTTTCCATCCTAATGGGAATTCAGGAGATCTTGCGGGCCGCGCGAGGGAACGTCGTCGCGTCCCTCGGAGGCGCCGGCGCTAAATGGAAAGGCTGCATTTGGGCGGTGGGGACAGGGGCTTGACGGCCTGGTCGAGCAGCGGCGCTTGTCGCTGCGGCGAAAGCCGCGTCGAAGACGTCGCGGATCGCATGAACCCGGGCGGCGCCGCATGGATCGCGACGCAGGCGGAGCAGAGCGCCGGGTGGTCTGCTTTCGCCGGGCTCGGACAATGGCTCCGTTGGACGCAATGACCGTCACGGCCAGTGGAGGCGTGGTTCACCATATTGGAGGTCGGGTGATGATGTGCGCTGTCCGCCATCGCGCCCAGGTCGCGCGCCTGGGCGATCGCGGGAAGGGCTCCGCCGAGCGGAGCGGATAGAAGCAGGAGAATGAGGGCGAGCCAACGCAGCATGCCGGCAAGATAGGTTACTGGGCGTCGAATATGAAGGGGGCAAGAGGAAATCGCCGAGCCGCGACCACCTCGCGTCAGGCCGGCAACGCCGCTCCGTTGCGGGGAACCGCGAAGACGCCTTGCAGGGAACCTCCCGCAGCCTCGCCGATCGTCGAGTTTCCGATGCAGCAAAGCTGACGTGAGCTTCCGCCCGGACGGCGGACCATCGCAGAAAAGCAGAAGGACGAGGACGTCGCGGTCGCCTTTTCCAGAATGCTGAGGATCGTTGCCCGGTCTTTCGGGTCGTAGGCCCGCACCAGATCGATGATGCCGCAGGGGTTCTGCCTCAGGCCAAGAAGCGAAAGGGTCTGCAGGCCGACCACAAAGGCGCCGCTGTCCACGTCACAACGCCACGGGTCGATCATATAGCCTGCCTTCGCGAGCACGCGGGTCCAGGCTCCGTGGGTTTCCGGATTGAGCGGTTTTATCGCTGCCGCGCCGGGCGTCATGACAGTCAGCATTTTGCGAAAGTCTCCGTTTGAAGCCCTTGTTTCGATCGGCTTAACTTATAAGGGTGCAGAGAGAATTTTACAATCACGACGCAGTGATCGTAATTCGAAACGGAACGCTTTTGCGCGCGGCCTTGTTCCGCCGCCCTCCCGGCTGCCGGCCCGTCGCCCCTTTGTCGGTCGCTACCCTTGCCGCCCTTGACGTGATCCGGTAGGGAAGGCACCGACCAAGCTTTACAGCCCGGAATGCCTTCCATGAACGACAAACCGAAGAAACCGCAGAAGCTCAAGGCGCGCCTGCCGCGCGGCTTCGTCGACCGTTCGGCGGCGGATATCCGCGCCGTCGACGAGATGATCGCGAAGATCCGCGAAGTCTACGAGCGCTATGGTTTCGATCCGGTCGAAACGCCGCTGTTCGAATATACCGATGCGCTCGGCAAGTTTCTTCCCGACAGCGACCGCCCGAACGAAGGCGTGTTCTCGCTGACGGACGACGACGAGCAATGGATGAGCCTGCGCTATGACCTGACGGCGCCGCTTGCCCGGCACGTGGCGGAGAACTTCAACGAGATACAGCTTCCCTACCGCACCTATCGCGCCGGCTACGTGTTCCGCAACGAGAAGCCGGGCCCGGGCCGTTTCCGCCAGTTCATGCAGTTCGATGCCGATACTGTCGGCGCCGCCGGCGTCCAGGCCGATGCCGAGATGTGCATGATGATGGCCGACACGATGGAGGCGCTCGGAATTGCGCGCGGCGATTACGTGATCCGCGTCAACAACCGCAAGGTTCTGGACGGCGTGCTCGAGGCGATAGGGCTCGGCGGCGATGACAAGGCGAATGCGCGGCTGACGGTTTTGCGTGCCATCGATAAGCTCGACAAGTTCGGCCCGGACGGCGTGCGCCTGCTTCTGGGCGCGGGGCGCAAGGACGAGAGCGGCGACTTCACCAAGGGTGCCGGGCTCGACGAAGAGCAGATCCGCAAGATCCTCTTCTTCGTCGGTATCAGCGACTATGCGAAGAGCGCCGATGAACTCGCCGAGCTCGTCGCCGGCACCGCGCGCGGTGCGGAGGGCGTCCAGGAGCTGAACACGATCCGCAGCCTCGTGCTCAGCGCCGGCTATGACGCGGATCGCATCAAGATCGACCCCTCGGTCGTGCGCGGCCTCGAATATTATACCGGCCCGGTCTTCGAGGCCGAACTGCAGTTTGCCGTCACTAACGAGAAGGGCGAGAAGGTCGTCTTCGGCTCGGTCGGCGGCGGCGGCCGCTATGACGGTCTCGTCTCGCGCTTCATGGGCCAGCCGGTGCCGGCAACGGGCTTCTCGATCGGCGTGTCGCGGCTGATGACGGCGCTGAAGAATCTCGGCAAGCTCGGGGTCGAGGAGGTGGTCGCGCCGGTCGTCGTCTGCGTCATGGACCGCGACCTCGACAGCATGGGCAGCTACCAGCGCTTCGTGCAGCAATTGCGCCATGCCGGCATCCGCGCCGAGATGTACCAGGGCAACAAGAAGAACTTCGGCGACCAGCTCAAATATGCCGACCGGCGCGGTTCGCCGATCGCCATCATCCAGGGCGGCGACGAGCGCGCTTCGGGCGTCGTTCAGATCAAGGACCTGATCGAGGGCAAGCGGCTCTCCGGCGAGATCGAGGACAATGCCGCCTGGCGCGAGGCGCGTGTCGCCCAGGTCTCCGTCCCGGAGAGTGAGCTCGTCGCAAAGGTTCGCGAAATTCTCGCAGAGCAGGCCGAGGACCGGAAAAGGGCAGGCTGATGCCGCTGATCAACCTTCCCGCCTTTGCCGGCGAGCTGCTTGCCGATTTCGAGCGGCTGAAGACGTTGCGCGTCGACACGCCGGTCATCCAGCCGGCCGAGCCCTTTCTCGACATGGCTGGTGAGGATCTGCGCCGGCGCATCTTCATGACCGAAAGCGAGACCGGCGAGAGCCTCTGCCTGCGCCCCGAATTCACCATTCCCGTCTGCCTCCGCCATATCGAGACGGCGACCGGCACGCCGCAGCGCTACGCCTATCTCGGCGAGGTGTTCCGGCAGCGCCGCGAAGGCTCGAGCGAGTTCTACCAGGCGGGCATCGAGGATCTCGGCGATGCCGACACGGCCGGCGCCGATGCGCGGGCGATCGGCGACGCTATGCTGGTGCTTGCCTACCGGCTGCCGGATCGGCGGCTGAAGGTGACGCTCGGCGACCAATCGGTCTTCGAGGCGGTGATTGCCGCCTGCGGACTGCCGGGGGGCTGGCAGAAGCGGCTGATCCACGCCTTCGGCGATCAGAAACTATTGCAGAAGCTCCTGGGTGAGCTTGCCGATCCCAAATCCGCGGGCGTCTTCGGCCCCGAAGTCGAGCGGCTCGCCATCATGGGAATCCTCGACGACCAGGAAAGGCTCGTCGCCCATCTCGCCGAGACGATGGAGGCGACCGGCTATTCCACCAATGCCAGCCGTTCGCCGCGCGACATCGCCCGCCGCCTGAAGGAGAAGATGGAGCTTGCGGCCACGCGGCTCGACAAGGCAGCACTCGCCGTCATGCGCGAGTTCCTCGCCTTCGACCTGCCGCTTGCCGAAGCTCCGGCGGCGCTGCACGCTTTCGCGAAGAAATCGAGATTGAAGATCGACGGCGCGCTGTCGCTGTTCGACGCCCGCGTCGCCGCCGTCGCAAAGGCGGGCGCCGATCTCGGTCTGATCCGCTATCGTGCCGCCTTCGGCCGCCCGCTCGACTACTATACCGGCCTTGTCTTCGAGATCGAGGCCGAGGGAGCACCGGCGGTTCTCGCCGGCGGCGGGCGCTTCGATCGCTTGCTGACGCTGCTTGGCGCCCGCGAGCACATTCCGGCCGTTGGCTTTTCTCTCTGGCTCGACCGGATCGAACGGGCCATCGCTGCCGCAGGGGGCGCGAAATGACGATAACCATTGCGCTGCCGTCCAAGGGCCGGATGAAGGACGACGCCTCGGCCATCTTCGAGCGCGCCGGGATGAGGATCGTCGCCGTCGGCAACGACCGCTCCTATCGCGGCCGCGTCGAGGGTTCGGATGACGTCGAGGTCGCCTTCCTGTCGGCCTCCGAGATCTCCCGCGAGGTCGGCAGCGGCGCGGTCGACTTCGGCGTTACCGGCGAGGACCTGGTGCGCGAAGGCATCGCCGACGCCGATGCACGCGTCGAATTCGTCGCCCGGCTCGGATTCGGCCAGGCCGATGTCGTCGTCGCGGTGCCGGAAGTCTGGTACGACGTCGATACCATGGCCGACCTCGGCGATGTGGCCGCCGACTTTCGTGCCCGCCACGGCCGCCGGCTCGCGATCGCCACCAAATACTGGCGGCTCACCCAGCAGTTCTTCTCTGGCAGCCACGGCATCCAGCTCTATCGCATCGTCGAAAGCCTGGGCGCCACCGAAGGTGCGCCCGCTTCCGGCTCGGCCGACATCATCGTCGACATCACCTCGACTGGATCCACCTTGAAGGCCAACCACCTGAAGATCCTCTCGGACGGGGTGATCCTGCGTTCCGAAGCCTGCCTCGTGCGGGCTCGCAAGGCTTCCCATGAAGGCAATCCCGTCATCGATCGGATCATTTCATCCGTGCGTTCGGTCCTCTGAAGCCACCGCACGGTCGGAATTTTCGACCGGGGTCTGACAAATGCAACCAGCGCGACCTATCTAGGGGTGGCAGACCACCTTAACTTTCCATCCCACCTCAAGGCACCTCATGGCTGATCTTTCCTCCTTCCCGATCACAAGCCGCTGGCCGGCGAAGAATCCCGACATCATCCAGCTCTATTCGCTGCCGACGCCGAACGGCGTGAAGATCTCGATTGCTCTGGAAGAACTCGGGCTGCCCTATGAGGCGCATCGTATTGCTTTCGACGCGAACGAGCAGAAGTCGCCCGAATTCCTGTCACTCAACCCGAACGGACGCATCCCGGCGATCATCGATCCGAACGGACCGGACGGCAAACCGATCGGTCTCTTCGAATCCGGCGCGATCCTCATCTATCTCGCGGAAAAGGCCGGCAAGCTCATTCCGGCCGATGCGGCCGGGCGCTACGAGACGCTCTGCTGGGTGATGTTCCAGATGGGCGGCATCGGGCCGATGCTCGGCCAGTTCGGCCACTTCTTTAAGTTCGCCGCCGAGAAGGTCGCCGACAATTCCTATCCGGTCGAGCGCTATCGCGACGAGGCAAAGCGCCTGCTCGGCGTTCTCGAAACGCGGCTCGAGGGCCGTGAGTGGCTGATGGGCGACGAATACACCATTGCGGACATCGCCACCTATCCCTGGGTCGAAGGCGCGCGCAAGTTCTATGGCGGCGCCGAAGTGCTTGAGTACAAGAGCTTCCCGAATGTCATGGCCTGGGTCGACCGCGGCCTGGCGCGTCCGGCTGCGCAGAAGGGCATGGAAATTCCGCGCAAGGAATAGCGTCGCCTTTTCGGCTCGAGTTGACTGGACTCGGGCCGGAGGGTTACGGGTTAGCGAGCCAATGCGGAAGCCTGTGCGGCTTCCGCGGCTCGAAGAATTGATCGTTGAGACGGGTGGAGATGGTGTCGGGAAGACTTGTTGTTGTGGGTGGCGGTCAGGCCGCTTTCGCCTTGATTGCCAAGCTTCGCGCCCTGCAGGACATGCGTCCGATTACTGTCGTCGCCGCCGAGTCGAGCCTGCCCTATCAGCGGCCGCCGCTTTCCAAGAAATACCTGCTGCGCGAAATGACTCTCGACCGGCTGCTCTATCGGCCGGAGGCCTGGTATGCGGAGCACGAAATCGACATTCGCCTGTCGACGATGGTGACGCGGGTCGACCGCAAGACGAAGGAAGTCACGCTCAGCGACGGCTCGAGGCTCCCCTATGAAACGCTGGCCTTTGCAACCGGTGCCACGCCGCGCCGCTTGCCCGCTTCGATTGGCGGCGATCTCGAAGGCGTGCATGTGGTGCGCGATTTCCAGGACGCCGACCGGCTCGCCGGGGAGATGCAGCCGGGGCGGCGGGTATTGGTGATCGGCGGGGGCTATATCGGCCTGGAGGCGGCGGCGGTCGCCCGTACATGCGGGCTGGAGGTCACAGTCATAGAAATGGCGGACCGCATCCTGCAGCGCGTCGCTTCGGCCGCGACCTCTGCGGTCGTCCGCGAGATCCATCGCTCGCATGGGGTCGATATCCGCGAGCGCATGGGCCTTCACCGGCTGATCGGCGAAGACGGGCGCGTGTCCGCGGCGGAGCTCTCCGACGGCTCGGTCATTCCGGCCGACCTGGTGATCGTCGGCATCGGCGTGGCGGCGAATGACGCCCTGGCCCATGATGCCGGCCTCGAAACCGCGAACGGCATCCTCGTCGACAGCCACGGCCGGACATCCGACCCGGCGATCTTCGCGATCGGTGACTGCGCCGTCTTGCCCTGGCAGGACATGCGCATTCGTCTCGAATCGGTCCAGAACGCCGTCGACCAGGCGGAAGCGATCGCAGCCGTTCTCGCCGGCGGTTCCGAGCCCTATAATCCGAAGCCTTGGTTCTGGTCGGACCAGTACGACGTCAAGCTGCAGATCGCCGGCTTCGGGCTTGGCCACGACGAAACCCTGGTTCGCCCGGGCCAGCGCGAGGGCAGCGTCTCCGTCTGGTATTTCCGCCAGGGCAAGTTGATCGCCGTCGATGCCATCAACGACGCGAAGGCCTACGTGACGGGCAAGAAGCTGCTCGAAGCGGGCGTAACGCCCAATCGGGCCCTACTGGCCGATCCGCAGGTCGATCTCAGATCCTTGCTCGCATAGCGGCGCAAGGGCGATCTCCTTGCCATGAACGTACCGTTCGCGGAACGACTCCACGTGTCTTTGCCGCTCCTCGAATGGCGCGCACCTCCTACGATAAGCTTGCGGTAGCTTGGCGATTCATTAACGCAACTCAGCAATGTTCGCTTCGAAAGCGGCGGTGGTCCCGGTAAATTTCATCCTTCCTTAAAGGGATTAAAGCGAACACATAGCGACCCGGCGTGGAACACAGGCGCCGAGCGGGCGAATGCGTGTATTTGGGCGACCTGCAATGTTTAGGATTCTTTCGTGCCTCGTCGTGGAACATGACTTGCGGTTGGTTGCACTGGCGGCGGTGGTTTGCTTCCTTTCCAGCTTTGGCGCCGTGACGCTGCTTCAGCGGGCCCGTATCTCCGAGGGCAGGCCGCAGGCGATCTGGGTGGCGGCCGCAGGCATTGCCAGCGGCTTCGGCATTTGGGCGACCCATTTCATTGCCATGCTCGCCTATGACCCGGGAGTCGTCCTCGGCTACCAGGCCAGCCTGACGGCATTGTCGCTGGTGGCCGCGATCCTGCTGACGACGTCGGCTCTGGCGATCGCCTCCTATTGGAACGGCCGTCCCGCTTGGCTGCTGGGTGGCCTGGTGCTCGGCGCCGGTGTGGGCTCAATGCATTTCCTCGGCATGGCCGCCCTCGAAGTGCCCGGGTTCATTCGTTGGGATTCGATGCTCGTCGTCGCATCGATTTTGGCCGGCGTGCTCTTCGACATGGGTGCCCTTCTTGCGATCAACCGGGCCGACCAGTCGCTGAGGGCACAGATGGCCGCGACGTTGGCGATGACGCTCGGCATCGTCGTGCTGCACTTCACCGCGATGGGCGCGGTTACGATCGAAGTCGAGTTCGCGACGACCCAAACCCCGGAAGGCATGATCCAGCCGCATCTCTTGGCCTTCGTCCTTGCCGGAACCGCCTTCTTTCTTCTATCCGCCGTGCTGATCGCCGCCGGCTTCGCACGCCAGGCGGAGATCCTCGCCACCACATCGGAGAAGGAGTTTTCCCGCTTCGTGCGCAGCGTCAGGGACTATGCCATCTACATGCTCGATGTCGACGGACGCGTGGCAAGCTGGAATGCCGGCGCCGAGGCCAACAAGGGATATTCCGCCGAGGAGATCATCGGCAAAAACTTCTCCTGCTTCTACTCGCCCGAGGATCGTGCGGCGAACCTGCCGGGGCGCGCCTTGCGCATCGCCCTTGACGCCGGGAAATATGAAACCGAGGGCTGGCGCTACCGGAAGGATGGCACCCGCTTCTGGGCGCATGTGGTGATCGACCCGATCATCGGCGAGGACGGCGAGCACGCCGGCTTCATCAAGATCGCCAAGGACATCACCAAGCAGAAGGAGGATGCCGATCGGATCGCCGAGGTGAGCAAGAATCTCGACATCGCGCTCGAAAACATGAGCCAAGGCATTTGTCTCTTCGATCGTGCCGACCGCCTGCTGCTTTCGAATCGGCGCTGCCTCGAGATCTTCGATCTGCCTGAATCGATGGCCGGCAAGGGCATGACCTTCCGGGAAGTCCTCAATCGTGCATTTGACCGCACCTATGCGGATCCGGTGGTCGCGGAGGCGAAGGCGAACGAGGCCTATCAGAGGCATAGGCTGGACATCGTGGCGAAGGGCGGCGGCGACCTGGTCGAAAAATTGTCGAACGGACGCTCGATCCTGTCCAAGCACCGCACGCTTCCCGATGGCGGTTGGGTCTCCACCTATGAGGACATCACCGAGCGGCTCGACTCCGAGGAGCAGATTTCCTTCCTCGCGCGTCACGACAGCCTGACCGGGCTGCCCAACCGATTGCAGTTCAACAGCCATCTCGACGAGGAACTCGACGCGGCCGTCTGGTTTTCGCGCAAGGTGGCGGTCGTCGGCATGGATCTCGACAAGTTCAAGGAAGTCAACGACCTGCACGGACATGCGGCTGGCGACTTCGTACTGGTGACGATCGCGCAGCGGATGAAGGAACACCT
Organism: Sinorhizobium sp. CCBAU 05631; assembly: GCF_002288505.1. Classification (NCBI taxonomy): domain Bacteria; kingdom Pseudomonadati; phylum Pseudomonadota; class Alphaproteobacteria; order Hyphomicrobiales; family Rhizobiaceae; genus Sinorhizobium; species Sinorhizobium sp. CCBAU 05631. Next base: position 492,551 of record NZ_CP023063.1, read on the forward strand.
GCAAGAGGGCGAATTCGTCGCCCGCTTCGGCGGAGACGAGTTCGCTGCGGTCAAGCGCTTCGAAGACCTGTCTGAACTCAATGACTTCCTGCGGCGGATCGAGCGGTGCCTGCATGAGGAGATGCGCTTCGGCGATTTCGAGCTGAAATCCGGCGGCAGCATGGGTGTGGCCATCTACCCGCAGGATGCGGAAACCGCCGACACGCTGATCAACAACGCCGACCTCGCGATGTATCGGGCGAAGGCGGCGCTCAATCAGACGATCTGCTTCTACGAGGTCTCGATGGACGAGGCTGCACGCGGCCGCCGGGCGCTGGCGAACGATCTCTGGGAAGCGGTTGAGAAGAACCAGCTGGCACTGCACTACCAGGTGCAGAAATCAGTGACGAGCGGAGAGGTGATCGGCTACGAAGTGCTGCTGCGCTGGAACCATCCGGAACGCGGCATGGTATCGCCAGGCGAATTCATCCCGCTCGCCGAGGAATGCGGCGCCATTCTGCCGATCGGCGAATGGGTGTTGCGCGAGGCCTGCCGTGAAGCGGCGACCTGGGACAGCCAGCACAAGATCGCCGTGAACCTCTCGCCGGTGCAGCTGGCAAATGGCGACGTCGTCAGCCTCGTCCATGCGATCCTCGTCGAAACCGGGCTCGACCCGAAACGGCTCGAGCTCGAGATTACCGAATCGACGATTATCGACGACAAGCAGCGCGCGCTGTTGACGCTGCGCGAGATCAAGGCGCTTGGCGTGACGATCGCCATCGACGATTTCGGCACGGGTTACTCCTCGCTGGAGACATTGCGGTCGTTCCCCTTCGACAAGATCAAGCTCGACAAGAGCTTCATGTCCGAGGTCGAAGGCAGCCCCCAGGCAAAGGCGATTATTCGCGCCATCCTCGCCCTCGGCCACAGCCTCCAGGTACCGGTGCTCGCCGAAGGGGTGGAAACCCAGAAGCAGCTCGACATTCTCATTGCCGAAGGCTGCGACGAGGCGCAGGGCTATCTCCTCGGGCGGCCGGCGCCGATCGGTTCCGTCGTTGGGGTCAGGACCGAGGCCGCCTGACGCGTTCGGCAAACGGCGAAAGCGGGAGAGTGGGATTGGTACCCCTTCTGCCCTGCCGGGCATCTCCCCCATAAGGAGGGAGATTGGCTGGAAAACGCCGCTCTGCCCCACGCCCAGCGTGCCTATGCCGAAATAAAGGGACCCGCAAAGTCCATGTAAGGATATTTGATGGCGGGACATTGCCACTTGCCGATCTCCACCCTTGTGGGGGAGATGCCCGGCAGGGCAGAGGGGGTGCCTCCGACCGTAGCAAGGATTCCACAAGAGGCGCAGCTCCAATGCAAGCCATTCGGCGCTGGCATGAAGTCGTCGGCTTGCCGCCGAGTGTGAACGCCCGGTGGTGCCCGGCGGCGCTTGCCGAGCGAGGCGAATGGCATGAAGGAATCCTCGCCGACGAAATCGTGAAAAGCAAAAAGGGCGGCTCGAGAGCCGCCCTTCCGATCCGGATGGATCACCTGCGCTAAGGCTGTCGCCTTATCACATCATGTCCATTCCGCCCATTCCGCCCATGCCGCCCGGCATGGCCGGAGCGTCCTTCTTCGGCAGCTCGGCGATCATGGCTTCGGTGGTGACGAGCAGGCCCGCAACCGAGGCTGCGTCCTGGAGAGCGGTGCGGACGACCTTGACCGGGTCGATGATGCCCATGGCGATCATGTCGCCATACTCGCCGGTCTGAGCGTTGTAGCCGAAGTCGTCGGTGTTCTTCTCGAGGATCTTGCCGACAACGATCGAGGCTTCATCGCCAGCGTTCTCCGCGATCTGGCGGGCCGGAGCCTGCAGAGCGCGACGAACGATGTTGATACCGGCGTCCTGATCGTCGTTTTCACCCTTGACGGTGATCTTGACGGAAGAGCGCAGCAGGGCAACACCGCCACCCGGTACGATGCCTTCCTGAACGGCAGCGCGCGTCGCGTTGAGGGCGTCGTCGATGCGGTCCTTCTTTTCCTTCACTTCGACTTCCGTCGCACCGCCGACGCGAATAACGGCAACGCCGCCAGCGAGCTTGGCAAGGCGCTCCTGCAGCTTCTCACGGTCGTAGTCGGAAGTGGTTTCTTCGATCTGGGCCTTGATCTGGGCAACGCGGCCTTCGATGTCGACCTTCTGGCCGGCGCCGTCGACGATCGTCGTGTTTTCCTTGGAGATCGAGACCTTCTTCGCACGGCCGAGCATGTCGAGCGTGACGTTTTCGAGCTTGATGCCAAGGTCTTCGGAGATCACCGTGCCGCCCGTCAGGATGGCGATGTCTTCGAGCATGGCCTTGCGGCGGTCGCCGAAGCCCGGAGCCTTGACGGCAGCGATCTTCAGGCCGCCACGCAGCTTGTTGACGACGAGCGTTGCAAGAGCTTCGCCTTCGACGTCTTCAGCGATGATGAGGAGCGGCTTGCCGGTCTGAACGACGGCTTCGAGAACCGGGAGCATCGCCTGAAGATTGGAGAGCTTCTTCTCGTGCAGGAGAATGAAAGCGTCTTCGAGGTCTGCGACCATCTTTTCCGGGTTGGTGACGAAGTAGGGCGACAGGTAGCCGCGGTCGAACTGCATGCCTTCGACGACCTCGAGTTCGGTCTCGGCGGTCTTGGCCTCTTCAACCGTGATGACGCCTTCGTTGCCGACCTTCTGCATCGCTTCAGCGATGTCGAGGCCGATCTGCTTTTCGCCGTTTGCCGAGATCGTGCCGACCTGGGCGACTTCTGCCGAGGTGTTGATCTTCTTGGCTTTGGCGAGCAGGTCCTTGACGACTTCGGTGACGGCGAGGTCGATGCCGCGCTTCAGGTCCATCGGGTTCATGCCGGCAGCAACGGCCTTGGCGCCTTCGCGAACGATCGCCTGGGCGAGAACGGTTGCGGTCGTGGTGCCGTCACCGGCGATGTCGTTGGTCTTCGAAGCGACTTCGCGGACCATCTGGGCGCCCATGTTCTCGAACTTGTCTTCGAGTTCGATTTCCTTGGCGACCGAAACGCCGTCCTTGGTGATGCGCGGAGCGCCGAAGGACTTGTCGATAACGACGTTGCGGCCCTTCGGGCCGAGCGTCACCTTGACCGCATCGGCGAGGATGTCGACGCCGCGCAGCATCTTTTCGCGCGCGGTACGGCCGAACTTGACTTCTTTAGCTGCCATTTTTGAAAGCTCCTGGTTTCGAAGTTCCGGGACGCACCCGGTTTCAAATTACGGAAGTTGGGGTTGCGGGCCGATCAGCCGATGATGCCCATGATGTCGGCTTCCTTCATGATCAGAAGGTCTTCGCCGTTGATCTTGACTTCGGTGCCGGACCACTTGCCGAACAGGACGCGGTCACCAGCCTTGACGTCGAGCGGAACAACCTTGCCGCTTTCGTCACGGGCACCCGAACCGACAGCCACGATTTCGCCTTCTTGCGGCTTTTCCTTCGCGGTGTCCGGAATGATGATGCCGCCCTTGGTCTTTTCCTCAGACTCGACGCGGCGGACGACAACGCGGTCGTGCAGCGGACGGAAGTTGGTGCTTGCCATTGTCTAATCCCTCGATCAAATGACATTGCGGATCGTTCATCGATCCGGTGGATGGGTGTTAGCACTCCTGCTTAAAGAGTGCTAGCGCCGCCGAGATAAGGCTGGCTACCGAACGAGTCAAGGATCGGCTTCGAGATTTTTTTGCCGGCCGCGAGCGTTGACATGAAATGCCGTTTTTTGTTTGATGGATCTATGGGGTAAGCGAATGCCCCACGAGGCGTCATGCTGGAATTTCGCGTCCAACAGCTATCAAGGACGTCGTATCATGGCCTCGTTCAACTCCATCTCTCCTGAAAAACTTGCCCGGCTGGTCGGCACGCCGAAAGCTCCCGTCCTCATCGATGTTCGCGATGAGGACGATTTCACCGCCGATCCCCATCTCGTACCGTCGTCGTTCCACCGGACGCACGCCGATGCGCCCAAATGGGCGGACGAATACAAAGGACAGTGGGTCGTCGCGCTCTGCAAGCACGGCGGCAAGCTCAGCGAAGGCGTTGCCGCATGGCTTCGGCACGCCGGCGCGTCTGCGGAAATATTGGAAGGCGGTCTCGAAGCGTGGCGCGAGGCGGGTCTGCCTCTCGTCCCGGTGGCGAGCCTGCCGAATGCCGACCCTTCGGGCGGCTCGGTGTGGGTGACGCGATCCCGGCCGAAGATCGACCGCATCGCCTGCCCATGGCTGATCCGCCGCTTCGTCGATCCGCGCGCCAGGTTCCTCTACGTCTCGCCGGCCGAGGTCGAGGCGGTCGGCGAACGCTTCGACGCAACGCCGTTCGACATCGAAGGCGTGTTCTGGAGCCACCGCGGCGACGATTGCACCTTCGACACGATGGTCAAGGAATTCCGCCTTTCCTTTCCCGCGCTCGAGCACGTCGCCCGGATCGTCCGCGGTGCCGACACGGACAGGCATGAGCTCGAACCGCAAGCGGCCGGCCTGCTGGCAGTGTCGCTTGGTCTCTCGCGCATGTATGCCGACGACCTCGAACAGCTAGAGGCAGGCATGACCCTTTATGACGCGCTCTACCGCTGGGCGCGCGATGCGAGAGAGGAGAAGCACGACTGGCTATCGCACGGCGGAAAGGGGAAGCGGACGTGAACGAACAAACATCGGCGAGCCTCGCGCCCGCCCATCCGGCCTTTGCCGAAGCGGCGAAGGTCTGGGCGAGGATCGGTCTGTTGAGCTTCGGCGGGCCGGCCGGACAGATTGCGCTCATGCACCGGGAACTCGTCGAGGAGCGCCGCTGGATCTCGGAGAGCCGCTTCCTGCACGCGCTCAACTATTGCATGCTGCTGCCCGGCCCAGAGGCGCAACAACTCGCCATCTATATCGGCTGGCTCCTACACGGCGTCCGCGGCGGGGTGGTGGCGGGCACGCTCTTCGTGATGCCGGGCTTTTTTGTCATCCTGGGCCTCTCGTCCGCCTATGCCCTGTTCCAGGAGACCAATTGGCTTGCGAGCCTCTTCTTCGGCCTTAAGGCCGCGGTGCTGGCGATCGTCATCGAGGCGCTGATCCGGCTTTCCCGCCGGGCGCTGAAAACCGGCTTCGATCGATGGCTCGCCATCCTGGCGTTCCTGGCGCTCTTCGTTTTCGCCGTGCCCTTTCCGCTGGTGGTCCTCGCGGCCGGCGTCGCGGGCTATGTCGCTGCCCGCCATGCGCCGGCGCGGCGAGCGGCCGCGCATCAAGCGAAGGCTCCCGATCTTCCCTCCGTTATCGGCGCCGATTACCCCCACGGAAAGCCAAGCTGGGGGAGGGCGGCGGCAGTCATTGCCGTATGGGGCGCCCTCTGGCTGGCGCCCTTCCTCCTGATCGCGGCCATCATCGGCGGACCGAATGTCTACACAGACATCGGCCTCTTCTTTTCGCAGATGGCGGTCGTCACTTTCGGCGGCGCCTATGCCGTTCTTGCCTATGTCGCACAGCAGGCGGTCGAGACCTATCACTGGCTGCGCCCCGGGGAGATGGTCGATGGCCTGGCGCTGGCGGAGACGACGCCGGGACCGCTGGTGCTTGTGCTCGCCTTCGTCGGCTTCATGGGGGCGTACCGTGCGCCGATCGGTGTCGATGCGCTGACGTCGGGCGTGCTTGGCGCGACGCTTGCGACTTGGGTGACCTTCGTTCCGTGCTTTCTCTGGATCTTTCTCGGCGCGCCCTATGTCGAGCGGCTGCGCGCCAATGCGGCGCTCTCCGGTGCCCTGTCGGCGATCTCGGCGGCGGTCGCCGGCGTTATCCTCAACCTCGCCGTCTGGTTCGGCCTTCATGTCCTCTTTGGCCGCGTCGAGCGATTGGAGAGCGGCCCGCTCTCGCTTCCCTATCCGGATCCGGCGACGCTTCACCCTGCTGCTCTTTTCTTGACCGTCATTGCGGCCGTTTCGCTTTTCTGGTGGAAGCGCGGCATTTTCCAGACGCTCGCGATCTGTGCGGTGGCCGGCTGGTTGCTGATGCTTGTCTGATTGGCGGCATTTGTCGCCGCCTATCTTGGGAACTGCGGCGTTTTTCTGTAGGCGAGGCTTGTATTCTTGGTCCTTCCTTGCGATGTCAGCCGGGAAGCCGAGTTTGTAGGAAGCCAGGATGGCCGTCAGGATCAACAGTTTTCGGGAAATCGCCAGCCGATACGACGTGGTGCTTTGCGATGTCTGGGGCGTGCTTCACAATGGCGTTCAGGCCTTCGCCTCCGCCTGCGAGGCGCTTGCCGAGGCACGCGCTCAAGGGGTGACGGTCGTCCTCATCACCAATTCGCCGCGGCCGCATCCGAGTGTCAAGGTGCAGATCCGCGGCCTCGGCGTTCCCGATGAAGCCTATGACCGGATCGTCACCTCTGGCGACGTCACGCGGGCATTGATCGCCTCGGCCGAGAAGCGGATTTTCTTCATCGGCGCCGATCGCGATCTGCCCTTGCTCGAAGGATTGGGCACCGAGATCGTTTCGGCGGAAGAGGCCGAGACGATCGTCTGCGCTGGCTTCTACGACGACGAGACCGAAACCCCCGAACACTACCGCGCCACGCTGAGCGGGCTTGCCAATCGGAAAATCCCGTTCATCTGTGCCAATCCCGATCTCGTCGTGGAACGCGGCCATCGGCTGATCCCCTGTGCGGGCGCAATCGCCAAGCTCTACGAGGAACTCGGCGGCGAGGCGCGCATTGCCGGCAAGCCCTACAAGGCGATCTACCGTGCCGCGCTGTCCGAAGCGAAGGTGGTGAGAGGTGCCTTCGATCTCGCGCGGGTCATCGCCGTGGGCGACGGCATGCCGACCGACGTGAAGGGGGCGCAGGACGCCGGTTTCGATTTGCTCTATATCAGCGCCGGCATCCACGCGCTGGAATACATGCACGAAAGCCGCACCGACGAGGCGAAGCTTGCCGCCTTCCTGAAAAAGGAAGGGGCGACGCCGAAGTGCTGGATGCCCCGGCTCGCCTGACAGGGAGACGGCAATGACGGTTTTTCATCGCAACGAGACCCGTGATCCGCTTCCCGAGCGCCTCCACGGCGGCGTGATCGCGATCGGCAATTTCGACGGCGTCCACCGGGGCCATCAGTCGGTGCTGAACCGCGCGCTCGACGAGGCAAAGGGCAGGGGCGTTCCCGGCCTTGTGCTGACCTTCGAACCGCATCCGCGCACCGTCTTCCGGCCCGACCAGCCCGTCTTCCGCCTGACGCCTGCGCCGCTGAAGGCTCGCATCCTCGAGGGGATGGGTTTCGGCGCGGTGATCGAATATCCCTTCGACCGGACCTTCTCCGAGCTTTCGGCGTCCGATTTTATCCATCGCATTCTCCGCGAATGGCTGCACGCATCGCACGTCGTCACCGGTTTCGATTTTCATTTCGGCAAGGGACGCGAGGGCGGCCCGGCCTTCCTGATGGCGGCGGGCGCCCAGGAAGGCTTCGGCGTGACGCTGGTCGATGCCTTCCGCGACGAGAACGCCGCGGTCATTTCCTCGAGCTTCATCCGTTCCTTGCTTGCCGAAGGCGACGTCGCGCATGCCGCCGGCCTGCTCGGCTACCGCTACACGGTCGAAGCGGAGGTGATCGGCGGCAAGAAGCTCGGGCGCACGCTCGGCTATCCGACCGCCAACATGCGCCTGCCGGCCGAAGTCGAACTCAGGAGCGGCATTTATGCGGTGCGGTTCCGCCGCTGGGATGGTTCGCTTTACGACGGGGTTGCAAGCTTCGGCCGCCGCCCGACCATCGACAGCGACGGTGAAGCGCTGCTGGAGACCTTCGTGTTCGACTTCTCCGGCGACCTTTACGGCGAGGTCTGCGCCGTCTCCTTTTTCGGCCACCTTCGCGACGAAGTGAAGTTCGACGGGCTCGAGCCCCTGATGGTGCAGATGAGGGAGGACGAGAAGGAGGCGCGCGCCCTTCTTTCCGGCGTGCGGCCCTTGAGCGACATCGACCGCCATATCAATTTCGTCTGAAGCGGCGGGTGCACCGGGCCTAAAGAATCGCGCCCTGCTGCGCTCGCGGACCTTTTCAAAAGGGCGAAAACGCCTTAAACAACCGGCCATTATGATCAGGCATCGTCGATTGACCATCGATCAGCGAATTATTGGCCCGGCTTTCCGCGCGCGCTAGAGCGTGCCGGGAGGTCCGGGATTTCGGCGTTTCACGCCCTTCCAGTCATCTTCGAGAGACCGAACCCTTCCGCCTGCGTGACAATCCGCGCGGAAAAGACGAATGCAAAAGACCATGACAGAGACCGCTGAAAAGATCGACTACTCCTCGACGCTCTACCTGCCGCAGACCGAATTTCCGATGCGCGCCGGCCTCCCGCAGAAGGAGCCGGAATTCGTTGCCCGCTGGCAGAAGATGGAGCTCTACAAGAAGCTTCGCGCCTCCGCTGCCGGCCGCGACAAGTTCGTGCTGCATGACGGCCCGCCCTATGCGAACGGCAACATCCATATCGGCCATGCGCTCAACAAGATCCTCAAGGATGTCATCAACCGCTCGTTCCAGATGCGCGGCTTCGACGCCAATTACGTCCCGGGCTGGGACTGCCACGGCCTGCCGATCGAATGGAAGATCGAGGAGAAATATCGCGAGAAGGGCCGCAACAAGGACGACGTCCCGGTCAACGAGTTCCGCAAGGAATGCCGTGATTTCGCCAGCGGCTGGATCCAGGTGCAGACCGAGGAATTCAAGCGCCTCGGCATCGAAGGCGACTTCGACAATCCCTACACGACGATGAACTTCCATGCAGAAGCGCGTATCGCCGGCGAATTGATGAAGATCGCACGGGCCGGCCAGCTCTATCGCGGCTCGAAGCCGGTGATGTGGTCGGTTGTCGAACGCACCGCGCTCGCCGAGGCCGAAGTCGAATATGCCGACGTCGAAAGCGACATGATCTGGGTGAAGTTCCCGGTGATAGAGGGCCCGGATGCGCTTGCCGGCGCCTTTGTCGTCATCTGGACGACGACGCCCTGGACGATTCCCGGCAACCGGGCGGTCGCCTATTCGTCGCGCTATGCCTATGGCCTCTATGAAGTCGCGACGGCCGAAAACGACTACGGTCCGCAGCCGGGCGAAAAGCTGATCTTCGCCAAGCGCCTCGCGGAGGAATCGGCCGCCAAGGCAAAGGTCACCTTCAGCTTCATCCGCGACATCGAAGCCGAAGAGCTTGCGGCAGTCACCTGCTTGCACCCGCTGCACGGCCTCGGCGGTGGCTACGCCTTCAAGGTGCCGCTGCTCGACGGCGAACACGTCACCGACGATGCCGGCACCGGCTTCGTCCACACCGCGCCCGGGCACGGCCGCGAAGACTTTGATGCCTGGATGGACGGCGCCCGGGCACTCGAAGCGCGCGGCATCTCCTCTGCGATCCCCTTCACCGTCGACGATGCCGGTTATTTCACCGCCGATGCGCCCGGCTTCGGCCCGGACGCCGAAGGCGGCGCCGGTCGCGTCATCGACGACAAGGGCAAGAAGGGCGACGCCAACGATCGCGTCATCAAGGCGCTGATCGCCCGCCATGCGCTCTTTGCCCGCGGACGCCTGAAGCATTCCTATCCGCATTCCTGGCGGTCGAAGAAGCCGGTCATCTTCCGCAACACGCCGCAATGGTTCGTCTATATGGACAAGGACTTCGGCGACGGCACGACGCTGCGCTCGCGGGCGCTCAACGCCATCGACGAAACCCGTTTCGTCCCGGGCGCCGGCCAGAACCGCCTGCGCGCCATGATCGAGCAGCGCCCGGACTGGGTTCTGTCGCGCCAGCGCGCCTGGGGCGTGCCGATCGCGGTCTTCGCCGATGAGCAGGGTGAAATCCTCGTCGACGACGCCGTCAATGCGCGGATCCTCGAGGCTTTTGAGAAGGAAGGGGCCGATGCCTGGTTCGCTGAGGGAGCGAAGGAACGCTTCCTCGGAAACGACCACGACCATGCCCGCTGGAACCAGGTCATGGACATCCTCGACGTGTGGTTCGATTCCGGTTCGACCCACACCTTCACGCTCGAAGACCGTCCAGATCTGAAATGGCCGGCCGATGTCTATCTCGAGGGTTCCGACCAGCACCGCGGCTGGTTCCACTCCTCGCTGCTGGAAAGCTGCGCGACCCGCGGCCGCGCGCCCTACAACGCCGTTGTCACCCATGGCTTCACCATGGACGAGAAGGGCGAGAAGATGTCGAAGTCGAAGGGCAACACGGTCACGCCGCAGGAAGTGATGAAGGATGCCGGCGCCGACATCCTGCGCCTGTGGGTGATGACCACCGACTACTGGGAAGACCAGCGCCTCGGCAAGACGATCATCCAGACGAACATCGATGCCTACCGCAAGCTCAGGAACACCGTCCGCTGGATGCTCGGCACGCTCGCCCACGACAAGGGCGAAGTGATCGCGCTTGCCGAGATGCCGGAGCTCGAGCAGCTGATGCTGCATCGCCTTGCCGAACTCGACCGGCTGGTGCGCGAAGGCTACGACGCCTTCGACTTCAAGCGGATCGCCCGCGCGCTGATCGATTTCTCGAATGTCGAACTTTCGGCCTTCTATTTCGATATCCGCAAGGACGCGCTCTACTGCGATGCGCCTTCGTCGCTCCGCCGCCGCGCCGCGCTGCACGTCATCCGCACGCTGTTCGATTGCCTGGTGACCTGGCTCGCGCCGATGCTGCCCTTCACCGCCGAGGAAGCCTGGCTTTCCCGTAACCCGGAAGCCCTCTCGGTGCATCTCGAGCAATTCCCGCCTGTGCCGGCGGAATGGCGCAACGATGCGCTGGCCGAGAAATGGCGGAAGATCCGCGAAGTGCGCAAGGTCGTCACCGGCGCGCTCGAGATCGAGCGCAAGGACAAGCGCATCGGCTCCTCCCTGGAAGCCGCTCCGCTCGTCCACGTCGCCGATCCGGATCTGAAGGCCGCCCTTGACGGCCAGGATTTTGCCGAGATCTGCATCACCTCGGCGATCGGGATCGACGACGCCGAGGGGCCGGAAGGCGCGTTTACCTTGCCGGAAGTGGCGAAGGTCAGCGTCGTGCCGAGGCTGGCCGAAGGCCGCAAATGCGCTCGCTCCTGGCGGATCACCACGGATGTCGGCTCCGATCCGCTCTATCCGGAAGTGTCGGCCCGCGACGCCGCCGCACTGAGGGAACTTGGCTTCAAAGCGTGATGGAACGTCCCGGGTGAATTGCGCTTGGCGCATTCATCCGGTACAACCTGCCCGAAATTTGGCGGAATTTTCCGCCATGGGGGCGTTTAATGGCCGCGGCGGGCGCGGTGCGGCGGGGCTTAAGGGAACTTTATGGAAATGACGCGAGCGTTGCGGGTGTCTGCGAGCATTGCTGCTGTCGTGGCGGGGAGCCTGGCGCTTTCCGGCTGTATCGGCGGCCCGACCTACGGCACGGACAAGACGGCCGGCGAACAGCTCGTCGACGATCTCGGCAGCGCCATCAGCCTGGCGCCGCCGAAAAAGGATCCTGTCAAGTACCAGCCGCGCGCCGGCCTGGTGTTGCCGCCGCAGGGAGAGCAGGCTTCGCTCATCCAGCCGCAGCAGTCGCTCGCAAGTCGCGAAACCAATCCCGAGTGGGTCGAGTCCCCCGAGGAGGTGCGCGAGCGCCTGCGCGAAGAGGCCGACGCCAACAAGAACAATCCGAACTACGTCTCGCCGCTTGCCAAGGCAAGCGCCAACGGCCGCCGTCTTTCTGCCAAGGAGCAGCAGGCGGCCTATCGCGAGGCCCGCAAGATCGAGATGGGCGCCTATTCCGACAAGCGCCGTTTCCTGAGCGACCCGCCGCTCGAGTATCGCCGGCTGCCCGAGGCCTCGGAAACGGATCTCGGCGAGCCGGAGAAGGACAAGGAGCGCCGGCGCAAGAAGGCGGCGCAAGTCGCCAACAGTGGCAGCAAGTGGTACTGGCCGTTCTAAGCCATGGCCATCAGCATTCGCGATGCGGTCCCGGCCGATGCGGCAACGATCCTGCGCTTCATCACCGACCTCGCCATCTATGAGAAGGCCGAGGACGAGGTCGAGGCGACTGTCGAACTTCTGACGGATTCGCTCTTCGGGACCGGCTCGGTCAGCCGGGCGATCATCTGCGAGGTCGATGGCGCGCCGGCCGGCTTCGCCATTTGGTTCTACAACTATTCGACCTGGCAGGCGCGCAAGGGTCTCTATCTTGAAGATCTGTATGTTACGCCCGAGCACCGCGGCTCGGGAGCGGGCAAGATGCTGCTCAAGCACCTGGCCCGTATCGCGCTTGCCGAGGGCTGCGGCCGCTTCGAGTGGAGCGTTCTCGATTGGAACGAGCCGGCGATCCGTGTCTACGAGGCGATCGGCGCCGAGCCGCTCTCGGAGTGGACGCGCTACCGGCTGACGGGCAAGGAGCTTGAGGCGCTCGCCTCCAGCTGACTGTTGCTATCATCGTCGGGCGGCGAAAAAACCGCGAAGCAGCTCGGCCGCCTCGCGTTCGCCGAGGCCGGAATAGACGTCCGGCACATGATGGCAGGTCGGCGAGCCATAGAACCTGACGCCACTTTCGACGGCGCCGCCCTTCGGGTCCTCGGCGCCGTAGTAGAGGCGGCGTATGCGGGCAAACGAGATTGCCGCCGCGCACATGGTGCAGGGTTCGAGCGTCACATAGAGATCGGCGCCGGAGAGCCGCTCGTCGCCGACGGCGGCCGCCGCCTGGCGGATCGCCTCGATCTCGGCATGGGCCGTAATGTCCCGCAATTCGCGCGTGCGGTTCCCGGCCGCAGCGACGACTTCGCCGTCGAGCACGACGACGGCGCCGATCGGCACTTCGCCGCGCGCCGCCGCCTTCCGGGCCTCGTCTAGCGCCGCATCCATGTAGCGCGTCGTTTCCGCCATCACTTGCTCATAATTTCTCTTAACCCGTGGCCTTCGACCTGATAGGACAGCCGCAAAAGGCAGGCAACAGAAATGACATCCAAAGACAAGTCCACCGGGCCCGGCAAGGGAAAAGGTCGGAAAGGCAATTTTCCTTCAGGCGAGAAGAAGGCCAACGTGGCACGGCCCGGCAAGGGCGCGGCGCCGGGAGCCGACGTCGGCGCCGACGAGCCGCAACGCATCTCGAAGATCCTGTCGCGCGCCGGCGTCGCCTCGCGCCGCGACGTCGAGCGGATGATCATGGAAGGGCGCGTCAAGCTTAACGGTGTCGTGCTCGAAACCCCGGTTGTCAATGCGACGCTTGCCGACAGGATCGAGGTCGACGGCCATCCGATCCGCGGCATCGAGCGGACGCGCCTGTGGCTCTATCACAAGCCGGCCGGCCTGGTAACGACCAACGCCGACCCTGAAGGCCGTCCCACCGTCTTCGACAACTTGCCGGACGAGTTGCCGCGGGTGCTGTCGATCGGCCGCCTCGACATCAATACAGAGGGCCTGCTGCTCCTCACCAACGACGGCGGGCTGGCGCGCGCGCTCGAATTGCCGGCCACCGGCTGGCTGCGGCGGTACCGCGTCCGCGCCCATGGCGACATCGATCAGCAGGAACTCGATCGTCTGAAGGATGGCATCGCCGTCGACGGCGTCCTCTATGGTGCGATCGAGGCGACGCTCGACAGGGTCCAGGGTTCCAACGTCTGGATCACCATGGGCCTGCGCGAAGGCAAGAATCGCGAGATCAAGAACGTGCTTGGGGCGCTCGGCCTCGACGTGAACCGCCTGATCCGCATTTCCTATGGCCCGTTCCAACTCGGCGAACTGCCCGAGGGGCACGTCCAGGAAATCCGCGGCCGCACGCTCAGGGATCAGCTCGGTCCGCGCCTGATCGCGGAAGCGAAGGCGAATTTCGACGCGCCGCTCTACAATGATCAGCCCGCCGCAGAGGAGAGGGAGGTCCACAGCGAGGACATTCCTGAAAAGGGCAAGCCGGAACGCGGCGCCTGGCGTGAAAAGCCCGAGGACAAGCGCGAACGGGCGCTTGCTCGCCTTGATACCCAGCGTGACGACGGCCGCTCCCGCGATCGCCGCGATCGTCCCCGCGAAAAATTCGAGGATCGCCCGGCCCGGGCGCCGGCGAAACGCAGCCGCACGGCGAATGTCTGGATGGCCCCGGGTGCCCGCCCAGTCGCCGAAAAGAAGCCGAAGGCGGCCGAGGACGATGCTTCGCCGAAACCCGCCCGTCGCGAGCGCCCGGAGGGTGCGCCGAAGACTAAGCGTTACGGCCGCACGAAGGATGGCGCGGCCACGAAGACTTCGGCAAAGTTCGATCCCGACCGCAAGGCAAGTGCCGGCAAGGGTGCTGCTCGGCCGGACCGCGCCCCGCGTCCGCCGGTCAAACGCGCCGATGAGGATGGCGACTGGATCAGCGCCAGCGAACCGGTCCGCCGCAAAGACGATGCCCGCGACGGCGGTTTCGAGCGGCGCCGGCCCTTCGATCCCAACGAGCGGAAATCGCGGGATCACGGCGATCGCCCGCCGCGTCGCGAGAGCAGCGAGCGCCCTCGTGGCGAGCGTCCGGCACGGACCGCCGGCGACAATCGCGCATTTTCGGAGAAGCCGCCGACAAGCCGCCGCAAGGACGATGTCCGCGAGGGCCGCGAAGGCGGAGATCGCCCCTTCGGCGACAATCCTCGTGGAAAGCCTGCCAGCGGCAAGCCGGCGGGAGGGAAGTCCTTCGGTCAGCGTTCCGGTGGTCCGCGTGGCGGCAAGCCTGGCGGCGGCAAGCCCGGTGGCGGCAGACCGGGTGGAGGCAAGCCTGCCGGCAGCAAGCCCGGCGGTCGCACGGGCGGCGGCAGGCCGCGCGGCAAGGGGAAGTAACCGGCCGTGCGCGTCGTCGGCGGAGAGTTTCGGGGCCGCACGCTCGCGAGCCCCAAGTCCAACGACATCCGGCCGACCACCGACCGGACGCGCGAGAGCCTGTTCAACATTCTCGGCCACAGCTATCCCGAGGCGCTTGACGGCACCCGGGTCCTCGATCTTTTTGCCGGCACGGGTGCAGTCGGACTCGAGGCCCTGTCGCGAGGCTGCCGCCAGGCGCTCTTCGTCGAACAGGGGGTCGAGGGCCGCGGGCTCATCCGCGTCAATATCGAAACGCTCGGCTTGCAAGGCCGCGCCAAGATCTTTCGCCGCGATGCGGTCGATCTCGGCTCGGTCGGCACGATGGAGCCCTTTCATCTCGTCTTCGCCGATCCGCCCTATGGAAAAGGTCTCGGAGAACGTGCGCTGGAGTCGGCCGTGGCCGGCGGATGGCTCGTCCCCGGCGCTCTCGTGGTGCTGGAAGAGCGGAGCGACGTGCGGCCGCGTTTGTCCGCAGCCTTCGAGCAGCTCGACGATCGCGCCTTCGGCGATACGCGAATGCATTTCTACCGATTTCTAGGCGCCTGATCTAAGTTGGGCGGGCGGTGAGACCCGCCTGATCCCGCCCTTTGGCACCGCTGTAGCGGCGCAGACGGAACGGAGAGCATCGATGGAGCAGCACGTATCTGCGCAGCGCAACAGGCCCGACGGCAGGGACGAGCCGACGATCGCGCTTGCGCTTGGCGGGGGCGGTGCCCGCGGCTTTGCTCATATCCATGTCATCGCGGCGCTGGACGAGATGAGGATCCGGCCTGCGGCGATCGCCGGCTCGTCGATCGGCGCGATCATGGGCGCGGGCATGGCGGCCGGCATGACCGGCAAGGAGATCCGGGACTACACGTTTGCGACCGTCGGCAATCGCGGCGAAATTCTGAACCGGCTGTGGCAGCTTCGGCCGAGCAGCCTGTCGGAAGCCGTGTCGAGCGGCTTCCGCCTCGGACAATTCAACATTGAACGGGTGCTGAAAGCCTTTCTGCCGGAGGCGATCCCGCCACACTTTTCCGACCTGCTGATACCGCTGAAAGTCACCGCGACCGATTACTACGGGCAAACCGAGCGCGTCTGTGAACAGGGAGACCTGCACAAAGCGATCGCCGCCTCCTGCGCCCTGCCGGCGATCTTCACGCCGGTGAAGATTGAGGGCCGCGTGATGATCGATGGCGGCATGTACAATCCGGTTCCCTTCGACCACTTGCGTGACCTCGCCGACATCGTCATCGCCGTCGATGTCGTCGGCGGTCCCGATGGGGACGGCAAGACGATTCCGAGCCGCATCGACACCCTGTTCGGCGCGAGCCAGTTGATGATGCAGTCGATCATCGCCATGAAGATGAAGGCCGGCGCCCCCGACATTCTGCTCCGCCCGGATGTCGGCCGCTTCCGTGCCCTGGATTTCCTGCGTGCCCGCGAGGTGCTCGCGGCGACGGCTGCCACGAAGGAGCATTTGAAGCGGGCGCTCTCCGAGCGGATCGAGCAATGGCAAGCGAATCGCTGATTTCCGCCCGCCCCACCGCGTTCCGGTTCAGTCGGCACCGGCCAGCGTTTCGCCGGCTCGTCCATTCTCTGCCGCCGGAAGCTGGGGCAGGATCCGCTCCTCGGTCTCCGCCGTGTGGTTGACGTCCCGCTTCGGCTTGACCAGCGGTTCCGGACGCACCGGCTCTGAATGCAGCATGTGGCGGCCTGCCGTGATGCCCTCGGCCTCCTGCAGCACCAACCGCGCCTCGTCGCGGCGGCGGATGTCGTCCATGATGGCGATCGCCTCCTCGCCGTTGACGCCGAGCGCCTCGATCGTCTTGCGGCCGAACAGCAGCCCGGACTCGAAAGTCTCGCGCAACTCGTATTCGACGCCCTGGGCGCGCAGTTCCAGCGTATGCAGGCGATCGTAGGAACGCGCGAAGATCCGGGCGTTCGGGTATTCCGCCTGCACGAGGCTGATGATCCTGTCGGTGATCTCCTTCTTCTGGGTACAGACCGCGACGATCTTCGCCTTCTCGATGCCGGCCGCCCGCAGGACGTCGAGGCGCGTACCGTCGCCGAAGTAGATGCGGAAGCCGAAGGTCGCAGCCTGGCGGACGCGTGCGGCGGAATGGTCGATAATCGTCACGTCGCGGCCGCCGGCCAGAAGGATCTGAGCGGCGATCTGCCCGAAGCGCGAAAAGCCGATCATCAGGACGTCGGCGCCGGCGCCTTCGAAATTCTCCTCCATCTCGTCTTCCAGATCATCCTGTTCGCGCAGCAGCCGCCTCGAAATGAGCGCTGCAACCGGCGTCAAGGCCATAGAAAGCGTGACGATTGCGACGAGCAGGGAGGCGAGGCCTTGGGTGAAGACGCCGGCAACAGCGGCGGCCGTGAAGAGCACGAAGCCGAATTCGCCGCCCTGCGGCAGCAGCAGGCCGATGCGCACCGCATCATTGTGGTGAGAACCGGTCGCGCGGCAAAGGCCGTAGAGGACCAGGCTTTTCACCGCCATCAGCAGCGGCACGGCGACAAGGATCAAGAGATAGTTCTCGGCGACGACGCCGAGTTGCAGCGACAGTCCGACCGCCATGAAGAACAGCGCCTGAAGGATACCGCGAAACGGCTCGATGTCGGCCTCGAGTTCATGGCGGTAGGAGGATTCCGCCAGCAGCACACCTGCAAGGAACGCGCCCATCGCCATCGAAAGGCCGGCCAATTGCATCATCGTCGCCGCTCCCATGACGACGAGCAGCGCGGCGGCGATCATCACGTCGCGGGCCCCTGTGCGGGCGATCACCTGGAACAGCGGATTGAGCAGATAGCGGCCAGCCGCATAGAGAGCGGCAATCGCGGCGATCGCAATCGCGAAGTCTTCGAACGGCGTTGTTGTCGCCTCCGGCGCGCGCGTCGCCATCAACGGGATCAAGGCGAGTAGCGGAACGATCGCCAGGTCCTGGAGCAGGAGGATGGAAAAGGCGCGCTGACCGTAGCGGGTGTTTGTATCGTTGTTCTCTTCGAGGATCTGCATGGCAAAGGCCGTCGACGAAAGCGCCAGGCCGAAGCCGGCAATGACGCTGCCGGCCCAAGGGAGCAGGCCGAAGAACTCGATGAGGAAAGACAGAACGAGGCCTGTCGCCACCACTTGTGCCGTGCCCAGGCCAAAAATGTCGCGCCGCATCTGCCACAGTCGCGACGGCTTCAACTCAAGGCCGATGATGAACAAGAGGAAGACGACGCCGAGTTCCGATACGTGAAGAATCTCTTCGCCCTCGGTAATCGACTGGGCGACCGGGCCGATCACGATGCCTGCCGCGAGATAGCCGAGAATCGTGCCGAGCCCGAGACGCTTGAACAGCGGCGCAGCAACGACGGCGCCGGCGAGCAACATCAGCGCCTGAGTGTAGAGGATCGGTGTCTGCATTGCGCGCGGCTTTCATCATGGAGGCTCTCGAACCTGCCCTTGGCGGGCGCGGCGAGGCGGAATGTCATACTATGCGGAGAGGGGAATCATCGTGATGCCCTTGATGCATGCTCCAGTGCACAATAAATGGGGCAGGAATGAAAGGCCTAATCATGTCCGAGACGATCGATTCCGCCATCCTCGAGAAACGCGCCGCCGAACTGGTGGACCGTGCGCGGCAGGCCGGTGCGGAGGCCGCGGACGCGGTCGTCGTACGCGGCCGCTCCCGCTCGGTTTCGGTGCGGCTCGGCAAGGTCGAGGCGACGGAGGCCTCCGAAAGCGACGATTTTTCGCTCCGGGTCTTCGTAGGGCGGCGTGTCGCCAGCGTCTCGGCCAATCCGGGCTTCGATCTGAAAGTCCTGGCCGAGCGCGCGGTGGCGATGGCCAAGGCCTCGCCGGAGGATCCTTACGCCTCGCTCGCCGATCCCGATCGCCTGGCGAGATCCTATCCGGACCTGGATCTTTTCGACACGCGCGAGGTTTCGAGCGAGGCGCTCACCGAAGCGGCGCTTGCAGCCGAGGCGGCAGCGCTTTCCGTGTCCGGCGTCACCAATTCGAGCGGCGCCAGCGCTTCCGCCGGCATGGGCGGGCTCGTGCTGGTGACGTCGCACGGGTTCTCAGGCTCCTATATGGCGACGCGGTTCGGCCGCTCCGTCAGCGCCATCGCCGGCGAAGGCACCAGGATGGAGCGCGACTACGACTATGACAGCCGGCTCTATTTCGACGAACTCCGCGGCGCCGACGATATCGGACGGGTGGCCGGCGAGCGGGCAGTGGCGCGCCTCAACCCGCGGCAGGTCGCTACCGCCAAGAACGTGACCGTCGTCTTCGATCCGCGCATGGCTCGCGGCTTCGTCGGCCATCTGGCAGGCGCCATCAATGGCGCCTCGGTCGCCCGCAAGACGAGCTTTCTCAGGGACATGATGGGCAAGCAGATCATGAAGGCCGGCATTGCCGTCACGGACGATCCGCAGATCGTGCGCGGTTCGTCGTCGCGCCCCTTCGACGGCGAGGGGGTCTCCGGCTCGAAGCTGTCCATGGTCGAGGATGGCGTGCTGAAGCACTGGTTCCTCTCGACGTCCGCGGCGCGTGAACTGGGGCTGGAAACCAACGGGCGCGGCGTCCGTGGCGGCCCGGCGGTCAATCCGGCCTCCACCAACCTCGCCCTCGAACCGGGCACGATTTCCCGCGACGACCTGATCCGCGGCGTCGGCACGGGAATCTACGTCACCGAGCTCATCGGCCAGGGCGTTAACATGGTGACCGGCGAGTACAGCCGCGGCGCCTCCGGCTTCTGGATCGAGAACGGCGAGATCACCTTCCCCGTCTCGGAGGTGACGATCGCTTCCAATCTCAAGCACATGTTCATGGCCTTGACGCCTGCCGACGACATCGACAGGAAGTTCGGTACGGCCGCACCGACCCTCGCGATCGAGGGCATGACGCTTGCCGGAAGTTGAGTGCGGGACCGTAGGTTCCGCCAGTTGGAGGCGCGGGGAATCGTCCCGGCGCTGAAGGAGTCGAATGTCAGAAGCAGCCCTCCAGACCCGACCCAGCTGGGACGAGGATCTCAAGCTCATCCTTGCCGCAGCGGTGGCAGCAGGCGATACGGCGCTCGGCTATTTCCGAAAGACCGTGGACGTCCGCTGGAAGAATGAGGGCCGCTCCCCCGTGAGCGAGGCCGACCTCGCCGCAAACGATATTCTGAAGACAAGGCTGCTCGCCGCCCGGCCGGACTATGGCTGGCTTTCCGAGGAAACCGACGACGACGCGACGCGCCTTTCCCGCGACACCGTCTTCGTCGTCGATCCGATCGACGGCACCCGTGCCTTCATCTCCGGCAAGGACCTCTGGTGCGTCAGTGTTGCGGTCGTTCACCGGGGCCAGCCGACGGCGGGCGTGCTCTATGCGCCGGCACTCGGAGAAATCTACCAGGCGACCCTTGACGGGGAGGCGCGCAAGAACGATGCGGCGATCAGCGTCCGTGACCCCTTGCCGAACGAGCGGCTGCAGGTGGCGATGGCCGAGGACATCGCCGGGAGGCTTGCCGCCCCCTATCGCGATCGGCTGGCGCGCGTGCCGCACGTGCCGTCGCTCGCCTACCGCCTGGCGATGATCGCCGACGGCCGCATCGACGGCACGATCGTCAAGAAGAACGCGCATGATTGGGATCTGGCCGCCGCCGATCTCGTTCTGGCACGCGCCGGCGGGGCGCTCCGGGGCCTCGACGGTATGCCTCTGTCCTACAATCGCCCCATTGTCAGTCATGGAGTTCTCGGGGCCGGATCCGGGTCGGCGCTGCCTGCATTGCTCGCCGCCTCCAAGCCGTTCGACGCCCATTGACCTTTGGGTGCTAATGCCGCAAACCAACGCCGACGTCTCAAAGAACAATGGGAACACAATGGCTCAGAATACCGAGAAGAAGCAGCTCTTGCACCTCGTCTTCGGCGGCGAATTGACGACGCTCACCGACGTGCAGTTCCGCGATCTCAACAACCTCGATATCGTCGGTATCTTCCCCGACTACGAGAGCGCCCATGTAGCCTGGAAGGCCAAGGCGCAGATGACCGTCGACAACGCCCATATGCGCTATTTCATCGTCCACATGCACCGGCTGCTCGACCCGGAAAATGATTGATGTCTTTGTGAGCGCGGGTAAGGGCGAGCATTGATGAGCAGCCTGCGCGCACGGCTTGCGCTTTCCACCTATCGCTGGCTCGGCACGGCGATCTACCCGTTCGTCGGACCCTACCTGGCCCTGCGCGCGGCAAAGGGCAAGGAGGATCCGGCCCGTCGCCGCGAGCGCTACGGCCATGCAAGCGCGCCGCGCCCGCCCGGGCCGCTCGTCTGGTTTCATGCCGCGAGCGTCGGCGAAACGGTCGCGGTAACCCCGCTGATAAAGGAAATCCGCCGCCGCGGCATTGCCGTGGTCCTGACCACCGGGACGACCACCTCGGCGCGGGTGGTAGCCGAGCGCCTCGGCAAGGCTGTCATCCATCAATATGTGCCGCTCGATCTCAAGCCGGCCGTCAGCCGTTTCCTCGAATATTGGCAGCCGGATCTGGCGATCATCGCCGAATCCGAAATCTGGCCGATGACGATCGTCGAACTGGGTCGGCGCCACATTCCCCAGGTTCTGGTCAATGCGCGGCTGTCGGACCGGACCTTCGCCCGCTGGAAGAAGCGGCCGTCGCTTGCCGATGCGCTGTTCGAGAACCTGGCGCTCGTGATCGCCCAGTCCGATATCGATGCGGAGCGCTTCCGCACGCTTGGCGCGCTGCCGGTGATGGTCTCGGGCAATCTCAAGGTCGATACCGACGCGCCGCCGCACGACCCGCAGGCGCTTCGCGACTATGCGCAGCAGATCGGTTCGCGCAAGACGTGGGCGGCAATCTCCACTTTCGAGGGCGAGGAAGAGGCGGCCGGGGTTGTCCATCACGCGCTCAAGCCGCGCAACGGCCTCTTGACCATCGTCGTACCGCGCCATCCCGAGCGCGGCGATGCCGTCGAAGCGGCGTTGGCCGCCAAGGGGCTCAAGGTTGCCCGCCGGACGCGGGGCGATCGCCTGACGCCGGACGTCGATATTTTTCTCGGCGACACGATCGGCGAGATGGGGCTCTATCTGCGGCTGACCGAGGTCGCCTTCGTCGGCCGTTCGCTCTTTGCCGAGGGCGGGCAGAATCCGCTGGAGCCGGCCATGCTCGGTTGCGCGGTACTTTCGGGCGGCAACGTCCAGAACTTCCGCGAGACCTACCAGATGCTTGCCATGAACGGCAGCGCCAAGATCGTCCGCGACGTCGAAATGCTGGCGAAGGGAGTCAACTACCTGCTCGGCAACGACGACATGCGTCGCTCGATGATCGACGCGGGGCTTGAGACCGTGCAACAGATGCGGGGCGCATTGACGGCGACGATGAGGGGGCTCGAGCCCTATATTAACCCGCTGGTGGTGAAGGCGCGGCTGGAGCCGCGCGTCGAGAGCTGAAAACGGATGGGACCATGGCTGCGGGCAACGGCATCGCCGGAATATTGTTCGACAAGGACGGCACGCTTCTCGACTACGCGAAGAGCTGGGTTCCCGTGAACTACGAACTGGCGCGAATTGCCGCCAGGGGTGACGATGCGCTCGCAAGAATTCTGCTTCGGGCCGGCGGCATGGACCCGGATACGGGCCACGTCGCACCCGACAGCCTGCTCGCGGCCGGCAACACGGTCGAGATTGCGACCGGCATGGTCGAGGCCGGCGCGCCGTTCACCGTGGAAGAACTGACGGCGCTGTTCGACGGCCTTTTTGCGAGCTCCGCCGACTATGCGGTGCCGGTGACCGACCTCGGCGCCTTTTTCGCTGCCCTCCATGCGAAGGGCTACCGTCTCGGCGTCGCCTCGAGCGACAACGAGCGCTCCATCCGCGAGACGGCGAAGCGCTTCGGCTTCGAGACCTATCTGCACTACATTGCCGGTTACGACAGCGGTTACGGCGTCAAGCCGCAGCCGGGCATGGTGCTCGGCTTCTGCGCCGCGACCGGGCTGACGCCTCAGCAGGTGGCTGTGGTCGGAGACAACAATCACGATATGCATATGGGCCGCGCTGCCGGCGCCGGCCTGACCATTGCGGTTCTGACCGGCACCGGCTCGCGTCAGTCGCTGGCCGGGGCTTCCGACCATTGCCTGGCCGATATCACCGAGCTTGAAGCAGTGCTCTGACTCCGTTGACCGGCTTGCCTTTTTTCGCATTCTGAAGTCTCTTGTGGCGTCGTCGGCCCATGGCCGGCGAGAGACGGGTCAGGAGCGCCTCGCGGCGCATGGAGCAGCAAGAGCCGCGGAGGCAGCATATTCAAATGGTTTCCGAAGCGCCTCCGTTCTGGTGGACAAAGGCCGATTGGCGGGCCTACGCGCTGTGGCCTTTCTCCTGGGTCTACGGCCGCGTCGCCGCCATCCGCATGGACCGGGCGCGCCGCGCTATGCCGCCCGTACCGCTGATCTGCGTCGGCAATTTCACCGTCGGCGGCGCCGGCAAGACGCCGACCGCAATTGCGTTGGCGCAGGCGGCCAAGGCGCGGGGGCTGAAGCCGGGTTTCCTCAGCCGCGGCTATGGCGGCTCCCTGGACGTGACGACAGTCGTCGATCCCGCCCATCACCGGGCCCGGGACGTCGGCGACGAGCCACTGCTGCTTGCGCGAGAGGCCCTGACCGTCGTGTGCCGCCGCCGCGTCGACGGCGCTCGCAGGCTCGCCGCCGAAGGCGCCGACATCATCATCATGGACGATGGCTTCCAGAGCGCTCGCCTCACCTTCGATTTCGCCCTGCTGGTGATCGATTCCGTCCGCGGCATCGGCAATGGCCATCTGGTGCCCTCCGGGCCGGTCAGGGCGCCGATCGCCGACCAGCTTCGCCACGCCACTGCGCTTCTGAAGATTGGCCACGGTCCGGCCGCCGATCGCCTGATCCGCCGTGCGGCGCGCGCCGGCAAGGCCGTCTATGTCGGGGACACGGTGCGGCTTGACGATCAATCGCTGTCCGGCGTCACGGTCCTGGCCTGGGCGGGCATTGCCGACCCGGAGAAGTTTTATCGCACGGTCCGGGAGACGGGTGCAATCGTCGAGGAGACGCGGAGTTTCCCGGATCATCACCATTTTTCAGAGGACGAGATCGCCGATCTCATCGATCATGCCGCAAGCCGGGGCTACACGCTGGTGACCACGGCCAAGGACATGGTCCGCCTCGAGCCCGGCCAAGGGCGAGCGGCGGAACTCGCCGCCAACAGCCGGGTCATCGAGATCGAGGTGCGTTTCGACGATCCGTCAGCGCCCGCCAAGATCATCGAGGCTACGCTTGTCGCGGCGCGGGCACGCAAACTGCATGCGACCGGGAAGGCTTTGAAATAGATGCCTCAGGGCTGTCGTGCGGGCAGCGCCCCGGCACGCCGTTCGGCTTCAAGGGAGGCGGCGGCGTCGATGTAAGGCTCCTGCCGCACCACGCTCCAATAGCGAAGCTCGTCCACCGGGATAGCCTTGCCGGTCGTGGCACAGATGACATGCGAGCCGGCCAGCACGATCTGAAAGTCGCCATCGAGATAACGAATTTTCGCTTCGCGAGAGGAATTTCCGTCAAAGCGGTTCATCATTTGCGTGCTTGCCTCGTCAATGCCCGTTCCCTGATCTATCCCGCCGGTCGCCAAAAGACCAGTCGAATTCGAAATCCGCCGCTAACATGGCCGCGACGCCGCAATGTCAACTCCGTCCAAAAAGCCTTTCGATATCGGCGAGCTTGAGCTCGATATAGGTCGGCCGCCCGTGGTTGCACTGCCCCGATCCGGGCGTCGCCTCCATCTGGCGCAGCAGCGCGTTCATCTCCTCCGTCCGCATGCGCCGGCCGGAGCGGACGGAGCCGTGGCAGGCCATCGTCGCAGCGAGATATTCGAGGCGGCCGGCAAGCCCGTTGGCCGTGTCCCATTCGGCCAGTTCGTCGGCAAGCTGCCGCACCAGTCCTGAGGCGTCCATCTCGCCGAGCATCGCCGGCGTTTCGCGCACCGCGATCGCGCCCGATCCGAAGCGCTCGATCGCAAGGCCGAGCCGTAGGAATTCCTCCGCATGCGCCATCAGCCGGTCGCAATCGTCCTCGGCAAGATCGACGATCTCCGGAATGAGCAGCGCTTGCGCCGGCACCGGCCGCGAGTGCAGCGCCGTCCGCATCGCCTCGAAGACGAGCCGTTCATGCGCGGCATGCTGGTCGACGATGACGAGACCGTCTTCGGTCTGGGCGACGATATAATTCGCGTGGAGCTGCGCGCGTGCCGCACCGAGCGGAAAGGCGGCTTCGCCCGTGCCGTTCGGGCCCTTCGCCTCGGCGGCCGGCGCGGCGGCGCGCGCCGATGGCTGCGAAAAATCCGCAAACGCCGCTTGCGGGGCCTCGGCAAAGCCGCGGGCGGGTTCGCCGAACCCAGTCGGCCGGTAGGGCGAGGCGGCGGCCGTCCAGGGCGCCTGCGCTCGCTGCGGTTCGGCTCGGTACGCTCCAGGCCGGAAGGCGCGCATCATTCCCTGGACGCCGGTTGTCGCTGCGCGGTCGCCGCCGCGCGCCAAAGCCTCGCGGATCGCGCCGATGATAAGCCCGCGGATTAGCCCGGGGTCGCGGAAGCGCACGTCCGATTTGGCCGGATGGACATTGACGTCGACCAAGGCCGGGTCGAGCAGGATCGAAAGCACGGCGACCGGATAGCGCCCCTGCGGAATGGTTTCGGCATAGGCGGCGCGGATGGCCGAGAGGATCAGCTTGTCCTGCACAGGCCGGCCGTTGACGAAGGCATATTGCTGCAGCGAGTTGCCGCGGTTGAAGGTGGGCACCCCGGCAAATCCCGTCAGCCTCGCCTCTTCGCGCTCCGCATCGATCTCGATGGCGTTGTCGCGGAAGTCCTTGCCGAGCACCTGCGCCATGCGCGCCAGCCGGTCGTCGCCGGTCGCCGGGAATTCCAGGGTCGACCGGTCCGCACCGGACAGCACGAACCGCACCTTCGGAAAGGCGATCGCCATGCGGCGGACCACTTCGGAAATCGCCGCGGCTTCGGCCTTTTCCGATTTCATGAACTTAAGCCGCGCCGGCGTAGCGAAGAAGAGGTCGCGCACTTCGACGACGGTCCCGACATTGGCAGGCGAGGGGCGGACCGGCTCGGTCCTGCCGCCCGTCACCGAAATCGCCGCCCCCTCGCTCGCGCCCGCCGTTCGCGTGGTGATCGACAGCCGCGCCACGGATCCGATCGAGGGGAGCGCCTCGCCGCGAAAACCGAGCGTGCGGATCTCCGTGAGCGTATCGGCGATCTTGGAGGTGCAATGCCGGCGGATCGCCAGTTCGAGATCGGCGGGCGACATGCCGCTGCCATTGTCGGTCACCCGGAGCAGCGTCTTGCCGCCCCCGGCCGTGGCGATCTCGACCCTGGTTGCGCCGGCGTCGAGGGCATTTTCGATCAGCTCCTTGGCGGCACTGGCCGGCCGCTCGATGACTTCACCGGCGGCGATTTGGTTGATGAGCGTTTCCGAGAGTTCCTTGATGGCCATGGCCCCATTTTCCAGGATTCGACGGCAGAGGGAAAGGGCCCCTCACGCGTCTTCAGCTGGAGGAAAGCCGGAATCGGTGCTCGTCCCCAGGCAGATCGGCAGAAATCGGATGCCGATTTAATTCCGCCTTAACGTTCTGCTGCGATTTTCCACAACAACCTGAATGATCACGGGTTTTGTTCTTTGGAGCACCGCGGCGTTGCTGGACGCCGCTCGATTCCCGCTCGAAGAGTGCCACGAACGGCCAGCCAGCATGTCCCGAAACGAAACCGCCGCTGCAGCGCCACTTAAGGACGCGGGTGCTGCAACACCCATGCAGTCGGCGAGACGAGGGCAGAGTAATGAACGATGTGGCGTCGGGCGGCGCGGACATCAGCAGGATCGTTCTTGAGTCGAGCTGCGATGCGCTTGGCCTGGCCTTGCTCGTCTGCGGACGGGACGACACGATCCTCTATGCCAGCGCCTCGATGTTGCAGTTTTTCCCCGTCCAGCCTCACCTGTTGAAGCCCGGGACGCGGCTTCGCGACTTTCTCGCAGCGGTCTACGATACGGGCCTGCGCCCGGGAACGCTGCCCGAAAACAGCCGGCGGCGTGCGAACCGGGAGGACTGGATCGCCGAACAGATGGGCCTCCATTGGCGTGAGCGCTACGAAAGCGTCGAACGGGCGGGTCGTACGCGCTGGGTCTGCCTGCGCAAGCGCCGCCTGTCGAGCGGCATCGGCATCTTGTCGATCAGCGATGTCTCCGATCAGAAGAAGCGCGAGGAACAGCTGCAAACCGACCTGGAACGGGTCGAACTCACCGAGCAAATCCTCGATGCGCAACCCAATCCCATCTGCGTCAAGGATCGCAATCTGAACTATATCGCCGCGAACCGTGCCTTCTGCGCCATTCACGACGTGGCGCCGGAGGCGATCCTCGGTCGGTCGGCCTGGGACGTCGTGGACGCGGAGCTTGCCGAACGCTTCGAGCAGTCGGATCGGCAGGTGCTGGCGACCGGCCGGCCGCATTCCGAGGCGGAGCACATCGTTCGCGCCGATGGCAGCGACTTGTGGGTGGTGACGCGCAAGTATCGCGTCGGCGTGCCCGGGCGCCACTTCGTCGTCACCTGCATGAACGACGTGACCGACATAGCCGCCTGGTATCATGGCGCGGACGATGGCGGCAGCAATTCGGGGCTGCAGATCCGCGACTACAGCATCTTCACGCCGGCGCAGAATTTCTACGATCCGTTCCGGGCGCTGAACGTCCAGCAGCTCGTTGAAACCGGCTCGATGATCGAGACGCTGCCGGCCCGCGGCCTGCGGGTGCTCTTGGCGACGGCGGACAGCGAAATGGAGGCGCGGATCGTCGCACGCTTACGCGGCTCTGGCCTCGATGCCTGCGCCGTACGAAACCGCGGCGAGCTCGAAGCCTTTGCGGCCGCCGCCGAGGATCACGGCCTGAAGCTCGATATTTTGGTGATGGACGCGGTATTTCCGGCAAGGGATGCGGTCCATGCGGGATGGAAGACCTGCCCGGTGCTCGACGTTTCTGCGGACGCTGATGCAACTGCCCTGCTCGGCGAAATCTTCCGGGCCAGCACCGACCGGCAGCCGCCGCGCTCGCAGTTTCCGCAAGCCGATTGGGAAGTCTCTTTCGAAGGTGATGCGACGGTCCGGACAGGCGCACCCGAAGTGGAGGTTCTCGTTGCCGAGGACAACCAGATCAACCAGTTCGTCTTCGCCCAGATCCTGGACGGCCTCGGAGTCTCGCATCGGATTGCCGCCAATGGCAGGGAAGCGGTGGATCTCTGGCACGAGCTGCAGCCGGCTCTCATCCTCATGGACATATCCATGCCGGTAATGAACGGCTTCGAAGCCGCAGTTGCCATCCGCGACGCGGAAAGGCAGATCGGACGCCGCACGCCGATCGTTGCCGTTACTGCGCAAGCCCTCGACATCGACCTTCAGCAATGCGAAGCGTCGGGAATGGACGATCACATCATGAAGCCGATCAGTCCGGACATGATCGAAGCGTTGCTGCGCAAATATCTGCGTGCCGCCCATGCGCGGCTGACGGCCTGATCGGCACACGACGGGCTCGACCCCAGATTTGACGATCAGCCGATATAGGATTGTTAACCGCCGATTGACATCGTTTGCTCCACGGTTGCCTTCATCGGCACCACCATCCGGGAGAAACTGCCCAGTCGCTGGCATAGCACCAATTTTCGCGCGTTCACCGCGCGAAGCTGTCGCCCAAGGCTGCAAGAGTTGAGCATCGAAGACATGAGCATGTCGGCCAAACAGTCATTCCCCCGGTCGGACTTCGGTTGCGATCGACGGGACGTGCTCCGTGCGGCACGGGCGCGCGCTCCGGCCGGGGGCGTAGCGCGATGATGGTCGCCGAACTGGCCATCGACCGTCGCGGTCCCGACAGGCTGCCCTTCGTCGATCCGCTGACCGGGCTGGGCAATGCAGAGCAGTTGCGGCACAAGGTCTGTGAGCTTGCCGCCGAACGCGCCAGCGATCCGGCTCCGTTCACCATCGGCCTTGCCAATCTCGACGGCTTCAAGCCGATCAACGATCTTTTCGGGCCGGAGGCCGGCGATCGGATCCTGCGCCAGGTCGCGCAGAGATTGTCGGCCTGCGTTCCGGAAGGGGCGACGGTGATCCGCACGGCCGACGACGAGTTCGCACTGGTGCTGCCGCTCGTCTTCGAGCGCAAGGGTGCCGAGAAACTCGGCCAGATGCTGAAGGAAATCCTCTCTGCGCCATTTGATCTCGGCGACCGCACGGTTCGGCTGTCCGCCTCCTTCGGTTTTGCCGTCTATCCGTTTGCCGGTGCGGTGTTCGAGGAACTCTTGAAAAGCGCCGACACGGCGCTTTACCGTTCGAAACGGCGTGGCCGCGGCCAGATCACGGTCTATTCGCATGAGATCGCCCAGGAGATGAAGCGGGCGACGCAGCTTGAGCAGGCTCTGCGCAACGCGATCATCGCCGAGGAGATCGATGTCCATTTCCAGCCGATCGTGGACCTTCGCAACGACGGCGTGGTTGGTTTCGAAGCGCTTGCCAGATGGTGCGATCCGGATTTCGGCTATGTCTCGCCTTCCGTGTTCGTGCCGCTGGCGGAGGAGCGCGGCTTCATCGAGGCGCTCGCCGAAATGCTGCTGCGCAAGGCGGCACAGACAGCCCTGGCGTGGCCGAAGGAATTGTTTCTCTCCTTCAACCTGTCATCGGCGCAATTGATGGACCCGGCGACGAGCGGCCGTCTCCTGGCGATCGTCAACAAGGTCGGCCTCGACCCGCGCCGCCTGGAACTGGAGATCACCGAAACCGCCGTGATGGCGGATGCCGATGTGGCGCAGAAGATCGTCTCCGAATTGCGGTCCGCCGGGGTGCGCGTGTCGCTCGACGATTTCGGCACCGGTCAGTCGAGCCTCTGCCGCTTGCGCGATTTCTCTTTCGACAAGGTGAAGATCGATCGCGCCTTCGTCTCGCGGATTTCGGCCGATCGGGCTTCGGAACACATCGTCAGGGCGATCGTCTCGATGTGCGAAGGGCTGGAACTCGAGGTCGTCGCCGAGGGCATCGAGGACATCTCCGAAGTGCTGAAGCTGAAAGCGCTCGGCTGCGGCATGGGGCAGGGCTATTTCTACGGCAAGCCGGCCGATGCGGTCGCCACCATGCGCTATCTCTCCGACCGTCACCGCGACGCTGTAGCCCGCTGACCGTCGTCGCGGCCCGCCACATCGTCAGCACGGTCGCGTGCGCCTTCCTTCAGCAGCCAGTCACGAATGCGTCCGGCCTGGCTGTTGAGTTCGCGCGACCGCGGCCACACGACGTAAAAGGCCTGACCGGTCCGCAGCACGTGGCCGGCAACCGGAACGAGGGCGCCTGAGCGCACCTGCCCGGCGATCAGATGGTCCCAGCCAAGGGCGATGCCCTCGCCGGCGAGCACGGCCTGGATCACCAGAACATAGTCGTTGATCGCCAGCCGCTTGCCTTGTGCGGGATAGGCAAGGCCGGCGCTTGCGAACCACTCGGTCCAGTCGCAGGCGCGCCTGACCGGCTCTTCGAGGTGGATGAGGCTGTGCCGCAGGAGGTCCGCCGGCTTTTTCGGCATGCCATGCGCCTCGACATAGGCCGGCGTCGCTACGGCAGTGATCACCTCGTCGGCGAGCAATGCCGCGTGATAGCGCGGCCATTGGGCCGGGTCGCCGCCGCGAATGCCCAGCGGTATCGGCTCCTCGTCGAGGTTCAGATCACGAACGCCCGTCTGAATGCGAAGGTCGATCTCCGGCAGATCCTCCCGCAGCCGATTGAGGCGTGGCAACATCCACATGGAGGCGAAGGCCGTCGAGGCAGCCAGCGTCACATTCGTCTCGCGGCCCTTGGCGCGAATGTCTTCGGCCGATTTCTGGATGCGCGCCAGGCCGACCGACACGTCGGCATGGAACCTCTCGCCGGCCTCGGTGAGCTCGACGGCCCTGTGCACCCGATGGAAGAGCGAAACGCCGAGCTGGTCCTCAAGGCTCCTTACGGCATAGGAGACCGCCGCCTGCGACATGCCAAGCTCGGCAGCGGCGCGGGTGAAGTTCTGATGACGGCCGGCGGCCTCGAAGATGATGAGGCTGGCGGCGGACGGCAGCAGGCGGCGCATGTTTTCCATAAGCGCTACTTATATCATGCGTGGAATTTTTCCAGCGTTACAACGGTGTTTGCCGCAAATACCATCATCCCAAATCATGGGAGAACGGCGATGGCATTGGCGAGTGCGACTGGCGATGCTCCGAGGCGAACACGAAGCGGACGGCCGCAGCGGCGGGGCGGCAGGCAACTTGGCGTTCCCTACATCGTCCGCAATATACCGACCTATGACATCCTCGGGGAGGAGAGCCTCGAGCGGGTCGAGGCGACCGCCGATCGCATTCTCGCCGAGGTCGGTATCGAATTTCGCGACGACCCGGTGGCGCTCGAGCACTGGCGGCGCGCAGGTGCGAAGATCGAGGGCGTCCGCGTCACCTTCGAACCCGGAATGCTGAAGGAGATCGTTCGCTCGGCGCCGTCGCAATTCACCCAGCACGCCCGCAATCCCGCCCTCAGCGTCGAGATCGGCGGCCGGAACGTCGTCTTTTCGCCGGCTTACGGCTCGCCGTTCGTCACGGATATCGACAAGGGCCGGCGCTACGGCACCATCGAGGACTTCCGCAATCTCGTCAAACTCGCCCAATCGAGTCCCTGGCTGCACCATTCCGGCGGTACGATTTGCGAGCCGGTTGACGTGCCGGTTAACAAGCGCCATCTCGACATGGTCTACAGCCATATCAAATATTCCGACCGCGCCTTCATGGGTTCGATCACCGCCGAGGATCGTGCGGAGGATTCGATCGAGATGGCCCGGATTCTCTTCGGCGCCGAATTCGTCGACAACAACTGCGTGATCCTCGGCAACGTCAACGTCAACTCGCCGCTCGTCTGGGACGGGACGATGACCAGGTCGATGCGTGCCTATGCCCGCGCCAACCAGGCGGCGGTCATCGTGCCCTTCATTCTCGGTGGTGCGATGGGGCCCGTCACCAATGCCGGCGCCATCGCCCAATCCTATGCCGAAACGCTGGCCGGCTGCGCGCTGACGCAGCTCGAACGCAAGGGCGCGCCGGTGATCTTCGGCAACTTCCTTTCGTCGATGTCGCTTCGCTCCGGCTCGCCGACCTTCGGCACGCCGGAACCGGCGATCGGCAGCATGGTGGTTGGCCAACTCGCCCGCCGACTGGGCCTGCCGCTGCGCTGCGCCGGCAATTTCTCCAATTCGAAGCGGCCGGACGCCCAGGCGATGCAGGAAGGCGTCATGTCGATGCTGTCGGCTGTCCATTGCGGCGCCAATTTCATCCTGCATTCGGCCGGCTTTGTCGACGGCCTGCTGGCCATGTCCTACGAGAAATTCGTGATGGATACAGACTTTTGCGGCGCGCTGCATTCCTATCTCGCAGGCGTCGTCGTCGACGACAATTCGCTTGCCATGGATGCGTTTACGGAAGTGGGTCCGGGAAGTCATTTCCTCGGCTGCGAGCACACGATGCGCAACTATCAGACCGCCTTCTGGGACAGCGCGCTCTCAGATAACGAGCCGTTCGAGAAATGGGTCGAGCAGGGCGAAACCGACATGGCGCTACGCGCCAATCGTTTCTGGAAGAAGACGCTTGCCGAATACGAAGCGCCGCCCTTGGATGCGGCGATCGACGAAGCCCTCGTCGATTACGTGGCGAGGCGCAAGGCCGGTATGCCCGACGCTTGGTATTGAATCATAAGCGTGGAGTTTCAAAACAAAAGCGGCGCCGTGAGCGCCGCTTCTGTGTCGGTTGCGACCGGCAGCGTGGTTACTGCTGCGGTGCCGGTTCGGCGGGTGCCGGTGCCGGAGCCGGAGTCGTTCCCGTTGCCGAAGTCGTCGACGTGTCGACGGGCTGCGCCGCGTTGCGCTCAGCCATCAACTGCGACTTCGTCTTGAATTCCGGCGCACCCTTCAGGGATTCGGCCGTTTCGGTCGTCGTCAGCTTGAGGGCATCCGAGTCAGGCTGTTCGGTGACTTCGATGCTTTCGAACGGAACCGCAACGTTCTTCTCGCCGATTCCGAGGAAGCCGCCGACGCCGACGATAGCCGCAGCGACGCCGCCTTCCTTCTTAATGATAAGGTCGTTGATCTCGCCGATGCTTTCATCATTGGCGTTATAGACCGACTGACCGATGTAGGTGTTAGCGGAAATCTGGTCGTCCGCCTGTTCGGTCAGATAGGACCCAGCTTCTGCCATGTCGGTCGTCTTGTCCGCAGGAGCCGGTGTCTGTGCCTGGTCAGCCGGTGCCGGAGTGGCAGGAGCAGGCTGCACCTGTGTCTCGGGCGCCGGGGCCGGCGGTGTGGTGGTTTCCTGCGCGAAGCTCATCGGAGCGACGGCAACGCCCACGAGAAGCGCGCCGGCGGCAACGGAAGATATAAATTTGTCGATCATATCAGTCTGCCTTTCGTTGACGTTGTCGGTTAAGCGCAGCCCCTATTTTCCGGTGTTTTGCGCTGCGCCGGTGGTACTCAAGCAACGTCCGGCAGCGAAAACTGTTCCGGATAAAATGAAAATATAAAGCCGCTGGTTGTCTCAGCATCGAGCCTGTTCATCCACCGGTATAAATCTCTTTTTATGTAAATGCCAACCGCCCGCGGCAAGCAAAACCAATGGCGGGCGGAACGGAGAGCGCCGCGTGCCGAGGTCGGCACGCGGCGCTCATCATCGGTGGCCATAGAAGGGTCAGTGGCTCTCGCGATGCACCTCGCTGCCGCTGTTGCCGACGAGGAAATCGAGGTCGGCGCCCTTGTCGGCCTGCAGCACGGTGTCGTGGTAGAGCTTGTAGTAACCGCGCTGCCATTTTTGCTCCGGCGGCTGCCAGGCCGCCACCCGGCTTGCGAATTCCTCTTCGCTGATCAGCAGGTTCAATTCGCCCTTCATGGTATCGAGCCGGATGCGGTCGCCGGTCCTGACGATCGCCAGCGGCCCGCCGGCGTTGGCTTCAGGGCTGACATGCAGCACAACGGTGCCGAAGGCGGTGCCGGACATGCGCGCATCGGAGATGCGCACCATGTCGCGAACGCCCTTTTCGACGAGCCGGCGCGGGATCGGCATATTGCCGACCTCGGCCATGCCGGGATAGCCCTTCGGACCACAACCCTTGAGCACGAGAACCGTATCCTCGGTGACCGGCAGATCCGGATCGTCGATCTTCGCCTTGAGGTCTTCGATCGTCTCGAAGACATAGGCCGGCCCCTCATGGGCGAGCAGGTGTTCGCTTGCCGCCGATGGCTTGATCACCGCGCCGTTCGGCGCAAGGTTGCCCTTCAGCACCCGGATACCCGCGGCGGCGCGGAGCGGATTGTCGAGCGGCCGGATGACGTCGTCGTTATAGACCTCGGCACCTTCCCAATATTTGCTGATCGGTACGCCGAACACCGTCGGCGCATCGGCGTGCAGCAGGTGCTGAATGCGGTTCATCACTGCCGGCAGGCCGCCCGCATAGGCGAGGTCCTCGATCAGGTATTTGCCGGACGGCATGCAGTTGACGATGCAGGGGACCTGGCCGCCGACGCGGTCGAAGTCCTCCAGACAGAGATCGACACCGGCGCGCCCGGCGATCGCCAGCAGGTGAACGACGGCATTCGTTGATCCACCGACGGCGGCATTGGCGATGATGCCGTTTTCGAAGTTCTGCCGCGTCAGGAGCTTCGACAGCCTGAGATCCTCGTGCACCATGTCGACGATCCGCTTGCCGGTCATGTGCGCCAGCGCCATGCGCCGCGCATCGACGGCCGGCAGCGCCGCATTGGTCGGGAGCGAGAGGCCCATCGCCTCCACCACGGACGCCATGGTCGTCGCCGTGCCCATGGTCATGCAGACGCCGGGCGACCGCGACATGCCGCTTTCGGCTGCCATGAATTCCTGCAGGCTCATTTCGCCGGCGCGCACCGCTTCGGAGAATTTCCACACATCGGTGCCCGAGCCGATGTCCTTGCCTTTCCATTTGCCGTTGAGCATCGGACCGGAGGAGACGACGATCGTCGGCAGGTCGACGGAGGCCGCCCCCATCAACTGGCCCGGCGTCGTCTTGTCGCAGCCGCCGAGCAGCACCACGCCGTCGATGCCGTAGGCGCGGATCGCCTCTTCCACATCCATCGCCAGGAGGTTGCGGAACAGCATGGCCGTCGGCCGCATCTGGGTTTCGCCGAGCGACGAGACCGGAAATTCGACCGGAAAGCCGCCCGCCTCCCAAACGCCGCGCTTGACGCCTTCTGCAAGGATGCGCAGGTGGCTGTTGCAGGGCGTCAGCTCGGACCAGGTGTTGCAGATGCCGATGATCGGCCGGCCGTCGAAGACATGATCCGGAAAGCCCTGGTTCTTCATCCAGGACCGGTGAATGAAACCATCCTTGTGCGTGCCACCGTACCAGTGCCGGCTCCTCAGTTCTTTTTTCTTATCGCTCATCCGAGCACTCCCTTTCCATGCGCGATTCACCGCATGGATTAATTGTATGACTTTTTCTCGGCGCCGCCAGCTTTTGTTCGCGATCGGGCGCCGAATGAAGCATCCTTCAGCTAAGTCGGAACGCCGGCTCGAAGCGGCCCTTGACGTCGATGCCGAGCTCGAAGGTTTTGCCGGCGTTGGGATCGGCGGAGCGTGCCGCGTCGTCGAGGTCCTGCCAGGCGGAAGTGACCAGCAGCCTGTCCGCCCGCGCACCGATGAAAGCGGGGCAACTCGGCTGCGTCGCCGGCACCGCATAGCGGGCGACCTTCTGTCCGTCCGGCTTGTACACTTCGACGGCACCGGCGCCCCAGCGGCAGTTCCAGATCAAGCCGTCGGCATCGCAGACCGAGCCATCGATCCCGCCCGGTGCCGCACTCTCGTCAGAAAGAGTGACGGGATCGCCGGTCGGCAGTGCCGTCGCCGGATCGATGGCGACGCGCATCAGGTGATTGACGTCGGTGTCGGTGAAATAGGCGGTGGCGCCATCCGGCGAAAAGCAGATGCCGTTCGGGATGGTGATATTGCCGTAGAGCCTTGTGATGCGGTTGCCGGCGACGTGATAGATCGCGCCCGCATGCGTCTCGGCTTTCCGTCCCATGGTGCCGATCCAGAGAGCGCCGGAGGGATGAACGCGCCCGTCATTGGAGCGGTTGCCCGGCTTGTCCTCGATTGCGGCGAACGGGCTGAGCGAGAAGCTTGCCGTGTCGCGGATAAAAAGCCCCTGGTCCGAGGCGATCAACTGCCGGCCGGGGTCGATGGTGGCCAGCACGCTGCCGAGAAAGGGCAGGGGATGAATGGTCTTGTGTCCGCTCCCGAGATGGAGCTCGTGCAACTCCTGGCCCTTGATGTTGAACCACCAGGCGGTGTCGGCGCGGGGGTCGTAGGTCGGGCCCTCGCCGAGTTCGGAAGCGAAGTCGCAGAGGATGTGGCCAGAAAAGGCGACGAGGTCGGTCATTCTTGGCCTCCATAGACGGCATCATAGGCTTTCAGCGTTGCCACCGCCCGCTGCCTGACATCCGCTGCGCTCATTCCCGGCTTGTAAAGGCTCGAGCCGAGTCCGAAGCTTCGCACGCCGATCCTTGCATAGTCGGCAAAATTGGCCTCCGAGACGCCCCCGACCGCGGCGATCTCGATGTCGTGCGGAAGCACTGCGCGGATGGCCGCGATGCCGGCAGGCCCAAGAACGCTGGCGGGGAAGAATTTCAGGCCGCTGGCGCCCGCAGCCGCTGCCGCGAGTGCCTCCGTCGGGGTGAAGACGCCCGGCATCGTCACCATGCCCTTGGCCGCGGCGAGCCGGATGACCGACGACTCGACATTGGGGCTGACCATCAGGCGGCCGCCGACGCCGTCGAGCTGCTCGACGTCACCCGTCGTCAGCACCGTGCCGGCGCCGATGAGGCAGTCGACCGGCGCCATTTTCACCGCCGTTTCGATGGACCGGAACGGGTCGGGCGAATTCAGCGGGATCTCGATCGCCGTAAAGCCCGTTTCGATCAGTGCGCCGACGACGCTCTCGGTCTCCTCCGGCTTCAATCCGCGCAAGATCGCAATCAGCGGATATTTCATCGGGGGCAGGGGAATGCGGTTCATCTTCTTTTCTTCCGTCAAAGGGGCCAAATAGCCTGGGCAGCGGTTGAAAGGCCGGCCCGCACCGCCTCATCGGCGTCGATGAGCCGGACTGCGAGGCCCTGGCTTTCAAGCGCCGCGCGATAGAGCGTGCCGAGTTTTCCCGAGCCGACCAGGCAGATGCCGTCCACCGGGCCCGCCGTAGCGAGCGCACCGGCGATCTCCAGGCCGATCAGCGTGCCGGACAGGCGAGCCTTGGCGTCGGCCGCGCTCAGACCATGAAGCAATTGTCCCGCCCGGACGGAAAAGAGGAGGTTCGTCGCCAGCGCCGGTTTTTCCCGTGCCTGGGTGACGGCTTCGGAAAAGGCAGCGCTGTCGGCAGCAATGGCATCCACCCCGGCCACGGCATGGCTCAAGATCGTATGCTTGGAGATGGCGTCGAACAATTCGCCGGTCATGTAGGTGGAGAAACCGTCGACCGTCTGACCCGACAGCCGCACCCACTTGCTGTGGGTGCCCGGCATGCACACCAGGTGCCGGCCGCTGTCGAGCATACCGGCTGCCCCGAGCAATTGCGTCTCCTCGCCGCGCATGACATCCGGATGCCGATCGTTGCGTTGCGCCAGGCCTGGCAGGATGCGAATGTCGCGATCCACGTCCGGAACGGCGATTGCATTTCCCGCGATGGCGCCAAGCGTTGCCGGCGTTTCAAGATAGCCCGCTTCTTTCCAGCCCTGCCGGGCGCCGGCCATGCCGCAGATGATGATCGGCAGATGGGCAGATGCCGATACGGCGGTAAGATGGCTGTCGAGGACGGCGTGGAACCCGGTTTCCGCTGCGGTGGTCATACCCTCCGCACTGCGGCGTTCGGCGAGCACCGACCCGTCCTCTCCGATGACCCACAAGCGGAAGCTCGAGGTCCCCCAGTCCACCGCGGCATAGTAGCCTGCCGTCATCAAAACACGCCTCCATCGATAATCATGCTCTGTGCCGTCATCGCCGCGGAGCAATCCGAGGCCAGAAAGAGGCAAGGGCCGACGAGATCCTCGGCAGCCAGAACGCGTTTCAGGCACTGCCTTTCCTGCATCCGGGCGATCGAGTCCTGCGTGAGCCAGAGCCGCTTCTGCCGTTCGGTGACGATCATGCCGGGCAGGATGGCATTGACGCGGATATTGTCCGGCCCGAGTTTCCCGGCGAGCGACTTGGTGAGCCCGATAATGCCGGCCTTTGCCGTCGCATAGGCCGGCATTTCAGGCATGTTCAGCATGAAGGCGATCGACGAGAAATTGATGATCGATCCGCCACCCGCTTGCCGCATGTGCGGCGCAATCGCTTGGGCGAGAAAGAAGAAGTGCCTGAGATTGACGGCGAGGCTTTCGTCCCAGCTTTCCCTTGTCACCTCCTCGAGCGGCTGCCGGTCGTCCCGGGCGGCGTTGTTGATCAGCACCCGAATGGGGCCGAGCGCCGCGACGGCTGCATCCGCGGCGCTTCTTGCCTGCTCGACGTCCCGGAGATCGGCGCGAACGAATTCCGGCCTCTGTCCGATTTCGGCGGCAAGCCTGTCCGCAAGCGCGCGGCCCGCGTCCTCGGCAATATCGATGAAGGCGACGCGCGCACCCTGCCGCAGAAAGCCCTCCACCAGCGCCGCTCCAATGCCGGAGGCCCCGCCGGTGACCAGGACGCCGCGATCGCGCAAGTCGGGGAACTGACTGCTCGGCAGCGTCATCGATCGTTCTCTCCCTCTTTCTCAGAAAAATTGTTCCAATATGTGGAATAGCTCTTTATTTTCTGGAATTATCGCGCTGCGGGTCTTATCCTGTCAAGGTGGCAAGCGGGCGAAAGCGGATGAAATGGAAGCGAAGATCGTGAGCGAGCAGGAAAGCGAAGGGCCGGGGACCGGCACGCTGGGGAAGGCAATGGCGGTGCTTGAGGCCGTCGCGGCGGCCGACCGGCCCCAGCGGTTCACCGACATCCTGCAATCCGTCCGCCAGCCGCGCGGCACGTTGCATCGGCTGCTTGGGCACCTCGTCGATGAAGGCCTGCTGGTGCAGCGAAGCGATCTTTCCTACGAGCCGGGATTGCGCCTCTTGAAGCTTGCCTATCGCTCCTGGTCCGGCAATCAGTTTCGCGACATTGCCGAGCCGCACCTCTTGCGTCTGCATGAACTCACTGGCGAAACGGTTCATCTCGGCATATTGCGCGACACCGAGATCATCTATGTCGACAAGGTCGAAAGCCGCCAGACGGTCCGCATGAGCTCGCAGATCGGCAAGGCCTCGCCGGCCTATTGCACAGGGATCGGCAAGGCGGCCCTGTCGTCGCTTGGACATGGCGCGCTGGAACGAGTCACGGCAAGGATGCAGTTCGTCCCGTTCACCGAGCGCACGCATCGCTCGGCCGCTTCGCTGCTTGCGGAAATTGAAGAGATTCGCCGCGAAGGCCATGCCTTCGACCGCGAGGAGCATGAAGCCGAGATCTGTTGCGTGGCAGCGCCGATCGTCGTTCCGGAGCACGAATTGGTAGCCGGTATTTCGGTAACCGGCCCTTCCTATCGCGTCACGATGACGCAATTGGCGGCCTGGGCGGCGGATGTTCGCAAGGCCGCCGCTAAGGTCGAGGAGGAGGCCCGAATCCGGTTGGGACCCGGCCGAGGCGGCCGCTAAGCATCGCTTTACGGTAAATTAGAAGTTTCGACTGGACGAGGCGGCTATAGATCGCTAGCTTCAACTGGCTACTCCCGCCTCCACGACTGGTTGCAGTTTCGCGCGGGATGTGTTCCTTGGCGGAAGCGCCAAGAGCGGATTAGGACGGTGAACCGACCGGACTCGCCAACGGCGTGAACAGGTTGTGGGAGGCCAGCGGAACGATGATGGATTTCAACGCGGACATCAATTCACTGATCCTTCCCGATGGCCGCTCGATCGATGGGGCGCTCGGCAATGAAGACGATGTCAGGCGCGCTCTGGACCAGATTTCGGACGCTTTCGGATTCCGCGGCTTCATCGTCTTGGCCATTCCCGACTCCGGTTGTCACAGCCTGGCTGCTCAGGCGTTGCTCACGTCCTGGCCCGCCGAATTCCTACGGCGCTATGATAGCGCCGGCCTGATCGAGGGAAGCCCCGTTATCCAGCGGCTGCGCCGGAGCACCATCCCCTTCACCTATGATGCGCATTTGCTGGCGCGCAGGCGCATGGACGGCAAGGGCGAGGCCGCCGTCAGTGTTTTCGAGCAGGCTGGCATGCCGCGCGGTCTGTACCTTCCCGTCCACGACGCCAAGGGAGGTCGCGCTGCCATTGCCTTTGGCGGAGACCGGGAGGTGGTCTCGAGCGACGAAATGCAGGCCCTCAATTTCTGGGCGGGGCTGCTCTATAGCCGGCTTTCCGAGATCAGAACGCGCGACCGGCGCCGGCCGGGCGGCCTTTCCCGACGCGAGATCGAATGTCTGCGCTGGGCTGCGGCCGGAAAGACGACCGTCGAGATGGCGCGAATCATGGCGCTTTCCGAATACACGGTGAACCACTATCTGAATCGCGCGACCCGCAAGCTCGATTCGGTCAATCGTGTGCAGACGGTCGCCAAGGCGATGCGGGCCGGCCTGATCAATTAAAAGAACAAGCCTCGCTCCTGCCCCTCGTGCGTCCCGCCGCGCGAAACGTAATACACAGCCTTTTGGCGGCGAAGGGAGACCATTGCCGATCACCTGTTGGCAATCATGCGCGGCTCAGGCTATTTGATACTTGATGAATGTCATGGAACGCGCGAATGCAAGATACGATGACGACCGGGATGACTGACATCGATCTACCCCGGGGCGGTGATTTCGCGTCTGAGATCGCAAGGCTGGAGACTCAGTTCGATATCATCCGTTATATGCGGCGGATTACGCATATTTTCGGCTTCAAGACGTTCCTCATCTGCTCGATCCCGCCGATCGACATGGAGCGGCTTTCCGCCGCCACCGTCATTTCCAACATGCCGGCCGAGCTTCTCAACAAATATGACAGCCTGTCGATGCTGCGTTTCAGCACGGGCGTTCGTCGGTTGCGGGAGACCACGACGCCGTTCCAGATCACCCTCGAAGACTGGGAGAGCGAGGGCGGCAAGCCGGCGTCTGCCGGGGACTACATCGCGATGCTGCGCGAAAACGGCATCTTTCAGGCCAACTATTTCCCTGTCCATGATGCCGAGGGCGGCCGCGGCGCGGTCATTCTCATGGGCCCGGCGGCCGATCTGCCGATGACCGCGGCGATGGAACTGCAGATGATCGCGATCCACGTCTATAACCGGCTCGCCGAGATCGGTTCGGTTTGGAAGAACAGCAACACGACCCTGTCTGAGCGGGAAATCCAGTGTTTGAGCTGGACCGCAGCCGGTAAGACAAGTGCTGAAATTGCCGGGATCCTGGGCCTGTCCGAGCACACCGTCAATCACTACCTCAACCATGTCACGAAGAAGCTCGACGCCGTCAACCGCACGCAGGCGGTCGTGAAGGCGATGAAGAAGGGCTATATTAGCTAGCCTTCGGCCCGCCGTTACGGACAGCTGCTCGATTGCGGTCAAAGTGTTGTGCCCAAAAGCACGCATGCCCAGGATTTGGGCGGACACGCGGCCTGCGTCTCGCGTCGCTTCGCCTATTTCCGTGGAAATCGCAGCTTTATCCCCGCCGTTTGAAACTGGCACGGTTTCTGCTTGTTCATTGCTGGTCCACAGAGGGGACTAAAAAGAACAGCGCCCAAGAAGGTCGCGAAAAGGGCCGCCGCCCACCGCCCGTGATCCCGGATGTACGGACACGGGTGATAGGCTGGCGGCCCTTCATTTTCTCAATTCCAACATTGGCGAAGTGCCTCGCCTCGATTATCTACTGCACAAGGACTCTCGGATCGGACTCGGTTCGAAGGGATCGCATTGTAAGCGTGGGCAGCACCGTCCCGTCCCAACAGGCGGTGAATAGCCGGCGCGGCAGAGAGAAGAGGGCGAGATGCCGGACGTGACCAGGGAAATGGTGCTGGAAAGGCTGCGGAGCGTGCGCGGCCCGGACATGGAGGGCAACATCGTCGATCTGGGCCTGGTCTCCGATGTGTTCATCTCCGACGGCAAGGCCTATTTTTCGATTACCGTGCCGGCGGATCGTGCGAAGGAGCTCGAACCGATGCGCGCCGCTGCCGAACGAGTCGTTCGGGAGATGCCGGGCGTGAAGGCGGCCATGGTCGCGCTGACTGCGGACCGCAAGGCGGCGGCTCAGGCGACCCCGGTACAGCGGCCGGCGCCGCCTTCCGGGCAGGCTCACGCGCATGCTCCGCGGCCGGCCGGCGGCGCGCCGGCCAAAGCAGGTATCCCGGGCGTTGGCGCGATCATCGCGGTTGCCTCGGGGAAGGGCGGCGTCGGCAAGTCGACGACCTCGGTGAATCTGGCCCTGGCGCTTCAGGCGAACGGTCTCAAGGTCGGGTTGCTCGATGCCGATATCTATGGCCCGTCGATGCCGCGCCTCTTGAAGATTTCCGGCCGGCCGCAGCAGATCGAGGGGCGGCTTATCCGGCCGATGGAAAATTACGGACTGCCGGTGATGTCGATGGGATTCCTCGTCGACGAGGAGGTCGCGATGATCTGGCGCGGACCGATGATCCAGTCCGCTCTCCTGCAGATGCTGCGCGAGGTGGCCTGGGGCGAACTCGACGTGCTCGTCGTCGATATGCCTCCTGGCACTGGCGATGCGCAGTTGACGATGGCCCAGCAAGTGCCGCTCGCCGGCGCGGTTATTGTGTCGACGCCGCAGGATCTGGCGCTCGCCGATGCGCGCAAGGGAATTACCATGTTCCGCAAGGTCGAGGTGCCGGTGCTCGGAATCGTCGAGAACATGAGCTATTTCGTCGCTCCCGACACCGGCAAGCGCTACGATATTTTCGGCCATGGCGGTGCCCGCAAGGAGGCCGAACGCATCGGCGTGCCCTTCCTCGGCGAAGTCCCGCTCACCATGGGAATCCGGGAAACCTCGGATGCAGGCACACCCCTGGTGGTGTCCGATCCTGATGGTGAGGTCGCGCGAAACTACCGCAGCATCGCCGAACGGGTCTGGAAACAGCTCTCGGCCGGGAAGGCGAACAAAGGCCGGGCGATGCCGAACATCGTCTTCGAATAGACCATCGGTGGGGCAGAACCAGACCGCGCTATTTTTTCTTTCGCGGGAAGGTACCGCTTGCGGAAAATATGACGTAGGGTCCGGCACCGTTCGCAACGAGGCGTAATGTGCCGCCGAGGTCGGCATCTGCAAAAAGCATTGATTTTGCCCGAGTGTTGCGCCATATGGCTTGCCGCTCGCGCAGAGGCAGGCGCACACCCTCCCTCACCGGAGATTTCAGCCAAGGGGAGATGTCGTGGGGCGGAAGTCTGCATCAGATGAATCGGCATTGTGGAAATCCTGTGGCGGCTGATCGTTTCAATCCTTCATCGTTCTTTCCTGTCGGTCCCACCCAAAAGGCGGCCGCATGATCTCAGGCTATTGCGTCAATGGCGAAGCCGTCGCCCTTACGACGGCCGAACCGCCAGCCGCCCTGCGCCCGGAGATCGTCTGGATCGACCTCGTCGAGCCGACCAGGGCCGAAGAACACATGATGGAGGGGCTGCTCGGAATTTCCATTCCGACCCGCGACGATCTCAAGGGCATAGAGCCGTCGAGCCGCCTTTATGTCGAAGGGGGCGCCGTCTTCATGACCGCGTCGCTGGTTTATCGCAGCGAAACCCAGATTCCCGGCTTGACGGATGTAGGCTTCATCCTTTCCGGAGGCAGACTGGTGACGATCCGCTACGCGGAGCCGCGCGCCTTCGGCCTCTTCAAGGCGGGCTTGCATCGGATTCCCAACGGCTGCCGCAACGGCGTGGTGCTGCTGACCCGGCTGCTGGAAACGATCACCGACCGGACGTCGGAAATTCTCGAGCAGGCCGTCGTCAAGATCGATGACCTGTCGATCGAGGTGTTCGGCGACAGGGCTGCGGGCCGGCGCCGGCCGCCGCAATTTCTCGAAGCTCGCCTGCGCGATGTGGCGGGCCACCACAGGCTGGTTGCGAAGACGCGCGATAGCCTCGCTTCCCTGTCGCGGCTGCTCACCTTCCTCTACACCGTGCCGGAAGTGCAGGAGGACAAGGACAGCCGCGAGCTTTGCCGCTCGATCTCCAGGGATATCCAGTCGCTTTCCGAACATGCGGCCTTCATCTCGGGAAACATTACCTTTCTGCTCGATGCGTCGCTCGGTCTCATCAATGTCGAGCAGAATGCCATCATCAAGATCTTCTCGATCGCTTCGGTCGTCCTCCTGCCCCCTACGCTGGTTGCTTCGGTCTATGGCATGAACTTTCGCGTGATGCCGGAACTCGAATGGCAGTTCGGCTATCCCTGGGCGCTCGCGGCCATGGTGCTCTCGGCCGTGATCCCGTTTTTCTTCTTCCGCTGGAAAGGCTGGCTCTAAGGAGCCTGTTGGATACCATGTCTCAGTCGTCTGCCCCTGCCGCACATGGATCCGAGAACCTGCGCCGCCTGCTTGCGCTTGGGCTTGGCTCGATCGGCGTTGTCTATGGCGACATCGGCACGAGCCCGCTCTACGCTTTCCGCGAAGCGCTGCGCCCGGTCGCCCATGACGGCGTCACGGATGCGGAGATC
The DNA here is from genome assembly GCF_002288505.1 of Sinorhizobium sp. CCBAU 05631. Classification (NCBI taxonomy): domain Bacteria; kingdom Pseudomonadati; phylum Pseudomonadota; class Alphaproteobacteria; order Hyphomicrobiales; family Rhizobiaceae; genus Sinorhizobium; species Sinorhizobium sp. CCBAU 05631. The sequence goes on from NZ_CP023063.1 coordinate 537,064, forward strand.
ATCGGCCTGATCTCGATGATGATCTGGTCGCTGACGATCATCGTGACGATCAAATATGTGCTCTTCCTGCTGCGGGCCGACAACCAGGGTGAGGGCGGCACGCTCTCGCTGCTCGCTCTTTTGATGAAGACAGCCAACGGTCACGCGCCGATTCTGTTCTTCATGGGCGTCGCGGGGGCGGCGCTCTTCATCGGCGACGCGATGATCACGCCGGCGCTCTCGGTCCTCTCTGCTGTCGAGGGCCTGAAACTGGTGACGCCGGCGCTTTCGGACTATGTCGTTCCCATTGCCGTCGTCATTCTGCTGCTTCTCTTCGCCGTCCAGTCGAAGGGCACGGCGGCCGTCTCGAATTTCTTCGGGCCGATCACGCTCGTCTGGTTCCTCGTCATGGGCGGGATCGGCCTCGTGCATATCGCCGACGATCTGTCGATCTTCGCCGCCTTCAACCCCTTTTATGCGGTGACATTCCTGTTCACTGAGGGCTATGTCGGCATCATTGTGCTGGGCGCCGTGTTCCTGACGGTGACGGGAGCGGAAGCGCTCTACGCCGATCTCGGCCATTTCGGCCGCCGGCCGATCCAATGGGCATGGTTCACCATCGTCTTCCCGGCCTTGACCCTGAACTATCTCGGCCAGGGCGCCTTCGTGCTCGAGCATCCGGAGGCCATGTCCGATCCGTTCTTCCTGATGTTCCCAAAATGGGCGCTGCTCCCAGTCGTCATACTTGCGACCGCAGCGACCATCATCGCAAGCCAGGCGGTGATCACCGGCGCCTTCTCGCTGACGCGCCAGGCGATCCATCTCGGCTTCCTGCCGCGCATGGCGATTTTCCATACGTCCGAAACCCACACCGGCCAGATCTATTTGCCCAATGTCAACACGCTGCTGATGTTCGGCGTCATGGCACTCGTATTCGTCTTCGGCTCATCGGAATCGCTTGCGACCGCCTACGGCATCTCCGTGACAGGCGCCATGGTCGTGACGACGATGCTCGCCTTCGAGTTTCTGCGCGCGCGCTGGAACTGGTCCGGCTGGTGGGCCGCCGCCGCTTTGCTGCCGCTCCTCACGCTGGAGCTCGTCTTCCTAGGCGCGAACATGCTGAAGATCCATGACGGCGGCTATGTGCCGATCCTGATCGCGGCGACCTTCATCATCGTCATGTGGACCTGGAAGCGCGGCACGGAGATCCTCCACAACAAGACCCGCCATATCGACATTCCGCTCGCGAGCTTCATAAAGTCGATCGAACGCAAGAGCGAGCACGGGCCGGTCGCCGTACCGGGCACGGCGATCTTCCTGACCAGCGATCCGGATTCGACGCCCGCCGCCCTCCTGCACAACATCAAGCACAACCACGTCCTGCACCAGCAGAACTTCATCCTGACGGTCCGCACCGCCAACACCCCGAAAGTGCCCAAGGAAGAGCGCGTCAGCGTCCTGCCGCTGTCGGAGCGCTTCACCCAACTCGAGATGCGGTTCGGCTATATGGAAACGCAGAACGTTTCCCAGGCGCTCGGCCTTTTCCGCAAATCCGGCCTGAAGTTCGACATCATGTCGACCTCCTTCTATCTCGGCCGCCGCAAGCTCGTGCCCGACGCCCAGTCGGGCATGCCGCACTGGCAGGATCGCCTCTTCATCGCGCTCGCCAATGCCGCCATCGATCCTTCCGACTATTTCCGCCTGCCGACCAACCGCGTCGTCGAACTCGGCTCCCACGTGATCATTTGACGAGCTTCGCCACTCAGCCGCATTAACCAAACATCAAGGTTAATGCTTCATTTTCGAGGTCGAACGAAGCGACCCCGGGCAACCGTCCGGACGCTTCAAGATCTTAGCGTCCCTGCATGTCGTCGTCAGGCCGGTTTCAAATTAGAGCCGGCTTGCGAGAACGCGTGCGCCAGTAAGATTTGCGTGGAGCGGTATGATGCGTAGGAGTAAGCAGTCGCGTCGCAAGTTTCGCCTGTCCTTCTCCGCCTGGCGCGCCCCGGCCATCATCGGCCTCGCCATTTTCTTAGGCTTTCCGTCGGTCGCTGCCTATTCCGATCTCGCCACCTTTCTTTCTGGCATCAACCGGGGCGGCGAGCGTTGGCGCATGTATCTGACCCGGTCGCCGGCCGGATCGCTTCACGACGTCGACATGGTGTTTGCCGATCCGATCACGACCGGCGGGCTCGACGGCGGCGCCGGCATGACGCTCTCCGATGGCAGGCGCGTGGCCCTGACGGCCGAATCGAAGCATCAGGGCGGAACTCCCGACGAGGACCGCGTCACCCGCAAGCTGAAGAAGGGCCGAATCGTCGCCGTCACGCCGGTAACGCCGCCGAAGGACTTCAGCGCCGGCTCGATCCTGAAGCGCACGAGCTTCCTGATGGAGCCTGATTTCGACGGGGCGGAGAAGATGGCCTTCGCCAAGCCGAAGATCATTGGCAAGGAGATCGAGATCGCCACGGCCTTCTACCGCAGGAAGCCGCCGCGGCCGGACCCGGGCGTTTCGCCCATGCTTGCCAAGCTCGTGACCAACCGCGATGCCGACATCCTCGCCACTGCCTACGTCCGGCCGGAGCCGGACTATGCGCGTGAATCGCCTTTCGATTCGATCCTTCGCCAAGACAAGAACGGTGGACGGTTCATCCCGGACATCTCCCCCGACGATCATGCCTGGGCGGCGACGGCCTTGCCGGCGACGGTGTTCGGCAAGGAGGAGCAGACCTGTCTTGCCGAAGGCATCTACTTCGAGGCGCGCAGCGAATCGGTGAAGGGGCAGGCGGCAGTCGCCCAAGTGATTCTCAACCGGGTGCGCAATCCCACCTACCCGAAGACCATCTGCGGCGTCGTCTATCAGAACAAGGCCTGGCGCAACCGCTGCCAGTTCTCCTTCGCCTGCGACATGATCCGTGATCTCATCTATTCGCGTTCGCATTGGAAGACCGCAAAGGAGGTCGCGATGGCGGTCACCGCCGGAAAGATCTGGCTCCCGGAAGTCGGTTCTGCGACACACTACCATGCCACCTATGTGAAGCCCGCCTGGGCGAAGACCATGAAACGCGTGGGACAGATCGGTCTGCACATCTTCTATCGGACCTATGGCGGCGGCTGGAGTTGATCGGCCACAGGATTCCGCACAAGTCACGCCTGTGAGGCGAAGAGCGGCTCCGATGAATGAGGGCGATTCCCGGTGCAGCTTTGTCGCAGGTGCCGCAAATTTCCATTAAGCCGTTGAAAAACCTTGCAAACATTGTCCACCCTCTATGCCCCCGCATGCCTTGACTATGCGGGTGCCTAAAACTATGTTGCGCGCGACTTCAAATGGGGCCGAACCGTGGCTTGAGCACCGGCCGTTTGTATGACCGAGATCGCGTTCGACCGCGTGGGGCTGCAAAAGGGGAGCCATGTGACGGAGAAGCCGGAAGAAAGTCTGGAAGCGCGGCTGAAGCGCCTTGGTGAGGACATCGCGTCGAAGCGCGTGGATGTTTCGGACGAGGCGGAGGTTCGAAGCGCGGAGAGCCGCAAAGGCTACGCAGCAGCGATGAAGCTCTCCAGCGAGTTCATCGCCGGCATCGTGGTCGGGGCATTCCTGGGCTATCTTTTGGACCATTTTGCGGGTACAGGGCCGTGGGGCATGATCGTCCTCCTGCTTCTCGGTTTCTGTGCCGGTGTTTTGAATGTGCTGCGTTCTGCCGGTCTGGTGGCGACACCCGACCAGCGCGGAGGCGGTATTGATGATAGCAAGAAGGACGGTGACGGCGCCTGAGGCGCCGACCGGAAAACACGGTTTCCGCTTGCGGGCGGGCAGAACGAAAGAGAAGCGCGGTGTCAAACGATCCGACCCACCAGTTCCTGGTCAACAAGATTGTCCCGATCGAGATTGGCGGAATTGACTTTTCCTTCACCAATGCGTCGCTGTTCATGGTGGCGACCGTCGGTGCTGCCGCGGGCTTTCTCTACCTGACGACTTCTCAGCGCGGCGTCATCCCAACGCGCATGCAGTCGGTTTCTGAACTGTCCTACGAGTTCATCGCCTCGATGCTTCGCGAAGGGGCGGGCAGCCATGGGATGAAGTTCTTCCCGATGGTCTTCTCGCTGTTCATGTTCATCCTGACGGCGAACCTGCTCGGCATGTTCCCGTATTTCTTCACCGTCACCAGCCAGATCATCGTGACTTTCGCTCTCGCCGTCTTCGTGATCGGCACGGTCCTGCTCTACGGCTTCTACAAGCATGGTCTGGGCTTTCTCAAGCTCTTCGTGCCGCACGGCGTGCCGGGCGCGTTGCTGCCGCTCGTGGTGTCGATCGAAGTCATCTCTTTCCTATCCCGGCCCATCAGCCTCTCGGTCCGTCTCTTCGCAAACATGCTGGCCGGCCATATCACGCTGAAGGTCTTCGCAGGCTTCGTCGCCTCGCTCAGCGCTTTCGGTGCGCTCGGCATCGGTGGCGCGATCCTGCCGCTCATCATGACCGTCGCTCTCACCGGTCTTGAGTTCCTCGTCGCCTTCCTCCAGGCCTATGTCTTTGCGGTACTGACCTGCATGTACCTCAACGACGCTGTCCACCCGGGAAGCCACTAAGGAATAACAGTCGCTCGCTTCCGGTCGGCTTCAGCCGCCCGGGGCGCAAATCCTAAGCCGCAACACCATTCGAAGGAGTCAATCATGGACGCGGAAGCAGCAAAGTTCTTGGGTGCAGGTCTTGCATGCCTTGGTATGGCCGGCACGGCTCTCGGCCTCGGCAACATCTTCGGCAACTATCTCGCTGGCGCTCTGCGCAATCCGTCGGCTGCTGACGGCCAGTTCGGCCGCCTCGTATTCGGCTTCGCCGTTACGGAAGCTCTGGGCATCTTCTCGCTGCTCGTAGCCCTGCTCCTCCTCTTCGCCGTCTAATAACGGCTGAAGCTTCGGCCGCGGTCCCTCGGGTTCGCGGCCGCGCATATCTTTAAGTGCACCTTGGAGGTGAGCATGTTTGTGACCGCGGCCTATGCCCAGCAGTCAACCACCACTGAAGGCGCCGAAGCACACGATGCCCCTGCGGCCGGTGAGGTGCACACCGAAACGGGTGTGGCCCACGAAGGCGAGCATGGTTCCGGCGTGTTTCCGCCCTTCGATTCGACTCATTTCGCTTCGCAGCTGCTCTGGCTGGCGATCACCTTCGGGCTTTTCTATCTCCTGATGTCGAAGGTCATCATTCCGCGCATTGGCGGGATTCTCGCAAAGCGCCATGACCGCATCGCCCACGATCTCGATGAAGCCTCCCGCTTAAAGGGCCAGGCCGATGCCGCGATCGCTTCCTACGAGCAGGAACTGGCGAATGCCAAGGCCGAGGGCCACTCGATTGCCGACACGGCCCGCGAAGACGCCAAGAGCAAGGCGAATGCCGACCGCGCGGCCGTGGAGGCCGAGCTCACAAAGAAGATTACCGCTGCCGAAGCGCGCATCGCCGAGATCAAATCCAAGGCGCTTGCCGATGTCGGCGCTATCGCCGAGGAGACGGCCACGGCCGTCGTCAAACAATTGATTGGCGGCAACGTCACGAAGACCGAGATCGCTGCGGCGGTCAAGGCGTCAGCCGGCAACTGAGGGGCAGGGAACAATGGCACTTGATGCGACTTTCTACGCCCTCGTCGGCCTGATCCTCTTCTTCGCTCTCATCGCCTATCTGAAGGTGCCGGGCAAGATCGCCGAAGCGCTCGACGCGCGTGCCGACAAGATCGGCAACGAACTTGCGGAAGCCAAGCGCCTGCGCGAGGAAGCCCAGGCCCTGGTTGCCGAATACCAGCGCAAGCGCAAGGATGCCGAGGCGGAAGCCGCCAACATCGTCGCTGCCGCCCAGCGCGAGGCGGAGATGCTGGCGGCGGAAGCCAGGCAGAAGACCGAGGACTACGTCACCCGCCGTACGGCCCTTTCCGAACAGAAGATCAAGCAGGCCGAAAGCGACGCAATCAACGCGGTTCGCGCGGCAGCCGTCGATCTCGCGATCAGCGCAGCCGAGAAAGTGCTTGCGACCAAGACCGACGCGAGCGCACAGGACGCCCTCTTCCAGAAGGCGCTCGGCGAGGTCAAGGGACGCCTGAACTAAGCTCCGAATTTACACTTCGCGCATTAAGAGCCCTGCTTCGGCGGGGCTTTTTCTTTGGCACGGGCACTAGGGAAGGGGTTCTTCGTCAGGAACTGACTTCGAGCGGTTCGGCGCTCATTGCCATGGGTTGCTCTTGCTCCTGCCGAAACGGGCGGAAGCTCATCCGATGCAGCGAACACGGTCCATGGCTGTCGATGGCGTTCCGGTGCCGGACCGTGGCATAGCCTGCGTGCATGGCAAAGCCGTATGCGGGAAAGGTCGCGTCGGCGCGGGCCATCATGCGATCGCGGGTGACCTTCGCGACGATGGAGGCGGCAGCGATCGACACGGAGCGGGAATCGCCCTTGATGATCGCCTTCGCGTGGCAGGCGAGGCCCTGCGGAACGTCGCGGCCGTCGATGAGTGCGAAGCGCGCCGCCACGGACAGGCCGTCGATCGCGCGGCGCATGGCGTCGAGGCTTGCCTTGAGGATGTCGGTTGCGTCGATATGTGCCGCCGAGGACGAGGCGATCGACACGGTCGCCGTCGCCATGATCTCGTTGAACAAGGCCTCGCGCTGCTCGGCCGTCAGCAGTTTGCTGTCGTTGAGACCGGCCGGCACGGCCTCGGAATCGAGGATGACGGCTGCTGCCACCACCGGACCGGCAAGCGGGCCGCGGCCGGCTTCGTCGGCGCCGGCGACCGGCCAAAAACCATCCCGCTTGGCGGCGATTTCGAAGCTGAAGTCCGGAAGCACCGGCTCAAGTTGAAAAAGCGGGGAATCGGACGACTTGCGACGTGACATGCGGGGGACCCTCGCATATTCGCCCGATTCCCTTCAAGCCCCCCGGTACGTGTGCGGCGGTAAACCGGGAGGAAAGCCAGCGCCATCCTGAGGCAAGGGTGGCGCCGGAACTGAATATGAGATGAGAGGGTCTTTTCGCTCCCCCACACATTCGCGGCTCGTCTCGCACCCTCCTAACGCGCGTCGCGTTCAAACGCATTCACGCGGCGCGCTTTAGGTCTTTGTTTTTGTGCATGTCGTCATCCCAAAACCGCTGCACACTTTTGGGCGACATGCATTAAAGCAGCGACAGCTGCACTCCCATTCCCAGCGGCGGCACGAAGAGATCGTGCCGCAATTGGCGACGGGTGAGGTTGAGCTCCAGGCGCTTGGCGGCAAGTTCGAAGCGGCGGCCGATCTGCCAGGCATAGGGACCGGCGCCCTTCATCCGCTTGCCGAACTCGGCGTCATAATCCTTGCCGCCGCGCATCGAGCGGACGAGCGACATCACGTGTCTGTAGCGGTCCGGATAGTTTCTGAGCAGCCAGTCACGGAAGAGCGGGCTAACTTCCAGCGGCAGACGTAGGAGAACGTAGCTTGCTTCCGTAGCGCCCGCCGTTTTCGCGGCATCGAGCACCCGCTCTATCTCATGATCGTTGAGAGCGGGAATGATTGGTGCCACCATCACGCCGGCGGGAATGCCTACTTCAGAGATCGCGCGAATGGCTTCGAGCCGCTTTGGCGGTGTCGATGCCCGCGGCTCCATGGCACGCGCCAGCTTGCGGTCGAGGGTGGTCACGGAAATGCCGACGCGCGCCAGACCTTTTTCCGCCATCGGTGCGAGGAGATCGATGTCGCGCGTCACCAGGGCCGACTTGGTAACGATCATCACCGGGTGATTGGCGGCCTTCAGCACCTCGAGGATCTGGCGCATGATGCGCCACTCTTTCTCGATCGGCTGATAGGGATCCGTGTTGGTGCCGATCGCGATCGGCCGCACCTTATAATCCGGCCTCGCCAATTCCCGTTCCAGCAAGCGGGGCGCGTCCGGCTTGGCGAAGAGCTTCGATTCGAAATCAAGCCCTGCCGAGAGCCCCATATAGGCATGCGTCGGCCGCGCGAAACAGTAGATGCAGCCGTGCTCGCAGCCTCTGTAAGGATTGATGGAACGATCGAAGGAGATGTCCGGCGACTCGTTGCGGGTGATGACGTTGCGGGGTTTTTCGACCTGAACTTCCGTCCTGAACGGCGGCAATTCCTCAAGCGTCTGCCAGCCGTCGTCGAACACTTCGCGCGTCCGCGGTTCGAAACGTCCGCTCATGTTGAGGGCGGCACCGCGTCCCCGCCGACGATCGACGTCTATTCTGGCACCCGTACCGGTGACGATCGCTTCAGCCAGCTCTGCGCTATTGCCGGGCGCAAAGGCACCCTGCCTGAGTTGAGGCAGCTCGGTCATGGAAATCTCCTCGGAACCGATTTGCGACTTCGTTCCGCTCTGATTATTTTCCTAGCGCATCGAAACGAACAAAGCAAGAACAAATATCGCTGTAGGTCGGGAATGGCCGAGGGAAGCAGCTAACCTCCCTTAAGAATTATGGTATTTGATGCAGCTATGCGCTAGGAGACGGTATGCTGACGATCATAATGGAGACACGCGACAACGAGGCGGAACTCGCGCAGACCTTGTCCGTGCTCGTCGCCGGGGCCGTCGAGGGGCTCGTCAGCGACGTGATCATTTTGGATCACGGCTCGAGAGATGGCTCGGTACACGTCGCCGATGCGGCCGGCTGCCGCTTCTGCGCCGAATGGGACCTCGCCGATGTGGTCCGTTCCGCGCGCGGTGATTGGCTGATGCTGCTCGAGCCGGGGGCCCGTCCGATAGGGCGCTGGGTGGACGAACTCATCGAATATCTGGCGCTCAACAAGGATCCGGCCCGGTTTTCACCATCGCGCATGCACAGGCGTCCGTTCTTCAAGCGCTTGTCGCAACGGGCCGCGCCGCTGGAAACCGGGTTTCTGCTGCGCAAGCAGGATGCCGTGGCTGTCGCGCGTGCCGATATGCAGCTCAGCGACATCGCCAATGCCCGGGCAGTCCGCAAGCTGGCGACCGAAATCGTTCCGGCCTGGGTTGCTCTCGGCAATCGATCTTTGGCCGCGCCTATTTGAAACAGTCCAAGTGCTGCAGCCACACAAGAGGGAAGTGCCTTGCGGCACCCCCTGAAACGATTCTCAAATGACCTTGCCTAGGAAAGGGCTTGCCATGCTGCTCCATCTCCTTGTGGTGGGGCATCATGTCGTGTGACTCTCTAGCTCTTTCCACGGGGAAAACGGAAAGAGGCGTCTTCGCTTCGCCTTGTACGAATGCTCGCTAGGTGCATTGTTCCGGTGAGCTGACGAGTAGCAATCTAGCGAGTTCAACCATGCGTGGCTGTTCCAAACGGAACAGGGTCAGCCGCGTTTCAGGTGTTCGTCAAGCCGGGGCATGATCTCAACGAAGTTGCAGGGCATGTGCCGGTAGTCGAGCTGCTGTTTCAGGATTCCGTCCCAGGCGTCCTTGCAGGCGCCGGGCGAGCCGGGCAACACGAAGATAAAAGTGGCATTAGCAACGCCGGCCGTTGCCCGCGATTGAATTGTCGACGTGCCGATCTTGTCGTAGGAGATCCGGTGAAACACTTCCGAGAACCCATCCATACGTTTCTCGAATAGCGGCTCCAGCGCTTCGGGCGTCACGTCTCGGCCGGTGAAGCCGGTCCCGCCGGTGGTGATGACGACGTCGATCGCCGCATCCAGCGTCCAGGCCTTTACCTGATCGTAGATCTTCTGGCGGTCGTCGGGCACGATTGCGCGCGCTTCGAGCCGATGTCCGGCGTCGCGGATGCGTGCCTCGAGCGTGTCGCCCGACTTGTCGTCGGCGCGCGTGCGGGTATCGGAAACCGTGAGGACCGCGACCCGAACCGGAATGAAGGAACGTGTTTCGTCGATGCCGGGCATACCTAATCTCTCATCCCCGCGGTTCGGGTAGCGTGAACGTACCACTCGGCATGACCGGCGGAAATGCGCTGTGCCGCCGCAGCCGCCCTTTCGTCGCTGTCGAAGAGGCCGAAGCAGGTGGCGCCCGAACCGGACATACGCACCAATTTGGCTTCTGCGGCTCGCAACGCAGCCGACACCCCCTCTATCGTCGGCTCCAGGGTTTGCGCCGGTCGCTCCAGATCGTTGCGCATACCGGCAAGCGCCGTCAGCCAGTCCGCCGCCGTGCGGGCGCCTTGCGGAAGGGTGAGGGGAGGGTTGCGCTTCTCGGCGAGCATTCGGAAGATGACCGGGGTCGAGACGGCAACGAGCGGATTGACGAGGACGATCGCAAAGGACGGCAGATCGGCAAGCGGGGCAAGCTCTTCGCCGATCCCCCGCGCAAGCAGCGGCCCGCCGTCGAGACACATGGGCACATCGGCACCAAGTTCGAGCGCGAGCTCCGCGAGCCCTTCCGGGGCGATCTCTGCTCTCCACAGGGAAAGCAGCCCCCGTAGCGTCGCAGCCGCGTCCGCCGAGCCTCCGCCGATGCCCGACGCGATCGGCAGGTTCTTCTCCAGGTGCAGATGCACGGGCCCCGCAGCATCGCCGCGTCCGGTCAGCTCCCGCCGCAAGAGGTCGCGGGCCCGCAGCACTAGATTGCCCGTACTGCCTTCCGCCGAAACCGGCAGATCGCGCGCGAAGGGACCAGACAGAGTGAAGCGGTCGGCATCCGCCGGCGAGAATGCCACCCGGTCGCCGCACTCCGCAAAAGTGACGACGCTTTCCAGACGATGATGTCCGTCGGCGCGCTGACCGACGACATGCAGTGCGAGATTGATCTTGGCCGGCGCCACGCGGGTCAGCGCGAAACCGGCGATGCCGTCCGCCTGCATGCCGTCAGGATTTCTTGTCCGGCGCGGCAAGCTCGGGGCCCGGCTTTTTCGGCAGCGTCTCCTTGGCGTCCGCCGCGGCTGGAACGTTCTGCTTGAGCGGCGGCAGGCCCTTCTCGATCTTGGCCTTGATCTTCGGAACTTCCGCTTCCTCGGGCTTCATTTCGAGAGCCTGGTTCCACTGGAAGACGGCCTCGAGCTTGCGACCGACCCGCCAATAAGCATCGCCGAGATGGTCGTTGATCGTCGGGTCGCCGGCCATCAGCTCGGCGGCGCGCTCCAATTCGGTCACCGCCTCGTCGAAGCGGTTCATGCGGAAATAGGCCCATCCGAGCGAGTCGACGATGTAACCGTCGTCGGGCTTCAGCTCGACCGCCTTGCGGATCATCTCCAAGCCCTTGTCGAGGTTGATGTTCATGTCGACCCACGAATAGCCGAGATAGTTCAGGACCTGCGGCTGGTTCGGATTGAGCTCAAGCGCCTTCAGGAAATTCGGCTCCGCCTTCGCCCAGACCTTCTGCCGCTCATAGGCGATCCCCCTCTGGAAGAACACCGTCCAATCGCTGCGCTTCGGCACCGGGCCGATCGCCTCGACGGCGCGGTCGTAAAGCTCGCCCATTTCCTTGTAGGCCTTGGCGTCGGAAAGCACGCTGCCATAGGCGAGATAGTTGCGGATGTTCTTCGGATCGACTTCGATCAGCGCCTGGAGGTGCTTCTTCGCCTCGTCGACCTTGCCGACGTCGGCCAGCGCCAGGCCGAGCTGAAGCTCGGAGATGCGGCGCATCGGGGAATCTGCCGGCACGCTCTTGTAAAGCGCGATCGCCTCTTCCTGCTTCTTCAGATTTTCGGCGATGCCGCCGAGCATGACCAGGATATCGGCGCTTTCCGGATCCAGGTGGCGGGCGGTCTGAAGATAAAGCGTGACGATGTCTTCCGCTCCCTCGCGGTTGAGGGCGCCGCCGATCGAGAAGAGGACGGCGGCAGCCCCTTGCGCGGCGTTGCGCACCTGTTGTTCCTGGTGCTCGCCCTTTTCGATGCTCTCCCTGAGCGCCTCGAGTGGCGTGTAGTTGTTGACCATGCTCTCGCCGACGGCAACCGTATCCAGCGCCTTCTGCTTGTTGCCCTCGCGGGCCTCGAAGCGGGCCAGCGCCTCGACCGCGCGCATGAAGGTATCCGGTGCGGCACTGCCGCCTTCCCGGTCGAGAATGGCGTCGTTCAGCCTGGCACGGGCGGTTGCCTTGTCGCCGGCCACAAGGGCGATCGCGCCGGCGTGATAGTTCTTGAACACCCGGAACCACTCCGGCCCTTCGAGCGCCTTGATCTGCGCGACGGCCTCCTTGGGCCTGCCCTGGCCGGCCCGCGCCCAGGAGGAGAGCAAAGTGCTCATCAGCCGATCGAGATCGTTCGGGCCCTGATAATTCAGGAGCTTCTGGGCGCTGCGATATTCGCGCTTGCGGATCGCCTCGATGGCCCGCACGGTCGTCGTGATCCGCTCGACGGCCGGATCGGCTTTCAACGCGTCGGCGATCTTGACCCCTTCATCGAACTTGCCGCTCATCAGCAGCGTGATCATCAGCCGCTGCTTGACCTCGGGATTGTCCGGTTCGAAGCGCAGGGCGATGCGGTAGAGCTCCGTCGCCGTTGCGAAGTCGCGATCGACGTCGGCCGTCCGTGCAGCCAGGAAGGCGCCGGCGAAGGTGTTGACGCTCCTGACGTCGAAAGGCCGGGCATCCTCTACGGCCGCCTTGTCTTCAGCGAATGCCTGGTGGCTTCCGGTCACGCACAGAAGAGCCAGCATTGCCGCTCCGCCGAGCAGGCGAAGGAATGTATTATGCCGCATGTCAAACCTTTCGTTGCCGATCGTCTCGGCTCGCCGCGTCTCTGCTGGTTGTTCCGGAGTCGATCGCAAGTTGCCGAACGCAAGTCTTGAAGAATAGAATGGCTTTTTTGGCGCAACGCGGCAAGAAATTCCTCCCGCGGAGAATATTGCTCCTCGGCCGGCGCTCAGCTGAGCCGATCGATGCAGAAGTCGATCACCTCGATCAAGGCGGACTTCCAGGAAGAGGCCGGCAACGGCGCCAGAGCGTCGCGCGCAATCGTTCCATAGTGCTGGGCGCGGGCGATCGTGTCGGTCAATCCGCCGTAGCGGCGTATGAGGCCGAGGGCTTTGTCGAGGTTGGCCGCATCGCTGGCGCCGCCTTCGATCGCTTCGCGCCAGAAAGCTCGATCCTCCGGCGTGCCGCGCCGGTAGGAAAGGATGACCGGAAGGGTGATCTTTCCCTCGCGGAAGTCGTCGCCGACATTCTTGCCGAGATCGCTCGACGAGCCGCCATAGTCGAGAACGTCGTCGACCAGCTGGAAGGCGAGGCCGAGATTCATGCCGTAGGATTTCAGCGCATTGCGGTCGGACCGGCTGGCGCTCGCGACGATCGGTCCGACCTCCGCGGCGGCGGCAAAAAGCGCCGCGGTCTTGGCCCGGATGACCTGCAGGTAATCGTCTTCGGTTGTCTCCATGTTCTTGGCGACCGAGAGCTGCAGCACTTCGCCCTCGGCGATCACCGACGCGGCGGTCGACAGCACGTCGAGCGCGTCGAGCGAGCCGACGTCGACCATCATGCGGAACGCCTGGCCGAGCAGGAAGTCGCCTACGAGCACGCTCGCCTGATTGCCCCAGATCGTCCGCGCCGTCGACTTGCCGCGCCTAAGATTGCTTTCATCGACGACATCGTCGTGCAGCAGCGTCGCCGTATGCATGAACTCGACGCTTGTTGCGAGCTTGACATGGGCGTCGCCCTCGTAGCCGAACATCGAGGCTGCAGCGAGCGTCAGCATCGGCCGCAACCGCTTTCCGCCGGAGGAAATCAGGTGGTTGGCGACCTCCGGAATCATCTGCACGTCGGAGCCGGCTTTGGAGAGGATGAGCTGATTGACGCGCTCCATGTCGGACGCCGTCAGGTCGACGAGCGGCTTCACGGAAGCCTGTTTGTTTTTATTGTCTTCCAGCGGTATCACTACGCCCAACGCCCCGGACTCCTGCTTCGTTGTCGGGTCTGACAATAGAAAGCGGGACTTCGGGCGGCAAGAGGCGAATTGCCTCGCCCGGTGCAATTTAAGACGGGATCATTGAGACGAATGAAGGAATTGATCCGCACCAACGACGCCGTGCTGCTCTCCTTTGCGGAAAGCCTGATGAAGGATGCCGGCATTGCATGCCTGATTGCCGATCGGGACATGAGCATCCTCGAAGGCTCGCTCGGCCTCTTGCCACGCCGCTTTCTGGTGGCCGATGAGGACGCCGACAGAGCCCGGCGTATTCTCATCGATGCCGGCCTGGAAAAGGAACTGCGGCAATGACTCCCGGCCTGCCGGCCAGCGGCCGCCGGTTCGAGGCGTCGTTGCTGCAATGACGACGAGGACGACGACGGCGGAAACCGTGGACGCCTTTCACCGCGGGAAATTTCATCTGATCCAGCCGCTCGGCCAGGGCCATCGCTCCGGCATGGACGCGATGCTGCTTGCGGCACTCGTTTCGTGCGGGCGGCCTTGCCGCGTCGCTGATCTTGGTGCGGGCGCGGGTGCTGCCGGCATGGCGGTCGCCTCGCGGCTCGAAGAGGCAGAGGTCCTGCTCTTCGAGCGCTCGCCGATCATGGCGGACTTTGCCCGCCGCAGCCTTGCGCTGCCGGAGAACGCGCGCTTCGCGGCGCGGGTCGCGGTCCTCGAGGCGGATGTTTCGCTGAACGGCAAGGCGCGTGCCGCCGCCGGCCTTCCGGACAATGCCTTCGATCATGTGATCATGAACCCGCCGTTCAACGATGCTGCCGACCGAAGGACGCCCGATCGCCTCAAGGCGGAGGCGCATGCGATGAGCGACGATCTCTTCGAGACCTGGATCAAGACGGCCGGGGCGATCATGAAACCCGGCGGACAGCTTTCGCTGATCGCCCGTCCGGAATCGATCGCCGAGATCCTTGCCGCCTGCGGCCGCCGTTTTGGCGGCATCGAAATCACGCCGCTCCTGCCGCGTGCCGGCGAGAATGCGGTAAGGATCCTGGTGACGGCCATCAAGCAGAGTCGCAAGCGTTTGGTGCTTCGGGCGCCGCTGATCATGCATGCCGAAGGGACGCACCGTTTCGCGCCGGAGGTCGATGATCTCAACAATGGCCGCGCCGCCTATCACCGCCGATGATTAACGGCAAGCGTGCCATTGCGTTTGCGGCGCCAATGCATACATGCAGGTTCGGGTTCGTATCGGGCAGGAGTTGAAATGGCCGGATTCTTCAGAAAACTGATGCCAAGGCGTTTTCGCAAGGACGGGGTTGCGATTCCGACGATCCGGCTTCACGGTACCATCATGTCCGGGGGCGGGCAGTTCCGTCCGGTCCTCAATCTCGGGACCGTGGCGCCCCTTCTGGAAAAGGCTTTCTCCGTCAAGGAGGCGCCCGCCGTTGCCATTTCCGTCAATTCGCCCGGCGGCTCGCCCGTCCAGTCGCGGCTGATCTATCAGCGCATCCGCGATCTTGCGGAGGAGAAGA
Source organism: Sinorhizobium sp. CCBAU 05631 (assembly GCF_002288505.1). Lineage (NCBI taxonomy): Bacteria > Pseudomonadati > Pseudomonadota > Alphaproteobacteria > Hyphomicrobiales > Rhizobiaceae > Sinorhizobium > Sinorhizobium sp. CCBAU 05631. The sequence continues at coordinate 552,328 of NZ_CP023063.1, forward strand.
AGAAGCGCGTGCTGATCTTCGTCGAGGACGTCGCTGCCTCGGGCGGCTACATGATCGCGCTCGCCGGCGACGAGATCATCGCCGATCCGAGTTCGATCGTCGGTTCGATCGGCGTCGTGTCCGGCGGCTTCGGCTTTCCGGAGCTCCTGAAGAAGGTCGGCGTCGAGCGGCGCGTCTATACCGCCGGCGAGAACAAGGTCGTGCTCGACCCGTTCCAGCCGGAAAAGGAGCGCGACGTCGAGTTCCTCAAGAGTCTCCAGTTGGACATCCACGATACCTTCATCCAATTGGTCAAGGCCCGCCGCGGCTCGCTGCTTGCCGACCATCCCGATATATTTTCGGGTCTGTTCTGGACCGGGCGCCGCGGCCAGGAACTGGGCCTCGTCGATGGTCTCGGCGACATGCGCGGCGAAGTGAGGCGGCGCTATGGTGAGAAAGCCCGCCTGGAGCTCATTCAGCCGAGCCGCAGCCTATTCGGACGCCGCCAGCCCGGCGCGGCGGTGGATGGATCGATCGCCGCCCCCTTGGCGGCCTCGGCCGCTGCCGGCCTTATCGAGGCAATTGAGGAAAGGGCGCTTTGGGCACGCTTCGGCCTATGAGAGAATGGCTCCGGCATCTGGTCAGACGTGCAAGGCCGCTGTAACAAAAGCTGCTGCATCTCCTGTCCGACATTCCGTCTGATCCAAGGAGGAGCAGAGGAGAACCCATGCCGCAGATCATTCTGCTCTTGATCATTGCCCTGATCGCCTGGATCGGCTACCGCAAGTTCATAGCTGATGCCAAAAGAGTGACGCGTCAACAGGAACGCTTGCGCCGGGAGCGCCAGACCGGGGCCAACGGGACGCTCATCAAGGATCCGGAAACCGGGGAATACCGCCTGAAGCGCGAGGACGAGTGAGGTCTGCCGAATTCGTCGACCGATCTGCCGTCCGGCCAAGGCGCTTGACCCTTGACCTGCGGCATGGCACCTGTCCCGGCAAGATTTCGATGAATTCGGACGTGATCCATGACCACTGCCTCCCTGCCGGACCATATGAACCCGAAGCGTTCCTTTCAGGCCCTGATCCTTACGCTGCACAACTACTGGGCCGACAAGGGCTGCGCCGTGCTTCAGCCCTATGACATGGAGGTTGGGGCCGGTACGTTCCATCCGGCGACGACGCTACGCGCGCTCGGGCCGAAGCCGTGGCGGGCGGCCTATGTCCAACCGTCGCGCCGCCCGACCGATGGCCGCTACGGCGAGAACCCCAACCGGCTCCAACACTACTACCAATATCAGGTTCTTCTGAAGCCGAATCCGTCCAACCTTCAGGAACTCTACCTCGGCTCGCTGGAAGCGATCGGCCTCGATCCGCTGCTGCACGACATCCGCTTCGTCGAGGACGATTGGGAAAGCCCGACGCTCGGCGCCTGGGGGCTTGGCTGGGAGTGCTGGTGCGACGGCATGGAAGTCTCGCAGTTCACCTATTTCCAGCAGGTCTGCGGCATCGAGTGCTCGCCGGTTTCCGGCGAGTTGACCTATGGCCTTGAGCGCCTGGCGATGTATGTCCAGGGCGTCGACAATGTCTACGACCTGAATTTCAACGGCCGCGAGGGTGCCGAGAAGATCACTTATGGCGACGTGTTCCTGCAGGCCGAGCAGGAATATTCGCGGCACAATTTCGAATATGCCAACACGGCGATGCTGCATCAGCACTTCATCGACGCCGAGAAGGAGTGCATGGCGCTGCTCGCCGCCGGCGCGCCCGGCGACGCCAGCAACAACCGCCTGCACAAATGCGTTCTCCCCGCCTATGACCAGTGCATCAAGGCGAGCCACGTCTTCAATCTCTTGGATGCCCGCGGCGTCATCTCCGTGACCGAACGGCAGAGCTATATCCTGCGGGTGCGCACGCTTGCCAAAGCCTGTGGAGAGGCCTTTCTGCTGACCGACGCTGGGGGTGCGAACGCAGCGAGAGACGCGGCCTGATCAGGCGAGCCTGATCTTTCGGCCGCATGGCATGGTGGCGTGCCTCTTCTCGGAGGTCCGCGCGCCGGAAGCCGACACCATGTTCTGCAGGCAAAAGAACTCGCTGCCATCGAGCCGCCACATCGGCTCCAGCCTCATCGAGGCGCTGTTCGTCAACTCGCCGGCATAGATCTGTAATGCGCGGCGAACGCCGGTCGGCCTCTCGACCGGGGCTGCGCTCGCATGGGCAGCGAAGAGCGCCGTAAAGGCGACAACGTTGATGAAAGTGGCGAGCGAGCCCATGGTCCTGTCTGCGTGCTGTGGTTGTTTGATGATCTGAGTATCGGCCATCGGCGGCCATCGTGCCGTTACCCGCGGAACAACTCGGTGCCTGGCGACGTCGCTACATCGAGAAGGGGCAAGGCGGCGCTTTTGACAGGCCCCGGCTGGTGGTCGGCAATCGTGCGGATGAGCCGGTTCGGCCGCGGACATGCCTTGGAATTGGAGCGGGGAAATCTGCGCATTTTGCATGCGCGTCCAGTATCTCGCAGGCGGAGTCGGTGTTAACCTCCCGCGGGTTTCGAAGGAGGGTATTTCATGATCGGGCTGGCAATCGGGGTCGCCGTGATCCTGTACCTGGTGTTCGTCTACAACGGCCTCGTCAAGGCGCGGCAGATGGCGGAAGAGGCCTGGTCCGGCATCGACGTGCAGTTGAAGCGCCGCGCCGACCTCATCCCCAACCTGATCGAGACGGTGAAGGGCTATGCGGCACACGAGAAGACGACGCTCGAGGAAGTCGTCGCCCTGCGCAACCGGGCCCAGGCTGTCCCCGAGGGCGATGTCGCCGCGCGAGCGGCAGCCGAGGGGGCGCTCTCGCAGGCGCTCGGCCGTGTCTTTGCGCTCGCAGAAGCCTATCCGGATCTGAAGGCGAATGAGAACTTCGCCGAGCTACAGGGCTCGCTGGAATCGATCGAAGGCGAGATCCAGATGTCGCGCCGCTATTACAACGGTGCCGCCCGGGACCTCAACGTCAAGGTCGAAAGCTTCCCGTCCAACCTGATCGCCAGCGCTTTCCGCTTTGCCAAGGCCAGCTATTTCGAGATCACCAACGAAGCGGATCGCGCCGTGCCGTCGGTCAAGTTTTGAGACGGTCCGGAAGAGGAAATCCCGATGAAGCGGCTTCTGGCGGCGCTTTCTTTCGTGCTTATCGTGCTCGCCGCATCGTGCCCGGCTGCGGCGGAAGAGATCATCTCGTCCTATCATTCGGTCATCGACGTCGCCAAGGACGGCACCCTCACGGTGACCGAAACGATAACCGCGAATGTCGAGGGCAAACAGATCCGCCGCGGCATCTATCGTGACTTTCCGCTAACCTTTATCGACCCGAACGGCCGCCGCGTCCGGGCGGATTTCAAGCTCGTATCCGTCGAACGTGATGGCGAGCAGGAGGAGTACCGGACCGAATCGATCAGCGACGGCATCCGCATCTATACCGGCAATGCCGAGGTCTTCCTGCCGCGCGGCGAGCATATATTTCAGATCACCTATGAGACCGGCCGCCAGATACGCTTCTTCAACGATCACGACGAGCTCTACTGGAACGTCACCGGTACCGGATGGGCCTTCCCGATCGAGGAGGCGACCGCCACCGTGACTCTGCCGGATGGCGTCGTGGCCCAGGCGCTCGACGTCTTTACCGGCGGCTACGGCGCCACCGGCAAGGACGCGCGCGCGGTCGAGGAGGGAGGCGAGGTCTTCTTTGCCACCACGCGCAGGCTTCGACCGCAGGAGGGCCTGACCATCGCGATCAAGCTGCCGAAGGGCAGCATCGACCAGCCGAGTGCCTCCCAGCAGAACATCTGGTGGCTGCGCGACCACCTGGCGCTTGTCATCGCCGGCGCCGGCCTTGTCGTCGTGAGCCTCTATTACGGGCGGGCCTGGCTGCGCGTCGGGCGCGATCCCGCCCGCGGCGTGATGGTTCCGCGCTGGGATCCGCCGGACGGCATTTCGCCGGCCCTCGTCAATTACATCGACAACAAGGGATTTTCCGGCGAGGGCTGGACGGCGCTCTCGGCTGCGGTGCTCGACCTGGCGGTGAAGGGATATGTCGTCCTCGACGATCTGAAGAGTGCCATCGTCGTCTCGGCGACGGGCAAGAGCGGCGGTGAAAAGCTCCCGGCGGGCGAGGCGGCGCTGATGAAGGCGGTCAAGGCGGCCGGCGGCACGCTCAAGATCGATCGGGCGAACGGCAAGGCGGTGGCAGCCGCCGGTTCCAGCTTCCGCAGCGCCATGGAGCGCGAGCACCGCGGCAAATACTACCGGGCCAATATCGGCTACATCATCGGTGGCGCGGTGCTTTCGATCGTTGCGCTGGCGGGGCTTTTCATCTTCGGCCACCTCAGCGAAGAGACCATTCCCTTTCTCATCGTCCCGGTGTTTTTCGCCGTGTTCGTCTCCGGTTTTGCCGTTTCGGTCGGCAAGTCCCTGAGGCGCGGAGCGAGCCTCATGCGGCGCATCCTGTCGATCGTCGCGCTGGCCTTCATCGGCTTCGTCCTGTTCGCCGTCTTTTCGAGCATTCTGGCGGTCCTCTTCATTTCGGCAACCGAACCGGACGACCTGCCGCTGTTTTTCGCGGTCGGCGGCATCGTGCTCGTCAACGGCCTCTTCTACTACCTGATGGGAGCGCCGACGCCGCTCGGCAGCCGGATGATGGACGGTATTGATGGGCTCCGGCAATATATGACGCTTGCCGAGCAGGATCGGCTGAACATGCAGGGCGCGCCGGAAATGTCGCCGCGGCATTTCGAGACGCTCTTGCCCTATGCTGTGGCGCTCGGCGTCGAGAAGCCATGGACCGAGACGTTCGATCGTTGGCTGCTGGCGGCAGCCGGAGGGGCGGCAGCCGCCGCCTACCAGCCGAGCTGGTATCAGGGCGATTCTTTCGGCCCCGGATCTTTCTCCGACACGATCGGCGGCTTCGCCGGCTCGATGGCTGATACCATGACGTCATCGCTGCCGCCTCCGCCCAAGAGTTCGTCCTCCGGCTTCTCTTCCGGCGGCTTTTCCGGCGGCGGCGGTGGTGGTGGCGGTGGCGGCGGCTGGTAGGAGGCCAATTTCCTCGCCGCACTTGATGACATTTTCGCCCCGGCTTGCTAAGTCGAGCCACCCACCGGAATAGAACAAAGTCTCGATTGATGCCCGATCTTCTTATTGAACTGCGCTCCGAAGAAATCCCTGCCCGCATGCAGCGCAAGGCGGCCGGCGACCTGAAGAAGCTCGTGACTGACGCACTGGTCGAGGCGGGCCTCACCTATGAGGGGGCACGCGAATATTGGACGCCGCGGCGGCTGACGCTCGACATCCGCGGCCTCAATGCGCGCTCCGCCGATGTCCGCGAGGAGCGCAAGGGGCCGCGCACCGACGCCAACGCGAAGGCGATCGAAGGCTTTCTGCGTGCCGCGGGCCTCTCCTCCATCAGCGAGGCCCATGTCCACAGCGATCCGAAGAAAGGCGAATTCTACGTCGCCCATATCGTCAAGCCGGGCCGCGACGCGGAAGACATCATCGCCGAGGTGATGCCCACGATCATTCGCGACTTCCCCTGGCCGAAGTCCATGCGCTCCGGTGCCGCCTCCGCGAGGCCGGGCAGCTTGCGCTGGGTGCGGCCCCTGCAATCGGTCATCTGCACCTTCGGGGCTGAAACCGAGGAGACAAGGGTCATTCCCTTCGAGGTCGACGGTATCGTCGCCTCGAACGTCACCTACGGCCACCGCTTTCACGCACCCGAGGCGATCACCGTGCGCCGCTTCGCCGACTATGCCGACAAGCTCGAAAAGGCGAAGGTCGTACTCGACGCCGAGCGCCGCAAGGAGATTATCGGTGCTGACGCGCGTAACGTCGCCTTTGCCAACGGGCTCGAATTGGTCGAGGACGAGGGCCTGCTTGAGGAAGTGGCAGGTCTCGTCGAATGGCCGAGGGTGCTGATGGGAAGCTTCGAGGAGAGCTATCTCGAGATTCCCTCCGAGATCATCCGGCTGACGATCAAGACCAATCAGAAATGTTTCGTGACCCGGCAGCCGGGCGCGGAAACGCTGTCGAACCGGTTCATCCTCGTTTCGAATATCGAGGCGAAGGACGGCGGCAGGGAAATCGTCCACGGCAACGGCAAGGTTGTGCGAGCGCGCCTCTCCGACGCGGCGCACTTCTGGAAACGCGACCAGGGCGATTTGCCGGATCTCGAGACGCTGAAGCCGTCCGCCGAAAAATTCGAGCTCGATCTTCAGAAGCCGCTCGACCAACGCATGGCCAAGCTCGACGCGCTGAACGTCACCTTCCATGCCAAGCTCGGAACGCAGGGCGAGCGCGTCCTCCGCATCCGTTCGATCGCCTTGGCGCTTGCCGAGGTCACCGGCGCCGACCAGGCTCTGGTGGCGCGCGCCGCCGTGCTTGCCAAGGCGGATCTGCGCAGCGAGGCCGTCGGCGAGTTTCCCGAGCTGCAGGGCATCATGGGCCACAAATACGCGGTTCTGCAGGGCGAGGACGCGGCGGTCTCCAATGCGATCGAGGACCATTACAAGCCGCAAGGTCCCTCTGACCGGGTGCCGACCGATCCCGTGGCGGTGGCGGTTGCGCTTGCCGACAAGCTCGATACGCTCGTCGGCTTCTGGGCGATCGACGAGAAGCCGACCGGCTCGAAGGATCCCTATGCGCTGCGGCGTGCCGCACTCGGCGTCATCCGGCTCGTTCTCGAAGGCAAGGCGCGTCTGCCGCTGCTGCCGTTCTTCGACATCGCGCTGAAAGCCCAGAGGGCGCAGCGCCCCGAACTGGCCGGCGATATTGCCGCAGACCTTCTCGCCTTCTTCCATGATCGCCTGAAGGTCTATCTGCGCGATCTCGGGGCGCGCTACGACCTGATCGACGCGGTGTTGACGTCGGATGCGGACGACCTGTTGATGATCGCGCGCCGTGTCGAAGCACTCACTGCCTTCATCACGGCCGAGGAGGGCAGGAACCTGCTTGCCGGCACCAAGCGCGCCACGCAGATCCTCGCGGCCGAAGAGAAGAAGGGCACCGAAGTCGCAGACGCGGTGGACGAGAAACTTTTCAGCCTCGATGCGGAGCGGACCCTGCACGCTTCGATCAAGCTTGCCTCCGGCGATGCGCGCGAAGCGATCGTCAAGGAGGATTTCCGCTCCGCCATGGCGGCGCTCTCCAAATTGCGCGAGCCGGTCGATGTGTTTTTCAACGACGTGCTCGTCAATGACGAGGACAAGGCGATCCGTGCCAACCGGCTGGCGCTCCTGGGGCTGATCCGCTCGGCGACCGGCGAGGTTGCGGACTTTTCGAAGATTTCCGGATAGGTGCTTTCGGTTGGGCTGAGGTGCCTGTCGACAACCGACAGGCGCTTCCCTATCTGTGCAGGATGACGAACCACCATCCGAGCGCAGGTGCAGGTGCCATCGAGCCTCCGGGCCTGAGCCGACGTGGCGACTGGATCGCCCTCGCCGAGGATGCGGTTCCCTTCGAGCGCATCGAAGCCTTCTTTGCCGGACGGGCCTACGAGCCGCACCGCCACGATACCTATGGCGTCGGCCAGACGCTTACAGGCGTTCAGAGTTTTCGTTATCGCGGCGCGGAGCGCACCAGCCTTCCCGGCGCAACGATGGTGCTGCATCCCGACGAATTGCATGACGGCCAGGCCGGTGCCGAGGAAGGATTCCGCTACCGGATGATCTATATCGAGCCGGCCGCCATCCAGGCGGTGCTCGGCGGCCGGCCGTTGCCGTTCATAAAAGGCGGCATCTCGTCCGATCCGCGCCTGTTCGCCGCGGTTCACGCTCTCTTGCCGGCGACGGACACCCGCATCGATGCCCTGGAGTTCGAAGACGGCCTCTTCGAGCTTGCCCATGCGCTCGAGGCGGCTGCGGGCGGCCATGCAAAGCCTGGCGGGGCGCTCGACTATGGCGCCGCCGAACGCGCGCGCGTCTACCTCCATGATCTGCCCGAGGGAAACGTAACGCTTGAGCGTCTGGAGGCGATCAGCGGCCGGGATCGCTGGGGACTCAGCCGTGACTTCCGCCGGCTGTTCGGGACGAGCCCTTATCGTTATCTGGTGCAGCGGCGCCTCGATGCGGTGAAGGCCGACCTCCGGCGCGGTGTCGGGGCGGCTGAGGCCGCCCTTGCTGCCGGATTTGCCGATCAGGCGCATATGAGCCGCCATTTCAAGAAGGCCTTCGGCGTCTCGCCGGGCCGTTGGCTGCGCATGGCGGGGCCGGCGCCTTTAGAAATCCCGCCGCGCACCTGATTCCTGCACGATCGTTCAAGACCCCGGTTGCCTGAACTGCTGTAGTCCCGGCCGAAACAGCCTAAGGAACGCAGCCATGACCCTATCCAGCACCTACGCGCCGCTCAATTTTGCCGAGAAGCTCACGAAGTTCGCCGATCAGTGGCAGCCGCGCGTGATCGCCGAACTCAACGACTACCAGTTTAAGATCGTCCGTATCGAGGGCGATTTCATCTGGCACGATCATCCTGAAACCGACGAGGCCTTCATCGTTCTTGACGGCACGCTCCGGATCGACTTTCGCGACGGTTCGGTCACGCTCGGGGCGGGCGAAATGTACATCGTCCCCAAGGGCGTCGAGCACAAACCCTATGCGGCAAGTGAGGTGAAAATGCTGCTCATCGAGCCGAGGGGCACGGTAAACACCGGGCAGTCGGGCGGCGAACGCACCGCTGCGAATGATATGTGGATCTGAATGCGATGGTCCGTGACCTCGCGCTTCTTGCACTTGCGGCCTTGCCGCTGATGGGCAGCCGCGGCCCGGCGACGCTCAGCATCGCCGGCATGGCGGCGGCTCACGGTGTCGTCCGCAGCTTCCGCTATGCCGCCCGGCATCAATACCGGCACGATCGCTGTGGTCCTGCTGATCGCGACGGGAACGACTGTGATCGTCCTCGGGCTGCCGCGAATGAAGACGGCAACAATGGTTCTTGGCGGGCTCTACATGCTTTACCTTGCCTGGCGCATTGCGACCGCGCCGCCGGTCGGCTCCGGTGAGCAAGGATCGCACCGTCCCTCGTTCCTCGGCGGCTTTGCACTGGCTATCGCCAACCCCAAGGCCTACGGGGCGATCGGCTCGCTCTATGTGGGAAGCCTTGTCGACGCAGAGCAGGGGGCATACACGACCGCTGCAAAAGTCCTGGTCTTGGCGATCGTCGCGGTAACGGTGAACACGACCTGGCTTGCCTTCGGCGCGGCCATTGCAGCGGCTTTGCGGGATCCGCGGAAGGCGCGGATAGCCAACATCGTTTTTGCACTTCTGCTGCTTCTATCGCTTGCTCCGCTGCTGCTCAGCTCGCCCCTTGAGCGTTAGCACCCGGAGGTCTATGAACGCGCCATGACCGCCAAGATCCTCGTCAGCGCCTGTCTCATGGGCCATGCTGTGCGCTATGACGGCGCAGCGAAACCGCTCCGTCATCCGGCGATCGAGCAGTGGCGCGCGGAGGGGCGGCTCGTGACGCTCTGTCCCGAGATGTCGGCAGGCATGCCGGTTCCGCGCCCGCCGGCGGAGATCGAGGCAGGCAGGAGCGGTGCGGCCATCCTTTCCGGCGCCGGGCGGGTTGTCGAAAAGACCGGCGGCGATGTCACCGAGGCGTTTCGCCATGGTGCGGAAAACGCGCTCGCCCTGGCGCTTGCCACCAACTGTCGCTTCGCACTGCTGATCGACGGCAGCCCGTCCTGCGGCTCCAGCTTCGTCTATGACGGCAGCTTCAGCGGCGCGCGCGTCAAAGGCGAGGGGGTGACTGCCGCGCTTCTTCGCCAGAACGGCATCGAGGTTTTCTCCGACCGCGAAATCGAGATGCTTGTCGAGAGACTTGCCCGCGAGGATGAGGCCGTCCCATAAAAGATTACGCCCCTGCTTCTCTCAGGGGCGCAACCTTTCGCCATTGCAGCGAAACGCCCGTCAGCCTGAATATTCCGGCCGATGGGGCAGGGAACTCTATGTATATGGTGTCAATCTAATCTAAGTTCGAAGCCCGACGGATCAAATTCTTGTGAACCGCTGGCCGTCATCGAGGCGCTGACCGGCTCGGCGTGCGACACGACCCCGACCGCGGCGGTCTTTGCCGTCCGGTCGATGTCGGCGACTGCGGCGACTGTGGGCGCGGGGGCCGTCTTCATGGACGCGGCCCTGATGACGTCCTCCGAGGCCTTGTTGACGAAGACGACCGGCGATCCTCCGAGCCAGGCTTCGGTGCGGAGCGCCTTCATTTCGCCATCGATCTCCTTGAGCTCGAGCTTGGCGGTACCGGGTGCCAGCTCCGGCACGACATAGGAGGCCTTCTTCTTGGGTTGCAGCGGCGGGCACTGCGCGCAGGAAATCGTCGCGACGCTGGAATTGACGGCCGCTCCGGAGGCTACGTCCTCGACCGACGACGCTGCCGCCGTGCCGGCGGCAAATGTCAGGGCGGCGGTGATCAGCAGTGAACGCATCGGTTTCTCCTCGAAAGTATCGAGGAGAAGAATACGAGTTCTCCCTTACCTTCCCGTCAGGAGAATTGGTAAAAATTGAATCACGCCGCGATCCCGGGCAATCACGCCTTCTCGCGTGCGAGCGCCCGCCAGCCGATGTCGCGGCGGTAGAAGCCGTTCTCCCAGGAAACGCTGTTCACGCCTGTATAGGCGGCGTTTTTTGCATCGCTGACGGTCCGTCCTAGCGCCGTTACGTTCAGCACGCGGCCCCCGGTCGCGACGAGGCGGCCGTCCTTGAGCGCAGTTCCCGCATGAAACACCCTTGTCGTGGCGGATGCCTCGGGCAGGGCCGCGATCGGCGTGTTCTTTTCATAGGCCCCCGGATAGCCGCGCGAGGCCATCACGACCGTCAAGGCCGCCTCGTCGTGCCATTCGGTCTCTTTGCCCGCGAGCGTTCCCGTCGCTGCCGCGTAGAGCAGTGGCAGGAGGTCGCTCTTCATGCGCATCAGCAGCACCTGGCATTCCGGGTCGCCGAAGCGGACATTGTATTCGATGAGTTCCGGCCCCTTCGCCGTGATCATCAGGCCGGCGAAGAACACGCCCGTGAATGGATGCCCGCTTTCGGCCATGCCGCGCACGGTCGGCTCGATGATCTCCTTCATCGTCCGCTCGACCATCTCGGCCGTCATCACCGGAGCGGGCGAATAGGCGCCCATCCCGCCCGTGTTCGGTCCCGTATCGCCGTCGCCGACGCGCTTGTGATCCTGTGCCGAGGCAAGCGGCAGCACGGTCTCGCCGTCCGAGAGGCAAAAGAAGCTTGCCTCCTCGCCATCGAGATAGGCTTCGACGACGACCTCCGCCCCGGCGGAGCCGAAGGCGCCGGCGAAACACTCGTCGATGGCGGCGAGCGCCTCGTCGAGGGTCATCGCTACCGTGACACCCTTGCCGGCGGCGAGCCCGTCAGCCTTGATGACGATCGGAGCGCCCTGTTCGCGGACATAGGCCTTCGCGGGTTCGGCTTCGGTAAAGCGCCTATAGGCGCCGGTCGGGATCCCATACTTGGCACAAAGATCCTTGGTGAAGCCTTTGGAACCTTCGAGCTGGGCGGCAGCGGCAGAGGGGCCGAAGACGGCGATGTCGGCGGCACGGAGCACGTCCGCGAGGCCGGCGACGAGGGGGGCCTCCGGGCCGACCACCACAAAGTCGATCGCTTTCTCGCGGCAGAAGTCGACCACGGCTGCGTGGTCGTCGGTGTCGAGGGCGACGATCGTCGCCTCTTCGGCAATGCCGGGATTGCCTGGTGCCGCGTAAAGCGCGGTAAGCTGCGGCGACTGCGCGATTTTCCATGCAAGCGCGTGCTCGCGTCCGCCCGATCCGATCAGAAGAACCTTCATTGCCATCCCTGCCGTCAGCGCCTTGATGCGCTGCGGTTAGGACGCCGGGCGGGGCAAGGTCAAGGGAAAACCGGCGCTGCGCTCAAGATTCACCGGAGCGCTTCGCGGCTCGGGCTCCGGCGCGCGCTGCCGGACCGCTCGTCGGCGGGCCGGTCCTTGACGTGCTGCGCCGTCCGGGTCAGCGCCCAGATGGCCAGATCGTCGAGCGAGAGCGGCTTGCTGATCAGGTAGCCCTGGAAGCGGTCGCAGCCGGCTGCGGTGAGCATGGCGAGTTTTTCCGGCGTATCGACGCCTTCGCCGATCACTGCCATGTCCTTGGCATGGCAGAGTGCGATCACCGCCTTGAGCACGGAAAGGGAGTGCGAGGCCGTAAGGTTGGTCACCAGCGCCCGGTCCAGTTTGATCGTATCCGCGGCGTAGTCGATGATCTGTTGGATCGAGGTGTAGCCGGCACCGAAGTCGTCGATCGACAGGCGGAAGCCTTTGTGGCGCAGCTCGTCGATGTTCTGCCGGAGCTGATCGCTGATCTTGACTGCGAATGTCTCGGTGAGTTCGATGTCGATCGATCGCGTTTCCAGTTGATGGCGGGCTGCGCAATCCGACAGATAGTCGCCGAGCGCATGCGAATGCAGCTCCGCCGAAGAGATGTTGATCGCCACGACCGTGTCTTGCCCGAAAAGGGCCTTCAACTGGCGGCAGTCGGACATCGCCCTGTCGATCACCCACCAATCGATCTTGGTGAAAAGACCGGAGCTTTCGGCGATCGGTACGAATTCGTCGGGCGTCACGGCACCGAGGACGGGCGAGTTCCAGCGCAGCAGCGCCTCACAGCCGGTGACCTGGCCGCGTACGTTGACGATCGGCATGTAGACCAGATGGAATTGCTCGTCGGGATTGAGCCCCCGCAGTTCCTCCTGAATCTGGCGGAGCCGTGTACGCTTGTCGTGGAGCGCACGCGAGAAACGGGAGGAGCGATTCCTGCTGCCGGACTTCGCCTGGTACATGGCCGCATCTGCATTGGAGATCAATTCGGCGATGTTGGTCGCATCGTCCGGGCAGATCGCCACGCCGATGCTTGCCGTCACCGGATAGCGCTTTCCGGAAACTTCGAAGCCTCCGTCAAAGAGGGCCAGGATCGCGTCCGAGATCTCCCGGACGGTGCCTTTGCCGGGGTTCGACCGCACCAGAACCGCAAATTCGTCACCGGAAAGGCGGGCGAGGACCGCAGGCTCCAGCTGTCTCCGCCGGGTGATCGTCTCCACCGTTTGCCCAATTCGTCCAGCAAGCGTCTTGAGCAGGTCGTCGCCGACGTCGTGGCCGTGCTTGTCGTTGACGAACTTGAAATTGTCGATGTCGATGAACAGCAGGCTGCACTTCTCGCCGGAAGCGATCACTTGGTCGACGACGCCGGCCGCAAGCGTGTTGAAGCGACCGCGGTTGTTGATGCCGGTGAGCGTGTCGGCCCATGAGCTTTGCTGCACGAGACGCAGGGAATGGGCGGACTGGCTGTGAAGCTCGCGGATATTGTGTGTCAGCCGGCCGATCTCGCCCGCCTCGTCCATGTCCCTGATGTCGTCACGCTCGCCGGCCATGACCGCCGTGACGTCCGCATCGAGGCTTGCGATCGGTCCTGTGATGAAACGTCTGATCAACAGCACGATCAGGAAGATCGAAACTAGGCTCATGGCGAGAGCACCGCAAGCAAGCAGCACCTTTCGGCGCCACACTTGAGCCTCGAAATAGGCGTCCGGAACGACGATCGTGGCATAGAGCTGCGTCCCGAGCGGCGTGCTGGCTGAAAGCTTGTCCGTGGCGGCGAGCGGCCATGGCTGGAGAACGACGTCGGCCCCATACTCCTTCTTCAGAGCAGCCTGCATTGCCAGGAACCGGTCCGGCAGGATGGCGATCTGCATCAGCAATGCATTGGCCTTGTTGCTCGGCAAGGGACGACCAAAGGTGACCGGGTCGACAAAGAGGGAATAGACGATCCGTGGCCTGTCGCCGGTGGGCTCAAGATAGGTCAAGTCGCTGAGCCGCTTGCCGGCGATCAACCTCCTGGCAAGATCGCGCTGCGGCTCGTCGATATCGGCAAAGGGATCCCAACTATTCTCGTAATAGTAATCGGCCTCGTTTCGGGTGTTGAGGACGGCGAAGGAGATGTAGGCTATCGGGTCCTCCGACAGCGACTTGATGCTTTCCTGCAGGCGAGCCCCGAGCGCCGTGACGCGATATCGCTCGTCGGTCTCGGCGACGAACTGGTGCAGAACGTCTCCGTTCAGGAGCGCGTTGAGAAAACTCTTGCTGCGCTGAACCTCGTTCTGGAAAACCGCGGCTGCGTGCTCGAGCCGTTGGGAGAGCTTCGCCTTCTCCAGCGCCTGAATGGAGCGCTCCTGGGCAACATAGACCGATAGCGCTGCGAGGATGTAGCCGAGCAGCACGACGGGGAAGATGAGGAAAAGTGCGCGCTTGCTGAGGGTCACTGAAAATTCGCCAGAGTGCTGATGATGCGTCGGCGTGCCTGGACCGACGGGATGGAAAGTTCCTGCTGGTACTGGCTCTTCGCCAGGGTCGCGGCCGGCGGATAGATCTCCGGATCGGAGCGCATCGCTTCCGGCAGAATCTTCAACGCCGCGCTGCTCGTGGTCGGCATCGTCAAGGCAACGGCGTTGGCGGCGGCGCCTTCCGGCGAACCGATGAAGTCGAGGAACTCCAGGGCACGCTGCTTGCGAGGCGAACTGGCCATGACCGAAACACAGTCGAGCCAGGAAAGCGTCCCTTCCTTCGGGACCGAATAACGCCACAACCCCGGCGTGCCGACCTTGTCGTTGAGGACGTGCTGGTCGCCGCTGTAGCCGAGTGCCATATGGATCTCTTTGCCCGTCGCCTGGTCCTGAATGGCGGTGATGACATAATCGTAGGTCAGCACGGCCGGCGCCTGTGCCTTCAGAAGATCGAAGGCGGCCTTCAAGGTTCCCGTTTCGCTCGCATTGATGGATGCGCCGAGCAGCATCAGAGGCGGCACGAAGAGTTCGGTATGGTCGTCGAACATCGCGATGTGCTTCTTGAGCGACACTGCAGGCCGCATCATATCCTGCCAGGAGGTCGGCGCCTGTGCGATGACGTCGGAGCGATAGAGAATGCCGACCGTTCCAGAGAAATAGGGCAGTCCGCGTCCGGAGCAGCGATCGCGCCACTTGGGCGCATAGTCCTTGAGGGCGGGCAAATTTGCTTCATCAAGCAACTCGAGCACGCCCTTTTTGCCGAAAAGATGCGCACCGTTCTCATCGACGACGACAAGATCGACATTGTTGCTGGGATCCGCGAGGATCTCGTCGCGGGCATCGTCGCTGTCGAAATTGATCTGGCGGATTTCGACACCGGTCTCCTGCGTCCAGCGGTCGATCAGACCCTGGTCGATATAGGCTTCCCAGATCAGCAGGTTCAGCGTTTCGGCGCGGCTTGCGGCCGCGCAAAGCAACGTCGCCAGGAAGACGGATGTAGCCGCGCGCCTTCTCATTCCTTGGCCCCTCGCCCTTCAACCCCCACTGGCAGACGGTAACCGGCAATAATTTAGGAATGCTTACGGGCAGCGCGAGCCATGCATCTCTTCGCGGTGCGCCGACTATCGAGACGGTATTTTCGGCAGCAACACCGTGAAGATACCGAGCAGCGGCAGGTAGGAGCAGATCTTGTAGACGAATTCGATGCCATGGCTGTCGGCGAAGATGCCGAGCACCGCCGCACCCATGCCGCCGAAGCCGAAGGCAAAACCGAAGAAGACGCCGGCGATGAGCCCGACGCGGCCGGGAACGAGTTCCTGCGCGAAGACGACGATCGCAGAGAAGGCCGACGAAAAGACGAGGCCGATCACCACGCTGAGCACGCCCGTCCAGAACAGGTTCGCATAGGGCAGCATGAGCGCGAAGGGAATGACGCCGAGGATCGAGAGCCAGATGACGAAACGGGCACCGTAGCGGTCGCCGATCGGTCCGCCGAGGAAGGTCCCGGCCGCCGCGGATCCGAGGAAAAGGAACAGCATCAGTTGAGCCTGCTGCACGCTGGTGCCGAACTTTTCGATGACGAAGAAGGTGAAATAGCTGGAGACGCTGGCGAGATAGACGTTCTTGGTCGCCGTCAGCAGGACGAGGATTGCGACCGTCCAGAGGACCCGGGCCTTGGGCAGCGGCAGGGTCCGGCTCGGCGCCGCACGGCTCATGGTCGAGCGGCGATGCCGCACGTACCAGGTGCTGACCCAGGACAGCACGAAGAAGCCTGTTATGGCGACGATCGAGAACCAGCCGAGGCTGCCCTGGCCGAACGGCAGGACGATGAAGGCGGCAAGGAGCGGGCCGAGCGCGCTGCCGGCATTGCCGCCGACCTGGAACAGCGATTGCGCCAGCCCGTGGCGACCACCCGAGGCAAGCCGCGCGACGCGCGACGATTCGGGATGGAAGATCGCAGAACCGACGCCGATGAGGCTCGCCGCGAGCAGCAGCATCCAGAAGTGATCGGCATGGCCGAGGAGGAGAAGGCCCGAACAGGTCGACAGCATGGCAGCCGGCAAGGTGTAGGGGAGGGCCCAGCGGTCGGTGACGATCCCGACCGCCGGCTGCAGCATAGAGGCAGTCACCTGGAACGTGAAGGTCAGGAGGCCGATCTGGACGAAATCCAGTGCGTAGTTGGCCTTGAGCAACGGATAGAGCGCGGTCAGCAGCGATTGCATGATGTCGTTCAGCATGTGGCAGA
This sequence comes from Sinorhizobium sp. CCBAU 05631, assembly GCF_002288505.1. Classification (NCBI taxonomy): domain Bacteria; kingdom Pseudomonadati; phylum Pseudomonadota; class Alphaproteobacteria; order Hyphomicrobiales; family Rhizobiaceae; genus Sinorhizobium; species Sinorhizobium sp. CCBAU 05631. The sequence continues at coordinate 568,892 of NZ_CP023063.1, forward strand.
AGCTGACGGCAAGAATGACGGAGAAGGCCGTCTTTTCCGGATTGATGCTGCCAGCCGTGACCGAAGACATGAGGTGTTCCTTCCGCGTGGCTCGCTGCGGGAGCCTTTTCCTCCATCTCTAGACGTCTTGCTGTTGGCCTGCTTTTGTGATTTGGTCGAATTCTTTCGCGAGTGGGCCAAATGCCGAAATACGACAGAGGACATCTGCCGGAACTACCGGACATGGATCACTTCAGGAGTCTGGAGTGGATAGAAATGGCGAATGCCCCGGTGGTGGCGATCGGCAAGGATTATGGCTGCGGGCTGTTCGTGCCTCCGCACAGCCACACGCGCACGCAGCTCTGGTGGGCCCGCTCCGGCGTGGTCCTCGTGCACACGGCTGACGGGCGATGGATGATCCCTCCCGGCCATGCCCTGCTCATTCCTTCTGGGATGGAGCACTCGGCCGAGATGGTCAGCGACGTTCGGATGCATTCCATCTATATCGCGGCGATGAGCCGGGCGCGCCGGCCTCTGGTGCTGGAGGTGTCGGCCTTGGCCGGCAGCCTCATCGACGAACTGGTCCGGATCGAGAACGAGACATCCTCCCAACGGCGGGAGCAGCTGATCGTCGAGCTGTTGCTCGAGGAAATACCGCGCCTCGCCGAGCGGCCGCTGGGCCTGCCCTTTCCGCAGGACCGTGCCCTTGCCGGCCTCTGTCGGAAATTCCTGGAGGCGCCTTCGGCGGCCGCCAATATCGATCAATGGGCCGACAGCATCGGCATCAGCCGACGTTCCTTCACGCGATTCTTCCGTCGCGAGACGGGCATCAGCTTCGTTACCTGGCGCCAGCAGGCCTGCATCTTCGCCTCGCTGCCGCGCATCGCCGACGGCGAGCCGATCACCACCGTCGCTCTCGATGCGGGCTATGAGAACGTCGCGGCCTTTACTACCATGTTTCGCCGCATGTTGGGTGCACCGCCGAGCCTTTACCTGCGCGCCCGTAATGCCTGACTGCAACGGATCATGCGGGCGCTTGACCGGCTTGCTCAGCGGGGCCAAACAGGGACCATGAACAGCTCATCCATCGATTCCGGCCGCGTGCACGATGCACCGTCGAAGAACTGGGTCTACCGCGTGCTGCCGCGGGTGCTTTGGCCTTATGCGCAGCTCGCCCGCTGGGACCGGCCGATCGGCTGGCAATTGCTGATGTGGCCATGCCTCTGGTCAGCGGCACTCGCGGCCGGCGCCGCAACCGCGCTCGGCAGTTTCTCCACGGCTCGCTTCCTCTTGCACGTCCTTCTGTTCATCGCCGGGGCGATCGCCATGCGCGGCGCCGGCTGCACCTATAACGACATCGTCGATCACGAGATCGATATGGAAGTGGCGCGCACCCGATCGCGGCCGCTGCCGTCCGGACGCGTGACGCGCGCCCAGGCGAAGGTCTTCATGGTGCTACAGGCGGTGGTGGGCCTCGTGATCCTGCTGCAGTTCAACGCCTTGACGATCATTCTCGGCATCGCCTCGCTGGGCCTGGTGGCAATCTATCCATTTGCCAAGCGCTTCACCGACTGGCCGCAATTCTTCCTCGGCCTGGCTTTTTCCTGGGGCGCCATCATGGGCTGGTCGGCGGAATTCGGCTCGCTGTCCTTCGCCGCCATCCTGCTCTACGCCGCGGCAATCGCCTGGACAATCGGCTATGACACGATCTACGCCTATCAGGACCGGGAGGATGATGCACTGATCGGCGTCCGCTCGACCGCACGCCGCTTCGGCGACAATCCGCGGCCCTGGCTGATAGGGCTTTACGCCTTGACCGTTCTCCTGATGGTTTTCGCATTCCTGGCGGCCGGCGCGGGATTCTTCGCCTTTGCTGGACTGGTCGTAGCGGCCGTTATGCTCGCCTACCAGATCCTGGTGCTGAACATTCACGATCCTGAGCAGTGCCTGGCCCTCTTCAAGTTCAACAGCGTCGTCGGGCTGATCATCTTTGCCGGGCTGATGCTGGCGCTTCTCCTGCGTCTGATATGAAAAAATCCTCCGGAAGGCCCGGAGGACATCTTGTTCAACGGATAGGGCGATCACGCCCAACTTGCTTCGGCGTCCGCCTTGCGCCGCTTGGCCGCGATGTGGGTACGAAGAGCGGCCCAAAGGGCGACGAGGGTGGCGAGCAGGTGCTTGCGCATCGGTATCTCCTTCATTCGTTGCCTTGGCTATGTGCCGCTTGTGGCATGATGAAGGCCGAGACCGCTGTATCCACCGTAACATTTGCCGCGGCCGCGTGTACGTTCTCCCGCGATAACATAAGCCGGCCGCAGGGATTGGCAGGCTTTTGCACTGGAGATGGAGATAGGCGGTCAGGACCTGGCGATGATCTCGCGGCCGTCGATTTTCATCTGCACGCCGAGCTTGCCGGTGGAGCGGCGCACGAGGAAGCGCGGCCGGCGCTCGGCAAAGAAGGAGTGGCGCCGGCGCGGCTTTACCGGCGCGGTGCGGATTTCGCCGAGATGTTCTTCCAGCGGCCGGGCGACACCATCAGCTTCGACCATCAGCATTGGGATGCGATAGGCATCCGCCCAGGCACGCCAGTCGGCCGCGATATCAGAAAGATCATGCGCGACGAGCAGCGGGATGCAAAGATCCGGATCGTCGTGATGAAGCTCGAGCGTCACAGTTACCTCCCCGTCGCCGTGGTCGATGGCCCGCGCTGCGACACCCTTGAAAGCTCGCGCAGGCAAGGCGATCGAAAGGGGCAGGCCGCTGGATGGTAGCACCTTGCGCAGGACAGCGCCACGCTGGTCGAGGCTGATGCTCACATTGCCCACATCGCCGCGTAGCACGTAGGTCGCCTGCTGCGGAAATCGCTTCGGATCGAGCCGCAGCGTATTTCCTACCCACGCCGGTTGAGAGAGTGTGTTGCGCATTTTCATTTCGCCCTTGTTTTCCTTGAGAGCCGGTTCCCGGTCTTCTTCTCGGGACGTTTTCGTCCTCTATGGGCTGGAGGATAGGCGGCCGCTCTTCCGGACGACTTAAAAATCGCGGTTAAAAAAACTTTGCGTCTCCCGATGGTTAGCAAAAGCCGAGGCGGCAAGGTTTCTCCTTCGTCAACGAAATCGCCGGGATTTTGCGGGTCGGCCGAAAAGCCACGCACAAGCCTTTTGATCCAGTTTCGGACGGAATAACCATCGGGGATGTCGCGTGCCGGCTGTCCCCGATCCTTGCTGGCGGGGCAGCGCGCATGGTTTCGACCTATCTCGACTACAATCTCATCGCGCGGGACATGAAGGTCAGCCTGAGCCGCGTCTCGGAGCAGACGGTCGTCGCGCGCGACACGCAATACTACAAGGACAACATCGGCAATGTGAGCTCGGTCGACGACTTCCTCGACGACTACCGGCTCTATTCCTACGCGATGACGGCATTTGGCCTCGGCGACATGATCGATTCGGTGGCCTTCATGCGAAAGGTACTCGAAAGCGACCTCTCCGACACGAGCAGCTTCGCCAACAGCTTGACGGACGATCGCTATCGAGAATTCGCTCTCGCCTACAGCTTTAGCGGCGGGACCGCCGTGTCGCAGACCGAGGCACAGCTCGACGAGATCATCGGCCTCTACGATACGAGCATTCTCAACCTCGCGGAGACGCAGAAGGAGGAGACCCGCTACTACTACGTCATGATCGACAAGATCACCAGCGTCGATCAGCTCCTCAACAACGATCGGCTGAGAGCCTATATCTTCACGGCTTTCGGCATCGATGAGAGCACCTACTCCCGCCAGACGATCCGCAGCGTCCTCTCCAGCAGTTCCGGCGATGCGAGCAGCTACGAGAATACGGTGATTGCTCCCAAGCTTACTGAACTCGAGACCGCCAAGGCAGCGGCGGAAGCACAGTTGGCCGCGGGAGACCTCACCGACGAGGAAGAGGCGGAGCTCGAGAGCAAGGTAACGACCTACACGAATTCCATTGCCACGCTGAACAACTATCTCGACCTTGCAGCTGCCTTCGACTTTGGTTCCGATGGCACGGTGAGCGCGGGTGCGGCGCAGACCGACGAAAACAAGCTTGCCGTCAACGACCCCTATGTCTCCAGCAATTCCCGCGTTACCTCACAGGCGGCGCTGCTGAACAAAGCCTATTTCGAGGAGACGATCGCGAGTATCACGTCCGTCGATGAGCTCATCGCGGATACACGCCTTTACAATTACATCAGGACCGCTTTCGACCTCGACGAGGTGACGATCGTTTCCGCAACCATCAAGAACATCCTGACGAGTGATCCGGATGATCCGGAGAGCTATGTCAACACGATCGGCGACCGCGACGAGAACTACCTGGCGCTCGCCAATGCCTTCAATTTCCAGGAGGACGGCACGCTGGCTGACGGCGACAGCGCGCAGACCGCCACCCAGACGACGCTCACCTCCAACCGTTACATGACCCGCTATAATGACAAGGACGACGAAGCGGACGAGAAGGCGGTCAGTGCCTACAAGGCCGCGGTCTCCGGCATGACGTCCGTCGACGATTTCATCGTAACCGCCTCGATCTATGATTTCGCCTTGCAGGCCGTCGGCCTCGATCCCGACACGGAGAGCACCCGCACCATCCAGCGCGTCCTGACCAGCGACCTCACCGATCCGAAGAGCTTTGTCTACACGCTCACGGACGAGCGATACGTGACCCTTGCCAAACTGTTCAACTTTACGACACAGGGCGAGGTCGGTGCACCGGCACTGGCTCAATCGGAAACGCAAATCCAGGAAACCGCGAAGAACTACATCGTCATCAAGTCCCGTTTTGGGTCGGATGAGGACAAGACCAAGGCCCAAGAGGAGAGCGAATATTATACGGCCGGGGTCGCCAAACTTTCCTCCCTCGACGCGTTCCTGGCCGACGAGCGTCTCGTCACCATCGCGCTCGAGGCGAACGGCATCGACCCCGAGGGCGTGACGGCCGATTTCCTCCGCAACATCTTCGCCTCCGACATCGATGATCCGGGCAGCTTCATCAACGAACAGGAAAATTCCGCCGCCTATATCTCGCTCGTGACCTCCTTCAATTTCGACAGCGAAGGTGACGTGCTACGCGAGGAAAGGGAAAGCATCGTCACACGCCACGGGCTTTACGAAACGCTTGATCAATATCTGCACCAGACGCTCGAAGAACAGGCGGGCGAAAGCAATGAAGGCGTTCGCCTGGCACTCTATTTCGAGCGCAAGGCCGGCACGATTGTCGACGCCTACGACCTCCTCGCCGACGACGCGCTCGCCGAGGTGTTCCGCACGATCTTCAGCCTGCCCGACGAGTTCAGCACCATGGACATCGATCAGCAGGCGAAGATCGTCGAAAAGAATCTCGATCTCGAGAAACTCAGCGATCCGGTCGAACTGAAGAAGCTGCTGGCGCGCTTTGCCGTGCTTTACGATCTGGAAAACAACACCGAGGTCGATCCGGCCGTCTCGGTGCTCACGAGCAGCGGCGGCAGCGTCGGCATCAGCGCCGACACGCTCTATACCTTGTCGCAGCTCAGGATGGGCGGATAGCGCCGCCTCAATCAATCCTGCCGCAGCACCTTGTCCGGGTTCATGATTCCGGCCGGATCGAAGGCATGCTTGATCCGCCGCATTAGCTCGATCTCGATCGGCGCGCGGATGGCCGCAAGTTCGTCGCGCTTCAACTGGCCGATGCCGTGTTCGGCCGAGATCGATCCGTTATATTTCAGCACAATGGCGTGAACGATCGCGTTCACTTCGTGCCAGCGGGCCAGAAAGGCCTCGCGGTCCGCGCCGACCGGCTGGGTAATGTTGTAGTGGATGTTGCCGTCGCCCATATGGCCGAAGGCGCAGATGCGTGCGTTGGGGATTGCCGTGATGACCGCCGCATCCGCTTCCGCCATGAAGGCGGGAATGCTCGACACCGGTACCGACACGTCATGCTTGATCGAGCCGCCCTCGGGTTTCTGCGCCGGAGACATGCTCTCGCGCATGTGCCACAGCGCCTTTCGCTGCGCTTCGCTCTGGGCGATGACGGCATTCTCGATGAGACCCTCCTCTGCACCTGCTTCGAGCAGGCTTTGCACCATCTGCTCCGAACTCTCGGCCGAGTCGGAGGTGGAGATATCGATCAGCGCATACCAGGGATGACTTGTTTCCATCGGGTCGCGAACGCCCGGTATGTGGCGGGTGGTGAACTCGATGCCGAGCCTCGGCATCAGTTCGAAGCCGGTCAAGGCGGGACCGCAGAGGCTCGATGCCCGCTCGAAGAGTCCGAGCGCGTCTTCGACGCTTGCGAGCCCGGCAAAGGCGACCTGATGGCCGCGCGGCTTCGGGAAGAGCCTTAGGACGGCGCCGGTGATGACCCCGAGCGTCCCTTCGGCGCCGATGAACAGATCGCGTAGGTCGTAGCCGGTATTGTCCTTCTTGAGGCGTCGGAGACCGTCCCAGATTTCGCCGGTCGGGAGCACGACTTCCAGCCCCATGCAGAGCTGTCGCATGTTGCCATAGGCAAGCACGGCGGTGCCGCCGGCATTGGTGGAAAGATTGCCGCCGATCCGCGCCGATCCTTCGGAGCCAAGCGACAGCGGAAACAGCCGGTCGACGTCGTCCGCCGCCTTCTGAATGTCTGCGAGAATGCAGCCGGCGTCGGCGACGATCACATTGCCGACCGGGTCGATGTCGCGGATGCGGTTCAGCCGCTCAAGGGAAAGCACCACATCGGCCTTTCCCTCGCGCGGGATCTGGCCGGCCACGTGGCCGGTGTTTCCGCCCTGGGGCACGATCGCCGTCTGGCTCTGGCTGGCGAGCCGCAGGATGCGCGAGACTTCATCGACCGAGGCGGGCTTCAGCACGAGCGGTGTCGTGCCGCGGTAAAGCCCGCGCGATTCGACGAGATAGGGCGCCGTCTCCGCCGGTCCGGTCAGCGCATGGCCGGGGCCGACGATGTCGGTGAACGAGGCGATCAGTTCGGGAGAAGGGATTGCTGTGCTCATGACCTGCCTGCGATTTATATTGCCGAAACAGCCGGACCACACAGGTCTCGCGCTTCCGGTCAGATCCTCGGGGCGGCGGCCCGTTCGAGCCGGTCGATGATCGCTTCGCCAAGGCCTTCGCCCGGGATCGGCCCGAAAGCGATGGTTCGAGCGCCGCTCGCATCTGCCTTTTTCATATAGTCGAAAAGATTGGCGGCCGCTTCCCTGAGATTGCCCGTTGGGCTGAGGTCGAGGACGATCGCCGCGCTGCCTTCGCCAGGCAGCGCCTTGCCGCCGAAGCGGATCAGCGCCTCTCCCGTGTGGACGTCCGTCGCATTGAGCCGCACCGCGGCACCCGGCGCATAATGCGAGGCGAGCATGCCGGGAGCTTCGATCGTCGCGCCGGCCGCTTCCGGCCGCTCAACGGGAAGGCCGGCGAGCGCCTCGATCTCGGCCGCATCGAGACCCCCCGGCCGAAGCAGCCGCAGCCGGCCGTCTTCGACCTTGATGATCGTCGATTCGAGGCCGATTTCCGCCGGGCCGGCATCGAGGATCAGCTTCAGCTTCGCACCGAGATCCGCCTCCACATGGGCCGCGCTGGTCGGACTGATCTTGCCCGACGTATTGGCGCTCGGCGCCGCCAGCGGGCGCCCAAAATGTGAGATCACCCGCCGGGAAAAACCTTCAGGCATGCGGATCCCGAGCCTGTCGAGGCCGGCTGAGGCAAGCGCGTGCACGGTGCTTTCGGGTCGCTGAGTGAGAATCAGCGTCAGCGGCCCCGGCCAGAAGGCTTCCGCGAGGCGTCGGGAGATGGGGTCGAATATCACATGCGCTTCGGCCATTCCCATGTCCGAGACGTGGCAGATCAGCGGATTGAAACGCGGCCGGCCCTTCATCTCGTAGATGCGGCTGATCGCATCGGCACTCGTTGCGTCTGCTGCAAGGCCGTAGACGGTTTCCGTCGGGATCGCCACGGGCTCACCTTCGGAAAGCACCGCGCAGGCCGTTTCGATCGCCCGATCCGGTTCGCTGCACGTATCGATGATTTCGGCCATGGCGGTTCTGGTCCTTTCCGTCGCTTCCTTAACGGAGGAGGAGGGAAAACAGAACGATTTTCTTTGTCGATGACCGGCGTCAGAGGCTGCGAATGATCCGCCGCAGCGCTTCGTCGCGTGCGCCGAGCATCAGGACGTTCTTGAGCGCCACCTTCGGGTCCTGCGTCCGGAAGATCAGGCCGTTGCCCCGAACATTTCGATCGAGGACCATCCGCCCCTCTTCGGTGCCGGGTTGAATGGCCACGGCGAAATACATGCGCGAGTAGCTTGTCTGTATGCGTTCGAAGAAGTGCGCCTCGTCGCCGAGGTCGGAGAAGAAGTTGGCAAAGTAGAACGCCCAGGTGACGTCTCGCGATCGAGCGAGATGAGTCCGCGCCGCGGTGACATGGCAATAGCCGAGGTGGGGACTGTCGGCGAGGGTCCTGTGGAAGATCATCTTCGGGAACTGGATCGAGGCATGAAAGCCGTTGATCCGCCCGTGTGTCGTCTCTCCCGCCGCCTGTAATCTCTGTCCGGTTCTCTCTGCCACTTCCTCATGCGTCATGTAGCGGCGCTGTTCGGGCAACCACGGCCGGCGCCGGTCGATTCGGCCCGTGCGCAGGAACTCTGTATGGCCGCCCGCCGGTTTCGGCGCCGGCGCCTGCGCTTTGCCTGAGGCGTCGTAGTATCTGATTTTTGCCATCGACCTCTGCGTCACCTGTCGCTGAACGGACTGAACCGTCAGCGAACGCTAAATCACTATGGTTAATAGAGTATTTCGGGCGCCCGCGCATCGCTTAATGTCGCAAAATGGCCCGTGATCTTCGCGGCCTGGATGCCGCTGCGAAAAAACGCGCCATTTGCCGAAAAATGTATCTATCGCATTGTTTATTATAGAAGATGTCGCAGGACTTCCAACGCGCCCGCATCGAAAATCCTTGTCGTCTTTCTGGAATGGAATGTCGCGCACCGGCAATTGCCGAGCCTATCTGGCCGCTTAGATTCGAATTGCTCAAGGTGCCGCTTCTTCGCAGGGAGGGGCGGAGAATTGGGAAGCCGGTCAAATCCCGGCGCTGCCCCCGCAACGGTGGTGGAGTGAACCCCCGGCATAAGGCCACTGGACAATCGTCCGGGAAGGCGCCGGGCAGGGCCCTCGGGCCGCTCCAGAGCCCGGAAACCAGCCTTGAGGAAAACGACCGTAACTGGTTGCGGCGGGCAGCCGGATCGGAGCCAAGGCGCACGACATCTCTCCGGCGCGGTTCCCGTCTTGCCTGCCCGAAACAGGGCTAACGAGGACATGGGCATGGACATCCAGAACGAAATGCTGCGCAAGCTGAAGACCCGCCGCGAGGGCTACAGCCTCGATCGGGCCTTCTACATCGACCCGGACTATTACCGTCAGGACCTGGAGAATATCTGGTACAAAGACTGGCTATTCGTCGGCCACGACTGCGAAATCCCGCGTCCCGGCAATTACTTCACGCTGCAGGTCGGCGACTATCCGATCGTCATCGTGCGCGATCGCCAGGGGGCGGTCCGAGCGCTGCACAATTCCTGCCGCCACCGCGGCTCGCGCGTTTGCACCCAGCACAAGGGATCCTCGGCCAAGCTCGTTTGTCCCTATCACCAGTGGACCTACGAACTCGATGGCAGGCTGCTCTTCGCCCGGCAGATGCCGGAGGATTTCGATCCGGCCCAGCACAGCCTGAAGCCGGTCAATTGCGAAACGGTCGGCGGCTATATCTTCATCAGCCTTGCCGAGCGGCCCATGGATTTCCAGCCCTTCCGCGACACGGTTGCAGCCTATCTCGCGCCGCATCGCCTCGGCGAAACCAAGGTCGCCTATGAAAGCACCATCGTCGAGAAGGGCAATTGGAAGCTCGTCTGGGAGAACAACCGCGAGTGCTACCATTGCGCCGCCAACCATCCGGAACTCTGCCGGACCTATCCCGAGGCTCCGACTGTGACGGGCGTCCAGGGCGCCATGGACGATCCGGAAATCGGTGCCCATTGGGAGAGATGCGAGGCGGCGGGGCTGCCGAGCGCCTTCAAGATCGGGCCGACCGGCCAGTTCCGCATGACGAGGATGCCGCTGATCAACGGGGCGGAGAGCTATACGATGTCCGGCGAGAAGGCGGTCCGCAAGCAGCTTTCCGGCGACATAAGCGCGAACCGCATCGGCACGCTGCTGCTCTTCCATTACCCGACGACGTGGAACCACATCCTCGGCGACCATGCGATCACCTTCCGCGTGCTGCCGCTCGGGCCGGAACTGACGCAGGTCACGACGAAATGGCTCGTCAGCAAGGATGCGGTCGAAGGGGTCGACTATACCCTCGAAGACCTCACCCATGTCTGGACCGAGACCAACGACCAGGACCGGCAGATCGTCGAGGAAAACGCCTTCGGCATCCGCTCGCCGGCCTATGAGCCGGGTCCCTATTCGGCCGAACACGAGGGCGGGGTCATGCAGTTCGTCGACTGGTATTCGCGCTTCATGCAGGATCGCCTGCAGGGCAGCGCCGCTCCTCTGTCGCGGGTGGCATGACGATGGAAATGGCACGCTCCTTTCACCACTTCGACGAACTGCAGCCCTGGAAAGATCGCCAGTTCCTGCTCGAATGCATCTCCGCGGTCGGCGAGACCGCGGACGTGATGACCTTCACCTTCCGGTCCGACAGGCCGGCCTGGTTCCGCTACCTGCCCGGGCAGTTCGTGACGCTGGAACTCCCCGTCGGCGAGGAACCGGTGATGCGCACCTATACGCTATCGTCCTCGCCGTCCCGCCCGCTTTCCGTTGCGGTCACGGCCAAGGCGCAGTCGAACAGCATCGGCACGCGCTGGATGTTCGACAATCTCAGGCCTGGCATGACGTTGAAGGCGCTGGGGCCGCTCGGCGATTTCAGCTTCGTGCGCCATCCGGGCGAAAAATATCTGTTCGTCTCGGCCGGCTCCGGCATCACGCCGATGATGTCGATGACGCGCTGGATGGCGGATTGCGCGCCGGACACGGATGTGACCTTCATTTCCTGTGCCCGGCAGCCGGAGGATCTGCTGTTCAAGCCGGAGCTGGAGATCCTCGCCCGCCAGATGCCGCGTCTCAATCTCGGCTTCCTGGTGGAAGGACACGAAGCGCGTCACGGCTGGCACGGCCTGCGCGGCCGTATCGATGCGACGAAGCTGCCGCTGCTTGCACCGGACTTTCTGGAGCGAACGGTCTTCTGTTGCGGCCCCGAACCCTTCATGCGCGGGGTTCGGGAGATGCTGGAGGGGGCCGGTTTCTATATGGCCCGCTACCACCAGGAAAGCTTCCAGCCGGCGGCGGCGCCGGCGGCAGAGGAACTCGCCATCCGCGCCGCCTCGGCGGCCGGCGCTCAAGGCGAGGCGGGCCGGGTAACCTTCACCATGAGCGGCAAGGAAGTCTCGACCGTCCCCGGCCAGACGATCCTGCAGACAGCACGCGCCAACGGGGTCAGGATCGGTGCGGCCTGCGAGGGCGGCATCTGCGGCACGTGCCGCGTCTTGAAGATCGCCGGCGAAGTCGAGATGAACCACAATGGCGGTATTCTCGATGACGAAGTCGACGAGGGCTACATCCTCGCCTGCTGCTCGCGGCCTATCGGCGACGTTCAGATCGAAGCGTAGACAGCTACAGGCGCCGTCCGGCTTTTTCAGCGGCGCTCGGGCTGGTTGGGCAGGTGGGCCTCGGCGGCCTTCACGCTGATCGCACCGGTGACCGTTCCGTCGACGCCGGCGCCCGAGCCGCTCTCGGCCTCGGCACGGCTGATGAGCAGGGGTTTTGCGAGCGGGACGGTGGCCGCGGCGCTCGCCGCCGGCGCCGTGCCAATCTTCGCGGAGGCGATGACGGTGACGATCGGCGGCTTCTCCGGGAGCAGCGCGCCCTGCGGCCACACCTTCTTCAACTCTGAAACGGTCATCGCGGCGACGTTGACGTCGATGTCGTTGAGCGTCCCGGGCACGCGATAGGGGCAGCGCTTCTTTCCGCAATTATGCGACGACGAGAACTGCCACAGCGCATAGCGATCCCAGTTGCCCATCGGAAAGACGTCGCGAATGTCGGGCTTATAGCGGGCATACCAGAGCGGCAGGCGGGAAAGCAGCCGATGCTGGGCGCGGTTGGCGGCGATCTGCTTCGCGGTGATGTGGTTGGTGTAGAGAATGGGGTATCGCCCGGTGCGGGCCTTGATATGGCCGGCAAAGATCGCGGCGTCCTCGAGTGACATGTAGTTCTCGGGATCGATACCCTCGAGGTCGAGAACCATCAATTCGTCCTCGCGCGGCGCCGCATAATCGAGGAAGTGGTTGGCCTGATCGACGGGATTGCCCGGGCGCGCCAGGTGATAGGCGCCCCAGAGCAGTCCATGGGAGCGGGCGATCATTCGGCGCGTCTGATAGAGCTCCCGGCTGACCGCATATTTTCGCCACATCGTCTTGCAATGGGCGACCGTGTCTCCGCCGTGATCGCCGGTGCAGCTGTAGCTTTCCGGAAGGCCGTCGGAGGCCTTCGCGATGAAGCCGGCGATGCGCTTGTCCTTCAGCATCGCTTCCCAGTCGATGCTGTTCAACTCGTAGGCGTCGACGATGATGGCGTTCTGCCGCGCTTTCCACGGTTCGACGTCTGCGGCGCGTGCGTTCGCCGCCGCAAAGGCCAGGCCTACCAAGGCCGCCAGGCGCAAGATCATCCCCGAGATCGAGATTCCCCGCTTTTCCATTCTCTGAGATTGCCGACTTAGCGTTAAAGGGTCGTAAATCTCAGCCCCTCAGCCAATCTGCGCGAGAGCGCCGCTCCTGTACACTGACTCTTGGCGGTAAAGTGCGGCGGGACTCGGCTCTGGATTGTGGCCCGAAACGCGGCGTGTTGGTCGTATCCGGTCAAAGGATGCCGACGCGTTTGAGGATCAGCCATGCCAGGCCCATGGAGGCGGCGATGATCAGCCCGGCATAGAGCGTGCCGCTGCCGTCGGCGAAGGGCAGGGCACCCGTGTTCATGCCGAAGAAGCCGGTGACGAGCGTCGGCGGCAGCAGGAAAGCGGTCATCAGCGAGAGAATGTAGAGGTGACGATTGGTCTCCGACGAAATCTTGCTGTCGATCTCCTCGTGCAGCAGCCTGGCGCGCTCCTGAAGCGCGAACACGTCGCGATCGACCGCCTCCAGCCGATCGGATAGCCGTTCGGTGACGTCGATGAAGCCCGGCGGCACCTCGTCCTCATCGGACGCGCCGGCGCGTCGCAGCAGCGCGAGGATCGTTCTCAGATGCCGATGCAGCCGCACGACGGTTCGGCGCAAGGGCGCCAACCCCGGCTGCTGCCGGTGCCCCGCCTCGCCATAGACCCGGTCCTCGATGACGTTCAGTTCCTCGGTCAATTCAAGCACCAGCGTGATCAGCGTCCGCTGGAACTCGGTGACGAGCATTTCGAAGAGATCGATCGGTCGGCCGCATTTGGCGCTCTTCTCGACCGCCGCCTTGACGCGGTCGATGCTTCTCAAAGGATGCAGGCGGCTGGTGATGATCATCCGGTCGCCGACGGCGAAGTGCAGCCAGCCGATCGTCTTCGTCATCGTGTCGAAGGTCCGTTCGAAATCGACAAGCGTGCCATAGACGACGTCCTCGGCAACGGTGATCGCCGCTTGGGTGTCATGGCTGGTGAGCGTCGCCATCGCCGCCGGCGGGAGGGTGCCGATGCGCTCGATCAGTGCCGGCGTGCGCGCATCGCTCAACGCCAGATGCAGCCAGACCCAGCCTTCGCCGCCTTGAAGGCTGTCGACGGGTGAATCCGTCGCGATTCGCAGGCAACGGCTTTCTCCGGGCAGGAACCGGTAGGCCCAGACGAGGCCGGGTATTTCGGGAGAAATCAGATTCATCGGAGCGCCATGACCAGGTCGTTCGAAGTGGCTTCTATTCGCGCGCCATGACAGTTTTGTTACAGTCCATCGCCGGCCGCGGTGTCCAGAATTGACGTTGACGTTTACGTAAAAACAAATAGGGTGCGGCCGGTAGGAAGCCGAAGCGAACCTGCGCCTGCGGCCGCAAGGGAGGAGCACCATGTACAAGGCACCGGTGGACGAGATCGCATTCACCCTGAAGCACGTGGCCGGTATGGCCGATGCCCTGAGCGCGGGCGTCTTCGGCGAACTCGGCGAAGATCTCGTCGACGCGATCCTTTCGGAAGCCGGCCGCTTCGCCACCGACGAGGTGGCGCCGCTCGGCGAAGTGGGGGACCGTCAGGGATCGCGGCTTATCGACGGCGCGGTCAAGACGCCGGAAGGTTGGCGCAACCTCTACCATAAATGGATTCAAGGAGGCTGGAACGGCCTGACGGCGCCAGAGGTTTTCGGCGGCCAGGAACTGCCGCACATGCTGCATGTCGCCGCCATGGAGATGTGGAACAGCGGCTCCATGGCCTTCGCGCTTGGCCCGACCCTCACCATGGGCGCGATCGAGGCACTGGACAGGCACGGTTCCGATTTCCTGAAGGCGACCTTCCTGTCGAAGATGGTCTCCGGCGAGTGGATGGGGTCGATGAACCTGACCGAGCCGCACGCCGGCTCCGACCTCGGCGTGCTGAAGACCCGTGCCGAGCGCTGCGGCGACGGCAGCTACCGCATCTTCGGCCAGAAGATCTTCATCACCTGGGGCGAGCACGATTTCACCGACAACATCGTCCATCTCGTGCTGGCGCGCCTGCCGGACGCGCCTGCGGGTACGAAGGGCATCTCGCTGTTTCTTGTGCCGAAGTTCCTCGTCAATGAGGACGGTTCGCTCGGCGCCCGCAACGATCTCTTCTGCCACTCGCTCGAACACAAGCTGGGCATCCATGGGTCGCCGACCTGCACGATGATCTATGGCGACGGCAGGTTCGGCGACGAGAAGGGCGCGATCGGCTATCTGGTCGGCGAGGAAAACCGCGGCCTTGCCTGCATGTTCACGATGATGAACAACGCCCGGCTTGCCGTCGGTATGCAGGGCGTGGCGATTGCCGAGGCAGCGACGCAAAAGGCCATCGCCTATGCCAAGGAACGCACCCAGGGCCGGGCGCCCGGCTGGAGCGGCCAAGGCATGAGCCCGATCATCGAGCATCCGGATGTCGCCCGCACGCTCTTGACGATGAAGGCGCTGACGCAGGGCTCGCGCGCCATCGCCTATGCCTGCGCGCACGCCGTCGACATGGCGCATGCGAGCGAAGGCGAAGTGGCCCGCCAGTGGCAGGAGCGCTCGAGCCTCTTGACGCCGATCGCCAAGTCCTTCGCCACCGACGCCGGCGTTGACGTCGCCTCCATGGGCATTCAGGTGCATGGCGGCATGGGATTCATCGAGGAAACCGGTGCGGCCCGCTATCTGCGCGACGCCCGCATTGCGCCGATCTACGAAGGCACCAACGGCATCCAGGCGATCGATCTCGTCACCCGCAAGCTGCCGCTTTCCGAAGGTAGCCAGGTGCGCGGCTTCATCGGCGAGCTCCGCGACGTCGCCCAGGCGGTGGCGGCTTCGAACAGGCAGGAGTTCGGCGAGACCGCAGCGCGCCTCGAGACGTCGATTGCCGATCTTGAAGAGGCAACCGACTGGCTACTTGCAGCGCTCGGCGACGGACGAACCGCCGAAGCGCTTGCCGGCGCGACCGCCTATCAGCGCCTCTTCGGCCTCGTGCTGACGGGGGCCTATCTTGCCAAAGGCGGCCTGGCGGGCGCCGGTGACGGGAAAGAGGAGGCGCGCGTCGCCCTCTGCCGCTTCGCCGCGGAGAACCTGCTCGCCGAAACGGCGGCGCTCAAGGATCGTGTGGTCACTGGGGCGCAGAGCCTCGCCGCCGCCCGCTTCATTCTCGACTGAAGCAGAAACAGGAAAATCCTTATGACCGATCATGTGCTTGTCGAACGTCCGGACGCCTATCCCGGCGTACAGGTGATCCGCTTCAACCGCCCGGATAAGAAGAACGCCATCACGCGCGACATGTACGCGAAGATGACAACCGCGCTGACGGTCGCCGGATCGGATCCCGCGATCCGCGCCACCGCGTTTCTCGGCACGCAAGGGTGCTTTTCAGCCGGCAACGACATGAATGATTTCATGGCTTTCGCCATGGGCGGCAGCATGGGAGGCGAAGTTCTCGACTTTCTCCGCGCCCTGGCGAGCGCGACGAAGCCGGTCGTTTCCGGAGTCGACGGCCTGGCGATCGGCATCGGCACGACGATCCATCTCCATTGCGACCTGACGGTCGCCTCAGCCCGATCGGTGTTCAGGACGCCCTTCGTCGATCTGGCGCTCGTCCCGGAAGCCGCCTCGAGCCTGATCGCGCCGCGCATCATGGGCCACCAGCGAGCCTTCGCCCTGCTTGCCGCCGGCGAGCCGCTCGAAGCGGCCGCTGCCCTTCAGGCCGGATTGATCTGGAAGGTGGTCGACGAGAACGCCGTCGAGGAAGAAACGCTGTCGCTTGCAGGTCGTCTGGCGAAGAAACCGCCCGAGGCGCTGCGCATCGCCCGCGATCTGATCCGCGGCGACCGGAATGACGTCCTCGCACGGATCGACGAGGAAGCCGAGCACTTCGCCGCGCAATTGAAGAGTGCCGAGGCGCGCGCGGCATTCGAAGCCTTCATGCGGCGGTGAGGTCCGAGCGCCGGAACTTGCTTCGCGGGAGATGTTGAACCGCTGCAGCAACTTCGTCATGCCACATCAATCGGTCTGCACCCGGCCTGTCGCGGACGACAGCCATCGGCTCGGTAATACTCCACATGGATGGAATGCCTAGAGGCAACTGCCCATATTTGTTGTTTAATGGTGGAGTTACCGTATAGACGCATGTGATCAAGCACAGGTCTGCGAAACGACGACGGGTGTGCCCGGACTGCCCATTTGAACTTCGCCATATGGCGAGGCATCACCGGAATGCCGCCGTCGAGGAACGAGAGGGCATTGGCTGGGCGTGGATGGCCACCGCGGGGTAAACCCATGGAAAGACGGGACAAGGAAAGCGACAAGGAACAGGAAAACCTTTCCCGGCTCGAACGGGCCGCGCAACAAACTGCTGATCCAAGAACCATGCAACAGAAGGCGAAGAAGCCCGAGGAAGAATTTCGCTTCAGCCTTCGCAAGGAAGACATCTGGTGGACGGTAGGCTTCGCCGGCGCTGCCTTGCTGCTTTTTGGCATTCAAGTGCTGATCAACTGGCGCTTAGAATGGCTTGACGCGCCTATGCGCCTTCGCGTGCTGAATTACGTCAGGGGCGGCCTTCTCATTTTCACCATGCTGACCGCGGCGAAGGTCGTTGAAGTCTTTCTCATTGGCCGAATTCCCAATCGTGTTGCGCGTTTCAATCTGAAACGTATTTTTCGATTGGTGGTCGTCGTCGCCATCGTATTCGTCGCCATTTCAGTTTTGTTTGTGAACTGGTACGGCGCGGTCGTTTCGCTGGGCCTGATTTCTCTGATTCTCGGTTTTGCGCTGCAAATGCCGATCTCCAGTTTCATGGCGTGGATCTATATTCTGGCCAGGGCGCCTTATCGCGTCGGCGACCGAATTCGCATCGGCGATGCCCACGGCGATGTCATCGATGTCAGCTATCTCGACACGACGTTATGGGAATTCGGCGGCGAGTATCTTTGGACCGATCATCCGAGCGGACGCATTATCAAGTTTCCGAATTCCACCGTGTTTGACACACCGGTCTTCAACTATTCCTGGCCGCTGTTTCCCTATGTCTGGAACGAAATCAAGTTCCAGCTCGCCTATGAAAGCGATCTGGAATTTGTGGCGCGAACCATGAGAGAGGTCGTGGAAGAGCAGATCGGCGACATCATGAGCCAGAAGGTGAAGGTCTATAAGCATATCCTGTCGGAAACGCCGGTGGACGAACTCGACGTGAAGGAGCATCCCGTGGTTCATTTTCGCGTCAGCGAAAACACCTGGCTGGAGGCCATCGTACGTTACCTGGTGCCGCCGAAGGAAGCGGGGCGTACCAAAACACGCTTGATCAAGGAAATGCTGGCACGAATGAATGCGAAACCTGATCGCGTGCTGTTTCCGAAGAGCAATTTGAGGTGAGCCTCCTCACGCCACGAGTCGCATCTGGCCGGATGAACAGCGGCCCATAAGAGATCACTTCTCCAGAGTCGCAACCGTCTCGACATGCGCCGACCAGAGGAATTGGTCGATGGGGGTCACCGATGTAATGCGGTAGCCGGCGGCAACGAGGATCGAGAGATCCCGCGCAAGCGTCACCGGGTTGCAGGAGACCGCGGCGATTTTCTTCACGCCCGAGCGGGCGAGTTCGTGGCATTGCGCCTCGCCGCCGGCCCGGGGCGGGTCGAAGACGACGGCGTCGAAGACCTTCAGTTCCTGCGCCATCATCGGCCGGCGGAAAAGGTCGCGCTTCTCGACCGTCACCGGCTTCAGCCCTTGTGTGTTGCGTGCGGCGAAGTCGAGCGCCTTCAGCGCCTTGTCCTCACCCTCGACGGCCTGCACTCGGCTGGTCCGGGCGATCCGAAGCGCAAAGGTGCCGATGCCGGCGAAGAGATCGGCCACGCGCTTCGCCTTGCCGACATGCCCGAGCACGAGCTTCGCCATCGCCTCCTCCGCCGGCCGTGTGGCCTGGGTGAAGGCGCCGGGCGGCGGCGAAACCGATACGCCGCCGAAATCGATCAGTGGCTTGACCGGTTCGATGATGATCTCGCCGTTCAGGCTGACGCGCGCGATGCCCCGCTCGCCGAGAACGGCTTCCACGGTCGAACGTCGCTGACGGTCGCCGAGCTTGATGTCTTCGAAGGCGAGGTCGAGGCCGGTATCGGTCTCGAGCACGGTGATCCGGAACGGTTCGGTGCTCGACGCCATAGCCGCCGCGATCTTGCGGATGGTCGCGAGCCGCGAGACGATGCCCGGGCTGGTGATGGGACATTCGCCGATCGCGACGATATGATGGCTTTGCGCCTGGTTGAAGCCTAGCAGCAGTTCCTTTTCGGTCCGCCGGGCCGTGAACACGGCGCGCCGGCGCTCGCCGGGCCGGGCGACGATCAATGGAGCGACCTCGGGCGTCAGGCCTTTCGACTTCAAGGCGTCGATGACGAGATTGCGCTTGAAGGCGTGGTAGAGCGGGTCGGAGGCGTGCTGCAGGGTGCAGCCGCCGCAGGTGCCGTTGATGCCGTCCGGGCCGAAATGCCGACACTTCGGTTCGGTCCGCTCCGGGGAAGCCTCTTTCAGCGAAATCAGCGTGCCATGTGCCTTGTTGACGGCCAGCGCGACGGTTTCGCCGGGCAGGGTGAAGGGCGCGTAGACGGGGCCCGCTTCGGTCTGCGCAATGCCGTCGCCCTGGGCCCCGAGACGGCTGATGGTGACGATCTCTGTGCTCATCGCTTCAGCCCCGCAAGCAGAAACTCCCTGTTGCCGTCGCCGCCGGCAATGGGCGAGGGGACGAGGCCAAGGCTTTGCCAGCCCATGTCCTCCACGAGCCAGCGTTCGAGTTCGGCCGCCACGGCCGGGGCGCTCTCCGGGGCCTTGAGGAGCCCGGCCTTGCTGATTGCGTCGCGTCCGGCCTCGAATTGCGGCTTCACGAGCAGGATACAATTGGAGCCCGGCTCGGCCAAAGACAGCGCCGGCGGCAGTGCCAGCTTGATCGAAATGAATGAGACGTCGGAGACGACGAAGCCAATCGCCCGGTTACCGATGTCGTCCGCTGTCATCGCGCGGGCATTCAGCCCTTCGATATTGGTGACGCGCGGATCTTCCGCGATGCGCGAGTGCATCTGCCCGTGGCCGACATCGACCGCTACCACATGCGCGGCGCCGCGCTTCAACAGCACCTCGGTAAAGCCGCCCGTCGAGGCGCCGACATCGAGGCAGGTCCGACCTGCCGGATCGAAGCCGAAATGGGCGAGCGCGGCAACGAGCTTCAATGCGGCCCGGGAGACATAGGCCTGCGCCGGGTCATCGATGGTGATCGCTGCGTTTTCCGTAAAGGCGGCGGCGGGCTTGGTCACGGTGCGCCCGTCGACCTTGACGGTGCCGCGCTGGATCGCGTCCCGCGCGCGGGCGCGGCTGGCGACCAGGCCCTTGTTCAGGAGCAACTGGTCGAGGCGGAGGATGCTTTGCTTGCTATCGAACATGGGCCGTCATCGCCCGTCGAGAGGTATATTGCAAGCGTGTTCCGTTGAGCCGCGCGGTTCTAAGATTTCTAGCCGGCCGCGCCGAGATCCACCGACTGCTTCTGGCCGAGCGCCTTGAAAACGGTCGATACGATGCCGGCCCGGTCGAGGCCGGCCTGGGCATACATGGATTCGGGCTTTGCCTGCTCCATCCAGATGTCCGGCAGCACCATCGGCCGGACTTTGAGGCCGCCGTCGAGCAGGCCTTCCTCCGCCAGGAAGTGCAGCACATGGCTGGCGAAGCCGCCGATGGCGCCTTCCTCGATGGTGATCAGTACCTCGTGGTGACGGGCAAGCTGGCGGATCAGTTCCTGGTCGAGCGGCTTGGCGAAGCGCGCATCGGCAACCGTTGTCGAAAGGCCGGCGGCATCCAGGTCCTCGGCCGCCAGCAGACAGTCCGCGAGCCGCGTTCCGAAGGAAAGCAGCGCCACCTTGGTGCCCTCTTTGATGATCCGCCCCTTGCCGATCTGAAGAATCTCACCCCGTTCAGGAAGCTCGACGCCGACGCCTTCGCCGCGCGGATAGCGGAACGAGATCGGGCCGTCGTCATAGCCCGCGGCGGTGCGTACCATGTGCTTCAGTTCCGCCTCGTCGGCGGCCGCCATCACCACGAAGCCCGGCAGCGAGGCGAGATAGGTCGTGTCGAAGGAGCCGGCATGGGTCGGCCCGTCGGCGCCGACGAAACCGGCCCGGTCGATCGGGAAGCGCACCGGCAGGCCCTGGATCGCCACGTCGTGCACGACTTGGTCGTAGGCGCGCTGCAGGAAGGTCGAATAGAGCGCCGCAAAGGGCTTGTATCCTTCCGCGGCAAGGCCGGCGGCGAAGGTCACCGCGTGCTGCTCGGCGATGCCGACGTCGAAGCAGCGCGACGGATGCACGGCCGCAAACCGGTCGAGCCCGGTGCCGGACGGCATGGCGGCGGTGATCGCCACGATCTTGTCGTCGAGGCTAGCCTCCTGCACCAGCGCATCGGCGAAGACGGACGTGTAGGCCGGCGCGTTCGGCTTGGCCTTCGCCTGGGCGCCGGTGATCACGTCGAACTTGTTGACGCCATGATATTTGTCGGCGGCGGCCTCGGCCGGCGGATAGCCCTTGCCCTTCTGCGTTACCACATGAATCAGCACCGGTCCGCGCGCATTGTCGCGGACGTTGCGCAAGACCGGCAGCAGATGGTCGAAGGAGTGACCGTCGATCGGGCCGATATGGTAGAAGCCCATCTCCTCGAAGAGGGTGCCGCCGGTGACATAGCCGCGCGCATGCTCGACGGCGCGGGTGATCGCCCGGTCGACCGTCTTGCCGAGATAGGCGGTCAGCTTCTTGCCGACCTCGCGGATGCCCATATAGGTCCGACCGGAGGCAAGCCGTGCCAGATAGGCGCTCATGGCGCCGGTCGGCGGGGCGATCGACATGTCGTTGTCGTTGAGGATGACGATCAGCCGGGCATCGAGCGCGCCGGCATTGTTGAGCGCCTCATAGGCCATCCCGGCCGACAGCGCGCCGTCGCCGATGACGGCGATGACATTGCGGCTCTTGCCGTCGAGATCGGCAGCGACCGCCATGCCGAGGCCGGCGGAGATCGAGGTCGACGAATGCGCCGCGCCGAACGGGTCGTATTCGCTCTCGGCGCGCCGGGTGAAGCCGGAAAGACCGCCTTCTTGACGCAGCGTGCGGATGCGGTCGCGCCGCCCGGTCAGGATCTTGTGGGGGTAGCACTGGTGGCCGACGTCGAAGATCAGCCGGTCGTGCGGCGTGTCGAAAACCTTGTGGATGGCGATCGTCAGTTCGACGACGCCGAGGCCGGCGCCGAGATGGCCGCCGGTGCGCGACACCGCATCGATCATTTCCGCACGCAGTTCGCTCGCCAGCTGCGGCAGGTCCTTGTCGTCGATCCTCTTCAGATCGTCGGGGACATTGACCTTGTCGAGCAGCGGGGTCGCCGGCATCGGATTGGTGGGCAGTTGTGTCACGCTGCGTGCCTCGTGCGCGCCGCCGGGCGACGCGCGAACTGTTGGTGATTTCCGTCTTATCGGCTGTTTAGACGCAATCGTCGTTGAATGCAAAAATTAGGCATTCCTGCGTCGCCAACCAAGGGCTCGACGAAAAATTAGCTTGCCGGCAGGGGAATGAACTCCTCCTCGTCGCCCGGCACGATGTCGAAGCGGCCGCTCGCCCATTCTTCCTTCGCCTTGTCGATGCGCTCCTTCGATGAGGACACGAAGTTCCACCAGATATGCCGTGGCGAGCCGAGTGCAGCTCCGCCGAAGAGCATCACGTGACAGCCGGACGGCCCCGCCGTGATGGTGATCTCGTCGCCGGGCCGGAAGACGAGAAGCTGGTTGTCGGCGAAATGGTCGCCCGCAATTATCGCTTCGCCCGAGAGAATATAGATGGCGCGTTCCTCCCATTGGGCGGCAAAGGGAGCGCTGCGGCCGGCCTCGATCGACAGATCCACATAAATAGTGTGCGTGAAGGTCGAGACGGGCGAAGCAGCCCCTTCGAAATTGCCGATGACCACGCGCGCGCGAACGCCTCCGTCGGCAAGATGCGGCAGCATGTGTTCCTCGGTATGGGCGAAGACTGGATCGACTTCTTCCTTGTCATCGGGCAGCGCCAGCCAGGTCTGCAAACCGGAAAGCGAGCGCTCACGGCCGCGCTGGTTTTCCGGCGAGCGTTCCGAATGGACAATGCCGCGCCCTGCAGTCATCAGGTTCACGTCGCCGGGGCGAATGACCATTTCGGTGCCGAGGCTGTCGCGGTGCTTGATCTCGCCGTCGAAGAGATAGGTGACCGTCGACAGGCCGATATGCGGATGCGGACGCACGTCGATCGCCTGGCCGGCCCGCAGCAGCGCCGGTCCCATGCGGTCGAAGAAGATGAACGGGCCGACGAGCCGCCGCCGCGCCGTCGGAAGCGCCCGACGCACTTCTAGGCCGCCGATGTCGCTGGTGCGCGGGATGATCAGATGTTCTATGGCGTCGCAGGCCGGCTTGTCGCCGGCGAGCGGATCGGGACCGGGAAAAAAGGACATGGCGCTTGCTCCGGTTGGTGGCGTTTCAGCTTGAAACTAGCGCCGATCCTTCTCGCTCGATAGCGGATGTCGGCGAACGAAGTGTTTCCCAAGCTACAATGGTGACGACAGGCCTGGCCCCTCACCCTTCCCCTCCGTTCTGACGGGGAGAGGGGACCGAGTTGGCGCCACAAGTCCCTTCGCCCGGCCTGCGGGGAGAAGGTGCCGGTAGGCGGATGAGGGGCAAATTCTCGGACGAAAGCCGATGGCTATTCCGCGTCGAGCGGCTCCACAGCTTGCGGCTTGCCGTTGCGATCGAGGCGGATTTTCTCGATGCGGTCCTCGGCCGCCTTCAGCAGCGTCTCGCAATGCTTCTTCAGCGCCTCGCCGCGCTCATAGATTTCGATCGATTTGTCGAGCGCCACATCGCCGCGTTCGAGCGCGGAGACGATCCGCTCCAGCTCCTCGACGGCCTGCTCGAAGGAGAGGGCGGAGACGTCCGCCTGCGTATTGTCGTTGTTCATCAATTACCCTCTCATCAGTCTCAGTATGTGCATGCCGGCCGATTCGGCGAGCCCCTGCAGGTCATAGCCGCCCTCGAGCATGCTCACCACTCGGTTGCCGGCGCTCCTGCCGGCGGCCTCCATGAGGCGTCCGGTCGCCCAGTCGAAGTCCTCCGCCACAAGATTGATCTGCGCCAGAGGATCGCGGTAGTGCGCGTCGAAACCGGCGGAGATCAAGACGAGGTCCGGCCGGAAATTGTCGAGAGCAGCAAGAACGCGGCTTCGGAACGCATCGCGGAAGTGCTCGCTGCCGCTATTGGGGGAGAGCGGCGCATTGACGATATTGTGCTTGACGCCGGTTTCTTCCTTGGCGCCGGTGCCCGGATAGAGCGGCATCTGGTGGGTAGAGCAGAACAACACCGACGGGTCGTTCCAGAAAATGTCCTGCGTGCCGTTGCCATGGTGCACGTCCCAGTCGACGATGGCGACCCGCTCGACGCCGTGCGCCTTCTGTGCATGGCGCGCGGCGATCGCGATCGTGTTGAAGAAGCAGAAGCCCATCGCCTTGTTCTTCTCGGCATGGTGGCCCGGCGGGCGGGCCGCGACGAAGGCGTTGTCGGCCTCGCCGGCGAATACCGCGTCGATGGCGGCGACGGCGCCGCCGATGCCGGTCAGCGCCGCCACGAAGCTTGACGGGCTCGCATAGGTATCGGCTTCGATCTGGTTGATGTCCTCGTCCGGCATCGCCCGGGTGATCGACCTGAGGTGCTCCTCGGAATGGGCAAGCAGCACCAGGTCCTCGCTGCCCTTCGACGCCTCGATACGCGTGAGCGGCGCGAAATTCGGATGCTCCAGCGCGAGGTTCAGCGCCCTCAGCCGATCCGGTCGCTCCGGGTGCCCCTCCGGAACTTTGTGTTCCTGGAAGAGGGCATTTTCATAGAGATGCGTGGTCATCCGCGCAAAGCTAGTGCGCGTGCCTGTCAAAATCCATGGCCGCGACAGCAAAAGTCCGATTTTCAACAGCGCGGATCGAGCAGGATCTTGCCGTTGCGGAGCGGATCGGACTGGTGTGCCAAGGCTTCGCGAAGCCGGCTCAACGGATAGGTTGCGGCGACCGGGCTCGCGAACAGCCCGTCGCGAAGGCCCGCAAAGCTTCGGGCAAAGGCTGCCTCGAGGGCGTCGCGCCCGGCGGAGTGGACCCAGGTTCGCAGCCAGAGGAAGGCGAAGCGAACGTCGGGGCGGCCGGCGATCGCTGCCTGCGGGACCGGAATGCCGCTGAGCGCGCCATACTGGATGAAGGCCCCGCCTCGATGGATGGTCCGGCTGATCAGCTCGGCGGCCAACGTCCCGCCAACCGCATCGAGCACCGCGTCAAACCTTGCCCCTGCCGGAAGGTCGCTGCCGTCGGTCACGACAATCGAATATCCCTCGCCGACACAGGTGCGGCTCTTGTCGCTGCGAAGGACCGCTGTTGGCACAACGCCTTCCAACGTCAGCAACTTCATCAGCATGCCGCCGATCGCCGAACCCGCGGCCGTCACGCCGACGCTGCGGCCCTGGAGAGAGCCGAAATGCAGGCGCAGCGCCTCGACGAGCCGCAGCGCCGTCAAGGGGTTGACGTAGCTCATTGCCGCTTGCGTGTCGCTCACATCGTCCGGCACGGCAAAGCACCATTCGGCCGGGCGGACGAGGATTTGCTGCCACAGCCCGCTGGCGCCGATCGGAACCACCCGGTCTCCGGGTTTCAGCTGGTGCACGCCCGTTCCGACGCGACGGACGATGCCGACGCCCTCGAAGCCGGGCACGAAGGGCAGTTCGGTGCGGGCGCGATAGGCGCCGGTCACCGGGATCAGGTCCGATGGGTTGATCGCCGCAAGCGAGATCTCGACCTCGACCTCGCCGGACCCCGGCTCGACGCGGGCGGCGTCGACGATCTCGATGACTTGTTCGGGATCGCCAAACTGTCTAACGAGAGTGGAGCGCATGTAAGGGGCCTCGCATGGACGGCACAGAGCGGGAAAATGTCACGGAAATCCGTATTCCGTTTCGCGATATAGACATGCATGGCCACATGCACAATGCGGCCTACTATGCGCATGCCGAGGCGGCACTGGCCAATCTCTGGCGGCATCGCCCGCCGACGAAGAACGAGCCGGCCTATCTGGTGCGCCGCTCTGCCTGCCTCTTTCATCGCGGCTTGCGTTTCGATGAGCCGGCCCGCTTCACCGTCACCGTGGCGAAGATCGGCGGCAGTTCGGTGAGCTTTGCGGTGCGCATCGAGGCTGGCGCCCATCTGGCGGCGGAGGTGGAAATCGTGTGGGTCGCCGTCGATCCGACTCGGCATCAGCCGGTGCCGCTGCCGGCCGCGACGCGCGACTGGCTCGCCGGCTATGCGGTGTGACCCGGTCTCAGCGAGCGAAAATGGGCGACGACGCCCATGCCGCCGCCGACCCCCATCATTGCCAGACCCTCGCTGTCGCTCGCTGCGGCGAGCATCTGGGAAAACAGCCTGACGACGAGAATCGCGCCGGAGGCGCCATAGGGATGGCCGAGCGCGATCGCACCGCCATCGCGATTGACGCGCTCCGGCGAAATGCCGAGGGGATAGAGACTTCCGAGAACCTGAGAGGCAAAAGCCTCGTTGAACTCGATGAAGTCGACCTTGGCGACGTCGAGCGCCGGATTGCGGGCACGAAGCCTCGCCATTGCCGGCACCGGGCCGAGGCCCAGGAGGTTGGGGTCGACGCCCGCCGTCGCCGCGGCGATGAATTCGAGGGCAAAGGACACGCCAAGCCGCCTAGCCTCGGCGAGCGACGTCATCAGAACGATCGCCGCGCCGTCATTGATCGGACAGGCATTGCCGGCGGTGACGGTGCCGTCCCTGACG
Source organism: Sinorhizobium sp. CCBAU 05631 (assembly GCF_002288505.1). Classification (NCBI taxonomy): domain Bacteria; kingdom Pseudomonadati; phylum Pseudomonadota; class Alphaproteobacteria; order Hyphomicrobiales; family Rhizobiaceae; genus Sinorhizobium; species Sinorhizobium sp. CCBAU 05631. The sequence continues at coordinate 595,421 of NZ_CP023063.1, forward strand.
AAGACGGGCTTCAGCCGGGCGAGCGTCTCGGCCGAGGCGTTGGCGCGGGGGCACTCGTCGCTGGCAACGAGGCCGGCCGGCGTCTCGACGGGCACGATCTCGCGACCGAAGCGGCCCGCAGTCTGGGCAGCCACGGCACGGCAATGACTTTCGAGCGCAAACTGGTCCTGGCGCTCGCGCGAAATCCCGCAGGCCGCGGCGACGTTCTCCGCCGCAACGCCCATATCCGGGTCGCCGATGGCATCGGGCGCCATCCGCGCGCGCTTCACCGGCTGCAGTTCCTCGCCACGCGCCAGCGGCGGGCGAAGTCGGATATGGGCGCGGCTGGCGCTTTCGGTGCCTCCGGCAAGATAATATTGCCCGGCGCCGGCCTGGATCTGCCGCGCCGCCAGGACGATCGCCTCGAGCCCGGAGCCGCATTGGCGGTCGATGGTGACGCCGGGGATGGAAACGGGCAGGCCGGCCTCGAGTGCGGCGAGACGCGCGAGATTGCCGGCGCTGTTTGCGGCATTGCCGACAAGCACGTCGTCGATCTCGTTCCGATTGATACCAACGTCCGAGACGATGCGATCGATCAGCAGGGCGGCAAGGTTTGCGGGCTCGATCGCGGCGAGACTGCCGTTGACGCGACCGATCGGCGTGCGTAGCGCCGCGATGACGACCGGTGTGCGGGTGGGATCAGAAGAGGCGTTCAAGGGCACCGTTCTCCTCCGCGATCCATTGCCGCAATTGTCCGGCCGCGATCTTGCCGGAGGCGGTCATCGGCATTTCCCGGCACAGCCAGACCTTGCGTGGATGCTTATAGCGCGGCAGGGCATCAGCAAGATGACGCTCCAGCGCTTCACGCTCGAACCTATCATCGCTCGGCTGGACGACCGCGACAAGCTCGCTGCCGAGATCCGGATGATCCAGGCCGAAGGCCAGCACCGACTGGACGCTGGCCGCAGCCATGATCGCGCTCTCGACTTCCGAGGGATAGATATTGTTGCCGCCGGAAAGCACCATGCCGCCGGCGCGGCCGATGAGATGCAAGGTGCCGTCCTCGTCGAGAGATCCGAGGTCGCCGACGGTGGCGAGCCGCCCATGGCGTCGAAATCCGACATTGTCGCCGCCGGCTATGTAGCCATCTGATATCAGTGCGCTGTCGACGAAGATCGTCCCGGCTTCCCCCGGCGGCAGGCGATTTCCGCGATCGTCCAGGATGGCCAGCCGGACGCCCGGAAATGCCTTGCCCACGGCAGTCGCTGCGTGATGCTCGTCCGCGCCGGCAACTGTGATGAAGCCGAGTTCCGACGCGCCGAAATATTCGATCACCTCTGCCGCGGGGAAGGTGCGCGCTGCAGCGCTGCGGTCCGCCGGCGTCAGCTTGGCACCGGCGACGGTGATCTTTTCGACGCAGCGCAAATGAGCACCTTCCGCCTCATCGCAAAGCCGCCGCAGCATTGTCGGCACCAGCACCAGGCGTTTCGCCCTGGCGGCGCCGATGATGTCGAGTGCCTGGCGCGCCTCGAAGTGGCGGGCGCCGATGAATTCGGCTCCGGCCGCAAGGCTTTCGACGAGGGCATAAAGGGCCAGCCCGTGCGCCAACGGTCCGGGGGCATAGGTCGTCGTTTCCGGCCTTAGGCCGAAGAAATCCTGGCCAATTTCGAGGCTGAGGCGCCAGGATCGGCGGTCGCGGATGATCGCTTTCGGTTCCCCGGTGGTACCCGAAGTGAAGACCACGAGGAACGGTTCCGCCTCGTCGCCGACGCGGATCGGGGAGGAGCCGTCGAACGTATCGAGCGAATGCGTTTGTCCCGCTGACGGAACCTCCAGATGCAGGAGATCGCCGGCGGCGCGGATGACGATCTCCGGTTTCAGCTTTTCCTTCATTCGCTGGCGGGTCGAGTCGGGGAGGTGCGGATCGATGAGCGCGGCACAATTGCCGCCCGATGTCGCGGCGATGAAGGCTGCGGCAAAGAGCGGGTGATTGCCGGTTTCAAGGGCAATCAGCCGGACGCGGCCGGAAAGGACACTTTGCTCCGTCGCCTGCAGGGCCGCTTGTTCGATCGCGTGGAGAATCCAGTACGCATCCGCGGCAAGCTCGCCATAGGTGAAAACCCCGCCCTCCATGTGGAAGGCCCGGGCGTGCGGGCGCTCGCCCGCATGTCGCGCTATGGCGCCTGCAAGCGGCATTGCGTCAGGCGCGGGCCGGCAGCAGCGGATAGCCGGCGTAGACGGCGCGGGCCGCGAGCGTGGCGATCGCCACCTTGAGGAGATCGCCCGGAATGAACACCAGCGAACCGGTCGCGGCGGTCATCAGCGGCGTGCCGGTGACTGCCGAGAGCCACGGAACGCCGATCGCATAGAGGACGACGATGCCGCCGATCAAGGAGGCGAGGAAGAATCCGACGAACTGACGCGCTTCCGAATTTCCCGGATGCACGAAGCGTTCGGCAATGAGACCGGTGACATAAGCGGCAACCGCCCACCCAAGAATGAAACCGCCCGAGGGGCCGGCGAAGACGGCAAGTCCGCCGCGACCGCCCGACAGCACCGGGAGGCCGATCGCGACCAGCAGGATGAACAGCAGGAAGGAAAGCGCGCCGCGCTTGGCGCCGATGATGCAGCCGGCGAGCATGACGCCCATCGATTGCGCCGTAATCGGAACGGGGATGAAGCCGAGCGTGATCGGCGGGATGAGGCCGAGCACGACGACGATTGCGGCGAAGAGCGCGATGAGGACGAGGTCTCTGGTGTTCATGTGGTCCTATCCTTTATTAGAAGGCGCGAATTTATTGGCGGCGGAATCCGCGCGCGTCAATGGCCGCCGCGATCGTATCCGCATCTTTCAGCGTCAGGATGATCAGCGGGCCGATGATCGTCATCGGCCGGATCGGCAGTCCTCGTGCACGGTGCGCCTCGCTGATTGCCTGATATCTGGCGAGGATATCCGGGACGAAGCGTAGCACGAGGCCAAGCGCCAGGCTGACATCGGCCGCCCGCAGGAGCCCGACGCGCTCCAGCGGCTTCAGGAGGATGGTGATTTCATCCATGAAGGCGCCGATTGTCGTCGTCGCCGTAACGGCGGCGGCGAAGAGCACGAGGGTCGTCAGCCGCAATATGAGTGCGATCACCTGGGGGAGTGGAACGAGGAAGAGGTTGATCCCCGCCAGCACGAGGATGGTGAACAGGACGAAGCCGACCCGCGAAAAGGCCTGGCGCGCCGACATGCCGAGGGAAAGATAGAGCGCACCGCAGAGGAGAAAGGCCGGCAGCAGCAGGAGCGGCGCGTTCGTCGCAAAAAGAGCCACGCTCAGGACGATGAGAGCGGCGAGCTTCAGGCGCACCGGCACCCGGTGGAACCAGCTCTGTCCTTCCACATAGAGGCTCGTCAGCATCCGGCCACCTCGTGATAGCGCCCGATTGTCTCCTCGGGGGTTCCGTCGGCAACGAGGCGACCTTCGTGAAAGAGCAGCAGGCGCTCGACCCCTTCGACAAGCCCGAGATCATGGGTGATGACGATCGTGTCCTCGTCGAGCGCATCGATCGTTGCCGCGACCATGCGGCGGTTGCGCAGGTCGAGCTGGTTGGTCGGCTCGTCAAGGATCAGGATTTTCGGTCCGGTGACGACGACGCTCGCCATGGCGACAAGCTGCGTTTCCCCGCCCGAAAGCTCATGCACGCGCCGTCTCGCAAGATGGCTGACGCCGAAACGGGCCAGCACCGCCTCCGTTCGCGAGGAAATCTCGTGCGTTGGCAGTCCGCGATTCTTGAGTCCGAAGGCGATGTCGTCCGAAACGATCGGCATGATCAGCTGGTGCTGTGGGTTCTGGAAAATGAAGCCCGCCTCGGCAAGCACGTCCCTGTCATCCTTCACCGTATCGAGGCCATTGACCAAAACGTGACCCGTCGTCGGCTTGACGAGCCCGTTGATCAGTCGCGCGAAGGTCGTCTTGCCGGAACCGTTGAGGCCGATGATGCCGATCCGCCGTTCGTCGAGGGCAAGCGTCAGCGGGTGAAGCGCTACCCGCTCGCCGAACCGGACCGAGCAATCGGTGAAGCGGATGTCCAATCTTGATCCTCGTCCAGTTGTCGTGGTGGCTCTAGCGCATCGCCCGAAAATCGGCATCGATTTTTCGGGAAGCACGATGCGTAGGTTTAAAGTGTTACAGCGTCCTTTGCGCGTCTGAAAAGACGTGCGGCGCTGTATAGGGCAACTCGATCGGCAAGGGCAATGCAGCCTTTGCCCGATTGCTTTATGGTGGAACTGTATTTGAATTATGGGAATAAAAGCCTATCCTCTTGCCCATGACGATTCGCCTCTCCAACCGCGATGCCCGGCGCATCTTCCTTTTCAAGCAGCGCCTCTCTGCCGCGCCGCATCGCGCGCTCGGCAAGGACGGTCTCCTGCGGCTGATCCGCGATATCGGCTTCGTGCAGGTTGATAGCATCGGCACCGTCGAGCGCGCCCATCATCAGATCCTGTTTTCACGCAACCAGACCTATCGCCGCGAGCATCTGAGCGAATTGCTGGAAGAGGATGGCGAGCTCTTTGAGCACTGGACTCATGATGCTTCGATCATTCCGAGCGCCTTCTTTGTCTATTGGAAGCATCGCTTCAAATGGGAGAGCGAAACGCTCAGCGAGCGTTGGCGCAAATGGCGCGGCGACGGCTTCGATGCGGGTTGCGACGAAACCTATGAGCGGATCGCCAGCGGCGGCGCCGTCATGGCGCGCGAGCTGAAGGAGGATCATCACGAATCGGGCGGCTGGTGGAACTGGCACCCGTCGAAGACAGCGCTCGAGGTGCTCTGGCGCCAGGGCCGGCTGGCGATCGCCCGCCGCGTCAATTTCCAGAAGGTCTATGATCTCACCGAGCGGGTGATCCCGGCGCATCACTACGACGGCGATGTGAGCCATCCGGAGTTCGTCGACTGGGCCTGCCGCAGCGCCCTCGAACGCCTCGGTTTTGCCACGCACGGGGAGATTGCCGCCTTTTGGGATCTCGTCTCGCCCGAGGAAGCGAAGGCCTGGGTCGCCGAGCATCGCGGCGAGCTTGACGAAATCGTCATCGAGCCTGCCAATGGCGGCAAGCCGCGGCTGTCCTATGCCTTTGCCGGCTTTCCGGACAATCTCGCCGATGTGCCCGATCCGCCGGCGCGCATTCGCGTGTTGAGCCCCTTCGACCCCTTGCTGCGCGACCGGAACCGCACCGAGCGACTTTTCGGCTTCTTCTACCGCATCGAAGTCTTCGTTCCCGAGGCGAAGCGCGAATATGGCTATTATGTCTTTCCGCTTCTCGAAGGCGATCGGCTGATCGGCCGGATCGACATGAAGGCCGACCGCAAGCGCGGCAGCCTCGACGTCAAGCGCCTGTGGCTCGAACAAGGCGTCAAGCCGGCGTCGGGCCGCATTGACAAGCTGATGGCCGAACTCGACCGGATCGCCCGTTTCACTGGCGTGGCAGAGGTCAATCTGCTGGAAGGCTGGAACGCCGATCTCTCCTGACCGATTTTTCTTGGCTTGCGGCGCCGGGCTTCCTAAATGGAAGGAACCCTTCACGACGCGGAGCAGAACGATGGACACCAACCTCATAAGCCTCTTCGATGCGGACGAGGCGGCGGTCCGCAAGGTTCTCTCCGAGACGCTTGCCGGCGCCGACGACGGCGAACTCTTCCTCGAGCATGCGCAGGCGGAGGTGCTCTCCTTCGACAATGGCCGCCTGAAGGGTGGCAGCTTCAACACCGACCAGGGTTTCGGCCTGCGCGCCGTCGCCGGCGAAGCGGTCGGTTACGCCCATGCCGGGGAATTGTCGCTTGCCGCGTTGAAAAGGGCCGCGGACGCGGTCGGGCAGGTGACCCGCGGCTATTCCGGCTCCTACGCCGCTGCCCCGCAGCGCACCAACAAGAAGCTCTATGGCGATGAAAATCCGATCGGCGAACCGAGTTTCGAGACGAAGGTGAGCCTGCTCCAGGACATCGACGCCTATCTGCGAGCCAAGGACCCCAAGGTCAGGCAGGTGACGGCGACGGTCGCCGCAAGCTGGCAAGTGGTGGACATCTTGAGGTCGGACGGGCATCGTGTTCACGACGTGCGGCCGATGACCCGCATCAACATCTCGGTCGTGGTCGGCGAGGGCGAAAGGCAGGAATCCGGTAGCTTCGGCATCGGCGGCAGGCGCGGCTTCGGCGACTTCATCACCGAAGAGAACTGGAAAAAGGGTGCCGACGAGGCGTTGCGGCAGGCGCTCGTCAACCTCGAGGCAATCGATGCGCCGGCAGGAACTATGGACGTGGTGCTCGCTTCCGGCTGGCCGGGCGTGATGCTGCACGAAGCGGTCGGCCACGGCCTGGAAGGCGATTTCAACCGGAAGAAGACCTCCGCCTTCGCCGGGCTGCTCGGCGAGCAGGTGGCGGCCAAGGGCGTCACCGTCGTCGATGACGGCACGATCGAGGCGCGGCGCGGCTCGATCTCGATCGACGACGAGGGCACGCCCTCCGGCTACAACGTGCTGATCGAGGACGGCAAGCTGGTCGGCTACATGCAGGACCGGCAGAATGCCCGGCTGATGGGCATGAAACCGACCGGCAACGGCCGCCGCCAGGGCTACGCCCATGTGCCGATGCCGCGCATGACCAACACCTATATGCTTGCCGGCGATCGCACGCCCGCTGAAATCATCGCCTCGGTGAAGAAGGGTATCTATGCCGTTTCCTTCGGCGGCGGCCAGGTGGACATCACCTCGGGCAAGTTCGTGTTCGGCTGCACCGAGGCCTATTTGATCGAGAACGGCAAGGTCGGCGCGCCGGTCAAGGGCGCCATGCTGATCGGTAATGGACCGGATGCGATGAAGCGGGTAACAATGGTCGGCAACGACACGAAGCTCGACACCGGTATCGGCAACTGCGGCAAGGCGGGCCAATGGGTGCCCGTCGGCGTCGGCCAGCCGCATCTCAGGATGGATCAGATCACCGTCGGCGGCACTCAGGCATAGGCAAGTCGAGATGGCGGATCAGTCGGGAGATGTTCTGGAAGTCCGGCGTTTTTTGGCGGCAGACGAGCAGGGCGTCATCGACGTCATCCTACCGATCCGGCGCGAGGAATTCGGCATTGCCATCACCGCCGAAGATCAGCCCGATCTTCGGGCAATTCCCGCATTCTACCAGAGCGGCGACGGAGACTTCTGGGTTGCAGCCGTCGGCGAGCGGATCGTCGGCACGATTGCGCTCAAGGATATCGGAGGCGCCGAGGCGGCCCTGCGGAAGATGTTCGTCGCGTCCGAATTTCGCGGGCGCGAATACGGCACCGCCACTCGCCTGCTCGATACCCTCCTCGCCCATGCCGAACGGCGGCAGTTAACGGCGATCTATCTCGGCACGACCGAGAAGTTCCTCGCCGCCCATCGGTTCTACGAAAGGAACGGCTTTGTCGAAATCGCCAGGCAAGATCTGCCGGCGAGCTTTCCGGTGATGGGCGTCGATACGATATTCTACGTTCGCCGATTTTGAGGGCCCGACAGAAGAGCGCGGATATCTGTCAGGTATTTGCGGGAATACGGGCGATGACCTTTATCTCGAAGTCGAAGCCTGCGAGCCAGGTCACCCCGAGCGCAGTCCAATTTGGGTACGGCGGCTTGCTGAAAACCTGTTGCTTGACCTCCATGATGGTTCCGAACTGGTTTTCGGGATCGGTGTGGAAGGTCGTCACGTCGACGATATCATCCATCGTGCAACCCGCTGCGCTCAGTGTTGCCTTGAGATTTTCGAATGCCAGTTGGACCTGGCGCCTGAAGTCGGGTTCGGGAGTTCCATCAGGACGGCTGCCGACCTGCCCGGAAACGAACACGAGATCGCCGGATCGAATGGCGGCGGAATAGCCGTGCTCCTCATAGAGTGCGTGCCTGTCTGCAGGAAAGATTGCTTCGCGCTGGGTCATTCTGATTTCCTTTGGGATGATCTAGAGAGAACCGATGAGCGCGGTTCATGCTTCACAAGCCGGCGCCACATTGGTATACGGTACGTATGTGAAATATCCAAATACGCACCGTATGTCAAGTCTATGTACGAGTCGTATGTGAAATTGTGAGTTTGAAATGGCGAAACGACGCAGCGAAACGATGGAGGAGAACCGGGTCAAGTTGATCGGGGCTGCAAGAAAGGCCTTCGCGGAAAAGGGATATTCCGCGGCATCGATGGACGATTTGACCGCCGAGGCAGGTTTGACGCGCGGTGCGCTCTACCACAACTTCGGGGACAAGCGAGGGCTGCTTGCGGCGGTTGTCGAGCAAATCGACTCGGAGATGGCGTCGCGCGCGCAGGAGATCGGCGCACGCGAGGGCAACGATTGGCTGAGACTATTGGCCGAGGGCGCGGCCTATATAGAGATGGCGCTTGATCCAGAAGTGCAACGCATTGTTCTTCTCGATGGACCCGCGGTGTTGGGTGATCCCTCGCAATGGCCCAGCCAGAACAGTTGCCTGCAAGTAACGAAAAGAGCTGTGGAACTCCTCATTGCGCGGGGCATCGTCAAGCCGCTTGACGCGGAAGCATCAGCCCGGCTTCTCAGTGGTGCCGCGCTCAATGCTGCTCTCTGGGTCGCGGCAAGCGACAACCCACCGGATGTGCTGCCGAAAGCCGTGGAGGCTTTCCGTTCCCTTGCGGCGGGGCTGCTTTTGCAGCCCTCGAGCGCTGCCGATGGCTGTGCGCATCGCCTGGAAAACGCGTCCCGATCTTAGCTGCGGCCGGGAAGCAGCAGGCAGTCGTAGGACCGTTTCTTGAGGATGGTGCAGGCCGAGTCGGCCGCCTCCCGGCTGGGGAAGCCGATGAAGCGGGAGCGGTAGCGCTTCCCGGAGCCGCTGCCGTCCACATCCGTATGCGGCGAGGCGCCGAGCAGGGCCGCACCGCCGGCCGACTGTGCCTCGACGAGAATTCTGCGCGCGGCTTCTGCCGTGGGTGACGTCGAAATCTGGATCTGCCAGTAGGCAGCCGCCTTCGCCTCGCTGCGCGCGACCACCTCGATTTCGGTTGGCCGATCAGCCGGAACCACAGCTGCGGGCGAGGCCGCCATGAGAGCTGCGCTCGCTTTCTTTCCGGCCCGAGTGGGTTCGGAATAGAGAGACACGCCGGGCAAGGTCGCGACCTCGACCGTGTCGAGCGGCTTAGCCGCGGCCATCGCCGATCCGCTGCCAGACTGGGACGCCCTGCCCAGGTGTTGATCGAGCAGCGCCGCCATCTTGTTGTCGCGGCTTTTCGCCGTGCGTCCGCCGAGCACGACGCCGATGACACGGCGGTTGCCGTCTCTGACGGCGCTGACCAGATTGAATCCGGAAGCGTTGGTATAGCCGGTCTTGATTCCGTCCATGCCGTCGTAACGATACATCAGCCTGTTGTGGCCCCGGATCACCCGGCCGCGGAAATTGAAGCTCTGCGCCGAGAAGAGCCGATACTCCTGCGGAAAGTCCCGGATCAGCGCCATGCCGAGTCTTGCCATGTCGCGCGCCGTCGTCACCTGCTGGCTCGCAGGCAGGCCGGATGCGTTGACGAAGACGGTGCGCGTCATGCCGAGCCGGCGCGCCTTCGCCGTCATCATCTGGGCAAAGGCGGCTTCGGAGCCGCCGAGTTTCTCCGCCATCGCCGCAGCGGCATCATTGGCGGAATGGACGATCATGCCGTAGACGGCCTGCTCGACGGTGATGGCGTCGCCGGGCTTGAGGCCAAGCTTGGTCGGCGGCTTGCGCGCCGCTTCCTTCGACATCGGTACCGGGGTCTGCCAACCGATCTCCCCCCGATGCAATGCCTCGAAGGTCATGTACAGCGTCATCATCTTCGTCAGCGATGCCGGATAGTTCAACTCATCCGCATTTTCGGCGGAAAGAACCCTGCCGCTGCGGGCGTCGATGACGAGGGACGCGCTACCCGCGAAAGCCGATCCGGTGGCAGCGACGAATGCAACGATCGCCGTCAAGGCAAATTGCAAGTTCTTCATGATTCCCCCTTGAACCGCGTGGCTTCTGGCGCGCGAAGTGTCAGGACGTGGCCGACGTGGATTTGTCGTAACATTAAGGCCGAAAATCAATAAGCGCAGCCCCTTTTTAAGGTTTGCCCCGACTTTCAATGGCAGCGCCGGCCGATTCAGCAAGGCTTAACAGAGGTGGCGTAAAGCTTCGGCAAAGTGCTGCGGGGCGGGTTCAGCGGCGTCTCGCGAAGCCGGTGCGGCACAGCGGAGAAGGATGAGACAGTTGGTCGCGAAGATCGTCCGCAACCAATTGCGGCGGGCCGCAATTGCCGGCGGGCTCGAGGCCGCACATCTCCTTGCGCGCGCCGGTCTGATGGGCGAGGCCCGCGGCCGCGGTGCCGTCTTTACCTTGCATCATGTCCGCCCCAGGGAACATCGAAACTTTGATCCCAACGCGCATCTGGAAATCACCCCGGCGTTCCTCGAAAAGACGATCGTGACATTGAAGCGCGGCGGTTACCGTTTCGTCGCTCTCGAAGATCTGCCGGCATGTCTCGCCTCGACCGGCGATCGGCCCTTCGCTTGCTTCACGCTCGACGACGGCTACCGCAACAATCTCGAATGGGCGCTGCCCGTATTCGAACGGCACGCCGTTCCCTTCACCGTCTTCGTCACGGCAGGCTATGTCGATCGCAGCCACACGCTGTGGTGGGAAACGCTCGCCGAGCTGCTGTCGCCCAGCCGCGAGTTCCGCTTCGACTTCGGCGATGGTGCGGTGCCGCTCTCGAGCGGCACGCTTGTGCAGAAGCAAGCGGCTTTCGATCGCATCGCCGCCTTTATCCATAGAACCGACGAGGCGAGCGCCGTGGCGGCGCTGAACCGAGCTGCGCTGGCGCAGGGCATCGATCCCCTCGCCATCACCGAGCGACTGACGCTCGACGAGAGCGGTCTTCGCGCCTTGGTCGCAAGCCCGCTCGCCAGCCTCGGCGCGCACACGGTCAGCCATCGCGCGCTGGCGCGGCTCGATGACGAGGAGGCCCGCCGGGAAATCGCCACATCCGCCGCACGGGTCGAGGCGATCACCGGCAGGCCGCCGCTGACCGTCGCCTATCCCTATGGCTACGGGCCGACCGTTTCGAAGCGGGATCACCGGCTGGCCGCGGATCTAGGCTTCACCGTTGGCGTGACGACCGAACCGGGCACGCTCTTTGCCGGCGTCAATCGTCATGCCATGCCGCGGATCTCGCTGAACGGTCACTTCCAGAGCGAACGCTATGTCGCTGCGCTCGCCTCCGGCATTCTGTTCCGGCTGCTGCATGAGTCCTGAAATCGGAATCGATTTCAGGACTCATGCAGCAGTTCAAAGTGCTACAGCGATCTTGGCGCGTCCACTTGGACGCGCGGCGCTGTAGCCTGGCGACAGGTCGCGGCTTCCCGTCAGGGATACATCCGAAGCTTTTCCCACCCTCCTTCCGGGAGGGGGCGGCGGAACTCCATGCGGTCGTGCAGTCGGAATGGACGGTCATGCCAGAACTCGATCGAGGTCGGCCGGATGCGGAAACCCGACCAGTAATCCGGACGCGGGATTTCGCCGATGGCGTGACGGGCGGTGAATTCGGCGACGGCCTTCTCGAGCGCGAGGCGGCTCTCGAGCGGTCGGGACTGCTTCGAGGCCCAGGCGCCGATGCGGCTGCCGCGCGGCCGACTCCTGAAATATTCGTCCGCCTCTTCATCGGTGACGATTTCCACCGGCCCGCGCAGGCGCACCTGGCGGCGCAGCGATTTCCAGTGGAAACACATGGCGGCCTTGCGGGTCGCCAGCAATTCGCGGCCTTTCTGACTCTCGAAATTCGTGTAAAAGACAAAGCCGCGTTCGTCGAACCCCTTGAGCAGCACCATGCGGACATTGGGCAGTCCATCGGGATCGACGGTCGCAAGGGCGACCGCGTTGGGGTCATTCACCTCGCTCTTCTCGGCGTCCTTCAGCCATGTGCCAAAGAGGGAAAAGGGCTCGTCTGCCTCCGTGAAGTCACCGGTTGTTAACTCATTCGCCGTCATATTGCCTTCCTATGCCGTGTATCTGGCGCGGGAGCGCGTCGGGATGAGCCCGATTGTCGTTTCCGCATCGAAAAATGTCGGAGCCCGCCAGCGCTTCCTCGGGCTGCGCTCGGCTCTGGCGAGTCAGACAGGATTGCCGTGCAAGACATAGCAAAGTGGATCGATGGCAAGAAGGGTTTTTCCATTGCGCTGCTGCGCAGTGCGGCTTTGTGCCTGACCGTCTTGGCGCTTCCGGGCTGCATGGGCGGTGGTCTTGATCTCTTCGGAAGTTCGAGCGTCGATCGTTCGGTCGCGACCGGGACCGTGCCGGTCGCCAAGACGTCCGACGGTCTCTCGGACGCGGTCGCCGTGCGCAATGCGGTTTCCTCGGCCGATATTACTGCGAGCAGCAACGCCATTCCCTGGGCGAATGCCTCGTCGGGCAGCGCCGGGGTCATCAGCAGCATCGAGGAAGACCGCGCCTCCGGCGTGCTCTGCCGCCGCTTCACCACCACGCGCCACTCCTTCGAAGGCATTGCCAAGTTCGATGGGCGGACCTGCCAGCTCGACAATGGCGAGTGGTATCTGACGAGCTTCGGCCCGCAGGGCTGAAATCCTCGGTTAACCACATCCCCGCAAAGACGCGGGACTGCGGCCCGAGCGGCCCGCAACCGCCTGCGGGGCGATAGCTCGGCTAACCGATATTTAGCAACTTCCCCGGATCATCGCTTCCGAGAAGAGCGGCCCATCTTGAGCTGCCGTCGTAGTGCGTAGACGCGCCGCCGCCAAGGGCTGGCCGTTCAAAGAATGTGGTGACAAGCCATGCGTGATCCCTATGCAATCCTCGGCGTGCGTCGCGGCGCTGGACAGGACGAAATCAAGGCCGCCTGGCGGTCGGTCGCGAAAGCGATCCATCCGGATCACAACCAGGACGATCCGCTGGCGACCGAACGCTTTGCCGAAGCCGGCCGGGCTTACGAACTGCTGCGGGACCCGGCGCGCAGGAGCCGCTACGACCACGCGCGGCGGGAGGCGGAACTGCGTCGCATGGAAGCGATGAAGGAGAAGATGCGCGGTCCGGAGCAGGTCGAGGAACCGGTCGGCGCGGAGAGCGCCGAGGAGGCGGTATCGCGCATTTTCGGCGTCGCCCCACAACCGGCATCCGGCAACAGGCCGAGGGCCTCGGCGCAGCGCCCCGCCGAGAAGGTCGCTCCCGCCGCCGAGGCAAAGCCGGAGCCGCCCGTCGAAACGACACAGGAGCCGGCAAGGACGGATACAGCGGTCCGGCGGCTTGCGGCGCCCGGGACGGAACTGGTTGCGGCGATCGTCCGGCGCATCCGCGACCGCATCACGAAGACGGCCGAGAAAGTGCCGGATCTGGCTGTCGAATTGCCGGTCAGCATCGACGAGGTGATCAACCGGGCGCGTGTCTCCCTGGAGCTTCCCGACGGCGAAACGGTGAAGCTGGCAGTTCCGCCTGGCGCGGTCGACGGCCAGGTGGTTCGCCTGAAGGAGCAGGGCTACCGGGTCGCCGGCATGACCCGTGGCGACGTCGTCGCGACCCTGCGCATCCGTCAGGACGGCGCCTTCCGCACCCAGGGCCTCGATCTCGTGACCACCCTGCCGGTCGACCTCCAGGATGCGGTCCTCGGCTGCGAGGCCGCAATCGAAACGCCGAGCGGAGCCGTGACCGTCACGGTTCCGGCATGGTCGGGATCCGACCGTGTCATCCGGATAGCCGGTAGGGGTTTGAAGGGAGCCGACGGCGAAAGCGGCGACCTCCTTGTCGAGTTGCGGCTGGTGCTGCATGAAAAGCCCGACGACAAGGTCACCGACCTGATGCGGGCGCAGCGCGACGGCCTCTATTTGTAACGGTTCAATGACAAGCTGAACCAATATTACGGGGACTAACAGTTCCTGATCCGCACCGCGCTTGAACCGGTCTGGCGGCTATGCCATAGGCAATTCTCGACATTTTGCCGCATCCACCATTGGTGGCATAGTGCGGCGCCATCGACATTCGGGAATCTGGCATCGGCTCCGGCCGGTCCAGGCAGACAGTATTGGGGACATTCCATGGCTCAGGCATCGGGTCTGATGAATGGCAAGCGCGGCGTCATCATGGGCGTCGCAAACAATCGCTCGATTGCGTGGGGCATCGCCAAGGCTCTGTCGGAAGCGGGCGCTGACATCGCGCTGACCTGGCAGGGCGACGCGCTGAAGAAGCGCGTCGAGCCGCTGGCGCAGGAACTCGGCGCCTTCATGGCCGGTCATTGCGACGTGACGGACCTTGCCACGATCGACGGCGTATTCTCGGCGCTTGAGGAGAAATGGGGCAAGATCGATTTCGTCGTGCACGCGATCGCCTTCTCCGACAAGGACGAGCTGACGGGCCGCTACCTCGATACGAGCCGCGACAACTTCGCCCGCACGATGGATATTTCCGTCTACTCCTTCACGGCCGTTGCGGCGCGTGCCGAGCGCATCATGAACGATGGCGGCTCGATGCTGACGCTGACCTATTACGGCGCCGAAAAGGTGATGCCGCATTACAACGTCATGGGCGTCGCCAAGGCGGCGCTCGAGGCAAGCGTGCGTTATCTCGCCGTCGATCTCGGCAACCGCGGCATCCGCGTCAATGCGATCTCGGCCGGCCCGATCAAGACGCTCGCCGCCTCCGGCATCGGCGACTTCCGCTATATCCTCAAGTGGAACGAATACAACGCGCCGCTGAAGCGCACCGTTTCAATCGAGGAGGTTGGCAATTCGGCACTCTACCTCCTGTCCAACCTGTCTACCGGCGTCACCGGCGAGGTGCACCATGTCGATTCCGGTTATCATACGGTCGGCATGAAAGCGGTCGACGCTCCGGACATTTCCGTCCTGAAGGACTGATCGCTTCTTGCGTGCAACTGCTTGAATCCTCGGACCGAGTTCGGTCTAAGATTTGAGCAGCTGTCCGGTTGCGCGAGCGGCCTTCGCGCGCCTGGCAAGACACGCAACGCGGCGGGCGGCGGCCTCATCCGGAGTGAACACTGTGCTGATCTACATGGTTCGCCACGGCCAGACGGACTGGAACGCCGAGAGTCGTCTACAGGGGCAGAAGGATATTCCCCTCAACGAGACCGGCCGCCAGCAGGCGACCGGCAATGGCGTGGCCCTCGGAGAGATCCTCGGGCGGAATGCCGCCAGCTTCGATTTCGTCAGCAGCCCGCTTGGCCGGACGCGTGAGACCATGGAGCGCCTCAGGCGGGCCATGGGGCTCGACCCTTTCATCTACCGCACCGACGAGCGGCTGAAGGAGGTTTCCTTCGGAGCCTGGGAGGGCTTCACGCTTTCGGAATTGAAACGCCGGGTGCCGGAGCGCATTGCCGCACGCCGGGTGGCGAAATGGGACTTCATCCCGCCCGGCGCGGATGCCGAAAGCTATGAAATCCTCTCCTGGCGCGTCGGTGCCTGGCTGAAGGATGTGAGGAAGCCCACCGTCTGCGTCAGCCACGGAGGCGTGATCCGTACCCTGTTCAAGCTGCTCGGAGAAATGGAGCCGGATGAAGCAGCGGCAGCAGCGATTCCACAGGACCGGCTGCTGAAGATCGTCGACGGCTCGATCAACTGGCTTTAGGCGGGATGCGCGCACAAATGTTCATGCCGGACCCTTGGGACCAGCCTACTGAACGATTTCCAGATCGTTGATGACGCGTTTGCCGTCCACTTCGGTGTAGAAGACGAGAACCTTGACGCCGGCCTCAAGTCCCTCGAAGTTGAATTCCTCGGGCGCCTGGTAGCTCTTGCCGTCGTCGAGCGAGAGGCTCAGCTGCTCGGTGTCGATATTGGTGATCACGGCTTCGACGTCGGCGCTTTCCGCGTGGACCGAGAGCGGCGATAGCAAGCTTGCGGTAGCCATGAGCGTCGCAATGACAAATCGCATCTTTCCTGCCCTCTTCCATGAAACTGCGAATTTCCTCGTCATCACCCTGTGATCCCCGATTGTGGCAAAAGTTCTTTTTGCCATGGTTTTTTAGGATTTAGCTGCAGATTCCGAACAGTGTTTTCGGCGGCTGAAAGAGTGAACGCCGGCCACGGGAATTTCAAGCCGCTAAGGCCGGAACGCGGGTGCTGTACGCCCTGCCGAAGGATGTCGCAGCGGGTTTTCCAAAGAAAGATCGCGGAGAACTCCAGGGCGGCAGGCAGGCCGCGACAACCGTAGACCGTAATCCAAGCGAATCGGAGCCGAAAATCCGGGCTTGCGGCAAGTCCTCCCGCAACAGCGGAAGCCCTTTCCCCAATGAGTGCTTTACACTAAGAGAGGGCGCGCGCTTTCGCGCGGTCTGAGCAGGACGGAAATACGAAGTCTTTCGCGTTCTGCTCTCACTCGATTAGAATCGATCCGGAGGGATTGGGTCGGTCGGTCCGATCTCTCGGGTCCTGAGCACGGTAGCCGTCATGTCGCACAATACCTTCGGTCATCTCTTCCGCGTCACCACCTGGGGCGAGAGCCACGGAGCGGCGCTCGGCTGCGTCGTCGACGGATGCCCGCCCGGCATTCGCTTCACGCTCGCCGAAATTCAGGCCTGGCTTGACAAGCGGAAACCCGGCCAGTCCCGGTTCGTGACCCAGCGCCGCGAAGATGATCTGGTTAAGGTCCTGTCCGGCGTGATGCTCGACGAGGACGGCGAGACGATGATCTCGACGGGTACGCCGATCTCGATGATGATCGAGAACACCGATCAGCGCTCGAAGGATTACTCGGAGATCGCCAAGCGCTACCGCCCCGGCCATGCCGATTACACCTACGACGTCAAATACGGCATTCGCGACTATCGGGGCGGCGGCCGGTCCTCGGCGCGCGAGACGGCGGCGCGCGTGGCGGCCGGCGGCATCGCCCGCAAGGTCGTGCCCGGCCTCGTCGTGCGCGCTGCGCTCGTGCAGATCGGCAAGCACCGGATCGACCGGGCCAATTGGGACTGGGCCGAGGTCAACAACAATCCGTTCTTCGCGCCGGATCCGGCCATCGTTCCCGTCTGGGAGGAATATCTCGACGGCATCCGCAAGGCTGGCTCGTCGATCGGCGCGGTCGTCGAGGTCGTCGCCGAAGGCGTGCCGTCCGGCATCGGTGCGCCGATCTATGGCAAGCTGGACCAGGACATCGCCTCGAACCTGATGTCGATCAACGCCGTCAAGGCCGTCGAGATCGGCGATGGTTTTGCCACCGCCGAGCTCAGCGGCGAGGAGAACGCCGACGAGATGCGCATCGGCTCCGACGGCAAGCCCGTCTATCTCTCCAACCATGCCGGCGGCATTCTGGGCGGTATCGCGACCGGCCAGCCGATCGTCGCTCGCTTCGCGATCAAGCCGACCTCCTCCATCCTGACCGAACGCCGCTCGATCGACAGCGACGGCAACGAGGTGGACGTGCGCACCAAGGGCCGGCACGATCCTTGTGTCGGGATCAGGGCGGTGCCGATCGGCGAGGCCATGCTTGCCTGCACGATCGCCGATCACTATCTGCGCGACCGGGGCCAGACCGGCCGGCTGAAATAATCTGCTGGAGAGAATAAAGATGTCCTATGACCAGAAGCGCGTCGTCGAGGCCATTCGCGCCTTCGAGGCCGGCGAGATCGTCGTCGTTACCGATGACGGCGGGCGCGAAAACGAAGGCGATCTGATCGTCGCGGCCGTGCACTGCACCCCTGAAAAGATGGCCTTCATCGTCAGGCACACCTCGGGCATCGTCTGTGCGCCCATGCCGCGCGACGAGGCGAAACGCCTCAACCTGAATGCGATGGTCGCCGAGAACGACTCCGCCCACACCACCGCCTTTACGGTTTCCGTCGACTTCAAGCACGGGACGACGACTGGCATTTCGGCCGATGACCGCACCCTGACGGTCAGGAACCTTGCCAATCCGAATGTCGGAGCGACGGATTTCGTGCGGCCCGGCCATATCTTCCCGCTGGTGGCGCGTGAGGGCGGCGTGTTGATGCGCTCCGGCCATACCGAGGCGGCAGTCGACCTCTGCAAGCTCGCCAGTTTGCCGCCGATCGGCGTCATTTGCGAACTGGTCAACGACGACGGCACGGTGATGCGCGGCCCGCAGGTGGAGACCTTCGCCGAAACGCACGGCCTGAAGCAGGTCTCCGTTGCGGATCTCATCGCCTACCGCCAGCGCAAGGAGACCTTGATCGAAAAGGCCCATAGCTTCGAGATCGAGACGGCCTACGGCAAGGCGAAGGCGCACACCTATGCGCTGCCATGGGATCCGATGCAGCATCTTGCCGTCGTTTTCGGCGACGTTCGCGACGGCGTCGACATTCCCGTCCGTCTTCACCTCGAAAATGTCGGCGCGGACGTCTTCGGCAATGGCCGCCAGATCGACGAGGTCATGAAGCGCATCGCGGGCGAGGGGAGGGGCGTCATCGTCTACCTGCGCGAGGGCTCGGTCGGCGTCGGCGTCTCCCAGACCGCGCGCAAGGGCAAGCATGACCGCGAGGGCCATTCCGAAGCGCAGGCGCGCGAAAGCGAATGGCTGGAAATCGGCCTTGGCGCCCAGATCCTCAAGGATCTCGGCATCACGTCGATCCGACTGCTGTCCTCTCGCGAGCGCCACTATGTCGGCCTCGAAGGCTTCGGCATCAAGATCGCAGCGACAGAGATCCTGTAGCGCGCACAGGCGGACGGCCGAGTTCACAAGAAAGCCGCGCCTCGGGAAGAGCGCGGCCTTTCATTTCGATAAGCACTCGCGATTTTACGGAAGCGCGTCGTAGCCTTCGCCGAAGCCCTTCAGGTCGACCGGAATGCCGATCCCTTCCTCCGGCGACTGGAAGACGATGAAGGTTGCCGTCCCGCCGGCGCGCATCGTCTTCAGGAGCTCGTCCTCGAGCACCACCTCGGCATAGCAGCCGTCCGAAAAGCAGCGGACGAAATAGGCGCGGCCAATGTCCTTGCCGTCGACATTGAGGCCAAGGCCGTTGGGCAGAAGCACGCCGAGCGGTGCCAGAACGCGAAGGATCTTCGCCTTGCGGTCGGCGGTTTTGAGAACGACGACCGAGAGCCCGACTTCAGGCCGGTCCTCGGCGATGACGTTCTGCATCAGCGCGCATTGTTCGGCAGAGGCGCCGGCCGGCTGATCGCAGACGATCGACCAGGCGCCGTGGTTCGACTTGACGGTCCCGGGTGTGGCAGCAGACTGCTGGGCCAAGCTTGCGGCGGGAAAGACGAAGGCGGCAATTCCGAGCGCGATCAAAGCGGGCAGCCGGGAGAAGAGGGACAGGCCCATGTAAACCTCAAAACGTCGAATCATTCGGGCTATTCTTGATGCGCAGAGATATAAATGAAAAGCCCCGCCACTTACATTCCAGCGGCATATGGCCGAAATTGGGCCTATATCGAGCGCATCGGGCGCGCCGGACGTTTCCGCCGTGACGGGGCGCGCGTAGGCAAGGCGAGGATCGCCGCCCTGACGCAATCTCTGATCCGGCGCGAAGGGCGGCGGCGGGAAATCTTGGCTTTGTGCAAAAATGCCGCATGAGGTTCATTGCACAGATGTTGCGGCGCTGGTCAAACTGTGGTTTGAAGCGCTTCCAGTATCGCAGGGATTCTGCGTTCCGGGTTTGATCCTGATCAAGCGCATTGGGGAGACGTAATTGTGAAAAACAAGGCCTATGCAGTTCTGGCAGCGCTTGCCTGTCTGCTCTTTGCTTCGAGCGCCTTTGCTGACAAGCCTGTCGACTGGCAGACCACCTTTCAGCCGGCCGCAACGGGCATCATGGAAGAAATCACGTGGTTTGAACAATATACCCTGTGGTTCATCATTCCGATTACCCTCCTGGTCCTCCTGCTGCTGATCATCGTCGTCGTGAAATTCCGCGAGGGCGCCAATCCCGTTCCGTCGCGGACCAGCCACAACACCGCGATCGAAGTGATCTGGACCGTCGGTCCGGTGATCATTCTGCTGTTCCTGGCCGTTCCGTCCTTCCAGCTTCTCACCGCGCAGCTCACGCCGCCGCAGAACCCGGACCTGACTGTCAAGGCGACCGGCAATCAGTGGTACTGGTCGTATGAATATGAGGTCGGCGAGAATCCGCTCTCCTTCGACAGCCTGCTTTTGAAGGACGAAGACCGCGCGGGTCTCGGCAAGGAAGACAAGGCCGCTTATCCGCGTCTGCTCGCCGTCGACAACGAAGTCGTCGTGCCGGTCGGCAAGACCGTCCGCCTTCTGGTCACGGCTGCCGACGTCATTCATGCCTTCGCCATGCCGGCCTTCGGCGTGAAGATCGACGCCGTTCCGGGCCGCCTCAACGAGACCTGGTTCAAGGCCGACCGCGAAGGTCTCTATTATGGCCAGTGTTCCGAGCTCTGCGGCAAGGATCACGCCTATATGCCGATCGCCATCCGCGTGGTTGCGCAGGAGAAATACGACGCCTGGCTCGCCGCCGCCTCAACCAATCTCGGCGAAGCGAACAAGGCGCTCATGGCGTCCACCGACGGCGCGGTCAAGACCGTTGACGTCGCCGCAAACGCCGCACAGTAATCGGAAGGGGAGCTCGACCCATGGCTGGAACAGCCGTTCACCACGATCACCGTCATGATCATTCCGATCATGCCCATGATGCAGACCACGCTCACCAGCCGCTGACCTTCTTTCAGCGCTGGTTCCTGTCGACCAACCACAAGGATATCGGCACGCTCTACCTGATCTTCGCGATCATTGCCGGCATCATCGGCGGTACGCTGTCGGTCTTCATGCGCGCCGAACTGCAGGAGCCCGGCATCCAGATCTTCCACGGTCTGGCGCAGATGGTCTACGGCTTCGAAGGCGATGCTGCCATCGACGGCGGCAAGCACATGTTCAACGTCTTCACCACCGCCCACGCGCTGATCATGATCTTCTTCATGGTCATGCCGGCCCTGATCGGCGGTTTCGCCAACTGGATGGTGCCGATCATGATCGGCGCGCCGGACATGGCCTTCCCGCGCATGAACAACATCTCGTTCTGGCTGATCGTGCCGGCCTTCCTGCTGGTGCTGCTTTCGATGTTCGTCGAAGGCCCGGCGGGCGCCTACGGGGCCGGCGGCGGCTGGACGATCTATCCGCCGTTCTCGACCTCCGGCATGCCGGGGCCGGCCATGGATCTGGCGATCCTCGGCCTGCACATTGCCGGTGCCTCGTCGATCCTCGGCGCCATCAACTTCATCACGACGATCCTCAACATGCGCGCGCCGGGCATGACGCTGCACAAGATGCCGCTCTTCGCGTGGTCGGTGCTGATCACCGCCTTCCTGCTGTTGCTGTCGCTGCCGGTTCTGGCGGGCGCCATCACCATGCTGCTCACCGACCGCAACTTCGGTACGACCTTCTTCGCGCCTGACGGCGGCGGCGATCCGATCCTGTTCCAGCACCTGTTCTGGTTCTTCGGCCATCCGGAAGTGTACATCCTGATCCTGCCGGGCTTCGGCATCGTCAGCCACATCATCTCAACCTTCTCGCGCAAGCCGATCTTCGGCTATCTCGGCATGGCCTATGCCATGGTCGCGATCGGCGCCGTCGGCTTCATCGTGTGGGCGCACCACATGTATACTGTCGGCATGTCGCTCGAGACGCAGCGTTACTTCGTCTTCGCGACGATGGTCATCGCGGTTCCGACGGGCGTGAAGATCTTTTCCTGGATCGCCACGATGTGGGGCGGCTCGATCCGCTTTACCACGCCGATGGTCTGGGCGATCGGCTTCATCTTCCTCTTCACCGTCGGCGGCGTCACGGGCGTTCAGCTCGCTAATGCCGGCCTCGACCGGGCGCTTCACGACACCTACTATGTGGTTGCTCACTTCCACTACGTTCTGTCGCTCGGCGCCGTCTTCGCGATCTTTGCGGCCTGGTACTACTGGTTCCCGAAGATGAGCGGCTACATGTACTCCGAGTTCCTCGGCAAGCTGCATTTCTGGGTGATGTTCGTCGGCGTGAACCTCATCTTCTTCCCGCAGCACTTCCTGGGTCTCGCCGGCATGCCGCGCCGCTATATCGACTATCCGGATGCCTTCGCCGGCTGGAACATGGTATCGTCCTACGGCTCCTATGTCGCCGCCGTCGGTGTGCTGATCTTCCTCTTCGGCGTCGCCGAAGCTTTCTCGAAGAAGCGCGTCGCGGGCGACAATCCGTGGGGCGAGGGCGCCAACACGCTCGAATGGCAGCTGTCCTCTCCGCCGCCGTTCCACCAGTGGGAGCAGCTCCCGCGGATCAAGTGACGGACAACGAACAGAAGCCGCCGGTGACGGCGGCTTCTCCCCGCCGGCCTTCCGGTATGATGCGGCCTATCCGGTCGCAGCTAGTTCAGGAAAGAGACATGACGCTCATCGACAATCACGAGGCAGTCGGCATGGAAGGCGCACCGCGCCTGTCCGAAGCCTCTGCGCGCGATTACTTCGAGCTCTTGAAGCCGCGCGTCATGTCGCTTGTCGTCTTTACTGCCTTTGCCGGGCTTGTCCTTGCGCCGGGACAAATCAATCCGGTCATCGGCTTCATCGCCATTCTCTGCATCGCCATCGGCGCCGGCGCCTCCGGTGCGCTGAACATGTGGTACGACGCCGATATCGATGCGGTGATGAGCCGCACCGCCAAGCGCCCCATCCCCGCCGGCAAGATCCTGCCGCAGGAAGCGCTCGCCTTCGGCCTCACCCTGTCGGCATTTTCCGTGATCATCCTTGGGCTCGCCGTTCACTGGCTCGCAGCCGGGTTGCTCGCCTTCACGATCTTCTTCTATGTAGTGATCTACACGATGTGGCTGAAGCGCTCGACGCCGCAGAACATCGTGATCGGTGGTGCCGCCGGGGCCTTCCCGCCGATGATCGGCTGGGCCTGCGTGACCGGGGGCGTGTCGGTCGAGAGCATCGTGCTCTTCCTCATCATCTTCCTTTGGACACCGGCGCATTTCTGGGCGCTGGCGCTCTTCAAGATGGGCGACTACGGCGCCGTCGGCGTGCCGATGATGCCGAATGTCTGCGGCCAGGCGACGACCAAGCGGCAGATCGTGGTGTACGCGCTCCTGACCGCGCTGAGCGGCATCTGTCCCACGCTGCTCGGTTTTGCGAGCCTTGGATACGGAGCCTTCGCGACTGCTCTTGGCTTGGGCTTCGTCTGGTATTCGCTCGCCGTGCTGCGCATGCCGGAAAGCGACCTCAGGATGCTGCCGGCCAAGAAGCTCTTCGCCTTTTCGATCGCCTATCTCTTCGCGATCTTCTCGGCCCTGCTTGTGGACTATGTGATCGTGAATGTCTGGCTCAAGGCCGGGGGTGTCATCTGATGGAAACCGTGAAGCTCAGCGAAGCCCAGAAGAAATCCCGCCGCGGCCGCAATATCGCACTTGGCCTCGTGCTCGCCGGTCTTGTCGGGCTGTTCTATGTCGTCACGCTGATCAAGTTCGGCGGCGGCATGGCCCATTGAAGGTGATGCGATGACGGATACGCCGCAAACACCCGGGAAGCAACGCGCCAACGGCGTCATCGTCGGCGCCTGCCTCGCCTTCGTGGCGGGCATGGTCGGTATGGCCTATGCGGCCGTTCCGCTCTACGACATGTTCTGCCGGGTGACGGGCTATAACGGCACGACGCAGCGCGTCGAGCAGGCGTCCGACGTCATTCTCGACGAGACGGTCAAGGTGACCTTCGACGCCAATGTCGGCCCCGGCCTGCCATGGGATTTCAAGCCGGTTCACCGGGACATCGACGTCAGGATCGGCGAGACGGTGCAGGTGATGTACCGCGCGAAGAACCTCTCGTCGAAGCCGACGACCGGCCAGGCGACGTTCAATGTGACGCCGATGGCGGCGGGCGCCTATTTCAACAAGGTGCAATGCTTCTGCTTCACCGAAACGACGCTCAAGCCCGGCGAGGAAATGGAGATGCCTGTCGTCTTCTTCGTCGATCCGGAGATCGTCAGGCCGGTCGAGACCAAGGACATCAAGACCTTGACGCTGTCCTACACCTTCTATCCGCGCGAGCCGTCCAAGCCGGTCGCCGCGGCAAGGGACGGGCAAACTGAGAACAGACTTTGACAGGACGCCCGTTTCGGCTATGCCGTGCGGGCGACAAGAGAGGACTATCGGGGATTACTGACATGGCCGGAGCGCATCAGAAGAATCACGACTACCACATCATCGATCCGAGCCCGTGGCCTTTGCTCGCCTCCATTGGCGCCTTCGTCATGGCGTTCGGCGGCGTCGGTCTCATGCGCTATGCCGCCGGCGGCTCGTTCAAGCTGTTCGGCCTGGAACTTGCCAACCCGTGGCTCTTCCTGATCGGCCTGGCGATCGTTTTCTACACGATGTTCGGCTGGTGGTCGGATACGATCAAGGAAGGCCGCGAGGGACACCACACACGCGTCGTGTCGCTGCACCTGCGCTACGGCATGATCATGTTCATCGCTTCCGAGGTGATGTTCTTCGCCGCCTGGTTCTGGGCCTTCTTCGATGCCAGCCTGTTTGCCGGCGAGCCCATTCAGGCCGCTCGCGCCGCCTATACCGGCGGCGTCTGGCCGCCCAAGGGCATCGAGGTCCTCGACCCCTGGCACCTGCCGCTCTACAACACGGTGATCCTGCTGCTCTCCGGCACGACCGTCACCTGGGCGCACCACGCGCTGCTGCACGACGACCGCAAGGGCCTGATCTACGGCCTGACGCTTACCGTGCTCCTCGGCGTTCTGTTCTCCTTCGTCCAGGGCTATGAATATGCGCACGCGCCGTTCGCCTTCCGCGATTCGATCTATGGCGCCACCTTCTTCATGGCGACCGGCTTCCACGGCTTCCATGTTCTCGTCGGCACCATCTTCCTGCTGGTCTGCCTTTTCCGGGCGCTCGGTGGCGGCTTCAGCCAGCAGCATCATTTCGGCTTCGAAGCGGCAGCCTGGTACTGGCACTTCGTTGACGTGGTCTGGCTGTTCCTGTTCTTCTCCATCTATATTTGGGGCGGATGGGGTGCGCCGATCGCTCACGGCTGAGGCTGGGGGCGGTACGAAGGACAAAGGGCGGCTGCGGCGATGCAGCCGCCCTATTTCGTTTGGGAGCAATGATCGGGCGATGAAATACGCGTATTTGTGGCTGCTGGCTGCAGCTGTTTTCGTAAAGCCGCCTGTCAACGCCGCCGAAACTGCGGACAAGGTGGTCGTCTACAAGGAACGACGCGTGCTGCAATTGTTTGCCGGCGAGCGCCTCCTGCGCGAATATTCGGTCGCGCTCGGCGCCAATCCCGTGGGAGACAAGATGCAGGAAGGCGACCGGCGGACGCCGGAGGGGCGCTACGTACTCGACTGGCGCAACGACGCGAGCAGCTTCTACCGTTCCATCCACATCTCCTATCCGGCACCCGAGGATGTGCGGGCCGCGGCTGCCAAGGGCCTCGATCCCGGCGGCATGATCATGATCCATGGTCAGCCCAACTATTTCGGCTGGCTGGCCTTTTTGACGCAGATGTTCGATTGGACGGATGGCTGCATTGCCGTTACCAATGCCGAGATGGACGAAATCTGGGACATGGTCCCGAACAACACGGCGATCGAGATCAATCCATGAACGACGACAAGGCGTTGTACCCGCCGGTTGACCCGATCATGACAGGCGTCAAGGGGCTTTGCCCGCGCTGCGGCCAGGGCCGGTTGTTCGACGGCTTCCTGAAAGTTCGACCGGCCTGCGAGAGCTGCGAGCTCGACTATCGCTTTGCCGATTCCGGCGACGGTCCCGTCGTTTTCGTCATCCTCATCGTCGGCTTCGTCGTGCTTGGGGCGGCGCTCTGGATGGAGGTCAATGTCAATCCGCCGCTATGGCTGCATTTCCTGATGTGGATACCCCTGGCAACGGTTTTCAGCCTCGCGCTGACGAGGACGTTGAAAGGCGTGCTGATCAATATCCAGTACCGCAACAATGCACGTCCGGGTGAAATCGACCGTGGCCGAGATGCATAAGGCGGCCTCGCATGGGCGCCTCGGCCGGATTGGCGGTATCGTGCTCGTCGCGATCGCCTTCGCCGTGCTCCTCTCGCTCGGTACATGGCAGCTGGAGCGGCTGCACTGGAAGGAGGCGCTGATCGCCGCGATCTCCGAGCGCCGTTCGGCGCCGCCGGCGCCGCTCGGAGAGATAGAGGCGCTGGCTGCGGCCGGCGAGGACATCGACTATCGATCCATCAGTGTGTCCGGCGTGTACGACCACGGCAAGGAGCGGCATTTCTTTGCCACGCACGATGGCCGCACCGGTTACTACGTCTTCACGCCGCTCATGCTCGCGGACGGTCGCGCTCTTTTCGTCAACCGCGGCTTCGTGCCCTTCGAGAAGAAGGACGCCGCAACGCGGGCCGAGGGGCAGGTTGGCGGCAACGTGACCATCAATGGTCTGGCACGGCCGCGGCTTTCCGAAAAGCCTTCGTCGCTGGTGCCTGACAACGATATCGCCAAGAACATCTTCTACTGGAAGGATCTTGGCGCGATGACACAGACAGCCGGCATCGCCGCTGATCGTGTCGTTCCCTTCTTCGTCGACGCGGATGCCGCAAAAAACCCGGGCGGCTTGCCGGTCGGCGGCGTCACCCGGTTCGACCTGCGGAACAACCATCTTCAATATGCGCTCACCTGGTACGGTCTTGCGGGGGCGCTGGTCGTGGTGAGTGGCGCTTACCTCTATCGTCAGCGACGCAGAGATCATTCCGGCGAATGAAACGGGGAAACGTATGGCTATTCTCGCCGCCATCCTGATTGCGCTCACCGCATTGCTGCATGTCGGCTTCCTGGTGCTCGAGATGTTTCTATGGACGAAGCCGCAGGGGCGGGCGGTCTTCCACATGACGGCGGAGCGGGCCGAGACGACGCGGGTGCTGGCGGCCAACCAGGGGCTCTACAACGGCTTCCTGGCCGCAGGTCTCCTCTGGTCGCTGCTCCAGCCCGAACCGACCTTTGCCTTTGAGTTGAAGGTGTTCTTTCTTGTGTGCGTGATCGTTGCCGCTATATATGGCGCATGGTCGGTCAAGCCCCGCATTCTTCTCGTGCAGGGCGGCCCGGCCATGCTCGCCCTCCTGTTCGTTCTACTGGCGTCCTGATTCATGGCCTCATCCACGGCGGCAAAATCCCAGATCACCATACGTCTTTGCGGACCGCGCGGCTTCTGCGCCGGCGTCGACAGGGCGATCCAGATCGTCGTACTGGCGCTCAAGGAGTTCGGCGCTCCGGTCTATGTCCGCCACGAGATCGTGCATAACCGCTATGTCGTCGAAGGGCTGGAGGCCAAGGGCGCGATCTTCGTCGAGGAGCTCGACGAAATTCCGCCGGAGCATCGCAAGCAGCCTGTGGTCTTCTCCGCCCATGGCGTGCCGAAATCGGTGCCCGCCGATGCCGATCAACGCAACCTCTTTTATCTCGACGCCACCTGTCCGCTGGTCTCGAAGGTGCACAAGCAGGCGATGCGGCACCACCGGCTGGGGCGGCATGTGGTGCTGATCGGCCATGCGGGGCATCCGGAGGTCATCGGCACGATGGGGCAATTGCCGGAAGGGTCCGTCTCGCTCATAGAGACGGTGGAGGACGCAGATTTGTATCTGCCGCCCGATCCCGACAATCTCGGCTTCGTGACGCAGACGACGTTGTCGGTCGACGACACCGCGGGGGTCATCAAGCGCCTGCACGAGCGCTTCCCGAACCTGACGGCACCGGCCGCCGATTCGATCTGCTACGCTACGACCAACCGGCAGGAGGCAGTCAAGCAGGCGGCGCCCGGCTGCGACCTCTTCCTGATCGTCGGCGCCCCCAACTCATCCAATTCCAAGCGGCTCGTCGAAGTGGCGCTGAGAGCGGGGGCAAAGAAATCTGTGCTTGTCCAGCGTGCCTCGGAGATCGACTGGGAAACGATCGGCGACATCTCAACCGTCGGCCTCTCGGCCGGCGCCTCGGCGCCGGAGGTGATCGTCAACGAGATCATCGAGGCGTTCCGTGAGCGCTATGATGCGACGGTCGAACTGGCCGACACGGTCGAGGAGAACGAGAACTTCCTCGTCAATCGCGAACTCCGCCATGTCGAGTTGACCGCCGCCGACATGGCCTTCGTCAATGGAGAATAGGTGCGGGACGATAAAGCTTCCGCTTCGATCCCATGGAATTCTTTTCCGAAAGTAGCGACCCTTGGCAGTTTACACCGATATCACGGAAGACGACCTAATCCGCTTTCTGGCCGCCTATGACGTGGGCGTTCTGACCTCCTACAAGGGCATCGCCGAAGGCGTCGAGAATTCGAACTTCCTTCTCCATACGACCAAGGGCTCCTATATCCTCACGCTCTACGAAAAGCGGGTGAATGCCGATGACCTGCCGTTCTTCCTGGGGCTGATGCACCATCTCGCGGAAAGGGGGCTTTCCTGCCCGCTCCCCTTGCCGCGTGCCGATGGCGAACTGCTCGGCACGCTGTCCGGCCGGCCGGCCGCCGTCATCTCCTTCCTCGAAGGCATGTGGCTGAGGAAGCCCGAGGCGCAGCATTGCCGCGAAGTTGGCCGGGCGCTGGCATCGATGCACGAAGCGGGCGAAGGGTTCCCGTTGAAACGAACCAATGCGCTCTCGGTGGGTGGCTGGCGGCCGCTCTGGCGGAATTCCGAGGCGCGCGCCGACGAGGTGCAGGACGGCTTGAAGGACGAGATCGCGGCGGAACTCGCTTTTCTCGAAGAGCACTGGCCGAAGGGCCTGCCGGGCGGCGTGATCCATGCCGACCTCTTCCCCGACAACGTCTTCTTCCTAGGCGATCGCCTTTCCGGATTGATCGATTTCTATTTCGCCTGCAACGACTTCCTCGCCTATGACATCGCCGTTTGTCTGAACTCCTGGTGCTTCGAGAAGAACGGCTCCTATAACATCACCAAGGGAATGGCCTTGCTCTCCGGTTACGAAAGCGTACGGAGTCTGACCGCGGAGGAGGTAGCGGCGCTGCCGTTGTTGGCGCGAGGCTCGGCGCTGCGCTTCTTCCTGACGCGCCTCTACGACTGGCTGACGACGCCGGTTGGCGCCCTCGTGGTCAAGAAGGACCCGCTCGAATATCTGACGAAACTCCGCTTCCACCGCGCCGTCGTATCGAGCGCCGAATATGGCCTGCGGCGCGGCGAGGCTTTGCAATGAAGCATGTCGACATCTTTACCGACGGCGCCTGCTCGGGCAATCCGGGGCCGGGCGGCTGGGGAGCGGTGCTGCGCTATGGCGAAGTGGAAAAGGAGATGTGCGGGGGCGAGGCGGAGACGACCAACAATCGCATGGAACTTACGGCCGCTATCTCGGCGCTCAACGCCCTGAAGCAGCCCTGCGAGGTCGATCTGCACACCGACAGCAAATATGTCATGGACGGTATTTCGAAGTGGATCCACGGCTGGAAACGCAACGGCTGGAAGACCGGTGACAGGAAACCGGTGAAGAACGGCGAACTCTGGCAGGCGCTCGATGAGGCGCGGGGCCGGCATCAAGTGACCTGGCACTGGGTCAAGGGCCACGCCGGCCATCCGGAAAACGAGCGCGCCGACGAGCTGGCACGCAAGGGAATGGAGCCGTTTAAGAAGCCGGGCCGCCTGGCTGCGGCGAAGTAGCGCCACACGCCCAGTATCACTTTTCGAATACCTGATTGACGGGCAATTGCCCCTCACCCTAGCCCTCTCCCCGCCCGCGTGGAGAGGGGACTTCAGAGTGCGCCGCGAGTCCCCCCGCCCCGCTTGCGGGGAGAAGGTGCCGGCAGGCGGATGAGGGGCTGAGACTAAGGCCAATCCCTATCGATCAAAGCTGTTCCAGCATTGCCGCCGCGCCGGAAACGGTCGCCTGGCCCGGGGAGTCTTCGACGTTCAGCGACTTGACCACGCCGTCGTCGACGAGCATCGAGTAGCGCTTCGAGCGGATGCCGAGTGTGCCGGCCGACAGATCGATATCGAGGCCGAGCGCCTTGGTGAAGGCAGCGTTCCAGTCGGATAGGAAATGGATCTTGCCCATGCCGCCGGATGCCGTTGCCCAGGCGCTCATCACATGCAGGTCATTGACGGCGACGACGGCGATATCGTCGATGCCACGCGCGAGGATCGCGTCGCGGTTCTCCAGATAGCCGGGAAGATGATTGAGCGAGCAGGTCGGGGTGAACGCCCCCGGGACGGCGAAAAGGACGACGCGCTTGCCCTTGAAGAGCTGGTCGGTGGTGATCTCGACCGGGCCGTCGGCGGTCTTTTCCTTGAAGGTTGCGTTGGGCAGCTTGTCTCCGACAGCAATGGTCACGGTTCTCTCCTCGAATTCAACTCGCGGTCCGGCAAAGGGGTTGCCGAGCCTGCGAGCGACTATAGGAACGCGTCAGTCAAAGGCAAGCGTGGTTTCCATGCTCAGATCGCCGGCACGCACGGTAATCGCAATCGCCTTGCCGCCCATCTTTCGGTCCTTGCCGGAGAACTTCACGGGAATGTCCACGCGGCGCTCGGCGCCGGAGAGGTCGCCCACGACCGGTGCTCCGAAGGAGAGACCCGCCGGCGCGGCGAGGAAAATCTCCGGTTCGCCCGCGTCTTGCGGAAGCCGGAGATCGAGGTGCATGATGCCGGCATCCTCTTCGAAGTCTGTCATCGTGACCCTGAAGTGATCGGATGGCGGCTTCGGAAGTGCCGCCACGGCCTCCTCGATGCGCGCGCCGTCCAGTGGATTGTCGAAGACACCGGCCTTCAGCGCCAGATCCAGTGTGCCTTGGACCGGGATGCAGATGTCTTCGCAAACGCCCAGGAAAACGGAAGCCCGGACGGTCAGGTCCTTTTCGCCGCTTACCCGTTTCAGCGTGAGCGGGAAGGCAACCGAGCTGTCGTAACCGACATAGCGTCCCGGTCCCTCGCCGAAGGTTTTCGGTGCGGGAAACCGGATCGCCTCCAGAGCGACGCCGCCTTCCGGATCGAGGGTGATCTGCGGCGGTATTCCGCTCGCGCCGGGGTCGCGCCAGTAGGTTTTCCAGCCGGGCTCGAGCTTGATTTCGAGCACCGCTGGAATGGAGCCGTCCGGTCTTGGCTGCGAGGCGACAAGGCGGATCGCCCCGCCGGGGGAGGCCAACCAGTCGCTGCTGGCGGCCTCGGACTGGTACGGCAAAAAAAGAGCGACGAGCAGGCTTGCCTTCGCGAGGCGCTGAGCCATCTTCTTCCTGGTTCGGCATCTGGTCATGACCTAGCACTAGCGCGTTTCCGCATTCGTCTCCAGCCGCCGCGAAAGGCCGCCGATCATATCTGCTTGATCGACGATGCCGGGTAAATGGTTCGCCCGTACTGGGCTCCAACTGTGGAATTCGCTTGTCTTTGCATCGTTGGAGCTGGAGATCGACGCGAAGGAGCGTCGTGCGTGCAAATTTCGGCCCGCGCCACGTAGAGGCGCTTTTCATTTCGTGCCGAATTGATAGGCTATCTTTCATTATGGCAACAACGGCGCAGCCAAAGATACGCGAACGTGGTTTCCTTGACGGTCAGTTCCTGATCGCCATGCCCAGCATGTTCGATGCCAATTTCGCCCGCACGGTGATCTTCGTCTGCGCCCATTCGGAAGACGGCGCGATGGGCTTCGTGTTGAACCGGCCCCAGCGGCTGACCTTCCCGGACGTGCTCCTGCATCTGCAACTGCTCGACCCGGACGAAGCGATCCGGCTGCCTTCGGCGGCACGTGAGTTCCAGATCCAGGCTGGCGGGCCGGTCGAGACCGGTCGTGGTTTCGTCCTGCATTCGGACGATTACCTGAGCGACTCGAGCATTCCGGTCAGCGACGATATCTGCCTGACGGCGACGCTCGACATCGTCAAGGCCATTTCGCGCGGCGAGGGGCCCGTCAAGGCCACCATGCTGCTCGGCTATGCCGGCTGGGGACCGGGGCAGCTCGAAAGCGAAATCGCCAACAACGGCTGGCTGACATGCCCGGCGCGTGAAGAGCTGATCTTCAGCCGTGACCTCGACGAGAAATACGATCAGGCGCTTGCGCTGATCGGCGTCTCTTCGGCGATGCTTTCCCCCGATGCCGGCCACGCCTAATCGAAGGCTCGGTATCCTGCTTCTTTCCCCGATTACGCTCTCTTCATGAGCGGAAAGCGCTCCTTCAGGAGCCGCAGGATCGATTCCGAGCCGACGGGCGGGCCGAACAGGAAGCTCTGGCCATAATCGCAGCCCATCTGCGCGAGCTGGATCGCATCCTCCTCCGATTCTATGCCTTCGGCGACGACCCGCATGTCGAGTTCGCGCGCCATGGCGATCACCGAGCGCAGCACGACGCCGCGCTTATCGCTCGGATCGCGCACCAGCGCCTTGTCGATCTTGATCGTGTCGAAGGGGAAGCGGGTTAGATAGGAAAGCGAAGAATGGCCGGTGCCGAAGTCGTCGAGGGCGAGCCGCAATCCGGCTTCCCGGAGCTTTTCGAGCACGAGTCGGGCCTGTTCCGGATTCTCCATCACCAGCGATTCGGTCAGCTCCATCTTCACCTTCGCCGGATCGCAGCGGTTCTTGTTGAGGATGGTCCGGACGTCGTCATAGAGCCCGCTGTTGAGCAGCTGCGCACTCGAAAGATTGATCGCGACGAAGATCGGCAGATCGCCCGTCTGGATCTGCCATTCGGAAAGGTCGCTCGTCGCCTGGTCGAAGGCGAACATGCCGAGCTGGTTTATGACGTCGGAATTCTCCGCGATCGGGATGAATTCGGTCGGCGAGATACTGCCGCGCTTCGGATGGTCCCAGCGCATCAGCGCTTCGAAACCGGCGACCTCGGCATCGCTGAGACGCACGATCGGCTGGTAGACGAGCGACAGTTCCTTGCGTTCGATCGCCCGCTTCAGGTCCGCTTCGAGCTGCAGGCGATCCGATCCGGATGTTCGGAAGGCCGGCCGGAAGGGCTCGACGCGGTTGCCGCCCTCCTTCTTGGCGCGAAACATCGCAAGCTCCGCATCGTCGAGCAGGCTTGCGGCGCTCTGCTCCTGGTCGAGCCAGGAAACGAGACCGATCGAGGCGGTGAGATTAATCTCGCGGTTGCCGTAGTTGAGCGGCACCATGATCGCCTTGCTGACCGCATCGGCGAAATCGGCGATCTTCGCCGGATCGCGCTCGGACATCAGGATCAGCCCGAACTGGTCGCCGCCGAGGCGGGCAAGCGTGTCCTGCGGCCGCAGCAGCCGGCGCAGCCGCCGCGTCAACGCGATCAGAATGTTGTCGCCGGCGGCGATCCCGAGCAGGTCGTTGACCTGCTTGTAGCGGTCGATGTCTATGGCGAGAACGGTCGGCCGCGTCGAAGCGGTGCCGTCGGACATCAGAAGGATGGACTGCAGGCGATCGAGGAAAACCTGCCGGTTCGGCAGGCCGGTGAGGTTGTCGAGGAGCGCGTTCTGCAGCAGCCGCTCGACCGAATTGCGCTGTTCGGTGATGTCGACGATGGTGCCGACGCAGCGGATGATCTCGCCATTGGCGCCCAGCACGGGCCGCGCCCGGATCGACAGCCAGTGATAGTGCCCATCCTCGGCGCGCACGCGAAATTCGTGGTTCAAGCGGCCGCGTCTGTGTTCGAGAAGCACATCCAGGGTCGCCCTGAACCGGTCGCGATCGTCCGGATGCAGCCGCGGCACCCAATTGCGGACCGGTCCGTTCATCGTGCCGAGCGAAAGGCCGAGCTGGTGCGAAATATCCGGGATCGTCACGACGCGGTCGCGCGCCACGTCCCAATCCCAGACGGTGTCGCCGGAGCCGGTCAGCGCCAGCGCCTGCCGCTCGAGGTCCGAGAAGAGACCCTGCTGGTATGCGCCGCCGGCAAAGGCATGCTGCATCACCGTGAAGCCGATCAAGAGGACGATCAACACGAGGCCGCCGCCGAGGGCCGGCTGGACGATGTCATTGGCGAGTTGACCGGTGACCGCCAGCCACGCGCCGAACAGCCAGACGAGGATCAGGAGCCAGGCCGGAACGAGGAGGATGGCGCGGTCGTAGCGGTTAAAGCCGAGATAGGCGATCAGCACGATGCCGACCGTCGCCGTCAGCGCAAAGGAGAGACGGGCGATGCCCGATGCGATCGCGGGATCGTAGACGGCGACGCCGAAGAGCAGTGCCAGGCCGAGAATCCAGGCGAGCGTCGCGTAGCCGAGATGCTGATGCCAGCGGTTGAGGTTCAGATAGGTGAAAAGGAAGATTACCAGCCCCGCCGCCAGAAAGACTTCCGTTCCTGCTCGCCATATGCGTTCGTCGCCAGCCGTCACGCTGATCAGCTTCGACAGAAAGCCGAAGTCGACACAGATATAGGCGAGAACCGCCCAGGCAAGCGCCGCCGTCGCCGGCAGCATCGAGGTGCCCTTGACGACGAAGAGAATGGTCAGGAAGACCGCGAGCAGCCCGGCAATCCCGAGCACGATGCCGCGATAGAGCGTAAAGGCGTTGACCGTGTCCTTGTAGGCGTCGGGCTGCCACAGATAGATCTGCGGCAGTTCCGGCGTCGCAAGCTCGGCGACGAAGGTGATGACGGCGCCGGGGTTGAGGGTGATGCGGAACACGTCCGCCTCGTCGCTCGGCTGTCGGTCGAGCGCGAAGCCCTCGCTCGGCGTGATCGACAGGATGCGTTGCGAGCCGAGGTCCGGCCAGAACAGTTTCGAATTGACCAGCCGGAAATGCGGCGCGACGATCACCCGCTCGAGCTGCTCCTCGGAGACATTTGCAAGCGCGAAGACGGCCCAGTCGCCCTGATGATGCTCCGTGCTCGATCGGACCTCGATGCGCCGCACGATGCCGTCCGTGCCGGGCGCGGTGGACACCTGGAAAGCCTCGCCCCGGCCGGAATAAATTTCCGTCGTGGCCGTCAGGTCGAGTGCCGTGTCCTCGCGCGAGATCTTGACCGGTTCGAGAGCATGGGCGACCCCGCCGGCGGTGCCGAAGATGAAAACGGCGAATGCCGCCAGAAACGCCGCCACCCTTGCGGCTGGCCATGCGGTCGGCTTGCGGATCACGGGCATCAAAGGGGCATATTCCTGTTCGGTACGGCATCCGCGGACAGAAGCGAAAACATCAGGTGATCGCGCCACTGGCCGTTTATCTTCAAGTACTGTCTCAAGTAGCCTTCGCGTTCAAAGCCGGCCTTTTCAAGGAGCCGGATGCTCCTTGCGTTCTCTGGAATACAGGCTGCTTCAATACGGTGCAACTCGAGGGTCGAAAAGATGTAGGGGATGGTCAGCTTCAGCGCCTCGTACATGTGGCCCTGGCCGGCATGTTTCTGCCCCATCCAGTAGCCGATCATGCAATTCTGCGCCGCACCCCTGCGGATATGGCCGATCGTCAGGCCGCCGAGGAGAACCTCGTCCGGTCTGCGGAACAGGAACAACGGCACCGCCTGGCCGGAAGCATATTCCTGTTCGTTGCGGATGACGCGGCTGCGAAACGCGCTCTCGGTCATCTCGTCAGCCCGCCAGGTGGGCTCCCACGGTTCGAGGAAGCCGCGGCTCGCGCTGCGTAATTGATACCATTGCCGATAATCGGCGTAGCGCGGCAGGCGGAGAAGGTAATCCTGATTGGCGATTTCGACCGATTCGGGCTGCCTCGACAGGAACCGAAATACCGATCGTGCCATATATGCCTCCGGCCCCAAACTCGCATGCCGGCGGGCGGAGATCGGCTTCATGCTCTTCCTCATCCCGCTCAGGTCAATCTACACAGCCGGACCGAAATCCCAGCCCGGACCGCGCCATCATGCAAGAGTTCGAAGGCGCCGTGTCATTGCGAAGCGTTGCACAAGTTAACGCCTAAATCGAATCCGATTTTAGAAATTGTGCAAGAAAGGCACGGGCCCCGCAGGTGCTGCCCGCACTCTGAAGATCGGGGATTGCGCCCGCTAGCCGGCGAGCGCCTGGACGGCAGCGGGTTTGATATTCAGAGACGACAGAATGTCGCTCATCGGGGCGAGCTGTTCGAGCGGGCCGATCGCCGAAAGGGTAGGGGTCGTATCGAAGAAGAGCCGGCCGGCGAGATCGGTCAGCCGCTCTATGGTGATGCCGGACAGCCGCTCCATCAGCTCTTCGTTTGGAATGGGGCGCCCATAGAGCATCATCTGGCGGGCGATCTGGCCGGCGCGCGCCGCCGGGCTTTCCTGTCCCATCAGCAGTTGCGCCCGGATCTGCGCACGGGCACGCTCGATCTCCTGCTGGTCGATGCTCGCCGACGATTTGCGCAGCTCCTCGATGATGACCGGCATCAGCTCGGGGAGATTTTCCCCGCCGGTAGCGGCGTGGATGCCGAAGATGCCGGTATCGGAAAAGCCCCAATGGAAGGCGTAGACCGAATAACAGAGGCCGCGATGTTCGCGCACCTCCTGAAAGAGGCGGGACGACATGCCGCCGCCGAGGATATTGGCAAGGATCTGCGAACAGTAGAAGTCGCGGGCGTGATAGGCCCGGCCTTCGAAGCCGAGCAGCACCTGCGCGTCCATCAGGTCACGGCTCTCGCGGCTGTCGCCGCCCGTGTAGCGCGCCGTATCGAGGACCGGAGTCGACAGCGGCGTGACGGGCAGCGTGGAAAAGCGCTCCTCGACCTGGCGCACGATCGTGTCGTGGTCGACGGCGCCGGCGGCAACGATGAACATCCTGTCGGTCGTATAATTGCGGCCGAGATATTGGCGGATCTGACCGGGGGTGAACGACATCACCGTTTCGGGCGTGCCGAGAATGGGCCGCCCGACCGTCTGGTCGCGGTAGGCGGTCTCGGCGAAGCGGTCGAAGACCACGTCGTCCGGCGTGTCGTCGGCCGCGCCGATCTCCTGCAGGATGACGTGCTTCTCGCGCCGCAGCTCCTCCTCGTCGAAGGTTGATTCCGTCAGAATGTCCGCAAGGATGTCGACCGCCAGCGGCACGTGGTCCTTCAGTACCCGCGCGTAGTAGGAGGTGGTCTCGGTGGAGGTGGCGGCGTTGACCTCGCCGCCGACGTTTTCGATCTCTTCGGCGATCTGGCGGGCGCTGCGCCGTCTTGTCCCTTTGAAAGCCATGTGCTCCAGCAGATGCGCAATTCCGTGTTCATCCACGGTCTCGTTGCGCGAACCGGACTTGATCCAGACCCCGAGCGCCACGCTTTCCAAATGCGGCATTCGCTCGGTTACCACCGTCAGCCCGGAAGGGAGCCGGGTGCACTCAACTTTCATCATCCGTATCTTTCGTTCTATTCCCGAACGCGGGTACGCTCGCCGATGAAGGTTTCGACGTTCTTCAGCTCCGCATCCAGGATGTCGAAACGCTCCGCCCTAGTCATGAGATCAGCAAGCCACGTCGGAAGCGTGGGGTCAATACCACTCGCCGATTTTACCGCGTCGGGAAATTTCGCGGGGTGAGCGGTCCCGAGCGCCACCATTGGCGCCGACGGCTTCTCGTGCTTGGCGGCGACCGAGACGCCGATTGCCGTATGCGGATCAAGGAGATAGCCGGATTTCTCGAAGGTTTCGCGGATCGTCGCCGCCACCTGCTTCTCCGAGGCGCGGCCGGCGCGAAATTCCTTGCGAATTTTTTTCAGTGCGCCCTCTTCGATGGCAAAGGAACCGGATTGCTTGAGGCTTTCCATGGCGGCGCGCACCCCTGCCGCCTCGCGGCCATAGGCCTCGAACAACAAGCGCTCGAAGTTGGACGAGATCTGAATGTCCATCGAGGGCGAGGTCGTCGCCTTGACCTCGCGCATCTCGTAGCGGCCGGTCTTCAGCGTGCGCGCCAGAATGTCGTTTTCATTGGTGGCGATGATCAGCCTGTCGATCGGCAAGCCCATGCGCTTGGCGACATAGCCGGCGAAGATATCGCCGAAATTGCCGGTCGGCACCGTGAAGGAGATCCTCCGGTCCGGGCCGCCGAGCGCGATCGCCGTGGTGAAGTAATAGACGATCTGAGCCATGATGCGCGCCCAGTTGATCGAATTGACCCCCGACAGCTTAACCCGGTCGCGAAACGCCGTGTCGTTGAACATGGCTTTGACGAGGTTCTGACAATCGTCGAAATTGCCCTTGATAGCGATCGCATGGACGTTCGACGCCCCCGCGGTCGTCATCTGCCGCTGCTGCACCGGCGAGACCTTGCCGTGCGGGAAGAGGATGAAGATGTCCGTCCTTTCCCGGCCGGCAAAGGCGTCGATCGCGGCACCGCCGGTATCGCCGGAGGTTGCCCCGACGATCGTCGCCCGTTCGCCGCGCTCGGCGAGCACATGATCCATGAGGCGCGCCAGCAATTGCATGGCGACGTCCTTGAAGGCGAGCGTCGAACCGTGGAAGAGCTCCATGACGAAGGAGTTGGGGCCGGTCTGGACAAGCGGGGCGATGGCCGGATGGCGGAAGGTCGCATAGGCCTCGTCGATCATCTCGCGGAACTTCGCGGCCGGAATTTCACCGTTCGTGAAGGGCTCGAGAACAGCGAAAGCGATTTCCTGATAG
Organism: Sinorhizobium sp. CCBAU 05631; assembly: GCF_002288505.1. Taxonomy (NCBI): domain Bacteria; kingdom Pseudomonadati; phylum Pseudomonadota; class Alphaproteobacteria; order Hyphomicrobiales; family Rhizobiaceae; genus Sinorhizobium; species Sinorhizobium sp. CCBAU 05631. Next base: position 633,798 of record NZ_CP023063.1, read on the forward strand.
GACTTGCCGCGCAGCGCACGGATTTCCTTTTTCGAGAAGGCCGGCCATTCTTTCGGCAGGTACAGGCCGCCGTCACGAGCAAGCCCTGCCAGAAGAGCGTCGCAGAAACCGAGGGGTGCTGCTTCCCCGCGCGTCGAAATATACTTCACCTTCTTCATCCTTCGTTACCGCATCTCAAAGTTACAGCAGGCAGTCTGGCGGAGGACCGCCCCTCTCGCCGCGCTATCACGCCGATATTGCATAACCTTCAAGGAAGAACCGCCGCCCGGCCCCCTATTTGTTCCAGTTCGCCGTAAATCGCGCGGGCATTTTTGTCACCATGGCAAATTTCCGAATGCTTCGGAAAGTGAGGCTTGCGATGGCCCGCCGGTCGATTTTTCGATTTGCCGCTGCTATAGACGATGCCCGAGGGTCGAGAAAGGCCCTCGAAGATCGTCGGTCCGGAGGAGGAGGGGATTGCAGATGGGTTCCTGCTCCGGCCATCAAAAGGATCGCGCCAGCTTCGGCCGAATTCGCCGCGGTTGCCGTGATCTCAAAGTCTCACCGGGTCAGTAGGGGTCGTGCAACGTGTCTGGCAAAGTGTCTCGCCATCTTATCGCAATGTCTGTTCTTTTGGTCGCCGCAGGCTGTAACAAAACGCAAGACGGCGGCGCCATCGAGGCCGGCGGCACCGCGAACGCACCGACGCCGGCGGTGATCCAGGCGGCTTGCCCGCCGGTGACGCTGCGGGACGGCACCGCCTCCTATCGCACCTATGCGAAGGGCGGCAAGGACGATCCGACCAAGGTGGTCTACCAGGCCTCGCTAGCCGATACCACGCGGCAATGCGTGCAGAGCGCGGACACACTGACGGTGACCGTGGTCGCCCAGGGCCGTGTCGTTGCCGGCCCCGCCGGCGGTCCGGGCAAGATTACCATGCCTATCCGCGTGGCGGCGACCGACGGGGAAAAGACGCTCTATTCCGAACTGACGCAATATCCGGTCGAAGTCCCGCCGGGCAGCACCAACACGCAATTCGTCTTCACCAAGGCCAACGTCACCCTGCCGGCCGGAGCCGGAGCCGATGCCAAGATCTTCGTCGGCTTCGACGAGGGACCGCAGAAGGCGAAGCAGTAGCAGGCCGCACAGGTGCGGGGGAGTTGCCCCTTACGCTGACCCGATACGGTGCCGCGAGTCCCCTTCGCCCCGCCTGCGAGGAGAAGGTGGCCGGCAGGCCGGATGAGGGGCAGACTCCAAGAAAAACAACTCTTTGCAGCCACTTATAAAAACGCCGAGGCAATGCCCGGCGTTTCCACGCGTCCGCGGCCGGGTTATTCGGCCGCCACGCTCTTGCCCGCTTCCCATTTGTAGAGCGAGAAGCTCGGCGAGGTGAGATCGCCGCTCTCGCCATAGGTCAGCTTGCCGATGACCGTGTCGATCGCCTCGCCGGATTTGATCGCGGTCGCAACCGCGGTCGCATCCTCGGCCGAGCCTGCCTTCTCGATGCCGGCCTTGAGCACCTGGACGGCGGCATAGGCGTTGAGAGTGAAGGCTTCCGCCGGGATGTTCTTGACATTGAGCGCCTCGATCACCGGGGCGGCGGCCGGGTGGCGGGTGGCGTCGCTTGCATTCGTGTAGATCGTTCCCTCGGCAGCGTTGCCGCCGATCGCCCAAAACTCGGTGTTGGAGAGGCCGTCGCCGCCGATCAGCTGCGCATTGACACCCTGGTCGCGCATCTGCCGGATCATCAGGCCGGCCTCGGCGTGGTAGCCGCCGAAATAGACGACCTCGACATTCTCGGCCTTGAGGCGTGTGACGATGGCGCTGAAGTCCTTTTCACCGGGGTTCAAGCCCTCGTAGACGACTTCCGTGATGCCGCCTGCGTTGATCGCCGCCTTGAAGCCATCGGCGAGGCCCTTGCCGTAAGCACCCTTGTCGTGCAGGACGGCGACGCGCTTGTCCTTGAGGTTCTTGACGACATAGTCGGCCGCGACCACGGCCTGCTGGTCGTCGCGGCCGCAGGTGCGCAGCACGTTCCAAAGCCCGCGGGTGGTAAGGTCGGGCGTGGTTGCCGTCGGCGTGACCATGAGGATGCCGTTCTCGGCGAGCACGTCGGATGCCGGCATCGCCGTGCCGGAAAGCACCGGCCCTACGACATAGCGCACGCTCTCTCCGGCGAGCTGGTTGGAAACGGAAACAGCCTGCTTCGGCTCGCCAGCATCGTCGACGATCTTGATGACGATCTTCTCGCCCTTGATGCCGCCGGCATTGTTGATTGCTTCGGCCGCTGCCTCGGCGCCGTTCTTCACCTGCTCGCCAAAGGCCGCGACCGGGCCGGTGAGCGGCGTGATCACGCCGATCGTGATATCGGCATGGGCGAGCGGCGCGAAAGCCACGCCGGCAGCCAGGGTCAGTCCGGTCAATAGTGAAAGACGCATCGTGGTTCCTCCTTGGAAATAACCTCTACAGCGCCCGGACATACGGAGGCCGCCATAGCGCTTTGAACTGCTGCGCGGCCCTACCCGGAACCATGCAGTGGTCGATCTTGATATAGCTCTCGTGCGCCGTTCGAAAACCCGCGGTTTCTCGCAGGAAACCATGGGTCTTCCACCGCATGCCGCCTTTCGAGGGCGCCGATGATGAGCGGCGCGAAGGGCCGTCGGAATTAGAGAGGGTGAGGGTCAGGCCGTCAGGGACTCGGACCATTCGGCAAGCGCGGCGACGACGCCGGGCAGGACGGCCATCCGCGAGATAACGGTCTCGGCGCCGGCCTCCGTCAGCTTGTCAGCATGCGAGGCATAGCTATGCGAGCCCCCCGTGAAGCCGACGACGCGCATGCCGGCGGCGCGCGCCCCGTGGACGCCGTGCACCGAGTCCTCGATGACGAGGACGCGTGCCGGGTCGACGCCGAACTGGGCGGCGCCATGCAGGAAGATGTCCGGCTTCGGCTTGACCCGGTCCGGGCCAAGATCGCGCGCCGAATAGATATGCTTGCCGAAATGGTCCTGAATGCCGACCTTGCCGAGCATCGTTGCGAGCCGCGCTGAGGTCGAGTTCGAGCAGATGCAGTGCGGCAGCGTCAGCTGCAGCAGTACGGGCTTGACGCCGTCGATGATCTTGACGTCGCGGGCGAGCCGCTTGTCGAGAATGGTGTCGACGCGGTCGATCAAAGAAGCCGAGAGCGGAATGCTGGCTTCCTTCTCGATCGCCAGCAGCGTGTCGCGCCAGGTCATGCCGGCAAAGCGCTCGCTCATTTCCTCGACACTGATCGGGTAGCCGGCTTCCGTCAGAAGTCCGGCCTCGACTTCCGAGGCGATGATTTCCGAATCGACGAGCACGCCGTCGCAGTCAAAGATGATGAGATCGAAACCGGTCATTTTGCGTCCTTGGGAGAGGCGCGCCGCTGGCGGGGAGGAGGCTCGATGCGGCGCGAAAACAGGTCCGGGCAGATTTATACGATGGTGGATCAAAGCTCAACCTTTGGAAATCGTCTTGCGGAAGTTGTGCCTTGCTCGACAGGCTCGGGCTGCACCTCTATCTGTAGCGCATGACAAACGAACGCGATGACACGATTGCAAGCCGGATCAGCCGGGCGCTCGCCGAAAGGATCATCTCCGGGGCGCTCCCTCCGGGCGAGCGGTTGCGTCAGGACCATGTTGCCGAGGAGTTCGGCGCGAGCCACGTGCCGGTGCGTGAGGCTTTCCGACGGCTCGAGGCGCAAGGCCTTGCCGTCAGCGAGCCGCGCCGGGGCGTGCGGGTCGCCTCCTTCGATCTCAAAGAGGTGCGCGAGGTGGCGGAGATGCGCGCGGCACTCGAGGTGCTGGCGCTCCGCCATGCCATACCCCACCTCGCACCCGCCATTCTCGATCGCGCCGAGGCGGCCACGGCCGCGGCGGACAGATCCCGCGACGTGCGTAGCTGGGAGGTGGCAAACCGAGCGTTCCACCGTTTGATCCTCGAGCCCTGTGCCATGCCGCGCCTGCTCGCCGCGATTGACGACCTTCATGCGGCAAGCGCCCGGTTTCTCTTCTCCGCCTGGCGATCCAGCTGGGAGGCACGCACCGACCACGACCACCGCGCCATTCTTGCAGCGCTGCGCCAGGGGAGAGGCGAGGAGGCTGCCTCGATCCTCGAGCGCCATGTCGGCTGGATCGGCAAGACGCCGGTAAAGACCGCCGGCGGGGAAGTCCGCGACGCCTTTTCTATCGTCGGATAGCGGCGATCTGCCGTAAACTGCGACTTCGGAAACCGGGACGAGGTGACATTCCATGGTTCGCCTGCGCGGCCACCATCTCCTGTGTCTGCTGACCTATGTCGGCAAGGGCTACACGGCCGCCTTCACCCGCAACTATCTCGGGATCGCCGCCCGCCTTTCCTCCGGCGAGGCGATCGAAATCGTCCAAGGCCCGGACGATATCTGCGCTCCCATGCTGGATGATCCCGACGCCCATTGCCGGAACGACAGTGTTCTTGACCGTGACGACAAAGCCTTGACCGCCGTCGCCGATCTGCTGGGCATGTCGCTGACGGCCGGCTCGGTCCTCCAACTGGACGGCGAGCGCCTGGAGCGGCTGCGTGCCGCGTTTGCGGCAGACTCGATACGGGCAGCCTGCGAGGCGTGCGAATGGGCGCAGTTTTGCACACGGATCGCGGGCGACGGTTTTGCCGACGCGCTCGTCAAGGCCAAGCGCCTATAGCGGAAAGAGCTCCAGGAAGGCTTTTTCGCCCCTGTCGGTGAAACGGATCACGCGGCTGTCCTTCTCGCGTTTCGCCCAGCCGTTGTCGATGAACAGCCTGAGCAGCGCCTCGCCGAGCGAGCCGGCGAGATGCGAACGGCGTTCGCTCCAGTCGAGGCAGGTTCGGCAGATCGGCCGTCGGGATTTTTGAAGCGCGGGGTAGTCGATGCCGAGCGCCTCGATGCGATGCCGTCCTGCATCGGTCAAGGCGAGGTCCTCTCCAGTCACTTCGATCTGGCGCTCCGCGACCAGACTGTCCAGCAGGCGCACGCCATAGTCGCCGGCGAGGTGGTTGTAGCAGATGCGCGCCTTTCTGAGCGCCGGATCCTTCGGCCCCGGCCGATGCCGCGTCAGGCCGCGGCTGGCGGCGAAACCCATGAGGCTTTCGAGCATCAGCCCAACCTCGTCTTCGGCCAAGGCATAGTAGCGATGCCGACCCTGCTTGCGCTGCGTCAGCAATCCGCCGGCCTCGAGCTTGGCGAGATGCGAGCTCGCGGTCTGCAGCGTGATGCCGGCGTGCGCCGCAAGCTCCGTTAGCGTCAGCGCCTCGCCGCCCATCAGCGCGGTCAGCATGTTGGCGCGGGCCGGATCGCCGATCAGCGATCCGATGAGGGCGATATCGGGACCTTCCTTCATACTTCGATCGTAGTCGAAGCATTCCGGCCGAACAAGCGGGCATGATGCAAATCATCAACAAGGAGAAGATCATGATCACCTGCTTCATTCGCTACGAGATCGATCCGTTCCGCAAGGAGGATTTCGCTACCTATTCCCGCAATTGGGGCGAGGCCATTCCACGCTGCGGTGCCGACCTCATCGGCTATTTCGGTCCGCACGAAGGCTCGGCGACGACCGCCTATGGCGTCTACAACATCGAAAGCCTCGCCGCCTACGAGGCGTACCGGGCGCGTCTTGCCGCCGATCCGCTCGGCCGCGAGAATTACGAATTCGCGCGGCGCGAGCGTTTCATCCTCAAGGAGGACCGCATCTTCCTGAAGAACGTCTCGCTGCCACATGGGAAGGAGTGATGCGATGATCGCGGTGATTTTTGAGGTTCTGCCGGCCGAGGGCAAGCGCGAAGCCTATCTCGCCCTTGCCGCCGACCTGCGGTCGCTGCTCGACGGGATAGACGGCTTCATCTCGATCGAGCGATTCCAGAGCCTTACCGATCCGAACAAGCTGCTGTCGCTCTCCTTCTGGCGCGACGAAGCGGCGGTGAAGGCCTGGCGCAAGGGTGCGGAACATCGCGCGGCACAGGCCGCGGGGAGGAATGGCGTCTTCGCCGACTATCGCCTGCGGATCGCGGCGGTCGTTCGCGACTACGGCCTCAACGAACGGCATGAGGCGCCAGCGGACAGCCGGGAGTGGCACGAGCACGATACGAACTGAACGAGAGGGGCATGGCAGCGACGCAAATTTCCCGGGCGGCCTTCAAGCTTTGGTAACCATCTTCGGTAACCATAAGTGCTATAGTCAGTCCCGAGTAAGCGTATTTGCGAGTTGCCCATGTCTTCAGTTGTTTCGCTTGCCGAAATCTCCCGAGCCGCCCGTCCGCTGAGCTGGCTGGACAGCATCATCAAAGGAGATTGCGTGGCTGCGCTGAACGCGCTCCCCGACAATTCGGTAGACGTCGTCTTCGCCGATCCGCCCTATAATCTGCAGCTGGGCGGCATGCTGCACCGGCCGGACCAGTCGCTGGTCGACGCTGTCGACGACGAATGGGACCAGTTCGCTTCCTTCGAGGCCTATGATGCCTTCACCCGCGCCTGGCTGCTTGCCTGCCGCCGCGTGTTGAAGCCGACCGGCACACTCTGGGTAATCGGCTCCTACCACAATATCTTCCGGGTCGGCGCGATCCTGCAGGACTTGCATTTCTGGATCCTGAACGACATCATCTGGCGCAAGACCAATCCGATGCCGAACTTCAAGGGTCGCCGCTTCCAGAACGCCCACGAAACGCTGATCTGGGCGACGCCGAACGCCAAGGCCAAGGGCTACACCTTCAATTACGAGGCGATGAAGGCCGCGAACGACGACGTGCAGATGCGCTCCGACTGGCTGTTCCCGATCTGCTCCGGTTCGGAGCGGCTGAAGGGCGACGACGGCAAGAAGGTGCATCCGACGCAGAAGCCGGAAGCGTTGCTCGCCCGCATCCTGATGGCTTCGACCAAGCCCGGCGACGTGGTGCTCGATCCCTTCTTCGGCTCCGGCACCACCGGCGCGGTTGCCAAGCGCCTCGGCCGCCATTTCGTCGGCATCGAGCGCGAACAGGACTATATCGACGCCGCAGCCGAACGCATCGCCGCAGTCGAGCCGCTCGGCAAGGCGACTCTGTCCGTGATGACCGGTAAGAAGGCCGAACCGCGCGTCGCTTTCAATACGCTCGTCGAGAGCGGCTTGATCAAGCCCGGCACGGTGCTGACCGATGCTAAGCGCCGCTACAGCGCCATCGTGCGCGCCGACGGCACGCTTGCCTCTGGCGGCGAGGCCGGCTCGATCCACCGCCTCGGCGCCAAGGTTCAGGGCCTCGACGCCTGCAACGGGTGGACGTTCTGGCATTTCGAAGAAGGGAATACTCTGAAGCCGATCGACGAACTCAGATCCGTCATTCGAAATGACCTGGCAAAACTGAACTGATCAACCAGTTCCGCTTGGGTCTTCGAAAAAGCGCTCTGCCCGGTTTTGTACCTTCAGTCCCGGGAGGAGAGCTTTAAACGCCCGGAATCCGTAAGGGATTCCGGGCGTTTGTATGAGGTGGGATGCCCTCCCGCTGCCGCGACCTTCTCCCTTGACGGGGAGAAGGGGCACGCCGCGCCGCCTCAGAGGAAGAAATCGTCGACCCGCAGGCTGGTGACGCCGTTCACCTTGATCTGGAAGTCGGCATAGCCGTCGCCATTGACGTCGCCGGACAGGACGCCGGAGCGGAAGTTCAGTTCGCCGGCGTCTCCCGAAAACGCGCTGCCGCCGATGAAGGTGAATTTCTGATTGCCGCTCCAGGTCGTGTCGGCATCGATCGTCGAAAGGTCGATGACGTCGAACTCGGAGCGGCGGAAATCGGCGATCACGTCGCGGCGGGAGCCGACCACCGATTCGGAGATCGCGTTGAAATCGAAGCTGTCGGTGCCGGTCCCGCCGACCAGATAGTCGAAGCCACTGCCGCCGCGCATGATATCGGCGCCGGAGCCGCCATAGAGATCGTCGTCACCGCTGCCGCCGTCGAGGAAGTCGTCGCCGGCGAGGCCCTCGATAATGTCGTGGCCGCCCAGCCCGCGCAGCGTGTTGGCAACAGAACTGCCGGTGATATCGTCATGGCCGTAATTCGTGCCGGTGGCGTTCTCGATGCTAATGAGGTCCTCGCGCCGGCCGCTGCCGGTGGTCGCGTATTTGTTGCCGAGGTCGATCGTCACGCCCTTGCCGCGCTCCGAGCTCCAGTCGTCCTGGAACTGGTAGCTGACGGTGTCGATGCCGGTGCCGCCGTTGAAGTAGTTGTTGAATCCGGCCGAGAGGAAGGTGTCGTTGCCACTTTCGCCGTAATAGTCGCTGGCATAGCCGTCGATTTCGAAGCGGTCATTGCCGCTGCCGGCATAGACGACATCGTAGGAGCTCGTGTCGCGTGCCCGGATGTCGGCAACATAGATGTCGTTTCCGGCACCCATATAAATGTCGTTGCCGCCCTCGTAGGAATTCACCACGAGATCATTGCCGTAGCCCGCATCGACGTAGTTGTATCCGCCGTAGCTGTCGGTCCTGTTCAGGTAGATGTCGTCGTCGCCGTCATAGCCATAGATTTCGACCTCGATATAGCTGTTCTGCTTGAGGATATCGGCGTAATTCGTACCGTAGATGCGCGTGACCATTAGCTCGACCTTTTCAGCGAAGGCGTTGAAATCTAACGCGGATCATGGAGGAGCAAAGCTGAATGGCGGGTGAACCGAATGCGGCGTTTTCGTGAATTCGCTGGCCGGTTCGGCGGTCAGGATCGCGCTGTCAGGCCTGGGTCGCCACTGCCGGACCGACACCGTCAAGCACGTCCAACGGTTGCACGCCATAGGCTGCCAGATCGGCCCTCAGCCTTTGGGCATCGACGAAGTGCACGGCCTGCCAGCCCGCCGCCCGGGCGCCTTCAACATTGGCCAGGCTGTCGTCGATGAAGATCGTCGCCGCGGGGTCGAGACCGAAGGTACGGGCATGGGTCCAGTAGATTTCGACATCCGGCTTGATCAGCCCGACGTCGCCCGAAACCGTGACGCCGCGCGGCAGCGTCAGGAAGGGAAAGCGCTTCTGCGCCTCGCGGAACGTGTCGGAGGCGAAGTTGGTCAGCATCGTCACGTCGCGGCCTTCGGCGATCAGGCTTTCCATCAGCGCGACCGTATCTTCATAGGCGTGCGGCACCATCTCGTGCCAATGCCGGCGGAAGGCGCGGATATGCTCTTGCCGTTCCGGATGCTCCTCGATCAACAGCGCCTCGGCCTCCTCCCAGGAACGGCCCCGGTCCTGTTCGATGTTCCAGTCGTGGGTACAGACATTGGCGAAGAACCAGCTGCGTTCCGCCTCGTCCGGGATGATCCGCGCGTAGGGGATCTGCGGATCGTAATGGATCAGCACCTTGCCGATGTCGAAAACGATGTGGCGGATGTCGACGCTGCTCATTGGTAATCCTGCGGCGGGTTGAACGAGGTTGCGGCCTTGCCTTACACGGCTTTGAATGCGTGCGGTATAGCCTGCGTGATTGCTTTTTTCATGACGGTCGGCAATGCCTGCCCCTTCAAAGACGCGATCGGCTCCCACCAGCCCTCGGCGCAGGCCACGGCCTTCGCGACTTTGGCACGGTAGACCGAGAGGCGCAGTTCGAAATGCGTGAAGACATGCGTGACAGTGCCGCAGGCTTCCCAGGCGGCCGCGAAAGGCTGCGCCTCTACCGAGGTCTCGCCGTCGCGGCGCGCGGTCCAGCCCGTGCCCGGCACTTCCGTCATGCCGCCAAGGAGGCCCGTCTCGGCGCGCTTGCGCAGATAGACGGCATTAGCACCATCGATCGCCACGAAGGCGGCGCCGAGGCGCAGCGGCTTTTCCTTCTTCGCCCCCTTGCGCGGAAACGTCTCGGGATCGGCGACGGCGAGCGCCCGACAGTTCGAGCGGAAGGGACAGAGCGCGCAGGCGGGGCGCTTCGGCGTACAGATCGTGGCACCGAGATCCATCATCGCCTGGGCGAAATCACCCGGCCGGTCGGACGGCGTCAGTTCCGAGACGAGCCGGCGCATTTCCGGCTTGGCGGCGGGAAGCGGCGTCTCGATCGCATAGAGGCGGGAAATCACCCGCTCGACATTGCCGTCGAGCACGGCGCTCCTGCGGTTGAAGGCGATCGCCGCAACCGCGGCCGCTGTATAGTCGCCGATGCCGGGAAGGGCTTTCAGTCCTTCCTCCGTCTCCGGGAAGCGGCCGCCATGGTCGCGCGCCACCGCCTCGGCGCATTTCTTCAGATTGCGCGCCCTGGCATAGTAGCCGAGGCCGGCCCAGGCCTTCATCACCTCTTCGGTTTCGGCGGCGGCCAGGTCTTCAACCGTCGGCCAGTGCCTTAGAAACTTGTCGAAATAGGCCTTGACCGCCTGCACGGTGGTCTGTTGCAGCATGACTTCGGACAGCCAGACATGGTAGGGATCGGCGACGGCGCCGCGCGCTGCCATCGGCGGCGAGACACGCCACGGCAGATCGCGATGGTGGCGATCGTACCAGTTGAGCAGCACGGTGGCGGCTTCGGCCGCCTTTAGCGTGTCGAGCGTCATTTGCCGGAGAGTCCCTTTCCGGCCTATACTTGGCCGACGCCCGCTTGGGCTTCAAGGCTCGATCGAAGTTGCGAACAGAAAGTCGTTCCGGTGAGTGAAGCGAAGTCCCGCAAGGGCGTTGTGCAGATCAGCGAGGTTGCGAACGGGCTGATCGATCCGGTGCTGGCCAAGCGCGCCGGCATCAACACGATGCTGCTCGGCTCCTGGGACGAGATCGCCGGCGCGGAGTTCGCCGACTGCACGCGGCCGGAAAAGATCGCCTGGCCGCGGCGCGCCTCGGAGATCGGCAGCGATGGCGGCTACCAGCCCGGCGTGCTGACGGTTGCCTGTGAAGGCGCAAGGGCGCTTTTCCTGACCCATGCCCAGGGCGAACTGATCCAGCGCATCAACGGCTTTTTCGGCTTCCATGCGATCGGTCAGCTTCGAATCGTCCAGAAGCCTGTCGCACCGCCGCCCAAGCCCTACCGGCGGCCGCGGCCGCTGACCGGCGAACCGGCACGCCGGCTCGACACCATGGTTGAAGGCATCGAGAGCGAGGCGCTGAAGGCCGCACTGAAGCGGCTCGGCACGGCGGTCCTGTCTCAGCGCCGCAAGTAGTTCACCATCAAGGGGTCACAATTCTTTGAATTCAGTTGAAACAGTGCCCCTTGTCGCCTTGCACTGAGCAAGTTATCGAAATCACAACTCAATTTTCCCCTCCTAGAACACGGGTCCTTCCATGTCCGCTTCCGAAACGAGCCTTCCGAAACGCCTGCTGAGCGGTGTCGCCGTCGCGGCGATTGCCCTGGTGCTTGCAGCCTGCAGCGAAGAAAAGAAGGAGGCGGCTTCCAAGGCGCCGGCTGAAACAACGGCCAGCGCGGACGCGACGACCACCGGCTCCACCGCCGCGACGCCGGCCGCTTCCGGCCAGGCGAAGTCCGCCGCCACCGAGGTCGCGCAGTCTTCCGCCCCGACCGCCAAGGCCGAGTTGCCGCAGTCGGAAGGCAGCGTCGACGTGCAGAAGCTGATGGAGCCCAGCGCGCTTCCGGAAATGGCGCTCGGCGAGGCCAATGCGCCGGTAACGATCGTCGAATACATGTCGATGACCTGCCCGCACTGCGCCAACTTTCACAACAAGACCTTCGACGCCATCAAGACGAAATATGTCGACAGCGGCAAGGTGCGCTTCGTCATCCGCGAATTCCCCTTCGACCCGCGCGCCGCGGCCGCCTTCATGCTGGCGCGCTGCGCTCCGGAGGGACAGTATTTCCCGATGATCTCCATGCTGTTCAAGCAGCAGGAACAATGGGCCGCCGCGGAAAACGGCCGCGATGCACTGCTGCAGATGTCGAAACTCGCCGGTTTTACACAGGAGAGCTTCGAGGCCTGCTTGACGAACCAAAAACTTCTGGATGATGTGAACGCAGTCATGCAGCGCGGCGCCAAGGAGTTCGGAGTGAAATCGACGCCGACCTTTTTCGTGAATGGCGAGCACTATTCGGGGGACATGTCGGTTGACGTTATGTCGGCCCTCATCGACAGCAAGCTCTGATCCTTCGCTCTTCCTGACAACGGGCGACGGCTGCGGCCGTGCGCCCGTTTCTTATGTTCGGGAACCCGTAAGGTTTGGCCATGCCTCACACTGACGTTCCGCCGAAAACTCGCTCCAATGCGCGCCGCATGCGGAGTGTGATGACCGACGCCGAGGTCAAGCTGTGGAACGAGTTGCGCGCACATCGACTGATGGGCCTCGGCTTTCGCCGACAGGTTCCGGTCGCGGGTTATATCGTCGATTTCGCTTGCCCCGCACATCGACTGATCATCGAAGTCGATGGTGCGCAGCATGCGAAACCGGGTGATGCCGACTACGATCGGCAGCGTACGCTCCGACTGGAGACCGCTGGCTGGACTGTCTTGCGTTTCTGGAATGACGACGTGCTGCGCGACATTGACAAATGTGTGCGAGCATATCGTTCGGGTTATCGGGAAGGGGACATTCGAGTGATGCGCTCGTGGCTCACCCCCCTCTGCCCTGCCGGGCATCTCCCCCACAAGGGGGGAGATCGGCAAGTGGCGATGTCCCGCTCGACCAAATACCTGTCGCTTGGGTCATTTTTAGTGGGGCTTTCGGCACATTCGGCTTTGATGTCGCGGAAGCCCATGCGTCTAGCCGACCTCCCCCCTTGCGGGGGAGATGCCCGGCAGGGCAGAGGGGGGTGCAGCGCGGTCGCCGCACATCGCAAAGGGGGGTATCGCGCCCCATGAAATTCAACAAGCTGCGCCTGCTCGGCTTCAAATCCTTCGTCGAACCGACCGAATTCATCATCGAACGGGGCTTGACCGGCGTCGTCGGGCCGAATGGCTGCGGCAAGTCCAACCTCGTCGAGGCGCTGCGCTGGGTGATGGGAGAGAACTCCTACAAGAACATGCGCGCCTCCGGCATGGACGACGTGATCTTTTCCGGTTCGGGCAACCGGCCGGCGCGCAATACCGCCGAGGTCGGTCTTTACCTCGACAATGGCGACCGCACGGCGCCCGCCGCGTTCAACGACAGCGACGAGATCCAGGTGACGCGCCGGATCGAGCGCGAGCAGGGATCGGTCTACCGGATCAACGGCAAGGAGGCGCGGGCAAAGGACGTCCAGCTGCTCTTCGCCGACGCCTCGACTGGCGCCCGCTCGCCGTCGATGGTCGGGCAGGGCAGGATCGGCGAGCTGATCGCCGCAAAGCCGCAAGCCCGCCGGCAATTGCTCGAAGAGGCAGCCGGCATTTCCGGCCTGCACTCGCGCCGTCACGAGGCCGAGCTGCGGCTGAAGGCGGCGGAGACCAATCTCGAACGGCTCGATGACGTCACCTCGCAGCTCGAAAGCCAGATCGAGAGCCTGAAGCGCCAGTCGCGTCAAGCCAACCGCTTCAAGATGCTGTCGGCGGAAATCCGCCGTCACGAGGCGATCCTGCTCCACATCCGCTGGGTACAGGCGAAGGAGGCCGAAGCCGAGGCGACCAGCCAGTTGAACCAGATCACCGCGCTCGTCGCCGAAAAGGCACAGGCGCAGATGGAAGCGGCCAAGCATCAGGCGATCTCGAGCCTCAAGCTGCCGGAGCTGCGCGAGAACGAGGCGAAGCTTGCAGCAGCGCTGCAGCGCCTGCAGATCGCCCGCGCGCAGCTCGAAGAAGATGCCGGGCGCATTCTGCGCCGGCGCGACGAATTGCAGCGGCGGCTCTCGCAGCTTGCCGAGGATATCGCCCGCGAGGAGCGGCTCATCGCCGACAATGCCGGCATCCTTGCCCGCCTCGACCTGGAGGAGGAAGAGCTGCGCGACGCGCTCGCCGAGGCGGACGAGCGTGCCGCGGAGGCGCGAGAAAGGCTGGAGGACGCCAACGAAAGGCTTTCCGGCAGCGAAGCCGATCTCGCCGGGCTTACCGCCGAGCGCGCCGAAGCGCAAGCGGCGCGCAACCAGCTCGACAGGACGCTGCGCGACCTCGCCGAGCGGCAGGCGCGCCTTGCCCGTCAGCTCGCCGATCAGGGGCGCGACCTCGAAAGCCTCGACCGGCAGATGGCGGCCCTCCCGGACCCGCACGAGAAGCAGGGGCAGGTGGAGGCCGCGGAAGCGGCGCTGGAAGAGGCCGAGGCGGTGGTCGTCGCCGTGGAGGAAAACCTTGCCGAAGCGCGGGCGGAAGAAGCGGCGGCCCGCCAGCCCGTCGACCAGGCGCGGGCGCGGCTGAACGGCATTGAAACCGAGGCGCGCACGATCCGCCGGATGCTGGAAGCGGCCGGCGCCAGCGCCTATCCGGCGGTCGTCGAGGATATGAAGGTGGAGCGCGGCTTCGAGACGGCGCTCGGCGCAGCATTGGGCGACGACCTCGATTCGCCGCTGGAGCAGGCGGCTGCCGCCCATTGGCGCATGCCCGGCGACCACGCCGACGACCCCGCCTTGCCCGGCGGTGCCTTGCCGCTCAGCGACTATGTCAGCGCCCCGGAGGCGCTGGGCCGCACGCTCCGCCAGATCGGCATCGTCGGAAACGAATCCGAGGCTGAGCGCCTGTTGCCGCTCCTGAAGTCCGGCCAGCGGCTGGTGACGAAGGAAGGCGCTGTCTGGCGTTGGGATGGGCACGTCACCGGCTCGGAAGCGCCGAGTGCTGCCGCCTTGAGGCTCGCGCAGAAGAACCGCCTTTCCGAGCTCGAGGCGGAGGCCGAGGATGCGGCTGAGGTGCTGCGCCGGGCGGAGGCGGATCTCGCCGCCGCCGGCGCGCGCATTCGTGCCGAGGACGAGCGGCTGCGGCTGTCGCGCGATGCCCAGCGGATGATCTCCAGGCAGCTCGCCGAGGCGCGCGACGCTCTAGCTGCGGCCGAACGTGCCTCCGGTGATCTCGTTCGCCGCCGGGCGGTGCTTGCCGAGACGAAGCTTCAGCTCGAGGCTCAGGTCGAAGAGGCGGCCGAGCAGATCGAGGCGGCGAACGACGCACTGGCCGAGGCGTCCGACCCCTCGGAACTCGAGCTGCGGCTGCGCACCCGGACGGCGGAGGTTGCGACGGACCGCGCCGCGGTCGCCGAAGCGCGCGCCGCGCATGACGGACTTGCCCGCGAAAACGAGGCGCGCCTGCGCCGGCTGACGGCGATCGCTGCGGAACGCGAGACCTGGCGGGCGAGGGCGGCGAGCGCCGAGGAGCACATCGCGACACTGCGCGACCGCGAGGCGGAAGCGCGCGAGGAGGTCGAGGAGCTCGTCGACGCACCCGACGAGTTCGACGACAAGCGCCGCGCCCTGGCAAACGAGTTGCAGAAGGCGGAGACGGCGCGCCGCCAGTCGGCCGACATCCTCGCCGAGGCGGAGACCCGCCAGCGTGAAGCCGATCGCCTTGCCGCGGCGGCGCTCTCGGAACTCGCGGAAGCGCGCGAAAAGCGCGGCCGAGCCGAGGAACGGCTCGTCTCGGCCCGCGAGCGGCGCGTCGAGGTCGAGGCGCGCATACTGGAGGCGCTTTCCTGCGCACCGCACGAGGCGATGCGCCTCACGGGACTGGCCGCCGATGCGGCGTTGCCCGACATGCGAGCCGTCGAGCGTGAGCTTGAGCGGCTGAAGATCGAGCGGGAGCGCCTCGGCGCCGTCAACCTGCGTGCCGACGAGGAGCAGAAGGAGCTTTCTGAACGGTTGGCGGCACTCCTTAAGGAGCGCGATGACGTCATCGAGGCGATCCGCAAGCTCCGGAGCGCCATCCAGAACCTCAATCGCGAGGGACGCGAACGGCTGATTGCCGCCTTCGACGTGGTCAATGTCCAGTTCCAGCGGCTCTTCACCCATCTCTTCGGCGGCGGCACCGCGGAACTGCAACTGATCGAGAGCGACGATCCGCTGGAGGCCGGCCTCGAAATCCTCGCCCGGCCGCCGGGCAAGAAACCGCAGACCATGACCTTGCTTTCCGGCGGCGAGCAGGCGCTGACGGCGATGGCGCTGATCTTCGCCGTCTTCCTCACCAATCCCGCGCCGATCTGCGTGCTCGACGAAGTCGACGCACCGCTCGACGACCACAATGTCGAGCGCTACTGTAACCTGATGGATGAAATGGCCGCCTCGACCGAGACGCGCTTCATCATCATCACCCATAACCCGATCACCATGGCCCGCATGAACCGCCTGTTCGGCGTCACCATGGCCGAGCAGGGTGTTTCGCAGCTTGTCTCCGTCGACCTGCAGACGGCCGAGCGCATGCGCGAAGCGGTCTGAACCGGCGGGCCATCCGCAGACGAGAGAGGCGACAGGCGCTGCTGCATTTTTGATGCACTGCAGCAAAAATCTTCGCCGAGTGCATTTTCAGGCCGAACCATATACTGTAGATCGTCCATCGAACTGTTTCTGGGTGGAGAACAGGCATGACGAAATGGGTCTACACCTTCGGCGGAGGCAAGGCCGAAGGGAGTGCGGGGGATCGCAATAGGCTGGGCGGCAAGGGCGCGAACCTTGCCGAAATGTGCAATCTCGGCCTGCCGGTGCCCCCCGGCCTGACCATCGTCACGGATGCCTGCAACAGCTATTTCGACAACGGCCGGGAAATGCCCGAAGGCCTGCGCGAGCAGGTCCGCGAGGGCATTGCCCGGATGGAAGAGATCACCGGGCGCGTTTTCGGCGATACGGACCATCCGCTGCTTCTCTCGGTCCGTTCCGGAGCCCGCGCCTCGATGCCCGGCATGATGGATACGGTCCTCAATCTCGGTCTCAACGATCAGTCGGTGCACGCGCTCGGACACGATGCCGGCGACGCGCGCTTCGCCTGGGACAGCTACCGCCGCTTCATCCAGATGTATGGCGACGTCGTGATGGGCGTGGATCACGAGATCTTCGAAGAAATCCTCGAGGAAGAGAAGGCGCGGCTCGGCCACGAGCAGGATCCGGAGCTTTCGGCCGTCGAGTGGCAGCATGTCATCTCCCGCTACAAGGAAGCGATCGAGGAGGTGCTCGGCGAGCCCTTTCCGCAGGATCCGGAAGTCCAGCTCTGGGGTGCGATCGGCGCGGTCTTCTCGAGCTGGATGAACCCGCGTGCCATTACCTACCGGCATCTGCACGCCATTCCGGCTGCCTGGGGCACCGCCGTCAACGTTCAGGCGATGGTGTTCGGCAATCTCGGCAATTCGTCGGCAACCGGCGTCGCCTTCACCCGCAACCCGTCGACCGGCGCAAAGGAACTCTACGGCGAATTCCTGGTCAATGCGCAAGGGGAGGACGTGGTCGCCGGCATCCGCACGCCCCAGAACATCACCGAGGCCGCCCGGATCGCGTCCGGCTCCGATAAGCCGTCGCTGGAAAAGCTGATGCCGGAGGGCTTCGCCGAGTTCGAGGCGATCTGTCAGACGCTTGAGCGCCACTACCGCGACATGCAGGACCTCGAATTCACCATCGAGCGCGGCAAGCTCTGGATGCTGCAGACCCGCTCCGGCAAGCGCACCGCCAAGGCGGCGCTGAAGATCGCCGTCGACATGGCCGAGGAGGGCCTGATTTCCAAGGAAGAGGCCGTGGCGCGCATCGATCCGGCTTCGCTCGACCAGCTCCTGCATCCGACCATCGATCCGCATGCCCGCCGCGACATCATCGGCTCGGGGCTGCCGGCCTCGCCGGGGGCGGCGACGGGCGAGATCGTCTTCACCTCCGAGGAGGCGGTGCAGGCCGTCAAGGAAGGCCGCAAGGTCATCCTGGTCCGAGTCGAGACGAGCCCGGAGGACATCCACGGCATGCATGCGGCTCAGGGCATCCTGACGACACGCGGCGGCATGACGAGCCACGCCGCCGTCGTCGCCCGCGGCATGGGCACGCCCTGCGTCTCAGGCGCCGGCAGCATCCGCGTCGATCAGCGGGGCGAGCTGCTGATCACCGCGAGCGTCACCCTGAAGAAGGGTGAGGTGATCACTATCGACGGATCGTCGGGCCAAGTGCTGAAGGGCGAGATCGCCATGCTGCAGCCGGAGCTTTCGGGTGATTTCGGCAAGATCATGCAATGGGCCGACCAGAGCCGCCGGATGACGGTGCGCACCAATGCCGAGACGCCCGCCGATGCGCGTGCCGCCCGCTCCTTCGGCGCCGAAGGCATTGGCCTCTGCCGCACAGAGCACATGTTCTTCGAGGACGACCGCATCAATGTGATGCGCGAGATGATCCTCGCCGAGGACGAGGAGGGCCGGCGTGCGGCACTTGCGAAGCTCTTGCCGATGCAGCGCTCCGACTTCGTGGAGCTCTTCTCGATCATGCACGGCCTGCCGGTGACGATCCGCCTTCTCGATCCGCCGCTGCACGAATTCCTGCCGAAGACCGATGAGGAAATTGCCGAAGTCGCCGGCGTTCTGGCGCTCGACCCGGCGCATCTGCGTCAGCGGGTCGATGCGCTGCACGAGTTCAATCCGATGCTCGGCCATCGCGGCTGCCGGCTCGCGATCTCCCATCCGGAAATCGCCGAAATGCAGGCCCGCGCCATTTTTGAGGCGGCCGTCGAGGCGGCGCGCAGCACAGGTGCGCCGGTGGTTCCCGAGATCATGGTCCCGCTCGTCGGGCTGCGCGCGGAACTCGACTATGTCAAGGAACGGATCGATGCGGTCGCCAAGGAAGTGATCGGCGAGGCAGGCATCGGCATCGATTATCTGGTCGGCACGATGATCGAACTGCCGCGCGCCGCCTTGCGCGCCGACGTGATTGCCGAAGCGGCCGATTTCTTCTCCTTCGGCACCAATGACCTGACGCAGACGACCTTCGGTATTTCGCGCGACGATGCGGCCCAGTTTCTGGCCACCTATCAGCAGAAGGGCATCATCGAGCAGGATCCGTTCGTCTCGCTCGACTTCGACGGCGTAGGCGAACTGATCCAGCTTGCCGCCGAGCGCGGCCGCCGCACCAAGAACGGCCTGAAGCTCGGCATTTGCGGCGAGCATGGCGGCGATCCGGCGTCAATCCGCTTCTGCGAGGAGGCCGGGCTCGACTATGTTTCCTGCTCGCCCTTCCGCGTGCCGATCGCCCGGCTGGCGGCCGCACAGGCGGCGATCAAGGGCAACGGCAAGACCGAGGCGCTGGCGGCAAGTTGACGGCTGGCCTGCGTCCGCCTTAATACCAATACGGTCTTCGCAACAGTATGTCGCTTTCGTAGCGGAAGGCGCGCGCTTCGGCGCGGCGGTCGAGTTCTATGCGTTGCAGGCAGGTCGCGAACGCATCCGTGCCGCGGCGAAAGCCATAGGAGGCGCAGGTCGTTTCGTCCCTTGCGCGCCGCTCCTGCGGGGACACCGTCTGGCAGCCGGCAAGCACTATTCCTGTTGCAGCGAGTGTCAGCAGTCTGATTGTCGTCGTATTCATTCCTGCCTCCTGATCGGCGCTCGCTCGCGCAACTGAGATCGGCGGCATGTCGGCTCGTCCTCCGCGCGATGAAATTGCTACTGCATGTCTTTGTCCTTAAATCGTCCTCGATTTAAGGACAAAGGCATGCAGCAATTCAAAGTGCTACAGCGGCCTTTGCGCGTCTGACAAGACGCGCGACGCTGTAGGCAGGAAGGACGCATGGTTGCGGGTCTGCGGGCGCGATTCAACGGCAACAAGAATATCATGCGCCGCTGGATAGTGGCGATTAATCTCGGCTGCTTCAGATCCGCTCGAGCACGCCGACGAAAGCCTCGGCGAAGCTGGTGAGACCGGCGGTGCGCTCGCTCGGCTGCTCGACGCGGATCGAACTTCCATCCTCATTCAGGCAGACGAAGAGGATCGTTTCCGCCTGATCGCCGGCCGTGCCGTGGCGGAGGACGGCAATGGTCAGGCAATTGTCGACAAGGCCGGAGGCAGGCAGGACGAAGAGGAACTCGCCGCCGATCTCGGCGGCAACCGTGCGGACAAAGGACGAGAAATCATCCTTGTTGCCGGAGAAGCGGTCGAGGGAGAGCTCGAGTTCGAGCAGCGCCATCGGAAGGGCAGCGTCTCCGCCGGGCGGCGGAGGGGCGGCAACGGCGATTTCCGAACGTGTCTCCGATGCGGTCATGATCTCTCTCCGTTGTCACGGCGCCTCTATGCCGCCGTGTGTCTTTTCAGGCAGGCGGAGGCCGTTGGCCTACTTTGATCTGCTGCCAGTTTCCCTGGGCGCTGGTCGGCGCGGCAACCGGCAAGGCTGCCGAATGTTCAACTGAAATAACTGGTTAACGAGAATGGCGAATTTGCGGCAGAAATACAACCGATGCGCTCATACTCTTTTCGGGCGAATTCAAGGCGTGCAAAAGCGCGTGGTTCCCACGGAAAGCGCCATGGTCTACAGCGCCGCGCGCCTAATGAGACGCGCAAACGTAGCACTTTGAATTGCTGCATGATTCTGTCCCTAAATCGATTCCGATTTGGGGGATCTTGCATTAAGAAGGGCAAAGACTTTTCCGCGGGGATTGATTCCGTTTCATGATGGTCCGCTACGAGCGTCCCTATTCCCATGCCGCCCACTGGGCGCGACGGTTCGCCCGCATAGGCTTCGTCATTTTCGTGCTGTCGCTTGCCGCGCACCGCTTCGGCCCCTTGACCACCCCGCATTTTCTGGCGCTGGCAGGCTTTGCCGTGGCTTTCGCCCTAGTGGCCGTCCTGCTTGCGGCAATCGGTCTGACGCGCCTTTGGCGGGTTGCGGCAATCGGCGGGACCGCTTCGGTCTCGGCGCTCTTCTATGCGGCGCTCCCGCTCGGCTTTTTCTTCTATGGGGCGGCGCAATATCTGACGCGCCCGGCGATCTACGATGTGAGCACCGATACGGCGACGCCGCCGCTCTGGATCAAGGCGCCCGTCGTCGAGGAGAGCTGGATCAAACGCCGGCCGATCGTGACGCCCGAGGATCGCGAAGCGCAGATCGCGGCCTATCCGGGGCTCACGGGACGGCGTTACGACGGCGCGCTTGACCGCGTTTTCCAGGGCGTCCGCAAGGTCGTCGAGGCAACGCGGGTCGGCATCACCGCGGAACTCGGCGTCGAAAACGCACGTGCCGATCTCGAGGATCTTGCCGTTGGCCCCAGCGAGGGGGCGGACACGAGCCGGGGACCGGAGGCCATTCCGGTTCCGGCTACGCGCCCGGCGCCCGATATCGATGTCGGCATACCGGGGCGCCAAGCCAGCGATATCGTTCTACAGGGGGAATGGCGCACGCTGATCGTCGGCTTCCGTTTCGACGTGCTGATCCGGCTGCGTGAAGAGGCGGAAACCACGCTCGTCGACCTGCGCGTCGCCTCGCGCTACGGCCAGCACGATCTCGGCATGGGCGCCAGTTTCGCGGAAGAGTTCTTGCGCGCGCTCGATGCCGAGCTTCTTGGGATTGCTGGCGATTAATCTCGCTCAGGCGACCAGCCGGTATTCGCCAAGAAGCGATGGCGGGCCGTTGGTCTCGATGCGGCCCTGTTCGATCAGGTCCTCGATATGGGCGAGCACCGAAAGCGCCGCTGCGCCGTGCAGACGCGGATCGGTCGAGGCGTAGATCACCTTCACCATGTCGGGAATATTCCGGTCGCCGGCGCGCAGCCGCTCCAGCACGGCGCGTTCGCGCATCTTACGGTGCGCCTTGAGGGCCCGCAGGAAGGAGGCGGGCTCGCTCACCGGGCCGCCATGGCCGGGCAAATAGAGCCGGTCGTCGCGCAAGAGCAGCTTGTCGAGCGAGGCCATATAGTCGGCCATGGCGCCGTCCGGCGGTGCGACGATGGTCGTTGCCCAGGCCATCACGTGATCGGCGGAAAACAGAATGCCGGTGCCGTCGAGCCCGAAGGCCATGTGGTTGGCGGTGTGTCCCGGCGTGGCGATCGCCGTCAGGCTCCAGCCGTCGCCCTCGATCCGTACGCCGTCTTTAAGTGCAATGTCGGGGGCGAAATCCATGTCCGAGCTTTCGGCGAAGGGGTTGGTCTCGCCGGCGTGCAAGGGGCGGGCGGCCCGGTGCGGCCCCTCGCCGACGACAATGGCCCCGGTCGCTTGGCTGAGCCGGCGGACGAGGGGCGAGTGGTCGCGATGCGTATGGCTGACGGCGATATGCGTTACCTCGCGCCCTTCGAGTGCCGCCATCAGCGCCTGAAAATGCGCCTCATCTTCCGGGCCCGGATCGATCACCGCGACCGAGAGGCGGCCGACGATGTAGGTGTTGGTGCCATGAAAGGTAAAGGGCCCGGGATTGTTGACGGTGATGCGCTGAACGCCGTCTGCCACCGTCACTGCCTCGCCATGGGCTGGCTTGAAATCGAGGTCGAATTCCGGTCCCTGCATGCGTCTGTTCCTGCGCTCCATCTTCGACCAACGACCTCATGCCCTCTCCTCGGCCCCGAGGGCTAGCCCCCGCTCACGGGAAGAGGAGACTGAGGGCGCGCCGCGGTCGCCTTCGCCCCGCTCGCGGGGAGAAGGTGCCGGCAGGTGGATGAGGGGCGAGTCGATCGCGATGAGCAACATTGGTTCGAGTTTCACTCGCGAGTGACAATAGGCCAAAGCGTGGAAGGAAGAAACGGTACACCGGTTCGGATTGTCGCGAGCAGCGACCGCTGGATTGAACGGTCGGGGTTAGCGGAAATGGGCCAACAAAATGCAGGCAAAGCGAAGTTAAGCATTGTGAGCACGCACGAGCTTTGCTAATCAGGCGCTCGATTTGGCGAGCGCACTGCCGCCAATCCGTTGGGGCGTAGCCAAGCGGTAAGGCAGCGGTTTTTGGTACCGCCATTCCCTGGTTCGAATCCAGGCGCCCCAGCCACCGCCGAACCCTCTCCAGATGTCACAAACAAAACCCGCCGACTTTCGTCAGCGGGTCACGCGGATGAACGGTGTGCGCGTCTTCACTCCGCCTTGGCGCCGCCCAAAAACTCCTCGCACCAGCTCGGGCCGTTCGCGCGCTTGCGGTCGCCGGCGATGCGGATCGAGCGGATGACGTAGTCGGAGGAGACGGTGAGCTGGACGGCGCAGCTCAGATATTCGGTGCGGGCGGCCGCGATTCGCTTGCCGCGCTTGCCGTCGGCGGTCTTTTCGTATTCGGCCGGGATCCTGCGGGTCTTGTAGCCGCCCTTCCAGCTATAGACGGTGTCGCTACCGGCTTCGACATCGGAAATTGGCGGGCCGAACTGGGCGAAGAAGGCGCCGGCCGGCTGGCCGAGCCAGCGTTTCTCGACCTCGTTGCGCGCCACTCCGGTCGTCGTCGTGCAGCCGGCGAGCACCAGCGCAAGGCCGGCCGCCGTCATCATGCGGAAATTCATGTCTCTGTCCCTTTGTCTGTGCTTAAATTCTGCGGCGCGGAAAGGCCGGACGCCCGGATTTCCTTGCGTTCCGGCGTGGCTCTAGCGCCAAAAACGACGAAAGAAAATCGCCGTGGAACCCTGCGAACGAGGAAAATCCGAAGCGTTGCAGAAACGCCCTATTGCCACGCATGGGCGAGGAGTTGATGGGCATGTCGCCGCCCGGAATTTTTTGGATGAGCCCACCTTCTTTTTTGAGTTTGGCGCTTGTGAAAACGAAAATGCTGTTCTATAGAGGCGCCGCTGGTCACGGAGTGTAGCGCAGTCTGGTAGCGCACCACGTTCGGGACGTGGGGGTCGTGTGTTCGAATCACACCACTCCGACCAGCTAAATCAATCAGTTACGCGCAGTGTTTCTTCGATTCCGACATCTCGGGAGCGATAGCGTTTGAACACGTCTGGACGTGTTGCGCCTCGCGGCCCGCAGCAGGTCCGGTTCGGGCGCGGTTCTGGCCAATGCCTCTATCGAGACAGACAGTCTGAAAGGACCGCAATCAAAATTCTGCCGGCACGAACGACGCATGAAAAAGGGGCCACGAAGGCCCCTTTTCACGTCTTGGATATTCCCGCTCACTCGTCGATCGTGTCGATGATCTCGATCGCCCTGGCGGCGGTGAGGCGGCGGACTTCCGCATCCTCGCGGCGGCCGGCGAAGATTTCCGTGGCCATCAGCTGGTCGGCAAGGTCGGCCGGCAGCGACAGGATCACGCGGCTGTCCTCGGTATGGATGCCGCCGATGGCCGCTCGCTTAGCAGTGATCATGCCGCCGGCCACCGTGTTGTTGGTGTCCGGGTCGATCAGGATGAAGGCGCCGGTGGTGCGGTTCTGCTCATAGGCGTCGAAGATCGCCTGCTCGTCGAAGGCGAGGTGCACCTTGCCGATGGCGTTCATCGGCAGCTCGTCCGCATGGTTCCACTTGCCGGATTTCAGGTCGAGCTGACTGATCGGCTGCACCTGCACGCGCTGGCGGCGGCTGCCGGACTTCAGCCAATAGCGCTTGCCCGGCTGGATGCCTTCGGCCTGAAGTGCCACGAGCTGGGCGTCGAAGGCGAGCCCGGTCATCGGCTGGCTGTCGATCGCCGCGATCATGTCGCCGCGCGACACGTCCACCTGGCGGTCGAGCACCAGTGTGATCGCGTCGCCGGCGACGGCCGCATTGCGCACCAGGTCGAAGGTAACGATCTTGGTGACGTTGGCGACCATGCCGGACGGCAGGATCACGACGGAATCGCCGGGCTTCACCGAACCGCCGGCAACCGTGCCCTGATAGCCGCGGAAGCTTTCGCCCGGGCGCGATACGCGCTGCACCGGTAGGCGGAAGCCGACGGTCTGCGCCGAGCGGGTGGTGGCGAGTTCCAGTACCTCGATCAGCGTCGGGCCCTCGTACCACGGCATCGACGCGCGGCCGTCATAGACGACGTTTTCGCCCTTCAGCGCCGAGACCGGGATCGCGGTGACCTGACGGACGCCGAGCGACAGGGCGAGTTCCTTGAACTCGTGCGAGATCTGCTCGAAGCGGCTGCGGTCGTAGTTGGTCAGGTCGATCTTGTTGACGGCCAGCACGAACTGCTTGATGCCCATCAGCGTCGCGATCGTCGCGTGGCGGCGGGTCTGCTCCAAAAGGCCGACGCGTGCATCGACGAGCAGCACGGCGAGATCGGCGGTCGAGGCGCCGGTCGCCATGTTGCGGGTATATTGCTCGTGGCCGGGTGTGTCGGCGACGATGAAGGAGCGCTTGTCGGTCGAGAAATAGCGATAGGCGACATCGATGGTGATGCCCTGTTCGCGCTCGGCCTGCAGGCCGTCGAGCAGCAGCGCGAAATCGGGCAGACCGAGATCGTTCTGCTTGCCCTTGGAATCGCGCTGAAGGCTCGCGGCCTGGTCTTCCTTGACCGCCTTGGTGTCCCAGAGCAGCCGGCCGATCAGCGTCGACTTGCCGTCATCGACGCTGCCGCAGGTGATGAGGCGAAGCGGGCGGGAATCGCGCGCGACCCGAGCCGGTTCCTGCGACGGGAGGGCAACGGCCGTTTCGTCCAGGGCTGCATTCGCTAGTGCCGGTGCGGTCATCAAAAATATCCTTCGCGTTTTTTCTTTTCCATCGAGCCCGCCTGGTCGCGGTCGATGGCGCGGCCCTGGCGTTCGGAGACGGTCGCGGTTTCAAGTTCGGAAATGATGTCGTCGAGCGTCGTCGCGTTGGAGCGGATCGCGCCCGTCAGCGGGAAGCAGCCGAGCGTGCGGAAGCGGATGACCTCCTCGCGCTTCGTCTCGCCCGGAAGCAGCTCGAGGCGCGGGTCCTCGGCGAGGATCATCATGCCGTCGCGCTCGACGATCGGGCGCTTCTTGGCAAAGTAAAGCGGCACGATCGGGATCTCTTCCGCCTGGATGTAGCGCCAGATGTCGACCTCGGTCCAGTTGGAGAGCGGGAAGGCGCGCACGCTCTCGCCCTTGCGGATCATGCCGTTATAGACGTTCCAGAGCTCGGGGCGCTGGTTGCGCGGGTCCCAGCGATGGTCCGGCGTGCGGAAGGAATAGATGCGCTCCTTGGCGCGGCTCGCTTCCTCGTCGCGACGCGCGCCGCCGAAGGCGGCATCGTATTGGCCGGCGTCGAGCGCCTGACGCAGCGCTTCCGTCTTCATGATGTCGGTATAGAGCGCCGAACCGTGCGTGAAGGGCGTGACGTTCTCGGCCGCACCGCGCGGATTGGTGTGGGCGACGAGATCGAGGTCGTATTTTTCGACCATCTCGTCGCGGAAGGCGATCATCTCGCGGAACTTCCAGCCGGTATCGACATGCAGGAGCGGGAAGGGGACGCGGCCGGGATAAAAGGCCTTGCGCGCCAGGTGCAGCAGGACAGACGAATCCTTGCCGATCGAATAGAGCATCACCGGGCGCTCGAATTCGGCAGCGACCTCACGGAAGATGTGGATCGCTTCGTTTTCGAGGGCCTTCAGATGCGGATCAAGCGGCGGTTTCGTGCTCTGCGGGTTATGCAATTCCGTTTCCGGATGGGTGTGGGGCATTTCGAACTCCGGGGAGGATACTTGTCTCTTGGCGGCGGCGCTGCCTCAGGCGGCGCTGCTGGCATTGGGGATGATGGAGGAAGCCGCTTCCGCTACGTGCAGGCCGCATTCGCGCTTCTCGTCGTTCTCCCACCACCAGCGGCCGGCCCGCTCGGGCTCGCCCGGCTTGATGGCGCGCGTGCAGGGCTCGCAGCCGATCGACGGATAGCCGCGGCCGTGCAGCGGGTTGACGGGAATGGCCTCTGCGGCGACATGTGCGCGGATCGTCTCGATATCCCAATCCGCCAGCGGATTGATCTTGATGAGGCCGCGCTCGAGGTCGGCCTCGGCAAAGGGCGTGGTGGCACGGTTGCCGGACTGGCCGCGGCGCAGCCCGGTGATCCAGTAGCTTGCCCCTTCGAGCGCACGCGCAAGCGGCTTCAGCTTGCGAACGCCACAACAGGCATGCCTGGCTTCGACGCTCTCGTAGAAGCCATTCATGCCGTATTGCGCCACATAGGCGTCGATATCGGCCTTTTCGGGATGGTAGCGTTTGATCAGAATGTCGTAGGTTTCCTCGGTCTCCTCGATCAGGGTGACCGTTTCGTTGAAGAGCCTGCCGGTCTTCAGCGTGGTGACCTCGATGTCGAGACGGTTGGTGCCGATCGCAGCGGTGATGACCTGATCCTCGATGCCGAGCGACGTCGTGAAGACCGCCCGGCCTTCAAGACCGGCGACGAGCGCCAGGCGCCCGGCAAGATCGAGGCTTTCGAGCTTGTCGTTCAGGGCCTTGGCTTCGGCTTCGAGAGGTTGCGTCGTCATGGCTGCATCCTGTTGCAATTTGAACGGAATATCGCAGCCGTTTGTGACAAAGGACAGAAAAACGGATTTCTATTGCTCAAGGATCAGAGCAAATATCTCTCTGATCCAGAAAGTTCTAAGAAAACC
Organism: Sinorhizobium sp. CCBAU 05631; assembly: GCF_002288505.1. Taxonomy (NCBI): domain Bacteria; kingdom Pseudomonadati; phylum Pseudomonadota; class Alphaproteobacteria; order Hyphomicrobiales; family Rhizobiaceae; genus Sinorhizobium; species Sinorhizobium sp. CCBAU 05631. Next base: position 660,958 of record NZ_CP023063.1, read on the forward strand.
TAGTAATTTACTAGATTATCTTCATGCGGCGAGAGGACGCGAGGATACCTTCCTCTGCCGGAGCCGACAGGGCGGACCGTTCAAGAATTGTTGAAGGCTCTGTCCTTTCGCACCGGCTGCTCCAGCTTTGTGCTTGAGCGATCGGGAGAATGAAGGAGACGGAGATGGTCCAGTCCTTGTCCAGGCGCGCCGCCCTTGGAGCCGCCTTGGGAAGCGTCCTAGGATTGCTTCTGGTGACCGGCGCCTATGCTCACCACGGCTGGTCCTGGGCGGAGGCCGACCAGGTCGAGCTCTCCGGAACGATCCGCGAGATATCGATGGCGCCGCCGCATCCGACGCTTCGGGTCGAGACGAAGAATGACGGCATCTGGCTGGTCGAACTCGGCAATCCCCGGCTGACCGAGCGCTCCGGCTTCGTCGAGGGCGTTGCGAAGGTCGGCGATCAGATCGTCGCGCTTGGCAACCGCTCGCTTGACCACAACGAGAAGAGAATGAAGGCGGTTCGGATCACGGTGGCCGGAAAGGTCTATGACATCTATCCGGACCGCATTCAGACGAATTGATGACCGGCGTCGAATTGCTTGAGGGGATCGGGGCGCTGCCCTTCGCCTTGGCGATACGGCGCTCTGCGATCATCTACATCTTCGTCAATGCCGCCCATATCCTGTCGATCGGGATCATTGTCGGCGCAATTCTGCCGCTGGACCTCAGACTTCTCGGCCGCTTCAGGAAGGTGCCGATCGAGGTGGTCGGACCCTTCCTCTCGCACGCCGCGGCCGTTGGCGTGGCGCTGGCGATTGTCACCGGCTTCTGCCTCTTCAGTGTCAATCCGCTCGAATATGCCGGCAATGCCGCCTTTCTAATCAAGATGACGCTGCTCGCCCTAGGCGTCGCCAATGCGGCCTTGTTGCACTTGGCGCCGCAGTGGCGCGCCGGGGTCAAGGGGGGACCGATTTCGCTCAGGATCCGCCTCTCGGCGCTGCTGTCCATCATCGTCTGGACGGGCGCCGTCATCGCCGGCCGCTGGATCGGCTTCCTGCTGGAGTAGTGCTTTGAAATTCCGCAATTTCGGGCGGAAAACCGCTATGCACTTTTCCGGCAACTGCTCTAGCGATCGCTGATCGCCCAGCGCGGGTTGATCCAGGGCTCCTGGTTCGAGCGGGCGAGCGGCTGTTTGCCGAGGATATGGTCGGCGGCCTTCTCGCCGGTCATGATCGACGGGCCGTTGAGATTGCCATAGGTGACATGCGGGAAGATCGAGGAGTCGGCGACCCGCAGGCCGTCGACGCCGATCACCCGTGTTTCCGGATCGACCACCGCCATCGGATCGTCCTTCGAACCCATTTTGCAGGTGCCGCAGGGGTGGTAGGCGCTTTCCAGGTGCTCGCGCAGGAAGGCGTCGATCTCCTCGTCCGTCTGGACCTTTTCGCCGGGTTGTATTTCCGGCCCGCGATATTGGTCGAAGGCCTTCTGGCCGAAGATCTCGCGCGTCAGGCGCACGCAGTGGCGGAACTTCTCCCAATCCTCGGGATGGCTCATATAGTTGAAGCGGATCACCGGATCGGCTTTTGGGTCGGAGGCGCGCAGCGTGACGCTGCCGCGCGACTTCGACAGGTTGTAGCCGACATGCACCTGGAAGCCGTGCGTGTTCGCCGCCGCCTTGCCGTCATAGCGGATCGCGACCGGCAGGAAGTGGTACTGGATGTCGGGCTGCTTGACGCCGGCCGCCGAACGCAGGAAGGCGCAGGCCTCGAACTGGTTGGAAATGCCGAGGCCGGACTTGAAGAACAGCCATTGGGCCCCGGCGACGCCCTGCCAGAACCAGGGCAGCCAGGAATAGAGCGAGACGGGCTTGGTGCTGACCTGCTGGAAATAGAACTCCATGTGGTCCTGCAGGTTCTGGCCGACGCCGGGGCGGTCGACCTTGACCTCGACGCCCATGTCCTTCAGATGCGCGGCCGGTCCGATGCCGGAGAGCATCAGGAGTTTCGGCGAGTTGAACGAGGAGGCCGAGACGATCACTTCGCGGTTGGCCTTGACCATCTCGATGCGGCCGCCGCGTTCGATCTCGACGCCGGTGGCACGGCCGTTCTCGATGACGACCTTGCGGGCGAAGCAGCGGATCAGCTCGACATTTGGGCGCTTCAGCGCCGGCTTCAGATAGGCGGAAGCGGCCGACCAGCGCCGGCCGCGCCAGGTCGTCTGCTCCATCAGCCCGAAGCCTTCCTGCTTGGAGCCGTTGTAGTCGTCGGTCATCTCGAAACCGGCCTGTTTCCCGGCTTCGACGAAAGCGTGGAACAGCGGGTTCCTGACCGGGCCGCGCTGTACGTGCAGGGGTCCATCGGTGCCGCGCCAGCCGTCCTCGCCGCCGTGCGAATGCTCCATCCGCTTGAAATAGGGAAGCACGTCGGCATAGGCCCAGCCCTGCGCGCCGAGTTCTTCCCAGCGGTTGAAGTCCTCCGCGTGGCCGCGCACATAGACCATGCCGTTGATCGAGGAGGAGCCGCCGATCACCTTGCCTCGCGGCGCGGTGATGCGCCGGTTGTTGAGGTGCGGCTCCGGTTCGGAGAGATAGCCCCAATTGTAGCGGTTCATGCTCATCGGCCAGGCGAGCGCGGCCGGCATCTGGATGAACGGACCGAAGTCCGATCCGCCGAATTCCAGCACGATGACCGAATTCTTGCCGTCCTCCGACAGGCGATAGGCGAGCGCCGAGCCTGCCGAACCGGAACCGATGATGACGAAATCTGCCTGCATTCTAGTGTCTTTCTTGTGTGTCGAGTACGCCCCTCATCCGGCTGCCGCCACCTTCTCCCCGCTTGCGGGGAGAAGGGACTTGCGGTTGCCGACTTCGCTCCCCTCTGACCCCGCCCAAAACCCTGTCTCCTCCACGAGGCGAGCGTATGCGGCGCGGTATTCCCTCTCCCCGCGAGCGGGGAGAGGGCTAGGGTGAGGGGCTATTGCAAACTCTCAGTACGGCGCCTCTACCTTCCCCATGCCGACATAGACGGTCTTGAGCTCGGTATAGTGATCGAGCGCCGCGATCGAGTTCTCCCGCCCAAAGCCGGACTGCTTCGAGCCGCCGAAGGGTATTTCCACCGGTGCGAGATTGTAGGCGTTGATCCACAGCGTGCCGGCTTCGAGCTGGTCGATCACCCGGTGGGCGCGGGTGAGGTCGGCGGTGAAGATGCCGGCGGAGAGACCAAACTCGGTCGCGTTCGCCCGGGCGACGACCTCGGCCTCGTCGTCGAAGTCGAGCACGCACATCACCGGCCCGAAGATTTCTTCGCGGGCGATCGTCATCTCATCGGTGACGTCGGCAAAGACGGTCGGCTGGATATAGGTGCCTTCGCTGTTCACATCGTTCGGGATGCCGCCGCCGGTGAGGAGCCGCGCACCTTCCTCCTTGCCTTTGTCGATATAGGAGAGCACCTTGTCGCGCTGCGCCCTCGACACCATCGGCCCGAGTTGCGTCCCCTCGTCCATGGGGTCGCCGATGACGATCGCCTCGGTGCGCTCCTTGAGTCGCGTCAGGAACGCTTCCTTGATCTTCCGCTGCACGAAGACGCGGGTGCCGTTGGAGCAGACCTGGCCGGTCGAATAGAAATTGCCGAGCATGGCGCCGCCGATGGCGCTTTCGAGGTCGGCGTCGTCGAAGACGATCAGCGGCGACTTGCCGCCGAGCTCCATGGTGACGTGCTTCAGTTCGGCCGCTGCGGCCGCTGCCACCTTCTTTCCGGTCGGCACCGAGCCGGTCAGCGACACCTTGGCGACGTCGGGATGGTTGACGAGCAGCGGGCCGGTCGAGCGGTCGCCCTGGATGACATTGTAGAGCCCTTTCGGCAGCCCCGCCTCTGTGAGGATCTCGGCGATCTTCAGCGCTCCGAGCGGCGTGTTCTCCGACGGCTTGAACACCATCGCATTGCCGGCAGCGAGCGCCGGCGCACCCTTCCAGCAGGCGATCTGCTGTGGGTAATTCCAGGCGCCGATGCCGACGCAGACGCCGAGCGGCACCCGCTTGGTATAGGCGAAGTCCTGCCCAAGCGGGATATAGTCGCCGTTGAGCGCGGCGGCCGCGACGCCGCCGAAGAACTCGAAGCTGTCGGCGCCCGAGGTCGGGTCGGCGACAATCGTCTCCTGGATCGGCTTGCCGGTGTCGAGCGTCTCAAGCTCGGAGAGCTCGCGATTGCGCTCGCGCATGATCTCGGCGGCGCGCTTGAGGATGCGGCCGCGCGCCGTCGGGCTCATCGCCGCCCATTCCGGCTGTGCCCGCTTCGCCGCCGCTATTGCCTTCTCGACGATTGCCGGCGTTGCCGCATGCAGCCGGGCGATCACCTCGCCGGTCGCCGGATAGATGCTCTCGATCGTCGTGCCGGCCGCATCCTCGACATATTCGCCATCGATGAAGTGCGAGGCTTTCGGTTGGGCTTTCATCTCATTCTCCCCGCGGATAGCGTTTGGATTCCTCGAGATTGTCGAGGTTCATGTGGTTGCGCATGTAGCGCTCGGATGCCTTCTGCAGCGGCTGGTGATCCCAGGGGTAATAGGCGCCGTTGCGGAGCGCCTCGTAGACCACCCAGCGACGCGCCTGGCTTTCGCGCACGGCGGCGTCGAAAGCCTCCATGTCCCAATGGGCGGCGCGCATGTCGCGAAATGCGGCGAGCGTCGCCTGATCGACGGGGCCGCGCGGCTTTTCCGCAAGATTGGTGAGTTCCAGCGGGTCGGCATCGACGTCGTAGAGCTGGTCCGGATCGAGCGTGCAGTGGACGTATTTCCACTTGCCCTCGCGAATCGCGACGAGCGGCGCGTAGGAAGCCTCTGCCGCATATTCCATAAGCACCGGCTCGGTGCGCTCCGCGCCGTTGATCATCGGCACGAGGCTGACCCCATCGGTCCAGGGCTGTATTTCATCCATCGAAATACCGGCCAGATCGGCCAGCGTCGGCGTCACGTCGAGATTCGATGTCGGCGTCAGATGCAGACCCGGCGTGACGCCCGGTCCGGTCACCATCAGCGGCACGCGCGCCGAGCCTTCGAAGAAGTTCATCTTGAACCACAGGCCGCGCTCGCCGAGCATGTCGCCGTGATCGGAGCAGAAGAGGATCAGCGTGTTGTCGAGCATCCTCGTCCGCGCCAGCGTATCGACGAGCTCCCCGACTTTCTCGTCGAGATAGGAGATATTGGCGAAATAGGCGCGGCGCGACTGGCGGATGTTTTCCTCGGTCAGCTCAAAGTTCTCGTAGTCGCAGGACAGCATGATGCGCTGCGAATGAGGATCCTGCTCCTCGAAGGGGATGGCGTCCACTTTCGGCCGAAGGTGCTCGCAATCTTCGTAGAGGTCCCAGAATTTTCGGCGCGCGACATAGGGGTCGTGCGGGTGGGTGAAGGAGACGGTGAGGCACCAGGGTCGGCGGTCCTTGTCGTCGTTCTCCCGCGAAAGCTGGTAGAGCTTCTGGTTCGCCAGAAACGCCACCTCGTCGTCGTACTCCATCTGGTTGGTGATCTCGGCGACGCCGGCGCCGGTGACCGAGCCGAGATTGTGATACCACCAGTCGATGCGCTCGCCGGGCTTGCGATAGTCCGGCGTCCAGCCGAAATCGGCCGGATAGATATCGGTCGTCAGCCGTTCCTCGAAGCCGTGCAGCTGGTCCGGACCGACGAAGTGCATTTTGCCGGAAAGCGCGGTGTAGTATCCCGCCCGCCGCAGATGGTGCGCATAGGTCGGGATCGACGACTGGTACTCCGCGGCATTATCGTAGACGCGCGTGCGGCTCGGCAACTGCCCGGCCATGAAAGACGCACGCGCCGGGGCACAGAGCGGCGAGGACGTGTAGTTGTTGCGGAAGCGCGCCGAGCGGTCGGCGAGCGCCTTCAGATTGGGCGCATGCAGGAAGTCGGCGGGACCGTCCGGGAAGAACGTCCCATTCAGCTGGTCCACCATGATGATCAGGATATTCGGCTTCCTGGCGGTCACGTTGTCGGTTCCTTGATGGTTCAGTTCCACATCTTGCTCTGAGTTTTGCCCCTCTGCTCGGGTTAAACCCGAGGACTAGCCCTCTCCCCGCAGGCGGGGAGAGGGGACAGGGCGGTGCGGCATATCCCTTCTCCCTGCGAGCGGGGAGAAGGTGGCGGCAGCCGGATGAGGGGCGACCAATTCGCGAGAACGGAGTTGAGGGGCCACAAGCTCACCCACCACGCGCCCGCAAATGCGCATTCACATAATCTTCCGTCAGCGCGATCGAAGCCTCGATGCTGATCGGCGCCGATTTCAGACTTTGCCGAATGTAAAGTCCGTCGATCATCGCAGCCGCGCCCTCGGCAATACGCTCCGCGTCATCAGCCGGGCAGAGCGCCTTGAGGCTGGCGAGCAGATTGGAGCGCAGCCGCCGCGCATAGATGACGAGAAGGCGCCGCACGTCCTCGGAGCGCTGCGCCTCGGAATAGAAGGCGAGCCAGGCGGCGACCGTCTCGGGGGCGAACTGGTCGGCCCGGAAGCTGACACGGATCAGCGCGCTCAGCTTTTCCCGCGGTGTCCGTGCTGCCCGGATCGCGGCTACGGCGTCGCGGCGCAACTGCCCGAGCAGGCTGCGAATGGTGGCGATCAGCAACTGATCCTTGCTGCCGAAATAGTGATGCGCCAGCGCCGGCGAGACGCCGGCCGTGCGGGCGATGTCGGACATGGTGACGGCAAGCGTTCCCTGATCGCCGATCACGCGCAGCGCCGCGTCCACCAGCGCCTTGCGGCGCACCGGCTCCATTCCGATTTTCGGCATCTCCCGAGCTCCTTCGTGAGGCAGTCTATTTTTGATTGATGCATCAATCAATAAAAATCCACATGCTTTTTCCCTTTCTTTTTGCTTGGAAATCCGGCTCAATCACGAGGTAGCGCTCGTGCTCGTCGCCTGGACTGAGGTTGAATATGACCAACACGTTCGATCCCAGCGGAAGACAGACCGTGGCGGGAAAGTGGGGATGGTTCGTCGCGCTCGGCGTGCTGCTGATCATGGCCGGCGGCATTGCCTTCGGCAATCTGCTGATGGCGACCGTCGCCTCCGTCTATTACGTCGGTCTCATCATGCTGATCGGCGGTCTGCTCAACCTCGCTCAGGCCTATCAGGTCAAGGATTGGGGAGGCTTTCTCTTCTGGGTGCTGAGCGGTGGTCTCTATGCGGCAGCGGGCCTTTTCGCTTTCGTCAATCCGCTGCTCGCTTCGTCGATCCTGACCATCCTCATGGCGATGGCCCTGATCGTCGCCGGCGCCTTCCGGATCTGGGTCGGCTTCAGGCTCAGTCCGCTAGGCGGCTGGGGCTGGATCGTCATTGGCGGCCTTGTGACGCTGATTGCCGGTCTCGTCATCGCTGCCGGCTGGCCGGTCGACAGCCTCTGGATCCTCGGCCTGTTTCTGGCGGTAGACCTCGTCATGCAGGGTTTGGCGCTGATCGCCTTCGGTGTTCTCGTGAAGAGTTAGTCGGCTGCGCGCGTGAAGGAAGACCCGTCCGCAAGCGGCCTTCACAAAACTTTCACATTGGCGAAAGCTTTCATTGACGCTTGCCGCCGATGCTGGCGGCCGGTCCGTCCGTCATATCCTGGAGTCCGGCATGCCCGCCGCCGCAGAACTTCTGTCGTTTCGCCGCTTCGGCGACGATCAGATCGTAACGCTTGCCAAGCTCGTCATTGAAAACGCCTTCCAGCCGATCGTCGAAGCGACCACCGGCGCCGTATTCGGCTATGAGTCGCTCCTACGCGGTTTCGATCGGCTGGGCTTCGCCTCGCCGCTCGAACTGCTCGACAGGGCGGAGGGCGCCGGGCAATTGCTGGCCCTCGAACATCTGATCAACAGCCGCGCCGTCGCCGCCTTCGCGACGCTGCCGGATTTTGCGTCGCGTACGCTCTTCCTGAATTTCGACTCGCGGCTGGTCGGCGGCGAGGGCGACATCGTCGAGCGCCTCGTTAATCACCTGAAGCGCGCCAATATCGCCCCGTCGTCGCTCTGCTTCGAGATCTCGGAGCGCTTCGACAGCGGCAAGATCCCGGACTTCTCGGCCCTCGTCCGGCAATTGCGGCTTGGCGGCTTTAAGCTGGCGATCGACGATTTCGGTGCCGGCTTCAACGGGCTGAAACTGCTCTGCGACCAGCCCGTCGACTATGTGAAGATCGACCGGCACTTCGTCTCCGGCATAGAGAGGGACCCGCGCAAGCGGCACCTCCTGCGCCACACCGTCAACATGGCGCATGTGCTCGGTACCCGGGTGATTGCCGAAGGGGTCGAGACGGAAGACGAGTTTTTGGTCTGCCGCGATCTCGGCAGCGACCTGATACAGGGCTATTTCGTCGCGCGCCCGACGACACACTTGAATGAGCTTCAGCCGGTCTATCCGCATCTCGAGCCGGGCGTCCGCCGGCTTTCGTCGACGCTGGACAGCATCCTGATCCGCAAGGAGATCGAGCAACTGCCGACCGTCAGGGAAAGCGATGACCTCGATTCCGTCTTCGATCTTTTCCGGCGCAACCCGCGCCAGGCGTTCTTCCCGGTGCTGAACGCCAACGGCGAGCCGCGCGGCATCCTGCACGAGTACCACGTGAAGGAGATGATTTATCATCCCTTCGGCCGCGATCTTCTGAAAAACCGCATCTACCAGCGGCGCATTTCGCACTTCGTCACGCCGGCGCCAATCGCCGATCTCGATACGCCGGCCGACGAGATGCTGAAGATCTTTGCCGGCATGGACGGCAGCGACTGCGTCATCCTGACGGAGAACATGCGGTATGCCGGCATTCTCTCAGCCTCGTCACTCCTGAAGATCATCAACGAGAAACAGTTGAAACTGGCGCAGGAGCAGAACCCGCTGACCGGCCTGCCCGGCAACCGTGCAATCCGCGACCACGTCCAGCAGGCCATTCTCGACGGCGATGAGACGCGCTATTTCTGCTATTGCGATTTCGACGACTTCAAGCCCTTCAACGACAGCTACGGCTTCCAGAAGGGTGACCTGGCGATTACCCTGTTTGCCGCGCTTTTGCGGCGCCATTTCATCGGCGAGGAAAAGTTCCTCGGCCATGTCGGCGGCGACGACTTCTTCGTCGGTGTGAGCGGGCTCGCCGAAGCGGAGCTTCGCGCCCAGCTGATGCGCCTCATCGACGATTTTCGTTCGGATGTCCGCCAGCTCTATTCGCCGGAGCATCAGGCGGCGGGTTGCATCAGTGGATATGGCCGTGACGGCGGAGCGAAGGACTTCCCGCTGATGCGCTGTTCGATCGCGGTGCTCGTCCTGCCGGCCGGTTTCATACTCTCCGACAGCCAGACGGTGAGCACGAGGATCGCCGAGATCAAGGCGCGGGCCAAGGCAAGTGAGACAGGCCTGGTGCTGGAACTGATCACCCGCGAATGAACCTTGGCGAGGCATGGCCTTTCCTGAGCCGCGGGCCGGCTATAGGTATAGGCGCTTCGAGCGCTTCGCGAGGATACTGCCATGACTATCCCGACCGAAATGACCTATGTCGATTTGCCGAGCCCGGGTGGCGCGGAAAACATGGTTCTTACGCGCGGACCGCTGCCGGAGCTTAGGTCCGGCGAGATTTTGATCCGCGTCGAGGCCTTCGGCGTCAACCGGCCGGACGTGCTGCAGCGCAAGGGCGACTATCCGCCGCCGCCCGGCGCGAGCCCCGTTCTCGGCCTCGAGATCGCCGGCGAGGTCGTCGAGCTTGGCGAGGGGGCAGCGGGTTTTTCGGTCGGCGACAAGGTCTGCGCGCTCGCCAATGGCGGCGGCTATGCCGAATTTTGCGCGGTGCCGGCGACGCAGGCGCTTGCCTGGCCGAAGGACTTTGATGCGGTCAAGGCCGCGGCCCTGCCGGAGACCTTCTTCACGGTCTGGGCCAATGTCTTCGACATGGCGGGCCTGAAGCCTGGCGAGACCATCCTCGTGCACGGCGGTTCGAGCGGCATCGGCACGACGGCGATCCAGCTTGCCAACGCCTTGGGCGCCCAGGTCTTCGCGACGGCCGGCAGTGCGGCGAAGTGTACCGCCTGCGAGACGCTCGGCGCGAAGCGGGCGATCAACTACCGCGAGGAGGATTTCAAGGCCGCCGTGCTCGAGGCGACGGGCGGCCGCGGCGTCGATGTCATCCTCGATATGGTCGGCGGCCGCTATTTCGGCCGCAACCTCGCCTCGCTGGCCAAGGACGGACGCCTGTCGATCATCGGCTTTCTCGGCGGGGCGCGCGTCGAGGACGCCAATATCGCCGCGATCCTGACCAAACGGCTGCATGTGATGGGGTCCGCATTGAGACCGCGTACGGCGGAGGAGAAACGAGCGATCCGCGACGGACTTGCGGGCCGGGTCTGGCCGCTCTTGGAAGCAGGCGACGTCGCGCCGGTCATACACGCGGTCTTGCCCTTTGAAGAGATTGCGGACGCCCACCGCCTGATGGAAGAGGGCGACCATATCGGCAAGATCATGATGACGATTACCAGGGATTAGACGATGGTTGCCCTTGTATTGCCGCGGACATGAACTACCTTGGCTATATCGGCAACAACAGAAAGGAAGGTGATCCAATGTCTAATGAGATTTCGGACCTCGTGACAGGCATCGGAGAGGTGAAGGAGTCGAGGCAGCCCTCGGCTTGATCCCCGCCTTCCTCGGGCCCGCCAGGCCCAGCCATTCACAAGGCCAAAACTCATGGAAGGGTCGCTAGCGCGGCCCTTTTCCATTTTCAGGTCAAATCCCGACCCGGCCGATCGCCGGTATCTTGATGCCTGGCCGGGCAAGATCGATGCCGGCCACCAGCCCCATGAAATGCAGTTCCAGGCCGCTGCGCCAGCCGGCCGAAATCCCGGCGATGCCATAGAGCGTCGTATGCAGGTCGCGGCCGTCCGCGTCGATGTGGAACAGTTTGCCTTCCGGCAGATAGTCGCGGCCGACCGCATCGGGCGGCAGCACGGTGTCGAGTTCGGGCGCCGAGCGCAGCACATGGGCGACGAAGGTGTTGGAGTTCGGCCCCGGCCAGAGGCGGTAGGTGCCGGGCGAGGAGTAGGGATAGGCGGCAATCGCCTGTTCGACCTTCGGGATCAGCCGCTTCGCTTCCTCGCCGGTCACGGCGGCAACGATGCGCGGCTCGTTCGAATACCAGCGGCCGTCGGCCCGATAGGCGTTCTTGCGGATCGGCCGCCCCCAGCCGACCTTTTCATAGCGGTTGTATGTGGAAGCGCCTTCGTCCTTCGTGACGATCCAGGCGTGGCTGGCCACGGCGCCCTTCATGCCTCCGGTCGTTGCCGAGAAGACATAGATCGCTGCCTGCGGACTGATGGATGCCTCGGGGAGGATGCCTGCCGATGACCAGTCCGCGTCACGCCAGCTCTGCGGCCTTTCCTTGAAGTACCACAGCCCTGCCGACGCCAGCGCCGGCAGCAGGTAGATGATGGCGAAGACGATCAGCAGCCGGCGGAGGATTTTCATCGACGATGTCTTTTCTGCGGATGGATTCCTGATAGATGCATAGCCCAAACTTGGAAAATTGAGGGCAAGACATGTCGAATCCGGTCCTGGTCGAAGTGACGCGCGGAAATCTGGTCGAAAGCCGCCACCGCGGGGCGGTCATCGCCGTCGACGGCGACGGCAAGACGCTGTTCGCGCTCGGCGACACGGAAGCGGCCGTGTTCCCCCGTTCGGCCTGCAAGGCGATGCAGGCCCTCCCGCTCATAGAAAGCGGCGCCGCGGATGCCTACGGCTTCGACGACAAGGCACTGGCGCTTGCCTGCTCATCGCATTCCGGCGAGCCGGAACATGTGGCGCTGGCCGCCAAGATGCTTTCCGCCGCCGGCCGCGATGTCGGCGCGCTTGAATGCGGCGCCCATTGGTCCTTCTACCAGAAGAACCTGATTGCGCAGGCGCGCACCCTCGAAAGGCCGAGCGCACTGCACAACAATTGCTCCGGCAAGCACGCCGGCTTTATCTGCGCCTGCTGCCACTCCGGCACCGAGGTCGAGGGCTATGCCGGCTACGGCCATCCGATCCAGCAGGAAATCCGCGGGATCATGGAAAGCCTGACAGGCGCGCTTCTCACCCAGGATAACTGCGGCGTCGATGGCTGCTCGATTCCGACCTATGCGGTGCCGATGAAGGGCCTCGCCCATGGCTTCGCCCGCATGGCGACGGGCGCGGGCTTGGACGCGGTGCGGGCACGCGCCTCCAAGCGCCTGATCGGTGCCTGCATGGCCGAGCCCTTCTATGTTGCCGGCACCGATCGCACCTGCACGCGGCTGATGAAGGCGGCACCCGGGCGCATCTTCGCCAAGACCGGTGCCGAAGGGGTGTTCTGCGCCGCGATCCCGGAAAAAGGCATCGGCATCGCAGTCAAGTGCGAGGACGGCACGACGCGCGCGGCCGAGTCTATGGTCGCGGCGACGCTCGCACGCTTCTTCGCGGACGAGCCGCAGGTTCACGCAGCGCTGATGGCTCAGGCCAACCACTCGATGCACAATTGGAATCGTATCCATGTCGGCAACGTGCGCGTGACCGAGGCCTTTATCGCGTGACCTACAACGCCGCGCGTCTTAAGGAAACATGCGGCAGCGTTCGGAAGTCTCTCTATGCCGTGATCAGCGCGGTGGTGCCGTCCTGATAGGGCGATAGAAGGTCGGCTTCCATGTCCGCGGGTACGACGAGGCCGGCAAGGTCGCTGACGCTCATGATGCTGTGCGGAGAGGCTGAGCCGAATTTCTCCGGCGTGGCGAGCACGTAGGTTTCAGCCGCGCGCCGGGCGATCGCCCGCTTTATCGCCGCCTCCTCGTAGTCTCCGGTCGAGAGCCCATGGGCCGGATGAATGGCGGTGACCCCGAGAAAGAAAATGTCGGCCCGGATTTGCTCGATCGCCGCGAGCGTGGCGGAGCCGGTTGTCACCATCGAGTGCTTGTAGAGCCTGCCGCCGACCAGGACCACTTCCGCGTCGTGACGCTCGAGCTCTGCGGCGATCGTCGGGCTATGCGTGACGATGGTCACGCGGAGGTCGTACGGCAGAGCTCGGGCGATCTCTGCATTGGTTGTGCCGCCATCGAGAAAGACGACCTGGCCGGCCTTAACGAGGCCTGTCGCGCGGCGGCCGAGTCGGCGCTTGACGTTGCTGGCGATAGCCCCGCGGGCGGCAAAATCCGGAAGCGGCGGCGTCAGCGGCAGGGCTCCTCCATGAACCCGCTTCAACAGGCCCTCGGCCGCCATTTCCCTGAGGTCGCGGCGGATCGTGTCTTCCGAAAGCCCGAGCTCGTCGGCAATCGCCTTTGCAACAATCTGCCCGTCGCGCGCAAGTCTTGCCGAGATCATCGCTCGTCTCTGTGTCGTCAGCATCGATTCCTCCTTGACTATCCACGAAATTGCATGAAGTCTCTGAATTTTCCAGAAATATCTGGAATTTTCGTGCAAAAACCGTGGAGAAAGTTGATGCTTATTCTGATTGCTGGACCCTACCGCTCGGGTACGGGCGACGATGCGGCCAAAATGGCGGCCAACTTGAAGCGTCTGGAGGAGCCGTCCTACGCGCTCTTCAAGGCTGGGCACGTACCGATGATCGGCGAATGGGTGGCCTTGCCGGTATGGCATGCAGCGGACGGTCGCCACGTGGGCGATGATCTCTATGAGGAGATCTTTCACCCGGTGGCCGGCCGCTTGCTAGCCCTTTGCGACGCCGTACTGCGGTTGCCCGGCGACTCGAAGGGAGCGGACAATGACGTGCGCATAGCGCGCGAGCGCGGCATTCCGGTCTACTATCGTCTTGAAGACGTGCCGGGCTGCGCCGGTACGCTGGTCGCCTGAGCACCGGGTCCGGCGGATCGCCGCCGGACCTTCCGCCCTTGTCAATCGCCGCGTTTTCATCTCTTCTGCAAAGGCAATTCGCGCTTCCGCGCCGCCACCTTGAGAGGCAGAACGATGCTGAAACTGTTTTATACGCCCGGGACCTGTTCGCTTGCCTCGCATATCGCGCTCGAGGAGACCGGAGCTGCCTATGAAGCGCATCGTATCAATTTTTCCAAGGCCGAGCAGACGAAGCCCGAATATCTCGTCATCAATCCGAAGGGAAGGGTACCTGCGCTCGTGACCGATCGTGGCATCTTGACCGAGACGCCAGCCATCCTCGCCTATATAGCCCAGAGCTTTCCCGCGGCGCGGCTTGCACCGATCGAGGACGCATTCGAGTTTGCGCGGCTGCAGTCGTTCCTGAGCTATCTCTGCTCGACGGTGCATGTCGCTCACGCTCATGCGCGGCGAGCGGCACGCTGGGCGGACGACCCGGCTGCGCACGAGGCGATGATGGCGAAGGTGCCGCAGAATATGGCCAATTGCTTCGCCTTGATAGAAAGCTCCATGTTCGCCGGCCCCTTCGTGATGGGCCGGAACTACACGATCGCCGATCCCTATCTCTTCACAATTGCCAGTTGGCTTGAAGCGGACGGCGTCGATCCGGCGCGCTTCCCGAAGGTTCTCGATCATCGCAACCGAATGGCCGCACGGCCCGCCGTCGCCAAGGTGCAGGCAGTCGTGCAGTCATGATACCGCGGGTCACGTCGGGTTGCAGGTGGCGAAGCGATCTGCCAGCCGTTTCGGCGCTTTTTCGCGCCAGGCGGCGATCAGCCGTTGCGTCAGCACATCGTCGTCGATGACCGAGAGCCTTACCAACATCGCCGGCCATCCCTTGTAATGGTCGGTCTCGAAAAAAAGCGACGGACCGAGTTCCATCAGCATCTCCTTTTCTTCGAGCGCACACATCACCACCAGCGTTTCGGCGTCCTTCATCCGTACGAAGCTCTTGCCTTTGACGAGTAGCGCCGGCGTCCCATAGGACGTGCCGACGGTCATTTCCGGCAACGCCGCGGCTTCTGCCAGGCGCCACACGCGCTCGAAGGAACGCTTCATCTCGTCCGTCATGGATTTCCTCGGCAAACGGAAGGACGTTGCGGATCATAGCTCAGCCGCCGTCGCCGATCACTGTGGTCGCAAGCCCCGCTCGCCGCAGCGCGCGGCCATGGCCATCCGGGAAACGGCAGGTCCGCCAGCGCGCGTTCATCCATGCGGGCGAGATCGGGATGCTGGAGAGGATCTCGCGACCAGGCGGGAGCCGCTTCGGTAAGATCGTCAGAGGCGATCCCGATACGTTTCAGTATAGAGAAAACCTTCAGCATGGCGCTATCCTTCTTCGAGGCCGCCGTAGTCCCGCATCTGCGGTCGAATGCGGTTAAAACCTTTGCAGCCATTCGCTCTCCTTCCGGGGAGCCTTGCAGCAGAATCGGCCTGTTCGGCGAAATTTACAATTGAGATTGCCGGATCTTATGTTTAGAAAAACTATATGAAGGAACTGAACACGATCCATTTGAATGGGCTACGTGCGGCGGAGGCAGTGGGTCGCCTGGGTTCGCTCGCCGCCGCGGCCGACGAACTCGGCGTGACCCCCGGCGCCGTCAGTCAGCAGATTGCCAAGATTGAGGCGCAGCTTGGGCGTACGCTCTTCGAGCGCTCGCCGCGCGGACTTGTGGTAACGGATAGCGCCCGCCCGCTCATGATGCGGCTCTCGAATGCTTTTGCGGAACTCGCCGAAGCCGTGGCGCAGGTGCGTCGTCGCGACGAGTCGGTATTGACGGTGTCTGTGGCGCCGGTCTTTGCGGCCCGCTGGCTGGTCTATCGGCTGAACCGCTTCGCCGAGCGCCATCCGGAGATCCGGCTGAGAATCGACGCGACCACGAGACTCGCCAATCTAGAAACGTCCGACGTCGATCTCGCCATCCGCGTCGGTGCGGGCGGCTGGCCGGGTGTGCGGGCCGAGCTGCTGTTGGAGCAGGAGGTCTTTCCCGTCTGCTCGCCGGCCCTGGCCGCGGGACTGCGCGAACCCGTGGATATCCTGAATCTGCCGGCCGTCATCGACGAGCACGCCATGTTCTCCTGGGAGGTGTGGCTGAAGGCGGCCTGTCTTTCCGGCGCCCAGATGACCGTGCGCCACACCTTCAATGATGCGTCGCTGGCGCTCGACGCGGCCATTGCCGGCCAGGGCGTGATGATTGCCTGGCAGACGCTCGCCGGCTATGCGGTGATGAAGGGCAGTCTGGTGGCGCCGTTCGGCATCCGCGCCAAGACCGGCTTCGGGCACTATTTCGTCACCTCGGCCTCGAGGCGTGAAAGCAAGGCCGTCACTGCATTCAAGCGCTGGGTGCGCGAGGAAGTGGAGGAGGGGATGCGGCAGCTCTCCGCTATTCCTTCTCCTTCAGCCGTTCTTCCATCATCGCCTTGAAGGCCGGGCGCGACTGGCAGCGCGCCAGCCATGCCTTGACGCCCGGGTGCTGCTCGAAAAGCGCCGCCTGGCTCATCGTATAACGGAACACCTCGGCGAGGTTGAGATCGGCGACCGTAAAGCGGCCCCCGACCAGGTAATCGCCGCCGTCGAGATGCGCCTCGAGCCTGGCGAAGGATTTCTCGAGCGACCGCAAGCAGGCGGCGATCACGGCCTGCCCGTCCGGTGTGTTCTCGATGCCGGCGTCATAGGCGATGACGATCTTGACCGCGTGCGGCTCGACTTCGGTCGCCGCCCACATGGTCCAATTGCCGATCTGTCCTTCCTCGGCAAGGTCGGCCGGCGCCAGCTGCCCGCCATGCTTGCGGGCGAGATAGAGATTGTTGGCAAGCGATTCCGTCAGCACCAGCCCGTCGTCGTCGATCGCCGGAATAAGCCCCGTCGGGTTGACGGCGAGAAAGCTCGGCGAGCGCGTGTTGATCGGCGCGTCCGCTGCCAGCGGATCGGCAAGGCGACGCGCCTGGATAACCGGCACCGATTGGAAGGGAACGCCAAGTTCGCGGGCCATCCAGTAGTTGCGCGATGCGCGCGAGCGGTAAACACCATAAATCGTCAGCATCTCGGCCTCCTTGGTTGGCAATGCCGCGATTGCATACGCAATTGCCGATGCCTGGCGAAGCCGTCCATGTTGATGTGCGCATGAAATCTTTTGATGCGAACCGCTCTGCGGCCCGGTCGCACCGAGGCAGCGCCTGTTAACGGTTGCAAAGTGCGGTACCACAATCGTGATCGGGTATTTACTGGCGCAAGTTCGGCTCCAGCCGTAAATGCAAGCTTGGAGTGAGGGGGCAAGAATGTTTTTGGCTTGCGTCCTCCTCCGACTTGTCGATATCGATCACCCGGATGGCTTTCGTCGACAAGGCCATCGCGATTTCGCTGCAGGAGCGGGACGATGCACGTTGCGCGTCGCGCCGCTCTCCTTTCTCGCCGCACTCAAACCCGTCAGAGTTCGATGTCATCACTGCCTGTCTTTTCCCGCCGCCAGTTTCTTCGCACGTCCGCGGTTGCGATCGCCTCTGCCGGTCTTGCGGGCTGTACATCGTCGATGAACACCGACCGCTTTCGCCAGGAAACGATGCCGGTCTATCGCAATCCGGCGCTCGAAAACCGTTGGGTCGATCCGGCTATGCTCGAAGAGCCGCTGACCGGCCTGCCGCCGCAGGACGCCTACTACGCCGATATTTACGCGCAGCGGGAGGATGGCGGCTTTCTCATTCCGGCGGTGCCCTACCACCAGATCGACCCGCGCTTCTATCGTCAGGAGGTCAGTGACCCGTTCGGCGAGGCGCCGGGGACGATCGTTGTCGATACGGCGGACCGCTATCTCTACCTGATCGGATCCGGCGGCAGCGCCACGCGCTATGGCGTTGGCCTCGGCCGCGAAGGCTTCGCCTGGTCGGGCCGCGGCGTCATTCAGTGGAAGCAGAAATGGCCGAAATGGACGCCGCCGGATTCGATGATCGTCCGCCAGCCGGTGCTCGCCAAATATTCGGCGGACAATGGCGGCATGCCGCCGGGCCTCGACAATCCGCTCGGCTCGCGCGCCCTCTATATTTTCCAGAACGGCCAGGACACGCTCTATCGCGTCCACGGAACGCCGGAATGGCAGTCGATCGGCAAGGCCGTTTCTTCTGGTTGCGTCCGCATGATCAACCAGGACGTGATCGACCTCTATGATCGCGTGCGCGGAAAGGCGCCGATTCTCGTCGTCTGACGACGGCGAGCCGCGCGTCTGCACGGATCAAGCGGTCTGCGTTCCCTCGTCCTGGCTGTCGGCCAGGCGTTGCGTCAGCCGATGCAGCGCCTCGCGCAGTTCGCCGACCTCCTCAAGGCTGCAACCCGTCGCCTTGCCGATCTCCGCAAGAATCTTGAAGGCCTCGGTCTTCAGGCGCCGGCCGCTTTCCGTGAGGCTGACGATGACCTGCCTTTCGTCGGCCGGGTCGCGCATTCGCCCGACATAGCCGGCTGCCTCCAGCCGCTTGAGCAGGGGCGAGAGAGTGCCGGAATCGAGACCCAGTTCCTCGCCGATCCGTTTCACCGTCATGCCGTCCCGTTGCCACAACGCCAGCAGCACGAGATACTGCGGATAGGTGAGCCCGAAGCGGTCGAGGAGCGGCTTGTAGGCCCGGTTGAAGGCGTGCGTCGCGGAATAGACGGCAAAGCAAAGTTGCTGGCCGAGCGCCAGCGCCTCGTCGGGGAATGGGTTTCCAGTCTTCACCACTTTGGTCGTCATTCCCGGATTGTCGCAAATTCACGCCCCAAATGCAATTTGCAAAATTAATTTGCGTCCAATTTAATATTGCGCTATTGAAATGCGATCCACAACGAAGCCAGCAAGGAGAACTGCCATGCCCATTCTTTATCGCACCACCGCATCTGCCTCCGGGGGCCGCGCCGGCGAGGCCAAGAGCGCCGACGGCGTCCTCGACGTCACCCTCACCGTGCCGAAGGAACTGGGCGGCGATGGGGCACGCGGCACGAATCCGGAGCAGCTTTTTGCCGCCGGTTATTCCGCCTGCTTCCTCGGCGCGCTCAAGTTCGTGGCCGGCAAGGAGAAGGTAAAGCTTGCCGAAGACACGAAAGTGACAGGAACGGTCGGCATCGGTCCGCGCGACGACGGCACCGGCTTCTACATCGATGCGGCGCTTGAGATCTCTTCACCCGGCGTCGACAAGGCCGTGCTCGAGGACCTGGTCCAGAAGGCGCATATCGTTTGCCCCTACAGCCATGCGACGCGGGGCAATGTCGACGTGAAACTGTCGGTGGCCTGATAGGAAACGTCATTGTGAACTGAAGTCCGCGGTTGCGGGCTTCAGTTCAGGCTACGGCCTTTTGCCGCTCACCTATCGCTTCAGGCTGCCGAGAATGCCGCGGACCAGTGCCCGTCCCACCTGGGTTGCGACCGTACGGGCGACAGACTTCATCGCCGCCTCCATGATCGTTTCGCGCTGATAGCCCGTGGAGCGCGGCCGGGCCTGGCGGCCGGACGCTGCCTCCTTGTCGTCGTCCCCGAAGCCGGGGAGGGTCCAGCGGCTGCGGCCGGCCTCGTCTTCGGCGGCCTGCGCTTCGGCCCGTTCGGCGGCCTCAGCGGCCTTTTCAGCCCGTTTGGCGAGGAGCTCATAGGCGGATTCCCGATCGAAGTCCTCGTCATAGAGCCCACGCACCGGGCTGACATTCATGACATTCTGGCGCTCGGCCTCCGTCAGCGGACCGAGCCGCGAGGCCGGCGGCCGGATCAAGGTCCGCTCGACCATCGACGGCGACCCCTTGCCCTCGAGCGTCGAGACCAGCGCCTCGCCGGTGCCGAGATTGGTGATCACCTCGGCGCAGTCGAAATTCGGATTGGGGCGGAACGTGTCGGCCGCGGTCTTCACCGCCTTCTGCTCGCGCGGCGAATAGGCGCGCAGCGCATGCTGGACGCGATTGCCGAGCTGAGCGAGCACGGTTTCGGGCACGTCGAGCGGGTTCTGGGTGACGAAATAGACGCCGACGCCCTTCGAACGGATCAGCCGGACCACCTGTTCGACGCGCTCGACGAGGACCTTCGGCGCGTCGTTGAAGAGCAGGTGCGCCTCGTCGAAAAAGAACACCAGTTTCGGCTTGTCCGGATCGCCGACCTCAGGCAGCTCCTCGAAAAGCTCCGACAGAAGCCAGAGCAGGAAGGTGGCATAGAGCCGCGGGTTCATCATCAGCTTGTCGGCGGCAAGCACCGAGATTGCGCCGCGCCCGTCATTCGTCGTGCGCATGATGTCGGTGATCTTCAGCGCCGGCTCGCCGAAGAAGTGCTCGGCACCCTGTTGTTCGAGGATCAGGAGTTCGCGCTGGATGGAGCCGACGGAGGATTTCGAGATGAAGCCGAACTGATTGGAGAGTTCGCTCGCATTCTCGCCCATGTAATTCAGCAGCGACTGCAGGTCCTTGAGGTCGAGGAGCGGCAGGCCGCCCTCGTCGGCGATCTTGAAGGCGATGTTCAAGACTCCTTCCTGGGCATCGCTGGCGTTCATCAGCCGCGACAGGAGAAGCGGCCCCATTTCCGACAGCGTCGTGCGGACGCGGTGGCCCTTCTCTCCGTAGAGATCCCAGAAGATCACCGGAAATTCCTGGAAGTCATAGGGCGAGAGGCCGATCTGCTCGGCGCGCTTGAGGAGGAAGTCCTTGGCCTCACCGATGGCGCCGATGCCGGAAAGATCGCCCTTGACGTCGGCGCAGAAGACCGGAACGCCGGCGTTCGAGAAACCCTCCGCCAGGATTTGCAGCGTTACGGTCTTGCCGGTACCGGTGGCGCCGGTGATCAGGCCATGGCGGTTGCCGAACTTCAGTTCGAGATATTCGGGCTTGTTGATCGCATCGTCCGGCTTGCGGCTGGTCCCGATATAGAGCTTGCCTTCCTGTTGCATGGCATTCTTCTCCGAATCGATTTTGTCAATGGAACCGGGCATTTGCCGGATGTCGTACGAAGTCCGTCATCGAAATATTGCTCGGTTCTGTTATAGGCTGTGCACTGCGGTCCGGCAACACGGGGTGTAGGCGAGGCAAGGCCTCGCCGGGCTGCAACGCCGCATATGTTGACGCAGGACGGATATGTGTTCCGGTGCTATTGTCATTTCGGAAGCGATATTTTACCTTGACGTCAACGTCAAAATTGCACGAGGAGATTTCCATGAGTGAACTGGTTACGCGGGTGGCTGAAAATGTCGGTCTCGAGCCCGCGACGGCCGAGAAGGCAGTGGGCATGATCCTCGGCTTTCTCCAGCGCGAAGCGGCCGAAGGCCCGGTCGCCCGGATGATCGAGGCTATCCCCGGTGCGCCGGAATTGGTCGCTCAGTACAATGGCGAGGGCGGCAATGGCGGCGGCCTGCTCGGCGGCCTCCTGTCGGCCATCGGCGGCGGCGGCGTCATGGCGCTCGGCCAGCAGCTGATGAGCCAGGGATTGGGCATGGGCGAAATCACCGCGCTCGCCAGGGAAACCATTGCCTATGCCAAGGAAAAGGCCGGCGACGAGGTCGTGGACGAGGTCGTCGCCTCCGTTCCGGGTCTCAGCCAGTTCGTCTGATTCTGCGATCAATCCCCTCTGACCGGCAGGCCAGAGGGGCAGCAATCCCTCTCATCCGTCCCACTCGGGCGCAAGGTCCGCCGGGTTGACGATTCGCCCGTCCGGGCGGGCGAGGCCGCGGATCGCCGCCATTTCTTCTCGTGTCAGCGCAAAATCGAAGATCGCGAAATTTTCTTCAAGCCGCGCCTCCGTGGCGGTTTTCGACAGTGCGATCACATCCTGCTGCTGCACCAGCCATCTGAGCACCACTTGCGCCGCTGTCTTGCCGTGGCGATCGCCGATGTCGTTCAGCAGTTGGTCGGAAGGCACCTTGCCATTCGCCATGGCGTAATAGGCGGTGAGCGACATGCCGTGTTGCCGCGCCGCCTGCAGCACCTTCGTCTGGTCGAGATAGGGGTGGTACTCGACCTGGTTGGTCGCAATCGGCGCGTCGCTGAGGCGGACCGCCTCCTCCATCTGCGCCGTGTTGAAATTGCTGACGCCGATATGGCGGACCTTGCCCGCCTTCCGGACCTCGTTCAACGCCCCGATGCGCTCGGCCATCGGCACCTCGCTGCCGCCCGGCCAGTGCAGGAGCAGCAGATCGACGTGGTCCGTCTTCAGCTTTCTGAGGCTCTCGTCGACTGAGGCGAGGAAGTCGTCATGGCGGTACCGATCGACCCAGACCTTGGTCGTCAGGAAGATGTCGGCGCGCGGAATGCCTGAACGGTGGATCGCTTCCCCCACCTCCGCCTCGTTGCCATAGGCCTGCGCGGTGTCCACGTGGCGGAAGCCGATCTTCAGGGCTTTCGGCAAGATCCGAAACACCTCGGCGCCCGACATGCGGAAAGTGCCGAAGCCGAGGGCGGGGATGTTGGCGCCGTTCGAAATGACTGCATGCATGGGTGGCTCCTTGGTCGCGGCGGAGAAATAACGGACATGCCCCTATACTTGTCGCTGCCGGTCGCGGCTTCAAGCCGGCCAGCACGTCCTTCGCCGTCGATTCAGGGCGCCTTTACGGCGACGAGGAACAGGCGGGGAAAGCGCAGGAGCACCCGCCCGTCGGCCATGGCCGGATATTCCCTGCGGATCTTCTCAGCATAGGCGGCGAGGTAGTCCTTACGCCGGTTGGCAGGCAGTGCATCGAGATAGGGGCGCAAGCCCGTGCCCTTCACCCACTCGACGATGGCATTCGCGTTGGCCAGCGGGTGATAATAGACCGTGTGCCAGACCTCGACCCGCGCCGCCTTCGGGGCCAGCCTTTCGACATAGGTCCTCGGGGAGGGAAGCGACATTCGCCGGATCGTCCGGCCGGCAAAAGCCGCTGCGAAAGTCCGTTCCTCGGCCGTCTCCTGCATCAGGAGATGCGAAGGCTCGTCGAGGTTGTCGGGCATCTGCACCGCAAGCGTTCCGCCCGGCAGCAGCGCCTCGACGAGACGCTCGAGGATATCGATGTGCTTCGGCAGCCATTGGAAGACGGCGTTGGCGAAGAAAAGCGCGGCCCCTGGCGGCGGCGTCCAGCCGGCAAGATCGACCCTCTCGAAGCGCAGGCCGAGCAGCCGTTTGCGAGCGGCCTCCAGCATGTCCTCGTCGCTGTCGATGCCGACGAGCGGATTGTTGGGGAAGCGTTCGAGGATAAGTTGCGTCGAATTGCCCGGTCCGCAGCCGAGGTCGAAGGCGGGGCCGGGCGGCAGATCGGGGACCTGCGCCAGGAGATCGCGCGCCGGCCGGGTTCGCTCATCCTCGAACTTTACATATTGCGCTGCCGACCAGGCCATCGGGCCGCTCCTTCATATGCCGACTTGCAGGCTTTCCAGCGAAGGGAGAATGAGTGCCGGGCCATAGTCCTGGTATTCGTCCGGCATGTCGGCGCGGTTGATCCACACCGTGCGGAAGCCGAACTTGGTGGCGCCGGCAATGTCGAAGCGGTTGGACGACTGGAACGAAACCGCATGCGGATAGAGCCGGTATTGCGTCGTCACCAGGTCGTAGACGGCTGGTGCCGTCTTGAAGGCCTTGACCGCATCGACCGAGAAGACGTCATCGATGATGATGTCGAGCGCGGCATTCTTGACGGCCGATGCAAGCATCGCCGGCGAGCCGTTCGAGAGAATGGCGATACGGGCGCCGCGCTCCTTCAGCCCCTTGAGCACGGCCGGAACCTCGGGGTAGCAATCGAGCGCCCAATAGGCGTCGAGCAACTGCTTCCTGAGCTTGGGATCGGCGGAGGGAAAGCGGGCAAAGGCGTAGTCCAGCGATTGCTCGGTCAGTTGCCAGAAATCGACATAGGCGCCCATCAGCGAGCGCACCCAGGAATATTCGAGCTGCTTGGCGCGCCAGAGTTCGGAGAAGGCCTGGCCGTCCGGACCGATCGCCTCGGCATGCCGGCGCACGGCCGCATGGACATCGAAAAGAGTGCCATAGGCATCGAAGACATAGGCCGCATGAGACATCGAACTCTCCCGTCTTTACCTCGTCTGCGGCGCTTTCCGATCGGTGCCCGCAGCGAAGGCTTCTTGCGACGAAGAACGCGCCGCTTCTCCATTTGTTTTTAGGGGATCATGTCAAATTTTTGTGCGCCGCACAATGCGTCTCATCCTCGCCGTGATTGTTCAGCCTTTCCAGAGCTTTGCAGGAAACCGCAGTGCCTGCTTGGCAAGCTTCCCCTTGAGCCCCAGCGTCGCGTCGCAGAGGCCGACCACATGACGGTTCGGCTTAGCCTCGGGGCGAAGCGCGTGCAGGGCTGCCGCCGCCCTTTCTGGTTCCATGTAGCGCGCCAATATGCCGAGCGTCAGCGCCGTCGAGCGGCCGATGCCCCTCAGACAGTGGACCAGCAGATGCGCGTCCTTTGGCAGCCCGTCAATGAAGGCGAAGGTCGCCTGGATCGCCTCGGCGCGCGCCGCATCCGGCGCATCCGGGTCGGTCGTATCGCCGAAATAGAGCTCCAGATGCCGCTCCGGCGGCAGGTCGATCATCGAAAGCAGGCGGGTTGCGGGCGCCCGGATCGAGACGAGATGCGTCGGCGCCCAGTGCTGGCGGTTGTGCCGCGCCTCCGTCTGCGACCTCACGATCACCCGCACCGGCCAGCCGCTCGGATGGGCCGGGTTCGTGTTAAGAACCGGCCGATAGAGTTCGTCTTCCGTGGCCCGAGCCGCAAGCGCCATGACGACACCTCCCTGATTCGTCTTGCTAGGCTGAGAATAACAGCGCGCCGTAACGATCGGAATCCCCGATCAGAACCCCGTGATCACGCTGATGCCGAGGTCCGTCGCCCGGTCCATCGTCGTAAGCGCCGGCACCGCCTCCTCCAGCGATATCTCGCGGCCGATCAGCCGCTTCGGAACGAGCTTGCCGCTGGTGATCATCGACAGCATTGCGTCGTAGCGCCAGGCCTGCATGCCGTGGCTGCCGTAGATTTCGAGCTCGTGGCCGATCACCTGCGCCATCGGGATCTGCGGTGTTGCCTGTTCCGCCAGCATCAGCCCGACCTGGACATGGCGGCCGCGGCGGCGGAGGTTCCTGATCGAGTTGAAGCAGGTGACGGGCGAGCCGAGCGCGTCGATCGAGACATGCGCGCCGCCTCCGGTGATCTCCTTGACCGCGTCGGCGACATTCTCCGTCCCCCGCGCATTGATCGCGGCGACGGCGCCGAGCGTCCGCGCGAATGCGAGCTTCTCCTCGGAAATGTCGATGGCGATGGGATTGGCGCCGAGCGCCGCGGCGATCATGATCGCCGAAAGACCGACGCCGCCGCAGCCGTGCACCGCCACCCATTCACCGCCTCGGACGCGGGCCTGGTCGGCGATCGCCCGGAAGGATGTGGCGAAGCGGCAGCCGAGGCTGGCGGCGGTCGCAAAATCCATGCTCTCCGGCAGGTGCACGAGGTTCTGCTCGGCGAAGTCGAGTGCGACATATTCGGCGAAGGAACCCCAATGGGTGAAGCCCGGCTGGAACTGCGCCTCGCAGACCTGCTGGTTGCCGGAGCGGCATTCGCCGCAGCGGCCGCAGCCGGAAACGAAGGGCACGGTCACCCGGTCGCCGATCTTGTAGTTGAGGACGCCGCGCCCGGCGGCGGCGATCGTTCCGGCCAGTTCGTGGCCGGGCACATGCGGCAGGCGGATGTCCGGGTCGTGCCCCATCCAGCCGTGCCAGTCGCTGCGGCAGAGCCCGGTCGCCTCGACCTTGACGACGACGCCGTATTCGCTGGGCGTCGGATCGGGCAGCGTCCGGATTTCCGGCGTCTTCTCGAAGGCATCGTAATACATCGCTTTCATCGGCGATCGGTCTCCATTTTTGTTCCGCTATTCTCGCACGCGGTGCGGGGAGGCTCCACAATGGACGCCATGACATTTTTTGATGTACCCATTCACCCTGATGCTGCTTTTTCGGGCTAGATCGGGACAGCAGCGAAGGACAAGAGGAGAGTCCGATGGCCGTCGATACATCCCCCCGATCCACCACCTGGACCTATGTCGACGGCGAATGGCTGTCCGGTAACCCGCCGCTGATCGGCCCGACATCGCACGCCATGTGGCTTGGCTCGACGGTGTTCGACGGCGCCCGCTGGTTCGACGGCATCGCCCCGGACCTCGACCTCCATTGTCAGCGCGTCAATCGTTCCGCGGAAGCGCTCGGCCTGAAGCCCACCATGGCCGCCGAGGAAATCGAGGCTTTGACCTTCGAGGGCGTGAAGAAATTCGACGGCAAGACGGCTATCTACGTGAAGCCGATGTATTGGGGCGAGCATGGGTCCTGGAGCGTCGTGGCGGTCGATCCGGAATCGACCCGCTTTGCGCTGTGCCTGTTCGAGGCGCCGATGGGCAACGCCCATGCCGGTTCGGCGCTGACGCTCTCGCCCTTCCGCCGCCCGACGCTCGAATGCATGCCGACGGACGCCAAGGCCGGCTGTCTCTATCCCAACAACGCCCGCATCCTCCAGGAAGCGCGCTCGCGCGGTTTCGACAATGCGCTGGTGCGCGACATGCTCGGCAACATCGCCGAGACCGGCTCTTCCAATATCTTCATGGTCCGGGACGGCGTCGTCTTCACCCCGGCCGCCAACCGCACCTTCCTCGCCGGCATCACCCGCTCGCGCGTCATGAGCCTGTTGCGCGAAGCTGGCTTCGAGGTGATCGAAACGACGCTGACGATGACCGATTTCGGGGCTGCCGACGAGATTTTCACCACCGGCAACTATTCGAAGGTGCTGCCGGTGACCCGCCTTGACGACCGCGATCTGCAGGCCGGCCCGATCACCGCCAAGGCGCGCGATCTCTATATGGATTGGGCGCATTCGAGCGGCGACGTCTAGGAGGGTTCAAGACGGGATATTCCGGCTGACAAAGGCGGTGTGAACCGGATAGGTTGATGCTCGGCCGGAGGCGGCCGGCAGCCCGCGTCCGACAAGGGCATGGCGAACGCCTCCACTGATCCTTGCTCACCCGTTCGACAGTCGGGCGAAGGCGTTGGTAATGCGGGCGCTGACGAAGGCTTCGCCGTGACGAGGAACGGAAATGCGCGACTATCGCGATGCCAAGGCCATGGCGAAGGCCCTGCGTGAGGCCCTTGCCGACCATCAAATGACGATCGCCCACAGCGAGGCGCTTGAGATCGTCGCCCGCCAGTTCGGGCTTGCCACCTGGAACATCCTGTCGGCGAAACTCGAAGCCGCGGCAGCCGCTCGAGAGAGCGCCGAGATCGCGTTCGAGCAGGCCGTGCCGATCGTTCGGATCTTCGACGTGGCAAAGGCCCACGAATTCTATCTTGGCTTCCTGGGCTTCACAGTCGACTGGGAACACCGCTATGGCGACGATTTCCCGCTTTACACGCAGATCTCGCGAGGCGGACTGAAGCTGCATCTTTCCGAGCATGCGGGAGACGCGACGCCCGGCGGCAACATGTGCGTCTACATGACGGGCATCCGCGCGTTCCACAAGGAACTCATCGCCAAGAACTACCGCTACATGCGGCCGGGTCTCGAGGATGAAGGAACGCGGCTCGAGGTGACAGTCATCGACCCGTTCAACAACCCCATCCGCTTCATGGAGCTGAAGGAGGGATAGGTCGGCCGCCTATCTGATCGGGAGGCCGCAGCGATGCCCGGCGCTAGCCGGATCGAACGGTCTCCCGACTATGAACCGCACTCCGACCTCAAGTCTCGACCGGCCGGACGACGACATCGGCGGCCGATCGCGTCGTCGGCCCATGATGAACCGCCTCGATATTGTTGCCGTCGGGATCCAGCAGAAAGGCGGCGAAGTAGCCCGGGTGATAGGGACGCTCGCCGGGTGCGCCATTATCCGTGCCGCCATTGGCGAGGCCGACATCGTAAAAGCGCTGCACCGCGTCCGGCCCGGAGGCCTGGAAGGCGATATGGACGCGGGTACGATAGTCGTCCGCCTGGTCGACGAAGAACTCGTCGAAGGCGAAAAACGCGTCGGTCTCGTGGGTTGGTCGATGGCCGAGGGCGCCAAGCACTGCCTGATAGAAGCGCTTGCTGACGGCGAGATCCTCGACGCGCAGATGTACGTGGTCAATGAGACGGCCCTGATGGAACTCCATTCTTTCCTCCTGTGCCGAGGGCGAAGTCAGTTGGCTCGTCTCCGTAAGGTAGGACAGGAATCCTCAGCGTCGACATTCGCGTCAAACGCGCACCCAGCGCCGAATGAAAGTATTTTGCGCGGCTCAGGGAATTTTTGGCACCGCATCGGTTGCCTCCCGCCAAGGCGGTGCCTATGTTCCCGCTCACTGATTTCCGTCACGAAATCCAATGCCAAGAGGAGATGCCACAATGGCTTTCGAATTGCCGAACCTTCCCTATGACTACGATGCGCTCGCGCCCTACATGTCGCGCGAGACGCTCGAATACCACCACGACAAGCATCACCTCGCCTATGTGACGAACGGCAACAAGCTCGCCGAGGAAGCCGGTCTGTCGAACCTTTCGGTGGAGGAAATCGTCAAGAAGTCCTACGGCACCAACCAGCCGCTGTTCAACAATGCCGGCCAGCACTACAACCACGTCCACTTCTGGAAGTGGATGAAGAAGGGCGGCGGCGGCACCAGCCTGCCGGGCAAGCTCGACGCGGCCATCAAGTCCGATCTCGGCGGCTACGACAAGTTCCGGGCCGACTTCATCGCCGCCGGCACCGCCCAATTCGGTTCCGGTTGGGCCTGGCTCTCGGTCAAGAACGGCAAGCTCGAAATCTCCAAGACCCCGAACGGCGAAAACCCGCTCGTGCACGGCGCCTCGCCAATCCTCGGCGTCGACGTCTGGGAGCATTCCTATTACATCGATTACCGCAATGCCCGTCCGAAATACCTCGAGGCTTTCGTCGACAATCTCATCAACTGGGATTACGTCCTCGAAATGTACGAGGCAGCGGCGAAGTAACCATTTGGTTGTTTATGCACGAAATTCGGCCCGGCGCTTGCGTCGGGCCTTTTCGTTGTTGGTCCGCCGGCGAGACTAATATCTGCTTCGCGATCAATCACAGAGTGCCCGAAGCGAAAGATCGAACGGCATTTATCTTCCAGCCGGCGATCCACGCTTGCCGAAGCTTCTCGCCTTCGCCGCGGAAGAAGGCGCCGATCGGCTCGCAATGCTCCACCCGGTCGGCGCGGAAGTTGCGGATGTCCTGGCGCAATTCGCACCAGGCGACCATCATCGCATGCTCCGAATAGTAGATCAGCGCCAGCGGCCGCACCGTGCGTTCCGTTGTCCGCCCGAGTTCGTCGCGGTAGTCGAGCGCGAGTTTTTGCTCGTCGCGGATCGCGCGGCGGATCATGGCGAGGTCGACCGCAGGCGGCGGGGCGGCGATCGTGCCCCAGGCATGCAGCGCTTGCGAGTGGAACGCCTGGCGCAGCGGTTGGGGCACGGCGCCGGTGATCTTGCGGTTGACGCGCTGGGCTGCGGTCTTCAATTCCTCGTCGCCGGTACGCGCCAGCAGCGCCAGCGCCAGGACGATCGCTTCCGTCTCCTCGATCGAAAACATCAGCGGCGGCAGATCGAAGCCGGGCCTCAAGATATAGCCGAGACCGCGCTCCCCTTCGATCGGCACGCGCATTGCCTGCAGGGCGACGATATCGCGATAGATCGAGCGCGGCGTGACCTCTAGTTTCTCGGCAATCTGGGCGGCCGTGATCGGTTTACGGGCAAGCCGCAATATCTGGATGATCTCGAAAAGCCGCGCCGCCTTGCGCATGGCGAAAACTCCGGAAGTCCGAACGCTCCTGACAGAACCCTGTCAGTTGGGCGGAGCTATAGCACGCATCAACGGATTGAAAAATCAGCAATCCGAAACGGAACTCCCATGCAACCTCGATGAGTAACTGACATGACCTATGCTGAAAATCTCTGGCTCTTCTTCACACTTCTGTTCGGCATCATCATTGTTCCGGGCATGGACATGGTCTTCGTGCTCGCCAATGCGATAACCGGCGGCCGGACGTCCGGGTTGGCCGCGACGGCGGGCATCATGGCGGGCGGAGTGCTGCACACGCTCTATGCCGCGCTCGGCGTCAGCGTCGTGCTGCATCTGGTCCCGGAGCTCTTCAATGTGCTCCTTGTCGCCGGCGCCGCCTATATCGCCTGGATCGGTTTTTCGTTGCTGCGCAGTTCGATCACCATCGGCGGTGTCGAGGAGGGCAGGCGGCTGTCGCGCTGGGCAAGCTTCCGGCAGGGGGCACTGACGAGCCTGATGAATCCCAAGGCCTATCTCTTCATGCTCGCCGTCTATCCGCAGTTCCTGAAGCCGCAATTCGGTCCAGTCTGGTCGCAGGCCGCGGTCATGGCGCTGATGATCGCCGTGACGCAGCTTGCCGTCTATGGCGGGCTGGCGCTCGCCGCCGGCCGCGGCCGCGACCTGCTGGTCGGCAGTCCGGTAGCGACGGTTGCCATCGGCCGCGGTGCCGGCCTGCTGCTTGTCGCAATCGCCGTCTTCACCGTATGGCAGGGTTGGAGCGCCGCCCGGTGATTTGCTGTGCTCCCTTCAAGTATTAAACATGAACAAGGAATTCATGTTATTGTTCGCACAAGTTCTGCCGCGCCTTCAGGTATAGCGCGGCGAATTGTGCTGAAATGACAAGCACATCAAGAAAATGTTACTTCCGTCGAAAAGCCAAGATGCCATCATGCCGGCGCCTTCAACAGGAAGCCGCGCGAGCGGGTTCGAACGACCGGAGAACATGATGAAGATACGAGCTCTTATGCTTGCAGCCGTCCTCGCAGGCTTGGGTGTGACCGCCGTCACCGCCGCCGGTGAACCTCAGGCGGTCCGCCAGCAACTGATGAAGAAGGTGGGCCAGGCTGCCGGCGCGCTGAGCGGGATCGCCAAGGGCGAAAAGCCTTATGATGCCGAAATCGTCAAAGCGTCGCTGTCGACGATTAGCGAGACGGTGAAAGTCTTCCCGAATCATTTCCCGGCCGGCTCCGAGACCGGTATGGAAACGGAGGCGAGCCCGAAGATCTGGCAGAACATGGATGACTTCAAGGCGAAGGCCGCCAAGCTCGGTGGCGATGCCGAGAAGATTCTTGCCGAGCTGCCCGCCGACCAGGCCGGCGTCGGCGCCGCACTCGGCGTCCTCGGCAAGGATTGCGCCAGCTGTCATGAGAGCTATCGTCTGAAGAAAGAGTAGCGGACGCCACTGCTTGGTCAGTTCAATGCGCCGGTCTACCCGGCGCATTTATTTCTGTGTTGAAGACGAAGGAGAGATGATGAGGGGGCCCGCGGGGCGGCTTTTGTCCGGTCTGGTTCTACTTGCAGCGGTCGGCGCCGGCGCCTTCTGGTGGCTGACGAAGCCCGCCCCCTGGGATGCCGCCCATTGGGAGGGCCTGGGCGAGCCGGATCTCGCCAATGGCGAGCGGGTCTTCTGGGCGGGCGGCTGCACCAGCTGCCATGCAGCACCCCGTGCCGATGACGATGCCCGACTGGTGCTGTCGGGTGGCCGGCCGCTGAAGAGCCCCTTCGGCACCTTCTTCCCCCCGAATATCTCGCCGGACGAGACAGCCGGCATCGGGGGCTGGACGCTGGCAGAATTCGGCAACGCCATGACGCGCGGGGTGGGGAGGAATGGCGAGCATCTCTACCCGTCCTTTCCCTTCGGTTCCTATGCGCGGATGACCGCCAAGGACATCAACGACCTTTATGGCTATATGCGGACCTTGCCGAAGAGCGCCAATGTGGTGCCGCCGCATGATCTGCCTTTTCCCTATAATGTCCGTCTGGCGCTCGGCGGTTGGAAATTGATGTATCTCACTGACGAGCCGCGGGTTCAGGTCGACAGCGCCGACCCGAAGCTCGCCCGCGGACAGTATCTCGTGGAAGGCCCGGGCCATTGCGGCGAGTGTCACACGCCGCGCGACGCACTCGGCGGCTTCGAAGCGGGCCGCTGGCTAGCCGGCGCCCCGAACCCGGAAGGCGAGGGTCGGATTCCCGACATCACCCCGGGCTCCAGGAGCATCGGCAGCTGGAGCGCATCGGACATCGCCTCCTATCTGGAGACGGGTTTCACGCCCGAATTCGATTCAGTCGGCGGTTCTATGGTCGAGGTGCAGAAGAACATGGCAAAGCTTCCGGCCTCCGAGCGCGAGGCGATTGCCGCCTACCTGAAGGCGCTGCCCCCGTCATAGGCTATCGCCTCCTTCGCTCAGCCTAGCTTCTGCATATAGCGCATGCCGGTCACCGGCCGCGGCACGAAGCGCTCCGACTCGTAGAAACGATGCGCCTGGAAATTGCCGGTTGCAGCGCTGACGGCAAGGTAATCGCAGCCCGCCATCTTCGCCTGTTCCCGCGCCTTGGCGACGAGATGGCGGCCGATGCCTGTGCCGCGATGGCCGGGGCGCACGAAGAGGTGATGCAGCTCCATGCCACGCGCGCCTTCGGCTGCCCGGTATTGGGGAACGAGAATTGCGTAGCCGATCAGCTGGCCGCCGGCCTCGGCGACAAGGGCGGTGATCCAGGGGGTGCGGCCGAAGAGGTCGCGTTCGAGCTGCTCCGAGGTAAGCGGGGCGGCATCGCCGTGATGGGCGGAAAGCTCCGCGATCATCTCACGCAGTTCGGCGAGGTCGCGCAACTTGGCGCAGCGGATCGTCACCATCGGAGCGCGGACCGACGGAATAGGATGAAGGGAGGGGGTGGCAGTCTGCAGCATTCTCGGCTCCTATGGGTTTCCCGCCATCAGGTGCCGTGAAAAACAAAAGCCGCCTGATGGCGGCCTTGTTGAAAATGATCAGCAGGCCGCTCCTATCGGAACAGCCAAAAATACGCGCGGCAGATGGGTGCGTTCTTGATCATGCGCGTAGATTGTTCATTTCCGCGAATTTGTCAACGGGATACTTGGTACAAACATGCCTGAGTGCTCGCTGTCGCACAGCGAATGGTCGGCAAGGGCCCGGATGACATAGCAGTCGCCGATCGTGTGATCGCCGTGGCAGGCGACGATCCGCTCCAGTTCCTGCTCGAGCTTAGTGAGGCGGGCGATCTTCTCCCGCACCGAAGCGAGATGTTCGCTGGCAATGCGGTCCGCCTCGCCGCAGGGCCGTTCCGGATGTTCGCTGAGCGCCAGCAATTCCCGGATCGCTTCGATCGAAAGCCCGAGATCGCGCGCGTGACGGATGAAGGCAAGCCGCTCGAGCTGGCGCCGCTCGTAGCGCCGCTGGTTGCCCTCCGAACGTTCCGGCGCCGCGATGAGACCCATTTGCTCGTAATAGCGGATCGTCGGAATTTTCACGCCGGTCCGCCGGGAGAGGTCTCCGATCGAGTACATAGGCGCGCTCCATAGCTATAGTCTCTGGAGCTATATAGATACCGCTCCCTCAGGGCACAAGGCCGCCACATTCCCTGCCTAGCGAGTCAGAGCGTCGCATGGACGAAATTAATATTCGAGATCAGTAATTTAACCTCAGCGGCTGCTCGCTCGCCAAAAGGAGGAAAGACATGTCCCTGCTCATCAATCGCCGCAACATGCTGATCGGCACCGCAATGCTTTATCCGGCACTGGCGCTTGCCGGTGCGGCGCGTGCCGCCACTTCGACCGGTGACGATGTGACGAAACTGCTCGCCGAGCTCGAAAAGCGGACCGGCGGGCGCCTCGGCGTGGCCGTGCTCGATACCGAAACCAACATCTCCTTCGGTCACCGTGAGACCGAGCGCTTCGCCATGTGCTCGACCTTCAAGGCGCTCGCCGCTGCATGCGTGCTCGCGCGCGTCGATCGGGGCGAAGAAAAACTCGACCGGCGGATCACCTTCGGCAAGGATGTCCTGCTGCCCCATTCGCCGGTCGCCGAAAAGCATGTCGGCGGCAATGGCATGACGGTCGCCGAACTCTGCGACGCCGCGGTCACCATCAGCGATAATGCGGCCGCCAACCTGATGCTCGAAAGCTTCGGCGGCCCGGCCGGGCTGACCTCCTGGCTGCGGTCGATCGGCGACGGGACGACGCGCCTCGACCGAACCGAGCCGGATCTCAACGAAGCCAAATTCGGCGATCCGCGCGATACAACGACGCCGGTCGCGATGCTCGAGACCATCGGAAAGCTTGCCTTCGGATCGGTCCTGGCGGAGAGCTCGCGTCGACAACTCGTCGAATGGATGGTCGCCAACACGACCGGCGACGCGCGGCTTCGTGCCGGACTGCCGAAGGATTGGCAGATCGGTGACAAGACCGGCACGAGTTCGACCGGCGCAGTCTCCGATATCGGCTTTGCGGTGCCCAAGGGGCGCGGCCCGATCCTCATCACCGTCTATACCGGCGAAGCGAAGGTGGAGCCGGCAGAGCTCAATCCGTTGTTCGCCGAAGTCGGCAAAATTGTCGCCGGCATGGTCTGAGCGCTTCAGCAGGCGGGCCGCCGATGACCATCAGGGCAGCGTATAGGCGATCACATAGTCGCCCGGCTTGGTCCCGACCGAGCCGTGCCCGCCTGCGACCATCAGCAGATACTGCTTGTCGCCGACCATATAGGTCATCGGCGTCGCCTGGCCGCCGGCCGGCAGCCGCGCCTCCCAGAGCTGGTCGCCGGTGGTGACGTCATAGGCTCTCAGGAAATTGTCGACCGTGGCGCCGAGAAAGGCGACGCCGCCCTTGGTGATGATCGGTCCGCCGATGCCCGGCACGCCGAGCCTGAAGGGAAGCGGCAGCGGCGTCATGTCGTAGACCGTGCCGTTCTTGTGCTTGTAGGCGATCTTGCCGGTCCGGAGGTCGGCACCCGCGACATAGCCCCAGGGCGGCGCCTGGCAGGGAATCCGCAAGGGACCGAGGAACGGACCCATATAGACGCCGTAGGGTGCTCCCTCGTTGCGGTTCAGCCCTTGCTCGCTGCCCTTTTCGCCTTCGCCCTTCGGCGGGATTTCCTCGCGCGGCACGAGCCGCGAGGTGAAGGCGAGATGGGTTGGCATTCCGAACATCACCTGGCGCTCCGGGTCGACGGCGACCGAGCCCCAGTTGAAGGTGCCGAAATTGCCCGGATAGACGAGCGTTCCTTCGAGCGAGGGGGGCGTGTAGCGGCCCTCGTATTTTAACGAGAGGAACTCGATCCGGCAGGCGAGCTGGTCGAACATGGTAATTCCCCACATGTCGCGCTCCTGAAGCGGCGGCGGCATAAAGGTGAGTCCGGAGACCGGCTGGGTCGGCGCGGTGAAATCCTCCGCGATCGCGCCGCCGGGGGCGGGCACCTCCTCCACCGGAATGATCGGTTCTCCGCTGCGCCGGTCGAGCACATAGATGTCGCCCTGCTTGGTCGGCCCGACAAGCGCCGGCACGACGCTCCCGTCTTCCCTGGTGATGTCGAGGAGGGCCGGTTGCGCCGGCACGTCCATGTCCCAGAGGTCGTGATGCACCGTCTGCCTGACCCAGCGCACCGCGCCCGTGTTGATGTCCAGCGCGACGATCGAGGACGAGTATTTCTCCACATGCTCGCTCCGCCCCATGCCGAGTTGATCGGGAACCTGATTGCCGAGCGGGACATAGATCAGCCCGAGAGCCTCGTCGACGGAGGAGACCGACCAGCTGTTCGGCGAATTGGTCGTGTAGAACTGGCCGGGCGGCAGCGGCGCCGTCTGATCGGGGTTGCCGCTGTCCCAGTTCCAGATAAGCGCCCCGGTCTTGATGTCGAAGGCGCGGATGACGCCGGACTGTTCCTGGGTCGAGTAATTGTCGTTGACGGCGCCGCCGACGATAAGCTTGCCGGCGACGGCGACCGGGGGCGATGTCGAATAGTAATAGCCGGCGGGATTGTAGCGCATGCCCTGTTCGAGGTGCAGAACGCCCTGGTCGGCAAAACCGGTGCAGACCGTGCCGTTCGCGGCATCGAGCGCGATCAGGCGGGCGTCCGATGTCGGCAGATATACGCGTTCGGCACAGGCGCTGCCGGCGGCCGCCGCCGGATCGGCCCAATAGGTGACGCCGCGGCAGGTCTGGTGCTGGCGGTCCGGGTTCAGACCCGAGTTCGAATGATATTTCCATTTCTGCCGGCCGGTCGCAGCATCGACCGCGATCGCCCAATTATGCGGCGTGCAGAGATAGAGCGTGTCCTTCACCTTCAGCGGCGTCACCTGATAGGTGGTCTCGCCGATATCCTCCGGCAGCTTGACGTCTCCTGTCTGGTACTGCCACGCGACCTTCAGAGTCGCGACGTTCTCCCGGTGGATCTGGGCGAGCGGCGAATAGCGCTGGCCGAACAGCGTGCGGCCGTAGTGATGCCACTCGCCGGCCGGCACATTGCCGCCGAGGTTGGGGTTGCCCGCCGCGACGTCAGCCGGCAGGTCGCCGCGAATGTCATGGACGTCCTGCGTCATCGAATAGAGCGCGACGCCGATCGCGACGAGGCTGGCGAGCGCAAGTGGCCAGGCGGCTGCGCTGTAGTGTTCGCCCGACGGGCTGATGAAACCGAGCGGCCGCCGGATCCATGGCGTAAGCAGCCAGAGGCCCAGCAGGATGATCACACCGCCGCGCGGACCAAGCTGCCACCAGTCAAGCCCGACCTCCCAGACGGCCCAGGTAAGCGAGCCGAGGACCATCAGCGTATAGACCCAGATCGCCGCCGCGCTCTTGCGGTAGAGCAGCAATGCGGTGAGCAGGAACGCCAAGCCGGTGATGATGTAGTATGGACTGCCGCCGAGCAGGACGAGCCTTGTCCCTCCCGCACCGAGCACGAGACCTATCAGTGCGAAGAAAAGGGCGGTCAGGACAATCGGCATGAATTCGAACTCCCAAATTGAAGAACGATACGGCGGCACCTTCGGCCCGCCGGGCCGCACGGAACGGCAGACGAAGAACGAGCGCGGATTTCGCGACAATTCTCCCTCGCAAATTGTGCGCCTCATCCACAGCATCATTTGCGAAGGTAACGCGACGCAGGTGCCTTTCAATGTTGCCGCCTTCGGCGCAAGCGCCTTTGCATACGCCAGGCGTCGCGGCAGGACTTTGATTCCCCGGGAGTATTTTAAATTGGCGGCCCATTGGGCCGCGGAGGCCGAGGCGGGGCTGCGGCTTGTCAGGTGCCGCAGAAGGTTTGCAGCACTTCTTCGCCAGGTTGCGGCGGCTCGGCAAAGGCGGCATGTGCCGGCTGATCATCGTAAGGTTTGGAGGTCACCTCGAGAATCGCTTCGAAAAGCGAGAAATCCGCATGTTCGGTCGCCGCTTCGATCGCCTGCTCGATGCGGTGGTTGCGCGGAATGAAGGCCGGATTGACGGCGCGCATCGCTGCCGCTCTTTCGACCGGCCCGGGAGCTTCGCGCTCGAGACGGCGGCGCCAGTCCCCAAGCCATGGCGACAGTGCCTCGGGCGCCTGGAAGAGCTTGGCAAGCTCGGCATCGGCGCCTGCGTCTTCCGCCGACGCAGCGAGCCTTCTGAAGGTGAGGGTGAAATCCGCGCCCCCTTTGTGCATCAGCGCCAGCAAAGCCTGCACCAGCTCCAGGTCACCCTCTTCCGCCGTTGAGAGCCCGATCTTGCGGCGCATGCCGTCGAGCCATTGGTTCTGGAAGATAGCGCCATACTCGCCGAGGGCGTCATTGGCGAGGTTCACCGCCACGTCTGCCGTCGGATCGAAGAGCGTCACGAGTGTTTCGGCGAGCCGGGCGAGATTCCACTGGCCGATGGCCGGCTGGTTGGCATAGGCGTAGCGGCCGAACTGGTCGATTGAACTGAAGACCTTTTTCGGATCGTAGGCATCCATGAAGGCGCAGGGACCGAAGTCGATCGTTTCGCCGGAAATCGTCATGTTGTCGGTGTTCATCACGCCGTGAATGAAGCCGATGTGCAGCCAGCGCGCGATCAACGCTGCCTGCCGCTCCGAGACTGCCCTGAGAAGGCCCAGATAAGGGTTCTCGTCTGCCTTCAGTTCGGGGTAGTGGCGGTCGATCACGTAGTCGGCCAGTGCCTTGACCGAGTCCATGTCGCCGCGTGCGGCGAAGAACTGGAACGTACCGACCCGGATATGGCTCGCCGCCACCCGGGTAAAGACGGCGCCGGGGAGGATCTGCTCGCGATAGACCGGCTGGCCGGTCACCGTCGCGGCAAGCGCGCGGGTGGTCGGCACGCCGAGCGCATGCATCGCCTCGCTGACGATATATTCGCGCAGCACAGGCCCGAGCGCTGCCCGGCCGTCGCCGCGGCGCGAATATGGGGTCTGGCCGGGTCCCTTGAGCTGGATGTCGCGGCGTTTTCCATCACGGTCGACGACTTCGCCCAGCAGGATGGCGCGGCCGTCGCCGAGTTGCGGGACGAAGGTGCCGAACTGGTGCCCGGCATAGGCCATGGCGAGCGGCTCCGCGCCCGCCGGGACCATGCTGCCGGAGAAGATCGCGGCGCCGTCGCGCTCGAGCGCTTCGAGATCGAGACACAGCTCTTCCGCGAGCGGCCGATTGAACTTGATCAGCCAGGGCTCGGCAACAGGTGTCGGCTCGACCCGGGCGTAGAAATTCCCAGGCAGTCGCGCATAGCTGTTGTCGAAGGGAAACGGGGCTGTCGCCGAGCCCGGTTGCGGCGGTATGGAATTCATCACACTCCAGCGGCCCTGCCTAGCAAATACCGGCCGCCCTTTCCCGACAAGTCTACACGAGCGATCCGGTTTTCGCGAGCGTCGGGAATACTGGGAGCTCCTGCCGCCACTACGGCGGAAGGAGCTCTTCCGGTGGTCAAGCGCTCAGTGCGGTCGCGGGCAGGCAGACCTCGCAGATCGCCGCGATGTGGCGATGGTCGGTGCCGCAGCAGCCGCCCAGCACACGCAAATGCGGCATGCGGCCTGTGAGCGAACGATAGCGCCGGGCGAGATCGCCGATGTCTCCGATGTCCAAGGTCTCGCTTTCGTCGAGTTCGGCATGGCTCTTGGTCGAGGCGTTGGCGCGAATGCCGCCGATCCGCCGCACCCATGGCTGGCGCTGATCGAGGCTGCTTTCGAAATGGCTCGGATGGGCGCAATTGACCATGTAGTAATGCGGATAGCCTTCCGTCTCTGCGTCCACCGTTTCGACGGCTTCCTGGAGAGAGCCGCCCGTTACCAGCCGACCGTCGGTCTCGACGGTGAAGGAGATGGCGCAGGGCATGCCGTGTTTCCTGGCCGCTCTTGCGACGCCGATCGCCTCGTCGACATTCGTCATGGTCACCGCCGATACTATGTCGGCTTCGCTGCCGGCAAAGGCCGCGACCTGGGCGCTGTGATATTCCTCAGCTTCCTTCGCATTCATCAGGCCGGCCTTGTAGCCGTCGCCGCGGGGACCGATAACGCCGTTGAACACGATCGGGACCTGCGGCCGCTCGTACTGCGCCCGCAGTTCGGCAAGCAGGTGGGCGGCGTCCTGGTTGACCTGCCTGAGCGCCTCGGCGTCGTAGCCAAGTTTCGCGCCCCAGTCGGCATTGGCGCGCCACGTAGCCGTGTCGAGCACGAAACCGGTGTCGTGGAGCCGCGCGATCTCGAGATAGCGCGTGTAATAGCGCAACAGCTGCCGGCGGCCCTCCGGGGTCGACAGCAGGACGAAAGAGGCGAAGTGCGGCAGCTCGGCTCCTTCATGAAAGATCAGCGCCGTCTCCATGCCACCGTCGCTGAGGAATGTGCCACCCCGTAAAAGCGGCAGGTCATGTCGATACTTGGCGATTTCGTATTGCATCGTTCCCTCCCTTTTGCGGACGCTCCGGCGCGAGGTCTGAGGAATTTCTGCCGTTTTATCATCTGCTAAACTAGCCGGCTTGCGGTACACTATGACCCAATAAGCCGCATAGCGATGTTACATCAGGAACTTGCCGTAAGATTCGAGGCGACAGGCGAATGGCTCGCCGTCCTTTCCAGAGAGAAAACTTTACCGGCGGTACAGGAGTGCACCATGCGAAAGGGCGAGGAAACGCGTGCCAAGATCCTGGATGCTGCCGAAGCCGCAGTGCTGGCAAAGGGTTTCGGTGGCACCTCGATCGACGAACTGATCGTCGAGACAGGCATCACCAAGAGCGGGTTCTTCTATCATTTTCGCGACAAGAACGAGCTCGCCAAGGCGCTGCTCGAGCGCTACATCGACAATGACG
This sequence comes from Sinorhizobium sp. CCBAU 05631, assembly GCF_002288505.1. Classification (NCBI taxonomy): domain Bacteria; kingdom Pseudomonadati; phylum Pseudomonadota; class Alphaproteobacteria; order Hyphomicrobiales; family Rhizobiaceae; genus Sinorhizobium; species Sinorhizobium sp. CCBAU 05631. The sequence continues at coordinate 700,829 of NZ_CP023063.1, forward strand.
AGCGCATCTACGACGAGATTTTCGGCCGGGCGCGCGAACTTGCCGACGACCCGCTGCAGGCGTTCCTGATCGGATTGAAGCTGCTTGCAGAATTGCTCTCCGACTTGCCGAACGGCCATCCGGGCTGCCTGGTCGCCACGATGTGCACCCAGGAGCGCGCCTTCGACCGCGAGATCCAGGAGATGAACCGCCAGGCGGCGCTGATGTGGCGCCGGCGCTTCGCCGCCATGTTCCGGGACATCATGCAGGTCTATCGGCCGCGGGAAGCGCTGGATGCGGATCAGCTCGCCGACATGGTCTCGACCGTCCTCGAAGGCGGTATCGTACTCTCAAAAGCCTTGAAGGAGCCGAAAAGCCTGCCCGACCAGCTCCTTGTCTTCCGCAGTTTCGTGCGCTTGCTGTTCCAGCCCGCCGCGTAAGGCCGCGGGGCGGGTCACGCGCCTTCATCCTCGAGAACCGCGGCGAGTTCCGCCAGCTCGCATACGGTGTTGAGGTTGCGTGCCGTACCCGATTTTAGCGCCGGCAGTTTGAGCTTCGACCGACCCGATCCATTCGGATAGTGGATATAGATCTCCCGCCCGTCGATCTTCACTTCTTCTCCGTCCGGTGCGACGAGCTTGTCGAACGCGTCCGCGGCGGGTGCTTCCGGCAGGAATGTGACGAGCAGGAAATTCGGCTTCGCGTCTGGAAACGGCGCCTTTGCGACAATCGCCTCCAGGTCACGGCGGCTGCGCAGAATGACGCCCGGCGTCTTGCCCATCTTTACCGTCAGCGCTTCCTCGAGTCTCGTTTGAACCTTGCCTTCGGCAAGCTCGGAGCGGAAGAGCACGTTGCCGCTCTGGATGTAGGTCTTGACATCGGCAAAGCCGAGGCCCTCGCAGAGGGCCTTCAGCTCCGCCATGGGAAGCGTAGCGGTGCCGCCGACATTGACCGCCCTCAGCAGTGCGACATAGACCGGCACAGGCGGTCCTCCTACATCCTGCCGGCGACCTTGATGGCGAAAGCGTATTCGAACGCGATTTCCTCCAGCCGCTGAAAACGGCCCGAGGCGCCGCCATGCCCGGCATCCATGTTGGTCTTCAACAGGATCGGCTCGCTGCCGGTCGTCTTCTCGCGCAGCCTGGCGACCCATTTCGCCGGCTCCCAATAGGTGACGCGCGGATCGGTCAGGCCGCCGAGCGCCAGGATTGCCGGGTAAGGCTTAGCTTCCACATTGTCGTAGGGCGAGTAGCCGGCAATGATGTTGTAGAACTCGGCGCTCTCGATCGGATTGCCCCATTCCGGCCATTCCGGCGGCGTCAGCGGCAGCGTGTCGTCCAGCATGGTATTCAGGACGTCGACGAAGGGGACTGCCGCGATGATGCCCCGGAATTTCTCCGGTGCCATATTGGCGATTGCGCCCATCAGCATGCCGCCCGCCGAGCCGCCCTCGGCGACGATGTTTGCGTAGGATGTGAACTTCTGCTGATTCAGATGGTCAGCCGCGGCGATGAAGTCCTTGAAAGTGTTGGACTTCTTCGCCATTTTTCCGTCTTCGTACCATTGAAAGCCCTTGTCCTTGCCGCCGCGGATATGGGCAATGGCATAGACGAAGCCGCGGTCGACGAGCGACAGGCAATTGGTGTTGAAGCCGGCCGGGATGGTGATGCCGTAAGCACCATAACCGTAGAGCAGGCACGGCGCCGAACCGTCGAGCGGTGTGCCCTTGCGATAGAGGAGCGTCACCGGAACCGACGCACCATCCTCAGCCGGGGCGAAGACGCGGCGGGTGACGTAGTCGTCCGGATCGTGGCCGGAGGGCACTTCCTGGGTCTTCAGGAGCGTGCGCTCGCGCGTCGCCATGTTGTAGTCGAAGAGCTGCGAGGGCGTCGTCATCGACGAATAGGAGAAGCGGATGACGTCGGTGTCGTATTCGGCCGCCCCCGAGAGCCCCAATGAATAGGCTTCCTCGGCAAAGGCGATCGCATGTTCTTCACCTGTCTTCCGGTCGCGGATGACGATCTCCGGCAGCCCCTCGCGGCGCTGCAGCCAAACGAGGTGACGGGCATAGGCCATGTGGCTGAGGATCAGCGTACCCGGGCGGTGCGCCACCACCTCACGCCAGTTTTCCTTCTGCGGCGCTTCCGCCGGCGCTTCCATGATCTTGAAATCCTTGGCGCCGTCGGCATTGGTGAGGATGTAGAAGACCTCGCCGCCCTCGGTCATGGAATATTCGAGACCGATGACGCGTTTCGCCACGATCTGCGGCTCGGCCGTCAGGTTCTTGGTCGAAAGCAGCCGGTATTCGCTCGTCTCATGATCATGGATGTCGATATAGATGAAGTCGTCGAGCAGCGATCCTCCGACAGACATGAAGAAGCCGGGGTCCGTTTCCTCGTAGACGAGCCGATCCTCGGACTGCGGCGTGCCGACGACGTGGTGGTAGATTCGCGACGGCCGGTGGTTCTCGTCAAGCACGGTGTAGAAGAAGCTCTGGCCGTCCGGTGCCCAGGCACCGCCGCCGCCGGTATTCTCGACTACGTCGGCCAGGTCCTCGCCGCTCGAAAGATCGCGCACCTTCAGCGTGAAATATTCCGATCCCTTGTCGTCGTAACCCCAGATGCCGCGGGCATGATCGCTCGAATGGTCGAGGCCGGCGATGCGGAAGTAAGCCTTGCCCTCAGCTTCCTTGTCGCCGTCGAGCAGCACCTGGCGGATCGTCTCGTCGCCCGCCGCTCCGTCGCGCGGGATGCGAAAATAGCGCGGATGCTCGCCGCCCTTCACATAGAACGTGCCATAGGCAAAGGCGCCGTCCTTCATCGGTACGGAGGAATCGTCCTCCTTGATGCGGCCGCGCATTTCGGCAAACAGCGCCTTCTGCAGATCCTTGGTGTCCGCCATCGCGGCGTTCATGTAGTCATTTTCCGCCTCGAGGTGCCGGCGAATTTCCGGATCGAGGGTCGACGGGTTCTTGAACATAGCCTGCCAGTTGTCGGCCCTCAGCCAGGCGTAGTCATCGGTCCGGGTGATGCCGTGGCGCGTATCCGTGAGCGGCTTCTTACGAGCGACGGGCGCGGCGGGCAGGTTTCTGAAAACGGACAAGGGTCTCTCCGGGATCTCTTCGGTGGGAGATCATGAGATAGAGAGCGCCCGGGCGGCGATCAAGCGGAAAGCGCCACCGGGCGCCGGCGGACAGAGCGACGGATTGCCAGCTAAGCTCAGGCTGCCGAAGCCGCGAGATTGAGGCCGATGCCCCACGGATCGGTGAGACGATGGATGCCGCCTTCCTCGCGCACGGGGATCTGGAGCTCGTCGAGCTTGCGAATTGCCGTCGCGAGCCTGTCGGTGTCCCGAAAGCGGATCGTGTAGTCTGAGAGACCGGTCATCTTGGCCTGGCGTTTCGCCGCCCCTCGCGAATTCCAGATATTCGCGGCCACGTGATGATGATATTTGCCAGTAGCGAAAAAGCTTGCTCCCGGATAGCGCGCCATCAGATCGAGGCCGAGGACGTCGCGGAAGAAGGCATCCGCCTGCGGAATGTCGGAGACCTGCAGATGAATGTGGCCGATCACGGTGCCGTCGGCAAGGCCGCTCCAAGCTTCCTCCGGCGCCTCGTCATAGAGCGACTGCAGGTCGAGCGGCAAGGTGTTCATCGCCACCGTACCGTCCACCTCGTAGCGCCATTCGCTGCGCGCCCGATCGCGATAAACCTCGATGCCGTTGCCCTCCGGGTCGGCGAGATAGATCGCTTCGCTGACGAGGTGGTCGGAGGCGCCCTGGAGGCGAACGCCGTTGTTCGCCGCGTGGGCAAGCCAGCGTCCCAGCTCCCGGCGATCGGGCACCAGGAACGCCGTGTGGAACAGACCGGGCGCGCTGCGCGGTGCCCTTGTCGCTTGCGCATCGGTTGTCAGCGTCAACAGAGGCCTTCCGGCGACCCCGAGCGTCTCGCCGCTGGCGCTCGCTTCGATCGAAGCGAGACCGAGCACTTTTTGATACCAGCTCGACACCATTGGCAGGTCCTGAACGACGAGATGCGCCCGGTCGACATAGGCGGGCATCGCCACCGCGTGGTCGGCGGGAAGGTTGGTCACGAGCTGCGATTTCATCGTCTTTTCCTTGAGCTACGCCTTTCGGGAGGCGCTCCGGGCTGCCGGGGCGCCGGAACCGTAGCCCAATATGAGCACGTGAAGGCGTTCGGGAAAGCCATTATATTACTTGATGTTGTGTTCGACGAACGTTGACGGTCGCGGCTGTCGCGCTACCTCATCATAGATGGTGCGAGCGCGGAAGCGGTGGCCGATTGATCTCGATCATGGTCGGAGTCGCCGCCTCCGCTCAATTTCGATCTGCAGGGCGGGAAAAGGCGGAAGAAAGTTACGCCGGAGTGCCGCCCTCGGATCCGAAGAATCGCCCGATTTCCAGCCGGCGACCGGAACGCAACAGAAGGAGCGTATCTGTATGTACAGGAAGATTATCGTCCCGATCGCGATGGATCAGCTCGAACACGGTGAATCCGTTCTCGGCATCGCCGAAAAGCTGATCGATGAGGGTGGAGAGATCATCCTCCTCAACGTCGTCGAGGACCTCAACGCCTACGCTCAAGGCTACATGATCGTCGATTTCCCGCTCGAGATGATCGAGGAATCGCGCAAGCATGCGGTCAAGACGCTCGAGGCGCTGAAGACCAAGCATGGCATCAAGGGACGGATCGAGATCCGCACCGGCGGGGCGGCCGGCACCATCAATGCGCTCGCCAAGGAAGAGAACGCGGACCTGGTGATCATTGCGTCGCACCGTCCGGGGCTGATCGACTATTTCATCGGATCGACCGCCAGCCGCGTCGTCAGCCACTGCCCCTGCGCCGTCCTCGTCGACCGCTAATCAACAAGAAGAATGCGGTGCGGCCATGCCGCGCCGCGACCCAAGGGAGCCCCATGATGGACAAATACGCGCTTGATGATTTCCGCGACAAGCTTCTGCGCCGCAAGGACGAGCTCTACGGCCGTCTGGTGAAGATCGAGGAAGATCTGGACCAGCCGATGAATGCCGACGTGCCGGATCGCGTCACAGAACGGGAAAACGATGAAGTGCTCGAAGGGCTGGGGCTCGCCGGCCAGGGCGAGATCCGCGCCATCGATGCGGCGCTCGACCGGATCGCGGCCGGAACCTACGGAATCTGCGCCCGCTGCGGAGACCCGATTTCTCAGGAGAGGTTGCATGCGGTGCCCCACGCTCCGCTCTGCCAGACTTGCGCCGCCGAAGTCGCCTCGCGCACCCGATGAGGGCGGCGCATTGCCGCCGCCCGAGCGGGCTTTGATACTCCCGCGCCCCCGGACCTACCCAACGAACAGGGCGCGCCGTGGCCTCGGCGCGGATCCAATCCAACATGCAGTGTCGCGATCAGCCTTGCCACGCGACGCGGTCGCGGGGCGCCTTTCGACTGTTGTAATGCGTTGCGGAATTTGATCCTTTCGCCCCAAACAGGCGCTTTGCCGTCAAAGAACTCTGTGGCACGATAAATCGATCCGTCGGAAGGGGCCACGGTGTTGGGGCGAGTCTGTTCGACCAGATCACTGCGGTTCGGGGACACGGTGCCGATGTCGGAATCGATGCGGGATCTGGAGGGGCCGCGTGGATATCAGCGAGTTTAAATGGACCTATGACCGGTCGGAGCTGATTGCCGACGGAATTGTTCACGGCATCGGCCTTTGTGCCGCGCTCGTCGGCGTCACAGCCCTCATATTCTATGCGACGGTCTGGAGCACCTCAGGACAGCTTGCCGCTGCGTGGATCTACGGTGCGGGCCTGATCCTCACCCTGTCGGTGTCGTTTCTTTACAATCTCTATCCCATTTGCCGGACGAAGTGGTTGCTGCGCCGCCTGGACCATTCGGCCATTTTCGTGCTGATCGCCGCAACCTATACGCCCTTTCTCCAGCGCGTTTGGGATGATCCGTTCCTGTTTTGGATGCTCATCGGCATATGGGCCGTCGCACTTCTCGGCATCTCGATCAAATGCCTGCTGCCGGGACGGTTCGATCGGCTGGCGATCTTTCTCTATCTCGCCATGGGCTGGGGCGGCGTTCTTGCCGCCAAGTCGCTTTTCGCAGCCCTCACTGCGACGACGCTGGTTCTGGTCCTAATTGGCGGCATCATCTATTCGATCGGTATCATCTTCCATGTCTGGGAGCGGCTTCGGTTCCAGAACGCCATCTGGCACGGCTTCGTGGTCGCCGGATCGGCCGTTCACTATTCCGCCGTCCTCAACTGCATCAGCGCTTCAGCCGTCGCCTGACGCGGCAGGACTCACTCCGGAGGCCGGCAATCGTCCGAGGGACGCAATGCCGACGCCATCCGCGAGATGACGCCATCGAAGCTTGTCAGCTTCGATTTGCGATATTGCAGCCGGAAATAGGCGGCGCTGCCGTCGCAGAGCGCGATCGCCCGTGTGTAAAAGACCTCTCGGCCTCGAGCGCCGGAGAAGCTCGCCCAGGCGGGCGTGACGCGCGAGTAGAGGATTCTCCAATCGTCGTCTTTCTCGTAGCCGATCCGGTCGGTGACGTCGGTCTCGAAATCGCCGGCCGGCGGGTGCGTGCCGAACACGATCAGCGTCGCGCCATTGTCGTCGGCATGAAAACTCGCGCCGTCGTTGTTGTCGGCCTGCTGGTGCATCTCGAAACCCGGCGGAATCTCCACCGTGTAGCCAAAACGGGGGTTGGAATAGGGATGCCAATCGTCCTGCGCGGCAGCGAGCAGCGCGGGCCCAAAGAGAAGAGCGAATGCATATATGACGCGGCGCATGCGCAGAGCATTCCTTCGGTTATTTACCTGCCGCTTTGCCTTCTGCACGTGTCGTTAAATCGTAGCCGATTTAGGACAAAACATGCAGCATTTCAAAATCCTATAGCGACATTTGCGCGTCTGATAAGACGCGCGGCGCTGTAGGAGAGTGGCGCTTTTCGCTGGGCGCGTAAAGGGCTCTTGCGGGTCGGAGGCAGCCGCATTGGCCTTCCCCGGCCGCTCCGGATTACCACGTATTCGATAGTCCCGCCGCCACTCCTTATCTGTTCCCCGCGGAACATGACCACGCAGCCCCTGTGGGAACAGTGAACCGCAGCCGCGTGCTGTCGGCCGGCGTAGATGCGCGGTGCTTGGCAGAGGCTTTGCTGCCTTTGCACAGTATAACCGTCCACTTGACTGAGCTTCCAACCGATTTCTCTTGAGACGAGCCAGCCCTTCTTCTATGTCCGGTATCAATTGACCAGATGATCAACGGCGAAGGAGCACGCCAAGCGATGGAAGTCACGGCACTGACATTTCTGGCGCTCGGCCTTCCCTTCGCTGCGGCCCTTGTCGCACCCGGCCTGACCAGGCTCCTCGGGCACAATGCCGCCTGGGTCCTGGCCCTTGCTCCCGCGGCAATCTTTTTGCATTTCCTGCGCTTCCTTCCGGATGTCGCGAGCGGCGAAATCGTGACAGGCGGCTATGCGTGGATACCGTCTTTCAATGTCAGCTTTTCCTGGCTGATCGACGGTTTGTCGCTGACCTTCATGCTGCTGATTTCCGGTATCGGAGCGCTCATCGTTCTCTATTCGGGCGGCTATTTGAAAGGGCACCCGCAACAGGGCCGTTTCTTCGCCTTCATCCTCCTGTTCATGGGATCGATGCAGGGGCTCGTCGTCTCCGACAGTTTCCTGATGCTGTTCGTCTTCTGGGAATTGACGTCGATTACCTCCTTCCTGCTGATCGGCTTCGACCACGCCCGCGAGGCCACGCGCCGCGCCGCGCTGCAGGCGCTGGTCGTCACCGGCGGAGGCGGTCTTCTGCTGCTCGCCGGGCTGCTGATCCTTTGGAACGTCAGCGGCGTTACGCAGCTTTCGCTGCTGCTTTCCTTCGGCTCCGAGGTGAAGGAGAGCCCCTTTTATCTCGCTGCACTGCTGTTGGTCCTCGGCGGTGCCTTCACCAAATCGGCCCAGTTTCCATTTCACTTCTGGCTGCCGAATGCGATGGAGGCGCCGACACCGGTTTCCGCCTATTTGCATTCGGCGACGATGGTGAAGGCAGGCGTCTATCTGTTGATGCGTCTCAATCCAGTCCTCGGCGGAACACCGGAATGGCAGCTCCTTCTGCCGCTCTTCGGTGTGACGACGCTGGTGATCGGCGCGGCGCTCGCGGTGCGCCAGACCGATATGAAGCTGATGCTGGCCTATACCACGGTGGCCTCGCTCGGTCTGCTGGTGATGTCGATCGGGCTCGGCTCGCCCCGCGCGATCGAGGCGGCAGCGCTCTATCTCGTGGCACACGCGCTCTTCAAGGGCGCCCTGTTCATGGTGGCCGGCATCCTCGATCACGAAACCGGATTGCGCGACTTCACGAAGCTCGGCGGCCTGCGTTCGGTCATGCCGCTCACCTTTGCCATTGCCCTTGCCGCTGCGCTCTCCATGGGTGGCCTGCCGCCCTTTTTCGGATTCCTCGCCAAGGAGGAGCTCTATTCCGCCTTCTCCGCGCCGAATTTGCGCTCCGCGCTCTTTGCGATACTGGCTGTCCTCGGCAACGCCCTGATTTTTGCCGTCGCCTTCGCTGTCGTCCTGAAGCCTTTCCTGGGACCGCGCGTGAACACGCCGAAGCATGCCCATGAGGCGCCGCCGCTACTATGGATAGGCCCGGCCGTTCTCGCACTCAAGGGGCTCTCCATCGCGCTCCTGTCGGGTCTCGCCCATCGGTTCGTCTCATCGCCCACCGCCTCGGCGATCGCCGGCGAGCCAAGGACGGTCGACATATCGCTCGTGCCGCATCTTGGTCTGCCGCTCGTGCTTTCGGCGTTGACGGTGGCGCTCGGCGTCGCCTTCTACCTCAATCTCGCCCGCTTGCGCGCCGCGATGGCGGCGATCCTCGTCGACATCGGCTGGGGGCCCGATCGGGGCTTCGACCAATTCATGCGTGGTCTCGTGCGCCTTGCCGTCGCCGTCACTCGGCGCCTGCAGGGCGGCCGCCTCGACGTCTATATGACCGCCACCTTCTCGCTGGTTGCGGTCATTCTCTTGGCAATGCCACTGCGATACGGTGAGTTCCCGCGCGCCCCGTTCTTCTCCGCGGACGTTCCGCTGCACGAGCTTGCGATCATCGCGATCGCCGTCGGCGGTCTCTTCGCCGTCGTGGTTGCTTCCGACCGCCTCACCGCGATCGTCTCGCTCGGCATTCAAGGCTTCGCAGTCGCCGTCATCTACCTGCTCTATGGGGCGCCGGACCTGTCTTTCACCCAATTCATGGTCGAAACGCTGTCGGTCGTCGTGTTGGCGCTGGTGATGACCCGGCTGCGGCTCTCGCCCGCCGACCATCGGCCACTCCCCGAGAAAGCGCGCGACGCGACGATCGCGCTTGCCTGCGGCCTCGGCTTCGCCCTGTTTCTGCTGCGGGCCACGGCCGTACCCTTCGACCGGTCGCTCACGGACTTCTTCAACCTCTATTCGAAGTCGGTTGCGCACGGGGCGAATGTCGTCAACGTCATTATCGTCGATTTCCGCGGCACCGACACGCTCGGGGAAATTGCCGTGGTGATGATTACCGGCCTTGCGATCCTGGCGCTCGTGCGGCTGAGGGCCGGTTCGCTGAAGCGCGCCGTCGTCGCGGAGGCCGATGAGACGGCGGTGGAGGAACGGGCATGAAGTCGGTGATCTTCCGCACGCTCGCCCCGGTCCTGACGAGCCTGATGATGCTCTTTTCCATCTTCGTGCTGCTGCGCGGCCACAACGAGCCGGGCGGCGGTTTCATCGGCGGTTTAATCGCCGTTTCGGCCTTGGCGATCTATGGCATGGCGCACGGTGTCGAGACGGTCAGGCGGGCCATCTTCTTCCACCCGATGGCAATCGCCGGGGCCGGGCTCCTCGCTGCCACCTCTGCCGGCCTGATCGCGATCTTCGCAGGCGTCCCGTTCATGACCGGACTTTGGATCTATCCGGCCGTTTTCGGCCTCGAGGTCCCGCTTTCGACCGTGCTGCTCTTCGACAGCGGCGTTTACCTGGTCGTCGTGGGCGCCATCAGTTCGATCGCGCTGTCGCTCGAAGAGCGGGGAGGGGAGTGATGGAGGCTTGGTTTGCCTTACTGGTCGGCGTCTTCTTCACTGTTGCCGTCTACCTGATGCTCTCGAAATTCATCATCCGCGTGCTCTTGGGTGTCGCAGTGCTCGGCAATGCGGTGAATTTGCTGATCTTCACCGGAGGTCGGCTGACGCGGGAGGTGCCGCCGATCATACCCGAAGGGGCCGAGTCGCTGGCTGCGCCGGCGGCCAACGCGCTTCCCCAGGCGTTGATCCTGACGGCGATCGTCATTTCCTTTTCCTTCTTCGCCTTCCTGCTCGTCCTCTCCTGGCGCGCCTATAGCGACCTTGCGACCGACAACACGGACGAAATGCGCGTTGCCGAACCGGCGGACGAGCCGCTCCCTCCGCTTGGATACTGACCCGCATGGCCGCTACGATCTCCCCTTCCGTCGATCTTTCCGCTGCGCTCGTTGCCGCGCCGCCCACGCTTGCCGAATGGTTGGTGATCCTGCCGGTCGCCTGGTGCCTCGCGATCGGTGCGCTGCTGGTCATGCTGCGCCGCCCGATCGGCCTCCATCCGACCATTGCCATGAGCGGTCTCGCCGGGCTCGTGCTGATCAATGGGCTGCTGCTCAGGGAGATCGCCGAGAACGGTCCGCTGACCATGGTTATGGGGCGCTGGCTGCCTCCCTTCGGCATCGCCTTCACTGCCGACCTGACCGGGGCCTTGTTCGCCTTTGCCGCGGCGCTTGTAGCGCTGGTCGCCGGCGTCTTCTCGCTTGCCGATATCAACGACAGCGGCCGCCGCTACGGCTTTTATCCGTTGCTGATGTTGCTGATGGCCGGCGTCTCGGGCGCCTTTCTGACCGGCGACATCTTCAATCTTTACGTCTGGTTCGAGGTGCTGCTGATCTCGTCCTTCGGCCTTCTCGTCCTGGGCTCCGAGCCTGAGCAGATAGACGGCACGGTGAAATACGGCTTCCTCAATCTCGTCGCCACGACGCTGTTCCTGATAGCGACCGGCTATCTCTACGCCGTTTTCGGCACGCTCAACATGGCTGACGTCGCTACGAAGGCCGAGGCATTGCGCGACCGCGCGCCGCTGATGACGCTCACCGGCCTGTTCATGCTCGCCTTTGCCATGAAAGCGGCCGCCTTCCCGGTGAATTTCTGGCTGCCGGCTTCCTACCATACCCCCCGCGTCGCCGTCTCCGCGCTCTTTGCAGGCCTGCTGACGAAGGTCGGGATCTATGCGCTGGTGCGGGTGATGGTCATGCTTTTCCCGGTCGAAAGGGAGGAGCTGAGCTTCATCCTCGCGGTCGCCGGGGCGCTGACGATGATCGTCGGCGTGCTCGGCGCTTTGGCGCAGACGGATTTCCGCCGCATTCTCGGCTACCTCATTGTCTCCGGCATCGGCTCGATGCTCGCCGGTATCGCCGTCGGCGGACCGGGCGGCATTGGGGGTGCCATCTTTTATGCGCTGCATTCCATGCTCGTGATGACCGGCCTTTACTTTGCCTCGGGGATCGCCATGCGCCTCGGCGCGAGTTCCTCGATTGCGGCGCTCGCCGGCCTCTACCGCCGGCATGTCGGATTTGCCGCTCTTACCCTGATGCTGTGTTTCGCCGTCTCTGGCCTGCCTCCCTTTTCCGGTTTTTGGCCGAAGGTCATGCTCGTAAAGGCAGCTCTCGATATCGGCGCCTGGTGGCTCGCCGCCGCGCTTCTCCTTGCCGGGTTCCTGACAATGATCGTCACCGGCCGCCTTTTCCTTCTGGCGTTTTGGCGCGAGGCTCCACCTGCGGACGGCGAGGCGGTATCGCTGTCGCCCGCGGCATTCGGCCCGCTAGCCGTGCTCACCGGGCTCACTTTGTTGATCGGCCTTTATCCCGAGCCGCTGCTGGCGGTAATCCAGGACGCGGCGGCGGGGCTCGCAGAGCCGTCGGCCTATGTGAACTCGGTCTTCCCGGAAGGTGGGCCGCAATGAAATTCCTGCAGATCAACCTGATTTTCACCGTTATTTGGGGTGCCATCAGCGCCAGTTTCACGCCAGCGAACCTCGCGCTCGGCTTTGCTGTCGGCGCTGTGTCCCTGTGGCTGATCCGCCGCGAGCTGCAGCCCGTCACCTATCCGCTGAGACCATTGCGGCTGACGCTGTTGGCGGCTCTGTTCTTCAAGGAGCTGGCCGTATCGGCGGTCAAGGTCGCCATTCTCGTCCTGCGCTCCCGGATGGGCCTGAAGCCCGGGATCTTCGCCTATCCGCTGACCGCCAAGAGCGATTTCGAGATTACTCTGCTTGCCAATCTCATCACGCTGACGCCCGGCACGCTTTCCGTCGACATATCCGAGGACCGCAAGACCCTTTATGTGCACGCGCTCGATTGTGCCGATCCGGGTGCGTTGCGCCAGGATATTGCACGCGGCTTCGAGCGGCGCATTCGGGAGGCTTTCGAACGATGATTTCCGCGATCCTGGCGGGGGCGACCAGCCTTGCGCTTCTGCTCCTCTCGCTCGCGCTGCTGATGACCATGCTGCGCATCATCCGCGGTCCGACATTGCCGGATCGGGTGCTCGGCCTCGACATGCTGGTCGCGATCGCGATCGGGTTCATTGCGGTCCTAGCAATCAAGACCCGCTTCAATCTCTATATCGACATAGGGATCGCCCTCGGCCTGGTCGGCTTCCTGGCAACCGTCGCCTTCGCGCGCTTCATCCTGACACGTGGCCTCGCGCCGGAAGCGGAACAAGGCGCCGCCTTCGCGAAACCAGTCTTGAAGAGGGGCCGGGCTCCCGAGACGGCCCGTCGCAAACGCCGGGGAGGGCGCTGATGGACACGTTTTTCGTCGCTGGGATCACAATTCTGGTCGCCATCCTCATCGTCGCAGGCGCAGGCTTTTCGCTGCTCGCGGCGCTTGGCCTCCTGCGCTTCCCGGATCTCTACACGCGCATGCACGCAGCTTCCAAAGCGGGTACCGTCGGTTCCGGCCTGCTGCTCGTCGCCGCCGGGTTGCACTCGCTCGATCCCGCCATTTTCGTTCGCGCGCTTGCCGGTTTCGTATTCCTGGTGCTGACGGCGCCGATCTCGGCCCATTTGCTGGCGAAAGCCGCTCATCAGGCGGGTTACAGGATGACGAAACAATCGGTTATAGATCAGCTGCCACAAAAGGAAGAGCCACGGCGGCATTGATGGCGTCATTTCTGACTCTCTATTTCGGGACAATTCCGCCACTCCGGACAGTTTTAGTGACCTGAAATAGATATGCTGCTCTTTGCCAAAAATTATGTTTTGACATTTTGCGGATCAGTGTTAAGCCAGTATCCGCAAAGTGTCGTTGTGATCAATACTTTGAACTGGAATTCCAGCTTGAGTTGTGATTCTTATCCGTTGCTTTGAGGTGCCAAACGGTGCGGCACCTTGGTGACGGATTTCGCTGTCGCGAATCGAGCCTTGATGTTGCGGCGGGGCGATGCCCCCGTTGCGCGGTTATCGCTCAGTTCCAAGGCGGAAAGCGCTGTTCGGCGGCATTTTGGCATTTCCTCCCTCCTGAAACACCGTTTCAGGACTTGTTGCTGGATTCCCATAGGAGAAAAAAATGAGTGAAAATACGCTCGGTGCGAGCAACGAACTCCTGGTTGAACTGACGGCGGAAATCGTTGCCGCCTATGTGAGCAACCACGTCGTTCCGGTTGCCGAGCTGCCGACGCTGATAGCCGATGTTCATTCGGCGCTCAACAATACGACCGCTCCCGCGCCGGTCATCGTGCCGGTCGAGAAGCCGAAGCCAGCGGTCTCCGTGCGCAAGTCCGTGCAGGATGACCAGATCACCTGCCTGGAATGCGGCGGCACGTTCAAGTCGCTGAAGCGCCATTTGATGACCCACCACAATCTCTCTCCGGAAGAATATCGCGAGAAGTGGGATTTGCCTGCGGATTATCCGATGGTGGCGCCGGCTTATGCGGAAGCCCGATCGCGTCTTGCCAAGGAGATGGGGCTGGGTCAGCGTCGCAAGCGCCGCGGCAAATAAGCGGGTTCGCCCGGCAACCGTCCGGGCGAGTCTCAGGTACGGAAGTCCGATGCCTGAACGGCAGCAGAATATCTGGTGTTTGGTGGAAGCCGGGCTGTCTCAGTCCGGCTTTTTGGTGACGCCGGCTCTCCGACCGACGGGTCGCCGCTGCAGAGCGGTCTTACGCGGGCAGGCGCGTCTCGGCCTCGCCCTTGATTCTCCGGATCATCGACCGCAGACCGTTGGCACGCTGCGACGAGAGGTGCTCGATAAGGCCGATCTTGCCGAAGATATCGAGAGCATCGGTTCTGGCGATCTCCGAGGCGCGCTTGCCCGAAAAGATCGCAAGCGCGATTGCCACCAGGCCGCGCACGATGTGCGCGTCCGACTCGCCCTCGAAGGTCAGGACCGGATCATCGGGATCGCCGGACGTATGCGTTACCAGCCACACCTGACTGGCACAGCCCTGAACCTTGTTCTCGCTGGTCCTCCAGGCTTCCGGCATCTCCGGCAGGCTCTTGCCCAGTTCGATGACATAGCGGTAGCGATCTTCCCACTCGTCGAGAAAGGCGAAGTCGTCGATGATCTGGTCAAGTGAAACCATGGCTGATCCGAATGTGGCGCCTTGCGATCGACTGCCGCTCGCCTGCGCTTTGCTTCCGTCCCGTGCCCAAGGCCGGGATCCCGTACACCCATTCATATAGGGGATACGGGCTGCAAAGAGAACAGCCCTATGGCTTCCGGGACGATTTCGCTCCTTGAGACCGACTTTACTTGGCGGACGTCGCCTTGGGGTCGAGGCGCTTTTCCGGGACGGGCGTGCGCTTGAAAACCGGCATGGCTTCGTTCGCCGGCTCCACGGCCAAGAGGCTTTCGGCAGGCGCCACAGTGCCGGTCATGACCTTGGCGTCGGGCGCCTCGGTCTCCGCGAACTGGCTGTCGAGGAATTCATAGGCGATGCGCGCACCCTCACGGGCGCGATGGCCGAGAGCGACAAAGGTTTCGGCACCTTTCGTGCAGACGTCCGGCTTCTGGATGCAGATCGCACTGATGTACTGGAAGGCCTCATTGGCGGCGGAGAAGGTGTCGCCGATCTCCACCTTCGGTCCGTTTTCCAGCTTGGCGCCGCTCGACGGATCAAGGAAGGGCAGCAGCACGAGCACGAGCGAGAACCAGAACGCCGCCTTTACGAGAAACCACATGGTCTGCCATCCTCTGTCAGGCCGCCGCCCCGGTTTTCGCCGGATGGATCTTCGGCCCTTTACTGCCTACGCCTTTGGTTACGCTTTGCCCAGTGGCCGAATTGTTGCGCCTCGGGGCATTTGACGTGAGCAACGCTAGAGCGGGAATCACAAGACTGCTTTTCCAGAAATGCGGGGATTTGCTTCAAATCTTAGCGAACTGGCCGATTGTGGCATTGCCGGAGGGCGATTATCCGGCATTTTAACGATCGGCGTTAAGGATCGTGGCAGCCCTGCCGCCGCCACGCCCGAGCGGCTCGACACCGCCGCCGGCGGGCGCTGCCCAAATCGTTAATGGAAAGCAGAAAATCCACCAAAATCCGCTGCTTACGCCCCGTTAACCACAAGAGACGAAGCCCGCCGGATTTGCTTCGAAATGGGAATTTTCGCCCGTTTCGCCAGCCCGCGCAGGGACCGCGCTTATTCTTTCATTAAGTCGGGAATGCGAGATTCGAACCACTACGAGGTGGCTCGGTTTACGCCGGCAGGAGGGCTGCGCCCGCCTCGCAAAAACAATAATGGTGGCAGGGCAAGGCGTGAGTGTATTGCGTAACATGGCTGGCAAATGGGCATCCCGTGTGGATGAAGCCGCCGCAGCATGGTTGCCGCGCCGCCCGGATGGGCCCGTTGCAGGACGCCATGATTTCAAACGACTGCGCGCCGTGGCTGCCGTTTCGCTGGCGGTGCTGCCGATCGTGCCGCTCGCCCTGTCGACGGTCCTGCCCATTTCCGTGGCCCTGCCGGCGGGGACGGCGCTCTGGGCGTCGGCCTCTTTGCTGGCCGCCGCCGCAAGTCTCGCAGCGCGCCGCCTAGTGCCGGCGGCGCAGCCGCCCGGCGTGACCGACCTGCCCGATCTCGCTGCCGCCTACGATCTCTTTGCCGGTCTCGTCACCGTTCACGATCCGCGTGGGCAGGTGCTGTCCGTTCACGGCCGCGATGCCGCCGACTATTTGAAGTCGATGCGCGATCCGCACGGACGCGGCTTCATCGAGCAGATCCACGTATCCGACCGCATCAGCTTCCTGAAGGCGGTCGATGCTCTGCGCCAGGACGGCGAATGCTCGGCGGTCGATATCCGCCTCGAACGTCCGTCGGCCCCTGCCGATGGAGCGCAATTCGTGCATATGCGCTGCGAGTTGACGCCCCTTCGCGATGCCGAAGGGCATCTGATGGCGATCATCGCGCAATCCCGAGACGTTTCGAACGAGGCCCGCCTGCGGGCGGAAGTTGCCGCCAAGGCGGCGCATGCCGAATCGGCCAACGATGCCAAGACGCGTTTCCTTGCGGCCGTCAGTCATGAATTGCGCACCCCGCTCAATGCCATTCTCGGCTTTTCGGACGTTCTTTCCGGGGAATATTTCGGCAGGCTGGAGAACGACCGTCAGCGCGAATATGTTTCCCTGATTCACCGGTCCGGCACGCATCTGCTTTCCGTCGTCAATACCATGCTCGACGTGAGCAAGATCGAGGCCGGCCGCTACGAACTGGTGCCGGAGCCTTTCCGGGTCGCCGACGCGATTGACACCTGTGAAGCGATGCTGTCGCATCAGGCGCGCGAAAAGGGTGTGAGGCTGACAAGCCGCGTGATGCGGTCGGTGGACGAAATCAACGCGGATCAGCGCGCCGTCCAGCAGATCCTCATCAATCTCGTCGGCAACGCCGTGAAGTTCACGGAGAAGGGCGGGCTCGTCACCGTCGATGCGGAGGTCGAAGGCGTGATGCTGAAGCTGACTGTCAGCGATACCGGCATCGGTATTGCTGAAGATAAGCTGGACATGCTCGGCCAACCTTTCGTCCAGATTCAGAATGACTATACCCGCCGCTACGAGGGCACCGGTCTCGGCCTGTCGCTGGTCAAGGGGCTCGTCGAATTGCATGGCGGCAGGATTTCGATCCGCAGTTCGGAAGGCGAGGGGACAGTGGTCGTGGTCACCATACCGCGGGACGGTACCGGAATTTGCGAGCGTCAGCAGGTGAGCATAGGCGGGACTGTGGAGTTTCCGCCGCGACTGAAACTGCGCGACGAAAAGGCGAGCGAGTTGCGATTGCAGGCAGAGGCTTCCGAAGGAACAGTCAAGGAAAGGCGACATGGCGCCGCGCAAGCGAAAACAGCCTGAGCGGAAACGTGGCGGACGGCCGCGGCAGGGCATCGCGTTGCGCGGACTGGCGCTGGCGGGCCTGGGCGTCGGACGCTGTGCCGTCCTTGCCGGGCGAGTGATCGCGCACCATCCGGTGGGAGCCGGCGGGTTGGCGACCTTCGCCGTTGTATTCAGCTTCGTGGCGGCGAACGCCATGTGGTATCAGCACGGCAGCCATCCTTCGCCGCTGTTGCGCACCCGAGTTCCGCTGGTCGGGTCCGAGGTTGCCGAGCGTTTGGCGGCCGCCAACGGCGAGCCCGTCGAGCCGCGCAAGGTAACGACCTTCGTCATCGAGCGCGAAGGTGAAGCGGCTCCGGTAAAGGCCGACGACGACGCGGTCGCCGCGCAAGACGATTCCTCCACGCAACGCTTGCCGCGGCCGGCGGAATCCGTGCTGGAACCGGACAACGCCTTGCCGTCGGCCCTTGTCGCCGATGTCCAGAAGGAACTTGCCCGGCTCGGCCTTTACGACGGCACGCCGGACGGCCGCAGCGGTCCAAAGACCGTATCGGCCATCCTTCGCTTCGAAAAAGGAGCCGGGCGCGCGGAATCGGGTGTGGCGAGCCCCGATCTCCTTCAGGCGCTCCTGGCAACCCAGCGTTCCGAAGTGGCCGTTGCAGCGCCTGGCAACCGCGCCTACGCCGATTCCAAATCGACTGCCGCCGAAGTCGATCCCGTCGCCGCTGCGATCCGCACCGCGGAAGGGGACGCGACGCTTATGCCGCCCGCCGAAATACCGGTATCGAACGAACTGGTCATGAATATCCAGAAGGGGCTGAGCAATCTCGCTTACGCCGATATCGTCGTCGACGGCGTCGCCGGCGATCAGACGCGGGCGGCGATCCGCCATTTCGAGAAGCACTACCGGCTCCCGCAGACCGGCGAACCGAACGGCAAGGTTCTTGAGAAGCTCAAGGAAATCGGCGCGCTCTGAACTGCGGACCGAAAAGCGGCGCCGCGGAAGGTCATTGCATATACACCATCACGCGTGTATCTGCCGCAAATGCGCGTGAAAACCCATATCTTCGTCACTTCGCTCCTGCGCCGCGTGTTCGCGAGCGGCGGCTATGCGGCGGTGCTACGCAAGGGAGCGGAAGAGGCCGGCGCGATTTTCATCCGCCACCGCACCCGCCTCGGCACCGAAACGCTCTATGCGCCGGCGCCGCAGAGCTTTTTCGAAGACGAAGGCGATGATCTCCGCAAGTTCGAAGTCCGCCTGCGGAACATGGATGGGGAAAATATCGACGGCGCGCTGTCGTCTGAAGTCCGCTTCGACCCAGATTGCTGGATCGTCGAGATCGAACTCGACGACGTCGGCGATCTTTTACAGGTTGTCGAGGCCGGCCGCTGAGCCCGCGAAGATTAGGCGGTGCCCTATTTTCGCCCGACGGTGCGCTTCGGCTGTGCCGCGGCCGGCGGGGCGGACGCCGTCCGGCTCTCCTGCCGACGCGGATCGGCGCCGCGATTCTCGGCGAGGTGGCTTTCGTGGCGCGCCGGCTTGGCAGCTCCATCGCGGTCGGCGCGCAGCCAAGATTCGACCCGTTCGAGGCCGGCCTTCCGGTCGATGCTCCTGATCAGCCACTCCGCACGGTTGCCTGAGCCGAGCCTTTCGGAGAGATGTGGATAGAGCGCCAGAAGCAGGGGGGGCAGTTCCCCGTCCGGGAAGTCGAGCGCCATGAGCGTGACGGCAAGCTGTTGACCGGAAACATCCAGCAGGATTCTCTCGGCGAGCGCGCGGCTCGCGGAAAGGGTGGCGGCAAGCGCCGTCGCGAAAAGGACTGCCTCGCCGCTGCGGGCAAACCGCATGAGCAGCGCCTGATGCAGCTCGTCGATGGGCTGAAGACGGCCGACTTCTTGGAGAGACCTGGATCCGGCGCGCGCCAGCGCCCGGATTTCGTCGCGCAGCTCTTCTTCGCGGGTTACGCGGTCGGAGGAAAGGCGATCCTCTTCTGCAGCTGCAGGCGGCGCAGCCGTTGCGGCTGGAGGATCGGCGCGGGGTGCGGCGGCGCTGAACTGATGGTGTTCGACCAGCGCGTCGACGATCGACGGCGAGATATCCTCCCGGTGCGCGATCGCGTTCGCATGGGCTGGGCCGTGCTGGCGGATGATCGAGATCAGCGTCCGGTCGGGGATCGCTTTCGAGCGGGTGAGAAAGATCGCGGCGATCGAGATCGGCATGCTGCCGATGAGCAGTGCGACCGATTCGGGCACGTGCGGGCACTGCGACAGCGCCGCTGCCGCCTGCCGGCGCGCTTCGTTGCTGGAGCCGAGGAAGAGCGGTTCGAAGAGTTCGGCAAACTGCTTCAGGTCGGACTTGCGCGGGATGCGAAGGCTTTCGAAGCCGGTGACGGTCGCCATCAGCACGACGTCCTTCAGCCGGCCCGTCTGCGGCCTTTCCAACTCACGAAACCGGTTCGTCACGACAAATCCCAGATGCAAAAGCATGACACCATTGCCGATGGCTCGGAACGGCACACGTCTCAAAAAATAGATCGAAATCGTTAGCGTAGAATTAACTATGGACCTTGAGGCTTTATTCAGGCTTGCGGCATCCGCGTGTCGGGCGGCCGCCGGGGGCGGCCACCGCCGAAGCGTCGAGCTCAGCCATAAAAACTCCACATGCAGGCCTATTTCCTTGCCTGGACGGTGAAGGGCGGTTTTCGCCCGCCGAAGCAGAAGGCCATATGGCCTCCTTATGGGAGTAGTATCTGTGAAGAGTACGTTCTTGGGGGCGGCGGCACTCTGTGCGCTTTCGCTCATGCCGGTCGTAGCCGAGGCCGCAGAAGGCTTTGCCACCGCCAATGTCAACATGCGATCGGGTCCGAGTACCCGCTATCCCGCCGTCACCGTTATTCCCTCGGGCGAATCGGTGGAAATCCATGGCTGTCTGGCCGATCGCCCCTGGTGCGACGTTTCCTTCTATGGCGGCCGCGGATGGGTGGCCGGCCAATACGTCCAGGCGCTCTATCGCAGCAATCGGGTCTATGTGGAGCCGGAATACTATCGGCCGCTCGGGATCCCAACGGTCGTCTTCGAATTCGATCGCTACTGGGATCGCAACTATCGAGGACGCGATTTCTATCGCGACCGGGATCGCTGGCGCCGCGGGCCCGACTGGATCGAAGAAGGCGACTGGCAGTGGCGGCGCGAAGAGGAGCGCCGGGATCGGCAGCGCCGGCAGCAGGCGGAACGGCGCGAATGGGAGCGTGAGCAGGATCGGCGCGACTGGGAGCGCCAACGGACCAGGGAGCGTGAGCAGGCGAGAGATCGGCAGGAGGCGAGAGAGCGCCAACAGTGGCAGCGCGAGCGGGAACGCGAGCGTCGCGAGTGGCGGGACCGTGGCCGCGACGAAGAGCGACGGGAAAACGGTTCCGCCGAAAACTACCAAGGAGCTCGCAAGGAAGAGCGGGCGCGTCAGCTCCGCGAACTGCGCCGGGATGGCGAAGTCAGAACGGTTCCGAAGTGCGTGTTCAACGATTTCGCCTGTGAGAACGACTGACGGAGCCGCACGTTCCGCTCCGATCATGGTGGCGAAGGCGGGCGGCGACCATCCGCTCGCTTTTTTCTTGTCCGCATTTGGCGGCGCTTTGCGGGAACCAATCCCTGTTCGACGCGTTGATTTCGCGCGAAAGGTAAGGAGCGGAGACAATGGCGGAAAAGAAGCTGGCAGCGGTGGGCGCCGATATGGAAACGGAAAAGACCGCGGCCGACACACAGATGGAATTGCAGGCCCACGTCGCTGAGTTGAGAGCGGAGATCGTGCGCCTGACGGAAACGGTTTCGGCTATCGGCAGCGGTGCCAAGGCGGTCGTGCAGGGGGAAGCGGAACTGATGACGGAACGGCTCAGGGAGCGTGTCCGCGACGATCCGATCTCGACGCTGCTGACCGTTGCGGGAGTAGCCTTCCTGGTCGGCCTCTTCGCGAGACGCTGAAGGCATTTCGGCGCGAACTAAAATACCACCAGAAATGGCAATTGCACTTGGTTAAGGCGACGTGGTCTGGATTAAGAAATGGTTAATCGGGCTATGGCTCAATCCGAGGAGGCGGGCTATTATTGGTTCGCATCTGATTTGCATTGAAACGGACGAGATCCGGGTGACCGGAAGAAGGAGTGAGTTGAGAACGGCGCGTCTGCCCGGGGATGTCGGGAATGCGCCAGCCCGCCATCGGGCAGGGTGAAATCTGTGTTCATCCGTCTCATGCAAGTATGGAGACGAGCATGGCAGACGTAATCAGATTGCAGGACCGCAAGGTAAAGATGCCGCGGAGGCGTCCCGTCACCGCGGGCAGTGCCAAAGTGCTGTTCTTCACGGGCATCCGTTACGAGCGGCTCGACGGGCGCGGCCCGCAGCCAAGCGCTCCGACAGGGCGGCAGGTCAAGAAGCAGTAGCCGGTCCGGCGTGATCGGCTCTGATGCCGCGGGTCCGCTGACATCGCTGCGTGGCTCGTTCGCCTCTCTAATTCCCCCTATACACTCGTCACTGGCGTCGGAACGGCGCGCAACTCGAATCGGTGAGGAATTCGCGGACCTGCTCCTCGAAACTGTCGAGCGGCGCCAGGGCGCGCAGGACCGCGTAGCCCTCCTCATCCTTCATCTCGATCATGATCGACTGGGCGAGCGCCTCCGGGGGCGTCTTGCGAAGCTCCACGAGCTGGATCGGTGTGGCGACGACGAGATCGAGATCCCCATTGACGGCGGTCTGGTCGTTCATGCTGAAGACTTCGTTCGAGCCGCTGTCGAAGATCGACAGCGACCAGAACGGCACGGCACCGCGCGCAATGAAACGCGCCGGCGCGTCCGCGATCGAGAAGCTGCAGACGGCGGTGCGCAGAAACGGGTCGCTATTGTCCAGTCCGGTCGAGCCCGGCTCGGCGGTGAGCGGAAAGAAACTGTCCATCTCGAGAAGACCGAGGACGCGCGTATAGGCGTCGCGGCCGGTGAACCGCGGCAGGGCGAGGACGAGGACGATATGCAGGAGCGCGGCACCGACCAGCCCGACGAGAAACGCGAACAGGGCCCTACGCATTTCCGCACCCCGTCTTGACGATCTTCGGCATTGCGAGGTCGATCAGTCCGGAGGAGCCGGCCGTCGGTGTATCGAGCAACGTCAGCACGAGCTGAAAATTTCCCGTGTGGCGGATGGCGAGCCAATTGTCCGGCTGGGCGACCGGCGAGACGTGAATGACGAAACTGCTGTCCTTGGCGCGCAGCACCGTCCACGAATTGATCGCCGAAGGTAGATCGGAGCCCGGTCGCAGCGTCGCACCGTCGGTGTTCGCCGTGTGAAGCGTCCAGAACCGGGCGGGCGGTGTGATCCCGGAAATGTCATAGGAGCATGCGGCCGATAGGCGCGCACCGCTATCGTCGGTGGCAGCCGTGAACTTTAAGCCTTCCGCACCGCCATAGAGCAGTTCCCCGACCCGGGCGCGGTGCGCCTTTGCATAAGGGTCGGCCGCGACGGTCTGCGCCTCGGGGAAGGCCACCCAAGGGCCGATTGCGATCGATCCGAAGCCGACGGTCGCCTTCAGCGCCCATATGGCTGAGGTAATGCCGCCGCCGAAGGCGACGAGAAGTGCAAGGGCGACGAGGAGGGGAACGCGGAACAAGGGGGGCTCTATCGAATGATGTCTTGTTTATCCTGCCGGCAGTGAGTCGATTGTGCGGCGCTGCAGGCCGCCAGAAAACGGACTTGTCGTGGCGAAGTCAATTCTTCGCGGCATTTGTCACCCGAGGCGTGGCTGGCGTTCCCTCAGGCCCCTCGAGCGCTGCAACCCGGCCGCCGTCTTTTTCCTTGGGCTTAAGCGGTGGCGCCTGCTCGAACGTATTGCCGATCGACTTCAAGAGCCGGGTCACGTCGGCAGACAGGGAGCGCGGCCGGACAAGCGGCGGCAAGGCGTTCTCATCCGGCTCAGCGGCGGCCTCCGGCTCCTTCGGCGTTTCGGCCGGCGGAGCATCGATGCCCGGGATTGCGCGATGTTCGATGCCCTGTTCGGCGTAATCCATCAGCCGCTTGAAGGTCATCGCCGGCAGGGAGCCGCCGGTCATTTCCTCGGTGGAGGTGTAGTCGTCATTGCCGAACCAGACCGCCGTCGTGTAATCGCCGGTGAAGCCTACGAACCAGGCATCGCGATAGGCTTGCGTCGTTCCCGTCTTGCCGCCTGTCACGAGCCCGTTGCTCAACGCGGCCCTGCGGCCGGTGCCGATGACCGGGATCTGGGTGAGTATTCTGTTCATCGACAAGGTGGCCTGCTCGCTCAGGACCCGTCGAGCCGGCGGCGCGTCGCGGCCGAAGTCGTAGAGGATATCGCCGTCGTAATTCAGAATCTGGCTGATGCCGTGGCGGCGGGATTCCAATCCGCCGGCGGGAAACACGGCATAGGCGGTTGCCTGGTCGAGCACGGTCACCTCCGACGTCCCAAGCGGCATGGTCTTGTCTGTGCGGATCGGCGTTTCGACGCCCATTCTCTTGGCTGTTTGGGCGATGATCTCCGTGCCGAGCTTGTCCTTGGCGAGGCGCACCGGAACGGTATTGATCGATCTCGCCAGCGCATTCATCAGCGTGACCCGGCCCGCATATTTTCGGGCGTAGTTCTGCGGCGACCAGCCGCGCCAGGTGATCGGCGCGTCGACGACCACCGTCTCGGGCGTCATGCCCTTCTCCATCGCTGCCGCATAGGTATAGACCTTGAAGGACGAGCCGGGCTGGCGAAGCGCCCGGGTGGCGCGATTGAACTGGCTCTCGCCGTAGTCGCGGCCGCCGACCATAGCGCGCAACGCACCGCCGTTTTCGATCATGACCAGGGCGCCCTGCTTCACCTTGTAGCTCTCGCCATATTGCCGGAGGCTCGATTCGACCGAATCTTCGGCCGCCTGCTGCAGCCCCATGTCGATCGTCGTCCTGACGATCAGCGAATGCTGTGCGAAGGGGGCGGCGATGCGCTGGACCTCCTCGAAGGCCCAGTCGAGGAAGAAGTCCGGTGCCTTGACCTGGGCGCGATCGATGACGGTCGCCGGATTGAGGCGGGCGGCGAGCACCTGGCCCTCCGTCATCAGCCCGCCCTGGACGAGGTTGGACAGCACCTCGTTGGCGCGGGCGCGTGCCGCCGGCAGGTTGACATGCGGCGCGTATCGCGCCGGCGCCTTGAACAGCCCGGCCAGCATGGCGGACTCGGCGAGATCGATGTCGGTGATCGACTTGCCGAAATAGAACTGAGCCGCCGCCGCAGCGCCGAAGGTGCCGCCGCCCATATAGGCGCGGTCGAGGTAGAGGCGGAGGATTTCCTTCTTCGACAGATTGGACTCGAGCCAGACGGCGAGGAATGCTTCCTTGATCTTGCGCTCGATCGTCCGCTCGTTGGTGAGGAACAGGTTCTTGGCAAGCTGCTGCGTCAGCGTCGAGCCGCCCTGGACCACGCCGCCGGCGCGGGCGTTCTCCGTCATGGCCCGCGAGAGGCCGAGGAAGTCGATCCCCCAGTGGTCGAAGAAACGACGGTCCTCCGTCGCCAGGACCGCCTTAATCAGGTGATCCGGCAGCTCGTCGATCGGAACCGAATCCTCATGGATGATGCCGCGATGGCCGATTTCGTTGCCATAGCGGTCGAGAAAGGTCACGGCGAAATCGCTTTGCGCCCGCCAGTTGCCCTTGGTCTCCTCGAAGGCCGGGAGCGCCAGCGCAAGCATCAGCACGGAGCCGGCCGTGCCCCAGGTCATCCCTTCGCCGAGGACGTCGAAAACCGCTCTTTTCCAGCCGCGCAGACGAAAGCGGCGAAAGAAGATGGTGGTGTCCTCCCACCACTCCGCCAGGCGAAACCCGGCATTCCACACGGTGGAATCGATCCAGGAATCGATCCGCAGAAAGATGTGTCGCTTCTTCGGCCGGTTTTCGTCTTTTAGCGGGTCCTGCACGGTTTTCCTGTCCCGAAGCTTTCTGCCACCTTATGATATTTGCACGGCGCGACGTTCCAATCTACTTGCATATCGCGCCGTCGGCCTTAAAAAACCGGCAATTTTCTGCAAACTTCCGATGTTGGCGTGGAAGTGACGAAAGTGTGACGCAATGGGCGAAATGCCTTTCTGGACAACGAAAACCCTGGACGAGATGACCAACGCCGAATGGGAAAGCCTCTGCGACGGCTGCGGACTCTGTTGTCTCAACAAGCTGGAGGATTGGGACACGGGCGAGATCGCCTGGACCTCGATCCGCTGCACGCTGCTCGATGGCGAGAACTGCCGCTGCAAGGACTACGACAATCGGCAGGCGACGGTTCCCGACTGTGTCCAACTGACGCCGAAGGCGGTGCGGGAGATCAGCTGGCTGCCGCCGACCTGCGGCTATCGGCTGGTTGCCGAGGGAAGGGATTTGTACTGGTGGCACCCGCTCGTCTCGGGCGATCCGGAAACGGTCCACGCGGCCGGCATCTCGGTGCGCGGGCGCACCATCGCCGAGGACGGCATCGACATCGAAGATTACGAAGACTATCTGGTTACTTGGCCCCTTGAAGTCGGACTGGAACCGGCCGAGTAGTTGTCGTCAGTGGCCGCCGTTTCTCCGGACAAGGCTCTTCGGGGCGGCATTTCTCCAGGCGGTCTCCAGCGATTGGCGAATGAGCTCCTCGTCGGCCTCGACGAAATAAAGCGACGTCCAGCCGCGGGCGCCCCATCCGCCGGGCACGGCGGCACAGACGCCGGGTTCCATTTCGAGCAGCATGCGCTGTTGATCGGGGGTCAGCTTGAAGACGGCACGCCCCGCTTCCGGCAGGGTCATGAATATGCGCTTGCCCACGCGGAAGTCGCGCGTGCCGAAATGGGCGTTTTCCTGCGTCCCGGGGAGGCTGAGCGCCAGCTTTTCGATCTCTTCGGTTAGCATCCGAAAAGAGTAGCACGAAATCGCCAATTGACAAAAACCCGCGCCCGCCGTTGGGGCGGGCGCGAGACGATGCTGTGATGGGGTGGGGACTGCTATATCGAGGCGAATGATCGCCGAGCGCGAGCGCTATTCTGCAGGCGGAACGGGCTTCTGAGCAGTTTCGCTGGCCACACGCATTTCGCGCCATTCGCTTTCGAAACGATCGAGCAGCGATTGCGGAATCCTGGATTGCGGCGCTACGAGCGGCTTCTTCGCGAGTGTCTGCATCCGGTCCTCCTGTGCAAGACGGTTGGGTCAGGCGGACCATTTCATATGGCAAATACTTTGTAAATCAGGGGCTTAAACTATTTAAACGATTGAAAAATCTTTAAATCGATTAACTTCGCGCTCGTCCACAGCCGCTCGTGCCTCCCGGCGCGGATGCCTTCACAATCGCGTTGGCTTTTGAAACTATCGGCCGAAGAACCATTTGAGAGCCAAAAAGGCAGGCTGCTCCAAAGATTTGCGAGCTTGTCCGCATTCGCCTTCCGAGCTCTCTCACGAGGCGTCCGAAGAACCGGAATCGAATTCTGAAGAAAACGCCGCAAGGGATTCGGGCCGACTCGCGAAACGGCGCTGCCGAGCCGGAGTTCGGCGCACGTCTTCAGTACGGCCTGCCGTCCTCCCAAGAGTGTGACGCAAAGGTCTTAACGGATCGCTGATGGGGGCGCCGCGGCTGCGCGGGCATTGCAATTTCCGGTGGATTTTAGGGTCTGTAGTGCCGATGCCTGCTGCGCGATGCCGCGGGACCCGGCGGCCGACATTCATTTGCCATTCAGCCTCCATCGGCTAATGATTTTGCCATGATCTTCCCAAGTCGCCATGATCTTCCCAAGTCGAAAGTGCGTTCATGTCTTCATCAGTGACCATAGTCGCGCTCGCCGCAGGCCTCGCAGGTTTTTCGCTGCCTGCCGTTGACGTGCCTAGGGTTGTTGTTCGCGTGGCGGGTGACTGCAGCGCCGCGGCGGCGCAAGTCGTGGCGGAGACAGGCGGCGAATTGCTCTCCGCCCAGCCGACAGCCGATGGCAAGTGCGTCGTGACCGTGCTAATCCCGGGCAATGGCGGGCGGCCGAAGAAGGTGACGGTCAAGGTGCCGATGTAGGCATCGGCAGCGCCCGTCAGCGAAGGGAAGTAAGAGCAAGATGCGCATCCTGATAGTCGAGGACGACGTCAATCTGAACAGGCAGCTCGCCGAAGCGCTGAAGGAAGCCGGTTACGTCGTCGACCAGGCCTATGACGGCGAGGAGGGCCACTATCTCGGCGATGCGGAGCCCTATGACGCGATCATTCTGGACATCGGCCTTCCGGAAATGGACGGCATCACGGCGCTGGAAAAGTGGCGGGCGGACGGCAAGACGATGCCGGTGCTGATCTTGACCGCTCGCGATCGCTGGAGCGACAAGGTGGCGGGGATCGATGCCGGCGCCGACGATTATGTTGCGAAGCCCTTCCACGTCCAGGAGGTGCTCGCCCGCATCCGGGCGCTGATCCGCCGCGCCGCCGGGCATGCGAGTTCCGAAATCGTCTGCGGCCCGGTCCGCCTCGACACGAAAGGCTCGAAGGCGACGGTCGGCGGTGTTGCGCTGAAGCTGACTTCGCACGAATTCCGGCTGCTCTCCTACCTCATGCATCACATGGGGCAGGTAGTTTCTCGCACGGAACTTGTCGAGCACATGTATGATCAGGACTTCGACCGCGATTCCAATACGATCGAGGTCTTCATCGGCCGGCTCCGGAAGAAGATCGGCAACGACCTGATCGAGACGGTGCGTGGTCTCGGATATCGGATGCAAGCACCCGGCAATGGCCATTAGATCCCTTACGGCGCGCGTTCTGGCGGTTTCGACCGTCTGGGCCGTCGTCGCCCTCGTCGTGATCGGAGTGGTGATCTCGGCGCTCTACCGGCAGGGCTCCGAACGCGGCTTCCAGGACCTCTTGCGCGCCCAGCTTTATAACGTCATCAACTCCATCTCGGTCGACGAGAAGGCAGCCCTGACCGGCAGCCCGCAACTCGGCGACCTCCGCTTTTCCCAGCCGCAGACCGGTTGGTACTGGATCGTCGAGCCGATCGGCGAATTCGACACGCCGCCCTTGCTGTCGACGTCTCTCGGATCCGCCAAATTGCCGATTGTCAGCGTCGACGAGGTTCCCTTCGACATCCGCTACGAGCGCTTCTACACCACCGAGGATCCGTTCGGAAACGAGGTCGAGGTGGCCGAGACGGAAGTCGTGCTCGACATCCAGGGGCATACGGCGCGTTTCCGGGTTGCCGGAAACCGCGACGTCCTGGAGGCGGACATCGACCGCTTCACCCGCAACCTGACGATCGCGCTCTCCATATTCGGTCTCGGCGGGCTCGGGGTGAACGCCTTGACCATTCTCTTCGGCCTCAGGCCGCTGGACCAGGTGCGCCGCTCGCTCGAAAAAATCCGTACGGGCCAGAGCGAGCGCCTGGACGGTGCCTTTCCGCGCGAGATTCAGCCGCTTGCCAACGAGGTGAATGCGTTGATCGACAGCAACCGCCGCATCATCGAACGCGCGCGCATGCAGGTCGGCAATCTCGCCCACTCTCTGAAGACCCCCATCGCCGTGCTGCTCAACGAAGCGCGGGTTCTCGAGGTCCCCCACGGCGAACTGATCAGGACCCAGGCCGACGCGATGCAGACGCAGGTCCAGTCCTATCTCAGCCGTGCCCGCATTGCGGCGCAGCGCGGTTCCATTCTGGCGAGGACCGAGGCTCAGCCGGCTCTGGAAAGGATCGTCCGGGTGATGCGGCGGCTCAATCCGGAAAAACAGTTCAGCCTGTCGATCATTCCGCCGGGGCTGGTGCTGGCCATGGAACAGCAGGATGTCGAGGAAACCGTCGGCAACCTGCTCGAAAATGCCGCGCGCTACGCACGGGATCACGTCGTCCTCAGCGTCGAGCCCGCCACCGACCAGGAGCGCAGCAAGGAGTCCGGCCGCGAATGGATCGTGCTCAAGATCGACGATGACGGCCCCGGGCTTGATCCGGATCAGATCGCTTTGGCGATGAAGCGCGGCAAGCGGCTCGACGAAAGCAAGCCCGGCACCGGCCTGGGACTGTCGATCGTCAGCGAAATCGTCGGCGAATATCAGGGCAGCGTCGAACTCAGCCGACGCGAGGAGGGAGGCTTGAGGGCCAAACTCGTTCTGCCGGCGGCCGTCTAGCGGGAGTGGGGTGCCTCCGTTCAAGCCGTGATCCGACGGTCACACCGGCAGTCGAAAATACCCCGTCGTCCACGGCGCGCGGTTGCCTAGCGAGGCTGGGGGTGCAAAAAGAAAATCGAAAGCGCCGCCGCTTGACGCGATCGATCGGATCGCGGGCGGCAACCGGTCAACGAGGGTTAAGTTGTCGCGTATCATGAGGATTAACGCAGATATGGGGCGAGCCGTCGCCTTGAGCGGCAGAATCGTGGTCGTCGCGTCGACCGTCGC
Source organism: Sinorhizobium sp. CCBAU 05631 (assembly GCF_002288505.1). Lineage (NCBI taxonomy): Bacteria > Pseudomonadati > Pseudomonadota > Alphaproteobacteria > Hyphomicrobiales > Rhizobiaceae > Sinorhizobium > Sinorhizobium sp. CCBAU 05631. Next base: position 730,589 of record NZ_CP023063.1, read on the forward strand.
TCTTGCCGGCTGCGGGACTTCGGGCGGTCAGCGCGGGGGCGTGGCCGTTGCGAGTCTGGGTGCGGGTGGAGCGTCATCGGCCGCCTATATCGAGGCCCTGCAAGGCGGCGTCATCGCGCGCCTCGGCACGATCGACCTCGGCAAATCCGACCGGCAGCGCGCACTCGAGGCGGAGTATCGTGCGCTCGAGGCGGCTCCCGGCGGCCAGCCCGTGGCATGGGAAGGCCGCGGCGTCAGCGGCTCGGTTGTTGCTGCCGCCCCCTATCAGGTCGGCTCACAGAATTGCCGTCAGTACAGCCACACGGTGGTCGTGAAGGGTCAGTCCTCGACGGCCCGTGGTGCTGCATGCCGCAACAGCAATGGCACCTGGTCGCCGCTGACCTGAGCCGGACGCGGCGCGTTGCCCGTAGGCGGACTGCCTTGCAGGACCGGCACGGCTTGCGGCGAAACGCCTCAAATCTCCGTCATTCTCGGTTTTCGAGTTGGAAAGCCGGGAGCCTCATAGTATTTCGCATCCATGTTGTTCTGGATCCTCGTCGCCATCTTGACGGCGGCTGTAGCTGTCGCACTTGTCCTCCCGCTGATGCGGGCGGCGCCGCCCCTCCCGTCTCCTCACAGCCATGACATCGAGGTCTACCGCGACCAGCTCGAGGAACTGACGCGGGACCGTGAGGCCGGGCTGATCAGCGACGAAGACGCGGAACTCGCCAGGGCCGAAATCGGCCGCCGCCTGATCGCCGCCCACGCCGCCGACACCTCCACTGCGGCGTCCAGGCGGCTTGGCTCGAAACGCCTGGCGCAGGTGTTCATCCTCCTCTGTCTGCCGACCGTCGGGCTCTGTCTTTACTTAACGACGGGCAATCCCGGCGTGCCGGCGCAGCCGCTTGCGGCGCGGCTCGCCAATCCCGGTGAAGACGTCAACATCCTGATCGCCAAGGCGGAAAATCACCTGGCCCTCAACCCGGACGACGGGGCAGGGTGGGACCTGCTTGCGCCGATCTACATGCGCAACGGCCGCGTCGACGACGCGGTTGCCGCCTATGACCGCGCCCTCCGCCTGCTCGGGCCGACGGCAGCCAGGTTTGGCGGCTATGCAGAGGCCCTCATCGTGCAGTCCGGCGGCCTTGTGACGGCAGCGGCGCAGGATGCCCTGAAGAAGGCGCTGGCTCTCGATGCCAATGATCCGCGCTCGGAGTTCTATCTCGCCCTCGGCCTCAAGCAGGAGGGAAGGCGCGGCGACGCGCTCGCGGCCTTCCGCAAGCTTGCCGACACGTCGCCCGCGGGGGCGCCGTGGTTGCCGCTCGTCAACCAGCATATCGCCGAGCTCTCCGCCGACACGCCCGTTGCCGGCGGTGCAGCGCCGGGAAACCCGACCTCCGAGGATATCGCCGCCGCCGAGGGAATGAGCGCCGGCGATCGTCAGGAGATGATCCGCGGCATGGTCGACGGTCTCGCCGGCCGGCTGAAGGAAGACCCCGACAACTTCGAGGGCTGGATGCGGCTGATCCGGGCCTATGTTGTCCTCGATCAAAGAGATAAGGCCGAGAATGCTCTACGCGACGGCTTGCAGGCCTTTCCGGCCAGCGGCGATGAGGGCCAGCAATTGCTGGCTCTCGGGCGCGAACTCGGCATCGATGGCGGCGGAGCGAAAGAATGACGCGTAAGCAGAAACGCCTGGCGATCATCGGCGGCGGGGTCGGCTTCCTGACGGCCGCCGTCCTTCTGGTCATGTTCGCCTTCAGCCAGGCCGTGGCTTATTTCTATGTCCCCGGCGACCTTGCCAAGGCGGATCTCGCGCCGGGCACGCGCATCCGCCTCGGCGGGCTGGTGGAAGCGGGCTCGGTCAAGCGCGGCGACGGCAAGACCGTCACCTTCAGCGTCACCGACACGCTCGCGACGGTGCCGGTGACCTACACAGGCATACTTCCGGACCTCTTTCGCGAGGGCCAGGGTGTCGTGGCGGAGGGGAGCTTCGCCGCTGGAAGTTCAGTTTTCGTTGCCGATACGGTGCTTGCCAAGCATGACGAGACCTACATGCCGAAGGACGTGGCCGACCGCCTGAAGGCTCAGGGCGTCACGCTCGGCGGGAAGGAAAACATTCAATGATCATCGAGCTCGGACATTATGCGCTGGTGCTGGCGCTCGCGACCGCGCTCATCCAGTCGGTGCTGCCGCTCCTCGCCGTGCGGCGCGGCGATCGGGCTCTGGTCGACCTCGCGGGCAGTGCCGCGATCGTCTCCTTCCTGCTCGTCGCCTTCTCCTTTGCGGTGCTGACCTTCGCCTATGTGACCTCCGACTTCTCCGTCAGGAACGTCTGGGAAAACTCGCATTCGATGAAGCCCCTGATCTACAAGATCTCCGGCGTCTGGGGCAATCACGAGGGCTCCATGCTCCTCTGGCTGCTGATCCTCGTCTTCTTTTCCGCCCTGGTGGCAAGCTTCGGCCGCAACCTGCCCGAAAGTCTGAAGGCGAATGTGTTGGCGGTCCAGGCCTGGATCGCCGCCGCCTTCACGCTCTTCATCCTGCTGACGTCCAATCCCTTCGCCCGCCTCGTCCCGGCTCCGGGGGAAGGCCGGGACTTGAATCCGGTGCTGCAGGACATCGGCCTCGCCATTCATCCGCCCTTGCTCTATCTCGGCTATGTCGGCTTTTCCGTCTGCTTTTCCTTCGCGATCGCAGCGCTGATCGAGGGGCGGATCGATGCCGCCTGGGCGCGCTGGGTCAGGCCTTGGGCGCTGACCGCCTGGACGTTCCTGACCGCGGGCATCGCCATGGGCTCCTACTGGGCCTATTACGAACTCGGCTGGGGCGGCTGGTGGTTCTGGGATCCGGTCGAGAACGCTTCCTTCATGCCTTGGCTGGCCGGAACGGCGCTCCTGCACTCGGCGCTGGTCATGGAAAAGCGTGAGGCGCTGAAGATCTGGACCGTGCTCCTAGCGATCCTCACCTTCTCGCTGTCGCTGCTCGGCACGTTCCTGGTGCGCTCGGGCGTGCTGACCTCGGTTCACGCCTTCGCTACCGATCCGACGCGCGGCGTCTTCATCCTGGTGATCCTCATCGTGTTCATCGGTGGCGCCCTGTCGCTCTTCGCCTTCCGGGCCTCCCACCTCAAGTCCGGCGGACTGTTTGCGCCGATCTCGCGCGAAGGCGCGCTCGTCCTCAACAATCTGATCTTAACGACGGCGACGGCAACGGTTCTCACCGGCACGCTCTATCCGCTGGTGCTCGAGGCGCTCACCGGCGACAAGATTTCGGTCGGCGCGCCGTTCTTCAACATGACCTTCGGCCTGTTGATGCTCCCCTTGCTGTTTGCGGTTCCCTTCGGGCCGCTGCTTGCCTGGAAACGCGGCGACCTCTTGGCCGCCGCCCAGCGGCTCTTCGCCGCCGTCGGCGCCGGCCTGCTCTTCGCCGCCGCGGTCTACTATGCCAGGAATGGCGGTCCCGTTCTCGCCGTCCTCGGCATCGGGCTTGGGGTCTACCTGATTGTCGGTTCGATCACCGATGTCGCGCTTCGCTCGGGCCTGGGCAAGGTGGCGGGCCGCGTGGCCTTGCGGCGGTTCCTTGGCCTGCCGCGCTCGGCCTATGGCACGGCGCTTGCCCATATCGGCCTCGGCGTCACGCTGATCGGCATCGTCGCCGTGACGGCCTATGAGACGGAGACCGTCGTCGAGATGAAGCCCGGAATGCTCGTCGATGCCGGCGGCTATAGCATACGCTTCGATGGCATGCGCGAGGGTCGCGGGCCGAACTATACCGAGGACACCGGCCACTTCACCGTCAGCCGCGGCGGCGTGAAGGTAACCGAGATCTGGTCGTCCAAGCGCCTCTATTCGGCGCGCCGCATGCCGACGACGGAGGCCGGCATCAGGACCTTCGGCCTCAGCCAGCTCTATGTTTCGCTGGGCGACGAGATGACCGGCGGCGGCATCGTCGTGCGCATCTGGTGGAAGCCGCTGATCCTCTGCATCTGGGGCGGCGCTCTCGTCATGATGGCGGGCGGAATCGTTTCCTTGAGCGACCGTCGCCTGAGGGTGGGTGCTCCGTCGCGCGCCAGGACGGCGAGGCTTGCCGCAGGAGCCGTCGAATGATCCGCGTCCTCGCCGCGCTCTTCCTCTGTATTGTTTCGGTTGCGCCGGCCTTCGCCGTCAATCCGGACGAGGTGCTTGCCGATCCGGCGCTCGAAGCGCGCGCCCGGGAAATCTCCGCCAAGCTTCGCTGCATGGTCTGCCAGAACCAGTCGATCGACGATTCCAATGCCGAACTCGCCAAGGATCTGCGAGTGCTCGTGCGCGAGCGGCTCGAGAACGGGGACAGTGACGAGGCGGTGATCGCCTATGTGGTCTCGCGCTACGGGGAGTTCGTGTTGCTGAAACCCCGCTTCGAGGCGAAGACACTGGTCCTCTGGGGCATGCCGGTCGTGCTGCTCGTCCTTGGTGCGGTCACGCTGGTCGTCGCCGCGCACCGGCGCGGCACGCGCCCAGCTGGTGCGCCGCTTTCCAAGGATGAAAAGGAAGAGCTCGACAAGCTGCTTGGCCCGTAGGGAGCCGCCGACTGCCGGTGGCAGTTCCAACGGCAATATCATACGCGTTAAGGGCATGCTTCGCCGTTCCTTGAGAGGACCCGCGGATCGGGTACCGGCCTCTCATTTCTGCTCTGTCGCAACATTACCAAAAATTCATCTTCCGGACAGAACCCAGTAAGGTCCCATCCGTTACACCTTGCGTCATCGGCTGTTCCTCCAGTCACAGCCATACGAGCGGGTTCCGGGCGGTTGGTCCGGATACCTTGCTCGTGATCAAAGTTTCGAAGCCGTCCGTCTGTCGGCGGCGGCTTCACGCAAGAGAGAAGGCAAAACGAATGTCCACGTTCAAAACTCCGCGTCCCTCGCTGAAGACCGCACTGAAGACCTCCACGGTTGCAGGTCTTGCCGCAGTCATGCTGACGACCGGTCTGCCGGCGCAGATCACCCAGTCCTTCGCCGAGGCGGTCAGGGTGCAGGCTCCGTCGGTTCCGAGCTTCGCCAATGTTGTCGACGCCGTTTCCCCGGCCGTCGTTTCCGTCCGCGTCCAGGCCCGTGAACAGGCATCCAACGACGAGAGCAACTTCACCTTCGACTTCGGCGGCCGCGGTTTCGAAGACCTGCCCGACGACCACCCGCTGAAGCGCTTCTTCCGCGAATTCGGCAGTCCCGATTCCCGCGATGGCGATCGGGCCGATCGCTGGCGTGATCGGCACGGTCCGCGTGGCGAAGGTCGCCTGCGCCCGCGAGCCCAGGGCTCCGGCTTCTTCATCACCGAGGATGGTTATCTCGTCACCAACAACCACGTCGTCTCCGATGGCTCCGCCTTCACTGTCATTTTGAACGACGGGACGGAACTCGACGCCAAGCTCGTCGGCAAGGACAGCCGCACCGATCTCGCCGTGCTCAAGGTCGACGCAGCCAACCGCAAGTTCACCTATGTAAGCTTCGCCGATGACAACCGGGTGCGGGTCGGCGACTGGGTGGTCGCGGTCGGCAACCCCTTCGGCCTCGGCGGCACCGTGACGGCCGGTATCATCTCGGCACGCGGCCGCGACATCGGCTCCGGCCCCTATGACGACTATCTGCAGGTCGATGCGGCGGTGAACCGCGGCAATTCCGGCGGCCCGACGTTCAATCTCTCCGGCGAAGTCGTCGGTATCAACACGGCGATCTTCTCGCCGTCGGGCGGCAATGTCGGCATCGCCTTCGCGATTCCCGCTTCCGTCGCCAAGGACGTCGTCGATGCCTTGATCAAGGACGGCTCCGTTTCGCGCGGCTGGCTCGGCGTTCAAATCCAGCCGGTGACGAAGGATATCGCCGAATCGCTCGGCCTCTCTGAGGCGAGCGGTGCGTTGGTGGTCGAGCCGCAGGCGGGTTCGCCGGGCGACAAGGCGGGCATCAAGAAGGGTGATATCGTGACCGCCCTCAACGGTGAGCCGGTCAAGGATCCACGCGACCTGGCCCGCCGGGTGGCAACGCTGCGCCCCGGTTCGACCGCCGAGGTCACACTCTGGCGTAACGGCAAGTCTGAGAGCGTCAAATTCGAGATCGGCACGCTGCCGGAGGAGGCCAAGGCTACGCCGCCGGATACCCGCGACGAACAGACGGACCAGGGTCAGGCTGGCGAAGAGGCACTGGCCGACCTCGGTCTGGCGGTCACCCCTTCGGAAGACGGCACGGGCGTCACCATCGCCTCCGTCGATCCGGACTCGGATGCTGCCGATCGTGGCCTGAAGGAAGGCGAGAAGATCGTCTCCGTCAACAATCAGCAAGTGAAGACGGCGGACGACATCCTGAAGGTGATCAACAACGCCAAGAAGGATGGCCGCAGCAAGGCGCTCTTCCAGATCGAGGCCGACGAGGGAAGCCGCTTCGTGGCGTTGCCGATCGCGCAGAGCTGAGGCGCGGCAAGAGCAAGCCACCATCCTGGCTGATGATGAGGCGCCGCGACATCTGCCGATATCGCGGCGTCTTCTGTTTCGGCCGAACGCTGTATTCGGCCAAGGCAAACCCCGAAACCGGTTGAGACGAACAGAGGTCCGGGACTATGGTCACCCGTATGAAGATTCTGATAGTTGAAGATGACCTCGAGGCGGCCGCCTATCTGGCGAAGGCGTTCCGCGAAGCGGGCATCGTTTCCGACCACGCCAGCGACGGCGAAAGCGGCCTGTTCATGGCGAGCGAGAACGCCTACGACGTGCTCGTCGTCGACCGCATGCTGCCGCGTCGGGACGGCCTGTCGTTGATCACCGAGTTGAGGCGCCGGGGCATCCATACGCCGGTGCTCATTCTCTCCGCCCTCGGCCAGGTGGACGACCGGGTGACGGGACTACGCGCCGGTGGCGACGATTACCTCCCCAAACCCTATGCCTTCAGCGAGCTCCTGGCGCGTGTCGAGGTGCTCGGCCGGCGCAAGGGAGCGCCGGACCAGGACATGGTCTACCGCGTCGGCGACCTGGAACTGGACCGGCTCTCCCATTCGGTCCGCCGCCAGGGCAAGGAAATCCCGCTGCAGCCGCGCGAGTTCCGGCTGCTTGAATATCTGATGAAGAATGCCGGGCAGGTGGTGACGCGAACCATGCTGCTCGAGAATGTCTGGGACTATCACTTCGATCCGCAGACCAATGTGATCGATGTGCACGTCTCCCGCTTGCGCTCCAAGATCGAGAAGGATTTCGATCCACCGTTGCTGAGAACCGTTCGCGGCGCCGGCTACATGATCAAGGACGATCGGACCGCTGACGCATGAGCAAAGTCGGCGTTCTGTTCAGGACGACCGCGGTCCGGCTCTCCGCGCTCTATCTCGTCCTCTTCTCCCTTTGCGCCGTCTTCCTCGTCTTCTACGTCACCGGCATGTCCGAGCGTCTCCTGCAGCAGCAGACGCGTGAAGGGATTGCCGTCGAGGCGGCCCAGATCGAAGACATCTACGAGCGTGCCGGCGTCAACGGCCTGCTCCGCTCGCTGGAGCGTCGGGCCCGTCAACCGGGCGCCAACCTCTATGTCATTGCGGGGCCGAGCGGGGAGATCCTTGCCGGCAATGTCGCCGGCCTCGAGCCGGGCCTGCTCGACAACGAGGGCTGGACATCGGAGCCCTTTCACTACCGGCGTTTCACCGACGAAAGCCGCACCGGCAACCACGTCGCGCTCGCCCAGGTCCTCATGCTCGACAACGGCCTGCGCATCCTCGTCGGCCGCGATTTGCAGGAACCGGAAAAGTTTCGCGTTCTCGTCCGCCAGGCCCTGGTGGTGGCGCTCGGCATCATGGGGCTCGGCGCACTGGTCATCTGGTTCGGCATTGGTCGCAACGCCTTGAGGCGCATCGACCGGATGTCGGAGGCAAGCACCAAGATCATGGCCGGAGACCTTTCACAACGGCTGCCGACGAGCGGATCGGGCGATGAATTCGACCGTCTGTCGGAATCGCTGAACGCGATGCTGGGGCGGATCGAGAAGCTCAACGAGGGCCTGAAACAGGTTTCCGACAATATCGCCCACGACCTCAAGACGCCTCTGACGCGGCTGCGCAACAAGGCCGAAGCGGCGCTTGCCAGCAAGGAAGGTGGCAACCAGAACGGCGCGCTCGAGGAAATCATCGGCGAATCCGACCAACTGATCCGAACCTTCAATGCATTGCTGATGATTTCGCGCGTCGAGGCGGGCTCCGCCATCGCTGAGATGAGCGATGTCGCCTTGTCCGGCATCGTCGAGGATTGCGTAGAGCTTTACGAGCCGGTCGCCGAGGAAGCTGCCCTGCGCCTGGAAGCGGACATCGAGCCGGGCGTCGTTGTTACAGGCAACCGCGAACTGATCGGCCAGGCGCTCGGGAACCTGATCGACAACGCGATCAAATATGCGGAAGGGGCGGAAAATCCGCTCATCCGGGTCGAGATGAAGAAGAGCGGCGCCAATGTCGCCCTGACGGTCGCCGATCAGGGTCCCGGCGTTCCGGAAAATATGCGCGGCGAAGTGGTCAAGCGCTTCGTGCGGCTGGACGAGAGCCGCACCAAACCCGGCACCGGTCTCGGCCTTTCGCTTGTCGAGGCGGTGATGGAGATGCACCATGGCGCATTGGATCTCTCGGCGACGGAGCCAGATGGAAGGGGCCTGACGGTTCGCATGGTTTTCCCCGCCGGCACGACCTGATACACCGGTCACGGCAATTGCCGGTTGGAGCGATCGACTTCCGACGATCCGAAGGGGAGGAGAAGACCGATGGTGGACGCGACCGAAAAGCGGTTGTCCGATATCGAGGTGGTGCCGATCCGCCCGGCGAGCCAGGCCGACGCGAAGGTCGCTCTTTCGGTGCTGAAGGACATAGCGAAGGGAAGCGAGGCCATCGCCAAGCTGGTGGCGTCCGATACGCCGCTCAAGCACTTGATCCTCGCCGCTTTCGCACTCTCGCCTTTCCTTCGCGATACCGGCGCAAGCAGCCCTGCCATTGTCGAGGCGCTGCTGAGCGAGAGCTTGCCTGGATTTCTGCGAAGCCGCATCGATGCGGCGCGGCTGGCATGGCAAAGCGGGGCGGCAGGCAAGGCCCTGCCGGACGCGGAAATCATGGCGCGGCTGCGGCGGGCAAGGCGGGAGGTTGCCTTCGCCGTCGCACTTGCCGATCTCTCGCGGCTGTTTGATGGCCGCGAAACGACGCGCTGGCTGAGCGAGTTCGCCGGCGCCGCGGTATCGGCGACGATCGATCACCTGCTGCTCGGCGCGCATGAGAGCGGCAAGTTCGTCCTCCCGGATGCCTCGGCGCCGAGCGTCGGCTCGGGCGTCGTCGTGCTCGGCATGGGCAAGCTCGGGGCGTGCGAGCTCAACTATTCCTCCGACATCGACCTCGTGGTCTTCTATGATCCGCAGTCCGGCATCCTCGTCAGCCGCGATGAGGCGACGGAGGTCTTCGCGCGGCTCTTGCGAAGGCTGATCCGCATCCTGCAGGAGCGGACCGGCGACGGCTACGTGTTCCGCACGGACCTCCGGCTTCGGCCCGATCCCGGCTCGACGCCGCTCGCAATCCCCGTCGAGGCGGCGATGCTTTATTATGAGAGCAGGGGGCAGAACTGGGAGCGGGCTGCTTTTATCAAGGCGCGCCCGATCGCCGGCGACCTTCCGGCCGGCGAGCGTTTCCTCAAGGAACTGACGCCCTTCGTCTTCCGGAAGTACCTGGATTATGCGGCGATCGCCGACATTCACTCGATCAAGCGTCAGATCCACGCGCACAAGGGCCACGGCGAGATCGCCGTGAAGGGCCACAACGTCAAGCTTGGCCGCGGCGGCATCCGCGAGATCGAGTTTTTCGTGCAGACCCAGCAACTGATTGCCGGCGGCCGGACGCCTGCGCTGCGGCTGCGCGAAACCGAGGCGATGCTGCATGTGCTGGCCGAGGCCGGCTGGATCGATCGCGCCACGGCGCATGAACTGATCGATGCCTATTGGTTCCTTCGTGACGTCGAGCACCGGATCCAGATGGTGCATGACGAGCAGACCCATCTGGTGCCCGAGAGCGAGGCGGAACTGAGGCGCATCGCGTCGATGCTCGGCTTCGAAGATACGGCGTCCTTCTCCAGGGAGTTTTCCCGGGTGCTGCGGACGGTCGAGCGACGCTACGCCCAGCTTTTCGAACAGGAAGCGAGACTCTCCGCAGAGACCGGCAATCTGGTCTTCACCGGTCAGCAGGATGACCCGGACACGCTCAAAACGCTGAAACGGCTGGGTTTCCAGCGTCCTTCCGACATCGCCCGTATTATTCGCACCTGGCACTACGGGCGCTATCGGGCGACCCAATCGGTCGAGGCACGCGAACGCCTGACGGAATTGACGCCGGAGCTTCTGCGCGTCTTCGGCGAGAGCCGGCGCGCCGATGAGGCATTGCTGCGCTTCGACCAGTTCCTCTCCGGCCTCCCTGCCGGCATCCAGCTTTTCTCGCTGCTCGGCAGTAATCCGGGCCTGTTGTCGCTGATCGTCAATATCATGTCCTCGGCGCCGCGCCTGGCGGATATCATCGCCGCCAGGCCCCATGTCTTCGACGGCATGCTGGACCCGGGCCTGCTCGCCGAACTGCCGACGCGAGATTATCTGGCACCGCGGATCGCCAGCTTCGTCGCCGGCGCCCACCACTACGAAGAGGTGCTGGACCGCCTGCGCATCATCGCCGCCGAGCAGCGCTTTCTGATCGGCATCCGGTTGCTGACCGGCACGATCTCCGGCCTGCAGGCGGGCAGGGCCTTCACCGATCTTGCCGACCTGATCATCGCCGCTGCGCTGGAGGCGGTTCTGGCAGAGGTTCGCTCCGCCCACGGCGATTTCCCGGGTGGCCGGGTCGCCGTCGTCGGCATGGGAAAGCTCGGCAGCCACGAGTTGACTGCCGGTTCCGACGTCGACCTCATCCTGCTCTATGACTATGACGCCAACGCCCACCAATCCGAGGGCGCCAAGCCGCTCGACCCGGCACGCTATTTCACGCGCCTGACGCAGCGGCTGATCGCGGCTCTTTCAGCCCCGACCGCCGAGGGCGTCCTCTACAATGTCGACATGCGGCTGAGGCCCTCGGGCAACAAGGGCCCGGTTGCGACCCGCATTACCGCCTTTGCCAAATATCAGCGTGAGGAGGCCTGGACCTGGGAACATCTGGCGCTGACCCGCGCCCGATGCATCTGCGGCGACAAAAGCCTGATCGGCGAAGCGGAGGCGATCTTCGCCGAGGTCCTGTCGCAGAAGCGAGATATCGCTAAGATCCGCAAGGACGTCGAGGAGATGCGCGATCTCATCGACAAGGAAAAGCCGCCGAACGACATCTGGGACTTCAAGCTCATCCCCGGCGGCCTCGTCGATATCGAATTCATTGCGCAATATTTGGCGCTTGTGGCGCCGGCAAAGGGCGAGCTACCGCCGCCTGCCGGAACGCAGACGATGGAGGCGCTGAAGGGGCTCGGCGCCGCCCTGATGGATGCAAACGATCTCGACATGGCCGTCGAGGCGCTGGCGCTCTTTACCGAGGTCTCGCAGATCGTGCGGCTCTGTATCGACGGCGATTTCGACCCCAAGGACGCCCCCGCCGGCCTTGTCGATCTCGTTTGCCGGGCAGGCGATTACCCGGACCTCAAGCATCTCGAGGCTGACATACGCCGCTTTTCCAAGGCGGTGCGCGGCATCTTCCAGTCGGTCCTTGCGGGCTGAGCCGGCGGCCCCGGCTGGGTTCAGGCGAGGTCCGGGATCCGCACGGATATGATCGTGCCGACGTTTTCGGCGGAATGGATCTTCATCCGTCCCCCGTGCAGGCGCGTGAGCGACCGGGAGATGGCCAGCCCCAAGCCGGAGCCGCCCTTGCTCTTGGCATACTGGCTCTGCACCTGTTCGAAGGGATGGCCGATCTTTTCCAGCGCGTGCCTCGGAATGCCGATGCCGGAATCGGCGATCGTCAGCGTCACCGCGCCGCGAACCTTGCGGGCCCTGAGTGAAATGCGGCCACCCTCATTGGTGAACTTGACCGCATTTGATAAAAGGTTGAGGAGCACCTGTTTCATCGCGCGACGATCGGCGAACATCGTCAGGCCCGAGGACACCTCCTGGACGACGCGGATGTTCTTCTGCTGCGCCGGTATGGTGGTGAAGCGAAGCGTTTCCTCGATCAGCGGCGCAAGATCGATCCTTTCGCGCGTGATACGCATGTGACCGGCCTCGATCTTCGACATGTCGAGTATGTCGTTGATGACGTTGAGCAGATGTCTGCCGCTTTCATAGATATCGCGGGAATATTCGTGGTACTTCTCCGAGCCGAGCGGCCCGAACATCTGGTTCTGCAGGATCTCGGAAAAGCCGAGAATGGCGTTGAGCGGCGTGCGCAGCTCATGCGACATGTTGGCGAGGAACTCGGATTTTGCCCGGTTTGCCGCCTCGGCCCGTTCCTTTTCCGCCTGGTAATTGGCGTTGGCGACGGAAAGCTCCTCCTTCTGCCGTTCGAGCGTGATGCGCGAGGCCGAAAGATCGCCGATCGTCGCCATCAGCCGCCGCTCGGATTCGCGCAGCCGCACCTGATGCCGCTTGAGCAGCGTGATATCGGTGCCGACCGAGACGAGGCCGCCGTCGCGCGTGCGTCGATCGTTGATCTGCAGCCAGCGCTCGTCGGCGAGCTGCACTTCGCTCGTCTGCGAATGATTGCTGCGGTCCGGATCGGCGACGCGCCGCTCGATCACCGGTCTCGCCGCGGCCGCGTGCACCACTGCCCGTTCGGTGCCGGGCACGAGGACATGATCCGGCAGCTGATAGGCCTGCTGATAGTGGGTGTTGCACATGACCAGCCGGTCGTGCTTGTCCCACAGCACGAAGGCTTCCGACGTGCACTCGATGGCATCCGTCAGGCGCTGGTCGGCTTCCGCATAGCGCTGGGCGAGCCGGTGCTGCTCGGTCACGTCCATGGCGATGCCGATGAGGTGGGTCCGCCCGGAAACCGTGCGGATGATTTGGGCGCGCGCCCGAAGCCAAACGTAATGGCCATCCGCGTGGCGCATGCGGAACACCTGGTCGATCTGGCGCTCGCTGCCCTTGGCGATCGCCCGCGCCACCCGGTAGACGCCGCGATCCTCCGGGTGCATCAGCCGGGCCGCGTCGCCGAACGACAAGACGCTGCTGTCGCCGGGCATGCCGAGCATCTCGTACATGGAGCGAGACCAGAACAGGCGACGGTTGGCGAGGTCGAAATCCCAAAGTCCGCAGCGGCCGCGCGACAGTGCGGTTTCGACGCGCAGGTTCGATTCGGCGAATACGGAATCGGCGTCGCGGGCGCGCTTGGCCTGAATATAGTAGGCGTAAAGCACGACGAGCAGGATTGCCGAAATGCCGGCAAACAGCGTGACGTTCAGCGAGACATCGTCGCGCCAGGCCGCTTCGAACTGGGCGACCGGCGTTGCCGCCAGCACGACACCCGCGGAAGCCGGCACCTGCATCAGGGCGACCAGATGTTCGACGCCGTCGATGGTCGCCTTCACAGCGCCTTCGCCTTCGCCGAAATATTGCAGCGACGCCACGTCCGGGGCGATCGAGGTAAGCGTGCGGCCGATGAAATGTGCCCCCGCCTGCGTGCTCGCGAAGATGCGGCCGTCCCGGCGAACCGTCAGTAGGAACATGCCGCTGTCGAGGAGTTCGGCGGGCAGATATTCGGCGAGCCGCCGTTCGGCCTCCCATCGCTGCCCCTCGCCGAAGAGCTCCGATCCATCCGCCTGGAACGCCGCCGTCGCCGCGGTCGCCGCCAGGCTGACGCTCCGGCGCGAACTGGCCTCCATCCGGGCATGCTCATCCATGATGCCCGACATGCGCGAAATGGCCACGATCAGCAGGAAAGCGATAATGAGGACGGGAATTGACCGCTTCAGAATGGGCTCGGCCCGGGCGAGCCGACGTGACGCCGGTTCGACAAAGAGCCTCGCCTTGTCGATGAGCTCCCGTTCCAGGCCGAAAAAGCCCGGAAACTTGAGTCGCAACCGCCCGTCGGCTGCGCCTCCCCGTCGCGCGTCCGCAATCTTTCCCAATTTCTGCCGTCCTCGAGAGCGTCCCGCATGTGGATGCGAAGGGACGCTGTGATCCTCTTAAACCGAAGCGTCATCGGAAATCGCGACGCTTTGGTGATTCGGTACGCCGCCCGCCCGAATCTGACTCAATGAATCACAGGGCGATTCGCCTTGTCTAGAGGCGCAGGTAAAGATTTGTTAACCAATTTTCATCGTTGGAAAGTCATAGCGCCTGCGACGCCGAATGTCTTATCCGACGCTCAGAAGTCGCCGTAGCCCTTTGAATTGAGGCTCCTTCCTCGAATCGGCCCCGCTTAGGAGAGGTGCAGTAGGCCCGGCCGAGGCCGCGGCGATATCACGCCGCGCTGCCGTCGCTCAGCATCCGGTCGACGATGTCGCTGACATCGACGGAAAGATTGGAGGCGCCGGCGATTTCCTTGAGCGCCTCCTCGGCATGCTTGGCGCGCACCTGCTCCAGCGACCGCCAGGAGCGCATCGATGTCAGGATCCGTGCCGCAAGTTGCGGATTGCGGGGATCGATGTCGAGGATCTGGCGTGCGAGGAAGCGGTAGCCTTCGCCATCCGCACGGTTGAAGCCCGTCGGGTTGGAGAAGGCGAAGGTGCCTATGAGCGAGCGTACGCGGTTCGGGTTGCTCGGGGTGAAGTGCGGATCGGACATCAGCGCCTTGACCCGCTCGAGCGTCGAGGCGCCGGGGATCGTCGCCTGGATGGCGAACCATTTGTCGATCACCAGCGCATTGTCCGCGAAGCGGTTCTTGAACGTGGTGAGCGCATCGAGCGTTTCTTGCGCATCCGGAAAACGGTGGGCGAGCAGCGTCAGCGCCTGGCTGAGATCGGTCATGTTGTTGGCGGAACGGAACGCGCTCACGGCCTTCTCCGGCTGATCGTCCCCATAGACGAGATAGGAGAGGGCGGCGTTGCGCAGCGCCCGCCGGCCGGCGCTCGCTGCGTCGGGCCGGAACGGGCCGGAAAGTGCCATCTCGCCGAGCAATCGCGTGAAAATCTCCTTGCCGGATGCGGCGACGGCGGAAAGGATCGCCTGGCGACCCTCCTGGATAGCGTCCGGATCGTTGTCGCGGCCGATCTCCCGGGCGATGTCGGCTTCGCTCGGCAGCGACAGGACCTGTGCGCGGAATGCCGGCTCCAGCCCTTCGTCACCCGCCGCGGCCAGCAGCCCGCCGATGAGGGCGGTATCGGAGGCGATCGGCTGGCCGTTTCGCGCCTGCGCCGCTGCTTTGGCCAGATTGTCGAGCGCCATGGCATTCAGCGCCTGCCAGCGGGCGAAGAGGTCGACCTCGTGGCGTGCGATGAGGGCCCGGTCCTTCGCGCTCTGCTCGATGTGCAGGTTTACCGGCGCAGAGAAGCCGCGATTGAAGGACGGCACGGGCCGGGTCGGAATGCCGGCGAAGACGACGGTCTGCTTGCGCTCCGTCAGATGCAAGACGTCGCCAGTGACATCGGCGCCGGAGACGGCTGCAGGCTTAGCCTCGCTGCCGTCTTCAAGCAGGAGCCCAACGCGAAGTGGGATATGCATCGGCTTCTTGGCGCTTTGACCCGGTGTCGCAGGCACCGCCTGTTCGAGCGACAGGGTGTAGATCTGCTTCGCCGCGTCATAGGAACCGGAGGCGGTGATCAGCGGCGTTCCCGCCTGATGATACCAGAGCGAAAACTGGGTGAGATCGCGCCCGCCCGCGGCCTCGAAGCAGGCGATGAAGTCCTCGATCGTCACTGCCTGGCCGTCATGGCGGTCGAAATAGAGGTCCATGCCCTTCTTGAAGAGGTCGCGTCCGAGAAGGGTCGCAATCATGCGCGTGACCTCGGAGCCCTTCTCATAGACGGTCGTCGTGTAGAAATTGTTGATCTCGCGATATTGCGTCGGGCGCACCGGATGGGCGAGCGGGCCGGCATCCTCGGGAAACTGTTCGGACTTCAGGTGCCGCACCTCGGCGATGCGCTTGACGGCGCGCGAGCGCATGTCGGCCGAAAACTCGTGATCGCGATAGACCGTCAACCCTTCCTTCAGGCAGAGCTGGAACCAGTCGCGGCAGGTAATGCGGTTGCCGGTCCAGTTGTGGAAATATTCGTGGGCGATGATCGCCTCGATATTGGCGTAGTCCGTGTCTGTCGCCGTTTCCGGATCGGCGAGGACGTATTTGTCGTTGAAGACGTTGAGCCCCTTGTTCTCCATGGCGCCCATGTTGAAGTCGGAGACGGCGACGATCATGAAGATGTCGAGGTCGTATTCGCGGCCGAAGACCTCCTCGTCCCATTTCATCGAGCGCTTGAGAGCGTCCATCGCGTAAGCCGCGCGCGGCTCCTTGCCGTGCTCGACATAGATCCTCAAGGCCACTTCGCGGCCGGATGCGGTCGTGAACGTGTCCTCGACCACGCCGAGATCGCCGGCAACCAGCGCGAAGAGATAGCTCGGCTTCGGATGCGGGTCGAACCAGGCGGCGAAGTGACGTCCGTCGCCCAGGTCGGCGCCGCCGAGATAGTTGCCGTTCGAAAGGAGAAGGGGGGCGGTCGCCTTGTCGCCAATGATGTTGACCGTATAGACGGCGAGCACGTCGGGCCGGTCGGGGAAATAGGTGATGCGGCGGAAGCCTTCCGCCTCGCACTGCGTGCAGTAGACGTTGTTGGTGCGGTAGAGGCCCATCAGCTTCGTGTTCGTCTCCGGCGACAGGAGCGTCGTCACGGTGATTTCGAAGGGGGCGGTCTCGGGCAGGCCGCGGATCGTCAGCGTGTCGCCGGCCACATCGTAGAGCGTCGCCGGGACTTCTTCCTGGTCGAGCAACAGGGCGGTCATGGCCAGCTCGTCGCCGTCGAGGACCAGCGGGGCGGAAGCGTCCACGCCTTCGCGTCGGTGGAAGATGAGCCGCGCCTCTACCTTCGTCTCCTTGGGGTCGAGTTCGAAGGTCAGATCCACTCTTTCGAGAACGAAATCGGTCGGCCGGTAGTCTTCCAGATGAATGATCTGGCCAGTATTTGTCCGCATGGTCAGTCCCGCTTGCGCCTTCCGTTCCTAAGTTAGAGGGCGCCTGTGATGGTGAAAAGGCCAAGAGGCGAGATTTTGTGCTTGCAATGCCGTCGACCGCACTTCGGAAGCAAACACGTTTGATTTCCCCGCCCCGATCGCAGGTTTAACGAAACGGCACTAACAAGAACTAAATCCCACAGGATTTTTTCGCGTTCGCTAAAGCATAGGACGAAGCAGTGCGGGAGCGCGAAAGCCATCACGAAAATGCCGCGCCCATCAAGAAAATTGATCCAACATGCCGCGCCGTGCAGCTAGAGTGGTGCCATCCCCCCGCGGTCTGCGCCGTGTCCGTCCTTCCCGCCCGGTCCGCCGGATGACATCTCGAACGCCCTCATGGATGCCGATATTCACAACCCCATGAAGGGGATTCTGCTCAAGGTCCTGTCCGTCATCGTCTTCGTTTGCATGGCGACCTGCATCAAGGCGGCCGGCAGCGGGATCGCCACCGGCCAGATCACCTTCTATAGATCCGCCTTCGCCATGGTGCCAATTCTCGGCTTTCTGGCCTGCCGCGGCCAGTTGCGCGACGCCTTCCGGACCAACAATGTCGCGGGGCATGTGGTGCGCGGCTTCGTCGGCATTCTGTCGATGAGTTGCGGTTTCTACGGCCTCGTGCACCTGCCGCTCCCCGAGGCGATCGCGATCGGCTACGCGATGCCGCTCTTGGCGGTTGCCTTCGCCGCTCTCTTTCTCGGCGAAATCGTCCGGCTCTATCGCTGGTCCGCGGTGGTTATCGGCCTCGTCGGCGTGCTGATCATCACTTGGCCGAGCGTGACTTTGTTCGACGAAGGAGGATTCGGCTCGTCCAAGGCGCTGGGCGCCGTCGCCGTGCTGCTTTCGGCGACACTCGGCGCGGTCGCGATGGTGCTTGTGCGCCGGCTCGTGCAGACGGAGCGCACCCATACGATCGTGCTCTACTTCTCGCTTTCCGCCGCGGTGTTTTCCCTGGCAACGCTTCCCTTCGGCTGGTCGGCGATATCCTGGACATCCTTCCTGCTCCTGATGCTCGCCGGTTTCTGCGGCGGCGTCGCCCAGATTCTGTTGACGGAGAGCTATCGCCACGCCGACATGTCGACGATCGCCCCCTTCGAATATACCTCGATCGTGCTCGGCATCGTCATCGGCTATTTCCTCTTCGGCGACGTACCGACGGCAACCATGCTGCTCGGCACCGCGATCGTCGTCGGCGCCGGCATCTTCATCATCTTCCGCGAGCACCGGCTGGGGCTCGAGCGAAAGGGGGCGCGCAAACACGTTACGCCGCAGGGCTGAACGGGGCCATTGCTCCTGCCGCTACGATAGGAGGCGCCGACGGTCGTCGCTGGAAGGCGATCTTGGAAAGGTTTGGAGGTCACCGCTCTGTCGATTGTTACCGAGACGGCGCGGTCTCAGTTGGGCAGCAACGGGCTCACCGCCACACGGTGCGCGCGGCGGCTGTCCCTGATCGTGCTCATCCTGCTGAACTCGCGCGAGGTGCGCACGGCGGTGCCGATGTCGGAAATCGTATCGAGCAGGCTGCTGATAGACATGGTAGTGATCTTCGTTCGGGCGAGCGCCGGACGCGATGGTCGGCGCTGCAGCGATTGGTCAGCGCTGAATGAAATCGGCGTAGATCTGGGCCGGGTGGCGCGTCGTGCGCGCGAGGCCGATTGCCGTCATCTGTTCGTTGGCAACCTTGCCGAAGCTGTTATACGGCGACCGCACAGCGACGCGGGCCTGACGGAGCGTCTCAAAGCTGCTGTGGATCGGGCGAAAACGGGCACTCATGGTTCAGTTCCTTAATCCATACCTCCCGTGCTTTCATATTGCGATGCAACATCGATTTTGCAACGCATTAAAACGCGGCGCTGACATGCGCAAATTGCATGGCTTTGTTCATATTTCCTTCACCTGTCGGGCGCGGCCGGTCAGCCCATGATCCGCGCCTTGAAGGAGAGCAGGTCAAGCCAAGCGAAACGCTTGTTGACGGGCGCGGTGATAAGATCCTGCGGATGCAGTGTAGCCAGCGCCGGAACGAGGTGGCCGCCAGCGGAAAGCTCGCGCCATTGCCCCCTCGTCTGATGGATCGTCTCGTTGGTGCCGAAGAAGAAGCGGGCCGTGAAATTGCCGAGGAGAAGCAAGTGCCTCGGCTCGGCGAGCGCAATCTGCCGTTCGATGAAGGGGCGGCAGATGTCGGCCTCCCGACCGCTTGGCACGCGGTTTCCGGGCGGCCGCCAGGGAACCACGTTGCTGAGCAGAACGCCGGTCCGTGAAAGACCGATGCCGGAAAGCATCCGCTCGAGCATATCACCGTGCTTGCCGGAAAACGGCTGGGCGTCCCGGTCGTCTTCCGCATAGGGCATCGGCCCGATCACCATGATGCCCGAGGCGGGGTCACCGTCCGCGAAAACGAGGTTTCGGGCGCTGTTCTTGAGGTTGCAGCCGGTGAAGGACTCCATCGCCGTGCGAAGTTCGGCAAGCGATCGCGCGCTCTCGGCGGCGAATCGCGCCTCGCTGATCGCCTGCTCGTCAGGGATCGCGACCGTCGGCGGAACGCTTGCCGGGCTGCTCGGAAGAGTACCCAGGGCGCTGCCGGGCGTCGCCGGCTGTCCCCGGCCCCTCTGCGCTTCTGACGCTTCCGGCTGCCGGCTTTGCGGCGCAGCTCGCGCGCCGGCGCGCTTGGCTTTCAGCGCCTCGAACTCCGCCAGCCGGTCGACGGGCGCGTCTTCAAGCAGCCACTCGACACCCGCCTCCGCATGGAAAGCAAGAAGCGCGGCGAGTTCCGAAGGGGAAAGGTCGTTGGCCGAAATCATCGGCGGAACTTATCAGATCGGCGACTGTGGTCCAGCATCCGGAGGATATTTACGCGGCGATCGTCCAAGCTGTGATGTCCTCCCGCTCGCCGATCAGCGCAAGCCCGTGGGCGATCGACAGGAGCTCGCCGCCGCTTTCGATTCGCTCGGGGCCGAAGCGATCGTCGAAAAGCCGCCGGACGGCCGGCACGAAGGAGGTGCCACCGGTCAGAAAAATCCTGTCGATGTCGGCCGGCGCAGTCGCCGTCGTTGCCAGTACCTCGTCGAGGGCCGCATCGATGCGGGCGAGGTCGGGGGCAATCCAGGCCTCGAAATCCTTGCGCCGAACGATTCTTCGCGAGCGCTCGCCCAGCGGCGCGAAGAAGAACTCGGTTTCCTCTTCTTGCGACAGTCGCATTTTGGTTGCCGAGACCGCCTGATAGAGCGGGTAGCCTTCGTCATGCTCGATCAGATCGACGAATGCCGCCAGTTTCTCCGGCTCGAGGCTCGTGCGGACGAGCTTCTTCAGCTCCGCAAAGTCCCTGAGCGTCTTGAAGATCGACAACTGGTTCCAGCGGCCGAAATTGGCGTAATAGCTCGACGGGACTTCAAGCAGCTTGTCGAAGCTCTTGAACAGACTCCCCTTTCCGATCAGCGGCGCGACGATGTTGTCAATGATGCGGAAATCGAAGTGATCGCCGGCAACGCCGACGCCGGAATGTCCGACCGGCGTGGCGCTCAGCCGTCCGCCGCGGCTTGCGAAACGGATGATCGAATAGTCCGTCGTGCCGCCGCCGAAGTCGGCGACGAGCACCGTCGCATCGCGCTCCAGCTTGCGGGCGAAGTAGAAGGCGGCCGCCACCGGTTCATAGACGTAGTGGATTTCCGGAAAATCGAAGCGCGCGAGGGCGCGGCCATACCGTTCGATCGCCAGCTTTTCGTCCGGACTTGCGCCGGCAAACTGCACCGGACGCCCGACGACGAGGCGCTGCAACGCCCCGTTCCAGTCGTCGCCGGCATAGTCCCTGAGCCGGGCCAGGAAGCTGTACATCAGGTCCTCGAACTCCTGGCGCTTGGCGAAGACGAGTGTGCCTTGAAAGAGTGCGCTGGCGGCAAAGGTCTTGATCGACTGCAGAAAACGGCATTCGCCGGGATTGTCGATGAATTCGCGGATCGCCGCCTGGCCCGCTTCGACCTTCAAGGATGCATGACCCTGCTTCAGAAAGGAGAGAGCCGTTCGCGTGGTGTCGAACCGTCCGGCGGGGCTGTCGACGAAAAGAGAGCGCGTCGAGGCACCCTGCGCCAGGGCCAGAACGGAGTTGGTCGTTCCGAAATCGAGGCCGAGGGCCGTGGCCATTGGCTGTCTCCTTGCGACGTAAAGGGGCGCGCCTCGTTGCACGCGGGAGCTACAAAATCAAGCTGACGGCGGTTATTCATCGGTGGTTGATTTACGTTTACGTCAAAGTAATATAAGGGACTGTGCTAAACTCATGAACTCATGCGCAAATGCAGAGACAGTCTGTCGCATCCCGGCTCGACAAGGTTTGCGGCATTTGTCATGACGGGATGATTTGACTGGGACGGAGCCGGCGGAGAACGGCAAGACTGGAGAACGCGACAATGAACGAGCCACAAGACCTCCCCGAGCGCGAGAGCATGGAATTCGACGTGGTGGTCGTCGGCGCCGGTCCGGCCGGGCTTGCCGCGGCGATCCGGCTGAAGCAGGTCGATCCGGAGCTGTCGGTCGTGGTGCTCGAAAAGGGCGCGGAAGTCGGCGCCCATATCCTTTCCGGCGCCGTCGTCGACCCGATCGGCATCGACCGGCTGTTGCCCGGCTGGCGCGACGAGCCGGACCATCCGTTCAAGACGGAGGTCACGGACGACCAGTTCCTCTTCCTGGGCCCGGCCGGGTCGATCCGCCTGCCCAATTTCCTGATGCCGCCGCTGATGAACAATCACGGCAACTATGTCGTCTCGCTGGGCAATGTCTGTCGCTGGCTGGCGGCGCATGCCGAGGCGCTCGGCGTCGAGATCTATCCGGGCTTTGCCGCAACCGAAGTGCTCTACAACGAAGAGGGCGCGGTGATCGGAGTTGCCACTGGCGACATGGGCATCGGACGCTCCGGCGAGCCGGGGCCGAACTTTGCTCGCGGCATGGCGCTTCTCGGCAAATACACGCTGATCGGCGAGGGGGTGCGGGGCTCGCTCGCCAAGCAGCTGATCGCCAAGTACCGGCTCGACGAGGGCCGCGACGTGCCGAAATTCGGCATTGGCCTGAAGGAGCTCTGGGAGGTGAAGCCGGAGAACCATAAGCCGGGCCTCGTGCAGCACTCCTTCGGCTGGCCGCTCGGCATGAAGACCGGCGGCGGCTCCTTCCTCTATCACCTCGAGGACAACCTCGTCGCCGTCGGCTTCGTCGTGCACCTCAACTACAAGAACCCGTATCTCTACCCCTTCGAGGAGTTCCAGCGCTTCAAGACGCATCCGGCGATCCGCGGCACTTTCGAGGGCGGCAAACGTCTGTCCTACGGCGCCCGTGCGATCACCGAGGGCGGCTACCAGTCGGTGCCGAAGCTCTCCTTCCCCGGCGGCGCGCTGATCGGCTGTTCGGCCGGCTTCGTCAACGTGCCGCGCATCAAGGGCAGCCACAATGCCGTCTTGTCGGGTATCCTCGCGGCCGAGAAGCTGGCGGCGGCGATCGCCGCCGGCCGCGCCAATGACGAGCCGATCGAGATCGAGCGCGGCTGGCGCGACAGCGCCATCGGCCAGGACCTGAAGAAGGTGCGGAACGTCAAGCCGCTGTGGTCGAAATTCGGCACGGCGATCGGCGTCGCGCTCGGCGGTCTCGATATGTGGACGAACACGCTGTTCGGCGTCTCCTTCTTCGGCACCCTGAAGCACGGCAAGACGGACGCACAGAGCCTCGAGCCGGCCGCCAAGCATCAGAAGATCGACTATCCGAAGCCGGATGGGGTCTTGACCTTCGACCGGCTCTCCTCGGTGTTCCTGTCGAACACCAATCACGAGGAGGACCAGCCGATCCACCTGCAGGTCAAGGACCTGGAGCTGCAGAAGCGTTCCGAATACGACGTCTATGCCGGCCCGTCGAGCCGCTACTGTCCGGCCGGCGTCTACGAATGGGTGGAAAAGGACGGCAACCCGACCTTCGTCATCAACGCCCAGAACTGCGTGCACTGCAAGACCTGCGACATCAAGGACCCGAACCAGAACATCAACTGGGTGCCGCCGCAAGGGGGCGAAGGCCCCGTCTACCCCAACATGTAAATGTTGGGAGCCGGGGCCGCACGGAGCCCCGCCCAGTAAAGAGCGGCGAAGGCCCCGTCTACCCCAACATGTAAATGTTGGGAGCCGGGGCCGCACGGGCCTCCGCCTGAAAAATAGCGGCCAAGCCGCATCCGAGAAGCGTTTCTTGGCGTGCCTGGCCGCGCCTTGTGCCTCGGCTCACAGTTGAAATGTCGCCGCTAAGGCCTTCAATTGTATAACTTCATGAAAAAATACCATGAGCGTGATTGCTGACGCAAATGGGCAAGCGTTTCCCCTAGAGACTCGATAGCAATGACATGTACCGTCGATCGGGAGTATTGGATTGATGGCAACGAGACTGGACTGGACGAAGGTCCGATCCACATGCTGTCCGCTGCCGCGGTGAGGCTGGCAGTTCGTCACGGGTGCACCGTCAGAACAGAGGGAAACGAGATGAAGAAACTACTTGCAACGACGTGTCTGGCCGTTGGCCTCCTCGGACTTGGCAGCGCCGCATCGGCGCAGGAATGCGGCGATGTGACGATCGCCAACATGAACTGGCAGAGCGCCGAAGTACTGGCGAACGTGGACAAGTTCATTCTGACGGAAGGTTATGGCTGCAACGCCGAACTGGTTGTTGGCGATACCGTGCCGACGATCACGTCGATGATCGAGAAGGGCGAGCCGGACATCGCTCCGGAAGGCTGGGTCGACCTGCTGCCGGACGTGGTCAACCGCGGTCTGCAGGAAGGCAAGCTCGTCGGTGCGGCGCTCGCGCTTTCTGACGGCGGCGTACAGGGCTGGTGGGTTCCGAAATACATCGTCGACGCCAATCCGGACATCAAGACGATCGATGACGTGCTGAAGCACAAGGAGCTTTTCCCGGATCCGGAAGATCCGAGCAAGGGCGCCGTCTTCAACGGCCCGCAGGGCTGGGGCGGCACTGTCGTGACGACGCAACTCTACAAGGCCTATGGTGCGGAGGCCGCCGGCTTCACGCTCGTCGATCCCGGCTCTGCCGCCGGCCTCGACGGCTCGATCGCCAAGGCCTACGAGCGCAAGCAGGGCTGGGTCGGCTACTACTGGGCTCCGACGGCGCTGCTCGGCAAATACGAGATGGTCAAGCTCGACCATGGCGTGCCGGCTGATCCGGCCGAATGGAAGCGCTGCAACACGGTTGCCGACTGCCCGGACCCGAAGAAGAACGACTGGCCGAAGGACAAGGTCCAGACGCTCGTCACCAAATCCTTCGCTGACCGTGCCGGTCCGGTGATGGATTATCTCAAGACCCGCGCCTGGCAGAACGACACCGTCAACAAGCTGATGGCCTGGATGACGGACAATCAGGCGAGCGGCGAGGAGGGCGCCAAGCATTTCCTCGAAGAAAATCCGGATGTCTGGACCAAGTGGGTCTCGCCGGAAGTCGCCGAGAAGGTCAAGGCGGCCCTCTGATCGACACTCTGGCCAACGAACGGCGCGCATAAAAGGCGCGCCGTTTTTCTTTCCCGCATGCAGGAATTCGTTCACGGCATGTCGGTTTGAGAATAAGATTGCGCAGCGTCAGTGGTTACAGCGCAGTGTGGTTTGAAGGTCGGCGGCTGCCAAGAAAAATAACGACATGCCGCCTGAACGATTGCAAAGGGGAATCGCCATGGAATGGCTGACCAAATTTCCGCATATGAATGACGATAGCCTTCGAGAACTCAAGAAGGTGATCGACGAAGGCTTCCGCACGTTTACGCGTACCTATGGCGAGGCCATCGAGACGTTCTTCGAGCCGTTGCAGTTCTTCCTGATCCAGTCCGAGCGCTTCATGACGCGCACACCCTGGCCGATCATCCTGCTGCTGATTGCGGTGATCGCCTGGTTCGCCAGCCGCAACTGGAAGGTCGTTGCCGGCTGCGTCGGCACCCTGCTGCTGATCGGCTACTTCGACATGTGGGACGACACAATGAAGACGATCTCGATGATCTTCGTCTGTACGGTGCTGTCCATCGCAATCGGCATTCCGCTCGGCATTCTCATGTCGCGCTCCGATCGGGTGCAGAACGTCGTCAATCCGGTGCTCGACGTGATGCAGACGATGCCGAGTTTCGTTTACCTGATCCCCGTGGTGATGCTGCTGGGGATCGGCAAGGTCCCCGGCCTGATCGCCGTCGTCATCTACGCCATTCCGCCGATGATCCGGTTGACCAATCTCGGCATCCGGCTGGTCGACAAGGACGTCCTGGAAGCGGCCGACGCCTTCGGCTCGTCGAGCTGGCAGAAGCTCAAGAACGTGCAGATGCCTCTGGCGCTGCCGACCATCATGGCCGGCATCAACCAGACGATCATGATGGCGCTCGCCATGGTCGTCATCGCGTCCATGATCGGCGTCCAAGGCCTCGGCCAGCCGGTGCTGAAGGCGATCGCGAATCAGTACTTCACCCTCGGCATCTTCAATGGCCTTGCCATCGTCGGCATCGCCATCATCTTCGACCGCGTCAGCCAGGCCTATGGCCGCCGCCTGCAGCGGCACCGTGAAATCGTCCACGGCTGACACTGGACTGTTATTGCGGAAAAGAACAGCGGCCCGGGACTCATCGTCCCGGGCCGCTTGCTTGTTCCGGCTATTCGTGCCTGGCGGAGAGCATACCGGTCGAGAGCGCGACGCCCGTGGCGGTGACGACCGCGGCGGCAATCTCGAAGGGACCAATCGCCTCCTGAAGCAGCAAGCCGCCGCCGATCATTGCGAGCACCGGCGTCAGGGCCGTGAAGGCCGCCGCCTGCGTGCCGCCGAGGCGCCGGACGGCGAGGCCGTAGGCAAGCGTGGCGATGAGCCCTGAAAGAACCCCTTGGCTGATCACCTGCAGGCCGATCTCGTGCGCCGGCACGGTCGCGAGCGTGCTGCCAAAGACGAGCGCCAGAGCGAGATGGATGAGGAACGACCAGACGGCGATCAGCGCGCCGCCTTGGAGGGGGCTCAGACCCGACCGCCGGAAGGCGTGCGTATAGGTCGCCCAGAGCGCCGCGGCGGCAGGCAGCAGCAGCCACCCGGTCCAGCTGTCCGAGGCGCCGAGGCTGCGGGTTAGCAGGATCGCCATGCCGAGGATGATCGCCGCAAAGCCGAGGATGCGCATGCGATCCGGCCGCTCCCGAAACAGCGTCACGCCGATGATTGCCGTCGCGAGCGGCATCGAACCGCCGAGCAGCACGCCGACCGAGGCCGCCGGCGTCGCGTGGATGGCGAAGGCCGCCACTTGGAAGAACAGGGCCCCCGATCCGGCGACCATCAGCGCCAGAAGCGCCGGCGACAGGCGTTTCGGCACGAGACCCGTCTTCAGCCAGACCGGTGCCAGGACGAGCGCCGGTACCCCATAACGGATGAGGCCGAGGTCGATGGTACCGAGGCTGGTTGCGGCGGTGTGCCGCGTGGCGAGGATCCAGCCCGCCCAGATCAACACCGTGACGAAGGCACCGGCATAGCCGGATACGGGCGAGTCGGAACCGCGATCGAGTGTCAGCGCAACCATGGTCTTGTTCCTCCAGGGGCGAGGTGTTTTGGATGTGTGAACCCTAGCGCCGACACGTGGGGCATGTCCTTGCTATCTCTGCCTGTTTGGTGGTAAGTTCAGCAATATTCTGCCAATATGATGATTGAAACAGTCTTACTATGCCAAAACTCGATAAATTCGATATCGCCATCCTCAAGGTCCTGCAGGAGGATGCTCGTGCCACCAATGTCGAGATCGCCGAGCGCATCAACCTTTCGCCGTCCCCCTGCCTGCGGCGCATCCGCAATCTGGAGAAGTCGGGCGTGCTGCGCGGCTATCGTGCCGATATCGACCGCAAGGAGGTGGGCCTGGGGCTGACGGTCTTTGTCGAGATCAAGGTCGGCCAGCACAGCCAGGAAAATGCGCGGCGGCAGCAGGAGGCGCTGCTCGCCATACCGGAGGTGGTTTCCTGCTTCCTGATCTCGGGCAATGCGGATTTCCTCGCCGAGGTGGTGGTGGAGGACCTGTCGGCCTATGAGAGGCTTCTCACCGAAACCTTGCTGACCCTGCCTGGGGTGACGGACATCCGTTCGAACTTCGCCATCCGGACGATCAAGACCGGCGGTCCCCTGAAGCTGCCGGCCTTGTGAGGGCGGCCGCACCGAACGCTGTCGCTCGCGGCGACCTTCCGCGAAACTCTTTGTCGGCCGGCTCTGGAATCCCCCGCTGCCGCCCTTATCTCAGAAGCAGAAGGGCGCGCATGGATGAAAGAGAGGCCAGTCGTTGAAAGTTAAAGCCATCTTCAATCGAGATGGGGGGACTTTCCGCACCACGGATATGGAGACCTATGGCAAGCGCGTCGAGGAGATCTTTCGCGCCGCCGGGCATGACATGGAAATTGCCGTGGTGGCCGCAAGCGGTATCCTGCAGGCGCTGGAGACGGCCTGCCGCCGCGATGACTTGGACGCGATCGTCGCGGGCGGCGGCGACGGCACGATTTCGGCTGCAGCCGGGGTGGCCTGGCGCTCCGGCATGCCGCTCGGTGTCATCCCGGCGGGAACGATGAACCTGTTTGCCCGCTCCCTGAAGCTGCCGCTCGATATCTGGAAGGTTCCCGAGGTCCTCGCCAATGGAAGGATCATCGATGGCGACATCGGTAGCGCCGACGGCCGGGCTTTCGTGCATCAATTTTCGATGGGACTGCACGCCCGCATGGTGCGCTATCGGGAGTCCTACAAGTTTGCCTCGCGCCTCGGCAAGATCGGCGCCAGCGTGCGCGCTGCCATAGGCGTGATCTTCAATCCGCCGGATTTCGAGATCGAATTCGATGCCGACGGCCACCGCGAGCTTCGGCACGTGTCGGCCATTTCGGTCTCGAACAACCATTTCGGACACGCGACGCTGATGTATGCGGACGATGTGACGGCAGGGCACCTCGGCTTCTACACGGCTCCGCCGCTGAGTCCTGCGGGCGTCGCAAAGCTCGCCTTCGACATTCTGCGCGGGCGATTCCGGGCAAGTCCGTTGATCACCGAAATGAGCGCATTGGCGGTCGATCTGCATTTTCCGAAGGTTGATCGCAAGATCAACTGCGTCATCGACGGCGAGCTCCTGCCGATCCGGCGGCGCGATGTCGCCTTGCGCGTTCACCCCGGCGAATTGAAGCTCCTCGTGGGCGCGTAAACGGGTACCGGTGATCTACTCGCCCACCCAGATATAGCTGAACCGATAGCGATCCGGTCCGGCGGCGTAGATATAAGGCAATTCGAGTTTGCGCGGCGTTTGAGCTGATACGGCCACTCCCGATGTCTCGAGAGCCGCGCTCAGCGTGGCGGGAAGCGGCGCCTGGTTCTTCTCGTCGCGCCACACCACCAGCAGCGGCCGCCTCGTCGCGTCCGGCGGCGGGAAGTCCGAAAGATGGGGGATCGCCACCGTCACGTCGGCAAGCCGCGTGCGGATGTTGCCGGCCACCTGCTTGTCATTGGTCAGCACCAGCGCTGGCGGCCGCCCTTCTGCCTCGACGACCGCCTCCACCAAGGCGGCATAGGGGATGTTCAGTTTCGAGTAGTCGCCGAACCACGGGCGTACCACGGCCCGCGCCGACACAATCACGAGTGTCACCAGCACGATGCAGGCAACCAACGGCACGAAGCGCCGGAAGCCCGGCGCCGGATCGATCTCTGCCGCCTCGATCTTGAGGCAGAGATAGAGCGGCAGCAGGACCAGAAAGAGCACGAGCCATTTTTCGCGGACATGGGTCGCAGCGACACCGAGAACGACAAGCAGAACGGCAAGGAGACAGAGCGCGATCATGCGCCCGACGAGGCGGGTCCATTGGTTTTCCGCCTGCCAGATCGCCCGGATTTTTCGCCGGAAGGCAAGGCCAAAGACCAGCAAGGGCACCAGGCTGCCGCCAATTATTGCCGAGGCAAGGGCAAAGACGCCGTGAAACGCCTGCATAAGGCGGCCCTCCGCCTCGCGCTCCTTCATTTCATTCAGCGTGCCCGACGAGGCGGCATCGAGATTTTGCAGCACCCACACGCCGTGGGGCAGCGCGATGACGCCGGCAATGGCGATCGCCCCCAGGATACGCCAATCGAAAATGCGCTTGCGCAATTCCGGTTCGGGCAGCGCGGCAAGGATTGCCGCGACCGGCACGATGACGAAGTTGTACTTGGAAACCACGCCAATGCCGACCGCAATGCCGGTCAGCAGATAGGAAAAAAGGCTCGGATGCGTCAGCGTCCGCAGAAAGCCGTAGAAGAACAGCGATACGGCAAAAAGCGCGGCGACCGTATGGGAGAGATCCCGCTGTGCGAGCAGGAAGACCGGCGGCAGGCTCAGGACGCCGAGCATGGCGATCGCCGAGAGGCGCCGGTCCTTGAGGACAAGCTGCGCCGCGAGGCCGTAGAAAAGGCAGCAGAGGAACAGAAGCCCGTTCTTGAGAATGGTCATCGTCGCGAGCGACGTGCCGATCAGTTGCGCCAGCCCGTATTGCAGCCAGTTGTAGAAGGGCGGTTGCGGCCCATATCCGAGCTGCAGGAATTGCGACAAAAAGGCCTGTTCGGCCTCATCGATCTCGAGCGAGGGCGAGGCGGCAAGGCGCAGCACGACGCACAGCAGAAAATAGCCGGCCAGTGTGATTAAGACCAGGTTCGGCCGCCGGTCGACGATGTCATGCATGCGGCTGGTCCTGCCCGAAGACCTGACGGACGATATAGCTCGCCGTATCGTCGTCGCGGAAATAGGCGCGCGCCATCATTTCCGCGAGAATGCCGGTGGTGATCAGCTGCACCGAGGACAGGAACAGCATGACGCCGACGATCAGCATCGGGCGGGTGCCGATATCGTTGCCGAAGATGAACTTGTCAATCGCGAGATAGAGCAGGATGAGGGCGCTCAGGCTGCCGGTCGCAAGTCCGATCGAGCCGAAGAAGTGGCCGGGACGCGCCTTGTAGCGCATGAAGAACAGCACTGCGAGCAGGTCGAGGATCACACGGAAGGTGCGCGAGATACCGTATTTCGACGAACCGAAGTGGCGGGCGTGGTGCGTCACGGGCATCTCGCCGATCCGGCTGCTCGGCACGACGCCCGCGACCCAGGCCGGAATGAAGCGGTGCATTTCGCCCATGAGCTTCACCTGCTTGATGATCGCGCTGCGATAGACCTTAAGGCTGCAGCCGTAATCGTGAAGCTTCACGCCGGTGATCTTGCCGATCAGGATATTGGCGCACCAGGAGGGGATCTTTCTGAGCAGGAGGCCGTCCCGGCGGTTTTGCCGCCATCCGACCAGGAGATCGAGTTCGCGCTCCTCGATGGCGGCGACCATCTGAGGAATATCCTTCGGGTCGTTCTGAAGGTCGCCGTCGAGCGTCGCGATCAGCCGCCCGGCCGCGGCATCGATCCCGGCCTGCATGGCGGCGGTCTGGCCGAAATTCTTCTGGAGCTCGATGATCTTCAGTTTTAGGTTCGGACGCAGCAGCTCCTTGCGGGCATTCGGCAAAGTCCGGTCCGTGCTGCCGTCGTCGACCAGGATCAATTCCCAGGATCGGTCGAAACCGGCCATGGCCTCGTGGATACGGTTGACGAGCGGCGCGACGCTGTCCTCCTCATTGAACACCGGCACCACTATGGACAGCTCGATCGGCTCCATCGCGCCCGTCATTGCCGTCAGCGGTTCTTGCATGTGGGTCAAGGCGGTCTCTCCGGTGTGCCGTCGCAGGTTTTCTTGCACAGTTAACGGTGATAACCAACGCTGAATTGCGTGGCTCTCTACAGGAAAACGGTACCTCATGAATTCAGACGGGCAGTTGAGCCGGCGCTCGTGGCTCGCGCGCAACCGTGTGGCACTGATTTCCGTGGCGGCCATAGCGGCTTATGCCGTCTTCGTCGAGTGGGTCTGGGGGTGGTTGGTCCTGCTGCGGCAATGGGCCGAGATCGGTTTGTCGTCCGTGCTCGCCGCGCTCGGTCTTCTCATCGCGACCTATTTCGTTCGCTGCTACCGCATCTACGACTATTTTCCGGAGCAGACCGCCGGCCGTTTCCTGCTGCTCTTTCGCGTCACGCAGGTCCACAATCTGCTCAATATCATGCTGCCCTTCAGAGCCGGCGAGACGAGTTTTCCGCTGCTGATGCGCGCCGAATTCGGCGTTCCGCTGTTGCGCGGAACATCGGCGCTGGTCGTCATGCGCCTCTTGGATCTGCACGCGCTGCTCACGGTCGCGGCCGTGGGCCTGGTCACCGGCCGCAGCAATCAGATGGTCGCTTGGCTGCTTTGGACGATGGCCTTGCTCTCGCCGCTCGCGTTCTTCCTGCTCAAGGCCCGGATTCTTCGCGGGGTGCGCCGCGTGTCGCCGGCGCGGTTCTTGCACCATGTCGATGAGATCGAGGCGGGGCTGCCGGAGCATTTCCCGGCATTTCTCCGCGCCTCGGCAATGACCATGCTGAACTGGGGGATAAAAGTCGCGGTGCTCGCCTGGGTGCTGGCGATCATGGGCGTGGCACCGCTTGCCGCCTCTTTCGGCGGGGCGCTTGGGGGAGAGCTCTCTTCCGTTCTTCCCGTGCACGCGCCCGCCGGCGTCGGCACCTATGCGGCGGCGATCGTGGCCGGCGCCGTCTCCTTCGGCGCGGCCGGCGGCAAGGCCGCGCTCGAGGCTTTGGGGCGCGCCAGCATCAATGCGCACCTGCTCATCATCGTCTCGGCCGTCGCCGGCACGCTGCTGTCGCTCGTGCTGCGGCCGAAAAGTTGATGCCTTCTACTGGAAGGACGTCTCGTAGAAGCTTCTGAGCTTGCGCGAATGGAGTTTCTCCGGCGGCATGGCGGCGAGCTTCTGCAGCGCCAGGATGCCGATCTTCAGGTGCTGGCTCACCTGCGTGCGGTAGAAGGCCGTCGCCATGCCGGGCAGCTTCAATTCGCCGTGCAGCGGCTTGTCGGAGACGCAGAGCAGCGTTCCATAGGGCACGCGGAAGCGGAAGCCGTTGGCGGCGATCGTCGCCGATTCCATGTCGAGGGCGATGGCGCGGGCCTGCGACAGGCGTTTGACCGGGCCGCGCTGGTCGCGCAGTTCCCAGTTGCGGTTGTCGATCGTCGCGACCGTACCCGTACGCATGATCCGCTTGAGATCGTAGCCCTGGTAACCGGTGACTTCCGCCACCGCGTCCTGCAAGGCGACCTGCACCTCGGCCAGTGCCGGGAGCGGGATCCACACCGGCAGATCGTCGTCGAGCACGTGATCCTCGCGCATATAGGCATGCGCCAGAACGTAGTCGCCGAGCCGCTGACTGTTGCGAAGCCCGGCGCAATGGCCGAGCATCAGCCAGACATGCGGCCGCAAGACCGCGATGTGGTCGGTGATCGTCTTGGCATTCGAGGGGCCGACGCCGATATTGACCATGGTGATGCCGCCATGGCCCTTTTTCTTCAGGTGATAGGCCGGCATCTGCGGCAGCCGGGCGAGCGTGTAGTCGGTCTCCGGTTTGTCGGCGCCCGCGGGCGTGATGATGTTGCCTGGCTCTACGAAGGCCGTGTAGCCGTTGCCGCCTTCGGCCATCTGCTGGCGTGCCCAGGCACAGAACTCGTCGACATAGAACTGGTAGTTGGTGAAGAGCACGAAGTTCTGGAAGTGCGTGGCGCTGGTTGCCGTGTAGTGGCTGAGGCGGGCGAGCGAATAATCGATGCGCTGCGCCGTGAATGGCGCAAGCGGCGAGGGTTCTCCTGGCCCGGGCTCATAAGAGCCGTTGGCGATCTCGTCGTCCGTCGTCGTCAGGTCGGGCGCATCGAAGAGGTCGCGCAGCGGAATGTCGATCGTGTCGGCCGCCGACGCCTCGACATGGGCATTCTCGCCGAAGGCGAAGTGGAGGGGAATCGGTGTCGACGACTCCGACACGGTGACGCCGACACCGTGATTGCGCATGAGGTGACCGAACTGCTCCTTCAGATAGTGGCGGAATAGCCGCGGCCGCGTAATCGTCGTGGTGTAGACGCCGGGCGCGCTGACATAGCCGAAGGAGAGCCGGGAATCGACGTGGCCGAAGCTGCTCGTCTCGATGCTCACCTGTGGATAGCAGGCGCGGAAGCGCGTGAGCGGCCGGCCGTTCTTGCCCAGCCCCTCGAAGGCTTCGCACAGGAACCGGGTATTGCGCTCGTAGAGGGCCTGCAGGCAACCGACGGCCGCGGCCGGATCATCGAAGGTCTGCGGCTCGAAGGCTTCTGGGGTGGCGACGGAGAGAATGGGGGTTGAAGAGATTCGTGTATCCATGGCGCATTATAGGCTGCGGTATCTAACAAGCAAACGACAAGATACGCGGCCCGGCGCGGTCGCTAACGCGGGCCGACGAGAATGATCGTCGCCCCGACAAGCGCCACGGCCATGCCGGTCAAGTCCCAGCGGTCGGGCCGCACGCCCTCGGCGAGCCAGAGCCAGACGAGCGAAGCGGCAATGTAGACGCCGCCATAGGCGGCATAGGCGCGCCCGGCCGCCGGCACGTCGATCATCGTCAGGAGCCAGGCAAAGAGCGCCAGAGACCCCATCCCTGGAACGAGCCACCAAAAGGACTTGTCAAGCCGGAGCCATGCCCAGAAGGCAAAGCAGCCGGCGATTTCGGCGAGCGCGGCGAGCGAATAGACGGCGAATGCGGGCATCAGATCTGGCCTTTCAGCCGCGAAAGGAGCGAAAAGTCAGAGCATGTGCAAGAGGGAAATTCGTTCCGCGCCACTACCTTGGGAGCAGGGTAGATTGCGCCACCTCCGCGATGGAGGATCAGCTCATCGCCTGGCGTTGCAGTGTAACGAAGAGGACGAGACCGGCGCCGTGCTTGCCGATGCCGGCGCCGGTGGCCTTGCTGTAGGCGACCGCTCCGATCGGCGCCATCAGCAGGCCCGTGAGCAGCAGGAGCCGGAGCGAGAGGATGGCGGAGGAGACGAGGGCGGCCATTTGAGCATTCCTCTACAGCTTGGCTTGGCAATACTGCGCCGTATGCGCGGTGCAATCGGTCAGCGAGCCGATATAGGTGTTTTGGCGGCGACGCTCCGTGTCGGCGCCGACAGCGGCGGCGAGCGACATGGCGAAGACGACCATCAGCAGGCTGATGATGGTGAGGCGGCGAGCGAGAATATCCATTGTTCCGTCCGTGGGCTGGAGCGCGTTCAAATCGATTGAGCGTTTTTTCGCACAACCAAACTGAATTCTTGCTGAGGTAGCCGTTCATCTGCCGTTCATCTTGGACGGTGCGCCTCTTGCCAGCGCCGGAGTGCGTTCCTACGTCTGTGTGCCCACAACCTGAGGAGACCGCCTATGACCGCTCCCATCGAGCTCTATTACTGGCCGACGCCGAACGGCTGGAAAATCACCATCATGCTGGAGGAGCTCGGCGTTCCCTACGTGGTCAAGTACATCAATATCGGGCAGGGTGATCAGTTCGCGCCGGATTTCCTGAGGATCTCGCCAAACAACCGCATGCCGGCCATCATCGACCCGGACGGACCGGGCGGCGAGCCCATCTCCCTCTTTGAATCGGGTGCGATCCTGCAATATCTCGGCCGAAAATTCGGGAAGTTCTACCCGACAGACGAGCGCGCCCGTGCCGAGGTCGAGCAATGGCTCTTCTGGCAGGTCGGCGGCCTGGGCCCCATGGCAGGCCAGGCGCATCATTTCCGGCAATATGCGCCGGAAAGAATCCAATACGGCATCGATCGCTACACCAATGAGGTGAACCGCCTCTATGGCGTCATGAACAAGCGGCTGGCCGATCGGCCGTTCCTCGCCGGCGACTATTCGATCGCCGACATGGCCGCGGTCGGCTGGGTGATCCCGCACGAGAACCAGGGCCAGGATCTCAACGATTTTCCGCATCTGAAGCGTTGGTTTGACGCGCTGCTGGCACGGCCCGCTGTTCGCAAAGCGATCGAGGTCGGCAAGGAGGAGCGGGCCCGTCAGAAGAGCCTTGCCGAGGACAAGGAAGCGCAGAAGATCCTGTTCGGGCAGCGCGCCCGCTGATTCGAGGCGAGGGCGGCCATAGTGGGTCGCCCTCGCGGAATTCGGAAAGAGCTAAAGCCGCGTCCAGGTCTGCGACTTGCACAGCACCTTCAGCACGCAGCCCTTCATCTTCAGCGAATTGCCGTCGACCGAGCCCGAGCCGCTATAGGTCTTGTCGCTTTCCGGATCGGTGATCTCGCCGCTGTAGCTGCCGCCCGTCCCGGCGAGATTGCCGATGCGCTTGCCGGCGTGCTTGCCCGTCTTCAGCGTGACGCAGAAAGCGCCGCCGCAGGGGGCTATCTCCGCCGTGGCTCCGCTCGCCGTCTTCCAGTTGCCGACGATCGGCTCTGCGGCATGAACCGCTCCCATCGCTCCGAAGACGAGTGCCGCGCTGACGAGCAAAGTACGAATCATTCAATGTCCTCCCTTGGAGACGGTCGGTTGCCGGCCGCCGCGATCTGGATGCCTCGCATCGGCGGCCTCCTCGCCGTCCGAGCGCTGCACGATAGCTTACGCGTACGTAAAGGTAAATACGGGCCGCGACGCGAAAAAATAGGCGCGGCAGGACCCTCACGTGAGTCGCGGAATTCGGCCCCCGATAGTCCGGCAGGTGCTTTGTTGGTTAGCGATCGGTTGAAATCGGAGTTTGAATTTTCAGTTAGTTTTGAACCGGATTGCCGGCGCTGCAGGCGCTGCGATGTTTAACGAAAAGCCAAGTTTACCAAGTATTTGAACTTTGTTTCCGTCAAATTAAGCATGCATTTTAAGCGCCCATTGAAGGCTGCGGGGCATACTCCAGCCCATAGGACGAGCGGTGAAGACGCACCGCCAAATCAGCCGGAGCCGACGCCGCACAAGACGGCGCGACATCGGAAAGCCCGCCAAGAGGCAAGACTGAAACAGGGACAAAAAGAACAGCAACTGAAGCCCGGCGCGCCCGAAGGGGCGTGCCGCTTCGGCTGAACCAACAAGAACGACAGGGACAAGCAAATGGCACGCTTTGACTTCGAGATCACGTCGGATGCGGCAATGGGCGGCGAAAACCGGACCGACATTCTTTGCGAAATGGGTCTTGCCTACGCGACCGGCCGCGGCCGGCCGGTGGACCTCGTGGCAGCCCATAAGTGGCTGAACATCGCCGCCATCAAGGGCTCGGACCGCGCCGCCGACCTTCGCGCCGATCTCGCCGCGACGATGAGCAAGACCGATCTTGCCGCGGCCCTGCGCGCCGCACGCGAATGGATGACCG
Organism: Sinorhizobium sp. CCBAU 05631; assembly: GCF_002288505.1. NCBI lineage: Bacteria > Pseudomonadati > Pseudomonadota > Alphaproteobacteria > Hyphomicrobiales > Rhizobiaceae > Sinorhizobium > Sinorhizobium sp. CCBAU 05631. The sequence goes on from NZ_CP023063.1 coordinate 766,897, forward strand.
TGCATTGATACCGCACAGGCGGGGGCGACAACTCCAGTCTAGCCCTCGGGCAGGCTCTTGAGCACGAGCGGCAGGGCGGCCTCGAGAAAGTCCATCTCGGCATCGGGGCCGGTGCTGATCCGGACGCAGCGATTGAGCGGCGCGACGCCCGGCATGCGGATGAAAATGCCGTGATCGCCCATCAGCCGGTCGACGATCGCCCGGGCATAGGTTGCATCCCGTCCGCAGTCGATGGCGACGAAATTCGTCGCCGACGCCAACGGCCGCAGCCCGTTGTCACACGCAATGCCGGCGATCCGGTCGCGCGATGCTGCGATCCGCTGCGTCACTTCCTTGAGATATTGCTGGTCGGCGAGGGCGGCGAGCGCCGCAGCCACGCCGATTCGATTCATCCCGAAATGGTTGCGGATCTTGTCGAAGGCCTGAGCGCTGCCCGGCGTCGTCAGCGAATAGCCGACCCGCGCGCCGGCGAGGCCATAGGCCTTGGAGAAGGTGCGGGTGCGGATGACGTTCGGCCGCTCGATCAGGCTCTCGATCGACGGCAGAGCTTCGGCCGGCGCCGTTTCGCAATAGGCTTCGTCTAGGATGAGCAGCGTCGTTTCGGGCAGGGCGGTCGCAAACTCGACGACGCGCTCGGCCGGCCACCAACTCCCCATCGGATTGTCGGGATTGGCAAGATAGACGAGCGGTGCCGCCTCGCGATTGACCGCGGAGAGCAGGCCGCCGAGGTCTTCGCGATCATCGACGTAAGGCACGGTGACGAGCCGGCCGCCATGCCCTGCCACATGGTAGTTGAAGGTCGGATAGCCGCCGAACGAAGTGACCACCGGCGTGCCCTGCTCGACGACGAGGCGGACGATCTGCCCGAGCAGGCCGTCGATCCCCTCTCCGACGGCGATATGGGCAGGCGAGATGCCGAGATGCGCCGCGAGTGCGTGCCTCAGCTCGTAATTTTCGGGGTCTGCGTATTTCCAGGTTTCGCCGGCGGCCCGCTGGATCGCGAGCAAGACGGAATCGGCCGGCCCGAAGCCGCTCTCGTTTGCGCCGATGCGGGCGGCAATCCCGCGGCCGCGCTGCCGCTCGATCGCTTCCGGACCGACGAAGGGAACCGTGGCCGGCAGGGATTGGATGAGCGGCGTGAAACGCGAGAATGCAGACATCTTGACAACTGAGCTCCGTTCGAAAAGCGCCGCGGAACTTATCGCATTGGAACGGCAAGCGGAATGCGCAAAAGAGAAGGCGTCAGGTTTCGTTATTTCCCCGGCACCGCCATCTATCGTCCCCCAACCGCGAAATATCCGACTGCGGGCGCGGGAGGTGCGGATTTAACCTTGCCGGTCTGGCCGGTGAAAAATTCGTGGCGCACGATTTGGTGGAGGAATGCTTCGTCGATGGGCTTGATGAACTGCACCCCGATGCGGTTGTCCCGCCGGTGAACCTCGGCGCAGCCGATCCGGACATTCGTTCCCACGATGTGGAGATAGTAGTGCGCAGGCAGGCCGATGGTCGTGCTGACGGAGAAACTCGCTCCACCGCGCGAGATGTCGGTCATCTTGCAGGCGCGGATCGACACGCCGCCAAGCGCCGGCCGCACCGACATCAGCGTTGCGGCATGTCCGATCGCGAAGCGTTCGTAACGCCGCTCGTAAAGCAGCGATGGAACAAGCGAATACATGGTCGACTGCAGCATGCGTCGTGCTCCGATGATCGCGCCGCTCGCGATGCCGTCGTGCGGGTGTTCGCCGATCGGTCAACGGAGCTTTGCCAGATCCCGGCAAGTCATTTGCCGGCGCCCTTGAGGCGGCGGACGCCTGCAGGGTCGACGGTCATTTTCCGCCAGCAATCTTGCAATCGATTGAAGATATTCAATAGAAATCTAATGATAGCACGGGGACAAGCGGGGGGGAGTGCCGCCCGCACTCACAATCCGCTTGAGAACTGGAGACGAATCAGCGTGCTCAGGAACTCCTGTGCGAGCAGCATGTTGAAGCGTACGCCGAGTTCCGTCCCGCTGCGATGCACCTCGGCACAGCCGATCTCCTCCTTGAAACCGTCGATCTCCAGAAAGAAGTGTTTTGGTAGTGGAATAGCGGCGTTGAAGTCGAGCATGGCGCCGCCGATCGAAATGTGCCGCAGCAGCGCCTGATATTTGGTCTTCGCCTTCAACTGACTGCCGATGACAAGAATGCGGCAGGGGCGCTCGATATGATAATGCGGATAGGCAACGGCCGATTGGCCGGGCTTCCCGTGAGCGAGATGGATGATCATCGACATGGCGTGATCCGGGGAATAGCTGTCTTGTCCGGTGCAGAACCCGATTGCACGGACCATTCTGTCGCGGCGACGTCACACTCCCTGATCCGACTTGCTTCAGCCTTGCCGCCACGCGATCAACAGCGCCCGCTCGACCACGACGAAAATGGCGGGAATTCCTGAAATTCGACAAAAAAATCTTGCATTGAAGCCGCGCTGCCACTAGTCAGGCGCTAACGGAGAGGTGGCCGAGTGGTCGAAGGCGCTCCCCTGCTAAGGGAGTATACCGGAAACGGTATCGAGGGTTCGAATCCCTTCTTCTCCGCCATATTCCAACAAAGCCCTTCACTTAGCTGCTGACCGTGTCCCGGCAGAGCTCACATCAACACTTCGGTCGGCGCCCGTCGAAGCGCCACTTCATGGTGCCATTGCCGGACGACTTCTCGCGTAAGGGTGGGCCAGCCTAACTTCCCCTCGGGTCTCTGCGCGAGTCGTCGGACATGCGCGAATCTCCAGCCGCTGATTCTCCGGGAATCGCTCGAAAAAGGCCTCGGCTCCAGCTCCCCGGATGCCCGTCCTGGCGAGTCGAGACTTGTGCGAAGGCGGCGCGCCGTAGCTTCGCTGCCCGGTTTTGCCCCTGTTTTCGGCCTCATTCTGCCTCTTTCTGAAACAAAAACGATCTCGCGGGTCTCCGCTAACTCCCCATGGCTAAAGGATTTTCTTAAGGCTTTGTTAAGAACCCCGGGCCGTCTTGGGCGATTTTGTGTCGTTTCAGCAACAGGGATCAGGGAAGGGCGGCGCAAAGGAGTTGATCTGACAAGTTGGACATTGCGCGCCCCTCTCCGTTTTGTATTTTCAACTCCGGAAGCAAGGGCGGTTGATCGTCCGACTTCTTGAACGTTGGGGATGGGGCAGGGAACGCTGTCCTTCAGCAAAGAAACCCAGACCCGTTTGAAACTTTTGACTGGAGGTCAGAAATGAACATCAAGAGCCTTCTTCTCGGCTCCGCTGCTGCTCTCGCAGCAGTATCCGGCGCTCAGGCTGCCGACGCTATCGTCGCTGCCGAGCCGGAGCCCATGGAATATGTCCGCGTCTGCGACGCTTTCGGCACGGGCTACTTCTACATCCCGGGCACGGAAACCTGCCTCAAGATCGGCGGCTTCATCCGCGTACAGGGCGACTTCGGCCGTGACGCTGCTGACAACCGTTGGGAAAACCCGCTGCAGTCCACGTCGGACTGGGATGTCTTCTCGCGCGCTTACATTTCGTTCGACGCCAAGAGCGACACCGAATACGGCACACTCACCGGCTTCTTCGCTGCTGAGTTCAACGCCGACAACGACAGCGACGAAGGCGACAGCCTGATCGACGTCGATGAAGCTTACATCCAGCTCGGCGGCCTCAAGGCCGGCTTCTTCTACAGCTGGTGGGATAAGGGCCTGAACGGTGAAACCGACTCGATCGGCGAAAACACCGAGTTCAACTCGATCGCTTACCTCTATGATGGCGGCACATTCCAGGCCGGTATCGCTGTAGACGAACTCGAAGCTGCTACCACGAAGGCTAACGGCGTTGGCGTTGAAGGTATCGTCTCCGCTACGCTCGGCGGCGTAGCTTTCGACCTGCTCGGCAGCTTCGACACCGAAGTTGAAGAAGGCGCAATCCGCGCTTTGATCTCCGCAGACATTGGTCCGGGCACCTTGCAGGCTGCTGCGATCTGGGCATCCGATCCGAACGCTTATTGGGCTGACTCCGAGTGGAGCGTTGCTGCTTCGTACCGCTTCAACGCAACCGAGAAGTTCGCAATCACCCCCGGCGCTCAGTACTGGGGTGACCTGAACGATGGCGCTGGCGGCTTCGACTCCGGTGACGATCAGTGGCGCGTTGGTATCACGGCTGATTACCAGATCACCGAAGGCCTCGCTTCGCGCTTCACGATCAACTACACGGATCCGGATGACGCTGAAGAGCAGGTCAGCGGCTTCCTCCGCCTGCAGCGTGACTTCTAATCTGACTTGACCTCGGTCAGTAGAGAGAAGCCCGGCTCTTGAGCCGGGCTTTTCTTTGCGGGGTTGGGGATGCCGCGACACTGAATAGGACCCCTGTCATGCCTCACCAGCCTGGGGATCCGGGGGGCACAGGAATATTCGTCAGCTTCGAATAAAAGCGGCGATTTCGTCTTTGAGGCCATCGACGTGCAAAAGCGGAGCGTGGCCCTGGCCGGGCGCGGTGACCGCAACGAGGCCGGGATGCCGCCGGGCCATTTCCTGCACCGTCGCCGCACTCAGCAATCGTGAATGCTCGCCGCGAACGACCATTGCCGGGATGCCTGCAAAGGCTTCGAATTGCGGCCACAGCGACGGCAGCACGGCTTCGCCGGTCAGGCCCTTCAGTTGCGCAGCGATCGCCGGGTCGAAGTCCGCGATTGGAACCCCGCCGACGTCGCGATAGATCGCATCCGCCATCTCTCGCCAGTCCTGTGAGCCGAGACGGGGGAAGTCTGCTCCGTGGATGCGCTGGAGGAAGTCTGGGGCCTCCGCCCAGCTACGCGGGCTCGCTGGAGCATTGAGGTAATCCCTGATCCTCAGCAGTCCTTCGATCTCGATCACCGGACCGATGTCGTTGAGCACGACCCGGCCGATGAGGGCAGGGGCCGACATGATGAGGTGATGTAGGATGAGCCCGCCTCGCGACGTGCCGATGAAGGTTGCCTTGCTTATGCCGAAATGGGCGCAGGCGGCGACGACATCCCCGGCTTCGACAGCGATTGTATAACGGGACTTGTCGCTGTCACGCTCCGACTGTCCCCGTCCGCGATAGTCCAGCGTGACAACGGGAAAAGCACCGCCGTCGGGCGAGGCAAGGAAAGCTGCCAGGGGATGAAAATCGCGGCTGTTGCGCGTCAGCCCGGGCAAGCAGACGATGGGCGTCTTCGCGTTACGGCCTATGACTTCGCTGCCGTAGCGTCTGCCATAGAGCCTGAGGCCGTCCCTCGCGCGAAAATAGTGCTCCCGAAACAGTTGTTTCTCACGCACCGGATGCTCTCGCATGGCTCCATCCTTCGGTTTTTCGGAGATTGTCCCTGCCTGCGGCGCTGCGGCTCAGGAAGGATTGCGGCCCATCCTCAGGTCGGCGACGATGTCCGCCTTCTGCCCGAGACGGGATTTGTAGACCTGGTAGTTCTCCATCACCCGCTGAACATAGTTGCGGGTTTCCTCGAAGGGAATCCGTTCGATCCAGTCGACCACCTCGTCGATCGGCTTGCCGCGCGGGTCGCCGTAGCGCGCCAGCCATTCCGGCACCCGGCCGGGTCCGGCATTGTAGGCGATGAACGTCAGGATGTAGGAGCCGCCGAAACGATCGATCTGCTCGCCGAGATAGTGCGAGCCGAGCGTCGCGTTGTAGCCGGCGTCGCTCGTCAGCCGGTCCTTGGAATAGGCAAGGCCGTAGCGGCTGGCGACACCTTTCGCCGTCGCCGGCAGGAGCTGCAGCAGGCCGCGGGCATTGGCGGCCGACACCGCGGCCGGGTTGAAGGCGCTTTCCTGGCGGGCGATAGCGTAGGCAAGTGCCTTGCCGGCGCCGCTGATATTGGCGTCCGTCGGGATGACGCCGAGGGGAAAGGCGAGGGCGGCCACATCGATGCCGCGGCCGAAGGCGATCTTGCCGATCTGCAGGGACAGTTGATGATTACCCGCCTTTTCCGCCCTTGCCGAGAGAATGGCGAGTTCGCCCGGATCGGTCAGGTCCTCGGCAAGCGCGCGGTAGAGGCTTTCCGCGCGCCAGCCGTGGCCGGCGGCTGCCAGGCGTTCGATTGCTCGAACGGCTTCGCGATCTTCGAGCCGGGCGCGATCCTCAGGGGTTGGCGAGGGATAGGCGACGTTGAGGGCTGAGCGGCCGAGCCGAGCCGCGGCGAGCTGGCCGTAGAAGGTGCCGGGATAGCGGGCGGCGTTGGCGAAATACTCGTCCGATTTCCCAGGGCCGCCGGCCTCGGCGGCGCGTCCCAGCCAATACCAGGCCCGCGACGCCGAAATCGGCCGGTTCGACGTCGCCAGGATCTTACGAAAGTGTCGCGCCGCCGTCGTTGGATCTTCAAGCCCGCGCAGCGCGTACCATCCAGCATGGAACTCAGCGTCCACGATGTCGGTCGCGTCGATCGCAGCATGATGGGCGGCAACCCGGTAGGCTCCGCGAAAATCGCCCTTGTCGAGCAGGCCGCGGCTGACGATCCTTTGTTCGGTCCACCATTCGCCCGCATCGACGAGGGCGTTGCTGTCCTTCGGCGCCAAGGCAAGGAGCTCCGCCGCTTCCTCGAATTTCTCCTGCTTGCGCAGATATTCGACGCGCAGGAAGAGATAGGCCGGGTTGTCGCGCCAGGATGCATCGACCGCTTCGATCAGCGCCGCCGCCTTGCCGTTGCCGCGGACCACCGCAGCCCAGGCTCTATAGAGCGATTGTGCCTTGCCCAGGTCGCTGAACCTCTGCGCCTGTTCGACACGGCTGCGATAGAGAAGCATCTCCATGCGGCGCCGATGGTCGGCAGGCGTCAGCAGGGATGAGAATTCCGAAAGGATCTTGCTTTCGGTCTCCTTGTCCAGCGCCTCCTTCAGCCAGAAAGCACGAAGGTGGTGTGCCGCCGCGTCAGCCTTTCCTTCGGCCACGAGTGCCCGCGCGAGAATGATCGCGCCCTCTGCCGTTTCAGGCCGGCTCGAACCGAAGGCGGCGACCACGTCTGCCGGACTCGGATTTTCGCGGTAGAGCGCCCGCTCGGAATGGAAGCGCAAGGCCCTTAGGCCGGGCCAGCCGTGAAGCTCGCGCTGCGCTTCGGCGATCTCGTAGGACGGGATGTCCTTCTGCCCGGAAACGGCGATTGCCCAGGTGAGGACATGGCGGTCGAGCGTTCCCGCACGCATGCGATTGCGGACAACCATCGCCTCGGACGGCTGGCGATCGGAGAGCGCATCGAGGCCCGTCTTCAGATCGGAAGCGACGGGTGTGATTGCGGCCCGTATGGCGCCGGTGACCTCATTGGCGACGACCGATGCGGGTGCGGGCGAACCGGGCCTTTTTGTCGGCACGGGGAGCCGGGTCTCGGTCGCAAGGGCGGAGGACGCCAGCATCGCAGCGCCGGAAATGGCGGCGACAGGCAGAAAGAGTGGTCTGCGCATCAAGCCCCGTGCTTCCCCGTTTCTCTCAATTTATTAGCTGCTGGATTCACTAACGAAAAGTTAGCGGACATCCGTCATCGCTGCAATTGCCGGCAAAGGCCGGATCCTCCCGCATTCCTGGCTGCCCCTGCCGAGCGACGCGCGGTCGAAATTGCAGGAAACTGCTAGGAAATGCGCCCGTCCGACGCTTGCCGCAGCCATGTCACATGATTATGGTGCGGCAGTTTCTAACCGTCGAATGCGGCCAAAGCGTGGGCGCACGCTTGCCCCCTCAGCCGTCAGGAGTTGTGCATGTTCAAGGGTTCCATTCCCGCACTCGTAACCCCGTTCACGTCCACCGGCGCGGTGGACGCGGCAAGTTTCGTCGCGCATGTGGAATGGCAGATAAAAGAGGGGAGCCACGGCCTTGTGCCGGTCGGCACCACGGGTGAATCGCCGACCCTTTCGCATGACGAACACAAGCAGGTGGTGGAGCTCTGCGTCGAGGCGGCCGCGCGGCGCGTGCCGGTTATCGCCGGCGCCGGCTCCAACAACACGACCGAGGCGGTCGAGCTGGCGCAGCACGCCGAAAAGGCGGGCGCGGATGCCATCCTGGTCGTGACGCCGTATTACAACAAGCCGACGCAGAAGGGCCTCTTCGCTCACTATGCGGCGATTGCCGAAAGCGTGAAGCTGCCGATCGTGATCTACAACATTCCGGGCCGCTCGGTCGTCGACATGAGCGTCGAGACCATGGCCGCGCTGGCGAAGGCCTATCCGACGATCGTCGGCGTCAAGGATGCGACCGGCAAGATCGAGCGCGTCTCCGAGCAGCGCATGGCCTGCGGGAAGAATTTCGTCCAGCTTTCCGGCGAGGATGCGACGGCGCTCGGCTTCAACGCGCATGGCGGTGTGGGCTGCATCTCGGTAACGGCGAATGTCGCGCCGCGCCTCTGCGCCGAGTTCCAGCAGGCGACGCTTACCGGCGATTACGCCAAGGCGCTGGAATATCAGGACCAGTTGATGCCGCTTCACAAGGCCATCTTCCTGGAGCCCGGCCTCTGCGGCGCAAAATATGCGCTTCATCGCCTCGGGCGGATGAGCCGCGCCGTGCGCTCGCCGCTGCTGCCGACGCTCGAGCCGGCGACCGAAGCGGCGATCGACGCGGCGCTCAGGCATGCGGGATTGATGAACTGATGGCACCCAAGGGCAGCGAGCGTACGGTCAGGAAAGTGGTGGCGGAAAACCGCAAGGCCCGCTTCAACTACGAGATCGTCGATACCTACGAGGCCGGCCTTGTGCTGACCGGCACGGAGGTCAAGTCGTTGCGCGAGGGAAAGGCCAATATCTCGGAATCCTACGCCACCGACGAGGGCGGCGAGATCTGGCTGATCAATTCCTACCTACCGGAATATCTCCAGGCCAATCGGTTCAATCACGAGACCCGGCGCCGCCGCAAATTGCTGTTGTCGAAGCGCGAGGTGAACCGGCTGCAGGGCGCGGTCAATCGCGAGGGCATGTCGCTCATCCCGCTCAAGATCTACTTCAACGATCGGGGCCGGGCGAAACTGGAACTGGCGCTCGGCAAGGGCAAGAAGCTGCACGACAAGCGCGAGACGTCCAAGGAGCGCGACTGGAACCGGCAGAAGAACCGTCTGCTGAAGGAGCGCGGCTGAACTGGCCGCGCAACTTTCCGCGGCCGCGCGAGATGCGATCAAGCAGTAGGCGCAATGCATCGTTCCGCCCGCGCCGGAAGGCCGGGCGGAACGAACGGGCTTGAACGCTGTTTCTATCAAGCCTCGGCGTCGTTGGAAACGGGCTCGGGCGGGCGTGCCATGCGTTCGGACGGCTCGCGGCCGATCTCGCCCCTCAGCGTCGCCAAATCGATGAAGTGGTCGGCCTGGCGGCGCAGGTCGTCGGCGATCATCGGCGGCTGCGTCGACATCGTCGAGACGACCGAGACCTTGCGTCCCTTGCGCTGCAGCGCCTCGACAAGCGTGGTGAAATCGCCGTCACCCGAGAAGATCACCAGATGATCGACCGTTTCGGACTGCTCCATCGCGTCGATCGCCAGCTCGATATCCATGTTGCCCTTGATCTTACGCCGACCGAGCGAGTCGGTGAATTCCTTCGCCGGTTTGGTGACGACCTTGTAGCCGTTGTAATCAAGCCAGTCGATCAATGGGCGAATAGAGGAATATTCCTGGTCTTCGATAAGTGCGGTGTAATAGTAAGCGCGCAGCAGGTAACCGCGTTTCTGGAATGCCTTCAGCAGCTTTCTGTAATCGATGTCGAAGCCCAGGCTCTTCGAGGCGGCGTAGAGATTGGCGCCGTCGATGAAAAGAGCGATTTTTTCGCGAGGATCGAACATCGTAATTTCCTTTTCCATGCCCTGCGCATTATAGCCGTCTGCCCCCGCAGAAGGCGCGCAGAAAATAGGCGCATTACATTAATAATTGCTGATATTGCAAATAATGTAAGTTATGCCACGCATTAATCCAAGCGGCGTACGGTGCATATAGCAAGTTTTAGCAGTTGCTCCAGTTCATCCACACTTCAATTTACGATTGCTGGTGGAGATTTCGGCTGGCGCCCCCCAAAATACAATCCATATATGTGGACCTCGGCCGCATCGCGGATATGTCGTATTCTATCATGCGGCCGGGAATGATGTGAGCGGCGGGTGCAGGAAAAACTTGAACTTGTGCTGTTTTGATTGTATCCGGGCGACTAATTCCAGAAATCGGAGCTGCAAGTGCCGTCCTGTTGCGGCGTTCCGGTTTCGTGTCGTTAATCCCGCCGCGGCAGCCGCCGCGCTCTCGCAAAGGACAAGGCCATGGCCCGCGTCACCGTCGAAGACTGCATCGACAAGGTCGAAAACCGTTTCGAACTCGTCCTGCTCGCCAGCCACCGCGCACGCCTGATCTCTCAGGGCGCCCCGATCACGGTCGACCGCGACAACGACAAGAATCCGGTCGTCGCCCTGCGCGAGATCGCCGACGAGACCCTTTCACCGGGCGATCTCAAGGAAGATCTGATCCATTCCCTGCAAAAGCATGTGGAAGTGGACGAGCCCGAGCCCGACGCGGCCGCGATCGCCCAGTCGGAACCCGCCGCTTTTGCGGAGGCTGCGGAAGACGAGGACCAGCCGGAGGCTTTGACCTTCGACCGCATGTCGGAAGAGGAGCTACTGGCCGGCATCGAAGGCCTGGTACCGCCGGAAAAGAGCGACGACTACTGAGATCCGTTCGCGAACAGCCGTTCCAAACGTGTTTTCGAAGCAGTGCGCCACTCATATGATTGGCGCACTTTTTGTTTGTCTGACTGCCATGGAGCCGCCTGCGAATGATGCGCCAATACGAGCTCGTTGAGCGCGTGCAGAAATACAAGCCCGACGTGAACGAGGCCTTGCTGAACAAGGCCTATGTCTATGCCATGCAAAAACACGGGCAGCAGAAGCGGGCAAGCGGCGATCCTTACATTTCGCACCCCTTGGAAGTGGCGGCGATCCTCACCGAGATGCATCTCGACGAATCGACGATCGCCGTTGCGCTGCTGCATGACACGATCGAGGACACGACGGCGACGCGGCAGGAGATCGACGAACTCTTCGGCGAGGATATCGGCGCGCTTGTCGAAGGCCTGACGAAGATCAAGAAGCTCGACCTCGTTACCAAGAAGGCCAAGCAGGCGGAGAACCTGCGCAAGCTGCTGTTGGCGATATCGGACGATGTCCGTGTGCTTTTGGTGAAGCTCGCCGACCGGCTGCACAATATGCGCACGCTCGACCACATGTCGGCGGAAAAACGCGCCCGGATCTCCGAGGAGACGATGGACATCTATGCGCCGCTGGCCGGGCGCATGGGCATGCAGGACATGCGTGAGGAGCTCGAGAACCTCGCCTTCCGCCATATCAATCCGGAGGCCTATGAAACCGTCACGAGGAGGCTGGAGGAGCTCTCCCAGCGCAACGAAGGCTTGATCAAGAAGATCGAGGAGGAACTGAGCGAACTCCTCCAGGCCGAGGGCTTGCGGAATGCTCAGGTGAAGGGGCGTCAGAAGAAGCCCTATTCCGTCTTCCGCAAGATGCAGTCGAAATCGCTTTCCTTCGAGCAGCTGTCGGATGTCTGGGGCTTCCGCATCATGGTCGACGATATCCCCTCCTGCTATCGGGCGCTCGGCATTGTGCATACCCGCTGGCGCGTCGTTCCCGGCCGCTTCAAAGACTATGTTTCGACGCCGAAGCAGAACGATTACCAGTCGATCCACACGACGATCATCGGGCCTTCGCGCCAGCGCATCGAGCTGCAGATCCGCACTAGGCGCATGCATGAGATCGCCGAGTACGGCATTGCCGCCCATGCGCTCTACAAGGATCGCGACGCCCTCACGGGCGATCCGACACGGTCTCCGACGTCGAACGCCTATGCCTGGCTGCGGCGCACGATCGAATCGCTTGCCGAGGGTGACAATCCCGAGGAATTTCTCGAGCACACAAAGCTCGAGCTCTTCCAGGACCAGGTCTTCTGCTTCACGCCCAAGGGGCAGTTGATCGCGCTGCCGCGCGGCGCGACTCCGATCGATTTCGCCTATGCCGTGCACACCAATATCGGCGACACCTGCGTGGGTGCCAAGATCAACGGCCGCATCATGCCGCTCGTCACCCGCCTCAACAATGGCGACGAGGTGGAGATCATCCGTTCCGGCATCCAGGTGCCGCCACCCGCCTGGGAGGAGATCGTCGTCACCGGCAAGGCACGCGCGGCGATCCGGCGCGCCACTCGTGCCGCCATCCGCAAGCAATATGCGGGTCTCGGCTACCGCATCCTGGAGCGCACATTCGAACGGGCCGGCAAGACCTTCTCGCGCGAAGGGCTGAAGCCGGTGCTGCACCGGCTCGGCCAGAAGGAAGTCGAGGATGCGATCGCCGCCGTCGGCCGAGGCGAGCTCTCCTCGCTCGACGTGCTGCGCGCCGTCTTCCCCGATCACCAGGACGAACGGGTGACCGTCAAGCCGAGTGCCGATGACGGCTGGTTCAACATGCGCAGCGCCGCCGGCATGGTTTTCAAGCTGCCGGAGCGGTCGAAGGAGGCAGCCGCGGCGGGGCAGGTGGAGGGCCCGGAAGCGCTGCCGATCCGCGGCCTTTCCGGCAATGCCGAGGTGCATTTCAGTCCCGCCGGGGCCGTCCCCGGCGATCGCATCGTTGGCATCATGGACCGGGACAGGGGCATCACCATCTACCCCATCCAGTCACCGATTCTGCAGAAATTCGACGAGGAGCCGGAGCGCTGGATCGACGTTCGCTGGGACCTCGACGAGGCCAACAATAACCGTTTCATGGCGCGGATCGCCGTAAGCGCCCTCAACGAACCTGGCACGCTGGCAGAGATCGCCCAGGCGATCGCCACCAGCGACGTCAATATCCGCTCGCTTTCCATGGGGCGGGTTGCCGCCGATTTCAGCGAGTTGCAGTTCGATCTGGAGGTCTGGGACCTGCGTCAACTCAATCACCTGATGACGCAGCTCAAGGAGTTGCCGAGCATTTCTCTGGTCAAGCGGCTTTTCGATTAGGCCTCCGCTTCTTGCCTCCTTGGCGAGCAATGCGAGGCATAAAACGGCAGGTCATGCGCTGGGTGCATGGCTGCCGGTTGATCATGGCGCTGGTAGAACACCGATCGCTAAACTACTTATTCGATCGGGAGGTAAACGAAGAGGTTTGCCATGTTCAAGCAGTTGAAGAAAATCACCCGTGCCCTGCACATCCCCACCATCGAAGAGCGCGAAATCGCCTATCTGAACGGCTCGATCGACCGCATCGACCTCGAATACCGTCAGCGTCAGATCGACCGCGGTCTGTTCCGCAAGGATTTCTGATCCGCAGTTGACCCCATGCTGACGCGTTTTCCGGATCCCATCGATCCGGGTGGCGGAGCGGCTTGGACCACCGTCTGTCGATGCGGGAAGCCTGTTTTCGAGCTATGCATATGCTGAATGGCTCTAAGGGGCAACTCCACCCATCGCCCGTCAACCTTGCGCCTTGCGGGTCTGACGCCTATCTTGCGCCCATCACAGGGGCGCCGATCGGCGGTTACAAGATGCGACGACAGAATGCTATTTAGGCGCAGAGAACCGGTCACGATTTCGGAACGCCTTAGCGCTTTTTTCTGGCCGCGCAAGGGGCTCTCGCGCGGTCCGCGTTATATCGCCCTGCGCATACTCCGCCTGAATTCTTCTCCCCATTCGATTGCCGTCGGCGTAGCCGCTGGCGCAGCCGCCGCATGCACGCCTTTGTTCGGCCTGCATATAGTTCTGGCAGTCATTCTCGCCTGGATCTTCTCCGGCAATCTCGTCGCAGCGGTCATCACCACTGCACTCGCCAATCCGATCACCATTCCGGTGATCCTGACCGTTTCCTACGAGATCGGCGTTGCGCTCACGGGACCGCAGGCCGGTCCGGGCGTCGGCTCGGCGGAGATCGCCCGATTGATCGAGCAAATGCAGCTTGCCGAACTCTGGGGGCCCGTGCTCAAGCCCGTGCTCGTCGGCTCGCTGGCCCTCGCGCTCGCCGGGGCCTTGATCTTTTACCCGCTTGCCTTCCAGACCGCCCGGATATTCCAGGTCCGGCGGCGGGAGCGGCTGCAGAAAGCGGGATACCCGTCATGATCATCGGCATCGGCAGCGATCTCATCGATATTCGCCGCATCGAAAGCTCGCTCGAACGATTTGGCGAGCGCTTCGTCAACCGTTGCTTCACCGACATCGAGATCGCCAAATCGGATGCGCGCAAGAACCGCGCGGCCTCCTATGCCAAGCGCTTCGCCGCCAAGGAGGCCTGTTCGAAGGCGTTGGGCACCGGCCTCGCGCAAGGGGTTTTCTGGAAGGACATGGGTGTGGTCAATATGCCGGGCGGCAAGCCGACGATGCAACTGACCGGCGGTGCGGCGGCCCGCCTTCAGGAGATGCTGCCCATTGGGCACCGCGCCGCCATTCATCTGACGATCACCGACGACTTCCCGCTTGCACAAGCTTTCGTGATTATCGAGGCGCTGCCGGTTGCCCCCGCCGAGGGAACGGTTTAGAGCACTGCCGGGATAGCGCCGCTCCGGCAGTCGCTTGAAGCGACCTGGCCCGGTGAACACATGAATGTGCGGTTGCGCGGCAGGACGACAAGGAAGAACTGAGCGTGGAAGAAAAGACAGAAACGCACCAGAGCGCCCTCTGGGAGAATGTGAAGGTCATTGTTCAGGCGCTGCTCTTGGCTTTGGTCATTCGCACCGTTTTCTTCCAGCCCTTCACGATTCCGTCCGGCTCGATGATGCCGACTTTGCTCGTCGGCGACTATATCTTCGTCAACAAGTTCGCCTACGGCTATTCGAAATACTCGCTGCCCTTTTCGCCGGATCTTTTCAGCGGCCGGATCTTTGCAAGCGAGCCGAAGCGCGGCGATATCGTCGTGTTCCGCTTTCCGCCCAATCCGGACATCGACTATATCAAGCGTGTCGTGGGCCTGCCGGGGGACCGCATTCAGGTCAGGAACGGTGTCCTCCATGTCAACGGCAAGCCGGTCGATCGGGTCCCGGACGGAACCTTCCGGGCAGACGACAACTATGACACCGGCGGCGACGTGCCCGTCTACCGCGAGACGATGGACACGGGTGTGACCTATGACACGCTCGACCAGTTCCCGGATTCCAGCGGAGACAACACCCGCGAATTCCTGGTGCCGGAAGGCCATTACTTCATGATGGGCGACAACAGGGACAATTCCTCCGACAGCCGCTTCGACGTCGGTTTCGTGCCGGCGGAAAACCTGGTCGGTCGTGCCAGCATGATCTTCTTCTCTCTCGGCAACGACACGTCCTTCCTGAAAATCTGGAATTGGCCGGCGAATCTGCGTTACGACCGGCTGTTCAAGGTCGTCGAATGATGAAGGGACGGTCGCTGAGCGCGGAGGATCGGGCAAGGCTCGAGACCGCGATCGGTTATCAGTTCGCCGAGAAGGAACGCCTCGACCGCGCGCTGACGCATTCCAGCGCCCGCAGTGCGCGCGCGAGCAACTATCAGCGGCTTGAATTCCTCGGCGACCGCGTCCTCGGACTTTGCGTCGCCGAACTCCTGTTCCAGACGTTCCTCGACGCCAATGAGGGCGAGCTGTCGGTTCGCTTGAACCAACTCGTCAGCGCCGAGAGCTGCGCCCGGGTTGCCGACGAGCTGTCGCTGCACGAATTCATTCGCACCGGCTCCGACGTGAAGAAGATCACCGGCAAGCACATGATGAATGTGCGGGCCGATGTGGTAGAGTCGCTGATCGCCGCGATCTATCTCGATGGCGGGTTGGAGGCGGCGCGTCGCTTCGTGCTGCGGCACTGGACCGATCGCGCAGCAAGCGCTGACGGTGCCCGCCGGGACGCCAAGACGGAATTGCAGGAATGGGCGCACGCCAAGTTCGGGGTGGCGCCGAGATACAGGACGGATGATCGCTCCGGTCCCGACCACGATCCGCGCTTCACCGTGACCGTAGAGGTCGACGGGATCGGGCCGGAAACGGGGACCGATCGCTCGAAGCGCGGGGCCGAGCAGATCGCTGCCATGCGATTGTTGGAACGCGAAGGTGTTTGGCAGAAACGGTCTGCCGGAAATTGACGGAAGCTATGACGGACAAGCAACAGGACACGGGCGCCGGCAGCACGGCGACCCGCTCGGGCTTCGTGGCGCTGATCGGCGCGACGAATGCAGGAAAGTCGACCTTGGTGAACCATCTGGTCGGCGCGAAGGTATCGATCGTCAGCCACAAGGTGCAGACGACGCGAGCGATCATCCGCGGCATTGCCATCCATGACAGGACCCAGATCGTCTTCATGGACACACCCGGCATCTTCAAGCCGCGCCGCCGGCTGGATCGGGCCATGGTGACGACGGCCTGGGGCGGCGCCAAGGATGCCGACCTGATCATGCTGCTGATCGACAGCGAGCGCGGGCTGAAGGGCGACGCCGAAACGATCCTCGAGGGCCTGAAGGATGTTCCCCAAGCGAAGATCCTGGTCCTTAACAAGATCGACCGGGTTCGCCCGGAGGACCTCTTGAAGCTTGCGGCCGCCGCTAACGAAGTCGTTCCCTTCGAGCGTACCTTCATGATTTCCGCGCTGACCGGCTCCGGCTGCCGCGACCTTATGGACTACCTTGCGGTCGCATTGCCGGAGGGGCCATGGTACTATCCGGAGGACCAGATCTCCGATCTGCCGATGCGCCAGCTCGCGGCCGAGATCACCCGCGAGAAGCTGTTCCTCCGCCTCCATCAGGAACTCCCTTACGCGTCCCACGTCGAGACGGAGAAATGGGAAGAGCGCAAGGACGGCTCGGTGCGCATCGAACAGGTGATCTATGTCGAGCGCGACAGTCAGAAGAAGATCGCGCTCGGCAAGGGCGGGGAGGCGATCAAGGCGATCTCGACCGCGGCCCGCAAGGAAATTTCCGAGATCCTGGAACAGCCCGTGCACCTCTTTCTGTTCGTCAAGGTGCGCGAGAACTGGGGCGACGATCCGGAGCGTTTCCGCGAGATGGGACTCGATTTTCCGCGATAAGCGCTCAACGTAGCGGCTATTTTTGGTCATTCGAGGCGGCGAGCCTCTTGTTCAGAAGCGGTCCGATCGTCTCGGCCCGATTGGTCCAGACGTAGCCGGAAAAATTCTCCGGAACGAGGGCGAGCTGTTCGGCGCTGTCGATTCCGGATGTGAAGTCGCCGCCGTGATGGGGCCCGAGCAGGATGATCTCGCTTCCGGCGGCCTGCATTCGGGCAGCAAACCGGTAAGGCCAGCCCCACAGAAAAGGCGCGTAGTTGGCGGGTACGACGATCAGCGTATCGCGGCAGGCCTCCGGCACGATCCCGGTCCAGCCATAGGCGGCATAGCGGCCAAGGCAGGCCATGGTGGATTGCCGGTCGTAGCCCCTCAGCCCGCCGACCAGCCGCAGGGTCTCCTGCGTCGGCGTTCTGCCGCCGTAAACCCCGAAGATCAATTTGCGCCACTCCGGGTGAAACCGCAGCATGACGGCAAGGGTCGCACCTTCCTCGCGCCGCTCGCTCTTGAAGTTGATCAGGAACCGGCCGTGGGGCAGGGCGGTGAAAACTTCCCCCAGCGTCGGCATCTGGCCTTCTCCCTGGCCGCGGAAGGGAAAGGTCTTCCCGCCGTCCGCCGTGTAGCCGTAACCGATATCGAGCGTCTTCAGCTTGGACATCGGCGTCTCTTCCGTAACGCCCGCTCCATTTGTGCGGCAGTCGAGCGTCCAATCGTGGAAGACGGCGAACTGGCGGTCGGGAGTCAGGTGGACATCCAGTTCGATCACCTCGGCGCCGCTGTCGAGTGCTGCGCGCATGGAGGCGATCGTGTTCTCGAGATAGGCATGGCGCGGCGGTTCGATACGCTCAGCCGTGCAGGTGTCGTTGCCCACCTCCTCCAGACTGAAGACCTGATGAATGCCGCGGTGGGCGAGAACCTTCGCGGCTCCGGCCGGCGGTGCCACCAGATAGGATGTGTTGAGGAGCCAGATGATGGCGACGATGATGACCGCGACGACGGCGATGACGGCGAGTTTCCTCATCGTGAATCCTCCTCTCGTACCGCGCTCTGCTCGGCACAGCGGCGCTCCTGCACTTGCGCTGCCACGCTCCCCGTTATGCGGATTGCGAACAAACCGTCACCTCCGCGCGTGATTGACCGGCAGCAGGCCCTATGGGAGGTAGGCTCCCGAACCGCCCAATGCAATGCCGCAGGAGAACTTAGGTGCCGCAGCTCGTCCAGGGAAAATGGGTCAAGAATGATGTCGCCGCAAGCGAGATGAAGGACGGCGCGTTCCATCGCGAGCCGACCCGCTTCCGCTATTGGATCACCACTGACGGACGATCCGGGCCGGACGGCCAGCCGTCATTCGCCGCGGAAGCGGGGCGCTACCGGCTGTTTGTCTCCTATCTCTGCCCATGGGCATCCCGGACGATCGCGATGCGCAACCTCAAGGGACTTCAGGAGATCGTCGGGCTTACGGCCGCAAATCCCGTGCTCGGCGAGGACGGGTGGATCTATGACGAACCTGTGGATGCGGGCACCCGCGTGGGGCGCGTCCGCTATCATCACCAGCTTTATACGGCGAGCGACCCGGGCTATTCCGGGAAGGTCTCCGTCCCCGTGCTCTGGGACATGCAGGAAGGCCGGATCGTCAACAACGAGTCGGCCGATATCCTTCGCATTCTGAACTCGGCCTTCGACCGCTTGACCGGCAACCGCCTCGATCTCTACCCCGCGGCGCTCCGCACCGCCATCGATCGCTGGAACGAGCCGATCTACGCGTGTGTCAACAACGGCGTCTACCGGGCCGGATTTGCCAAGACTCAGGCCGCCTATGACGAGGCCGTCGTAAGCCTATTCGGCATGCTCGATGAACTCGAGCGACATCTCGACGTGAACCGATATCTCGCCGGTGAATATCTGACAGAGGCGGACATTCGCCTCTTCGTAACCCTCGTCCGTTTCGACGTCGCCTATCACGGCGCCTTCAAATGCGATATCCGCCGGATCGAGGATTATCCCTGCCTCTCCAACTACCTGCGCGAGCTCTATCAGTGGCCGGGAATCCGTGAAACGGTCCGGATCGACGATATAAAGCGCGGATATTACGGTATCCAGCACATCAATCCCGCCGGGATCGTGCCGGCGGGCCCGGCGATCGACTTCGATCGCCCGCATGATCGATCCCGTCTTGCCGGCCTCGGGGTTTTCGGCACGTAGCGGGTTGCTCGCCGGCGATGCGCTCCGGCAGGCGTTATATTTTCTCCCGATGTACTAAGGAAGCAAAGCCTTGAGGGGCCACAGCACAACCCCATTGATTAACCGCCGAACGCCGCTAAGTTAATGTAAGTTCTGATGGATAGGAGCCTCAAGAGGCTGGCCTGACGACATCCCGGTTGCAGCCCCGTGCTTTTGCACGGCGCCAGCCCGCCGGAGGCCGTGAGGCTTGCCCGAGCCGGTTCTCGCTGCTTCCGGACTCAATCGGCGCCGTCCCGGCGCGCACACCTTCCGGAGGCCAACCGAACCGCCCGCTCCATGCGGAAGAACGGATATGCCCGTATAGGTCTGGCGCTGAGGTTGGAAATGAATGCAGCATTGTTGAAGTTGCTTCGCCGTCTTGTCCAGAAGGGAACTCTGACGGTCATTTTTTCATCGGGAAAGAAAGTTGTTCTTGGGGATGGCACGGGGAAGCCCGCGGCCATGCATATAACGGACGCTGAGGCGGAAAAGGCCATATTGTACGACCCCGGCCTAAAATTCGGCGAAATGTACATGGACGGCCGTGTTGTCATCGAAGAGGGCGATATCTTCGACGTCCTGTCGATCATCAAGAGCAACGGTGTGGAAAAAGCGGCGACCTTCCTCAATTCCATCGTCGCCCTCGGGCACGTATTTCGTCAGCAGCTAAAAAGCCGGCTGCCGGTCAACCGCAACCGCTACAATGTCGCCCATCACTACGATCTCGACGGCAAGCTATTCAACCTCTTCCTCGACGAGGACTGGCAATATTCCTGCGCCTATTTCCATCCGCCGGGCATTTCGCTCGACGAGGCGCAGCGCGCGAAGAAGCGCCATATAGCCGCGAAGCTGCTGCTCGAACCGGGCCAGCGGGTGCTGGAGGTCGGTTCCGGCTGGGGCGGCTTGGCTATGTACCTCGCCGAAGCGACGGGCGTCGAAGTCACCGGCATCACGCTCAGCGAGGAGCAACTGAAGGTCTCGCGCGAACGCGCCGCCAGACGCGGGCTGTCCGATCGCGTGCGGTTCGAATTGCAGGACTACCGTACCCTGCAGGGGCGGCAATTCGACCGGATCGTCTCCGTCGGCATGTTCGAACATGTGGGCATCGGCAACTACGGCAATTTCTTCCGCAAGATGAAGGAATTGCTGAAATCCGACGGCGTCATGCTGCTTCATTCGATCGGCCAGGTCTACAAGCCCTGGGCGACCAATCCCTGGATCGAAAAGTATATCTTCCCCGGCGGCTACATCCCGGCGCTTTCCGAGGTCCTGCCGCCGGTCGAGAGCACGCGCCTGCTTGTCAAGGACATCGAGATCCTGCCGCTGCACTATGCCTGGACGCTCCGCGCCTGGCGCGAGCGCTTCGTTGCGCGGCGCGAGGAAGCGGTGAAGCTCTATGACGAGCACTTCTTCCGGATGTGGGAGTTCTATCTCGCCGCCTCCGAAACCGCCTTCCTCTACGACAAGCACTTCATCTTCCAGCTTCAGCTCTCGCCGTCGCTGGGGGCCGTGCCGGTCTCGCGCGATTACATCGAAGCGACGGAGCGCGAATTGCTGGAGTTCGAGAAAACCCGCTCGCGGCTGGAGCTCGTCGCGGTGTAGCGGGGCGCGCGGTGTTTTTCTGCCCCTCATCCGGCCTGCCGGCCACCTTCTCCCCGCAGGCGGGGAGAAGGGACGCGCGGCGCCGTCGTAGACTTCCCTGTCCCCGCGGGCGGGGAGAGGGGTAGTCCTCGGGTTAAACACGAGGAGGGGGCATTCCGCTTCGCCTGCTGGATGTTCGGCGCTGCCATCTTCTGTGGAGTGCGAACGAGCGCTCAACCGCCCTCACTTGGCCTTCATGGTCTGCGTCAGTATGGTCCGGCTTGGAAACAGCAGACGGAACGCAGACATGACCGCAAAACCCATCGCCGCCATCATCGCAAGCGAGATCAAGGCGACTGCCGCCCAGGTTGGCGCCGCCGTCGAACTCCTCGATGCCGGGGCGACGGTGCCCTTCATCGCCCGCTACCGCAAGGAGGTCACCGGCGGTCTCGACGACACCCAATTGCGCACGCTCGCGGAACGGCTCACCTATCTGCGGGAGCTCGAAGCGCGCCGGTCGTCCATTCTCGAGTCGATCCGTGGCCAGGGCAAGCTCACCGACGAGCTGGAAGGCAAGATCGCCGCCGCCGTAACCAAAGCGGAACTCGAAGACATCTACCTGCCCTACAAGCCGAAACGGCGGACCAAGGCGGAGATTGCCCGGGAGCGCGGCCTCGGGCCGCTCGCCGAGGCGATCCTTGCCGATCGCTCGATCGCGCCGGCCGACCGGGCGGGGGTCTTCCTTTCCGCCGAAGTGCCGGACGTGAAGGCGGCGCTCGACGGGGCCCGCGACATTATCGTCGAAGGCATGACCGAGAACGCCGACCTGCTGGGCCGCTTGCGCAATCACATGCGCGAGGCGGCGTTCCTGCGGGCGAAGGTCGTCCAGGGCAAGCAGGAGGCGGGGGCGAAGTTCTCCGATTATTTCGATCACTCGGAACGCTGGGCAACGGCACCCGGCCACCGCGCGCTGGCGATGCTGCGCGGCTGGAACGAAGAAGTCCTTTCGGTCGACATCGTCGTCGACCAGGAGGCCGCATCTCCGCAAAAGCCGGTCGAGCGCATGATCGCTGCCGCCTATGAGGTCGGCGGGCACCTGCCCGGGGACAAATGGCTGCTGGAGGTGATCGGCTGGACCTGGCGCGTCAAGCTGTCTCTTTCTCTGTCGCTGGACCTCATGCGCGAACTGCGCGAACGCGCCGAGGAGGAAGCGATCCGCGTCTTCGCGCGCAACCTCAAGGACCTGTTGCTTGCGGCACCGGCCGGCTCGCGGCCGACCATGGGTCTCGATCCCGGCATCCGGACCGGCGTCAAGGTCGCGGTCGTCGATGGCACCGGCAAGCTGCTCGATACGACGACAGTCTACCCGTTCCCTCCGAAGAACGACATTCGCGGCACGCAGGACGAACTCGCGGCGCTCGTCCGCAAGCACAAGGTCGAACTGATTGCCATCGGCAACGGCACCGGCAGCCGCGAAACGGAGAAGCTCGTCGCCGATATGCTCGCCCAGATGCCGGCGCCGAAGCCCACCAAGGTGATCGTTTCCGAGGCGGGCGCCTCCGTCTATTCCGCTTCGGAGACGGCGGCGGCGGAATTTCCCAACCTTGACGTTTCGCTGCGCGGGGCCGTGTCGATCGCCCGCCGGCTGCAGGACCCGCTCGCCGAACTGGTCAAGATCGAACCGAAATCGATCGGCGTTGGCCAGTATCAGCACGACGTCGACCAGTCGCACCTCAGCCGTTCTTTGGACGCCGTCGTCGAGGATGCGGTGAACGCCGTCGGTGTCGATCTCAACACCGCATCGGCACCCTTGCTGGCGCGCGTTTCCGGCCTGGGCAAGTCGTCGGCCGAAGCGATCGTGGCGCATCGCGATGCGTTGGGCGCCTTCGCAAATCGGCAGCAACTCCTCAAGGTGCCGCGTCTCGGTGCCCGCACCTTCGAGCAATGCGCCGGCTTCCTGCGGATTACCAACGGTTCCGAGCCGCTCGACGCCTCGGCCGTGCACCCGGAGGCCTATGGCGTGGCCAAGAAGATCGTCGCTGCCTGCGGCCGGGACGTGCGCTCGCTGATGGGTGACAGTGCGGCGCTGAAGAAACTCGATCCGCGCAGCTTCGTCGACGAACGATTCGGTCTGCCGACGGTGAAGGACATTCTGTCCGAACTGGAGAAGCCGGGCCGCGATCCGCGCCCGAGCTTCAAGACGGCGACCTTCGCCGAGGGGGTCGACGACATCACGGATTTGAAGGTCGGCATGCAGCTCGAAGGGACGGTGACCAATGTCGCGGCCTTCGGCGCCTTCGTCGACATCGGCGTGCACCAGGACGGGCTCGTCCACGTCTCGCAGCTTGCCGATCGCTTCGTCAAGGACCCGCATGAGGTGGTGAAGGCCGGCGACGTGGTGCGGGTTCGCGTCACTGAAATCGATGTGGCGCGCAAACGCATCGGGCTCAGCATGCGCAAGGACGGCGGCGCCGAAACCGGACGGGAGGCGAAGGGGCCGTCATCGAGCGCCATCAACCGCAATTCGGCTGCGCGGCCGCAGAAATCGCAGGTACCTGCTCAGGGCGCCTTCGGCGCGGCGCTGATGGAGGCGATGAAGAAAAAATAGCCCTGCGTGGAACGGCGCGGCATCAAGGATCGTTACGTGCTCATCGGCGGTGACGCGATGTTCTTCGTGGCTGATGCCGACCATAGGAATGCCGGACTTCGGCGGAACAGGTCAGCGGAAAAACCCTCTTCCGCCGGGAATTCCGGCGAAGGAGGTGCATCGTGGCATGCAATGCAACCCGCGTCTTTCCGCAAGCCGTCCTCTTGGCGGCGGCGTTAACCGTATATCCCCAGACAGCAGGCGCGCAGGGCGTCGTGAATTGCGCCGAACGCGCGCAGGTGATTGAGTTCCTCGCCAAGCAATATTCCGAGAAGCAGGCCGCATTCGGAATGGTCAATCAGCAGGCAGTAATGGAACTCTACGCCGCCGACAACGGCACGTGGACCCTGGTCATAACCGACGTGTCAGGCCGAAGCTGCGTGATCTTGGCCGGCAAGAGCTGGGAGACGATTATTCCCGTTGGCCCGAAGGCCTAGGAGCCAGATAACTTTCAGCGGCCGACCTTGTTTCCGCCATCCGTGATGGCGCGCGCGCCAACGCGCGAAATCCCAATCCCGAACCACCTTTTCAGAACCGGACCGCAAGAGCGGGAGCAGCAGATGCATATCTTTCTCCCGCCCCCGTTTCAGTCTCTTCGCCGATCAGTCCGGCCGGCCGACGCTGGCATAGGTGAAGCCGTGCCGGGCGATCTCGTCCTTGCGGTAGATGTTGCGCAGATCGACGAGCAGCGGCGTGCTCATCGTCCGTTTCAGCCGCTTGAAGTCAAGCGCCCGGAACTCGTTCCACTCGGTGACGATCACTAGGGCATCCGCTTCCGCCGCCGCATCATAGGGGTCGCTCGCATAGTCCAGACCCTCGATGACCTTGCGCGCGTTGTCCATACCCTCCGGATCGTAACCCGTGACCTGGGCGCCCGCATCCTGCAGCGTCTGGACGATGGCGATCGCCGGGCTGTCGCGCATGTCGTCGGTGTTCGGCTTGAAGGTGAGGCCGAGCACGGCGATCTTGCGGCCGCGCACGTCGCCGCCGACCGCAGTGATCACCTTGCGTCCCATGGCCCGCTTGCGGTTGTCGTTGATCGCGACGGTGGTTTCGACCAGCCGTACCGGACTGTCGTGGTCCTGTGCGGTCTTGACGAGCGCCAGGGTGTCCTTGGGGAAGCACGAGCCGCCGTAGCCGGGGCCGGCGTGCAGGAACTTGGCGCCGATCCGTCCGTCGAGCCCGATGCCGCGGGCGACGTCCTGGACATTGGCGCCCACCTTTTCGCAAAGGTCGGCCATCTCGTTGATGAAGGTGATCTTCATCGCCAGGAAGGCGTTGCCGGCATATTTGATCAGTTCCGAGGTGCGGCGCGAGGTGAAGACCAGCGGTGCCTGGTTCAGATACAGCGGGCGATAGACTTCGGTCATCACGTCGCGGGCGCGCTGGTCGTCATCCGCAAGGCCGATGACGATTCGGTCGGGCCGCTTGAAATCATCGATCGCCGCGCCCTCACGCAGGAACTCCGGATTGGACACGACGGCAAAGTCCGCCTCCGGATTGGTTTCGCGGATAATGCGTTCGACTTCGTCGCCGGTGCCGACGGGGACGGTCGACTTGGTGACGACGACGGTAAAGCCATTGAGATTGGCAGCGATCTCGCGTGCGGCGGCATGGACATAGGAGAGGTCCGCGTGGCCGTCGCCGCGGCGCGACGGCGTGCCGACGGCGATGAAGATGACGTCGCTGCCGGAAACGGCGGGCGCGAGGTCGGTGGTGAAGTGCAGGCGCCCTGCAGCGACGTTGCTGGCGACCAGATGGTCGAGCCCCGGCTCGAAGATCGGGATCTCGCCCTTCTTAAGCGCCGCGATCTTGCTCTCGTCCTTGTCGAGGCAGACGACGTCGTGGCCGAAATCCGCGAAACAAACGCCGGAAACGAGGCCGACATAGCCGGCGCCAATCATCGTAATCTTCATCCGCTCTTCCTTTGTTGTTGAGTCCTTATCGAGCCTTGGGAGCTACGCATCCATTGATAGGCAAATAGGACCGTTTTTCGACCTGCAAATGACAGGGGCGTTTTCCAAGGCGACGAATCGCTCGGTTGTCCTCAGGCGTGGGCCGCTGCAGGGCGATAATATTGCTCATACCACTCGACGAAACGAGCGACGCCTTCCTCGACGTCGATGGTCGGCTTGAAGCCGGTCAGCGCCTCGAGCAGATCCGGTGAGGCGTAGGTCCGCGGCACGTCGCCCATCTGCATCGGCAGCATGTTGCGCATAGCCGGCCTGCCGACGGCCTTCTCGACAGTCTCGACGAAGGTCATCAGCTCCACCGGCTGGCCGCCGCCGACATTGACGACGCGAAACGGCGCCTGTCGGGAAAGCGTGTCCTGCGCCAGTTCCGGGCCGACCCGATTGGCTTCGCAGGGCGCCACGTGGGAAAGCCGCAGGATGCCTTCGACCAGGTCGTCGATATAGGTGAAGTCACGGCTCATCCGGCCCTCTCCATAGATATCGATCGGCCGGCCGTTAAGGATGGCATCGACGAATTTGAAGAGCGCCATATCGGGCCTGCCCCAGGGACCATAGACGGTGAAGAACCGGAAGGCGGTGGTCGGCACCTTATAGAGATGGGCGTAGCTGTGAGCCATCACCTCCATCGATTTCTTCGTCGCCGCATAGAGCGTCATCGGCTCGTCGGTCCGATCGGCCTCGGCAAAGGGTATCTTCTCATTGGCGCCATAGATCGACGAGGTCGATGCCAGCATCAAATGCTTCGGGCCGATCGCCCTGGCAAGCTCGAGCACGTTCCAGGACCCGAGAAGGTTGGCGTCCACATAGGCCTTCGGATTTTCAAGGCTGTAGCGGACGCCCGCCTGCGCGGCCAAATGGATGATGACCTCCGGTTCCGCAAGCTCTGCGGCGCGGTCGAGCGCGGAGCGGTCCTCGAGCATCGCGGTTACGGCCTTGAAGCCGTTGGAGCGCTCCAGGATGGCGTGACGGCGCTCCTTGAGCGTCACGTCGTAATAGGGCGTCATGCCGTCGAAGCCGACAACGAAATGCCCATCGTCGATCAGCCGCTTGGCGACATGAAAGCCGATGAAGCCCGCGGTGCCGGTAATGAGGTAACGCACGGAAATGCCCCCGGTCTTCTTGAACTCGATCGTTCATACGAAGAAAGCCGGGCAATGGAAAGACGAAACCGTCACTCCGGCTCACCGTCGAGTTGCTGCTGCAGGGCCGTGAGCACGGACATCGCATGGCCGGAATACTGGCTGATCCAGCGGTCGTGAATGGCTCGGATTGGCAGGGCATTCAAATGGTTCCATCGTTCCCGCCCTTCGCGCCTGGTCAGAACGAGATTTGCCTCCTCCAGCACTTTCAGGTGCTGCATCACGGTGCAGCGGTCGAGATCGGAAAATCGCTCGCACAGCATGCCTGTCGTGCGGGGCGCCTCCTTCAGCGCATCGAGAATCTGACGGCGCCGGCCATTGGCCAGGGCCTTGAAAACCGCGTCGTCCTTCGAATCAATTGACATGTTATATTTTTATAACATATTATGCCCGAAGACAATCGAGAGGAGGTCGTCATGGCTTTCGAATTTCGTGTGAACGGGCGCATTGCCCGTCCCGTCGAGGAGGTCTTCGACGCGGTCGTCAATCCCGACAAGCTCAGCCGCTATTTCGTGACGCTCGGCGGCGTCAGCGGTCCGCTGGTCGCCGGCGTCACGGTGACCTGGTGGGGTGAAGTCCCGGTCGAGGTGGAGGTGGTCGCGCCCCATGAACGGATCGTCTTCCGCTGGGGCGCAATGGTTGCGAAGGAAGAGTCCCCATACCAGACGCGAGTCGAAATGCGATTCCAGCCGCTCGAGGACGGAGCCACCATGGTGACCATTGCCGAAAGCGGCTGGCGCGAAAACCAGCAGGGGCAGAAGAGCTCGTATCTTAACTGCGAGGGATGGTCGCAGATGCTCGCCTGCATGAAGGCCTGGGTCGAGTACGGCATCAACCTCCGAGAGGGCTATTATGTCAGCGAGCTCTCCGGCAAGCCGGCGCTCGAGCCGCAGGTGTAGGGGATCGCGTGATGTCAGTGGAGATGAAGGGCGGCATCAACATCGCTATGAAGGTGCCGAGTCATGAATACGAGGCCGTGCTGGCCTTCTACCGGGACGTCGTCGGTCTGCCGCCATTCGACGAGAAACTGCCGGCCAAGGGCTTCATACTCGGGCCGAATCGGCTTTGGATCGACGAGATGCCGCATTTGAGCCAGGCTGAAGTCTGGCTGGAACTGTTCACCGACGATCACGTAGCGGCCTTGAGCCATCTCGTCGCGAACGGCGCGGTGCGCTGCGATGCGGTCGAGGATCTGGGCGAGGCCTTTCGCGGCGGCTGGGTGATGAACCCGGCCAATATTGTCCATCTCGTGCGCGAGCCGGACGCCTGGTAGCGTCTCAGAATGCCAGCGGTGCCTCTTCGGCGGGCGTCTGCATGGGAGGAGCATCGACCGGCGGCATGGCCGGTTCCATCGGCGACTGCGCCTGGATCACCACCACTCGGGTGCCTTCCTGCACGCGGTTATAGAGATCGATGATGTCCGGGTTGAACATCCGGATACAGCCGCTCGAAACGGCGTTGCCGATCGACCAGGCCTCGGTCGTGCCGTGAATCCGGAACAGCGTGTCCTTGCCATCCTGATAGAGATAGAGCGCCCGTGGCCCAAGCGGATTGGTCGGGCCCGGATCCATGCCGTCGGCAAGCGGGCCATAGCGTTCCGGCTCGCGGGCGACCATGTCCGAGGTCGGTATCCAGCGGGGCCATTGGGCCTTGCGGCCGATGCGCGCCTCGCCGGCAAATTCCAGCCCCGCCTTGCCGACGCCGATCCCGTAGCGCAGCGCCATGCCGCCGCCCTGCACGAGATAGAGGTATCGGTCCGGCGTGTCGATGACGATCGTGCCCGGCGGCTCGTGGGTGACGTAGGGCACCTGCTGCCGCAGGAAGCGCGGATCGACCTTGCTTATGTCGGTGGCAGGCAAGGGGAACGCCTCGTCCGGCTGCGGTCCGTACATCGCCGTGAAATAGGGATCCGGTCCCCGCGGCCGGGGCGGCTGCGCGGTACTCGTCGCACAGCCCGCCAGCGCGGCCAGAACAAGGAGGAGCGTGAGAGGCTGGACGAGGCGGGAAACACACATACTCCAAACACTCCTGGTGGTTGTCCGTGGGGACGGCAGCCGCTTCGTACAGGAAGGCTGGCCGCGATTCGGCTGGACAATGATAGAATTGTAGTGCGGCGAACAGGTCCCGGAAAGGGCGACGGTCGCTGGTCTGGGTGGCCCAGGGGCGCGGCCCGATTTACGCGCCATCTTCGCTTGATCCGCTTTCCGCAGCGGGTGTATGCCTTTTCCATGCAATGGAGCGATCAGGCCATCATTCTCGGCATCCGGCGGCACGGCGAAAGCTCGGTCATCGCCGAGGCCATGACGTCCGCGCATGGGCGGCATCTTGGGCTCGTGCGCTCCGGCCGCTCGCGAACGATGCAGCCGGTGCTGCAGCCGGGCAATTCGGTGGAAGTCACCTGGCGAGCCAGGCTCGACGAACATCTCGGCGAGTTCCGCATCGAGCCGCTCGAACTGCGCGCCGCCAGACTGATGGAGGCGGCGACCTCGGTCTACGGCATCCAGGCGCTTGGCGCCCTGCTGCGGCTGCTGCCGGAGCGCGATCCGCATCCCCATCTTTACGAGGCGCTCGCCGTGATCGTCGACCACCTCGAGGACCCGGCCGACGCCGGCGAATTGTTCGTGCGCTTTGAACTGGCGGTCCTGAACGATCTCGGCTTCGGCCTCGATCTTTCCGAATGTGCTGCGACCGGCGGCCGGGCCGAACTTGTCTACGTGTCGCCGAAAACGGGTCGCGCCGTTAGCCGTGCGGCCGGCGCACCCTATGCGGAGCGCATGCTTGCGCTTCCGGATTTCCTCTCGGGAGGGGACAGCGCGGCCGATTACGACAGCCTCGCCGCGGCCTTTCGCCTGACGGCCTATTTCCTCAATCGCCACGTCTATGAACCGCGCGGCGTCGACGTTTCCTCGGCGCGAGACGGTTTCGTCCATGCGACACTGAAGGCGCTGAAGCCGGTCCCGCCCCCGGCAGCATGAGATGCGAAACAGGTGCCGCACGTTCAATGCGGCACCCGAACCGGCAATTCGGCCATAGAGCGCGTCGCTTTGGACGGAGCCGTGCAACGCGCTTCAGGTCTTTCTCTATGCATGTCGTTGTCCCGAAACCGCTGAGCACTTTCGGGCGGCATGCATCAGGCGATCTTGCCGCCGCCCTGCTTGGTCACGGCGACCACTGCCGGGCGCACCGGCATGTCGTCGCGGAAGTCGGGCCAGCGCGTTGCCGGCTTCTCGTAAGTGGCAAGGCCGGCATCGCCGGGGTGCTGAACGGCGAGGAAGAAGGTGTCGCTCGTCGGGTTGAAGCTTGGGCCGCACATTTCCGCGCCGACCGGAACCCGGAAGAACAGCTTCGATGTGCCGCGTCCTTCGCCTTCGGTTTCGATCGCCCAGACGCCATCGGTGCGGCCCGTCTCTTTCTCGTTATTGCCGTCGGTCGATACCCACAGGCGGCCGTCCGAGTCGATCGCGCAATTGTCCGGCATGCCGAACCAGCCGTTCTTCGTCGTCGCCGTCGTGAAGGAAGCACCGACTTCCGCAACGCTCGGGTCGCCGCATTTCAGCAGGATGTCCCATTTGGATTTCGTCGAAGCGAAATCGCCATCCGTTTCGGAGATCTCGACAATGTGGCCGAAGGCGTTCTTGGCGCGCGGATTGGCAGCGTCCGCCTCTTCCTCCTTGCGCTTGGTGTTGTTAGTCAGCATGACATAGACCTTGCCGGTCTTCGCGTTGGGCTGGATGTCTTCCGGCCGGTCCATCTTGGTGGCGCCGAGCGCATCGGCGGCAAGCCGGGTGTTGATCAGGACGTCGGCCTGCGAGGCAAAGCCGTTCTCGGTCGTCAGCGGGCCCTCGCCATGGATGATCGGCATCCAGGTGACCGTGCCGTCCTCGTCGAATTTCGCCACGTAGAGCGTGCCTTCGTCGAAGAGGTCCATGTTGGCGGCGCGGTCGTTCGGATTGTAGGTGCCCTTCGTCACGAACTTGTAGACATAGTCGTAACGCTCGTCGTCGCCGCTATAGAGAACGACGCGGCCATCCTTGTTGACGATCGATTCGCAGCCCTCATGCTTGAAACGGCCGACGGCGGTGCGCTTCTTCGGCACCGAGGTCGGGTCGAGCGGATCGACCTCGACGACCCAGCCGAAGCGGTTGGCCTCGTTCGGATCCTTCGATACGTCGAAGCGCTCGTAGAACTTCGACCACTCATATTGGCTGCCGGGCGCGCCGAGACGCTTCAGCTGCTTGAATTCCGGATGATCCTCGGCGAGCTCGCCGCCGAAATAGCCGTTGAAGTTTTCCTCGGCCATCATGTAGGTGCCCCAGGCGGTGACGCCGCCGGCGCAATTGTTGATGGTCCCGAAGACTTTCCTGCCGGTCGGGTCGGCTACGGTCTTGACGCGGTCATGGCCGGCCACCGGACCGGAGAGCTGCATTTCGGTATTTGCCGTGATGCGGCGGTTGTACTTGCCGTCGAGAACCGGCTGCCACTTGCCGTCAACCTTGCGGATCTCGACGACCGTGCCGCCATGGGCGGCCATTTCGATGTCGACCAGTTCCTTGGTGTATTCGCCGAGAACGACCTTGTCCTCCTCCTTGCCGTCCTCCGTCACCTTTTCGACGCGGGCGAAGTTCGGGAACATGATCTCGGCGTTGGTGTATTCATGGTTGACGACCAGCAGGCCATGGTCTGGGCTCCCGTCCAGCGGGATGAAGCCAACATAGTCGTTGTTGTAGCCGAACTGGCGGCCCTGCGCTTCGGCGGTCTGCTTGAGCGGATCGAATTCGGGGCCGTCAGCGAAGATCTTGTCGCCCCAACGCAACAGGATGTCGGCGTCGTAGCCTTCAGCGACGTGATGCTTCTCGTCGACGCCGGCCTCGATCTCCTTGAAGTCGAAGCGGGACGCGCTCTCGGCGTGAGCTTCATCGGCCGAAAGCAGCGCAAGCGGGCTGACCGTCGTCGAAATGGCGGCAACCGCAAGGGATCCGCCAAGGAACGACCGACGCGAGAAGCGACGGTTGATGATGTCGCCCATGGTCGGGTTAGTGGAACAGTTCTGGCCGATATCTTCCAGCTCCTCCCTCTGTTCCGTCAGCGTCTTGAATTCGGTTTCTTCCGTCGAGCCGAGATGCTTGTCCATGGTCATTCTCCCCATTTGAACGATTGAAGCGCCGCCTGTGGTCGGCGTCCATCCTCGCTCTACCAGCTAGCTCGTGACAGTTCTGCGACAATACCGTGAAGAACCATGAAGAGTTTGCGGCTCTTCTGCCGCTGGAGACAGTTGGACCTGCGGCACAATCCTGCGGTTGCAAGAAGGAGAAAGTTCAAGCGGCATGTCTGCGCTGGCATTCCGGGCTAACTTGTGCGAATCGTTCACGAGTCGTCGTGGTGCCGGGGGGGCCCATGCTTGAGTTTATCGCCCTTGTTGCCTTTGTCTTGGCGCTTGCCGCTTTCCTCGGCGGCCGCAGGACTGCGGACCGGCTGGACGCCGAAATCGAAAGTCTGAAGGCTGAGATCGCCCGGCTCGCGACGCAGGCCCCTGAAGAGGTCGTGCCCGATCCTGCGGCATCTGCGCCAACAGAGGCCGAGGCAGCGACTGTGCCAGAGGTCGGCGAAGAGGCGGTGCAGGGGCCGTGGTCGCAGGCGCGCGAGGGGGCGCAGATTTTCGGCAGTGCCCCGGCGGGCGCCGAGACGGGCAGCGAGTCTCCCGTTGTAGCGACTGCCGAACCCGCAGCCGCGC
Source organism: Sinorhizobium sp. CCBAU 05631 (assembly GCF_002288505.1). NCBI lineage: Bacteria > Pseudomonadati > Pseudomonadota > Alphaproteobacteria > Hyphomicrobiales > Rhizobiaceae > Sinorhizobium > Sinorhizobium sp. CCBAU 05631. Next base: position 799,160 of record NZ_CP023063.1, read on the forward strand.
GGTCTGCGGAGAGCCTCGAGAGCCGTATCGGCGGACGCTGGCCTGTCTGGGTCGGCGGACTTGCGCTGGCGCTCGGCGGCTTTTTCCTGGTGCAGTACTCGATCGAGGCCGGGCTTTTGAGCCCGGCGGTCCGGCTCACGCTCGCTGCGGTCTTCGGCCTTGTGCTCGGGGCCGCCGGTGAAGTGATCCGGCGCCGGGCGGTGCCGACGATTTCCGACCGGTTCCGCAATGCGATGATTCCCGGCGTGCTGACCGCAGCCGGCGCCGTTACGCTGTTCGGCGTCGTCTATGCGGCGCATGGCATCTACGGCTACATCGGGACGGCGCCGGCGTTCGCGCTGCTGGCGCTGATTTCGCTGGCGACCGTCGGCATGTCGCTGCTGCATGGCCAGGCGCTTGCCGGTCTTGGTCTGCTTGCGTCGTTGCTGACCCCTCTCTTCGTCTCCAGCGGCGAGCCGCGGCCGTGGGTGCTGTTCGCGTTTCTCTCGGTCGCCTGGCTCGCGACGCTTGCCGCCTCGCGCCTGCGCCGCTGGACGATCGTGCCGACGCTCGCAAATGCCGGCCTCGGCCTTTGGGGACTGGCCTATATCGCGTTGGCCGCGCCTTTCGAGGCCCCGCCGGTCGCCGCCGCGCTCTTGGTGATGGTCGTCGGCGTCGGTTTGATCTGGCCCGGCGGCGTCGAGCGCGCGAGCGGTGCAACGGCGGAAACAATCGCATCGCCAGCCGCGGCTCGGGGCCCTTGGGAGACGCTCTTCACGCCGCCCCATGCGGCGATCTCGCTGTCGGCGGCAATCGTGGCGGCGCTCCTTGCGCTTCTCTTTATCAGCCCGGCGGTCGAGGCGGCGCGATTCCCGATCGCCGAATTCGTCGTCGTCACCGCGGGTCTCGCCGGCATCGGCGCCCTGCGGGCCACTGCGGCCTATCCGGCGTTGCTCGCGTCTCTTGCTGCCGTCGTCGGGACGTGGACGCTGACCGCACTCAGCGGCGTCCTTGCCTATCTCGACCCGACATTGGCGTCGCCGGAGATCGTCGTTCCGGGGCGGGCTGCCATGCTGACGGCGATGGTGCTCGCGGCGCTCTTCCTGCTGCTCGCCTCGGCGGTGCTTTCGCGCCTCGCGGAGCATCGGCAATTTGCCATTCTTTGGGCCGGCATCGCTGCCGTCGTGCCCGGCACTCTCATCGGAATGTCGTTCCTTATGACCGGCAATTTCGCATTCGACCTGCCGCATGGGCTTTCCGCCTTTGCGGGCGGCCTGTTCCTCCTCGGCCTCGTCGAATGGCTCTCCCGCCGCAACGCCGAGGGACGCGAACTCGATCTCGCAATCGGGCTGCTCGCCTTGGGTTCCCTCGGACTCTTCGTCATCGGCCTGCATGCGTGGACGGACGGGCTGGTGACGACGCTTGCAATCGCGTTCCTCGGCGCCGGCTACACCTTTGCGACGCGTCTCCGCACCTGGCCGGTCCTGCCCTGGGTGACCGTTGCCGCCGCCATCGTCGTACTGGCGCGGATCGCCTGGGAGCCGACCATCGTCGGCCCCGGCAGCCTTGGAACGACGCCGGTCTTCAATGCACTCCTGCCGGGCTACGGCATTCCGGCACTGCTGCTCGTCGGCTGCGCCTATTTCCTGCGCGCTTCCGCGGATTTGCGCCTGCGCAACCTTTTGCAGGCGCTCGCGAGTCTCTTCGTGCTGCTGACGCTCGCGATCCTGGTGCGCCATGCGATGAATGGCGGCGTTCTCGACAGCTCCGTTCCGAGCCTTGGCGAGCAGGCGATCTACACGCTGCTTGCGATCGGCGCTTCCGGCATCTTCATGACGCTCGACGGCAGATCGCCAAGCCCGGTGTTCCGCTACGGCGGGATGGTACTCGGCGTGCTCTCGATGCTGTCGGTGCTCTCGGCGCATCTCGTCGGGCTTAACCCCTATTTCAGTGGCGAGCTGCTCGGCAGAATCCCGTTCTTCGACCTCCTCTTCATCGGCTATCTGCTGCCCGCTATCGGCTATGCCGGCCTTGCCTGGTATGCCCGCGACCGGCGTCCGCAGCCCTATGTGGTGGCGCTTGCCGTCAGCGGCGCCGTGCTTGCCTTCGCCTGGGCCACCTTGAGCGTGCGCCGCTTCTGGCAGGGCGAAAGCGTGGCCGACTGGAAAGGCTTCCTGCAGGGAGAGACCTACACCTATTCGGTGGTCTGGCTGGTGCTTGGCGTTCTGCTGCTCGTTGTCGGCTCACGCTTCAACACGAAGAGCATCCGCATCGCCTCGGCCGTGCTGGTCTTCATTGCCGTGCTCAAGGTCTTTCTCGTCGACATGTCGAATCTCGAGGGCTTCCTGCGGGCACTCTCCTTCATCGGCCTCGGCGGCGTGCTGATCGGCATCGGGCTCTTCTACCAAAGGATACTTTCCAGCAGCGGCAACGGTGCGGCTGATCCCCCGGCCGCAGTTTCGACTGCGACCGACAATATGGGCGAGGGGGCAAGCAGGGCATGACGCGCCTCGCCGCCTTGGCTGCCGCCTTCGCGCCGCACGAGGAGCTTGCCGGCGAGCTCCTGCCGCATGCCTTCTCCAGCGACGATGGGTCCCACGACGCCGCGCACCTCATCCGCGTCTGGAAGAATGCGGCCCGCATACAGGCGGAGGAGGGCGGCGACAGCCGGCAACTCGCGGCCGCCGTCCTGCTGCACGATTGCGTCGCCGTCGAGAAGAACTCACCTTTGCGGGCTGGCGCATCGCGGCTCGCCGCCGAAAAGGCATGGCAAATTCTCGACGGCCTCGGCTGGCGCACGCTGGAAATCTCGGCCGTTGCCCATGCCATTCTGACCCACAGCTTCTCGGCCGATATCGCGCCCGAGACGCTCGAGGCGAAAATCCTGCAGGATGCCGATCGGCTTGACGCGATCGGCATGGTCGGCGCCGCCCGCTGCTTCTACATCGCCGGCCGCATGGGAAGCGGCCTCTACGATCCACTCGATCCCCTCGCAGAGGACAGACCGCTCGACGATAAGGCCTTTGCAATCGACCATTTCGAGACGAAACTCTTCCGCCTCGCAGACGGTTTCCAGACTTCGGCGGGGCGTCGCTTTGCCCTGGAGCGGCAAAGCCGGCTTCGCAGCGTGCTTGCCATGCTGCTCGATGAAATTTAGACCGATTTTCAGTAAGTTGCGGCCGCGCGATGAATCAGCTCGCGAACCGCCTGAATCGATCTCTGAACTTGGAAAGACGCGATGAAAGTCACCGGTCTCAATATCCATCCCCTGAAAAGCGGTCGCGCCGTGCCGCAGACGGCGGTGACGGTCAATCTCGACGGGCTGGCGGGCGACCGACGGTTCATGCTGGTCGAGCCCGATGGCCATTTCATCACCCAACGCGAATTGCAGGTGCTTGCCCAGGTCGACGCGACGCATATCGAAGGCGGCTTGCACCTGAAGATGAACGGCAACCAACTGTCCGTGCGCTTCGATCCGGATAGCCGGCTCGATGTCCGCGTCTGGTCGAGCGACGTGAATGCAGCCGTTGCCGGTGATGACGTGAACGAAACGCTGTCGGCCTGGTTCGGCCGACCGGTGAAGCTCGTGCATATGGACGAAGAGGCCGAACGCTTCGTCGGCGCCGAATGGGCCGGCACTGCCGGGCCGGTCGGCTTTGCCGACGGCTTTCCGGTGCTGATCACCACGACCGGGTCGCTCGCAGACCTCAATCGCACGCTCGTCGAGAAGGGGCAGGAGCCGGTCGGCATGGAGCGCTTTCGCACGAACATCCTCATCGATTGCGACGATCCCTGGGCCGAGGACCTGTGGGAGACCCTGGAGATAGCCGGCATTGCTTTCGATCTCGTCAAGCCTTGCGCTCGATGCATCGTGACCACCCAGGACCAGACGACCGGCGAACGCATCGGCGGCAACCCGATTCAAGGGCTGGCGGAAAAGCGCATGTCCGCTGACCGCCGGGTGCCGGGGGTGCTCTTCGGCTGGAATGCCGTGCCAAGGGGCGAGGGAACTATCAGGATCGGCGACGAGGCGAGCATCGTGCGACGGCGTACGGAGCGCTGGCCGATGAAACTTCGCGGCACCGGTTGAGCTGAAGCCAGGCGGTCCGCTATCAATTCCTGTGATTGTCCCGTCAATTAATTTGGCTTTGCGCGGATTGGGGAGCGACATAGGATGGCCCCTCAAAAAATCGGAGCTTTCCATGTCTGCTGCCACCCCAGCCGCTACGCGTTCAACCGACCACCTGCCTTGGCTGATCATTGCCGCCGGCTCCATCATCGCGATGCTGACCTTCGGTCCGCGCTCGGCCATGGGCTTCTTCCAACTGCCGATGCTCGCCGACACCGGCTGGGACCGGACGACCTTCGGTCTCGCCATGGCGATCCAGAACCTCTGCTGGGGTCTCGGCCAGCCGTTTTTCGGGGCGCTGGCCGACAAGTTCGGCACCTGGCGCATGCTGGCGCTCTCGGGACTGCTCTATTCCAGCGGCCTTTTCATCATGGCCTTCGCCAGCGCGCCGATCTGGCTGCATGTCGGCGGCGGCGTGCTGGTCGGTCTCGGCGTCGCTTCCGGTTCCTTCGGTATCGTGCTGTCGGCCTTTGCGCGCAACGTCGCGCCCCATCATCGTTCCTTCGTCTTCGGCATCGGCACGGCGGCGGGTTCGGCCGGCATGTTTCTCTTCGCGCCGCTGAGCCAGGGGCTGATCTCCGCCTATGGCTGGTCCGACAGTCTCGTCTATCTCGGCTTCCTGATGCTGCTGGTACCGCTCTTCGCCATTCCGTTGCGCGGCAATGCCTCGTCCGGGCGACACGCCGAAGCGCTTTCCAAACAGACCGTCGGCGAGGCCTTGAAGGAAGCCTTCGGGCACAGGAGCTACCTGCTGCTCGTCTCCGGCTTCTTCGTCTGCGGCTATCAGGTCGCCTTCATCACCGCGCATTTCCCGGCCTATCTCGGCGACATCGGCATCGATGCGCGCTATGCGGTGATCGCCCTCGCTTTGATCGGTTTCTTCAATATCATCGGTTCGCTGTCGGCCGGTTTCATCAGCCAGCGCTATTCGAAGCCCTACTTCCTGGTGTGGATCTACCTTGGGCGCTCCGTCGCCGTTGCGGCCTTCCTGCTTTTGCCTCAGTCACCGACATCGGTCGTCATCTTCTCGGTAGTCATGGGCCTGCTGTGGCTGTCGACGGTCCCGCCGACCAACGCGCTCGTGGCGATCATGTTCGGCACGCGCCACCTTGGCCTTTTAGGCGGCGTGGTCTTCCTCTCGCACCAGATCGGCTCATTCCTCGGCGTCTGGATGGGCGGCTATCTCTACGACCGCTTCGGGTCCTATGATCCGGTCTGGTGGCTTGGTGTCGCACTCGGCGTCTTCGCGGCCATCGTTCATTGGCCGATCGAGGAGAGGGGCGTCGCCCGTCCAGCCATGGCTTGAATATGAATGTCGCGCCCGAGATGTCTCGGGCGCGACATTCATGCCTTGAAATCTGTCACAAAACTTTCTAAATCAGTCGCCGCGGCTCAGCCGCTTTTGTTTTGACCCAATTATGCTCAGATTGAGCATAATTGGCAGGCCGGAAAACGGCGAGAGAGGAGAGCCCGATGACCAGTCTTGACCTTCGCACGAATGCGTCTGCTGCGCCGGCGTTCGTGAGCGCTGCGGCACGCTACGGCGTCATCGACAAGCCGGACCTCGCCTTCACGCCGGCGATCGCCCGCGAGACCGAGCCTCTCTACGCGAAGGTCAAGGATTTCATCCCTGCATTCGAGTGGGCCGCCTATGCGCCCTACGTGCATGCGATCAACCGGCTAAAGAAGGAGCGCAACGCCGTCATCCTGGCGCACAACTACCAGACGCCGGACATCTTCCACTGCGTTGCCGACATTGTCGGCGATTCGCTGCAGCTCGCCCGCGACGCCACCAAGGTCGATGCAGAAATCATCGTCCAGTGCGGCGTCCACTTCATGGCCGAGACGTCGAAGCTGCTCAATCCGGAAAAGACCGTGCTGATTCCCGACGCCAAAGCCGGCTGCTCCTTGTCCGAATCGATCACCGGCGCCGATGTGCGCCTGCTTAAGCAGCGCTATCCCGGCGTACCGGTCGTCACCTATGTCAACACGTCCGCCGATGTGAAGGCGGAGACCGATATCTGCTGCACCTCGTCCAACGTGCTCGCCGTTGTCGAAAGCCTCGAGTCCGACACGGTGCTCTGCATTCCGGACGAATATCTGGCGATGAACGTCGCCCGCCAGACCAACAAGAAGATCCTGACCTGGAAGGGCCATTGCGAGGTCCACGAGCGCTTCACGGCGGCCGAGCTACTCGCCTACAAGGAGGCCAATCCGGGCATCGAGATCATCGGCCATCCGGAGTGCCATCCGGACGTGATCGAAGTCTGCGACTTCTCCGGCTCCACCTCCGGCATGATCAACTATGTCAAGGACAAGCGGCCGCAGCGCGTGCTGCTCGTCACCGAATGCTCGATGGCGTCCAACATCCAGGCGGAAGTCGAAGGCGTCGATTTCGTCAAGCCGTGCAACCTCTGTCCGCACATGAAGCGTATCACGCTGCCGAAGATCCTCGACAGCCTGCTCAACATGACGGAAGAGGTTCTGGTCGATCCGGCGATCGCCGGTCGCGCGCGCCTTGCAGTCGAGCGCATGGTGAACCTCAAGCAGTAATCGCGCCCGGGCACCCGTGCAGGCCGTTGGAGGAGTTACCGAGCCATGCTGACCGATCATTTCCGCCCGCAGTCCTTTAACGGGATCGATGACATCGTCATCGTCGGCGGCGGCCTTGCCGGGCTTTTCTGCGCGCTGAAGCTGGCGCCGCGGCCCGTTACCATTCTTGCCGCCGCGCCGATCGGCCACGGCGCCTCCTCCGCCTGGGCACAAGGCGGCATTGCCGCGGCAATGAGCACGGGCGACACCGTCGAGAAACACGTCGCCGACACGGTCGCCGCCGGCGCCGGCATCGTCGACGAGAAGATGACACGGATGATGGTCGCCGAAGGCCCGGCGCGCATCCACGACCTGCTTGAATACGGCGTGCCCTTCGACCGGGATCTCGAGGGCAAGCTGATCCTGTCGCGCGAGGCTGCGCATTCCGAGCGGCGCATCGTGCGCGTCAAGGGCGACATGGCCGGCAAGGCGATCATGGAGGCGTTGATCGCCGCGGTGCGCAACACCCCGTCGATCCGCGTGATCGAAGGCTATGTGGTCGAGGAGCTGGTGCGCGAGGGCCGCTTCATCTCCGGCGTCGTGGCGCGGCCGGATGCCGGCCAGTCGAAGACACGCGTATCCTTTCCGGCGCGCGCCGTGGTGCTTTGCTCCGGCGGCGTCGGTCACCTTTACGCCGTCACCACCAATCCCTGGGAAGCCTGCGGCCAGGGCGTCGGCATGGCGGCACGGGCAGGCGCCATCATCGCCGATCCGGAATTCGTGCAGTTCCACCCCACCGCTATCAATATCGGCAAGGATCCGGCGCCGCTCGCGACCGAGGCTCTGCGCGGCGACGGTGCGATCCTCGTCAATTCGAAGGGCCGCCGCTTCATGCTCGATATCCATCCGGATGGCGAGCTCGCGCCGCGTGACGTCGTATCCCGCGGCGTCTTTGACGAAGTGAAGGCCGGGCGCGGCGCCTTTCTCGACTGCACCAAGGCGGTCGGCAGGGACTTCCCGGACCTGTTCCCGACCGTCTACGCTTCCTGCATGGCGGCCGGCATCGATCCGGTGACGCAACCGATCCCAGTCGCGCCGGCGGTCCATTACCACATGGGCGGCGTGCTGACGGATGGGGAGGGCCGCACCTCGATCGATGGCCTCTGGGCGGCCGGCGAGGTGACCTCGACCGGCGTCCATGGCGCCAATCGGCTTGCCTCCAACTCCCTGCTCGAGGCGGTCGTCTTCGCGGCCCGGATTGCCGAAAACATCAAGGGCACGCTCCCCGCACCGAAGCTCACGGAATGGGGCGACAATGCCGGCGAGAATGACGATCCGGTGACCGTTGAGGACAGCCCACCCTTCAGGCGGCTGCGCGGTCTGATGAGCGAGTGCGTCGGCGTGGTGCGCACGCGCGAAAGCCTGCTGCACGCGATCCGCGAGATCGCCGAACTGGAGCGGGTCAATACGCGGCTGCGCTTCGCCAATATCATCACCACGGCCAAGCTCATCACGGTCGCCGCCCTGCAGCGGGCCGAAAGCCGCGGCGGCCATTTCCGCGCCGATTGCCCGGCCGAACGCCCGGAATGGCAGCGGCGCACCTATCTGACGCTCGCACAGGCGGAGCGCCTCGCCGCCGAGGCAGCCGAGACGGAGCCGGCTTGAGGCCGGCTGTCATTGCCGCAGAGACAACGACGAAATCGGAAAGAAGATCATGACCGTCGCCCTACGTCCGGAACTGCCCGCCCTTCTGGTCGAGGAGCAGGTGAAATCGGCGCTTCTCGAAGACCTCGGCCGAGCCGGCGACATTACCACTTTGGCGACAATCGGCCTCGATCTGACGGCGACGGCGAATATGAGCGTGCGCGAGGCGGGCGTCGTCGCCGGGCTGGAACTGGCGCGCACGGCCTTCCGCCTCGTCGATTCTTCGATCCGCTTCGAAGCGTTGGTTGAGGACGGCGATCGCGTCGCGCCGGGCACCACGGTCGCCCGGATCTCGGGCCGCGCCCGAGGCGTGCTTTCGGCGGAGCGGGTCGCGCTCAATTTCCTCATGCACCTCTCGGGGATTGCCAGCTACACGGCGAAGTTCGCCGACGAGATCGCTTACACGGCGGCCAAGGTCTGCTGCACCCGCAAGACCATTCCCGGCCTTCGCGCGTTGGAGAAATACGCCGTTCGCCTGGGCGGCGGCTCCAATCATCGCTACGGCCTCGATGACGCGGTGCTGATCAAGGACAACCATATCGCCGTCTCCGGCGGCGTCGCGGGCGCCATCCGCGCGGCCCGCGCCTATTGCGGCCACCTGGTCAAGGTCGAGGTCGAGGTGGACGGGCTGGCACAGATGCGCGAGGCACTGACGGCCGCGCCCGACGTCATCCTGCTCGACAACATGGGTCCGGACCTCCTGCGCGAGGCGGTGGCTCTCAATGCCGGACATTGGCGGCTGGATGCCGCCGCCTATCCCGGCGATCCGAGCCGGACGCGGCTGGAGGCATCTGGCAATGTCAGGATCGAGACGATCCGGGCAATCGCCGAGACCGGCGTCGATTACATCTCGACGTCGAAGGTCACCATGGCGGCGCCGACGCTCGACATCGGGCTGGACATTTCGATCTGACGTTGACGGCCAACGGGCTTCCCGGAATTGCCGCGGAACGAGATGGGCAACCGCGCGTTGCCCCTCAAACCGACAGCGAGGAAGGATCGATGATGACCAGGGTGATATTCGCGCTCGCCGCTACGGTGGGGCTGGCGGCCGCTGCCTCGGCGCAACAATCGGCGCAGACAGCGACGGCGGAATTCGTCGGCAAGGATGGCACGGATACCGGACGGGCCACGTTGACGTCCGGCGGCAAGGGTGTGCTGATCGAGATGGAAGTCAGCGGCCTTCCCAAGGATACATGGGTGGCGTTCCACGTTCACGAAATGGGACGATGTGACGTGGCGGACGGTTTCGAATCCGCCGGCAAGCATTTCGTCGACGGAAACGAGGGCGCCGAGCACGGCTTTCTTGCCGCACACGGGCCGCATGCCGGTGACATGCCCAACCAATATGTGAGTGCGGACGGTGTGCTGCGTGCGCAGATTTTCAACAGCTTCGTCTCCCTCGACGACAAGGGGACGGCGATTCGCGGCCGCGCTCTGGTTGTCCATGCGCGCTCGGACGACAATCGCAGCCAGCCCGCCGGAGATGCCGGCGACCGGCTCGCCTGCGCCGTCATTAAATAGGAATTACCTTCCGCCGACCTTGAGACCGGGCGCTGGGCGCTCGTCGAGAATCTGCCGGCGGAAGCGAAAGAGCGCGGCCGGCCGGCCGCCGGTGGAGGCAAGGGTGCCTCCCGTCGGCTCGACGAGTTCCGCCCCCTCGACCAGCCGGCGGAAATTCTGCTTGTGCAGGTGCCGGCCGGAGATCGCCTCGACCGTCGCCTGAAGGTCGGTAAGGGTGAATTCCGGCGGCATCAACTCGAAGACCACCGGACGGTATTTGATCTTGCCCCGCAGCCGGGCGACAGCGGTCGCGACGATGCGGCGATGGTCGTGCTGCATCGCCAGCCCGGCGGCTGGCTTCTCCGACCCACGGCAATGGCCGTCGATCTCCGCCTCACGCACCAGGCCGGCTTCGTAGAGCAGTTCGTAGCGCTCCAGCACGCGCTCCTCGTCCCATGGGAAATCGTCGAGGCCGAAGGCCAGCCGCACCCGCGACCGGCGCTGCGCAGCCGCGGCCGATCTCTCGTCGCCGTCAGGTCCGGCCTCCCAGCGGGCGAGTGCAGGCAGGATCGTCTGGTCGAGTAGCTGAGGTCGTCCCTGTCGCCAGTCTTCCCAGGGCAGGTATCCGTACCAGTCCCGCCAATGGGCGCCGGCCTCCGCCAGTCTCTCGTTGTTTTCAGCATCGGTGCGTGTCAGCGCCAGATAGCCGACGGAGACCATGTGCTTGCCTTCTTCGCCCGGCAGGCGCTGGCGACCGCGGTCGCCGAAGGTGTAGAGCTGCTCGATATAGCCGAGCTTGAGCGCCGTTCGCTTTTCGACGCGGTCGCGCAGGCTCGCCTCGAAGGTGCGGTGGCGGGCTGGATCGAAGGGACCGAAGGGCAGGCTGTCGCGTGCGTCGCCGTCCGTTTCGCTCACCGCGAGAATGCGCGGACTGCGATGGACGACGGCGACGATCACCGCGTTGAGGCCGATCTCGACGGTGTCCGGCACGCCCTCAGCCCGCATGACGGCGATTTTCCGGGAGGAGAGATAGCAGGAAGGGAGCATTGCCGTCGGCATCCGCGCCGCGGCCGATCGCCCTCACCGCGGCGATGAGCCTTCCTTTTCGCGACAGCGCATCGTCTCCGATCTCGATGATGCGTGCATTCGGCGTGGCGAAGGGCGAGGCGAGCCGCAGGCGTCGGGCCAGCGCGTCGTCGTCCTGGTCCGGCTCGACGGCGAGCGCCGCGATCAGCGCCGCGGCGGGCGAGCGCGAGACGCCCATCCAGCAATGGACGAGCAGCGGCCGCGAGCGGTCCCACTTGCGGGCGAAATCGATAATCTGTGCGACATGCATTTCCTGGGGCGCGATCAGTTCGCCCGTTCCCGCAAAGCTGATGTCGTTGACGCCGATCGTCAGATGCTTGTCTCGATCGATAATGCCGGGGCGGTGAAAATCCTGTCCCTTGGCCACCAGGCTCAGCATTTCGCGGCATCCGTGGCGGACAGCCATTTCGGCGATACGGCCGAGCGGAGAGACGATGATGCCTGCCATCTCAGGCCTCCTGGCTCAACTTGGCGCGCTCCGCCTCGAGAAACGTGAAGCGCTCGGCGAAAAGCCGTTGCGCATCGACCGCTGGCAGGGGGGTGATCAGCAGCGTCTCACGCGTGACCCCGCGCGGCTGGCCGAAGAACTTGCGCGCCTCCTCGGGCGAGAAGCCGGCAAGTTCGGTCGCCTCAAAATAGGCGGCGACGCGATCGGCCTTCTTGATCCGCTCCTTGAGCTCCTTGGGCGTATGCGGAGGCAGGCCGAAGCGCAGATGGACGGCGCTTTCGAGCCGTTTCTCCACCGCCTTGTATCCGCCGCCGACCACCGCCTTGAAGGGCGAGATCATGTCGCCGATCACATATTCGGGCGCATCATGAAGAAGCGCCATTAGGCAGTCGGCCGCGTTGCAACGGTTGGTGCGGCGAAAAATGTCTTCGACCATCAGGCTGTGCTGGGCGACGGAAAAGGCGTGGTCGCCAGTCGTTTGCCCGTTCCAGCGAGCCACCCGCGCAAGGCCGTGGGCAATGTCGGAAAGCTCGACGTCGAGTGGCGAGGGATCGAGCAGATCGAGCCTCCGGCCGGAAAGCATCCGCTGCCACGCGCGTGCATTCATCATGCGCTCGCCTCGTCCGCCTCGGCGGGAAAGGCAAGGCCGGTCCAGCCGGGCAATGTCAAGCTAACCGGCACGTCACCGGCGAGAATGGTATCGCCCTTGGCGATGGCTTCGCCGGCCTTGTCGATGCGGACGATCGCCAGTCCCGCCTTGTCCTGGACGGTCCCAAGCAAGCCGATCGGGCGGCCGCCGATCGAAAGGCTGGTGCCCGTCGGCGGGAGGTCGGCTTGGCCGGAAACGATGACCACACGACGCCGCGCCGTGCCGCGATGCTGCATCCTCGAGACGACCTCCTGGCCGACATAGCAGCCCTTGCGGAAGGAGAGACCGCCGTTCAGATCCATCAGCACGTCATGCGGAAAGGCATCCTGCAGCGCGTAGTCCCGCTCCGAAACGGCGATACCAGCTTCGATCCGCAGACGGTCGTATTCGGCGACGCTCGCCTCTGCTCCGGCGAGTTCGCGATAGAGGCGGAACACGGACATGCCTGCCTTCTCGAACCGGTGGTCCCGATAGCTGCCCTCGGGCCGTGCCTCCCCGAAGACGACAGTCACCGGGGAGGGTGAGAGGAGAGAGAGTTCCACTGCCGACCTCAGCTTGTACAGGGTCAGCCGCTTCAACAGCGCGTCAGCTTGGTCGCGGGACGTTTCCAACCGTAACGTCCCTTCATCGCGCGAGATCAGGAAGTCGAAAAAGATCTTGCCCTGCGGCGTCAGCAGCGCCCCCGGTCTCACTTCGTCTGCGGCCAGTGCGCCGATGTCGGTCGTCACCAGCCCCTGCAGCAACGCTTCAGCGTCCTTGCCGGAAACGCTGATCAGCGCGCGATCCTCGAGGCGAAGTTTGGGCATGGTCTCGAATCCCGTTCTCTTTGACGAAGAGGTAGGATTTCCGCTGCTGAAGGGCAAGCGCGCAAAGCGGGATGAGGAAAAGTGCGAAGCGGTTTTCCGCCCGCATACCGCGTCCGAATTTAAAAGCGGGATGAGGAAAAGTGCGAAGCGGTTTTCCGCCCGCATCCCGCCTGAAGCCATTGAGAAACGGTCAATCGCCGGCGACGAAGAACTTCCACTGGCCGTCGGGAGCAATCCCGACGCGGTAAAAGTTGTAGTTGCCCAATTCTTCCATGCCGGCGAAATCGCCGGCGGTCACCAGCCGGAAGAGGTCGACCTTCTCCGGAGGGGTCAAGGAAGACAAGGGTTTTTCGGCGAAATAGGGCCAGACATAAGCTTCCTCCGGCGTGCCCTTGTCGGCAAGGACGAAGCCGGTCGACAGAACATCGAGCAGGATCGCAAGAATTTCGACACCGTCCTGGTCGCCGGACAAACCCTTCAAAATTGCGATCGGATCTTCATCGCCGCCGCTGCCGCTGACCTGGGTTTGGGTCGGCCCTTTGCCGAGCAGCGGGCGCAGCCGCTCGATGTCGCCGGAGGCGGCTGCCTCGACGATCAGTTCGCGCATGCGGGCGACCGGTTCAGGAATTTTCGAAACATCGGACAAAACCTCGACCGGCTGGACCACTTCCGGCGCGGCATCCTTGGTCTCGGTCGCGGCCTTGTCGACCAGCGGATCCGGCATCGGAATTTCAAGCGGCTCTTCCGGTTCGGCTTCGGGCGTCTCGGCCGGTGCCGCGTTCTCCGCGCTGTCGCTCGGAGCGGTAGGGGGAGCGCCATTGAGCTCGCTTAAGGCGAATGCAGCCGGAGCCGCCATCGGGACGTAAGGAACGGCCCCCGCCAGCAACAGCATGACGAGGCGCACCGCTCTGGCACGGCCTGCAAGGATCCGGGTCATGGGCAGTCCTGATGCTATTGGATTGACCGCTGTGGCGAGAACTCTCCGGCGAGCATGCGCTCGCGAAGCGAATTCAGCATGGCCTCGGCGCCGTCTTCGCCATGCAGCCGAATGGTTTCCCGCATGGCCAGTGCTATCGCCGCGTCGGCAATGATTTCCGGCTCGATCCCATCCGCCATGCCGTCCGCCCAGGCTTCGTTCTGGTGTTCCAGAGCCGCCTGCATTTTCTCGTGAACGATCATGTCGTCGATGTCGGTCAGGCTTGGTTCCATCATTCGTTCCATGCGGCTTCCATCACGTGCAGTTGGGCAACCTAGCGCCTCTCCGCTGAACCGCAACTGAACGGGCAGACAGGCCGGCTACTTCTTACCACTCTCTTAACGGACTTTAGCAGCCTTTTCCCGAAACGACACGGGCCGGCGGAAAAAGAGGTTAATATCTCCCTAATTTCCAAAGCGCGCGACGATTTCGGAAGCGAGTGTTGCACCTTCGGCACGGTATCGCTCTTCGGCGAGCGTCGCGGGCTCCGTGCATGCCGTATAGACCGAGGCGAAGGTTCTGTACCCGCGGTTGAAAGCGGCGGTCATGCGCTCGCGCCGCTTCGGCTCGTCGGCAGTCTCCTTGTCGATCAATTCCTGCATAGAGCGTCGCCAGCTGTCTTCCGGCTGGTTGAGGCAGAGATTGCGCAGATAATGGACCGACCCGAGGATCTCCGCCAGACGGACGAGGCGCTGCTCATAGGGCGGCGGCTTGTCTTCGACCGGGGGCGGAGCAGCGGTTTGCGCGTCCTGAGGAGCAGGGGCTGCCTCCTGTGCGGCCGCCCCTGCCGCGATCGCGAGCGCGGTGCCGGCCAGGACAAGTCGGAAGATGAAGGACGCAATGATCATGGGTCCATCAAATCCGAATCGGCGCCGCTTGCAAGGGCGTCGCGGCCCGGGCGGATCGTCGGCCGAATGCAGGCCAGTTTTTCCACACCCAGCTTTTCCACACAATGTCGGACGCTCTCCGGAATGGGCAGGGCGAAGATCTCCTCCGGCGTGAACCAGCCGACGTCTGCCGCGTCGTCGGCGGCAACGGCGTTGCCATCCGGATCGGCCTCAACAGTGAAGACGGAGAGCAGGAAGTGCCGGCTCTCCGCGTGGTTCGGAACGAGGTCATAGGTCTCGAAAAGCACCGGGTTACGGCCGCAGATGCCGGTTTCCTCGGCGAGTTCGCGCAGGGCGGTTTCAGCAGGTGTCTCTCCGGGCTCCGCCCGGCCGCCCGGGAAGGCATACATGTCCGCCGATGGCGGATTGGCTCGGCGGACGAGCAGATAGCGTCCATTCCGTTCGATGATGGCGGAGGAGGCGAGCTGGGGCTGGCGTGTCATCGTCAGAGCTGTGTTCATATGTCGTTGACCCATCCTACGTGAAATGCCACACCCCTGTCATGTGCGGACGTTTTGCGCTGACGGCGAGCCCGGAAGAATTGCTGGAACTGTTTGGCCTGCTGAAGGTGGAAGACTTTCCGGCGAGGTTCAACATCGCGCCGACCCAGCCGATCCTCATCGTCGTTGCCTCCGATCGACCGGAGCCGGGCAGCAACCTGCCCGACCGAAAGGCTGTGCTCGTCCGCTGGGGCTTCACGCCAGGCTGGGTGAAGGACCCGCGCAGCTTTCCTCTGCTCATCAATGCCCGTGCCGAAACCGCGACGGAAAAGGCCGCCTTCCGCGCCGCGATGCGCCACCGCCGCATTCTGGTGCCAGCCTCCGGTTTCTATGAATGGCGTCGTCCGCAGAAAGGCCGCGAAGCCGCGCAGGCCTATTGGGTCCGGCCGAAGAAAGGCGGCATCGTCGCATTCGCCGGTCTCCTGGAGACCTGGTCGTCGGCCGATGGATCGCAGGTCGACACGGCCGCCATTCTCACGACTGGCGCGAACAAGTCGATCCGGACGATCCACGATCGCATGCCCGTGGTGGTCCCGCCGGAGGAATTTGCCCGCTGGCTGGACTGCAGGACGCAGGAACCGCGCGATATTACCGACCTCATGAGTCCGGCGCCCGAGGATTTCTTCGAGGCGATAGCGGTTTCCGACCGGGTAAACAAAGTCGCGAATGCCGGACCCGATCTCCAGGAAGGAGTCACGCCCGTCGCATCGCTTCCGGCGGTAAGAAATCCTGCTGACGAGCGCGATGGAGACAATGGACAGCTGACGCTCTTTTAAAGAGCGCTCCGCCCGGAAAGGGTACGCTTGGCGGGTTTCTTGCCGGCAGGTTTGGCTTTGGCCTGTAGCGCGGCGGCGAGTACGGCCTTGAGGCCGACCGGCCGGTATTTCGCCACGAGATCGGCTGCCGCTGGTTTGGAGCCGGGTGTCTTGGCGGGTTTCATTTCATGTTCTCCTTGATGCTTCCCTAGATTGGAAACGCTTCGTCTTCGCTTTTGTGCCCGAAAACGGCGTTTCTCCTTGTTCCGCGGGAAACACGCATCCGATGCCGCACGCAGGTGCAGCGCGAATCACGGTTCCCGCCCGATGATCCGGTCGAGCCAAATCGTGACAAATCCATGGCCGCGGTGTTGCGTTGATGCCCACCTTTGCTTGCATGTGGGCTGCCCCTTGACCGGCGCGATGCGACGCGCGATAAGGATCGCCATGAAAACGGTTATCTGCATTATTTGCCGGAAGATTATTCGCTAGCGATCCGCTGGCCTGGCCGTTTTCGTCTCCCGAAATCCAAGATGACAAACGTGCGGGCCGGCCCGGGCGTATAGTGTTACGGTTGCATGCAGTCTTGGAGAATTGGGATGGGCGGAGTGCCGACTTTGAAGCTGTACAACACGCTGACGCGGGAAAAGGCCGATTTCCGGCCGATCGATCCTCAGAACGTCCGCATGTATGTCTGCGGCCCGACCGTCTATGACTATGCCCATATCGGCAATGCGCGGCCGATCATCGTCTTCGACGTGCTGTTCCGATTGCTTCGCCATGTCTACGGCGAAAGCCATGTCACCTATGCGCGCAATATCACGGACGTCGACGATAAGATCAATGCTCGCGCCCTGCGCGACTATCCCGGCCTGCCGCTGAACGAAGCGATCCGCCGCGTCACCGAGAAGACCGAGACGCAGTTCCTCGATGATGCCGCTGTGCTCGGCTGCCTCGATCCGACGGTTCAGCCGCGCGCCACCGAGAGCATTCCGCAGATGGTTGAGATCATCGAGAAGCTCCTCGCCAAGGGTCATGCCTATCTGGCCGAGGGCGAGGTGCTCTTCGACACGAAATCGATGCCGGATTATGGCCAGCTTTCCAGGCGCAATCTCGACGAGCAGCAGGCCGGCGCGCGCGTCGCAGTCGAGGCCCATAAGAAAAATCCTGGCGACTTCGTGCTCTGGAAGCTTTCGCAAGAGCATGAGCCTGGCTGGGACAGTCCCTGGGGGCGGGGCCGGCCCGGCTGGCACATCGAATGCTCGGCGATGAGCGGCCGCTATCTTGGCGACGTGTTCGACATTCACGGAGGCGGGCTCGACCTGATCTTTCCGCATCATGAGAACGAGATCGCCCAGTCGCGCTGCGCCCACGGCACGGACGTCATGGCCAATGTGTGGATGCACAACGGCTTCCTGCAGGTCGAAGGCCGCAAGATGTCGAAGTCCGAGGGCAATTTCGTCACCATCTACGAGCTCCTCCACACGGAGACGTTCGGCGGCCGCAAATGGCCGGGCGAAGTGCTGAGGCTCGCAATGCTGATGACGCACTACCGCGAGCCGATCGACTTCTCCATCAAGCGGCTGGAGGAAGCCGAGCACCTGCTCTCCAGATGGCCCGCGCCTGGTGAGGCGACGGGCGAGGCGGATCCCTCGGTCGTGGCTGCCTTGGCGGACGACCTCAACACCGTCGCGGCGATCCAGGCTCTGCATGCCCTGGCGCAGAAGGCGTCAGCGGATGCGCAATATCTCGGCGTCTTCGCCGCAAGCGCGGCGCTGATCGGCGTCCTACCGAAGGAGATCGAGCTCGATGAGGCGGTCGTGCAGGAGATCGACGGCCGTGTGCGAGCTCGGCTCGAACTCCTGAAGGCGAAGAACTATGCCGAAGCGGATGCGATCCGCGCCGATCTCCTGGCCCGCGGCGTCCAGCTCAAGGACGGGAAGGATCCGGAAACCGGGGAACGGGTGACCACCTGGGAAGTGAAACGATCGCAGGTCTGACCGTTGCCCGGCACCTGCGGACGAGGAGGAAGACATGGCTGACGATATCCATACCGGCGGATGCCAATGTGGTGCGGTCCGCTTCCGCGTCGAGGGCAAGCTCGGCGATGCCTCGGTTTGCCACTGCCGCATGTGCCAGAAGGCGAGCGGCAACTTCTATCTGCCGCTCGTTTCGGTGCGCGGGGCGAAAGTCGCCTGGACACGCGGGCAGCGCAGGCGCTTCCAATCGTCCAACGCGGTATGGCGCGGCTTCTGCGGCGATTGCGGCACGCCGCTCACCTTCGAGGCGCCGGACGGCATGGCGCTGGCGATTGCCGCATTTGACAGGCCCGAAGGCATCACGCCGACCATTCAGTGGGGTACAGAGGCGAAATTGCCCTATGTCGATCACGTGCCGACCCTTCCCGGCGAGGAGACGATGGCCGACCTCGACCAGGCTTCTTATCTGGCCGATCTTGTTTCCTATCAGCATCCCGATCACGACACCGAAATCTGGGCCCCGGAGGAGAGACGATGAGTGACGCCACGCGAAGTGGAGGCTGCCAGTGCGGTTCGGTCCGTTTCCGCATCCGCGGCGAACTCGGACGCCCGTCGATTTGTCATTGCCGGATGTGCCAGAAGCAGTTCGGTTCGTTCTTTTCAGCCTTGGTGACGGCGCCCAAGGACGGCGTCGAATGGACGCGCGACGAGCCGAGCTATTTTCAATCCTCCGTCAACATCGACCGCGGCTTCTGCCCGAAATGCGGGACGCCTCTCACCTATCGCCATCCCGGCGGCCTGGAAATCGCGATCGGCGCCTTTGACGACCGCTCCGATCTCGCGCCGAGGATCCAGGTCAACTACCAGGCCCGCCTGCCTTGGGTCGAAACCATCTTCGACCAGCCGGTCCATGATGATCAGGACTATTATTCGCGGCAGGAACAGATCATTTCCTTCCAGCATCCCGATCATGAGACGGACCAGTGGCCGCGGGCAGGGCACTGGGCATGATGATCCGGCGCATCTTCACCGGTGGCTGCCAATGCGGCCAGGTTCGTTACCGTGCCGAGGGCACGCTCGACGACCCGCATATCTGTCACTGCCGCATGTGCCAGAAGGCGGCTGGCAACTATTTCCTGCCGCTTGCCAATATCGCGCGCCAGGATTTCAGCGTCACGCGCGGCCAGCCTTCCTGGTTCCGCTCCTCCGACCTGGTGCGGCGCGGTTTCTGCCGCAATTGCGGGACGCCGCTGTTCTACGACATGCCGGACGCGGGCTTCCTGAACATCGCGCTGGGCTCGCTCGACGATCCCGACGACGTCCAGCCCATTTATCAGTCCGGCGTCGAGTCGCGCATGATGTGGTTTGCGCACCTGCCAAAACTTCCCGAAAGGGACACGGACGACGGCAGCGCAGAGGCCGTCGCGCGCCATCTGCGCGTGCTCGGATCGAACCGCCAGCACCCCGACTTCGACACCGTCCACTGGCCACCCGAGGAAGACCTGCTGTGAGTGCTGCGCTCAGAACTCTCTATCCGGAAATCGAGCCCTATGCCTCGGGTCATATCGAGGTCGGCGACGGCCATGTGATCTACTGGGAAAGGGTGGGCACGCCCGGCGCGAAGCCGGCCGTCTTCCTGCATGGCGGTCCCGGCGGTACGATTTCGCCGAACCATCGCCGCCTCTTCGATCCGGCGCTCTACGATGTCACGCTGTTCGACCAGCGCGGCTGCGGCAAGTCGACCCCGCATGCCGAGATCGAGGCCAATACCACCTGGCATCTCGTCGCCGATATCGAGCGGCTGCGGGAAATGGCCGGTGCCGAAAAATGGCTGGTCTTCGGCGGCTCCTGGGGTTCGACGCTGGCCCTCGCCTATGCCGAAAAGTTTCCCGAGCGCGTCTCCGAGCTGGTCGTCCGGGGCGTCTATATGCTCACTCGGGCCGAACTCGACTGGTACTATCAATTCGGCGTTTCGGAGATGTTTCCGGACAAGTGGGAACGCTTCATCGCCCCGATCCCGCCGGAAGAGCGGCACGAGATGATGCGCGCCTATCATCGCCGCCTGACGAGCGACGATCGCGCGACGCGGCTCGCCGCGGCCAAGGCCTGGAGCATCTGGGAAGGCGAGACGATCACGCTTCTGCCGGAGCCGGCGACCAGCAACCGCTTCGAGGAAGAGGAGTTTGCCGATGCCTTTGCGCGGATTGAGAACCATTTCTTCGTCAATGCCGGCTGGCTCGAGGAAGGCCAATTGCTGCGCCACGCCTATAGGCTCCACGGCATTCCCGGGGTGATCGTCCACGGCCGTTACGACATGCCGTGTCCGGCCAGATACGCCTGGCTGCTTCACAAGGCCTGGCCGGAGGCAGAATTCCATCTGATCGAGGGCGCGGGCCATGCCTATTCCGAGCCGGGCATTCTCGATCGCCTGATCCGCGCGACCGACAAATTCGCCGGGAAGACCGAATAGCGGGATGACCACGACCCGCAATGATTTCCAGACTCGCATTTTGGACCGAGCCATGACCAAGGAACGCATCTATCTCTTCGACACGACGCTTCGCGACGGGCAGCAGACGCCCGGCATCGACTTTTCCGTCGAGGACAAGATCGCCATTGCCGCCATGCTCGACGGATTCGGCATGGACTATGTCGAGGGCGGATATCCAGGGGCAAATCCGACCGACACGGAGTTCTTCACGAGAAAGCGCACGCAGCAGGCCGCCTTCGTCGCCTTCGGCATGACCAAGCGTGCGGGCGTCTCCGCCTCCAACGACCCGGGCCTCAATGCGCTGCTGGCGGCGAAAAGCGATGCCATCTGTCTCGTCGCCAAGAGCTGGGACTACCATGTCGAGGTGGCGCTCGGCTGTTCCAACGAGGAGAACATCGAGAATATCCGCGCCTCCGTCGATGCTGTGGTCGCCTCCGGCCGCGAGGCGATGGTCGACTGCGAGCATTTCTTCGACGGCTACAAAGCGAATCCGGCCTATGCGATCGCCTGTGCGAGAACGGCGCTGGAGGCCGGGGCGCGCTGGGTGGTGCTCTGCGACACCAATGGCGGGACGCAGCCGCCGGAAATCCGTGAGATCGTTTCGGCCGTGATCGCCGCGGGGGTGCCGGGCGCCAATCTCGGCATCCACGCCCACAACGATACCGGCCAGGCGGTGGCCAACTCGCTCGCCGCGGTCGAAACCGGCGTGCGGCAGATACAGGGCACGCTGAACGGCATCGGCGAGCGCTGCGGCAACGCCAATCTGGTGACGCTGATTGCGACGCTTGCGCTGAAGGAAACCTACTCGGATCGCTTCGAGACCGGCATCGATGCCGACAAGCTGCAGGAACTGACGACGCTTGCGCATGCCTTCGACGAGCTCCTCAACCGTTCGCCCGACCCGCAGGCGCCCTATGTCGGCGCTTCGGCCTTCGCCACCAAGGCGGGGATACACGCTTCGGCGCTCCTGAAGGACCCACGCACCTACGAGCATGTCGCGCCCGAGTCGGTCGGCAACCTGCGCAAGGTCATGGTCTCCGACCAGGGCGGCAAGGCGAACTTCATCAATGCGCTGAAGCGGCGCGGCATCACTGTCGCCAAGGACGATCCGCGGCTCGACAAGCTGATAGAAATCGTCAAAGAGCGCGAGGCGACGGGCTATGCCTATGAGGGCGCCGATGCGAGCTTTACGCTGCTCGCCAGCCGCATTCTCGGCACCGTGCCGGATTTCTTCCACGTCGAGAGCTTCCGGGTGATGGTCGAGCGCCGCTTCGATGCGAACGGCAATCTGAAGACCGTGTCGGAGGCCGTGGTCAAGGTCATCGTCGACGGGGAAGTGATGATGTCGGTCGCCGAGGGACACGGCCCCGTCAATGCACTCGACCTTGCTCTTCGCAAGGACCTCGGCAAATTCCAGTCCGAGATCGCCGATCTCGAACTCGCCGACTACAAGGTGCGAATCCTGAACGGCGGCACCGGGGCGGTCACCCGAGTGCTGATCGAATCGACGGACCGCACCGGTGCGCGCTGGTGGACCGTCGGCGTTTCCGACAACATCATCGACGCCTCCTTCCAGGCGCTGATGGACAGTATCGTCTACAAGCTGCTGAAGAACCGCGACCGGGTCGGGCTGATCGCGGCGGAATAGCGTCGCCCCACCTTCAATCGCGTTCACGCATCGGTTCACGGAAATGAATTGGTGCATCACCGTTCGTTGGAGTAGGACGCAGGAAGGAGAGACGGCCGATCTCCGCTGTTGCTTGGTCGTCGATTGGCACCGGAGTCGCATTGCTCCGGTCGAGTTTTCAGGATCAGGATCATGGCAGAGCCGAATGCGAAGCAGCCCGCCGAGAATACCGATTCCGCGAGAGGCTTCGCCTTCGCGCTGACGGCCTATCTGCTCTGGGGTTTTCTTCCCTTCTTCATGAAGGCGGTAGCGCACATCCCTGCGCCCGAAGTCGTCGCCCACCGCATCGTCTGGTCGGTGCCGCTCGCCGGCCTCGTGCTTCTGTGGCTTGGCCGCACGCAGGAGATCAAAACTGCGCTACGCTCGCCGCGCATGCTCAAAATGGCGACGCTGACGGCCGCCCTCATCACCGTCAACTGGGGCATCTATGTCTGGGCGATCGGTGCCGGCCGGGCGATCGAGACGGCACTCGGCTATTACATCAACCCGCTGTTTTCGATTTTCCTTGGTGCGCTGCTGCTCAAGGAACGTCCGAATCCGGCGCAGATGGTGGCGATCGGGCTCGCCGCGCTTGCGGTCGCCGTGCTCGCCTTCGACGCCGGCGGCCTGCCCTGGGTGTCGATCGGACTCTGCATCTCCTGGGGCTTCTACGCCTTCTTCCGCAAGACGCTGCCAATCGGACCGAACCAGGGCTTCTTCCTCGAAGTGCTGCTGCTCAGCATCCCGGCGGTCGGCTACATCATCTGGCTCGAGGCGACAGGGCAGGGGCATTTCGGCGATACGACCATGGCCGACGTCGTCCTCTTGCTGTCCTGCGGTCTGGTCACCGCCGTGCCCCTGATGATCTATGCCAATGGTGCCAAGCTTCTCAGGCTCTCGACCATCGGCATCATGCAATATATCGCCCCGACGATGATCTTCGTGATCGCCGTCTTCGTGTTCCACGAACCCTTCGGCGTTGCGAAGATCATCGCCTTTGCGCTGATCTGGGCGGCCCTCTTCATCTATTCGGGAGCGATGCTGGCCGAAAGCAGGGCGCGTCGCGCCGCACAGCCGACCCCGGCAGAATAGCTCAGAGTCTGGAGATGATCTCGCTTTCGCCCTCGCGACCGTTCGCGGCGGCGGTGGCCAGGATGCCGGGCACGATGTCTGCGACCCGATCGATCACCAGCGGCTGGACCAGGTGGGCCGTGTGGACGAAGCCCTGCTCGCGCATGTGCGTCAGCAGTTCGAGCATCGGCGCCCAGAAGCCGTTGATATTGCCGAACACCATCGGCTTGCGGTGGCGGCCGAGCTGTGCCCAGGTCATGATCTCGACGATCTCCTCGAGCGTGCCGATGCCGCCGGGCAGCGCTATGAAGGCGTCGGCGCGCTCGAACATCGTGTGCTTGCGCTCGTGCATGTCCCCGGTGACGATCAGCTCGTTGAGCTGGCCGAGCGAGTGGCGAGTCGCCTCCTTGTCCATCAGGAACTCGGGAATGATGCCGGTGACGTGACCGCCGGCCGAAAGCACGCCGCTCGCCACGGCACCCATGATGCCGCGCGTGCCGCCGCCATAGACGAGCTGCAGGCCGTGATCGGCAATCGATTTGCCAAGAAGGCGCCCCGCCTCGATATGTGCGGGATCGCGTCCAGGCTGCGAACCGCAATAGACGCAGACGGATCGAATCGGGGTAGGCTGGTTGCTCATGGGGGCAAAAAGACATTGCAGCGCAGCACCGGTCAAGAAAAATGCGCGAAAACTTTTCGCGCAGTTTCTCGCGGGCGCAGTCGAAGCTTGTGCTTAACTACAGGAAACGTTAGCAATTTCAGCATTACATTGAAGAATTCGGACGTGCGCCCGCCGTTGCGCTATAATATGTCAATGGCTTGCGCTTCGTAAGTCGACGAAGGGGCATGTGCGGAGCAGCGCTCCGCTCCGTGGAGAGTGGCATGATCAAGAACAAGGCCAGCTGGGTGGCCCTCGGTGTGCTGGCGATTGCGACCGCCTTGATGGTTTTCGTGGTCCAACCGAACCTCGATTTGAACGACGATGACAAGGATCAGGCCGCGCTACCGGGGGCTACCGGGACGGAGATCGCAGGGGTTGCGCCCGCCGCCAAGATTGACGGCGCCCCGGGCGCGGCACGAGACGCGGCCAAGGAACAGGTGGCCGCCACCGCCGGCGGCACTGCTCCCGGTGCTGCCGATTTGACCGTTCCGGGCTTCGATCTTCTCCGTGTTGAGCCCGACGGGTCGACCGTCGTCGCGGGCCGCGCCCAGCCGGGCACGAAGCTCGAAATTCTGAGCGGCAACACCGTTGTCGGTACGGCCGATGTCAACGCCGCCGGGGATTTCGCCGCAGTCTTCGATAATCCGCTCGCTGCAGGTGACCACCAGTTGACGCTTCGAAGCGTCGGCACAGGCGGCGCCAGCAAGATCTCGGAAGAGGTTGCAACCGTTTCCGTGCCGAAGGAGCCGGGCGGACAGTTGCTGGCGATGGTATCGAAACCGGGTGAGGCGAGCCGGCTGATCACCACGCCGACGGCCGAAGCCAAGCCGACCGAGACTGCCGCCGCGCCCGCCACGCAGAACGGCGCGACGGAGGCGGTGCCGGCGACGCCGGCCCCTTCCAATACCGTGCCGGGGCTGCAGGTGACGGCCGTGGAGATCGAGGGCAGGAAGATGTTCGTTGCCGGCAACGCGAAGCCCGGAGCGCTGGTACGCATCTACGCCGACGACACGCTCGTCGGCGAGATGAAGGCAGATGACAAGGGGCATTTCGTCGTCGACGGTTTGGTCGATCTCGCCGTCGGCAGTCACATCATCCGTGCGGATATGATGAGCGAGGACGCCACCAAGGTGGCGATGCGCGCCTCGGTCCCCTTCGACAGGCCGTCCGGCACGCAGGTTGCCGCGATCGCCGGTTCCTCCTCGGAACACGCCGCCCCAGGTCTCGATGGCCTGAGGACGGAGGCAGGCAAGGCGCTCACCCTGCTGAAGGGGCTCTTCGCCGATGGCAAGCAGCCCTCCGCCGAGCAACTCGCCGCTGCTCGTTCGGCCACCGAATTTGCGCTGAAGTCGCTCTCCGAATTCAAGCCGGCCGACAGTGCGGACGCGGCCCAGACAGCGGCGGCGGCCGAGGCTTCGAAGGCAGCCGCCGAGGCCCTGAAGCTTCTGCGCAACTCGCCGCAGGACCCGGCAGGCATCGTCGCGACGCTTGGCAAGGTCGAGGGCGTCATCGGACCTGCCCTGCCGCAACGGGCGGCTGGGACCGGACTCGTGGCTGCCGCCAAGCCCCAGGCGGCGGCGAGTGACGCGGTGGAGCCGGCGAAGCCCGAGAGCGCGGCGAAGGCCGCAACTCCGCCGGCCGGCGAGCAGGTCGCCGCGTCCTCACCGGCTGAGGCGCAGCCCGCGACGATCGAGCAGCCGCCGCTCAAGGAAAGCAAGGAATCGGTGATCATCCGCCGCGGCGACACGCTCTGGCAGATTTCGCGCCGCGTCTATGGCGCGGGGGTTCGCTACACGACGATCTATCTCGCCAACCGCGAACAGATCGACAATCCCGATCTGATCCGCCCCGGACAGGTGTTCGGGGTGCCCAATGAGGCGCTCTCCGACGACGAGTCGCGCGAGATCCATCGCAAGCGCGTGAGGCGCGAATAATAATCCGTCTTCCAACCGCAGTTCCATTGCGATCGTGCGGGGGTGGACCTATCTGTAAGGAAGGCGGCGTCTTCAAGGACGCCGCTTTTCATTGATCGGTCAGGGTCGCGGACGAGCTCGCGCGGTATCCTGGCCCTTCGGTTCACGTCGGGGGTCGCGCGCATTCGGCATCGCCGCGATCCGGAAGCATCGGAAGCAGATACATTTGACACCTACGCGCCAGAAGAAGACGGTTTCCGCCGATGCCGCCAATCCATTGGCTACGATCGCCAATCTCTGGCCTTATATGTGGCCGGCCGACCGTCCCGATCTCAAGTTGCGCGTTGTCTGGGCGACGATCATTCTCGTCGCCGCCAAGATTGTCCTCGTACTCGTTCCCTATTTCTTCAAGTGGGCGACCGATGCGCTGAACAACAAGCCTGATGCGCTCGGCTTCCTGCCGCAATTCCTGACCGGCGCCGTCATGCTGGTGCTCGCCTACAATCTGGCGCGCCTGCTGCAATCCGGCCTCAACCAATTGCGTGATGCCCTTTTTGCAAGTGTCGGCCAGCACGCCGTTCGGCAGCTGGCTTACAGAACCTTCGTTCATATGCATCAGCTGTCGCTGCGCTTCCATCTGGAGCGGCGCACCGGCGGGCTGTCGCGCATCATCGAGCGCGGCACCAAGGGCATCGAGACGATCGTTCGCTTCACGATCCTGAACAGCGTTCCCACATTGATCGAATTTCTGCTGACCGCAGTGATCTTCTGGTGGGGCTACGGCTTCAGCTATCTCGTCGTCACCGCCGTCACCGTCTGGTTGTATATCTGGTTCACCGTGCGCGCCAGCGACTGGCGTATCGCCATTCGCCGGTCGATGAACGACAGCGACACCGAGGCCAACACCAAGGCGATCGATTCGCTGCTCAATTTCGAAACGGTCAAATATTTCGGCAATGAAGACATGGAGGCGAAGCGTTTCGACAAGTCGATGGAGCGCTACGAACGCGCCGCCACCCAGGTCTGGACCTCCCTCG
This sequence comes from Sinorhizobium sp. CCBAU 05631, assembly GCF_002288505.1. NCBI lineage: Bacteria > Pseudomonadati > Pseudomonadota > Alphaproteobacteria > Hyphomicrobiales > Rhizobiaceae > Sinorhizobium > Sinorhizobium sp. CCBAU 05631. The sequence continues at coordinate 825,932 of NZ_CP023063.1, forward strand.
GCTGGCTGAACTTCGGCCAGGCCGTTATTTTCGGGGCCGGCACGGCCGTGATGATGACGATCTCGGCGCTTGCCGTGAGAAACGCCGAGCAGACCATCGGCGACTTCGTCTTCATCAATGCGATGCTGATCCAGCTTGCCATTCCGCTGAACTTCATCGGCTTCGTCTATCGCGAAATCCGCCAGGGACTGACGGACATCGAACACATGTTCGATCTCCTCGACGTTGAAGCGGAAGTGGTCGATCGGCCGGATGCGAAGGAGCTCGCGATCGGTCGCGGCGCAATCGCCTTCAAGGACGTGCATTTCGCCTATGATCCGGCCCGTCCCATTCTCAAGGGAATTTCCTTCGAGGTGCCCGCCGGCAAGACGGTGGCGGTCGTCGGTCCGTCCGGGGCCGGCAAGTCCACTTTGTCGCGGCTGCTCTATCGCTTCTACGACGTTCAGCGGGGGTCGATCACCGTCGACGGCCAGGATGTGCGAGAGGTCACCCAGAAAAGCCTGCGCACGGCGATCGGCATGGTTCCGCAGGATACGGTGCTCTTCAACGACACGATCGCCTACAACATTCGCTACGGCCGAGTGGCGGCCTCGGATGCCGAAGTCGAGGCGGCGGCCGAAGCGGCGCAGATCGCCGGTTTCATCCGCGGCTTGCCGGAAGGCTACCGGGCGATGGTCGGCGAGCGCGGGCTGAAGCTTTCGGGCGGCGAGAAGCAGCGCGTCGCGATCGCGCGGACGATCCTCAAGGCGCCGCCGATCCTGATCCTCGACGAGGCGACCTCCGCCCTCGACACCAAGACGGAGCAGGAAATCCAGGCGGCCCTCGATATCGTGTCGCGCAATCGCACCACGCTGGTGATCGCCCATCGCCTGTCGACAGTCATCAACGCCGACGAGATCATCGTGCTCAAGGACGGCGTCATCGCCGAACGGGGCACGCACGGCGAATTGATCGACCGTGACGGCCTCTATGCCTCGATGTGGAGCCGTCAGCGCGAGGCTACGCAGGCGGAGGAGCAGTTGAAGCGAGTGCGCGAGCGAGACGATCTCGGCATCGTCGACCGCGGCGCGCCGGCGGCTTGAGCAGGGTCGCTTCGGTGGCGGTGAAGCAACCGCGGTTTGCCGTTCGCCGTTGCCGGGTGTGCGAAATCGCGCTAGTTCACGTTCCGCGTCATAGCTGGAGTAAGTTGATGAGCTTGGTTGAAACGGTCCGCAACACGCTGGTCCCGGTGCACAAGGAAGGTTATCGCTTCATCGCGATCTTCTTCGTCGTTTCGCTGATTCTTGGTTTCCTGTGGGAGCCGCTGATGTGGATCGGCTTTCTGTTGACCGCCTGGTGCGCCTATTTCTTCCGCGATCCGGAGCGCATGACGCCGATCGACGAGGATCTCGTCATCAGCCCGGCCGACGGGCGCGTATCGTCGATCGCCACCGTCGTCCCGCCGGAAGAACTCGGTCTCGGCGCCGAGCCGATGCTGCGCATTACCGTGTTCATGAACGTCTTCGACTGCCACGTGAACCGCGCGCCGATGAGCGGTAGGGTGAGGCGAATTGCCTATCGGGCCGGAAGTTTCCTGAATGCCGAGCTCGACAAGGCGAGCCTGGACAACGAACGCAACGGCCTTGTCGTCGAAACGAGCCACGGCGCCATCGGCATCGTCCAGATCGCCGGCCTGGTGGCGCGGCGCATCCTGTGCTGGACCACGGAGAATGCCTCGCTGGAAAGCGGCGAACGCTTTGGCCTCATCCGGTTTGGCTCGCGCCTCGACGTCTTCCTGCCGGAAGGCGCGCAGCCGCGCGTCAGTCTCGGTCAAAAAACCATCGGCGGAGAGACCGTGATCGCCGAATTCGGCTCGTCGAAGGGGCCGGTCATCAGCCGACGCGCGTGAGGAACCGACATGGAAAATCCCCGGCAGGAAGAAACGGCCGAGATCCCCGAAGTGGCGGTCGACACGAACGACGGGCATGACAAGGCCCGTGGCCCGCGGCTGCGGGAAATCCCGCTGCGCCTGATGGTGCCGAATACGATCACCGTCCTGGCGATTTGTGCGGGCCTCTCCGGCATCCGCCTGGCCTTCGAAAATCGCTTCGAGCTCGCCGTCGCGATGGTCCTGCTTGCAGCATTCCTGGATGGCATCGACGGGCGCGTGGCGCGGCTGCTGAAGGCGACGTCGAGCTTCGGAGTGCAGATGGATTCGCTCGCCGATATCATCAATTTCGGCGTCGCCCCGGCTCTTGTGCTTTACGTCTTCCTGCTGGACCAGGCGCGCTCGGTCGGCTGGATCGCGGCGCTGATCTATGCGATTGCGGTCGGCTTGAGACTTGCCCGCTTCAACGTCATGGCCGAGCGCCCCGTCAAGGCGGCCTGGCAGTCGGAATATTTCGTCGGCGTGCCGGCTCCGGCCGGCGCCATGCTGGTGCTGCTGCCGGTCTATATCGGTCTCCTGGGGCTGGCGCCCGGCAGGATCTTCGCCTTGATCGCGGCGTTCTATACCGTCCTGATCGCCTTCCTGCTGGTCAGCCGCCTGCCGGTCTGGTCCGGCAAGTCCGAAAACCGCGTTCGCCGTGATCTGGTGCTCCCGGCCATTCTGGTCGTCGTCCTCTACGTCGCGACGCTGATGACCTACACCTGGGAGACCATGGTCGTGACGGCAGTCGGCTATTTGCTGACCCTGCCGTTCGGCGCCCGCTCCTGGCAGAGGAAATATGGCGACTGGCCTGCCGGCCAGGGAAATGATGGCCTGCCAGGGGACACCGACTGACCACAAACGCGTTGCTAAGAAAAAGCCACCGCGAGACATCGCGGTGGCTTTTTTGTGGGACATGCGCAGAAACCGATTACTCCGGCAGGCGGTAGTCGACGATCTTCTTTTCTCGGACGATGAAGAGCTTGCCGGTTTCGGTCTGATCCCGTCCGAAGAGGGGCATCAGCGCGGCGGCGACCTCGGAGGGGTGCGGCACTGTCGCGGGATCCTCGCCGGGCACGGCCTGGGCCCGCATCGCGGTGCGTGTCGCACCCGGATCGACGCTGAGGATGCGGAGCGGCAGGCGCTGCGTCTCATAGGCCCAGGTGCGCGCCAGCGCCTCGACTGCTGCCTTGGAGGCGGAGTAGGGGCCCCAAAAGGGCTTGCACTTGTGCGCAGCACTCGAGGACAGGATGAGCGCGCGACCGGCATCCGATTTGACGAGCAGGGGCTCGAGTGAGCGGATCAGCCGCCAGGTGGCGGTGACGTTGATCGTCATCACCTTTTCGAAGACCTTGGCCTCGACATGGCCGATCGGCGAGATCGTGCCGAGCACGCCGGCATTGGCAACCAGGATGTCGAGCTTGCCCCAGCGTTCGTTGATGGCGCCGCCGAGCTTGTCGATCGCGGCCATGTCGGCAAGGTCGAAGGGGACCAGCGTCGCCGATCCGCCCACCGCCTTGATGGCGTCGTCCAGCTCCTCCAGACCGCCGACCGTGCGGGCGCAGGCGATGACATGGGCGCCGGCCTTGGCGAGTTCGAGGGCGGTGAAATAGCCGATGCCGCGCGATGCGCCGGTGACGACGGCGATCCGGTCTTTCAGATTGAGCGTCATGTTGTTGTCTGGTTATCCGTTGCTGGCAAGAACCGAAAGTTTGCGGACGTTACTCGCGCCTTCCTGATCGAGCAGGCGGGTCGGATAGTCGCCGGTAAAGTAATGGTCGGTGAACTGCGGCGCCTGCGGATCGCGCGGGGCGCCGCCGACGGCCTGATAGAGACCGTCGATGGACAGGAACTCGAGCGAATCCGCGCCGATGAAGCGACACATGGAAGCGAGGTCGGCATGCTGGTTGGCCAGCAGCTTGTCGCGGTCGGGCGTGTCGATGCCGTAGAAATCCGGATGGAAGATCATCGGGCTGGCGACGCGGATATGCACTTCGCGTGCGCCGGCCTCGCGGATCATCTGGACGATCTTGACCGACGTCGTCCCACGCACGATGGAATCGTCGACAAGCACGACACGCTTGCCCTTGATCATGGCGCGATTGGCCGAATGCTTCAGCTTGACGCCGAAGGCCCGGATCTGCTGCGTCGGTTCGATGAAGGTCCGTCCGACATAGTGGTTGCGGATGATGCCATATTCGAAGGGAATGCCGCTCTGCTGCGCATAGCCGAGCGCGGCCGGAGTGCCGCCATCCGGCACAGGGACGACGACATCCGCGTCGACGGGCGATTCCTTGGCGAGATTGACGCCCATGTTCTTGCGCGCCACATAGACGCTGCGACCGCCGACAACGGAGTCCGGACGAGCGAAATAGACATATTCGAAGAGGCAGAGACGTTCGGGCCGTGGGGCCTCGGGCTTGCGCGCGTCGATCGAGATCGAACCGTCCGGCTGGATCTCGCAGATGACGACTTCGCCGTTTTCGATGTCGCGGATGTATTTGGCGCCGATGATGTCGAGCGCACAGGTTTCCGAACAGAAGATCGGCTTGCCGTCGAGTTCGCCCATGACGAGCGGCCGGATGCCGATCGGGTCGCGCGCCGCGATCAGCTTGGTGCGCGTCATCGCCAGCATCGAGTAGCCGCCCTCCATCTGGCGAATGGCGTCGATGAAACGATCGGAGGAAGAGGTCTGCTTCGAGCGGGCGATCAAGTGAAGGACGACTTCGGTGTCCGAGGTCGACTGACAGATGGCGCCGTCGGCAATCAGCTGGCGCCGCAGCGTCAGGCCATTGGTGAAGTTGCCGTTATGGGCGATGGCGATGCCGCCGACTTCGAGTTCGGCAAAGAGCGGCTGGACGTTGCGCAGCGCCACTTCGCCGGTTGTCGAGTAGCGCGTATGGCCGATGGAGATATAGCCCGGCAGCTTCGCCAGCGTGGCCGGGTCGGTATAGTGGTCTCCGACGAGGCCCATGCGCTTTTCGGTATAGAACTGCTTGCCGTCGAAGGTGACGATACCGGCGGCTTCCTGGCCGCGATGCTGGAGCGCATGCAGACCAAGTGCCGTCAGGGTGGCTGCATCCGGATGTCCGAGAATGCCGAACACGCCGCATTCCTCATGCAGCGTATCGCCATCGAGTTCGTTGTGGATTTCACTGGATCTGAGATCGGTCATCGCAGTCGCCTTTGCTCCGTGCCGGTGCGCATATCGTGATCAGGCTGCCAGACGTCAAGCGATCTTAGCCGAAATGCCTGGCAAGCGTTATTCCAAATGGACAAAGCCCGCACAGCGGGCTTTGTTGCAAATTTTCTCGTTTCCCCTTAGCCGTTCGTCGCCGGCGCTTCCTCGGCGGGCGACTGTTCGGTGGCGGCCGGCGGCGCATCGCTTTCGCCTTCGCCCGTCGTGTCCTTGCCACGCAGGCGGTCGAGAATCGTGGCATCCGCCTCTTCCGGCAGCAGCGCGACCAGCTTATTGCCGAGATTGTCGAGCAGCGGCTTCGACTTCGCCTGGGTGACCCAGATCGGCTGCTGCGGCGGCGCAACCAGCCAATTGAAGAACAGCATGGCGACGACGACGAGCAGGATGCCGCGCGCCGCACCGAAGAGGAAGCCGAGGGTCCGGTCGAGCGCGCCGATGCGGCTGTCGATGATGAAGTCGGCGATCCGCATGGTGATGAAGGAAATGATGATCAGCGCCACCAGGAAGATCACCGCGGCCGAGCCGATCATCGCGACCGTGTCATTGGTGGTGTATTGCTTGGCATAGGGCAGGAGGTACGGATAGAGGAAATAGGCCGCCGCCGCCGCACCGACCCAGCTCGCGACCGAAAGGACCTCGCGCGAGAAGCCGCGCACCATGGCGAGGATCGCCGAAAACAGTGCGACGCCGAGAACGATACCGTCGAGAATTGTAATGGGCATGTTGTCCTTACTCCGACCCCGTCATCACTCGGGTCCTACCAAGCTTATCCGCCGCAGGCCCCGTCCGCCCGCGCCCGGATCATCTTTCCACCGCTTGTCGACGGCGCCGCGCCAGAAGCGCGTTTCGTCGGCGCCGATCCTTCACTCCGCCTCGTCCGCCTGTTGCAGGGCGCGCCGCGATCCGGCGATGCGCGCAACCAGGTCCGGCAGGCTTTCCATCTCGCTCCAGCGGCCATTGCCGCTCCTCGGCAGGTCGGCTGTTGCAGACGGCAATACGGCCTGGGAGAAACCGAGCTTCTCGGCTTCCTTGAGACGTTGAGCGGTATGCGAAACCGGCCGGACTGCGCCCGACAAGCTGACTTCGCCGAAATAGACGCAATCGGCTGGAAGAGCAAGCCCGGCGAGTGACGAAACCAGTGCGGAAGCGACGGCAAGATCGGCTGCCGGCTCGGAAATCCGGTATCCTCCGGCGACGTTCAAGTAGACGTCGTGCTGCCCGAGGCGGACGCCGCAATGGGCCTCCAGGACCGCGAGGATCATGGAGAGCCGCGCCGAGTCCCAGCCGACGACCGCCCGTCGCGGCGTGCCGAGCGAGGTCGGTGCTACCAGCGCCTGCACCTCGACGAGGAGCGGCCGGGTTCCTTCCATACCGGCAAAAACCGCGGCACCGGGCGATTTCTCGTTGCGTTCGCCGAGGAAGAGCTCGGACGGGTTGGCGACTTCCCGCAGGCCTTGGTCGGACATTTCGAAGACGCCGATCTCGTCGGTCGGACCGAAACGGTTCTTCACCGTCCGGAGGATACGATAGTGGTGGCCGCGGTCGCCCTCGAAATAGAGCACGGCATCGACCATGTGCTCCACGACCCGCGGTCCGGCGATCTGCCCTTCCTTGGTGACATGGCCGACGAGCACGACCGCCGTCCCCGTCTGCTTGGCGAAGCGGATCATCGCCTGAACGCCGGTGCGCACCTGCGTCACCGTTCCGGGGGCGGAATCGACGGTATCGCTCCAAAGCGTCTGGATCGAATCGATGATGACGAGATCCGGGCGCTTGCCCTCGGCAAGCGTCGCTAGGATGTCTTCGACATTGGTCTCGGCGGCGACCAGCACGTCGCTGTCTGCGGCACCGAGCCGCTGGGCCCGCAGACGTACCTGGGCGACCGCCTCCTCGCCCGAGACATAGATCACCCGATGCTTGCGGCGCGAAAGCGCTGCCGCCGCCTGCATCAGCACGGTCGATTTGCCGATGCCCGGGTCGCCCCCGACGAGCAGCGCCGATCCGCGCACGAAGCCGCCGCCGGTAACGCGGTCGAGCTCGGATATGCCGGTCTCGATGCGCGGCGCGTCCTCGATGTCGCCGGAAAGCGTCGTCAACGCCACCGGCCGTCCCTTCTTGGGGGCGCGCATCGGACCGCCGGCGATGCCTCCCATCGGGTCTTCCTCGACGATGGTATTCCACTCGCCGCATCCGTCGCACTTGCCGACCCATCGGGAGTGCACGGTGCCGCAATTCTGGCAGACGAACTGGGTGCGGGTTTTCGCCATCGGGATCAGCTTTCGGAAAGTTGCAAGAGGAAGGGGCGGTCCGTCTCCGCCTCGGGAGAATCACTTCGAGCGGTCACATAATGACGCGAAATGCCGATTGAAAGGGTGATTTTCGACGCCGCCTGAAACGACGATCAGGCACCGCCGACATAGGTTCGGCAATAGCGGTGTCCGAGGCTCGTCAGCAACTCGTAGCCGATCGTACCGCCGGCCCGCGCAACGTCGTCGATGGCGACGTTCCGGCCGAAAAGCTCGATATAGTCGCCGGCACGCACCGCCCGTTCCGGCAGGTCGGTGACATCGAACAGGCTGAGATCCATCGTGACACGTCCGACATGCGGAACCTTCCTGCCATGCAGGAACCCGCAGGCACCCGACTGCATCGCCTGCCTCATCGTGACCCCGCCTCCGGAAACGGAGCGGTGGTAGCCATCCGCATAGCCGATCGCGACGGTCGCGATCCGGCTGTCACGCATAAAGCGCGCCGAGGCGCCGTAGCTTGCCGTTCCGCCCGAGGGGACGGTGCGCAGTTGCAGGATGCGCGCTTCCGCGGTGACGACTGGCTTCATTGGGTTGACGGCATCGTTGACCGCTTCGCCGCCATAGACCGCAATGCCCGGACGCGTGAGGTCGAAATGGTAGTCTTCACCGAGGAAAACGCCGCCGGAATTTGCAAGGCTGGCGGGCACGCCTTCAAAGGCCGCCGTCACCTCTCGAAAACGCTGCAGCTGATAGAGGTTCATCGGATGCCTCGGATCATCGCCGCAGGCAAGATGGCTCATCACCAGCACGGGCGAGAAACTCGCCGGGCGCGCTGGATCGTGGGCGAGCGCTAGGGCCTCCTCGACCGATAGGCCGAGCCGGTTCATGCCGGTATCGACATGGAGGACGCAAGGATGGTCGCCCCGATCGGAAAGCGCCGCCATGAACACGGCAAGCTGCTCCTCCGAGTTGATGATCGGCACGAGGTCATTGGCGAAGAACAGCTCCTCGTTGCCGGGCCACATGCCGGCGAGAATATAGATGCGGGCGTCCGGCAGGAGCGGGCGGAGTTCGGCACCTTCCTCGGCATCCGCGACGAAGAAATCGCGGGCGCCGGCAGCGTAGAGCGTCGGGGCCGCATGCGCGACGCCGATACCATAGGCATTGGCCTTGAGCACGGCGGCGGCACGGGCCTTGCCCGACCGCTCGTTCATCGCCCGCCAATTGTCGGCGAGCGCCGTCAGATCGATGGTGAGCCGGTTCGAGGCAGCGAGGAATTCGGGGCTGTGCATGGGAGAACTCTTGCATGGGCGATATGTGAGCAATACATCCAAGCGCCCGGTGCCGCAAACCTCTTCGGCCTGACTGCCGACCTCGCGAAAGCTGAGCACTTTTGTGCAAGACGAAAAATCTCGGCACCGTTAGGATCGGCCGATGCATACGATTTCCCAGGAAGAGGCCATCGAGGCCATGCCGCTCAAGGGAGCCGAGCACACCCGTTTCTGGCGGGATGCGCGGTTCAAGGGCATGGAATGCCTGAGCGCGACATTCATCACCCACGAGTTCGCGCCGCATGCGCATGACACGTTCAGCATTGGTGCCATCGAAGCGGGTTCGCAGATCAGCACCATCAAAGGCGAGCGTTCGCAGACAGGGCCGGGAGACCTCTACCTGATCAATCCCGACGAAACCCATGACGGGCATCCGGGCAATGACGGCTATCGCTACAGGATGATATACCCGTCCGTGGAGCTGTTCGTCGAAATTCTCGAAGATATCACCGGCCGTCCGTTCCGTGGCACGCCGTGCTTTTCGCGGCAGTGGCTGACGGACCTCGAGCTTGCAGCCGCCTTCCGCCGTGCGCATCAGGTGCTGGAGGGAAAGACGGGGGCGCTCGAGGCGGACGAGGGCATGTTTGGATTTCTGGCGACGCTGTTCGAGCGGCACGGCAGCGCCATCATCGTTCCGGTCCGCACGCGCGAGAGTTCCGCGGTACACCGCGCCCGCGACTATCTTCTCGAGAATTATGCGAGCGACATCGGCCTCGACGAGCTTGCGAACGTCGCCGGCCTCAGCCGCGCCCATCTGATCCGGGCCTTTCGCAAGGAGTTCCACATCACACCGCATGCCTTCCTGACCGACAAGCGGGTGCGCGAGGCAAGGACGCTTCTGCGTCGGGGTTGGTCGCCGGCCGATACGGCCTATCATTGCGGCTTTGCGGACCAGGCGCATTTTACCCGCCACTTCAAGGCGCGCACCGGCGTGACGCCGGGGGCCTTCCGCGCCGGCTGATCACTTTCGTTCAAGACCGGCCGTCGCTGTCCGTTCTATGAACTCTCCGCAAAACAAGGTGGAGATAACGGACGTGAGAAGGGCAGGGATGTCTCAGTTTCTAGGCGGCATGAGGGCGATGGCGCCGCTGACGGTAGCGGTGATGCCGATCGGCCTGGTGTTTGGCGCCGTTGCCGCAAGCAAGGGCCTGAGCAGCCTTGAAGCGACGCTGATGAGCGCCTTCGTCTTTGCCGGCGGGTCGCAATTCGTCGCCATGGACATCTGGACGCATCCGGCCTCCTGGGGCGCGCTCGCCTTTTCGGCGCTGCTCGTCAATATCCGTCACGTGCTGATGAGCGCTTCGATCGGCACGAAGATGCCGGCGTTTTCCGGCCCGGCAAGATATGCCGCGATGTTGCTGCTCGCCGATGAAATCTGGGCCATGGCCGAGGTCCGCGCCGGCCAGACGCGGCTGACGCCCGCCTGGTATGCGGGCCTTGCCGTGCCGTTCTATTGCGTCTGGGTTCTAACGAGCCTCGCTGGCGCCGCCGCTGGCGCCTTCCTCGGCGACCCGAAGGCGATCGGCCTGGATTTCGCGTTCCCGGCCGTATTTACGGTTCTGGTGATTGGCTTCTGGAAGGGGCGGGACACCGGCGCGGTGCTCTTCGCCAGTGCGGCGGCGGCGGTCCTTGCCCACCAATTCCTGCCCGGCGTCTGGTACATCGCGACCGGTGCCGCCGCAGGCGTTGCCGCAACGCTCCTCACCGCCAGACACCGGGAGGCCTGCGCATGACGCTCGATCCCAATACGCTCCTCGCCATCGTGGCGATGGCTGCAGCTACGGTGCTGACACGCATTGCCGGTCTTCTCGTCATTCGCTTCGTCGCGATCGGCCCGCAGCAGAAGCGCGCCCTGGAGGCGATTCCTCCCGCCGTGCTCATGGCGGTCATCGCCCCGACGGCGCTCGTGACCGGGCCGGCCGAGACGCTGGCAACGCTTGCGACGGCACTCGCCGCCACGCGACGGCCGCTGCTTGCGGCCGTCGCGATTGGCGTCTTCGTCGTAGCGGTCGCAAGAGCGCTGATCGGGGCGTGAGAGCGAACGTTTTCGGGATTTTCCCCTCATCCGGCCTGCCGGCCACCTTCTCCCCGCAGGCGGGGCGAAGGAGACTCGCGGCGCCCTCTCAGACTTTGCTCCGCCTTGCAGGAGGGGGAGGCTAAGCGGTGCCTCTTGCCCCTTCTCCCCGCGTGCGGGGAGAAGGTCGCGGCAGCGGGATGAGGGGCCAATACGTTCAATGCTCGTATTGCGTGAACGATGAGTCGGCGAGGTCCGAGAAGCGGGTGAATTCCGACTGGAAGGCGAGCTTGACGGTGCCGGTCGGCCCGTGGCGCTGCTTGGCGATGATCACGTCGGCCGTGCCCTTCACCCGCTCCATCTGCATTTTCCACTCTTCGTATTTCGGGTCGAGTTCGTCGCGCGGCTCCATGTTCTTCACATAGTATTCCTCGCGAAACACGAAGAGCACGACGTCGGCGTCCTGCTCGATCGAGCCGGATTCACGCAGGTCGGAGAGTTGCGGGCGCTTGTCCTCGCGGCTTTCCACCGCACGCGACAGCTGTGACAGAGCGATGATCGGTACGTTGAGTTCCTTGCCGAGCGCCTTGAGGCCGGTGGTGATTTCGGTGATCTCCTGCACCCGATTTTCGCCAGACTTCTTCGAGCCGGTCATCAGCTGGACGTAGTCGACCACGAGCACGTCGAGGCCGCGCTGGCGCTTCAGGCGGCGTGCGCGGGCCGCCAGCTGGGCGATCGAGATGCCGCCGGTCTGGTCGATATAGAGCGGCACCTTCTGCATCATCTGCGAGCAGGCGACGAGTTTTTCGAAATCGGCTTCGGAGATATCGCCGCGGCGGATCTTCGAGGACGACACTTCGGTCTGTTCCGAGATGATGCGGGTCGCAAGCTGTTCGGACGACATTTCAAGCGAGTAGAAGCCGACGACGCCGCCGTTTTTCGCCTTGAAGGAGCCGTCCGGCTGCACTTCCGGTTCATAAGACGCGGCAATGTTATAGGCGATGTTGGTGGCAAGCGACGTCTTGCCCATGCCAGGGCGACCGGCGAGGATGATCAGGTCCGAGCGCTGCAGACCGCCCATCTTGCCGTCGAGCGAATGGATGCCAGTGGAGATGCCGGAGAGGTGCCCGTCGCGTTCGAAGGCCTGGCCGGCCATGTCGATGGCGAGCGCCACGGCGTCGTTGAAGGATTGGAAGCCGCCGTCGTAGCGGCCGGTCTCCGCGAGTTCGAAGAGGCGCCGTTCGGCGTCCTCGATCTGGCTCTGCGGCGGCATGTCGAGCGGCGCATCATAGGCGATGTTGACCATGTCCTCGCCGATGGTGATCAGCGAGCGGCGGAGCGCTAGGTCGTAGATTGCCCGGCCGTAATCCTCGGCGTTGATGATCGACACGGCTTCGGCCGCGAGGCGAGCAAGATATTGCGCGACAGTCAGGTCGCCGACCTTCTCGTCGGCCTTGAGGAAGGTCTTGACCGTCACCGGGTTGGCGGTCTTGCCCATGCGGATGATCTCGCCGGCGACCTCGAAGATCTTGCGATGCAGGGGCTCGTAGAGATGCACGGGCTTGAGAAAGTCCGACACGCGATAGAAGGCGTCGTTGTTGACCAGGATCGCGCCAAGCAGCGCCTGCTCGGCTTCCAGATTGTTCGGCGCTTCGCGGTAATGCTGGTCCGCCTGATCCTTGGGCAAGGGAGCGAGCTTTCGCGCTGCGTCGTTCATGGGAGATCCGTATCCGCCTCTATTATCCCGTGTGCCAATCGATTTGCTTCCTCCCTTCCGCCACGTCTAGTGTAGCTGTGCAACAGTGCTGGAGCTTGAGTGTCCGCCTTTGGTTTTTGGCGGTTGTTCACACTGATTCACAGGGGGCGCGGTGGACCCGAAACATGCCACGCCGGGCATTTGCACAATGGCGGAGGTCGGCCGCAAATCTATCTGATTCGCCTTCCCCCGTCGTTCGCAATCGCCTTCGCGCGCTGTTCGTGACGGCAAAAGAAAGGCCCGGATCGGGAGATCCGGGCCTGTCGTTGAGCTCTGAAGCTGATGCTTATTCTTCTTCGCCCGCGAATTCGGCTTCCGGGTTGAAGAAGTCTTCCGGCTTCAGGGCGTCTTCGTCGACGCCGTAGATGGCGTCGACGGAGGTCAGGCTCTCGCCCTTGGCCTGACGCTCGGCTTCTTCGGCCGAACGGGCAACGTTGACTTCGACGTCGACGTCGACTTCCGCGTGCAGGTGCAGCGTTACCTTGTGAACGCCGATCGCCTTGATCGGCTGGTTGAGGTTAACCTGGTTGCGGTTGATGTTGAAGCCTTCGGCGGCCAGCACATCGACGATGTCGCGAGCGGCGACTGAGCCGTAGAGCTGGCCGGTTTCGCCGGCGGAGCGCACGATCACGAAAGACTTGCCGTCAAGCTTGTCGGCGACCTTCTGGGCTTCCGACTTGCGCTCGAGGTTGCGGGCTTCGAGCGTTGCGCGCTCGGATTCGAAGCGGGCCTTGTTGGCGGCGTTGGCGCGCAGGGCCTTGCCAAGCGGCAGCAGGTAGTTGCGTGCAAAGCCGTCGCGAACCTTCACGGTTTCGCCCATCTGGCCGAGCTTGGCGATGCGTTCGAGGAGAATGACTTCCATGTTGAGTTCCTTTTCAGTTTGGCATTGTTCGTTGGTTAGCTTTTCCCCGTCGGCGTGACCGCGATGGTGCGTCGCGTGTCGGTCAATCCGGACAGGAGGAAGAAGACCGCCGGGATCGTGAAGACGAGCACCGACAGATAGGCGATCCACAGCACGGGAAGCCGCCAGGACCTGCCGCGCGTGCGGAAATGGAAGGAGGCGAAGCCCGAGAGCAGAAAGCCCGCCCCGAACGTGCCGCAGACGAGGGCGCCGATCGCCGCCGGCGCGCCGCCGAGAAACGTAAGGATCAGGCCGCCGAGGAAGACGAAGATGGCGTTGCGGTGCATCCTGAGCGAAGAGGGAATGTCTTCGCGCGGCCGCAGGGACTTTCCCGACATCTGGACGATCCGAGTGGCGACGTAATAGGCGGCAAACAGCATGACCACCCAGAGCGCCCCCTGCACCAACGGCAGCGCCAGCGTGAACATCGACTTGAGCTGGGCAATCGTGGCCGCGTCGGGATTGTAGAGCGGTTCCTGGGCCTTGACCGCCTCGACGAGCATGTCGACCATCAGTTCCGAGACGCTGGAATCATATCCGATGATCGTGGCGACGATGATCATGCCGAGGGTGACGAGGCCGGCGAGGTGGCCGAGGATGTCGGAAAGCGGATACCAGGCAAGAGCGCCCTCGGGGCCGCCGAGTTCGGAGGCAGGCCGCGCCAGACTGGCAAGATGGCTGAGCCAGCCGGCCGGAACGAGCGTGACGACGAGGATGAGCAGCGCGAAATAGGGCGAGACCAGATTTGCCGCCGTTGCTCCGGCCACGCCGATCGCGGTGAGCGCTGCGGCATTGCCCCAGCCGAGGCCGGCAATTAGAATCGGCAGTGCGGAAGCGGCATAGAGAACGATCGCCAGGGACGACTGCGTGTTCGCGCCCATCGACAGAAGGGCGGCGGTAACGCCGGCAAGCGCGCCGGTGATCAGCGATGTCCTGTTCCAGTTCTTCAACGTTCGCTGTCCTGCTTCAAACGCAGTTAGGGGCGCCTTTGGCTGCCCCAACATGGGATTTGGCGCATTCCGCGCCGGTTCCGATCCGCGCCCACCGCGGAAGGGAGGCGTCGAGGCGCTCACCCGAAGGAAGTGCCTCGACGCAGAGTCGGTTACCGTTGAGTCAGGCGACCAACGGAGAGAGATCCCTACGACACGACGTAGGGCAGCAGGCCGAGGAAGCGTGCGCGCTTGATCGCCTGGGCGAGTTCGCGCTGCTTCTTCTGGGAAACGGCCGTGATGCGGGAAGGAACGATCTTGCCGCGCTCGGAAATGTAGCGCTGCAGGAGGCGAACGTCCTTGTAGTCGATCCGCGGAGCGTTTGCGCCCGAGAAGGGGCAGGTCTTGCGGCGACGGTGGAACGGGCGGCGTACCGGAGCGGAAGAAACTTCAGCCATTGTCTTTATCTCCTAGGCTTCGGGTTACGCGCGGTCTTCGCGCGGGCGGCGCGGACGGTCTTCGCGATCGCCACGGTCCGGACGCGGACCACGGTCACCGAATCCACCACGGTCCGGACGGTCGCCGTCGCGGCGCGGACGATCGTCGCGGTCGCGCTTCTGCATCATCGCGGACGGGCCTTCCTCGTGCTTCTCGACGGCGATCGTCATGTAGCGCAGGACGTCTTCATTGATGCGCATCTGGCGCTCGACTTCGTGGACTGCCGGTGCCGGAGCATCGATGTCCATGAGGACGTAGTGAGCCTTGCGGTTCTTCTTGATGCGGTAGGTGAGGGACTTCAGGCCCCAGTTCTCGACTCGGCCGACCTTGCCGCCGTTCGATTCGATGACGCCCTTGTACTGCTCAACGAGGGCGTCGACCTGCTGCGGCGTGATGTCCTGCCGAGCGAGGAATACGTGTTCATAAAGAGCCATTGTGGCTTGCCTTTCTTGCGTTAATCAGCCCGGACCTCGGCGGCTAAGCCTCAACGACTGTTCTTATGGGCTCAAACGAGCCGGCAAGAAAGTGTTGTATCGAGACGGTCGAGAGCGGAGACACGGGAGGCCGGAACAGCTTGTCGTTCCTGGCGGCCTCCGGGATGGAAGCCGGCCCTCCGTTCAGCCACCAGCCAGAAGACCGGGCGTTTCGAACAGCGCGCTTATACGGATTTTCAGCCGAAATGCAAGGCGCGATCGGAAGATCCTGCGTGGCGTCGAAATGGTAAGGGATCCCCGCAGCGCCAAGTTGCGGAACATTCGGCCTACTTCCCTGTTGGCCCGGCAGTCGTAAACTGCAGGAGACGACAATGCACCATATCGATCCGAAGATGCAGGAGTGCATCGAAAATTGCCTGGCCTGCTACCGTGCCTGTCTTTCGACGGCAATGAGCCATTGTCTCGAGGCGGGCGGCAAGCACACGGAGCCCGATCATTTCCCGCTGATGATGGCCTGCGCCGAGATATGCCGGACCTCGGCACATTTCATGCTGATCGGAACGCCCCATCACCGGCATGTCTGCGGCGAATGTGCGGAGATCTGCAGCGAATGCGCGGCCGACTGCGAGCGCATCGGCGACATGGCCGAATGCGTCGATGCCTGCCAGCGCTGCGCCGAAAGCTGCCGTCAGATGGCCGCCTGACGTCCCGGTCGCCTGGAATGGAGGAGACGGCGTCGCTCAGATCGGCGCCGGATAGAGCCGGTGGAGACGGCGAATTCCATTCAGCACATCCTGCGACAGCGTCACGTCGGCGGCGCCGATGGCGGTCTTGAGCTGCGGGATCGATGTTGCGCCGATGATGACGGATGCCATGAAGGGGCGCGTCAGGCAAAAGGCAAGCGCCATCTGCGCCGGATCGAGGCCATGCTCGCGCGCCAGCGCCACATAGGCGGCGACCGCCGGCTCCTGGTGCGGCGTGAAGCGGCCCCCGAGGTCGCCGTTGATCGACAGGCGCGAGCCGGCGGGTCTTGCCCCGTCGAGATATTTGCCCGTCAGCAAACCGGCTGCGAGCGGCGAATAGGCAAGCAGCCCGACGTCTTCATGATGCGAGAGTTCGGCGAGGTCGAGGTCGAAGGGGCGGTAAAGCAGGTTGTACTCGTTCTGGATGCTGGCGACTCGCGGCAGACCGTGTTTCTCGGAGAGGTCGAGCATCTTCATCGTGCCCCAGGCGGTGTCGTTGGAGAGCCCGATGGCGCGGATCTTGCCGGCCTTCACCAGATCGCCGAGCTTGTCGAGAATGGCCTTCAGATCGGCGGCTACATGCTCCTTGTCCTGCCGCGACGGGTCGTACGACCAGGCATTGCGGAAGTGGTAGTGGCCGCGATTGGGCCAGTGCAGCTGGTAGAGATCGACATAGTCGGTCTTCAGCCGCTTGAGGCTGGCGTCGAGTGCTTCGTCGATGCCCTCCGGCGTCATCGGGCCGCCGTTGCGGATATAAGGACGGCCGGAGCCGGCGACCTTCGTGGCAAGCACCACGTCGTCGCGCCGGCGCCGGGCTGCCAGCCAGTCGCCGATGATGCGCTCGGTATTGCCGTAGGTTTCCGCCGAAAGCGGCGTTGTCGGATAAAGTTCGGCGGTGTCAATGAAGTTGACGCCCCGTTCGACGGCATAGTCGAGCTGCCCGTGGGCTTCGATCGGCTTGTTCTGCGAGCCCCAGGTCATGGTGCCGAGGCAGATTTCGGAAACCTTGATGCCGGTGCGGCCAAGCGTATTGTAGCGCATGTAATCACGTTCCTTGTGCTGGCGGATGCGCGCCGGCGGGAGGAGAAAGGCGCGCTGCCCTCGAATAGGGTGATGCCGCAACCTGGAGGATATCGAGCCGGTGCGGCGATGCGGGCAAACTTAAGCCTTGCTTGACGAAGATCAAGGGCAAAAGCCGGCAACGAGAGGGCGGCGCGCTTGACTCGCCGTTCAGGAATGTGAATGGAGAGGAAAACGGTGGGGTGAGGCTACTGTGGCGCCGGCGCCCGCGTTCCACTCACACCGAGAAAGCAGATTGCGACGGGCCCGACACGATCGCCCGTCGAAATCCAGGGAAGGGCACTCCTGATGAGCATTGCATTCACGTTCCCCGGTCAGGGCAGCCAGGCCGTAGGCATGGGCAAGGAATTGGCCGAAGCCTTTCCGGAGGTCGCAGCCGTCTTCGCCGAGGTCGACGACGCGCTCGGTGAAAAGCTTTCCGACACCATGTGGAACGGTCCCGAGGAAACCCTGACGCTGACGGCGAATGCGCAGCCGGCGCTGATGGCCGTCTCCATGGCAGTCATCCGGGTGCTCGAGTCGAAAGGCCTCGATCTCAGAAACAAGGTTTCCTTCGTTGCAGGTCATTCGCTCGGCGAATATTCGGCGCTCTGTGCCGTCGGAACCTTTTCGCTTGCCGATACGGCGCGCCTCCTGCGCATCCGCGGCAATGCGATGCAGGCGGCCGTCCCGGTCGGCAGGGGCGCGATGGCTGCGATCATCGGCCTGGAAAACGAGGATGTCGAAGCGGTCTGTCGCGAGGCGTTGTCACTCGGTGCTTGCCAGATCGCCAATGACAATGGCGGCGGGCAGCTGGTGATCTCGGGCGAGAAGCAGGCGGTGGAAAAGGCGGCCGCGCTCGCCTCTGAAAAAGGCGCAAAGCGCGCCCTGATGCTGCCGGTCTCCGCACCCTTCCATTCCGCCCTGATGGCGCCGGCCGCCGACGCGATGCGCGATGCCCTTTCCACTGTCGAGAAGCGCGATCCGCTCGTGCCGGTCGTCACCAATGTGCTGGCCGCTCCAGTCAGCGATGCGGGCGAGATTGCCCGGCTGCTGGTCGAGCAGGTGACCGGTCAGGTGCGCTGGCGCGAGACGGTGCAATGGTTCGCCGCCAATGATGTGACGACACTCTACGAGATCGGCTCGGGCAAGGTGCTGACCGGCCTTGCCCGGCGGATCGACAAGACCGTCAACGGCCTTGCCGTCAATACGCCCGCCGATATCGACGCGGCGCTTGCCGCTCTTCTGGCCTGAGCGCCCCAATCAAGCGCCCATTGTAAAAGGGAGAAATCCATGTTCGATCTTTCCGGCCGCAAGGCTCTCGTCACCGGTGCATCCGGCGGCATCGGCGAGGAAATCGCCCGCGTGCTGCACGCCCAAGGCGCAATTGTCGGCCTTCACGGCACGCGCGTCGAAAAGCTCGAGGCGCTCGCCAACACTCTTGGCGAGCGGGTCCGGATCTTTCCGGCAAATCTCTCTGATCGCGTGGAAGTCAAGGCGCTCGGCGAGAAGGCGGACACCGAGCTCGGCGGCGTGGACATTCTCGTCAACAATGCCGGCATCACCAAGGACGGTCTTTTCGTCCGCATGAGCGACGAGGACTGGGATAATGTCCTGGAGGTCAACCTGACGGCCGTCTTCCGGCTGACCCGCGAGCTGACGCATCCGATGATGCGCCGGCGGTTTGGCCGCATCGTCAACATCACTTCCGTCGTCGGCGTGACCGGCAATCCGGGTCAGGCCAACTACTGCGCGTCGAAGGCCGGCATGATCGGCTTCTCCAAGTCGCTCGCCCAGGAGATCGCCACCCGCAACGTCACGGTCAATTGCGTGGCGCCGGGCTTCATCGAGAGCGCGATGACCGGCAAGCTGAACGACAAGCAGAAGGAAGGCATCATGGCGGCGATCCCGATGCGCCGGATGGGAAGCGGTGTCGAAGTCGCTTCCGCCGTCGCCTATCTCGCCTCCAACGAAGCGGGCTACGTCACCGGTCAGACCATCCACGTCAACGGCGGCATGGCGATGATCTGACCTGCTTTTTCGGCGGCCGGGTGATGCAGCCTGCTGCCTGCCGCCGGGCGCCCGGTCAGTGCGATCGCCCATCGATGTCAAATGCCTGAAATTCAATGTTGAGCAAGCGAATGTCGGGCATTTTCGGACTTTGCGGCAGACTTAAACCGTGTTAATCGGGCCATGACTGTGCGCAGTCGACCGGTCCGGCCAGGTTGTCCGGCAGCCCCTGCTGCCACGGGTTTTCCGCGGTTTTCGGTTGAATGGATTGCCCGGTGGGCCATCTTGGTCTATCAGGCGTGAACGAGTACCGGCGCCAACAATGGCGCCGCAGAGAAAACGAAGGTCGAGGAACTCCGACATGAGCGATATCGCAGAACGCGTGAAGAAAATTGTTATTGATCATCTTGGCGTCGATGCCGAAAAAGTAAGCGAAGGCGCAAGCTTCATCGACGACCTCGGCGCGGACTCGCTCGACACCGTCGAACTGGTCATGGCCTTCGAAGAAGAATTCGGCGTCGAGATTCCGGACGACGCGGCGGATTCGATCCTGACCGTCGGCGACGCCGTCAAGTTCATCGAAAAGGCCCAGGCCTAATCGTCGCTGCGGCCGCAAGGCCGCCCGGCGGGCCGCTGGACCGCGGCCCGTACAGCCCTGGGGATGTGGGCTGGCCCGCCGCGATTGCGGGTCGCGATCAGCAAAGCGCTCCCGCCTTTCCCTCTGATCGTCGAAGCTGCAAGGGATGCAGGGATCGGGCTCGTCGCACGCGTACCGGTCGGGCTCCGGAATGGAACGTTCAGGGTGGATCATGGGCATGAGACGTGTCGTTATCACCGGTACCGGCATGGTATCTCCTTTAGGTTGCGGAACCGAGGTTAGCTGGTCGCGTCTTCTTGCCGGCGGCAACGCGGCGCGCAAGGTGACCGAATTCGAGGTCGAGGACCTCCCCGCCAAGATCGCCTGCCGCATTCCGTTCGGCGACGGATCCGACGGCACCTTCAATGCCGACGACTGGATGGAGCCCAAGGAGCAGCGCAAGGTCGACCCCTTCATCGTCTACGCGATGGCCGCCGCCGACATGGCGCTGGCGGACGCCGGCTGGAAGCCGGAAAGCGACGAGGATCAGATTGCCACCGGCGTGCTGATCGGCTCCGGCATCGGCGGCCTCGAAGGCATCGTCGAAGGCGGCTACACGCTGCGCGACAAGGGGCCGCGCCGGCTTTCGCCCTTCTTCATCCCCGGCCGCCTGATCAATCTCGCCTCCGGCCAGGTCTCCATCCGCCACAAGCTGCGCGGCCCGAACCATTCGGTTGTCACGGCGTGTTCGACCGGCGCGCACGCGATCGGCGATGCGAGCCGCCTGATCGCGCTCGGCGACGCCGACGTGATGGTGGCGGGCGGCACAGAATCGCCGATCTGCCGCATTTCGCTCGCCGGCTTTGCCGCCTGCAAGGCGCTCTCGACACAGCACAACGACAATCCGGAAAAGGCATCCCGTCCCTATGATGCCGATCGCGACGGCTTCGTCATGGGCGAGGGCGCCGGCATCGTCATTCTCGAGGAGCTTGAGCACGCCAAGGCGCGCGGCGCCAAGATCTACGCGGAGGTGGTCGGCTACGGCCTTTCCGGTGACGCATTCCACATCACCGCTCCGTCGGAAGACGGCGACGGCGCCTACCGTTGCATGCAGATGGCGCTGAAGCGCGCCGGCCTGACAGCCGCCGACGTCGACTACATCAACGCGCACGGCACATCCACCATGGCCGACACGATCGAACTCGGCGCGGTCGAGCGGCTGGTCGGCGACAGCGCTTCGAAGATCTCGATGTCTTCGACGAAATCGGCGATCGGTCATCTGCTCGGGGCTGCGGGCGCGGTCGAGGCGATTTTCTCGGCGCTCGCGATTCGCGACAATATCGCACCGCCGACCCTCAATCTCGACAATCCGTCGGTCGAGACGAAGATCGACCTGGTGCCGCACGTTGCCCGCAAGCGGGAAATCAACGTCGCCCTGTCGAATTCCTTCGGATTCGGCGGCACCAATGCTTCGCTGGTGCTGCGCCGCTACCGGGGTCACTGATCCCGTCGGACCGGCTGCGGCAGCGCGAGCGAGAAACCGCTCGCGCTTTCCTGGCCCGTGCGTTGCCTTATCCCGCTTTTTGCCGCAATGCTCGCTACAAGCTGTCGGCGGGAAATGCCGTGTCGGCGTCGCCCCGCTTGGCTATGTTCGCGCAAGGCACAACCGGCATTGTAGACTATCCATTGCTCTGACACATTCGTGCACGTTACGCTTGCCGCCGGTCTAAGCCGAAATTCGCGCCGGCGACAGCTCAATTGAATTTGCGGGTTTCGGATTCGGGAAAATCGTGAGCGACTCAAACGATAACAGCGCGGCGCAGTTCGGCCGCAATGAGACCGGGAGCAACGGGCCGATCATTCCGAAGTCGGCGAACGAGGCGCTACGACCCGAACGCGTGCCGGAGCCGCCGAAGCGTTCCAGGAAAGCACGCAGCCAGGTCGTCATCTTCCTCAATTTCCTGATGACCGTGGTGGTTTTCGTCGTGTTGGCGGCGGCGGGCGCCGTCTACTACGCCATGCATGAATACGAGAAAGCTGGGCCCCTGGAAGCGAACAGGAACTTCATCGTGCGCAGCGGGGCCGGCATTATTCAGATTGCCGAGGACCTGGAACGCAACAGCATCATCACCGACGCCCGTGTGTTCCGCTTCGTCTCCGAAGCCTATCTCGACAACGAAACGCTGAAGGCCGGCGAATACGAGATCAAGGCGCATGCGTCGATGCAGGAGATCATGGAACTGCTGAAATCCGGCAAGTCGATCCTTTATGCCGTGTCTCTGCCGGAAGGGCTGACGGTGAAGCAGATGTTCCGCAAGCTTGCGGACGACCCGGTGCTCGTGGGCGACCTGCCAACGGAACTGCCGGCCGAAGGCTCGCTGAAGCCGGACACCTACAAATTCACCCGCGGCACCAAGCGGGCCGAGATCGTCCAGCAGATGGTTGCGGCACAAAAGTCGCTGGTCGAGCAGATCTGGGAAAAGCGTGACCCGAAGCTGCCGGTTTCGTCGGTCGACGAGTTCGTCACGCTCGCCTCCATCGTCGAGAAGGAAACGGGCCGCGCAGACGAACGGCCGCGTGTAGCCTCCGTGTTCATCAACCGGTTGGAAAAAGGCATGCGCCTGCAGTCGGATCCGACGATCATCTACGGCATCTTCGGCGGCGAGGGCAAACCAGCCGACCGGGCGATCCTGAAGTCGGACCTGGAAAAGCAAACGCCCTACAACACCTATATCATCAAGGGCCTGCCGCCGACGCCGATCGCCAATCCGGGCCGGGCGGCGCTGGAAGCGGTGGCCAATCCGTCGCGTACGCCCGAGCTTTATTTTGTCGCCGACGGGACCGGCGGTCACGTCTTCGCCGCAACCCTCGAAGAGCACAATGCGAATGTGCGGCGGTGGCGAAAGCTCGAGGCCGAAAAGGCGGCCGAGGCGGCGAAGGCGGCTGCGGATGCCGCCACGGTGCCCGAGGCGCAATAGACAGGCTCATTGTGGACGATTGGCGGACGGCGCGGATATCCCTTGCGGTATGCCGCGCCGTCGCCCTATTGCTGTCTGCACGACAGCGCCTTGCGTTCTTGCGGACGCACAAAGCCGCTGTAGCTTAGCAACGCTGCGTGTTTGGCCCTCGTCTGCAATCGGCTAGAGGAAGCACTCAGCAGCGAAATGGAGGAAACCATGCCGCTCCAATCGATGACCGGCTTCGCCAGGAGAGAGGGGAGCAGCGGCCGCTATCGCTGGGCCTGGGAGTTGCGCTCGGTCAACGGCAAGGGGCTCGATGTGCGGCTCCGCCTGCCGCAGGGGCTGGAGCGTTTCGAGCCCGACTGTCGGCGTCTTGCTCCGCAGTATTTCTCTCGCGGCAACCTGCAGATCGCCCTGTCGGTCAGCGGCGGCGAGACGGCCGTCGACGCCGTGATCAATCGGGGTGCCCTGGACGCTGTCCTGAGGCTCCGCGAGCAGCTCGGGGATCTCGTCGATCCGGCGCCGCTGAGGTTCGATACGCTTCTGTCGCTCCGCGGCATCATCGATCTTCGCGAGCCGGAGGAAAGCGAGAGCGAGCGCGCCGCCCGCGACGCCGACATTGTCAAGGGGCTGGAGCTGGCGCTTGGCGACCTCATGGCGATGCGCGAAGACGAGGGAGCGGCGCTTGAAAAAGTTCTGCTGGCGCAGGTGGACCGCATCGAAGCGCTGACGACGACGGTGGAGAACGATCCCTCACGCAGCCCTTCGGCCATTGCCGCGCGACTGGTGCAGCAGGTCGCGCTGATCATGGACAATGCCTCGTCGATCGACCGCGAGAGATTGCATGCCGAGGTCGCACTTCTTGCCACCAAGGCCGACCTCCGGGAAGAGATCGACCGGCTCCGCTCGCATATCGCTGCCGCCCGCGAGCTTCTGACGAAAGGCGGTCCGGTCGGACGCAAGCTGGATTTCCTTGCACAGGAATTTAACCGGGAATCGAATACGATCTGTTCGAAGTCGAATGCCGCTGTCGTCTCGGCCGCGGGCATCGAACTGAAGGTTGTGATCGACCAGTTCCGCGAACAGGTTCAGAATCTGGAGTAACACATGAAATCGGCGACCGCATCGCCCATCAGGATACCCCGTCGCGGATTGATGCTCGTGATCTCGTCGCCCTCGGGTGCGGGCAAGTCGACCATCGCGCGCAACCTGCTTGAAGCCGATCCGGAACTGAGCATTTCCGTGAGTGTGACGACGCGCGCGAAGAGACTGAGCGAGATCGAGGGCCGGCACTACCACTTCAAGACGATCCGCGAATTCGAAGCCCTGAGGGCGACGGATTCGCTGCTCGAATGGGCCGAGGTACACGGCAATTTTTACGGCACGCCGCGCGACGCGGTGGAGGCGGCGATGGCCGAAGGGCGTGACATGCTCTTCGACATCGACTGGCAAGGTGCGCAGCAATTGCAGGAAAAGATGGCGGGCGACGTGGTCTCGATCTTCATCCTGCCGCCGTCCATGGCCGAGCTGCAGTCGCGACTGCACCGTCGCGCCGAAGACACCGAGGAGGTGATCGCCACTCGACTCGCCAACTCGCGCGCGGAGATCGAGCATTGGCGGGAATACGACTATATCGTCGTCAACGACGATCTGGACCGCGCCTTCTCCTCGGTCCGTTCTATCATCGAAGCGGAGCGCCTGCGCCGCGACCGTCGCCCCGGTCTGTTCGAATTCGTCAACGGGCTTCTGACGGAAAACCCGTTCTAAGTCCTTCGTGTCGGCTCACAGGCAATTCGCAAGGCGGCAGAATTCTTCGACCGTCAGCGTCTCGGCTCGGCGTTGCGGGTCGATGCCGGCCTTGCCGAGCAGTGCTTCGCCACCGAGCGGCTTGAGGCTCTGGCGCAGCATCTTGCGGCGCTGGCCGAAGGCTGCCTGCGTGACTTTCTCGAGAGAGGATACCACACAGGGAATGGGCGTTTCGATCGGCTCGAGATGCACGACCGTGGACGTGACCTTCGGAGGAGGGGTGAAGGCCTGCGGCGGCACGTCGAAGGCGAGGCGCGCCTTGGTTCTCCAGCCGCAGAGGACGCCAAGGCGGCCATAGTGATCGTCGTCGGCGCCTGCGACGATGCGCAATCCGACTTCCCGCTGGAACATCAGCGTCATCGACTCCCAGAAGGGCGGCCAGCGCTCCGGCAGCAGCCAGTTGACGAGAAGCTGCGTGCCGACATTGTAGGGCAGGTTGGCGATGATACGCACCGGACCCTCGGCAAGGCTCTCGAAATCGACCTTCAGGGCGTCGCCTTCGATGATGTCGAGCCGACCGGGATAGTGGGCGCCGACTTCGGCAAGTGCCGGCAGGCAACGCGAGTCTCGTTCGATTGCCACGACCCTCTTTGCGCCGAGCGCCAGGATGGCGCGCGTCAGCCCGCCGGGGCCCGGCCCCACTTCGATGACGGTGACGTCGTCAAGGGGGCCGGCCGTGCGGGCGATCTTCTGGGTGAGGTTGAGATCGAGCAGGAAGTTCTGCCCAAGCGCCTTCTTTGCATCCAGCCCGTGGCGCTGGATGACGTCGCGAAGCGGCGGCAGACCATCGAGAGCTGCCATCAGCGCTGAGCCTTCCCAGCATTTGCCGAAAGTTCCGCGGCAAGCCGCAAGGCCGCCTGCAAGCTGTCTTCGCGAGCCATTCCCTTTCCGGCAATCGCAAAGGCGGTGCCGTGGTCCGGCGATGTTCTGATGAAAGGTAAGCCAAGCGTCACATTGACGCTCTCGTCGAAGCCGAGCGCCTTGGCTGGGATCAGCGCTTGATCGTGATACATGCAGATCGCGACGTCGTAGGTCTCTCTTGCCCGGTCGTGGAACATGGTGTCCGCCGGAAGCGGGCCGACGACGTTCAGACCTTCGCCGCGAAGCCGGTCGACGACCGGGCGGATGACAGCATCGTCCTCGAGACCGAGCGCGCCGCCTTCTCCGGCATGCGGGTTCAGTCCGGCGATCGCCAGGCGCGGCGTCTCCAGCCCGAAGCGGCTCTTGAGATCGGCGGCGGTAATCGTAGAGGTCCGGTAGATCAGATCCGGCGTCAGTGCGGCGGGAACATCCTTGAGCGGGATATGGATCGTCACGGGAACGGCGCGCAGTTTCGGCCCCGCCAGCATCATCACCGGCAGGACGGCGGTTCCGGTCGCCTTCTCCGCCAGATCGGCGAGGTATTCCGTATGGCCGGGGAAGCGGAAGCCCGCCTCGTAGAGCACGGCTTTGGCGATGGGATTTGTCGTCACGGCCGACGCCTCACCGGCGATGACGAGTCGAACGGCTGTATCGATCGCTTCGGTCACGGCAGCGGCATTCTCCGCGCTCGGTTCACCGGCGGTAACGGTAGCGCGACATGGGATCGGCAATACCGGCAGGGCATTCGGGAAAACGGCGGCGGAGTTGAGACAATCGGTTTCCTCGATCCGCACGGTGATACCGAGCGTCTTGGCGCGTGCCGAAAGCACCGCGGGGTCGCCGATGAAGAGGAAAGGCGCAGTTGCCTGCGCCTCCCGCTTTGCCCAAACGGCAAGAGTGATGTCCGGGCCGATACCGGCCGGGTCGCCCATCGTCAGGGCAACCGGCCTGCCGCGCGTGTCGCTCATGTTAGCCCGTATTACTTATTGACGATCTGCGCCTTGGAGCGCAGTTCCTCGAGATATTTTTCGCTGTTCGGATCTTCGCCGCCGGCCTTCTTCTTGCCGATATCCTCGGCGCGGAAGACGACTTCGGCGGCGGCGTCGTCATTGACCTGGCGCTTCTTGCAGATTGCCAGATATTCGACGCCTTTTTCGGTGACGCGCGTACCTGTCGTCATGCCGTCGCCCGCCTTTTCGACGAGCGGCTTCCAATCTTCCGGCAGCTGCTGGGCAAGCACGCGGCCGAGGCTGCGGATCGATACGTCACGGTAGTTCGCGGCAAACACCTTCGACGTCTCGCAGCCGGGGAACTTCGAGCGCGAGGCATTGGCTTCGGCCTGCCGCTTGGCGGTGATTGCGCCGCGCTTCTTTTCCGGTATGACGAAGATGACCTGCTGCAGGAAGTACTCGGTGGTGACCGGCTTGTCGCCGCCGCCTTCCATCATGCGTTTGACGAGATCGCCACCGGAGAGGCGCGTGGCGCTGCCATAGCGGAAATTGACGACCCGCGGCCAGCTCATCTGGACAGCGATATATTGTTTGAAATGCTCGACACCGACGCCGGATTGGTCGAGAATCTTGCCGAGCTGTTCAGGCGACAGCTTGTTGCCGGCGGCAAACCGCGCATAGGCGGCGTCGACCTCCTGGGTGCTCACCGACTGCTGGACGCGCGCGATCTCGGCGCGCTTCAGCACCTCGTCGATCAGCTGCTTCTTGGCTTCGGCCGCGCCGCCGCCCTGGCGCTGCAGGCGAAGGAACGCCACGCGCTTGGCGATATCACCTGAGGTGATCACCGTATTGTTGACGATTACACTCACTCCGCTCGCAGCCTGAACGGCCGTACCCGAAGCAAAGCTCAGCACCCCGGCGACCGCCAGGGCGGAGAGCGCCTTCACGATCGAGAATTTCCCGCCCATTATCGTTCCCTGCTCATCCCGCGTCGATTGCTCGCAGCCGTTGCCACAGCCTCAACCGTCCGCCTGCCCACTGTCAATTTGTGGGAAATGCATAATACATGCGGCTAAACGATGACAAGAGCGCGTGATCAAACGATCGCGCCGCATTTATGCGGCGCGATCACGGCGCTCGAGATTAGAAGAGGAGCGAGGGACGTCTCAGAAATAGTCCAGCTCTTCGAAGGTGGTCTCGCCCACATTGATGTCGCCGAGCGTGCGGAAACTGATGCGGGCACCGATCGACCAGTCGTTGGCGACCGTGCTGTCCGTATCCCGCTCCGACTTGTAGACGATCGAGAACAGCGTGTCCTGATCGTCATAGGTCAGTCCCAAGCCATGCCGGGTTACGACGCCCTCATTGATGTCGTAAGTCACGCCGCCGAACACCGACCAGTAGTCGTGGAACCGATAGGCGGCAGCCGATTGGATCTCGTCCTGATCGAAGGCCGAGCCGTAGAGCGGCTGTGCCTCGATCCGCGTATAGGTGAAGGCGGCCTGCCATGTCAGCCCGAGATAGCCGACCGTCGCATCGGCACGCCGCAGGCTGAAGTCCTCTTCGTCCAGACGGCCGGAGAGACTTGCCATCAAACCGGAAGGCGCGTCGACGCCGAACATCGCCACGTAATCGGATCGGTCGCTTTCCAGGCCCGAATCCGCCCCAGCCTTGACGAGATCGTCAGTTGCGAAGGAGTTGAGGCCGCCGAGGTGGAACGATTGCCCGGCAATGGCGCGCAGGCCGTAGCCGTTGTCGAAGCTTCCGGTGTAACGGAAGCCGACATTGGCACGTGTTCCGCCCTCGATCCGGTCGAAACCGGAAAACTTGTCGCGGTCGAAGAGATTGGTGGCGTCGAAGACGAAGCTCTGGGCATCTTCGTTCGGCAGTGCGCCGGCATATTGTTCGTTCGGCCGCGCATAGAGCTGTGCGATCGGCTCCAGCACGTGGCTGCTCGTTTCACCGGCAAAAAGGATCGGATAGCGCGCCTCGAGACCCGCGGTGAGCATGCTCCGCGTCACGGCATCGCTGCTGGTGAAATCACCGGTGTAGCCGACGGGGTCGTCGACATTGACGCCGATCGCGTCGCCGCGCGCCGCAAGCAATGGCGTCAGCGCCAGACCGCCTGGGGCGATGAAGGTCCGCTTCCATTCGAGTTCGCCGGTCAGGCGATGCGACGTTCCCTCAAGCCCGCGGAAGCGATCCACGCCGAAAATCGTCGTGTCGCGGTCGAGCCGGTTGCGCTTGACGTTCGTGAAGTTGAAGTCGGCATTGAGCTCGCCGCCCAGCACCGGTTCGGGCGCCGTGTAGGAATAGTCGAGGACCTGCGCGATCGGCTGCTGGTTTTCGGCGATGCTGTCCGGATCGGCATCCTGGATGTCGAAATAGAAGGCGCGCAGGTCGAAATAGTTGCGCTTGCCGAGACCGGACAAGTAGGCCTGGTTGACATAGGTCGTGCCATCGAACGACGAAAGGTCGTAGGTCTTGGCGAAGTTGTTGTCTGATTGGACGAGAACGTTCCAGCCGAAGGTCCAGCGCGGATTGATCTCGAATCGGCCCTTGGACGCCACCATGCCGCGTGCGGTCTCCTGCGCATCGACGGTTCCGGGCGTGAACTGGTCCCGGTCCATCTGGCTGATGCCGGCCACGTTCAGCGTATGCATGCCGTTGTGGAACCGCTGGCGGAACTCGCCTTCGAGCAGGAAGCCCTGGCGCGTCAATCCGGTCGCGGTGACGGTTGCGTCCATATAGGGCGAGATCGCCCAATAATAGGGGATGCCGACGCCGGCGCCGAGTTTCTGCGCGTAGCGGAAAGTCGGAAACAGGAAGCCGCTCTTGCGTTTGACGGTGTGGTCGGGAATTTCCATCACCGGTATGTAGGCGATCGGCTTTCCGAAGAGCTCGAAATAGGCGTGTTCAAGGCGAATCGTGCGGGTGCGGCCGTTCTGAATGACACGCTGCGCCTTGATGTGCCACAGCGAGCGGTGCTCCGGTTTGGTCGAGCAGGGCGTACAGGCGGTATAGACGGCCTTGTTGAGGATGAATTCTTCGCCGCCGCGCCGTTCGCCGCTTTCGGCCGCAAGCCGGGTCAGGTCGGTGGTTTCAATCCGCAACGCCGTGACGAAACCATCGCCGAAATCGTCGGTGACGTCCATCTTGTCGGCATAGACGACATTGCCGCCGGGCTCGATCAGCTGCACTTCCCCGGTCGCAAGAATACGGCCGCTTTGCTGATTGTACTCGACCTGGCGGGCCACCATCTTGTAGCCGCCATATTCGATCTGGACGTTGCCGCGCACGATGACGATTTCCGTGTCGCGGTTGTAGACCAGCTCATTGGCGGTCAGCAGGAGCTTCGCGTCGGCCGGGATGTTCGGCTGCAGCTGGTCGATTCGGGTAGATGTGTCCTGCGCCATGGCCGGCGCATGCATTCCGATGGCAAGCGCATGCAGCGCCACGCCTGCGAGGAGGGCGGCGTTGATAAGCTTCATAGGTCCGCGGTTGCCTGCCGCCACTAGCCATCCTCCTGATGCAATAGAATCGTCGAGCCCAGCGCCATCGCTACAACAACTGGCAACCAGGCTGCAACGAACGGAGGCACGATACCGCTGCTCCCGAATGCTTTGACAAGCACGGTGACGACATAAAGCACGAAGCCTGACAGGATTCCACCGAGAATTACGGAGCGCGATTGGTTGAACCGGCTAAACTTTAGAGACACGCAGGCGGCGATCAAAGTCATCGCAACGAGAAGCAGTGGCAGCGACAGGAGCGAGTGTAGCTGGGTCTCCATGGCGTCGGTCGAGAAGCCGAAGGATCGGGCCACTTCGATTTTGTGCGGCAGGTCGAAAAACTGAATGGAATCAGCCTTTGCCAAGCGTTCCTGGACGAAATCGGCTTTCAGATTGGTACGAAGACGTACCGTTTCCAGACGTCGGGGCAGCCGTCCGTTGCCGCTTTCGGTGACCCCGTTAAGGAGCCAGTAACCATCTTCGAGTTTCGCCGACTTGGCATCCTGACGCAGGATGATGGTTCCCTGTGGATCAAAGTGGATGACGGTGACGTTGATGAGCTCCGTGCCGCCGTTCTGGACGGACCGGGCGCCGATGATCGTGTCGGTGCCGTCATAGATCTGTCGAAGCCACGGAATCGAATTGGATTGCGCCGAGCGGGAGGAACCCCATTCCGCCTCCAGCGCTTCCGCCCGTTTCGTTCCCCAGGCGGCAAGCGGGTTGAGGGCTGCGACGGCGAGAACGCCGAAGAGGAACGCACCCAGCACGAAGGGTCTCAGGAACTGCCAGACGGAAATGCCGGCGGCCCGCGTGACGACTAGCTCGTAGCGGCGGTTGAGCGAGATCAGTGCAGCCATGGCGGAAAACAGGGCCACGAAGGGTACCGTCTGCTGCAGGATGGTCGGGATGCGGAACGTCGTCATCAACAGGGCGCCGCTGACCGTGTAGTGCGGCAGGGCCGACATGCGGCTGGAGAGCTCGCTGAAATCGATGATGAAGATCAGCGCGAAGATGCCGACCAGGAACCAGAACGTGGTGACGATGTAACGTTTGAAGAAATAGAGTCCGAGGGTGTTGAGGATCATGACGCCTGTTCCCCGTCGGCGCCGGCCGGCCGCACGAGCCGAAGCCGCAACATGAGATCGGTGAATTTTTCCTTCCACGTCATGGGTATGTCGAGGCGGCGGTTGCTGGCGAGCTGGCGAATCGCCAGGGCGCCGGTCACCAGCGGCACCAGATACATGAGCGGTATGAACCAGATCGAATCTTCGGCGCTGTTGCCGGCGTAGAAGGTCATCCAGCGGATGACGAGGGCCGCGCCCACGGCACTGATCGTCGGATGAACGCGCGCCTCCCGGTGCGAGCGGGCATCGCTGCTGACGACGAGGGCGATCAAACCGAAGAGGAGCGGGTAGGTCCACTCGGTGAGGCGCCGGTGCAGTTCCGCCGTAAAGGTCAGCGGCGAGCGCTTGTAGGAAGGATCTTCCGGATCGGGATCGATGAGATAGAAGAGGTCGCGATCCTTGGCCCGAATGGTGGCTTCGCCCGCCGCCCTGGTCATGTCGGTAAGATCAAAGGCGTAGGAATCGAACTTGATGACCGAGACGCCGCCGTCCGGCAGTTTGCGATGGACTTCGCCGTCCTTCATCACCAGCGCCGAACGCTCCTCGTCGACCGCGCCCTCGCGGGCATAGTAGACGAGCTCGAAGTTCGGATTGCGCGAATCGGCGACGAAGATTCCGTGCAGGACGCCGCCGCTGCGCCGCGCCGCGACCTGCACGTAAAGTCCGTCGGTGATCTTCCGGAAGGCGTTTTCCTGCACCACTGAGGAAAGCAGGTCGGCATGGGCCGTAGCAATCATCTTGCGCACCGCAACGCGCGAGTAGGGCTCGACGAAATTGTCGATGACGAAGGAAAGGACGCTGAGCCCCACGGCAAGATAGATCACCGGCCGGATGACCGACATGCGCGAACTGCCGGCGGCGTTGAGCACCGTCAGTTCCGAATCGGTGTTCATCACGCTCAGCGTCTGGGTGACGCCGATCAAAAGCGCGAAGGGCAGGATGATTGGGACGACCGAAGGCAGGATCAAGGTCGCGAGCTTGAGGAAGGCGAAGATCGACTGGCCGCTGTCGGTGACCAGGTTGACGTTGGTCAGCGCCTGCGTGGTCCAGACGATGCCGAGCAGCGGCAGGAGCGTTGCCAGGAACATGATCGTGGCGCGCCGGAAGATGTAGCGTTCGATCAGCTTCATACCCGTTTCCGACCCAATTCCTGCTCTTCATTCGAGCCGTTCATGCGCTTACGAGCCTCGTATTCGCGTTCCGGCCGAACCGGTTTCCCGTCTCCTTCGTCGAAACCCAGAGTCTCGAACAACAGGGATAATATAAGGCGAAGAACTGCGGTTAACCGCATGTAAACATGTGCGGGCATCTTGCCAAGCGCTTCAAAAGCGAGAAGGGTGCCCGCCACGGTTTTGAACATGGTCGACGTCGCGAATGTCCGCCACTGTAGCCGTCCGGTAACAGCCGGACGGAAGCCCACCAGAAATGCCGGAGTCCCCTGTATGCCGATGAAGTTCGAGTTCACGTTCAGCAAATCCCACCGCCCGGCCGGGGGCTCCGCAGTCCTCCTGCAGGTCGCCGGCGCGAAGGAACCGGCAGGTGCCGCTGTCGTGGATCCCGAGGGAGTGCTGCCGAAGGCGGCGAAGATCGGCAAGTTCACCGGCAAGGCGCTCTCCACGCTCGACGTCGTCGCCCCGCACGGCTCGCCGGCGGATCGGATCATTCTGCTCGGCCTTGGAGATGTGGCAGCGCTCACGAGCCACGACTGGCTGAAAGCCGGCGGTGCCGCGGCCGCGAAGCTGCGCAACGCCGAGAAGGCCACCATCTTCATCGATGCGCCGGATGCCGAGGTAACCGGCAAGGCGGCGGCCGACTTCGCCCTCGGCATGGAAATGAACGCCTATGCCTTCGACAGCTACAAGACACGCAAGTCCGACGACGACTCGAAGTCTGCTCAGAAAGTGGTGAAGGTCACCATCGTCACCGGTATGGTCATCGCCGCGAAGAAGGCATTCGCCACCGCCCAGGCGGTCGGCGAGGGCGTTTTCCTGGCGCGCGACCTCGTCAACGAGCCCGCCAATGTGCTCGGCCCCGTGGAGTTCGCGGCGCGTGCGAAGGAACTTGAGAGGCTCGGCATCGAGGTCGAGATCCTGACCGAGCGGGAAATGAAGAAGCTCGGAATGGGCGCGCTCCTCGGCGTCGCGCAAGGATCGTCCCGCCCGCCGCGGCTGGTCGTGATGCAGTGGAAGGGCGGCAAGGCAAAGGACAAGCCGATTGCCTTCATCGGCAAGGGCGTCGTGTTCGACACGGGCGGCATCTCGATCAAGCCCGCCTCCGGCATGGAGGAGATGAAGGGAGATATGGGCGGTGCCGCCGCCGTGACCGGTCTCATGCATGTGCTGGCGGCCCGCAAGGCGAGCGTCAATGCCGTCGGCATCATCGGGCTCGTGGAGAACATGCCGGACGGCAGTGCGCAGCGCCCTGGCGATATCGTCACGTCCATGTCCGGCCAGACGATAGAGGTGATCAACACCGATGCCGAAGGCAGGCTCGTCCTCTGCGACGCGCTCTGGTATTGCAACGATCGCTTCAAGCCGAAGGCGATGATCGACCTCGCCACGCTGACCGGCGCGATCATGGTGGCGCTCAGCAATCATTATGCCGGGCTGTTCTCGAACGATGATCGCCTCGCCGAACAGCTGCTGAAGGCCGGCACGACGACGCGGGAGCGCCTGTGGCGGATGCCGCTCGGCAAGGAATACGACAAGATGATCGACAGCAAATTTGCAGACATGAAAAATACCGGCGGCCGCCACGGCGGTTCGGTGACGGCGGCGCAGTTCCTGAAGCGGTTCGTCAAGGATACGCCCTGGGCGCATCTCGACATCGCCGGCACAGCCATGGGTTCGCCGACCGATGAGATCAACCAGTCCTGGGGTTCCGGCTTCGGCGTGCGTCTCCTCGACGAACTGGTCCGGGCAAACTACGAATCCTGATTGCCTACTGCATGTTTCCTTAAATCGCCGATTTAAGGATAAAGACATGCAGCAATCCAAAGTGCTACAGCGTCCTTTGCGCGTCTGATAAGACGCGCGGCGCTGTAGTGGGCTGCGGGAATGACCGAAATCCTTTTCTACCACCTGACCGAATCGAAACTCGAGGACGCCCTGCCGCCGCTCCTGGACAGAAGCCTCGAGCGCGGCTGGCGGGTGGCCGTGCAAACGGTCGATGCGGAGAGGCGCGACGCGCTCGACACGCATCTCTGGGTCTACCGCGACGACAGCTTTCTGCCGCACGGCACGGATGCGGGTGAGTTTGCCGCCGAGCAACCGATCCTGATCGTCGCCGACAGTGGCAACCGGAATAGCGCGACCGTGCGCTTCCTCGTCGACGGCGCCGAGCCGCCGCCGCTTTCCGAATACCAGCGCGTCGTCTTCATGTTCGACGGGTACGACCAGGGGCAACTCGAGGCGGCGCGCGGCCAATGGAAGCGGCTGAAGGGCGAGGGGCATAACCTCACCTATTGGCAGCAAAACCGCGACGGAAGGTGGGAGAAGAAGGCCGAATCACAGCAGGGATGATCGCCCGTGCCCCTCATCCGGCCTGCCGGCCTCCTTCTCCCCGCAGCCGGGGCGAAGGAGACTCGCGGCCCCTCTAAGTCCCCTCTCCCCGCGTGCGGGGAGAGGGTTAGGGTGAGGGGCAAATCTGCAAACAGCGGCGAGAGGCAAACGATACCCCGCCGGCACTTCATCTCAGTCGTGGAATGCTTCCACGAATTTTCGTCGGCCGAGCATGAAGGCGTCGGCGACGTGCCGGAGCGGCGACAGGTCGACGTCCGACCGGCCCTCCTTGATGATCTCGGCGAAACGGCGATAGAGCATCGGATATTCCTGCTCCGGCTCGTCGTGGACGATCTTGCCGTCGATGGCGAGCTTGGCACCGCCTTCGGAAAGAACCATCTCGCCGGCTTCGGTCTCGGCAATGATGTCCCAGCTCTGCTTGCCCGTCTGGCGCCAGTCGAATTCGGCCGAAACGTCGAGCTTTTGGGCATCGCTGAAGGCGATCGAGGCGGCGATCGGTGCGTCGCGGTTCTCGGGGAATTCAAGCGTCGCCGAGGCTATGAAGATCGGCCGCGGCAGGATGTGGGTGATGATTGACAGGGCATTGATGCCCGGATCGAACACGCCGAGCCCGCCGGCTGCCCAGATCCATTCCTGGTTCGGATGCCAGTGGCGGACATCCTCCTTCCAGATGATCCTGACGGTGCGGATCGCCGTCGACGCCAGAAAGGCCTTGGCGGCTTCGACCGCCGGTGCATAGCGCGAATGCCAGCTGGCGAAGAGCGAACGGCCCTTGGCCGCCGCCAGCGCCTCAAGGTCCGCGACCTCGCTCAAGGTCGCGCCCGGCGGTTTCTCGAGGAAGACGTGCTTGCCGGCCTCGAGGGCAGTGCGGGCCGCTTCGTAGCGGTATTGCGGCGGCATGCAGAGCGACACCGCGTCGATCGCCGGTACCGCCTCGAGCATCGCCTCGATCGACTTGAAATTGTCGATGCCGTCGACCGTTCCATGGCGGCTCGCTGCCGCGATCAGTTGATAGTCGGCATCCTTGGCAAGCGCCGGCAGATGCTGATCGCGCACGATCTTGCCGACGCCGACAATGGCAATTCGAATGGGGGACATGGGTGCTTCGCTCTTAATTAGTATGACTTATTGCCGCCTCTTGTAGCAGATTGAGGGCGGCGGGCAAGCGGGGTTCGGTCTTGAAACAAGCTGGCACCTCGGGGCACAAGATGCAAACAAATCTGTTATGCCTCGGATGACGATGGTCTTGCGCCCTCATCATTCGGAGCACAGTCGAGGATTTGCCATGCCGAACATCCGCCATGCGACGCGCGCCGAGCTTGACACAATCATCGACTGGGCGGCGAGGGAGGGCTGGAATCCCGGCCTGGAGGACGGCAACGCCTTCTGGGCGGCCGATCCGGAGGGCTATTGGGTCGCAACGGAAGAGGAAGCCCTGGCGGCTGGCCTATCGCTGGTGCGCTACGGCAGCCAGTATGCCTTTCTTGGCCTTTACATCGCCGATCCGGTGTTTCGGGGCAGGGGCATCGGCTTCGCCCTCTGGGATCGGGCGATTGCCAGCAGCGAAGGCCGCGTCATCGGCCTTGACGGGGTGGTGGCGCAGCAGGGCAACTATCGAAAATCGGGCTTCGCCTGGGCGCATGCGAACGTCCGTTATGGCGGTTCCGTCGATGTCACCGAGCCTCCGGGCACCCATCTTGTCGACGCGGCCCCGGTGCATGTCGCCGCTCTCATTGACTATGACCGCCGCTTCAATCCGGCCCGACGCGACGCCTTTCTCTACGAATGGACGAAACAGTTGCCGACCCGTCGGAGCGTGCTTCTCCTGCGCGACGGCACCATCGCCGGATACGGGACGATCCGCGCCTGCCGCGAAGGGTTGAAGATCGGCCCGCTCTTTGCCGACAACGAGACCGGCGCCGACCTCGTGTTCCGCAAGCTGGCTGCGGGAGCAAAGGGGCAGCGGATCTTCCTCGACATTCCCGAGCCGAACGCCTCGGCGAGGGCACTTTGCGAGCGCTACAACATGAAGCCGGTTTTCGAGACCGCTCGCATGTATCGTGGACCGGCGCCGGACCTGCCGCTTCCACGGATTTACGGGATTACGACCTTCGAACTCGGCTGAGCGTGGCCTGCTCTAACTGGCCATCGCCTCCTCGTATTCGGCCGAAAGCTCGAGCCATTGCTCTTCGGCCTGGGCGAGCTTTGCTACCGCCTCCGCCCGTTCCCTTGCGCGCTGAGCCGCCTTTGCGGGCGCTTTCTCGTAGAGCGTCGGGTCGGCCAACTCGGCATCGAGGGCCTGAATCAGTTTCTCGAGTTTTGCCGTCAAGGACTCGATCTCGTTGATCCTTTTCTTGAGCGGCGCCAGCGAAGCACGCTTGCCGGCATTGGCCTTGCGCTGGTCGGCCTTCGACAGGCTTTCGTCCGAGCCGTTGGCCCTCGGCTTTTCGTCCTTCGCCTTGGGGCCGCCGACAATGACGCTTCGATAGTCTTCGAGATCGCCGTCATAGCTCGTCACCGTTCCGTCCCGCACCAGCCAAAGCCGGTCGGCGGTTGCTTCGATCAGGTGGCGGTCATGCGAGATCAGGATGACGGCGCCGGAATAGTCGTTGAGGGCGGTGATCAGCGCGTTGCGGCTGTCGATGTCCAGATGGTTGGTCGGCTCGTCTAGGATCAGAAGGTTCGGCTGATCGAAAGCGGCGAGCCCCATGAGCAGCCGCGCCTTCTCGCCGCCGGAAAGGTCCTTGGCTGGCGTATCCATCTTCTCGGTCGACAGCCCCATCTGTGCGACGCGCGAGCGGACCTTTGCTTCCGGCGCATCCGGCATGCGGCGGCGCACATGTTCCACGGCGCTTTGCGTCGGGATCAAATCGTCGAGCTGATGCTGGGCGAAGAAGCCGGTCTTCAGGCCCGGCGCGATCCGCACCTCGCCGGCCTCTGCCGCAAGGCGGCCGGAGATGAACTTCGCAAAGGTCGACTTGCCGTTGCCGTTGGAGCCGAGCAGCGCAATGCGGTCGTCCGCGTCGATGCGCAGGCTGAGCCTCTTCAGGATCGGCTTGCCCGGCTCGTATCCGACCGCACCGCCCTGGATGGCGACGATCGGCGAGGCGACCTGCTTCTCCGGATCTGGGAAGGAGAAGCCCTGGACATGCTCCTCGATGACGGCGGCGACCGTGCCCATGCGTTCGAGCGCCTTGATGCGGCTTTGCGCCTGCCGGGCCTTGGATGCCTTCGCCTTGAATCGATCGATGAAACTCTGCAGATGCTTGCGGGCGGCTTCGTTCTTGGCCTTCGCCTTCATCTGCAGTTCGTCGGCTTCCGCCTTCTGCCGCTCGAACTGGTCATAGGAGCCGCGATAGAAGTTGAGCTTCTTCTGGTCGAGGTGGACGATCGCGTTGACGGCCGTGTTCAACAGGTCCCGATCATGGCTGATGATGATCACCGTATGTGGATAGCGGCGGATGTAATCCTCGAGCCACAAGGTACCTTCGAGATCGAGATAGTTGGTCGGCTCGTCGAGCAGCAGCAAGTCCGGCTCGGAAAAGAGCACGGCCGCAAGCGCCACGCGCATGCGCCAGCCGCCGGAGAAGGAGGAGGCGGGGCGCTGCTGCGCCTCATGGTCGAAGCCGAGGCCGGCGAGGATGCTTGCCGCCCGTGCTTCCGCCGAATGGGCGCTGATATCGGCAAGCCGCATCTGGATGTCGGCGATCCGGTGGGGGTCGGTGGCGATTTCCGCCTCTGCCAGAAGGGCGGCGCGTTCCTTGTCAGCCTTCAGCACGATTTCGATCAGCGGCTCGTCCGTCCCCGGCGCTTCCTGGGCCACCTGGCCGATCCGCGCGTTCTTCGGCACGGAGACACTGCCGGTCTCGGCGGCAAGTTCGCCGGTGATGATCCGGAAGAGCGTCGACTTCCCGGCGCCGTTGCGGCCGACAAGGCCGGCCTTCGTGCCGGCCGGAAGTGTCACGGAAGCGTTTTCGATAAGAAGACGGCCCGCGACGCGGGCGGAGAGGCCGGTAATCTGGATCATTGCGGCCTTTTGCCTCGAGTTTTATCCGAAGGCAAGGGTCACGGGACGAGCATCGCGGCTTCCCGATAAGTCCGAAGTCGGCATTTTCAAGAGCCTATTGTTATCGATTCCTGGACGACGTGTTCCGATAATAAATACTTCCGCTCCTCATCATGAGGCCCCACATCTATCCCCGAAGAGCCGAGCAACTGCTCTTCCGACCATCCGGCTCGGATCGAACGCCATCGGCAAGGCCGCCGCGTTCGAAAAGACTGATCCGTTCACAGGTGGTCGCGACCAACCCATCGTTCAAGAGAACGACTGATCAGGAGTGTTCAACATGAGAAATGCAATCCACACCGCTCTCGCCGCCGCCCTTGTCGCCACTGCCGTTCTTGGCGGCGCTTCTGCTGCCTTTGCCGGCGGCAGCTATTACGAAGGCATCAGCGACAAGCCGCTCTTTACTGAACGCGCTCCAAAGGCAGGCGATGAGGCCTCTGTTCGCCGCACGAACGGGTCCATCGACCGTACCTCTACTGGCTCTGTCTCGGACTACGCCGTGCAGCCAAAGCTGGTCCGTGGCGGAGAGGGTGAATATTATCATGGCATTAGCCGATAACGCGGAATCGATCGCGTAGCATTCGTCCTCCCAGGCAGACTGCTCTTCCCATGGCCCGGTCCCCTTTACGGGGCCGGGCCATCCTCGTCTCCATTGAGATGACTTTGCCCGGCGCCGGATCTGCGTGCCGCGTTTTGTCGCAGACCTTCCTGCGCAAGCCCCGATATTAGTTCAGCGCTTATACTTGACGACGAGAGTCAGCAATAATATGCCGCCTCGCTAAAATGGAGGTGGCTTTGGGCGCTGGCGATTTGTCGATATTCCCATTCTGTGTTGCGCACCTGGCCGCCCACGGCGACAAGCCGGCGCTCATGTTTCCCGGCCAGCGGGTCGTCAGCTATCGCGAACTCGCCGCCCGCGTCGATCGCCAGGCATCGAAGTGGCGCAACGGGCGCGGACTGGTGATGCTCGAGGCCGACCTCTCGGAGCATGCGATCATTGCTTATCTTGCCGCGCTCGATGCCGGACACGCCGTTGCGCTGCAGGGTACGGCAGCCATGAATGCGGATCGTGAGATCTTCAAGCCGGATTTCTGCCATCGCAGGATCGACGGACGCTGGCGTACGGAGCGGCTGGAGGGAGGCCGGGTCGTTCCCCATCCCGATCTCGCCGTCCTGCTATCGACCTCGGGCAGCACCGGCCAGGGGAAATATGTCCGGCTGTCCACGACGAATATCGAGGCCAATGCACGTTCCATCGCCGAATATCTCGGCCTCACGGCGACGGACCGGACCTGTCTCGTTCTGCCGCTTCACTATTCCTATGGCCTGTCGGTCCTGAACGCTCACATCACGGTCGGCGCGAGCATCTACATCCCCGGCGGATCCATTCTCGATGAGGGCTTCCTCGACGGACTTGCCGAAAGCGGCTGCACCAATCTGTCCGGGGTTCCCTATTCCTACGAGCTTCTGGAAAAGGTGGGCTTCCGCGAGCGGGCATTTCCGCGACTGCGGTTCATGACCGTGGCCGGCGGACGCCTGCCGACCGAGAAGGTTCGCCTCTACAACGAACATCTCTCTGCGCGTGGCGCAGCCTTTTTCGTGATGTACGGCCAGACGGAGGCGACCGCCCGCATCGCCTATGTGCCTCCGGATCGGCTAGTGGGCAGGGAGGACCGGATCGGTGTCGCGATACCCGGCGGCAGCCTGACCATCGAGGATGAGAGCGGGCAACTGATCACCGATGCGCAGGAAGCCGGCGAACTCGTCTATCGCGGCGCCAATGTGATGATGGGCTATGCCGGTGCGCGGGCCGATCTCGCCCGAGGCGCCGAGCTTTCCGAATTGCGAACCGGCGATCTGGCCGTGCGGGACACCGACGGGTTCTTCCGCATCGTCGGACGGACGAAGCGCATATCGAAGATCGCCGGGCTGAGGATCGGCCATGACGCTCTCGAAGCGGCTCTGGAGCGGCACGATATCGCCGTCGCAGTCATTGGCAACGATGTCGAAATCCACGCCTTTTTCGCCGGCGAACGCGCTCCCGACAACGTCCGCCAGCTGCTCGTCGCCGCCAGCGGCTTGACCCTGCTGCAGGTGGGGGCGACGCGCATCGACGCGCTGCCGCGCCTGGCGTCCGGAAAGGTCGATTACGAAGCTCTCCGTCAGCGGAGTCGGCGCGGCAGCGGGCCTTCACGCGAAGAAGGTGTCGAAGCCCTGTTCGAGCAGGTCTTCTATCCGCGAAAGGTCCGACCCGAGGACAGCTTCCTGTCGCTCGGCGGGGATTCGCTCCGATTCGTGCAGCTATCGATGGGTCTTGAGAAGATCCTCGGTGACGTGCCCGAGGCGTGGGAAAGCATACCGGTCAACACATTGGCGGTCATGGTCCGCCAGGAGCGCAAGGCTCCGCAGATCGGCACCGACTTCTTGATTCGGGCGCTGGCCATCCTGCTGGTCGTGCT
Organism: Sinorhizobium sp. CCBAU 05631; assembly: GCF_002288505.1. Taxonomy (NCBI): domain Bacteria; kingdom Pseudomonadati; phylum Pseudomonadota; class Alphaproteobacteria; order Hyphomicrobiales; family Rhizobiaceae; genus Sinorhizobium; species Sinorhizobium sp. CCBAU 05631. Next base: position 866,797 of record NZ_CP023063.1, read on the forward strand.
CCACCACGAGACGCTGTGGCCGATCCCGGGAGGGTCGGCGACAATGGTCATTCTCGCCGGATTCGGCCTGGCACGGTTTCAAAGTGGCGCGCTCCTGTCGGGCGCGCTCGGGCAGCTGTTGCGGCCGCTCGCGCAGATTCTTGTTCCCTATTATCTGATCGTCGCCGCTTACGCTCTTGCCTGGGGAAACGTGCCCTGGGCCTCGGTCTTCCTCGTCGGCAATTTCGGCTTCGCCGATCCCGAGCGGCACAGCATGGTGCCCTATCTCTACTGGTTCGTCGAGGCCTATTGCCAGACGGTGCTGGTGTTTGCCGCTCTGTTTTCAGTGCCGTCCGTCAGGCGGTTCGCCGCGGTGCGGCCGTTTGCTGCCGGCATGGCGCTGCTCGCTGGCGCCTTTGCCGCCCGCATGGCACTGCCTGAGCTCTGGGAAATCGGCAACCGGCAGATATTCACGCTTCCCTGGATCTTTCACCTGGCGGTCGCGGGCTGGTGCGCGGCACTGGCGAAAAACTGGGCCCAGCGGCTCGCGGTCATGGCGGCAGGAACGGCGATCTATCTGTTTCTCGGCCTCTATGAGGGCGTCTGGATCGGCACGAAGATCAAATATCTGCTGCAGATCGTCGTGCTCGTGGCGCTTTTGTTCCTGCCGCGCATCCGCCTGCCGCAATGGGCAGTGCAGCTTGTCCTGCCGCTCGCGGCGGCAGGCTTTCATATCTACATCCTGCACCGCTTCGTGCCGGAGCTGCTGCTTGCGCCAATGCAGCCGTTCCTCCCGCCGCTTGCTTTCTCGCTCTGCTCGATCGCCGGCGGCGTCGCCTTGGGGATCGCGGTCTGGTCGGGGCAGCGCCAGCTGGTGAAGTGGCTCGTCCGCGGCCGGGTGGGTTCTCTCCGGATAGATTGGCCGGCCGCATTCATGGCCCGGCTCTTTTCAGGCCGACCACTTCTTCCCCTCGGTCCACAGGAAGAAAGCCAGGTCCAGCGTCAAGGATGGCCGCCCGAGCGCTGTCAAGATCGCATGCGCCTGTCCGCGGTGATGGGTCTGGTGGTTGAACAAATGGTCGAGCGCCAGGGCGACTTTCTGGGTGATCTCGCCGGGTCTGCTGATCGGCGAGTAGGTGAAGTGCGCGCCGAGCCGCGCCTCGTCGAGGCTGTCGATCCAGGCGATGATGCGCTCGTCCTCCGCCTCCCGCGCCGCCGTCAAGGCCGATAGGTCTTCATGGAGGATCGCGTCGAGCCTCGTGGGCGCGTCGCCCTCCTTGGTGAACCGCTTCATCCAGATCCGGTCGGCCACGAGGAGGTGGTTGAGCGTTCCATGCAGAGAACCGAAGAAGGCGCCCGTGTCCTGCCGGTACTCCGCCTCGGAGAGTTCGGCTACGGCAGCGTAGAGCAGCCGGTTGGCCCAGCGATTGTAGTCGGCAAACATCCGGTAATGGTCGAGCATCACATTCTCCCTTGCTGTCCGCCCACCCTAGCTCGGATTGATATTCGCGTGTCGAATGCAACTCATGAAAATTACTGATTTGATCGCCCGGGCTCGCTCTCCTTTTATGCGTCGAACGATGTTCAGAACAGGAGGGGACATGACCCGCACACTTTATGCGCTCTGTGGTACCGACCGGACGCGCCCCTTTTCGCCGCATGTGTGGAAGACCAAGCTTTCGCTCGCACACAAGGGGCTCGGCTTCGACGTGGCGCCTGTCGGCTTCACCGAAATCCCAAAGCTCGAGCAAGGAGCGACGAAGATCGTCCCGCTGCTCCGCGACGGCGACAATCTCGTCAGCGACAGTTTCGACATCGCTCTTTATCTCGAGGAGACCTATCCCGACCACCCGGCCCTGTTCGGCTGCGAGGGTGGCAAGGCAGCGGCCCGCTTCGTCGAAGGCTGGTCGCAGATGACGCTGCATCCGGCGATCGGCCGCATCGCCATCATGAATATCCATGACAGCCTCGATCCGGTGGATCAGGCCTATTTCCGGCAGAGCCGCGAGCAGCGCTTCGGTAAGTCGCTCGAGGCGACCGCGGAGGCGGGAGAAGCGGATCTCGAAACCTTCTCGATGAAGCTCGAACCGCTTCGCCACATGCTGAAATTCCAGCCCTTCATCGGCGGCGATGGGCCACTCTTTGCCGATTACATCGTCTTCGGTGCCCTGCAATGGGCGCGGATCGTCTCGCCGCATCGTCTGCTCGCTGAGGGTGACGTCGTTTCGGACTGGTTCGAGCGTTGCCTCGATCTCCACGATGGCCTCGGCCGTTCCGTGACAGCCGCGTGAAACTGTCGCCGGCTCAGGCGAATCATCGCCGCTCCCCCTTGTTTTGCGCGGCATTGGCGGCTAATGAACCGCCACTTTCTCAAGAGCAAGGGAATTGAGCCAATGGCGATTGAACGTACCTTTTCGATGATCAAGCCGGACGCAACGAAGCGCAATCTGACCGGCGCCATCACCAAGATGCTCGAAGACGCCGGCCTGCGCGTCGTCGCTTCGAAGCGCGTCTGGATGAGCCGCCGCGAAGCCGAAGGCTTCTACGCCGTCCACAAGGAGCGCCCGTTCTTCGGTGAGCTGGTCGAGTTCATGTCTTCCGGCCCGACCATCGTTCAGGTTCTCGAAGGCGAGAACGCCATTGCCAAGAACCGCGAAGTGATGGGCGCCACCAACCCGGCCAACGCTGACGAAGGCACCATCCGCAAGGTTCACGCGCTGTCGATCGGCGAAAACTCAGTTCACGGTTCCGATGGTCCGGAAACGGCTGCCGAGGAAATCGCCTACTGGTTTGCGGGCACCGAGATCGTCGGCTGATCCATTTTCTTCGTTTTGCGCTCTAAGGGCTTGAAACGGTCTTCGAAACCGGGGCGGAAACGCCCCGGTTTTCCTTATGTCGGGCAGGCGGACGTGTCGAAATGCGTCGGCGCCAGCCCATTCCTGAAGACTTCCGGGTTCTTGTCGTAGGCAGGGCCGACGACCAAGGGTCTTGCCGGCATGACGCTCTGGTCGACATCGGAAACCACCGTCGTTTCCAGCTTCTGCAGCGTCGCTCCGTCCGGCCCCTTGATCTCGATCGTCACCGCATAGGGCCTCTCCTTCCTGACGCAGGTTAGGTCCGGGCTTTCCAGCACCACCTTGTCGAGCTTCGGGAAGAGCTTGCGCGTCAATGTCAGCGGTTCGCCGCCGGCCGGGTTCTCGAAGCTTGCCACGACGATGCTGCCGTCCGGCAGCGGTTCCGTCTTGTTGAGCGTGATCGTGTAGGTGGCGTAGGCGAGCCGGTAGTTGAAGACGAACATCTTGCCGGTCAATTTCAGTGGATCCGGTCCGGCCTCGCGCTGGCAGCCGGCAAGCGCGGCCGCGACCAAGGCGATTGCAATGGCGTGTTTCATGGCTGTGTTTCCTGTTTGGAACGGCGGTAGTGGCGTTTGGCCTTCGTGCGGTTGCCGCAAACCGCCATGTCGCACCAGGTCCTGCTCCGGTTGCGGCTGCGGTCAAGGAACAGCCATTCGCAGTTCGGGCAAATCTTAAGGCGGTCGGGCTCCGGATTGGCGACGAGGCTGAGCGCCGAATGCGCAGTGGCGACGTCGAGGGCGATGTATCCGCCGCCATCCCCCGGTCGGCGCACCACCGCGGCGATCGCCTCCAATAGATCGGCAAGAAGCTCCGGCCGGTCTTCGTCCCGCACCAGAGCCCGGAAATGCCGGTCCGTCGCCTCGCGCAGATCGATCAGCGACGCCCGCCTTTCAGGCCCGATCGGACCGAGCCTGCCGAACCGCTGCTTCTCGCAACCATGGAGATTGGCTGCTTCGGCAAAGCTGTCGATCGCCCTTTCATCGGCAAAACGATCGATGCGGCGTTGCGGGTCGAAGCGCAGGACCACCGAATTGGCGACATCTAGCGCCAATGCGCCGCCCGAAAATCGATGCGCGGTCCAGGTGAAGCTCATGCGAAAATCCTAACTAGTAAAACTCATTTTACCAGTTATATTGATCCTGTCACCACTGCATGTCTCTTAAATCGACATCGATTTAAGGACAAATATATGCAGCAATTCAAAGCGCTACAGCGATCCTTGCACGTCCGACAAGACGCAGGGCGCTGTAGAGCCGCAGAGCAAAGTTGTCGGCCTCCGCGTTTTGCAGGTGAACTTGATGCAGTTTCGTTCTCGGATCGACCCGATCCTGACCGCCGCGACCGACCGGATATGCCATGGCCTATTTCCTTCAGCAGATCGCCAATGCCGTTCCCGTGGCAGCGCTCTATGCGGCACTTGCCTTCGGCTACGCGATCGCCTTCGCCGTCACGCGGCGGGCCGACCTGACCTATGGCGCGCTCTTCGCATTTGCCGGGCAGATGTTCGTTCTCTTTTCGGATTTCGGCTGGAACCGGCTGTGGCTGGTGCTGCCTGCGGCCCTCGGCGTCGGTGCGGCGGCGGCGCTGAGCTTCGGGCTTGGCGCGGGGCTGGTCGCCGGCCGCTACATCATGCGGCCGCTGGCTTTCTCCTCGGCAAATGCGGTGGTTGTCGCCTCGCTCGGCAGCCTTATCGTGCTCATGGAAACGGCGCGTCTCGCGTCAGATACGAGAAGCCTCTGGCTGCCGCCATTTCTGAACCAGGTCATCGTCTTCTGGCCGGATCCGGAATTTCCCGTGACGCTGACAGTCGTGCAACTGCTGAACACCGCGCTGATGGCGGCGCTCGTCGCCGGCGGCCATTGGCTGCTGACGCACTCCTATGTCGGGCGATACTGGCGGGCCGTCTCCGAGGATCGTGAGGCTGCCGCCCTTTGCGGCATAGATCCCTCGATCGTCTACATTCTTGCCTATGGCGTCGCGTCGGTGATCGCCGCCTTCTGCGGCATTCTGGCCGCCTCCTATTATGGCAACATGGACTTCGGCATGGGCCTGACCTTCGGCGTCAAGGTCCTGTTCATCGCGGCAATCGGCGGCCAGGCGGCGCCACTCTATGCTGCCCTCGGCGCCGCCGGCGTAGGGCTCCTGGAAACGCTGTGGAGCGCCTACGGGCCGATCCTCTGGCGGGATTTCGCGATCTTCGGCTTTCTCGTCATCGTGCTCGTCGTGACCCGGCAGGAAAAGGTCATCCCCTGACGGCGCTCGCTCAGCGGCTCCAACGGCCGCGTGCCGCGTCGTCGGCGTCCTTGGCGCTGACCCAGTCGTCGGCACTGCCATCGGCACGGTGTTCCTTCTTCCAGAAGGGCGCCGAGGTTTTCAGGAAATCCATGATGAAGTTGGCGCCGTCGAAAGCGGCCTGCCGATGCGGCGAGACGGTGACCACGAGCACGATGTTCTCACCGGGCTCGATACGGCCGTAGCGGTGAATGGCCGTCGCGGCCTGCAACCCGAAGCGCTGCACCGCCTCGTGGCAGATGCGGCCGATCTCGGCTTCCGCCATGCCCGGATAATGTTCGAGTTCGAGCGCGTTCAAAGCCCCTGCCTCATCGCGGCAGAGGCCCAGAAAGGTGACGACAGCACCGATGTCCGCCCGGCCGCAGGTGAGCGCGGAGACTTCGGCTGCAAGATCGAAGTCCTCGGGTTGGACACGCACGCTGACCGAAGCGTCCATCGCCTCAGCCGCCCGTCATCGGCGGAAAGAGCGCGATCTCGCGGGCACCGGCGATCGGCTCGCCGTGATCGACATGTTCCTGGTTGATCGCCGCGCGGATGACGTTCTGGTGTTCGAGCGCCGATTCATACTCGGCGCCGAGCGTCTTCAAATGCGCCAGCAGATCGCCGACCGTGACGACGCCGTCCGGGAGATCCAGCGTTTCCTCACCCTTGCCGATGCGCTCGCGCACCCAGGAAAAATAGACGAGGTTGACCGTGCTCATTCGTTGACCACATGCTTCAGGCCAGCGCGGAAATAATCATAGCCGGTATAGAGCGTGATTGCCGCGGCGATCCACAGAAGGACGATGCCAGCCTCGGTTATATAGGGCACGATCTTGTCGCCGGCCGGACCGGCAAGCAGGAAGGCGATCGCCACCATCTGGATGGTCGTCTTCCACTTGGCGATCCGCGTAACGGGCACGCTGACCTTCAGCGCTGCAAGATATTCGCGAAGCCCGGAAACGAGGATTTCGCGGCAAAGAATGATGATCGCGGCCCAGATCGACCAGCCGGCGATGGTGCCGTCCGCGGCGACCAGCAGCAGGATCGAGGCGACCAGCAGCTTGTCGGCGATCGGGTCGAGCATCCGGCCGATATTCGAAGTCTGCTTCCATATGCGCGCAAGATAGCCGTCGAAGAAATCGGTGACCGAGGCGGTGACGAACAGCACGAGAGCGGTCCAGCGGGCGAAATCGGAACTGTGCAGCCGGCCCTCGATGAAGAAGCAGAGCACGATCAGCGGCACGATGAGGATACGGAAGTAGGTCAGCAGATTCGGGATGCTGTAGGCAATGGGCGTTGGCATGGACTCGGTTTCTCTGGACACGACAATCCCCATTTCCCGCGGGTCATCGATGCGATTTTATTGTTCGGATGGCATCGGGTAAGCGCCAGCTCCCAGACCCTCCGGTTTCAGGTGTACAGAATGACTTTGCGACCACAAGGTCAACAGGTCATTGCGCTACTCCTGTCATATTTGGCGGATTTCGCCTGAACGCAGTCTGAATTGCGCCGCCGCTGCGCTTATTTGGCATCCTCGTGAAAATGCTCGTAGACGAGGCGGGCCACGGTCTCCGAAATGCCGTTGACGGCCATCAGGTCGTTGATGCCCGCGCGGGAAACCGCCTTGGCGGTGCCGAAATGGGTGAGAAGCGCTCGCTTGCGGGTCGGGCCGATGCCGGCGATTTCGTCGAGCGGGTTCTTGACCATCTCCTTCTTTCGCCGCGCCCGGTGCGAGCCGATTGCAAAGCGATGCGCCTCGTCGCGCAGCCGCTGGATGAAATAGAGCACCGGATCGCGGGGCGGCAGCGTGAACCCGTCCACTCCTTCGACAAAGAAGCGTTCGCGCCCGGCGTCCCGGTCGACGCCCTTGGCGACGCCGATCGCCGTCACGCAGTCCTCGACGTCGAGTTCCTTGAGAATGGCGCGGACGGCCGTCATCTGTCCCTGGCCGCCATCGATGACGATGACGTCAGGCCATGCCGGGAAGGCCGCCTCTTCGCTCACCTCTGTCGAGCGGTCCGGCTTGCCTTCCTCCTTCAGCAGACGCGAGAAGCGACGCGTCATCACCTCACGCATCATGCCGAAGTCGTCGCCCGGGGTGATGTCCTTCGATTTGATGTTGAACTTGCGATACTGACCTTTAACGAAGCCCTCGGGGCCGGCGACCACCATGCCGCCGACGGCATTGGTGCCCATGATGTGCGAGTTATCGTAGATTTCGATGCGACGCGGCACCGATGGCAACTTGAAGGTCTCGGCAAAGCCCTCGAGCAGGCGCGACTGCGAGGCCGTCTCCGCAAGCTTGCGGCCATGCGCTTCGCGCGCATTGGCCTGTGCGTGCTCGACAAGGTCCTTTTTCTCGCCCCGCTGCGGTACGAGGATCGACACCTTGTAGCCGGACTTCTCGCTCAACGCCTGGGCAAGCAATTCCTGCTCGTCGACCGCCTCGCAGAGCAGGATCTGCCGCGGGCACGGCTTGTCGTCGTAGAATTGGGCGAGGAAGGCGCTGAGTACCTCGGCGGCCGGGAGCGACGGGTCGGCCTTCGGAAAATAGGCGCGGTTGCCCCAGTTCTGGCCGGTGCGGAAGAAGAACACCTGGATGCAGGAAATGCCGCCCTCGTGGTGAATGGCGAAGACGTCCGCTTCCTCGACGCCGGCCGGGTTGATCCCCTGGTAGCTCTGCACATGGCTGAGCGCCGCCAGGCGGTCCCGGTAAAGCGCCGCCCGCTCGAAGTCGAGATTTTCCGACGCTTCGGCCATCGCCGCGGCGATCGTCGCCTTCACAGCCTGGCTCTTACCGGAGAGGAAGTCCTTCGCCTCGCGCACGAGCTCGGCATAATCCGGATCGCTGATCTCGCCCGTGCAGGGCGCCGAACAGCGCTTGATCTGATAAAGCAGACAAGGCCGCGTGCGTGTTTCGAAGACGCTGTCGGTGCAGGTCCTCAAGAGAAAGGCCCGCTGCAGCGAATTGATCGTCCGCCCCACCGCACCGGCGGAGGCGAACGGCCCGAAATAGTCGCCCTTGCGGCTGCGCGCGCCGCGGTGCTTGTAGAGCGCCGGTGCCCGGGTGTCGCCGGTGACGACAATGTAGGGGAACGACTTGTCGTCGCGCAAAAGCACGTTGAAGCGGGGGCGCAGACGCTTGATCAGGTTCGCCTCGAGCAGTAGCGCCTCGATTTCGGTGCGCGTCGTGACGAACTCCATGTTCGCCGTCTCGCGCACCATGCGGGCGATGCGGTTCGAGTGGCCGCGCCCTTGTGCGTAGTTGCTCACCCGCTTCTTCAGACTGCGCGCCTTGCCGACATAGAGCACGTCGCCGGCCTCGTTGAACATTCGGTAGACGCCGGGTCCATTCGGCAGCAGCTTGACGAAGGCCTGGATCAGTTCGGCGCCCTTGAGCCCCTGCGTTTGTGCCTTGCTCTCCGCCCATTCCACAGTGGGCGCCGGCCGTTCGCTCTCGGCAACTTCGACGAGATCGTCTTCGTCATCGGTTTCGCTGCCGTCATAGAGGATGCCGCCGTCGGTGGGCGTCCGCCCGTTCATTCCACTATCTCCCGAATATCCGGCGTCTCCCAGGCGAGGTGCTGGCCGCCGTCGAGCGCGATCATCTGTCCGGTAACCGAGGGCGTCTCGAAAAGGAAGCGGATCGCGCGTCCGAATTCGTCGAGCGCCGGACCTCGCCTGAGAATCAGCGCGTGGACCTGGGCTTCGAAATCGCGCCGGTCCTGCCGCTCGTTCGGCAGCGTCGGACCGGGCCCGATGCCGTTGACGCGAATGTCAGGCGCCAGCGCCTGCGCCATCGTCTGGGTTGCCGTCCAGAGCGCCGACTTGGAGAGCATATAGGAATAAAAGCGTGGATTTGGAGACCAGACGCGCTGGTCGATCACATTGACGATAAGGCCGGAAACATCGCCCGAACGCTGCCGCGCGAAGTCGCGGGCAAGCAGGGAGGGGGCCCGCACATGCAGGGCGAAGTGCCGCTCCCAGGCGTCCTCGTCGAACTCGTCGAGACTGTCCTTGTTGAAGACCGAGGCATTGTTGACGAGGAGATCGAGCGGGCCGAGCAGCGAGGTCGCCTGCGCGATCAATTCCGACGCCGCCCTCACATCGGTGAGGTCCGCCTGGAGGGCGACAGCGTTTGTGCCGGCTTTTCTGAGGTCTGCCGCCAGCGCCTCGGCCTCGGCCATGGAGCCGTTTGCATGGATGGCGACCGCAAAGCCGTGGACGGCGAGATCCTCAACTATTGCCCTGCCGATGCGCCGGGCGCCGCCTGTAACCAGCGCCGCCTTGAATGTCCTTTTCAACGTTCTTTCCCGTTCTGCGAATCCTGTTCCGGTTGGACACAGATATAGGCAGGAAAGGCCGGGCTGAAAAACTCCCCCGGACGATTCATTTCGGAAAAATTAACGTGAGCGGCGTATTTTGAATTATCTTTTATTCTTATAGTATATCTTTGGTTAATCTTCAATTATGGTTAATAAATCCTCTGTGTCGTCAAGGCAACATCAAAGTTTGGTCGCGGCTACGCCGCTAAAATTTCACATTTTAGCTCTTGAGAATCCGCATTTTCTGTCCAATTTCCGGTCAACCGGACGGGTTGATTGTAGATACCCGGTGTCTCGATAAAGCACGCCAAAGAGATGCTTCGGGGCGCCGGTCTGAAAGGAGAATAGTATGCGTACGCTCACCACCACTCTCATGGCTTCGGCCATTGCCCTGGTAACCTTCCAGGCAGCTCACGCCGCCGACGCGGTCGACGAAGTTCCGGCTGCTCCGGCTGCCGAATATACCGAGCCGGCCGTCAAGAACTGGTCCGGCGCCTATGTCGGCGGCACGGCCAATTGGCATCACGGCGAAGCCGATGCCACCGGCGGGAACACGTCGGCCGGCTTCGGCGGCGGCCTTTACGGCGGCTACAACGTGCAGGACGGTCAGATGGTCTACGGCGGTGAAGCCGACGTCAACTACGCCGGCAACGACTCCCACTCCAGCGGCCGCCGCGTGAAGCAGGGCGTCAACGGCTCGCTCCGCGGCCGCGTCGGTGTCGACCTCAACCCGGTGCTGGTCTACGGCACGGCCGGTCTCGCCCTTGGCAATGCCAAGCTCTCCACCCCGGCGGGCTCCGACGACAAGACCCTGGTCGGCTGGACGGCTGGCGCCGGTGCCGAAACCTTCGTCACCGACAACGTTACGGCCCGCGTCGAATACCGTTACACGGACTACGCCTCCAAGGACTTCCGCACCGGCGGCTCGACGGTCTCCTCCGGCTATGACGAGCACAGCGTCCGCGTCGGTATGGGCGTCAAGTTCTGATCCTTTCAAACGGATCAAGAAAAGGCCGGGGTGACCCGGCCTTTTTTGTACCCTTAATTCAGGTCTTGAATTTGGGATAATCCGGAAAGTGTTTCTCGAACTTGGCCGGCCAGGTCTTGAGCTTCGGCCGCCCTTTCTGCCATTCGCCGGCAAAGCGCAGCTCGATATAGCGCAGCATGGCGGCGAGCGCGAAATGTCCCGCATTCAGCTTGCCGCCGGTCTTCGGCAGATGAGCTTCCAGGTGGTCGAGCCCGCGCTCGACCTTTTCCCATTGTCGGTCGATCCAGGGCTGATGCACCTTTTCCGGCGGATGAAAGCGCTTTTCGTAGACGATCGCCAGCAGGCTGTCGCAGATGCCGTCGCAGAGCGCTTCGAAGATCTCGATCTGGGTGCGCTTCTCGGCGGTTTTCGGATAGAGCCCGCCTTTGGTCTCGCGGTCGAGGAAATGCATGATCGCCCGGCTGTCGTAGATCGACCGGCCATCGGCCGTGATCAGCGTCGGGATTTTTCCAAGCGGATTGCTGTCGACCAGTTCCGGCGGATTGGCATTGGTGTCGGTGAGCACGCTTTCCGCAGCGATTCCGAGATGATGGGCAGCCATCCGAACCTTGTTGGAATAAGGGGAGGCGGGCGAGTAGAGTATCTTCATTCGTCTTTCCGTTCTTATGGGGCGGCGGGGAGTAGCACCGCGTCTCGTCGGCAGGCGCGGCGATCTATTTCAGGGCAGGCCCTGAAACGCAATTCCCTGTCGAAGCAGACCCTGATTTCCTCGATCAGAGGCCCCTCGCAGGTCACGGCGATCATGTCTTTCGCTATGCCGGGGTTCTTCGTCGTGAAAGCGGTCTCGATCGATGCGGCGGAGAGGTCTCGCGAACCCTCCGTGGAGGTAAACTCGGCAGGAATCTCAAGCCGCTCGCGGGCCGCCCGTGTCACAGCGAAATAATCCGCCTGGCTGAGGCCGGAGCAGGTGCCGTGTTTGCGCCATTGATGCCCGATCAAGCCCATCGACGGAACGATGTCGAGATATTGCCGGCCAAGTGACTCAGGGACCCGGGCGGATTGCCCCGTCTGGCAAAACTGCGGATAGCCGCGTTCATATTGCGGCCAAAGGCCGTGGACGATCAGGCCGCTGCCGCGCTCGCATTGTTCGGATTTGCCCTTCGGGTCATTGCCTCGGCACCAGGTCGGGGACCAGGAGAGCGAAAGCACATAGAAGTCGAAGCCCTTGCCGAGCGGTACGCTCGCCGATGCGGCACCCGCCGGGGCGTCCACCCCGGAGCCGGATGTCTTGTCGCCTTCGCCGTTACAGCCGGCGATCGCCAACAGGGCAAGGGTCGCCAGAAGCCGGTTTCTTGCGGCAATCAACGAAGCGAAGAGCAATGGGCGCCGTAGACATACCAGGGATCGAGGCCGCCGACGCAGAACTCGACATTGGAGCCGACGCCGGCAAATCCCCAGGGTCGCTCGATGAGGTACCAGAGCGGCCTCCGGACCCCGTCGCTCATCACCGCGGTCGCATAGCAATATTCACGTTCGACCAGATGGGTGTAGTCGCGCGGCTCGAAGCGGTTCTGGCCCATGTCGCGGATTTCGGCGATCGCGAGATTGGCATGAAGATAGTTTGCCGCCTTATAGTCGAAGCGCCGCGTGATGAAGCCCAGCACCGACGGGTTGCCGCAAATGCCGATATTGTAAGCCTGCGGGGCGACGGGCACCGCGGCCAAATCCGCGGCGGCGGCACTGGTGACCACACCGGCGGCGAGGGAAAGCGAGGTCAGAAGCATTGCGGCAAGCTTGCAAATCATGACTTCCTCCTGGATCGTCTCTACAGCGCCGCGCGTCTTTCAGACGCGCAAAGGACGCTGCAAGACTTTGAACCTACGCATCGTGCTTTCCGAAAATCGATCCGATTTTCGGGCCGATGCGCTAGAGATTGATGCCACGGCACCCGACGCGTCAAGGCCCTCGGTTGAGAGCTGTTTCGCCGCGCAGCCAGAAGCAGCGTGCCGACGCGAAGCGATCCTGGCGAAGTCGTTCCTTCAGGAAGGGCAGCAGGATGTCGAGCTCGTCCTTGAGCGTATAGGGTGGATTGACGATGACAAGGCCCGAGCCTGCCAGTCCGGTGATGTCGCGATCGCTGCGGACCGCAAGCTCGGCGCACAGCATTTTGGGTATTTCCAGCGCTTTCAGCGCCTCATGAAATTCCTTGACCGGCGCGCCTTTCTTCAGCGGATACCAGAGGCAGTAGATACCGCCGGCAAAGCGGCGATAGGCCCTGGCAAGCCCTTCGGCCAGCCGCTCGTATTCACCTTCCTTCTCGAATGGCGGATCGACGAGCACGAGGCCGCGCTTTTCCTTCGGCGGCAGGTGGGCGCCGAGCGCCAGCCAGCCGTCGAGCCGGGTGATTCGGCTCTGGAAATCGCCGTCGAACAGCCGGTGCAGCGTTTCATAGTCGTCCGGATGCAGTTCCATTGCCGAGAGCCGGTCCTGCGGCCGAAACAGCATGCGGGCAAGCTTCGGCGAACCGGGATAATGCGTGATCCCGGCATCCGCCCCAGTATGCGGATTGAGATCGCGCACGGCCGCAAGATAGGGCTCGAGAATGGCGGCTACCGGTGGAGGGAGTTCGGCGTCGACCAGCCTTCCGATGCCGTCGCGCCACTCGCCGGTCTTTTGCGCCTCCTCGCTGGAGAGGTCATAGAGACCGATGCCGGCATGGGTATCCAGCACCCGGAAGGCCCTATCCTTCTGTTTGAGATAGGTGACGAGCCTGGCCAGCACCGCGTGCTTCAGGACATCGGCGAAGTTGCCCGCATGATAGATGTGCCGATAGTTCATAAGAGCCGCCGATGGCTGCGATCAATTGTTTCGATGGATGGCGAATGGGACTTTGAGCCCTCTTTCGGATGCCATATAGAAAAGGCATGAACGTTGCGACCCCCATCAGAGCAGAAAGGTCGGTCGGCCACTCTGTCTGTCCGCATGATTGTCCCTCGGCTTGCGCGCTGGAAGTGGACCTGACCGCCGAAGGCCGGATCGGGCGCGTCCGCGGCGCGGCCGCCAACAGCTACACGGCCGGCGTCATCTGCGCCAAGGTCGCGCGCTATGCCGAGCGCATCTATCATCCCGGCCGGCTGATGGTGCCGCAGCGCCGCATCGGCGCGAAAGGCGAGGGGCGCTGGCAGGAAATCTCCTGGGAGGCGGCACTCGACGAGATCGCCGAACAATTCGTCAAGGCCGAGCAGGAACACGGCTCGGAAGCGGTCTGGCCCTATTTCTATGCCGGCACCATGGGGCAGGTGCAGCGCGATTCCGTCGAGCGCCTGCGCCATGCCAAGCGCTATTCCGGCTTCTTCGGCTCGATCTGCACGAACATGGCCTGGACCGGCTTCACCATGGCGACCGGAGCCCTGCGCGGCCCGGACCCGCGCGAAATGGCCAAGTCCGATTGCGTGGTAATCTGGGGCACCAATGCGGTGGCAACCCAGGTCAACGTGATGACCCATGCGGTCAAGGCGCGCAAGGAGCGCGGCGCCAAGATTGTCGTCATCGACGTCTACGACAACCCGACGGTCAAGCAGGCCGATCTCGGCCTCATCCTGAAACCCGGCACCGACGCGGCGCTCGCCTGCGCCGTCATGCACATCGCCTTCCGCGACGGCTATGCGGACCGCGCCTATATGGCGGAGTTTGCCGACGATCCGGCTGGTCTCGAGGCGCATCTGAAAACACGCGGGCCGGAATGGGCTTCGGCGATCACCGGGGTGTCCGTCGAGGAAATCGAGACCTTCGCGAAGCTCGTCGGGACAACGCCGAGAACCTATTTCCGTCTCGGCTACGGCTTCACCCGCCAGCGCAACGGCTCGGTCGCCATCCACGCCGCGGCATCGGTCGCCACCGTGCTCGGCTCGTGGAAGCACGAGGGCGGCGGAGCCTTCCATTCCAACAACGACATCTTCAAGCTCGACAAGCGCGAACTGGTCGGCACCGCTCTGCACGACCCCGACATACGTATGCTCGATCAATCGCAGATCGGCCGCGTGCTGACGGGCGACGCCGAGGCGCTGCGCCATCGCGGGCCGGTAACGGCGATGCTGATCCAGAACACCAATCCGGTAAACGTCGCGCCCGAGCAGCGGCTGGTGAAGAGGGGGGTCCTGCGCGGCGACCTCTTCGTCGCCGTGCATGAGCAGTTCATGACCGACACCGCCCGGCTTGCCGACATCGTCCTGCCGGCAACGATGTTTCTGGAGCATGACGATCTCTATCGCGGCGGCGGACACCAGCACATTCTGATCGGCCCGAAGATCGTCGAACCGCCGTCGACGGTGCGCACCAACCTGTTCGTCATCGAAGAACTGGCAAAGCGCCTCGGCGTTGCCGATCGAACGGGCTTTGGCCTCTCGGAGCGGCAGCATATCGACAGGCTGCTCGCCAATTACGGCCTCGGCTACGAAGAAATGAAGGAGCGGAAATGGCTTGATTGCCAGCCCGGGTTCGAGGAAGCGCATTTCCTCAAGGGTTTCGGGCACCCGGACGGCAAGTTCCGCTTCAAGGCGGACTGGACCGGAACACCCGCACCGAACCGGCCGCCGAAATCGATGGGCCCGCAGGGACCGCATGGCAGCCTCCCCGAGTTTCCCGACCATGTCGATCTGATCGAAATCGCCGACGGCCGTCATCCGTTCCGGCTGGCGACCTCGCCGGCGCGTTCGTTCCTGAACTCGACGTTTTCCGAGACGCCCTCTTCGATCGAGAAGGAGGGGCGCCCGGAGGTCATGATCCATGTGGAGGACGCAGCCGGGCTCGGCATCGCCGACGGCGATATCGTCCGGCTCGGTAACGACCGCGGCGAGATCCGACTTCATGCCAGGATCGGCGGCGGCGCGCGCCGCGGCGTGGTGATTGCCGAGGGTCTCTGGCCGAACGGCGCCCATCTCGATGGCGAGGGGATCAATATCCTGACCGGTGCGGACGCGGTCGCACCCTATGGAGGGGCGGCCTTCCACGACAACCGGGTCTGGATGCGCCGGGCCTGAGCAGCCATGTTCGACACGCGCAGCATGCGTGTGAAAACGCTTTCATCGAGGATCACCCATGACGCAGCATGAAGACCCGCGCATCCGGATTCTCGACCGCCGGTCTCTCTGGAAGGGCTTCATCAGTCTCGAGCAGGTGACCCTCGAGCAACAGATGTCCGACGGCAGGACTGCCCGCCTCGTTCGCGAGGTGCACGATCATGGCCGGGCAGCGACGATCCTGCTTTTCGACCCGGAGCGCCAGATCGTCGTGCTCGTCCGCCAGTTTCGCCTTCCCGTCCTTTTGCAGGGGGAGCCCGCCTATCTGGTCGAGGCGCCGGCGGGCCTGCTCGACGGCGAGGCGCCGGAAGTGGCGATCTGCCGCGAGGCGATGGAGGAGACGGGCTATTGCATCGAGAGTGCCATGCATCTCTTCGACGCCTATATGAGCCCGGGTTCGATAACCGAACGGACGAGTTTTTTCCTCGGCCGCATCGACACGTCCAAGAAGGTGGCCGCCGGCGGCGGGCTGGCGCATGAAGGCGAAGACATCGAGGTGCTGGAAATTGCCTTGGACGACGCCGTCGCAATGATCGGCAGCGGTGAAATCTGCGATGCCAAGACGATCATGCTTCTGCAATGGGCCGTGCTGAACCGGGCGGCGCTCGCGGGCTAACCCCTTGATACCGCATACATTACCGATAATTCACTTTTTGTCGGCGACGGGCTGAGGTAAATCCCTCGTGTCTACTCCAACGACACGGGCGATCCATGACGTCCCCTTCTTCCCTCCACGAAATTGAAGCGCAGCCAGAACCGGCCGAGGTCGGGTGGCGGCCATTCCTGAGGCGCAATCAACGTTATCTTTCCGCCTTGGGCACCCTCCTGATGATCGCGCTCTTCGGGGTGGCGATTTTTCACCTCACTGCCGAAGTGCAGTATGAGGATGTGGTGGCGGCACTGGCAGGCACGAGCTGGAGCGCGGTGGCAACCGCCATTCTGCTCACTGGTCTGAGCTTTCTTGCGCTTACCTTCTACGACGTCGGCGCACTCGACTACGTCAAACGCAAGCTCCCCTATGTCGACGTCGCTCTGACGGCAGCCTGCGCCTATGCTGTGGGCAACACCGCGGGCTTCGGACCGTTGAGCGGCGGCGCGATCCGGTACCGCTCCTATTCCCGTCTCGGCCTGGAGCCCGATGAAATAGGCCGGGTCATTGCCTTCGTCACGCTCGCCTTCGGCCTCGGTCTTGCCGCCGTCGCCTGCCTCAGCCTGCTCGCCGTTGCCGAATATGTTGCGCCGCTGATGGGGATCGAGCCGTTCTGGCTGCGGGCAATCGCCATGCTCGTGCTTGCCGCCATGCTCGCGGTCATGGTGGCGGCGCGGAGCGGTCATGAGGTGAGCATCGGCCGCGTCACCCTGCGCCTGCCGGATACCAGGACCTCGTCGCGTCAGTTTCTGGTAACGGCGCTTGATCTCGCTGCCTCCGCTACGGTGCTCTACGTGCTGCTGCCATCGGGCACGGTCGGCTGGCCGGCATTCCTGGCGATCTATTCCGTCGCGGTCGGCCTCGGCGTGCTGAGCCACGTTCCGGCCGGGCTGGGGGTCTTCGAAACGGTGATCGTCGCAACCCTCGGCCGCGCCGCCGATGTCGATGCGGTCCTCGGCGCACTGGTCCTCTACCGCGTGATCTACCATGTGCTGCCGCTGCTGATCGCCATTTTTGTGATCATCGGCATGGAGCTCCGCCAGCTCGCCGGACATCCGGCCGCGTCCAGCCTGCGCCGCGCCGGCGGACGGATGACGCCGCTGCTGCTTGCGACACTCGCTCTCGTGCTCGCCCTGATGCTGGTTCTTTCGAGCGTCACGCCGACGCCGGACGAGAACCTGGCCTTCCTCGCCGACCATGTCTCCCTGCCGGTCGTCGAAGGGGCGCATTTCCTGGCAAGCCTGCTGGGCCTGGCCCTGGTCATCGTCGCGCGCGGGCTGGCACTGCGGCTCGATGGCGCCTGGTGGGCATCGGTCGTCATCGCGCTCACCGCGCTTTTGCTCTCGCTCGTCAAGGCGGTGGCGCTCGTCGCAGCAGGCATGCTCGCCTTCTTCATCCTCGGCCTCCTCGCCAGCCGCCGGCTTTTCGTCCGTCCCGCTTCGCTGTTCGGGCAGGCGCTGACAGCCCCCTGGCTGATGGCGATGGGCGTCATCTGCCTCGGTGCCTATGTCGTCTTGCTCTTCGTCTATCGAAACGTCGACTACAGCCATGAGCTCTGGTGGCAGTTCGAGTTTTCGGCGGAGGCGCCGCGCGGCCTGCGCGCGCTGCTGGGCGTGACGATCGGCGCGACCGCCGTGGCGATCTGGAGCCTCATGCGGCCGGCCACGACGGCAGTGGCGCCCGCATCCGAGGAGGAGCTCGAGCGCGCCATCACCATTCTCGACGCCCAGGACATGTCTGATGCCAACCTGGTGCGGATGGGCGACAAGAGCATCATGTTCTCGGCGGACGGCCGCGCCTTCATCATGTATGGCCGCTGGGCGCGCTCCTGGATCGCACTTTTCGACCCTGTCGGGCCCTTGGATGCCTGGCCGGACTTGATCTGGCAGTTCATGGAGACGGCGCGTTCCAACGGCTGCCGTGCCGTCTTCTATCAGGTCTCGCCCAAGGGCCTAGCTTACTACGCCGATGCGGGCTTGAGGGCCTTCCGCCTCGGCGAGCTCGCCGAGGTCGACCTTGCGCGCTTCGAGATGAAAGGCGGCAAATGGGCGAACCTGCGCCAGCAGGTGAGCCGCGGCCAGCGGGATGGGCTGGAATTTTCACTGGTGGAGCCCGCCGATGTGCCGGCGATCCTGCCGGAACTTGCGCAGATATCCGATGCCTGGCTTGCGCACCACAGCGCCCGCGAGAAGGGCTTTTCGCTCGGCGCCTTCGATCCGGATTATCTTGCGGAACAGCCGGTGGCGATCCTCAAATGCAATGGCCGCATCGTCGCCTTCGCGAACATCCTTGTGACCGGCACCAAGGAAGAGGGATCCGTGGATCTGATGCGCTTCTCGCCGGAGGCGCCCCGGGGTGCGATGGACTTCCTGTTCGCGCAGCTGATGGAATATCTGAAGGCGCAGGGCTATCGTCGGTTCAATCTCGGAATGGCGCCGCTGTCCGGCATGTCCTCTCGCCGGCTGGCGCCGGTTTGGGACCGTGCGGGACGGACCTTCTACGAGCACGGCGAACGCTATTACAACTTCAAGGGCCTGCGCGCCTTCAAGTCCAAGTTCCATCCGCATTGGCAGCCACGCTATCTGGTAGCGAGCGGCGGGCTCAACCCGATCCTGGCGCTGATGGACGCGACCTTCCTGATCGGCGGCGGCCTCAAGGGAGTGATAAGGAAATGACAGTCATGGGCAAAGTTCGGAAAGCCGCGATCCTCGCGGCCCTTGTCCTCGGGGCGGCCAACCTCTCGGCCGCGGCCGAGGACGCGCAGAAGTTCGACACAGGGATGATCCCGTCGCCGCATATCCTGTTCCCCAATCAAGAGGCGGCAGGACTCGTCGTGCTGCTTTCGGATGCCGGCGGATGGACGGCGAGGGAGGATACCGCGGCTCGTGCGCTTTCCGACGAAAACGCGATCGTCATCGGCATCGACCTGAAGGCCTATCTGGCGTCGCTCGCCAAGGACGACGGTGACTGCATTTATACGGTCTCCGACCTCGAATCCTTGAGCCAGCAGGTGCAGCGCGCGGCGGGCAGTGGCGCCTATCGCCCGCCTGTCATTGCCGGTGTCGGCGCCGGCGGCGCAATGGCGCTGGCGATCGCCGCGCAATCCCCCGCCGCGACGATCGGCAGGACGCTTGCAGTCGATCCAGAAGAAGGAATCGCTCTGACCAAGCAGCTCTGCACGCCGGCCGAGAAGAGCCGCAAGAACGACCGCATGGTGTACGGCTTGACCGACGGAGCCTTGCCCGACCCGGTATCCGTCACCTTTTCTCCGGCAGCGTCTGCGGCAGGTCGAGACCATGTCGCTGCGCTTGTCGAGAAGCATTCCGAAATCGAGACCGACGAGACGGACGACGAAGCCTATAAGGCGCTCTCCGACGCGCTGTCGGATTATCTAGGGGAGGATGACGAAGCGGATAATCCGTTCGGATTGCCGCTGACGGTCCTCGACGCCAAGCCGAGCCGCGATACGATGGCGGTGATCTATTCCGGCGATGGCGGTTGGCGCGATATCGACAGGGAGGTCGGCAATGTCCTGCAACAGCAGGGCGTTCCCGTCGTCGGCGTGGATTCGCTGCGCTATTTTTGGGCGGAGCGCCAGCCGCAGGAGAGCGCCAACGATCTTCAGCGGATCATCGACTACTATCGCAAGCGGTGGAATGTCCGAAACGTGCTCTTGATCGGCTACTCCTTCGGCGCCGATATCCTGCCGCGCATCTATAACCTGCTGCCGCCCGCAGAGCGGGCGCGCGTCCGCCAGGTGACGCTGATGGCGTTGTCGCATCAGGCGGACTTCAAGATCTCGGTCTTCGGTTGGCTCGGCGCGGAAGGGGCGGGCAGCGCGGGCGACCCGGTCGACGACATCAAGGCGATCGATCCGTCGCTGCTCCAGTGCTTCTACGGAACCGAGGAAGAGGACGATGCCTGCCCGGAACTGAAATCATCCGGCGCCGATGTTGTCGCTATCGAAGGGGGCCATCATTTCGACGAGGACTATCCGGCCCTGACGCGTCGCGTTCTCGACGGCCTAGACCGGCGGCTCGCTCAGGCGAAGTGAGCCGGCGCTTCCAATTGACCACCCCTCCACAATTGATCGGAAGGTGGGCGGTCTTAGCCGCACAAGATGAGACATTCGCTGGCCGCTGGGGTATGATTGGGTCGGCCTGGAATTCTGGCACCCGAGAGTGGCAGTACACGAAGACTGGGTGGTCACATGAACGATCCGACGGTGCACAGACGTTTGACGGCCATCCTCGCTGCAGACGTCGTGACGTACAGCCGCCTCATGGGCCAGGACGAGGCAGGCACTCACGCGGCATGGAAATCGCACCGCCGGGAACTGATCGACGCCAAGATAGCCGAGCATGAGGGTCGCATCGTGAAGCTCACGGGCGACGGATTCCTGGCGGAATTTCCAAGTGTAGTAAATGCTGTCACCTGCGCGGCCACGGTCCAGCGGGGTATGGTGGAACGCAATGCGGGTGTGCCGCAGCGCAGCCGGATAGAGCTTCGGATGGGCATCAACCTCGGGGACGTGATCGTCGAGGGCGATGACATATTCGGGGATGGCGTCAATGTGGCGGTTCGACTTGAAAGCATAGCGACGCCCGGCGGGATCGCGGTCTCTGCAGCCGTTCGAGATAACGTCGGCAATCGGCTCGATCTTCGATTCGAGGATATGGGCGAGCAGGCACTCAAGAACATCGACCGTCCGGTGCGCGCCTATGGCATTACCCTGGACTTTCCTACGGCTCTCCGAACGACCGGTTCGGATTCTAGCCAGCAAGATCCTTGGGAGATCGTAAAGCCGTCGATCGCGGTTCTACCTTTCAACAACATAAGCGGTGACCCAGAGCAAGAGTATTTCAGCGATGGGATCACCGAGGACATCATTACCGATTTGTCGAAAATATCCGGCCTGTTCGTCGTCGCCCGCAATACTGCCTATACATACAAGGGCAAACCGGTGAAGGTGCAGCAGGTGAGCCAGGATCTAAGGGTCAACTTTATCCTGGAGGGAAGCATCCGCAAGGCCGGGTCGCGTGTGCGCGTCACCGCGCAGCTCGTGGAGGGCAAGGGTGGTGGTCATGTATGGGCCGACCGCTACGACCGTGATCTCACCGACATATTCGCCCTGCAAGACGAGATCACCCATACCATCGTCGACCATCTGAAGGTCAAGCTGCTGCCAGAGGAGAAGAAAGTCATCGGTCGAGTCCCGACGGGGAATTTCGAGGCCTATGCGTATTACCTCAGGGGTCGGCATTTTCTGCACTGGCACTGCAAATCGCATTACGTGCTTGCGAAGCGCATGTTCGCAATGGCTGTCGAACTCGACCCGCTTTATGCGCGGGCCTATGCGGGAATCGCGGACTGCGATTCCTTCCTCTTCCTTCACTATAACGCCGATGTCTCGATTGACGGCATTCTGGCGACGAGCGCCAAGGCGCTGGACCTTGAGAGCGGCCTGGCAGAAGCGCATGCTTCACGTGGCCTCGCCCTCTCGCTTCGCGAGCGGCATTCGGAAGCGATGGCAGAGTTTGAGCAGGCGATCGCCCTCGATCCCAATCTTTTCGAAGCTTACTACTTTTATGCCCGTGCCTGCTTTACGCAGGGTAAGCTGGATGAAGCGGCCCGGCTTTTCCTGCGCGCCGCAGAACTCAAGCCGGATGATTACCAAGCCTTGCTTGTGCTCGTTAACATTCTCCGATCACTCGGGCGCGATCAGGAAATGAGGATGGCGGCACAGGAAGGTGTTGCGCGGGCCGAGCGTGAGCTCAGGCTGCGTCCGGAGAATGCGAGACCCGCCTATTTGGGAGCCTTGGGTCTCGCGGCGCTTGGAGACCGCGACCGTGCTAAGGAATGGGCAGGACGCGCCCTGGCCATCGATCCCGACGATCGTCTGGCGAAATACAACGTGGCCTGCTTTTACTCGCTCGAGGGTGAACATGACCGGGCAATCGATCTGCTCGTGGAGCTTCTCCCGCGCGCCACCCACGAAACAAAACGATGGGTGAAGTACGACTCGGACCTCGATCCCATCCGAGAACATGCGCGGTTCCCGAAGGTGCTTGAACTCCTCGGGTAAGAGACTTTGCCCCGTTTCAAAGCGCCGGAGAAATCAGCGCGCCAGAGGCATCGCCGACCGTGTGGCTGACGGCCCGCCCATCCTGCATCGTGACCTTGCCCTCGGCGACCTGTCGGAGCGCCAGCGGATAGGTCTTGTGCTCGACCGTCAGGACGCGCGCGGCGAGCGTCTCCGGTGTGTCGCCGGCAAGGATCGGGACGGCGGCCTGGGCGATGATCGGGCCGTCGTCCATGCCCTCGGTGACGAAATGCACCGTGCAGCCGGCAAGCTTCATGCCCGCCTCGAGGGCGCGTTGATGCGTATGCAGCCCCGGGAAAAGCGGCAGCAGCGACGGATGGATGTTGAGGATCCGGCCTGCGTGGCGATTTATGAAGGCGGCGGACAGCAGGCGCATATAGCCGGCAAGGCAGATGATGTCCGGCTGCAGCCGGTCGAGCTCGGCGAGGATCGCCGCTTCGTGATCTTCCTTGCTTTGGAAGTCCTTGCGCACGAACGAGGCTGTGGCGATGCCGAGCGCTGCCGCCTTGGCAAGGCCGCCGGCTTCCGCCTTGTCGGAAATGACGGCAATGATTTCGGCCGGAAAATCCGGTTCGGCCGCGGCTTTCGCCAGCGACAGCATGTTGGAGCCGCCGCCGGAGATGAAGACGACCACCTTTTTCTTCCTGGCCGGGGATAGACTCATAGGGCGAGGCTGCCCTTGTAGATCGTGCCGGCGGCACCCTCTTCGCGCGCCACCATGCGGCCGAGCGGGAAGACGGTTTCGCCTTCACCGGCAAGCACCGCCGCGACCCTGTCGGCTTCCGCTGCCGGAACGACGGCGATCATGCCGACACCGCAGTTGAAGGTGCGCAGCATCTCATTGGCGGCGACGCCGCCGGTCTTGGCCAGCCAGGAGAAGACCGCCGGCGGCTTGACGGCGTCGAGGTCGATCTCGGCGGCGAGATGCTTGGGCAGCACGCGCGGAATGTTTTCCGGAAAGCCGCCGCCGGTGATGTGCGCCAGCGCCTTGATCGCGCCGGTCTCGCGGATTGCCTTCAGGAGCGGTTTCACATAGATGCGGGTCGGGGTCATCAGCCCTTCGGCAAGTGTGCCCTCGCCGAAGGGCGCCGGCGCGTCCCAGGAAAGGCCAGAGAGCGAGACGATCTTTCGGACCAGCGAATAGCCGTTCGAATGCACGCCGGAGGAGGCAAGGCCGAGGATGACGTCGCCTTCCGCAATGTCGCCCGCCGGCAGCAACTGCCCGCGCTCGGCCGCGCCGACGGCAAAACCGGCAAGATCGTAGTCGCCGCCGGAATACATGCCCGGCATTTCCGCCGTTTCGCCGCCGATCAGCGCGCAGCCCGCCTCGCGGCAGCCGGCGGCGATGCCGGCGACGATTGCCGCCCCCTGGTCGGGATCGAGCTTGCCGGTGGCGAAATAATCGAGGAAGAACAAGGGTTCGGCGCCCTGCACGACAAGGTCGTTGACGCACATGGCGACGAGGTCGATGCCGACCGTGTCGTGCTTGTCGGCGTCGATGGCGATCTTGAGCTTGGTGCCGACGCCGTCATTGGCGGCGACAAGGACCGGATCGGTGAAGCCGGCCGCCTTGAGATCGAAGAGGCCGCCGAAGCCGCCGATCTCGCCGTCGGCTCCGGGACGCCGGGTCGAGCGCACATGCGGCTTGATCTTTTCGACCATCAGATTGCCGGCATCGATATCCACACCCGCGTCGTTATAGGTGAGGCCGTTCTTTCCCGACTGGCTCATGCTCGTTCTCCAAGGCTCGTCGTATTTTGCGGATGCGATTGGCACGGTAAGCTAAGGAGTGCAAGCGGAGAGGCCGGGCCTTGCGGCCTTTTTTCACGTTTTTGCCTTCGGCTCATCGCCTTCAGGCGCGAACGGAGCGGATTGAAGGCAGTCGGGCTTGACCTGCGCGCGCGCCGCACCCTATCTCGTCGGACGAAGATGCGGGCGCGCACCGTGCGACGACCGCGGGACGGGGACACCATGGGCAATCGGATCAGCGGTTTAGGACTTCAGCGCCAGATCTTCTTTTGGCTGCTCGTGCTCGCCGCCTTCATCGCCTTCCTGATGGTCTTCAGTTCCATCCTCCTGCCGTTCCTCGCCGGGATGGCGCTGGCCTATTTCCTCGACCCGGTCGCCGACCGGCTGCAACGCCTTGGCCTCAGCCGCCTGATGGCGACGATCGCCATTCTCGTCGCCTTCGTCCTTCTCTTTGCGCTGTCGCTGATCATCGTCATCCCGCTGATCTTCACCCAAGCGGCCGATTTCATCCAGAAGATGCCCGGCTATGTCGCGAGGCTTCAGGCCTTCGTGGCGGATACGACCCAGTCGACCCTCGTTCCGGACTGGCTCGAGGCGCAAATGGCGACGATCAAGGAGAATTCCGCCAAGCTTCTCGAACAGGGGGCAGTCTTTCTCGGCACCCTGTTCCAGCAGCTCTGGAATTCAGGCATGGCGCTCCTGGATATCCTGTCGCTCTTCATCATCACGCCGGTGGTCGCCTTCTATCTGTTGCTCGATTGGGACCACATGGTCGAGAAGGTGGATAGCTGGGTGCCGCGCGACCATGTCGACGTGGTGCGCCAGATCGCCCGCGACATGAACACGACGATCGCCGGCTTCGTTCGCGGCCAGGGCTCGTTATGCCTCATTCTCGGCCTTTACTATGCGGTTGGCCTGTCGCTTGTGGGCCTGAATTTCGGACTGCTGATCGGTTTTTTCGCCGGTATGATCAGCTTCATCCCCTATGTCGGCTCGCTGGTCGGCCTGGTTCTTGCCGTCGGCGTGGCGATCGTCCAGTTCTGGCCGGACTATCTCTGGATCCTGCTCGTCCTTGCCGTCTTCTTCACCGGCCAGTTCCTCGAAGGCAACGTTCTTCAGCCTAAGCTGGTCGGCAAGAGCGTTGGCCTCCATCCCGTCTGGCTGATGTTCGCGCTGCTTGCCTTCGGCGCGCTGTTCGGCTTCGTCGGCCTGCTCGTCGCGGTGCCGGCGGCTGCCGCGGTCGGAGTGCTTGTCCGTTTCGGCATCCAGCGATACCTTGATAGCGACCTCTATCATGGGCATAGGGCGGCCGCGAACCAGCAGTCGGAGGGCCAGGAGCCCAGCCGACCTATGCCGTCCTCCAGAGCAAAGCATGACTAGACGTCCTAACGAACAACTGCCGCTCGTCTTCGGCCACGACCCGTCAACCGGCCGGGAGGATCTGCTTGTCTCCGATCGCCTGAGCGCGGCCATTGCAATCGTGGATCATTGGCCGGATTGGCCGTCGCCGGTCGTCATCATCGCCGGTCCGGTCGGTTCCGGGAAGTCGCACCTCGCCAGCATCTGGCGAGAGGCGTCGGGTGCCGAACCGATCCATCCCGTTGCCGGTACGGACGCCGCCGACGTCGCCGCTTCGAAGCCGGTGCTTTTCGAGGATGTCGACCGAAAGGGTTTCGACGACACGGCGCTGTTCCATGTCATCAACAGCGTCCGCCAGAACGGTACGGCGCTTCTGATGACCTCGCGGCTGTGGCCGATGTCCTGGCCGGTGACCCTTCCAGACCTCAAGTCGCGCCTCAAGGCCGCCACCGTTGTCGAGATCGGCGAACCGGACGACGAACTCCTGACGCAGGTGCTCTTCAAGCTTTTTGCCGATCGCCAGCTGCTCGTCGACGAGCGTTTCGTGGCCTATATAGTCAATCGGATGGAGCGCTCGCTAGAGGCTGCACAGACCCTTGTCGAGCGGATGGACCATCTGGCGCTTGCCCGCGGCACGCGGTTGACGCGGGCCCTTGCGGCGGAAGTCTTGGAAGAACTCGCAATTGCCCGCCGGCCCGATTGACTGTCACAGAACCGTCGTCAAAGTGGGATAGCTCGTTCATCCGGAGCAATGGGGTCTGATGGGAATGGATAACGCGACGTCTGCAATCACCGAAAACAGGGCGCCGGCGGAGCAAATTGACCTTCTGACGAGCCCCGAGCGTTTCATCAACCGCGAGTTCTCGTGGCTTCAATTCAACCGCCGGGTACTCGAGGAGACGCTGAACACCGCGCATCCGCTCCTGGAGCGCGTCCGCTTCCTGTCGATTTCAGCTGCCAACCTCGACGAATTCTTCATGGTCCGCGTCGCCGGCCTCGAGGGCCAGGTGCGATCGGGCGTTTCGTTGCGCAGCCCGGACGGCAAGACGCCGGCCGAACAACTCGACGAGATCCTGAAGGAGATCGACAATCTCCAGATGGAGCAGCAGGCATCGCTCGCAGTCCTCCAGCAATATCTCGCCAAGGAAGATATTCTGATCGTGCGTCCGGCTTCTCTTTCGGCGCAGGACAAGAGCTGGCTCGCCAATGAATTCGACCAGTCGATCTTCCCGGTCCTGACGCCGCTTTCGATCGACCCGGCGCACCCGTTCCCGTTCATTCCGAATCTCGGCTTCTCCATGGGCCTGCAACTCGTCAGTAAGACCGGCCGCGAGCCGATGACGGCGCTCCTGCGCCTGCCGGTGGCACTCGACCGGTTCGTCCGCCTGCCGGACGTCAAGAACGTCATCCGTTACATCACCCTCGAAGATGTCGTCGGCCTGTTCATCGACCGCCTGTTCCCGGGCTATGAGGTTCAGGGTTCGGGGACGTTCCGGATCATCCGCGACAGCGATATCGAAGTCGAGGAAGAGGCGGAAGATCTGGTCCGGCTGTTCGAGACGGCGTTGAAGCGCCGCCGCCGCGGGTCGGTGATCCGCATCGAAACCGATTCCGAAATGCCGGCGTCGCTGCGCCAGTTCGTCGTGCACGAACTCGGCGTTCCGGACAACCGCGTCGCCGTGCTGCCCGGGCTGCTGGCGCTCAACACGCTTTCCGAAATCACCAAGGCGCCGCGCGAGGACCTTCGTTTCGAGCCCTATAATCCACGGTTCCCGGAACGCGTCCGCGAGCACGGCGGCGACTGCCTCGCCGCGATCCGCGAGAAGGACATGGTGGTCCACCATCCTTACGAGTCCTTCGACGTCGTCGTGCAGTTCCTGCTGCAGGCGGCGCGCGATCCCGACGTGCTGGCGATCAAGCAGACGCTCTATCGTACCTCCAACGACAGCCCGATCGTGCGCGCGCTTATCGATGCCGCCGAGGCAGGCAAGTCGGTCACCGCGCTTGTCGAGCTCAAGGCCCGCTTCGACGAGGAGGCGAATATTCGCTGGGCACGCGACCTCGAGCGCGCCGGCGTCCAGGTGGTCTTCGGCTTCATCGAATTGAAGACCCACGCGAAGATGTCGATGGTCGTGCGGCGGGAAGAGGGCAAGCTCAGGACCTATTGCCATCTCGGCACGGGCAACTACCACCCGGTCACGGCGAAGATCTATACCGATCTTTCGTTCTTCACCTGCAATCCGGTGATCGCCCACGACATGGCGAACATCTTCAACTTCATTACCGGCTATGGCGAGCCGGAGGCGGGGATGAAGCTCGCGGTCTCGCCGCACACCATGCGCCCGCGGATCCTCAAGCACATCGAGGAGGAGATTGCGCACGCCGAAGCGGGTCGGCCGGCGGCGATCTGGATGAAGATGAACGCGCTCGTCGATCCGGAAATCATCGATGCGCTCTACCGGGCAAGCCGCGCAGGCGTAGAGATCGATCTCGTCGTTCGCGGCATCTGCTGCCTGAGGCCGCAGGTCCCCGGGCTCTCCGAAACCATCCGTGTCAAGTCCATCGTCGGCCGCTTCCTCGAGCATTCCCGGATCTTCTGCTTCGGCAACGGCCACGGCCTGCCTTCGGAAAATGCGCTTGTCTATATCGGTTCGGCGGATATGATGCCGCGCAACCTGGACCGGCGGGTCGAGACGCTCGTGCCTCTCATCAACCGGACTGTGCACGAACAGGTTCTTTCGCAGATCATGCTGGGCAATCTCATCGACAACCAGCAGAGCTACGAGATTCTTCCGGACGGCACCTCGCGCCGCATGGAAGTCGACAAGGACGCCGAGCCGTTCAACGCGCAGCATTATTTCATGACCAATCCCAGCCTTTCGGGCCGGGGTGAGGCTCTGAAGTCCAGTGCACCGAAGCTGATTGCCGGCTGGAATAGCGGTTGGCGCAAGTAAACTGGAATCGCATGGTCGAATCTGAAGCGCAGGGGCGTCTGCCCGGCATACGCCCGGTGTCCGTCGTGGACATCGGCTCCAACTCCATTCGCCTCGTCGTCTACGAGGGGCTTAGCCGTGCCCCGACCGTGCTCTTCAATGAGAAGGTGATGTGCGGCCTCGGCAAGGGCATCGACGCCACCGGCCGGATGGAGGAGGAGAGCGTTCAGCGGGCGCTGAAAGCGCTGCACCGGTTCCGTGCGCTGTCCGACCAGGCCCGCGCCACGCAAATGTATGTGCTGGCGACGGCCGCCGCGCGCGAGGCCTCGAACGGCGCCGCCTTTATCGAGAAGGCGGAAGCCATTCTCGATCAGAAGGTTCGGATCCTCACCGGCGAGGAGGAAGCCTATTACTCGGCCATGGGCGTCGTCAGCGGCTATCACGATCCGGATGGCATCGTCGGCGACCTTGGCGGCGGTTCGCTCGAACTGGTCGAGGTCGAGGGCAGGCGCATCGGCAACGGGATCACCTTGCCGCTCGGCGGCATCCGGCTGTTCGAGCACAGCAACGGCTCCCTGAGCCGGGCGCGCACCTGGGTGCGGAAGTTCATGAAGGGCGCGGATCTACTGGGGCGGGGTACCGGGCGCACCTTCTACGCCGTTGGCGGAACCTGGCGCGCCATCGCCAAGCTGCAGATGGAAATGCGTGGCTATCCGCTGCACATGATGCAGGGCTATGAGATCTCCTATGACGAGGCGATGGCGATCCTGGCCGAAGTGATCGAGCCCAAGACCCTGAAGCCCTCCGCCTTCGCGACGATTTCCAAGAGCCGTCGCAGCCTCTTGCCATTCGGCGCCGTGACGATGCAGGAGGCGATCTCGATCATGAAGCCCGAGCGCATTTCGTTTTCGGCGCTTGGCGTTCGCGAAGGCTACCTCTACTCGCTCCTTTCCGACGACGAACGCCTTCAGGACCCGTTGCTGACCGCTGCCGACGAGATCGCCATCCTGCGCGCCCGCTCCCCGGAACATGCGCGCGAGCTTGCCGAGTGGACCGGGCGGATGGTGCCGCATTTCGGCATCGAGGAAGCCGAGGAGGAGCGCCGTTACCGCGAGGCCGCCTGCCTGCTGGCGGATATCAGCTGGCGCGCGCATCCGGACTATCGCGGCCTGCAGGCGTTGAACATCATCGCGCACTCCGCTTTCACCGGCATTACCCATGCCGGCCGCGCCTATATCGCGCTTGCCAATTATTATCGTTTCGAGGGGCTCAACGACGACGGCGCCACCAGCCCGCTCGCCGGCATCACCACGCCGCGCCTGCTCGAACTGGCAAAGCTGCTCGGCGGCCTGTTGCGGGTTGCCTATCTCTTCTCCGCCTCGATGCCGGGCGTCGCGCGCCATCTGACCCTGCGGCCGTCGCCGCGGCCGGAGGTCGATCTCGAATTCGTCGTGCCCGCGGCCTATCTCGATTTCGAGGGCGAACGTCTCGACGGCCGCCTGCAGCAACTGAGCCGGCTGACGGGCAAGAAGCTCGCTTTCCACTTCGAGAGCTGAGCGGTCACCAAGCGGCGTCGTTTCAGATGGTGGGAACGGTCGCGCGCGGGTCTCCACGCGCGACCGTTCGGTTATTCGGCTTTCAGGAAGTCGCCGACTTCGAGCAGCACGAATTCGTTGTCGTCTGCCTTGTCGAGCGCACGTCCGGCGGAGAAGGGCAGGTTGTTGTCGTTGCCGACGATGATATGCGCGTCGTCGACGCGATCGACGTTCTCGATGGTGACGAAAGGCATGTCATAATAGCCGTCGCCGCCCTGGCGCTTCCTGTTGTCCGGATCGGAAATCTTCAGGAGGTCGATGTAACCGATCTTGCGCACGGCCTTGCCGACATACTCATCGTCCATCGCGATCTTGTAGACGCGCTTCAGCTTCGACCCGACCGCGAAGCAATCCGGCTTCGGATCCTTGGGATCGGCGCAGGCCTTGTCGACGGTGCCGGCACCATTGTCGCGCTCGATTACCAGCGCCGACTTTTCGTCGAGCATATTGAAGTCGCCGATCGCCTCGCCGCCTTCGGCGAGCGGATAGAGCCAGCTACGCCCGGTCCAGGCCTTGGCTGCGGCATCGAGCTCGACGATGCGGAGCGCCGGGCGGCCATCCGCCTGTTCGACCGTTTCGCCGTCGGTCCAGATCGGCCCCTCGAGCAGGCCGTAGAGTTTGGTGCCGTCCTTGGACAGAGCCAGACCTTCATAGCCGCCGGAGCGCTTGAGGTTGAAAGCGGGCGCCCTCTTCGACGGGTCCGCCTGGAGCGTCAGCGTCGGATTGTCCGGCGACAGCACCGGCTTGCCGTCCACCGTCGTCGGGATCACGTCGGTGAGCTTGCCGGTCGTGTCGAACTTCAGCACGTAGGGACCGAATTCTTCGCCGATCCAGAAGCCGTCGGCGACCGGCTGGATCGACTCGACGTCGAAGTCTCCGCCGGTGAGATAGCGTGTGGCAGAGCCTTCCATGACGATCGGGAAGGGCGTCTTGCGGTCGGGATCGGACAGGAAGACGGTTTTCAATGCTTCGACCTTGCCGGCGTCCCAGTCGATTTTCAGATGATGCAGCATCAGCATCGCGTCGGTCGAATTGAGCTTGTTGCCGAAGCCATTGTCCGAAAGGCTCCAGAAAGTGCCGTCCGGCATCGCCTTGATGCCGGAGAAGCCCTGCATCGGCTGGCCGTTGAAGGGGAGAGAAAGGCCGGTCGGGCGGACGCCGTCCTTGCCCGCTACGCTGCCGAGCTCCGTCGCGCGCTTGCGGTCGACGGTCGAGAACTTGCCCGAAGTCATGAGGTATTCCGCCGCATCCGCAGGCGCGGCAATGATCGTATTGGCCGGCAGGACCGCATGGGCCTTCAGTGTCGCCGGAAAGGCCTTTTCATCGGCGAGCGCGGTGGTCGCCGACAGGAGCGTCAAGGCGACGGCGAGGATGGATTTCGTCATCAAATTCACCTGGGTTCGAGCTGTTGGGTTCGAGCTGTATCGCTTCCCGATAGGCGGCTTTGATGACGGCGAGTTGACGCTTCTCTGACAGGCCGGTGAAGCTTTGATGACGGCCATACCGGCCGCCCATGGGAGCGAAGACGGTGCCTCCCGGCGCGCGCTACAGTTGCACGGCGCGCAGAGAGAATACCCCGAGTTTCTGGCCGCGTCCCTTGATCTCGTGCTCTCCCAGGTCCTCGCTTCTGACGAAGGTCGGCAGGCGCATGCGCCGCAACAGATCGGCGGAAATCAGCACCTGCCGATCGAGCGTTCGGCAGAGACCTTCGAGACGCGCCGTCGTGTTCACGGTGTCCCCGAAATAGGTGATCTTGTGCCTGTCGACGCCGATTTCGGCGGCAACGATCGTTCCTCCGTGGAGGGCCGCGCGCAGGCGTGGGACCTCGCCGTACACCTTGTGCCAGCGGGAGGCGGAAGCTTGAACCTGGTCGAGAATGTCGAAGACGCAGCGAATGCAGGCGGCGTCGGCCACGGCTCGGTCGAAAGGCCAGGTGATGACCGCGGCGTCGCCGATATAGTCGTCGATGGAGCCGCGATAGCGCAGCACCGGATCGGCGAGCTCCGCAAACAGCTTTCCGAGATATTCCTGCATCTTGAGGTCGCCGAAGCGCTCGGCATAGGCTGTCGAGCCGGCGACGTCGATAAACAGGAATACGCGTTCCTCCTGCACCGGCTTGCGGTAGCGTCCCATCAGCAAGCTCATGAAGACGTCGCGGCCGAGCAGTTCCCGCACCCGCAACACGAAAATGATCGGACCGGAAACGACGAGCGCATAGACGAGCACATTGAAGGAGGGCACCATCGCCTCGCTCCAGGATTGCTGAAGCACGCCCGTCATCTTCAGCACCACCCCCGCCGCGACGAAGCCGAGATTTTCGACCGCGAAATAGACGGCGATGGAGGACAGGAGAAAGGCTGGTGTCGGAAGGCTGTGGATCGCCCTGTAGAGGCGCCGCAGGATGATGCGGCGTTCAAAGGCAAGGACCGGCATGCAGATGAACACCGCAAAGGTCGCGCCGATCAGCGCTCCGTCGCCATAGACGACCCATGCATAGGCCACGCCGCTGCCGGCAAGAACCAGAAGCAGGAAAATGAATTCGAGCGTGGAAAATCTCCAGCGCATGCGCGATGGCCTCGGGAATCAAACAGCGGAAGGATGGCCGCGCCTGCGGAAGTCTCATTCGCGGCAGTGCGAACACCTGATCCGTTGAGTCGGATCAGCATTTCAATTCGTCTGGCTAAGACCGGATTCGGGCGGAAAGGTGTTGGCGGCTGCCGCCGTTCAACCGCCGATTTCCATCGCCTCGATCTTCTTTCCGACGAAGCGAAGCGCCACCTCGCCATTGATAAGCTTCAGCGCCATGTCGCCGAAAAGCTCCCGGCGCCAGCCGTGCAGCGCGGCGACGTCGGCCTTTTCGCCTTCGGCGGCGATCCGATCGAGATCGTCGCTGCTGGCGATGATCTTGGCCGCCACGCCCTCCTTTTCGGCGATGAGCTTCAGGAGCACTTTGAGCATCTCGCCCGCTGCCGCAGCGCCCTCCGGCGCGTGGTTCTGGCGCGGCAGGCGGGGCAGATCGGCCTTCGGAAGCGCCAGCGCCTCGGTGACCGCCTCGATGATCGCGGTCCCGGCAGCGGAACGCTCCCAACCCTTGGGAATGGTCCTCAGCCGGCCGAGTGCTTCCGCATCCTTCGGCTGCTGCTGGGCGATCTCGTAGATCGCGTCGTCCTTGATGATTCGGCCGCGCGGCACGTTGCGGGCCCGTGCTTCGCGCTCGCGCCAGGCGGCGATCTTCTGCAGCACCGCCAGCTCGATCGGCTTTCTGACGCGCATCTTCAGGCGCTGCCAGGCATTCTCCGGGTGAAGATCGTAGGTCTCCCGGTTCTCCAGAATGGCCATTTCCTCGGCCAGCCAAGAGGAGCGTCCTTCCCGCTCGAGCTCCGCCTTGAGATAATGGTAGATGTCCCTGAGATGCGTTACGTCGGCCAGCGCATATTCGAGCTGCTTGTCGGTGAGCGGCCTGCGGCTCCAGTCGGTGAAGCGCGACGACTTGTCGATCTGCACGTTCTTGATGCGGCTGACGAGCTGGTCATAGGAGACGCTGTCGCCGAAGCCGCAGACCATGGCCGCCACTTGCGTGTCGAAAAGCGGATGCGGAATGAGGTTGCCGAGGTGGTGGATGATTTCGATGTCCTGGCGCGCCGCGTGGAAGACCTTGACGACGTCGGCATTGGCCATCAGCGCGAAGAAGGGCGCGAGGTCGATTCCCGGCGCCATCGGATCGACGATCACCGCCGCATCCGGGCTCGCCATCTGGATCAGGCAGAGTTCCGGCCAGAATGTGGTCTCGCGCAGAAATTCCGTGTCGATCGTAATATAGCTCGAGCGGGCCAGCTCTTGGCAGGCGGCCTCCAGTTCTGCTGTCGTCTGAATCATCGGGACTGAAATCACTATGGCGAAAATGAGGCTTGAGCCTTCCCTCTATCGTTTCGCTGCGGCGGTAACAATCGAAAATGTCAGATAATTTTGAAATAGCCGGTCATCCCGGTCTTTTGATGTTCGATGATGTGGCAGTGGATCACCCAGTCGCCGGGGTTGTCGGCCACGAGCGCCACCTCCGCCTGTTCGTCCGGCAGGAGCAGGATCGTGTCGGTTGGCGGCGGCAGGAAGCTCCGCTTGTTTGAGCTGAGGATGCGGAAGCTCAAGCCGTGCAGGTGGATCGGGTGCGCATGCGGCGTGCGATTGGCGATTTCTAGCACATAGCTTTTGCCGAGCTTCATTTCCTCGATCGGCGCAATCGGCTCGGGCGTGTCCCCCGGCCACGGAACCTTGTTCAGCGCCCAGAAGGTGTAGCCGAGCGATCCGCAGATCGACGGCGTCGCCTTGTGTTCCGCAGTCGCCGTGAGCTCGAGCGGAATCCGTTTCGCCGTCGACAGGTCGGCTTCGGCGACAGGGTTGGCGGGGAGGGGAGCGACGTCGCCAAGATCCCGATTCAGGGCAGGTCCGGCCGCCCGGAAGCTTGCGATCGTCCAAGGGTTCGAGCCGCGGAAGTTGCCAAGCGTCGCGCGCCCCCCTTCGCTATAGGGCATGCGCAGGACGAGATCGACGCGCTGCCCCGGCCCGATATCCAAGCGGTCGAGCAGGAACGGATGTTCGACCGGGTTGCCATCGAGCGCGACCACCTTCGCCTTTGCGCCCTCTACACCGACCGTATAGATCCGCGTCACGTCGGTCGCCACGATCCTGGCGCGGACGAGGCCGCCGGCGGGCGCGTCGTAAACCGGTTCCTTCTGCCAATTGGCGGTTCTGACCGTTCCGTAGGTGCCGCCCCGCGCCGCATCCCGCGGTTTGAACGGGTCGATATATTTCCCCCCGGCGCCAAGCCGCCAGTCGCGAAGATTGAGGACAATCTCGGCGTCGTAAATGGGGTCCGCCGGATTCTCGACGACAATGACGCCGGTGAGGCCGTGGCCCATCTGTGTCAGCGTGTTGCAATGGGGATGGTACCAGAAGGTGCCGGCGTCGGGCGGGGTGAAGACATAGTCGAAGTGATCGCCGGGATAAACGTAAGGTTGGGTCATCTCCGGCACTCCATCCATGGCGTTAGCGACCCGCAAGCCGTGCCAATGGATCGTTGTCGGTTCATCGAGCCGGTTCACCAGCCTGGCCGCATAGGCCTCGCCCTTGCGCATCCTCAAGACCGGCGGCATGCCGGAATGGGGCGCATCGCCGAGCCCGTAGGTCATGACGGGCGTCACGCCGTCGGCCGCGATCTGCGCTTGCGCAAGCTGTGCCGTCAGCACATGCGGTTCGGCAGTCGCTCCGGCGCGTGCTGCAAGTCCGGCGCCGAGCGCAAAGGCGCCGCCGAGCGCCGCCGAGCCCTGAAGAAAACTGCGGCGGCTCAGCATCGGGGTCATGGCGTCCACATTCGAAAAAGGCGGGCGGCAGAGCGATGGCGTTGCCCGCAGCGTTTCGGGAATGGCGCCGTTTTAAACCTGATCCTCGCGTTCAGCAATTCGCGGAGACCGTGCATCTTGCCGCAGGCGATCTTGCTGCTGACTGCCGCCGGCCAGCTTGTTGAAGAAGGACGAGGTGCGTAGCAGATTGCGGAACGGCATCGCACGCTCGCCGGCCGGCACGGCCTCCCGCGCCGTCATGCGCTGCAGCGTGTAGAGCATGAAGAGGAAAAGGATAACAGCAGTATAGATGAAGAGCGCCCGCGGTCCGAAAAGGTCGAGCATGAAGGAGGCGAAGAGCGGTCCGATGATGGCGCCGAGCGACCAGAAGAACAGCATGCCGGCGGAGACCAGCGCATGCTGGCCTTCGGCGGCGTGGTCGTTGGCATGGGCCGAACAGAGCGAATAGAGCGGCATGGCGAAGGCACCGAAGGCGAAGATGCCGGCAAAATTCAGCCATTCGTCGCTGCCGGTGCCGAAGGCGAGGAAGAGACCGGCGACAAGTGAGCCGAAAGTGGCGATGAGGATGATCAGCCGCCGGTCGATCTGATCGGAATAATGCCCGAGCGGATATTGCAACACCACGCCGCCGATGATGCCGGCGCTCATGAAGGTCGCAATGGCGGTCACCGAAAGCCCAATCTCCTGCGCATAGATCGGCCCGAGCGAACGGAAGGCGGCATTGGTCAGCCCCACGACGATGCAGCCGATAGTGGCGAGCGGCGAGATGTTCCAGAGCGCCTTGACGTCGAAGCGGATCGCCTCCGGTGCGATCGGACTCGACCGGTCGGCAAAGGAGATCGGTACGAGCGAGAGCGTCAGCGCCATCGAGATGATGGCGAAGAGCTCGAAGCCGCCGATCCCAACGCCGGGTATCAGATATTGCGCGGCGGTCACCGAGCCGAGATCGACGAGGCGGTAGACCGACAGCGTGCGGGCCCGGTTGGCATTGGTGACGCTGGCGTTCAGCCAGCTTTCTACCGTTGCGAAAAGGCCGGCGAAGCAGATGCCGGCGACGAGCCGCATCAGGAACCAGAAGCCCGGATCGATGACGAGCACCATCGCGATTGCTGCCGCCGAGGCGATTGCCGCCATTGCCGAGAAGGTACGGATATGACCGATGGCGCGAAGGATGCGGGCGACATAGACGCAGCCGATCGCAAAGCCGATATTGTAGCCGGCGCCGACGAGGCCGATCAGCGACGTCGAAAAGCCTTCCTCCAGCGCACGCAAGGATATGAAGGTGCCCTGCAGTCCGTTGCCGCCGATCAGGATGCCGGCGGTGAGGAGGAGGGGGATGAGCGGGCGAATCTGGGACATGGCGCATCCGGCTTTACGGCGGCGACTCGTGAGCGGGGGGTCTTTCTTCTGTTTAGCGATCCGGGATAGGCGGGGACAGTCGCGATTTGTGACCTTTTTCGGGTGTCGTCCCGCCGAGGGGCGCATAGTCGCAGCGACGTTGCGATGGACAGTGCCGATCGGACGGGCAGCGGGAGCGCCGCGGCCTTGACAAATCCGGCGCATCATGCGCTTTTCCGCCCGACTTTGGCTATGCCGCCGCGCCCGCCTTGGCGAGCCTCGCGCGGCCATTTGCAATTCCAGGACCAGACGATGCACCGTTACCGCAGCCACACCTGTGCCGCTCTCCGCAAGTCGGATGTCGGCTCCACCGTTCGCCTTTCCGGCTGGGTTCACCGCGTCCGCGACCATGGCGGCGTGCTCTTCATCGACCTGCGCGACCATTATGGCATCACCCAAGTCGTCGCCGATCCGGATTCGCCCGCCTTCAAGATGGCGGAAACCGTGCGCGGTGAATGGGTCATCCGCATCGACGGAACCGTGAAGGCGCGCACC
The DNA here is from genome assembly GCF_002288505.1 of Sinorhizobium sp. CCBAU 05631. NCBI lineage: Bacteria > Pseudomonadati > Pseudomonadota > Alphaproteobacteria > Hyphomicrobiales > Rhizobiaceae > Sinorhizobium > Sinorhizobium sp. CCBAU 05631. The sequence goes on from NZ_CP023063.1 coordinate 903,934, forward strand.
GACGAGACCGTCAACAAGAACATGCCAACCGGCGAGATCGAGCTCTATGCCCGCGAGATCGAGGTGTTGTCGGCCGCCAAGGAGTTGCCGCTGCCGGTCTTCGGCGAGCCGGACTATCCGGAAGACGTGCGCCTCAAGTACCGCTTCCTCGATCTGCGCCGCGAGACGCTGCACAAGAATATCATCAAGCGCACCGAGGTCATTGCCGCCATGCGCCGGGGAATGACCGACATCGGCTTCACCGAATATACGACGCCGATCCTGACGGCTTCGTCGCCGGAGGGCGCGCGCGACTTCCTCGTGCCGAGCCGCATTCATCCCGGTACTTTCTACGCACTGCCGCAGGCGCCGCAGCAGTACAAGCAGCTCCTGATGGTTGCCGGCTTCGACCGCTATTTCCAGATCGCGCCGTGCTTCCGGGACGAGGACCCGCGTGCCGACCGGCTGCCGGGCGAATTCTACCAGCTCGACCTGGAGATGAGCTTCGTCGAGCAGGAAGACGTCTGGGACACGATGGAGCCGATGATCCGCGCGATCTTTTCGGATTTCGCCGGCGGCAAGCCCGTCACCGAAAAGTTCCAGCGCATTCCCTATGACACGGCGATCCGCAAATATGGATCCGACAAGCCGGATCTGCGCAACCCGATCGAGATGCAGGACGTCACCCGGCATTTCGCCGGCTCCGGCTTCAAGGTCTTTGCCAACATGATTGCCTCCAACCCGAAGGTGGAAATCTGGGCTATTCCGGCCAAGACCGGCGGCAGCCGCGCCTTCTGCGACCGCATGAACGCCTGGGCCCAGAGCCAGGGCCAGCCCGGCCTCGGCTATATCTTCTGGCGCAAGGAAAGCGAGAAGCTCGAAGGGGCAGGCCCGCTCGCCAAGAACATCGGCGAGGAGCGCACCGATGCGATCCGCACGCAGCTCGGCCTCGAGGATGGCGACGCCTGCTTCTTCGTCGCCGGCGAGCCGGCCAAGTTCTACAAATTCGCCGGCGAAGCCCGCACCAAGGCCGGCGAGGAGCTGAACCTCGTCGATCGCGACCGCTTCGAACTGTGCTGGATCGTCGACTTCCCGTTCTATGAATGGAACGAGGACGAGAAGCGCGTCGACTTCGCCCATAACCCGTTCTCGATGCCGCAGGGCGGCCTCGAGGCGCTCTCGGGCGACGACCTGCTGTCGATCAAGGCATTCCAGTACGACATGGTCTGCAACGGCTTCGAAATCGCATCCGGCTCGATCCGTAACCAGTCGCCGGAGCTGATGGTCAAGGCCTTCGAGAATGTCGGCCTCAGCCAGGCGGATGTCGAAGCGCAGTTCGGCGGTCTCTACCGCGCCTTCCAATACGGCGCCCCGCCGCATGGTGGCATGGCCTTCGGCATCGACCGAATCGTCATGCTGCTGGTCGGAGCCAAGAACCTGCGCGAGATCTCGCTGTTCCCGATGAACCAACAGGCGGTCGATCTGTTGATGGGTGCGCCGTCGCCGGCAACGCCGGCGCAGCTGCGCGAACTGGCGATCCGGCCGATCCCGCAGAAAAAGGACTGAGCTCCAGAAGAAGCGAAGTAAGCCCGGCGAGACGACTCGCCGGGTTTTTCTTTGGGAAACTACGCCGTCCGGCCGCTCGCCTTGACAGGGATTCTCTTGAGGCGTTCCCTTATGCCGCTGCTCACCACAGCGCCGCGCGTTTTACGAGACGCGCAAAGGTCGCTGTAGTACTTTGAATCTGCATATCTTCGTCCCTAAATCGAGGTCGATTTAAGGAGACATGCAGTAGCAGCGCGTCAATGGGAGAAGAGTGATGGCAAGGAATGTCAAGGATCTGCTGGCGGAAGCAAATAGTGCAGTCCCGAAATTGTCTCCCGCCGAAGCCGCCGCGAAGATGCGCGCCGGTGATGTGCTCATCGTGGACGTCCGTGATCCGACGGAAGTCCAGCAGACCGGCAGGATCAAGGGAGCGTTGAACGTCTCGCGCGGCATGCTGGAGTTTCGCGCAGATCCGGAGAGCCAATACCACAACCCGGCCTTTCAGAAGGACAAGACCATCCTTCTGCATTGCGCTTCCGGCGGCCGGTCCGCACTCGCGGGCAAGACACTTCAGGAGATGGGATATACGGCGGTTTTCAACATTGGCGGCTTCAAGGAACTGGCCGACGCCGGTATCGATACGGAACCCGCGTGACCGTGAGGTCCTTGTCGAGCCTTGGCCATTCCGGCCGCAATCGCGGCCGATGAACATGCAACAGATCAGAGCGGGATGAGGCGGAAAGAGTTCCCCATCCCGCTCCGGCTGTTGCATGGTTCCCCCGATCAGGACCGACAAAGGACAACGCATGCAGCAGCTCAAGATGCCATAGCGACCGTCCGAGGCGCCCGCGTTGCGGGCAACGCGCCTCAGATATTCGCGAGCAACTCGTTGATGCGGGACTCCATGTCTGCCAGAGCGGCGTCGATCTCCTTCTGGCCGGTGATCGCCGCATTCATTTCCTGGCCGATGATGTCCTGAATCGCGAACTGGCGCTGCACGGTCGACGGCAGCGGCGTGCCGAGTGTTGCGATCGGCGCGATCGTATCGCGATGCGGCAGCTTCTTGAATGCGTCCGACTCAAGCACGGCCTTTACCGCCGGAAGGTGGCCGGTGCGCGACCATTCGTAGTCATTGTCGTTGAAGAACTTCAGGAACTTGCCGATCGCCGCCTCTTCCTCCGGCGTGCGGTCCTTCTGCGAAACGGCCCAGCTGTGGCCGTCGGCATATTGGGCCTTTTTGCCCGAGAAAAGCTGAGGATAGGGGTAGACCGCGTAGCCGCCGGCGTTGAGCGCGGTGCCGGATGTTTCCGAGGAGGCGGTATAGTCGCCGATCACCCACGTTCCATTCAAATGCACGCCGCCTTCTCCTGCGAGAAAGGCATTGATGCTGGCGGCGTAGTCCAGGTCTTTCGTGGTGTCGTCGTTGTCGTAGATCGCCTTGTACATCTCGAGGACCTTCCTGGCCTCGGGCGTGTTCATCTTGACCTGCTTGGGATCGGCGAAGAAATCGGAATCCTGCTGGAAAAGATAGGTGTAGAGGTTGCGCGTGTAGAGCGCGACTTCGTTCGCGAGATTTTGGACGAAATAGGGTTTGCCGGTCTTTTCCTTGAACTGCTTGGCCTGTGCCATGAGTTCGTCGACGCTCGCCGGCAGCTTCGGCGTGCCGTCGGCATTGACGAGGCCGGCCTTCTTAAAGAGGTCCAGGTTGATGTGGAACAGCATCGTCCAGTTGTCGATCGGCAAGCCATAGATCTTGCCGTCCTTGGTGACGCCACTGAGGCTCGCGTTGGTGAAGTCCGAGGGAGAGACGCCAACGGTTTTCAGGAGATCGTCAAGCGGCATCAACAGGCCTTTGGACTGGTAGTCGCCGAGCACGGAGTGGTGGACGGTGACGATGTCCGGCGGGTCGCCGGCCGCAAACTGCGCCGTCAGCTGGTCGTAGCCCGGCCATTCGACGGTGGTCACGGTCACATGCACATCCGGGTTGTCGGCGTTGAACTTGTTGATCAGCGAGGTGATGATGCCGCATTCCCCGACGGCCTTGCTGACGTCGGTATTGGTGCCGAACTCCGCGTCACAGGCGCCGAAGAAGCGCTGCACGGTAAGTTCGGTTGCCGCCAGGGCAGGCGTGGCGACGGCGAGCGCGAGCGCCGAGGCGGCCGCCAGCATGTACTTCCTCAGGCTATGCGTCATGTTATCTCCTCCTCATGGGGCCTCGCCCCTGGCTTGGCTCCCCTCCCAGAGAGCCGGTTGCGACACTATGGGTGGTGGCTTCAGCGCACGGCGGCGCCGGAGACGGCCGTCACGATGTATTTCTGGAAAAACAGGTAGAGAACAAGGATCGGTGCTCCTGCAAAGACCGCCTGCGACATTAGGAATCCGAGGCCTTCCGACTGTGCGAAGTTCGTCTGCGTCGAAGCGATCCCGATCGTCAGCGTGTACATCTCCTTCTTGGTGCCGGAGATCAGCGGCCAGAAATAGTCGTTCCAGGACGACAGGAAGGTGAAGATGCCGAGGGTTGCCTGTGCCGGGATCGTCAGCGGCAAGAGCACCTTCCAGAAGATTTTGAAGCGGCTGGCATTGTCTAGCAGTGCCGCCTCGTCGAGCTCCTTCGGAATGGCGCGGAAATATTGCGTCATCAGGAACACGCCGAAGGGAGCGGCCAGGCCCGGCAGGATCAGCCCGTGATAGGTGTTGTGGAATTTCAGCCAGCTGAAGAGCTGATGCCGGGCGATCAGCACCGCCTGTTCCGGAACGGCAAGGCCGAGCAGCACTATGATGAACAGCGCATTGCGGAACGGGAAATTCAGCCGCGCAAAGCCGTAGCCGGCGAGCGACGACAGAACCAGTGTCATGACGGTGAGGCCGCCCGACACGATCACGCTGTTCAGGATCCAGCGGAAGACCGAGGACGTCGCCAGGATGTTGATGTAGTTGTGGATCGTATAGGGAGCATGGAAGACGGAATTCATGTCCGTCATCAGTTCCTTGTTGTCCTTGAGCGACAGCGCTATGACCCAGGCGATCGGTGCCATCATGACCAGCGCGAGAACGATCACCAGGACGAGAATGATGCGGTCGCCGGTCGAGCGGCCGACGATCCGGTCCGAAGACATGGAGCTCATCCTTCCTCTCCTCTGCGGCGAGAGATGAAATACTGCGCCATGGCGGCGATCATGATCAGGATAAAGAGAATTTCGGACGCCGCGGCGCCGAGGCCGAGGTCCCACTTGGTGAAGGCGGCCTCGTAGATGTAGAGCACGATCGGCTTCGAGACGTTGTTCGGGCCGCCCTGCGTCATCAGCCGCGCCTGTCCGAAAAGCTGGAACTGCAGGACGATCTCGATGATGATCACGAGAATGAAGGTGCGCCGGATCGAGGGGAGGGTGATGTGCCAGAGCGTTCGCCACCGGCTCGCATTGTCGAGCGCCGCAGCCTCGTAGATTTCCTGCGGCACCTGTTGCAGGGCCGATAGAAAGAGCATCATCGGCAGCCCGATGCACCACCAGATGGTCGCAATCGCAATTCCGATCATGGTGAGCTTCGGGTCCGACAGAAAGGCGGGCGCGGTCGCTCCGAACCAGCCGTAGATGGTCGCGAGCAGGCCGAAATTGCCGATGAAGACGATGCGCCAGATGAGCGTCACGATCGTCACGGAGAGGACCGACGACGAGAAGTAGACGGCGCGGAGCGCGGCCGCAGACTTTGTCTTGCGATTAAGGGCGAGTGCCAGCAGAAGGCCGATGAGGGCGAGGGCAGGGACGGTCAGGAAAACGAAGTAGAAGGTGTTGCCGACCGACTGGATGAAGATCTTGTCCCGGAAGAGCCGAAGGTAATTGTCGAGACCGACGAACCGCCCGACTCCGAAGGCATCTGCCTTGTGAAGACTGAGCCATACGCTCCAGAAGAGCGGCACGAGAAGAAGCGTCACGAAGAAGAACAGATAGGGCGCGACGAAAGCCGCGTTGCGCCAGAGCGGGGCATTGATGTTCTGCACCGCCTGCCGGGCTGCCGCCTTGGCGGCCGACGCGCTGCCGGGAAGTGTCGCCTCAGCCATGGCCGACGCCCTCGTTGTGCCGAGCCCGGCCTTCGGCGTCGAAGAGGTGCGAGCGGGCGCCATCGAGGGCTAGGGCGACCTCGTCGCCGATCGCGACGCGGCTGTTGCCGGCATCCTCGGCGATGATGAGGCTTCCCTCCTTAAGGCGCGTATACAGAAGGGTGCGGTCACCGAGACGCTCGATCACCTCGACCTTTCCCGTCGTCGTCGCGGCGGTTCCGTTGGAGAGTTTGACGGCCTCGGCGCGGATGCCGAGCGAATGCTCGCCGCCATTGATGCCGTCGAGACGGATCGCCGTCTGCAGCTCGGTGCCGTCCGGCAGCCTTGCGCGGGCGAAGCCGTTCTCGCCCGACAGGCCGACCGGCAGAAAATTCATCGTCGGCGAACCGACGAAGGTGGCGACGAAGCGGCTTGCCGGCCGCGAGTAGATCTCCATCGGCGTGCCGATCTGCTCGATCTTCCGGTTGTTCATCACGACGATGCGATCGGCGAGCGTCATCGCCTCGATCTGGTCGTGCGTGACGAAGATCATCGTCGATCTGACCCGGTTGCGAAGCTGGGCAAGCTCGACACGGGTGCGCACGCGCAGCGCCGCATCGAGGTTCGACAGCGGCTCGTCGAACAGGAAGGCCTTCGGCTCCTTGACGATGGCGCGCCCGATCGCGACGCGCTGGCGCTGGCCGCCGGAAAGCTGGCCGGGCTTGCGGTCGAGGAGATGGCCGATTTCGAGCATGCGCGCGGCTTCTGCGACGCGGGCGGAAATGACGGCGGCCGGCAGGCCTATGTTGCGCAGCCCGAAGGCCATGTTGTCGGCCACCGTCATGTGCGGATAAAGCGCATAGCTCTGGAAGACCATGGCGATGTCGCGCTGGCCCGGCGGCAGGTTGTCGATGCGCTCGCCGTTGATCGAGATCGTACCGTCATCGACGCTTTCGAGCCCGGCGATCATCCGCAGAAGCGTTGACTTGCCGCAGCCCGAAGGGCCGAGGAAGACCATGAACTCGTTGGCCTTGATCGTCAGCGACAGTCCGTCGAGCACGGTCAGCGAGCCGTAGCGTTTGCTGACATTCTGGATTTCGATATGGGCGGTCATCCGGCGGCTCCGGGCCCGGTTTCAGAACCGCAAACGCGGAGTGCGACGCTCGGCCGGCCTCCTGCAAAACGGCGCTTTTTCCCCCCGGGCAGCGAGGTCAGATTGACCAACGATAGTGCCAAAACAGAAGCTCTTGCTCCCATCTCTTCCTCCCAGCGGCACGTCGAAGCGGTGTCGCGACGTTAAATTATACAATTCTTCTGTCAACATATTTTCGATATGTATCGAAAAATGTGATTTAGTCTGCTTACGATTTCAGCCGGATCATCCGGTACGACAGCGGCGCAATCCTCGCCCAGAGCTTTCCATCGGCAGAGGCGGCGCCTTCTCCTTTTTTCGGCACCACATTGGCGGGCTGCTCGGCGGTATTGGTGATGTTGATGTCGGAATGGGCGAGCACTTGGTCGTCGATGATCTTCATTGTCCCGAACTCGAGGAGGCTGACGTCGAGGTCGATCGCTTCGCTGCCATTCCGGTTGACGATGAAGAACGTCACGGCGTTTCTGTGTGCATCGTGCACGGCGGAAATATCGAGATAAGGCACCTCGCCAAGGCCATCGACGCTGTAGGCGGGGCTGTCGACCAGCAGCTTGAGCGCCGTTCCGCGGCCATAGATCGAAGCGAAATAATAAGGATAAAAGATCGTCTGGCGCCAGGCAGGGCCGCCCGGCACCGTCATGATCGGGGCGATGACGTTGACGAGCTGCGCCATGCAGGCGATCTTCACCACGTCGGCGCGGTTGATGAAGGTATTGAGGATGCAGCCGACCTGGAGCACGTCCTCGAAATTATAGTCGTCCTCCAGCAGCGCCGGCGCATGCGGCCAGCCATGGGCGCCCGCAAGGGTCGCCTTGTCGCGCTCCTTGGAGTGGTACCAGACGTTCCACTCGTCGAAGGAAATGTAGACCTCCTTGGTCGAGCGCTTCTTCGCTTTGATGTAGGAGATCACGCCGGCCACCGTGCCGATATAGTTGTCGAGCTCGATGCTGCGCGCGAGATAATTGGCGGTGTTCTTGGCGCGGTTCTCGAAATACATGTGCAACGATATGAAATCGATCTCGTTATAGGTGTGGTCGAGGACGGTCGCCTCCCATTCGGGGTAGGTGGGCATATGCGCGTTGGAGGAGCCGCAGACGACGAGCTCGAGCGAGTTGTCGAAGGCGCGCATCGCTTTGGCGGTCTCGTGCGCCAGCCTGCCATATTCGTCGGCCGTCTTGTGGCCGATCTGCCAGGGGCCGTCCATCTCGTTGCCGAGGCACCAGAGCTTGACATCCCAGGGCTCTTCGCGGCCATTGGCGCGGCGCTTGTCGCTCCATTCGCTGCCGCCCGGGTGGCTGACGTATTCGAGGAAGTTGCGGGCCTCGTCGAGGCCGCGCGAGCCAAGATTGACGGCGAGCATCATCTGAGTATCGGCGGCCGCGCACCATTCGGCGAATTCATGGATGCCGACCTGGTTGCTTTCCGAGGTGTGCCAGGCGAGATCGAGGCGAGTCGGGCGGCTCTCCTTCGGGCCGATGCCATCTTCCCAGTTATAGGCGGAAACGAAGTTGCCGCCCGGATAGCGCACGATCGGCACATTGAGTTCCCTGACGAGTTCGATCACGTCCCGGCGCATGCCGTTTTCGTCGGCAGTCGGATGATCGGGTTCGTAGATGCCGGTATAGACGGCGCGGCCGAGGTGCTCGATGAAGGACCCGTAGAGACGCGGATCGATGTCCGAGATCGTGAACTTGCTGTGCACCGTTACCGCGGCCTTCATGGCTTCCTCCACTAAATCCTGATTTATGATTTATATCAGAAATTGGGATGAGTAAAACGGAAGCGAGGCCGGAGGTCAAGTAGTGAGATTCTGTAGGCAGGGCGGGCTCAGCGCGTCTTCAGGCGCAACACGATGTCCTGATCGTAGTTGCCGAAGCCTCGGCCGAAGATGTTGATGCCGCCGGGATGGCGGGCATCGTCCCGGACGCCGACGCGAAGCCGGATCGAATGATGTTGCTCGAGCTTCAGCTCGGCGAGCTTCACGTTGGAGATCCGCAGGCCGTCGACGAAGGAGCCATCGTCATTGATCCGAAAACTCTTGAGTTTGCCGTATTGCGAGCCTTTGAGCTTCCACCAGTCCGGGGTGAAAACGCCGCGTTTGTCGCCGAAATCACCCGGGGAAGTCCAGGTTCCGATATCCACCCCATTGATCGTCAGGGTGATATCGGACGGCCAGTCGGCGCTGGTCCCCGGCACCTCGGAGCTCAGTTCCATGACGAATTCGACCTCGCGAATGCCGGTGTTCGCCAGGCGCGCATTGTTCGGAAACTGATACTCCACATAGCCGCGGGTGAACCAGATTAGTGCTGCCTTCATCCGGTCGGGATCGAGGAACGTGTCGGGCACATCGAGCAGTCCGACGATGCCGTCAACCGAGCAGAGGCCGCAGGGGGCAGTCACTTCGAAGCTCGTATAGAGCCCCAGCGGCATCGACACTTCGATCGCGTCCGGTTCAGTTTCCTTGATTTCATTCTTGAAGACGACGAGAATCTCGTCATAGACGCTGCGGCAGACCTTCTGGTTTCCCTTGCGCGCCCTCTGTGTCTCCGTGCGGATAAGTCCCGCCTCTTCCAATATCTGCACGTTGGTCGAGACGCTCGACTGCGGCAGATCAAGAACATCCGCAATTTCGTTGACGTTCAGCGGTCCCTTTTCGTGCAGCAGCTTGAGCACCGAGACCCTTGCCGGCGACGCGAGCCCTTTCAGTACGGGCATGCCTTCCTCGGGGTCGACGACAAGAAAATTACGGCTCATGGGGCTCCGGTCGGCGGGAGTGAAATGCAATTGGATAATGCATATCAAAAAATATGTTCTAATCAACCGCCAGCAAGATGTCGCGGGGACACTTACCATCGCAAGTTTCTTGGAGGGCAAAGGCAGGGCAGGCGGCCCGTGCAGGCTGAACGGAGGCGGGCCCGTGGGACGGCGCCGGCGCGCGGCCGGCGCCTTGCGACGACGGCTGCGCCGGCGCTGTTAAGCCGGTAACTAGAAATCCATTCCGGGTGCCGGCGGCATCGGCGCCTGGCTTTCCTTCTTCGGCTTCTCGGCGATCATCGCTTCCGTCGTCACCAGAAGACCGGCGACGGAGGCTGCGTCCTGCAGCGCGGCGCGCACGACCTTTGCCGGATCGATGACGCCCATAGCGAAGAGGTCGCCGAATTCTCCCGTCTGGGCATTCCAGCCATAGGCGAAGTCGGTCTTCGCCCGGAGCTGACCGACGATGATCGAGCCCTCGGCGCCGGCATTCTCGGCGATCTGGCGCACGGGCGCCTCGACGGCGCGGCGGACGATTTCCACGCCGACACGCTGGTCGTCATTGGCCGTCGCCACGTTTTCGAGCGCCTTGACGACGCGCAGCAATGCGACGCCGCCACCCGGCAGGATGCCTTCCTCCACCGCGGCACGCGTCGCATGCAGCGCGTCGTCGACGCGGTCCTTCTTCTCCTTGACCTCGATTTCCGTCGAGCCGCCGACGCGGATCACCGCGACGCCGCCGGCGAGCTTGGCAAGCCGCTCCTGCAGCTTCTCGCGGTCATAGTCCGATGTGGTTTCGTCGATCTGCGCCTTGATCTGGGCGACGCGGCCGCTGATATCCTCCTTGGCGCCGGCACCGCCGACGATGGTGGTCGCGTCCTTCTCCACCATGACGCGCTTTGCGCGCCCCAAAGCCTCCATCGTCACGTTTTCGAGCTTGATCCCGAGGTCCTCTGAAACCACCGTGCCGCCGGTCAGGATGGCGATATCCTCCAGCATCGCCTTGCGGCGGTCCCCGAAGCCGGGCGCCTTGACGGCGGCGATCTTCAGCCCTCCGCGCAGCTTGTTGACGACGAGCGTCGCAAGGGCTTCGCCCTCGACGTCTTCGGCGATGATCAGCAGCGGCTTGCCGGCCTGGATCACCGCTTCGAGAATCGGGATCATCGCCTGCAGGTTGGAGAGCTTCTTCTCGTGGATGAGAATGTAGACATCCTCCAGCTCCGCCCGCATCTTGTCCTGGTTGGTGATGAAATAGGGCGATAGGTAGCCGCGATCGAACTGCATGCCTTCGACGACCTCGAGTTCGATCTCGGCGGTCTTGGCCTCCTCGACGGTGATGACGCCCTCATTGCCGACCTTCTCCATCGCCTCGGCAAGGTAGCGCCCAATCTCCGCGTCTCCATTGGCCGAGATCGTTGCCACCTGGGCGATCTCCTCGTTCTTGGAAACCTGCCTTGCCTTGCCCTTCAGTTCGGTGACGAGCGTATCGACGGCGAGATCGATGCCACGCTTCAGGTCCATCGGGTTCATGCCGGAGGCGACGGCCTTCGCGCCCTCCCGGACGATGGCCTGCGCCAGTACCGTCGCGGTCGTCGTGCCGTCGCCGGCGATTTCACTGGTCCTCGAAGCGACCTCGCGGAGCATCTGCGCGCCCATATTCTCGAACTTGTCCTCCAGCTCGATCTCCTTGGCGACGGAGACCCCGTCCTTGGTGATCCGCGGTGCGCCGAAGGCTTTGTCGATGACGACGTTCCGCCCCTTGGGGCCAAGGGTGACCCGAACCGCGTTGGCCATTATGTCGACGCCGCGCAGCATCCGGTCGCGCGCATCGGTGTTGAACTTGACATCTTTGGCAGCCATGTATCCCTCCCTCAACACGATAAATCAGATACTCACTCGTCCGGCCGTCCGCGGCCGGACCTGACGCCGGCACCTGCGGGCGAAAGCTTCGGCCGTCACTCCTCGTCGACCTCGGGTGTCAGAATGTCGATCAGGGCGGCAACCCGGCCGGCCGGAAGATGCCGGCCCTCTCCGATCAGCGCCTCGTCGTTGTTGACCCAGGCGATCGCTTCGGCAAGCTCGCTCGCGGTCGCGCCCGTCGCCAGAAGTTCGGCCATCAGGGTCTCGTCGACCGGACCGAGTATGGCGGTGATATCCGAATGCTTCAGTCCCATTGCGTCCTCCTTCCGGTTTTCTACGGTCGGGAATGCACAAACTGCCGGCTGTCGAAATAGATAGGCCGGCGCATGCGAGCATCAAGCGTCGCATCATAACATCGATCGCGGCGGCAAAAAAAAGCCCGGCGGGATCCGCCGGGCTTGAATTCGAAAGCCATACGCATTGCGTCGGCTTGTGGCGCTTCGGGAAGCGTCAGTCGTTCGCCGTCACCTTGACGCCGAGAACCGAGGGAATGGTGTTCGGCGCGCCCATCGCGGCACCCATGATCATCGGAAACGGCACGGGCTTTTCCGGTTCGGCGCTGATCGTCAGGCTCTTCGGCGCGTCGAGATAGGCGTTGACCGCGGCCGACACCTGGTTCTGCAACTCCGGCAGGTTCAACTGCGCCATCATGATCGGCACAAGGCCCTTTAGCGACTGCGCCATCTGTTCGCCGGTGACGCCCTGCTGGCTGCCGGCATAGTCGAGCGCCTTCTTGGTGATCGAGGCGTCGTCGAAGCGGATCGAAGCGCTGTTGAACGTCAGTTGCTGCATGAGGCCGAGCATGGCAAGGCCCATTGCCTGGTTGGCCTCATCCTTGTTCGGATTGGCTTGCGCGGCCTTGTTCGCCTCCTGCAGCGACTTCAGGAACTGGAGCGTGTAGCCTGAGAAATCCATGGCGATGTTCAGCCGGCCGACATTCTTGAAGTCGAGGGCATATTCATCGACGGCGAGATTGCCGCTCTCCAGCTCCCAGCTTCCCTTCATCGTCACCTGGCCATCAATCTGCTTCAGTCCGAGCTTCTCGATTGCTTCCTTCGCCTTGGCGTCTTCGACCTCGGAGAGATCAGCGTATAGCCCGGCCATCGTCGCGTCGAAGTCGAAGCCCGCATCGTTTTCCTGCCGGCTGAGATTGCTCTCGATGCTGGCGATCTTGAAGACGTCCTTGCCCTTGACCTTGACCTCTACCGGCCCAGTGCCAAACGACTCATAGAGCAGAATGTCGTCGATCGTGCCGCCGGATGCATTACCGGGAATGGAGAGGCCGCCGATCGCGATATTCTTGACGGAGGCGCTGTCCTCCTTTTCGCTCACATTGACATCCGCGAAGGAAACCGTTTCGGCGTAGTAGCCTCCGTCATCGGTCTCCTCGACGCCTTCGAACGTCACATCGCCTATGTCGACCGTTTCGCCTGGCTGTGCCACGACCTGAAGCTTGACGCCGCTTGCCGTCACGACGTCACCGTCCGCCTCGGCCTTGTCGAAGGCGAGCGAGGTACCGTTCACCTCGAGCGCGGCACTCAGTTTCTTCATCATGTCCGCGCCGTCCAGGGCGAAGGCCGGGCCGGCAAGCGTGAGGAGGGCGGCGCTGGCCATCATCAGGCGGATCTTGCGCGTATGCATCATTGCGTTGTTCCTTGTGAGAAATGTTGGACTGCTGGTTGTTTGCAAGGCCTGCTGCGGTGATTTCTGGCGGTCGTCGCGGAGCTCATCGGAAGCGCTGCGCGGCAGACGGAACTGCGACGCTGCCTCCCCGCGCACGAGCTCTTGCATCGATCCCCATCCTCAACCCACCGAATTGCCGTGCGACCCTAATACGAAACCGGGCGAATTTATATCGCCGAGTCGCATGGCGGATGTTCCCCGCGGATCATGCTTTCCGGAAAATTACCTGCGGAAATCCATGGTTGCAACTCGAGGTTTAGGCAAGTGCCTGAGGCGCGTTCTCCACAGCGTGGTGGGCCCCGATTCTTGCCGCGGCGGGCCGGTTGCGGTAGCAAGGAGGCATGGGACAAAGCCTTTTGCCGCCGTCTGGCGGGAACGACAACATTCAGCCGGTTGACCTCAAGGCGGCGCTCGAGGAGCGCTATCTCGCCTACGCACTGTCGACCATCATGCATCGCGCGCTGCCGGATGTCCGCGACGGATTGAAGCCGGTCCATCGCCGTATCATCCACGCGATGAGCGAGATGGGCTTGCGACCCAATTCCTCGTTCAAGAAATGCGCCCGTATCGTCGGCGACGTCATCGGCAAGTTCCACCCGCACGGCGACCAGTCGGTCTATGATGCGCTGGTCAGGCTCGCCCAGGACTTCTCGCAGCGCTATCCGGTCGTCGACGGGCAGGGCAACTTCGGCAATATCGACGGCGACAACGCCGCAGCCTATCGTTACACCGAAGCGAAGATGACCGACGTCGCGGCCCTGCTGCTCGAGGGCATCGACCAGGATGCGGTCGATTTCCGCCCGACCTACAATGAGGAGGATCAGGAGCCGGTCGTCCTTCCCGGCGCCTTTCCGAACCTTCTCGCCAACGGCGCATCGGGCATCGCGGTCGGCATGGCGACATCCATTCCGCCGCACAATGCGCATGAGCTTTGCGATGCGGCCCTCTATCTGATCCGTCATCCGAAGGCGACGGTGGAGGAACTGCTCTTCGATCCGGCCAATCCGCAGCGCGGCGGCATCGAGGGGCCGGATTTTCCGACCGGCGGCATCATCGTCGAAAGCCGCGCCAGCATGCTCGAATCCTACCGCACCGGCCGCGGCGGCTTCCGCGTCCGCGCCCGCTGGAGTGTCGAGGACCTGGGGCGCGGCGGGTATCAAATCGTCGTTACGGAAATTCCCTATCAGGTCCAGAAGTCGCGGCTGATCGAAAAGATCGCCGAGCTCCTGATCGCCCGCAAATTGCCGCTGCTCGAAGACATCCGCGACGAATCGGCGGAGGACGTCCGCGTCGTGCTCGTGCCGAAGAGCCGCTCCGTCGATGCCAATATCCTGATGGAATCGCTGTTCAAGCTGACCGAGCTCGAAAGCCGCATTCCGCTCAACATGAACGTGCTGTCGATGGGCCGCGTTCCGCGCGTCATGGCGGTGAACGAGGTGCTGAGCGAATGGCTGGCACATCGCCGCGAGGTGTTGCAGCGGCGTTCCCGCCATCGGCTTGCCGCGATCGACCGGCGGCTCGAGATCCTCGGCGGCTATCTCGTCGCCTATCTCAACATCGACGAGGTGATCCGGATCATCCGCGAGGAGGATGAACCGAAGGCGGTGATGATCGAGCGTTTCTCGCTGACCGATGTCCAGGCCGAAGCAATCCTCAACATGCGTCTGCGCTCGCTGCGCAAGCTCGAGGAGTTCGAGATCCGCACCGAATTCGACGCGCTGTCGAAGGAGAAGGGGGAAATCGAGGGGCTGCTCGCTTCCGATGACAAGCAGTGGCAGGCGGTCGCCTGGGAGATCGGCGAGGTGAAGAAGAAGTTCGCCAAGGCGACCGAGCTCGGCAAGCGCCGCAGCACTTTCGCGGACGCGCCCGACGCGGACGTGGAAGCTATCCAGCAGGCGATGATCGAGAAGGAACCGATCACCGTGGTCATCTCGGAAAAGGGCTGGATCCGCGCGCTCAAGGGGCACATCTCCGACACGTCTGCGCTGCAGTTCAAGGACGGCGATGCCCTGAAGGTGGCGTTTCCGGCCCAGACGACCGACAAGATCCTCGTCTTCACCACCGGCGGCAAGGTCTATACGCTTGGCGGCGACAAATTGCCGGGCGGCCGCGGCCATGGCGAGCCGCTGCGCATCATAGTCGATATGGAAAACGACCAGGACGTGCTGACGGCTCTGGTCCACGATCCGGCCCGCAAGCTTGTCGTCTCGTCCGCCGCCGGCAACGGCTTCGTCGTCATCGAAAGCGACATCGTTGCCAATACCCGCAAAGGCAAGCAGGTGATGAACGTCGTGATGCCGGACGAGGCAAAGCTCGTCGTCCCGGTCAAGGGCGATCACGTTGCCGTCGTCGGCGACAACCGCAAGATGCTGGTCTTCCCGCTGGTGCAGATACCCGAAATGGCCCGCGGCAAGGGCGTGCGCCTGCAGCGCTACAAGGACGGCGGCATTTCCGATATCCGCTGCTTCACCATGGCCGAGGGGCTGTCCTGGGAAGACAGCGCCGGCCGTGTCTTCACGAAGAGCAAGGACGAGTTGATGGAGTGGCAGGGCGACCGCGCCGGCGCCGGACGCGTCGTGCCGAAGGGCTTCCCGCGGAGTGGCCGGTTCAGCGGCTGATTGCCGGACCTGGCCAGTGGATCGTTCGTTCGGCGGCTTGGTTATCCACAGCTTTCAGGTCTTTTCCACCAGCCGCTGCAACTCTTTGCTGTTTCCTTAAATCGGCCGCGATTTGCCCAATGATGCGCCGGAGAGAGGAATGCGATGATCTCGGCCCTTGACGATACCTTGTTGGCACTTGCCGATCCCACACGCCGCCGCATATTCGAAGTCCTGTTTGCCGGTGAAAGCTCCGTTGCGGACGTGGCCAGTGCGGTCGGCGCCGAACAGGACGAGCTGTCGAATCATGTGGTGATTCTGGAGGAGGCGGGGCTGATTACCCGCCGGCGTCAGGACAATGGAGAGTTTATCGCCGCCGATCCGACCCCTTTGGAGATCGCGGCGGAATGGATCAATACCAATCGCGAACTCTGGGCGATGCGATCGCAGATCGAGGACACGGGTTCCGCTCCCACAAGCCCGCAGTAACCGGCAGGCGAGTCGTCGTCACCCGGTGAACGGCAATTCAGCACAGGGAATCTGAGCCTTTGCCGCCTTGCTGCGCATCTGCCAGAGTGAATGGCCGAGCAAAGCGAGTATCAGGATGGCGCCGCCGACGAGCGTTTGGAACGTGGGCATCTCGGAAAAGACGATCCACACCCAGATTGGCGCTAGAATCGTCTCGAGCAGGTAGAACATCCCGACTTCCGGTGCCGAGAGATAACGCGGCCCGGTCGCCAGGCAGAAGAAGGCGACGGGAATCATCACCAGACCGTTGAAGAGAATGTAGCCGGGCGCGGCGATCGCGATTCCGCTCGCCGGCAAAAGCGTGAGCGCCGCGACCGCCGGGAAGATCGCCGTCGTCAGCGGCACCAGCGCCATGTCCCTGCCATCGGCGCGGCTGATGGTGATGGCACTCGCCAACAGGAAGGCAGAGCAGGCGGCCATGGCGTCGCCGAACAGGTGCCCGCTCTCAAGTCCGTCCTGCACGATCACCCCGACGCCGAGCAGCATGATCGCCATCGTCAGCAATGTGGCGTTGGAAAGCCGCTCCTTTAGGAAGATCCAGGAAAGGATTGCCGCGAACATCGAAGTGAAGGCGAGGATGAAGACGACGTTCGCCGTCGATGTGTTGAACACCGCGAGCAGGAAGGTGAAGGAATTGATGCCGTAGAAAAGGCCGGCGATCAGCCCGGCCTTGCCGGGGATCAAGGCAATGTGGCGGCCCAGGATGCGATTGATGAAGAACCAGGCGGCGATCGCCACCGCAAAGGTCGACAGGCTGCGCACGGCGAGAATCGACCATACTTCGCCGTCTGCGGAACGGATCAGCGGGATGTCGAAGGAAAGCGCAAGGCCGCCGAGGCCGGTGATGGCAAGGCCGCGTCGGTGCCGCGCGGCGTCAGAGGAGGGGGTCAATTCTTAATCCGTGGCGGTTTCGGGGAGGTCTTGTCCGCCAGCATAGCGCTCCCAACCGCGGGCCATAAGGTGCTCCTGCGGCAAAAACTTTGTTTTATACCCCATCTTGCGGGAGCCCTTGACCCAATATCCGAGGTAGACGTGCGGAAGGCCGCGTTCCTTCGCCCGGCGGATATGGTCGAGAATCATGAAGGTTCCGAGCGAACGGTTTGCGAGACCGGGGTCGAAGAAGGAATAAACCATCGACAGCCCATCGCCCATCCGGTCGGTGAGCGCCGTGGCGATCAGCGGACCTTTGGCCTTCTCGCTGATGCCGTCGCCCTCGGACCGCAACCGGTATTCGATGATTTTCGTGTGTACATGGGTGTCCTCGACCATCATCGCGTAGTCGAGCACCGACATGTCCGACATGCCGCCCCTCTGGTGCCGGCAATCGAGATAGCGGCGGAAGAGGTTGTATTGCTCGCTCGATGGCTCGGCAGGGTACTCGGTCGAGACCACGTCGTGATTGGCGGCGAGCACCCGGCGCATGGAGCGGGTGGGCATGAACTCGTTGGCTAGGATGCGGACCGAGATGCAGGCGCGACAGGTTTCGCAGGCCGGGCGGTAGGCGATGTTCTGCGAGCGGCGGAAACCGCCCTGGGTCAGAAGATCATTCAGCTCGGGTGCACGCTCGCCCACCATGTGCGTGAAGACTTTCCGTTCCATCTCGTTGGGCAGGTAGGGACAGGCTGCCGGCGCGGTCAGATAGAATTGCGGAGACTGTGTGGTCTGCGTGTTCATCGAGCGCGGGGATCACTCTTCGCGAGGTTACTCTGCAATAGGATGGCCGAAGAATGAAAAACGTCAACACACGCGTTCGGCGAGGAACGAGCAAGTGCCGACAATTTCTGGGGACGTCGATTCGGCTCTGCCTGAATTCAATTCGACGTTGAAACGGTGTTCTCGGCCCGCCACCGTCAATACATGTCTCTGCGGACGCCGACAGTGCCGATCAGAAGGTCGTGCAGCAATCGGCCGCGATCCGTGAACAATCCGATCAGCAGGACGAGCGGCGTCAACAGCGCATTGGCGATCCAAAAGATCGCGAGATGTACGATTGCGGTCAGGAAATCCATCGGCCGGCCGTCCGTCCGGGCGATCGCAACGCCCATGATCCGCATGCCGAGCGATGCCTGCTCGCGGCCGCCGACCGTCAGCCCGAAATACAGCATCGCCACCAGCGCGAAGAGCACCGGATAGAGGAAGAATCCGAGGCCGAGCGTCAGGATGCCCAAAAAGAAGACGACGACCGCAGCCGGGATCCACAGGAGCGCGACAATCAGATAGTCGACAATGAAGGCGAACACCCGGCGCGACAGGACACCCTGGTAAGCGCGCCAGTCCTGGCTCGGAAGTCGGAGTTCCTGGTTATGCATGCTCATGTCAGCCTCGCATCGTTTCGCTCACATATGGGGACCGTATTCGACAAAACAATGCGTCTGTCGTGCGAACCGGCCGCTCATCGCTTTGCCAGGATCCTTGCCACTTCGACGGCGAAATAGCTGAGAATGCCGTCGCAGCCGGCGCGCTTGAAGGCAAGCAGCGTCTCGAGCATGATGCGCTCGCCGTCGATCCATCCATTCGCCGCCGCCGCCTTGATCTGCGCGTATTCGCCCGAGACCTGGTAGGCGAAGACCGGCAAGCCGAAGGCTTCCTTCATCCGCCAGCAGATGTCGAGATAGGGCAGGCCGGGCTTCACCATCAGCATGTCGGCGCCTTCCTTGACGTCGAGCGCGGCGTCGCGGATCGCTTCGGTGCCGTTGGCCGGATCGATGTAATAGGTCTTCTTGTCGCCCTTCAGCAGCCCGCCGGTGCCGATCGCCTCGCGATAGGGGCCATAGAAGGCGGAGGCGAATTTCGTCGCATAGGACATGATGCCGACATTCTGGTGGCCTGCCGCATCGAGCGCCTCGCGGATGGCGCCGACCCGTCCGTCCATCATTTCGGAAGGTGCGATGATGTCGGAGCCGGCATCCGCCTGCATTACTGCCGCGCGCGCCACCGCTTCCACCGTCTCGTCATTGACGATCTCGCCGCCGCGCAGAATGCCGTCGTGACCGTGGCTGGTGAAAGGATCAAGCGCCACATCGGTGATGACGCCGACATTCGGAACGGCGCTCCTGATCGCCCGCGTCGCCTGGTTGATCAGGTTGTCAGGGGCAAGGCTGTTCGAACCGGTTTCGTTGCGGAGCGCCATCTCGATGTTCGGGAAGGTGGCGACGGCGGGAATTCCGAGATCGGCCGCCTCCTTCACCGCCTCGACGGCCTTGTCGACGCTCATGCGGTTGACGCCGGGCATCGCGTCGATCGGCTGAACGATGCCGCTGCCCGGCACGATGAAGATCGGCCAGATCAGGTCGTCCACGGTCAAGCGGTTCTCTTGCACCAGGCGGCGCGTCCAGTCCGCCTTGCGGTTGCGGCGCATGCGACGGTGTCCAGTGATCCTGTCCACAAGATTTGTCCTGTCGTTCATCGCGCCCGCTTCCTTCTTCTTTCACTGCGTTGGTCGAAGGCGGTTTATCATGCGCCCCGGTCGATTGAAAACGGCGTTGCGGGAGGACGGCTGCGGCATTTCCTCCCGCGGGTGAGCCGCTCGGGGCGGGCTCTCCTGCTTTGCGCTGGTGGATTGCCGGCACTCGGCCTATCTTGCCGGCCATGCTTCACGATTCTGCTCATGTCCCGAAGCCATCGCTCACCGAAGTGCTGTTCGGCTGGTTCCTGCGACTGGTCTCGGCCTCCTGCTTCTGGCTTGCGCTGAACTACTGGGCGATGCTGATCGGCTTTTCCCACGGCGGCGCCGGGCGTTTCGATTTGCTGGCGCCAGAGTGGCGCGCCGCCGCGACCGCGCTTGCCGTCCTTTATCCGGTCGCTGCCATCGGGCTTTGGTTGCTCGTCTCCTGGGGACCGGTTATCTGGGTGCTCGCGGCGGCCATCGAGGTAGCCATGCTCGAATTCTATCCAGGCATGCTCGGGGCACGTCCGCTGCTCCTCTTGCTCCACGGGGCGGTCGCGGCGACCTTCATTCTTTTCCGTGCGGCGCTCTTCTGGCAGCGCCTGCGCCAGGCGCGGCAGGTAAGGGTTGATTCACCCTGAGACAGGCTCCGCGGATGGTAAGTACATGTTAAGGCTGCGGTTTAAGTAGAATTTTATACGTATTCGATAGGGTCTCACTCAAGGCGGGAAGACAAAGAAACACCGCCAAACGAAACAGTGAGGCACGAAAATGAACACCAAGATGAAGCCGCAGGTAGCTGCACCCCGGGACCCGCAGGAAGAGACGATCCGTGGTCTCTACATGGAATCCCTTCACCTCGTCGAGCGTCTGCATCGCCGTCTGCTCGACGTCATCAAGGACGAGTTCGACCGGCAGGGCCGCAGCGACGTCAACGCCATCCAGGCGCTGCTGCTGTTCAACATCGGCAACTCCGAACTGACCGCCGGCGAGCTTCGTTCGCGTGGTTACTATCTCGGTTCCAACGTATCCTACAACGTCAAGAAGCTCGTCGATCTTGGCCTCATCAACCATCAGCGCTCCCGCATCGACCGCCGCTCGGTGCGCATCAGCCTGACGGAAGACGGCCAGGAGATTGCCGAAACCGTTGCCAAGCTCTACGAGCGCCATATCGGTTCTATCCACAAGGTCGGCGGCATCGGTTCTGATGAGTTCACTCAGATGAACAAGCTCCTGCAGCGCCTCGATCGCTTCTGGAACGACAGCATCATGTATCGCCTGTAACTGCAGGCATAAGCACCTCCAGTTTCAAGGGTCGGGCGCAATCCCTGCGTGTCCGATCCTTGCCGACTTTTCCCGGCCGAATTGTCGTAGCACTGCCTGCCCGCAGGTGGCCCGGCAGTGCCGAGACACGAATTGGCCATATTGCTATGACAGCGACGCTTAAGATGCGGCAGGTGCGCAATGGCGTTTATCGCGGCGATTCGTTTTCGTCCGACCTGCTGGAATGGCTCTCGCTCGCACGATCGTGAAAGCAATTTGAGGGCCGGGGTGGCACGCGGGTTTACGTTTGTTAACCACGTTTGTGCTAGGGCTCGGGCAGCGCGCGCTTCAGCGCCTTGAGATGGTAGGGACTATGTCGAAAAAGAACGGAATTGATGCTCTCTCGCGCCGCGCGTTTCTGCGTTCGGCCGCTACGATCGGTGCCGCCGCATGGGCAGGCTCCGCGAGTGCCCAGGACGCCCTGGGCGAGCTCATCAATTCGCCGCGCCGCGGCTCCTGGGACGACCAGTTCGACGCCAAGGCCTCGCGCACCGCGACGGCAGTCCTCTCCAACACGCCGGTTTTCGGCCCCCAGACCATCGGCCATGTGCAGCAGGCCATCTTCGACTATCAGCAGATCGTTGCCGCCGGCGGTTGGCCCCAGGTTCCGCAGACCGGGGTAAAGCTGGAGCTCGGCGTCACCGATCCCTCCGTGCAGCAGCTGCGTCAGCGCCTGATGATCTCCGGCGACCTGCCGCAGTCCGCCGGGATTTCCTCCTCCTTCGACTCCTATGTCGACGGCGCGGTCAAGCGCTTCCAGGCACGCCACGGCCTGCCGGCGGATGGCGTGATCGGCGAATATACGTTCAAGGCCCTGAACGTCGACGCCGCGACGCGGCTGGCCCAGCTCGAGACCAACCTCGTGCGACTTCAGTCGATGTCGGGCGATCTCGGTCGGCGCTATGTCATGGTCAACATTCCCGCCGCCTATATCGAGGCGGTCGAGAACGGTCGCGTCGTGCTGCGTCATGCTGCGGTCGTCGGCAAGATCGACCGACAATCGCCGATCCTCAATTCGAAGATCTACGAGGTTATCCTCAATCCCTATTGGACCGCGCCGAGATCGATCGTCCAGAAGGACATCATGCCATTGATGCGCAAGGACCCGACCTATCTCGAGCGCAACGCCATCCGCCTCTTCGACGGCAGTGGCAACGAGGTGTCTCCTGAAACCGTCGACTGGAATGCGGAGAAGGCGCCGAACCTGATGTTCCGTCAGGACCCGGGCAAGATCAACGCCATGTCCTCGACCAAGATCAATTTCCACAACGAGCATTCGGTCTACATGCACGACACGCCGCAGCAGGGCCTGTTCAACAAGCTGATGCGCTTCGAATCGTCGGGCTGCGTGCGCGTGCAGAATGTCCGCGACCTCTCCACCTGGCTGCTCAAGGAAACGCCCGGCTGGTCGCGCCAGCAGATCGAGGCGACCATCAAGTCGGGCGTCAACACGCCGATCAAGCTTGCCGAAGAGGTGCCGGTCTATTTCACCTACATCACCGCCTGGTCGGCAAAGGACCGTGTCGTCCAGTTCCGCGACGATATCTACCAGCGCGACGGCGCGGCGGAGCTCGCCCTCCAGACGACGACCGGAGTCGAGCAATCGCCGGGCCCGATCGACGCCGACGCCCTGCCGCAATAAGCAAAGTCCCGCGTTCAATTGCAAAGGCCGCGCATCTCCAGGATGCGCGGCCTTTTGCATGATTGGCGCCAGCGGTGTTTGGGCGCGGCGGATCGTGGAAATGACGCAAACCGCACAGCGGATATTGCTCTCGGCGTGCGAGGAAGCTAAAGGAACAGCCACCCTTGAGAGGAGCCGCGAGCCCATGCTTCCACAGACCAATGACGCCTTCTTCACCCGCTCTCTCGCCGATAGCGATCCGGAAATCTTCGGTGCGATCGAGAAGGAGCTGGGCCGCCAGCGCCATGAGATTGAGCTGATTGCCTCCGAGAACATCGTGTCGCGCGCCGTGCTCGAGGCGCAGGGCTCGATCATGACCAACAAATATGCCGAGGGCTATCCGGGCAAGCGCTATTACGGCGGCTGCCAATATGTCGACATCGCCGAGGAACTGGCGATCGATCGTGCCAAGAAGCTGTTCGGCGTCAATTTCGCCAACGTGCAGCCCAATTCCGGTTCGCAGATGAACCAGGCGGTGTTCCTGGCGCTCCTGCAGCCGGGCGATACGTTCATGGGTCTCGACCTCAACTCCGGCGGTCACCTGACCCATGGTTCGCCCGTCAACATGTCGGGCAAGTGGTTCAATGTCGTTTCCTACGGCGTGCGCGAAGACGATCACCTGCTCGACATGGACGACCTCGCCGAGAAGGCCCGCCAGCACAAGCCGAAGCTGATCATCGCCGGCGGCACCGCCTATTCGCGCATCTGGGACTGGAAGCGCTTCCGCGAGATCGCCGATGAAATCGGCGCCTGGCTGATGGTCGACATGGCCCATATTGCTGGCCTCGTCGCCGGCGGCCAGCATCCTTCGCCGTTCCCGCACTGCCACGTCGCGACGACCACGACGCACAAGTCGCTGCGCGGCCCGCGCGGCGGCATGATCCTCACCAATGACGAGGACATCGCCAAGAAGATCAACTCGGCCGTCTTCCCGGGCCTGCAGGGCGGTCCGCTGATGCATGTGATTGCCGCCAAGGCCGTTGCGTTCGGCGAGGCGCTGCAGCCTTCCTTCAAGGACTATGCGGCTCAGATCGTCAAGAATGCGCGTACGCTCGCCGAAACGCTGAAGGCCAATGGCCTCGACATCGTTTCCGGCGGCACCGATAACCACCTGATGCTCGTCGACCTGCGCAAGAAGAATGCCACGGGCAAGCGTGCCGAGGCGGCGCTCGGTCGCGGCTACATCACCTGCAACAAGAACGGCATCCCCTTCGACCCGGAAAAGCCCTTCGTCACCTCGGGCGTTCGCCTCGGCGCGCCGGCCGGCACGACGCGCGGCTTCAAGGAGGCGGAATTCAAGGAAATCGGCGAATTGATCGTCGAAGTGCTTGACGGCCTCAAGGCCGCAAACTCCGACGAGGGCAATGCCGCCGTCGAAGCCGCCGTCCGCGAAAAGGTGGTGAAGCTTACCGACCGCTTCCCGATGTACGGCTACATGTGATCGGAAGGTTGCATGCGCTGCCCCTATTGCGGTTCTGAAGACAGCCAGGTGAAGGATTCCCGTCCGGCCGAGGACGGGAATGCCATTCGCCGCCGCCGCATCTGCCCAGACTGCGGCGGCCGGTTCACGACCTTCGAGCGGGTGCAGTTGCGTGAGCTGATGATCATCAAGAAGACCGGTCGGAAGGTGCCTTTCGACCGGGACAAGCTCTTGCGCTCCTTCGAGATCGCGCTGCGCAAGCGCCCGGTCGATCGCGATCGTATCGAGCGGGCGGTATCCGGCATCGTCCGCCGTCTCGAAAGCTCCGGCGAAACCGAGATCCCCTCGGAAGAAATCGGTCTCCAGGTGCTCGAGGCCCTCAAGAGCCTCGATGACGTCGCCTTCGTGCGCTACGCCTCCGTCTATCGGGATTTCTCGCACGCAGAGGACTTCGAAAAGGTCATTGCCGAGATCAGCGCCAAGATCGCGCGAGATCCGAGCGAGTAGCTCTGGCGGAGAAGCGCATGGGTGGGCCGACGCGTGAGGACGAGAGATTCATGGCGGCGGCGCTGCGCCTCGCCCGCCGCAATCTTGGTCTGACCTCCACAAATCCTGCCGTCGCTTGCCTTGTCGTCAAGGACGGAACGATCGTCGGGCGGGCCGTGACGGCGTCGGGCGGACGACCCCATGCCGAGACGCAGGCGCTCGCCGATGCCGGCGAGCAGGCGAGGGGAGCGACCGCCTATGTCACCCTCGAGCCCTGTTCGCATCACGGCAGGACGCCGCCCTGCGCCGATGCGCTGATTGCCTCGGGCGTTGCTCGCGTTGTCGTCTGCCTTGTCGATCCCGACGAGCGGGTCGCCGGCCGCGGGGTGGTGATGCTGCGCGACGCCGGCATCGATGTCGACATCGGCGTTCTCCATGAGCAAGGCGAGCGCGTCCTAAAGGCCTACCTCATGCGCCAGCGCATGAAACGCCCATATGTGACTCTGAAGCTTGCAGTTTCCGCCGACGGCATGATCGGCCGAAAGGGCGAAGGGCAGGTGAGGATCACCGGTTCGGTCTCGCGCGCCCAGGTCCAGGTATTACGAGCCGAGACCGATGCGATCCTCGTCGGGGTCGGCACGGCAAATGCCGACGATCCGGAACTCACGGTGCGGTTGCCCGGGCTTGAAGAGCGCTCGCCAGTGCGGATCGTCCTTGATCGCCGTCTCGATCTGCCGTTGAACTCCAAGCTCGTGCGCTCGGCGCGGCAAGTTCCACTGATCATCGTCGCAGGTGACGCCGGCCTTCCTTCTCCCCGCGAGCGCGGAGAAGGTGCCCCAAGGGCGGATGAGGGCCAGGTCGAACTTGCTCCATTGCCCCTGACCCCGGCCCCGTTCGCGGGGAGAGGGGGTGATACGGCTATCCGCCGCGCGGCTCTCGAAGCCGCGGGCGTGGAGGTGCTGAACGCCGATACCGTCTCCGATCTGTTGACCGCCCTTGCCTCGCGCGGCATTTCCTCGCTTCTGGTGGAAGGCGGGGCGCGGGCGGCGCGGCAATTTCTCGATGCGGATCTCGTCGATCGCATCCTGCTCTATTCGGGTCCGTCGGCCATTGGCGAAGGCGGCATTCGATCCCCATTTGATCGGACGACCGTACCCGCGGGGTTCTCGCTCAAGCGCAGCGCCCGTTACGGCGATGATATTTTCGACGATTACGAAAGAGATACCGCATGTTCACAGGCATAATCACCGATATCGGTACGGTGGCGAAGATCACGGCGCTCAAAGAGGGCCTCAAGCTTCGCGTCGCCACCAATTATGATCCGAAGACGATCGACATGGGCGCCTCGATCGCCCATGCCGGCGTGTGCCTGACGGTGACGGCACTGCCGGAGACCGGCAGCAACGAGCGCTGGTTCGAGGTCGAGGCCTGGGAGGAGGCCCTGAGACTGACGACCATTTCCGGCTGGCAGGAGGGGACGCGTATCAATCTCGAGCGCTCGCTGAAGATTGGCGACGAGCTCGGCGGGCATATCGTCTCCGGCCATGTGGACGGCCAGGCGGAAATCCTCGCCGTCGAGGCGGAGGGCGATGCGGTGCGCTTCCGGCTCCGGGCACCGGAACATCTCGCCCGCTTCGTCGCGCCAAAAGGGTCGGTGGCGCTCGACGGGACGTCGCTGACGGTCAATCGGGTCGATGGCGCCGAGTTCGACGTGCTGTTGATCCGCCATTCGCTCGAGGTCACCACCTGGGGTGAACGCCAGGCCGGCGATTTCGTCAATTTCGAGGTCGATACGATGGCGCGCTATGCGGCCCGGCTTGCCGAGTTTCCCGCTCCGAAGGGGGAATGATGGTCGACTGGCGGAGCCATCTGATCTAAACGGTCAGCACGTCCTCTATTCGGATCGGCAGGGTGCGCACGCGCTTGCCGGTCGCGTGGAAGACCGCATTGGCAATCGCCGGGGCCATGCCGACGAGCGCGATCTCGCCAAGCCCTTTGACGCCGAGCGGATTGACGTGCGGGTCGAGTTCTTCGACGAAATGCGCCTCCAGCTTCGGGATATCCAGATTTACGGGCACGAGATAGTCGGCCATGTGGGCGTTGACCGGGCGCCCGTCGCGCGGATCGAGGACGGTTCGCTCCATCAGCGCCATGCCGATGCCGCCAATCATGCCGCCGGTGCACTGGCTTGCTGCGAGGCGCGGATTGACGACGCGGCCGATACCGTATGCGCCGACCGCGCGGCGCACGCGGATTGTCCCGACGTCCGGATCGACGGCGACCTCGACAAACACGGCTCCGAAGGAATGCATCGAATAGCGTTCGGCAACGTCCGGATCACGCTGCGCAGACGCCTCCGCCTCGATCGGCTTCCCGAGGCTCAACACGACATCTCCATAAGACTGGCCGGGCGACGGGTCGCCACGACGACGCAGCCGGCCTCCGGTCCACTCGATCGCATCGAGCGCCGCTCCGAAGACCGGCAGGCGCTGGTCGGCAACAGCCTGTTGTGCAGTTTTCTCCTGCACCGCGATGCAGGCGGCGCGAATTGCCGAGCCGACGGACGCCATGGTCCATGAGCCTCCGTGGGAGGGCGCAGGCGGATAATCCGAGCGGCCAAGGCTGAAGCGCACCTGCTCTACCGGCAGGCCGAGCGTTTCGGACGCGACCTGCGTCATCGATGTATAGGTCCCGGGACCCATATCGCTCGCCGCGACCGCGACTTCGGCGGTGCCGTCAGGGAGCAGGCGCACGCGTGCGCTGGACGGCGCGTGGTAGGCTGGATAGGTGGCCGAGGCCACCCCCATGCCGATCATGAGGCGCCCGTCGCGCATCGAGCGCGGCTCCGGAGTGCGATGTGACCAGCCAATGCGACCGGCGGCGAGGTCGTAGCATTGCATCAGCGAGCGGCTGGAGAAGGGCTTGTTCTCGCTCTCGTCGATCTCAGGTTCGTTTCGCCGCCGCAGTTCGATGGGATCGAGCCCGAGGCTGTAGGATAGTTCATCCAATGCACATTCGAGCGCAAAGATGCCGCTCGCCTCGCCCGGTCCACGCATATGGTTCGGCGTGCTGATGTCGAGCTGCTGCAGTCTGTACCGCGTACGCACGTTCGGGCAGGAATACATGTAGCCGCTGGCGCTGGTGAGCGCCTCGATGAACTGTTCGTAGCGGCTGGTTTCGCCAGCGCCTTCATGGATGAGGCTTGTCAGCCTGCCGTCCGCGTTTGCGCCGATTGCGATCCGCTGAAGGGTGCGCGGGCGGTGACCGGTGGTGAAGAACATCTGCTTGCGCGTCAGCACGAGCTTGATGGCCCGCCCGGTCTGCCGCGCGGCCATGGCAGCAAGCGTTACATGCGGCCATGTCCTGAGGCTCGTGCCGAAGGCGCCGCCGATGAAAGGACAGACCACCTGCACGTTTTCGGGAGGAATGCCGAATATTGCCGCGATCTCCGCCTGTTCATTAACGACGAACTGGCTCTTGCTCCAAAGCGTCAGACGATCGCCGCTCCAGGCAGCGATCGTCGCATGCGGCTCCATCGGGTTGTGGTTCTCCCGTGCGATGTCATAGGTTTCGTCGACCTTTACGGGTGCGCTGGCCAGCATCGCGTCGGCGTTGCCGCGTGAAGTGTCCGCGTGTCCTGCTGCCGGGGCGATCGCTTCCACTGCCGGGTCTGACGGATCAACGATCGGCCGTTCCGCTTCGTAGGTGACCTTCAACGCTGAGGCGGCCCGTTCGGCCCGGTCGAGCGTGTCGGCAACGACGATCGCCACGGGTTGACCGTAAAAGCGTACGCGGTCGTCCTGCAGCACATGCAGCCGCTCGCCGACAGCCGGGTCGATGTAGCTCTTATGCTCGCCATAGGGCAGGCGTGGTGCGTTCCGATGCGTGATTACCGCAATGACGCCGGGCATGGACTCCACCATGGCGCTGTCGACACCGGCGATGCGGCCAAGGCCGGCAGTGGCGCTGACGATCACCGCATAGACCTGGCCCGGCTGATTGAAATCCGCGGCGTAGCGCGCATCCCCGGTGACCTTGGCGCGTCCGTCCACTCGCGGCAGCGGTTTTCCGATGACGCTCGTTGTCATGCGACTTCTCCTGCCAATTCAAGTGCCCGGACGATCGTCCGCGGCAAGAGCTCGACCTTATAGTGGTTGTCTCTCAGCGGCCGTGCCTCTTGCACCGCCAGTAGGGCGGCCGCCTCGAACGCCTGGCGCTGTGGCGGCTTACCCGCCAGCGCCTCCTCCACGGCGCGCATCCGCCACGGCCGTGTCCCCACGCCGCCTGTGGCAATCCGCGCTTGGCGGATTTGGCCGCCCTCAATGTCCAGTGCGACCGCTGCCGAGACGAGCGCGAATTCGTACGAAGCCCGATCGCGCACTTTCAGATAGCGCGCGCGACGGCTATAGGCGCCCGCTGGGACCTGCACGTCAATGATGAGTTCGCCGGGCAGCAAAGTGTGTTCGAGATGCGGCGCGTCGCCCGGTAGACGGAAGAGGTCCTCCACCGGAAAGCTGCGCTCCCCCTGCGGACCAAGGACCCGCATCGTTGCATCGAGAGCGACAAGAGCGACCGCGAGGTCGGAAGGATGCGTTGCAATGCAGTGATCGCTCGTGCCGAGAATGGCGTGGCCCGCATGGAGACCGTCGATTGCCGAGCAGCCCGAACCCGGATCGCGCTTGTTGCACGGCGCGTCGAGCATCCGGAAATAGGGACAGCGGACGCGCTGGAGAAAATTGCCGCCGATCGAGGCCATATTCCTGAGTTGCGGCGAGGCGCCCTCGATCAGGCTTTCGGCGATGAGCGGCTGCCGGGCTTGCACCTCCGGGTGAGCCGCAACATCAGCCATGCGAGCGAGTGCACCGATGACAAGAATGTCGTTCTCCACACGGATTTCCGCCAGGGGAAGTGCGTTGATATCGATGAGCTGTTCGGGGCGCTCCACCTCCTCGCGCATGAGATCGATGAGGGTCGTGCCGCCGGCGATAAAGCGGGAGCCCGCCGCGGCGGCGGCAATCGCCTGTTCGGCTGTCCTCGCCTTCTCGAGAGTGAAGGGGAACATGGTCAGCTCCTCTCCGCAGCATCCGCTACCGCCGCGACGATGCCGGGGTAGGCGCCGCACCGACAGATATTGCCGCTCATCCAGAACTGGATTTCTTCAGGCGAGCCGGCGTGGCCTTCCGCGATGCAGCCGACGCCCGACATGATCTGGCCGGGTGTGCAGTAGCCGCATTGCAGCCCGTCATGCTCGATGAAAGCTGCCTGCAGCGGATGAAGCTCCTCGCCCCTGGAAAGACCCTCGATTGTTGTGATCTCGGCGCCGTCGTGCATGGCGGCCAGCGTCAGGCAGGAAACGACCCGCCTGCCGTTGAGAAGAACAGTGCAGGCACCACAGGCGCCCTGGTTGCAGCCCTTTTTCGTTCCGGTCAGGTCAAGAGTTTCCCGCAGGACATCAAGCAGCGACTGACGAGGATCGAGCTCAAGTTCTCGTGCATCGCCATTGACGACCAAACGGACCCGCTCGAGTGCATTGCCGGTTTGGCCTGGGGGAGGAGCGGGCTGGGCGGCGACAGTGGGAATCGTCGCGAGCGAAGCGGCGCCTCCGGCCATTTGCAGCACCGCCCGGCGCGATACGATGGCCGGGAAGGGAGGCGAAGCTGCTTCTGCATTGGTTGATGGTGGCTGCCGATTGATCATCAGATTCTCCTGAGAAATGCCGTGAAACAGCTGCGATCCTATGAAGATGCAGGCCTGGACCGCGATGCTCCGCGGCTTCGGATGAAAAAGCTATTCGTTTCCTTGATGCCTGCCAGTGATCGGAGTGCTGTTTTTTGCATGAGAGTGCTGTCTCCAAGCGGTGCGAAGAACCGCCGATAGCAGCACATAAGCCAGAGGCTCGATTTGCTACGCGAGACGCAGGCGGCGCCAATGGCCTGGCGTTACATTCATGGCTTTGATAAAACTGCGGGTGAGATGACTTTGATCCGTAAAGCCACAGCGACTTGCGATCTGCTCGATTGGCAAGTCTGAATTGATAAGGAGTTCCTGTGCGCGTTCTATGCGTCGGCCGAGCAGCCACTGCAGAGGAGACGATCCTGTCGTGGCCTTGAAGGCGCGGGCGAAATGACTGCGCGAGAGCCGACAGGCGCGGGCGAGTTCATCAAGGCCGATCTTTCCGTCCAAATGGGCCAGTAACATCTCCTTTGCCCGGCGTTCCTGCCACGGTGCCAGTCCTCCTATCGGACGCGCGACGGCAGGATTCTCTGCATAGTGGGTGGTGAGGTGCGTGAGCAGCGCCAAAGCGATGTAATCGACAAAAAGGCGGCTCGTCGTCTCTGGGCGCTCGAATGCAGGTGCAAGGCATGCTCCGAGATGTCTGATGACGTTATCGCTGAAGGCCACGCCGTTGGCCGTTCTAAGCTCGCCCACCGACTTCATATCGTGCTCGTGTTCGAACTGCCGGATCGCTGCACGCGGCGCGTACATTGAGACGCAGTCCACGGTGCCACGCGTTACGGAGGCATGCTCCTCGTTCAGATCGAGAAAGAGAAACTGCCCTCGATTTAGCGGCATCATGGACACCGGCTTTCCGTTTACCCAATAGGGGATTGCGGGCAGTTCGCGCCGCTGAAGACAAAGCAGGTAGCCGTTGCTGGTTTCCATTCGGACAGGCGCTGCGGCCTCGGAGCCGTCCCAACAGTGTCGGCTGCCGGAGATTTCTGCCAAGTGTAAATAACGAGTGGTGAGAGTAGGAGGCTGATCCAGCCCCACGAACCTGCCCAAGCGCTGCCCAAGCTTTCCACTCATTGGCGCTCCCCTCTCAGCAGTCGAGCTGCTGGCGAACTATACTCTGCCCGCTGCACAATTGGAAAGTGTCTGGAAAAATCCAACGGCAGGGGTAAGAGGTCAAGCTTCGCACTGGCGTCGTGAATGATCCCGGGTCGAAAAACGACCTGGGATCATTCACAGAGCCGGGCCACAGGCAAGAACCGGACATGCTTGCCTAGCCTGCTCTGTCGGGTGCTCGCTTAGCGTACGTAGATCGTCAGGCCGCCGTCGGCGGCTTCCTCGGCGCCGGCGATGTTGTTCATCTCGACATTTTGCGCCTTCAGCTTGGTCGCCAGCGGCTTGTTGGCTTCGACTGCGGCAAGCAGGGCGGCACGTTGCTCCGCCGATGCCTCGTCGATCCACATCCGGGTCTGGTTCTCCTCCTTCAACGTGTCGACGTCGACGATCCTGACATTGTCGCCCTTGAAGGCGCGAACGCTTTGGTCGATGTGGCTCGGCCAGTTCATCTTGGCGTCGGTGGCATAGGTGATGCCGCCGAAGCTCAATGTGGAGAGGGCGGCGATGACGGAAAAAGTCGCAAAGCGGTTCATTGTCACGCTCCTTTGGTTCGCGGCTGCTGCCCGGACCGGCAATCGAACGCATGACCCGTTACGATTGCCGAGCCGTCCTGACGAGCTCCGCATGGCCAGCACAAGCCGTTTGCGGGTGGGACCATCCGCAGCGAAGGGGTGCTGGACTGTTTCGACTGGTTGAGGCGGCGTTTGCCCTTTTGCTCTCGGGTGCCGCGCCGTGCCAACGGTTAGGAAACTGGGCCGGAATGTGGCCGTTTCCATGACGCAAGTCGCTGAAAAATCATTAAAAATTGTTCATGTTCGCCGAGTTGAGGAGGCCGGCGAAGAAGTGGGCTTTCAGACCGTGCCCGTCCACCGCCGTTCGAACATGAGCATCGACCTGCCGTGATAGGTCGTCCGCCAGAATTCCCTGAAGCCGTGCTTGAGCGCGACCCGGACCGAGGCCTCGTTGCCGGGCTCGATGATGCAGGTCTTTCTGAGGGCGGGGAACTCTCGGTCGCCCCAGGCCAGCGCGGCGGAGACGGCCTCCGACGCAAGGCCGCGGCCATGGCTCTTTGGAGAAAGCGCCCAGCCCATCTCCATCGTTCCCTCGAGCGACGGTGTGATCTGGCGGTGGGGGTCATGGAAGCCGGCCTCACCGATAAAGGCACCGCTCTCCTTATCCTGGAGGGCGAAGAAGCCGAAGCCGAAATAGTGCCACATGCCGACCTGACGCAAGAAGCGCGTCCAGGACTGTTCACGCGTGTAGGGAACGCCGCCCGCGTAGCGTGTCACCTCCTCGTCTGAAAAGAGCGCGTTGTAGGAAGGAAAGTCGTCCCGACGGTAGGGACGCAGAAGAAGCCGCTCGGTCTCGATCACGGGCACACGATGCATTTTCACTCCGGTTTGGCTGATGGGGGAAATGGTATCGGATCTTGAACCTGAGCCCCGGGCTCCCCGTCCCAGTAGTCGACAGCGAAATGCGGGCGGCCGATAAAGTCGAACGAAGCCTCGCCCGTGCCGGGCCGCCGGGTTCTCGCCAGGAACTTGCCTGAATCGGGATATTCGCAGATTTCCGTTGCCGCCATCGTGGAGATCGACAGATATTTGAGCGGCAGCGTCCCGGTATTGATCAGGTGATGGGCTGTTTCGCGGCCGCCAGCCGGTGCGCCAAGCACGTCGCCGGGCCCGACGGCAAAGCGTTCCGTTCCGAAGCGGTACGTGCCTTCTCCCTCGAGAATGACGAACAGTTCTTCCTCGACATGATGGTTGTGAAAGGGGCAGCCGGATTTGCCGGGCGGCACCTCGCCATAGCTGATGCCGAGCTCCTTCCGGCCGAGAAGCGCGCCGAAGGAAGCGTCGCGCGATTCGAAGAAGGAGCCGCGGCGCCAATGGTCGAGGGCGAGCTCCTTGAGGCTGACCATCGGTTTTCTGTCTTCCGTCATGGCTCTCCTCCCGGCCGCGGCGGCCTTCCGCAGCATGAACAGCTTCACCTTGTAGAATCGGCCGCAATATACTTGAGGTTTTAAGGCTAGTATATGTCGGAACTGTCATCGGGATAGTCCAAAGAGGAACATGGCGCGGCAAATGGCCTCCTGATAGAGGAATTTGCTTGCCATTCTGTGCAGGCCGTGGTTTGACCGCCGCCTGCGCCGGCCAAGGCCGGCCGATATTTTCAAGACAGGTGATCCATGGCGAAGACCAAGCCCGTCCGCATCTTGATTGTGGAAGCGCGCTTCTATGACGATATGGCGGATGCAATGCTCGACGGAGCGAAACATGCGCTCGACGCAGCCGGTGCGACCTATGACATCGTCACGGTCCCGGGGGCGCTGGAAATCCCCGCGGCCATCGCCATGGCGCTCGACGGCGCCGACGAAGGCGGCACCGAATATGACGGTTTCGTCGCGCTCGGCATGGTGATCCGCGGAGAAACCTATCATTTCGACATCGTCGCCAACGAGTCGGCGCGCGCCTTGATGGATCTTGCGGTAAGCGAGAGCCTGGCGCTCGGCAATGGCATTCTGACGGTGGAGAATGAGGAGCAGGCCTGGGCGCGGGCCCGCCGGTCGGAAGGCGACAAGGGCGGCTTTGCGGCGCGCGCCGCGCTTACCATGATCGAACTGAAAAACAAGCTGAGTGCAGAACAGTGACGAACACACCCCCGGATCAGCCGCTGAAGCAGGTCAACCAGCGCGGCGCGGCGCGTCTTGCGGCCGTTCAGGCGCTTTACCAGATGGAAGTCGGCGGAACCGGCGTGCTCGAGATCGTTGCCGAGTTCGAGGCGCATCGCCTCGGCCAGGAACTTGACGGCGAGACCTACCTGAAGGCGGACGCCTCCTGGTTCCGCGCGATCGTCTCCGGCGTCGTGCGCGACCAGCGCAAGCTCGACCCATTGATCGGATCGGCCCTTCAGGACGATTGGGCACTGTCGCGGCTCGATTCCACCGTCCGCGCCATCCTGCGCGCCGGCACCTTCGAATTGCTGGAGCGCAAGGACGTGCCGGTGCCGGTGATCGTCACCGAATATGTCGAGATCGCCAAGGCCTTCTTCGAGGACGAGGAGCCGAAGCTCGTCAATGCCGTTCTCGACAGGATCGCCAAGCAGATCCGCGGCGAGCGGCGGAAATAGCCCTGATGCTTGTTGCGGCTTCGGAAGACATCGGAACCGTCCTTCGCGAAGCCCGCCGCAACGTCCTTTTGCTTACTGTCGCCCAGGCGCTGCTCGGCGTCATCGGGCCGATCAGCTTTGCCGTCGGCGGCGTTGCCGGCCATCAATTGCTCGGCGACGACAAGTCGCTCGCGACCGCGCCCCTGACCACCTTCAATGTCGGCATGGCGATGGGCGTCATCCTGGTGGCGATCCTGTCGCGCACGGTCGAACGGCGCTTTGCCTTCATGATCGGCGCGGTGATTGCCGCGATAGGCGGCATTGTTACCGCCGCGGCTTTGTTCCGCGAGAGTTTCTGGCTGTTCGCCACCGGCCTCGCCATGCTCGGCTCCTCGAACGGCTTTACCCAAAAATTGCGTTTCGCCGCCGCGGATGCGTCGCCTTCCTTCTACAAGGCGAAGGCTATTTCCTGGATTCTGGGCGGCGGCATCCTTTCGGCAGTGCTTGGACCGCAGATCGTCATCTTCGCCGGCGATTACTTCGCACCGGTGTGGTTCGCCGGCGCTTTCGTCGCGCTGATCCCCATCTGCCTCTTCGCCCTTTTCTTCTTCATGCCGCTGCGGCTGCCGAAAACGACGGCGGCGGCGTCTGTGCAAGCAGGCCTACCCGCCCGCCCGCTTCGCGAGATCGCCGGCAGCCAGCGCTTCCTGACCGGCATGGTCTGCGGCATCTCCTCCTATGCGCTGATGACCTTCATGATGACCGGCGCTCCGGTCGCCATGGTCGTCGGCTGCGGCTTTTCGAGCGATCTCGCCACGCTCGGCATCCAATGGCACGTGCTTGCCATGTTCGCTCCAAGCTTCGCCACCGGCTGGCTGATAAGCCGCTTCGGCGCGGAGCGCGTCGTTGCCTGCGGTCTCCTGCTGCTCATGGGCTGTGCGGCCGTCGCTCATCTAGGCGTGGCGCTCTGGAATTTCTGGGGCGCGCTCGTTCTCCTCGGGCTTGGCTGGAACTTCGGCTTCATCGGCGCGACGGCGATCGTCGCCCAGAGCTACCGTCCGCACGAGGCGGACAAGGTCCAGGGCTTCCACGACGTCGTGCTGTTTTCCACCGTTGCCGGCTCGTCCTTCGCCTCCGGGAAGGTTCTGGCCGTCTACGGCTGGGACATGCTCAATGCCGTCATTTGGCCGGTGGCGGGCTTTTGCCTTGTGCTTCTCTTTCTCCTGATGCGTGCAGGCAAAAGGGCCGCAGCCTGAAGTCGCTGTCCTTCGCCGGGAAACATGAGCCTCACGACCCCGATGTTTTCGCATTTTCAGGGGCTTGACGATCCACATTCGCAACCGCACTCTGGCCGCGCCGTGGGAGCATGCCGCTTGAGGAGGCGCGTGCGATTCGCGGAAAAGAGGGGCCGGCGGCAGGGAGTTGAGGCCGCGGGTTTTAACGGAGGATAATGCGAAATGACCATATTGTTGGGCGTTATCGCATGCGGGTTGCTTTCAGTGGCCTATGCCATCTGGGCGACACAGTCGGTGATGGCCGCCGACCAGGGGAATGCCCGCATGCAGGAGATCGCAGGTTTTATCAGGGAGGGGGCACAGGCCTACCTCGCTCGTCAGTACACAACCATTGCCATCGTCGGTGTCGTCGTCTTCATCGCCGCATGGGTTCTGCTCTCGAGTGCGGCCGCCATCGGGTTCCTGATCGGCGCGGTGCTCTCGGGCGCGGCCGGCTTCATCGGCATGCATGTTTCGGTCAGGGCCAATGTCCGCACGGCCCAGGCCGCATCGGTCAGTCTCGCCTCCGGTCTCGACATTGCTTTCAAATCCGGTGCCATCACCGGTCTTCTGGTGGCCGGCCTCGCTCTGCTGGGCGTCTCGGTCTATTACTTCATTCTCACCGTCGGCCTCGGCCATGAACCGGCCGAGCGCGAGGTTATCGATGCGCTGGTCGCACTTGGCTTCGGCGCCTCGCTGATCTCGATCTTCGCCCGTCTCGGCGGCGGCATCTTCACCAAGGGCGCCGATGTCGGCGGCGACCTCGTCGGCAAGGTCGAAGCCGGCATTCCCGAAGACGATCCGCGCAATCCGGCGACGATCGCCGACAATGTCGGCGACAATGTCGGCGACTGCGCCGGCATGGCGGCGGACCTCTTCGAAACCTATGCGGTCTCCGTGGTGGCGACCATGGTGCTCGCATCGATCTTCTTCGCCGGTGCGCCGGTGCTCGCGACGGTCATGACCTATCCGCTGGCGATCTGCGCCGCCTGCATCATCACATCGATCATCGGCACCTTCTTCGTCAAGCTCGGCACCAACGGCTCGATCATGGGGGCGCTCTATCGAGGTCTGATCGTAACCGGCGCACTGTCGATCCTCGGCCTCGGCGCAGCGACGTCGTTGACGATCGGCTGGGGCTCGATCGGAACCGTTGCGGGTCAGGACGTCACCGGCTGGGCGCTGTTCGTCTGCGGCATCATTGGCCTGGTCGTCACCGCGCTCATCGTCGTGATCACCGAATATTATACCGGCACGAACAAGCGGCCCGTGAACTCGATTGCGCAGGCCTCGGTGACCGGCCACGGCACCAACGTCATCCAGGGTCTCGCCGTGTCCCTCGAATCGACCGCCCTGCCGGCGATCGTCATCGTCGGCGGCATCATCACCACCTATCAGCTCGCCGGTCTCTTCGGCACCGCGATCGCCGTCACCGCCATGCTGGGCCTGGCGGGCATGATCGTGGCGCTCGATGCCTTCGGACCGGTCACCGACAATGCCGGCGGCATTGCCGAGATGTCGCACCTGCCGCCCGAGGTGCGTAAGTCGACCGACGCCCTGGACGCGGTCGGCAACACCACGAAGGCCGTGACCAAAGGCTACGCCATCGGCTCTGCGGGGCTCGGTGCGCTGGTGCTGTTCGCCGCCTATTCCAACGATCTGGCGTTTTTCGCGGCGAATGGCGACAAGCATCCCTACTTCGCCGACGTCGGCACGATCTCGTTCGACCTTTCGAACCCCTATGTCGTCGCCGGCCTGATATTCGGCGGTCTCATTCCCTATCTCTTCGGCGGCATTGCCATGACCGCCGTCGGCAGGGCAGGGGGCGCCGTCGTCGAGGAAGTGCGCCGTCAATTCAAGGAGAAGCCGGGCATCATGGAAGGCAAGGATCGGCCGGACTATGGCCGCGCCGTCGACATGCTGACCAAGGCGGCGATCCGCGAAATGATCATTCCGTCGCTCTTGCCGGTGCTGGCGCCGATCGTCGTCTATTTCGGCGTGCTGCTGATTTCCGGCTCGAAGGCCTCGGCCTTCGCGGCGCTCGGTGCCTCGCTGCTCGGTGTCATCGTCAACGGCCTGTTCGTGGCGGTCTCGATGACCTCCGGGGGTGGCGCCTGGGACAATGCGAAGAAGAGCTTCGAGGACGGCTTCGTCGACAAGAACGGCACGCGCCACATGAAGGGCTCGGAGGCGCACAAGGCTTCGGTCACCGGCGACACCGTCGGCGATCCCTACAAGGACACGGCCGGTCCGGCCGTCAACCCCGCGATCAAGATCACCAATATCGTAGCCTTGTTGCTGCTCGCCGTGCTTGCCTGACGGTATCAGCCTTCAACGAAAAGCCCGCGGAACTGAGTTCCGCGGGCTTTTGCGTGAGCGGGATTTCCGTCAGTTGTTGCCGAAGTTCTTGAACAGGTTGCGCGCCGCGGCTTGTCCGGCACCTGGGCCGGTCAAGAGCTGGCCGAGGAAGCTCGTCTCCTTGCCGCCCGTCGGCGTCGTGCGCGACAGCATGTCGAAGACCTTGCCGTCCTTCATCGTATAATGAGCAAGCTGGCTGACGACGCCTTCCTTGTCGAAATAGACCGCGAGGATCGATTGGTCGATCAGCTTGGGCTTCATGAAGGCGACAGGACGCTTTCGCTTCTGCGAGATGTAGTAGAACACCTCGTTGTCGAAGGTCGCCGTCGTCGAGGGGGTGCCGAGCGACAGCAGCACCTGTTCGCGGCTCGACCCGACGGGAACCAGATTGAGGGTTTCCTGATCGACGACATAGCCCTGGTGCAGGACTTCACCGACATTCGCCGCCTGGCAGCCGGCAAGCACTGCAGTGCATAGGGAAGCCACGACCACGGCACGGCCAAGAACTTTCAGGTTTGTTGTCAGATACCGCTTCGTCAACGACTGCTCCCCTTGGAGTAACGATGGCATATGCGCCATTGCAATTCGTGCCTGCTTCGGTAAACCAGCTTCGGCTATCATGCAATAACGTCATGGGCGCGTGCCCACGGATTCGAGAAAGCCACGGCTGGGCTTTATTATGATTTTTGGACTGTTCAAGAAAAAAAGCGGCAACATTGCGATTGTGGAGCGCCAGTATGGCCTTCTGACCGCGGCGGCGCGCCAGCCGTTTCTCTATACCGACCTCGATGTGCCCGATACGGTGATGGGCCGTTTCGAGATGTTGTCAGCGATCCTAATTCTCTATTTCCGTCGGACCCGCGCCTCGGCCCGCACCGGCCAGGAAATCGCCCAGGAGATCGTCGATGCCTTCTTCGAGGATGTCGACCACTCGATCCGCGAGCTTGGCGTCGGCGACGTCAGCGTGCCGAAGAAGATGAAGAAGTTCGCCGGCATGTTCTACGGACGCCTCGAGTCCTATGCGACGGCGCTCGACGGCGGCGACAGGCACGCGCTTGCCAATGCATTGCAGCGCAACTTTCATCCGCAGCAAGACGATGCGCCGGCGATGACAGGCTTGGCGCGCTACCTGATGTCCATAGAGGCCGCCTTCGCGAAAGTCCCGGAAGAGCTGGTCGAAACGGGACAGTTGCGCGTACCGCCGGCCGGGAGCCAATAGGCGTCCCCCAACGCAGCGGCATCTGCGCATCGGTAAGGACGCGGCGCTGCAGGAAGGATCTTGTCATGAAGCACGAAAGCAAACCGGCACTTTCCTACCCGGTGAGGGTAGGGCATATCTCGGCCAATCCGGTCAGCGTCCGCCTGTCCGCCAACGACGCCGAGCGGCGGGCGCTGGCGGAACTTTGGAAGGTCAACG
Organism: Sinorhizobium sp. CCBAU 05631; assembly: GCF_002288505.1. Taxonomy (NCBI): domain Bacteria; kingdom Pseudomonadati; phylum Pseudomonadota; class Alphaproteobacteria; order Hyphomicrobiales; family Rhizobiaceae; genus Sinorhizobium; species Sinorhizobium sp. CCBAU 05631. Next base: position 943,424 of record NZ_CP023063.1, read on the forward strand.
AGGTCCGTTCGCTGGTCGCGGACTTGCAGATCGGACGCTGGAAGAAGGATGGCGTGAAGATCAAGGGCGAGGTGCAGGCCGAACTCGTCCAGACCTGCGTCGTCACGCTCGAGCCCGTCACCGCAGGGATCTCCGAGCCGGTTGAGGCGATCTTCGTGCCGGAGGGCTCACGCCTGGCGCGCCAAGCCGACAACGACGGCGGCGAGATGATCCTCGACCCGGGTGGTCCGGACATTCCCGATACCTTCACCGGCGACACGATCGACGTGGGCGTGGTCGTCAGCGAGCATGTGGCGCTTGCGATCGACCCCTATCCCCGCAAGGACGGGGCCGTCTTCGGCGAGCGCATCGAAAGCTCGGCGGCCGATGACAAGCGGCCCAACCCGTTCGCGGTCCTCAAGGATCTTAAAAAGGATTGAAACGGAATCGGCCGGGCTTACAATTCGGTTGTCACGCAGACGAAAAGCAGTATTTTGGCCCGACTTCAGCCGAGGGGGCCGTGGTGCCGACACGCTGCATGCTGGCCCAAGTGTCAGAGGGAAGGACGAATCGCCGTTGCGTAGGGACTGCGCAGGGGCGGAATGCGTCGCGTGGCGGGAAGAAGGGATAAGACACGCGTGGTCAGAATTTCACTTGACGTTATGGGGGGCGACTATGGTCCGGAGGTCGTCATCCCGGGTGCTGCCAGGGCACTCGAACGTCACCCGGATATAAAGTTCGTCCTGTTCGGCCAGGAAGCGCGCTGCGCCGAACTCTTGGCCAAGTACCCGAAGCTTCAGGCAGGCAGCACTTTTCACGATTGCGAGATCGCCGTCGGCATGGACGAGAAGCCGAGCCAGGCGCTGCGGCGCGGCCGCGGCAAGTCGAGCATGTGGAGGGCGATCGACGCCATCAATGCCGACGAGGCGGATGTGGTGGTCTCGGCCGGCAATACGGGTGCGCTGATGGCCATGTCGGTCTTCTGCCTTCGCACCATGCAAGGTATTCAGCGTCCGGCGATCGCCGCCATCTGGCCGACGCTGAAAGGCGAGAGCATCGTGCTGGATGTCGGCGCGACGATCGGCGCGGACGCGCAGCAACTCATGGATTTCGCCTTGATGGGCGGCGCCATGGCCCGCGCCCTCTTCGAGGTCGAACGTCCTTCCGTCGGCCTGCTGAATGTCGGCGTCGAGGAGATCAAGGGCCAGGAGGAGGTCAAGGAAGCCGGCAGGCTCATCCGCGAGGCCAATATCGAGGGCATTGAGTATTACGGGTTCGTCGAGGGCGATGACATCGGTCGCGGCACCGTCGACGTCGTCGTCACCGAAGGCTTTTCCGGCAATATCGCGCTGAAGGCGGCCGAGGGCACGGCCCGCCAGATCGCCGAATATCTGCGCTCCGCCATGTCGCGCACCCTTCTTGCAAAGATCGGCTATGTCTTCGCCAAGGCTGCCTTCGATCGGGTGCGCGAGAAGATGGACCCGCGCAAGGTTAATGGCGGCGTGTTCCTCGGGCTCAACGGCGTGGTCATCAAGAGCCACGGCGGCACCGATGCGGAAGGCTTCGCCGCCGCGATCGACGTCGGCTACGATATGGTGAAGAACGGCCTGAAGGCCAAGATCGAGGCCGACCTCGCACGCTATCACGGCGCCGAGCCGACCGAAGCCCTGCCGCCGGCATGATTGAAGAGGTTTGATTAGATGATCCGTTCTGTCGTTCGCGGCTTCGGTGCAGCGCTGCCGAAGCGAGTGATGACCAATAAGGAAATGGAATCCAAGGTCGAGACGTCCGACGAATGGATCGTGCAGCGGACCGGCATTCGCCAGCGCCACATTGCCGGCGAGGGCGAAACGACCGCCTCGCTCGGCGAGGGAGCGGCGCGCGCGGCGCTCGAGAGGGCGGGCATGACCGCCGATGATCTCGATCTGATCATCGTCGCGACCTCGACGCCCGACAACACTTTCCCCGCGACGGCGGTCAATATCCAGAACCGTCTCGGCATGCGCCACGGGGCGGCCTTCGACCTGCAGGCGGTCTGTTCCGGCTTCGTCTATGCGGTGGCGACGGCCGACGCCTATATCCGCGGCGGCCTTGCCAGGCGCGCTCTGGTGATCGGTGCCGAGACCTTCTCGCGCATCCTCGACTGGTCGGACCGCACCACCTGCGTGCTCTTCGGCGACGGTGCCGGCGCGATCATCCTAGAGGCACAAAAGGGTGAGGGCACAAATGCCGATCGCGGCGTGTTGACGGCGCAATTGCGGTCCGACGGCATTCATGGCGACAAGCTCTATGTCGACGGCGGCCCCTCGACGACCGGCACCGTCGGCCATCTCCGTATGGAGGGGCGCGAGGTCTTCAAGCATGCGGTCGGCATGATCACCGACGTGATCGAGGCCGCCTTCGAGGCCACGGGAATGACGGCCGAGGACGTCGATTGGCTGGTGCCGCATCAGGCCAATCGGCGCATCATTGATGGGTCGGCGAAGAAGCTCGGCATTCCAAACGAAAAGGTTGTGGTGACCGTCGATCTGCATGGCAACACGTCCGCCGCATCCATCCCGCTCGCCCTCGACGCCGCCGCCTCCGACGGGCGCATCAAGAAGGGCGACCTGGTGATGCTCGAAGCCATGGGTGGTGGCTTCACCTGGGGTTCCGTTCTCATCCGCTGGTAAAAAAATTGAATGACGGCAGGCGCTTGACCGAAAAAGGCAAGGGCAATAGTCTTTCATCGCTGATCGGCGAGCCAGACATCGGTGGGGGAAGATGAGCGGAAAAACAGTTACGCGAGCAGACTTGGCTGAGTCGGTATTTCGCAAGGTCGGTTTGTCTCGGACGGAGTCTGCCGAATTGGTGGAGACCGTCATCGACGAGATTTGCAACGCAATCGTGCGTGGCGAGAGCGTGAAGCTGTCTTCGTTTGCAACCTTCCAGGTCCGCGACAAGAACGAGCGCATCGGCCGGAACCCGAAGACGGGCGAGGAAGTGCCGATCTCGCCGCGCCGGGTGATGACGTTCAAGGCCTCCAATGTGCTGAAACAGCGGGTCTTGAAGGCGCATCTCAGCCGGAAGGCCAAGCAGAAGCAGGCCGGAGCGGGCTCCTGAGGCAAGGCCACAATCACAAATGTGGTTGAAAACCCATCCATAAGCCATTGAAACAGGCCTGATTCGTGCGATCATCGCGCAATTGTCCAGTGATGCGGCTGCTTGCTTCGCATGAATATGGGGATGGGGACGATATGGAAAAAAGCCCGGACGCTTTCCGCACCATAAGCGAGGTCGCCGACGAACTCGACCTGCCCCAGCATGTGTTGCGGTTCTGGGAAACCCGTTTCCAGCAGATCAAGCCGATGAAGCGCGGCGGCGGCCGGCGCTACTACCGGCCCGAGGACGTCGATCTGCTGAAGGGCATTCGCCACCTGCTCTACGACCACGGCTATACGATCAAGGGCGTGCAGAAGCTTCTGAAGGCCAATGGCAACAAGTTCGTCGCCGCGATCGCGAGCGGCGATCTCGCCACCGTCGAGGCGCTCGCGGCCTCCAGCCACGAAGAACCGCCGGCGCCGAAGGTCGGCGTCACCGACGAGGATCAGATCGTCGGCCGCCCCAAGGCCCCAGCCAGTCGGCGCTTCTTCTCCTTCGGCGCCAGCAGCGACGATGCGGAGATTTCGATCGGCAAGACCTCCGTCAGCAAGGAGGACAGGGCGCTGCTGCAGGAAGCGCTTTACGATCTTTTGGAGTGCAAGCGCCTGCTCGACCAGGTGCGATAGCACGTTGTCGGCCGACCAAAGCATCGTCGTCGTCACTCGCCGAGCCGGAGAAAAGCGCCGAGGTAGAGGCGATCTTCTCCCACTAGGGCGTCGGCGAATTGCTGGCCGAGGCTGCGCGGCGACCGGTCCGGCGGCAATAGCAATCCTCTCGCATTGACAGGCCGGCTCCGACCCCACAGGATGCCGAGAAAATCTCCCGCAGGTTGATGGCCTGACAGGGAGAAGCGAGTACCTTTCCATGCGCCCTGTTCTTCTCGGCCTCGGCTGGGTAATGGTCGGCATCGGCGTCGTCGGCATATTCCTGCCGCTTCTGCCGACGACACCCTTCCTGCTCCTGGCCGCCTGGCTCTTTGCGCGATCCTCTCCGCGTCTCGAACAATGGCTGTTCGATCATCCCCTGTTTGGGCAGCCTTTGCGCGATTGGCGAGAGGATGGTGCGATATCGCGTGGGGCAAAGATGTGTGCCTTGTCGCTGATGGCACTTGGTTTCGCATTCTTCTGGCTCCGCGCCCAACCCTCCATGCCGATTGCGTCCGTCGTTGCGACGATCATGCTCGCACTGGGCGCATTCATCGCGTCGCGGCCCGAGCCGCGGAAATGACGGGATCCGCCGGCCCGCAAGCGGGGTTCCAAAGGTAACACGCAAAGCGGGCACTCCATGGCAAAATACACTGGGCCGATCCGACCTCTCGCGGGTCGGGCGGCGCCGGCATTCGCAACCATGGGAGGAAGCCATGCAAATAGCTGACCACATTGAACGCACGAGACCGGATCGGTCGGCGCCGGAGGTCCTGGATCGGCTTCAGGCGATTTATCAACGCCGTCAGAGGGACGAGTGGCGCGCGACGGTGGACAGGCTGGATGCGCTGCGGCAGTCGTTCAGCGAAGAGCGGCGGCAGGTCTTTCCGGCCGCATTGCGCGACAGGCTGACAAGCGCTGCACGGGGCGGAAGGCGGGATGATCCCCGCGGGCCCGGACTAAGATACAAGTCGCTGATCGAGGCGAGAAACGCCGAGGTCGATCTGAAGGCGGTCAAGGGGCTGCATGACCGGGCCTATGACAAGTTCGGTCAACTGGTGAAGGGCTACAGTGCCTTTCACTTCCATGAATCGGTGGTCGGAAGCCTTGCCGACGCATTGGTCCAGCCGCCGATCGTTTACGTCGCTCCCGATCCGGACAAGGAAAAGCTGTTTTACCCGCATTTCGGCGGCTGTTGGGACCGGCTTGATCAGAACCAGGCAACCGGCGACGGAGCGATCGTCGAGAACAGGTCCTATCTCGATTGCGCCGCCCGCATGGGATCCAAGCTCGTCGCCCGCAACGACGACGCGTCCGACGTGGACCTCCTCTGCGCCTATCGGGAGAACGGCTATCTCGTTCCCTTCAAGACACTTCGTACCGGCATATTGCAGGTCAAGGCCGACCTCACGGCCCTCGTATGCCGCCATCATATCTCGACCTATGACGAGTTCGGATGGTCCGACTTCCATGCCACGACGCGCGGCAGACTCGTGATGGCGGTGTTCTGGAACTGGGACGACATCGATCCGGCCAACGAAGTCAGCGACCAATGGTTCATTTCCGGTCTCGACTGCCGCGGCGACGGCGAGAGCTTCCCCGGCACCCGCGTCCAGGCACTCCCGGGCGAAAGACGGATCATCAACCTGTTCACGGACGTGGCCTTCCCGGCCGGCCGCGAACTCTGGGTCTATGTCGGCATTGCCGATCGTATCTGGGCGCTGCTCAATGACGTCAGCATCGAAATCTCGATCGACTCGGCTTGGCTGCTGAATTCGCTGGCAATCCGTTCGATATGAGGGCCGCGACAGCCATTGTCCTTGCAACGGGCGACTGCGGCAGGGACAGGCTAAGCCTTGATTTTTAGGAAATAAATGGTCGGAGCGACTGGACTCGAACCAGCGACCCCTTGACCCCCAGTCAAGTGCGCTACCGGGCTGCGCTACGCTCCGACCCGCTTCGTTACAAGCCCGCTCTCATTAGTCGGAACATAAGAGCGGCGCAAGGGGAAAATGGAATTTCGCCGGTCCTTCCGCAGCTGTTGAGAAACTGGGGATCCGCCGAAAGCAGTGGAGCGAACGGTTTTGTGATTTGGTCGGCGCAAGGGGCGCAGATACACTACGGCCTGCAACAACAGGAGAAGCCCTATGAAGCGCATCCTCGTATTTGCAGCCGCCCTCGCGCTTTCTGCGACCGCAGCGTCAGCCGCGTGCCTCGGCCACAACACCACAGCCTCGGCGGATCCGGTGGACAAGGAGATCACGACAGCCAGCGTGACAGAGACCGAACAGTCCAAGCCGGCCGACGAGCTTCTCCTGCAGCAGCGGAAGCTGCAGCAAGACGAACCGACCGCCGAAGAATAAGCCAGGAGAGCGGCGAATGCGGGTCTCGCCGGGCGTCTTTGCCTTCGAGGCCCGCTTTCCGCCTTGACTCGAACATGCGATCTGCCGACGACGCTTTCCTGCGTCGACCGCGTCCGTGTGTCTCAGACCCACATCTGCCTGTTTCGTCATCGCGAAGGTGATCTCATCGGCACGGCCTGCCGACGATTGCGATATTCGAGTGCGGCGCACCCCCAGACGATGCCGAGAAGCAAATAGAAATGCCGCCAGTGATCGGTATCGATGACGTTGCCTATGCCCACATGGCCGATAAGCGTCACCCAAGCGATCATCAGATAGGGCTGCCAAGGCCGGTCGAGCAGAAGAAGTCGAAACCCGAGCGTGAGCGTCCACGCGATCAGCGTAATATAAGCGACGAAGCCGATCCAGCCGTAGGACGTCAGGCTTTTCAGCCAGACATTGTGCTCGTCCTCCAAGAAGATCGCGCCGAACATCAGCGGGCCGATGCCGAGCGGCCTCTCCATCGACATCATAAAGCCGATCCGGTGCCGGTCGAAACGCCCGAGGTGGCCGCCGTCGTAATCCTGAACGAGTTGGGAGCGGCTTGAAAAGAGCGTTGCCACCTGTTCCGATTGCAGGGCGGCGACAAGGGCCGCCATGACGAAAAGGGCGCCGCAGAGTGCGAGCACGAGAATTCTCAGCCGGAATAGTCCGCTGCGCTCCTTGAGGAGCATGACGAAGACCAGCGCGACCACGCAGAAGAGATTGAGCGCCCAGGCCGCGCGGGAGAAGGAGAGGAACACCCCCAGCGTGAGGGCGAGCAGGCCGGCGATTTTGAGCGGAGCACGCCGGATCGGTTCCGTCAGCAGGCCGTGTACCAGATAGAGCACCGGCGCGGCGAGAAACGGCCCGAAGACGTTCGGGTCCTGGAAGGCACCCTTGGCGCGGTCGTAGAGGGTGAAGTTTGCCGCCGCCGGGATTGCGCCGAAATAGCCGAGAATGCCGAGAAGGGCGGTGAGCACGGCAGCCGAGACCCAGGCATTGAAGATCAACCGCAGTCGCTGGTGACGGTCTTCGATGATCGCAGCGAAGAAGACGGCGGTCAGTGCCAGGAAGCCGGAGACCGCCATGTACATCGGTGCCGTGGCGAGTTCGGTCATCACCGTCAGCGACAGCATGCCGCCGACCATGAACAGTACGAGCAGGGCCAGGAGGGGAGCGACGCGGCGTGAAATCCTCAGCCCGAAGAGCGACCAGAGACCGATGAGGCCCGCCATGAAGACCTCGTAGGGCGCCGGCTCCGCGATGACGAAGCCCGAGAGGAAAACGCCGATCGTCACCAGGCCGGAGCCGATGATCGAAACCGCGGCGAGCTGGGGCCGGATGATGGCCGGCTGGGAGGTGGTGGCGATCAATACGCGTTTTCCGTATTGAGCAGCCGGAAAGGCGTCAGAAACAGGATCTTCAGGTCCAGAAGCAGCGACCAGTTCTCGATGTAGTAGAGGTCAAAGGCGGTGCGGAAACGGATCTTCTCGTCGTTGTCGATTTCTCCCCGCCAGCCGTTGATCTGCGCCCAGCCGGTGACGCCAGGTTTGACCCGGTGGCGGGCGAAATAGCCTTCCACCACATCCGAATAGGTGCGGTTGTGCGTTTGCGCGAGAACGGCATGCGGGCGCGGCCCAACAAGCGAGAGCTCGCCCTTCAGCACGTTCACGAGCTGCGGCAGCTCATCGATCGAGGATTTGCGCAGGAAGCGGCCGACGGGGGTGACGCGGGGGTCCCCCTTGGAGACCGCGTTGCGGGCGCTCGGATCGCTCAAATGGGTGTACATCGAGCGGAACTTGTAGACCTCGATGATCTCGTTGTTGAAGCCGTGGCGGTGCTGCTTGAATATGATCGGCCCAGGCGACGTGAGCTTGACCGCGAGCGCGGCGACCAGCATCACCGGCCAAAGCAGGGCGAGCGCCACGATGCTGAAGAAGACGTCGAAGCACCGCTTAGCGACGGAATCCCAATCGGCAATCGGCTTGTCGAAAATGTCGAGCATCGGCACCTCGCCGACATGCGAGTAGCTGCGCGGGCGGAAGCGCAGATTGTTGGCATGGGCGGCGAGACGGATGTCGACCGGCAGCACCCAGAGTTTCCTTAAGAGTTCGAGAATGCGCTTCTCCGCCGTCAGCGGCAGCGAGAAGATCAGCATGTCGATGCGGGCGAGCCGGGCGAATTCGACGAGTTCGTCGACGGTTCCGAGTTTCGGGTAGCCGGCGATCACATGCGGCGAGCGCCGCTCGTCGCGGTCGTCGAAGATCCCGCAGATGCGGATGTCGTTATCCGGCTGGTGCTCGATCGTGCGGATCAGGTCTCGTGCCGGGGCACCGCCGCCGACGATCACCGCGCGGCGCTCCATCGTGCCGTTGCGCGACCAATGCCGGATCGAATAGGCGATGAAGGCGCGTTCGGCGACCAGGAAGAGCGCGCCGGCGACGAACCAGCCGCCGACCCAGACGCGCGAATAGAGATGGCCCCACTTCAGAAAGAACAGGACGAGCGCGATGGTGCCGAATGTCGCAGTCCAGGCGGCCAGGATGCGCGGCGTCATCCGGAGCCAGGCCCTGAGCGCCGGCACCTGATAGGTATCGGCGATCTGCATGGCGATCACGGCAAGCGCCGAACCGAAGGCGAGAATGGCGAGGTAGACCGGCAGGTCCTGGAGCGGAGGGCGGACATATTGCGTATTGATGGCATAGCCGATCGCGAACAGCGCGCAGAGGTCGAGCAGCCGGATGAGACCGGTGATCATCGACGGGGAATAGGTATCGGCCCGGAACTGGAGTGCGATCTGGCGCGCCAGCGGATTGAGCGGCGTAGGATCGCCGGCCTTTTTCCCGTCGGCGGTCGTTCGGATCTCGGAGACCTTCTTGCGAAGCGCCTCGGTATCGAAAGTCTCGGGCCTGTCAAACTTGTTCATGGTGGCTTTCCGGCGCTGTCCGCTACGCCCGGATAGCAGAAAGCCACTAAGAAACGCTTACGTTGTGCGAAGTCGCGCCTCGGCGAAGATCGATTCCTCGGTAAGTTCACCGTAGAGTTGCATCACGCGCCTGGTCATCACCGCAGCCGAGAAGCGCGACTTGAAGCCCTCCGGATCGGGCATCGTGCGGACTGCCCAGTCCTGGTCGACGGCGGCCGCCGCCATGACTTCGGCGAACGCCCTTGCATCTGCCGGCTGGACGAGCGCTCCGCTGTCGGCGCCCAGCACTTCCGGCATGCCGCCCACCCGGGACGCGATGACCGGTTTTCGGGCGGCGAGCGCTTCGAGAAGGATATAGGGCATCGACTCCGCGCGAGAGGGGATGACGACTGTCCGGGCAAGCGCGAAGGCCGCGCGCGCCTTCATTGCCGGGCGCATCCTGACGCGATCGCCAAGCGCCATGCGCGCTATCATTTCTTCATACCGGGATTGCTGCGGACCATCGCCGATCATCAGGCCCGAAAGCGGCCGCCCGGCAAGTTCTTCGGCCTTGGCGAAGCTCTCGATAAAGAGATCCGGCCCCTTCAGATCCCGCATCATGCCGATATAAAGAAAATCGACCGCCCCGGGACTTTCGGCGATCGGCGCGAACTCCGTGTCTCCGATGCCGTTATAGATCAGTTCATTGCGCCCCGCGGGCCGGCCAACCTTGGCGAAATAGGTCTGCCGCTCGAAATCGCAGACGAAGACGAGCGCGTCGGTGAGACGCTCCTGGAGGCGCTCCATCCGGAAGATGGCGCCGCCGGCGAGCGACTTCCGTTCATAATGGAGGCTGCCCCCGTGGGGCGAATAGAGGCGGGCTACGCGATACTTGTTGACCCGCAGCGCTGAACCGATGATGCGTGCGAGCACGCCGCCCTTGGCGCCATGCCCGTGCAACACATCCGGTTGCAAGCTTCTGATCTGCTTGTAGCTGCGCCAGAGCGCGGCAAAATCCGAAGGCCCGATCGTCCGATGGATCGGCGTGCGGACGACACCGAGCGCCAGGAAGGGGCGGATCTCGTCGAAGAGGGCATCCTCGTAGGCGCCGCCCGTGGTGCTATCGCAGAGAATTCCCACCTGATGGCCCGCTGCCGCATGCGCCTCGGCAAGATCGCGAACGTGGCGGAAGATGCCGCCGATCGGCGATCTGAAGCAATGGAGAATGCGCAGGGGCCGCTCGTTCGACATGGCGTCAGAACAGCCGTTCGCGAACATAGATCGTGTCGCCCGCAAGCACCGGATCGGTGATCGGCACGCGACCCGTTATGATACGGCCGTTGACCTTGCGGGTGATGTCGGCATTCGCCTGGTTTGCGCGGGGGGTGAAGCCGCCGGCAACCGCGATCGCGTTCTGCACGGTCATTCCGGGAACGTAGCTGTACTGGCCGGATTGGCCCACTTCGCCCATGATGAAGACGGAACGGTAGCGATCGACCTCGATGGTCACGTCCGGGTCGCGCAGAAAGCCCTCGCGGAGCTTCGCCGCGATCATCCCTTCGAGTTCCGGAAGCGTATGGCCGCGCGACGGCACTGCGCCGATCAACGGGAAGGCGACGTAGCCCGCCTGGTCGACAGTGTAGGTCCCGCTGAGGCCCGGCTGTTCGAATACGGTGACGCGAAGGCGATCGCCGCTGTCCAGCCGGTAGGGTTGGATCGTCGCCTCGCTGAAGGCCTTGGGAGCCGGCTGATAGCTCGTGCAACCGCTGGCCAGCGCCGACAATATTGCCACGGCGAAAGCGCGTGCTGCCTTTGTGCCTGCGATCGACATGCGGGTTCTCGTTGGCTCCGGAAATGAATACCTCTCGGTGATGTTATCGATCCGTTAGGGTTAATAGCCGGTAAACTCCGGTAGAATTCCGATCCGGCGGCGATCCGCACCCTTCCGCGGCACCGGCATCCGACGGTTGTGCCTGCAATTAACACTTGCGTTACCATGTTCCTTTACCTTCCGGCTGAATGCGGAAGCTATTGGGGTTGCGGCATGTCGGACGTCGGCGGTCAGCAGGATGTGGATATCGATCTGGGCAGGCTCGTTCGCGCCATCTGGCAGCGTCGCACCCGTGTCTTGCTTGCGACGGTCGGGGCCGCGGTGCTTGCCTTCGGCGCGGCGAAGATGATCGCGCCCGGTTATGAAAGCGAAACGCGTGTCCTGATCGAATCGCGCGAGCCGGAGTTCAGCGGTCCCAATCAGGCGTCTCAGACGAGTTCGGACCGAATTTTCGACGAGTCCGGCATCGCCAGCCAGGTGCAGGTGCTGCGCTCCGCCGACCTCATCAAGCAGGTCGCCCGCAACATGAAGCTGCACGAGCTGGAGGAATTCGATCCGTCGGCGCATCCCTCGGCCGTTTCCGATCTCCTGGTCATGCTGGGGCTCAAGAAGAACCCGCTCGAACTGCCGCCGGAAGAGCGGATCCTCAAAGAGTTCAATACCAAGTTGCAAGTCTACCAGGTCGAGAAGTCACGCGTGATCGCCATTGCCTTCACGTCGAAGGATCCGAAACTCGCCGCTGCCATTCCGAACGAGATGGCCAAGGTCTATCTCTCGCTGCAGAGCGGTGCGAAGCTCGACTCCAACTCGGAAGCCAGCCGCTGGCTGGAGCCGGAGATCGCCAATCTAAGGGAAAAGGTTCGCGAGGCGGAGGCCAAGGTCGCCGTCTATCGCGCCGAATCCGGTTTGCTCCCGACCGGCGAAACGGAGAACTTCGCGACCAGGCAGCTCACCGATATTTCGACCGAGCTGGCGCGGGTCCGGGGCGAAAGGGCGAATGCGGCGGCACGCGCCGAAGGCGTGCGCGCAGCGCTTGCCGATGGCCGCCCGGTCGAAACGCTGACCGATATCGTCGGCTCACCGATGATCCAGCGGCTGAAGGAGAGCCAGGCCACTCTGCAGGCGCAGATCGCCGATCTATCGACCTCGCTGCTCGACGGGCATCCTCGGCTGAAGGGGCTGAAGTCACAGCTCGAAGGTATTCGGGAGCAGATACGTTCGGAAACGCGAAAGATTCTCTCCAGTCTCGAGAACGAGGCGAAGGTCGGGCAGCTTCGCGAACAGCAATTGCTGCAGCAGTTGAACGCGCTGAAGGCGCAATCGGCGCAGGCGGGCGAGGAAGAGGTGGGGCTTCGTGCGCTGGAGCGCGAGGCGGCGGCCCAACGCCAGCTCCTGGAGACCTATCTGGCCCGCTACCGCGAAGCGACATCGCGAACCGTCGCGAATGCGACGCCGGCGGACGCGCGGGTGATTTCCAATGCCGTGGTGCCGACGTTGGCGAGCTTTCCCAAGGTGGTGCCGATCACGATCGTCGCCGCGCTTGCGAGTTTCCTGATCAGCTGCGTCGTCATCATGCTCGGCGAACTCTTCAGCGGCAGGGCGCTGAGGCCGGTCTCCGGTTCCGGAAGGATGCCCGAAACTGCTGGTACGACTGTCCCGGACGAGGTGCCGGCAACCGTTGCCGTGCCGGAAGACGAGCGGGCACGAGAGGAGCAGGAGCCGAGCATCGCAGCAGAGCACGACTTCTCGATCGAGTCCGTGGCCGGACATCTGCTCGACAACGCCGTCCGGGTCGCCGTTTCGGTCTCGCCCGGAGGGGATGAAGGATCGACGGCAACGGTGATGCTGGCGCGTCTGCTTGCCGAAGAGGAACACAAGGTCGTGCTCATCGACCTTTCCGGATCGGCCTGCCCGACGCGGCTGATGGCCCAGGCGCTGCATCTGCCCGGCATTACGAACCTCCTATCCGGCGAGGTTGCCTTCACCGAGACGATCCATGCGGACAGGTTTTCCGAGGCGCACATCATCCCGCAGGGCGACGCAGATCCCCACACGGCGATGCGCGGCATCGAGCGTCTGCAGATGATCATCGACGCGCTGACAAGCGCCTATGATCTTGTGCTGGTCGAATGCGGTGCCGCGGACGCGGCTTCCGTCGCCAAGGTGGCGCGGCGCGAGGAGGTCGAGATTATCGTTTCGGCGCCGTCGGTCAGCGAGGACGGGATCATCGAAGCACTGACAAGCTTCGGGGAGGCCGGCTACCGCGACATCCTGCTGATGACCGGTGGCGGCGAAAGCGGTCCCGAGCTTCGCGACCGCCGCGCGGCGTGAGGTGCTTCAATCGGCTGCGATTTCCGTGGTGGTCCGCAGCCGGCGCCGCTGTCGCTGGACGAGGGCATAAAGGGCTTTGTCTGCCTTGATGGCGCGTTTGGCGCGGACCGCGGCTCGGTGCAGGCCGGCTGCCGCATGTCCACGCAGCGTCAGCGGCAGGGTGATGTCCCGCAAGACGGTCTCAATCGTACACCACGATCGCTTATAGGGCTGGTCGCCGATGCCGAAGTCGAAGAGTACGACGCCTTCGCCGCAAAGACGCTCGATCACCCGGTAAAAGAGCAACTCGCCCGGGCTGCTGTCGGCGGCGATCGTGTCATCGATCGAGCCGAACTGGCAGATGACATGGTCGCCCTTGCGCGACAGGCCGGTCACGGCGATGATCCGCCCCTCGTGCTCGCCCTTGAGACGGATCGCGTTGAGTTCGAGCAGCCTGTCGCCGGCGCGATGGCGATCGATCAGCAGGCGAAAGAAGGCGCGCGTCTCCGGCTCGTCGAAGACGTCGGGTAAGCCTTGGGCCTCCAGCCGCGCGGCCTTCTGCCGGAAGAACGTCTCCAGCAGCGCCTGCGCCTCCGCCGCCTCACGGGCAACCACATAGTCATAGCCACCGATTTCGGCGAGACGCCTTTCGGAGAGACGCATCTTCTTGCGCCGGCGTTTTGCATTGAGCTGGGCGAGCGTCCGCTCCATGTCGCCGGCAAGCCCGAGCTGGAAAGAGGCGTTCGGATTGGCGATTCCGGGCAGGGCGGCGAGGGGGTGGGGCAGGCCGCGCCAAACTGCCGGCGTCCTTTCGAAGGCAACGACATCCGCATGCGCGCGCAGCGCCTGGCGGACTCCTTCGCTCAGCGAGCGGACGAGGTCGTCCCGCGGCACGCGCTCGATCTCGGCAGCAAACAAGCCGGTGTTGAGATTGCTGTGCCCGGTCGCGATCAGTCGCGCGGTCCGGAAGAATTGGCCCCGTTCGACCTCGAACGGCAGGAGGAAAAGCAGTTGCTCGGCAATGGCGCCGCGCACGACCAGCAATTGGCTGTCATGCGCTCTCTTCCAGGCGGCACACCAGTCGAAGCTTTGATGCAGGGAGTTGAGATTGTTGGCGTCGAGCGCACGCCAGTCCGCCTCCAGTTCCGCCATATCGCGATGCACGGAAAGCGTGACCCGGTCGGCGTAAGGATTATGGGCAGCCGGGCGCATCGAAAGGTCGCGCCAGGATTGCCCCTCTGGCGCGGCAAGGGTGAAATTGAAATTGGCCATCTCTCGGATCATCCGGCATACGTCGCGTATCGATAAGACGGCAAAAATTGCTACATCCTCTTTAAATCCGCCGCTGCCTACCCTGCGATCGGCAAATGCGGTTAGCAAAGCGTGAAGCGACTGGTTTGTCTGCGGCTTGGAAATCGCCGCCGCGGCGTTACATCTCGCGGCCGATACGACGTCATGAAGAAACAACTGCGGAACTGCTGATGATGCCGAGCCATGCCCTGCCGGACCCCGGCGCCAAGTTTCCGGTCGCGGAATTTCTGCGGATAGGATTTTTTAGGAACCTGGTGCGGTCGCCGTTGATCGAAGCCGGCGAGTACAGCTACTACGACGATCCCGAGGGCCCCGAATGTTTCGAGGAGAAGTGCGTCCTCTACTACTATGACTTCGTCGGGGATCGGCTGGTTATCGGGCGGTTTTGCGCGTTGGCGACCGCTGTCCAGTTCATCATGAACGGCGCCAACCACGCGCTGTCCGGCTTTTCGACCTTCCCTTTCGGCATTTTCCCCGGTGCCTGGCGCGAGGGCTTCGATCCGTCCGCCTATGGCACGGGCCATCGCGGCGACACGATCGTCGGCAACGATGCCTGGCTCGGCAGGGAGGCGACGGTTCTGCCGGGCGTTACCATCGGCGACGGCGCGATCGTGGCGGCGAAATCCGTTGTGAGCAAGGACGTTCCTCCCTACGCGATCGTCGCGGGCAACCCGGCAAGGGTCGTCAGGATGCGGTTCCCGGCTGAGATCGTCGAGCGCTTGCAGGCGGTGGCCTGGTGGAACTGGCCGGCCGACAAGGTGACGCGCAACATCGCGGCGATCACCGGCGCGGACATTGGGGCGCTTGAAATCGCAGAGTAGCCTCAGTCCAGAAATCCGGTCGCCAGCGCGGCTGCCCAGTCGGCTCGGCCGCGTTCGGCGGCGAGGCGCGACATTGCCCTGTGGTCGTAGGGCAGGCAGCGGAAGCTGACAGTCCAACCGTCAGAAGTGCATTCGACGATAGCGTAGCGCGCGTCCGGCGCGCCGGTTTCCACGTTGTGCGCCACGGGTTGATCGTCATCGTAACCCGGGCAGCCGACGCTGCCGGGATTGACGAGGAGGCGCCCGTCCGCCAGCCGCACGGCGCGCGGAATATGCGTGTGTCCGCAGAGGATCACCGGGTAGTCGACACCATCGGCCAAACGCTCGATCGCCTTTCGCGCAGCCATGTGGACGACGCCATCGCCTGTCAGCGCCTCCATCCAGTAGGTCTCGTCACTCGTGGGCGTGCCGTGGCAGAGGAAGAACGTGTCGCGATGGACGAGCGTTTCCGGGAGCGCAGCCAGCCATTCCTTGTGGCGCGGTTCGAGTTCGTCACAGGCCGCGCGATCGGAAGGCCCCATTTTGGCCGGCTCCAGCGTCAGCAGGTAACGATCGTGATTGCCGCGGATCGCCGGCATTCCGCGGTCGATCAGGAGGTCCGCCGTGCGGGCGGCATTGAGCGGTCCGCTCAGGTGGTCACCCAGATTGACGATGTCGTCGATCCCCTGGGCGTCGATGTCCGCCAGCACCGCCTCGAGTGCCAGGTCGTTGCCGTGAATGTCGGAGATGACGGCGATCTTCATGGGTGCACCTCAGCCGGTCAGCGATTGTTTGCCGGTTTTTCCATCCACTTGATGATCAGCATCGCCGGAAGGATCCACAGGAGCCCGGTGAAGAAGAAATAGAGAAGATGCACCCACCAGGGCGACGCGCCGAGTAGCAGGGAGGCAAAGGTGACTGCCGCCAGCGCATAGACGATGACAAGAATGATGATGAGGACGGTGCCGATGAGTTTTCTGAGGCGTAGGGGCATTGGATGTCTTTCGGATGGCGGCAGCCGCGCCGGATCGGGAGAATTGCTTGCGGCTCCCTGCATCCCGCTTCAACCTGGAGCTGGCCGCGACGGCATGCCGCAAAGGCTTCGGCCTTGTTTTGCACGCCGCTCTGGTGCAAATCAACGGCTTTCGAACGCTTGGCGGCAACCCGTCCCTACAAGGTTGTCGCCGACAAACGAGGAAGACGTCATGGCGCATGCCGAACTGGCAACGGAACAGACGCTGCGGCGCGAGATCGACAGAGCCGAGCGCAATCGCCGGCAGATCCGCGGTTGGCTCGCGGTCGTCCTGTTCGCCCTGTTCGCCCTGGTGATTGTCGGCGGTGCGACGCGCCTGACGGAGTCCGGCCTGTCGATCACTGAGTGGAAGCCGATCCATGGCGTCGTTCCGCCTCTGTCCGCGGAGGAATGGGAGGAGGAGTTCCGCCTTTACCAGCGCATTCCCCAATATGAGCAGATGAACAAGGGAATGACCGTCGAGGAGTTCAAGACGATCTTCTGGTGGGAATGGGCGCACCGGCTGCTCGCGCGCGGGATCGGCGTGGTCTTCGCCCTGCCACTTCTGTTCTTCTGGCTGACCCGGCGGATCGAGCCGCGATTGCGGCTGCCGCTCCTCGGCATTCTGGCGCTCGGGGGCTTTCAGGGCTTCATCGGCTGGTGGATGGTCTCCTCCGGTCTCGTCGAGCGCACGGAGGTCAGCCAGTACCGCCTTGCCACGCATCTGGTGATCGCCTGTCTGATCTTTGCTGCCTGCATGTGGATCTATCGCGGGCTTTCGCCGCATTCCGGCGATGCGGCGCCGACGCAAAGGTCGCGAATGATGGCCGCCATCATCGCAGTGATCAGCCTCTTCCAGATCTATCTGGGCGCGCTCGTCGCCGGTCTCGACGCCGGCCTGAGCTACAATACCTGGCCGCTGATGGATGGCGCCCTCGTACCGGGGGATCTCTTCGTGCAGCAGCCCGCCTGGATCAACCTCTTCGAGAATCCGAAAACCGTGCAATTCCTGCACCGCGCCGGCGCCTACCTGCTGTTTGCCCTGGTGCTCGTGCACATGGTCGCCTCCCTTCGAGCCGCGCCGGGCACGACCCATGCACGCCGTTCCGTGCTTCTCCTTGCATTGATAGCCATCCAGGCCGCGATCGGTATCACGACGCTCGTTCTGCAGGTGCCGATCGGCTGGGGCGTGCTTCACCAGGCAGGCGCGCTTGTCGTGCTCGGCTTCGCGATCGCCCATTGGCGCGGCTTCGTCGGCGAATATCCGAGACCGACGGCGATCGAAATCCGCAACTGATCCGCGGCTCGAAAGGCGCAAAGAAAAACCCCGGCAGCGATGACTGCCGGGGTTTTGTTTCCTGAGCCTTTGTCAGGCAGACAGCATCAGGTCCATGTTCTGGACGGCCGCGCCCGAGGCGCCCTTGCCGAGATTGTCGAGCAGGGCGACGAGGTTCACATGGGCACCGCCGCTGGTTCCGAATACGAAGAGCTTCATCGTGTTCTTGCCGGCGAGCTCGGTGGCGTCGATCCTGGCAAGCTTTGCGCTGTCGGCAAGCGGAACCACTTCGACGATCGCCTGGCCGGCATAGTGCGCGGCGAGCGCGGCATGGATGCTTTCGAGCGTCGTTCCGGCGGCGAGGTCGTCGAGATAAAGCGGCACCTGGACGATCATGCCCTGCGGGAACTTGCCGACCGAGGGTGAGAAGACCGGCGCGCGCTCGAGCAGACCGTGCATCTTCATTTCCGGCACATGCTTGTGCTTGAGCGGGAGGCCGTAGAGGAAGTGCGGGGCGCTGATGCGGTCGGCGTGGTTCTCGTCCTCGATCTGCGCGATCATCTGTTTGCCGCCGCCGGTATAGCCGGAGACGGCGTTGACGGTGACCGGGTAGCCGTCCGGCAGGACGCCCGCCTGGCGCAGCGGCCGGATCAGGCCGATCGCGCCGGTCGGGTAGCAGCCGGGATTGGAGACATGCCGCGCGTCGCGGATTTTGGCGGGCTGTGCCTTGTCCATCTCGGCAAAGCCATAGGCCCAGTCGGGCGCGACGCGGTGCGCTGTCGATGTGTCGATGATCCGCACCCGATTGTTGCCGGCGACCATGGCGACCGCGTCGCGCGAGGCGTCGTCCGGCAGGCAGAGGATGGCAATGTCGGCGCTGTTCAGAAGGTCTTCACGCATCGCCGCGTTACGGCGTTCCGCTTCCGGGATCGACAGGAGCTCGAGATCGGAACGACCGGCCATGCGGGTCCGGATCTGCAGGCCCGTCGTGCCGTGTTCGCCATCGATGAAGATCTTCGGTTTCATGATTTTCCTGCTCCTGCAGATGGTTACCGGGGTTTCCGGATTCAATCTGGCATAGAATTGAATCAGTTTCTTGAGCGGCGGCGATCAGCCGCGCCGTTCCGCCAGCCATTCGGCTCGAAGGCCCAGCATATACATGGCGATGGTCGAGCCAGCAATGGCGGTCAGGTCGGCATGGTCATAGGCGGGCGCCACCTCGACGACGTCGCTGCCGGCGATATGCAATGCTCCCAGCTTGCGCAGCACCGAGAGGATCTTGGCGCTGGACGGACCGCCCGCAACCGGCGTGCCGGTGCCCGGAGCATAAGCCGGGTCGAGGCAATCGATATCGAAGGTCAGGTAGGCCGAATGGCTGCCGACATGCCGGACGATGGTGTCGGCGACCTCTTCGGCGCGCATCTCCTCGACCTCGTAGCCGTGGACGATGCGGATGCCGCAGTCGTCCGGCGCATGCGTGCGGATGCCGATCTGGATCGACCGCTCGACGTCGATCAGCCCCTCGCGCGCGGCCCGACCGACAAAGGAGCCGTGGTCGATACGGCCCTTTTCATCCGGCCAGGTATCCTGATGCGCGTCGAATTGCACGAGCGCGAGGGGGCCGTGGAGCGCTGCGTGCGCCTTGAGGATCGGATAGGTGACGAAATGGTCGCCGCCAAGCGTCAGCAGATAGGCGCCCGACCTCAGGATCTTCGCCGCCTCGCGCTCGATCGTGGCTGGGGTCTTCGCATGGTTGCCATAGTCGAGCAGGCAGTCGCCATAGTCGATCGTCGCCATGTCGGCAAAGAGATCGCGCTGGAACGGGTATTGGGGATCGTTGTCGAAGATCGCCGACGCCCGGCGGATCGCCTGCGGACCGAAACGCGCGCCGGGGCGATTCGAGGTGGCGGCGTCGAAAGGAATGCCCCAGACGACGGCATCCACGTCTTGCAGCCGCTTCGAATATTTGCGCCGCATGAAGGAAAGCACGCCGGCATGGGTCGGGTCCGTGGCGGCACCGTGCAGCGAACCGGCGGTAATCGCGTGATCGATGGATTTCGGAGCCATCTTCAACCCTCTGTCTTGCTGAAGCCATAGGCGCGCTCGACCCGCGCCACGCGCACCTCATAGTGGCTGTACCATTCGGCACGGCCGCGCTTTTGCGCGGCGAGATGATCGACGTTTCTTTTCCAGGCTCGGATGGAATCTTCATCGCGCCAGAAGGCATTGGTGATTCCGAAGCCGTCATTGCCGCGGGCGCTCTCTAGGCCGAGAAAGCCGGGCTGCTCCCGCGCCAGTTTCTCCATCGCGTCGGCCATGTCTCCATAGCCGTTGTCGCCGTCGGTTCGGGCGGAAGAGAAGCAGACGACGTAGTAGGGCGGGGCAGGCAATTTGGCGAAGGGCATCCGACGCTCCCGTGACCGATCCGCAAAAGAAAAGGCGGAGCTGAAAGCCCCGCCTTTCGATCTCGTAATCCGTGAGCGCGATTAGCGCTTGGAGAACTGGAACGAACGGCGTGCCTTCGCACGGCCGTACTTCTTGCGCTCGACGACGCGGCTGTCGCGGGTGAGGAAACCGCCGCGCTTCAGAACGGAGCGCAGGCCCGGTTCGAAGTAGGTCAGCGCCTTGGCGATGCCGTGACGAACGGCACCGGCCTGGCCGGAGAGGCCGCCGCCGGCAACGGTCGCGTCGACGTCGAACTGGCCGTCACGGGCAGCGGCGACGATCGGCTGCTGCAGGATCATCTGCAGGACCGGGCGGGCGAAGTAGGCCGAGAACGGCTTGCCGTTGACGGTGATCTTGCCGGAGCCGGCCTTAACCCAAACGCGGGCGACGGCGTCCTTGCGCTTGCCGGTCGCGTAGGAGCGGCCCTGCGCGTCGACCTTCTTGACGTGAACCGGAGCGGCCGGTTCCGCGGTCGTGGCAATATCCTTGAGAGCGGAAAGGTCAGCCATTATCAGGCGCTCCTTGTGTTCTTGCTGTTCAGCTTGGCGACGTCGAGGACGGTCGGCTGCTGTGCTTCATGCGGGTGGTTCGTACCGGCGTAGACACGCAGGTTCTTCATCTGGCGACGGCCGAGCGGACCACGCGGAACCATGCGCTCGACGGCCTTCTCGATGACGCGCTCCGGGAAGCGGCCCTCGATGATCTGGCGAGCGGTGCGCTCCTTGATGCCGCCGGGATAGCCGGTGTGCCAGTAGTACTTCTTGTCGGTGTACTTCTTGCCGGTGAGAACGGCCTTCTCGGCGTTGATGACGATGACGTTGTCGCCGTCGTCGACGTGCGGCGTGAAGGTGGCCTTATGCTTGCCGCGCAGGCGGTTTGCGATGATGGAAGCGAGGCGACCGACAACGAGGCCTTCGGCGTCGATGAGGATCCACTTCTTCTCCACCTCTGCAGGCTTCTGAACGAAGGTTGCCATATCTAAACTCTTTCGTTGGACCCGGAAGCGAGCCGGGCGTTTCTTGTTGCTTGTTTTGGCTCTGAGGAGGCCAAAAAAGAAGGCGGCCCAAAATGGACCGCGATCTGGGGGCAGCTTATACGCAAGCGCAAAAGTTAGGTCAAGTGCCATGTTCCTGAGATTCTAAAAGATTTCTATGTAAAATCAAATCCTTAGAACTATGGTTTTATAATACCACATCTCAGCGAGGCGGAATCGAATACGTCGCGGTGGCATGCGCCACCAGATCGTCGCCGCCAACGGGCGCAATTGAGGCATCGAGGACCGCAAGCCGCTTGCCTAGCTTCAGGATCCGGCAGGTGCATTCGAGCGGCTCGGGCTCAGGCTTGCGCAGGAAGTTGATGTTGAGGTTCGTGGTGACCGCGAGCGCGACCGGACCGATATGCGCGATCAGTGCTATATAGGCCGAGACGTCGGCAAGCGCGAACAGCGTCGGCCCGGAAACGGTGCCGCCCGGGCGGATGTGGCGCTCGTTCGGGTCAAGCCGCATCGTCGCAAAACCGGGGCCGGTCGCCGTCACGGCGAAGACCTTGCCGTCCGTATGGACCTGCGGAAAATCCGTGTCGAGGAAGCGATTAAGCTCCTCGACGGTCATGATCGGCTGCAAGCTCATGCGCATCCCTCCATTGCTTACACCCGTTACAGGACGTCCGAGCCCGCCGCGCAAGCCGGAAAATGGTCTTAGCCGGAGATGCTGCCCCGGGGTTGAAAGAGCGGTAGCGGCGGCGTACCACGGGCCGACCTACGGCGAACCGGAGAAGACCATGGCGGATGTCGTTGCATTCAAGAAGGAAGAGCCGAACGGGCCTTTGCTGCGAGAGACGAACGGTCCGGTCTTGCGCTTGACGCTCAACAACCCTCCGGCCAACGCACTGTCGATTGCGCTGATGCAGGCGCTTGCGGCCGAACTCGACGCCGCTGCCGGCGCCAAGGAGATCAAGGTCGTCGTCATCGCGGCCACGGGTAAGGTCTTTTCCGCCGGCCACGACCTGAAGGAAATGACGCTGCATCGCGCCGATGAGGATGGCGGCAGGGCCTTCTTCGAGAGTGCCGTTCGGTTGGCGGCCGACATCATGCTGAAGATCACGAAGCTGCCGCAGGCGGTCATCGCCGAGATTGACGGTCTCGCCACCGCGGCCGGCTGCCAGTTGGTCGCGAGTTGCGATCTCGCCATCTGCACCGACAGCTCGACCTTCTGCACGCCGGGCGTGAATATCGGTCTCTTCTGTTCGACTCCGATGGTCGCCCTGTCGCGCGCGGCCCATCGCAAGCAGGCGATGGAAATGCTGCTGACGGGCGAAACGATCGATGCCTCGACCGCGAAGGACTTCGGCCTCGTCAACCGGATCGTGCCGCAGCAATATCTGCGTCAGGTGGTCGACAAATATGCCTCCGTCATCGCCTCGAAGTCGCCGCAGGCACTGAGGATCGGCAAGGAGGCCTTCTACCGCCAGGCAGAGATGCCGCTCGCCGACGCCTATGACTATGCGGTCGGCGTGATGGTCGAGAACATGCTGGCACGCGATGCGCAGGAAGGGATCGGCGCGTTTATCGGCAAACGCATGCCGGAGTGGAAGGAAGACTAGGCAAGTCTTAAGAGCAAGGCACCAAGGGCAATGACGCCGGCGGCGGCTATGCGCCAGACGCTGACGCGCTCCTTGAGGAAGACGACGGAAATCACCACCGCAAAAAGGATCGCCGTTTCGCGAAGCGCCGCGACGGTCGCGACGGGCGCCCTGGTCATGGCCCAGAGCGCCAGTCCGTAGGCGCCGATCGAGCCCGCTCCGCCGATGAGGCCGCGCCACCAGTGGTGCCGGACGTGGCGGAGCACGGGCTTGACGCCGCGGCTGGCGAAGGCCCAAGCAAAGAGCAGGACGGGCGGCAGCAGCGCCATCCACAGCGTGTAGGAAATGGCATTGCCGGAGACCCGCGCGCCGATACCGTCGACGAAAGTGTAGCTGGCGATCACGCAGGCATTTGCGAGCGCCAGCCCGATCGCCTGTTTGCCGCCCTTGCGCGATTCGAAGGCGAGCGTCAGCACGCCGGCCGAGATCGTCAGGATGCCGGCGAGCGCGCCGCCGGTCAGATGCTCGCCGACGACGATGCTGCTGGTGGCGGCGACGATGAGCGGCGCCACGCCGCGCATCAGCGGGTAGACGAGGCCGATGTCCCCGGCGCGGTAGGCGGCCGCCACGAGCTGGAAATAGGCGAACTGCAGCACTGCCGAAGCAAGGATATAGGGCCACGCTTCGGCGTCGGGCAGCGGCAGCAACGGCAGGAAAGGCAGCGCCACGACAGCGGCGCCAAGCGCGATCATGGCGGCATCCAGCGATTTTTCCGCGCCCGCCTTCACCAGCGCGTTCCAGATCGCGTGCAGCAGCGCCCCGAAGAGCACGAGCGCGATGACATCAAGCGGCAAGGTGAACCTCTACGGGCGACTTGGAGGGAATTCTCCGCGTTTGTCGCCTTGCTTCCCCCGAAATGCAACCGGATTTGGAGAACTGGCGTTGAGAGAGCGCTCACGGCTACGAAACGGTGCATAGGGCCGGATGCGAACGCAGCCTTGGTTGACTCGTTGCCGCGCCGCCCCAACTATCGCGCGGCAACGACAACAATACTTGGACGCAAGCATGAACCACGATGTCTACCCGGATCACTACCTCGCCGACATCCTGCGCGAGACCAGGACCATTGCTCTCGTTGGCGCGTCGCCGAAGCCGGAGCGACCGAGCCACCGCGTCATGGCCTTCCTCTTGCGCAAGGGATACCGCGTCATCCCGGTCAATCCGGGCCATGCGGGCCGGACGATCCTCGACCAGACCGTGGTGGCACGGCTCGCGGATATCGACGAGCCTGTAGACATGGTCGACGTCTTCCGCGCCGCCCACGCCTTGCCTGCACTGGTAGACGAAATTCTTTCGCTGCCGAATCTGCCCAAGGTCATTTGGGGCCAGTTGTCGGTCCGCGACGACAAGGCGGCCGCCAAGGCAGAGGCGGCCGGCATCAACGTGGTCATGGACCGGTGTCCGGCGATCGAATATCCGCGCCTGATCGGCTGACCCGCCAACCATGGAGTTAGGAATGATGAAGACCGGCCCCGGCTTCAGCACGCTCGCCGTCCATGCGGGAGCGCAGCCCGACCCCACGACCGGCGCGCGGGCGACGCCGATCTATCAGACGACGAGCTTCGTCTTCAATGACGCGGATCACGCGGCGGCGCTCTTCGGCCTGCAGCAATTCGGCAACATCTACACCCGCATCATGAACCCGACGCAGGCGGTGCTGGAGGAGCGCATCGCAGCGCTCGAGGGCGGCACGGCGGCGCTGGCCACCGCCTCCGGGCACGCGGCCCAGCTTCTCGTCTTCCATGCGATCATGAGTCCGGGCGACAATTTCGTCGCCGCAAGGCAGCTTTACGGCGGCTCTGTCAACCAGTTCGGCCAGGCCTTCAAGTCCTTCGACTGGCAGGTGCGCTGGGCCGATTGCGACGACCCCGAAAGCTTCGAGGCGCAGATCGACGAGAAAACCAAGGCGATTTTCATCGAAAGCCTTGCCAACCCCGGCGGCATCTTCGTCGATATTGCCGCGATTGCCGAAGTCGCGCGCCGGCACGGGTTGCCGCTCATCGTCGACAACACGACGGCGACGCCCTATCTGGTGCGGCCGCTAGAGCATGGGGCCGATATCGTCGTCCACTCGCTGACCAAGTTCATCGGCGGCCACGGCAACTCGATGGGCGGGATCATCGTCGATGGCGGCACGTTCGATTGGTCGAAATCCGGGAAATATCCGCTTCTCTCCGAGGCGCGTCCCGAATATGGCGGGATCGTGCTGCACCAGGCCTTCGGTAATATTGCCCTTGCGATCGCCGCGCGCGTTCTGGGACTTCGGGATTTCGGTCCGGCGATCTCGCCTTTCAACGCCTTCCTGATCCAGACCGGCGTCGAGACATTGCCGCTGAGGATGCAGCGCCATTGCGACAATGCGCTCGCCGTCGCGGCGTGGCTGCAGCGGCAGGAAAAAGTCTCGTGGGTGCGCTATGCTGGGCTCGAGGACGACCCGAACCATCCGCTTCAGAAGCGCTATTCGCCGAAAGGGGCGGGCGCGGTCTTCACCTTCGGTCTCGGGGGCGGGTACGAGGCGGGAAAGCGCTTCGTCGAGAGCCTCGAGATGTTTTCGCATCTTGCCAATATCGGCGACACCCGTTCGCTGGTCATTCACCCCGCCTCGACGACCCATCGGCAGCTTACGCCCGAACAGCAGGTCGCGGCCGGGGCGGGACCCGACGTCGTGCGGCTGTCGATCGGCATCGAGGATGTCGACGACATCATCGCCGACCTGGAGCAGGCGCTTGCAGCAATTTGACGAGATTCACCGCCGACTGAGGGTATGACATGAGCCACGACAATATCGTTAAGTTCGAACGACGGAAACCAAAGCAGGAGCAGAGGACTGCCAGCCCACTGCAGCGGAAAGCGCTTATCTGGATCGCGGTTATAGCCGCGTTGGTCCTGGTGTGGGCCTATTATCAGTTCATCTCGCCGCCGAGCCTGCCATGAGCGCAGGTGAACGAAGCATATTCCTGCATTTGAATTCAGAGTCGTAGGATCGGGCCGCGTCGTATGCGAGGAACTGCAATTTGAACCGGCGACGGACGCGCCGCTGCGACGGAGGGGGCTCATGAGTTACGTGCTGAAATTCGACCTTGCTTCGGTTGAGCCGGAAATCGGTGCCCCGGCGCCCGACCGTCTGATTTCGGGAAACCCGGAGTTCCGCACCTGGAATTTCGAGGAAGCGCCGGACGGGCTCTATGCCGGCATCTGGGAGGCGACACCCGGAAAGTGGCGTATCGTCTATGACGAATGGGAGTATTTCCACGTCCTCTCCGGCCATTCGATCGTGACGGAGGACGGCGGCGAGCCGATGCACCTCAAGCCCGGCGACAGCCTAGTGCTGCGGCCGGGTTTTGCCGGAACCTGGGAGGTCGTCGAGACGACCCGCAAGGATTACGTGATCCGGCTTTGACGCGCGGCGGTTTTCGACCGCCTATCCGCCGGTCGCGGTGTTCCCGCCGATGTCGTTGGTGGGATCGTCATTGCGGATAAGATTGTCCGATCCGCCTTCGAGTTTGTTGTTGCGCACCACATTGTTCTGCGCGAAATCGCGATTGCTGGCGCTGCTGCCGAAGGGGTAAGCCGGATCCGTGAAGCAATAGCTGCTGCTGCCGTTGCGGGAATTCAGCCAGACCGCCGGCCGCGCGAGGAATGAGGACCGGTAGCGGAAGGTGTTGCCGACGATCTGATTGTGCTGCGGTTTCTGGTGACGGATGACGCCGCCTTCGCCGCAATTGCGGTAAACGAATATGCCGCCATTGTCGGAGCGTTCGAAGATGTTGTTGGTGATCCGGTTGTTCGCCGAGCCGTCGATGGCGATCAATTCGCGCTTCTCCGTGGAGATCCCGAAGACGTTGTTGCTGATCGTGTTGTTGGCGGACTCCGCATCGAGATAGACGGCGACGGCCGTCGACCGGCCGTCGATCTGCGAGTTGACGAG
Source organism: Sinorhizobium sp. CCBAU 05631 (assembly GCF_002288505.1). Classification (NCBI taxonomy): domain Bacteria; kingdom Pseudomonadati; phylum Pseudomonadota; class Alphaproteobacteria; order Hyphomicrobiales; family Rhizobiaceae; genus Sinorhizobium; species Sinorhizobium sp. CCBAU 05631. The sequence continues at coordinate 970,030 of NZ_CP023063.1, forward strand.
AGCCGCGTTGGTGACGCCAGGCCCCACATAGAACGGTATGCCATCCGGAGCGTCGAAGGCGATATTTTCGAGCCGCACGTTCCTCGGAGCCGATGCCTGGGCGAAAGCCGTGTGGTCGGGGTTGCGCGAAGATGCCTTCATGGTCCCGCCGTTGGCGTTCTCGCCGAGGCCGTAGACGCGGACGAAGCCTTTGATCCTGCAATTGCGGATCGTCACGTTCGACGGCGCATCCCAGGGGCCGGAGCCCGCTTTCGTGGAGCGAACGGCGACAGCGGTCTTCTCCTTGCGCGATTGACCTGCACTGACATCGAGCGTTCCGCCGCCGCAGTCGAGCACCGATCCGGACGCGGCACTTCCCTCGAAGACCAGTGGATGGGTGATGACATCGGCAGAGGTCAGCCGAAGGCTGCAGGCAAGTGTCACCGGATTGGTTCCGGGCGCCTTCAGCTTGGATTGAACCTCCGCGTCGCAGCCCGGCTTGGCATCGACAGTCTCGACTGGCGGAGGGGAGGGAAGTGTCGGCGGGTCGGCTGGCGTTGTGGGCGTGGTTGGCCGGCCCGTGTCAGGTTGCGCGACCAGAGGCGGATTCCTGAAAGCTGCGTCGGCAACTGTTGCGAGCTCACTCTGGCAGCCGCTCAAGGCAAGGCTGAGGAGAACCAGGCTTGTGAACTTGATCGGCGACATCGGCAGGCTCCTGTGACGGTTCCGTTCAGAGCCGAATAGGGCCTTATGCTTAATCGACTCTGAACGAAGGTGTGCCTTTCCGGCTACCAGACGAGATCCAGCCGCTCCAGCCCGTGAAAGTGGAAGCTGTCCTTGACCGGCGGCTCGCGCTTGAGCCGCAGCCCGGGCAGGCGGCGGAACAGGATCGGCAGGGAAAGATTGAGTTCAAGCCGTGCGAGCGGCGCGCCGATGCAGAAGTGCAGGCCGGCGCCGAAGGAGACATTGGCGCCCTCGTTGCGGTCCGGCCTGAACGTGTCCGGGGCAGTGAACTTGCGCGGCTCGACATTGGCCGCCCCGAGCATCAGGCCGATTTTGTCGCCTTTCCTGAGAGAGATGCCGTCTTCCAGTCCGATATCCGAGAGGGCGTAGCGCTGGAAGATATGGAGCGGCGCGGCGAAGCGCAGGCATTCTTCCACCGTTCGAGCCGTCGCTTCCTCGCTCGCAAACAGCGTGTCGGGAGAAAGGCCGGATTTCAGGATGGTGCTGACCGCATTGCCGATCTGGTGCACGGTCGCCTCGTGACCGGCGTTCAGAAGCAGCACCGTCGTCGAGATCAATTCGGCCTCCGAGAGGCGCTCGCCGTCCTTCTCCGAGCTGATCATATGGGTCAGCAGGTCGTCTGCCGGACTGACGCGCTTCTCCGCGATGATATCCTTCAGATATGCGGCAAATTCGGTGGAAGCCCGGTTGGCGTCGAGTTCGGTCTCGAAACTTGGATTGAAGACATACATCTTCACCATCCGGTGCGACCAGTCGAGGAGGCGAGGAGCGCTCTCGACCGGAATGCCGAGCATGCGGGCGATGATGGTGACCGGGATCGTCTCGGCGTAGGTCTTCAAGAGTTCGACCTCGCCGTCCTTTTCGAAGCCGTCGATTATCGCATGCGAGAGCGTTTCGATATCCGGCCGAAGCTGCTCGATCTGCCGCGAAACGAAGGCTCGGTTGACGAGCGTGCGCAACCGCGTATGGGCCGGCGGCTCGAGCTCCAGCAGCGAATATTCTTCGAGCGCGTCGAAATCCTTGAGATGCGATTTCGGTGCGGGCAGGCCGAGTTCCTCCCGCGTCGCCACATGCAGGATCTGCCGGCCGAAGCGCCGGTCGCGCAGAAGGGCGTTCACCTGGTCGTAGCCTGCGAAATACCACTGTTGCGGTTCTTCCCAGAAGAAGGCCGGACATTGCGCATGGAGTGCGCTATAGGCCGGCAGCGGATTGCGGAAAAAGTCGGGGTTACGAACGTCGAGAGAAACGCGCCGCGCGGGGCCGTCGATGGTAATGCCGGGGCCTGGAGACATGATATCGGGCTCTCGATAAATAGGCAGGCTGATGCTTCAACCCCCATCTCTATTGCGCCGGGCGGGACTGCGGCAAGAGTAATCGATCGGCATCGGCCTCAAGGAACAACATCCGCAATATCGACTTTTTCAGTGGCAATGATCGATCTCATTGAGCATGATGCGGCAGCAGCAGGGAGCGGCATGGCAAGAACGCAAGGCAGTTTTTCCGCGGGCATCATGGCCGCGATCCGGAAACGGCGGCCGACCGTGGTCAATCGCGACGCGGCCGTGAGCCGTGGCGATATCGTGATCGCCTCCTACAATATCCACAAATGCGTAGGCACGGACGGGCGCTTCGATCCGGGCCGCATCGCTCAGGTCATCACCGAGATCGGCGCGGATATCGTCGCGCTCCAGGAGGCCGACCAGCGGTTTGGCGAACGCGCCGGGCTCCTGGATCTCGAGCATCTGCGACGCGAGGCCCATCTTGTTTCGGTGCCGATCTCCCCTTTCTCGGAAAAGGGGCACGGCTGGCATGGCAATGTCCTCCTGCTCAGGGAAGGCGCCGTATCCGACGTTCGGCAGCTCAATCTTCCGGGCGTCGAGCCGCGTGGCGCGCTGGTCGTCGATCTTGATCTCAAGGCCGGACCGCTGCGGGTGATCGCCGCCCATCTCGGCCTGTTGCGCCACTCCCGGGCGCGGCAGGCGGAGAGTATCCTGCGGGTTGCGGCCGACGGCGTCGGCCGGCCGACGCTGCTCATCGGCGACCTCAACGAGTGGCGCATGGGTAGACGTTCTTCGCTGAGCTTCCTCAGTCCCATTTTCGACCCGACCCATGCGACAGTTGCGAGCTTTCCATCGCGTTTCCCGCTGTTGCCGCTCGATCGCGTGCTTGGTAATCCGCATCATCTCGTGACGTCGGTGTCGGTGCACGACACGCCGCTGGCGCGGGTGGCGTCCGATCACCTTCCGGTGAAGGCGTCGATCGATCTCAAGGCTGCTCTCAAGGACGGCGGCACCGACAACCGGGCAGGGTTGATCGACCTGGAGTCGGCGTGAAGCCGTCCGAACAGCCTCTTAAATCGGGTTCGATTTCAAGTAGAATTGGTCGAGAACCCAAGATGTTAAAGGAGCCGCGGCGAGTCTGAGGACGCAGCCGATGCTGTGGACGGCGTGGATGTTTTTCTGGATTGCGTTCTTTCTTGCCGTTCTCCTGGTTCTTGTCGCCGCCGCGACATTATATGTCTACGGCGTGTTCGGGCGCCGTCCGCAGGCCCCCAGGTCCTTCGCCCTGCCTGTCGGCGGCAAGCCGACCCGGATCGATGCAAGCGTTGCTTCGCTTCTTTCCGCCAGTCCCGGCGAGTGCGCCGTTGCGCTGATCTCGGACAACATCGAGGCCTTCGTCGCGCGTGCCCATTCCGCCCGCGCCGCTGGCCGCAGTCTCGACCTGCAATATTACTACTGGAAGGACGAGCTGACAGGTTTTCTCCTCACCCGCGAGATCATCAAGGCGGCCGACCGGGGCGTGAGGGTGCGGCTGCTGCTCGACGACATCAATGCCGGCATCCACGACCGGCTCTGCATAGCGCTCGACGCGCATCCGAATATCGACGTGCGCCTGTTCAATCCCAGCCGGGCGCGCACCGATCGGTTCCGCCGCGGCTTTGAAATGGCGGTGCGCGCCTTGAGCGCGACGCGGCGCATGCACAATAAATTGTGGATTGCCGATGGCCGGGTAGCGATTGCCGGGGGACGCAATATCGGCGACGCCTATTTCGATGCGGCCGAACTGTCGAACTTCCGCGACCTGGATGTCTGGCTCACGGGACCGGTCGCCGATCAGGCCACGGCGATGTTCGACCAATACTGGAACAGCGCATCCGTGTTGCCGATCGCAGCACTCCGGACGCCGCGCAAGCACTACCTGCCGGCGCTCTGCGAAACACTCGATACGCTGGCGCGCACCGCGGCGGCACGCTTCTATCTGGAAAGAGTGAGTGACGCCGACGCCGGAGCGGATCTCTACTGGGGCGGCCGCAGGCTTCACCGGAGCGACGGCGTCCGCCTCGCCTTCGACCCGCCCGAAAAGGCCCTGCTGCAGAAGCGGCAGAACTGGCTGCTGCGCGAGCTTTTTCCGCTGATCAACGACGCCGAGCGCGACCTGCGCATCATGTCGCCATATTTCATTCCAGGGGCTGAGGGAACGCGCCAGCTGACGGCGCTCGCGAAGAAAGGCGTGCGCGTGGCCGTGCTGACGAACTCGCTTGCCGCAACGGACGTCGCAGCCGTCCACGGCGGCTATATGAAGTATCGCAAGGGCCTGCTTGAGGGGGGCATCGAGCTCTATGAACTCAAGGAATACGGCGAGGTGATCGACCGCCATCGCATGTCGCTGTTCGGCGCCCGCAATGCTAGCCTGCACACGAAGGCCTTCGTCGTCGATGGCAGGTTCGGCTATGTGGGATCGATGAATTTCGATCCGCGTTCCGCTTCCCTCAACACCGAGATGGGAGTGATCTTCTCCGACGCGGCGCTCGCCGACGAGCTCCAGTCCATCTTCGACGAGGAGACGCTGCCGGAGAGGAGTTATCGGCTGGCACTCGAAGGCGGAAGGCTCGTCTGGCGCGACCGGGCGAACGGAGCGATCCGGCTGCTCGCGCGCGAGCCCGACGCCGGCGCCCACCGTCGCCTGATTGCCGGAGCGATCCGTTTCCTGCCGCTCGAATCCCAACTCTGACAGCCGGGGCATCAGCTTTACGGATCGTTTACCCCGACGCCGCGAATGCCTGTGAGCAAGGCTGAAATGGCGGTGCCATCGGGTGGCGGACCTGGAAAAGTGTTCTATCGGCAGGACGACGGGGTCAATGAAAAACGTTGGTTCCAAGCGCTGCGACCATTAAGCTTATCGAATGTTCGCGACTTGAAGTGAAGGGCATTGACACTCTATGTAAGGACTGAGGCTTATCCGATGATTCCCGGTCCGCGAAGGGATTGCGGGCCCGACTATGAAGGTTCGATATGAGAAATCCAGTTGATACGGCCATGGCTCTTGTGCCGATGGTTGTTGAGCAGACCAACCGCGGCGAACGGTCCTACGACATCTATTCGCGGCTGCTCAAGGAGCGCATTATCTTCCTTACGGGCCCGGTCGAAGACCACATGGCGACGCTCGTCTGCGCGCAATTGCTCTTCCTGGAAGCGGAAAATCCGAAGAAGGAAATCGCCCTCTACATCAACTCGCCGGGCGGCGTCGTCACGGCCGGCATGGCGATCTACGACACCATGCAGTTCATCAAGCCGGCGGTCTCGACGCTTTGCATAGGCCAGGCAGCGTCGATGGGCTCGCTGCTGCTGGCGGCCGGCCACAAGGACATGCGCTTTGCGACGCCCAATGCGCGCATCATGGTGCATCAGCCCTCCGGCGGGTTCCAGGGCCAAGCTTCCGACATCGAACGGCATGCCAGAGACATCCTCAAGATGAAGCGCCGCTTGAACGAGGTCTATGTCAAGCATTGCGGCCGCACCTATGAGGAAGTCGAGCAGACGCTCGATCGCGATCATTTCATGAGTGCCGACGAGGCGCTCGATTGGGGCCTGATCGATAAGGTGATCACCTCGCGCGAAGCCGCGGAGGGCGGCGAACAGGGTTGAAGCCAGGCGCGTCTGCCGCCGCAGACGCGAATGTGACACAATTGTAACGGCTGAGGGCTTTATCGGAAGGGCAAAGCCGTTAATATGAACCGTTAATGCTGTGCCGGTGTTTAGGGTATAGCATTCGGATTTCGACGGGAGAGTCGTTGCAACCGAAATCAGGCATTGCCCTGAGGCGGTGAGTACTCCCAGGAACCCTGCGCGGCGCTGCTTGCTGTGCGCAAGGCGAATTGACTGGTCCGTGATATCTTTCCGAAGGTGTCCGGCGTGCTGGAAGGAAGTGAAAATGAGCAAGGTCAGCGGTAGCAACGGCGGTGACTCGAAGAATACCCTCTATTGTTCGTTTTGCGGCAAGAGCCAGCACGAAGTGCGCAAGCTGATTGCCGGGCCCACGGTATTCATCTGCGATGAGTGCGTGGAACTCTGCATGGACATCATCCGAGAAGAGAACAAGACCTCGATGGTTAAGTCCCGCGACGGCGTTCCCACGCCGCAGGAAATCATCAAGGTTCTCGACGAATATGTCATCGGGCAACAGCAGGCGAAGCGCATTCTGTCGGTCGCCGTGCACAACCACTACAAGCGCCTTGCCCATGCGGCAAAGAGCAGCGACGTGGAACTGGCCAAGTCGAATATCATGCTCGTCGGCCCGACCGGCTGCGGCAAGACCTATCTGGCCCAGACGCTCGCCCGTATCATCGACGTCCCCTTCACCATGGCCGACGCCACGACGTTGACGGAAGCGGGTTATGTCGGCGAAGACGTCGAAAACATCATCCTGAAGCTGCTCCAGGCCGCCGACTACAATGTCGAGCGCGCCCAGCGCGGCATCGTCTACATCGACGAGGTCGACAAGATTTCGCGCAAGTCAGACAACCCGTCGATCACCCGCGATGTTTCGGGCGAGGGCGTCCAGCAAGCGCTTCTGAAGATCATGGAAGGTACCGTCGCCTCCGTTCCGCCGCAGGGCGGCCGCAAGCATCCGCAGCAGGAATTCCTGCAGGTGGATACGACGAACATCCTGTTCATCTGCGGCGGCGCTTTCGCCGGCCTCGACAAGATCATCTCCGCCCGCGGCGAGAAGACCTCGATCGGCTTCGGCGCCACGGTTCGTGCACCGGAAGATCGCCGGGTCGGCGAAGTGCTGCGCGATCTCGAGCCGGAAGACCTAGTCAAGTTCGGCCTCATTCCGGAATTCATCGGCCGTCTTCCGGTTCTCGCCACGCTCGAGGATTTGGACGAGGATGCCCTGATCCAGATCCTCTCGGAGCCGAAGAACGCGCTCGTCAAGCAGTACCAGCGGCTGTTCGAGATGGAAGACGTCGAATTGACCTTCCACGAGGACGCGCTGCGCGAAATCGCCCGAAGGGCCATCGTCCGCAAGACGGGCGCGCGCGGGCTGCGCTCGATCATGGAAAAGATCCTGCTCGACACCATGTTCGAACTGCCGACGCTTGAGGGCGTTCGCGAAGTGGTGATCTCGGACGAAGTGGTCAAGGGAACGGCACGACCGCTCTATATCTACTCGGATCGCACCGAGGAGAAGACCAACGTCTCGGCTTGATTACCTACAGCGCCGCGCGTCTTTACGCGCAAAGGCCGCTGTAGCACGTTGAAGCGCTGCATGTCTGTGTCCTTAAATCGAGGACGATTTAAGGACACATGCAGTAGCACTCCACGGTGCAGGGAGAGCCCGCCTAGTGCGGGCTTTTTTGTGCGCGCCGGCAGGTTTTTGCTGCTCGCGAAGATGTGAAGCCGCCGGCCCGGCCATTTCTCATCCGCGGCGTTCATGAGGACGGATCGAGCCCTTCGCAATTTCGCCCCAAAATGATTGGGGTCAATCGAATAGAATATTGCGAAACCTCCGCAACAACGCGATGATACGACGATTCAATGAACGCGTTTGGGTGCCGGAGTCGGGGGGCCACGTAAGGCCGGCATCAGCCTCTCAGCGTAGAAAACAAGAATTGTCCACGGAGGCGGAGATTGCGCCCGGCCTTGAAATGGCCCCTGTTGCACTCCACTTTCGTGAAGGAAATTTGACAGCCGGGAGTGCCGCTGAGGCTCCCGGGAACGGGCCCGAAATCGGGACGGAAAGGAAAAGACATGACGAACAAAACGTCTCCGGCCGAAAGCGCGACCTATCCGGTTCTGCCGTTGCGCGACATTGTGGTCTTCCCGCATATGATCGTGCCGCTATTCGTCGGCCGCGAGAAGTCCATCCGGGCGCTTGAAGAGGTCATGGGCACCGACAAGCAGATCATGCTGGCGACCCAGATCAATGCGACGGATGACGATCCGGAACCCTCCGCGATCTACCGCGTCGGAACGATCGCCAACGTGCTGCAGCTCCTGAAGCTCCCCGATGGCACCGTCAAGGTTCTCGTCGAGGGGCGTGCACGGGCGGAGATCGACCGCTACACCTCCCGCGACGACTTCTACGAAGCGGTCGCCCATGTGTTGCGCGAGCCGGAAGAGGACCCGGTCGAGATCGAGGCGCTGAGCCGCTCGGTCGTGTCCGAATTCGAGAGCTACGTGAAGCTGAACAAGAAGATTTCGCCGGAAGTCGTCGGCGTCGCCAGCCAGATCGACGACTATTCCAAGCTCGCCGACACGGTTGCCTCGCACCTGTCGATCAAGATCGTCGAGAAGCAGGAAATGCTCGAGACGACCAGCGTGAAGATGCGCCTTGAAAAGGCGCTCGGCTTCATGGAAGGCGAGATCTCGGTTCTGCAGGTGGAAAAGCGCATCCGTTCGCGCGTCAAGCGCCAGATGGAGAAGACACAGCGCGAGTACTACCTCAACGAACAGATGAAGGCGATCCAGAAGGAGCTCGGCGACAGCGAAGACGGCCGCGACGAGATGGCCGAAATCGAGGAGCGTATCGCTAAGACGAAGCTCTCCAAGGAAGCGCGCGAAAAGGCCGATGCGGAGCTGAAGAAGCTGCGCCAGATGAGCCCGATGTCGGCCGAAGCGACCGTCGTGCGCAATTATCTGGATTGGCTCCTGGGCCTGCCCTGGGGCAAGAAGTCGAAGATCAAGACGGACCTCAACCACGCCGAAAAGGTGCTGGACGCCGATCACTTCGGTCTCGACAAGGTCAAGGAGCGTATCGTCGAATATCTCGCCGTGCAGACCCGTTCCGCGAAGATCAAGGGCCCGATCCTGTGCCTCGTCGGCCCTCCGGGCGTCGGCAAGACCTCGCTCGCCAAGTCTATCGCCAAGGCGACCGGCCGCGAATATATCCGCATGGCGCTCGGCGGCGTGCGTGACGAGGCCGAGATCCGTGGCCACCGCCGCACCTATATCGGCTCCATGCCCGGCAAGGTCGTGCAGTCGATGAAGAAGGCCAAGCGGTCCAATCCGCTGTTCCTGCTCGACGAGATCGACAAGATGGGCCAGGACTTCCGCGGCGATCCGTCCTCGGCGCTTCTCGAAGTGCTCGATCCGGAACAGAACTCGACCTTCATGGATCACTATCTCGAGGTCGAGTACGACCTCTCGAACGTGATGTTCATCACCACGGCGAACACGCTGAACATTCCGGCGCCGCTGATGGACCGCATGGAAGTGATCCGCATCGCCGGCTACACGGAAGAGGAAAAGCTGGAAATCGCCAAGCGGCACCTGCTGCCGAAGGCGATTCGCGATCATGCGCTGCAGCCGAACGAGTTCTCCGTGACCGACGGCGCGCTTATGGCGGTGATCCAGACCTACACGCGCGAGGCGGGCGTTCGCAACTTCGAGCGTGAGCTGATGAAGCTTGCGCGCAAGGCCGTGACCGAGATCCTAAAGGGCAAGACCAAGAAGGTCGAAGTGACGGCCGAGAACGTCCCCGACTATCTCGGCGTGCCGCGCTTCCGCCATGGCGAAGCCGAACGCGACGACCAGGTAGGCGTTGTCACGGGTCTTGCCTGGACCGAGGTGGGCGGTGAATTGCTGACGATCGAAGGCGTGATGATGCCGGGCAAGGGCCGCATGACGGTCACCGGCAACCTGCGCGACGTCATGAAGGAATCGATTTCCGCGGCGGCCTCCTATGTCCGATCGCGTGCGATCGATTTCGGCATTGAGCCGCCGCTCTTCGACAAGCGCGACATCCACGTGCACGTGCCGGAAGGTGCAACGCCGAAGGATGGCCCGTCGGCGGGCGTCGCCATGGCGACGGCAATCGTTTCGGTGATGACCGGCATTCCGATCTCCAAGGATGTGGCGATGACCGGCGAGATCACCCTGCGCGGCCGTGTCCTACCGATCGGCGGCTTGAAGGAGAAGCTGTTGGCGGCTCTGCGTGGCGGCATCAAGAAGGTGCTGATCCCTGAAGAGAACGCCAAGGATCTTGCGGAGATCCCGGACAATGTGAAGAACAGCCTCGAAATCATCCCGGTTTCGCGGATGGGCGAGGTGCTCGAGCACGCATTGACGCGGCGTCCCGAGCCGATTGAATGGGACCCGGCAAGCCATGCCGGCACCATTTCGCCGGTCGATTCGCAGGACGAGGCGGGCACCTCGATCGCCCACTGAGGACGCGCAAATAGGGCAGGGACTGTGTCCCCGTTGCGCCCTTTGCCCAGAAAAACGGAAAAGACCGGCCATTTGCCGGTCTTTTCTGTTGTAAAAGCACCCTCTAAGCCTTGCATTTCAAGGGATTCGGCGCAATTGGGAATGGCAAGACGTGGCTGTGCGCAAGCGGCCGCGGCTTAAGAAGACAGTCGTTTCGAACCAATATGAAAGGGGTGGAAACATGAACAAAAATGAGCTCGTGTCTGCCGTTGCCGAGAAGGCCGGTCTTTCCAAGGCCGATGCGTCTTCCGCTGTTGATGCAGTGTTTGAGACCATTCAGGGTGAACTGAAGAACGGCGGCGACATTCGTCTCGTCGGCTTCGGCAACTTCTCCGTGACCCGCCGCGAAGCGAGCAAGGGCCGCAACCCGTCGACGGGTGCGGAAGTTGACATCCCGGCACGCAACGTGCCGAAGTTCACGGCCGGTAAGGGCCTGAAGGACGCCGTCAACTAATCGGACGTGTCGAGGTCCGAAAGGGCCTCGAGATGGCCGCGCGGTCCGGGTCGGCGGCGACGCCAAAGAGGCCGCAAGCAAGTTCATGTTCCATCTGCCGCCTTCCTTGCAGGATCGCCGGCAGGTTGATTGGGGCCCGGTCGATCCGGGCCTCTTTTCATTTAACCTCCGCTGTCATCGGGCTGTTACAGGACGGTTGCACAAGCCTCCCATCCGGAGGTGGACGAATTGCGACTCCGGACGCGAACGCGGTGTCGGAAGGCCTGATCTCCGGGCGCGCGCCGCGACAGGAGGGATAAATGAGGGCTTTTTCCATCACAGCCGCCTTGGCGGCGGCACTCGCCGCATCGACGGCGCCGGCCGCTCAGGCCGAACAGGTCTTTAACCGCATTGCATCCTTTGCGGTCGCCGGCAACTTGCCCGAAGGCGCCGACCAAAAGGCACCGACCTCGGCGGAAATCATTGCCGCCAGCGAGGACGGCAACACGCTCATCTATACGGACAGCCCCGGCAAGCGTATCGGCTTCATCGATATCACCGACGCCCGCGCGCCGAAGGCCGGCGGCATCGTTTCCTTCGAGGGCGAGCCGACGTCGGTCGCTGTCGCCGGCCCGAAGGCGCTGGTCGCCGTCAACACCCGTGAAAGTTTCACCAAGACCTCCGGCCTGCTTGCCGTCGTCGATGTCGCGACGAAAAAGATCGACGCCACCTGCGATCTCGGTGGCCAGCCGGATTCCGTCACCGTCAACAAGGACCGGACGCTGGCGGCGATCGCCATCGAGAACGAGCGCGACGAGGACGTCAACGACGGTGAGATCCCGCAGCTGCCGGCCGGCGATCTCGTGATCCTGTCGCTGAAGGACGGCGTTGCCGATTGCGCGACGATCAAGCATGTGACGCTCACCGGCCTTGCCGAAGTCGCCGGCGACGATCCGGAGCCGGAATTCGTCGCGTTCAACGGCCAGGCCGAGATTGCGCTGACGCTGCAGGAAAACAATCACATCGTCATCATCGACGGCAAATCAGCGGCCGTGAGGGCGCATTTTTCCGCCGGTACGGCGGACCTCAAGAATGTTGACGCGAAGCGTGACGGCGCCATTTCGTTTGCGAGCGATCTGACCGGCGTCAAGCGCGAGCCGGATGCCGTGAAGTGGCTCGACGACAACCGTCTGGTCGTCGCCAATGAGGGCGACTACGAAGGCGGCTCGCGCGGCTTCACGATCTTCGACGTCACCGGCAAGGTGCTGTTCGAGTCCGGTGCAAGCCTGGAGCACGCCATCGCTGCCGTCGGCCACTACCCGGAAAAGCGCTCTTCGGCGAAGGGCATCGAGCCGGAAGGCATGGAAACGGCGCAGTACGGCGACGACAAGCTGTTCTTCGTGCTTTCCGAGCGCGCCTCGATCGTCGGCGTCTACAAGGACACCGGTGCCGAGCCGCAACTGCTGCAGCTGCTGCCGTCCGGGATTTCGCCCGAGGGCGCGGTCGCCATTCCCGGCCGCAATCTGTTCGCCACCGCCAACGAGGTCGATCTCGTCGAGGACGGCGGCGCGCGGGCGCATGTGATGATTTACGCGCGCGGCGAGGGGGAGGCCATCTACCCGCAGATTCGCTCCGCCGAGAAGGACGGTCTGCCGATCGGGTTCGGCGCCCTTTCCGGCCTGGCGGCCGTCGGCGACAAGCCGGGCTTCCTACGGGCGGTGAACGACTCCGTTCTTTCGTCGCAGCCGACGATTTTTGCGATCGACGCGACGCAGAAGCCGGCGGTGATCACCGAGGCGCTGCCGATCACCCGCGATGGCGCAGCCGCGCAAAAGCTCGATATCGAAGGCATTGCCAATGATGGCGAAGGCGGCTTCTGGCTGGCGTCGGAAGGCGACTCGGACAAGCTTTACAGCCACGCACTCCTTCACGTGAACAAGAAGGGCGAAATCAAACAGGAGATCGCTCTTCCGGCGGAGCTGCGCGCCAACGAAATCCGCTCCGGCTTCGAAGGAATCACCGCGGTCGGCGAAGGCGACGGCCTCACGCTCTGGATGGCGGTCCAGCGCGAGTGGAAGGACGACGAGAAGGGCTTCGTCAAGCTCGTCTCCTACAAGCCGGCGACGAAAGAGTGGGGCGCAGTGCGCTATCCGCTCGACAAGTCCGAAGCCGGCTGGGTCGGTCTTTCGGAGATCTCCGTCCATGGCGACTATGCCTATCTGATCGAGCGCGACAATCTGATCGGCGAAGCCGCGAAGCTCAAGAAGCTCTATCGTGTGGCGCTCACCGAGCTGAAGCCCGCTGCGCTCGGCGGCGAACTGCCGGCCGTCAAAAAGGAAGAGGTGCGCGACCTCATTCCTGACCTGAAGTCGCTGAACGGCTATGTAGTCGACAAGGTGGAGGGCTTCACGGTCGACGCCGCTGGAAACGGCTATGTCGTTACCGACAATGACGGCGTCGACGACGCGTCCGGCGAGACCCTGTTCTTCTCCATCGGCGCAATCAACGCGATGTAAGCGTCGGGCCAGGAGAAAACGGAAGAGGCCGGGGCATGACGTCCCGGCCTCTTCCTCTGTACCAAGTTCGGTTGTGCCTGCGGGGTTACCGCGCGGCAGCGATGTCTGCCTCTTCCTTCGCTTCCTTGCGCTTGCGGATCTCGTCGGTCTTGTCGACGAGCCTGCTGACGATGTCGTAGAGCTGATCGAGCTGCTCGTCGTCGAGCGCCGAGAAGATTTCCTCGATAAGCTGCTTGCGCGGATGTTCCGCCGCCTGGAGGACGGCACGGCCCGTCTCGGTAATCGAGACGATCTTGGCGCGGCGATCGTCCGGATCGGGCTTGCGCATCACCAGGCGATCGCGCTCCAGCCCGTCGATCGCCTCCGTCACGGTCCTGGGGGCGAAGTTCAACGCGCAGGCGATGTCGGTCGAGCGGCACGGGCCGAGCTTGCTCAGAAAGAACAGGAACTTGCTTCGGGCAAGTGACACACCTTCCTCGGTCATCGACTCGTTCACCAGGCGATGGACGCGATGGTAGAGTTCGAACAGTTTGTCGGAGACTTCGAATGTGTTCTTCATGAAAGCCGTTGCGATATGGTGAGGTGCCATGTCAAATGGCAGTTAGACTATATTTAGTGACGACCGCGGTATTTGTCGACAAAAACCTCCTGATTCTTACGGTCGACGTCCTTTGAAAAGAAACGGCCCCCGAATCCGAGAGCCGTTGATCTTTCCGAGGCGAAGAACTGCTGTCCCTGCTGTTAAGCGGCGTGGCGTGGCCGCGACGCCCAAGCGCTGGCGCGGTCCGCATCGGCGAGAGTGAACCGATCGATCAATTCGCGCAGACGACCCGCCTCCTGTGCCAGGGTCGCGCTGGCCGCATTGGCTTCCTCGACCATCGCGGCGTTCTGCTGCGTCACCTGATCCATCTGATTGACCGCCATGTTGACTTCGGAAAGCCCTGCGGACTGCTCCTGGGCCGAAACGGCGATCGCGTCCATATGTTCGTTGATCGTAACGATAAGGCTCTCGATGGTGCGCAGGGCTTCGCCCGTTTCGCGCACGAGCCGGACGCCGCTTTCGACCTCGTTCGCCGAATTGCGGATCAGTTCCTTGATCTCCTTGGCCGCCTTGGCCGAGCGCTGGGCGAGCTCTCGCACCTCCTGTGCAACGACGGCAAAGCCCTTGCCGGCTTCGCCGGCGCGTGCCGCTTCCACCCCGGCATTGAGAGCCAAAAGGTTGGTCTGGAAGGCGATCTCGTCGATGACACCGATGATGCTCGAGATCTGGCTGGAGGAATGCTCGATTCGCCCCATCGCCTCGACGGCGCCGGAGACGATCGCGCCGGACTTGCGTGCACTCTCGTTCGCCTGGCTCGCCACGGCGCGGGCCTCGTTGGTGCGCTTCGAGGAGTTGGAGACATTGACGGTGATCTGGTCGAGCGCGGCGGCGGTCTCCTCGAGCGATGCCGCCTGTTGTTCGGTCCGTCGCGACAGGTCGTCGGCACTGTGGCTCACCTCACGGGCGCCGCCGTCGATGCTGCTCGAACTCGTCGCGATGGCGGAGAGCGTGTCGGCAAGCTGGGCGACCGCCTGGTTCAGGTCGTGCCGAAGGGGCTCGAAATCGGGCGCAAAAGCCTCGTCGAGCTGGAAGGCGAGGTCGCCGCCGGCCAGCCGCCGCAGTCCGCTTGCAAGCCCGGCCGTCGCTTCTTCGAGACGCCGCTGCGCCGCCGCTTCGGCCTCCTCGGTCACTCTCTGGCGTTCGCTCTCGGATGCGGCGCGCTGGATACGGGCTTCCTCCTCGAGCTTCTGGTTGGTGATTGCAGCCTGCCGAAAAATTTCGACGGCGCGGGCCATTTCACCGATCTCGTCCTTCCGGCCGCCATAGGGGATGCCGCTTGCCGTATCGCCCCCGGCAAGCTTCGCCATCGACGCCGTGATGATCCGGATCGGACGTGCGACGCCGCGTATGGCGTAGGCGACCGCGCCCAGAATGACGAGGGCAGCGAAAGCGATGACCGCGGTTTCGGTGGTCATGGCTTCCTTGTGCGTTGCGGCACTGGCGGCGACGGCGGCGCCGGTGCCGGCAAGATTTGCGGCAAGCACGTCGTCGATCGCCGCATCGACCTTCTTTTCGGCTGCCGCCATCTCGACTTTGAAGACGCTCTGGGCCTTCATGTTCTCGAGGTTGTTGGAATATTTCAGCATGGCATCGGCGTCCGACAGATAGGCCTGGTAGGTCGCATGCACCTTTGCGAGCGCCTCCTTGTCGGCATCCGATGTCGCAAGGACCGCATAGTCTTCCGAAAGCTTGCCGAAGCCTGCGACAGTTTCGCCGATCACCTTTTCCGCCCGTTTCTTCTCGAACGGAGTGAGCGAGATCAGGTGCCGGGCGAAAGCCATCCGGGTGTCCGAAAGCTGAGTCTCCAGCGCCCGGGCCAGCGAGACGCGCGGCAGCCAGCTGGCGGCGAGTTCGTTGTTCCGCTCGTTCAGCATGCGGATGCTGTTCATCGAGGAGAGGGCAAGCGCTGCGACGATGGCGACGACCACTACGAAAAGACCGATCAGCGTATGCGAAATCTTCAGGCGGGACATGGACAACTCCGGAATAGCGTCCGCGAAACTTGGGGTGAACTGTTCCGGCTCTTGATCGTCATGACGGAGCGGATGCAGAAGCAGGAATCATTCCGGTGCTGAAAATGCTCAATGCGTTTCCATCGCGAAAACTACCGAGCAAGGCGTTACAAATCCGCTAATCGGCGAGCCCGGCGGATGCTGAAGCGGCGCTCTCGGACGGCTGCGCGACGTTGCCCACAACTCAGTTGGGCGCCGTCAGCCCGCGTCGTTGACGGCAGGGGCAGGGCCGGCCATGGTCGGTCATGCCTTTCCGATTTATCCATACCGCAGATCTCCATCTCGATTCGCCCTTGCGCAGCCTGGCGCTCCGCAACGAGGAGCTCGCCGGGATCGTGCGGGGTGCCACCCGCAATGCCCTCGTGCGTATCGTCGATCTCTGCATCGCCGAAAGCGTCGACGCGCTGCTGATCGCCGGCGATCTCTATGACGGCAATCAGACGTCGATGAACACGGCGCTCTTCCTCGCCGGTGAGCTGCGCCGTCTCGACGAGGCGGGCATCCGCACCTTCATCATCCGCGGCAACCATGATGCCCAGTCGCAGGTGACGCGCGAGCTGACGCTGCCGGCGTCCGTGCATGTCTTCAGCGGCCGCGGCAAGCCGGTGCTCGCCAAGACGCTGGAAAACGGCAGAGCCGTTCACATTCACGGCATGAGCTTTGCCGACCCGCACGCGCCGGAAAGCCTGCTGCCGCATTTCCAGCCTCCCATCGCGGATGCCATCAACATCGGCATGCTGCACACGAGCCTCGCCGGCTCGGCGGGGCACGACCCCTATGCGCCCTGCAGCGTCGCCGATCTGGAGCGGCATGGCTATGACTATTGGGCTCTCGGCCACGTGCACCAGCGGCAGGTCCACGGCGTCAAACCATGCATTGTCATGTCGGGCATGCCGCAGGGCCGGGATATCAACGAATCGGGCGTGAAGGGCGTCACCCTTGTCACGATCGACCACGACGGTGAGGTGACGCTGGAAGAGCGGGCGGTGGGTGCGGCTGTGTTCGAGCGCGTGTCGATCGACCTGACCGGGACGGCGGACTGGCGCGACATGCTGGAGGTCGCCGGCCGGCAGCTCGGTCTGATTCGAAAGGGTCTGCCGGAAGCCGATCTCATCCTGCGGATCACGCTGAACGGTACGACGCCGCTTTCCTGGCGGCTGCGGCGGGATTTCGACCTGCTGCAGGGAGAGCTGGCGAATATCGCCGCCGGGCTCGGCCGATGCTGGGTCGAGAAGATCGAGACCCAGTTTGCAAATTGCAGCAAGCATGCCGGGCCTATCGCTGCCGATCCGATCGGCGAACTGACGGCACTCGTCGAGACCGAAGTGTTGTCGGCCTTCGCCTACCGCGCCGACATGCGCGCCGTCGCCGAGGAGCTGCTGCCGCATCTGCCTGTCGAACTGCGGCATCTGCTTGCCGGGGACGAGGGCATGCTCGACGAGCTGGTGGAGAATGCCGCGCTTTCAGGTAGCGCCGATGTCCTGTCGCATCTCCATGGCCGCAGCCTCGTCGAGGGCATCGACTGATGCGGCTGCAACAGCTGGATCTCGTCCGCTACGGCAAGTTCACTGAACGAAGCCTCGATTTCGGCACTGCCCAGCGGGGAGAGCCAGATTTCCACTTGATCTACGGCCCGAACGAGGCGGGCAAATCGACCCTGTTCTCGGGCTTCCTCGACCTGCTCTTCGGCATCGAACGCATGAGCCCCTACGGCTTCCTGCATCCCTACCAGACAATGCGGATCGGCGGCGTTGTCGAGGCTGGCGGCAAGAGACATCACGCCTATAGGATCAAGCGCAACGCCAACAGCCTTGTCGGTCCCGACGAGCAGCCGCTGCCGGACAACCTCTTCTCCTCGGCGCTCGGATCGATCGACCGGGATACCTACCGCATGATGTTCTCGCTCGACGACGACAGCATCGAGGAAGGCGGGGAAGCCATCCTGAAGAGCGAAGGCGAACTCGGGTCGCTGCTCTTCTCGGCAAGTTCGGGTCTGCCGGACAGCAGTGCGGTGCTTGCCAATCTGCGCACCGAAGCGGACGCCTTCTTTCGCCCCCAGGCGCGCAAGCATCAGCTTGCGGAGCTGAAGGCGGAGCTCGATGCCCTGAAATCCCAGCGCAAAGCAGTGGACGTCAACGCGCGCGAATATGCCGA
Source organism: Sinorhizobium sp. CCBAU 05631 (assembly GCF_002288505.1). Taxonomy (NCBI): domain Bacteria; kingdom Pseudomonadati; phylum Pseudomonadota; class Alphaproteobacteria; order Hyphomicrobiales; family Rhizobiaceae; genus Sinorhizobium; species Sinorhizobium sp. CCBAU 05631. The sequence goes on from NZ_CP023063.1 coordinate 987,957, forward strand.
ACTTCGCAAGACGCTGACGAAAGCCCGCGACCGCCACGATGCAGCATCGCGACAGCGCGCCGAACTGCGCGTGCGCCGGGATCGGCTGCGCGCCGAGCTCGAATCCCTGCCGCTCCTGGCAAGGCTCAACCTTGCACGGGAAGAGCTTGCCGGCACGCAGGCCTTGCCGGTGCCGCCGCAGGAATGGTGGAACGATCTGCCGGCCCTCCGCCGCCGGGAGGTCGAAATCGCTACCCGGCTCCGGCAACTGGACGAGGAACTGGCGCAGCGCCGGGCGGAGCTCGAGGATCTGCCGCGGGACGAAGAGGCGCTTGCGCTCGCGGCACGCTTCGAGGCGTTGCGCGAATCGGCACTCGACGCCCGCTACCAGACGGCCGCCCGCGATATGCCGTCGCGCCTTGACGAATTGGCAAGGGTCTCCGCCGAGATTCGTGCCTGCCTCATCCGTCTCGGCGAGGCGGACAATGCCGATCCCGTTTCGCTGGTGCTGCCGACTGCCCGCGCTGCCCGGCTGCAGGAACTGGTTCGCCAGCACGCGGGCCTCGCGGAGAAGCTGGCGTCGGCGCGCGGGGAGCTCGACAGCGCCAGACGCGATCGTGCTCAGACCGAACGCGATGCGGAGCGGCTCGGCAGCGGTGTCGCCGATACGGGCATTCTGGCCGAACGGCTGCATGTGCTGCGGCAGAGCGATTGCCTTTTGCGCCAGCAGGCCGCGACCAGGGAGGTCGACCGGCTGGCGGCGGCGCTTGCCGATGCCATGGACGGCTTGCGGCCGTTCGCCGGGGATGCGGATGAACTGGCGACGCTGCCCGTTCCCGCGCCCGGCGTGGTCGCCATGTGGAAAGCGGAGGAATCCGCCCTTTCGGAGCGGCGGCTGCGGCTCGACGACCGGATCGGCGACGAGCGCGCGCGCCAGGCGGCAGACGAGGCGCGGCTTGCCGCACTCGCTGCAGACGGCGCTGCAGTGGACGATGCGACCGCAGGCGAGCTGCGCCGGCGCCGGGACCTCGCCTGGCAAGTGCATCGCACCAGCCTCGACGAGCGGACGGCAAGCGCCTTCGAGGCGGCATTGCGGGAGGACGATGCCGCCGCGGCGCTGCGCCTCGCCCATGCCGAGCGGCTGGCTGAGATGCGCGGCCTCACTTTGGCGATTTCCGAAAGGCGCGCGCGCCTGCAGGCGCTCGAAGCACAGCGGGCGGCGCTCTCCGAAGAGGGCCAGCGGCTGCACAAAACGGTGGCCGCTGCCGCAAGTGCAAGCGGCTTACCCAACGTCAGGCAAATATCGCAGCTGGAGGCTTGGCTTGCCGCGCGAGCCGCAGCGCTGGCGCTTCGCGCCGAGCTGCGCGCCGCGCACCAGGCGAAAGACCGGGCCGCGTCGGAAGAACAGGCGGCGGCACGCGCATTGCGGGGAGAATTGGAGCGCCTCGGCGCGGCGGACCACCTGCCGGACAGCTTTGACGAGCTCCTCGTTGTTGCGGAACGGGTCGTCTCCCGCGCGCAAGCGGCATCGGCGGCCCACAGCACGGCAGTGGCACAGCTTCACCGCGCCACGGAAGCTATGGAAAACCGGGAGACGGTTCTCGCCGCCGCCGAGGCCGCCATGATCCGCTGGGAAGAGGCGTGGGCGGAGGCGCTCGCCGCGACCTGGCTTGCCGGCCGCGCCGACCGGCCGGCTCCGCACGAAATCGGCCCGGTGCTCGCGGTCCTGCAGGACTTCGACAAGCTCATGCAGAAAAAGGGCGAGCTCGACCATCGCATTGCCGGCATGCGGAAAGACCAGGCGAGCTTTGCCGAGGCGATCGTGGATCTCGCCCACGACGCCGGAGAGCAGGGTGATCCGCTCGCGCTTTATGCGTCACTGCGCGACCGCATCGCCGCCGCACAGCGCCAGGAAGAGCGCCGCCTCGAAGCCTTGGGCAGCATCGAACGTCTAGAGGAGGTGCTTCGGCTGCTGCGCAGCGAGGAGCGGCAGCACCTGGCGATGAAGCAGGTGATGTTCGACTTCTTCGGATGCGAAACGTTGGAGGAGGCCGGACTTCGCCTGGAGGCCGTTCGCGAGCAGGAGCGGCAACGGCTGAGATGCGCCGAGCTTGAACAGGATCTGTTGACCCGGCTCGGCACTGCCACGACCGGAGAAGCCGAATCCATCCTCGCTGGCGTGGACGAGCCCGAGCTCAGGCTTGAACTCACCCGGCTGGAGGAAGCGATCGACGTCATCGATCGCGACGTCAGCGAGTTGCACGCGGAAGTCAGAAACAAGGAAAGGGCGCTTGCCGAGATCGAGGGTGGCGACCGGGTGGCCGAACTCGAGCAGAAGCAGCGAACCATCCTGCTCGAGATCGAGCACAAGGCGGTCGGCTATCTGCGGCTCAAGGCCGGCGTCGTTGCCGCCGAACACGCGCTGAGGCTGTTTCGCGAGCGCCATCGCAGTGCCATGATGCAACGCGCCTCGCGGACCTTTTCGCATATCAGCGGCGGCGAATATGCCGGGCTTTCGACCCAGGCGGAAAAGGGGCAGGAATTCCTGATCGCCAACACGGCGGCGGGCGGCTCGAAGCTCGCCGGCGACCTCTCGAAAGGCACCCGCTTCCAGCTCTACCTTGCCTTGAGAATGGCCGGCTACCACGAGGTCGCCGCGGCCCGCGAGACGCTGCCCTTCATCGCAGACGACATCATGGAAACGTTCGACGACAACCGCGCTGGCCGCGCCTTCGATCTGATGGCGGAGATGGCCCGCGTCGGCCAGGTGATTTATCTGACGCACCACGAGCACCTTTGCGACATCGCCCGCAGCGCCTGCCCCGGGGTAAGACTTCACAGGCTGTAGCGACTGGGCGGAAAAACGCTAAGGTGCTTCCGATTGCGCCCGCATGGTGCGCGACGTGATTTCACGCGTATGCCAAGAGGAGGTTCGAATGGAAATCTTTGAGTGTGGCTCGAGACCCTCGTCGCGCGGACCGTCCGACTATTTTCAGGGATCCGTACGCATCGACCCGGCCTTCGAGGCACCCGCGCCGGCGCGGGTAAGAGGAGCGACGGTCACCTTCGAGCCCGGCGCCCGCACCGCCTGGCACACCCACCCGCTCGGCCAGACGCTCATCGTCACCGCCGGCCGCGGCCTTGCGCAAAGCTGGGGCGGCGAACTCCGCGAAATCCGCGCCGGCGACGTCGTCTGGTTCCCGCCGGGCGAAAAACACTGGCACGGCGCCGCCGCCGACACGGGAATGACCCATATCGCCATTCAGGAGGCGCTCGACGGCAAGGTCGTCGATTGGCTGGAGCATGTGACGGACGAGCAGTCTCGCGGGGGGTGATGAGCCGAATGGCAACGATCGTAGCCACTTACGGTGAATTGCTAATGCTTTGGATAATGGTGGGCGATGAGAGACTCGAACTCCCGACATCCTCGGTGTAAACGAGGCGCTCTACCAACTGAGCTAATCGCCCTTTCGCGTGCCGGACCGCTGTCCGCCGCGTCGGTGGGCGTGATCTATGCGCAACCGGCAAAAACCGCAAGAGCATTCGATCGATTTTTTTGATTTTTTTGCGAGCGGGTCGGCGAGCGCGGGATCGGGCGCTGCCGGCGCTGTGGACAGCAGAGGGGGGCGGCGCCGGCGGTAGCGGCGTCGCGGCGTCCGGGTAGCGAGAGAGGGGGCTTCGACCGTCCCGCCCTATGCGGATTTTCTCATTTGGGCAGCCTGTGGGTCAAAATTCTCTCCGTCACGGATTTGTCTTCAAACACGCTTGACACCCCAGGGCGAACCGCTTAGTTAGCCGCTCATCGAAACGGCAGGGCCGCTTTGATAAAGGGGTGCGCGAGCGCCCCGGCCAGTTAAGAGAAGCGGGTGTAGCTCAGTCGGTTAGAGTGCCGGCCTGTCACGCCGGAGGTCGCGGGTTCGAGCCCCGTCACTCGCGCCACTCTTCTTCTGGTGCATCGGCATCCTCAAGGAGTGCCGATGGTGAGATAATGGCCTGCCATGGCCATGATGCGCGGGTGTAGCTCAGTCGGTTAGAGTGCCGGCCTGTCACGCCGGAGGTCGCGGGTTCGAGCCCCGTCACTCGCGCCATTTCTCCTCACACCATGCTTCAGTGTCAGTCGGCCGTTTTTGCATTGCCGCAATGCGGTCTCGGCATGGCTCTTGCGGGGAGGGGCGACCGGTTCCCAGGATTCCGTGTTCCACTGTGTCAACTGTGAGAAAGTGCCGTTCAAACCTGTGCCGCGAACCGGTTTAAATGCCTCGTCGAGGCTTGCGCATGGGCGCGGGCTGCGCTAACCACTCTGGCGTTGCAACATGATTTTCGGCCTGCGGCATTCGTTGTTCGAGCGCTTCTCCCAAGGCGCTTCGCAGGCAGGGACGGATAACAATGACAGAACTTCTCGGTTCCTATGTTCCGATCGCGATTTTCATTGGAATCGCTCTTGTGATCGGTCTCGCACTCCTGATCGCTCCCTTCGCAGTTGCCTTCAAGGCGCCCGATTCGGAAAAGCTCTCGGCCTATGAGTGCGGCTTCAATGCGTTCGACGACGCCCGCATGAAGTTCGACATCCGCTTCTATCTTGTGTCGATCCTCTTCATCATCTTCGACCTGGAAGTCGCCTTCCTCTTCCCCTGGGCGGTTTCGTTCAAGGCGATGGGCTGGTTCGGCTTCTGGTCGATGATGGTCTTCCTCCTGGTCCTGACGGTCGGCTTTATCTATGAATGGAAAAAGGGAGCGCTGGAATGGAACTAGCATCCGGCACCACGCTCATTGCGCCGCAGCCGAAGGGCATCATCGATCCCGCGACCGGCAAGCCGATCGGCAGCAATGACGCATTCTTCGGCGAGATCAACAACGAGCTCGCCGACAAGGGCTTCCTCGTCACCTCGACCGACGAGCTGATCAACTGGGCGCGCACCGGTTCGCTGATGTGGATGACCTTCGGTCTCGCCTGCTGCGCCGTCGAAATGATGCAGATGTCGATGCCGCGCTACGATGCCGAACGCTTCGGCTTCGCGCCGCGCGCCTCGCCGCGCCAGTCCGACGTCATGATCGTCGCCGGCACGCTGACCAACAAGATGGCGCCGGCGCTGCGCAAGGTCTACGACCAGATGCCCGAGCCGCGCTACGTCATCTCGATGGGCTCCTGCGCCAATGGCGGCGGCTATTATCACTATTCCTATTCGGTGGTGCGCGGCTGCGACCGCGTCGTGCCCGTCGATATCTACGTGCCAGGCTGTCCTCCCACGGCAGAAGCGCTGCTCTATGGCGTGCTTCTGCTGCAGAAGAAGATCCGCCGGACCGGCACCATCGAGCGCTAAGGCAGGGGGTTCTTTTCAATGAGTGAAGCCCTGAACGAGCTTGCGACCTATCTTCGGGAAGCACGCGGATCGCTGATTGCCGACGCGGCGATGAAATATGGCGAGTTGACGCTGACGGCGACGGCCGACAACGTCATCGAACTCCTGACCTTGCTGCGCGACGATCCGCGATGCGGCTTTGTGAGCTTTATCGATGTCTGCGGCGTCGACTATCCGCAGCGGCCGGATCGTTTCGATGTCGTCTACCACCTGCTGTCGCCGCGCCAGAACCTGCGCGTCCGCGTCAAGGTCGCGACCGGCGACGGCGAGCCCGTGCCGTCGGCAACCTCCGTCTACCCGGGCGCCGACTGGTTCGAGCGTGAAGCCTACGACATGTACGGCATTCTCTTCACCGGCCACCCGGATCTGCGCCGTATCCTCACCGACTATGGCTTCGAAGGTTATCCGCTGCGCAAGGACTTCCCGCTGACCGGCTTCGTCGAGGTTCGCTACGACGATGAAGTCAAGCGGGTGGTCTATGAACCCGTCGAACTGAGACAGGAATTCCGCAACTTCGATTTCCTTTCGCCCTGGGAAGGCACGGAATACGTGCTGCCCGGCGATGAAAAGGCGAAGGCACGGTGAGATAAGTCGGCCCGCGGCGATCCCGAGGGGATCCCGTCCGGCCTGGAGCAATCGGTATGACCGAACACAACGTCCGGAACTTCAACATCAACTTCGGTCCGCAGCATCCGGCCGCGCACGGCGTTCTGCGCCTCGTGCTGGAGCTTGACGGCGAAATCGTCGAGCGCGTCGATCCGCATATCGGCCTCTTGCACCGCGGCACCGAGAAGCTGATCGAGGCGAAGACCTATCTGCAGGCGGTGCCCTATTTCGACCGGCTCGACTATGTCGCGCCGATGAACCAGGAGCACGCCTTCGCGCTTGCCGTTGAAAGGCTGACGGGCACCGAAGTGCCGATCCGCGGCCAGCTTATCCGTGTCCTCTACTCGGAAATCGGCCGCATCCTCTCGCATCTCCTCAACGTCACCACCCAGGCCATGGACGTCGGTGCGTTGACGCCGCCGCTCTGGGGCTTCGAGGAGCGCGAGAAGCTGATGGTGTTCTATGAGCGGGCCTGCGGCGCGCGCATGCACTCGGCCTATTTCCGTCCAGGCGGTGTCCACCAGGATCTGCCGCATGAACTGGTCGACGATATCGGCAAGTGGATCGATCCGTTCTTGAAGACGGTCGACGACATCGACGAGCTTCTGACCGGCAACCGCATCTTCAAGCAGCGCAACGTCGATATCGGCGTCGTCAAGCTCGAGGACGCCTGGGCCTGGGGCTTCTCGGGCGTCATGGTGCGCGGTTCGGGTGCCGCCTGGGATCTGCGCCGCGCGCAGCCCTATGAGTGCTACTCCGACATGGAGTTCGACATCCCGATCGGCAAGAACGGCGACTGCTACGACCGCTACCTGATCCGGATGATCGAAATGCGCCAGTCGGCGCGGATTATGCGGCAATGCGTCGATCGCCTGCTCGGCGACGCCAAGGTCGGACCGGTTTCTTCGCTCGACGGCAAGATCGTGCCGCCAAAGCGCGGCGAGATGAAGCGCTCGATGGAGGCGCTGATCCACCACTTCAAGCTCTATACCGAGGGCTATCACGTGCCGGCCGGCGACGTTTATGCCGCGGTCGAGGCACCGAAGGGCGAGTTCGGTGTCTATCTGGTCTCCGACGGCACCAACAAGCCCTATCGCTGCAAGATCCGTGCGCCGGGCTATGCGCATCTGCAGGCGATGGATTTCCTCTGTCGCGGACACCAGCTCGCCGATGTTTCGGCCGTGCTGGGCTCCCTCGATATCGTGTTCGGCGAGGTGGATCGCTGATGCGTCTGGCGCCGCTTGCCGTTCTCGGGTTTCTCGCGCTGAGCCCTGCCGCCGTCGCTCAGGAGGATGTCGCCAGCACGTCCTCCTCCGGGCTGCATGGCGGCTCCATGGCCGCGCTCCTGTCGAAGGGATACGAGATCAAGGCAGCCGTCGCCAACGGCACGCGCTACATCGTGTTCATGCAGAAAGACCAGTCCGCCTATGCCTGCGAATTCGTCACGCTGACGAAATCGCGGTGCGGTTCGATTAATTGATAAGGTGTCCACTAGAATGTCCGTTCGTCGACTAGCCGAAGACACTGTCCAGCCAGCGAGCTTTGCATTCAGCAAGGAGAACGCGGCCTGGGCCGAGGCAACGATCAACAAATATCCTAAGGGCCGCGAGCAATCGGCGATCATTCCGCTGCTGATGCGCGCCCAGGAACAGGACGGCTGGGTGACGAGGGCGGCCATCGAGTCGATCGCCGACATGCTCGGCATGGCCTATATCCGCGCCCTCGAAGTGGCGACCTTCTACACGCAGTTCCAGTTGAAGCCGGTCGGATCGCGCGCCCATGTGCAGGTCTGCGGCACGACGCCCTGCATGCTGCGCGGTGCGGAAGACCTGATCAAGGTGTGCAAGAAGAAGATCGCCGCCGAGCCCTTCACGCTGAACGGGAGCGGCACGCTCTCCTGGGAAGAGGTCGAATGTCAGGGCGCCTGCGTCAACGCGCCGATGGTGATGATCTTCAAGGACTCTTACGAGGACCTGACGCCTGAGCGGCTCGAGGAAATCATCGACGGCTTCGACGCAGGCAAGGGTGCCGAAATCGAGCCCGGCCCCCAGATCGACCGCATCTTTTCCGCACCGGCTGGCGGGCTGACGACATTGCAGCTCGTGGATGCGCCTCAAAAGACCAAGGCGCCGGCCCGCGCCAGCAAGGCCAAGGCTGAAGAGGCGGCAAGCGTGCCGCCGTCGAACGCCGCCAAACCGGAGACCGCCGCAGACGTCACCAATCCGGCGCTGAAAACCCCGGCGACCGCGAAGAAAGCGGCGGCGAAGAACGCCAAGGCCGAAGGCGAGACGGTCGACAAGTCCAAGCCGGCAAAGAAGCCGCGGTAAAGAGGTGACCCATGCTGAGAGATGAAGATCGCATCTTTACCAATATCTACGGCCTCAAGGATAGGTCGCTCAAGGGCGCGATGGCGCGCGGCCACTGGGACGGCACCAAGGAGCTGCTCGAGAAAGGTCGCGACTGGATTATCAACGAGGTGAAGGCCTCGGGCCTGCGCGGCCGCGGCGGCGCAGGCTTCCCGACCGGCCTCAAATGGTCCTTCATGCCGAAGGAAAACGACGGCCGGCCGCATTACCTCGTCGTCAATGCCGACGAGTCGGAGCCCGGTACCTGCAAGGACCGCGACATCATGCGCCACGATCCGCATACGCTGATCGAGGGCTGCGTCGTGGCAAGCTTCGCTATGGGCGCGCACACCGCCTACATCTACGTGCGCGGCGAGTTCATCCGCGAACGCGAGGCGCTGCAGGCCGCGATCGACGAATGCTACGAATACGGCCTGCTCGGCAAGAACAACAAGCTCGGCTACGATATCGACGTCTTCGTCCATCACGGCGCCGGCGCCTATATCTGCGGCGAGGAAACGGCGCTGCTCGAGAGCCTCGAGGGCAAGAAGGGCCAGCCGCGCCTGAAGCCGCCGTTCCCGGCGAATATGGGCCTCTATGGCTGCCCGACGACCGTTAACAACGTCGAATCGATCGCAGTCACGCCGACCATCCTCCGGCGCGGCGCCGGCTGGTACACGAGTTTCGGCCGCCCGAACAACCATGGCACCAAGCTCTATTCGGTCTCCGGCCACGTCAACCGTCCCTGCACGGTCGAGGACGCCATGTCGATCCCGTTCCACGAGCTGGTCGACAAGCACTGCGGCGGCATCCGCGGCGGCTGGGACAATCTGCTCGCCGTCATCCCCGGCGGCTCGTCGGTTCCCTGCGTGCCCGGCGCGCAGATGAAGGACGCCATCATGGACTATGACGGCCTGCGCGAGCTTGGCTCAGGCCTCGGAACGGCGGCCGTCATCGTCATGGACAAGTCGACCGACATCATCAAGGCGATCTGGCGGCTTTCCGCCTTCTACAAGCACGAGAGCTGCGGCCAGTGCACGCCCTGCCGCGAAGGCACCGGCTGGATGATGCGCGTCATGGAGCGCATGGTGCAGGGCCGCGCCCAGAAGCGCGAGATCGACATGCTCTTCGACGTGACGAAGCAGGTCGAAGGCCACACGATCTGTGCGCTTGGCGACGCGGCCGCCTGGCCGATCCAGGGCCTGATCAAGCATTTCCGTCCGGAAATGGAAAAGCGGATCGACGAATATACGCGCAATGCAACGTCGCACGGCGCGGTATTGGAAGCAGCGGAGTAACGAGCGATGGCCGGGACGCGCAATGAAGGACAGGGCATGAAGGCGGCAGTCATTCCTTTTGTGCCGCCCTTGGGCGCCGGCTCGGCCGATCCGTTCGGCATGGCCGAATGGATGAAGACAATGCCGGCCGTTCCGCTGATGGCCAATCCCGTGGCTGCCGTAGCGGCGGCGACGGCGCTCGGCTTCGGCCTGTCGAGCCACTTCGCAGGCATCATGTTCGGCGCCATGCAGGGGGCTGCAAGCGCTCTGCAGAAAAGCGCCGGCGTGGCCGAACCGGCGGAGATTGCCGAACCGGCACCGACCGTCGAAAAGCCCGCGCCTGTAACGCAGCGGGCTTCGCCGGCGCCGGCGGCCAGCGAGGACCGTCCGGCTCCGGTCGCCCGCGAGTCCAAGCCAGCTCCGGCTGCCCGCGAGGCTCGGCCCGCACCGGCTGCCGTCGCCAAGCCCAAGGCGCGCGCCGCCAGGAAGCCCGTCGCAGCGAAGCCGAAGGGCGGCGTCGCCGACGATCTCAAGCAAATTTCCGGGATCGGCCCGAAGCTCGAACAGGTGCTGAATGGCCACGGCCTTCGTCGGTTCGCCGACATCGCGGCTCTGAGCGAGGCGGATGTCGCGCGGCTCGATGCCGAGTTCGCGCTCGATGGCCGCATCCTGCGGGACGATTGGATCGGGCAGGCAAAGACGCTGATCGGCAAGAGATAACGTGACGGCCGCCCGGTCGTTACCATACCGGAAGAGCCGTGAAGGAATTGTCCGGCGCCGCAGAAGGCAGCCGGACGGAAGACAGGATTGAGTACGAAGATGGCAAAGCTGAAAGTCGACGGAAAAGAGATCGAGGTCCCGGATCATTTCACGCTGCTTCAGGCGTGCGAAGAGGCCGGCGCCGAGGTTCCGCGCTTCTGTTTCCATGAGCGGCTTTCGGTTGCCGGCAATTGCCGCATGTGTCTGATCGAGGTGAAGGGCGGGCCGCCGAAGCCGGCCGCCTCCTGCGCCATGGGCGTGCGCGATCTGCGCCCCGGCCCGAATGGCGAGGCGCCCGAAGTCTTCACGACGACGCCGATGGTCAAGAAGGCCCGCGAAGGCGTCATGGAATTCCTGCTGATCAACCATCCGCTCGACTGCCCGATCTGCGACCAGGGCGGCGAATGCGACCTGCAGGACCAGGCGATGGCCTTCGGCATCGACAGTTCGCGCTATCAGGAAAACAAGCGCGCCGTCGAAGACAAGTATATCGGTCCGCTCGTCAAGACGGTGATGAACCGCTGCATTCACTGCACGCGCTGCGTCCGCTTCACGACGGAAGTGGCGGGCATCGCCGAACTCGGGCTGATCGGCCGCGGCGAAGATGCCGAAATTACCACCTATCTCGAACAGGCGATGACTTCCGAACTGCAGGGCAACGTCGTCGATCTGTGCCCGGTCGGCGCGCTGACCTCGAAGCCCTTCGCCTTCACGGCGCGTCCGTGGGAGCTCAACAAGACCGAATCGATCGACGTCATGGATGCGGTCGGCTCGGCGATCCGCGTCGACACCCGCGGCCGCGAGGTGATGCGCATCATGCCGCGCGTCAACGAGGAGATCAACGAAGAGTGGATTTCCGACAAGAGCCGCTTCATCTGGGACGGGCTGAAGACGCAGCGTCTCGACCGCCCCTATGTGAGAAGGGACGGCCGTCTGCAGGCCGTTACCTGGCGCGAGGCCTTCCAGGCGATCAAGGCTGCCGTCGCCAAGACCTCGGGCGACAAGATCGGTGCGATTGCCGGCGACCTCGCCTCCGTCGAGGAGATGTACGCCCTGAAGGAGCTCATCACTTCGCTGGGCTCTGAGAGCGTCGACTGCCGCCAAGACGGCGCAGCCCTCGATCCGTCGCTCGGCCGCGCAAGTTACCTGTTCAATCCGACGATCCAGGGAATCGAGAGCGCCGACGCGCTGCTCGTCATCGGCTCCAACCCGCGCTTCGAGGCTTCGGTTCTAAATGCGCGCATCCGCAAGCGCTATCGCATGGGCAAGTTCCCGATCGCGGTCATCGGCGAGCGGGGTGAACTGCGTTACGACTATGAGTATCTCGGCGCCGGCACGGAGACGCTCGCTGAGCTCGTTTCCGGCAAGGGCAAGTTCTTCGAGACGCTCAAGAATGCCGAGCGGCCGCTGATCATCGTCGGCCAGGGTGCGCTTGCAGGGGAGGGCGGTTCTGCCGTTCTCGCCAATGCCGCAAAGCTTGCCGTCGCGGTCGGTGCGGCCGGCGGAGAATGGAACGGCCTTGCCGTCCTGCACACGGCGGCATCACGCGTCGGCGGTCTGGACCTCGGTTTCGTTCCCGGCAAGGGCGGCATTTCGGCAGCGCAGATGGCCGGCAGCGCAGAGGTGCTGTTCCTGCTCGGCGCCGACGAGATCGATCTTTCGGCGCGTAAGGGCTTCACGGTCTATATCGGCTCGCACGGCGACAATGGCGCGCATGCGGCGGATGTCATCCTTCCCGGCGCCGCCTATACGGAGAAGTCCGGCACCTGGGTCAACACCGAAGGCCGCGTCCAGGTCGGCAACCGCGCCGGCTTTGCACCGGGAGACGCGCGCGAGGACTGGGCGATCATCCGCGCCCTTTCCGACGTGCTCGGCCGCAGGCTGCCGTTTGATTCGCTTGGGGAATTGCGTGCCAAGCTCTACGCGGCTCATCCGCATTTCGCAGAGGTCGACAGCATCGCCGCAGGAAGCAGCGACGAAATTGCCGCACTTGCGCAAAAAGCCGGTGAGATGGGCAAATCCATGTTTGCGTCTCCGGTCAAAGACTTCTATTTGACGAACCCGATAGCGCGCGCATCCGCCGTCATGGCCGAATGCTCGGCCTTGGCGCGCAACAATTTCAAAGCTGCCGCGGAATGAGCGCGAGGGAATAGAGCATCATGGACGCTTTCATTTCGAGCTACGTCTGGCCCACGGCCATCATGATCGGCCAGTCGCTGCTGCTTCTGGTCGCGCTGCTGGTCTTCATCGCCTATATCCTGCTCGCCGACCGCAAGATCTGGGCCGCCGTGCAGCTTCGCCGCGGTCCTAACGTGGTGGGCCCTTGGGGACTTTTCCAGTCCTTTGCCGACCTTTTGAAATTCGTCTTCAAGGAACCGGTCATTCCGGCCGGCGCCAACAAGACGATCTTCCTGCTCGCGCCGCTCGTCTCGGTGACGCTGGCGCTTGCCGCCTGGGCCGTCATTCCGCTCAATGCGGGCTGGGTGATCGCGAACATCAATGTCGGCATCCTCTTCGTCTTTGCCATATCTTCTCTCGAGGTTTATGGCATCATCATGGGCGGCTGGGCGTCGAACTCGAAATATCCCTTCCTCGGCGCGCTGCGCTCCGCCGCTCAGATGGTGTCCTATGAAGTCTCGATCGGCTTTGTCATTGTCACGGTGCTGCTCTGCGTCGGTTCGCTCAACCTGACGGACATCGTCAATGCGCAGTCGGACGGCCTTGGAACGATGATCGGCCTGCCGGCCTCCTTCCTCGACTGGCACTGGCTGTCGCTGTTCCCGATGTTCATCGTGTTCTTCATCTCGGCGCTCGCCGAGACGAACCGTCCGCCCTTCGACCTGCCCGAAGCCGAGTCCGAACTCGTCGCCGGCTTCATGGTCGAATACGGCTCCACCCCGTACATGATGTTCATGCTCGGCGAATACGCTGCGATCTGCCTGATGTGCGCGCTGACGACGATCCTGTTCCTCGGCGGTTGGCTGCCGCCGGTCGATATCTGGATCCTGAACTGGGTGCCGGGCATCATCTGGTTCGTGCTGAAGGCCTCGCTCGTGTTCTTCATGTTCGCGATGGTCAAGGCTTTCGTCCCGCGCTACCGCTACGACCAGCTGATGCGTCTCGGCTGGAAGGTCTTCCTGCCGCTGTCGCTGGCGATGGTCGTCATCGTCGCATTCGTTCTGAAGCTCATGGGATGGGCATGATGCCCGCCCGCGCTTCGCTGCATACCGCCGGCCCCTCCCAGGCCGGCAAATTTGGAGGTAAATGATGGCCGGTCTTTCGCAAGCCGTCAGCTCGCTGTTCCTCAAGGAATTCGTCGGCGCATTCCTGCTGTCGATGCGGTATTTCTTCCGGCCGAAGGCGACCGTGAACTATCCCTTTGAAAAGGGCCCGGTCAGCCCGCGCTTCCGCGGCGAGCATGCGCTGCGCCGCTATCCGAACGGCGAAGAACGCTGCATCGCCTGCAAGCTCTGCGAGGCGATCTGTCCTGCCCAGGCCATCACCATCGAGGCCGGCCCGCGCCGCAACGACGGCACCCGCCGCACGGTGCGCTACGACATCGACATGGTGAAGTGCATCTATTGCGGCTTCTGCCAGGAAGCCTGTCCGGTCGATGCCATCGTTGAAGGGCCTAACTTCGAATTCGCCACTGAGACGCGCGAAGAGCTCTATTACGACAAGGAAAAGCTGCTCGCCAACGGCGACCGGTGGGAGCGGGAAATCGCGCGCAACATTGCAATGGACTCGCCCTACCGCTGAGGCCATTTGCGTAAACGCCGCATCGCGCCGCTCGCAAGGGGCACATGCGGAACGGTTTTGGCACTGGCCGGACAGACGTCCGGCTTTGCCTCATGGAGTGAGGGCGGTCGGCCTTCACGCCGAGCAAGACGAAAAAGGCACCGATCATGGGTCTGCAGGCTCTTTTTTTCTATCTTTTCGCCTTCATCGCGGTGGCGTCGGCATTCATGGTCATCGCGGCCAAGAACCCGGTCTATTCGGTTCTGTTCCTGATCCTGACCTTCTTCAATGCGGCCGGCCTCTTCCTGCTGACGGGCGCCGAGTTCCTGGCGATGATCCTGCTGGTGGTCTATGTCGGCGCTGTCGCGGTTCTCTTCCTTTTCGTGGTCATGATGCTCGACATCGACTTCGCCGAACTGCGGGCGGGCGTGCTGGAATACGCGCCGGTCGGTGCGCTGATCGGTCTGATCCTCGCCGCCGAATTGATCATCGTCGTTGGCGGTTCGACCTTCTCGCCGGAGATCGCCAAGGGCATTTCCATGCCGATCCCGGCGGCTACCGAGCGGACCAACACGGCGGCACTCGGGGACGTGCTCTACACCCATTACATCTATTTCTTCCAGATCGCCGGGCTCGTGCTGCTCGTCGCCATGATCGGCGCCATCGTGCTCACCCTGCGTCATCGTGAAAACATCAAGCGCCAGAGCATTCCGCGCCAGGTTGCCCGCTCGCCCGAGACCGCCGTCGAGGTGGTCACGGTCAAGCCGGGGCAGGGCCTTTAATCGGGACGCGAGGTCGAGGGATCGGAATATGGAAATCGGAATCTCCCACTATCTCACCGTCAGCGCCATTCTGTTCACGCTCGGCGTCTTCGGCATCTTCCTCAACCGGAAGAACGTCATCATCATCCTGATGTCGGTCGAGCTAATCCTGCTCGCGGTCAACATCAACATGGTCGCCTTCTCGTGGGTTCTCAAGGACATTACGGGCCAGGTCTTCGCGCTGTTCATTCTGACCGTCGCGGCCGCCGAAGCGGCCATCGGGCTTGCAATTCTCGTCGTCTTCTATCGCAATCGCGGCTCGATCGCCGTCGAAGACGTCAACATGATGAAGGGCTGACAGGGCCATGGACACCATTATCAAGGCTATCGTCTTTCTGCCTCTGATCGGCTTTCTGATCGCCGGCCTGCTCGGTACGCAGATCGGTGCCAAGGCATCCGAATATGTGACCAGCGGCCTGATGCTGATTGCGCTGGCGCTCTCCTGGTTTGTTTTCTTCGACGTCGCACTCGGCCACGAGGAGATGATCAAGGTCTCGGTGCTCCATTGGATCCAGTCGGGCAGCTTCGACGTCGAATGGGCCTTCCGCGTCGACTCGTTGACCGCCGTCATGTTCGTGGTCGTCAACACGGTCTCGACCCTGGTGCACATCTATTCGATCGGCTACATGCACCACGATCCGCATCGTCCGCGCTTCTTCGGCTACCTGTCGCTCTTCACCTTCGCGATGCTGATGCTGATCACGTCGGACAACCTGCTGCAGATGTTCTTCGGCTGGGAAGGCGTGGGCCTCGCGTCGTACTTGCTGATCGGCTTCTGGTACAAGAAACCCTCGGCCAATGCCGCGGCGATCAAGGCCTTCATCGTTAACCGTGTCGGCGACTTCGGCTTCTCGCTCGGCATCTTCTGCGTCTTCGTGCTCTTTGGCTCGATCAATCTCGAAACGGTCTTCGCCGCCGCCCAGAGCTACATTCCGGCTGAAGGCGCAGAGGCAGGGGAGGCGGTTATCACGCTCTTCGGCATGCACCTCGACAAGGGCGATGCGCTGACCGCAACCTGCCTGCTGCTCTTCATGGGCGCGATGGGTAAGTCGGCGCAGTTCCTGCTGCACACCTGGCTGCCGGATGCCATGGAAGGCCCGACGCCGGTTTCGGCCCTCATCCATGCCGCGACAATGGTGACCGCCGGCGTTTTCCTCGTCGCCCGCATGTCGCCGCTCTTTGAACTGTCGCCGGATGCGTTGACTGTCGTCACGCTGATCGGTGCGATCACTGCCTTCTTCGCCGCGACCGTCGGTCTGGTTCAGAACGACATCAAGCGAGTCATCGCCTATTCGACCTGTTCGCAGCTCGGCTACATGTTCGTGGCGCTCGGCGTCGGCGCTTACGGCGCGGCGATCTTCCACCTGTTCACGCACGCCTTCTTCAAGGCGCTGCTGTTCCTTGGCGCCGGTTCGGTGATCCACGCCGTCGATGGTGAGCAGGACATGCGCTACATGGGCGGCCTGCGCACCCATATCCCCGTCACC
Source organism: Sinorhizobium sp. CCBAU 05631 (assembly GCF_002288505.1). NCBI lineage: Bacteria > Pseudomonadati > Pseudomonadota > Alphaproteobacteria > Hyphomicrobiales > Rhizobiaceae > Sinorhizobium > Sinorhizobium sp. CCBAU 05631. Next base: position 1,004,329 of record NZ_CP023063.1, read on the forward strand.
TACTGGATGATGTTCATCGGCACGATCGCGCTGACCGGCGTCGGTATTCCCGGCACGGTCATCGGCACGGCAGGCTTCTTCTCGAAGGATGCGATCATCGAATCCACCTTCGCGTCGCACAGCGTCGTTTCCGGAATCGCCTTTGCGCTTTTGGTGATCGCCGCTCTGTTCACCAGCTTCTATTCCTGGCGCCTCACCTTCATGACCTTCCACGGCACGCCGCGCGCGTCGCACGAGGTCATGCATCACGTCCACGAGTCGCCCCAGGTCATGCTGGTGCCGCTCTATATCCTCGCGCTCGGTGCGCTCGTCGCCGGCTTCCTGTTCCACGATTATTTCTTCGGCCATCACTACGCCGAATTCTGGCAGGGCGCGCTCTTCACGTCGGCCGAGAACGAAATCCTCGAGGAGTATCACCACGTTCCGCTGTGGGTGAAATGGAGCCCGTTCGTTGCCATGGCGCTCGGCCTGTTTACCGCCTGGTACATGTATATCCGTTCGCCGGAAACGCCGAAGTACCTCGCCCGGCAGCATCGCGGTCTCTACCAGTTCCTGCTCAACAAGTGGTATTTCGACGAGCTCTACGATTTCCTCTTCGTCCGCACCGCCAAGCGTCTCGGTACCTTCCTCTGGAAGGAGGGTGACGGCCGCGTCATCGACGGCTTCGGGCCGAACGGGGTGGCGGCGCGCGTTCTCGACGTGACCGATCGCGTCGTCCGGCTGCAGACCGGATACCTCTATCACTACGCGTTCGTCATGCTGATCGGCACTGCGGCGCTCGTTACCTGGATGATGCTCGGGAGTTCCTTCTGATGACCGATTGGCCCGTACTTTCCGCGGTCACCTTCCTGCCGCTGGTCGGCGCCCTGCTTCTCCTGCTGATGCGGGAAGACAGCGCCGCCGGACGCCGCAACATCCTGAACATCTCGCTCATGACCACGATCGTGGTTTTCGGCCTGTCGCTCTATGTCTGGTATCAGTTCGATCCGTCGAATCCCGGCTTCCAAATGGTCGAGAAGCATGAGTGGCTCGGCACCGGCATATCCTACCATCTCGGCATAGATGGTATTTCGGTGCTGTTCCTGCCGCTGACGGCATTTCTGATGCCGTTCTGCGTGCTGGCGAGCTGGGTCACGATCGAGAAGCGCCTGAAGGAATACATGATCGCGTTTCTGATCCTGGAAACGCTGATGCTCGGCGTCTTCGTCTCGCTCGACATCGTGCTCTTCTACGTCTTCTTCGAGGCGGGCCTCATCCCGATGTTCATCATCATCGGCGTCTGGGGCGGCAGGGACCGCGTCTATGCGAGCTACAAGTTCTTCCTTTACACGCTGCTCGGCTCGGTTCTGATGCTACTCGCCATCATGGCGATGTATTGGCAGGCCGGCACGACCGACATCACCGAACTGCTCAAGTACAATTTCCCGCGCCAGATGCAGACCTGGCTGTGGCTTGCCTTCTTTGCGTCCTTCGCGGTGAAGATGCCGATGTGGCCGGTCCATACCTGGCTTCCCGACGCGCACGTCCAGGCGCCGACGGCGGGCTCCGTCATCCTGGCCGGCATTCTCCTGAAGCTCGGCGGCTACGGCTTCCTGCGCTTCTCGCTGCCGATGTTCCCGCTGGCGTCCGATTATTTCGCGCCGCTCGTCTATACGCTGTCGATCATTGCGATCATCTACACCTCGCTGGTGGCTATGATGCAGAGCGACATCAAGAAGCTGATCGCCTATTCTTCCGTTGCCCACATGGGTTACGTGACGATGGGGACCTTTGCTGCGAATGTCCAGGGTGTTCAGGGCGCGATCTTCCAGATGCTCTCGCATGGCATCGTCTCGGGCGCGCTCTTCCTTTGCGTCGGCGTCGTCTACGACCGGCTGCACACGCGCGAAATCTCGGCCTATGGCGGTCTCGTCAACAACATGCCGAAATATGCCGTGGCCTTCATGGTGTTCACCATGGCCAATGTCGGTCTTCCGGGCACCTCGGGCTTCGTCGGCGAAGTCCTGACGCTGGTCGGCGCCTTCCGCGCCAATACCTGGGTTGCCCTCTTTGCGACCAGCGGCGTTATCCTGTCGGCCGCCTATGCCCTCTGGCTCTATCGCCGGGTGATCTTCGGCGCGCTGGAGAAGGATAGCCTCAAGGCGATGCTCGACCTGTCGACGCGCGAGAAGGTCATCCTCTATCCGCTGGTGATCCTTACGATCTTCTTCGGTGTCTATCCGGCGCCGGTCTTCGATGCGACGGCGGCCTCCGTGGATCTGCTCGTCAACAACTACGCCGCAGCCCTGCAGGCAGCGCAAGACGTTGCGCTTTCGGTGCACTGACCACAGGACGTGATTGGACATGACTGCTGAAACCCTTTTTGCAAGCCTGCAACTCTCAGTTCCCGAGCTGATCCTGGCGGTCGGCGCGCTGGTGCTGCTGATGGTCGGCGTCTATTCGAGCGAGCGCGCGACCCCCGTCGTGACCAGTCTCTCCATCGCGGTGCTCGCCATTGCCGGGCTGTGGCTCGTTCTGAACACCGGCGACGGCGAGGCCTATGGCGGCGCCTTCCTTTCGGATCCCTTCGCGAAATTCATGAAGGTTCTGGCGCTGATCGGCTCGGTCACCGTCATGGTGATGACCATCGGTCAGGCGCGCGCCGCGCAGATCGACCGCTTCGAGTTTCCGGTGCTGCTGCTGCTCGCAACCCTCGGCATGTTGCTGATGATCTCGGCCAATGACCTGATCTCGCTCTATCTGTCGCTGGAGCTGCAGTCGCTGGCGCTCTACGTCGTGGCCGCGATCAATCGCGACAGCGTGCGGTCCACCGAAGCGGGCCTCAAATATTTCGTTCTCGGCGCCTTGTCCTCGGGCATGCTGCTCTACGGCATGTCGCTCGTCTATGGCTTCACCGGCCATACCGGTTTCGACGAGATTGCCGCGGCGCTTACCGCGGAAGGCCGCTCGCTCGGCCTGGTCTTCGGCCTGGTCTTCATCCTTGCCGGCCTTGCCTTCAAGATCTCCGCGGTTCCGTTCCATATGTGGACGCCGGACGTCTATGAAGGCGCACCGACGCCGGTGACGGCCTTCTTTGCCGCCGCGCCGAAGGTTGCGGCCATGGCGATGCTCGTCCGCATTGTCATCGAGGCCTTCGAGCCGGTCGTCGCCGACTGGCGGCAGATCGTCGTCTTCATCTCGATCGCTTCGATGCTGCTCGGCTCCTTTGCGGCGATCGGCCAGCGCAACATCAAGCGGCTGATGGCCTATTCCTCGATCGGCCACATGGGCTATGCGCTCGTCGGTCTTGCCGCCGGGTCCATGGCCGGCGTGCGCGGCGTCATCCTCTACATGCTGATCTACATGGTGATGACGCTCGGCACCTTCGCCTGCATTCTCGCCATGCGCCACCGGGATGGCGAGCATGTCGAAGGCATCGATGACCTCGCCGGCCTGTCGCAGACCAATCCGTTCATGGCGACGGTGCTGACGATCCTGATGTTCTCGCTTGCCGGGATCCCGCCGCTTGCCGGCTTCTTCGCGAAATATTTCGTGTTCGTTGCCGCGATCGAAGCCCGGCTCTATGGTCTGGCGATCATTGGCGTCCTCGCATCCGTCGTCGGCGCTTACTATTACCTGCGCGTCATCAAGGTCATGTGGTTCGACGAGGCCAAGGGCGAATTTGCCCGCACGTCGGGCGAACTGCGTTTGGTCTATGGCCTTTCCGGCCTTTTCGTGCTCGGCTATGTGCTGATCGGCGGCCCGCTCGGTAATGCCGCCGAGGCGGCGGCGCGGACATTCTTTTGACCGGCGGGCAGGGCAGCGGCCGGATTTCGCCCGATGAATTCCGGCACATAGCGCTTGCCGAAACTGTCTCGACGAACAGCGAATGCCTGGCGCGGGCGCGAGAGGGTGATCCGGGCAATCTCTGGATCACCGCGGCGCGCCAGACCGGCGGCCGCGGTCGACGCGGCCGCGAGTGGTTTTCCGAGCCCGGCAATCTTTACGCATCCTTGCTGCTCATCGATCCGGCGCCGGTTAAGCACCTGCATTCCCTGCCGCTCGCTGCAGCCGTTGCGGTGCATCGGGCCATTCGCAGGGTCATGCCTTCGGGTTCGCCGGAAGTGGCGATCAAGTGGCCGAACGACATCTTGATCGATGGCCGGAAGACCTGCGGGACCTTGCTCGAGGGCGAAGCGCTTCCGGATGGCCGCCACGCTCTGGTGATCGGCTGCGGCGTCAACGTAGCGGTCATGCCGGAGACGGGGCTCTACCCGGTCACCTCGCTTCGGCGCGAGGGCGCCACGATCTCGGCCGAGGAACTATTCGCTCACCTGTTCGTGACAATGGCTGAGGCGCTTTCCATTTGGGATAGAGGCGCCGGCATTGCCGCGATCATCGATCAGTGGAAGGCCGCCGCGAAGGGCATTGGCGAGGCCATCACCGTTAACCTGCCGGACCGTTCGCTCGGCGGCCGCTTCGTCGGTATCGACGAAGACGGCCGGCTGCTGCTCGACACGGGCTCCGGTGGTGCGCCGCTGGCAATCGCCGCCGGCGACGTGTTTCTCGGATAAACAAGAATAGAGGCGCAGCGCAAAATGGCGCAGGAAGAAGAATTGGTGTTCTTGCCGCTCGGCGGCGTTGGCGAGATCGGTATGAATCTCGGCCTTTACGGCTATGGCAGCCCCGGCAGCCGCCAATGGATCATGGTCGATTGTGGCGTGACCTTTCCCGGTCCGGAACTGCCCGGCGTGGAACTCGTCCTGCCCGACATTTCCTTCCTCGCCGAGGAGCGCCGCAATCTCAAGGCGATCATCATTACCCACGCCCACGAGGACCACTACGGCGCCCTGAACGATCTCTGGCCGGGGCTGAACGTCCCGGTCTATGCCTCGCCGTTCACGGCCGGCATGCTCGAGGCGAAGCGCGACTTCGAAAAGAGCCGCGGCGAAATACCGGTGACCGTCTTTAAGGCGGGCGACCGCATCAATGTTGGCCCCTTCAGCATCGAGGCCGTCGGCGTCAACCATTCCATTCCCGAGCCGATGTCGCTGGTCATCCGCACGCCGCTCGGCGCCGTCGTGCATACGGGCGACTGGAAGATCGACCTGGAGCCATCGCTCGGCCCGATCACCAACGAAGCGCGTTTTCGTCAGATCGGCGAAGAGGGCGTGTTGGCGCTCGTCTGCGACTCGACCAATGCGCTGCGCGACGGCGTTTCGCCGTCCGAGCGCGAGGTATCGGAGAGCCTGGCGAAGATCATCGCCAATGCCGAGGGTCGCGTCGGCATCACCACCTTTTCATCGAATGTCGGCCGCATCCGCTCGGTCGCCGAAGCCGCGGAGGCCGCAGGCCGCGAAGTGCTCCTGCTCGGCAGTTCGATGAAGCGCGTTGTCGACGTCGCAAAGGACCTCGGCATCATGGAGGGGCTGAAGCCGTTCCTGGCCGAGGACGAGTTCGGCTATATCCCGCGCGACAAGGTGGTCGTCATTCTCACCGGGAGCCAGGGCGAGCCGCGCGCTGCACTTGCCAAGATCTCTCGGGACGAAATGCGCAATGTGGCGTTTTCGGCCGGCGACACGATCGTCTTTTCGTCGCGCACCATCCCCGGCAACGAAAAGGCGATCAACGACATCAAGAACGGCCTGATCGAGCAGGGCATCCACATCATCACCGACAGCGAGGCGCTGGTGCATGTGTCCGGCCATCCGCGCCGTAACGAACTGCAGCAGATGTATCAATGGGTGAAGCCCCAGATCGTCGTGCCGGTGCATGGCGAGGCGGCGCATCTGACGGCGCATGCCGAGCTTGCGCTCAACTCGGGCATCGCCAGCGTCCCGCGGCTGCGCAACGGCGAAATGCTGCGCCTGGCGCCCGGTCCCGCCGAGGTCATCGATGAGGCACCGCACGGCCGCATCTACAAGGACGGCACGCTGATCGGCGATTTCGACGAAATGGGCATTGGGGAACGGCGCAAGCTCTCCTTTGCCGGCCACGTCTCGGTCAACGTCGTGCTCGACAACCGTTACGACTTCCTCGGCGACCCGGACGTCGTGCCGATCGGGCTTCCGCAGTTCGACGACGAGGGCGACGACATGGACGACGTGCTCTATGACGCCGTGCTCGGGGCGGTGGAAAGCATCCCGCGCGCCAAGCGCAAGGATCTGGCGATGCTGCAGGAAGCGGTCCGGCGGGCGGTGCGCAGCACGGCCAACCAGATCTGGGGCAAGAAGCCGATCGTCACGGTCTTTGTCACCAAAGTCTGATTGGCCCGACCGGCGGGCCGGTGTAAACCGGTCGGAGCCCGCACGGCGCTGAAGGGGAGGAGGTTCGATGCTCGGCAGAGTGAATCACGTGGCGATCGCCGTACCGGACCTCGCGTCCGCGGCCGAAAACTATCGTGCCACCCTCGGAGCAACGGTCACCGAGCCGCAGGCTTTGCCGGAACATGGCGTGACGGTCGTTTTCGTCACGCTTCCCAACACCAAGGTCGAACTGCTGGAGCCGCTCGGCGATCAGTCGCCGATTGCCGCCTTTCTCGAAAAAAATCCGGCCGGTGGCATGCACCACATCTGCTACGAGGTGGAGGACATTCTTGCGGCGCGCGACCGGCTGCGGCAGGCGGGGGCACGTGTGCTGGGCGACGGCAATCCGAAGATCGGCGCCCACGGCAAGCCGGTCCTTTTCCTGCATCCGAAGGATTTCCACGGCACGTTGATCGAACTCGAAGAGGTGTGACAGTCGGGCGCGGCGGAGCGGTTTGCGCGATCCACAGCAAAGGCCCTATAAGGCGTTGCCTCGCAGAAATCGCTTCGACAGCCGCTTGCGATCGGCGCAATCAAGACGGTATGGCAGCAAGGCTGCTGCCAATGGGCGTTGCCCATCTGCATGTCTCCTTACATCGACCTCGATTTAAGGAAAAGACATGCAGCGATTCAAGTGCTACAGCGACCTTTGCGCGTCCGATGAGACGCCCCGGCGCTGTAAGCCTTCCATCAGGGAACCTGGATGTCCGCCTTTTCGATCTTTGCCGTCTATTTCATCATCTGGTGGCTGACGCTTTTTACCGTGCTGCCGTTCGGGGTGAGGACCCAGGCCGAGGAGAATGAGGTCGTGCCCGGCAGCGTCGAGAGCGCTCCGGCCCGCTTTCGTGGCCTGCGGGTGGTGCTGATCACGACGGTAATCGCCGGCTTGATCCATCTGGGCTGGTATGTGCTTTCCGTGAAGCTCGGATACGACCTCGATGCGATATTCGGCTTCATAGGTCCGAGAGGCTGAGGCGAGGGCGCTCGATCGGCCGCACAAGAAACGTGCCGCACTTTCATGGAGACGTTGCAGCAGCCGTTACGCACTTCGAACTCAGGCGCAGCCCTTGACAGTCGTCAAATCGACATATTTGCCCGCTGCTTCGTTTTCATTGGCGGGTAAATAGCAAAAAAAAACAAGGCCAAAGCCTTGTTTTCAAGTTTCGCGTGATCTTTGAACCGTTGCCGGCGGCAGCGAACGAGCGCGCCTAAGATCTTATCCTCCCAAGACTTGACCGCGAAATTCGGCAAGAATTTGGTCTTCTTGCCTGTTTTGTGAGCCGAAACTAGCTCAAACATTGGGCTATGTCACCAGCTTTTTTTGCATTTTTGCTACAGTTTGGCAAAAAAATCCGATTGACAGAAATGGGCCTTGTCCTGTTACTACCGTGCTCTTTTGACGCAGGTCGGAGAGAGCGTTTCCGCCGCAGCGTCATTTTCGGTGTGGCTTTCTTCCCGATCTAGCAGGGTTTTCTTCCGCGCGCGAAGCGGCTATGAACGCTGAACTCGGAAGTTCCCGTGGCCGCGCCGATGGGAAATCAAGAGCCCGATTTCAAACGGCAATCGCCACCTCCGCCTGTTGGAGGGCGATGGCGGCTGCCGCAGCACAACGTCATTTCGCCCGAATCCACCGATAGTGCGAGAGCCACCAGTTCCGGAACCCGTCATGCGCCTGTCCCGCTATTTCATGCCCATTCTGAAGGAAAACCCGAAGGAAGCGGAGATCGTTTCCCATCGCCTGATGCTGAGGACCGGCATGATCCGCCAGCAGTCGGCCGGCATCTATAGCTGGCTGCCGCTCGGCAAGCGCGTGCTCGACAAGGTCAATGCGATTATTCGCGAGGAACAGAACCGGTCCGGCGCGGTCGAGCTCCTGATGCCGACTTTGCAATCGGCGGAGCTCTGGCAGGAGAGCGGCCGCTACGATGCCTACGGCAAGGAGATGCTGCGCATCAAGGACCGGCAGGATCGGCCGATGCTCTACGGGCCGACGAACGAGGAGATGATTACCGACATCTTCCGCTCCTATGTGAAGTCCTATCGGAACCTGCCTCTCAATCTCTACCACATCCAGTTGAAGTTCCGCGACGAGATCCGTCCGCGCTTCGGCACCATGCGCTCGCGCGAGTTCCTGATGAAGGATGCCTACTCCTTCGACCTCGATCGAGAGGGCGCGGAGCATGCCTATAACAAGATGTTCGCCGCCTATCTGCGGACCTTCGACCGCATGGGCCTGCGCGCCATTCCGATGCGCGCGGACACCGGCCCGATCGGCGGCAACCTTAGCCATGAATTCATCATTCTTGCCGATACAGGCGAGTCCGAGGTGTTCTGCCACAAGGATTTCCTCGGCTTCGACATTCCGGGCAAGGAGACGAATTTCGATGACGTCGGCGGGCTGAAGGCGATCTTCGACAAGTGGACTTCGCGTTATGCCGCCACCTCGGAAATGCACGACGAGGCCGCCTTCAACGCTATTTCCGAGGGCGACCGGCTGTCGGCGCGCGGCATCGAGGTCGGTCACATCTTCTATTTCGGCACGAAATATTCGGAGGCGATGGGTGCCAAGGTGCTTGGACCCGACGGCAAGGAGCACACCGTGCACATGGGGTCCTATGGCATCGGCCCGACACGCCTGGTGCCGGCGATCATCGAAGCCTCGCATGACGAGAACGGCATCATCTGGCCGAAATCGGTGGCTCCGTTCGACGCGGTCGTCATCAACATGAAAGCGGGCGACGCCGCTTGCGATGCGGCCTGCGGCACGCTCTACTCCGACCTCGGCAAGGCGGGATTCGACGTCCTTCTGGACGACACGGACGACCGCGCCGGCGCTAAGTTCGCGACCGCCGATCTTATCGGCGTTCCCGTGCAGATCATCGTCGGGCCGCGCTCGGTCGCCAATGGCGAGGTCGAGGTGAAGGACCGCAAGACCGGCGCGCGCGAGACGATGACGGTGGAAGCCGCAATCAACAAGCTGGTTGCGAACAGATAGAGGCAAGGACGACGATGACCGCGGCGACGGAAGAGCAAGTGCAGGTTGCCGCGCCATCCGGCATAAGGTCCAGTCGTCCCTTCTCCGCCTTCGAGCGCATGGTCGCCTGGCGCTATCTGCGCTCGCGCCGCAAGGAAGCCTTCATTTCCGTCATAGCCGGCTTTTCCTTCATCGGCATCATGCTCGGCGTGGCGACGCTGATCATCGTCATGGCAGTGATGAACGGTTTCCGCACCGAGCTGATATCGCGCATTCTCGGAATGAACGGCCATGTGATCGTCCAGCCGCTCGACGGGCCGCTCACCAACTATGCCGAGCTCGCCACCAAATTCTCGGCCGTCCCAGGGGTGACGATGGCGATCCCCCTGGTCGAGGGGCAGGTGCTCGCGCAGGGCGTTGGCGACGCCTCGACTGGCGCCCTGGTTCGCGGCATCCGGGCGGAAGACCTCGCGAAGCTCAAATCGATCTCGGAGCACATCCAATCCGGCGACCTCGTCGGCTTTGCCTCGGGTGCCGGCGTTGCCATCGGCTCGCGCATGGCCGAACAGTTGGGAATTCGCGTCGGCGGAACGATTACGCTCACCTCGCCGAACGGCGACGTCACACCCCTCGGCATGAATCCCCGCGTCAAGGCCTATACCGTTTCGGCGATCTTCGAGATGGGCATGTCGGAATATGACGCGACGATCGTCTTCATGCCGCTAGAGGAAGCGCAGCTCTATTTCAATGCCGAGGGCCTCGTCCAGTCGATTGAGCTTTTCGTCGAGCAGCCGGACGCCGTCGACGCCTTGCGCAAGCCGATCGAGGACGCCGCCGGACGGCAGGTCTACCTGACGGACTGGCGGGACCGCAACAGAACCTTCTTCTCGGCGCTCGAGGTCGAGCGCAACGTGATGTTCATGATCCTGACGCTGATCGTGCTCGTCGCCGCGCTCAATATCGTTTCCGGCCTGATCATGCTGGTGAAGGACAAGGGCAGCGACATCGCCATTCTGCGCACGATGGGTGCGACCTCCGGCTCGGTGATGCGCATCTTCTTCATGACGGGGGCGGCGATCGGCGTTACAGGAACGATCGCCGGCGTCATTCTCGGCGTGGTCGTCTGCCTCAACATCGAGTCGATCCGCCAGTTCTTCTCCTGGGTCTCCGGCACGACGCTCTTCGATCCGGAGCTCTACTTCCTTAGCCAGCTGCCGGCCGACATGAATGCCGACGAGACCATCTCCGTCGTCATCATGGCGCTGGCGCTCTCCTTCCTGGCGACGATCTTCCCGGCCTGGCGCGCCTCGCGCCTCGATCCGGTGCAGGCCCTGCGGTACGAATAAGGACAAGAACGTAGATGAATGCGCGCGTGGCACTGCAGCTCTCCGGCGTCGAGCGGCACTATGGCGAGGGGGATACCTACCTGCCGATCCTCAAGGGTGCCGACCTGACGCTGCGGAGCGGCGAGACGATTGCGCTCGTCGCGCCCTCGGGCACCGGGAAGTCGACCCTGCTTCACCTCGCCGGGCTGCTCGAACATCCGGACGAAGGAGACGTGATCGTCAACGGCATCCCATGCAACGGCCTCAGCGACGACCGGCGCACGGCGATCCGCCGCAACGAGATCGGCTTTGTCTATCAGTTTCACCACTTGCTGCCGGAATTCTCAGCGCTCGAGAACATCATGATGCCGCAACTGATCGCCGGCTTGTCCAAGGCGGAGGCGGCCGAGAGGGCGAGGGCACTGCTGGACTACATGCGGATCGGACACCGGGCTGCACACCGGCCGGCCGAACTTTCCGGCGGCGAGCAGCAACGTGTGGCGATCGCCCGGGCGGTCGCCAACGCGCCGCTCATCCTGCTGGCCGACGAACCGACCGGCAACCTCGACCCCGAGACGGCTGGCTATGTCTTCGAGGCGATGGAAGCCCTTGCGCGTCAGTCAGGCCTAGCGGCGCTGATCGCCACCCACAATCACGAACTTGCTGCTCTTATGGATCGTTGCGTGACGATCGAGGACGGCAAGGTCGTCGAACTTCGATAGGCCGGAAGGAAGCTCACGGCACGATCAGTCCGCCGCGATAATCCAGCTCATAGGCCTCTTCGCCATCGACGAATATGGTCTCGCGTCCGGAAAAGTGGTCGGTCCCGCCGCGGCTGCTGTCGATATAGCAACCATAGGCGTGCTGATATTCCATGCCGCCGAGGAAGTGGCGCTTTTCGTGATACATCGTCTGCAGCGCCGCCTTGATGACGGCGCCGGCCCGTCGCGCATCGATCAGTTCCGGTCGGACGATCCGGCCGAAATAATTCATCGCCCAGCACGGCTTGCCGTCGTGCCAGACCGCTTCCTGACCGGCGAAGTCGCTGCCGCCGAAGTAGCTGTCGAGATAACGCCAGGCCCCGCGCTGATGGCCAATATCGTGGGAGCCTGTCCGGCACGCCGGCAGCCTGGCGCCATCACTGACATAGGTTTTAGCCTTAGCTTCGACGATGAAGTCTGTGAGTTCGTCGATGTTGATCAGGGGCGTTCCCCTGGTATTGGATTGAGGATGCCTCAAGAGGATGCGCGTGTAAAGAACAAATGGTGAACAAACATCTCCGCACGGCAGTCTTTTTGGCGGCAGATCGCCCCAAGGCCTTGCGTTTCGACGCCACCCTATTCGTCGATTCGGTCGGCCTGGCGTTTTGCCAGTCGCGTGGAAAGCTGATCGCCTTGGTTGCATTAACCATAGCCGGTGAATAACGGGCGTTTCATGCGCGCTTGCTTGACTATTGAACAAAAATAGAACAAAAAAAGAACAATAGCCGAAAGGAGCCATGTTATGACTGATTTCGTCCGTGATCTCGCTGCCTTCGCCTCGATGACCCTTTTCATCGCCAGCATCTCGGTGATCGCACTCGGCATGTGACCGCTCCACCGTTTCCCACGGTCCTCCGCTCTGCGGCCCTGGCAAAAACATCCCCGACAGGGCCGGAAGACTGGACAGTCGCGGCGGGAAACAGGATATCCTCGCACCGAACAGGAATCGGAGTGCGGCAATGGCAGGCGAGGATAGCATTGGGCAGAGCATGGCGGACGCGAATCCGCAATTCGTTCACCTGCGCGTGCACTCGGCATATTCGCTGCTCGAAGGCGCGCTGCCGCTGAAGAAGATCATCGCCAAGGCGGTGGCCGACGATCAGCCGGCCATCGGCATCGCCGACACGAACAACCTTTTCGCGGCGCTGGAATTTTCCCAGAAGGCGGCGGACGAGGGATTGCAACCGATCATCGGCTGCCAGCTCTCCATCGACATGGAGGACGAGGCGGAGGGGGAGCGGCGCGGTCACGCGCAGCAGCTCGCCAAGCTGCCTTCGATCGTCCTGATTGCCGCGACCGACGCAGGCTATGTCCGTCTCGTCGACCTGGTCAGCCGCGCCTATCTCGAAGGCGAAGGTCATCAGGCGGCGCGGGTGACGCGCTCCTGGCTCGCGGCGGGCGGCACCGATGGTCTGATCGCGCTGACGGGCGCCGGCAGCGGCCCGGTCGATCTGGCGCTGAAGGCCGGTTCGTCCGCTCTTGCCGAGGGGCGCCTCAAGGCGCTGGTCGAGCTGTTCGGCAATCGCCTCTATATCGAACTGCAACGGCACGGCAGCTATGATCGACGTCATGAGAGCCGGCTGGTCGAGCTCGCCTATCGCTACGACATTCCGCTCGTGGCGACGAACGAGGCCTTTTTCCCGTCGCCGGCCGACTATGATGCGCATGACGCGTTGATGGCCGTTGCCCACAATGCCGTCGTCTCTGACGACCGCCGCTTCCGGCTGACGTCGGATCACTATCTCAAGAGCCGCAAGGAGATGGCAGCGCTTTTCGCCGATCTTCCGGAAGCGCTGGAAAACACCGTCGAGATCGCGCGGCGCTGCTCCTTCATGCTGAAGACCCGCGGGCCGATCCTGCCGCGCTTCACCGGTGCCTCGGACGATCCCGTCGAGGCCGAGCGAGCCGAGTCCGCCGAGCTTCGCCGCCAGGCGGAGGAGGGGCTGGAGAAGCGGCTCGCCAAGCTCGGCATGGCGCCGGGCTACAAGGAAGAAGACTATCGCGAGCGCTTGGCCTTCGAACTCGGCGTCATCGAGCGCATGAAGTTTCCGGGTTATTTCCTGATCGTTGCCGACTTCATCAAATGGGCGAAGCAGCACGACATCCCCGTCGGTCCGGGCCGCGGCTCGGGCGCCGGCTCGCTGGTCGCCTATGCGCTGACGATCACCGACGTCGATCCGATGCGCTTCTCGCTCCTCTTCGAGCGCTTCCTCAATCCCGAGCGCGTCTCGATGCCGGACTTCGACATCGACTTCTGCCAGGACCGCCGCGAAGAGGTGATCCGCTACGTGCAGCAGAAATACGGCCGCGAGCAGGTGGCGCAGATCATCACCTTCGGATCGCTGCAGGCGCGTGCGGCGCTGCGCGACGTCGGCCGCGTGCTCGAAATGCCCTACGGCCAGGTCGACAAGATCTGCAAGCTGGTGCCGAACAATCCGGCAAACCCGACGCCGCTGTCGAAGGCGATCGAGGAGGAGCCGCGCCTTAAGGAGGAGGCGGAAAAGGAACCGGTCGTCGGCCGGCTGCTCGATATCGCGCAGAAGATCGAGGGTCTCTACCGCCACGCCTCGACCCATGCGGCGGGCATCGTCATCGGCGACCGTCCGCTGTCGCAACTGGTGCCGATGTACCGCGATCCGCGCTCCGACATGCCGGTCACCCAGTTCAACATGAAATGGGTCGAGCAGGCAGGCCTCGTCAAATTCGACTTCCTCGGACTGAAGACCCTAACCGTGCTGAAGACGGCGGTCGACTTCGTCGCCAAGCGCGGCATTCAGGTCGATCTGGCGAGCATTCCGCTCGACGATCCCAAGACCTACGAGATTCTGTCCCGCGGCGAGACGGTCGGGGTGTTCCAGGTGGAAAGTGCCGGCATGCGCAAAGCGCTGATCGGCATGCGGCCGGACTGCATCGAGGACATCATCGCGCTGGTGGCGCTCTACCGTCCGGGTCCGATGGAAAACATCCCGGTCTACAACGCCCGCAAGCATGGCGAGGAAGAGATCGAATCGATTCATCCGAAAATCGATTACCTGCTCAAGGAAACGCAAGGCGTTATCGTCTACCAGGAGCAGGTGATGCAGATCGCCCAGGTGCTGTCGGGCTATTCACTCGGCGAGGCCGATCTCTTGCGCCGCGCCATGGGCAAGAAAATCAAGGAGGAGATGGACAAGCAGCGCGCCCGCTTCGTCGAGGGCGCGGTCGGCAATGGCGTGTCGAAGCCGCAGGCGGACCTGATCTTCGATCTGCTCGCCAAATTCGCCAATTACGGCTTCAACAAGTCGCATGCGGCCGCCTACGCCATCGTCTCCTACCAGACCGCCTATATGAAGGCGCATTATCCGGTCGAGTTCCTCGCGGCGTCGATGACGCTCGACATGTCGAACACTGAGAAGATCAACGACTTCCGCCAGGACGCGATGCGCCTCGGAATTCAGGTTATCGCCCCCTCGGTGCAGAGCTCGTTCCGTCCTTTCGAGACCGGCGACAACCGGATCTATTACTCGCTGGCCGCCATCAAGGGCGTCGGTGAATCCGCCGTCGACCACATCGTTGCCGTTCGCGGCGACCGTCCCTTCGCGAGCCTCGAGGATTTCTGCCTCCGGATCGACCCGAAACTTCTGAACCGGCGCGTCTTTGAAAGCCTGATCGCCGCCGGTGCTTTCGACTGCTTCGGTTACGACCGGGCCGAGCTCATCGGCGGCCTCGACCGGATTCTCGGCTTTGCGCAGCGCGCCCAGGAAAACAAGCTCAGCGGCCAGAGCGACATGTTCGGCGCGGGCGCTGCGACGGGTCCCGAAAAGATCGCTCTGCCGGCCTACACGCCCTGGCTTGCCTCGGAGAAGCTGCACCGCGAGTTCCAGGTGCTCGGCTTCTACCTTTCCGCCCATCCGCTCGATACCTACAACAATCTCCTGGCGAAGATGCGGGTGCAGACATTCGCGGATTTTTCCGCCGCCGTGAAGAAAGGGGCGACCGCGGGCCGCCTTGCCGGCACCGTGACGTCGAAGCAGGAGCGCAAGACGCGTACCGGCAACAAGATGGGCATCGTCGCCTTCTCCGATGCGTCGGGCCAGTTCGAGGCGGTGCTGTTTTCCGAAATGCTGCACCAGTATCGGGACCTGCTGGAACCCGGCAAGTCGCTGGTGATGACGGTAGACGCGGAGGAGCGGCCGGAAGGCGTCGGCCTTCGCATCCGGACGCTGCGGTCGCTCGAAGAGGAATCGCTGCAAATGCAGAAGGCGCTGCGCGTCTATGTGCGGGACTCCGGCCCCTTACGCTCCATCGCCTCGCACCTCAACGCCAAGGGCGACGGCCTCGTCTCCTTCATCGTCATCAAGGACAACGGTCAGCGGGAGATCGAGGTCGAGCTCAGCGAGAGATACCGGATCTCGCCGGAAATCGCTGCGGCCCTTCGCTCCGCGCCGGGTGTCGTGGACGTCGAGCTGGTATAGGCACCGGCCGCAAGCGTCAGCGAACGCTTACGGAGCGCGAGTAATGGTGATGAAATCGGTCCCTTCGCCGGTCTCCAGCCCGGTGTCCGTGTCGGAAACCGACAGCGACGATCCGTCGGCAAGGAGGCTTGCTATGCGCCGGCGCACGTCCACGGACATTGTGAGGCGGCTCAGGCTCCGCTGAAGGCCGTTGTATTCCATGCGGTCGGCGTCCACCGTGATGCCCAGCCGTTGTTTCGCGGCCTTTGAGAGCGCGTTGTCGAGCGACATGCCGAACCACTTGCCCTCGCCGGTTGCTGCGTCTGTATCCTGGAACTGCAGAAAATGCGTGCCGAGCGCCAGTTCGGGTCTCTCTATCCTTACGTCCGCCTCGAAGAGCGGTTCAAACGCGCGGCGTACGCGCAGAATACCGCAAGGCCGGCATGTCCCTGCCGGCCTTGCGATAGACCGCCCCGATCAGTTCCGGGGTCGCTTTTTCGTCCACCGGCAGCCCCTCTGCCGTCTGGAACGAGCGGATCGCCGCAAGCGTCATGGGGCCGCTGCGGCCATCCGGCTCACCCGCGTCGTAGCCGAGCATCGTCAGCAGCACCTGCAGATCGCGCATCGTCTCCCGGTCGCCACGCCGGGTGATCAGAATGCGAATTGGCGGCTGATCGTGCTCCAGCACCGGCAAGGGGTTGCTTTCCGTCATGGCGACTTCGACGGAACTCCCGTCGAAATGGCTGATGGCGGGCCGCAGCGGCACGTCCGACATCGGCGGCTGCGGCGGGCGCGCCTCTCTCGGCTGGAACAGCATCACGCTCGAAATTTCGGCGGGCGTCACCTGGCGATCGGAGATCACCACGTGCATGCCGCGTTCTGTCATCTTGAACAAGCCGACGGCGAATTTGCTCGGCAGGCGCACGCAGCCATGCGAGGCGGGATAGTCCGGCACATGGTTCGACCCATGCAAGGCGATGCCGGACCAGGTGAGCCGCTGCATGAACGGCATCGGTGCATTCGAATAGATGTTGGACCTGTGATGGCGGCGCTTTTCGAGAATCGAAAAGATGCCCGTCGGCGTCGTGTGGCCGCGCTTGCCCGTCGAAACATTGGACGTCGCGACGACGGTGTCGCCGTCATAGACGACGAGCGACTGCTGCTGCCTCGAGACGACGATCTGCAGCGGCGCCTTGGTGCCGGCCACAAGCGCCGACGGCGCCGACACGATGAGAACGGCCAGTCCCATTCCGAGAGTGATACGCAATACAAACCCTCATCCGACCTGAAGCGCAATACCGATGCAGCGCTTCCATGCGGCCCTTTTCACGCAGGCCTCGGTCGAGCGGGCGCGCCGAAATCTATCGAGCAAGGATACGGATCAAGATTTAACGAATTGAAACACAGGAAGCCGCGCCGTCGCCGAGGGGCAAAGGGTTTACGGCTATTGGTCGCGTCGGCGTTGGCCGAACGTATAGCCCGTTTCGACGCTGGCCTTGCCGAACTTGTCGCGCAGCTTGTTGATCGCCTCCTCGGCCGCAGCGCGTCTGGTCGCCAGAGGATCGACGAGATCCGGCGGATCGGCGAGATCGGGATGGGTGAGGTCGCTGACGCCGATGCCGATCAGTCGGTATTTCGTACCGTCGACCTCTCTTTCGAGCAGCTGGAGGCCGACCCGAAAGATGCGGTCGGCCAGCCGGGTCGGACTTTCGAGCCGCCGGTTGCGGGTGCGGAGCTTGAAATCCGCGGTCTTGAGTTTCAGGACAACCGTTTGGCCGGCAAGCTCCGACTTGCGCAGCCGCATCGCCACCTGCTCGCTCAGCCGCCTGAGATGCGAAACGAGCTCGTCCGGGCGCGACAGGTCGTCGTTGAATGTCGTCTCCGAGGAGACGCTCTTCGCCTCGCCGTCGATCTCGACGGTGCGCTCGTCCTGACCGCGCGACAGGCGGTATAGCCTTTGGCCCATCGAGCCATAGCGGCGCATCAGGTCCGCTTCGTCCATCGTCTGCAACTGGCCGATGGTGCGGATTCCGTCACGCTCCAGCGTCGCGGCAAAGGCTTTGCCGACGCCCCAGATCAGCGTGACCGGGCGCTCCTTGAGGAAATCGACCGCCTCGGCCTGGCCGATGACGGAGAATCCGCGCGGCTTCTGCAGATCGGAGGCGACCTTTGCGAGGAACTTGCAGTAGGAAAGCCCGACCGAGACGGTGATGCCGACTTCCTCTTCGACGCGTTTCGCGAAGCGCGCCAGCGTGCGGGCAGGGGGATGGTGATGCAGCCGCTCGGTGCCGTTCAGGTCCAGGAACGCCTCGTCGATCGAGAGCGGCTGCACGAGCGGTGTCAGCTCGAGCATCATTGCCCTGACTTCGCGCCCGACCTGCGAGTACTTTTCCATGTTGGGCTTGATGACCACGGCTTGCGGACAGGCTTCGAGCGCCTTGAACATCGGCATAGCCGAGCGGACGCCGTGAATGCGGGCGATGTAGCAGGCTGTCGAGACGACTCCGCGCTTGCCGCCGCCGATGATCACCGGCTTGTCGGCAAGCTCCGGATTGTCGCGCTTCTCGATCGAGGCATAGAAGGCGTCGCAGTCGATATGCGCCAAGGTCAACCGATAGAGTTCGGCATGGCTGAGAAGCCGCGGGCTGCCGCAGGCCAGACACCGTCGCACCGGCGCAGCCAGTTCCTTGAGGCAGTCTCGGCAGAAGCCGGAAAACGGTGCAGCGCTGGTCATGGAGGAACAAATGTTGAACGCGGTGACTTTACGCTCTACGCTAGTGAGTCTCAAGGCGGCGATCGGAGGCCATGGTGGATATCGCCCTGCAATTTGCGCCGGTGACACGGGATCTCTGGCCGGATTTCGAGACGCTCTTCGGGCCGAAGGGGGCCTATTGCGGCTGCTGGTGCGTTGCCCTGCGCCTGCCCTACAAGATCCGCGGCACCATGTCGGCCAATGACCGCAAGGCGTATATCCGCGAGCGCATCGAAGCCGGCCCGCCGCCGGGCATCCTCGGCTATTGCGAGGGAAGGCCGGTCGCCTGGATCCAGGTCGGCCCTCGTCAGGATGTGCCGCAATTCAATTCGCCGCGAACGTGTTCGCGGCCGTTGGAAGAACGCGAGGCCGAGGACGCAAGCGTCTGGGCGGTGAGCTGCTTCTTCCTTGCCTCGCCGCTGCGCGGCAAGGGACTTAGCCACCATATGCTCTCTGCGGCGATTGACCATGCGCGGGCGAGCGGCGCGCACTACCTCGATGCCTGTCCGATCGATCACACGAAGCGGCCGAAATCGGTGGGTCTCTATATCGGCTCGACGGCGATTTTCGATGCGGCCGGCTTCGAGACGGTCGCCTGCCGCAAGGACGGCAGGCCGCTGATGCGACTGGACTTGAGGCAATGACGATGCGTCCGGAAATTCTGCCGGCCTGTGGAGCGCCGCCCCGGCTTGCTTCAGCCGCCCGTCGTCGCGCCCCAGTGGGCGCGGATCAGCCCTGCCGCTACGCCCCAATCGGCGGCAACCTGGATGCCGGCGGCCGGCGTCGGGGCGAGTGCGCGAAACTCCGCGTTCGCCATCAGATTGATGAGGAAGGAGGAGGGCGCGTGCTCCTGCACGGAATGGAGGTTGCGCAGGATGTCGTCGATGAAGACGAGCGGAAGGCGGCGCTCCCCGTGCAGGTGCTTGACGAGCGGTCCCTTCGGCTCCTCGGAGGCAATCAGCGGATAGGGAAGGCCGAGGGCGTCGAGCAGGGCAGTGCGCAGCGGCGCATGGCGCGGCGGCATCGCCGTCAGGAAGACGATGTCGGCCTCTTCCGAAAGTGCCGTGAGCGTCTCGACGGCCAACGCGGCCGGCGTCTGCCATTGATCCTGGGCGGTGTAGAAGGCTTCGAGCAGCGCTTCCGCCGTCGCTTCGCTGACTGGTTCGCCGCTCCGCCGGTCGATGATGTTGCCGGCAAGGCGAAAGGAGCGCGGGAGCAAAACGTGCTCGCGGGCCTCCAGGAATGCGATGAACGGAGTCAGGAATTCGAGCACGACCTCGTCGACGTCGGTGACGATCAGCGGCCGTGGCTTAAGAGGCACGTCGCCAGGAGCGGCGAAGGTAGGCATGCTCAATCCTCGAAGTGCGCCGGGCCGGAAAATGCCTGGTGCGCCCAGACGACGTCTTCGGGAGCGGTCCCAGTCGCCGCACAGAAGGCGATGAGCGTCGGCTCGTGGTCCATCAGAAAGGCGACGACCCCGCCCATGAAGGCCGGGTCCCCCACGGCTTTGCGCAGCGACACAGGGTCGGTGCCGGTCAGCGCCAGGAAACGCGACAGCAGTTCCGGTTCGTTGGCGAGCCAGCCGAGGATCGCGATCGCCGTTTCGTCAGCGCTCTTCATGTTCTTGAATCTCTTCTCATATGGCGCTCGGAGTTACCTCTTTTTCAACCAAATATCGTTAGTCTTGCGACCGAGAAAGTGGGTCGAGTCACCGTTCGTGAAGCTTATATCTCTCCAGGGGACTTGCAAGGCGGCGACAGACAGCAAGGGATCGACATGCCCAAACAGGTGATGATTGTTGAGGATAACGAGCTGAACATGAAGCTCTTCCGCGACCTGATTGAGGCTTCTGGCTATCAGACGATCCAGACGCGCAACGGCATGGAAGCGCTCGAACTAGCGCGCAAGCACCGGCCCGACCTCATCCTCATGGACATTCAACTGCCGGAGATTTCCGGCCTCGAAGTGACGAAATGGCTGAAGGAGGACGACGAGCTCCACGTCATTCCGGTCATCGCCGTAACCGCCTTCGCCATGAAGGGCGACGAGGAGCGTATTCGACAAGGCGGATGTGAAGCCTATGTGTCCAAACCGATTTCCGTTCCGAAATTCATTGAAACAATCAAGACATATCTGGGCGATGCCTGATTGCCGGGAAAAACGATATGACTGCTCGCATCCTCGTCGTCGATGACGTACCAGCCAACGTAAAGCTTCTGGAGGCGCGCCTCGTCGCCGAGTATTTCGATGTCTTGACCGCCGGCGACGGACGCTCCGCATTGGCAATTTGCGAGAATACGCCGGTCGACCTTATCCTCCTCGACATCATGATGCCGGACATGGACGGCTTCGAGGTTTGCGCGAGACTGAAGGAAAACGGCCGCACCGCCCATATTCCCGTGGTCATGGTGACGGCGCTTGACCAACCCTCCGATCGGGTCCGGGGCCTCAAGGCCGGTGCAGACGATTTCCTCACCAAGCCGGTCAACGATCTGCAGCTGATGTCCCGGGTGAAAAGCCTGGTGCGGCTCAAGAATGTCAGCGACGAATTGCGCCTCAGGGCGCAGACGGCGCAGACGATCGGCCTGCAGGAACTTGCCCGCGCCGACCGGCCCGACGAGCCCGGCAACGTGCTCCTTGTCGACGGTCGGGCCTCCTCGCAGGAGCGGCTGCTGCGCGCCTTGAAGCCGATCGCCGACGTTTCGGTGATCTCCGACCCTCAGGCCGCCCTTTTCGAGGCTGCGGAGAACAGCTTCGATCTGGCGATCGTCAATGCCAACTTCGACGACTACGATCCGCTGCGTCTCTGCTCGCAATTGCGCTCTCTCGAGAGGACGCGCTTCATACCGATCCTGCTCGTCACCGAGCAGGGGAGCGAAGAGATGGTCGTCCGCGCCCTGGAACTCGGGGTAACGGACTACATCATGCGGCCGGTCGATCCCAACGAGCTGGTGGCGCGCTCCCTGACGCAGATCCGCCGCAAGCACTGCAATGACCGGCTGCGCGCCAGCGTCCAGCAAACCATCGAATTGGCGATCACCGATGATCTCACCGGCCTTCACAATCGCCGTTACCTCGACAGCCATCTGAAGCTCCTGATCGATCGGGCGAGCGCGCGCGGCCGGCCGCTTTCGATCTGCATCACCGATATCGACCGCTTCAAGCTGGTGAACGACACCTATGGGCACGATGCGGGCGACGAAGTTCTGCGCGAATTTGCCAACCGCGTCCGTGCGACGGTTCGCGGCGCCGATCTCGCCTGCCGGTTCGGCGGCGAGGAGTTCGTCATCGTGATGCCGGACACGACGCCCGAGATGGCCGCGATCGTCGCGGAGCGGCTTCGCTTGATGGTTGAGGGACGCGCCTTCGGGATTTCACAGGGCGAAACGATCCTCAGCGTCACGGCGTCCCTAGGCATCGCCACGCTGCGGCCCCGGGACGATACGCCCGAAGCCCTGCTGAAGCGCGCCGATACGGCGCTGTACCAGGCCAAGAACAACGGGCGCAACCGGGTCGTGGCGGCGGCCGCGTAAGCCGAATTGGCAAGCGGCGCTCGCCGGCCGTCACGGACTTCGCCATTGGGCGTATGGGAGAGCGAAGCATACGCCCAAACTCAGCTTGCCATCTTACTTATAAGTTGTATCTTTTGCCGCATCGCTGATGCTGGGGCAAGCATTTCCAAAGAGCGGTCGGTTCGGATTTGTCCGAAGACGAGACAGAATTAACCAAACGCCGAGCAACGCGCTCCGGCGATTAAGAATTCGTTGATTTTTTTTTATTTTCAAGCAATGCTGATATTAAGGAAGTGTGACTTCCACGATCGATCGGTTACCCCATGATGCTCAGGTCCGCCGCATCTCCTGGGTCGTGGGGTCGGTCGGCTGGTTTCCGACATCCGCGGATTCCTCGTGCCGCAGTCGGAGCCAGCCGACCCCCTTTCAAAACGCCGCTTCGGACTGAGGCGGCGTTTTTCGTTGCCGATCGCAAGGCGTCGCGCGTGCTGTCGGACGCTGTTCAAGCGAAGAACTTCGCCATCGGCTGCAGCCAAAGAAAAAGCGCCGAACCTTGCGGCCGGCGCTCATCGGTCGAACCGAAACGCGATCTTACTTGATCTTCGTTTCCTTGAATTCGACGTGCTTCTTGACGACCGGATCGTACTTCGTCTTCGTCATCTTTTCCGTCATCGTGCGGCTGTTCTTGGTCGTGACGTAGAAGAAACCCGTGTCGGCCGTCGACAGCAGCTTGATCTTGATGGTGGTAGCTTTCGCCATGGTCGTCCTGCCTTTATAGAAAGATGAAAGCCGTGGACAACCGGTTGCGGGCCACGGTCAAGGTTGGCGCGAAACTACAAATAGCGGCCGAAAAGTCAAGGCCGTTTTGGATTCAAAACCATGCGGGCGAGCGAAAGCACGACATAAAGCCCGAAGAAGCCGGCAATGGCCCAGGCAAACCCGTCGTTGCCGGTGACATCCATTGCCGCGCCGATCACTTGCGGGCCCGCTACCGTGCCGACGGCGTAAGAGAACACGAAGGCTGCGTTGGCGGCCGCGAGGTCGGCCCCCTGGAGTCGGGCGCCTAGATGGCTGAGTCCGACCGTGTAGAGGCCCGAGACGCACCCTCCCCAGAACAGAAGCACAAGTGCCATGAGAAACCAGTTTTCGACCAGCATCGGCAGAAACAATGCGCCCACGAAGCCGATCAAGGTCAGTGCCGACAGGATCGTACGGCGATCCTTCACGCGGTCGGACAGCATGCCGAGCGGAATCTGAAAGATGAAATTGCCGATGCCCATGACGGTCAGGAGCAGAGCCGCCTGCGATTCGGTAAAGCCGGCGCGTGTCCCGAAGATAGGGAAGAGCGAAAGGCCACCATATTCCACCGCGCCGAAGATGAAGACGGCGGCGGTGGCCGTCGGCACGAGGAAGACGTAACGCATGAAATGGCGTTTCGGCTTCTCGTCGAGGGCCGGGCTTTCGTTGCGCGCGAGAAAGATCGGAATTGCCGAGAGCAGGATGACCACCGCGCCGACGGCGAAGGGCAGCACGCCCTCGCTCCCCAGCATAGAAAAGAGCAGGGGGCCGCTGGCGAAGCCAAGCGAGAGCACCGTGCCGTAGATGCCGAGCACGAAGCCGCGCCTGTTGGGCGGCGCAGTGGCATTGATCCAGAATTCCGAGAGAATGAAGAGAACGGTAATTGCACCGTGAAACACGATTCGAAGCGGAAACCAGAGCCAGAAATTGCTGACGTAGTAGAAGCCGAGCGCGCTTGCCGCCGCGAAAACGATCGCCAGCAGCATGGTCGGCGCAACGCCGTGACGATGGGCGAATTTCATTGTGAACGGAGCGGCGGCCATCGATGCGATGCCGGCCATTGCAGCATTGAACCCGTTCAGCGTCGGTGCGATGCCGCGCTTTTCCATGATGATGCTGAGCAGCGGAAGGCCAAGACCCATCGCAATGCCGACGGCGGTGATCGACGCAAGCGCAGCGATCAGCGAAGGCCAGTGAATTTCGTCAACCGGCGCGGATGTGCCGGACTGCGGCTTCGACATTCGGCAGGATCCCTAGAGAAGCGTGCGAAGAAAGCGCCCGCGGCGCGTGAAGTAGAACGGGATTGCTCGGTCATGAGGAAGCGAGGAATCCGCCTCAAGCCCGGCTCTCAGATCCGCGAGGATGATTGCGGTGATCTCCGGCACTTGGAGAGACGAGAAGTCGTTGACGTCGATCCACTGCAAATCCTGAAGCTCCCGGCTGTCCAGGATAGCAGACGGATCGATTTCGGCCTCATCCGCGAAGACTGCAAAGAAGCGCGTGTCGAACCGCCGCGCTTGTCCCGGCGGCGTGATGGCCCGCGCCATATAGCGCAAGTTTGTGAGATCGGGAAGAAAGGGAAGGGGAGCACCCGATGGGCTGTGTTGCCGGCCGAGACATACTCCCGCCTCTTCGAAGAGTTCTCGCGCGGCCGCGAGCGCCAGCGCCCGGGCGCGTCCCTCGGGGATCGGGCGCCCTTCGCTTGCCTTCAGCGCGCTGAGCACTGTCGGCTTCAGATCGCCGGAAAATCCCAGCCGATGGTCCGTCGGATCGCGGCGGCCACCGGGAAAGACATAGAGGTCGGGCATGAAGGCATGGGCGCTGTGGCGCTTGCCCATCAGGACACGCACGCCCTTGTTGGAGCGGTCGAGGAGCATGATCGACGCCGCGTCCCGCGGTCGGAGCGGCGGATGCTTGGCCGCGCCCGGCTGTGGCTGCGGCGGGCCGCTGCTCCGATTAGGCTTCATGCCGAGGGATCCCGCGGCGGCAGGATGTCTTCCGGCCGGTCTTCGTGACCGCCGAAGCCGTGCATCTTGAGAGCCCATTGCAGGCCGATGACCGCGCCCTTGACCGGCTGCATCAAAGCGAGTGCGCTGACGAGCGTCACCGGCGCCCAGAGCGCCAGGTGCTGCCAGGTGGTGAGCGGAAGGACGAGATCGGTCATCATATAGCCGCCGAGCACCACATGGCCGACGATCGTCACGACGATATAGGGCGGAAAGTCGTCGGCACGGTGATGGTCCATTCGCTCGCGGCAGACGGCGCAGGCATCCACCGATTTGACGAAGCTTCGAAACAGTCGGCCCTGGCCGCAGGCGGGGCACTTCCCGAGAAAGCCGCGTTTCATCGAGCGGCCGACGGGCCGCTCCTCCCGCTGCTCCCCGCCCAGTTGGAGCTTGTCCGTTGCCATTGCCTTCATGCCCAATCCTAATCGAACGAGGACCGCTCCGGCCGCTGAAGATCAGCGCCTGCCGCGCGGCGGTCGCGTTCCCGGCCGCTTGCCTGCGTTCATGCGATCGCGGCGGCCGGACTTGTGAAAGGAGCGCATTGCCGTCGGCATCTTTCGCCCTTCGCTCAGCATCTCGAAGCGGAGCGCGCCGGCGAGCGGCACGGCTTCTGCGAGCTTGACGCGGACCGGATCGCCGAGCCGATAGCCAAGTCCGGTTTTTTCGCCGGAAAGGGCCTGATGCGCTTCGTCATAGATGAAGTAGTCGCGTCCGAGCGTAGATATAGGGATGAACCCATCGGCACCATAGGCGGGAAGGGTGACAAATAGTCCCGCCTTGGTGACGCCCGAAACGCGCCCGTCGAACTCCTCGCCGACGCGTCCGCTCAAGTGATGGGCGATCAGCCGGTCGACCGTATCGCGTTCGGCCGCCATCGCGCGCCGCTCAAAGGTGGAGATTTCCGCTGCGATATCGTCGAGCACGCCCTCTTCCTGGGGTGTCAAGCCGCCCTCGCCAAGCCCGAGCGCGCTCACCAGCGCCCGATGCACCACTAGGTCGGCATAGCGCCGAATCGGCGAGGTGAAATGAGCATAGCGCATCAGATTAAGGCCGAAATGGCCGATGTTCTCCGGACTGTAGATCGCCTGGCTTTGCGACCTCAGCACCATCTCGTTGACCATCGTCTCGTAGGGTTTGCCGTCGGCCCGGGCGAGTACGCCGTTGAAATGGTTGGCGCGCATATTGCCGCCTTTGGAGAGCGAGATGTCGAGCGTCGCCAGGAACTCGCGCAGGCTTTCCTGCTTGGCGAGCGACGGCTGGTCATGGACGCGGTAGATCAGTGCCTGGCGTTTCTGTTCCAGCGTCTCCGCGGCGGCGACGTTGGCCTGGATCATCATTTCCTCGATCAGCCTGTGGGCGTCGAGCCGCTCCGGCACGAAGACCCGGTCGACGGTCCCATCCGGCTTCAGGATGATCTTGCGTTCGGGCATGTCGAGCTCGAGCGGTTGGCGCCGTTCCCGCCCGCGGCTGAGAATGCGGTAGCCTTCCCATAGCGGCTTCAGGATCGGTTCCAGGATCGGCCCGGTCTTCTCGTCCGGCGCGCCGTCGATGGCGGCCTGGGCCTGTTGATAGGAAAGCTTGGCGGCGCTGCGCATCATGATGCGGTGGAACGTATGCCCCGCCTTACGGCCCTCCTTGGAGAAGCGCATCCTGACGGCGAGCGCCGGGCGATCGACGCCTTCCTTCAAGGAGCAGAGATCGTTGGAGATTCGCTCGGGCAGCATCGGCACGACGCGATCGGGGAAATAGACGGAATTGCCGCGTTTCAACGCTTCGAGATCGAGAACCGATTTCGGCCGGACGTACCAGGAGACATCGGCGATCGCGACCGTGACGATGACGCCGCCGGGATTGTCGGGCGAGGGGTCCGGTTCGACATGGACGGCGTCGTCGTGGTCCTTGGCATCGGCCGGGTCGATGGTGACGAGCGGCAGCGAGCGCCAATCCTCGCGATGCGCCATTGTCGCGGCCTCTGCCGCATCGGCCTCCTGCAGCACACGCTCCGGAAAAATGTGAGGAATGCCATGCGCATGGATGGCAATCATCGAGATCGCCTTTTCGGAAGCGACGGAGCCGATGATGTTCTGCACCTGTGCACGCGGCAGGCCGTAGCGGCCGAGGCGGGCGAGATGCACTTCGACGAGGTCGCCGTCCTTGGCCTCGCCGGTGAATTCCGGATCGACGAGGACTTCCTCGCCCCGCTTGTCGATCGGCAGCAGCCGTCCGCCGCCGCCCGGTGTAGCGCGGAAAACGCCGAGCACGGCATCCTTGCGCTTGTCGA
Source organism: Sinorhizobium sp. CCBAU 05631 (assembly GCF_002288505.1). Taxonomy (NCBI): domain Bacteria; kingdom Pseudomonadati; phylum Pseudomonadota; class Alphaproteobacteria; order Hyphomicrobiales; family Rhizobiaceae; genus Sinorhizobium; species Sinorhizobium sp. CCBAU 05631. Next base: position 1,031,455 of record NZ_CP023063.1, read on the forward strand.
GGACCTTGATGATGCGCGCCGTGTAGGCCGGCCCGCCGCGCTCCTTGGCCGGGAAGATCTTGGCAAGCACCCGGTCGCCGAGACCGGCGACGGGTATCTTGCCCTTCGCCTTGCCGACGGCAGACTGCCGGATGAGGACGGCCGGCGCGACGCCGTCGTCGTCGAGCCATTCGGCCGGCCGGCCGATCAATTCGCCGTCGATATCGCGGATCGTGATGTCGAGCACGGTCACCGGCGGCAGGGCGCCGGGGCGAACGAGCGACTTGCGCTTCTTCTCGACCAGCCCGTCCTCTTCCAGCGAGCGCAGCAGCGCCTTGAGTTCGACGCGAGCTTCCCCCTTGAGGCCGAAGGCCTTGGCGATCTCCCGCTTCGAGGCCTGCTGCGGGTTTTCGGCGATGAAGCGCATCAGCATGTCGCGTGACGGAACGGCGCCGTGGATGATCGTTTCCTTTTGGGCGGGCGCCGCCTGGGCCGCGCGCAACTGCTTCTTGCCGGCGCCTCTTGCGGGCCGTTCGGTCGGATCGCGCGGAATTCTGCTCAAGGTCAGTCCTTCTTGGCCTTCGCGGCCGTCTTGCTCTTCGCCTTTGCAGCGGTCTTGGGCTTTCCGGTTTTCGTCGCCTTGCTCTTCGTTGCCGCGGCCGCGGATCGGCCCCTGGCCGACTTGCCCTTCGACACGCCGCTTTTCGCCGCGCGTTCGGCGATCAGTGCGAGCGCCTCTTCGACGCTCACCGATTGCGGATCCTTGCCCTTCGGCAGGGTTGCGTTCACCTTGCCCCAGTTGACATAGGGGCCGAAGCGACCGTCGCGTACCGTAATCGCCCCGCCGTCGGGATGTTCCCCGAGTTCCTTGAGAGCGGCGGCGGTGCGCCCGCGGCCGCCTTCTGCAGCCTTCGACTGCTTGTCGGCGAGTGCAGAAACGGCCCGATTGAGGCCGATCGAGAAGACGTCCTCGACAGACTCCAGATTGGCATAGGTGCCGTCATGCAGCACGAACGGGCCGTAGCGGCCGATCCCGGTCGAGATCATCTTGCCGGTCTCCGGATGCTTGCCGATGTCGCGCGGCAGCGAGAGAAGGGCAAGCGCCTTCTCGTGGTCGATCGTCGCCGGCGTCCAGCCCTTGGGAAGGCTTGCGCGCTTGGCCTCCTTGCCGTCGCCCCGCTGGACATAGGGTCCGAAGCGGCCGCTGCGCAGCGTGATTTCCTCGCCGGTGTGCGGGTCCTTGCCGAGGCTCTGCGGCTCGTTCGACACGGAGGCTTCCGCCTCGCCGTTGCTTTCCGACGAAAGCTGGCGCGTATAATTGCACTCCGGATAGTTGGAGCAGCCGACGAAGGCGCCGTATTTGCCGAGCTTCAGCGAGAGCTTGCCGGTGCCGCAGACCTGGCAGGTCCGCGGGTCGCCGCCGTCTTCGCGATTCGGGAAAACGAGCGGCGCCAACTCCTCATTGAGCGCATCGAGCACATTGGTGACACGCAGTTCCTTGGTATCCTCGATCTGCGAGAAGAAATCCTTCCAGAACTCGCGCAGCACGTCTTTCCAGTTGAGCTCGCCGGCGGAAATCTGATCGAGCTTTTCCTCAAGCGACGCGGTGAAGTCGTACTCGACATAGCGGGTAAAGAAGCTCTCGAGGAAGGCGGTGACCAGCCGGCCCTTGGCCTGCGGCAACAGCTTGCGCTTGTCGATCGTCACATAGTCGCGGTCGACAAGCGTGCTGATCGTCGCGGCATAGGTAGAGGGCCGCCCGATGCCGAGTTCTTCCATCTTCTTGATCAGCGTCGCTTCCGAATAGCGCGGCGGCGGTTCGGTGAAGTGCTGGGTGGCGTTGATTTTCTGCTTGGCGAGGTTTTCGCGCGCATTGATCTCGGGCAGCCGGCCATCCTCATCGCCGTCGTCCGCCTGCTCGCCGTCTTCCTTCATGTCGGTATAGGCAGCGATGAAGCCGTCGAAGCGGATGACCGAGCCGGTGGCCCGGAGGCCGGCTTTCCTGCCGCCATTGTCGGCCGCGATCTCGGCCGTCGTCCGTTCGATCTCAGCGGAGGCCATCTGGCTGGCGATGCCGCGCTTCCAGATCAGGTCGTAGAGCTTCAGCATGTCGCCGTCGAGGAAGCGGCGGACCTGATCGGGCGTGCGGTTGAAGTCGGTCGGCCGGATCGCTTCGTGGGCTTCCTGAGCGTTCTTCGCCTTGGTGGAATAGAAGCGCGGCTTTTCCGGCAGGTAACGGGGCCCGAACTGGCCGCCGATCGCCCGACGCGCTGCATCGATCGCCTCCGGCGCCATCTGTACGCCGTCGGTACGCATATAGGTGATGAGACCGACCGTCTCGCCGCCGACATCGACGCCTTCGTAGAGCTTCTGCGCCACCTGCATGGTGCGCGACGCCGAGAAGCCGAGCTTGGAGGAAGCGGCCTGCTGCAATGTCGAGGTGGTGAAGGGCGGACCGGGATTGCGCTTGACCGGCTTCGCCTCGACGCTCTCGACCACATAGCTCGCGCCGTCGAGCAGCGCCTTCAGCCGATTGGCCTCCTCGCCGTTGCCGATCGACTTCGCCTGCAGCCGCTTGCCCTCCGCCGAGACGAGCCGCGCTTCGAACTCGTCGCCGCGCGGCGTCTTCAAGAGCGCCGCGATATTCCAGTATTCCTCCGTGACGAAGCGTTCGATCTCCGCCTCGCGGTCGCAGACGAGCCGCAGCGCCACCGATTGCACGCGGCCGGCCGAGCGCGCGCCGGGCAGCTTGCGCCAGAGAACCGGGGAAAGATTGAAGCCGACGAGGTAGTCGAGGGCGCGGCGGGCGAGATAGGCGTCGACCAGCGAGATATCGATGTCGCGCGGGTCCGCCATCGCATCGAGCACCGCCTTTTTGGTGATGGCATTGAAGACGACGCGCTTGACCGGCTTGTCGCCGATCACCTTCTTTTTCTTGAGGAGATCGAGCACGTGCCAGGAGATCGCCTCACCCTCGCGATCCGGGTCGGTTGCGAGAAACAGCCCGTCCGACGACTTCACGGCGTCGGCAATGTCCTTCATCCGCTTGGCGGAGGCGCCGTCGACTTCCCACGACATTTCGAAATCTTCGTCCGGCCGAACCGATCCATCCTTGGCCGGCAGATCCCGCACATGGCCGAACGAAGCAAGTACCTTGTAGCCGGGGCCGAGATACTTGTTGATCGTCTTGGCCTTGGAAGGCGACTCCACCACTACAACATTCATCGTCATTCTCTGAGACAATCTCTTCTGGCAAGGCGCAGGTGTTGCGCGGCCTTTATGGTGGCCACGAAATGGACAGGGATTCGGGCGCGGTCAAGGGGTTTATCGAAAATAGCGAACCGCAACCAAACCGCAACATTCGATTTTCCGCAACTTCCGGTGGTTCGTTTTGCGATTTCCCCGTGTAGAGCTGCGTTTGCCGCCTATTGCGGTGGCGCGAGGGATACGAGATTGCCGCCGTGGCGGCTGAGCTGGCCGGCAAGATCGAGCTCGAGAAGCACGAGGTGCACCTCGGAGGCGGAAAGGCCGGTGTGGCGGATGATGTCGTCGATCTCGACCGGCGTCGGACCGAGCGCTTCGACGACAAGGGCGCGGCCGCCTCCTCCGGGCGAAGGCATCGTGGGCGGCACGGCGGGCGCATGTTCAGGCACCGGCTCCCGGGCGCTCAGCCGCGAGAATAGATCGTCGCGGCTGAGCGGCGCCAATCCCTCCAGAACGTCGGCGGCGGAGGTGGTGACGATCGCGCCCTGTTTCAGGAGATCGTTCGTGCCGTGACAACGCGGATCGAGCGGTGAGCCCGGTACGGCAAAGACGAGCCGGCCGAAATCGGCCGCATAGCGGGCGGTGATGAGCGAGCCCGAACGGCTGGCGGCTTCAACAATTGCGACGCCGAGGCTGATGCCGGCCACCAGGCGATTTCGTCTTGGAAAATCGCGGGCGCGCGGCTCCCAGCCGAAGGGCATTTCGCTGATCGCCAAGCCCGCTTCCGCGGTGATCTGCTGCAGGAGGCCGACGTTTTCGGGCGGATAGGGTTGGTCGAGGCCGCCGGCGAGCGCAGCAATCGTGCCGGTCTCGAGGCTGGCGCGATGGACGGCTGTGTCGATGCCGCGGGCGAGGCCGGAAGTAATGACATAGCCCGCGGCACCGGCGTCGCGCGCGATCATCGCTGCGAATTTCGCGCCGCTGACCGAGGCATTGCGCGAGCCGACGATGCCGAGCGAGGGGCGGCTTGCCGCCTGGAGGTTGCCCTTCATCGCAAGAAGCGGCGGAGCGGCGTCGATTTCCTTGAGCGCCGGCGGATAGTCCGGCTCGCCGATACCGACAAATACCGCGCCGAACCGATGCGCCGCCTCGAGCTCGCGCTCCGCGTCTGCCACCGAGGCGATGCGGAACTGTCGATCCGAGCCGCCGCGCCGCGACAGTTCCGGCAGCGCCTCGAGCGCCGCCTCCGCGGAGCCGAAGTGGTTGACGAGGTCCCGAAAGGTCGCCGGACCGACATTATCGCTGCGGATCAGCCGCAGCCATGCGATTCTCTGCCGCTCCGTCAGCGCGGTTCCGTTACGTCGAGCGATGCCGGCCGGCATTATCCCTTTCCTCCGATCCGGCTTTCCGTACCGCTCAAGAGCCGCTGTATGTTGGCGCGGTGCTTGATCCAGGTGATGACCGTCATCAAGGCGAAGAGCAGGGCGATCTTCCCGTATCCGGTGGCGTAGAGTGCAATCGGCATGATCGCGGTGGCAACCAGTGCCGACAGTGAGGAGTATCGGGTGATCTTGGCCGAGACGAGCCAGATCGCGGCAAACGCGGGAACCATCAGAGGCGCAAGGCCGAGCAGGATCCCGATATAGGTGGCGACGCCCTTGCCGCCCTTGAAGGAGAGCCAGACCGGAAAGAGATGGCCGAGAAAGGCGGCGAGGCCAGCGGCGATGCCGGCTTCGACACCCCACAGAGACGCGACCGCGGCCGCTGCCGTTCCCTTCAGCGCATCGAGCAAGAGCGTGGCCCCGGCCAGTTTCTTGTTGCCGGTTCTCAGGACATTCGTCGCGCCGATATTGCCGGAGCCGATCTTGCGCACGTCGCCGAGCCCCGCCATGCGGGTGAGGATCAGGCCGAAGGGGATGGAGCCGAGCAGATATCCGAAGGCGAGGCAGAGAAGTGTTGCGGGCAGCCCCAGCTGCCAGGAAAACAGATCCACCGGTTCCTCCCCCCTAAATGCTTCGGCTCACAATGAATGGACGAGCTTGCCGGCAACATAGGTCTGCACGACCCGGCCGGTAAAGCGTGCATTTTCGAATGGCGTGTTCTTGGAGCGGGAAACCAGCTCCTTTTCGTAGAGGATCCAGGGTTCGTCGAGATCGAGGATGGCTATATCCGCCTTCGCGCCGGGTTTCAGCGTGCCGGCGTCCAGGCCGAAGATCGCGGCAGGACGCGTCGAGAGCGCATCGATAAGCCGTATCAGCGGAACCTGGCCGCTGTGGTGGAGCCGAAGTGCCGCCGCCGCCAGGGTTTCCAATCCGATCGCGCCGTCGGCCGCATCCGCGAAGGGCAGCCGCTTGGTATCGGCGCCCTGCGGGTCGTGCGACGACACGATGATGTCGATCTTGCCTGCGGCAAGCGCCTCGACCATGGCAACCCTGTCGTCTTCGCCGCGCAGTGGCGGGGTCAGCTTGAAGAAGGTCCGGTATTCGCCGATATCATTCTCGTTCAGCGTCAGGTGATTGATCGAGATGCCGCAGGTGACATTCGCCCCGCGTTCTCGTGCCGCATGCACGGCATCCGTCGATTCGGGGACGGAGATCTCGGCGGCGTGATAGGCGGCCTTCGTCAGTGCCGCGACGCGCAAATCGCGCTCGAGCGGGATGATCTCGGCCTCGCGCGGAATGCCCGGCAGCCCGAGCCAGCTCGCGAGCAGGCCTTCGTTCATCACGCCGTTGGCGCCGAGGTATTTGTCGCGGGTCTCGAGCGCGACGACGGCGCCGAATTCACGCGCATAGGTCATGGCGCGGCGAAGCACGAGCGTGTCGTGGACAGGCTGCCGGCCGTTGGTGAAGCAGACCGCACCCGCATCGCGGAGCAGCCCGAGCTCGCTCATTTCCACGCCGAGCAGCTCCTTCGTCAGGGCGGCGGCCGGATAGACGTTGACGAGCGCCTTGTCGCGGGCGGTCTTCTGCACGAACTCGACGAGGGCGATCTCGTCGATCACCGGATTGGTGTCGGGCATGGAGATAAAGGACGTGACGCCGCCGGTCGCTGCCGCACGCGCGGCCGACTCGATCGTTTCGCGATATTCGCTGCCCGGTTCTCCGACGAAGACGCGGGCATCGACGAGGCCGGGCACGGCGACGAGGCCGGCACAATCCTTGACGAAGGCGCCCGTCGGGACGCCCTGGTTCAGGGCGTCCTTGCCGGCCGCAAGGATCCGTCCGTCGTTGCCGACGACGATCGTGCCGACCTCGTCGAGGTTTCGCGAGGGATCGATGATGCGCAGGTTCTCGAGAACAAGCGGTCTGGTCATAGGCGAGGGCCCTGGTTCTGAGAGAGAAGAAGCGTTTCCATGACGGCCATGCGCACGGCAACGCCCATCTCGACCTGCTGTTCGATGACGCTTTGCGGTCCGTCGGCGATCTCCGACGCAATCTCGACGCCCCGGTTCATCGGGCCAGGGTGCATGACGAGCGCATCGTCCTTCGCCGCCTTCAGCTTTTCCGCGTCCAGCCCGTAATAGTGGAAATACTCCCGCACCGACGGCACGAAGGAACCGGCCATGCGCTCGCGCTGGAGCCGCAGCATCATGACGACGTCCGCATCCTTGAGGCCTTCCGCCATGGATCGATAGACCTCGACACCCATCTGCTCGATGCCGGCGGGGAGCAGAGTCGCCGGGGCGACGACGCGAACGCGCGCCCCCATCTGATTGAGCAGCAGGATGTTCGAGCGGGCGACGCGCGAATGCAGGACGTCGCCGCAGATCGCCACGATGATCCGCGACAGCTTCCCCTTGGCGCGGCGGATCGTCAGCGCGTCGAGCAGCGCCTGGGTCGGATGCTCGTGCTGGCCGTCGCCGGCGTTGACGACGGAGCAGGAGACCTTCTGCGCAAGCAGTGCCGCGGCGCCGGCCGACGAGTGGCGAACGACCAGCACGTCCGGATGCATCGCGTTCAGCGTCATCGCCGTGTCGATCAGCGTCTCGCCCTTCTTCACCGAGGAGTTGCCGACCGACATGTTCATGACGTCTGCGCCAAGCCGCTTGCCGGCCAGTTCGAAGGACGATTGCGTGCGGGTCGATGCTTCGAAGAAGAGATTGATCTGCGTCAGCCCGCGGAGCGAAGACGTTTTCTTCTCCCGCTGCCGGGAGATCTTCACGGCTTCGTCGGCGCGATCGAGGAGGAGCGTGATGTCCTGTTCCGTCAGCCCCTTGATGCCAAGCAGGTGGCGATGCGGGAAAGTGATCATGAGCCGCCCTTGCATGCTGGAATTTGGCTCGCTCTATAGAACGTGGCCCTTGGCACGGCAAGTGGCGCGGCAAGCGACGCACAGGGGCTTCCGAAGAAAACGAGCGGCGGCCATGGTTCTTGTCCGCGGGCCTGTTTCGTACCCGCGAAACTTGCGCTAGAACCGGCCTCATGAATCAGATGAACCGGACCGAACAGAAACTCGCCGAACTGAACCAGCCGAAGCCCTGGTCCGGTATCAATGCCTACCGTTCCGACCCCCTAGTGGTCGACATCACGTCAAGCATGTCGAAGACGCTTCGTGACGAGTTCGACGCGCTCGGCCGCTATGTGACCACGCCCGAGGCGCAGGAACTGGCGCGCATGGCGAATGACGGCGTGCCGAAGCTCAAGACCCACGGGCCGCGCGGCGAACGTCTCGATGTCGTCGAGTTCCACCCGGCCTGGCATGCGCTGATGCGCCGGTCGATGACAACCGGATTGCACTCTTCCGCCTGGGAGAATCTGCCGGACGAGCGCGGTCGGTCGCACAAGGTGAGGGCGCTGCGCTTCTATTTGACGGCGCAGCTCGAATGCGGCCATCTCTGCCCGCTGACGATGACCAGCGCTTCCGTCGCCGCGATCACCGCCTCGCCGGCTGTCCAGAAGGAGTGGGCGCCGAAGATCCTGTCGCGCAAATACGACTCGACCAACCGGCCCTGGATGCAGAAGTCCGCGGTGACGATCGGCATGGGCATGACAGAGAAGCAGGGCGGCACGGATGTGCGCGCCAATACCTCGACCGCCGAACGGGTCGGCGAGGGGATCTACCGTCTGAACGGCCACAAATGGTTTATGTCGGCGCCGATGAGCGACGCCTTCGTCATGCTGGCGCAGACCCGCGAGGGGCTCGGCTGTTTCCTGGTGCCGCGGCTGCTCGAGGACGGCGCCGCCAACGGGTTGCGCTTCCAGCGCCTCAAGGACAAGCTCGGCAACCGTTCCAATGCCTCGTCGGAGGTCGAATTCTCGGACACTTTCGGCTTCCTGCTCGGCACGCCGGATGCCGGCATTCGCACGATCCTCGACATGGTGACGCTGACCAGGCTCGATTGCGCGCTCGCTTCGGCCGGGATGATGCGAGCCTCGCTCGCCGAGGCCGTGCACCATACCCGCGGCCGCAAGGTCTTCGGCAAGACGCTCGTCAGCCAGCCGATGATGACGCGGGTTCTCGCCGACATGGCGCTCGACGTCGCCGCCGCAAGCGCGCTGTCGTTCCGCCTCGCCGAAGCCTTCGACAATGCGCACAGCAGCGCCGAGGATGCGGCCTACGCCCGGATCATGACGCCCGTCGCGAAATACTGGTGCTGCAAGATCGCCCCCGCCTTGATCTACGAGGCGATGGAGTGCCTCGGCGGCAATGGCTACGTGGAAGAGCGGGCGCTTGCCCGGCACTATCGCGAAGCGCCGGTCAATGCGATCTGGGAGGGTTCCGGAAACGTCATGGCGCTCGACGTTTTGCGCGTGCTCGGTCGCCGCAAGGAGCTCTTCGAGCAGTTGTTCGCCGTCTTCAGCCGCGATCTCGGACCCTCCGGCCCCAAGACGATCGACGTGCTGCGCGCCGCCATGTCGCTTTGCGAGCGCGACGAAGGCGCGGCGCGCATGCTGGTCGAACAGCTGGCGCTGGCGGCCGCCGCCGCCGAGCTCTATCGGTTGGGTGCCGGCCGCATCGCCGATGCCTTCCTGGAGTCGCGATTGGCCGCCGGTTGGCGCGCGACCTACGGCATGCTCGATTCCCGCTTCGACTCCGCCTATGTGCTCGATCTTCTCTATCCCGCCGCGGCGTAGCCGGTGACGAAAAGGACAAGCGGTATCGTGAAGAACGACAGGGCCGTCTGTATCGTGGCGACGGCGGCGTAGAGCTCCGCGTCTCCCCCCATCTGTTTGGCGAGAATATAGCCGTTCATGGCCGTCGGTACGGCAGCGCCGAGGCCGATGATCACCAGGGCATCGCCGTCGATGCCGAGGAGTGCGCTTCCGGCAACCATGAAGATCGGCATGACGATCAGTTTCAGTGCGACCGCCAGGACGGCGGGTGCGCTTGGCTTCAGGGCGTCGGCGATCTTCAATCCGGCGCCCACCAGAATCAGGCCCAGGCTGAGCGAGGCGCTCGCCAGCATGTCGATCGTCCGCATGACCGGCGAATAGACCTCGATCCCCGCAAGATTGCATAGGATGCCGAGTGCCGATGCGATGATGAGTGGGTTGGTGACGATCCGCAGGAAAAACAGGCCGATACCGCGGCTGCCGCCGCCGAACCAGACGAGCACGGCGACATTGTAGAAGTTGATCGGGATGATGATCAGCGCCATCACCAGAGCGGTCAGACTCAGTCCAAGTGCGCCATAGAGCTTTTCAGCGATGGCGAGCGCTATGAAGGCATTCCAACGCGTCGCAGTCTGGAAGATCGAGGTGAAGGTGGCGCCGGAAATGCCGTTATTGCGCAGGAGGGGCCAGGCAAGCAGGACAGCGATCGACATCAGCGTGACGCTGCCAATTGCCGCGACGGCCGTCGCGTCGGCCCTCATTCCCGTGAAATCCGCCTTCGCCAGGGTCGAAAAGAGCAGCGCGGGAAAGAGAAAGTAGTAGCCGAACTGCTCGAGCCCCACCCAGAGCCCCTGATCGATGAGCCTGGAACGGCGGAGCCAGACGCCCAGCAATACGAGCAGAAAGACGGGCAGGATGCTTTCGAAAATGGCGGTCATCGCGGCTCATGCAGGTGGAGGGGTCAGGTGGGCGGGGGCCAGGAAATCGGCGCGCCTTCTCTCTATCTATTAAAGCCGGCCGGGTGAGTGCCGCAAGCCGGCTCGGCTTGTGAATATTAACCTTAACAGATGGTTTACGTTGCAGAGGACCGGCGATGGCGGAGATACTGGCCTCAGTTCAATGACGTTCGGAATGGAGCGGTTCGGTGAGAACTGGCTTGATGATCATCATGATGATGTTTTTCGCTGCGCTGGCGCTCGACATAGCGACGCTTGCCGTCGGGCTGGTCGCGTTTATGCTCGCGGATCGCGCCATCTTCCCGCTGCTCATCGGCTGGGCAGAGGGGAGGGGCGCATGAAGTGGCTCATGGTCTTCTGGGGCGGCCCGGTGATCCTGCTGACCGGCTGGTACTCGCTCTCCTATTACGACATGAGCTTCGGCATCTTCATGCTGACGCGCGAGGCGCATGACCTCGTCTTCCGCCTCTACGGCCACATCCTCGGTATCCCGCCGGAGAGCATTCCGCCGCTCGTTGCGCGGGCAATGGTTGTCGATACAATCGTCCTTTTCGGCCTCGTCGCGCTGCGCAAGCACCGGCAAATTGCAACCTGGCTACTCGCCCGCTTCGGCGGCGCGACATCTCAGCCGGCCGAGCTATCCGCCCTGCCGAGGGATGCCAATCTGTCGAGCGCCCCCTGAAGGATGAAGGAGGCGGCGGCCGAGTCGATGCGCTCGGCGCGTTTCCTGCGCGACACGTCCATTTCGATCAGCACCCGCTCGGCCGCGACCGTCGAAAGCCGTTCGTCCCAGAGCACGAAGGGAATATCGGTCTTCTCGCCCATATTGCGCACGAAGGCGCGCGTCGCCTGGCAGCGCGGCCCTTCCGTTCCGTCCATGTTGACCGGCAGGCCGATGACAAAGGCGCCGACCTTTTCTTTTTCCGCGATCGCCAGCAGCGCTTGCGCATCGACGCCGAACTTGATGCGCCGAATCACCTCGCGCGGCGTTGCAAAGCGCCGTCCGAGATCGGATACGGAGAGGCCGATCGTCTTGGTGCCGAGATCGAGACCGGCGATCGCCTGGTGTGGCGGCAGCCGGCCGGCGAGTTCTTCGATGGTGAGAATTGTCATGGGTTTGGCCGATTCGATCTTTCCGCTTCGCTGGTCTGATCCATATGCTTGTCCGGCAGATAAATCGATGACCTTTATGGCTTGCTTCGAAGCCGCCATGCTTTCAGGGAGAACGTCATGAAGATCAAATGGCTGGGCCATTCCGCCTTTCACATCGAAACCGCGAGGGCGAAGATCCTGATCGATCCGTTCTTCACCGGCAATCCGGCGTTCCGCGACAGCGAACGCCGGACGGCGACCGCCGGGCTGACCCATATCCTGCTGACGCACGGCCATGGCGACCACGTCGGCGACACGGTGGCGATCGCCAAGGAGACCGGCGCCACCGTCGTCGCCAACTTCGACCTGTGCATGTGGCTCGGACGGCATGGCATTTCGAAGATGGAGCCCGGCAATACTGGCGGCACGATCCGGCTCGGCGCCTTCTCGGCCACCTTTGTCAATGCCTTGCATTCCTCGGCGCAGATTACCGAGGATGGCGTTTCGCATTGCCTCGGCAATGCGAATGGCCTTGTCCTCCATTTTGATGACGAGCCGACGCTCTATCACATGGGAGACACGGACATTTTCTCCGACATGGCTCTGATCCAAGAGTTGCACGAGCCGGATATCGGCATCGTGCCGATCGGCGACCGCTTCACCATGGGCGGTGCGGTGGCGGCGCTCGCCTGCCAACGCTATTTCGAATTCAACACCGCCATTCCCTGCCACTATGGCTCGTTTCCGATCATCGATCAGACGCCGGAGACCTTCGTCACCGGCATGGACGGCACCTCGACCCTGGTCGCGACGCCCGAGGTCGGAGGCGTGGTCACGGCCTGACGAAGGAGAGCGCGAAGCGCAGGGGCCGGCTCGCCGACGTTTGCCCCAGTTGCACGTTGTGCAACTCGCCTTTATAGCGGGGGAAACTTTGAGATACCGGAGACGACCATGTCCGTTGACCTTGCCACCGTGAAGCGTGTCGCGCGCCTCGCCCGCATCGCCGTCAGTGACGAGGAAGCCGAACGGATGACCGGCGAGCTCAACGGCATCCTCGGCTTCGTCGAGCAGCTTTCCGAAGTGGACGTCGATGGCGTCGAGCCGATGACATCGGTGACGCCTATGGAGATGAAGAAGCGGGACGACATTGTCGCCGACGGCGGCAAGGCCGCCGACATCGTGGCCAATGCGCCGAATTCGGATCGCAACTTCTTCCTCGTTCCCAAAGTGGTCGAGTAAGAGCCGCTTCCCGCCGCCCGCGTCCAGATTCGAAAGTTCGATTGCACCATGACCGACCTGACCCGCCTCACGATCGCCGAAGCCCGCACCAAGCTTTCCGCAAAGGAAATCACCGCGGTCGAATTGACCGATGCCTATATCGCAGCGATCGAGGCAGCCAATGAGACGATCAACGCCTATGTCACCGTGACGCCGGAAAAGGCGCGCGAGATGGCCAAGGCTTCCGATGCCCGTATCGCCGCCGGCAATGCCGGTGCTCTCGAAGGCATCCCGCTCGGCATCAAGGACCTCTTCGGTACCGAAGGCGTGCACACCCAGGCCTGCAGCCACATCCTCGACGGCTTCAAGCCGCGCTATGAGTCGACCGTTACCCAGAATCTCTGGAACGATGGCGCGGTCATGCTCGGCAAGCTGAACATGGACGAGTTCGCCATGGGCTCGTCCAACGAGACCTCCTATTACGGTGCGGTCAAGAACCCGTGGCGCGCCAAGGGATCGAACATGGATCTCGTGCCTGGCGGCTCCTCCGGCGGTTCCGCGGCTGCAGTTGCGGCCCAACTCTGCGCAGGCGCGACGGCAACCGACACCGGCGGTTCCATTCGCCAGCCGGCGGCCTTCACCGGCACCGTCGGCATCAAGCCGACCTATGGCCGCTGCTCGCGCTGGGGCATCGTCGCCTTCGCCTCCTCGCTCGACCAGGCCGGTCCGATCGCCCGCGACGTGCGCGATGCGGCGATCCTTCTGAAGTCGATGGCGAGCGTCGATTCCAAGGACACGACCTCCGTCGACCTTCCGGTTCCGGACTACGAGGCGTCGATCGGCCAGTCGATTAAGGGCATGAAGATCGGCATTCCGAAGGAATACCGCGTCGACGGTATGCCCGGGGAGATCGAGTCGCTCTGGCAGCAGGGCATCGCCTGGCTGAAGGAAGCCGGTGCCGAGATCGTCGATATCACGCTGCCGCATACGAAGTACGCGCTGCCCGCCTATTACATCGTTGCACCGGCCGAAGCGTCGTCCAACTTGGCGCGCTACGACGGTGTGCGCTATGGCTTGCGTGTCGACGGCAAGGACATCGTCGACATGTATGAGAAGACGCGCGCCGCCGGCTTCGGTCGCGAGGTCAAACGCCGCATCATGGTCGGCACCTATGTGCTGTCGGCGGGCTACTACGACGCCTATTATCTGCGCGCTCAGAAGGTCCGCACCCTGATTAAGCGCGACTTCGAGCTTGCTTTCCAGGCAGGCGTCGATGCGATCCTCACCCCGGCCACGCCGTCTTCAGCCTTCGGCATCGCCGATGAGGATCTCGCGTCCGATCCGGTCAAGATGTACCTGAACGACATCTTCACGGTAACGGTCAACATGGCCGGATTGCCGGGCATTGCCGTCCCCGGCGGGCTCGATCACAAGGGACTGCCGCTCGGCCTGCAATTGATCGGCAAGCCTTTCGACGAAGAAACGCTGTTCAAGACGGCCCATGTCATCGAACAGGCCGCCGGCCGCTTCACGCCGGCAAAGTGGTGGTAACTGGCGCCAGCTTCCGCCGGCAATAGTCAAGCGGCGCCGGAAATGAATGCAGGCGGGAAGGGGCTCTGCCGCATGATCGTCATCCGTCACGCTCGCCAGAACGAGACCGGTCTCCTTGCGGCGATCGGGATCAGGGCTTGGGCAAAGGCGATTGCGGGACTGGCCGATGCCGCAGCAATGCGCGTGGCAGCTGAGCGCGCCTTTGTCGATTTCCTCGCGAAGCACTGGCTTTCCGTTCTCCTGATCGAGGAAGAGAACCGTATCTGCGGCTGGGCCGCCCGCGAGGATCTCGACAGCACGATCTCCGATCTTTGGATCGACCCCGGCGCGCAGGGAAGGAGTCTCGGCAAAGCGCTGCTGGCCGACATGGAGCAGCGCATGGTGGCTGAAGGATTTGATGTCGCAAACGCCAGGACGCATGCGCAGAACGCGTGCGCGGTCGCCTTCTTCCAAAGCGCCGGCTACCGGGTAAAGTGGCTGTCGACCGCCTATTCGCAGAAGCTCGACCGCGACATGGAATTCATCGGTCTCTCCAAGCAATTATAGGCGACGGCAGGAGCCAAACCGGACATGACTGTCATCTCCGGTTTGCAACCGGATGGTTACATGCCTACAGCGCCTCGCGTCTTATCAGGCGCGCAAAGGCGCTGTAGCACTTTGAATTGCTGCACGTCTTTGTCCTTAAACCGAGGTCGATTTTAAGGACACAGCAGTAGGGGTCACCGGTTGTCGAGTTCGGAGCGGACCAAATAGAGCCCGCGTTCGGTAATGCGATAGGGCCTTCCGCAGGACGACTTGATCGCCCTCTTGCGTTTCAGCTTGCGAAAGAGCTCGAGGCTGACGCCGGGATAGACCCAGCCGTCGCGTGTGAAGCAGCGGATCTCGGCGATCGTCTTGCCTTCCCGCCTGATTTCAATGCGGCCGCCCTGGGCCAAATGGTGAAGAATGCGCTGTTCGGCGCGCGAAATGTCCATGTCTTGAGTGTTCCGGAATGGCGTTCTTCAGAACGCAGGAAGACGGTCCGCCGATCGTGAGATGGGCGGGGTTCGCGTTTCCGGCCCGTGCGCGCAGTTCGTGATGAATGCGGGCAGGGCCCTTACCGGGACTCAGACTGAAGGAACATAAAGACTCCGTTCGCACAGGTTCTTCTAAAAGACGACCGCAATAACGTCAAGGTTGCAAGGACCGGCGGCGTTGAGAGGGCGGGTGCGCTTGGCCGTAGCGCGCCTCACAAGCCTTGCACCGCTGAACCAATTGCTCTACCGAGAAACGTCAAAATTCAGGCTTCAAAGAAGAGCATGAGATGAGCATCGTCGACGTCCGCACTCCCGATCCGAAACGCTTCATCCCCGGCGCCACCGGCGACTGGGAGGTCATCATCGGCATGGAGGTTCATGCTCAGGTGCTGAGCAATTCGAAGCTGTTCTCCGGAGCGTCGACCGAGTTCGGAAGCGCGCCCAATGCCAATGTCTCGCTCGTCGATGCGGCCATGCCCGGCATGCTGCCGGTGATCAACGAGGAATGCGTCAAGCAGGCCGTACGCACCGGCCTCGGGCTGAAAGCCAAGATCAACCACCGCTCGATCTTCGACCGGAAGAACTATTTCTATCCGGACCTGCCGCAGGGCTACCAGATCTCGCAGTACAAGGATCCGATCGTCGGCGAAGGCAAGATCACGATTTCGATCGGTCCGGACCGCCAAGGCCAGTTCGAGGATGTCGAGATCGGCATCGAGCGCCTGCACCTGGAACAGGATGCCGGAAAGTCGATGCACGACCAGCATCCCTCCATGTCCTATGTCGATCTCAACCGCTCCGGCGTGGCGCTGATGGAGATCGTCTCGAAGCCGGACCTGCGCTCGTCGGACGAGGCCAAGGCCTATCTCACCAAGCTGCGCTCGATCGTGCGCTATCTCGGCACCTGTGACGGCAACATGGACGAGGGCTCCATGCGCGCCGATGTCAACGTCTCGGTGCGCCGCCCGGGCGAGGCGTTCGGCACGCGCTGCGAGATCAAGAACGTCAACTCCATCCGCTTCGTCGGCCAGGCGATCGAGTACGAGGCCCGTCGCCAGATCGCGATTCTCGAGGATGGCGGCACGATCGACCAGGAGACGCGGCTCTTCGACCCGAACAAGGGCGAGACCCGCTCAATGCGCTCCAAGGAGGATGCGCACGATTACCGCTATTTCCCCGATCCGGATCTGTTGCCGCTCGAGTTCGACGACGCCTTTGTGGAGGCGCTCGAGGCCGATCTGCCGGAGCTGCCGGACGACAAGAAGGAACGTTTCGTACGCGACCTCGGGCTGTCGGTCTATGATGCCTCGGTTCTCGTCTCGGAAAAGGCGATCGCCGACTACTTCGAGGCAGTGGCCGAAGGGCGCGACGGCAAGATTGCCGCCAACTGGGTGATCAACGACCTGTTGGGCGCCTTGAACAAAGCCGGCAAAGCCATTGAAGAGACTCCGGTTTCGCCGACCCAGCTCGGCGGCATCATCGATCTCATCAAGGCGCGGACGATCTCCGGCAAGCTCGCCAAGGATCTCTTCGAGATTCTCTGGAACGAGGGTGGCGACCCGGCCGAAATCGTCGAGAGCCGCGGCATGAAGCAGGTTACCGACACCGGCGCCATCGAGAAGGCGGTTGATGAAATCATCGCCGCCAACCCGGACCAGGTGGAGAAGGCCAAGGCGAAGCCGTCGCTGGCCGGCTGGTTCGTCGGCCAGGTAATGAAGGCGACCGGCGGCAAGGCCAACCCGCAGGCCGTGCAGGCTCTCGTCAAGTCCAAGCTCGGCATCGAAGAGTGACGATGTTCTTCGTCCGCACGGCGAGCGAGCGCGACCTCGAGAAGGTGCGCGCTCTGCTTGTCGAGACTTGGCATGCGACCTATGACAGCCTCTATGGCGTCGACAAGGTTAACGAACTGACGGTCAAGGGGCACTCGCTTGATGCCCTGAGGGCTCGGCTGCGACGCAAGAATGGGGAATTCGTCGTTGCGGACAATGGCAAGGAGATCGCCGGCATGGGCTTTGCGTCGATGTCGGAGACGCTTGCAAAGACCGCCATTCTTCATCAGCTCTACGTCCTGCCGAAATACCAGCGGCAGGGCATCGGCGGCGACATGTTCGCCGAACTCGAAACCTGTTTTCCGGATGCCGAGCGCATGCGGCTGGAGGTCGAGCCGGAGAACCTGAAGGCGCTCGCCTTTTATCGGGCGCATGGCTTCTCGGACGTCGGAAAGACGGCCAACTGCGGAGAGGACGACTCCGGTGTGCCAGCGCTGGTTCTTGAGAAGCGCCTTTCCTGATCTGCCGGGTGCCCGGCGCTCCACATGCGCTGTCACAACGCTGTCGCCTCACCATGTTTGATGCGCCACCTGAATTCTATATGTCGGGGTAGCACGGTCATGGAATTAGAGATTCGCAAAGCTGAACGCGAAGACCTGCCGGCGATCATTGCCCTGTTTGCAAATGACACCCTTGGCGGTCACGGCGACACGATCGACGCCGAAGCCTTTGCCGATTATCTGGCCGCTTTCGAGCGGATCAAGGCCTCGACGCACCAGGCGCTCTACGTCGCCTGCGTCGGTGGCGAGGTCGTCGGGACTTTCCAGACGGCACTCTCGATATCGCTTCCCGGGCGCGGCAGTTCCAGCCTGGTGATCGAGGCCGTGCAGACCAGGGAAGATATGCGCGGCCGTGGTATCGGTGAACGGATGGTCCGCCACGCCATTGCCGAGGCGCGGGAAAAGGGTGCCGCGAAAGTGCGGCTGACGTCCAACGCGTCGCGAGTCGACGCCCATCGCTTCTATGAACGCCTTGGTTTCGAGCGCAGCCATTTCGGCTTCAATATGCCGGTGAAATGACCGCCGGGCCGGTGGAATCACTGGACAAGGCCACTGGACAAGGCATGAGTGGCACGGCATAAGCGGGGACGCGATTTGATATCCGGCCGCCCCTTCGATCGGCCGGCAAGGGACGAATGCCTATGAAGCTCCTGCTGCAGATTTTCACCTGGTGGAACGGACAGACGATCGGTACGCGCTTCCATACCTGGCGGCATGGCCAGCGTGTCGGTGAAGACGAGTTCGGCAATGTCTACTATCAGGGCGGCACGGATTCCGAGGGCCGCACGCGGCGCTGGGTGATCTATAACGGCCCGGCCGAGGCCTCTGCCATTCCTCCAGGCTGGCACGGCTGGATGCATCATCGCACCGACATTTCGCCCGCCGACGAAAAATACGCCGCACGCGAATGGCAGCAGCCGCACCGCCCGAACCCGACCGGCACGCCCAACGCCTATCGGCCGAAGGGTTCGCTCGCCAATGCAGGCCTGCGCCCGCGCGTGACCGGCGACTACGACGCCTGGACGCCGCGCTCCTAGTCGCAATCGGGCCGCCGCCCCGATCTCGACTCTCGAGCATTGATCACGGCGCAGCCACATTTTCGGTTTAGCGCCTGAGGGCTATCCAGGAAAAACAGCATCGCAGGGGATTGGCGGGAATGGCAGGTTTCTGTCTGCGGAATTTGATCGGCCGGACGGCCCGAAGCATCGGCCTTGCATTTCTTCTGGCCCTGCCGTTGATTTCCTCCGTCGAGCCGGCGCGCGCCGCGCGCCTCTCGAACGCCGTCGCGGTCTTTTCCGGCATCGACAAGATCACCGGCCGCATCACCACCTTCGACGTCTATATCGGCGAGACGGTGCAGTTCGGCGCTCTGCAGGTGACCCCGCATGTCTGCTACAGCCGCGACGAGACGGAGGCACCGAAGACCACCACTTTCGTGGATGTCGACGAGATCACGCTCGACCGAAAGATCCGCCGCATCTTCACCGGCTGGATGTTTGCCGACAGCCCGGGCCTCAACGCCGTCGAGCACCCCGTCTATGACGTGTGGCTCCAGTCCTGCAAGCCAAACTCCGACGTTCCTCCGCCGGATACAGCGGCGAAGCAGTAGGGCGCCCTTCTACCCAAATGCATGCTGAGGGCGTCGGTTCGCCTGAAAGACGCCTGCTCCGCCGTGTTGACTAAAATTCGAGATTCGGCGAGGCGATAGCCCGGGCGAGCAGCAGGTCATATTCGGCCTTCGGCACGTCCACAGCGCCGAAGGATTTCAAATGGTCGGTGGTAAACTGGGTGTCGAGCAGCTGGAAGTGCTTGGCGCGAAGCCTCTCGACAAGATGGACAAGGCAGATTTTCGAAGCGTCGGTGCGTAGCGAGAACATGCTCTCGCCGAAGAAGGCCGCCCCGAGCGAGACACCGTAGAGGCCGCCAACGAGCCTGTCGCCCTCCCAGGCTTCGACGCTATGGGCGTAGCCCATGCGGTGCAATGCCGCGTAGAGGGAACGGATCTTGTCGTTGATCCACGTGGTCGGCCGACCCGGCGCGGGCTGCGCGCATCCCTCGACGACCGATTCGAAAGCCGTATCGAAGCGGATATCGAAGGGCCGCTTGCGGATTCGCTTGGCGAGACTGTGAGAGATGTGAAACCGATCCAGCGGGATGACGCCGCGAATCTCCGGCTCGACCCAGAAGAGCTCCGGATCGTCTGCCGAATCGGCCATTGGAAACAGGCCGATGGAATAGGCGCGCAACAACATGTCCGGGGTGATTTCCGGTTGTTTGCTGCGCGGTCCTTTCAATCTCGTACCCTATGCGGACGTTGCGGCCAGATGATGCTCCAGCCAGTGAATATCGTAATCACCGTTGGCGATATCCTGATTGTTTATCAGGTCTTGGAAAAGCGGCAACGTCGTCTTTATTCCGTCGATGACAAACTCGTCGAGCACGCGGCGCAGACGCATCATGCATTCGACGCGGGTCCGGCCGTGGACGATCAGCTTGCCGATCAGGCTGTCATAATAGGGTGGGATGCGGTAGCCCTGGTAGGCGCCGCTGTCGACCCGCACCCCGAGACCGCCGGGCGCGTGGAAATGCGTGATCGTACCCGGGGAGGGAACGAAGGTGCGCGGATCCTCGGCATTGATGCGGCATTCGATGGCGTGGCCGGAGAAGACGACGTCTTCCTGCTTGACCGAAAGGCCGGCGCCCGATGCCACGCGGATCTGCTCATGCACCAGGTCGATGCCGGTGATCGCTTCGGTGATCGGATGCTCGACCTGCAAGCGCGTGTTCATTTCGATGAAATAGAACTCGCCGTCCTCGTAGAGAAACTCGATCGTGCCGGCGCCGCGATACTTCATCTTCTTCATTGCGTCGGCGCAGACCTGGCCGATCCTCATGCGCTGCTCGACGTTGAGCGCCGGGGAGTTGGCTTCTTCCCAGACCTTCTGGTGGCGGCGCTGCAGCGAGCAGTCGCGTTCGCCGAGATGGATCGCATTGCCTTCGCCGTCGCCGACGATCTGGATCTCGATATGGCGCGGCTTTCCGAGAAACTTCTCCATATAGACCGCGTCATTGCCGAAGGCGGCTGCGGCCTCGGAACGTGCCGTTGCGACGGCGTGCTCGAGGTCTTCCTCGGTTCTGGCGACCTTCATGCCGCGCCCGCCGCCGCCGGCGGTCGCCTTGATCAGGACCGGAAAGCCGATCTCGCGGGCGACTTTCAGCGCGTTCTCCGGCTTCACCTCGCCGTCGGAGCCGGGAACGACCGGGATTCCGAGCTCTTCCGCCGTCTTCTTGGCGGTGATCTTGTCGCCCATCAGCCGGATGTGCTCCGCCGTCGGGCCGATGAAGGTGATGCCGTGCGCTTCGAGGATATCCGCGAACTTGGCATTCTCAGAAAGAAAGCCGTAACCGGGATGCACCGCATCCGCGCCGGTGATCTCGCAGGCGGCGACGATCTGATGGATGTTCAGATAGCTCTCGCGCGACGGCGGCGGTCCGATGCAGACGCTCTCGTCTGCGAGCCGCACGTGCATGGCGTCGCTGTCTGCAGTCGAATGCACGGCGACGGTCGCGATGCCGAGCTCCTTGCAGGCGCGCAGCACGCGGAGCGCGATTTCGCCGCGATTGGCAATGAGGATTTTCGAGATCATCGCCAACGCGCCTTTATTCGATCACGATCAGGGGTTCGCCAAATTCGACGGGGGCGGCATCCTGCACGAGAATTTCCGTCACCTTGCCCGAGCGCGGCGCCGGAATCTGGTTCATCGTCTTCATCGCCTCGATGATCAGGATCGTCTGGCCTTCCTTGACGGTCGCGCCGACTTCGATGAACGGGCGGGCGCCGGGAGCGGGAGCGAGATAGGCCGTGCCGACCATTGGCGCGGTTACCGCATTCTTGGCATTGTGGCCGCCTTCTGCTGCGACGGGCGCAGCCATCGGCGCGGGTGCAGCGGCAACGGCCGCCGGCAGCTGATAGCTGGGCATTGCCGCCATGGGCATGGCGACAGGCGTGCCGTTCCGCGAAACGCGGATGCGCAGATCGTCCTGTTCCACTTCGATCTCGGTCAGGTCGGTATCCTTGAGGATATTGGCGAGATCGCGGATCAGCGCCTGATCGATACCGGGTTTCTTGTCAGCCATGGATATGAGCCTCGTGTACTTCTTATTTCGACGTGTTTGTCAGGTTCTTTAGCGCATGCAGCGCCAGAATGTAACTCTGCGCGCCGAAGCCGCAGATCACGCCCTTGACGGCCGGCGCAATCATCGACTTGTGGCGGAATTCCTCGCGCGCATGGATGTTGGAAAGATGCAATTCGACGACGGGGACGGTGATGGCACGAATGGCATCGTGCATGGCAATCGACGTGTGCCCGTAGGCGGCCGGATTGATGGCGACGCCGGCGGCCTTTTCGCCGGCCTCGTGCAGCCAGTCGACCAGCACGCCTTCGATGTTGGATTGGCGGAAATCGACGTCGAAGCCCAGGAGCTTCCCCTCCGCTTTGCACATCGCCTCGATATCGGCCAGGGTCTGGCCGCCGTAGATGCCTGGTTCGCGCTTGCCGAGGGCATTCAGGTTTGGGCCGTTCAGCACAAAAATCGTCGAGGGCATAAGGGATTCCGGTCCGATGATGGGAGGGTTACCTATAGACCGATGGTTCGGCGAGGGAAAGCCCCCCGGTCTCCCGGGGGATTTGTCCACAAGTCATAGGCGGATGGGAAAGGCTGAACGACGTGACGCGTTCCGCTTCGGCTGTCAGCAGGTGGTCTTGCCGCACTCGCGCATGTTGGCGACCTTCCCGGTGATTTCGGCGGCGCCGACGGCGCCGTAAACCGCCTCGTTGCCGATGACGTAGGAGGGGGTGCCGGTGATGCCGAGATCGTTGGCGAGCATGTAGGCTTCGCGCACCGCGGCGTCATTCGGATCGTCTTCCATTTTGTCGCGCAATTGCTCTTCGGTAACGCCGAGCTTGGCGGCAACGGCGATCGCCGTTTCCTCCGTCGCCCGCTCCTCGGCGCCGAGCAGGGCGCGGTGGAAGTCGCCGTATTTCTCCGGCGCGATCGAGCGGAAGGCGGCGCTGACCTTGTGCGCGGCAAGCGAGTCGGGGCCGAGAATCGGGAGTTCCTTCAAGACAAAACGGACATTCTTGTCGTTGGCGATGATCTCGTCCATGTCCGAGAGCGCCCGTTTGCAGTAGCCGCAATTATAGTCGAAGAATTCGACGATGGTGATGTCGCCCTTGGGGTTACCGAGTGTAACGTCGTAGGCGGAATTAAAGATCGCCTTTTCGTTCTTGGCGATCGCCACTTGCGAAGCTTCCTGCTGCTTGGCGCGCTGCTTGGCGGACAGGGCTTCCTGCACTTCCAGCATGATTTCCGGATTGGCGATGAGATATTCCTTGATGAAGGCGCCGATCTCTTCCTTCTGCTTTGCATCGAGCGCCGCCGCGGATTGGGGCAGGGCAATGCCGGCTGCAAGCGCGATCAGCGCTCCGGCGGCAATCATCTTCTTCCTGAGCGTCATCATTCCCTCGTTGTCTTCTCGTACCTGTCTGTCGCCCATTTCGCACTGCCGCGTCAACGCATCTTCATAGACAACGACGATAGCGAGCCTGCCGTCGAAAGCGAGCATAGGGTGCGCGGGCGCGAAACGAAACGGCAAAATCGGCCGAATTGCGGCGCTCCCATACTTGTGAAGCGTGCAGCGATCGGGCAAAGGGCGGGCGTCCAGTCAACTTGCGAGGGTCAGCCATTGGCACAGATGTCGAAACGCAGCGCCGTCGAACCGTTCCATGCCATGGATGTATTGGCGGAAGCGACGCGTCGCCGCGATGCCGGCCATCCCGTCATCTCGATGGCGGTCGGCCAGCCGGCCCATCCCGCCCCAAAGGCCGCGCTGGAGGCGGCGCGGCGGGCGCTGGAGCACGGCCGCCTCGGCTATACCGACGCCCTCGGGACCCTCTCGCTGAAGCGGGCAATCGCCGCCCACTATCAGAGCCGCCACGGCATCGCGCTTGATCCGCAGCGGGTTGCGATCACCACCGGCTCCTCCGCGGGCTTCAATCTGGCCTTCCTGGCTCTCTTCGATCCGGGCGATTGCGTCGCCATCGCCCGGCCCGGGTATCCTGCCTACCGCAATATCATGGCCGCGCTCGGCCTGAGCGTGGTCGAGATCGAAGCCAACGCCGATACAGGTTTTACGCTCACGCCCGAAAGCCTGGAGCGGGCGGCGGCGCAGGCCGGCAAGCCTCTGAAGGGGGTGCTTCTTGCCAGCCCTGCAAACCCGACCGGCACAGTCACGGGAAGGGAGCGTCTCAAGGCGCTCGCCGACTATTGCCGCGCCCGATCGATCGCCTTCATCTCCGACGAGATCTATCACGGGCTGACCTTTGCCGGCGAGGAGACCTCGGTCCTCGAGATCGCCGACGATGCGGTCGTCATCAATTCGTTTTCGAAATATTATTGTATGACCGGCTGGCGCATCGGCTGGATGGTGCTGCCGGAGGCTCAGGTGCGTGTCTTCGAGCGCATTGCCCAGAGCCTCTATATTTCGCCGCCGGAGCTCTCCCAGGTTGCCGCGGAGGCCGCCCTCGGCGCGCATGAGGAATTGGATGGTTACAAGCGCGCCTATGCCGCCAATCGCGACCTCCTGCTGACGCGTTTGCCGGAGATGGGCTTTTCGATCGCTTCACCGATGGACGGCGCCTTCTATGCCTATGTCGACGTCAGCCGCTTCACCAACGACAGCATGGCCTTCGCCCGTCGCATGCTCGCCGAGATCAATGTCGCCGCCACGCCCGGCTTCGATTTCGATCCGCTCGAAGGGCATCGCAGCATGCGTTTTTCCTATGCCGGCGCGCCCGCCGAAATGGCCGAAGCGATGGACCGCATTGCGCATTGGTTGAAATAACCGCCTTCGGGTCGGGCGCGTCGACCGCTACTACAGCGCCGCGCGTCTTATCAGACGCGCAAAGGTCCCTGTAGCACTTTGAATTACTGCATGCCTCCCTAAATCGAGGTCGATTTAAGGAGGCATGCAGTAACAAAAAAGACCCGGAATGTTCCGGGCCTTTTGCTTGGTAAGCCTATGCTTTCTCAGAAGAAGCCGCGGCGCTGCCACCAGCCGCCTTTTTTCGGCTTGGCTGCCTCTTCTTCGCTGCTGTCGGCCTTGGCCACATTCGATGTGACCACGGGCTCGGAAGCAATCGTCGTCAGATCCCGATTGGAGCGTGCGGGCTTGCCGGCCTCCAGGTCTGCAACCGCTTCCTCGACTTGAGCAGGACCGGTTTCATCCGGCTGCGCTTCGACAGCCTGTTCGGCCGCCGTGTCGGCATTTTCCGCCGGTGCCTCGGCGGCCACGGCTTTCTTGCGGCTGCGCTTCGGTTTCGCCGGCTTGGCTTCGGCAGCGGGAGTCTCGGCCTTGACAGACGCCGCATTTACGACCTGTTCGACGGCCGCGGCGGCAGCTGCATCGGCGTCGTTGGCGTCCGCTGCCTCTTCGGCATCGGCCGGCTCGTCATCGGACTCTGCAGCAAGAGCGGCCTCACCTTCGGCTTCTGGCCGGTTGCGGCGGCCGCCCCGCTTGCCGCGACGGCGACGCTTGCGCTTCTGATCCCCGTCTGCCGTCAAGGCATCCTGGGCCTCGCCTTCGTCCTCGGACTCGTCGCCTTCGTCAGCCGCGCCATCAAGCGCGTCTCCGGCTTCCGCCGCGACCGATTCCGGTCCGTGGCCGGCACCCTTGCCGCGCCGCCGGCGACGGCGCTTGCGCTTGCGGCCGCCCTGGTCGTCGGAGGCCTGCGCCTTCGGCTGTCCCGGACGCTCGGCCGCGGTCTCTTCCGCTTCCTCCTCGTCCAGATCCTCCTCGATGACGATGTCTTCTTCTTCTTCTTCTTCCGGCTCCGGCTCGAAATGCAGAAGCTGCTCGATCTTCACCGGATTCTCGACCGGATCGCCTCGGTCGATCGCGAAGTGCTGGGCGCCGACATGCGCGTCCGCCTCGATGATGATCGAGACGCCGAAGCGCCGCTCATAGTCGGTGATCGTGCCGCGCTTCTGATTGAGAAGGTAGAGCGCGATTTCCGGGATCGTGCGGACCGCGATGTCGTGCGTGGTGTTCTTTAGCAGATGTTCCTCGATACCGCGCAGCACATGCAGCGCGACGGAAGACTGCGAGCGAACGTGGCCCGTGCCGTTGCAATGCGGGCAGGACTGCATCGTGCTTTCGAGCACCGAGGCGCGGATGCGCTGGCGCGACATTTCAAGCAGGCCGAAATGCGAGATGCGGCCGACCTGGATGCGCGCCCGGTCGTTCTTCAGGCAGTCCTTAAGCTTCTTCTCGACGGCGCGGTTGTTGCGCTTTTCTTCCATGTCGATGAAGTCGATGACCACCAGGCCGGCAAGGTCGCGAAGACGCAGCTGGCGCGCGACTTCCTCGGCCGCCTCCAGGTTGGTCTGCAGCGCGGTATCCTCGATCGAATGCTCGCGGGTCGAGCGACCGGAGTTCACGTCGATCGAGACAAGCGCCTCGGTCTGGTTGATGATGATATAGCCGCCCGACTTCAGCGTCACCTGCGGCTGCAGCATGCGGTCGAGCTGGGCTTCGATGCCGGAACGCGAGAAGATCGGATGCACGTCGCGATAGGGCTGCACGACCTTCGCGTGGCTCGGCATCAGCATCTTCATGAAGCTCTTGGCTTCCTTGTAGCCCTCTTCGCCGGAGACGATGATCTCGCTGATATCCTTGTTGTAGAGGTCGCGGATCGAACGCTTGATCAGGCTGCCTTCCTCATAGACGAGGCAGGGGGCGGTGGAGTTCAAGGTCAGCGTGCGGACGTTCTCCCACAGCCGCATCAGATATTCGAAGTCGCGTTTGACCTCGACCTTGGTGCGGTTGGCGCCAGCGGTGCGCAGGATCACGCCCATGCCCTGCGGCACGTCGAGACCGCGGGCGATTTCCTTGAGGCGCTTGCGGTCCTGCAAGTTGGTGATCTTGCGGGAGATGCCGCCGCCGCGCGCCGTGTTCGGCATCAGCACCGAATAGCGGCCCGCGAGCGAAAGATAGGTGGTGAGCGCCGCGCCCTTGTTGCCGCGTTCTTCCTTCGCGACCTGGACGAGCAGGATCTGCCGGCGCTTGATCACTTCCTGGATGCGGTACTGCTTTCGCGGCTTGCGGACCTGCCGGTCCGGAACCTCTTCCATCGCATCTTCTGCGCCGACAGACTCGATGATTTCCTTCTCGCCGTCATGGCCGTCGTCATCGTCGTCATCATCGTCGCGGCGGCGGCGCGCATCGACGTCCTCGGAGATCGAGTCGACGTCGACCATCGCGGCCATTTCGCCGCTGCTGCCCTCATCACTCGCCTCGGCGTCGCCCTGCGCCTCTTCCTTTTGTTCGCTGGCCTTGGCTTTCGCCCGGCGCGTGCGCTTCGGCTTGGCCTTCGGCTTCTCCGCCTCTGCCTTGACTTCCGTTTCCGGTTCGGTCGTCTCAGTTGGCTCGACTGTCTCGGCGGCTTCTTCAGCCGGAGCCTCGTCCCTTGTCGGCGCGACGGTTTGCTCGTCTGCGGTCTCGACCGGCTCGACGTCGTCCTCGCGGCGGGCCTCTTCGGCTTCCGCCTTCAACAGCGCCTGACGGTCGGCGAGGGGGATCTGATAGTAGTCGGGGTGAATTTCGGCGAAGGCCAGGAAGCCGTGGCGATTGCCGCCATAATCGACGAAGGCCGCCTGCAGCGACGGCTCCACTCTGGTCACCTTGGCCAGATAGATATTGCCGCGGATTTGCTTCTTATGTTCCGATTCGAAATCGAATTCTTCTATGCGGTTCCCGCGAACGACAACGACGCGCGTCTCCTCTGAGTGAGACGCATCGATAAGCATTTTCTCTGCCATCTAAGCTCTGCTCCTCGGCGCAGGGCAACGGCAGACAGAGGCACTTCGCTTGGAAGGCTGTCGAACTCGTCGGAAGCTGCGCCGGATGTGAAAGGTCCTGTTTGGCGCAGGTGATGGTGCAGCAGCCAGACGGCAGCCGGAACGATCTCGTCCCGGGGCCTCTTTACTCCTGACCGATGCTGCTGAGTCACATCAAAGACCAAACAAGAATGCCAATGTCCTGGACCTCGAGGGGAGGTCCGATGAATACGCCCGCTTGCGGGCAGTCGGTGAAAATCACCATCAAGAACTCCGGCCACCGCCGGAAATTGCGATCCAGTGTACGGGAGGAAATGCAGCGACGGCGGATGAACACCTGCGGCCGCGGAAGCATGATACGGTTGCAGCCGGCTGTTCCGGCTCGATCACTTCCCTGGCGCCAAGCTTCTCGAAGCTCCGGCTGCCCGGCCGACGATTCTATCCCGTCAACACTTTCTCCTTGTGACGCTTTTATGGTTTCTATGTCACATTGGCAAGGGAAAAGCCTTTGCCGCCACAATATTGATCGATTCGCTTGCCCGGGTGAAATCTTGTGTTCAGGAACCATTGCATCGGTTTCGAACCGGTCCGCATTCGTTCACCTTGGGTGGCGCCGCGGCAAGGTTTGGTTAACCATGAGGGTTCATTGGTGGACAGTGACGGTGGCGGTTCCTGAGGCCCTGCGCCGGATTTCGAATGACGATGGGGGAGCCGGGTGAAGCGTTCCGCAACAGAGCGGCATTTGCCGCATTCAAAGAGGCTGTCGCGTCGCGTCGCACCCGTGTTTGCCGTCCTCTTTGCGGCGATGTCCATCCTGTTGCCCGCTGTTGCCGGTGCGGCTGATGATGCCGCCCCCTTGCTGGCTTACGGGGCGCGGGTAGCCGGCGACGACGCGCGGACGCGGATCGTGATCGAATTCGATCGCAATCCCGAATTCTCCATTCACTACGTCGCAAATCCGGTTCGCGTCATCGTCGACCTGCCGGAGACATCCTTCGGCCTGAAGCCGGAGAGCCTCGAGCCACGCGGTCTCTTCGATGCCATCCGCTATGGCGGAATGGGGGCAGGGGCTTCGCGGCTGGTGCTCTCCGCCAAAGGGCCGACCGAGGTCACCCACGCGGAAGTGAAGCCGGAGGAAGACGGCAAGGGCTTCCGCCTGATCATCGATGCCGAGAAGATCGACAAGGCCCGCTTCGACAAGCTCCTCGGCGACCAGCAATGGACGGGAACGGCGCGCACCGCCAAGACCGACCGTCCCGCCCCCGCGCCGGCGAAAGCTCCGGGCGCCTTCGTGGTTGCCGTCGATGCCGGGCACGGCGGCATCGATACCGGCGCCATCGGCAGCGTCACCAAGACGGAGGAGAAGCACGTTACGCTCGCCTTTGCGCGCGATCTTGTGGCGACGCTCAACCGCGAGCCCGGCATAGAGGCCTTTCTGACGCGGGCCGGCGACGAGTTTCTGTCCTTGCCGCAGCGTGTCCAGATGGCCCGGCAGAGAAGTGCCAACCTGTTCATATCCGTCCACGCCGACACGCTGAGGCAGAAGGATATCCGCGGCGCCACGGTCTATACGATCTCAGACAAGGCCTCCGACCACCTCGCGGCCGACCTGGCGGCCCGCGAAAACCTTTCCGACGAGATCGCCGGCATTCCGCTCGAAAGCGAGCCGGCGGAGGTCGCGGACATCCTGATCGATCTCACCCGCCGCGAAACCCAGGCATTTTCAGTCAACTTGGCGCGCAGCGTCGTCTCATCCTTCGAAGGGCAGATCAAGCTGATCAACAATCCCCACCGCCATGCCGGCTTCCGCGTCCTGCAGGCGCCGGACGTCCCGTCGATCCTGCTCGAACTCGGCTTCCTGTCGAACAAGGAGGACGAGAAGCAATTGCTCGATCCGGCATGGCGCAAGAAAGTGTCGGAGCTGCTGGCCGTCGCCGTCGGGCGCTATCGCCAGACGGCGGTTGCGAACGGCGGGTGAAGCCTTCCGAAGGCAGCCACGGGAGGGATGTGATTTGTGTCGCCGGCGTAACAGCGATATGCTTTTCAGCGAGATGCGCACGGTATAACCGACCACCAGCCCTATTTTACTCACAATCCCGGCCTTTGGGGGAAGGGCATCCCAATTTGTTGGGAAACGATGTTGAAGCTTGAGTTTCCTCGCCATATGAGGGAACCCGCGAAGCGTGTAGCTGTCGTGCCGGCCGATTTCCGACGAAAGCGGTTGGCGCGGCCGCTTGGCTTGCGACAGTGGGTCCTTCGAATGGCGACCCGGCGATGGGACAATAAGGTACCGGTATCTGGCTGATGATCAGACTGATAGGATATTTTTTCGGCATTGGTGCGTTTTTGCTGCTCGGGGTCGCCGCAGCCGTCGCGATCTATCTCGGCGCGATCACCAAGGATCTGCCCGACTATGAGGTGCTCGCCAAGTACGCGCCGCCGGTCACGACGCGCTTTCACGCCGGAAACGGTGCGCTGATTGCCGAATATGCGCGCGAGCGCCGCCTCTATCTGCCGATCCAGGCGATACCGGATCGCGTCAAGGCAGCCTTCATCTCCGCCGAGGACAAGAACTTCTACAAGCATCCGGGCGTGGACATCACCGGCTTGGCGCGCGCCATTGCCGTCAACATCCAGAACTTCGGCTCGGGCCGCCGCCCGGTCGGAGCCTCGACGATCACTCAGCAGGTGGCGAAGAACTTCCTGCTGACCGCCGACCAGACGATCGACCGCAAGATCAAGGAGGCGATCCTCTCCTTCCGCATCGAGCAGGCCTACACCAAGGATCGCATTCTCGAACTTTATCTGAACGAGATCTTCTTCGGCCTGAATTCCTACGGCGTCGCCGGCGCGTCGCTCACCTATTTCGACAAGTCGGTCACGGAACTGACCGTCGCCGAGGCCGCCTATCTTGCTGCGCTGCCGAAGGGACCGGCCAACTATCACCCGTTCCGCAAGACCGAGGCGGCGATCGAGCGCCGCAACTGGGTGATCGATCGCATGGTCGAGAACGGCTATGTGACCAAGGCAGACGGCGAGGAGGCCAAGAAGCAGGAGCTCGGCGTGACGCCGCGCCGTGGCGGTGCCCATCTTTTCGCTTCGGACTACTTCGCCGAAGAGGTGCGCCGGCAGATCATTCAGAAATATGGCGACAATGCTCTTTACGAGGGCGGGCTGTCGGTTCGCACGTCGCTCGATCCGCATCTGCAGATCATCGCGCGCAAGGCGCTGCAGGACGGGCTCTTGGGCTATGACGAGCGCCGCGGCTTTCACGGGCCGGTCAAGACGATCGAGATCGGCGGCGACTGGGGGGAGCCTCTGAGCAAGATCCCGACATTGAACGACATGCCGGAATGGAAACTCGCCGTCGTGCTCGCCGTCGACAGCGAAGGGGCCGAGATCGGCATCCAGCCGGACAAGGAAGCCTCGGGGAAGATCGTCGCCGAACGGGTCACCGGGCACATTTCCGCAGAGAAAATGCAATGGGCCTACCGCGCCGCAGGCGGCCAGCGCAAGGCGGCAAAGTCCCCGGAGGGCGTCGTCGGTCCAGGCGATGTCGTCTATGTCGAGCCGCTCGAGCAAAAAGGCGAGTATCGCCTTCGCCAGCCGCCCAAGGTGCAGGGCGGGCTGGTCGCGATGGATCCGCATACCGGCCGCGTTCTGGCGATGGTCGGCGGCTTCTCCTATGGCCAGTCGGAGTTCAACCGCGCCACCCAGGCGATGCGCCAGCCCGGTTCCTCCTTCAAGCCCTTCGTCTATGCGGCAGCTCTCGACAGCGGCTACACGCCCGCCTCGGTCATTCTCGATGCGCCGATCGAAATCGTCGCCGGCGGCCAGGTCTGGCGCCCGGAAAACTACGGCGGCGGCTCTGCCGGTCCATCGACGCTGCGCCTCGGCATCGAAAAGTCGCGCAACCTCATGACGGTGCGGCTTGCCAACGACATGGGCATGAACCTCGTCGCCGAATATGCCGAGCGCTTCGGCATCTACGACAAGATGCCGCCGCTGCTTTCCATGTCGCTCGGCTCCGGCGAGACGACCGTGCTGCGCATGGTGTCGGCCTATGCGGTCATCGCCAATGGCGGCAAGCAGATCAAGCCGTCGCTGATCGACCGCATCCAGGACCGCTACGGCAAGACGATCTTCCGTCACGAGGACCGCACCTGCGACAACTGCAACGCCGACAATTGGGCCGAGCAGGAAGAGCCCGTGTTGACCGACAACCGCCTGCAGGTGCTCGATCCGATGACGTCCTACCAGATCACTTCGATGATGGAGGGCGTCATCACCCGGGGTACGGCGGCGGGCAAGATCAAGCTGGACCGTCCGGTCGCCGGCAAGACCGGCACGACCAACGACGAGAAGGACGCCTGGTTCGTCGGCTACACGCCCGACCTCGTCGCCGGCCTCTATCTGGGCTTCGACGATCCGGCGCCGCTCGGTCGCGGCGCGACGGGCGGCAGTCTGTCGGCACCGATCTTCAACGCCTTCATGCAGGAGGCGGTCAAGGGGACGCAGCCGGGCAAGTTCGTGGTTCCGGAGGGCATGAACCTCATCCCGGTCAACCGCAAGACCGGCATGGCGGCGGTCGAAGGCGAGCCGGACACGATCATCGAAGCCTTCAAGCCGGGCACCGGTCCGGCCGAAACCTTCTCGGTCATCGGCGACCTCGACGAATATGCGCCGCCGGAGGAGATCCTGAAGAACTCCCCACAGGCCAACCAGGCCGTGACCTCCGGCTCCAACGGCCTCTTCTGAGCCTTGCCCTCGATCCGGATGCCCGTCGCCTTTACATCGGCGGCGGGCGTCGCTATTTGACCCTCACATTTTTCGAAGCCACACCAAGAAGCGGGACCATGCGCAGCGAAATCGAGAACATCGTCGACGAAATCAAGCAGGCCATAAGCCTGCTGAGGAGGCATCTTTGACTGGGAGCAGGCGATAAGACGACTGGACTGGTTGAACAACAAGGCGGAAGATCCGTCGCTCTGGAACGATGCCGCCGAGGCGCAGAAGCTGATGCGCGAGCGCCAGCAGCTCGACGACAGCATTACCGGCCTGCGCCGTTTCGAGCAGCAGCTGAGCGACAATATCGAGCTGATCGAACTCGGCGAAGAGGAGGGAGATTCGGCCATCGTCGGCGAGGCCGAGGACGCACTCCGTCAGCTGCGCAACGAGACTGCGAAGAAGCAGGTCGAGGCCATGCTTTCGGGCGAGGCGGACCAGAACGACACCTATCTCGAAGTCCATTCGGGCGCCGGCGGCACCGAAAGTCAGGACTGGGCCAACATGCTGCTGCGCATGTATTCGCGCTGGGCCGAGCGGCAAGGTTACAAGGTGGAACTCTTGGAAATCCAGGACGGCGAAGAGGCCGGCATCAAGTCGGCGACGCTCCTCGTCAAGGGCCACAACGCCTATGGCTGGCTGAAGACCGAGTCGGGTGTCCATCGGCTCGTCCGCATCTCGCCCTATGACAGCAATGCGCGCCGTCACACCTCGTTTTCGTCCATCTGGGTCTATCCGGTCGTCGACGATTCGATCCAGATCGACATCAACGAAAGCGATTGCCGCATCGACACCTACCGTTCTTCGGGCGCCGGCGGCCAGCACGTCAACACGACCGACTCGGCCGTGCGCATCACGCATATGCCGAGCGGCATCGTCGTGCAGTGCCAACAGGAGCGTTCGCAGCACAAGAACCGCGCCAAGGCCTGGGACATGCTGCGCGCCCGGCTCTATGAAGCCGAGCTCAAGAAGCGCGAGGAAGCGGCCAATGCCGAAGCCGCTTCAAAGACCGATATCGGCTGGGGTCACCAGATCCGCTCCTATGTCCTGCAGCCCTATCAGCTGGTGAAGGACCTGCGGACGGGCGTCGAAAGCACGAGCCCCGGCGACGTGCTCGACGGCGAGCTCAACGAGTTTATGGAGGCCGCACTTGCCCACCGCGTCAGCGGCGGTGCGGATGCGGTCGTCGAGGATTTGGGCTGAACGCGCCGAACAGGAACTGCGACAAACGGCCGGGTGCTCCCCGGCCGTATTCTTTTGTCGGCGTCAGTTGGTCGCGCGCTCGATCTTGATGTCCCCGACTTCGTCTATCAGCACCGTCCACGATTCCGGTTCGGTGGCGGAAGGGTCGGTCTTCAGATAGACGGTCGCGAACATTCCCGGCTGCCGCGTGATGCCCGTCGAGGTCTCGGGTCGAATGTCGGTGACAAAGGACTTCATCGCCGTGAACTCCTCGAGCTCGGCGGACGAGACGACTTCCGGGCCGGCCGGCGTCGAGGCGATCTGCTGGAGATGGATGCGCGCGGTGCCGTCACTCTGCCGCACGGCAATCAGCTTGTAGTAGCCACGCTGCGCGGCCCGTTGCGCAACGCCTTCTGGATCGCCGGCCGGCGCTACGCCGGCACCATCCTCCCAATAGCCGGTGCTTGTGACGAAAGTGACGTTCGAGGGGAGGATGCCGCCGTCCTGCGCCCGCAGAGCGCCCGCGGACAACAGGAAGCAAAGCGCGATCACAAGGGGGTTGCGCATCCTCAAGATTCCTTCGTGCGCGGCGCGGAACAATAACCGCTGACCGCAGAATACCATGACGTTCCGCTTGTGATTCAATTGGAGAACTGCTCGGCCAGGATGCGGTCGGACCAGGAATGATCCGGATCGGACAGGATGCGGGCCGTCAGCTTCTCCGATTCGGCGATCGTGACCCGAACGACCGACTTGACCTCCTGGTGATCCGCGACGGCGTTGACCGGCCGCTTCTCGGCCTCGAGAATCTCGATCTGGACGGTAACGCGGTTGGGAAGCAGCGCGCCGCGCCAGCGCCGCGGCCGGAAGGGACTGACCGGGGTCAAGGCGAGAAGCGGGGCCTCGAGCGGCAGGATCGGCCCGTGGGCGGACAGGTTATACGCAGTCGATCCCGCCGGTGTTGCGAGCAGCAGCCCGTCGCAGGTCAGTTCATCGAGCCGCACCTTGCCGTCGACGAGGACCTTGAGCTTTGCCGCCTGATAGGACTGGCGGAAGAGATAGACCTCGTTGATCGCCAGCGCGGTGAATTCGTTGCCGTTGGCGTCGAGGGTCCGCATTTCCAAGGGGTGGAAGGCGTTGTCGACGGCGCTGGCGATGCGTTCGCGCAGATCATCGGTGCTGTAGCGGTTCATCAGGAAGCCGACCGAGCCGCGATTCATGCCGTAGACGCGCTTGCCGGTATTCATCGTCTTGTGCAGCGTGTGCAGCATGAAACCATCGCCGCCGAGCGCGACGATCACGTCCGCCTCCTCCGGGTCGTGGTCGCCGTAAATCTCCTTGAGTTCCTTTGCCGCCTTCTGCGCTTCTTCGGCCGTCGAGGCGATGAAGGCGAGTGTGCTGAACTGGGTCATGCATTCAGTCCGTTTGTCGTTGCGCCCGGCGCGGCGATCGACGCCATGCCTGTTTTTCTGGCACGACCATGCGGCGAGTGCACCCGAAATTTTGAGGGGAGCCGCATTTTTGCTTTACACAAGAAAGGAATATGGTAACTCCCGTGATCGAAAAGTGCCCTTATAGCTCAGTTGGTAGAGCGGCTGATTTGTAATCAGTAGGTCGGGAGTTCGAGTCTCTCTGGGGGCACCATTTTTGAAGCTTTTCGAAGCTACCACACCTCCCCACACTGATCGGCGACTCACAATTTCCTCAAATATCGAAGGACTGCGCCGGTCTCGGGTCGATCTCGCGGCAACGCTGCATCGCCTTGATCAGGTTCTCTGCCAGATAGTCGATCAGCGCGCGCGTCGCCGGCAGCACGCCCTGTCGGGACGGAAAGACGAGATGGACCACGACGTTGCCGGAGCCCCACTCAGGCAGGACGGGGACGAGAACGCCGGTTCGGAAGGCGCGCTCGCAGATGTGGTCCGGCAAAAGCGCGATCCCCATTCCTTCGATCGCGGCGCGTTCGAGGATGACGAAATCGCTGCAGCCGATCACCGGTCGGTGGGCGATCTCGATCGATCCGCCGTTCGCGTGATAGAGGCGCCACACGTCGCTTGCGTGTTGCTCGTTCATGGAAAGCGTCGGCATTTCGGCAAGATTGGTGGTGGTGACTTCTCCGATTCGCGCAAGAAGCGTCGGGCTGGCGGCCAGCCGCGAGCGGACCTCGCCGAACTTGCGCACGATCAGGTGGCTGTCCGTATCGAGCTGGTCGCGCGCGCGAAGCGCCACGTCGAAACGCTCCTCGATGAGATCGAGACGTCGATTCGTGGCGGTGATGAGCAGTCGGACGCCCGGGTAGCGCCGATGGAAGCCCGGCAGAATGTCGGCCAGCATCGGTGCGAAGCCGAGGGGGCAGCCAAGCCGCACAACGCCCGTCGGCTCGCCGCGCACGGCGGCGACCTCGGCTTCCGCGGCCGCTACGCCGTCGAGCAGCCCCTGGGCGTGTTCATAGAAAACGCGGCCGATTTCCGTCACGCGCAGCTTGCGCGTCGAGCGCTCGAGAAGCCGCACGCCCAGTTGATCTTCCAGCCGCGCCACATGCTTGCTGAGCTTGGATTTGGGAATGTTCAGATAACGCGCGGCGGCGCTGAAGCCGTTGTTCTTCACGACGGCGGCGAAGAGGGCGATATCGTTCAGGTCCTGCATGCTAGCCTCCACCAGAGCGGGCGTCGCGCGCGCATCCGCTCTGGGAATCCAATGTAATCGTTCCGACGGAGTCTGATTTTCCCGCGCCGGAACGCTCCGATTGTTTCCCTCAGGAAACGGAATGTCAATTATTCGCCGTCTTATCCAGCGATTGTTTTCAAATCATATGTTGTGCACCGCAACTAGAAACAAAGGTGCCTCCCATGAACGTCCTTCATATCGACTCCGGCATTCTCGGAGAACATTCGGTTTCCCGTCGTCTGACGGCGGCGATCGTCTCGCAGATCAAGGCAGACCGGCCCGACGCGAAAGTCACCTATCGCGATCTCGTCTCCGAGCGCCTCCAGCATCTGACCGGCGCACAGATCATGGCGCCTGCCGACCTCGGTGAAGTCGATCCGGCGCTCGCCTCCGATATTCGGACTGGCCGCCAGATGCTCGACGAATTCCTTGCCGCTGACACGATCGTCGTCGGTGCGCCGATGTACAACTTCTCGATCCCGAGCCAGCTGAAGGCCTGGATCGACCGCCTGGCCGTCGCTGGCAAGACCTTCCGTTACACCGAGGCGGGCCCGGAGGGTCTCGCCAAGGGCAAGAAGGTAATTGTCGCCTCCACGCGCGGCGGACACTATTCTGCCGGCCCGGCTTCGGCGATGGATCACCAGGAAAGCTATCTGCGGACCGTTTTCGGCTTCTTCGGACTCACCGACGTTGAGTTCGTCCGCGCCGAGGGCCTGAACCTCGGTGCCGACCAGAAGCAGTTCGCCATTGCCGAAGCTGAAAAGACCATCGCGGAAGGCAACGTTCTGCGCCTGGCGAGCTAAGATTGAATTCGGCCGGCGCCGGAGTGGGATGAGGAAACTGTTCGTGGTTTTCCCGCCCGCATCCCGCTCACCAAAAGTGCCGGTCTGTTGCGGAAGAATGCCGGTCGCGCAAGCGGCCGGCATTCTTCGTTTCTGATCGGGCCGGATTTGCGGTATTCTAGCGAGATGAGAAGCCTGGTCGTTCTGCAGGTTCTGGCCCTGTCGCTGGCGGCTGCCGCCATGGTCGCCGAGAGTGCGGCTGCGTCGCCGCCGGACCGGCGCTGTACCTGTCGCAATCGCGACGGGACGAAATACGAACTCGGCCAGATGACATGCATCCGGGTCGGCGGCATCTCCTACATGGCGCGCTGCGAAATGAACCTCAACGTCACGACCTGGAAGAAGGTGCGTGACGGCTGTCCGACGGCGCACATGACCTTAAGCGCCGTGCCGGTGCTTTGACCGGCATCGGCCGTCTCAAGCCTTGAGGTGCTGCCTTGCTGCATACATCGCGATCGCCGCGGCGTTTGAGACATTGAGCGACTTGATGGCGCCGGGCATATCGAGTCGGGCCAGCGCCGCAACGGTCTGCCGCGTCTTCTGCCGCAGCCCCTTGCCTTCTGATCCAACCACCAGGGCGATCTTCTCGCCAGAGAAGGTATCCTCCAGCGGTTGCGGACCCTCCGAATCAAGACCGATCGTCTGGAAGCCCAGATTGTGCAGTTCTTCAATCGTATCGGCGAGATTGGTTATCTGGATATAGGGAATGAGTTCCAGCGCCCCGGAGGCCGATTTTGCGAGCACGCCTGATTCGGTCGGGCTATGGCGCATGGTGGTGATCAGCGCGCCGGCTTCGAACGCCACCGCCGAGCGCATGATGGCGCCGACATTGTGCGGATCGGTCACCTGGTCGAGCAGGAGGATCAACGGACAATCGCTGAGCGCCTCGAGCTTGCGGTGCGGCAGCGGCCGCGTCTCCAGCATGACGCCCTGGTGGATGGCATCCGGCCCGAGGACCCGATCGAGATCCTGCGGCGTTACGATTTCGACTGGGAAGGGGAGTGACGAAGGCTCGCCGAGTTCCAGCCTCGCCGCCGCATTCTGCGTCACGCTGAGGCGGATGACCGTGCGCTCCGGATTATCGAGGGCGGCGCGGACCGTGTGCAGCCCATAGAGAAGCACCTGCTCTGGCGCCAGCGCCGGCGGCTTCCAGTCGGCCGGCATCTTCCGGCGCTTGTCCGGGCGGGGTGTCGGAATCTCGCCGCGCTCGCGGCGGGCGTCGCGATGCGCGCGCCGCAGAGTGGCGTAGTGGCTGTCCTTGGCGCTCTTGTCGCCGCTCTTGTCCTTGCTCATGCGCGTCTTATAGTGAGGTTCGTTCGGTCTTGGAAATGGTTTCGGATAGTGCGGCCGCCGGTGTCTGTGGAGAATTTCTGAAATTTTCCGTTTCGCTCTGTTGACAGGAGGAATGCGGGCGGCCATATACCCGGCGCAGATCGAAAGGCGGCACGAAACGGCGCCGCTTCTTCCACGATCTCAAAAGCTTGGTCGATTGATCCCGACAGAATAATGGAGGGATGCCCGAGTGGTTAAAGGGGACGGACTGTAAATCCGTTGGCTCAGCCTACGTTGGTTCAAATCCAACTCCCTCCACCATTCTGCTTCAGGATCGAAGGCCCGCGGGTATAGCTCAATGGTAGAGCAGCAGCCTTCCAAGCTGAATACGCGGGTTCGATTCCCGCTACCCGCTCCAGCCTCTTTGCCGCCTCAGAAGCAGTGACTAGCCTCCGCGTAACGAACTGCCGCTGAGCCGACGATAAATTCATCTTCGGCGAGCCAATGAAGTGAGCTACAAGTTGGTTGGCTCTCAGTGCAGGCTTAGGGCTTCTGTCAGGGTAAGCAACCGTGACAATGCTTCATCAAGCTTCTGTGCTCGTTTGTCGTCAACGTGCTCGATGAATGCACATGTGACGACCGATGTTGCATCCCCATGTGGGCCGAGGATCGGAGCGCTTATATCAGTTACGCCAACAAGTTGGCCGGAAGCGCCAATGCGGTAACCCTGTCGACGGACCGCGTCGATTTCATCGCCCGTTGCCCCCTGCAACGGCTTAGGCGAAGCCACCCCCCACTGTTTGAGTGTTTCGTCCAAGCGTTCGGGGGCTTGAAATGCAATCAACGTTATGCCCGAACCCGTCGTAAAAAGTTCGAGCTGACTGCCAACCCTGGCGCGAAACTCCCAATGAGACGTGGGGCTTGCCTGAGCGACGATGAGACCGGTTCCGAACTCCGGGATCACGAGATGGCAGGATTGGTCCGTTTGGCGCGCAAAGTCGTCCATCAAAGGCTGCGCACTGGCGACCAGTCGTCGATATGGAGGGTATCGATTGGCTAGAAGGAACATCTTCATGGACAGGGAGTAGCGGTCGCCACCCTCCGACCGGGCTACGTACCCCCTCGCGACCAGACGCTCAAGCATGCGAAAGATCTGCGATGGGCTCAGTCCCATTTCCCGCACGATCTCGGTCCGGGTCATGCCACCGCTTTGATTGGCCAATATCTCGAGGATATCCAAGCCCTTGTCGAGCGCGGGTGCGCGGTATTTCTCGTCCTGATCCAATCCTTCCGCCAATACGGGTTTTTGCGGTTTCGTTGCCATTCACGCCCTCCAGACCCGGACTCATAGCGATGTCTACAAAAAAAGAATATCGGCATCGACTTGTCAAAGCCGTTCGTATGTGAAATATTATTTTATATACGAACTTTGGCGCACGGGGGGAATTATGCGTCTGAAGGACAAGACCATTCTCGTCACGGCAGGCGGTCAGGGCATAGGCAGGGCAAGTGTTCTCGCATGCCGTGACGAAGGCGCGCGGGTGATTGCAACCGATATCAACGGGGCGGCACTCGAAGGGCTGGACGGGGTCGAGACATTGCTGCTGGACGTCACTGACCGGCAGGCTGTCGAAGCCGTTGCGGCGCAAGTAGGTCCTGTCGATGGCCTCTTCAATTGCGCCGGGGTCGTGCACAACGGAACGCTTCTCGATATCGCCGACGATGACTGGGCCTTTGCCTTCGATCTGAACGTCACGGCGATGATGCGTCTTACGCGTGCTTGCCTGCCCGGGATGCTCGATCGGGCGGCCAACACCGGAACCGCTTCGATCCTGAATATGGCCTCGATGGCTTCCTCGATAAAGGGTTTTGCCAATCGGACAGCCTATGGTGCCAGCAAGGCGGCGGTCATCGGTCTGACCAAGGCGATTGCCGCGGATTTCGTCAAGCAAGGCATTCGTTGCAATGCCATCTGCCCGGGCACGGTCGACACGCCCTCGCTGCGCGGACGTATCGCTTCAGCTGCCGATCCGGAGCAGGCCGAGAAAGACTTTATCGCGCGCCAGCCCATGGGCCGCCTGGCGACGGTCGATGACGTCGTCCCCTTGGTTGTTTTCCTGCTGTCCGATGAAAGCCGGTTCGTTTCAGGACAGGCCATGCTGGTGGACGGCGGCGTGACCATCTAAGCGCGCGGGAGGAGCGGCGTCATGAGCGAGCTGGTGCGGATGGAGGGGATCGACAAGAGTTTCCCGGGCGTACACGCGTTAAAATCCGTCGATTTCGAACTTCGGCCCGCCGAGGTCCACGCGCTGATGGGCGAGAACGGCGCGGGTAAGTCGACATTGATGAAGGTGCTGTCCGGTATCTATCAACCAGACAGCGGTCGCGTGCTCGTGGACGCCCAGGAAGTGTCCATTCGAACTCCCAAGACGGCACAGGATCTCGGCATCGGCATCATTCATCAGGAACTGGCGTTGATGCACGACCTCACCGTCGCCCAGAACGTCTGGATCGGCCGGGAGCCGCGCCTTTCCTTGGGACGGCTTGACGAGGCGAAGCTGAATGCGGATACCGCCGCCATCTTCGCCGGCATGAACATCCGCATGGATCCGCGCACGCCGGTCGCGGGCCTCACCATCGCCCGCCAGCAGATGGTAGAGATCGCAAAGGCGCTGAGCTATCGGTCGCGCGTTTTGATTATGGACGAGCCGACGGCCGCGCTCAACGATGCGGAGATCAGCGAACTCTTCACCATCATCCGCCGCCTCAAGGACGAGGGCGTCGGCATCATCTACATCAGTCACAAGATGGACGAGATCAAACGCATCTCCGACCGTGTGACCGTGATGCGCGACGGTGCCCGTGTCGGCACGGTCCAGGCTGAGGAAACGCCGATCTCCAAGATCATCTCGATGATGGTCGGGCGCGAACTGAAGGACGAGACGGTCGTCATCCCCGATCTCTCCGCCGCAGAAACGGCGCTGGAGGTGCGCGGCATCCGGCGCGGCAAGGAGCTGAAGGATATCAGCTTTGACCTGAAGAAGGGCGAGATCCTCGGCTTTGCCGGGCTGATGGGCGCCGGGCGAACCGAGCTTGCCCGAGCCATTTTTGGCGCCGAGCCGATCGAAGCGGGCGAGATTTTCGTGCAGGGTAAGCCGGTCCGGATCACCAGTCCCGCCGACGCGGTGCGCGTCGGCATCGGCTATCTCTCGGAAGATCGCAAGCATTTCGGTCTCGCGCTCGGCATGGATGTACGCGCCAACATCGCCATGGCGAGCCTGCCGCGTTATGCCGACGCCATCGGCCGGATCGACGAGCCGGCGCTTGGGTCCATCGCCGCGGAGTACATCGCCAAGCTGAACATCCGTACGCCGGGCGACCGGCAGGAGGTGCGGCTCTTGTCGGGTGGCAACCAGCAGAAGGTAGTCATCGCCAAATGGCTGTTGCGGGATTGCGATGTGCTGATCTTCGACGAGCCGACCCGCGGCATCGACGTCGGCGCCAAGGCCGAAATCTATCGTCTTCTCAACGAGCTGGCCAGCGCCGGCAAGGCGATCATCGTTATTTCCAGCGAGCTGCCGGAAGTGCTGCGCCTTTCCCATCGTATCGCGGTCATGTGTGAGGGACGCTTGACAGGCATCCTGCCGGGCGGTGCGGAGCAGGAGAAGATCATGGAATTGGCAACACAACGGCAAGACCGCAGCATGAGGGGACGCTCTAATCATGGGTGAAAAGGCAAGCGGGCGCGGCAGCGCCCAACAGAAACTCCTGGCCTTTGCCAGCCTGATCGTTCTGGTCATCGGCTTCTCCTTGGCGAGCCCGAATTTCTTCCAGGTGTCCAACATCATGGCCATCCTGCAGGCGACCTCCGTCAATGGCGTGCTGGCGGTCGGTGTGACGCTGATCATCATTACCGGCGGCATCGACCTGTCGATCGGTACGCTAATGACCTTCTGCGCCGTCATGACCGGCGTAGTGCTGACCTGGGGCGGCCTGCCGCTGCCGCTCGGCGTGCTGGCGGCGGTCGGCACGGGGGCGGCCTGCGGGCTGGTGTCCGGCAGCCTGGTGGCGCGTATGCGCATTCCGCCCTTCATCGCCACGCTCGGCATGATGCTGGTGTTGAAGGGCCTGTCGCTGATCGTTACCGGCACCAAGCCGATCTATTTCAACGATACGCCCGGCTTCACCACCATCGCGCAGGGCTCGCTGATCGGCGAGGTGATCCCGGCCTTCCCGGTGCCGAACGGTGTCTTAATGCTTTTCATCGTGGCCGGTGCCGCCGCCTGGATGCTGGGGCGCACCGTGCTCGGCCGCTACACTTTCGCGCTCGGTTCGAACGAAGAGGCGGTGCGGCTGTCCGGCGTCAACACCGATTTCTGGAAGATCGCGATCTACACGCTCTCGGGCGCCGTCTGCGGCATTGCCGGCCTTCTCATTGCCAGCCGCCTGAATTCCGCCCAGCCGGCGCTCGGCCTCGGCTACGAGCTGGAAGCCATTGCGGCGGTGGTGATCGGCGGCACCAGCCTGTCGGGCGGGCGCGGCACGATCGTGGGCACGCTGATCGGCGCACTGATCATGTCGGTGCTCACCAACGGCTTGCGCGTCCTGTCGGTCGCGCCGGAATGGCAGACGGTCGTGACCGGCGTGATCATCATCGTCGCCGTTTATGCAGACCAGATGCGCCGGCGCGAGCGGAAATAGCCGGCAACGAGGCCGCTGATTTCCCACGGTCGAAAATTTCATGCAGTAGTGAACACAGGGAGGAAACATGTTCACGAGACGGACTCTACTGAGTGCAGTTGCAGCAATTTCGCTGCTCGGTGCAGCGACAGGGGCAAGCGCACAGGACAAGCTCTACGTGCCGCTTATTTCCAAGGGCTTCCAACACCAGTTCTGGCAGGCCGTTAAGGCTGGCGCCGACCAGGCGGGAGCTGAATTCGGCGTCGAGGTAACGTTCGAGGGGCCGGACAACGAAAGCCAGGTTGACAAGCAGATCGACATGCTGGCAGCCGCCCTCGCCAAGAAGCCGGCGGCCATCGGCTTCGCCGCCCTCGACAGCCAGGCGGCAATTCCGCTGCTGAAGCAGGCGAAGGAGGCCAACATTCCGGTCATCGCCTTCGATTCCGGCGTTGACAGCGATATCCCCGTTGCGACGGCATCGACTAACAACGTCGCCGCAGCGGCGCTCGCAGCCGACACGCTCGCCGAACTGATCGGCGATGCCGGCAAAGTCGCCGTTGTCGCCCACGACCAGACCTCGCGCACCGGTGTTGATCGTCGCGACGGCTTTGTCAACCGGATGAAGGAAGCGCATCCTAACATCGAGATCGTTGCGATCGAGTACGGCGGCGGCGACCATTTGAAATCGACGGAGATCACCAAGGCGATCCTGACAGCCAATCCCGATATCAAGGGCATCTTCGGCACGAACGAGGGCTCGGCGGTCGGCGTGGTCAACGGCGTGAAGGAATCCGGCGCCAAGATCGTGATCATCGGCTACGATTCCGGCAA
The DNA here is from genome assembly GCF_002288505.1 of Sinorhizobium sp. CCBAU 05631. Classification (NCBI taxonomy): domain Bacteria; kingdom Pseudomonadati; phylum Pseudomonadota; class Alphaproteobacteria; order Hyphomicrobiales; family Rhizobiaceae; genus Sinorhizobium; species Sinorhizobium sp. CCBAU 05631. The sequence goes on from NZ_CP023063.1 coordinate 1,075,009, forward strand.
GGCGCAGAAGGATGCAATCCGCGAGGGCTTGATGGCAGGCGCGATCACTCAGAACCCGGTGGGTATCGGCTACGAGACGGTCAAGGCCGCCGTCGCTGCTTCCAAGGGTGAGAAGGTCGAGAAGAACATCGATACCGGCTTCTACTGGTATGACAAGACCAATATCGACGACCCGGAAATCTCCGCAGTCCTCTACGATTGATCACACCATCCGACCCGGAGACCAAATTCTCCGGGTCCTCTATCGAGACGGCAAAATGAAACTTCTTCGCTATGGCCCCGTCGGGCGGGAAAAGCCCGGTCTCCTCGACCACGATGGTCGTATCCGTGATATCTCCGGGTATGCAGCCGACATTGCTGGCGACGTGTTGTTGCCGGAGAACCTCAGCCAACTAGCGGCACTCGATGTCTCCAGCTTGCCCCTGGTCGAAGGGAATCCCCGAATCGGGCCCTGCGTCGGCCGCGTCGGCAAGTTCATCTGCATCGGCCTCAACTATGCCGACCACGCCGCCGAAACCGGCGCCGAGATCCCCAAGGAGCCGGTGGTCTTCAACAAATGGACCAGCGCTATCTGCGGCCCGAACGACGACGTCGAAATCCCGCGCGGCTCGGTCAAGACCGACTGGGAAGTGGAACTCGGCATCGTTATCGGCAAGGGTGGCCGCTATATCGAGGAGGCGGATGCGCTGTCGCATGTTGCCGGCTATTGCGTCGTCAACGACGTATCCGAGCGCGAATGGCAGATCGAGCGCGGCGGCACCTGGGACAAGGGCAAGGGCTGCGACACGTTCGGCCCGATCGGCCCCTGGCTGGTGACGCCGGACGAAGTCCCCGATGTCGGCAATCTGAAAATGTGGCTGGAGGTCGACGGCCATCGCTACCAGAACGGCTCGACCGCGACGATGATATTCGGCGTCGCCCATATCATCAGCTATCTCACACGCTTCCTATCCCTGCAGCCCGGCGACGTGATTTCCAGCGGGACGCCGCCCGGCGTCGGGCTCGGTCAGATTCCCCCTGTCTTCCTGAAGGGCGGCGAGACGATTCGGCTCGGCATCGAAGGACTAGGCGAGCAAACGCAGAAGGTTATCAAGACATGAAGATTACTGGTCTTCGCACCGTCGACGTGCGCTTCCCGACAAGCCAGCACCTGGATGGGTCTGACGCGATGAACCCCGATCCAGACTATTCTGCCGCGTATGTGGTCCTGGAGACAGACGGTCCGCACGAAGGCCACGGTCTCACCTTTACCATCGGCCGCGGCAACGAGATTTGCGTGGCGGCCATCGAAGCACTGCGTCCGCTGGTCGTTGGCCTCGACATGAGCTGGATCGCGCAGGACATGGGGCGCTTTTGGCGGCATGTAACGTCCGACAGCCAGCTTCGCTGGATCGGCCCCGACAAGGGAGCCATCCATCTCGCAACGGGCGCGGTCGTGAATGCGGCCTGGGACCTTTGGGCGAAAATCGAGGGCAAGCCGGTCTGGCGGCTGGTTGCGGATATGTCGCCTCAGGAGCTCGTTCGCTGCATCGATTTCCGTTACCTCACCGATTGCATTACGCCGGAATGGGCGCTCAGCTTCCTGACGGAGCAGGCTCGGGAAAAGCAAGAGCGCATCGCCATCCTGAAGGCGGAGGGCTATCCCTGTTATACGACTTCAGCCGGTTGGCTCGGTTATGACGACGCCAAGCTGCGCCGCCTGTGCCGTGAGGCGGTTGATGCGGGCTTCCGCCACATCAAGATGAAGGTCGGCCGCGATCTCGAGGACGACATTCGCCGCCTTACCATCGCGCGCGACGAGGTCGGGCCGGACGTCAATCTGATGATTGACGCCAATCAGGTCTGGGAAGTCGACCAGGCGATTGACTGGGTGAAGAAGCTTGCCTTCGTCAAGCCTTGGTTCATTGAAGAACCGACAAGTCCTGATGATGTGGAGGGCCATCGCATGATACGGGAGGGCGTTGCTCCCGTGCAGGTTGCGACCGGCGAGATGTGCCAGAATCGCATCCTGTTCAAGCAGTTCATCATGCGGGGCGCTATCGATGTGGTGCAGATCGACAGTTGCCGTCTGGGCGGGCTGAACGAAGTCCTGGCCGTGATGCTGATGGCAGCCAAATACGGCCTGAAGGTTTGCCCCCATGCGGGTGGCGTCGGCCTTTGCGAGTATGTGCAGCACATGTCCATGATCGATTACCTCTGCATCGCCGGAACACGGGATGGACGGGTGATCGAGTTTGTCGATCATCTTCACGAGCACTTCATCAATCCATGTGTCGTCCGCGGCGCGGCCTACATGCCGCCGCAGGCCCCCGGTTTCTCGATCGAGATGAAGCCGGAGAGTCTCGAAAGCTACCGTTTCAGAGGCGCATGATGGATCTCCATTTGCAAGGCAAGGTCGTCGTGGTAACCGGTGGCGGCTCGGGTATCGGTGCCGGTATAACGGAGGTTCTTTCTGAGGAAGGCGCGCGGCCGGTCATTGTCGCCCGGCAGTCGCCTGATCCGGATTGGCTTCGCCGGACTGGTGCAGATTTTGTGCAGGCAGAACTCTCCAATGATGATGCCTGCCGGTCTGCGATCGAGACCGTGCGCTCTCGACACGGTACTGTCTACGGCCTCGTCAACAATGCCGGCGCGAATGATGGGGTCGGCATTGACCGGGGCCCGGCTGCCTTTCGCGAAAGCCTGAACCAAAATCTCGTTCATTACTATACGATGGTCCACGCGCTCGGGGACGATCTGCGGGCGACGCGCGGCGCCATTGTCAACATAAGTTCCAAGACAGCCTTGACCGGTCAGGGCGGCACCTCGGCCTACGTCGCCGCCAAGGCCGCCCAACTCGGGCTTACCCGCGAATGGGCTGTCGAATTTCTGCCTGACCAGGTCCGCGTCAATGCCATCGTCGTCGCGGAGGTAATGACACCGCTCTACAGGCGCTGGCTAGATACCTTGCCTGACGGCGAAGCAACACTCCAAGAAATCGTACGCCGCATTCCGCTGGGCCACCGCATGACGACGGCACGCGAAATCGCCGACACTTGTGCGTTCCTGTTGTCGAGCCGCGCCAGCCATATGACGGGGCAGTGGCTGTTTCCCGATGGCGGCTACACCCATCTTGACCGCGCCATTGCCGGGACTTTCGAAAAAGCTCCCGATCAGTGAACTGGCTTGTGGCCACGCGGGTTTGAGGTGTCACAATTTCCGCGATAAATCGCCGGCGGGGCGGGCGACGAGTCACCTACAAGTGCAATACTTCCTTCGAGAGCTGCGATCTTCTGCCGAGCGCGCTGCGCGGCCTGAGGTCGACATGTCGGTCACCGTCATGGGCCAGAGACTTGGTCGCATTGGACGTAAGTGTGCCACTTGAGAAAAGCACACATAGCGTTGATTGCTCTGGATTTTTCGATTTGGGAAGTTTATCCGGGCTCGCGCGGCGCGTCTTCTTTCCGATCTTTAAAAGAGGCCGGGACCTTGCCGTCTCGGCGGACGCAATTAAGTCTTGCGCAAATGCCGCGAAACCCTTAAACGGCTGCACAAACCGGCCCCGCCGGCTGATCCATCGTATTTGACCACAGGAAGCGTACCCATGGCAAAGAGCAAATTCGAGCGCAACAAGCCGCACGTCAACATCGGCACGATTGGCCACGTTGACCATGGCAAGACGTCGCTGACTGCAGCGATCACCAAGTACTTCGGCGAATTCAAGGCGTATGACCAGATCGACGCTGCGCCGGAAGAGAAGGCGCGTGGCATCACCATTTCGACGGCGCACGTCGAATACGAGACGCCGGCCCGCCACTATGCGCACGTCGACTGCCCCGGCCACGCCGACTACGTCAAGAACATGATCACCGGTGCGGCGCAGATGGACGGCGCGATCCTGGTTGTGTCCGCCGCCGACGGCCCGATGCCGCAGACCCGCGAGCACATCCTGCTCGCCCGCCAGGTCGGCGTTCCGGCGATCGTCGTGTTCCTGAACAAGGTCGACCAGGTCGACGACGCCGAGCTTCTCGAGCTCGTCGAGCTGGAAGTGCGCGAACTCTTGTCGTCCTACGAATTCCCGGGCGACGACATTCCGATCATCAAGGGTTCGGCGCTTGCCGCTCTCGAAGACTCCGACAAGAAGATCGGCGAAGACGCGATCCGCGAGCTGATGGCTGCTGTCGACGCCTACATCCCGACGCCGGAGCGTCCGATCGACCAGCCGTTCCTGATGCCGATCGAAGACGTGTTCTCGATCTCCGGCCGCGGCACGGTCGTGACCGGCCGCGTCGAGCGCGGCATCGTCAAGGTCGGTGAGGAAATCGAGATCGTCGGCATCCGTCCGACGACGAAGACGACCTGCACGGGCGTTGAAATGTTCCGCAAGCTGCTCGACCAGGGCCAGGCCGGCGACAACATCGGCGCGCTGCTGCGCGGTGTCGACCGCAACGGCGTCGAGCGCGGTCAGGTTCTGTGCAAGCCGGGTTCGGTCAAGCCGCACCGCAAGTTCAAGGCCGAAGCCTACATCCTGACGAAGGAAGAAGGCGGCCGTCACACGCCGTTCTTCACCAACTACCGCCCGCAGTTCTACTTCCGCACGACGGACGTGACGGGCATCGTGACGCTGCCGGAAGGCACGGAAATGGTGATGCCGGGCGACAACGTGACGGTCGACGTCGAGCTGATCGTGCCGATCGCCATGGAAGAGAAGCTGCGCTTCGCTATCCGTGAAGGCGGCCGCACCGTCGGCGCCGGCATCGTCGCCTCCATCGTCGAGTAACGATCGGAAAGGCGATGCCGTAAGCTGCCGACGGCGGCAAGGAAGGTGCAAATGGTGCGCAAGCGCGATTTGCACGCGGCGCCGGCATCGTCGCCTCCATCGTCGAGTAACGGTCGGAAAGGCGATGCCGTAAGCTGCCGAGGCAGCAAGGAAGGTGCAAATGGCGCGCAAGCGCGATTTGCACGCGGCGCCGGCATCGTCGAGTAATTCGGGCTTTTGCCGGTTTTCAAGGACCCCGCGGGCAACCGCGGGGTCCTTTGTTTTTGCTGTTCGCCGCCGTCGCAACTTGAATGTGTCTCGCCGGAGTGGCAGGCTCCTGCGTCGTCAGAGGCGGAGGAGCAGATCGTGAAGAAGCGGATTCTCTTTACCGGTGGCGCCGGTAAGGCCGGCCGGCATGCCGTGCCCTATCTCGTCGAAGCCGGCTATGAAGTGCACAATGTAGACCTTGTTCCGCTCGACAGCCCCGGCGTCACCAACCTGATCGCCGACATCACCGACAGCGGCCAGATGTTCAACGCGCTGTCGATGCATCGGGATTTTCCCGACATGGAACAGGCCAGGGGGGAACAGAGCCGCGCGCATCAGGGCAGGGGGCCGCAACCCTTCGATGCCGTGGTCCACTTCGCGGCCATTCCACGCATCCTCATCAAGCCGGACAACGAGACCTTCCGGGTCAATGTGATGGGCACCTACAACGTCATCGAGGCGGCGGTGAAGCTTGGCATCCGCAAGATCATCGTCGCGTCGAGCGAGACCACCTACGGGGTCTGCTTTGCCGAGGGGCATCGCGACTTCCACAGCTTTCCGCTGGAGGAGGACTACGACGTCGATCCGATGGATTCCTACGGGCTCTCCAAAGTGGTGAACGAAAAGACCGCCCGCGCCTTTGCGGAGCGGTCCGGCTTCGATATCTATGCACTGCGCATCGGCAACGTGATCGAGCCGCACGAATACGAACGCTTTCCCCACTTTTTCGCGCATCCGGAGATCCGCAAGCGGATTGCCTGGAGCTATATCGATGCGCGCGACCTGGGGCAGATCGTCAAGCTTTGCATCGAAAAGGACGGGCTCGGCTTCGCGGTCTTCAACGCCTGCAACGACACCGTGTCGGCCAACACGCCGACCCGCGAGCTCGCCAGGCAGTTCTATCCGAACGTGCCCTTCACCAGAGAGATCGGCGAGTTCGAGGGGCTGCTGTCGAACCGAAAGATCCGCGAGGTCCTCGGCTTCAAGGAGGAGCACGATTGGCGGAAATATGTGCAGCCTGGCACGTAGCGGCTGCGCGCTGGGGTAGCCTGCGGCCATGAGAAACTTTTCTTGGCACTTTTTGCTCTTTTGTTGCAAATGCGCTTGAAAGCATCCGGCAAACTGAATAAGAAGCCGCAGTCTCGAGGATGCAGCCGGTCACGGTTGTGTGTCTCGTCTAGGGGTATAGCTCAGTTGGTAGAGCGGCGGTCTCCAAAACCGCAGGTCGGGGGTTCGAGCCCCTCTGCCCCTGCCATTTTTCCCTCCTTCTTGCCCTGTTGTTTGACTTCGGCCAGAATGTGCGGGACGGGCGGCGCGGCCGTTCATATATTCACAAAAAAGACCGATCGGCTCTTGTGGTTTTTGGAATCGGTCTTTATGTAGGGTCCAAACAGACACGCGGTGCGTGGGGCTGACACATCGGCTTTACGCGCCGTAATGGCGTGAGCATTTTATGGCATCCAAAACGAATCCGTTCACGTTTCTGCAGCAAGTACGCTCCGAAACGTCAAAAGTGACTTGGCCTTCGCGGCGCGAGACGACGATCTCGACGCTGATGGTCTTCGTCATGGTCTCTTTTGCCGCCGCCTTCTTCTTTGGTGCGGACCAGTTGATGGGTTGGCTGATGAGCCTGATCCTCAACGTTGGCGCTTGATTTGGGTGGAGGGTTAGATGGCTGCGCGCTGGTATATCGTTCACGCCTATTCAAATTTCGAGAAGAAGGTCGCCGAATCGATCGAGGAGAAGGCGAGGCAGAAGGGTCTCTCGCATCTGTTTGAGAAGATTCTCGTTCCGACCGAGAAAGTCGTTGAGGTCCGTCGCGGCCGCAAGGTCGATTCCGAGCGGAAGTTCTTCCCGGGCTACGTTCTCGTGCGGGCGAATTTGACGGACGAGGCTTACCACCTCATCAAGAACACGCCGAAGGTCACCGGTTTTCTTGGCACCGACAGCAAGCCGGTGCCGATCCCGGACCATGAGGCGGATCGGATTCTCGGTCAGGTCCAGGATGGCGTCGAGCGTCCGAAGCCTTCGGTCTCGTTTGAAATCGGCGAGCAGGTCCGCGTGTCGGATGGGCCATTCGCCTCCTTCAACGGCATCGTGCAGGATGTCGACGAGGAGCGCTCGCGCCTGAAGGTCGAGGTGTCGATCTTCGGCCGCGCCACGCCGGTCGAGCTGGAATACGGCCAGGTCGAGAAGGTCTGAAAGAACGCAAGCTTATGAGAATGGGCAGGCTGACATGTCGGCCTGCTCCGGCGGAGTGATCCGCATGCGCGTGGGAGGGAGCCGGTCTTAGCCAGACCGGTCTATCCGCACCACGCAACCGCAGCCGCCGGTCAACCGACCGGCAAGGAGCCGGGCAACCGGCTGAACAGTTCCCGCTTCCGGTTTGCCGGGTGGGGCAAAGAGAGGCAGAGAGAAATGGCTAAGAAAGTTGCAGGCCAGCTCAAGCTGCAGGTCAAGGCCGGCTCGGCGAACCCGTCGCCGCCGATCGGTCCTGCGCTTGGTCAGCGCGGCATTAACATCATGGAATTCTGCAAGGCGTTCAACGCCGCCACGCAGGAAATGGAAAAGGGTATGCCGATTCCGGTCGTCATCACCTATTACCAGGACAAGTCCTTCACCTTCGTCATGAAGCAGCCGCCGGTCAGCTACTTCCTGAAGCGCGAAGCGAAGATCCAGTCCGGTTCGAAGACCCCGGGCAAGGCGAAGGCCGGCTCGATCTCGAAGGCCCAGATCCGCACGATCGCCGAGGCCAAGATGAAGGACCTCAACGCGGCCGATATCGAAGGCGCAATGGCAATGGTCGAGGGCTCCGCCCGCTCCATGGGCCTGGAAGTGACGGGCTAAGACCATGGCGAAGATTGCAAAGCGTGTACAGAAGTCCCGCGAGGGCATTGATCCGGCGAAGGTCTACGGCCTCACCGAAGCCGTGACGCTCGTCAAGGAGCGTGCGACCGCCAAGTTCGACGAGACGATCGAAGTGGCGATGAACCTCGGCGTCGACCCTCGCCATGCCGACCAGATGGTCCGCGGCGTCGTCAACCTGCCGAACGGCACGGGCCGCTCGGTTCGTGTCGCCGTGTTCGCACGTGGTGCGAAGGCCGATGAGGCCAAGGCTGCCGGTGCCGACATCGTCGGCGCGGAAGACCTCGTCGAAATCGTTCAGGGCGGCAAGATCGACTTCGATCGCTGCATCGCGACCCCCGACATGATGCCGCTCGTCGGCCGTCTCGGCAAGGTTCTCGGTCCGCGCGGCATGATGCCGAACCCGAAGGTCGGAACCGTCACCATGGACGTCGCTGCGGCCGTCAAGGCTTCGAAGGGCGGCGCCGTCGAGTTCCGCGTCGAAAAGGCTGGTATCGTTCACGCCGGCGTCGGCAAGGCATCCTTCGATGCCAAGGCGCTGGAAGAGAACATCCGCGCCTTCGCAGACGCGGTGATCAAGGCGAAGCCGACCGGCGCGAAGGGTAACTACGTCAAGCGCGTGGCGATCTCCTCGACGATGGGTCCCGGCCTCAAGATCGATCCGGCAACGCTCAGCGTCGCCTAACGGAATCACGGGCTTCGGCCCGAAACCGAATTTCCGGCCTTTCGGGGCCGGAAATATCCGGGCTTCCGGCCCGGAATTCCTGTCCGAGATTGCGGGTGGTTCTACCTTAATCACCATTGCCCGCATGAGACGGGTAAGATCTGGATTTCAAGTGACGCCGCGGCGTCGAAATTCGGTTCGAACCTCGCTTGCCTTGTGTCAGACCCGGCTATCCGGGAACGCCAAGGGACAGGATCCTTAAGCGTTGCTTGGGATCAAGCATGATCCCGGGTGACAAAGGCAAACCCGGCAGGGCTGCGATGAGCAACCCTGTCAACTGGAGACAGACAGTGGAAAGAGCGGAAAAACGCGAATTCGTCACGGAGCTGAACGAAGTCTTCAAGGCTTCCGGTTCGGTTGTCGTGGCCCACTATGCTGGTGTCACAGTTGCGCAGATGAACGACTTCCGTTCGAAGATGCGCGCTGCTGGCGGCACCGTCAAAGTCGCGAAAAACCGCCTGGCCAAGATCGCTCTTCAGGGCACGGAGTCTGAAGGGATGACCAATCTCTTCAAGGGACAGACGCTGATCGCTTACAGCGCCGATCCCGTAACGGCTCCGAAGGTCGTCATGGATTTCGCCAAGACCAACGACAAGCTCGTTGTCCTGGGCGGCGCCATGGGGACAACCACGCTCAACCCGGAAGCAGTCAAGTCGCTCGCGACCCTGCCTTCGCTGGACGAGCTGCGCGCGAAGCTGCTGGGCCTTCTCAATGCCCCGGCAACCCGCGTCGCGACGGTTGTCGCAGCACCGGCAAGCCAGCTTGCCCGCGTGTTCTCGGCCTATGCCAAGAAGGACGAAGCCGCCTGAGGCGGAATTTCGCTGTTGTAATCAAAACCAGTTCGAACCGAACAAAAGGAAAAGTAAAATGGCTGATCTCGCAAAGATCGTTGAAGACCTCTCCTCGCTGACCGTCCTGGAAGCGGCTGAGCTTTCCAAGCTGCTCGAAGAAAAGTGGGGCGTTTCCGCCGCTGCTCCGGTAGCCGTTGCTGCCGTCGGCGGTGCTGCTGGCGGCGCTGCTGCCGCTGCAGAAGAAGAGAAGACCGAGTTCGACGTCATCCTGACGGATGCCGGCGCGAACAAGATCAACGTCATCAAGGAAGTCCGCGCCATCACCGGCCTCGGCCTCAAGGAAGCCAAGGACCTGGTCGAAGGCGCTCCGAAGGCTGTCAAGGAAGCAGTTTCCAAGGCTGAAGCTGCCGACCTCAAGAAGAAGCTCGAAGACGCTGGCGCCAAGGTTGACGTCAAGTAATTCGACGACATGCGAAGGGAGGGGGCCCTTTGGGCCGCCTCTCTTTGACCGTTTTTGGAACATATTACCCAAAAGCCTGTCGAAAACGGCTTTTGGGTAATGGGTTCTTCAAGAGGATGGTCGCGATTGAAGGACAGCACAGCAATCCGTGCTGGCGTCTTTCGAAAGCTTGACGAGATTGAACGACTCATTTGATCGACGGGATCGACTGGCCATCGGTTCCCGTCCGTTGCAGGCCCGGATGCAAGATTGACAAGGAGCGACGATGGCTCAGACCCTTTCGTTCAACGGTCGTAGGCGCGTACGCAAGTTTTTTGGAAAGATCCCCGAAGTCGCAGAGATGCCGAACCTCATCGAGGTCCAGAAGGCGTCCTACGACCAGTTCCTCATGGTCGAAGAGCCCGCAGGCGGGCGTCCCGACGAGGGACTTCAAGCTGTTTTCAAGTCGGTATTTCCGATCAAGGATTTTTCGGGCGCTTCGATGCTCGAATTCGTGTCCTACGAATTCGAACCGCCGAAGTTCGACGTCGAGGAATGCCGCCAGCGCGACCTGACCTATGCGGCACCGCTCAAGGTGACCCTGCGCCTGATCGTGTTCGATATCGACGAGGATACCGGCGCGAAGTCGATCAAGGACATCAAGGAACAGAACGTCTACATGGGCGACATGCCGCTCATGACGGACAACGGTACCTTCATCGTCAACGGCACCGAGCGCGTCATCGTTTCGCAGATGCACCGGTCGCCGGGCGTCTTCTTCGACCATGACAAGGGCAAGAGCCATTCGTCCGGCAAACTGCTCTTCGCCGCACGCGTCATTCCGTACCGCGGTTCCTGGCTCGACATCGAGTTTGACGCCAAGGACATCGTCCATGCCCGCATCGACCGCCGCCGCAAGATTCCGGTGACGTCGCTGATGATGGCACTCGGCATGGACGGCGAGGAAATCCTCGACACCTTCTATACGAAGTCGCTCTACCAGCGCGACGGCGATGGCTGGCGCGTGCCGTTCCAGCCGGATGCGCTCAAGGGCCAGAAGGCGCTTGCCGACATGATCGACGCCGACAGCGGCGAAGTCGTCGTCGAGGCCGGCAAGAAGCTGACGCCGCGCTTGCTGCGTCAATTGCAGGACAAGGGGCTGAAGGCGCTCAAGGCGACCGATGACGACCTTTACGGCAACTACCTCGCCGAAGACGTCGTCAACGTCGAAACCGGCGAAATCTACCTGGAAGCCGGCGACGAGATCGACGAGAAGACGCTTCCCGTCATCCTGGCGGCCGGGTTCGACGAGATTCCGGTCCTCGACATCGACCACATCAATGTCGGTGCCTATATCCGCAACACGCTGACCGCCGACAAGAACGAGAACCGGCAGGACGCGCTGTTTGACATCTATCGCGTCATGCGTCCGGGCGAGCCGCCGACCATGGATTCGGCCGAAGCCATGTTCAACGCGCTGTTCTTCGATGCCGAGCGCTACGACCTCTCGGCCGTGGGCCGCGTGAAGATGAACATGCGTCTCGACCTCGACGTGCCGGACACGGTCCGCACGCTGCGCAAGGAAGACATCCTCGCGGTCGTCAAGATGCTGGTCGAACTGCGTGACGGTAAGGGCGAGATCGACGACATCGACAACCTCGGCAACCGCCGCGTCCGCTCGGTCGGCGAGCTGATGGAGAACCAGTATCGCCTGGGTCTCCTGCGCATGGAGCGCGCGATCAAGGAGCGCATGTCCTCGATCGAGATCGACACCGTCATGCCGCAGGACCTGATCAACGCGAAGCCGGCCGCTGCCGCCGTTCGCGAGTTCTTCGGCTCCTCGCAGCTGTCGCAGTTCATGGACCAGGTGAACCCGCTCTCGGAAATCACCCACAAGCGCCGCCTTTCGGCTCTTGGCCCGGGTGGTCTGACCCGCGAGCGCGCCGGCTTCGAAGTCCGCGACGTGCATCCGACCCATTACGGCCGCATTTGCCCGATCGAGACGCCGGAAGGCCCGAACATCGGTCTGATCAACTCGCTCGCGACTTTTGCCCGCGTCAACAAGTACGGCTTCATCGAGAGTCCGTACCGCAAGATCGTCGATGGCAAGGTGACCGGGGACGTGGTCTACCTGTCGGCGATGGAAGAGGCAAAGTATCACGTCGCCCAGGCCAACTCGGTCCTGAACGACGACAATTCCTTCGCGGAAGAGTTCGTCGTCTGCCGTCACGCCGGCGAAGTCATGCTGGCGCCGCGCGACAACATCAACCTGATGGACGTTTCGCCGAAACAGCTCGTTTCGGTCGCCGCGGCGCTCATCCCGTTCCTTGAGAACGACGACGCCAACCGCGCGCTGATGGGCTCGAACATGCAGCGTCAGGCGGTTCCGCTGCTGAGAGCCGAGGCACCCTTCGTCGGCACCGGCATGGAGCCGGTCGTTGCCCGCGACTCGGGCGCGGCGATCGCCGCCCGCCGTGGCGGCGTCGTCGACCAGGTCGATGCGACGCGTATCGTTATCCGCGCCACCGAAGACCTCGATCCGTCGAAGTCGGGCGTCGATATCTACCGGCTGCAGAAGTTCCAGCGTTCCAACCAGAACACCTGCGTGAACCAGCGTCCGCTGGTCACCGTCGGCGACCTGGTCAACAAGGGCGACATCATCGCCGACGGCCCGTCGACCGATCTCGGAGATCTGGCGCTCGGCCGCAATGCGCTCGTCGCCTTCATGCCCTGGAACGGCTACAACTACGAAGACTCGATCCTGCTCTCCGAGCGGATCGTGCGCGATGACGTCTTCACCTCGATTCATATCGAGGAATTCGAAGTCATGGCCCGCGACACCAAGCTCGGTCCGGAAGAAATCACGCGCGACATTCCGAACGTATCGGAAGAAGCGCTGAAGAACCTGGACGAAGCCGGCATCGTCTATATCGGCGCCGAAGTTCAGCCGGGCGACATCCTGGTCGGCAAGATCACGCCGAAGGGCGAAAGCCCGATGACGCCGGAAGAAAAGCTTCTGCGCGCCATCTTCGGCGAAAAGGCCTCGGACGTCCGTGATACGTCGATGCGCATGCCGCCCGGCACCTTCGGCACGGTTGTCGAAGTTCGCGTCTTCAACCGGCACGGGGTCGAGAAGGACGAGCGCGCGATGGCGATCGAGCGCGAGGAGATCGAACGCCTCGCCAAGGACCGCGACGACGAGCAGGCGATCCTCGACCGCAACGTCTATGCACGCCTGATCGACATGCTGCGCGGCCATGTTGCCGTTGCCGGCCCGAAGGGCTTCAAGAAGGGCACCGAGCTTTCGAACGCCGTCATCAGCGAATATCCGCGCTCGCAGTGGTGGATGTTCGCCGTCGAGGACGAGAAGGCTCAGGGCGAGATCGAAGCGCTTCGCGCCCAGTACGACGAATCCAAGTCGCGTCTCGAACAGCGCTTCATGGACAAGGTCGAAAAGGTCCAGCGCGGCGACGAAATGCCTCCGGGCGTCATGAAGATGGTCAAGGTCTTCGTCGCCGTGAAGCGCAAGATCCAACCGGGCGACAAGATGGCCGGCCGTCACGGCAACAAGGGTGTCGTGTCGCGGATCGTGCCGATCGAGGACATGCCGTTCCTCGAAGATGGCACGCATGTCGACGTGGTGCTGAACCCGCTCGGCGTGCCGTCGCGCATGAACGTCGGCCAGATCCTCGAGACGCATCTGGGCTGGGCTTGCGCCGGCATGGGCAAGAAGATCGGCGCAATGCTCGAGGCCTATCACGAGAGCGGCGACATCAAGCCGTTGCGCCAGACGATCGACGACGTCATGGGCGCCGGTCCGAAGGGCGAGCCGATCAAGCAGTACGACGACGAGTCGATCGTCCGGCTGGCCGAGCAGACCCGCCGCGGCGTGTCGATTGCAACGCCGGTCTTCGACGGCGCGGTCGAGGCCGACGTCAACGAGATGTTGAACAAGGCCGGCCTGAAGGTGACCGGTCAGTCGACGCTCTATGACGGTCGTACCGGCGAGGCCTTCGACCGCCAGGTCACGGTTGGCTACATCTATATGCTGAAGCTCAACCACCTGGTGGACGACAAGATCCACGCCCGTTCGATCGGTCCGTACTCGCTCGTTACCCAGCAGCCGCTGGGCGGCAAGGCGCAGTTCGGCGGCCAGCGCTTCGGCGAAATGGAGGTTTGGGCGCTCGAAGCCTACGGCGCCGCCTACACGCTGCAGGAAATGCTGACGGTCAAGTCGGACGACGTGGCCGGCCGTACCAAGGTCTACGAGGCGATCGTCCGAGGCGACGATACGTTCGAGGCGGGCATTCCGGAGAGCTTCAACGTTCTCGTCAAGGAAATGCGCTCGCTCGGCCTCTCCGTTGAGTTGGAAAACTCGAAGGTTGAGGATCTCGGCACCGCGGCGCAGCTGCCGGACGCGGCGGAGTAAGTGATATCCGGTGCGTGCCGCAAAGCGGCGCGCACCGTTTCCGCCGCCGGGCGCTCGCTTGCCCCGCGGCAGGAACAGGGCCGCACCCGATGCGGTTTTAGCTGTTTATGGGGCAGGGGCCGGCGCCCGGGATTTGCCGGCACCCTCGCCAAGCTCAGGGCGTAAAGCCCGCAAAGGAGACAGGCATGAACCAAGAGGTCATGAATCTTTTCAATCCGCAGGTGCCTGCACAGACCTTCGATTCCATCCGGATTTCGATCGCGTCGCCGGAGAAGATTCTTTCCTGGTCTTACGGTGAGATCAAGAAGCCGGAGACGATCAACTACCGCACCTTCAAGCCCGAGCGCGACGGTCTGTTCTGCGCGCGCATCTTCGGTCCGATCAAGGACTACGAGTGCCTGTGCGGCAAGTACAAGCGCATGAAGTACAAGGGCATCATCTGCGAAAAGTGCGGCGTCGAAGTGACGCTGTCGCGCGTTCGCCGCGAGCGCATGGGCCATATCGAGCTCGCCGCGCCTGTTGCCCATATCTGGTTCCTGAAGTCGCTGCCGAGCCGCATCGCGACGTTGCTCGACATGACCCTGAAGGATATCGAGCGCGTCCTCTATTTCGAAAACTACATCGTCACCGAACCTGGCCTGACGTCGCTGAAGGAGAACCAGCTCCTCAGCGAAGAAGAGTACATGATCGCGGTCGACGAGTTCGGCGAAGACCAGTTCACCGCGATGATCGGCGCCGAAGCGATCTACGAGATGCTCGCTTCGATGAATCTCGAGAAGATCGCCGGTGATCTGCGCGCCGAAATGGCCGAGACGAGCTCGGATCTGAAGCAGAAAAAGCTGATGAAGCGGCTGAAGATCGTCGAGAACTTCATGGAGTCCGGCAACCGTCCGGAGTGGATGATCATGAAGGTCGTTCCGGTGATCCCGCCGGACCTGCGTCCGCTCGTGCCGCTCGACGGCGGCCGTTTCGCGACGTCGGATCTCAACGATCTCTACCGTCGCGTCATCAACCGCAACAACCGTCTGAAGCGGCTGATCGAACTGCGCGCACCGGGCATCATCATCCGCAACGAAAAGCGCATGCTGCAGGAATCCGTCGATGCGCTGTTCGACAACGGCCGTCGCGGCCGCGTCATCACCGGTGCCAACAAGCGTCCGCTGAAGTCGCTCTCCGACATGCTGAAGGGCAAGCAGGGCCGCTTCCGCCAGAACCTGCTTGGCAAGCGCGTCGACTATTCCGGCCGTTCGGTCATCGTGACCGGTCCGGAGCTCAAGCTGCACCAGTGCGGTCTTCCGAAGAAGATGGCGCTCGAACTCTTCAAGCCGTTCATCTACGCCCGCCTCGACGCCAAGGGCTTCTCCTCGACCGTCAAGCAGGCGAAGAAGCTGGTGGAAAAGGAAAAGCCGGAAGTCTGGGATATTCTCGACGAGGTCATCCGCGAGCATCCGGTTCTGCTGAACCGTGCGCCGACGCTGCACCGCCTGGGCATCCAGGCCTTCGAGCCGATCCTGGTCGAAGGCAAGGCGATCCAGCTGCACCCGCTCGTCTGCACCGCCTTCAACGCCGACTTCGACGGCGACCAGATGGCCGTTCACGTGCCGCTGTCGCTCGAAGCCCAGCTTGAAGCCCGCGTGCTGATGATGTCGACGAACAACATCCTGCATCCGGCAAACGGCGCACCGATCATTGTTCCGTCGCAGGACATGGTTCTCGGCCTCTACTATCTGTCGATCCTGAACCAGAACGAGCCGGGTGAAGGCATGGCCTTCTCCGACATGGGCGAACTGCACCATGCGCTGGAAACCAAGGCCGTCACGCTGCACGCCAAGATCCGCGGCCGCTACAAGACCGTCGATGCCGAGGGCAACCCGGTCTCGAAGATCTATGAAACGACGCCCGGTCGCATGATCATCGGCGAGCTCCTGCCGAAGAACCCGAACATTCCGTTCGAGATCTGCAACCAGGAGATGACCAAGAAGAATATTTCGAAGATGATCGACACGGTCTATCGCCATTGCGGCCAGAAGGACACGGTGATCTTCTGCGACCGGATCATGCAGCTCGGCTTCGCCCATGCCTGCCGCGCCGGCATTTCGTTCGGCAAGGACGACATGGTGATCCCGGACACCAAGGTGAAGATCGTCGGCGACACCGAAGCGCTCGTGAAGGAATACGAGCAGCAGTACAATGACGGCCTGATCACCCAGGGCGAGAAGTACAACAAGGTCGTCGACGCCTGGGGCAAGGCAACCGAAAAGGTCGCCGAAGAGATGATGGCGCGCATCAAGGCGGTCGAGTTTGACGACAATGGTCGCCAGAAGCCGATGAACTCGATCTACATGATGTCGCACTCGGGTGCTCGTGGTTCTCCGAACCAGATGCGCCAGCTGGGCGGCATGCGCGGCCTCATGGCCAAGCCGTCGGGCGAGATCATCGAAACGCCGATCATCTCGAACTTCAAGGAAGGCCTGACCGTGAACGAGTACTTCAACTCGACGCACGGTGCCCGTAAGGGTCTGGCGGACACCGCCTTGAAGACCGCGAACTCCGGTTACCTGACCCGCCGTCTCGTCGACGTCGCGCAGGACTGCATCGTCACGCATGTCGATTGCGGCACCGACAAGGGCCTGACCATGACGGCGATCGTCGATGCCGGCCAGGTCGTCGCCTCGCTCGGCCAGCGTATCCTCGGCCGTACGGCGCTCGACAACATCGACAACCCGGTCACCGGCGAACGCATCGTCGATGCCGGCAAGATGATCCTCGAGGCCGATGTTGCCACGATCGAGAAGGCCGGCATTCAGTCCGTCCGCATTCGCTCGGCGCTGACCTGCGAGATCCAGACCGGCGTCTGCGGCGTCTGCTACGGCCGTGACCTCGCCCGCGGTACGCCCGTCAACATGGGTGAAGCGGTCGGTGTCATTGCGGCGCAGTCGATCGGTGAGCCGGGCACGCAGCTGACCATGCGTACCTTCCACCTCGGCGGTACGGCGACCGTGGTCGACCAGTCGTTCCTCGAAGCGTCCTACGAAGGCACGGTCCAGATCAAGAACCGCAACATGCTGCGCAATTCCGATGGCGTCCTCGTCGCCATGGGCCGCAACATGGCGATCCAGATCCTCGACGAACGCGGTGTCGAGCGCTCCTCGCAGCGCGTTGCCTACGGTTCGAAGATCTTCGTCGACGACGGCGACAAGGTGAAGCGCGGCCAGCGTTTCGCCGAGTGGGACCCCTACACCCGTCCGATGATGACGGAAGTGGAAGGTACCGTTCACTTCGAAGACGTCGTCGACGGCATCTCGGTTCTGGAATCGACGGACGAATCGACCGGCATCACCAAGCGCCAGGTTATCGACTGGCGTTCGACGCCGCGCGGCACGGACCTGAAGCCGGCGATCGTAATCAAGGACAAGAACGGCAGCATTGCCAAGCTCGCCCGCGGCGGCGAAGCCCGCTTCATGCTGTCGGTCGATGCGATCCTCTCGGTCGAGCCGGGCCAGAAGGTCAGCCAGGGTGACGTTCTCGCCCGTTCGCCGCTCGAAAGCGCCAAGACCAAGGACATCACCGGTGGTCTGCCGCGCGTTGCCGAGCTCTTCGAGGCACGCCGTCCGAAGGATCACGCCATCATCGCCGAGATCGATGGCACGGTTCGCTTCGGCCGCGACTACAAGAACAAGCGTCGCGTGCTGATCGAGCCGGCCGAAGACGGTGTCGAGCCGGTCGAGTACCTGATCCCGAAGGGCAAGCCCTTCCATCTTCAGGATGGCGACTACATCGAAAAGGGCGACTACATCCTCGACGGCAACCCGGCGCCGCACGACATCCTGGCGATCAAGGGCGTGGAAGCGCTGGCCTCCTACCTCGTCAACGAGATCCAGGAAGTCTATCGCCTGCAGGGCGTTGTCATTAACGACAAGCACATCGAGGTGATCGTCCGGCAGATGCTGCAGAAGGTCGAAATCACCGACGCCGGTGACTCGAGCTACATCGTCGGCGACAATGTCGACCGCATCGAGCTCGAGGACGTCAACGACGCGCTGCTTGCCGAAGGCAAGAAGCCGGCCTTCGGCGAGCCGGTGCTGCTCGGCATCACCAAGGCATCGCTGCAGACGCCGTCCTTCATCTCGGCCGCGTCGTTCCAGGAGACCACTAAGGTGCTCACGGAAGCGGCGGTTGCCGGCAAGACGGACAGCCTGCAGGGCCTCAAGGAAAACGTCATTGTCGGTCGCCTCATCCCGGCCGGCACCGGTGGCACGATGACGCAGATCCGCCGCATCGCCACGGCGCGCGACGAGTTGATCCTCGAAGAGCGCCGCAAGGGTACGGGCGCCGATGCGGCGACGCCGATGCTCGCCGACATGGCGAACGAAAACGCTGCGGCCGAATGATCGGAAAGGAGAGGGTGCGTGCCACCCTCTCTCTTCCCCAAATTCAAAGCCGCCCGGACCAGGTCCCGGGCGGCTTTCTCGTCTCACCTCGTCGGAATTCGGTCAGCCGAAGCGGATGATCGACACCTCGCCCTCGAGCGCGCCCTGGTAGGCGGACGCATGCGGCTCCTCGTCGGGAATGTCGGTAAGCGTGCCGATCTGATCGAGATCCGCCTGGAAGAATCCTTCCTCCGCAAGCGCATTCAGCGCTTCCCGCACGGCGGTGTCGTCATCCGGCGCCCGGAGCATCACGTGAATTTCCACGCCCGCTTCGTCGCGATCGTTCTCGTAGGCGCGGCCGATGATGACGAAGACCAGCGGCTCTTCGGGTGAATTGTCGTTGTCGGGCATGATGGGCATCGGAAGGTCCTCGTTCGGATTGCGGGTAACCTTAACCCGGTTTCCCCGCCTCGCGAAAGAAATAGGAGAGAGCCTTCTTCTTGAGAAGCCGAATTTCGCCGGGCTGCAAGACGTCTGGAGAATCGGGCTGACTCACGGTTCGTGGAAACGCCGATTGGTGTTACCGATTCTTTAACGACAGAGACCAAGGCGATGTTCAATGCGCCACGGACCTGCCCGGGAAGCGGGATGCGCGCCGCAAAGCCTTGTTTTTCAGGCATATCAGGGCTGCAAGAGCGAGAATATTTGTTAATTGCCCTTGACGGATCGACCTGAAATCAGTACACCCCGCCGCATCAGAGCCCATGTGAGGCTGGCTGGTTCGGAACGTCGCGTTCTGGAGTTCGCCTCAAACAAGGTTCAAACGCACGCTGAAGACACAATGCTGCACGCAAGACGCGCGAGATAGCGCGTCCTCTGCTTTTGTCGGGGCCATCTGCGAAAAGGCGGATCGGCCCTCGTTTTGCGCATTTCATAGGCGTTCGGTACCGATCCGCCCGAGAGGGTAACGAGACAAGTTTTTGCAAGGGATGGTTACATGCCTACCGTAAACCAGCTGATCCGCAAGCCGCGTCAGGCACAGGTAAAGCGCAACAAGGTTCCTGCTCTGCAGGAAAACCCGCAGAAGCGCGGCGTTTGCACCCGCGTCTACACGACGACCCCGAAGAAGCCGAACTCGGCTCTGCGTAAGGTTGCAAAGATCCGCCTGACGAACGGCTTCGAGGTGATCGGCTACATTCCCGGGGAAGGCCACAATCTTCAGGAGCACTCCGTGGTTATGATCCGCGGCGGCCGCGTGAAGGACCTTCCGGGTGTTCGTTACCACATCATCCGCGGCGTTCTCGATACGCAGGGTGTGAAGAACCGCAAGCAGCGTCGTTCGAAGTACGGCGCCAAGCGTCCGAAATAACATCGCAACCGGCGCCATTTCGCTGGTCACCAGATAAAAAGTTGAGAGACGAAAAGTATGTCCCGACGCCATAGAGCAGAAAAGCGTGAGATCAACCCGGATCCGAAGTTCGGTGATCTGGTCGTCACGAAATTTATGAACGCAATCATGTTGGACGGCAAGAAGTCCGTTGCAGAAAGCATCGTCTATGGTGCCTTCGAAGCGGTGCAGTCGAAGCTGAAGCAGGAGCCGATCGCCGTGTTCCATTCGGCTCTCGACAACATTGCTCCGCATGTTGAAGTGCGTTCGCGCCGCGTCGGTGGTGCTACCTATCAGGTGCCGGTCGATGTACGTCCGGAGCGTCGCCAGGCCCTCGCCATCCGCTGGCTGATCGCGGCCGCACGCAAGCGCAACGAAACGACCATGGTCGATCGCCTCTGCGGCGAACTCATGGACGCAGCAAACAACCGTGGCAGCGCCGTCAAGAAGCGCGAAGACACGCACAAGATGGCCGATGCCAACCGTGCGTTCTCGCACTACCGCTGGTAACGGCAACACGTCTCGAAAGGCAGTCACCCATGGCTCGCGAATATAAAATCGAAGACTACCGAAATTTCGGTATCATGGCGCATATCGACGCCGGCAAGACGACGACGACCGAGCGTATCCTTTACTACACCGGCAAGTCCCACAAGATCGGCGAAGTCCATGACGGCGCCGCAACGATGGACTGGATGGAGCAGGAGCAGGAGCGCGGCATTACGATCACGTCTGCAGCCACCACGACCTTCTGGAAGGGCCGTGACGGCAAGATGCGCCGCTTCAACATCATCGACACTCCCGGCCACGTCGACTTCACCATCGAAGTCGAGCGCTCGCTGCGCGTTCTCGACGGCGCCATTGCGCTTCTCGATGCCAACGCCGGCGTCGAGCCGCAGACGGAGACCGTCTGGCGTCAGGCCGAGAAGTACCATGTTCCGCGCATGATCTTCTGCAACAAGATGGACAAGACCGGCGCTGACTTCTACCGCTCCGTCGAGATGATCAAGACCCGTCTCGGCGCGACCGCTGTTGTCATGCAGCTGCCGATCGGCGCCGAAAGCGAATTCAAGGGTGTTGTCGACCTGATCGAAATGAACGCCCTCGTCTGGCGCGACGAATCGCTCGGCGCCCAGTGGGACGTCGTCGAAATCCCGGCCGACATGAAGGAAAAGGCTGAAGAATACCGCGAGAAGCTGATCGAGACGGTTGTCGAGATCGACGAAGCGGCTATGGAAGCCTATCTGGAGGGCACCTATCCGGACAACGACAAGATCCGTGAACTGGTTCGCCGCGGCACCATCGACGTGAAGTTCCATCCGATGTTCTGCGGCACGGCCTTCAAGAACAAGGGCGTTCAGCCGCTGCTCGACGCCGTCGTCGACTACTTGCCGTCGCCCATCGACATTCCCGCGATCAAGGGCATCGACGTCAAGACCGAGGGCGAAATCACACGTAAGGCCGACGACAACGAGCCGCTGTCGATGCTGGCCTTCAAGATCATGAACGACCCCTTCGTCGGTTCGCTTACCTTTGCCCGCATCTATTCCGGCAAGCTCGAAAAGGGCACGTCGGTGATGAACACGGTCAAGGAAAAGCGCGAGCGCGTCGGCCGCATGCTGCAGATGCACTCCAACTCGCGTGAAGACATCGAAGAAGCCTTTGCCGGCGACATCGTTGCTCTGGCTGGCCTCAAGGAAACCACCACCGGCGATACGCTCTGCGATCCGCTGAAGCCGGTTATCCTCGAGCGCATGGAATTCCCGGAGCCGGTCATCCAGATCGCCATCGAGCCGAAGACCAAGGGCGACCAGGAAAAGATGGGCCTCGCTCTCAACCGCCTGGCTGCCGAAGACCCGTCCTTCCGCGTCAAGACCGACGAGGAATCCGGCCAGACGATCATTGCCGGCATGGGCGAGCTTCACCTCGACATCATCGTCGACCGCATGCGTCGCGAGTTCAAGGTCGAAGCATCGGTCGGTGCTCCGCAGGTTGCCTACCGCGAAACCATCACGCGTCAGCACGAAGAAGACTACACGCACAAGAAGCAGTCCGGTGGTACCGGCCAGTTCGCCCGCGTCAAGCTCGTCTTCGAACCGAACCCGGAAGGCGAGGACTTCGTCTTCGAATCCAAGATCGTCGGCGGTGCGGTTCCGAAGGAATACATCCCGGGCGTTCAGAAGGGCATCGAAAGCGTCCTGTCGTCGGGCCCGCTTGCCGGCTTCCCGATGCTGGGCGTCAAGGCGACCCTCATCGACGGCGCGTTCCACGATGTCGACTCGTCGGTCCTGGCGTTCGAAATCGCTTCGCGTGCCTGCTTCCGTGAGGCTGCGAAGAAGGCCGGTGCTCAGCTCCTCGAGCCGATCATGAAGGTCGAGGTCGTGACGCCCGAAGATTACGTCGGCGACGTAATCGGCGACCTGAACTCTCGCCGTGGCCAGATCCAGGGTCAGGAATCGCGCGGCGTCGCCGTGGTGATCAATGCCCATGTGCCGCTCGCGAACATGTTCAAGTACGTCGACAACCTGCGCTCGATGTCGCAGGGCCGCGCTCAGTACACGATGCTGTTCGATCACTACGCGCCGGTTCCGTCGAACGTCGCGCAGGAAATCCAGGCGAAGTATTCCGGCCAGAAGTGACCGCAATACCCCCGCGCTGAAACAGAATGAAAAGATTTCCCCTCTAAGGGACAAGAAACGGAGAGCCGAAAATGGCAAAGAGCAAATTCGAGCGCAACAAGCCGCACGTCAACATTGGCACGATTGGCCACGTTGACCATGGCAAGACGTCGCTGACTGCAGCGATCACCAAGTACTTCGGCGAATTCAAGGCGTATGACCAGATCGACGCTGCGCCGGAAGAGAAGGCGCGTGGCATCACCATTTCGACGGCGCACGTCGAATACGAGACGCCGGCCCGCCACTATGCGCACGTCGACTGCCCCGGCCACGCCGACTACGTCAAGAACATGATCACCGGTGCGGCGCAGATGGACGGCGCGATCCTGGTCGTGTCCGCCGCCGACGGCCCGATGCCGCAGACCCGCGAGCACATCCTGCTCGCCCGCCAGGTCGGCGTTCCGGCGATCGTCGTGTTCCTGAACAAGGTCGACCAGGTCGACGACGCCGAGCTTCTCGAGCTCGTCGAGCTGGAAGTGCGCGAACTCTTGTCGTCCTACGAATTCCCGGGCGACGACATTCCGATCATCAAGGGTTCGGCGCTTGCCGCTCTCGAAGACTCCGACAAGAAGATCGGCGAAGACGCGATCCGCGAGCTGATGGCTGCTGTCGACGCCTACATCCCGACGCCGGAGCGTCCGATCGACCAGCCGTTCCTGATGCCGATCGAAGACGTGTTCTCGATCTCCGGCCGCGGCACGGTCGTGACCGGCCGCGTCGAGCGCGGCATCGTCAAGGTCGGTGAGGAAATCGAGATCGTCGGCATCCGTCCGACGACGAAGACGACCTGCACGGGCGTTGAAATGTTCCGCAAGCTGCTCGACCAGGGCCAGGCCGGCGACAACATCGGCGCGCTGCTGCGCGGTGTCGACCGCAACGGCGTCGAGCGCGGTCAGGTTCTGTGCAAGCCGGGTTCGGTCAAGCCGCACCGCAAGTTCAAGGCCGAAGCCTACATCCTGACGAAGGAAGAAGGCGGCCGTCATACGCCGTTCTTCACCAACTACCGCCCGCAGTTCTACTTCCGCACCACGGACGTGACGGGCATCGTGACGCTGCCGGAAGGCACGGAAATGGTGATGCCGGGCGACAACGTGACGGTCGACGTCGAGCTGATCGTGCCGATCGCCATGGAAGAGAAGCTGCGCTTCGCTATCCGTGAAGGCGGCCGCACCGTCGGCGCCGGCATCGTCGCCTCCATCGTCGAGTAACGACAAAACGGCTTGAGCCGTTTCGGCAGGGACATGGTCGCCCGTGTCCCTGCGATTTTTGAAAGAAGCGGCTAAGTGAACGAATTCAGAAGTTTGAGTGTGTGCCGTCGAAAGGCACACGGGAAACACGAGCAAGGACAAGTCGAATGAACGGCCAGAATATCCGCATCCGCCTCAAGGCGTTTGATCACCGGATCCTCGATGCCTCCACGCGCGAAATCGTGTCGACGGCCAAGCGCACCGGTGCGAGTGTGCGCGGGCCCGTGCCGCTTCCGACCCGGATTGAGAAATTCACGGTCAACCGGTCGCCGCACGTCGACAAGAAGAGCCGCGAACAGTTCGAGATGCGCACGCACAAGCGTCTTCTCGATATCGTTGATCCGACCCCGCAGACGGTTGATGCGCTGATGAAGCTCGATCTGGCCGCCGGCGTCGACGTCGAGATCAAGCTTTAAGAATCCCGGCGCAAGCCGAAATAACAAGGAAGGTACGTGGAGTTTCTCCAACGGCTTCCAGGAACAGGAAACCGGAAGGTGCGGATGCACCGGACGGGAACCCTTAACAAGAGGCGTGAACCGATGCGTTCAGGTGTGATTGCACAGAAAGTGGGAATGACCCGCGTCTACAACGACGCCGGCGAGCATATCCCGGTAACAGTTTTGCGGCTGGAGAACTGCCAGGTAGTGGCCCACCGCACCGAAGAAAAGAACGGCTATACCGCAGTTCAGCTGGGTGCCGGCCGTTCCAAGGTGAAGAACACGACGAAGGCTCTGCGCGGCCATTTCGCCGCTGCGAGCGTCGAGCCGAAGGCGAAGCTCGTCGAATTCCGCGTCACCGCTGACAACCTGATCGACATTGGCGCCGAACTGACGGCCGGCCATTTCGTCGCTGGGCAGCTGGTCGACGTCACCGGTACCACGATCGGTAAGGGTTTCGCCGGCGCCATCAAGCGTCATAACTTCGGCGGTCTGCGCGCCACGCACGGTGTATCGGTATCGCACCGCTCGCATGGTTCGACCGGTTCCAACCAGGATCCGGGCCGCGTCTGGAAGGGCAAGCGCATGGCTGGTCACATGGGCCAGACGCGCGTCACCACGCAGAACCTCGAAGTCGTATCGACCGACGAAGATCGCGGCCTGATCCTGGTCAAGGGCGCCGTCCCCGGCTCCAAGGGCGCATGGATCGTCGTTCGCGACGCAATCAAGTCGGGCACTCCGGAAGGCGCACCGCGCCCGGCCGCTGTGCGCGCCGCAGAACAGAAGTAAGGGAGCCGAATAATGGATCTCACCGTCAAAACCCTCGAGGGCAAGGACGCGGGAAAGGTTTCCCTTTCTGACGCCATTTTCGGCCTCGAACCCCGTGAAGACATCATCGCCCGCGTCGTCCGCTGGCAGCTCGCCAAGCGCCAGCAGGGCACGCACAAGGCCAAGGGCCGCGCCGAAGTCGCGCGCACCGGCGCCAAGATGTACAAGCAGAAGGGTACGGGCCGCGCCCGCCACCACTCCGCACGTGCTCCGCAGTTCCGCGGCGGTGGCAAGGCTCACGGCCCGGTCGTGCGCAGCCATGAGCACGACCTGCCGAAGAAGGTCCGGGCGCTCGGCCTGCGCCACGCACTGTCGGCCAAGCTCAAGGCAGAAGAGATCATCGTCCTCGACGATCTCGTCGCCAACGAAGCAAAGACGAAGGCGCTCGCCGGCGCATTCGCCTCGCTTGGCCTGACCAACGCTCTGATCATCGGCGGCGCCGAGATCGAGAACAACTTCAAGCTCGCAGCCCAGAACATCCCGAATGTGGACGTTCTGCCGGTCCAGGGCATCAACGTTTACGACATTCTGCGCCGTGGCAAGCTGGTGCTTTCCAAGGCTGCTGTGGAAGCTCTGGAGGAGCGGTTCAAATGACGGATCTTCGCCACTACGACGTGATCGTGTCTCCCTCGATCACCGAAAAGTCGACGCTGGTTTCCGAACAGAACCAGGTCGTCTTCAACGTCGCCAAGGGCGCTTCGAAGCCTGAGATCAAGGCTGCAGTCGAAGCCCTGTTCGGCGTCAAGGTCACGGCCGTCAACACGCTCGTCCGCAAGGGTAAGCTGAAGCGCTTCCGCGGTTTCGCCGGAAAGCAGAAGGACGTCAAGAAGGCGATCATCACGCTCGCCGAAGGTCAGTCCATCGACGTCTCGACCGGTCTCTAACGGATAGGCCCATTAGGGTAAAAACCCAAAAGGGAACAAGAAAATGGCATTGAAAAGTTTCAATCCGACGACGCCGAGCCAGCGCCAGCTGGTCATCGTGGACCGCGCCGGCCTCTACAAGGGCAAGCCGGTCAAGGCGCTGACCGAGGGCCTGTCCTCCAAGGGGGGTCGCAACAACCTGGGCCGCATCACCGTCCGCTTCCAGGGCGGCGGTCACAAGCGGTCCTACCGCCTTGTCGACTTTAAGCGTCGCAAGTTCGACGTCGAGGGCACGGTCGAGCGTCTGGAATACGACCCGAACCGCACCGCCTTCATCGCGCTCGTCAACTACGCCGACGGCGAACAGGCCTATATCCTGGCGCCGCAGCGTCTTGCCGCCGGCGACAAGGTCATCGCTTCGGACAAGGCTGTCGACGTCAAGCCCGGCAACACCATGCCGCTGCAGTTCATTCCGGTCGGCTCCATCATCCACAATGTGGAAATGAAGCCGGGCAAGGGCGGTCAGATCGCCCGCTCCGCCGGAACCTACGCGCAGCTCGTCGGCCGCGACCAGGGCATGGCGATCCTTCGCCTGAACTCGGGCGAACAGCGCCTGGTGCACGGCTCTTGCCTTGCATCGATCGGTGCTGTATCGAACCCCGATCACGGCAACATCAATGACGGTAAGGCTGGCCGTTCGCGTTGGCGCGGCAAGCGCCCGCACGTACGCGGCGTCGTCATGAACCCGGTTGACCACCCGCACGGCGGTGGTGAAGGCCGTACCTCGGGTGGCCGTCACCCGGTTACCCCGTGGGGCAAGCCCACGAAGGGCAAGCGTACGCGCTCCAACAAGTCGACCGACAAGTTCATCATGCGCTCGCGGCACCAGAAGAAGAAGTAAGAGAGGAAGTCTCGAATGACTCGTTCAGTATGGAAAGGTCCGTTCGTTGACGGCTATCTTCTCAAGAAGGCTGAGAAGGTCCGCGAAGGCGGTCGTAACGAAGTGATCAAGATTTGGAGCCGCCGCTCCACGATCCTTCCGCAGTTTGTCGGCCTTACCTTCGGCGTCTACAACGGCAGCAAGCACGTCCCGGTCAGCGTCAACGAAGACATGGTCGGACACAAGTTTGGTGAATTCTCTCCGACCCGGACCTACTACGGTCATGGTGCGGACAAGAAGGCAAAGAGGAAGTAACAATGGGCAAGGCAAAAGCCGAACGCCGGCTGAAGGATAATGAGGCGCAGGCCATTGCGCGCACGATCCGCGTCAGCCCCCAGAAGCTCAACCTCGTTGCCGCGCTGATCCGCGGCAAGAAGGTCGACCGCGCTCTGGCCGAACTCGAATTCTCCCGCAAGCGCATCGCAGGCACCGTCAAGAAGACGCTTGAATCCGCGATCGCGAATGCCGAGAACAACCACGACCTCGACGTTGATTCGCTCATCGTCGCGGAAGCTTACGTTGGCAAGTCGATCGTGATGAAGCGCTTCCACGCCCGTGGTCGCGGTCGTGCATCGCGCGTCGAAAAGCCGTTCTCGCACTTGACGATCGTTGTTCGTGAAGTGGAAGCCAAAGGGGAGGCCGCATAATGGGCCAGAAGATTAATCCGATCGGTTTCCGTCTCGGCATCAACCGGACCTGGGACAGCCGTTGGTTCGCGGACAACGCCGAATATGGCCAGCTCCTGCACGAAGACCTGAAGATCCGCGCCTATCTCATGGAAGAGCTGAAGGCCGCCGGTATCGCCAAGGTCGTGATCGAGCGTCCGCACAAGAAGTGCCGCGTGACGATCCACTCGGCTCGTCCGGGTCTGATCATCGGCAAGAAGGGCGCCGACATCGAAAAGCTGCGCAAGAAGCTTTCCGAGATGACCAATTCGGAAACGCACCTCAACATCGTCGAAGTGCGGAAGCCCGAAGTCGACGCAACGCTGGTCGCCCAATCGATCGCCCAGCAGCTCGAGCGCCGCGTGGCTTTCCGCCGCGCGATGAAGCGCGCCGTTCAGTCGGCGATGCGCCTCGGCGCCGAAGGCATCAAGATCACCTGCGCCGGCCGCCTCGGCGGGGCGGAAATCGCTCGTACCGAATGGTATCGCGAAGGCCGCGTTCCGCTGCACACGCTGCGCGCCGACATCGACTACGGCACGGCAGAAGCCGAAACCGCTTTCGGTATCTGCGGCGTCAAGGTCTGGATCTTCAAGGGTGAAATCCTCGAGCACGATCCGATGGCTTCCGAGCGCCGTGCAAGCGAGAGTGACAACCAGGGCGGTGGCGGTCGCGACCGTCGTCGTGAAAACGCGTAACATTCGCGCGTGGCAGCCAATATCGGAGAAGTAAAAAAATGTTGCAGCCAAAGCGTACGAAGTATCGCAAGCAGTTCAAGGGCCGCATCAAGGGCGTAGCCAAGGGCGGTTCTGATCTTGCCTTCGGCGAATTCGGCCTCAAGGCTCAGGAGCCGAACCGCGTCAATGCGCGCGAGATCGAAGCGGCCCGCCGCGCGATCACCCGCCACATGAAGCGCGCCGGCCGGGTCTGGATCCGCGTGTTCCCGGACGTGCCGGTCACCGCCAAGCCGACCGAAGTCCGCATGGGTAAGGGTAAGGGTTCGGTTGAATACTGGGCATGCAAGGTCAAGCCCGGCCGTATGATGTTCGAGATCGATGGTGTCAACGAAGAACTCGCCCGTGAGGCACTTCGTCTTGGCGCTGCCAAGCTCTCTGTCAAGACGCGCTTCGTGCAGCGTATCGCAGAGTAAGGAGTGAAGCTCATGAAAGCCGCAGATGTTCGCGCTCTGAGCGCCGATCAGCTCAAGGAAGAGCTCGCCAAGCTGAAGAAGGAGCAGTTCAACCTGCGCTTCCAGAAGGCTACCGGCCAGCTCGAGAAGTCTTCGCGTATTGACGAAGTCCGCAAGGACATCGCACGCATCAAAACCATTGCCCGCCAGAAGGCGGCAGAAGCCAAGGCCTAAGGACCACAAAAAATGCCGAAACGCATTCTGCAGGGCACCGTCGTCAGCGACAAGAACGACAAGACCGTCGTCGTCAGGGTCGAGCGCCGCTTTGCGCACCCGATCCTCCAGAAGACCGTTCGTCGTTCCAAGAAGTACAAGGCTCACGACGAGAACAACCAGTACAAGGTCGGTGACGTCGTTTCCATCGAGGAATGCGCGCCGATTTCGAAGGACAAGCGCTGGACGGTCGTCTCCGCCCAGGCTTGATTTCTGCAGGTTTTGCCCGTCAGACCCTTGCGTCCCAGGCAAATATCTGTATGAAGCACGCAATTGAAGCAGAGGAACGCTCGAGTTCGGGCGTTCTTTTGCTTTGAGATAAGCACAATAAGCCGGGCGAGGGGGTTTCGACCCAACCGGCCTGGTAACAACAAGAAGGCGACCTGACATGATTCAGATGCAAACAAACCTCGAGGTGGCGGATAATTCCGGCGCACGTCGTGTCATGTGCATCAAGGTGCTGGGCGGCTCCAAGCGCAAATACGCGTCGATCGGCGACATCATCGTCGTTTCGATCAAGGAAGCCATTCCGCGCGGCCGCGTGAAGAAGGGTGATGTCATGAAGGCAGTTGTCGTTCGCACCGCGAAGGACATCCGCCGTCCGGATGGCAGCGTCATCCGCTTCGACACCAACGCAGCCGTTCTTATCGATAACAAGAAAGAGCCGATCGGCACCCGTATCTTCGGACCGGTTCCGCGCGAACTTCGCGCCAAGAACCACATGAAGATCATCTCGCTGGCTCCGGAAGTACTCTAAGGGAGCGTTGAGAGATGCAAAAGATTCGCAAAGGCGACAAGGTCGTCGTACTCACCGGTAAGGACAAGGGCCGTTCCGGCGAAGTCATCCAGGTCATGCCGAAGGAAGACAAGGCTGTCGTGCGTGGCGTCAATATGGTGAAGCGTCACCAGCGCCAGACCCAGAGCCAGGAAGCCGGCATCATCAACAAGGAAGCCCCGATCCACCTTTCGAACATCGCGGTCGCCGATCCGAAGGACGGCAAGCCGACCCGCGTCGGTTTCAAGATCGATGGTGACAAGAAGGTCCGCGTGGCCAAGCGTTCGGGAGAAGTGATCGATGGCTAAGACCGCTTATGAGCCGCGGCTCAAGAAGGAATATGTGGAGCGCATCCGCAAGGCGATGCAGGAGAAGTTCTCCTACGCCAACGAAATGCAGATCCCGCGTCTCGACAAGATCGTCATCAACATGGGTGTTGGCGAAGCGACCGGCGATTCCAAGAAGCCGTCCGTTGCTGCTGCCGACCTCGCCGCGATTGCCGGCCAGAAGCCGGTGATCACCCGCGCTCGCAACTCCATCGCTGGCTTCAAGCTGCGCGAAGGCATGCCGATTGGTGCCAAGGTTACCCTGCGCGGCGTTCGGATGTATGAGTTCCTGGATCGTCTCGTGAACATCGCTCTTCCGCGTGTTCGCGACTTCCGCGGTCTCAATCCGAAGTCCTTCGATGGTCGTGGCAACTTCGCCATGGGCGTCAAGGAGCACATTGTGTTCCCTGAGATCAACTACGACAAGGTTGATCAGATGTGGGGCATGGACATCATCGTTTGCACGACGGCAACTAACGACGACGAAGCGCGCGCTCTGCTTGCAGAGTTCAACTTCCCGTTCCGTCAGTAATCCGTAACGACAAGCGTAAAGAAGGATAACTGTTATGGCGAAAACGAGCGCAGTTGAAAAGAACAAGCGCCGCCGCAAACTGGTTGCCGGACAAGCCGCGAAGCGTGCGGCCCTCAAGGCAATCATCATGAACCA
Organism: Sinorhizobium sp. CCBAU 05631; assembly: GCF_002288505.1. Classification (NCBI taxonomy): domain Bacteria; kingdom Pseudomonadati; phylum Pseudomonadota; class Alphaproteobacteria; order Hyphomicrobiales; family Rhizobiaceae; genus Sinorhizobium; species Sinorhizobium sp. CCBAU 05631. The sequence goes on from NZ_CP023063.1 coordinate 1,105,844, forward strand.
GTCTTTGTCGATCGAAGAGCGGTTCAAGGCCACCCTCAAGCTGGCAGAACTGCCCCGGGATGGGTCGAAGACCCGCATCCGCAACCGTTGCGAAGTGACCGGCCGTCCGCGCGCCTACTATCGCAAGCTTCGCATGTCGCGTATCGCGCTTCGCGAACTGGGCAATCTCGGCAAGGTGCCGGGCATCGTCAAGTCGAGCTGGTAAGGAGACGGGTACATGGCAATGACTGATCCTTTGGGCGATATGCTCACCCGTATCCGCAACGGCGCCGCTCGCCGCAAGTCGAGCGTGTCCACGCCGGCTTCCAAGCTCCGCGCGCGCGTTCTGGATGTCCTTCAGGCCGAAGGCTATATCCGCGGATATTCTGAAGTCGAGTTTGGCAATGGCAAGGCCGAGCTGAACATCGAACTGAAATACTACGAAGGCGCCTCCGTGATCCGTGAGATCTCGCGCGTCTCCAAGCCGGGCCGCCGGGTTTATGTCTCGGTCAAGTCCATTCCGCAGGTCGCGAACGGCCTCGGCATCACCATCCTTTCGACACCGAAGGGCGTGATGGCCGATCACCAGGCACGCGAACAGAATGTTGGTGGCGAGATTCTTTGCTCGGTCTTCTAAGACCGGGCAGGATCTCCATAGCGAACAGACAGGTATAACAATGTCTCGTATCGGTAAGAAGCCCGTTCAGGTTCCGGCAGGCGTCACGGCTAACGTCGATGGCCAGAAGGTAACGGCAAAGGGCCCGAAGGGCGAACTGTTCTTCGTCGCAAACGACGAAGTTTCGGTGAAGCTCGAAAACAATGCGGTTGTCGTTCAGCCGCTCAATGAAACCAAGGATGCTCGTGCAAAGTGGGGCATGTCCCGCACGATGATCGAGAACATCTTCAAGGGCGTCAAGGACGGTTACGAGCGCAAGCTCGAAATCAACGGCGTCGGCTACCGCGCGTCGATGCAGGGCAGGAACCTGCAGCTGGCGCTCGGCTTCAGCCATGACGTCGTCTACCAGACGCCGGAAGGCATCACGATCGCTGTGCCGAAGCCGACGGAAATCGTCGTTTCGGGCATCAACAAGCAGCAGGTCGGCCAGGTAGCCGCGGAAATCCGCGAATACCGCGGCCCCGAGCCCTACAAGGGCAAGGGTGTCAAGTATGCCGAAGAGCGGATCGTCCGCAAAGAAGGCAAGAAGAAGTAAGGATCACGCGAAATGGCTAGCAGGAAAGATACTCTTGTGCGTCGCGCCAGCCGCGTGCGCCGTCAAATCAAGGCGGTCGCCAATGGCCGCCCGCGCCTGTCGGTTCATCGCTCGTCGAAGAACATCTATGCGCAGATCATCGATGACGTTGCCGGCAAGACGCTTGCCGCTGCCTCGACCCTCGAGGCAGATCTCAAGTCGTCATTGAAGACCGGCGCCGACACGGCGGCAGCTGCAGCCGTCGGCAAGCTCCTTGCCGAACGCGCTTCCAAGGCAGGCGTCAAGGACGTTGTCTTTGATCGCGGCGCCTTCATCTACCACGGCCGCGTCAAGGCGCTGGCCGAGGCAGCTCGCGAAGGCGGCCTGAACTTCTAAGGTTCGCCGCCCGGGCAGAGATGTCCGGGCGGATCCGCCTCGCAATTACCCGGTCGCTTCGGCTCGTCCGAGGCGACTTTCGTCAATCTGCCGATTGCACCCGGAAAAGAAAAAGGAAGAGGACAATGGCACAAGAAAGAAGAGGTTCTCGCGAAGATCGCCAGAACCGCGAAGAGCGCGACAGCGAATTTGTCGATAAGCTCGTCGCAATCAACCGCGTCGCCAAGGTGGTGAAGGGCGGTCGTCGTTTCGGTTTCGCCGCTCTCGTCGTCGTTGGCGACCAGAAGGGCCGCGTCGGCTTCGGCCATGGCAAGGCACGCGAAGTGCCGGAGGCCATCCGCAAGGCGACGGAAGCCGCCAAGCGCGACCTGATCTTCGTACCGCTGCGCGGCGGCCGCACGCTGCATCACGACGTTAACGGCCGCCACGGCGCCGGCAAGGTGCTGCTGCGCTCGGCCAAGCCCGGTACCGGTATCATCGCCGGTGGCCCGATGCGCGCCGTCTTCGAAACGCTCGGCGTTCACGACGTCGTTGCCAAGTCGACCGGTTCGTCGAACCCCTACAACATGGTTCGCGCCACCTTCGACGCGCTCAAGAACCAGATGCACCCGAAGGACATCGCGGCACAGCGCGGCATGAAGTACGCCACGCTCCAGGCCCGTCGCGTTGCCGCCGGCGCTGCTTCCGAAGAATAAGGGAGCTGACAGATGGCTAAGAAAGAAGTTGCCAAGAAGACGGTTACCGTCGAGCAGATTGGTAGCCCCATCCGCCGTCCGGCCGTACAGCGTCAGACGCTCATCGGTCTGGGCCTCAACAAGATGCACCGGGTTCGCACGCTGGAGGACACTCCGGCCGTTCGCGGCATGATCCGGGCCGTCCAGCACCTCGTTCGCGTCGTCGATGAGAAGTGAGGGGGATCGAGATATGAAACTGAATGAAATCAAAGACAACGAAGGCGCAACCAAGAGCCGCAAGCGTCTTGGCCGCGGTATCGGCTCCGGTTCCGGCAAGACCGCCGGCCGCGGCGTGAAGGGCCAGAAGGCCCGTTCCGGCGTGGCGATCAACGGCTTCGAAGGCGGTCAGATGCCCATCTACCGCCGTCTGCCGAAGCGCGGCTTCAACAACATCTTCGCTTCGGAGTTTGTTGTCGTGTCGCTCGGCCGTATCCAGACGGCAATCGATGCCAAAAAGCTCGACGCCTCGAAGATCGTCGATGCGGCTGCCCTGAAGGCGGCCGGCGTCATCCGTCGCGAGAAGGATGGCGTTCGTGTCCTCGCCGACGGCGAGCTGAAGGCGAAGATTTCGCTCGAAGTCGCAGGCGCTTCCAAGCCGGCCGTCGAGAAGATCGAAAAGGCCGGCGGCTCGGTGAAGCTGCTGGCAGCCGCCGCTGCGGAATAATATGACTGATGAACCGCCCGGGGTGCTTCACGCCGGGCGGTTTTGCTCCCATATGTGAGCCTCACGTCCGAGGGCGGCGAATCACTTGCCGCGAAAGGGACACAACGGAAACCACGGTGAGGCATCCGATTGCAGCGACAATCGCCTCGCGCCCGGTTTTCATCGACGAAGACTTACTCTTGCCGGAACTGACCGGGTTTCTCCCGCTGTTTCCGAGACTTGGTACGCGGAGAATTGCATGGCTTCTGCAGCGGAACAGCTCGCCTCGAACCTGAATTTCTCGACTTTCGCGAAGGCGGAAGATCTGAAGAAACGGCTCTGGTTCACCCTCGGTGCGCTTCTGGTTTACCGTCTTGGCACCTATATCCCGCTGCCCGGCCTCAACCCGGCCGCGTTCGCCCAGGCCTTCCAGGGCCAGGCCGGCGGCATCCTCGGCCTCTTCAACATGTTCTCGGGCGGTGCAGTGGAGCGCATGGCGATCTTCGCGCTCGGCATCATGCCCTATATCTCCGCTTCGATCATCGTGCAGCTGATGACCTCGGTCGTGCCGGCGCTCGAACAGTTGAAGAAGGAAGGCGAGCAGGGCCGCAAGGTCATCAACCAGTATACCCGCTACGGCACCGTGCTGCTCGGCGCCTTGCAGGCCTACGGCATTGCCGTGGGTCTCGAGAGCGGTAGCGGCCTGGTCAACGATCCGGGCTGGTTCTTCCGGATTTCGACGGTGATTTCGCTGCTCGGTGGCACGATGTTCCTGATGTGGCTCGGCGAGCAGATCACCTCGCGCGGCATCGGCAACGGCATTTCGCTGATCATCTTCGCCGGCATCGTCGCCCATCTGCCGACGGCGCTTGCCGGAACCCTCGAGCTCGGCCGCACCGGCGCTCTCTCGACGCCGCTGATCCTGGCGATCATCGTCATGGTGGTTGCGGTCATTGCCCTAATCGTCTTCGTCGAGCGCGCCCAGCGCCGCTTGCTGATCCAGTATCCGAAGCGCCAGGTCGGCAACCGCATGTTCCAGGGCGACACGTCCCACCTGCCGCTGAAGCTCAACACCTCGGGCGTCATCCCGGCGATCTTCGCCTCGTCGCTGCTGCTGCTGCCCGCAACGCTTGCCGGCTTCGCCAATGCCGCGACGCTGCCCGGCTGGGCGACCGCCATCGTCGGGGCGCTGGCGCACGGCCAGCCGCTCTACATGTTCTTCTACGGCGCGATGATTGCCTTCTTCGCTTTCTTCTACACCGCGATCGTCTTCAATCCGAAGGACACAGCCGATAACCTGAAGAAGCACGGTGGCTTCATTCCGGGGATTCGCCCCGGTGAGCGCACGGCCGAATACATCGACTACGTGCTGACACGTATCACTGTAGTCGGTGCGATTTACCTGATTTTCGTCTGCATTCTGCCCGAAATCCTCATTTCGCAGACTGGTGTGCCGTTCTACCTTGGTGGTACGTCGCTTTTGATTGTTGTCAGCGTCACCCTTGATACGGTAGCACAGATCCAGGGTCACCTCATTGCCCAGCAGTATGAGGGGCTGATCAAGAAGTCGAAGCTGCGCGGAGGAAAGAGGGGACGATGAGACTTATTTTTTTGGGACCGCCGGGCGCTGGCAAGGGTACGCAGGCCAAGCTTCTGACGGAGAAATACGGCATCCCGCAGCTTTCCACAGGGGACATGCTCCGGGCCGCCGTTGCCCAGGCGACCGAGGTCGGCAAGCGCGCGAAAGCGGTCATGGATGCCGGCCAGCTGGTCTCCGATGAGATCGTCAATGAAATCGTCTCCGACCGCATCGACGCTGCGGACTGCGCCAAGGGCTTCATCCTCGACGGCTATCCGCGCACGGTTCCGCAGGCGATTGCGCTCGACCGGATGCTTGAGAGCAAAGGCCTGAAACTGGATGCGGTAATCGAGTTGAAGGTCGACGAGGCAGCCCTTGTCCGGCGCATGGAGAATCGCGTGGCGGAAACCGTTGCCGCCGGTGGCACGGTGCGCTCCGACGACAATCCCGAGGCCTTCAAAAAGCGGCTGACGGAATACCGGGAAAAGACGGCTCCGCTTTCGGACCATTATGCCCGCACCGGTCAGTTGAAGACCGTGGACGGGATGGCGGACGTGGGAGCGGTCACCGCAGAGATCGACAAGATTCTGGCATAGGCTGCGCCTTTGCCAAAATGGAAGCGCCGGGGAGTTGACTTTTCCAGGTGATTCCTCCAAAGACAGCGTCAACTCGCGACATGCGAAGCGATCGGCGCGGTCTTCAAAACAAGGAAGTCCGGGTACGGTCGTTTTTGACGTGCCTCGAACCTCAATCAACGTGCGGCTCTTCGAGGTCGCGTAACGAAGCACCTATTGCCGGATGGCAACTGGAACGCAAGGAGAATAGACGTGGCACGTATCGCTGGCGTCAACATCCCGACGGCAAAGCGCGTCGTCATCGCGCTGACCTATATTCACGGGATCGGCCCGAAATTCGCGAAGGAAATCACCGAGAAGGTCGGCATCCCGGCTGACCGCCGCGTGCACCAGCTGACGGACGCCGAAGTCCTTCAGATCCGCGAGACCATCGACCGCGATTACCAGGTCGAGGGTGACCTGCGTCGCGAAACGGCGATGAACATCAAGCGCCTGATGGACCTTGGCTGCTACCGCGGCCTGCGTCATCGTCGTGGCCTGCCGGTGCGCGGCCAGCGTACGCACACCAATGCCCGCACCCGCAAGGGTCCGGCAAAGGCGATCGCCGGCAAGAAGAAGTAATTTCCCGAAAAGGGAAAGCGGGAGGCTGGCGTCCGCGCCGGCCTCCTTTTGCAGTTTGGGGAGGGCGATCGCCCGACCTGTGCCGGACCGCTCGGTTCGGCGAAAACGTGTGCGGAGCCGGCGTGCCGGTTCTGTGAAAATCGAAGTTGCAGGGCAGGGGACGACCAATCCTTTTCCCGGTGGAGCCGCTGGAATTACGGCGGTGCAGAGATCTAAGAAAGGGATCCTATGGCCAAGGAAGCCACCCGCGTTCGCCGCCGCGAGCGCAAGAACATCACGTCTGGCGTCGCGCACGTCAATTCGTCGTTCAACAACACGATGATCACCATCACCGACGCGCAGGGCAATGCAATCGCCTGGTCGTCCGCCGGTGCGAAGGGCTTCAAGGGTTCGCGCAAGTCGACCCCGTTTGCCGCTCAGATCGCCGCCGAAGACTGCGCCAAGAAGGCTCAGGAACACGGCATGAAGTCGCTGGAAGTGGAAGTTTGCGGACCGGGTTCCGGCCGTGAATCTGCCCTTCGCGCGCTGCAGGCCGCGGGGTTCATGATCACGTCGATCCGCGACGTGACGCCGATCCCGCACAATGGCTGCCGTCCGCGCAAGAAGCGCCGCGTCTGATCATTTGTATTCAAGATTCCGGTGAGGACGCGGATGCGTTCTCCCGGTCTTCGGGGCTCGGTTGCCACGATTGGATGGTGGCAACGAACGGAAGGCAGAAAACATGATCCAGAAAAATTGGCAGGAACTGATCAAGCCGAACAAGGTGGATTTCACCTCCTCCGGCCGCACCAAGGCAACGCTGGTGGCGGAACCGCTTGAGCGCGGCTTCGGTCTGACCCTCGGCAACGCGCTTCGTCGCGTGCTTTTGTCGTCGCTGCGCGGTGCGGCAGTCACCGCGGTGCAGATCGACGGCGTGCTGCACGAGTTCTCCTCCATCCCGGGCGTCCGGGAGGATGTGACGGACATCGTGCTCAACATCAAGGAAATCGCCATCAAGATGGATGGCGACGATTCCAAGCGCATGGTCGTACGCAAGCAGGGCCCGGGCGTCGTAACGGCCGGTGACATCCAGACGGTTGGCGACATCGAGATCCTCAACCCGAACCATGTGATCTGCACGCTCGACGAGGGTGCCGAAATCCGCATGGAATTCACCGTCAACAACGGCAAGGGCTACGTGCCGGCTGAGCGTAACCGTTCCGAAGATGCGCCGATCGGTCTCATCCCGGTCGACAGCCTCTATTCGCCGGTCAAGAAAGTGTCCTACAAGGTTGAGAACACCCGCGAAGGTCAGGTTCTCGACTATGACAAGCTGACGATGTCGATCGAGACCGACGGCTCCGTCACCGGCGAGGACGCGATCGCGTTTGCCGCCCGCATTCTTCAGGACCAGCTGTCGGTCTTCGTCAACTTCGACGAGCCGCAGAAGGAAGCCGAGGAAGAGGCAGTCACCGAGCTCGCCTTCAACCCGGCGCTTCTCAAGAAGGTCGACGAACTGGAACTCTCCGTTCGTTCGGCCAACTGCCTGAAGAACGACAACATCGTCTATATCGGCGACCTCATTCAGAAGACCGAAGCGGAAATGCTCCGGACGCCGAACTTTGGTCGCAAGTCGCTCAACGAGATCAAGGAAGTTCTCGCTTCCATGGGCCTGCATCTCGGCATGGAAGTGCCGTCGTGGCCGCCGGAGAACATCGAAGATCTCGCCAAGCGCTACGAAGACCAGTATTAACCATTAGACTGCGGGCGGATGCCTGCAAGTAAAGGAGAATAGCCATGCGCCACGGTAAAGCCGGCCGCAAGCTGAATAGAACCGCCAGCCACCGCAAGGCGATGTTCGCCAATATGGCAGCGTCGCTGATCGAGCACGAGCAGATCGTCACGACCCTGCCGAAGGCCAAGGAAATCCGTCCGATCGTCGAAAAGCTCGTCACGCTCGGCAAGCGCGGCGACCTGCACGCCCGCCGTCAGGCGATCTCGCAGATCCGCGACGTTGCTGTCGTCGCGAAGCTGTTCGACGCGATCGCATCGCGCTACGCCACCCGCAACGGCGGCTACCTGCGCATCATGAAGGCGGGTTTCCGCCAGGGCGACAATGCTCCGCTCGCCGTCATCGAATTCGTTGACCGCGATGTCGATGCCAAGGGCGCCAAGGATCGCGCTCGCGTCGCCGCGGAAGCGGAAACAGCCGAAGCAGCTTGATAAAGATAGCTTCGCAATCGATCTGAAGCGGCCGGGTGAGGTTTCACCCGGCCGCTTTTTGCGCTGCAGGCTGAGGTCGTGTCCCTGCCGTCCGTTGCCGTTTCCACCGCAGGAACGGCGTTCGCACCGCCCGCCAGGCGAGCAAGAGCGTGACGAGGACGATGTAGAGCACTTGCTCCGGCCCTACGACCTTGACGGCCATGGCGAAATGCAGCGCGCCGGCCGCGGCGATCACATAGGCGAGCCGGTGAAGCTTGTTCCACCGCTGGCCGAGCTTGCGGATCGACCAATTGTTCGAGGTGAGCGCCAAGGGGATCAGCATGACCAGGGCCGCCATACCGATGGTTATGAAGGGGCGGCGGGCGATGTCGGCGACGATGGCCGGGATGCGCAGCATCTGGTCGAGCAGCATGTAGGCGGTGAAGTGCATCAGCACGTAATAGAAGGCGAGCAGGCCGAGGGCGCGGCGGTATCTTAGCCAGTTGAGGCCGAAGAGATCGCGAAGCGGTGTAATCGTCAGCGTCGCCACAAGGAAACGCAGCGCCCACAGGCCAAGCAGGTGCTCGAATTCCTTGACGGCATTGCCAGGTAACCGGCCGGTTGCGCCGAGATAGAATGCCCATGCCGCGGGAATGAGGCCCAGCGCGTAGAGCGCCCAGACCGAGGGGCCGTGAAAGCGCTTGGGCAAGGCGGGTACGAAGGCCATGGTCAGAAGTTTCCCCTGAGATCCATGCCGGAATACAGGCCCGCGACGTCGTCGGCATAGCCGTTGAAGGGGAGGGTGTCGCGGCGATTGGAGCCGAAGAAGCCGCCTTCGCCGATCCGGTTTTCCGTTGCCTGGCTCCAGCGCGGGTGATCGACCGCCGGGTTCACATTGGCATAGAAGCCGTACTCATCCGGTGCGGCAAGGTTCCAGGTGCAAGGCGGCGGCGTTTCGGAAAGCGAAATGCGGACGATCGACTTGATTCCCTTGAAACCGTATTTCCACGGGACCACCAGCCGTATTGGCGCGCCGTTCTGGTTCGGCAGCGTCTTGCCATAAAGGCCGACGGAGAGAATCGTCAGAGGGTGGCGTGCTTCATCGAGCCGCAAGCCCTCGCGATAGGGCCAGGGCAGCGGCTGGAAGTAACCGGATTGGCCGGGCATCTCCTCAGGCCGCACCACCGTTTCGAATGCAACGTACTTCGCGCTCCCGAGCGGTTCGACCTTGTCGAGGAGACTTGCCAGCGGAAAGCCGACCCAGGGGATCACCATCGACCAGGCTTCGACGCAGCGCATTCGGTAGGTACGCTCTTCAAGCGGAAGGGCCAGCAGTTCTTCGAGGCCGAACTCCCGTGGCTTGCCGACGAGACCGTCGACCTTCACCCGCCAGGGTGCCGGCTTGAAGCCGCCCGAATTGGCGGCGGGGTCGCCCTTTCCCGTGCCGAACTCGTAGAAATTGTTGTAGGTGGTCACGTCCTTTTCGGGCGTCAGGGCCTCCTCGACCTTGTAGCGACTGCTCGAAGCCTTGAGCTCTGCCGCCTCGGCCAGGCCGGCCCCGCCGAGAACGAGGCCACCTGCAGCGGCGAGAAAGCGGCGGCGATCGAGGAAGAAGGGCTCCGGGGTGATTTCGGACGCGGCGATCCGCGGCGGGCGGTAGGCGGGCATGGTGCTTCCTCGACAGGGATTGAAAGCTGATCTCGGCCAGATGACCAGAGATTCGATCACCGGAAAAGATGGGGGAGACCACGTTTTCGTGCACGGCGCGTGAGCGGGAAAAGCGCCCCGATGATTTCATGGCAAGGCCGCGGGCAAAAGTCTGAAAAAGCGGTTGAAATCGCGAGCGTGCGTCATCATCGAGCGGCAGCCTCGCGTTTGCCTTTTTTGTTGCGAAATCCTATCTGAACTAGCGGCAATGAAAGGGAGAATGCTTCATGATTTTTGGCCGTCGAGCCCTGCCGGCTCTTGTTCTTGCGATTGCCATGTCGACACCGGCCGTAGCGCAGGACGCCAGGACCGTCCCCCAATCCCACACGGAAATGCAGCTCTCCTTCGCGCCGCTGGTCAAGCAGACGGCGAATGCCGTGGTGAATGTCTATGCCGAGCGGGTCGTCGAGCGACGATCGGTCGACCCATTCTTCGAGGAATTCTTCGGCCAGCGCATGCCAAACCGCACGGAGAAGCAGTCGTCGCTCGGCTCCGGCGTAATCGTCCGCCGCGACGGCATCGTCGTTACCAACAATCACGTCATCGAGGGGGCCGACGACATCAAGGTGGCGCTCGCCGACGGGCGTGAGTATCCGTGCAAGATCGTCCTCAAGGACGACCGACTCGACCTAGCGGTCCTCAAGATCGAAGCAGATGGTCCTTTCGACGTCATCCCGATCGGTGATTCGGACGCAGTGGAGGTCGGCGACCTCGTGCTGGCGATGGGCAATCCGTTCGGGGTCGGGCAGACGGTGACGAGCGGCATCGTTTCGGCGCTTGCCCGCAACCAGATCTCCAACGGAGATTTCGGTTTCTTCATCCAGACCGACGCGGCGATCAATCCGGGCAACTCTGGCGGTGGACTGATCAACATGAAGGGTGAGCTGATCGGCATCAACACCGCGATCTTTTCGCGGGGCGGGGGATCGAACGGCGTGGGGTTCGCCATCCCCGCAAATCTGGTCAAGGTCTTCGTCGCCTCCGCGGAGGGCGGCGGCGGTTCCTTCGTCCGTCCCTTCGTCGGCGCGACTTTCGAGCCGGTTACCTCCGATGTCGCCGAGGCGCTCGGACTCGATCGTGCCCGCGGCGCCCTGGTGGCTGCCGTCCAGCCGGACGGACCGGCGGCAAATGCCGGCATGAAGCCGGGGCAGGTGGTGACGGCTGTAAACGGTATTTCGGTGGAGCATCCGGATGCCCTCGGCTACCGTTTGACGACCGTCGGCATCGGCCATGAAGCGCGCGTGACGGTGAGCGAACACGGCGAGGCGCACGACATCACCCTGAAGCTGGAGCAGGCGCCGGAAACCGCGCCGCGCGACGAACGGCTGATCGAGGGGCGGAACCCCTTTGCCGGCGCCGTCGTCGCCAATCTTTCGCCGCGCCTTGCGGATGAGCTGCGCATGCCGACGTCGCTCAAGGGGGTCGTCGTGACCGAGGTCAACCGCGGCTCGCCGGCGGCGCGCATTGGCCTCGAGCCGAAAGATATCGTACGCTCCGTCAATGGAACGCCGATCGACAACTCGAAAACGCTGGAAAGCGTCGTTGCCGAAGACGCCTCGTTCTGGCGCGTTGAGATCGAGCGCGACGGCCAGCTTATCAGACAGTTCTTCCGATGAGCGACCTCTTTTCCCCCGTTGAACCGCCGGAGATGGCCTCGGCAAGACCGCTGGCCGATCGGCTGCGGCCGCGCACGCTCGCCGAAGTGACCGGGCAGGAGCACTTGACGGGGGCGGACGGCGCCCTGACGCGGATGATCGCCTCTGGCTCGCTCGGTTCGATGATCTTCTGGGGACCGCCGGGCACCGGGAAGACCACCGTCGCCCGGCTGCTTTCGGGAGAGGCCGGTCTCGCCTTCGAGCAGATCTCGGCGATCTTTTCCGGCGTCGCCGACCTGAAGAAGGTTTTCGAGTCGGCGCGCGCCCGACGCATGTCGGGACGCCAGACCTTGCTCTTCGTCGATGAGATCCATCGCTTCAACCGCGCCCAGCAGGACAGTTTCCTACCGGTGATGGAAGACGGGACCGTCATTCTGGTCGGCGCCACCACGGAGAATCCGTCATTCGAACTCAACGCCGCGCTCCTGTCGCGGGCGCGGGTGCTGACGTTCAAGCCGCATGACGAGGCGAGCCTCGAGGAACTCCTGAAGCGGGCGGAGCAAACGGAAGGTAGGCCGTTGCCGCTCGACGAGGACGCCCGGGCGAGCCTGATCCGCATGGCGGATGGTGACGGCCGGGCCGTGCTGACGCTGGCCGAGGAGGTGTGGCGGGCGGCGCGCAAGGACGAGATATTCGACGCCGAAGCGTTGCGGGAAATCGTCCAGCGCCGCGCGCCGGTTTACGACAAGGGCCAGGACGGCCACTACAATCTGATTTCGGCGCTCCACAAGTCGGTTCGCGGATCCGATCCGGATGCGGCGCTCTATTATCTCTGCCGGATGTTCGATGCGGGCGAGGATCCTTTGTATATCGGCAGGCGGCTGGTGCGCATGGCTGTCGAGGATATCGGCCTTGCCGATCCGCAGGCGCTGGTGATCTGCAACGCCGCCAAGGATGCCTATGACTATCTCGGTTCGCCCGAAGGGGAACTGGCGCTGGCGCAAGCCTGCGTCTATGTCGCCACCGCGCCGAAATCGAACGCCCTCTACACGGCCTACAAAGGGGCGATGCGCGCCGCCAAGGAAAACGGCTCGCTGCTGCCGCCGAAGCATATTCTCAACGCCCCGACCAAGCTCATGAAGGGGGAGGGCTACGGCGAGGGCTACCGTTACGATCATGACGAACCGGATGCCTTTTCCGGCCAGGACTATTTCCCCGAGAAAATGGGGCGCAGGATCTTCTATGATCCTCCGGAGAGGGGCTTCGAACGGGACATCCGCAAGCGGCTCGAATGGTGGGCGAAACTGCGCCGCGACCGGAACTCATGACGAGCCGTGCCGTCGGCGCAGAGCAGTTTTGCCGGCCAGCCGCTTGCTGCCCTCACCGCTTTGTGGCACAGAGATCCAAGTTGCAGACGGCTGCACGGGCGCGATCCTGATCGACCCGAACACCCGCGGGGACGGCCTCGCTCCAGATGAAGGAGCCTGACATGGCCTGGTTCACTCTGCTTCTCGCCGGACTTCTCGAAATCGGCTGGGCAATCGGCCTCAAATACACCCACGGATTTACCCGTCTGACGCCGACCGTGCTGACGGTCGGTTCGATGATCCTGAGCGTCGTCCTGCTTGGAATTGCCGTTCGCACACTGCCGCTCGGCACGGCTTACGCGGTCTGGACCGGCATCGGCACGATCGGCACGGTGGTGCTCGGCATCGTCCTCTTCGCCGAGCCGATGACCGTCGTACGCCTCGGCTGCATCGGCCTGATCGTCGCCGGCATCGCCGGCCTGAAGCTGGCGGCCTGATCCACCGTAAGACGCCTGCCGTAATGCCAGGCGCCTTGCCCCCTATTTCAACGCGTCGAGCACCGCAGTCGCCGCCTGCATTTCCTGCCAGCGGTTCTCGCGCCGTTGGAAGGCCTCTTCGTCGGTGCCCCAGTGCTCGATCTGCCAATCCTCGTCGACATGGGCGGCGCTCCAGGCCTCTTCTGCCGAGAGCCGGCCCATGCCGAAGGCAAGCGCAAGCAGTGCCGATCCGGTCAACGTGGTGATCGTGTGCAGGCAGGCGAGGCCGAGCGGCGTTGCGAAGGAGCGCAAGCCTTCCGCATAGGCGGAAATCGCCTCGTGCGGCTGATCCTGATGGATGACGCCCTCGGCAAGGATGAAGCGTGCGCCGAGCGAATGGGCGGCCCAATCGAGAACGGGGTTCCAGACGGCGTTCTGCCGTTCCACAAGTCCTGTCGGGCTGTCGGCGCGATAGCAGAGAAGGTCGGTGCCGGCGAACCGTACGATATCGTCGAAGACTGCGCGCTGGTCGACCGCCACGCCGTCGATGGCGGTGTTGACGATGCGGGTCAGCGGCATGGCCGAAGGGTCGATGATCTCCGCCTGTGCATCCCATTCGGCGGCGAGCAGTTCGGCGAGCTTCGCCGTCGGGACGGCGAGCGGCCGCTTTGCCGGCGTGCGGACGGATCGCCCGTCGAGCAATACCGCGTGCCCGCCGCCCTCGGCCGCGGCGACGCCGACCGACTTGTAGAAACGTTTGGCAAGCGGCTTCTGCATCTGGATCTGGGCGCGGCGCACCGGATCCTCGTGGCTGAGCGCTCCGCTCAATTCGTCGCGAATATCAGGCATGGTTCAATTCCATCCATTCGATGATGTCTGCCGGTACCCGGGCGATGTGGTCGGCGCTCGCCTCGATCAGCGCCGGAACGCTGGCATAGCCCCAGGAAACACCGAGGGCGGCGGCCCCGGCCGCCTTCGCCATCTGCATATCGTAGATCGCATCGCCGATGACAATCGTATCCTTCGGATCGACGCCCGCCTCGGCACAGCATTCCATCACCATTGCCGGATGTGGCTTCGACGGGCAATCGTCCGCCGTTCGCGAGACGAAGAAAAGCTTGTCGAAGCCGTGGGTGGCGGCAATGTGCTGGAGCCCTCGCCGCGACTTTCCGGTGACTGCGCCGATCAACAGCTGCTCGCGGGCGGCCAAGGCTTGCACCATCTCGGCAATCCCGGGAAACAACGCTTCCTGATGGATCCGTTCGCCGCGCACCGAGCTGAAGATGCCCTTGTAATGGGTCGTCATCGCGGCGGCGCGCGGGTCGATGTGATCCTGGCCCAGCAACCGGGCGATGGCGATGTCGAGCGTCAGCCCGATGATTGCGCGCGTCGCCAAGGCCTCCGGCCGGGGAAGATCGAAGGCCTCGAAGGTGCGGCTCATGACCTCATGGATGAGGCCGGCGCTGTCGACCAGCGTTCCGTCGCAATCGAAGAGCACCAGCTTCATCAATCGTCCTCGCCGGCGGCGTTCTCGTCGAGGCCGAGCAAGTTCCAGCTCTGCACCATATGCGGCGGCAAGGGCGCCGTGATCTTCAGGCGTCCGCCATTCGGATGCGGGATGTCGATAAAGCGGGCATGCAGGTGTAGCCGGTTCTGGATGCCGCCGGGGAAGGTCCAGTTGATGTCAGCTTCGAAATATTTCGGGTCGCCGATGATGGGATGGCCGATATGGGCGGCGTGGACGCGCAGCTGATGCGTGCGGCCGGTATAGGGTTCCATTTCCAGCCAGGCGAGGTTCTGGCCGGCCTGCTCGATAATCCGATAGTAGGAAATAGCGTGGTCGGCGCCTTCGTCGCCATGCTTGGCGATCCGCATACGATCGCCGTCCGGCGTCTGTTCCTTGACGAGCCAGGTGGAGACGCGGTCCTCGCGCTTGCGCGGAACGCCCTTGACCAGGGACCAGTAGATCTTCCTGGTGTCGCGCTCACGAAAAGCGGCCGTCAGCTGCTGTGCCGCACCGCGCGTCCGGGCAATGACGAGCACGCCGGACGTGTCCCGGTCCAGCCGATGGACGAGGCGCGGCTTTTCGCCCTTCTGGTTCGTCCAGGCCTCGAGCATCTTGTCGATATGCCGGCTGACGCCGGAACCGCCCTGGACTGCCAAGCCCGCCGGCTTGTTGAGCACGATGACCTTGGCGTCCTCGTGCAGCACCATGCGCGACAGCAGCTCTCCGTCCGAGGAATGGCGCAGGTCCCGCCCGCCGATCGGGCCCGATTTGGTAACCTTCGCATCGACGCCAAGCGGCGGAACGCGGATCGTCTGGCCAGGCTGTACGCGCGTGTCGGATTTTGCCCGCGCGCCGTCAACGCGGATCTGGCCGGAACGAAGCAGCTTCTGCAACGGACCGAAGCCCAAGCCCGGATAATGCACCTTGAACCAGCGGTCGAGGCGCATGCCCGCCTCGTCACCGTCCACCTGTCTGTGTTCTATGCCTGCCATCTGCCGCGATCCGCTTCCAGTGTTTCAAGCAAAGGCTCTAGACCATTGCGGTCGTCAGGGCCAGTCCGGCGAGAGAACACGACACCATTCATTAAGCGCCCGCCGCTACTGTCGTAGCGATGTCTCATATAGGTCCGGTCGATTGTGATGGCGAAGCAAGCCCTGAACTTCACGCACTATGATCTCAAGGCCCAGCGCGCCGGGACGCGGGTCGAGATCACCCTGTCGGCCGTTGCCAATGTTCGCCTGATGACCGACGTCAATTTCACGCGCTACAAGGAAACGCTGAAGCATCAGTTCTTCGGCGGCGTAGCGCGGAAATCGCCTCTGCGGATGACGATTCCCGAGACCGCGCACTGGCACCTCGTTATCGACACCGAAGGCCATCACGGCCTTGCGGATTCGAGCGTACGGGTGATCGAGTCTGCCGGCCAGCCGCGACTCCAGCCGGCGTCATGACGGCGCTCAGCCGAGCCTTTCGGCGTGCCACCTCAGATGATCGTCCATGAAGGTCGAGATGAAATAATAGGAGTGGTCGTAGCGCTCGTGCATGCGAAGCGTGAGGCCGATGCCGGTGCCGTTGACCGCCTCCTCGAAGAGCCAAGGCCTCAGACCGTTTTCGAGGAAGCCGTCGGCCTTGCCCTGGTCGATGAGGAATTCCGGGAAGCGCGCCCCGTCCTCGACGAGAGCGCAGGCGTCGTATTTTCGCCAGGCGGCTTTGTCCGAGCCGAGATATTTCTCGAAGGCGCCGACGGACCAGTCGGCGGAAGAGGGGGCGACGATCGGGGCGAAGGCCGAGCAGCTCCTGAAGCGCTCGGGGTTCTTGAGCGCGATGGTCATCGCGCCATGGCCGCCCATCGAATGGCCGAAGATGCCTTGCCGGTCCATGTCGGCGCGAAACTGCTCGCGGATCAGGGCCGGCAGTTCCTCGGTGATGTAGCTGTACATCTGATAGTGCTCGGCCCAGGGCGCTTGCGTCGCATCGAGATAGAAGCCGGCGCCCTTGCCCATCTGCCAGTTCGTCAACTCGTCGGCGACGTCGGCACCGCGCGGGCTGGTATCCGGACAAACAACGATCAGACCGAGCTCCGAGGCCAGGCGGCGATATTCCCCCTTTTCCATGACATTGGCATGGGTGCAGGTGAGGCCGGAGAGATACCAAAGAACCGGACGCGGTTCGCTCGTCGCCTGCGGCGGCACATAGACGGCAAAGGTCATTTCGCCCTTGCAGGCCTTGGAGTCATGGGCGAAGACGCCCTGCATGCCGCCGAAGGCGGTGTTCTGCGAGATGATTTTCATCGAATTCTCCGTGTAGTCATGGCGTGCCGCCGGCAAGCTGCACCGCGGCATTGACCGCGGCTGCGACGAGCACCGTGTTGAAGAAGAACGAAACAATCGCATGCATCAGGTTGACGCGCCGCATCGCCGTCGTGGTGATGGCGACGTCGGAGGTCTGCGCGGTCATTCCGATGACGAAGGCGAAATAGAGGAAGTCATAGCCGCCGGGGGCGTTCGTCTCCGGAAAGGCAAGCCCGCGCGACGCCGGATCGCCGCCATCGGCGCGGCGGTTCGCGAGCCAGTAAAGATGCGCGTAATGCAGCGCCGCCATCGTGTGAATGGTAGCCCATCCAAGCGTGACCGAGGCGAAGGCAAGGATCAGTTCGGCTGCGCCGCCGTCATCGGCGCGATTGAGCGCGACGAACAGCGCGACCAGCGAGACTGCGGCGGCCAGGAGCGTCACAAGAAATATGATCGGCTCCGGCTCACCCGTGTCGCGCGCATTTGCCTCGAGATAACTTCCAGTGAGTTTCGGCAGCCGGAACGCCGCTATCGTCAGATAGATGCAGAAGAAGGCGATGGCAGTGATCTCGATCGCCTCTTCGCGAAACAGCGCATGCCCAAGCGGCGCACTGACAAGGGCACCGGCAAGCGCCAGGTAAAATGGCCAATGTCTCAGCCGATTTGATGTCATTCGCCACTCACGCTGCCGTTCCGCGCCTCACCTTTTGACGCGACGGCAGAGCCGGTCAAGAGTTTCGAGAAAGGCCGAGCGGTCTCGCGCGCTGAAAGAGGCGTTATAGCCCTTGCTTTCGCCCGTCTCCCGCAGGTGCGCACCAAGATCGCGCATCGCGGAAGCCATGCCGATGTTCGTCTTGTCGAAGACGCGGCCGGTAGGCCCAGTGACGAATGCGCCCGCGGTGACGCAGCGCCCGGCAAGCGGAACGTCGGCGGTGACGACGATGTCGCCTTCGCCCGCATGCTCGGCGATCCAATTGTCGGCGGCGTCGAAGCCGGCCGACACGATGACGTTGTGCACCATCGGGTCACGCGAGGGCCGCAGGCCCGAATTGGCGACGAGGGTGACTTCGAAGCCGTGGCGTTCGGCCACCTTGAGGATTTCCGCCTTCACTGGGCAGGCATCGGCATCGACATAGATCATCATTGCGATTCGCTGCAGCCGCGGAAAGCGCCGGATTTCAAGTGATTCCGGCGCTTGCCTGATTCTTGATGTAAACTCAGTAGAGCACGACCGAACGGATGCTCTTGCCCGAATGCATCAGCTCGAAGCCCCTGTTGATCTCGTCGAGCGGCATGGTGTGGGTGATCATCGGGTCGATCTCGATCTTGCCCTCCATGTACCAGTCGACGATCTTCGGCACGTCGGTGCGGCCGCGGGCACCGCCGAAGGCGGTGCCCATCCATTGGCGGCCGGTGACCAGCTGGAACGGCCGGGTGGAAATCTCCTGGCCGGCGCCGGCGACGCCGATCACCACCGACTTGCCCCAGCCGCGATGCGAGGCTTCGAGCGCCTGGCGCATCACCTTCACATTGCCGGTGCAGTCGAAGGTGTAGTCGGCGCCGCCGATCTGGTCGGCGCCGCGCTTCGTCATGTTGACCAGATGGGCGACGATGTCGCCGTCGATCTCCGTCGGGTTGACGAAGTGGGTCATGCCGAACTTCTCGCCCCAGGCCTTCTTGTCGTTGTTCAGATCGACGCCGATGATCATGTCGGCGCCGGCAAGCCGCAGTCCCTGGATGACGTTCAAACCGATGCCGCCGAGACCGAAGACGATCGCGGTCGAGCCCATCTCCACTCGTGCCGTGTTGACCACCGCGCCGATGCCGGTGGTGACGCCGCAGCCGATATAGCAGATCTTGTCGAACGGAGCGTCCGGATTGACCTTGGCGAGCGCGATCTCCGGCAGCACGGTGAAGTTGGCGAAGGTCGAGCAGCCCATATAGTGGTGGATCTTGTCCTTGCCGATCGAGAAGCGCGAGGTGCCGTCCGGCATGACGCCTTGCCCCTGGGTGGCGCGGATGGCGGTGCAGAGATTGGTCTTGCGGCTGAGGCAGGACGGGCAGGCGCGGCATTCCGGCGTATAGAGCGGAATGACATGGTCGCCCTTCTTCACGCTCGTGACGCCGGGGCCGACATCGACGACGATGCCGGCACCCTCATGGCCGAGGATCGCCGGGAACAGCCCTTCCGGGTCGGCACCCGAGAGGGTGAAATCGTCGGTGTGGCAGATGCCGGTGGCCTTGACCTCGACGAGCACCTCGCCGGCCTTCGGGCCCTCGAGCTGAACCGTCATGATTTCCAGCGGCTTGCCGGCCTGAACGGCTACAGCGGCGCGTACGTCCATTTTTCTTCTCCCTCGAATTTCCGCAACTGTTCGGCGATCGTCCTGCAATCGTCAATACAACGGCAGGCGATGCGCGTAAGCTGAAAATACATGACCTATCGGAAATTTTCCTCGATCCGTTCCAGTTCGCTCTCGAGCGCCGCGATCGCTTCGCCCGTTTGCTCGTGGAGCCTCTTGACGAGCTCGAGTTGCTCGCGAAGCGCGGCATGCGAATGAGACGGCCCGTCGTCAGGGGCACGGCCGATCCCGGCAATCAGCCAGGCTGGCGTGACGCCGAGGATGGAGGCGAGCATGAAGAGCCGGTTTGTGCGGGGCTCGGCACGATCGCGCTCCCAGGCGGATATCGTTTCGCTGCGCACGCCGAGCCTGCTTGCCAGTTCCTTGATCGAAAGCCTTGCCGCGTCGCGCGCTCTCCAGATACGGCCGCCCAGCGTGTCGCCGTCTCCTGTTTGGCGCAGGCGCGCGATCACGGTTTCGGTGGATAAGCGCATGGTTCGCTCTCCTCTTCACCTGACATCTCTACCGCCCGCACGGTGACGGAATGCCTGCGGGGCGAAGCTGGGCCGAGCTTATCGGTATTCCTTCCCGGGCGGAGCACCTCGGAGCGGCATAAACACAGCCAAATGCGGCTCGTTCCGGGCCTGGCGATTCTCCGCTGCCGGGCGTTGAAACCGCGATGAAACAGGTTAGGCTCAGGTCCGACCTTCAGCATCGAACTGGAATCGCCCTTGAACGGATTCGCACAAACGGCCGCCGCTCCGCGCAGCGCGGTGACGCAAGGCGTGACGATCATGTTGTTCGCCATGCTCGTCCTGCCCTGCATGGATGCCATCGCGAAGTACATGGCGGTTTACGAGGGCATGTCGCCGGGGCAGGTGACCTTCTACCGCTTCTTCTTTCAGCTCGTCTCGGTCGTGCCGCTGCTGCTGACGGCGGGCGGGCTGCGGGCGATCTATCCGAAGCGGCTTTGGCCGAACCTTTTGCGCGGCGTGCTGCTTGCTTCGGCCGCCCTGCTGTTCTTCGTATCCGTGAAATACATGCCGCTTGCCGATGCCTTCGCGATCTATTTCGTCGAGCCCTTCATCCTCACCTGTCTGTCAGCACTGATCCTGCGCGAGAGGGTCGGCTGGCGGCGATGGACCGCGATCGCCGTCGGCTTCGGCGGTGCGATGATCGTCATCCAGCCGAGTTTCGCCGTCTTCGGCCCGACCGCGCTGCTGCCGATGGTCTGCGCCTTCCTGTTCGCCTGTTACCTCTTCCTCAACCGGGCGGTCGGCAGCGCCGATTCGCCGCTCGCCATGCAGACGACCGCCGGAATCGGCGGGACGCTCTTCATGGTGGCGGTCATCGCGGTCGGCAATGGCATGGGTGCAGTCGATTTCGAGCCGGCGCTGCCGCGATCGGGTCTCGGCTGGATACTCGTGATCGCTCTCGGCACGATTTCGGGATACGGCCATCTGCTCGTCGTGAAGGCCTTCCGCCTGGCGCCGCTGTCGCTGCTGGCGCCGTTCCACTATTTCGAGATCGTTTCGGCGACGGCGCTCGGATATCTTGTGTTCGGTGATTTTCCGACGCCGTCGAGATGGCTCGGCATTGCCGTCATCGTCGGCTCCGGGCTTTTCATCATCTGGCGCGAGAGAGAAGGACGGAAGCCCGATTAACAGGAGTTCGGTTATTGGTTATCGCTGCGGGTCGGTCCGAAAACCGCCTCGAAGGCCTTCCTGATCCGTATGTCCACGTCGGGCATCATAACCGGAAGACCCAGATCGACGAGGCTGGTCACGCCATAGTCGCGAATGCCGCAGGGTACGATGCCGTCGAAATGGTCGAGATCGGGATCGACGTTCAGCGAGAAGCCGTGGAAGCTTACCCACCTGCGCAGCCGGATGCCGATGGCGGCGATCTTGTCCTCGGCCATCGACCCGTCGGGAAGCGGCGGCTTTTCCGGGCGGCGCACCCAGACGCCGACTCGATCCTCGCGGCGCTCACCCTTGATGTTCATCGAATCGAGCGTTGCGATGACGACGCTTTCGAGGGCGGCGACGAAACCACGAACGTCCTGGCGTCGGCGCTTCAGGTCGAGCATCACATAGACGACCCGCTGACCCGGGCCGTGATAGGT
The DNA here is from genome assembly GCF_002288505.1 of Sinorhizobium sp. CCBAU 05631. Lineage (NCBI taxonomy): Bacteria > Pseudomonadati > Pseudomonadota > Alphaproteobacteria > Hyphomicrobiales > Rhizobiaceae > Sinorhizobium > Sinorhizobium sp. CCBAU 05631. The sequence goes on from NZ_CP023063.1 coordinate 1,127,092, forward strand.
GTATTCGCCGCCGCGACCGGTTGCAAATACGGGGAAGCGTCCGGGCGTTACCAGGTCGGTGTCATTCGCACTTGTTCCGGCGGTGTAGAGGGGCGGGTGCTCGACCAACCAGACCAGTTCGTCGGCCGTGCCGTCCGCTATCGCGGCCGCCTCCCGCTCCATCGTCTCGACTGCCTGTGGATAGTCGACGAGGGAGGGAGCGATGCGCCAGCGCACCGGCGGCGATTCCGGCACCGCAAACATGGTCTGGCTGAGATTTTCACGCTGCATGGGAAAGCCCGTTTGGTAATTTTTTCCGGCCTGTACATGGGGCCGCGCGCGGCAAGAGTCCAGCGTTTCCAGTGCTTCGCGGAGGGGGCGCGGAAATAGTTCCGTTTCCCGTCAAATTTCTGTCGTCTTACCCTTGTGCACCCTGAATCCTTTTGCTACATGCAGCCCCGCCGACGCAATCGGCACCTACCACGATGCGGTCGTGGCGGAATTGGTAGACGCGCAGCGTTGAGGTCGCTGTGGGGCAACCCGTGGAAGTTCGAGTCTTCTCGACCGCACCATCAAGATTAAGAAGACCCCGTAACCTGATGGTTGAACGGGGTTTTTATTTTTCAGGCATTCGCCGCCGGAGGCGATCGACAGGCTCGGTTGCCAAATCGCCGCGGCGCGCACTGCTCCCTCCGGGCGTCGTTTCCCTCCCGGAATCGTTAGACAGCGCCCGGCTAGGCTACTCACGATGTCACCGTCCCTACACAACATTGTTTACCGCTAAATTCGTGAAATCCTAAAAAAAAAGTCGGCGAAAGGCCGGGTTTTGGTTATGCTCTTATTGTCATGACGGATTCGCGAGAAGCGCCGGCATGATGGGGTGACAGAGCGACGAGTCTTGCGGAATGGCGTCCTCGATCCTTGGATTAAGGCGCCGATCGATCGGTCCCGAACTGATGTGCGGATGTCGTCGTGAGCTGCTGCTTCGGCATCCGCTTGTAGTGCCGGTTAAGAAGGAACTTTGAAGTCAGGAAACCGTTCACTTGAAGCAATAGCCGATTGGCAGCGATCCCGGTTCAACCAAGCGGCTTGCCGCGGGAGAGCACGATGCAAAGGAGTGAATCTGACGTCTTCGACCTCTTTTCGGAGATCTATTCGAGTGCAGCGCAAGAAGAGATAAGTCTACAGGAATATCTCCTCGCATGTCGCGACGACAAGAGCATGTACGCCACCGCGCAGGAGCGGATGGTGGATGCCATTGGAGAGCCGGTTCTCGTCGATACCAGTGCTGACGAGCGTCTCGGCCGAATCTTCGCAAACCGAACCATCAAAATTTATCCGGCCTTCTCCGATTTCTTCGGCATGGAAGACACGATCGAGCGGATCGTCGGTTACTTCCGCTACGCTGCCCAGGGTCTCGAGGAGCGCAAGCAGATTCTCTACCTGCTCGGTCCGGTCGGCGGCGGTAAGTCGTCGCTTGCGGAGCGGCTGAAGAAGCTCATGGAGCAGCGGCCGATCTATACGCTCATGGTCGACGGCAAGATCAGCCCGGTCTTCGAGTCGCCCCTGGGCCTGTTTCACCCCGAGCGCATGGCCGACCTGCTCGAGGACAAATACGGTATCGCAAGGCGACGGCTGACCGGCCTGATTTCGCCCTGGGCCTCAAAGCGGCTCGACGAGGTCGGCGGCGACATATCGAAATTCAGCGTCGTCAAGCTGACCCCCTCGCGCCTGCGTCAGATCGGCATCGCCAAGACAGAGCCCGGCGACGAGAACAACCAGGACGTCTCCTCGCTGGTCGGCAAGGTCGACATCCGGCAGCTGGAAAATTACAGCCAGGCGGACCCGGATGCCTATTCCTATAGCGGCGGCCTCAACCGCACCACGCAGGGCCTGCTGGAATTCGTGGAGATGTTCAAGGCCCCGATCAAGGTCCTGCACCCGCTGCTGACGGCGACCCAGGAGGGCAGCTACAACGGCACGGAAAACTTCGGTGCCTTCCCCTATCAGGGCACGATCCTGGCGCACTCGAACGAATCGGAGTGGCTGCAGTTCAAGAACAATCGCAACAACGAGGCGTTCCTCGACCGCATTCTGGTGGTCAAGGTTCCCTATTGCCTGCGCGTTACCGAAGAGAAGATGATCTATGAGAAGCTTCTCCGCGAGAGCGAGCTCTTCAACAATCCGTGCGCGCCGGAGGTGCTGGAGATCCTGAGCCGCTTCACGGTTTCCACCCGGCTCGTCCCCCATGAGAACTCGTCGCTCTACACGAAGATGCGTGTCTATGACGGCGAGAACCTCAAGGATGTCGATCCGAAGGCGCGCTCGGTCCAGGAATATCGCGATGCCGCCGGCGTCGACGAAGCCATGACCGGTGTCAGCACGCGCTTCGCCTTCAAGGTCCTGTCGGAAACCTTCAACTACGATACGAAGGAAGTCTCGGCCGATCCCGTCCACCTGATGTACATCATGGAACAGGCCATCAAGCGCGAGCAGTTCGCGAAGGAGACGGAAGCGGCCTATCTCGACTTCATCAAATCGGAACTCGCCAGCCGCTATGCCGAGTTCATCGGCCATGAAATCCAGAAAGCCTATCTGGAATCCTACAGCGAGTATGGCCAGAACCTCTTCGACCGCTACATCGCCTATGCCGACGCGTGGCTCGAGGACCAGGACTTCAAGGACCCCGACACGGGGCAGATCCTTAACCGCAAAATCCTCGACAGCGAGCTGTCGCAGATCGAAAAGCCGGCGGGCATTGCCAACCCGAAGGACTTCCGCAACGAGGTCGTCAAGTTCACCCTACGGGCTCGCGCCAAGAATCATGGGCGCAACCCCTCCTGGACGAGCTACGAGAAGCTCAGGGAAGTCATCGAGAAGCGCATGTTCGGTCAGGTCGAGGACCTGCTGCCAGTGATCAGCTTCGGTTCCAAGAAGGACAGTGCGACCGAGAAGCAGCATGCCGAATTCGTCCAGCGCATGAAGGAGCGCGGCTACACCGAACGGCAGGTGCGTCGATTGGTCGACTGGTACATGCGCGTCAACAAGGCGGGCTGAGGTGCGGTTAGCAGGGGGCAGCATATGCCGAACTTTATCGACCGCCGCCTTAACCCGAAGGACAAGAGTCTCGGTAACAGGCAGCGCTTCCTGAAGCGCGCGCGCGAGGAACTGAAGCGGGCCATCAAGGAACAGGTCAAGTCGGGCAAGATCGCCGACGTCGATGCTGATCACAACGTTTCGATGCCCGCCCGCGGCGTCAGCGAGCCGACCTTCCAGCCGGCCGGCGATACCGGCGAAAGGAAATATGTCCTGCCCGGCAATCGAGAGTTCGCGGCGGGCGATCGTCTGCCGAAGCGGGCTTCCGGCGGCGGTGCCACCGGCGCCGGCGCCGGAACCGGGCGGAGCGAGGACGAATTTCAATTCGTCCTGTCGCGCGAGGAGGTGCTCGATCTCTTCTTCGAGGACCTGGAACTTCCCGACATGGTGAAGCTCAACCTCAAGGAGTCCGTCGCCTTCAAACGGCGCCGCGCCGGTTTTGCCGCGACCGGTTCCCCCACGAATATCAACGTCGGCCGTACGATGCGCAACAGCTTCGGCCGCCGCATCGCCCTGCACCGGCCGGGGCGAAAGGAAATGGAGGCGATCGCGGCGGAGATCGCCAGGTTGGAGGCGGAGCCGAAGGCAAGTACGAAAGACCAGCAGCGCCTCGGGGAACTGCGTGAGGCGCTGGAAAAGCTGGAGCGCCGGCGCCGGCGCATTCCCTATGTCGATCCGGTCGACATCCGCTTCAACCGCTTCGAGCCGCAGCCGCTGCCGAATGCCAGCGCCGTGATGTTCTGCCTTATGGATGTTTCCGCTTCCATGGGCGAACGCGAGAAGGACCTTGCGAAGCGCTTCTTCGTGCTGCTGCACCTTTTCCTGAAGCGGCGCTACGACAGGATCGACATCGTCTTCATTCGCCACACGGACGAGGCGGGCGAGGTGGATGAGAACACCTTCTTCTACAGCAAGCAGAGCGGCGGCACGATTGTCTCGACGGCGCTCGAGGAGATGCTCCGGGTCATTCGAGAGCGCTATCCGGCCCGCGAATGGAACATCTATGCCGCCCAGGCTTCGGACGGCGAGAACATCTCAGGCGACTCGGAGCGGTGCGCGTCGCTGCTGCACGATGATTTAATGCGGCTCTGCCAGTATTACGCCTATGTCGAGATCATCGACGAGCGCGAGACGGAGATTTTCGGCACCACCGACAACGGCACCTCGCTCTGGCGCGCCTATCGCACGGTCGATGGCGAATGGCCGAATTTCCAGATGACCCGCATCGCCAAGCCAGCGGACATTTATCCCGTCTTCCGGAAACTCTTCGGCAAACAGCCGGCTGTGCAAGCGCGTTAGGGAGGGGCGACCGGGATGCCAAAAAAGGGTGCGGCTTCAAACCTGCTGTTTCAGGGCTCCGACTGGAATTTCGAGACGCTTTCGCGCACCTACGATGCGATCGAGACCGTCGCGCTCGATGATCTCGGGCTCGACGTTTATCCCAACCAGCTCGAGATCATCTCTTCCGAACAGATGCTCGACGCCTATTCTTCCGTCGGCATGCCGCTGATGTACCAGCACTGGTCCTTCGGAAAGCGCTTCGTCTTCGAGGACCACCTTTATCGCAGGGGCAGGCGCGGCCTTGCCTATGAGCTGGTCATCAACTCCAATCCCTGCATCACCTACCTGATGGAAGAAAACACCATGGCCATGCAGGCCCTGGTGACGGCGCACGCGGCCTTCGGCCACAACCATTTCTTCAAGAACAATTACCTGTTCCGGCAATGGACCGATGCCAGCGCCATACTGAGCTACATGGAGTTCGCCAAGAAATACATCACCAAATGCGAGGAGCGCTACGGAACCACCGCCGTGGAGGCCATCCTCGACTCCGCCCATGCGCTCATGGATCAGGGCGTCTTCCGCTACCGCCGGCCGCCGAGGCTGTCTTCCGAAAAGGAGCGGGAGCGGATGCGCGAAAGGCTGGAATACGAGGAGCAGACCTATAGCGACCTGTGGCGGACGCTGCCGACGACAAGCGAGAGCAGTGATCCGGACGCCGTCGAGCGGGACGTTTCGGAGCGCAAGAAGGCGCTCAACCTGCCGGATGAGAATCTGCTCTACTTTCTCGAGAAGACCAGCCTGATTCTCGAACCGTGGCAGCGCGAAATCCTGCGGATCGTCCGCGTCATCGCCCAGTATTTCTATCCGCAGCGGCAGACCAAGGTGATGAACGAGGGATGCGCGACCTTTGTTCACTACACGATCATGAACACTCTCTTCGACCAGGGGAGAATAACCGAAGGCGCGATGCTGGAGATCCTCCAGAGCCACACCAATGTCGTCTTCCAGCCCTCCTTCGACGATCCGCGCTTTCCCGGGATCAACCCCTATGCGCTCGGCTTCGCCATGATGCAGGACATCGAGCGGATCTGCGTCGATCCGACGTCCGAAGACCGCGACTGGTTTCCCGACATCGCAGGCAGCGGCAACTGGCGCGAGACGCTGCTGGATGCCTGGGCAAACCACCGCGACGAGTCCTTCATCCTGCAATATCTGAGCCCGGCGCTGATCCGCAAATTCAGGCTGTTCCTGCTGTCGGACGAGGCGGACGAGAAGTATTGCGAGGTCGCCTCGATCCACAACGAGCGCGGTTACGAGGCAATCCGGGCGGCGCTTGCGCGAAGCTACGACATTGGCGCCAACCAGCCGGACATTCAGGTCATGGACGTCGACCTTCTGGGTGATCGCCACCTCCGGCTGCAGCACAATGTCAAGAACGGCATCCTTCTCGAGGAGTCCAGCCGCGATGCGACCCTGCGGCATGTTCGCCATCTGTGGGGTTATGAGGTCAGCCTCGCCGGCGTCGAGGCCGAAACCGGCGAGACGCTCTACGAGTGCTCGACAGCGGATATAGAGGAAGATTAGCCGACGCGTTGCCCGCAAAGCGCATTCGCGACGATCTTGGATGAGATCGTCGCGAATGCCGGCCGATCTGCGGTCACTTCTCGGTGCCGTCGGGCGCGACTTGCTGCACTTCTCCGCCGGTCCCGGTTTGCGCTGTCGGGTCCCGGTCGGTCGGCGCCGGTATCGCCGGCGTGGACTGATCCTGATTGACGCTGCCCGTTTGCTCGGTGGAAGGTCCGGGCTGCATCTGTTCCGTTTCCGCCGTCTGATCGCTGTCGATGGCTTCGCCCCAGATTGCGACCGCACCCCAAGCGACGAAGGCTAGCAGGAGCCCGCCGAGGAGTACTGCCAATATCGCCGTGCCGCTGCGGCCCTGCTTTGCCTCCGCAGCCGAAAATCTCTTTCTCTCGGGGTCGTGCGTAGCACTTGTCGGATCGCCGCGTTCATCGAGATATTTAGCCATGGCATCTCTCCTTGGTTTTGTCCCTGGAGAACGGGCTTGGCATCGCAATGTTCCGAGAGGATCAGTCGCCGAGGGAATCGACCACGCTGCGGCGGATGAGCTTGTAGGTGTGGTCGGGCTGGACCTCGTAGGTCTCGTAAACCGTTCTGCCCTCGTGCAGGAACCGGTTCTGGATCTTCGTGCCCGGTGCCGCCTGGGTCTTCCGCGACGAGGCCGACTCCCCATAGGTGAGGCTTCCGGGGAGCGGCTCGAGATCGGGCGTGGCGGTGCAGCCTGCAAGCGCCGCGGCGCAGAGGAGGGTGAGACGCAGATATTTCATCGCATGTCCTTCGGTTTCAATTTCGCTGTCGTTTCGGCTCTTGTTTCCGATTTGCGGGATAGGGCAGGTTTCCGGCGTGAGCGACCCTATTGAAGCGTAGGCTTTCGCGCAACCGCAGGGCGCGGCCAGATCTCAGCGCAGTTTCTCGAACCGCTTCACCGCGCGATCCCGCTTCAGCCTCGACAGCCGACGGAGCCAGAAGATGCCGTCGAGCTGGTCGATCTCGTGCTGCAGGCAGACGGCCATCAGGCCGCTGGCCTCCTCCTCGCGCGTCTCGCCCGCCATCGTCTGGTAACGGACGCGAACGCTCATCGGCCGCTCCACGTCCTCGGAAATGCCGGGCATCGAGACGCTGCCCTCGCTGTGGCGCGCCGTGGCTTCCGAGTGCCAGACGATCTCAGGATTGACGAAGCAACGCGGACCCGTCTGGCGGTCCAGCTCAATCACCGTCACCCGTGTGAGGACGCCGATATGCGGGGCGGTGATGCCGATTCCGGGAGCCGCGCGCATCGTCTCGGTGAGATCGTCGACGAGGGCGTGAAGGTCATCGTCGAAACGGGTGACGATTTCGGCGCTGATCCCGAGCGTCGGATGTGGAAACCGGATGATAGGTCGAAGTGCCATGCGGATGCTCTCTTGCGTGAATGACTGCCTCGTTCTGCGTCGGAGCCGGCAGCCTTACTCGTTTCACTTTTTTCATGTGCATTTGCAACAGCTTGGAGAAAAGGTCCGCGGCCCCGCGTCAACGTGTGGACCTTGGCGGAGCTTTGCGCTAGCAGGGCAATGGGCTGTCCATAGCGCAGGTTCAGGCGGCGTGTACTTCTGGAGGCGGGTCCATGAGCGATACAGGCGACGACGACCGCGGTTCCGAAGAACTCGCTGCCTTTGAGGGTTCGGACATCTATGCCGACGACGGTTCGGTCCGTTCGGATTTCCTGATGCATGTCGGTGCCGCGATCGCTGATCGCGACACGATCTATCTCCGCAAGCACGTCGCCGGCCTCCACGCGTCGGAATTGGGCGATCTGCTCGAGGCGATCCAGGCGGAACAGCGCCTGGCGCTTGTTTCCTTGCTCGGAAAGGAGTTCGACCTTGCCGCGCTGACCGAGGTCGACGAGGCGATCCGCCTCGATATCGTCGAGCACCTGCCGAACGAGCAGATCGCCGAAGCGATCGGCGAGATGGATTCCGACGACGCGGTCTACATCCTCGAGGATCTCGATCAGGAGGATCAGGAGGAGATCCTTGCCAAGCTGCCCTTCACCGAGCGCGTCCGTTTGCGGCGTTCGCTCGACTATCCGGAAAGCACCGCCGGCCGCCGCATGCAGACCGAATTCGTGGCCGTGCCGCCCTTTTGGACGGTTGGCCAGACGATCGACTACATGCGCGAAGACGACGATCTGCCCGAGAGTTTCACGCAGATTTTCGTGATCGACCCGACCTTCAAGCTGCTCGGCACCGTCGATCTGGACCGGGTGTTGCGCACCAAGCGATCGGTGAAGATCGATGCCATCATGCGCGACACCAGTCACTCGGTCCCGGCGGAAATGGACCAGGAGGAGGCGGCCCAGCTTTTCGAGCAGTACGACCTCCTGTCGGCGGCCGTCGTCGACGACAACGGACGGCTGGTCGGGGTGCTGACGATCGACGACGTCGTCGACGTCATCCAGGAGGAAGCCGAGGAGGACCTGCTGCGCCTTTCCGGCGTCGGCGACGAGGAACTGTCGGACTCCGTCGCGGAGGCGTCGCGTTCGCGCGTCCCCTGGCTGTTCGTCAATTCCATGACCGCCTGCATCTCCGCCTCGGTGATCGGCCTCTTCGATGCCACGATCCAGCAGATCGTCGCACTTGCGATCCTCATGCCGATCGTCGCCGGCATGGGTGGCAATGCCGGCTCGCAGACGATGACGGTCACAGTGCGCGCGCTCGCCACGCGCGGCCTCGACATCCACAACGCGCCCAGGATCATCCGCCGCGAGGCGGGCGTCGGCCTGTTGAACGGCATGATCTTCGGCAGCTTCATCGGCCTTGTCGCGGGATTCTGGTTTCAGGACGTCCATATCGGCGGCATCATTGCAACGGCCATGTTGATCAACATGATGGCCGCGGCGCTGGCCGGAATCCTGATCCCGCTGCTCCTCGACAAATCCGGTGCCGACCCGGCGGTCTCCTCCGCCGTCTTCGTCACGGCCGTCACGGACATCACCGGCTTCTTCAGCTTCCTCGGGATCGCCACCTGGTGGTTCCACGTCACGTGAGCCCGTTTGACTTTTACGTCAAAGTCAATGATAGTGGGTCTGTAGTTTGATGGAATGGCGGGCGTGAACAAGTACTATAGCATTACGGAATTGACGCGGGAATTCGGTATCTCCACCCGGACGCTGCGTTTCTACGAGGATGAGGGCCTCATCCATCCGGAACGCCGCGGACGCACGCGCCTGTTTCGCCCAGCCGATCGGCATCTGATCAAGGAAATTCTGCGCGGCCGGCGCATCGGCTTCACGATCGCCGAGATCCGCGAGATCATTCAGATCTACAAGGATCCGCCCGGCGAGATGGGCCAATTGCAGCTCCTGATGAAGCGCGTCGAGGAGAAGCGCGAGGAGCTACGGCAGAAGCGCAAGGATATCGACGATACGCTTGCCGAACTCGACAATGTGGAGGAATCCTGCCTGACGCGTCTCGCCGAAATCGGGGTCGGGACGTAGGAAACGCGCAGACGGTTTTGCAATCTTTCGAAAGGTGGCCGCGAGCCGCCTTTTTTCGTTCCGCCGTTCAGATCCACCGTGTCGTGTGGCGGCAATAGCGTTCGAATTCGAAGCCGAAACGCGAGAGCAGGTGCCGCTCCTCGTTGCGTACGGCGACCAGCGTCGTCAGGGCGACGGCCACGATTCCCAGCACGAAGAACCAGGGATTGAGGGTGATCAGGCCGAGGCCGACCATCGCAAAGGTATAGCCGAGATAGATCGGATTGCGGGTGAAGCGGAAAGGTCCGCCGGTGACGAGGCAGGTTGCACAGCGGTGGGGAAGCACGGCAGTGCGGCGTTCGAGGAGGGCCTTGACGGCCCAGAGATCGAGCAAGGCCGCAAGCAGGATCAGGGCGCAGCCCGCCAGCCAAGGAAGCCAGCCATGCCCGTGGGCGACCGGAATGGGGAAAACGCGGCCGACCGCCACCGCGGCCAGGGCTGCCGCGCCGTAAATTAGCGGTGGCCATGGAAAACTCAGCGGCTTGGCACGATAGGCGTTCATGTCCTAGTCCCCCGACTGCGCTTCCATTGTGCATTGAGATGCGATTCGCGCAATGCGTTCATCCGTTCGCAAGTCGATCTTCCCCTGGTTTAGATCCTCGAACAGGTTCTGCTCTTTCAATTTGTCGAGCGTGCAGCCGCAAAAGACGCTGCACGAGATGCCCGATCCGTCACGGCTGCAGGCCTGCTCGCAGCTCAGCCGATAGGCCTGTGCCGGATCCGGGACGGGGGCAGGGGCGACGAGAGAATAGGCGTAGACGAGCCCGATGAGCAGCGGCTGGTGGATGAGGTATATGGCCAGACTGTGGCGCCCGGCAATGGCGAGCGGCTTGATCCACAGCTTGCCGTTGCCCTCGTCGCTTTTCGCGGTCCGCCATCGGGCGATGAGCATTGCGTGGAACAGCTTCGCCGTGCCGAGCCCGATGAGAAAGGGGGCCAGCCACGGCAGAAGCGGAACGTAATCATTGGAGCGCGGGATCGTTTCGGACAGCCCGACCCACCAGAGCGCCGGCGCGTCGAAGAAGGCCGAGCGCAGATAGAGCGGCGCGGCGAAGGCGGCAGCGGCGGCGAGGAACGAGGCCGGCGCCGGGAGCCGCAGGAAGAGAATGCCTACGAGGCTTGCCGCCGCGATCGCATGGAGAATGCCGAAAAAGATGAAGGACTGGGGAATGGCGAAAAAGGTGGCAATGCTGATCAGCGCCGCCGCCCCGGCGATTTTGGCGAAACGCTTAAGAAACGGGCGCGCGCGGAATTTCGGACTGTGGCCGAGCACCAGGCTGTAGCCGGCGAGAAACAGGAAGCTGCTGGCGATCAGCCTGGCAAACAGCCTCCAGCCGCCCGTGCCCGCCGTGCCCGCGGCCACATAGCCGAAGAATTCCAGATCCCAAGTGAAGTGGTAGATCGCCATGGCGACGAGCGCCAGCCCGCGCAGCGCATCGAGGAGATCAATTCGGCCCCTCCGCATCACCTCCGGCTGTTCGGCGGGTGTTTCGTCGATGGTCGTCGCAGAAGTCTCAGGCATGGCGTTGCCGTTCCGTTGAGAAAGGAGGCGTTCGGCAGATCGCAGACGCGTCGCGATTATGCTGAGAAGAAGACCGATTCTCGTCTTTGTCCAGCGTCGATCGTCGCTTCGCAGGCGCGAGTGAGGGCGATCTATTGCGTGTCGGCGAGCAAGGCATCGCGTGCTTCGGAGAAGAACTGCCTGCGCGTCAGCACGAAAATCACGAGGCACGTCAGTACGATGAAGACATAGGGACTGATGAACCAGCCGAGATAGCCGATCGATAGGAAGATCGCCCTCAACCCGGCATTGAAATGCTTGCCGGCGAGGATGTTCATTCTTATGGCGCGCTCGGCCGCCTGTTCTGCTATTCGACGGTCGCGCGACATATCGGCCGTCATCGGGATACCGCCCATCAGGATGGAGCAGTAGTTGAACAGCCGGTAGGACCAGCCGAACTTGAAGAAGGAGTAACCGAAGAGGCACGTCAGGCCGCCGACCTTCAGTTCGAACCCGGCCCGGCCGCCGCGAAAAATCTGCGGCAGGTCGTTGAAGATCATCTGCACCTGCTCGGTCGCCCCGAGCAGCGCAAAGCAGCCGCCGAGCGCGAAAATGGTCGTCGAGGCAAAGAAGGCGGTACCGGCCTGCAGGCCTGCGATGATCTGCGTGTCGATCATCTTCAGGTCGCGATTGAGAGAATTGCGGATCCACCGCGCCCTGTTTTCGTTCATCAGGCGGGTCAGGCTGACGCGCTTGAAATTGCGTCTTCCATCGGTCGCCCAATTGAAACTGCCCCATAGCAGGATGAAGATTGAAAGCGCGATGTAATCTTCGATTGTCATGCAGGTCTTTTGGCACGACCGTTCGAAAATGCAAGATCGCTGCGGCGCACTCAGCGGGCTCGGCGATGTCGCACGGGCAAAATCCGATGTCGGTCGGTCGCCTGACCGATTGGCATAGGATCGCTTAGGCTTTCGCCCTATATATAAGGACGATCGGGCCGCTTTCGGAAAGATTCGGGACGGTATCGATCCAATCATTACAGGGTTTTGGCCCGCACAGGCGGGGTGCTCTGTCAGGCGCTGGGGCAGGCAATTTCATGTTTCTTTCCGTCTTCGACGTTTTCAAGATCGGTATCGGTCCCTCGAGTTCGCATACGATGGGACCCATGTCGGCCGCGAACCGCTTCCTCGATCTTATCCTGTCGGACGAATGGCCGCGGCCGTCGCATGCTGCCGTCGCCGCCATCAAGGTCAGCCTGCATGGTTCGCTAGCCCATACGGGCATCGGGCACGGGACGGGGAGGGCGGTGATCTTGGGGCTGATGGGCGAGCGGCCCGATCTGGTCGACCCCGACCGGATGGATGCCATTATCGACGAGGTGGATCGGACGGGCCGCATCACTCCGCCCGGCCATCCTGCCTATCTGTTTCAGCCGAAGACCGACTTGGTTTTCGATAAGAAAGTGCCGCTGCCGGGCCACGCCAACGGCATGGCATTCACCGCCTTCGACCGTGACGGCCGGCTGCTGCTGAAGCGGATCTATTATTCGATCGGCGGCGGTTTCGTGGTCACCGACACGGAGCTCGAAGCGATGCGGGCGACCAAGAACAAGCCAACCGGCACCAAAATCCCCTATCCCTTCGCGACTGCCCAGCAGATGCTCGATATGGCGGCGCGCTCCGGACTGACGATTGCCCAGATGAAACGAGCGAACGAGGAATGTTCGATGTCGCGGGACGAACTCGATGCCGGCCTCGACCGCGTCTGGTCGGCGATGAGCGCCTGCATCGATCGCGGCCTCAGCCAGGAAGGGATCATGCCGGGTGGCCTGAAGGTCCGCCGGCGGGCCCGGGCAATTCACGACAAGTTGCAGGAGGAATGGCGCTCCAACAAGACCAACCCGCTGCTCGCCAATGATTGGCTGAGCGTCTATGCGATGGCCGTCAACGAGGAGAATGCCGCCGGCGGTCGGGTGGTCACCTCGCCGACGAATGGTGCGGCCGGCGTCGTGCCGGCGACCATCCGCTATTACCTGCATTTCCATGAGGATGCGGACCAGGCGGGCATTCGCGACTACCTGCTCACGGCGGCCGCGGTCGGCGGCATCATCAAGCACAACGCCTCGATCTCCGGTGCCGAGGTCGGCTGTCAGGGCGAGGTCGGGTCGGCTTCTGCCATGGCGGCGGCGGGACTGGCGGCCGTGATGGGCGGCACGCCGGAGCAGGTCGAGAATGCGGCCGAGATTGCCCTGGAGCACCATCTCGGCATGACCTGCGACCCGGTTGCCGGCCTCGTTCAAGTGCCGTGTATCGAGCGCAATGCGCTCGGCGCGGTGAAGGCGGTGACCGCCGCGTCGCTGGCGCTCAAGGGCGACGGCAAGCATTTCGTGCCGCTCGACGCCTGCATAGAGACGATGCGGCAGACCGGCGTCGATATGAACGACAAGTACAAGGAAACCTCAACCGGCGGTCTTGCGGTCAACGTCGTCGAGTGCTGAGGCCGAAGCGTCTTTTGTGGACGAAACGGCTCAATCCGCTTGACCACGAGCCGCGGACGGGTGTTCAAGCATTGCCATGGCTTTGCATCTCATAAAGCTCTGCGTCGGCGCAGAATCCGTCGAAGACTTGCGCGAGTGGGTCGCCCGCAAGGCTCTCGCGGCCGTCGCCGCGGGGCAGGAGCCGCACTCCTTCCATACGACCCGGATGGTGCCGAAGCGCACAGAGGACCTTCTCGCCGGAGGTTCGCTCTACTGGGTGATCAAGGGATATGTACAGGCACGCCAGCCGCTGATCGGCATCGAGACCTTCACCGACGGCGAGGGCGTTGGCCGCTGCAATCTTCTCCTCGGGGCGCAAGTGATCGAAACCGAGCTTCAGCCGCGCCGCGCTTTCCAAGGCTGGCGTTATCTGGAGCAGAAGGAGGCCCCGCGCGATCTGGCGTCGCTTTCCTCGGACGGCGGCGAAATGCCGCTCGAATTGCGCCGTGAACTGGCGGAACTCGGCCTCTTGTAACAGGCGGCGCCCGCAATCAAAGCGCTGTCTAAGTGTCAGCCGATCCGGATTCGCAAGGGATGCCGGTGACCGGCTGCGGTGACGTGCAGGTGTATTCCCGCACGCGGCTGGGTCGAGCGCCAGCCGCGGGCGCCATGCGTCAGCAGCATGGCCACCAGATCACGCGTTTTCCCTTTGGAGCGGTTGAGACCGGCATCGGCTATGCGCATGGCCGCCTCGTGCAGCGGATGCAGACCGGTGCGCAAGGGCTTTCCCTTACTTCCCGGTATCGCAGGGATGCCGGGGACATTCTCGTTCACTGCCATGACAAACCTCGTTACGCTAAACAATTTCCGAGGAGATCGGCCGGAAAAACATCCGGCCGTGTCTGTCACTGCTGGCTGGCCCAGCAGGCGAAGCCCTTCTTCTTCAAGATCTTGCAGGCGTTGATTGCCTTGTTCTGGTCATCGAAACCACCGAAGCGTGCCCGGTAGACCTGTGCCGAACCGTCGCCGAATGCGACGGTGAACGGTGTTGCATCCCGCAGCACCTTGCCGCCTTTTTCCTTGGCATTGTCAAGGAGGGTCATGGCTTGTGCCTTGTCGGCCGTGGCACCGATCTGAATGACCCAGCCCTGCGGCTGGATGTCGGCTTGCATCCTTGCCTCTGCGCCGGCCGAAGCCTCTGCCTTGGCGACCGAATTGGTGATCTGCGTATCGACGTCGGCGGAGACGGCTGCCTGGTGGGTGAGCTTCGCGCTTTGGGCGTCGAGCGTGTTCGGCGCAACCTTGGCCGCGAGGACCGGATTGTCGGAAGCGGGCTTCTCGGCTGCATAGGCCATTTCGACGCTGCCGGCGCTTTCGCCGCCGTAACGGAAATCCGGTACCGGACCGGTGTTCGGCAGGTCCGAAGCGGCGGCGACCGATGCAGCTGCCGCGACGGCTTGCACTTCGGCCTCGGCGACGGCCGTTTCCGTAACGCTCTCGACCGGCGCGGCCGGCGCTTCGGCGATCAGGTTGCCGTTGCCGCGGCGGGAGGCGGCCGGCATGTACTTGGCGACCAGCTTGCGCATCTGCGCGTCGCGAGAGCCGCCGGAGGTTCCGCCCATGACCACGGCGACGATACTGCGGCCATCGACTTGGGCGGAAGTTACCAGGTTGAAACCGGAAGCGCGCGTATAGCCGGTCTTGATGCCGTCGACGCCCCGCACATTGCCGAGGAGGCGGTTGTGGTTGCCGATGGTCTGCTTGCCAAAGCGGAAGCTGCGGGTCGAAAAGTAATCGTAATATTGCGGGAAATGCTGGCGCAGGGCGAGACCGAGCCGGGCCTGATCGCGCGCCGTGGTCTTCTGTTCCGCGTTCGGCAGACCGTTGGCGTTGCGATAGGTCGTACGCGTCATGCCGAGGGCGCGCGCCTTGTTCGTCATCATGCGGGCGAAGCGCTGTTCCGATCCGCCGAGGAGCTCGCCAAGAGCCGTCGCCGCGTCGTTGGCCGATCGCGTGACCAGCGAAAGGATCGCCTGTTCGACAGTGATCGATTTGCCGGCGCGGACGCCGAGCTTCGAGGGCGGCTCCGCCGAGGCCTTCTTGGAGAAGGGCACCGGAGTGGATTTGCTGATCCGGCCGGCCTCGAGCGCCTCGAAGGTCAGGTACAGCGTCATCATCTTGGTGAGCGAGGCCGGATAGCGCAGCTGATCCGCATCCTCGCCATAGAGCACCTTGCCGGTCTTCGCGTCGACGACGATGCCGGCATATTTCGGATTGGCGAATGCCGGCGCCGAGAGGGCCAAACTGGCGACGACGCCAGCGAGGACGAGCCGTCCTACCACTTTTGCGAAGCCGCCGAGCGGACGTTTGGCGAGATCAAAAAAAACGGATCGAGACACTGCGTTGCTCTTCATTCTTATGTCATGGGTGTCGTCCGGACGACGTCTCCGGATACGACCGTTCCCGAGACAGTATCGGGATAGCGTTACCAATCGGTTTATGATGAATGATTGGTTTCCGGGGCAGGTTGTCTTGTTCGGCTATGGCACCGCTGGCCGCATTGGCGAGCAGGCTGCCTCGACCACGACTCTTTGACAAATTCACGGCACGAGTCGGTCTCGGATGAAACTTTCCATCGAAGCATCGATTGCCTGCCATTCCGGCAGCAACTTTGCCGAGAAACGGTAGAGAATGCTGAGATCCTTGCCCGCATGAAAGTCGCGCTGGCAATCGGCGCTCGTCGAGGTCGCGGGGTTTTGCGGCAGGAGGCAGCGCAGGACAAAGGGCGGGCGTCCAGTTCGAGTGGCGGTGAAAAAGGCCTCGCCGGCATAGCTGGAACTCGGCTTGGCGTCGTATCTGGTGAGGCCCGCCGGGGCGGGCTGAGCGGTCTCCTCCAGGACGTGCCTATAGATCGGCTCGAACCGCCCCGACATATCGCGTGACATGGTGCTTTGTGCGATCTGCAGGAAGATCAGCCTTTCCGGCCGGTCGACATCGTTGAACACCTGACGGGTCTCGTCGCTGTAGCCCTCGAGCGCCGGCCATGTGAGATAGAGGTCGACCCGCTCGACGATTCCTGTTGCCCGTTGGCTGTCGAAGCGGATGACATTTGCCGGCACACGCAGATGATCCTGTCCGATGAAGATATCGAAGCTTTCGCGGCTGGAGGTATGTCCGGCGCGCGCCAGCTTCTCGCCGAGCCACGGCGTCGACACGGAAATGGCCAGCACGAGCGCCGCCAGAAGCCCGACGGCCGCGGTGACCTTGTAGGCGAGGCGTGGCGAAAGAAGCGGGGCAAGTTCCGGTTGGGGACTCAAGGGCTTGTTCACGAGAGGCGCCGTCCGTGGCGATGGCGTGGCCGTTTGGAGATGCACGCCCTCCATCCTTCGTCTTGCCGACTCCGGCGGTGGTCGCTTCCTGACGCTCGCGCAGCATGGTTAATTTTCGATGAAGCGCGTGCTGCGTCTCGCGCAATGAAAGAGGGCCGGTTCCGGGGACAAACGGAACCGGCCCCGCGGGGCTTGGTCTAGACGGGGACGCTGACCCAAGCCCGTGTCGCATTCATGATGGCCGCCGATTGCGGCCGGACTACTCGGTACGGATCGTGCCCACGGCAACCGCGCGGCCATCCTGCAGTTTCACCCACCGTCCGGCATTCTCCGAGGATTGGCGCTTCAAGAAGGTGTATTCGGTCTCGGACCACAGCAGGACCTTGCTGCGCATGTTGTCGAGGATGAAATCGCCTCGATCGGTACGCACCGTGAGCACAGCATGGCCGTCGCCGTTCGGCTGCAGCACGACCGTGATCAAGAGATCGGCGGGAGAAAAGCCGCTTTCGATCAGCTTGCGGCGCTTCAGGAGCACGTAGTCCTCGCAATCGCCGACGACATCCGGATAGGACCACTTCTCCTCCACGCCATTGATCTCCATGTCGGTCAGCGGCGTAATCGCCTGATTCACCTCGTAATTGACCTCGAGGATTTTCTTCCACCCTTCGCGCGTCAGCACGGCCGGGCCGCGGTCGGGACCTGTCGGCGAACATTCGGAGGAATGGCTCTTGCAGAACTCGTAGTGGCCCACGGGCGGGTTGGTCGAGCCGCCCACGCTCATGTTTGCCGGAAGGGCAAGGGCAGGGCCTGCCAGAAAGCCTGTTATCAGCGCCGCAGCGGCGAACGTCTTGGCGATTATCTTGTGCATGTTTGTCTCCCCGTTGTGGTTCGACAATGGCACAAGGCTTTTTATCGCCGGCGAATATCCGAGGTAAAAACAAGTACAAATAAGAATAGTATAAGAATAAAATTAGAATAGAATTCGAGTTGAATAAGAATAAAATACTGCTAAATTTTTATCGAGTTTTTCCCCGAGTAAACCCTGGGCACTTGGCATGTGGTTGAAAAACCGGGGCTTTTGATCCTTGAGGCGGCTGGCGGAGAGGTGCGGCCGGTGCGCACCATTCAGCCATCCGCGCGAGGGGATAGGCGAGATGATAGCTATAGAGTTAATCAGCGGCAGACTTGTCGTAACTGACAATTATCCAAAGAATATTTCCGCCTCAGCTTAGGTGCGTCAGTGGCAATTTCTAAAGGATCGAAGCGGAGGTCCACGGGCGAGCGCCCATGGCAGCAACCGGTGGCGGAGTACGCAGGCAAGGCGAGACCTTGGCTCGGCGCTGAGCAGCTTCGGGATGTCGGCTAGCGCTTTGGCGCGCTGTGTCTCGGCCTTACGGCGCCGTGCGTCCCTTCAGGACGCGCAAAGGACGCTGGAAATCTTTGAAGCTACGCATCGTGCTTTCCGAAAATCGGGTCCGATTTTCGGGCCGATACGCTAGAGGAATTCGGTCAGCGCCTCGCGCGCCTGGATCCCGGAAAACTCGATCGCCACGCCCTCCTGGAAATGGCGCACGATCCTGCCCTTCATGCCGTGGCCGAGCTTGACGGCCGTTCCTATGGCGGGGCGGACGTCGATGTCGACCGCCGCACCCGAGAGCGAAAGGTCGATGATGCGGCAGGCATATTTCTCACCGGTGTCGACGGTGAGCTCGGTGACCGTCTTGCGCGGCGCAAGCCGGTCGTGGCGCCGATCCTCCGGCAGTCCCAGTTCGTGCTTGTTGGCAATCCAGGTGAGCTGCGCGGCGAGCTTCTCGCGCTTGCGCTCGGTGGCGTTCAACTGGATGACGAAGGCATCCTCGCCGAGTCTCGATACGGTGCCTTCGAGGCGGCCGACGTGATCGATATAGGCGATGATGCGTTCGCCGGTGCGCGGCCTCGCCGCGGTCGCGAAAAGCACGTCCCCCGGCGACATGTCGACCGCGGTGCATTCATATTCGTCACGATTGGCAAGCATCAGCCGCCCCGCAAGATTTACCGAAACACGCTGAAAGGCGTTCTCCTGGTGTGGCCTCGGGCCGCTATTTTGGGCGTGCTGAAACGAGAACATGGTCACTCTGCGATCGACATATGCTTGCACGCGGAAGTATAGGCGTGGCCGGTTAATAGAAGGTTCGCCGCAGGGTTGGTTTCATGCCTCGTCAGTCACGCCTGCCGCCGTCAAGGATGCGCAAATGCGACACCTTGCGATTGTTGCGTCCGATCCATCCTGCAACGTTTGATTTTGTCGTCGCCGGTTGCCGATAGGCGTGATCGAGCGGCAGGTTTGGGGAAGCATCGGGAAGGCTGAGGCCGGTTGAGACAAGATGCGTGAGCGGCGTCATATGCAGCCAGACCGGGCGGGCGAGGGGAGAGAGCGCGCCGAGCAGACGGTCGTTCGTACCGTCGGACGATGCGAGGGGCGCAAGCAGCAGTTCAACGTCGAGTTCGTCACCGGCCCCCGTGGCGCCGCGGGCATAGAGCAGCATGGGCGTCATTTGCGTCATCACCTCTTCGGCAATACGGGCGGTTCCGTCCGCTTCCGAGTCGAGCCAGAGTTCGCCGAATTGCCCGTCGCGCAATTCTCGGCCGAACAGCGCGCAGACTCCAGTCCCCGCAAGACGAAAGCGAACGTCACGGCTTGCCTGCCTTTGAAGAATGAAAAGATCGGGCAGCAGCGAACGGATATGCGCCGGATCGATTTCGTCCCGGCGCGGAAGGTCGCGATTGCCGCGGACTGCATTCCAATACTGGAACAGCTCCATTGTCGTTCTGCTGTGCATAGGGGCGATACACTCCCTGACTAGATGGCCCTGAATGGGTGGGCGGCTGTACCGGAGTGATACAGGTGGCCGCCTCTCGCTCGGTTCTGAAATGGACGGAGCGATTTCCGTGCCACGCCGAAATTAAGGTTAACGGTCGGTTTCCCTTGCTGGCGAGGCTGCCGGCTGGCATTTCCTACCCATCACTTCACGAAGGGTTGCCTTCGGCACATCGACTGGAGCACCGGAATTTGGGCTCGACGGCCGTTCAGTTTTTACTGGACGGCCTTTTTTTGTTTGCTTATCCCTTCGCGTGTCGTCGGTACTGCCGGACGACGGAGACACGGCCGTCATAGGCGCGTGAGCAGGAAGAGAGTGATGGAACAGGATCAGCCGGCGACACCGGTCGATGGCGAAAGCACGGTAAGCCGCAGCCGGGAACCCGCCTTCAATCTTCCGCAGGGCCTGAACTTCGTTCTCCTGTTCCTCGTGGCGATCCACGCGATCAGAACCTATGTTCTGCCGGAGACGCTGGACCAGGAAGTCATTCTCAACTTTGCTTTTCTGCCGGCGCGCTACACGATCCCGCTCGGCGAGCAGGGTCTCGTCTGGCTGTGGTCTCCCGTTACCTATTCCTTTCTCCACGGCAGTTGGGAGCATCTGATTTTCAATGTCTTCTGGATGGTTGCGTTCGGCGCGCCGGTGGTGCGGCGCATCGGCGTCGCGCGGCTCGCCCTCTTCTGGTGTCTCTCGGCTGCAGCGGCCGTCGCCCTGCACGTCGTCTTCCATTGGGGCGAGATGGCGGTGGTTGTCGGTGCCTCAGGCGTTGTCTCCGGTTTCATGGGAGCGGCGGCGCGCTTCGTCTTTTCGCCGAGCGGCCGCATCAGCCGCCAATTCGCCCATCTCAACCGCCGGCTTTCGCTCACGGAAACGCTGGGAAACCGGTCAGTATTGGTGTTCACCGGGATATGGTTCCTGACCAACTTCCTGATCGGGCTCGGCCTCTTCTCCATGGGAGGCGCGGGAAGCGTCGCCTGGGAGGCGCATATCGGCGGCTTTCTCTTCGGCTTCCTTCTGTTCGGCCTGTTCGATCCGCGCAAGTGAGTCGATGGAGTGCCGCATCCTCCATCGCAGCACGATGAAGGATTGTTTCATATTCAGGACCATCGTGATGCTCTTCGCCCGGAAGAGAGTGAAGGACGTCGCGCGAAGGCTTGATTTCATTGGAGCCCTGACGCACCATTCACCACGGTCGCCGATCACCTAACGTTAGGCGGCCGCTGAAATGACCGGGTGGGTGCGGTTCGTGTGGTGGCACGAGCGCCTTACCGGGTCGGGTTCCTGCGGCCGACTGTCCGTAAAGCATCCCCACTCGGGATGCGTGCGTAGCAGCTGATACGGCGAGAACCTCTTCCCGCGAGCCCGGTATTTGTCGCAACGGGAGATGTGTGCATGTCAGTCAAAGCAATTCTCAATGAAAAGGGCCGCAGCGTCGTAACCGTGACGCCTCAGGTGACGGTGCAGCAGGCGGCGACATTGCTCCATGACAATCATATCGGTGCCGTGGTCATCGTCGATGTCGATGATCATATCGTCGGCATTCTCACCGAACGCGACGTCGTCGCCTCCATTGCCAAATATGGTGCCGGCTGTCTCGACAAACCGGTCTCCTCGGTCATGTGGCAGAACGTCTATTGCTGCGGCGAGGAAATGACGGTGCAGAGCCTGATGGAGATGATGAGCAAATTCCGCGCGCGCCATCTCCCGGTCGAAAGCGAGGGCCGCCTGGCGGGTATCATATCGATCGGCGACGTGGTGAAATACCATATTCGCGCCATCGAGCGGGAGACCGAAGAAATCAAGGCATACATCGCCGGCTAGAGGCGAGAGGGTCACCTCCTTCGCGCGTCCTTAAGGGCGCGCGAAACAGGCTGCGGGAGCGTCTCAAAGCACTGACGGGTTTTGGGATGCGCCTGGTTATCAGCTATCGGGTAAGCGCTTCCTGCATTCGCTTGATCTCGGCAAGCTTGGCTTTCGCCTCCAGGTAGCCGCGTTCGATCGCTTCGCCGGCGCGGTGAAACTCCGACAGTCCGATATCGTTGAGCTTGGGATGGAGCGCCAGATCCGGCGGGTCACCGGCCAGGCGTGCGCGCGATATGCGGTCCTGGATGATGTTGAAGGCCTGAACCATGACGCTCGTCATGCCGAGACGCGCCGAATAGGCACTGCCCGGTTTGGCGGGAGCGTCGGGGGCTTCCATGCCGGCGTTGTGCTTGACGACGGCGGAACGGCCGTAGAGATCGTAGTTGAGGTTGACGGCGACGACGAGTTGCTGCTCGTAGGCGCGGCAAACGGAGACGGGAACGGGATTGACGAGGGCGCCGTCGATGAGGGTGCGCCCATTCGCATGGATCGGTTCAAAAATCCCCGGCAGCGCATATGAAGCGCGTATCGAGGTGATCAGCGATCCCTTTTCCAGCCACACCTCGTGACCGCTGTGGACTTCCGTGGCGACAGCGATGAAGGGACGGTCGAGATCCTCGATGCTGATGTTCTCGAGGTGCTCCTGCATGCGCTTGGTGAGCCGCAGGCCACCGAACAGGCCACCGCCGCCGATGGCGAAATCGAGCAGGCTGGCGATGCGGCGGACGGTGAGGGAACGGGCGAAGTCTTCGAGCTCGTCAAGCTTGCCGGAGAGATAGCAGCCACCGACAAGCGCGCCGATCGACGTGCCCGCGATCATGCCGACCTCGACACCCTCTTCGTCGAGCGCTCTCAAGACGCCGATATGGGCCCAGCCGCGCGCCGCGCCGCCGCCAAGTGCTATGGCGATCTTCGGCTTCGCCGGGAGTGGGACGGGTTCAGAAGGTGTGGTCGTCAGCGATGTGCCATTGGGGCCGGACAGGTCGGCTATTTGAGTATTGCGCGTGAACGTCCAGTTCAACATCCGGCACCTCCAACACCGCCGAACCGATTAATCTGAAGCGCGCGTCTTGTAGGAGACCCCTGCCAAGCCGGCGTGGTGTCGGCCTTGTCACATTCATGGCTGAAAGACTGGCACCAGAATTGAAATTTAGCACCGAACCTATCGCCAATGCGGCTGGCCCAGTAAACATTGGATACAATCTGCAACACAGCTCGGAACGCCGCAGTTACCGCAGGAACCGATTGTATGATAAATGATTAAGCGCCCGTTTAGTTTCTAAAGTATGAATATAACATGGGGGTGCCCCAGGAAAATCCAGATGATTTCAGCCAGGCGCTATTTTTCGGCGTAGACAAGCTTCGGATCAAAGTATCTGCGTTCATCCGAAATGGTTACTTTCGGCTCACCGCCCTCGACCCCAACCGTGCGGTAGAAGCAGGAGCGGCGTCCCGTGTGACAGGTGGCGTCATGGCCTGCAACGGTAACCTTCAGCCAGACGGCGTCCTGATCGCAATCGGTCCTGATTTCCTGGACGGCCTGCACGTTGCCGGAACTCTCGCCCTTCTTCCACAGGCTGTTGCGCGAGCGGCTGAAATAGTGGGCAATACCGGTTTCGATCGTCAGTGCCAGTGCCTCGGCATTCATATGCGCGACCATCAGCAATTCGCCGTCGCGGGCGTCGGTCACTACAGCGGTGACCAGGCCCTTCTCGTCGAAGCGGGGCGTGAAGGCCGAGCCAATCTCAAGCTCGGCCTTGTCGTTCGAGGGAGCAGCAAAAGTCAGCGTCATCGCGAAAGCGCCTTGCTGGAGCTTACTTGAAGCCCCTCAACATGGTCATGAAGCGGGCCTGCTCGGCCGGCTCCGTCTTGAAGGCACCGGTAAAGGTGGTCGTCAGCGTCGTCGCGCCCTGCTTCTTGATGCCGCGCATCGCCATGCACAGATGCTCCGCCTCGATCAGCACGGCGACGCCGCGCGGAGCGAGCGTCTCGTCGATCGCTTTGGCGATTTGCGCCGTCATCGACTCCTGCGTCTGCAGGCGGCGCGCATAGATGTCGACGACACGGGCGATCTTCGACAAGCCGAGGACGCGGCCGCTTGGCAGATAGGCGACATGTGCCTTGCCGATGATCGGCACCATGTGGTGTTCGCAATGCGAATAGAACGGAATGTCCTTCTCAAGCACGATATCGTCGTAGCCCGAAACCTCCTCGAAGGTGCGTCCAAGCACGTCTTCGGCAACCAGGTCGTAGCCGCCAAAGATTTCCCGATAGGATTTGACGACACGCGCGGGCGTGTCCTTCAGGCCCTCCCGGGTCGGGTCTTCGCCGGCCCAGCGCAGCAGTACGCGAACGGCTTCCTCGGCTTCTTTCTGCGTCGGACGACCACTGGTGTCATCGAGCACGGGGAAATTCTTTACTATGGCGTCCATATGGCCTCTTGATGCGCGAGCGGAATCGCTGACGTTTTATCTTTCGGACAACTCGCCATTGGCCATTCGCCTAACCCTGCAGGCTTGGGTTCCGTTGGCGGGCTCCGGGGCTTTCGGGTCCTGGCTTAGCAGTGCACTGGACCGTCCGGCACGGTTTCCCAAACAACAGGCGACACTTATCCTCTTGCGGAACTGTCGCCCCAACACGACATAGCATATAGTATGGCGCCACATGGATGAAAGAGGCCCAGGCGAGCGCGCCGTGCTTTTTTCCCCTGTACCGGAGAAAATCATGCGCCGATCACTCAAAACCGCGAAAAATCAGCCGGATCGCGTCAAATGATGGATGACATTTACAACAGCAGGATTCTCGAATTTGCCGGCAACATTCCGAGGGTCGGAATGCTCGCCGATGCCGATGCGGAAGCTGCGGCACATTCGAAGCTTTGCGGGTCGAAAGTCAGAATCTGGCTGAAGATGGATGGGGATGTCGTCACGGACTTCGCCCATGATGTGAAGGCCTGCGCCCTGGGACAGGCATCGTCCTCGATCATGGCCCGCCATGTCGTTGGCGCGCATACCGCGGAAATCCGCCGGGCGCGTGAGGACATGCTGGCCATGCTGAAGGCGGACGGAGAGGGGCCTTGCGGCCGCTTCGAGGACATGCGCTTTCTGCTGCCCGTTCGCGACTACAAGGCGCGCCATGCCTCGACGATGCTGACCTTTGACGCGGTTGTCGATGCGATCGGCCAGATCGAGGCCAAGCGCCTCGCAACCGCAGTATGAACGATGTGCGGAAAGCCGCAGTCCTACCGCCTTCTTCGAAGTAGCCGAAGAGTCATCGCCGGCCGCAACTGGTCGGGGCCGATTCGCAAGACTCCTGGCCGTCTCTTCGGCATGGCGGCCATCCGCACCTATCAGCTGACGCTATCGAGCTTCATCGGCAATTCCTGCCGGCATCTGCCCACCTGTTCGGAATATGGCTATGAGGCGATAGCCCGGCACGGTCTCTGGGCCGGCGGCTGGCTGACGCTGTTTCGCGTCCTGCGCTGCGGGCCCGGCGGAACGCACGGCTTCGATCCGGTGCCGGAGAGGCTTGCGCCGCGCCAGCGCTGGTATGCGCCGTGGCGCTTCTGGCAGCGCTGGCGAAAGGATGCGTGATCGCCATGACGATCCCGATGGAGTACCGGCAGGCGTCCGCCGATTTTGATCGCTTCATCCTCGACGCGCGCGACACGGCCGGCCTGCAGACGACCAATCAGGCCTATACGATGGTGCAGGCGGTGCTTCAGGCCTTTCGACGCCGCCTCGACATTTCCGAGGCGCTGCTCTTCGCCAGCGTCCTGCCGCCGGTGCTGCGGGCGATCTTCGTCACGGATTGGGATCTCGAGGAGCCGACCGTGCCTTTCTCCGGTCGGCTCGCCATGACCCGTGAGGTGCAGGCTTTCCGCGGCGATCACAATGTCTCGCCGGATTCGGCCATCGCGGACGTCGCCGCGGCCCTTCGGCGAGACGTTGACGAAGCAAAGCTCGATCGGGTGCTCGCGCGGCTGCCGCAGGGGGCCGTCGATTTCTGGCGGGCAGAGGGGAAATGACAAGCTATGTCGCGCTGCTCCACAGCATCATACTGGGCGAGGGCCGGCGTGTCGTGATGGCGGATCTTCGCCAGATGGCGGAGCGGCTCGGCTATCGCTTGCCGCGCACCCTCGTCGCCACCGGCAATCTCATCTTCGAGGCTCCGGAACAGCCGCTAGCAGAGATCGATTCGGCGCTTGAAAAGGCATTCCTCCAGACGTTCGACCGACACGTGGACATCATCGCGCGTTCGGCCGATGACTGGCTGAGGCTTGCCGCCGGCAATCCGTTCCTTGCGGCGGGCGAGGAGGATCCGGCTCGAGTCCATATTCGCGTCATGCGCTCTCCGCTTCGGCCGGACGCATTCGACGGACTTCGGAGCTATTGTACGAGAGGCGAACGTGTCGCCGTCGTCGGTGGCGATCTCTGGGCGGATTTCAGCGGCAAGGCGAGCGAGTCGAGACTGCTCGGCGCCTCGACGACGAAACGGCTTGGCATCGGCACGTGGCGAAACTGGAACACTGTCAAGGGTTTGCGCAGGATACTTGCCGGTTGACGGGCCGCCGCGCCTTTACTCAACGGCCAAAAACCTTTATCAGGCCCGCGTCAATTCACCGGCCCCGCCGGCAACCATACCACCCGCATTCGTTGGCGGGACTGGATAGGAGATCACGATGTCGCATTCCGTTTCCCTTACATTTCCTGATGGTTCCGTCCGTGAGTTTGCCGCGGGCACGACCGGCCGCGATGTCGCCGAGTCGATCTCGAAGTCGCTGGCCAAGAAGGCTGTCGCCATCGCTCTCGACGGCGACCTGCGCGACCTTTCCGATCCAGTCGCCGACGGCAAGATCGAGATCGTCACGCGGGAAGACAGGCGCGCGCTCGAACTGATCCGCCACGACGCGGCCCATGTGATGGCCGAGGCCGTGCAGGAATTGTGGCCGGGAACGCAGGTGACGATCGGTCCCGTCATCGACAACGGCTTCTACTACGACTTCGCCAAGAACGAGCCCTTCACGCCCGATGACCTGCCGGTCATCGAGAAGAAGATGAAGGAGATCATCGCACGCAACAATCCCTTCACCAAGGAGGTCTGGTCGCGTGAGAAGGCAAAGGAGGTCTTCGCCGCCAAGGGCGAGAGCTACAAGGTCGAGCTCGTCGACGCGATCCCGGAAGGCCAGGATCTGAAGATCTACTACCAGGGCGACTGGTTCGACCTCTGCCGTGGCCCGCACATGGCCTCGACGGGCCAGATCGGCACGGCCTTCAAGCTGATGAAGGTGGCCGGCGCCTATTGGCGTGGCGACAGCAACAATCCGATGCTGACCCGCATTTACGGCACGGCCTGGCACACGCAGGAGGAACTGGATCAGTACCTGCACGTGCTGGCCGAAGCCGAGAAGCGCGACCATCGCCGCCTCGGCCGCGAGATGGACCTGTTCCATTTCCAGGAAGAAGGACCGGGCGTCGTCTTCTGGCATGGCAAGGGCTGGCGCATATTCCAGAGCCTCGTCGCCTATATGCGCCGCAGGCTCGAGATCGACTACCAGGAAGTCAACGCGCCCCAGGTTCTCGACAAGTCACTCTGGGAGACCTCCGGCCACTGGGGCTGGTACCGCGACAACATGTTCAAGGTGACGGTCGCCGGCGACGAGACGGACGACGATCGGGTCTTCGCGTTGAAGCCGATGAACTGCCCCGGCCATATCCAGATCTTCAAGCATGGTCTGAAGTCTTACCGCGAACTGCCTGTCCGCATGGCCGAATTCGGCGCCGTGCATCGCTACGAGCCGTCCGGCGCGCTGCACGGACTGATGCGTGTGCGCGGCTTCACGCAGGACGACGCGCACATCTTCTGCACCGACGAGCAGATGGCGGCCGAATGCCTGAAGATCAACGATCTGATCCTCTCGGTCTATGAAGACTTCGGCTTCGAGGAGATCGTCGTCAAGCTTTCGACGCGGCCGGACAAGCGCGTCGGCTCCGACGCGCTCTGGGACCGTGCCGAGGCGGTGATGACTGAGGTGCTGAAGACGATCGAGGCGCAATCCGGGGGCCGCATCAAGACCGGCATCCTGCCGGGCGAGGGCGCCTTTTATGGGCCGAAATTCGAATACACGCTGCGGGACGCGATCGGCCGCGAATGGCAGTGCGGAACGACTCAGGTCGACTTCAACCTGCCGGAGCGTTTCGGTGCCTTCTACATCGATAAGGATTCGGAGAAGCGCCAGCCGGTGATGATCCATCGCGCCATCTGCGGTTCGATGGAGCGGTTCCTCGGCATCCTGCTCGAAAACTATGCCGGCCATATGCCGCTGTGGATCTCGCCGCTGCAGGTGGTGGTCGCCACCATCACCTCGGACGCCGACGATTACGGCCGGGAAGTCGCGGCGCGGCTGCGCGAGGCCGGGCTTACCGTCGAAACCGACTTCCGCAACGAGAAGATCAATTACAAGGTACGCGAGCACTCGGTGACGAAGGTTCCGGTGATCGTCGTCTGCGGCAAGCGCGAGGCGGAGGAACGTTCGGTCAACATCCGTCGGCTCGGCTCCCAGGCGCAGACGGCAATGTCTCTGGACGAGGCGGTCGCTGCGCTCTCGAGCGAAGCCATGGCGCCCGACCTCAAGCGCAAGGCCGAACGGAGCGCCAGGGCTGCCTGAGCGCGGTTAGCTGTAGAGAGTGGCGGCGCGCGCCTGAAGGGCGCGTGCCACCATCCGAATGCAGGTTTCGCGCGAGCAGCTGTTAACCATGGCTCTTAATCTCGCTTACATGATCGGACGCTAAAGAAGGAAGTGCAGCGCATTGCGCGGACATGAAGTCTCCTGCAGTCCGAAAGGGATCGCCCTTCAATTCTCATCCGCAGACTGATTCATGTCGCTCAATTCCGCCGACCGGCGCATGCGCGCCCAGACATCCGCCATCGTCGCAGCAACAATCTGCTTTCTTGTGATCGCCCTGTTGCTGACAGGCCTCATGACCTATGTCGTGGCGGAGATGACGCGCTCGGCAAACGAGATCGATGATGCCAGGGCCAATCGCGCCGCACAGACTGCACTTGCGGCTTTTTCTGCCCGCCTGAGCGCGACTGTCACGGACAATGCAGTCTGGGATCAAGCCTACGAGGCACTTGTTTCCGCGGACGCCAAAGACTGGGCCTATGACAATTGGGGATCCACGTCGGCGGACTACCCGCTTTACGATGGCGCCATTGTCGTCGGGCCCGACGGAAGCGCGGTTTCTGCCTACAAAAAGGGCGAGCCGTTCGAGCCGCGCGCCTATTTCGGCGAAGCATTCGACCGCCAGGTCCAAGCCGCCGGACATCCCGGTCAGCCCCCTTTGCCCAACTTCTTCGAGACCGAGGATGGCATCGCGCTGGTCGTGTCGCAGGGCGATTCAACCGTATCAGGCGGCCGCCAAGCTCCCGAGGCTGAGTATCCTGACCTTTTATAAGCTGTTGACGCCCGATGTTATCGCCGCGATGGCGAGCGAACACGGGCTCGACGGGCTGAGCCTCGAAGATGCGCTCCAGCCGGGCCGCCTCAACATTCCGGTCAAAGATATGGGCGGTATCGCAATAGCCGATCTCGCCTGGCCGAGCACGAATCCGGGAAGCGTTGCCTTCAACGAAGTTTACCCTTACGTGGCCTCGGCAGCCGCCATCCTGATCATATTTCTGGGAGGCGTTCTTCTCGCCGGTGCATCCGAGGCCCGGCGCCTGCACCGCTTGGCGGAAGCCGCGCGCTTCGACGCGAACCACGACAGCCTGAGCGGTCTGCTCAACAGGCACGGACTGCTGGATGTGCTGGAACGATCGGAGAGCCCGGCTTCGACGACTTCGCTTTACCTGGTCGATCTCGATGGTTTCAAGGCCGTCAACGACGCCTGGGGCCATGCGACCGGCGATGCGCTGATCCGCCTGGTCGCGAAGTCGCTGCCGGCCTGTCATCCGGAAATCGCCGCCGCGGCGAGACTGGGCGGCGACGAATTCGCCCTGGTGCAGGTCGGAACGGCGCCGCATGCCGAAATCGAGCGTGCGATCCTTTCGCTTCTCGTCGAGCCTTTCAAGATAGACGACCGCACCATCGAAGTGGGCGCGAGTATCGGGGCAGCGGCCCGAACCGAAGGACTGGCACCGCTGGAACTGCTGCGCCGCGCCGATGTGGCGCTCTACCGCGCCAAGGAAAACGGCAAAGGCCAGGCCGTCCAATACGTCGAGGAACTGGACCGAGAACGCCAGCGGGTTGCGGAACTCGAAGGGAAATTGAGGAGCGCCATAAGCAATGGCGCCATCGAGCCGGCCTTTCAGCCGCTTGTGTCCGCGGCGACGGGAGAGATCATCGGCGTGGAAGCACTGGCCCGCTGGCCGAGCGCGGCGGGAAACATCAGTCCCGAAATATTCATTCCTCTCGCCGAGCGGTCCGGTCTCATCGACGCTCTCGGCGTTCACATGCTGCGGACATCGCTTCGGCATGCGAAAAGCTGGCCCGACCTGGCGCTGCCGGTCAATGTCTCGCCAATCCAGCTATGCAACCCCGACTTCGCCGCACAGGTGATTGCCGTGCTCAAGGAGTTCGATTTCGATCCGGGCCGCCTTACCCTGGAAATAACCGAAGGTGTGTTGATGATGAACCCCGACCAGGCGCGCCGCTCGATCGATCAGCTGAAGGGCTTCGGCATAAAATTCGCCCTCGACGATTTCGGCTGCGGTTACGCGAGCATCGGTGCCTTGCGGCAGTTTGGCTTCGATCGCATGAAGATCGACCGCTCGCTCGTGTCTGGCGTGGAGAATGCGGCCAACGGCGTCGAAGTCCTTCGCGCAACGATCTCTCTGGCGACGGCGCTGGACATCCCCGTCACGGCAGAAGGGATTGAGAACGCCCGCCAAGCGGCGATACTTCGAGAAACTGGCTGTGATCAGCTGCAGGGATATCTCGTCGGCAAGCCCATGTCGGCCCGCGACATTTCCGACAAACTGCTGGGTGAGACCTCGGCGGCCTGAGCCTTCCCTATCGTGATTGCCTGACGCTGCGTCAGGCCAACGCGATGACATCAGTCGAGCGCGTCGGCATTGGCGGTCTCGCCGGGAGCGCTGCTGCCGTCCAGCAGCACTTCCACATCGGTATTCACGCCGGCCTTCACGGCAAAGTCGCGTTGGTAGATCTTGTCCTTGTTGCGCGCCACGGCCGTATAGCTGCCCTCGGCAAGCACGAGCGTCGGAAACGCGCCGACGCTTTCGCTGACGACGTCGCCCGAGGACGTCAGGATCGACCAGGCGGTGTCGGCGATCGCCTCGCCGCCGGGTTCCGAGACGAGCTTCAATGTCAGCTTCGCGGCGCGGTGCTGGATCGTTGCTTCGGTCAGTTTGCCGGCTTCCACCTGGATGTCGGCGCGGATCACCGCATTGACCGCGCCATAGTCGGAGACCACGTGATACGTGCCGGCGCCAAGCCGGACCACCGTGTTCGGCTTCACGTCGGCGACGATAAGGGCGCGTTCGCCATCCTCCTTCACGTCGGATGAGAAGATCGAAAAGCTGAGCTCGTTCGGTGGAATACGCACATCGCTGCCGGAGACGGCGTTCAGCATGACGCCGCCGGCATCCAGCACCAGCACCTGCTTGTCCAATTCGCCTTGCTCGGGCACGCGAATCTTGCGGGTGGCTGCCGCGCGACCGAAGGCGACATTGACGAAATATTCGCCGGGCACGAGATTGAAGGCCGTGGAGCCGCCTTCGGAAGTGGCCAGCAGCGGGAGCTTGCCGTCGCCTCCGGGGATCGGGCTGAAGACCCGCCAACTCAGGCCTGACTCCACCGGCTGGCCGTCGCTCGTCAGCAGGGCCTCGAGTTTCACGTCCTTCAGTTCGCCGTTCTGGGTGGGGTCGCTGACGAGCGGATTGAAACTCGTGAGCTTCGGCATCTTCCGGCTGCCGGAGATCGACGGAAAGCTCTTGAAGGCATCGGTGGCGTCCTGCGCAACCGTCCGCTCCGCAGCAGAACCGGCGAGCATGGTCGCCAAGGCGGTTCTCAGCAAAATACGAGTGCGGATGCGCATGAGGGCAGTTGACTTCCTGACTGGGTGACTCCACTTGAGACGCCGGTATGGCATTTTCGTGGCTGTCGATCCGGCGGCAAGTTAGTGGAATTCGCTCGATATGAAAACCGAAATTAAGCTCGTCGACTATCTCGCCTCGCGCAGGTCCATTCCGGCCTTTCAGATGGGGCGGCCGGGGCCCGGCAAGGCCGAGGTGGAGGAAATGCTGAGGCTTGCCACCCGCGTACCGGACCACGGCAAGCTGGCGCCTTGGCGCTTCATCGTCTATCGCGGCGAGGAGAGGGCGCGGATCAGCGGCGAGTTGAAGAGGATGGCGCTAGCCGCCAAGCCGGATCTCTCTGAAGAGCTGATCAAGGTGGAGGAGACGCGGCTGACCCGCGCCCCGGTGGTGATTGCTGTGGTCAGCAAGGCCGCGCCGCATTTCAAGATCCCCGAATGGGAGCAGATGATGTCGGCCGGCGCCGTGTGCCTCAATCTCTTGATGGCGGCGAACGCGCTCGGCTATGCATCCAACTGGCTGACCGAATGGTACGCCTTCGACGAGAAAGCCTATCCTCTGCTCGGTGTCGCACCCGGCGAAAGGATCGCCGGGTTCATTCACATCGGCACGGCCTTGGTACCGCCGACCGAGCGGCCGCGGCCGGAGCTCGCCGAGATCGTCACCTGGGTCGGGGAAGAGGCCTGATGTTTTACGAAACGGCCACGAACCGGCATGGCTTGCCGCACGACCCCTTCAAGGCGATCGTGTCGCCGAGGCCGATCGGCTGGATCGGTACGTGCGCCATGGACGGTTCGCTGAACCTCGCGCCCTATTCCTTCTTCAATGCGATCAGCGACCGGCCGAAGCTCGTGATGTTTTCCTCGAGCGGCTATAAGGATTCCGTGCGCAATATCGAAGCGACCGGCGAGTTCACGGCAAGCTTTGCCAGCCGCAACCTGAGCGAGGCCGTCAACAGGACCTCGTTGGCAGCGCCGCACGGCGAGAGCGAGTTCGAGATCGCCGGATTGACGCCGGTCGAGGGAACGCTCGTCAGGGCGCCCTTCGTCGGTGAGGCCTTTGCGGCGCTCGAGTGCCGGATGACGGAGATGTTCCAGCCGAAGGGTCTCGATGGCGTGGAATCCGACAGCTATGTCGTCATCGGCGCGGTCGTCGGCATTCATATCCGCGACGAGGCCATTCGCGACGGACGCTTCGATGTGACCACGGTCAAGCCGCTCGCACGCCTCGGCTACATGGATTATTGCGATGGCGGCGACGTCTTCGAGATGACGCGGCCATTTCGCTAGATTTCGTCCGAAGCGCCTGCGTCGGCGAGAAGCTCGAGTTGCTCCAGCGAGCCGGCGGCGACGGCCGAGAAGCCGTTATCGAGACTGTTTGTCCAAAGCCGCCGCACCGCCGCCTTGTCCAGGGCATCGGCGGGCAGCATCTCATAGGCAGCGATGCCGGCCTCGCTGGCCCGCAGCACAGCTGCGGCGCGCCCGGCCCGGATAACGGCCGGCGCATCGCCTGTCCCGGTGACGCGCTGGCAGCGGCATGCTGCCGCGAGCGCCGAGGCGTCGAAGACCAATGCGGAGAGGCGCGGAGAAACGCCCGCCATCGAGTGGGGCGAGAGCACGCTTTCGGCAACCGTGGCATATTCCGCAAGCAGCGCCGTTCGACCCTGGGGTACGCCTGCGATCGCCTCGGCGACCTTCAGCATCACGTCGAGCTTCTGGATATCGGCCGGTCCTCGGCATGCCATCACCACGATGCCGTCGACATCGGGAAGGAGGCTCGCAAGACCCTCCTCGTCGATCGTTTCCGCCGGCCCGGTCCGCGCCAGAAGGAGGCAGGGCGCTTGCCCCCTGTCTGGTCGCCGCAGGCTTGCCGCGCCTTGCAGTGCCCACGCATCGACGACGATCGCTTCAACGGCCTGCAGCAGCTTTTCCGCGGGGAACTGTTCGCCGGCTGCGAGGTACAGAAGAGGTTTCATGGTTTGCGCGCGGTTAACGGACATGGTGAACCAATCTTAAACCTTTGACCGCTAATATTCGGACATTGGGGCTGTCGGGTGTCTAGTGGGGCATAGGTGATCATACAAGCATTTCTTCGCTGGGTGGAAACGGCGAGAACCAGCGACCGCGCACGCGCTGCCAATGCGCTCGGGCGATCCTATGCTCAAGCCGAGATGAACGGCCTCGATCGGCATGCCGCGGAAATGGCGATGACCTTCCTGTTGGACGATCCTTCGCCGAAGGTGCGATTGGCGCTGGTCGAGGCGCTCGCCGATTGCCCATCCGCGCCGCGAGCCATCGTCAGGGCGCTCGCGGAGGATCAGCCCGAAATCGCCTTCGCGGCAATCGCGCGTTCGCCGGTGCTTACCGATGCGGATCTCGTCGATCTTGCCGCGCGCGGCACGGCGGAGACGCGGGCGCTGATCGCGGCGCGTGGGGCGGTGTCTTGTTCCGTTGCTGCGGCGATTGCGGAGATCGGCGACGAGGAGGAGGTTACCATTCTCCTCGAGAATAGCGGCGCCATGCTCCTGCAGGGTTCTCTCAGAAGGATCGCCTGCCGGCTCGGGCATGTTGCAGCGGTACGCGACCGGTTGCTGGCCCGTGCCGACCTGCCGAGCGACGCGCGGCATGCGCTCGCCGAGAAGATCGGTGCGGCACTCGCGGCGTCCGGGTTCGTCCAGGCGGTCATCGGCCCGGCGCGCGTGGCGCGGGCCACGAGAGAGGCATGCGACGCTACGGCGCTCGCGATGACGGCAATCGCGTCGCCGGACGACCTGTCGCAAATGGTTGCCCATTTGCGCGAGACTGGGCGCTTGACCCCAGCCTTTCTGATGAGCGCCCTCTGCAGCGGCGCCACGGACTTTTTCGTCCTGGCCATGGCGGATCTTTCCGGCCTTGCCGAAAAGCGCGTGCGCTCGATCCTTTCTGGGGGGCGCGTCCATTCGATCCGCGCTCTCTTCGAGAGCGCGGGGCTGGGGCGCGACGTCAGCGAAGCCTTCGCGCAAGCCGTCCTCCACTGGCAGGCCCAGACAAGCGAGGGCGCGCCGGCACCGCTTGCCGCTCTCCTTGAACGTCTTCGCCGGAACCCGTGCTCCACATCGGCCTCCGTCGCCGAACTCGTGGAGCGACTGGGCTTTGCCGAGCAACGGCAAGTCGCCCGGGACTATGCCTTGCTTGCCGCGCGGCAGGCGGCCTGATCGGCGTCTCAGTTGCCGAACCGGCGCGCCACCCAGGAATAGCCGTCTTCCATGTAATGCACCGGGGCGCTGACGATCGCCTGCAGCTTTTGGCGATCCGGCACTGCGCCGCTCAGCCATGTCAGGGCGCGCTTCGGCAGGCCCGGCTTTTCCTCTGGCGTCGCCGGGGGCATTGCCGCCTGCTGTGTCGCTGCATCGGTCTGCGGGGCGATCTTGGGAGCAGGTTCGGTGGACGCCGTCATGTCCGATCCCGAGGTTTCGCAAACGGCAACGACGACCGGATAGCTCCTGTTGGAAAACTTCGGCAGTTCCTTTTGCGATTCCGTGTCGCATTGAGCGATCGACGGCCAGCTGCCGTTCACCGTCGAGATGTAGTGGCACTGCGTGACATTGTCATCGCAACCGAGAATGGTCATGACGATCAGGGCGGCTTTCATGTCTTGGGTCCGTTCAGATGCCTGTTGCCCCCTATCTTATGGAGCTTCGATTGTTTCCGAAGTAGGGCAAAATCGCCGCCCCACAAAACAAATTGTTTCGTCCCGTCACCCGGATTGATTGCAGCTCTTCCTGCGCCGTTTGACGTATTGGCGCCGTTCGTCATTGCCGTTAGTTTCGTCGCATCGATCATACGGATCGATAGGATCCGAGTTGAGGCTTGAAATGACCCCCATCACCATCGCCGAGGAACCACCGCGCCAGCCGGCCATCGTCCGCCTGCTCGAACTCTCCGATGCCTACGCGGCATCGCTTTATCCGGCTGAAAGCAACCATCTGGTCGACGTCTCGATCCTGGAAAAGCCGACGGTGTCCTTCCTTGTCGCACGATCCAACGGCACGATCGTCGGCTGCTGCGCGCTCGTGGACGCCGGCGACGGGACGGCCGAGATCAAGCGGATGTTCGTCGATCCGGAGGCGAGGGGGCTGAAAGTCGGCAAACGGCTTCTCGCTGCGCTGGAAGCGAAGGCGGAAAAACTGGGCCTCTCCACGATTCGACTGGAGACTGGCATCTACCAGCCGGAGGCGATCGGCCTCTACAGATCGTTCGGTTACGTCGAGCGGCCGCCCTTCGGCAGCTATCTGCCCGATCCGCTTAGCCTGTTCATGGAGAAAAGCGTGGGGCAGACGACGACTTGAGCGGGAGCGGCTGTTGCGCCTCATCCCGCTGCCGCGACCTCTCCCCGCTGACGGGGAGAAGGGGCGATGCCGCGCAGTCTCCTCGCGCGGGGAGAGGGCTAGGGTGAGGGGCATCTATGCATTGCGCCAATGACCGGCAAGCGCCTCAAATATCCAGATTCTCCGCGAACACGGCGCGCTCCTGGATGAAGCGGAAGCGGGCGTCGGCCTTTGTGCCCATCAGGTTGTCGACGGCCTCGCGCGTGCCCTCGAAATCGACGTCGTCGATCTCGACCTTGAGCAGGGTCCGGTTGGCCGGATCCATGGTCGTTTCCTTGAGCTGCGCCGGCAGCATCTCGCCCAAACCCTTGAACCGGCCGATCTCGACCTTGCCGCGGCCGTTGAATTCGGTGCGCATCAGTTCTTCGCGATGCGCGTCGTCGCGGGCATAGAGCGTCTTCGAACCCTGGCTCAAGCGGTAGAGCGGCGGCACCGCGAGATAGAGGTGGCCGCTGCGGATAAGCTCCGGCATCTCCTGATAGAAGAAGGTGATCAGCAGCGAGGCGATGTGGGCGCCGTCGACGTCCGCGTCGGTCATGATGATGACGCGCTCGTAGCGGAGGTCCTCTTCGCGGTACTTCGACCGCGTGCCGCACCCGAGCGCCTGGACGAGATCGGTGATCTGCTGGTTGGCGCCGAGCTTCTCGCGGCCGGCGCTGGCGACGTTGAGGATCTTGCCGCGCAAGGGCAGGATCGCCTGGTTGGCGCGATTGCGCGCCTGCTTGGCCGAGCCGCCGGCCGAGTCACCCTCGACGATGAAGAGCTCTGCGCCTTCCGCCGTGTTCTGCGCGCAGTCGGCGAGCTTGCCGGGAAGGCGCAGCTTGCGCACCGCGGTCTTGCGGTTGACTTCCTTTTCCTTGCGCCGGCGGACGCGTTCTTCGGCCCGCTCGATGACCCAGTCGAGAAGCTTTGCGGCTTCCGCCGGATTGTCGGCGAGGTAGTGGTCGAAGGGGTCGCGGAGCGCATTTTCGACGATGCGCTGGGCTTCGACGGTCGCCAGCTTGTCCTTCGTCTGCCCAACGAATTCCGGCTCCCGGATGAAGACCGAGAGCATCCCTGCTGCCGAGATCATCACGTCGTCGGTCGTGACGATCGCGGCCCGCTTGTTCTGGGTGAGTTCGGCGTAGTTCTTCAGGCCCTTGGTCAGCGCGATGCGCAGCCCCGCCTCGTGCGTGCCGCCTTCGGGCGTCGGGATCGTGTTGCAGTAGGAGTGGATTTGCTGGTCGCCGCCATACCAGGTAACCGCCCATTCGAGCGAGCCGTGGCCGCCCGCCTTTTCAGACTTGCCGGCAAAGATCTCGCGGGTGACGGTGAATTCCTTGCCGAGCGTCGCCGCGAGATAGTCCTTGAGACCGCCGGGGAAGTGGAACACTGCCCTGTCCGGGGTCTCCGAGCCTTCCGGCAACAGCGATGGGTCGCAGGACCAGCGGATCTCGACGCCGCCGAAGAGATAGGCCTTGGAGCGGGCCATGCGGAAGAGCCGCGCCGGCTCGAAGCGGGCATGCGGGCCGAAAATCTGCGGGTCCGGATGGAAGCGGACCTTGGTGCCCCGGCGATTGTGCACTTCGCCGAGCTCTTCGAGTCCGCCCTGCGGAATGCCGCGGGAGAAGCGCTGCCGGTAGAGTTTGCGGTTGCGCGCCACCTCGACCTCGAGCGAGTCCGACAGCGCATTGACCACCGAAACACCGACGCCATGCAGGCCGCCCGAAGTCTCGTAAGCCTTGCCGTCGAACTTGCCGCCGGCATGCAGCACCGTCATGACCACTTCGAGGGTCGACTTGTTGGGGAATTTCGGGTGGTTTTCGACCGGAATGCCGCGGCCGTTGTCGGTCACCGTCAGGAAGCCTTCTGCATCGAGGTTGACTTCGATGAAGTTGGCGTGGCCGGCGACCGCCTCGTCCATCGAGTTGTCGATCACCTCGGCGAAGAGGTGGTGCAGTGCCTTTTCGTCCGTTCCGCCGATATACATGCCCGGCCGCCGGCGTACCGGTTCCAGCCCCTCGAGGACCTCGATTGCCGAAGCGTCGTAATCGCTGCCATCGCTGCTCTTCGGTGCGGGCCGCGCTACATCGTTGCCGGCGGCAGGCGCCGTCGGCTTGCGCGGCGCGCCGGCATCGGCCGGCTTCGGCTGCAAGGGCATGGCGGAAAAGAGGTCGCTGCTGTCGTCCATGGAGTGGTTAGATCGTTCCTGTCGTCTCTATCGGCAAGGCAATAGCAAGACCGCGTCGCCGTCGCCATCCCCTGGCGTCCGAATCACCGGAATTCTGCCAGAGTCTTGCTGAAAGCGCGAACAAAAGGCGAATTTGCGGATGTGAAGGCCCGACAATGCGGTGAATTGCGGCTTGAGTGTTGCGTCGCGAAGGTGCCGATGGCAAGGCATGAGCCGAACCAGGGAGCCCGTCGGGTGTCTATGTCCACAATTGTTTTCTCCGTCCGGTGCCTGATTGCCGCGCTGCTCCTTTCAAGCGTTGTCCTCGCCGCCGAGGCGAAACCGTTGCAGCCCTACAAGGATTCATTGTTCGGCTATCCCGGAATCCTGCGGGAGGAGGATGGCGGCGATTTCCGCGTTATCGACTACCAGGAGATCAGGGACATCAACGGTCGCGATCAGATTCCGGAGCGGCGCGTCAAGCGGGCCTATTTATCGCTCGGCGTCAAGAGTTCCCAGGCCAACGAGACGCTCGACCTCGACAGCCGTTCTCTCGACGTCACGCGCGTCGGCGGGAATCGTGGGGCAGCCTTCACGGTAATCTTCATTCACGGGCGCGGCGGCGACCGCCGCCTCGGCGCCAACGACTTCTCCTTCGGCGGTAATTTCAACCGGCTGAAAAATCTGGCGGTCAACAATGGCGGTACTTATTATGCGCCAAGCGTGCGCTCCTTCGATGCGGCAGGCGTGGCTGATATTGCGGCGCTGATCCACTTTGCCGCCGAGCGATCCGGCAACCGGCCGGTCGTCTTGGCCTGCGCTTCCATGGGCAGTTTCATCTGCTGGGGCATATCGCGCGATCAGCAGGCGACCGCGGTATTGAGCGGCATGATGGTGATGGGCGGGGTCGCGGACCCAGCGTTTCAGGAGAGTGCCGCCTACAAGGCAAGGCTGCCGATGTTCTTCAGCCATGGCAGCAATGACAGCGTCTATGCCGCCGAGGCGCAGGTTGCGCTCTATCGCTCGCTGAAGAGCAAGGACTATCCCGCTCGCTTCGTGCTGTTTGAGACCGGTTCGCATGGGACACCGGTGCGCATGACCGACTGGCGGGATGCGCTGAACTGGATTCTTGAGCGTTAGCCGAATGCTCGCGGTCGTTAATGGAAATTCCGCATGAACAAGGTTGAAAGCTGGCGTTGGCTGCAGGAGCATCCCCGAGGCGCCATCTCGCCGGACGACTACGAGGATCGGCTCGGTACGGGCGCGCCCCTGGCCTATCTGCCCTTCGGCAACGGCCTGAGCTATGGCGATGTCTGCCGTAATGATCGAGGAACGTTGATCGACGGCGCCAGGCACGGCCGCATCCTCGCCTTCGATCCGGGGACCGGGGTGATGACCTGCGAGGCCGGCGCCACGCTGCGCGACATTCTCGTCAAGGTCATACCGTATCGCTTCTTCCTGCCGGTGACACCGGGGTCGGGTCTCGTCACGGTCGGCGGCGCCATCGCCAATGACGTTCATGGCAAAAACCATCATGCCCGCGGCGCCTTCGGCAATCATGTCCGGCGCCTGACGCTGCTGCGCTCGGACGGCGAACGTCTGGTCTGTTCCGCCGAGGAGAACGCCGAGCTCTTTGCCGCCACGATCGGCGGCATGGGCCTGACTGGACTGATCCTCGATGCCGAACTGCGGCTGATGAAAGTGCCTTCGCCGCATGTCCAACAGCACACCATTCGCTTCGAATGTCTCGAGGACTATTTCGCACTGGTGGACCGTGTCGGCGAAGAGCATGAATATTCCGTCGCCTGGATCGATCAAATGGCCGGCGGCCGGCGGACGGGCAGGGGCGTGCTCTGGGCTGCCGATCACGCCGACGCATCCTGCGAATATCCGGACATCCCCAAGGGACCAAAGCCTTCGCTGCCCCTGTCCCCGCCGTTCAATCCGCTGAATTCCCTGACGGTGAAGGCCCTTAACGAATATCGCTTTCGCAGCGAAGCGCCCGGTGAAATGGTCTCGACGGTAAAATGGACGTCCTATTTCCATCCGCTTGACCGGCTCGGTGCCTGGCACCGGCTCTACGGGCCGCTGGGTCCTTGTCGGCACCAAAGCGTCTATCCGGCCGAGAATGCCGAGGAGACGACGCTTCGCCTCTTGAAGACCGCGCGCGAACACGGCCACGCCTCCTTCCTGACTGCGGTGCACCGTTTCGGGGACGCCGAAGGGCGAGGCTTGCTTTCCTTTCCTCGGCCGGGTTTCGCACTGACCTTGGACTTCGCCTATCAAGGCGAAGCGACCGTAAAACTGTTCGACGCTTTGGACCGCATTGCCGTCGAAGTCGGCGGGGCGGTGAATCCGAGCGCGGATTTCCGCATGAGCCCCGCGGTTTTCGAGGCCTCCTTCCCGTCCTGGCAAAAACTCGAAGCGCTGCGAGATCCGGCTATCGTTTCGGATTTCTGGAGGCGCACGGCGCTTGCTTTCAAGGGCTGACGACGGTCAACGCCTCACTCCCTTAATGTTCATGTCGAACTCGACCACGTTGGAATAAATGGGGGTGCCGACGTCCATGCCGTAGGGTGAGCGGCGGATGCTGCCGCGGATGGTGAAGGAAATCGAGCGCTTGTCCCAGTCGATCAGGGTGACGGCGAAGCGTTCCTTGCGCGTCTTGCCACGCGCCGTCAGTGCACCCTCTACCGTCGCGCTACCGGGGCCGGTCTGGGTGACGTTTGTGGAGCGGAAGGTCACGGTCTGAAAATTGGCCGTGTCGAAGACCGCGCTCGACCGCAGGAAATTCTCGATGCGGCGCTCCCTGGCCCTGACGCTCTCCGGAAAGAGCGTGAACTCGACCGACGAACGCGAGACGTTGCCGCCATCTATCCGAAACTTGCCGGAGAACTTTGCGAAGTTGCCGGCGATTCCGCCGCCGCCCGTCTGCCCGATGCTGAAATGGATGCGCGAGGAGTTGGAGATGCTGTAGCTTCCGGCCGCATCCGCGAGCGACGGCGCCTGTGCGTTGGCCGGTAGAGCAGCAGCGATCAACGCGAAGGCTGCAGTCAGGGCGAGATGGCGATGAGCGCTCATGGATCATTCCTCCCGGCAAGGGGCCTGTTGGTTTCTCCACCCGGGACTGGCCCCGCATCGCTCCTGCTGGAGGCGGAGCGCAGCATGCGGATCAACACCTCGTCGCCTCGGACGAACTGATGATAGAGCGCCGCCACAGCGTGGATGGCCACCAAAACGAGCATGACATAGGCGAGCAATGCGTGAGTGCGGGCCCAGAACGCCTCGGCGCTTTCCGATTGCGGCAGCGGTAGATGCGGTATGACGATGATGTTGAAGTAGAAGCTCGGCATGTTCAGTGTCGAGGCGGAGGCGACGGCCCAGCCGGCCAGCGGCACGATGACCCCAAGGAGGATCAGTATCCTGTGCGTTTGGCGCGCCGCGGTATATTCAAACGGATGGAGGCCCGGAACGGGCTGCGGGGTCCGCTCTGCCAGCCACCAGAGGGCTCTCAAGAGCGCGAGCCCCAAGGCAGTCAAGCCGAGCGACTTGTGCCATTGGTAAAGCGAGAACTGCAGCGCCGGATCGAGCTCGATTCGCCGCATGGCGAAGCCGACGAGCATCAGGCCGAGGATGAGCAGCGCGATCGTCCAGTGCAGCACGATCGTTACCGTTCCGAAGCCGTTCTCGCGGTTGCGCAGCATTGGGTGACTTGACCAGCTGTCTGCCGTTGACGTGAGACGCCCCAAGGCTTCGTTTTATTCGAAATGCTCCAGTCCAAAGTTCGCTCCGGGATCGTTCATACGCGCAGCACCTATTGGCCGGATGGCGCCGGAATCTGCGGCGAGGTGCTTTCATTTGCCTAACCGATTTGCTAGGCCGCTTGCCCGAGAGGCTTTGATCCCGGAGGAAGAACTGATGACGCCTGACATTCGCCCGCTCGTTGCCGGCAACTGGAAGATGAATGGTACGCGTGCATCGCTGGACCAGATCAAGGCTATGGCCGAGGGCGTCAAGGGCGAGCTTTCCGCCAGGGTCGAGACGTTGATCTGCCCGCCGGCGACGCTGCTTTACGTTGCGACTGCGCTTTGCGACGACAGCCCGCTGATGATCGGCGCGCAGAACTGCCACCAGAAGCAATCGGGCGCCCACACCGGCGATGTTTCTGCCGAGATGATCGCCGACTGCTTCGGCACCCATGTGATCGTCGGTCATTCCGAACGCCGCACCGATCACGCCGAAACCGACGCACTGGTAAGGGCGAAGACCGAAGCCGCGCATGCGGCGGGCCTCGTCGCCATCGTCTGCATTGGCGAGACGGGAGAGGAACGCAAAGGCGGCAAGACGCTCGACGTCCTGAAGCGCCAGCTCGCCGGCAGCCTGCCGGATGGCGCGACGGCGGAGAGCACGGTGATCGCCTATGAGCCGGTCTGGGCGATCGGCACCGGTTTGACGCCGACCGTCGGAGACGTGGAAGAGGCGCATGCCTTCATGCGTGCCGAGCTTGTCTCCCGCTTCGGTTCAGAGGGCGGCAAAATGCGCATCCTCTATGGCGGCTCCGTCAAGCCTTCCAATGCCAAGGAATTGATGGGCGTCGCCAATGTCGACGGTGCGCTGATCGGCGGCGCCAGCTTGAAAGCGGAAGACTTCCTCGCCATCTACGGGGCCTATGAAGAATTGACTGCCTGACCGCCGCGTACGGCGGGCAGGGGCTTGGAATAGCCGGCGGCTTGGTATAAAGAGGCGCGAAATTTGGCGCGGCCCCTGATGTGGCCGCGATCGTTCGATTCGAATGCCCCGAAGAGGGCAGGACTGGAAGCTGATGCAGACCGTACTCCTCGTCGTTTATCTCATGGTCGTCGTCGCCCTGATCGGCGTCGTCCTCATTCAGCGCTCCGAAGGTGGCGGTCTCGGCATAGGCGGCGGTTCGGGCTTCATGTCCGCCCGCGGCACGGCCAATGCGCTGACCCGCACGACTGCGGTCCTCGCCTTCCTGTTCTTCGCTCTGGCGCTGGCGATGGGCATCCTCGCGCGCTACGAGCCGCAGGCGACCGATATTCTCGAGCGTATTCCGGGCACGAGCTCGAGCGGCGGCGTGCTGGATTCGCTCGGCGGCGGCCAGACGGCGCCAGCCGGCGGCAACACTGGGGCTCCGGCGAACGGCAATGGCGCCAACAACGCGGTTCCGGCAGAAGGCGCGGCCCAGCCCGCCACTCCGGCTGCTCAGCCGGCCGCCCCGGCTCCGGCCCCCGGCGCCAACGGCAATACCGGATCGCAAGTTCCGAGCGGCCAGTAAGGCCGAAGTTCAGAAGAACCCGCCGGCGGATGTTTCATCCGCCGGTTTTGTTTTGTGTGAAATCTGCCGCACCGAGAAACGGAAAAATTCGGGAAGACGAATTTTTTCGGTGGCGGAATCGTTTGTGAAAAGGTATCCGGTGACTCCCATGGCGCGATATGTATTCATCACTGGCGGCGTGGTCTCCTCCCTCGGAAAAGGCATCGCTGCGGCCGCTCTCGGAGCGCTGCTGCAGGCGCGTGGCTACCGCGTGAGGCTGCGCAAGCTCGACCCGTATCTCAATGTCGATCCCGGCACGATGAGCCCGACGCAGCATGGCGAGGTGTTCGTCACCGACGATGGGGCTGAAACCGACCTCGATCTCGGCCACTACGAGCGTTTCACCGGCCGCTCGGCGACGAAGACCGACAACATCACCACGGGCCGGATCTATAAGAACATCATCGACAAGGAACGGCGCGGCGACTATCTCGGGGCGACGGTTCAGGTGATCCCGCACGTCACCAACGAGATCAAGAACTTCGTCACCGAAGGCAACGAAGACTACGACTTTGTCATCTGCGAAATCGGCGGCACCGTCGGCGACATCGAGGCAATGCCCTTCATGGAGGCGATCCGCCAGCTCGGCAACGACCTGCCGCGCGGCACCGCCGTCTAT
This sequence comes from Sinorhizobium sp. CCBAU 05631, assembly GCF_002288505.1. Taxonomy (NCBI): domain Bacteria; kingdom Pseudomonadati; phylum Pseudomonadota; class Alphaproteobacteria; order Hyphomicrobiales; family Rhizobiaceae; genus Sinorhizobium; species Sinorhizobium sp. CCBAU 05631. The sequence goes on from NZ_CP023063.1 coordinate 1,171,098, forward strand.
GTCCACCTGACGCTGATGCCCTATATTCCGGCGGCGGGCGAGCTCAAGACCAAGCCGACCCAGCACTCGGTCAAGGAGTTGCAGGCGCTCGGTATCCACCCCGACATTCTGCTCGTTCGCGCCGATCGGGAGATCCCGGAAGCGGAGCGCCGCAAGCTGTCGCTCTTCTGCAATGTGCGGCAATCGGCAGTCATCCAGGCGCTCGACGTGGCGTCGATCTACGACGTGCCGATCGCCTATCATAAGGAAGGCCTCGACAACGAAGTGCTCGCCGCCTTCGGCATCGAGCCGGCGCCGAAGCCGCGCATGGAAGCCTGGGAGAATGTGGCGCACCGGATCCGCACGCCGGAAGGCGAAGTGACGATCGCGATCGTCGGCAAATATACCGGCCTTAAGGATGCCTATAAGTCGCTGATCGAGGCGCTCTATCACGGCGGCATCGCCAATCGCGTCAAGGTCAAGCTCGAATGGATCGAGTCCGAGGTCTTCGAGAAGGAGGATCCGGCGCCCTATCTCGAGAAGGTCCACGGCATTCTGGTTCCCGGCGGCTTCGGCGAACGCGGTTCGGAGGGCAAGATCAACGCGGCGCGCTTTGCCCGCGAACGTAAGGTGCCCTATTTCGGCATCTGCTTCGGCATGCAGATGGCCGTGGTCGAGGCCGCCCGCAATCTCGCCGGCATCGACAAGGCATCCTCGACCGAATTCGGCCCCACCAAGGAGCCAGTCGTCGGTCTGATGACCGAATGGGTGAAGGGCAACGCGCTCGAGAAGCGCTCGGCCTCCGGCGATCTCGGCGGCACCATGCGCCTCGGTGCCTACCGTGCAGCCCTCAAGCCCGATACGAAGATCGCCGGGATCTATGGATCTCCGGATATCTCCGAGCGCCATCGCCATCGCTACGAGGTCAATGTCGACTACAAGGAGCGACTGGAATCCTGCGGCCTCGTGTTCTCCGGCATGTCACCGGACGGCGTGCTGCCGGAGACGGTAGAATATCCGGATCATCCCTGGTTCATCGGCGTTCAGTACCATCCGGAGCTGAAGTCCCGGCCACTTGATCCGCATCCTCTGTTTGCGAGCTTCATCGAGGCAGCGCTCGAACAGTCGCGGCTAGTGTAGCCTTCACCCCGCATGTCCCGATTTCGCGGCCGGTCCCCAAGGCCGGCCGTGCGCCTATTGGCGCCTCGCATGCTTGCGTGAGGTGGCTGCATCCGACGCCTGTCCCGCTGCCGCTTGCAATCATCGGTCAAAAGTTGCAAACAGCGGCAAACCGGTCACCAGGGAAATCGCCATGAACCTGCCTACCCGCACCGCCCGCCCGCTCGATCATCTCGTGCTGCCGGTGGCGGAACTCGGGCAGGCGAGGCGGCGCCTCGGCGATCTCGGCTTCACCGTGGCAGGAGATGCGCGCCATCCCTTCGGCACCGAGAACGCCTGTGTCTTCTTCCCCGGCGATACATACATCGAGCCGCTCGCCATCGCCTCGCGTGAAGAGTGCGAGGCCGCCGCGCTTGGAGGCAACGCCTTTGTGGCGCGCGATCAGGCGTTCCGTTTCCGGCAAGGGCCCGAGGGTCTCTCGGCGGTCGTGCTCGGGACGCCCGATGCCGCCACCGACCACATCCGCTATCGGTCCTGCGGCATCTCCGGCGGCGAGATGCTGGAATTCTCGCGGCCCATGCGCCTGCCGGACGGACGCGAGGCGCTCGGCTCCTTCCGCCTGGCATTTGCCGCCGACCTGCGCGCGCCCGACTTCTTCCTGTTCAGTTGCCAGCGGATCCGCGCCCTGCCTGTCGACGGCGCGCTCACCAATCACGAGAACGGCGTGACCGGCATCGGCGAGGTTGTTCTTTCCGAACCCAATCCGACGGATTTCCAATATCTGCTGCAGGAAGCGGTCGACGAGCGCGAGGTCTCGGCCCATTCCTTCGGCATGGACATCCAGGCCGGCAGCGTCAAACTGTCGGTCTTGAACCCTGCAGGGATGGAGGCCTTCTATGGCCGCTCCGTCAGTGCGACCGACCGCGGCTTGCGCGGCCGTGCCGTGGTGTTCCGCGTCGCCGATCTCGAAGCGACGCGCGCGCTGTTTGCGCAGAACGACATTGAATTTTCAGAAATGGGCGGACGCCTCGTTGTCCCGGAAGCGCCGGGGCAGGGGGTGATTTTCGCATTTGGAGTATGATGATGGAAACGAATGCAAGGGTCGTCGTCGGCGAGGGTGCCGGCCAGGTGGTGTTCTCCCAACAGGAGCGGCTGACGCTGATCGCCGGCCCCTGTCAGATGGAAAGCCGCGAGCATGCCTTCATGATCGCCGGCAGGCTGGTCGAACTCTGCAAGTCGCTCGGTCTCGGCCTCGTCTACAAGTCGTCCTTCGACAAGGCGAACCGCACCTCGCTCTCCGGCAAGCGCGGCATCGGCATTGAAAAGGCGATGGAAATCTTTGCCGACCTCAAGCGTGAATTCGGCTTCCCGGTGCTGACCGACATCCACACGGAAGAGCAGTGCGCCGCGGTCGCCGAGACCGTCGACATTCTGCAGATCCCGGCCTTCTTGTCGCGCCAGACCGATCTTCTCGTAGCGGCCGCCAAGACCGGGCGCGCCATCAACGTCAAGAAGGGCCAGTTCCTGGCGCCCTGGGACATGAAGAACGTGCTCGCCAAATTCACGATGAGCGGCAACCCGAACGTCCTTCTCTGCGAGCGCGGCGCATCCTTCGGCTACAACACGCTCGTTTCCGACATGCGCTCGCTGCCGATCATGGCGGCGCTCGGGGCCCCGGTCGTGTTCGACGCCACCCATTCGGTGCAGCAGCCCGGTGGGCAGGGCGGCTCCTCAGGCGGCCAGCGGGAGTTCGTCGAGACCCTGGCACGCGCCGCCGTTGCCGTCGGCGTTGCCGGCGTCTTCATCGAGACGCATGAGGATCCGGATAACGCTCCCTCCGACGGCCCGAACATGGTGCCGCTCAAGGACATGCCGCGGCTCCTCGAGAAACTGCTCGCCTTCGATTCCATCGCCAAGACTTGAATGAGCAGGTGCCGCGCCGCGCGTGAAATTTTCATGACGCACGACGGCACCCCGTGCTCCCGGCGCCCAGCGCCATTGTAATTTCAGGGCCATCCATTAAGACAGGCCGACCATCACCAACGTCCACAAGCAGGGAAGAGATCATGACTGCGATCATCGACATCATCGGCCGAGAGATCCTCGACAGCCGCGGCAACCCGACCGTCGAGGTCGATGTTCATCTCGAGGACGGCAGCTTCGGCCGCGCCGCCGTTCCCTCGGGCGCTTCGACCGGCGCGCATGAAGCGGTTGAGCTGCGCGACGGCGGCACCCGCTATCTCGGCAAGGGCGTAGAGCGAGCCGTCGACGCCGTCAACGGCGAGATCTTCGAGGCGATCGGCGGTCTCGATGCCGAGAACCAGATCCAGATCGACAAGACGATGATCGAGCTCGACGGCACGTCGAACAAGTCGCGCCTCGGCGCCAACGCCATTCTCGGCGTGTCGCTCGCCGTCGCCAAGGCTGCGGCGGAAGCGGCCGGCCTGCCGCTCTACCGTTACGTCGGCGGCCCGAACGCACATCTCCTGCCGGTGCCGATGATGAACATCATCAACGGCGGCGCGCATGCCGACAACCCGATCGACTTCCAGGAATTCATGATCATGCCGGTGGGCGCCGAAACGCTGAAGGATGCCGTCCGCATGGGTTCGGAAGTCTTCCACACGCTGAAGAAGCAGCTCGCTGCCGAAGGCCATAACACCAATGTCGGTGACGAAGGCGGCTTCGCGCCGGGCTTGGCTTCCGCGCCTGCGGCCCTCGACTTCATCATGAAGTCGATCGAGAAGGCCGGCTACAAGCCGGGTGAGGACATGTATGTCGCGCTCGACTGCGCCTCGACGGAGTTCTTCAAGGACGGCAAATACGTGCTCGAAGGCGAGGGCCGGACGCTGGAGCCGGGTGCCATGGCCGAATACCTCGCAGAGCTTGCCGCCAAGTATCCGATCATCTCGATCGAGGACGGCATGGCCGAAGACGACTGGGACGGCTGGAAGGCGCTGACCGACCTCATCGGCAACAAGTGCCAGCTCGTCGGCGACGACCTCTTCGTCACCAACTCCGCGCGGCTGCGCGACGGCATCAAGATGGGCGTCGCCAACTCGATCCTCGTCAAGGTCAACCAGATAGGCTCGCTTTCCGAGACGCTCGATGCCGTCGAGACGGCCCACAAGGCCCGCTACACCGCCGTCATGTCGCACCGTTCCGGCGAAACCGAGGATTCGACGATCGCCGATCTGGCGGTTGCCACCAATTGCGGTCAGATCAAGACCGGTTCGCTCGCCCGTTCCGACCGGCTTGCCAAGTACAATCAGCTGATCCGCATCGAGGAACAGCTCGGCCTGCAGGCGGCCTATGCGGGTCGGTCGATCCTGCGGGGGTGATTATTGGCTAAGCGGCGCAGCGGCTGCCCCTCATCCGCCTAGCGGCACCTTCTCCCCGCTCGCGGGGAGAAGGGACTCGCGGGTGCCACCTCAGTCCCCTCTCCCCGCGTGCGGGAGAGGGGACTGAGGTGAGGGGCAAATTAAGCCAAAATGCCTGCCGACAACCCGCAATATTCCAAACCCGCCTGCCCACGGCCGGCGGGTTTCCTTTTCCCTGCCATTCATGGTCAACGGTCGGTTAATCAATCGGCGCTAGTCTGCCTTGGTATTGCGTAGCAGGGCATCGACGATGTGGACACGGCATCACAAGAAGCGGAGACTGGGGCGGCTGGTAGTGCCGGTGATCGCAGTCGCCTTTCTTTCCTACTTCGGCTATCATTCGATCCATGGCGGTTACGGCTTAAGGGCGACGGAGGAGTTCGACCGCCAGATCGCCGAGCGGCAGGCACGGCTCGACGAGCTCACTCAAAGGCGGCAAATCCTGGAAAAGGAGGTCGAGCTGATGAGTGACGGTTCGTTGGAAAGAGACATGCTGGATGAGAAGGCTCGCCTCGCGCTCAATATGTCGCGTAGCGACGAGATTGTCATTTTTCATCGCTCAGCGAATTAACTGAAATTCGGTTAATCACAAATAAACGTTTAAATTCAGCGATTTGCCTTGAATGATAGCCATGCAAATATGGCATTGCTGCGGCGCGCTTCTTTGCCTATGGTAGCCCACCAAAGGCTAACCATTGGGAGGAATGAATGGCTCCGCGAAAAACCGCGTCCGTCTCCAGCCGCAAGGCCGCCGCCAAGCCGGCCAAGAAGGACTTCACCAGCGGCACGATCGCCGAATTCTCCAAGGAAGATGAACTGAAGGCCTATCGCGAAATGCTGCTGATCCGGCGTTTCGAGGAGAAGGCCGGCCAGCTTTACGGCATGGGCTTCATCGGCGGCTTCTGTCACCTTTATATCGGCCAGGAAGCCGTCGTCGTCGGCATGCAGCTGGCGCTGAAAGAGGGCGACCAGGTCATCACCGGTTACCGCGATCACGGCCATATGCTCGCCTGCGGCATGAGCGCCCGCGGCGTGATGGCCGAGCTTACCGGTCGCCGCGGCGGTCTTTCCAAGGGGAAGGGCGGCTCGATGCACATGTTCTCCAAGGAGAAGCACTTCTACGGCGGCCACGGCATCGTCGGCGCGCAGGTATCGCTCGGCACCGGCCTTGCCTTCGCCAATCGGTATCGCGGCAACGACAATGTCAGCCTCGCCTATTTCGGTGACGGCGCCGCCAACCAGGGCCAGGTCTACGAAAGCTTCAATATGGCAGCGCTCTGGAAGCTGCCGGTGATCTACATCGTCGAGAACAATCGCTATGCGATGGGCACCTCCGTGTCGCGCGCCTCGGCACAGACCGATTTCTCGCAGCGCGGCGCTTCATTCGGCATCCCGGGCTATCAGGTCGACGGCATGGACGTGCGCGCGGTCAAGGCGGCAGCCGACGACGCTGTCGAACATTGCCGCTCCGGCAAGGGGCCGATCATCCTCGAAATGCTGACCTACCGCTACCGCGGCCACTCCATGTCCGACCCGGCGAAATACCGCTCGAAGGACGAAGTGCAGAAGATGCGCTCGGAGCATGATCCGATCGAGCAGGTGAAGGCCCGCCTTGTCGAAAAGGGCTGGGCGAGCGAGGACGAACTGAAGCAGATCGACAAGGAGGTTCGCGACATCGTTGCGGACAGCGCGGATTTTGCCCAGTCTGATCCGGAGCCGGATGTGTCCGAGCTCTATACCGACATCCTGCTTTGATCCGGGGAGGGACGAATATGCCAGTAGAAATTCTTATGCCTGCCCTTTCCCCGACGATGGAGGAAGGCACGCTCTCCAAGTGGCTGAAGAACGAGGGCGACAAGGTTGCCTCCGGTGACGTCATCGCCGAGATCGAAACCGACAAGGCGACGATGGAAGTCGAAGCCGTCGACGAAGGCACGATCGGCAAGCTCTTGATCGCCGCCGGCACCGAAGGCGTGAAGGTCAATACGCCGATCGCCGTGCTGCTTCAGGACGGCGAGGGCGCCGGCGATATTGCCAGCGGCAAGACGGAAGCGCCGAAGCCGGCAGCGGCAGAAGCTCCGGCGCCGGCCGCGGCGCCCGTAGCGGCCCAGCCGAAGGCGGAAGTCCCGTCCGATCCCGCCATTCCGGCCGGCACCGAGATGGTGACGATCACCGTCCGCGAAGCGCTGCGCGATGCAATGGCGGAGGAAATGCGCGCCAATGACGACGTCTTCGTCATGGGCGAGGAGGTTGCCGAATACCAGGGCGCCTACAAGATCACGCAAGGGTTGCTGCAGGAATTCGGCCCCCGCCGGGTCGTCGATACGCCGATCACCGAACATGGTTTTGCCGGCATCGGCGTCGGTGCGGCGATGACCGGCCTGCGTCCGATCGTCGAGTTTATGACCTTCAACTTCGCCATGCAGGCGATCGACCACATCATCAACTCGGCCGCCAAGACGCTCTACATGTCCGGCGGCCAGATGGGCGCGCCGATCGTCTTCCGCGGCCCGAGCGGTGCGGCAGCCCGCGTGGCCGCGCAGCACTCGCAGTGCTATGCCGCCTGGTACAGCCATATTCCGGGCCTGAAGGTCGTCATGCCCTATACGGCGGCGGATGCGAAGGGCCTGCTCAAGGCCGCGATCCGCGACCCGAACCCGGTGATCTTCCTCGAAAACGAAATCCTCTACGGCCAGTCCTTCGAAGTACCGAAGCTCGAAGATTTCGTTCTGCCGATCGGCAAGGCTCGCATTCACCGCGTCGGCAAGGACGCGACGATCGTCTCCTTCGGCATCGGCATGACCTATGCGGTCAAGGCCGCCGCCGAGCTCGAGGCGCAGGGCATCGATGTCGAAGTCATCGACCTTCGGACCATCCGCCCGATGGACCTGCCGACGGTCATCGAATCGGTCAAGAAGACCGGTCGCCTCGTCACCGTCGAGGAAGGCTACCCGCAGTCCTCCGTCGGCACCGAGATCGCCACCCGCGTCATGCAGCAGGCGTTCGACTATCTCGATGCGCCAATCCTGACGATCGCCGGCAAGGACGTGCCGATGCCTTACGCGGCCAACCTGGAGAAGCTTGCTCTGCCAAACGTCGCCGAGGTCGTCGATGCGGTGAAAGCCGTCTGCTACAAATAAGAGAGGGACGTTCGATGCCAATCAACATCACAATGCCTGCCCTCTCTCCGACAATGGAAGAAGGCAATCTCGCCAAGTGGCTCGTCAAGGAAGGCGACAAGGTCAAGTCCGGCGACGTCATCGCCGAGATCGAGACCGACAAGGCGACCATGGAAGTCGAAGCCGTCGATGAAGGCACCGTCGCCAAGATCGTCGTTCCGGCCGGCACCGAAGGCGTCAAGGTCAATGCGTTGATCGCGGTTCTGGCCGCGGACGGCGAGGATGTCGCAACGGCGGCCAAGGGCGGTAATGGCGCGGCCGCGCCGGCCTCCGCCGCCAAGGCGGAAGCACCGGCTCCGGCAGCACCTGCCGCTGCACCGGCGCCGGCCGCAGCGCCTGCGGCTCCGGCCGCATCGACTGCGCCGGCACCGGCGGCCGGTGATGCAAAGCGCGTCTTCTCGTCGCCGCTCGCCCGCCGCCTCGCCAAGGAAGCGGGCATCGATCTCTCGGCCATTGCCGGTTCCGGTCCCTATGGCCGCGTCGTCAAGAAGGATGTCGAAACCGCAGTTTCCGGCGGCACCGCCAAGCCGGCCGCGGCGCCGGCAGCCGGGCAAGCGCCGGCCGCGGCACCGCTTGCCAAGGGCATCTCGGAAGACGCCGTCCTCAAGCTCTTCGAGCCGGGCTCCTACGAGCTCGTCCCGCATGACGGCATGCGCAAGACGATTGCCAAGCGCCTGCAGGAATCGAAGCAGACGATCCCGCACTTCTACGTTTCCCTCGATTGCCAGCTCGATGCTCTCTTGGCACTGCGTGCCCAGCTTAACGCGGCAGCACCGGAGAAGGATGGCAAGCCAGTCTACAAGCTCTCGGTCAACGACATGGTGATCAAGGCACTGGCGCTGGCGCTGCGCGACGTTCCGGATGCGAACGTTTCCTGGACCGATACGAACATGGTCAAGCACAAGCACGCCGATGTGGGCGTTGCCGTGTCCATTCCGGGCGGCCTGATTACGCCGATCGTCCGCCAGGCAGAGTTGAAGAGCCTTTCGGCCATCTCCAACGAGATGAAGGATCTCGGCAAGCGCGCGAAAGAGCGCAAGCTGAAGCCGGAAGAATATCAGGGCGGTACGACCGCCGTCTCCAACATGGGCATGATGGGCGTCAAGGACTTCGCAGCCGTCGTCAACCCGCCGCACGCGACGATCCTCGCGGTCGGCGCCGGCGAGGAGCGGGTGATCGTCAAGAACAAGGAGATGGTCGTCGCCAACATGATGACCGTCACGCTCTCGACCGACCATCGCTGCGTCGATGGCGCTCTTGGTGCCGAACTGCTCGGCGCCTTCAAGCGCTACATCGAAAACCCGATGGGCATGCTCGTCTGATGCGATCCGGACCGGCGCTTCCGCCGGTCCTTCCTTTCCTGACGTCTTGTGCGTGTCATTGCCTCAACCGCTGCACACTTTTGGGCGACATGCATCACATGCGAGTAGGCAGATGAAGACAGTCCTTTGCTATGGTGACAGTCTGACCTGGGGCTATGATGCGGAGGGTCCGGGTCGGCATGCGCTGGAGGATCGTTGGCCGAGCGTGCTGCAGAAGGCGCTGGGTTCCGGCGTCAACGTCATCGCCGAGGGGCTGAACGGCCGCACCACAGCCTATGACGATCATCTCGCCGATTGCGACCGTAACGGCGCGCGTGTCCTTCCGACCGTGCTGCACAGCCACGCACCGCTCGATCTTGTCGTCTTCATGCTCGGTTCGAACGACATGAAGCCAATCATTCACGGCACCGCCTTCGGCGCCGTCAAGGGTGTCGAGCGCCTGGTCAATCTGGTTCGCAAGCATGACTGGCCGACGGAGACGGAGGAGGGCCCGGATATCCTGATCGTCTCGCCGCCACCGCTTTGCGAAACCGCCGACAGCGACTTCGCGGCGATGTTTGCCGGCGGCGTCGAGCAGTCGGCGATGCTGGCCTCGCTCTATCGCGATCTCGCCGACGAACTCGATTGCGGCTTCTTCGACGCCGGCTCGGTCGCTCGGACGACGCCGCTCGATGGGGTTCATCTCGACGCCGAGAATACCCGTGCGATCGGCCGCGGCGTGGAGCCGGTCGTCCGGATGTTGCTCGGGCTTTGACGATGGCGGCTGGCGCAACCCTCAGGCCCGCTATGCGAAGCGAGGCGGCGGAACTGGCGATCCTCGTCGATATCGCCTCGCATGGCTTTGCTTCGTGGCTGTGGTACGGCGGCGTTTTGGCCAAATCGGCGGAAACAGCTTTTGAGCACGGCCGCAACCGGCTGCGCCAGGACGAGGGTTTAGGGACGTGGCGCCACGCGGTGGTCGCCCTCGTCGAAGAAGAGATCGTCGGCGTCTCGATCTCTTACGCAATCGACGCATCGATCCGTGAGATCGAGCCGAAGCATCCGGTGCTCGCGCCCTTGCTTGCGCTGCAGAAGCAGGTGGTCGGTCACTGGTTCGTCGATAGCCTCGGCGTCTACAGGCCGCATCGCGGCAAGGGGATTGGCCGGGCGCTGCTCGAAAACGAATTTGTCCGCGCCGGCAAGGCGCCGGTAAGCCTGATCACCGAGAGCCACAACGACAAGGCGCAGTCGCTCTACAGCATGAACGGCTTCGAAGAGGTGGCGCGCGCCGAAGCCGTACCGCTTTTCGAAGACAGCAGGAAACATGATTGGGTGCTCTTCACCCGCAAGGTCGCTTGAAACAAAGGTAGGAAACACATGGCTGAGAATTACGACGTCATCGTTATCGGTTCGGGCCCGGGCGGCTATGTCACCGCCATCCGCTCGGCGCAGCTGGGCTTGAAGACGGCGATCGTCGAACGCGAGCACCTGGGCGGCATCTGCCTCAACTGGGGCTGCATCCCCACCAAGGCGCTGCTGCGCTCCGCCGAGATCCTCGACCATGCCAACCACGCCAAGAACTACGGCCTGACGCTCGAAGGCAAGATCACCGCCAACGTCAAGGATGTCGTGGCCCGATCGCGCGGCGTCTCGGCGCGGCTGAACGGCGGCGTCGCCTTCCTCATGAAGAAGAACAAGATCGACGTGATCTGGGGCGAGGCGAAGCTGACGAAGCCCGGCGAGATCGTCGTCGGCGCGCCGTCGAAGCCGGCCGTCCAGCCGCAGAACCCGGTGCCGAAGGGTGTCAAGGGCGAGGGCACCTATACGGCGAAGCACATCATCATCGCGACCGGCGCCCGGCCGCGGGCGCTGCCCGGCATCGAGCCGGACGGCAAGCTGATCTGGACCTATTTCGAGGCGATGAAGCCCGAGGAGCTGCCGAAAACCATGGTGGTCATGGGCTCCGGCGCGATTGGCATCGAATTTGCCAGCTTCTACCTTTCCATGGGCGTCGACGTCACGGTCGTCGAACTCCTGCCGCAGGTCATGCCGGTCGAGGATGCCGAGATTTCCGCCTTTGCCCGCAAGCAGCTCGAAAAGCGCGGCATGAAGATCTTCACCGACGCCAAGGTGACGAAGGTCGAAAAGGGCGCCAACGATGTCACGGCCCATGTCGAGACGAAGGACGGCAAGGTCACGCCGATCAAGGCGGACCGTCTGATCTCGGCCGTCGGCGTTCAGGGCAACATCGAGAACCTCGGCCTCGAGGCGCTGCGCATCGAGACCAGCCGCGGCTGCATCGTCACCGACGGTTATGGCAAGACGAATGTCCCCGGCATTTATGCGATCGGCGATGTTGCCGGTCCGCCGATGCTGGCGCACAAGGCCGAGCATGAGGGCGTCATCTGCGTCGAGAAGATCGCCGGCGTCCCGGGCGTCCATGCGCTCGACAAGGGCAAGGTCCCGGGCTGCACCTATTGCGACCCGCAGGTCGCTTCCGTCGGCCTCACCGAGGCGAGGGCGAAGGAGCTCGGCCGCGACATTCGCGTCGGCCGCTACAGCTTCGGCGCCAACGGCAAGGCGATAGCGCTTGGCGAAGACCAGGGCCTGATCAAGACGATCTTCGACAAGAAGACCGGCGAGCTCCTCGGCGCGCACATGGTGGGCGCGGAAGTCACCGAGCTCATCCAGGGCTTCGTCGTTGCCATGAATCTGGAGACGACCGAGGAAGAGCTGATGCACACGATCTTCCCGCATCCGACGCTCTCCGAAATGATGAAGGAAAGCGTGCTCGACGCCTACGGAAAAGTCCTGAACGCCTGATGACGTGCGACCGTTCGGAACTTGCGGTATGCTCACGCATTGATTGCGTAGCATCTTCAGTGCGCGGAGGTCGTCATGAGCGTCAATGGCGTGGGCATTTTGGCAGCGATCATCATCGGTGGGCTGGCCGGCTGGCTGGCGGAGAAATTCATGAACAGCCAGCTGGGCCTGTTCATGAACATCATCCTCGGCATCATCGGCGCGGTCGTCTTGAACTTCATCCTGGCGGCATTCGGCATGGCCTATACCGGCTGGATCGCCTATCTGGTCGTCGGCTTCATCGGCGCCTGCCTGCTGATCGCCGCGGGCCGCGCCGTTCGAGGATAGAAGTCCATTCGCCATTCAATCGCGGTCGGGCTGCCATGCAAATGGTGGCCTGACTTTTCATGTCCGGCTGTTTATATAGATCGAAATCGCCGACGGCTTCTGGCCGCATGCTCGATAGGACGAAGGAAGAAACATGGTAACGGTTTTCGACGCGGTCTCGGATCGGGCTCAGCGCATTCGCCATCCGGAAAAGGCGCACCGGCCCGACACGGAAGTGCTGCGCAAGCCGGACTGGATCCGCGTGAAGGCGCCGACCTCGAAGGGTTACCAGGAGACCCGCTCGATCGTGAAGAGCAACAAGCTCGTCACCGTCTGCGAGGAGGCCGGCTGCCCCAACATCGGCGAATGTTGGGACAAGAAGCACGCCACCTTCATGATCATGGGCGAGATCTGCACGCGTGCCTGCGCCTTCTGCAACGTGGCGACCGGCAAGCCGAACGCCCTCGATCTCGAAGAGCCGGCCAACGTCGCCAAGGCCGTCAAGCAGATGGGCCTCAGTCACGTCGTCATCACCTCGGTCGATCGTGACGACCTCGAGGACGGCGGCGCCGAGCATTTCGAGAAGGTGATCTTCGCCATCCGCGAGGCCTCGCCCACGACGACGATCGAAATCCTGACGCCCGACTTCCTGAGGAAGCCCGGCGCGCTGGAGCGGGTCGTCGCCGCCAAGCCGGACGTCTTCAACCACAACCTCGAGACCGTCCCTTCCAACTATCTGACGGTGCGTCCGGGGGCGCGCTACTTCCATTCGATCCGTCTCCTGCAGCGGGTGAAGGAACTCGATCCGACGATGTTCACCAAGTCCGGCATCATGGTCGGCCTCGGCGAGGAGCGGAACGAGGTGCTGCAACTGATGGACGACCTGCGCACCGCTGACGTCGATTTCCTGACGATCGGCCAGTATCTGCAGCCGACCCGCAAGCATCACAAGGTCGAGAAATTCGTCACCCCCGAGGAATTCAAGTCCTACGAGACGGTCGCCTACACCAAGGGCTTCCTGATGGTCGCGTCGAGCCCGCTGACCCGCTCCTCGCACCATGCCGGCGACGATTTCGCACGGCTGAAGGCGGCGCGGGAGAAGAAGCTGGCCGTGGCAGAGTAGTCCTCGCCGGCCGCCGATACAGGGTCAATAGCCGCGGCGTTCCGACGTCGCGGCTTTCCTTGTGTGGAGACGGCATGGTACAGGATCTGACGGATATTGCCGAGGCAGCCGCCCATCTAGCGCAGGCGAGGCGGATTCTCGTGATCGGCTGCTCCGGTGGCGGCAAAACCACTCTCGCGCGGTGGCTTTCCACCCGCTTCGATCTACCCTTCATCTCCATGGACCGCGAATTCTTCTGGCTGCCCGGCTGGAACTCGCGCCCACGCGCGGAACAGCGGGCAATGATCGCCGCCAAGGTCGATCAGCCGCGATGGATTATGGACGGAACAAACCCTTCGAGCTTCGATCTAAGGATGCCGCGCACGGAGGTCGTTCTTTGGGTGCGTATGCCGCGCCTGCTTTGTCTGTGGGGGGCGGTGCGCCGCTGGTTGAAATGGCGAGGCCAGGCGCGGCCGGAAATGGCCGACGGCTGCCCCGAGCGATTGAGTTTGGAATTCGTTCGCTACATCTGGACCTTCGAACGCAAATTCGCCCCCATCGTCGAAGCCGGGCTCCATGAGCACGCAGTGCCCGTTCTCCAGATAAGAAGCCGGGCACAAATGCGCCAACTCCTTGATCTTCTCTCGGCTCGGCCTTAACTCCAAACTATGCCGCATTTCGAAACCAACCATGTCGTAAAGCACTCGGCGGAACAGATGTTCAACCTCGTCGCCGATGTCGAGCGCTATCCGGAATTCCTGCCGCTCTGCGAGGCGCTGAGCGTGCGATCGCGTAAGGAGCGCGACGGCAAGGCGTTGCTGCTGGCCGACATGACGGTTGGCTACAAGGCCATCCGCGAGACCTTTACGACGCAGGTTCTGCTGAAGCCGGCCGAGCGGCTGATCGACGTCAACTACATCGAGGGGCCGTTCAAGTATCTCGACAATGTCTGGCGCTTCGAACCGGTGAACGAGAGAGAGTCGATCGTCCACTTCTATATCGACTACGAGTTCAAGAGCCGCATCCTCGGCGCCCTGATGGGCTCGATGTTCGATCGCGCCTTCCGCATGTTCTCGGAAGCCTTCGAGAAACGCGCCGACGCGGTCTACGGCACCTGAGCGATCTCCCTGAGAAGATCGAGCGCCGTCTTCACCGTTGCGAGCCGCACCGCATTGCGGCCGATCGCGCCGTAGCGCATCTCTCGGTGGAGGATATTGCCCGACCGCGTTGCAGCCGCGAGGTGAACGAGCCCGACAGGCTTCTCCGCCGAGCCGCCGCTTGGGCCTGCAATGCCCGTCACCGCCACCGCGAGATCGGCGCGGGAGTGGGCGATGGCGCCGCGGACCATTTCCGCAGCCGTTTCGTGAGAGACCGCCCCGTTGGCCGCGAGCGTCGCAGCGTCGACGCCGAGCATGTCGATTTTCGCCTCGTTGGAATAGGTGACGAAGCCGCGGTCGACGACGGCGGACGAGCCGGCAATCTCGGTCAGCGCCGCGGCGATTAATCCGCCTGTGCAGGATTCGGCGGTGGCGATCTTCAGCACGCGCGCGGTGAAATCGGCAATAATGGCGCGCGCCGCCTGTTCGATGTCGGCCGGCCACATCAGGCTTTGTTCTCCGACACGTAGACGACCGTTACGGTGGCGATTGCGGCGATACCCTCCCGGCGTCCGACGAAGCCGAGCTTCTCGTTGGTCGTCGCCTTCACCGAGCAGCGGTCGAGCGCGATGCCGAGCATGGCGGCAAGGTTTTCGCGCATCTGCTGGCGGTGGGGGCCGACCTTCGGGGCTTCCGCGATCAGCGAAACGTCCGCGTTTGTGATCACTCCGCCGTGCTCGCGCACGATCCGGGCGGCGTGCTCCAGGAAGATACGCGAGGGGGCACCCTTCCACTGCGGATCCGAAGGCGGGAAGTGGTCGCCGATGTCGCCGGCGCCGCAGGTGGCGAGCAGCGCGTCGGTCAAGGCGTGCAAGGCGACATCCGCGTCGGAATGACCGGAGAGCTTGCGGTCATGCGGAATGAACACGCCGCAAAGCGTGACGCCGTCGCCCTCGACGAGCTGGTGCACGTCGTAGCCGTTGCCGGTGCGGACGTCGGGAATTGCAGGCCGGTTCAGCCGTTCATCGGCCATCGATATATCCCTTTGAAGCGTGAGCTTGACATTGTCCGGCGCGCCTTCGACGAGGACCACCGGGATGCCGGCCCATTCCGCAATAGATGCGTCGTCGGTAAAATCGCTGCGGCCGCTGGCGCTTGCGGCGCTATGGGCGGCGAGGATCGCCTCGAGACGGAAACATTGCGGCGTCTGCGCCGCGTAGAGGCCGGTCCGCGGCACCGTCTCCTCGACGCGGCCGCCGGTCGCCCGTTTCAGCGTATCGGCGACGGCAACTGCCGGAACGACCGCCTCGGCGCCGCCTTCGAGCGCCGCCCGGCAGCGGTCGAGCAGGGCATGGTCGATGAATGGGCGCACGGCGTCCTGGATCATTGCGTGCTTGACTCCGGCCTTGGCGAGCGCCTCGAGGCCGGCGAGAACCGAGAGCTGACGCGTCGCGCCGCCGTGAACCACCGACACGGCCAGCGAGTCGCCTATGCGCCCGAGCGCCGCGGCGAGAAGCGCCTCATCGTCGGGGTGGATAACGACGACCACCGGCCCGGTGCTCGGCCATGTCGCGAAAACGTCAAGTGTATGGGCGATAACGGGGCGGTCGCCGATCCTGCGATACTGCTTCGGTCCCTCCGCCGATTGACCGGCGCGCTCGCCGCGGCCGGCCGAGACGATGACAACACCACAGGAGAACTGTTCTTCCGGCTGCATCTTCTGTATGGGGTCCCGCAATTCGCCAATCTAAGCCGTCATGTACCGCGAAGGTCCTGTGAATGCCAGCCGTCTATCCGTATCGTCCGAAAGCGTGCAGCGATTTCAGGTGATCGGCATCCCGAAAATGCGGAATTGAAGTGCGTTGACGCTTTTCGAGGAATTTTGTCGGGTGCGTGGAAATCGCTTGGCAAGTCGAACAACAGTGTCTAAAAATAGTGCAAGATATTCATGTGCCCGAAAGATATGCATTTGCCACTGGCGGCCCTGTCATCGTCACTCCGGATCGGGAAAATTGAAATCCGCAATCGGGTGGCGCTCGCTCCGATGTCAGGTGTGACGGATTTGCCCTTTCGCATGCTCGCCTGGCGCTTCGGCGCCGGTTTCGTCGTGACGGAAATGGTGGCAAGCCGCGAGCTGGTTTGCAACGCGGCCGAATCCTGGGCGCGACTGAAGAATTCCGGGATTGATCCCCACATTGTCCAGCTTGCCGGGCGCGAGGCCCACTGGATGGCGGAGGCCGCCAAGATTGTCGAGGCCAACGGTGCCGACATCGTCGACATCAATATGGGCTGCCCGGCCAAGAAGGTCACCGGCGGCTATTCCGGTTCGGCACTGATGCGCGACCCCGACTATGCCCTGTCGCTGATCGAGGCGACGGTGAAGGCCGTCCGCGTCCCGGTAACGCTGAAGATGCGGCTCGGCTGGGACGAGAATTCGATCAACGCGCCGCTGATTGCCCGCGGGGCCGAGGCGGCGGGCGTCCAGGCGATCACCATTCATGGCCGCACCCGCATGCAATTCTATACCGGCAGGGCGGATTGGGACGCGATCCGGGCGGTTCGCGAGGTGATTTCCGTGCCGCTGATCGCCAATGGCGATGTCGATACGATCGCCGATGCCACGGAAATCCTACGCCGCTCCGGTGCCGACGCCGTCATGGTCGGCCGCTCCTGCCAAGGCCGGCCGTGGCATGCGGGCGTGCTGGCCGGTGCCGCAGATGAACCGCATGCCACGCGAATAGCGGAAACGTTTGTCGAGCACTACGCGATGATGCTCGACTTCTACGGGGCGGAGATCGGTCTTCGTCATGCTCGCAAGCATGTCGGCTGGTATCTCGAGCGTTTCGCGCCGGAGCTTCCGGCAGCGCAAAAGGCCGAAATCCTGACGGCGAAGGATGTGAAACTTGTGAGCGATCGGGTCGCGGCCGCGATTGCTTGCTCCGGCTTGGAGCCGGCGAGGGGAGAGATTGCGGCATGACCGAAAAGGCAATGGTCCCGGAACCGGCAGAGGCCGCGAACGACCTCTCGATGGCGGTGCTGAACGCCATACAGAACCCGGTCATTCTCGTCGACGAAAACGGCCATGTCGCCTTCGCCAATTGGGAGGCGGAGTCCTTCTTCGGGGCGAGCGCCAACCATCTCGCCCGCCACGATATCAGCGCCTTCATTCCCTTCGGCAGCCCGCTTCTGACGCTGATCGACCAGGTGCGCGAAAGGCGCGCTCCGGTCAACGAGTACCGGGTGGACCTGAGCTCGCCGCGGCTTGGCGCCGACAAGCTCGTCGATCTTTACGTGGCGCCGGTGCTGTCGCAGCCGGGATCCGTGGTCATCGTCTTCCAGGAGCGCTCGATGGCCGACAAGATCGATCGGCAGCTGACCCATCGGGCAGCCGCGCGCTCCGTCACGGGGCTTGCTTCGATGCTCGCCCATGAGATCAAGAACCCGCTGTCCGGCATCAGGGGCGCGGCGCAGCTCCTTGAAACCTCTGTGAACGACGAAGACCGGGCGCTGACGCGGCTGATCTGCGACGAGACCGACCGCATCGTCTCGCTTGTCGACCGCATGGAGGTGTTTTCTGACGAGCGCCCGGTCGATCGCGTGCCGCTCAACATCCACTCGGTGCTCGACCACGTGAAGGCGATCGCCAAGGCGGGCTTTGCCCGCGCCATCAAGATCTCCGAAAACTACGACCCATCGCTCCCGCCCGTCTATGCCAACCGCGACCAGCTCGTCCAGGTGTTCCTCAACCTGGTCAAGAACGCCGCGGAGGCGATCGGCGACCGGCCGGAAGGCGAAATCATGCTCACGACGGCCTATCGGCCCGGCATCCGGCTCTCGGTGGCGGGAACGCGGGAAAAGATCTCGCTGCCGCTGGAGTTCTGTGTCCACGACAACGGACCGGGCGTGCCCTCGGACCTGCTGCCGCATCTCTTCGATCCGTTCATCACGACGAAGACGAACGGCTCCGGTCTCGGGCTGGCGCTGGTGGCCAAGATCATCGGCGGCCATGGCGGCATCGTCGAATGCGACAGCCAGCACAGCCGCACGACCTTTCGCGTCCTGATGCCGGCCTCCAAGGGACGGGCGGCGGATGACGTAACTCCGATGACAAAAGGAAGCATTGCATGACCGGCGCCACGATCCTCGTCGCGGATGACGACGCAGCCATTCGCACCGTGCTCAACCAGGCGCTCAGCCGTGCCGGATACGACGTGCGCATCACCTCCAACGCCGCGACGCTCTGGCGCTGGATCGCCGCCGGCGACGGCGACCTGGTGGTTACCGACGTGGTGATGCCGGACGAGAATGCCTTCGATCTCCTGCCGCGGATCAAGAAGGCGCGACCCGACCTGCCGGTTCTGGTGATGAGTGCGCAGAACACGTTCATGACCGCCATCAAGGCGTCGGAGAAGGGCGCCTATGATTATCTGCCGAAACCCTTCGACCTGACCGAGCTGATCGGCATCATCGGCCGGGCGCTGGCCGAGCCGAAACGCCGCCCCTCCAAGCTGGACGACGATTCGCAGGACGGCATGCCGCTCGTCGGCCGCTCCGCCGCCATGCAGGAAATCTACCGCGTCCTTGCCCGGCTGATGCAGACCGATCTGACGCTGATGATTACTGGCGAATCGGGAACCGGAAAGGAGCTGGTCGCGCGCGCCCTGCACGATTACGGCAAGCGCAGGAACGGGCCCTTCGTCGCCATCAATATGGCCGCGATCCCCCGCGACCTCATCGAATCGGAACTGTTCGGTCATGAAAAAGGGGCGTTCACCGGCGCCCAGACGCGCTCCACCGGCCGCTTCGAACAGGCCGAGGGCGGTACGCTTTTCCTCGACGAAATCGGCGACATGCCGATGGATGCGCAGACGCGGCTGCTGCGCGTGCTGCAGCAGGGCGAATACACGACCGTCGGCGGGCGCACGCCGATCCGCTCCGACGTGCGCATCGTCGCGGCGACGAACAAGGACCTGAAGCAGTCGATCAACCAGGGTCTTTTCCGCGAGGACCTCTACTATCGCCTGAACGTCGTGCCGCTGCGTCTGCCGCCGCTTCGCGATCGTGCCGAGGATATTCCCGATCTCGTTCGGCATTTCGTCCAGCAGGCCGAAAAGGAGGGGCTCGACGTCAAGCGCTTCGACCAGGAAGCGCTGGAACTGATGAAGGCGCATCCCTGGCCCGGCAACGTTCGCGAGCTCGAGAACCTCGTGCGGCGCCTCACCGCACTTTATCCACAGGATGTGATCACCCGCGAGATCATCGAAAACGAGCTGCGATCGGAGGTGCCGGACAGCCCGATCGACAAGGCCGCCGCGCGTCCCGGCTCGATGTCGATCTCGCAGGCGGTCGAGGAGAACATGCGGCAGTATTTCGCAAGCTTCGGCGAGGCGTTGCCGCCGACGGGCCTTTACGACCGGGTGCTTGCGGAAATGGAGTATCCCTTGATCCTCGCGGCCCTGACGGCGACACGCGGCAACCAGATCAAGGCAGCCGATCTCCTCGGGCTCAACCGAAACACGCTGCGCAAGAAGATCCGCGAACTGGGCGTCTCCGTCTATCGGAGCTCACGCACCGCTTGACTGCTTTGCAACACCGTTGCATTTTCGCCACAATGCGTTGCTTGAAGGCTCACGGGGCGGCCGATTCGATCTGACTCGGGCAATGGCGGCTCGCGTGACGCGGCATGTGCCGTCGTCCGTCCGGGCTAGGGCATTCAATATCCTGGTCCGGATTGCAGGCGGGTGCCGGTGTCTTCGGGGCGCCGGTTTTGGGGGAAGTTTTTTATGGTGGATGGCATGGCCTTGCCATTGGGCACGGAGGAGGGTGTTGCGGCTGCCCAGGATCGGCGGGCCTCCTTCGCGTTCCCGGGCCTGATGCTGGCCACCGGGGCTCTGGTCTGCGCCACCCTGTCCCTGCTCGTCCTTCTCGGCCTCACCCCCGTCAGGCCGGAACGGAACATCGTCATTGCCTGCGCCGGCGTCAACGGCGTCTTCGTCGTCGGCCTGATCTATCTGATCGCCCGCGAGATCATCAGGCTGCTTCGCGCCCGCAGCAAGGGGAGGGCGGCGGCGCGGCTGCATGTGCGCATCGTTGCTCTGTTTTCGATCGTCGCGATCACGCCGGCCATCCTCGTCGCGATTTTCGCCAGCATCACCCTCGATGTCGGCCTCGACCGCTGGTTCTCGCTGCGCACCCAGGCGATCGTGCGCTCCTCGCTGAACGTCGCCCAGGCCTATGTCCTGGAGAATGCCAGCTACCTTCAAGGCCAGACGGTCTCGATGGCCAACGACCTCGAGCGCAACCGGCAGCTTTACGCCCTCGACCGCACCGGCTTCACCGAACTGATGACGCGTCAGGCGAGGGGGCGCGGCATGCTCGGCGCCTTCCTCGTTCGCGCCGACGGCAGCGCCATCCTCCAGGCCAATATCTCGACCGAACGGCCCTTGCCTGCCATCCCGCAGGACGCGTTGAAGAGCACCGTCGCGGGCCAGCCGACGCTTATCCCGCCCGGCGTCACCAATCTCGTCGGAGCGGTCGTTCCGCTGGAGAATTTCCCCGGCATCTACCTCTATACGCTTCGCAACGTCGATCCCGAAGTCATGCGCTCCATGCGGCTGATGGAGGAGAACACCGCCGAGTACAAGGCGCTTGAGGCGGGACGCACCTCGTTGCAGATTGCCTTCGGCGTCCTTTACATCGGCTTCGCGCTGATCGTGCTTCTGGCGGCGATCTGGACGGCAATAGCCGTTGCCGACCGCATCGTCCGGCCGATTCGGCAACTGATCGGCGCGGCCGACAGCGTCGCCTCCGGCAATCTCGACGTGGTTGTGCCGGTGCGTGCCGTCGACGGCGACGTCGGCAATCTGTCGCGCACCTTCAACAAGATGGTCAGCGAGATCCGGACGCAGCAGGACCAGATCCTGGTCGCCAAGGACGAGGTCGATCAGCGCCGCCGCTTCATCGAGGCCGTGCTTTCCGGCGTCACCGCGGCCGTGATCGGCGTCGGCCGGGACCGGCGCATCACGATCGCCAATCCCTCGTCGGAGGAATTCCTGCGGAAATCGGCTCCGGGACTGCTCGGCGCCAGCCTTCGCGAGGTGGCGCCGGAGATCGAGGAGGTGCTGGTCGAGGCGGAAAGCCGCTATCGCAACGACTACCGTAAACAGATCAACATCATGCGCGGCGGAACCGAGCGCACGCTGAACGTTCAGGTAACCCGGGAAGAGGGCGAGGGCTCGCAAGGCTCCTACGTCATCACGATCGACGACATCACCGATCTGGTCATTGCCCAGCGCTCGACCGCCTGGGCGGACGTGGCACGGCGTATCGCCCATGAGATCAAGAATCCGCTGACGCCCATCCAGCTTTCCGCCGAACGCCTCAAACGGCGCTACGGCAGGCAGATCGACCAGCAGGACAAGGCCGTATTCGACCAGTGCACCGATACGATCGTGCGCCAGGTGGAAGACATCGGCCGGATGGTCGACGAGTTCTCAGCCTTCGCGCGCATGCCGAAACCGACGAAGGAAAAGTCGGACCTGCGCTCGATCCTCAAGGACGCCGTCTTCCTGCGCGAAATGGGCAACAACCACATCACCTTCATCCGCGACTTCGGCGACGAGGCGCTCGAGGGCCAGTTCGACGGGCGCATGCTCGGCCAGGCCTTTGGCAATGTCGTCAAGAATGCGGTTGAGGCGATCGAGGCGGTCCCGGCCGAGGCGGCGCGCGGTGCGCCGACGATCTTGGTTCGCTCCCGTCGCGACGACGCGACCGGGCGCTTCGTCGTCGACGTTGTCGACAACGGCAAGGGGCTCCCCACCGAAAACCGGCACCGGATTTTGGAGCCATACATGACGATGCGAGAGAAAGGCACGGGGCTGGGTCTCGCTATCGTCAAGAAAATCATCGAGGACCACGGCGGACAATTGGAATTGCACGATGCACCGGCGGATTTCGACGGCGGTGTCGGGGCGATGATCCGCGTGATCCTGCCGCCCGCCGGGGAAACCGGGGGCGATGAGACTGTGAAGGATAAGGGTAATACCAATGGCGGCTGATATTCTGGTTGTGGATGATGAGGAAGATATCCGCGAGATCGTCTCGGGCATCCTGTCGGACGAAGGCCACGAGACGCGGACGGCCTTCGACAGCGACAGCGCGCTTGCGGCGATCAACGACCGCGTGCCGCGGCTCATCTTCCTGGACATCTGGATGCAAGGCAGCCGGCTGGACGGGCTGGCGCTGCTGGACGAGATCAAGAGCCGTCATCCGGACCTGCCGGTGGTGATGATTTCCGGCCACGGCAACATCGAAACGGCTGTTTCCGCGATCAAGCGCGGCGCTTACGACTTCATCGAGAAGCCGTTCAAGGCCGATCGGCTGATCCTGATTGCCGAGCGGGCGCTCGAGAATTCCAAGCTCAAGCGCGAAGTGTCGGAACTCAAGAAGCGGTCGGGCGATCCGGTGGAGCTCATCGGCACTTCGGTCGCGGTGTCGCAGCTGCGCCAGACGATCGAGAAGGTCGCCCCGACCAACAGCCGCATCATGATCCAAGGACCCTCCGGTTCCGGCAAGGAACTGGTGGCGCGCATGATCCATCGCAAGTCGACGCGTTCCACCGGTCCTTTCGTCGCCTTGAATGCGGCCGCGATCACGCCGGACCGCATGGAAATCGCGCTTTTCGGCACCGAGGGCACCGCGGGTCAGCCGCGTCGCACCGGCGCGCTCGAGGAGGCCCATGGCGGCATCCTCTATCTCGACGAGGTCGGCGAAATGCCGCGCGAGACGCAGAACAAGATCCTGCGCGTGCTCGTCGATCAGCAGTTCGAGCGCGTCGGCGGCTCGAAACGCGTCAAGGTGGACGTGCGTATCATTTCCTCGACCGCCTACAATCTTGAGAACATGATCGCCGAGGGCCTCTTCCGGGAGGACCTTTATCACCGGCTTGCCGTTATTCCCGTCCGCGTTCCGGCGCTCGCCGAGCGGCGCGAGGATATTCCTTTCCTTGTCGACATGTTCATGCGCCAGGTGAGCGAACATGCCGGCATCCGGCCGCGCAAGATCGGCGAGGATGCGCTTGCCGTGCTCCAGGCGCATGACTGGCCGGGCAATATCCGCCAGTTGCGCAACAACATCGAACGCCTGATGATCCTCGCCCGGAGCGACGGCCCGGATACGCCGATCAGTGCCGACATGCTGCCGAACGAGGTGGGCGACACGCTGCCGAAGATTTCCGCCAAGGGCGACCAGCACATCATGACCCTGCCGCTGCGCGAGGCGCGCGAAATGTTCGAACGGGATTATCTGATCGCCCAGATCAACCGCTTCGGCGGAAACATCTCCCGCACGGCGGAATTCGTCGGCATGGAGCGCTCGGCGCTGCATCGCAAGCTGAAGTCGCTGGGCGTCTGAGGCCGCGAAGCTCCATGCCAAGAACCGCCTATGTGAACGGCGCCTATGTCCCGCATTCCGAAGCCGCGATCCATGTGGAGGACCGCGGCTTCCAGTTTGCCGATGGCGTCTACGAGGTCTGCGAGGTGCGGCACGGCTTCATTGTCGATCTCAGCCGTCACCTCGACCGCCTCGACCGGTCGCTGAGTGAACTCAGGATGGACTGGCCGATGAGCCGGGCTGCGCTGATCCAGGTCATTCGCGAGGTGCTGCGGCGCAACCGCGTCCTCAACGGGCTCTTCTATCTTCAGGTGACGCGGGGCGTCGCCCGGCGCGATCATGTGTTCCCGGCCAAGGGCACGCCACCCTCTGTCGTCGTCACGGCTAAGCGCACCGATGCCGCCGCGATCGCCAGGAAGAATGCCGAAGGCATTGCCGCGATTACGGTGCCGGAAAACCGCTGGGACCGGGTGGACATCAAGACGGTCGGCCTGCTTCCGAACGTCCTCGCTCGCCAAAGGGCGAAGGAAGTCGGCGCGCAAGAGGCGATTTTCGTCGACGCGGACGGCACGGTCAAGGAAGGGGCGGCGACGAATGTCTGGATCGTCGACGGCGAGGGGACGCTGCGCACGCGCCCGGCCGAGCACGGCATCCTGCGCGGCATCACGCGTACGACACTGATGGACGTGGCAAAGCCGCTCGGCCTGAAGATCGAGGAGAAGGCCTTCTCTGTCGAGGAAATGCTTGCCGCACGGGAAGTGTTCGTCACCGCTGCCACGAGCATCTGCTTTCCGGTCGTATCGATCGATGGAAAGCCGATCGGCAACGGCCATCCGGGAAGCATAGCACAGAATATTCGTGAAGCCTTTTTCGACGTTGCGGAAAAGACGGCGATTTGATACCAAACTTCAAGAGGTGTCGGGGGAAGGCTTCTGTGACACGTCTGATCGCAAATTTGACAAAATGCACCGGCGCCAAAGCCGGCAAATAAGAAAGAAGCGGCGCGATGGCGGAACGTTCTCAAAACTTGCAGGATCTTTTTCTTAATACGGTTCGCAAGCAAAAAATTTCCTTGACTATTTTCCTAATCAATGGCGTGAAACTGACGGGTGTTGTGACATCTTTTGACAATTTCTGCGTCCTGTTGCGCCGTGACGGCCATTCTCAACTCGTCTACAAGCACGCCATCTCGACCATCATGCCGGGCCAGCCTCTGCAGATGTTCGAGAATGAGGAAGTGGCATCCTGACGGGACCTGAGGACCATTACCAAACGCAATTCGAAATCGCCGTCGTCGATCATACCGGAGCTTGAGAAGCGCCGCGACGACATGCGCGCCGTCGTCGTCGTGCCGGTCTTGAAGAAGACGGGCAAGCCGGCCGCTGATGTGGCAGCGGTCAGCACGCGCTCGGACGAGAGCCGGCTTGAAGAGGCCACGGGGCTTGCGCTCGCCATCGATCTCGATGTCGTGCACGGCACGATCGTTCCCGTGGCGCAACCGAAGCCCGGCACCCTGCTCGGCAGCGGCAAGATCGAGGAGATCGGCCATATCCTCAACGAGAAGGATGCGGGCCTCGTTATCGTCGATCACCCGCTGACGCCGGTACAGCAGCGCAATCTCGAGAAGGAATGGAACGCCAAGGTCATCGACCGGACCGGGCTCATTCTCGAAATTTTTGGCCGGCGCGCCTCCACCAAGGAGGGCACGCTTCAGGTCGATCTCGCCCATCTGAACTACCAGAAGGGCAGGCTGGTTCGAAGCTGGACCCACCTTGAGCGCCAGCGCGGGGGCGCGGGCTTCATGGGCGGTCCGGGCGAAACGCAGATCGAAGCCGACCGTCGGCTGCTGCAGGAAAGGATCGTGCGGCTGGAGCGCGAGCTGGAGCAGGTGCGCCGGACGCGTCAGTTGCATCGTTCGAAGCGCAAGAAGGTACCGCACCCGATCGTGGCGCTGGTCGGCTACACCAATGCAGGCAAGTCGACGCTCTTCAACCGGATGACCGGCGCGGGCGTGCTGGCCGAAGACATGCTCTTTGCGACGCTAGATCCGACGCTGCGGCGGCTGAAGCTGCCGCATGGCCGAATGGTCATTCTGTCCGATACCGTCGGTTTCATCTCGGACCTGCCGACGCACCTCGTCGCCGCCTTCCGCGCGACGTTGGAAGAAGTACTCGAGGCAGACCTCATTCTGCATGTCCGCGATCTCTCGGACCCGGACAATCAAGCGCAGGCAGGCGATGTGCTGCGTATCCTGGCCGATCTCGGCATCGACGAGAAGGAAGGCTCCGAGCGCATCGTCGAGGTCTGGAACAAGATCGACAGGCTCGAGCCGGAGGTGCGCGAGGCACTGGTGAACAAAGCGGCGGGCACCGACAACACCGTCGCCGTTTCGGCGATCACCGGCGAAGGTGTCGACGATCTGCTCGCTGAAATCGGCCGTCGTCTTTCAGGCGTGCTGACCGAGTGCACTGTCGCCTTGGGATTGGACCAGTTGCAGCTCTTGCCCTGGATCTATGAGCACGCGATCGTCGATGGCCGCGACGATCTCGAAGACGGAAGGATCAGCCTTGACCTGCGCTTGACAGAGTCCGAGGCGGCCGAGCTTGAAAGACGGCTGGGAAACGGGCCCAAGCCAGTTGCGGAAGATTGGGAAGCTTGACGTGACGGCACGCCGCTACGTCAATTGCCTCTCAATCGCCTTTGCCGCCTGCCAGAGTTCTTCCATCCGCTCCAGCGATGCGGCATCCAGCGTCTCGCCGCCGGCATGCAGTTCCTGCTCGATATGGCTGAACCGGCGCCGGAATTTCGTGTTCGTGCCGCGCAGCGCCATTTCCGGATCGGTACCAATATGGCGGCCGATGTTGACCAGTGCGAAGATCAGGTCGCCGAGTTCGTCCGCAATCTTTCGTCGGTCGCCATCCTTCAGCGCCTGGCGCAGCTCGCCGATTTCCTCCTCGGCCTTGTCGAGAATCGGTGCCGGCTCCGACCAGTCGAAACCCACCTTGGCTGCGCGCTCCTGAAGCTTGAGCGCCTCAACGAGTGCCGGAAAGCTGCGCTGCACTGAACCGAGATGGCCGGACTTCTCTTCCGGCGGCAGGCCGCGCCGCATCCGGCGCGCGCGCCGATCCGCCTTCTCGGCCTGTTTGATCTCGTCCCATTGCAGCTTGACCGCCTCTGGCGTATCGGCATCCGACCGTGCAAAGACATGCGGATGGCGGCGGATCATCTTGCGGGTGACGGCTTCCACCACGTCGCCGAAGGAGAAGTCGCCGACCTCTTCCGCCATTTGCGCGTGATAGACCACCTGCAGCAGCAGGTCTCCGAGCTCGTCGCAAAGATCGTCCATGTCGCGGCGCTCGATCGCGTCGGCGACCTCGTAGGCTTCCTCGATCGTGTAGGGCTTGATCGTCTCGAAGGTCTGGACGATGTCCCACGGGCAGCCGGTCTTCGGGTCGCGAAGTGCTGCCATGATGTCGATGAGGCGTTGAATATCGCGAGAAGGTTCCATTGGACTCAGTTCAGCGGTATGGCGTTGTTGTCTTTGTCCGCCTGATAGGCGGCCGACAGGCGATTGTAGCGCTCGCGGATCCGAGCATCCTGTGCCGCGAGCCTCTTTGTCGTCTCTGGATCGACATCCCGCATGAGGGCCGCGATCGAGGCCGACTTCCAGAAGGCATTTTCCCGGGCGTAGCCGCCCGGTTCAAGCCGGAAGACTTCCTTGAGGATCTTCAGGTCGTGCGGAATCGAGAAGCTGTCGCGCGAATCCTCGTGGCTGAAGAAGTAGTAGAAATTGTCGAAGCCGGCCCAGGTGATTGCGGAGAGGCACATGGAGCAGGGCTCGTGCGTTGACAGGAAGATGAGCTCGCGCGTGTCGGGCTTCTCCGCCATCTCGTAGAAGCGCTTCAGCGTATGGACCTCGCCATGCCACAGCGGATTTTCGGTCTCGTTGTTGGTCTCGGCCAGCACGAGCGAGAAATCGGCCTTGCGCAGGATCGCCGCACCGAACACCTTGTTGCCGGCCGCCACCCCCTTCTCCGTCAGCGGGAGTATGTCGTTTTCGATGACCGCCAGCAGCCGCTCGGCCAGTTCGGATGTCTTCATCCTGGCACTCCCCGGAAAATGTCTGCTTGCATTTAACGGAGGTTCGGCGGTCGGCGCAATGGCGGCGCCGCTGTGGTTCGCAATCATCCTCCGGAGATATTTGCTCAAAAAGATTGGCTACCGAGCAAAACAATACGTGGCCGGAAAGCCATAGAAATTTCTGTTTCTTCAATTGTCTGCGGCTATGAGGGATATTCGCCGCAGCCTGTAGAAGGAGCCGTCCCCTCGATATGTCGCAGCAATTATCCGTTTTCCCGGCATTTTTCCGCGTCGCTCAGAAGAGCGTGGCGGTATTCGGCAATGGGGACGAGGCCTTCGCCAAGGTTCGGCTGCTTTTGAACACCGAGGCGCGTATCCTCGCCTATGCGGATCATCCGGAGCCGGCTTTTGCGGCTTTCCTGGAGGACAAGGGGATCGAGACGGTTCGCGAAGCCTTTGCCGATCATCAGGTCGAAGGCGCCGCACTGGTCTTTGCGGCGACCGGCGATGCGGCTGCCGACCGGGTGATCGTGACCGCGGCACGCGAGCGCAAGGTCCCGGCCAATGCCGTCGACCAGCCCGACTATTGCGATTTCCTGACGCCGGCGCTGGTCAACCGTGCCCCCGTCGCCATCGCCATCGGCACGGAAGGGGCGGGGCCCGTTCTGGCGCAGATGATTCGCGCCCAGATCGACCAGTTGCTGTCGCCCTCGCTTGGGATCGTGGCGACGCTAGCCGCGAGCTACCGCGAGGCGGTCGATCGCCTCATCCCGCGCGGCGTGGCGCGGCGCGTCTTCTGGCGGCGATTCTTCTCAGGTCCGGTGGCGGATCATGTCGCGCTCGGCGATCTCGCTTCCGCCCGCCGCGAGGCCTCCCGGCTGCTCGACGCGGCCGAGCGTGTTTCCGGCCATGTCTGGCTGGTTGGCGCCGGTCCGGGTGCCGAGGATCTGCTGACGCTGAGGGCGCAGCGGGTGATGATGGAAGCGGACGCCATCGTCTATGATGCCCTGGTGCCGCAGGCGATCGTCGACATGGGCCGCCGCGATGCCGAGCGGCTTTCGGTCGGCAAGCGCAAGGGCTGCCACACCAAGTCGCAGGACGAGATCAATCATCTGCTCGTGAAGCTCGCCCAGGAGGGCAAGCGCGTCGTGCGGCTGAAATCCGGCGATCCGCTAATCTTCGGCCGGGCCGGCGAAGAGATGGCCGCAATGCGCGAGGCTGGCGTCAGCTATGAGATCGTCCCCGGCATCACGTCGGCCTTTGCCGCCGCAGCGGATTTCGAGCTGCCGCTGACGCTTCGCGGCGTTGCATCGTCGCTGGTCTTCACCACCGGCCATGATCTAGCTGGTGACGTGCTTCCCGACTGGGCGCGGCTTGCCGTTTCCGGCGCGACGATTGCGGTCTATATGGGCCGCTCGGTCGCCGCTTCGGTGGCGGGCCGGCTGATGCAGGCGGGGCTGCCGGCGGAAACGACCGTCGCCGTCATCGAGAATGCTAGCCGCCCCGAGCGGCGCCTGCTGCACGGCATCCTCCGGGAGCTGCCGGATCTCGAGAACCGCACGGAACTCGACGGCCCGGTCATGGTGATCATCGGCGACGCGGTCGCCGGCGCGAATTTCGACCGGTCGGAGCCGCTCGCTGCCGGCCGGCGCAAGGGCGCCGGGCCGAGCGCTTCTGGCGCGCATCGCGCCGAACACATTTTGAATTGAGGACGACGTGATGGTGAGCAAGGTTTTGACGGCAAATCGCTTGGCGGACGGGATCTCCGTCTGGCTCGACGCCTCCGGCAACTGGGGGGAGTCGCTGCAGGATGCTTTTGTCGCCCGCCACGCCGAGGCTGTCGCCGCCCTCGAGGCGACCGGCAAGACCGCCTTCGCCGACAACAAGGTCGTCGACGTCAATGTCGTTGACGTGGAAGAGGTCGACGGCATACTCCGGCCGCTGCGCATGCGCGAGCGGATCCGGGCCGAGGGCCCGTCAATTTCCTATGCCGCCGGTTATCACGGGCTTTCCGGCCCCAAGAATTTTGCTGCCTGAGGACCTGAGCTTTCATGTACCGTTACGACGAATTCGACCACGCCTTCGTTTCCGCACGCGTCGAGCAGTTCCGCGATCAGGTCCAGCGGCGGCTGTCCGGTGAATTGGCCGAGGATGCCTTCAAGCCGCTGCGCCTGATGAACGGCGTCTATCTGCAGCTTCACGCCTATATGCTTCGCGTCGCCATCCCCTATGGGACGCTGTCGAGCCGTCAGATGCGCATGCTCGCCCATATCGCGCGCAAATACGACCGCGGCTACGGGCATTTCACCACGCGCCAGAACATCCAGTACAACTGGCCGCGCCTTTCCGACACGCCGGACATCCTCAAGGACTTGGCGAGCGTCGAAATGCACGCGCTGCAGACTTCCGGCAACTGCATTCGCAACGTCACGGCGGATCATTTCGCCGGTGCCGCGGCCGACGAAGTTGCCGACCCGCGCCCCTATGCGGAGATTCTTCGCCAATGGTCGAGCGTCCATCCGGAATTCTCGTTCCTGCCGCGCAAGTTCAAGATCGCCGTTACCGGCGCCGAGCGCGATCGCGCCGCGATCCAGGTTCATGACATCGGCCTGCACCTGAAGAAGGATGAGAACGGCAAGCTCGGCTTTGCCGTCTATGTCGGCGGCGGCCAGGGCCGCACCCCGATGATCGCCAAGAAGATCCGCGACTTCCTGCCGGAAGAGGATCTGCTTTCCTATACGACGGCGATCATGCGCGTTTACAACCTCTATGGCCGCCGCGACAACAAGTACAAGGCGCGCATCAAGATCCTCGTGCACGAGACCGGCGCGGAGGAACTGGCGCGTCAGGTCGAGGTCGAGTTCGCCAGCCTCAAGGACACCGAACTGAAGCTGCCCGACGCCGACATCCAGGCGATCGCCTCCTATTTTGCGCCGCCTGCACTGCCGAACCGGGCCGAAGGCTGGGAAAACCTCGCTCGCTGGAAGAAGGCCGATGGGGCTTTCGCTCAGTGGGTCCATCAGAACGTCCAGCCGCACAAGCATCCGGACTACGGCATGGTGACGATTTCGCTGAAGCCGATCGGTGGCATTCCGGGCGATGCGACCGACAGCCAGATGGAAGTGGTGGCCGACATCGCCGAGGAATACGCCTTCGATGAAATCCGTGTCAGCCATGAGCAGAACCTGATCCTACCGCATGTGGCGCTCGCCGATCTGGAGCCGGTCTATCGGGCGCTGGTCGCCGCCGGTCTCGCCACCGCCAATGCGGGGCTGATCACCGATATCATTGCCTGTCCCGGCCTCGACTACTGCGCGCTCGCCAATGCGCGCTCGATCCCGGTCGCGCAGGAGATTTCCAGCCGCTTCGGTTCGACCGAGCGGCAGGCCGAAATCGGCGAGCTGAAGATCAAGATTTCCGGCTGCATCAATGCCTGCGGCCACCATCATGTCGGCCATATCGGCCTGCTCGGCGTAGAGAAGAAGGGCGCGGAACTCTATCAGATCACGCTTGGCGGCTCCGGCGACGAGAACACCTCGATCGGCGAGATCATCGGCCGCGGCTTCGAGCCGGAGAAGGTGACGGATGCGGTGGAGACGATCGTCGACACCTATCTCGGCCTCCGCCGCGACAAGTCGGAAACCTTCCTTGAAGCCTATCGCCGCGTCGGGCCGCAGCCTTTCAAGGATGCCCTTTACGGCGGCGGCGCCCAGGAAGCCGCGTGAACGAAGCCGCACAAGGATTTGAGAAGATGACGAAAATCTGGAATGAGAGCGGCTTCTTGAACGATGATCCCTGGGTCGTCGAAACCGAAGAGACGAAGGCCGGCTCGAACGAGAAGGCAGTCCTCGGCCTCGACGCCTTCCTGGAACAGGCGGCGGCCGGCGCGTCGGGCCTGGGTGTCCTGGTCGCTCCTGCGGACGACGTGACGCGTCTGGCGCCCCACCTCAGCCAGATCGCCCTGGTGGCGCTGGCCTTCCCGGCCTTCAATGACGGCCGCGCTTTCAGCCACGCTTCGCTGCTGCGCAGCCGGCTGGGCTTCGAAGGCGAAGTCCGCGCCGTCGGCGACGTGCTGATCGACCAGATCCCGCTAATGCTGCGTTGTGGCATCGACAGTTTCGCGGTCACCAATGCAACGGCGATCAAGAGGCTCTCGGAAGGGCGCCTGCCGGGTATCGCCAATCACTACCAGCCGACGGCAAAACCGTCGGCAGACGCCAAATCCTACAGCTGGCGTCGCGTCTCTTAAAAAACGCGGCCCGCGACAGTGTGAAGCAAGCCGAAATCCCAGAAAGAGCCTATATTTGGAAGGGAATTCCTTTCAATTTGCCAAGGCTTGGAATATCCGCTCGTAGTTGATAAAAAGCCTCACCATTACAGGACTGAAGCAACAATGAATGCGCCGGCAAAAAAGGAAGATTTCGCTGTACAGGTACCGGCGGGTGTATTCGCCGAGACGGTGACCAGCGTCGAGCATTACACGGACCGGCTCTTCCGCTTCCGCATGACGCGTCCGCAGGAGTTTCGCTTCCGCTCCGGCGAGTTCGCGATGATCGGCCTGATGGTCGGCGACAAGCCCGTCTATCGTGCCTATTCGATCGCGAGCCCCGCCTGGGACGAGGAACTGGAGTTCTTCTCGATCAAGGTGCCGGAGGGTCCGCTGACCTCGCATCTGCAGACGATCAAGCCGGGTGACCAGGTGCTGATGCGCAAGAAGCCTACGGGCACGCTGGTGCTCGACGCGCTCGTGCCCGGCCGGAGGCTCTACATGTTCTCGACCGGTACGGGCATTGCGCCCTTCGCGAGCCTGATCCGCGACCCGGAAACCTACGAGAAATTCGAGGAAGTCATCCTCACCCATACCTGCCGCGACGTGGCCGAGCTGAAATACGGCTTCGATCTCGTCGAGGAAATCCGCAACCACGAGTTCTTGAACGAGATCGTCGGTGACAAGCTGCGCCACTATGCGACCGTGACGCGCGAGGATTATCCCTTCAGGGGCCGGATCACCGACCTGATGACGAACGGCAAGTTCTTCGCCGATCTCGGCCTGCCGCCGCTCGACCCGGCGATCGACCGCGGCATGATCTGCGGCTCGACCGCCATGCTGAAGGATACCAAGGAAATCCTCGAAGCGGCCGGTCTGACGGAAGGCGCCAACAACAAGCCGGCCGAATTCGTCATCGAGCGCGCCTTCGTCGGCTGACACGCCGAGCAATCGATCTGATCTGAAAAGGAGGTGCATCCAGCGGTGCACCTCCTTTTCTTTGACGGCTCGGCAAAGTTGATGCTGCCTAACCCTCAGCCAAATAATCCATCAGCTGCGACATGGACGCGGAAGCACCGGCAGCATCCGCCGCTTCGATCGCGTGCATGACCTTCACGTGGCGCTCCACCGAGCCTTTCATCTTTTCCGGCGATGCCGATGCGAACCAGATGCGGCGCGCATGGGTCTGGAGCGGCGACAGGGCCGCCGTCAGGAAGCGGTTCGGGCAGGCCTCTTCCATCACCTCGTCGAACATCTTGTCTGCCACCAGAAAGCCCTCGAGATCGCCGTGAGCGGCGCAGTCCAGCATCTGCCGCCTGCAGTCGCTCATCTCTCGGCGGGCATCGGAGCTTGCATGTTCGGCAACAAGCGCGGCCGCCACCGGTTCGAGCTGTTGACGCGTCTGCATCACATGAATCCGATCGTCCGGTCGGATGCGGCTGATCTCAAGACCGACCCTCGGGCGGACCTCGATCAGGCCCTGCCAAGCGAGTTTCTGGATCGCCTCCCGGACCGGTGTGCGGCCGTGATTGGCGAGTTCGAGCAACTGCCGTTCGGTGACGAGCGTTCCCGGCTTCAGCTTCAAGGTGACGATGAGGCGCTCGAGCGCCAGATAGGCGAGATGGGCCTGCGACTGCGACGGCATGAATGTCCTTGCGCTTGTGATATATCAGAGATTGACACAGTTCCGAAGTCATGGCAAGTTGACTGATATATCAGATCGAAGGAGGCTTCTCATGTGGCGCGGCGTATTTCCGGCAGTAACGACGAAATTCACGACTGAAGGTGGTCTCGACAAGGCCGAGATGGAGCGCTGCTTCGCGCTGCAGTTCGAGGCAGGCGTCGACGGCATGATCGTCTGCGGCTCGCTCGGCGAGAACATGACGTTGGAACCGGAGGAAAAAATCGAGATATTGAAGATCGCCAAGTCGGTCGCCGGCGGCAAGCCGGTGCTGATGACGATCTGCGAAAGCGCCACGCGCCGCGGCGAAGCGGCGGCGAGGGCAGCAGCCAAGGCCGGGGCCGACGGCTTCATGGTTCTGCCGGGCGTGCCTTATAAATCCGCGCCGGCGGAGACGCTCGCCCATATCCAGGCGGTCGCTGCCGCTGGAGGCCTGCCGATCATGGTCTACAACAACCCGGTCGCCTACGGCGTCGACGTGACGCTTTCGATGTTCGATGAACTGGCCAGAAACGAACTCGTCGTCGCGATGAAGGAATCGACCGACGACATCCGCCGCGTGACCGACGTTCTGACCCGCTTCGGCGAACGCTTCGACTGCTTCACCGGCGTAGATAACCTGGCACTCGAAAGCCTGCTGATGGGTGCCCATGGCTGGGTCGCCGGCCTTGTCGTCGCCTTCCCGAAGGAGACGGTGGCGATCTGGAAGCTGGTCCAGGCCGGGCGTCTCGAAGAGGCGAGGGCGATCTATCGCTGGTTCCGCCCGCTGCTCGACCTCGACGTCTCCACCAATCTCGTCCAGAATATCAAGCTCGCGGAAGTTTTTGCGATCGATTCCAACGATCGCGTCCGCGCCCCGCGGCTGCCGCTCGCCGGTGCAGAGCGTCGGCGGGTTGAAGGAATTATCGAGGCCGCGCTGGCAAAGCGTCCGACGCTGCCGGTTCTTTGAGGACCGGCCGGTCGACGACCGCCCATTCTCTTCACTGAGCTTCCTGGCCCGGGGCATAAATGAAAACGGCCCGTCAGTAATGACGGGCCGCTTTTCGTGCGAACTCGTACCGCGATTTCAGTGCAGGATCTGGCTCAGGAACAGCTTGGTGCGCTCATGCTGCGGGTTGTCGAAGAATTCGGCCGGCGAATTCTGTTCGACGATCTGGCCCTGGTCCATGAAGATGACGCGGTTGGCGACCTGGCGGGCGAAGCCCATTTCGTGAGTGACGCACAGCATCGTCATGCCTTCTTCTGCAAGGCCCACCATCGTATCGAGCACTTCCTTAATCATTTCCGGATCGAGCGCCGACGTTGGCTCGTCGAAAAGCATGATCTTCGGGTTCATGCAAAGCGAACGGGCAATCGCGACGCGCTGCTGCTGGCCGCCGGAGAGCTGGCCCGGATATTTGAGTGCCTGCTCGGGAATCTTGACGCGCTTTAGGAAATGCATTGCGATTTCCTCGGCCTGCTTCTTCGGCATTTTGCGTACCCAGATCGGCGCCAGCGTGCAGTTTTCCAGAATGGTCAGGTGCGGGAAGAGATTGAAGTGCTGGAACACCATGCCGACTTCGCGGCGCACTTCGTCGATCTTCTTCAGGTCGTTGGTGAGTTCGATGCCGTCGACGACGATCTTGCCCTTTTGGTGCTCCTCGAGGCGGTTGATGCAGCGGATCATCGTCGATTTGCCGGAGCCCGACGGGCCGGCGATGACGATGCGCTCGCCGCGCATCACTTTAAGATTGATGTCGCGCAGTACGTGGAAGTCACCATACCACTTGTTCATGTTGGTGATTTCGATTGCGACATCCGTCTTCGAGACGGTCATTTTTGAAGCGGTGGCCGTATTTGCCATTATATTTCCCCTTTTTATCGGTGGCTCTTGTCGAGCAGGCGTTCCATGAAGCCTGAATAGCGCGACATGCCGAAGCAGAAAAGCCAGAATACAAAGCCTGCGAAGATCAGGCCCGTCAGCGGCGTTACCGCGGACGCCCAGTTCGCGTCGCTAAAGTTCAGCCGGACAATGCCGAGCAGGTCGAACATGCCGATGATCGAAACGAGCGACGTGTCCTTGAACAGGCCGATGAAGGTGTTGACGATACCGGGGATCACCAGCTTCAGCGCCTGCGGCAGGATGATGAGGTTCATCTTCTGCCAATAGCTGAGACCGAGCGAATCGGCGCCTTCATATTGGCCCTTCGGAATGGCCTGCAGGCCGCCGCGGACAACCTCCGCCATATAGGCGGAGGCGAAGAGCGACACGCCGATCAAGGCACGAAGGAACTTGTCGAAGGTGACGCCCTGCGGCAGGAACAGCGGCAGCATGACGCTAGCCATGAACAGCACCGTAATCAGCGGAACGCCGCGCACCATCTCGATGAAGACCGTGCAGAGCATCTTGATCACCGGCATGTTCGATCGCCGTCCGAGCGCCAGCAGAATGCCGAGCGGCAGCGAAACCGCGATCCCGACGAACGAGAGGACCAGAGTGACCATGAGACCGCCCCAAAGCGCCGTCTCGACATAGGTGAGGCCGAGCCAGCCGCCGGGAAGCAGGATCGTGGCGAGGATCGGCAGGACCGCCAGCAACAGAACCGCGTTCAACCCCTTGTAAGGAATCTTTGGGATGAGCATCGGAACGAGGAACAGCACGAAGAGGATGCCGACGAGAGCGGGGCGCCACTGCTCCTCGAGCGGATAGCGGCCGAAGACGAACTGCCCGAGCTTTGCATTGACGAAAGCCCAGCAGGCGCCGCTCCAGCCTTCCGGTTGCGAGCCGCCTTGGGCGACCGTGGCGCAGACGCCGCGACCGCCGCCCGTCCATGCCGCGTCTACGAAAAGCCACTGGATCGCCGGCGGCACCAGCCATGCCAGGATGAGCAGGCTGATGATCGTCAGGACGCTGTCCTTCGGCGTGGCGAAGAGGTTCTTGCGCAGCCACCGGACGATGCCAGCTTCCAGGGCGGGGGCGGGTGAGGCTTCGATCATCGAAGCACGAACGAAGGATGCTTGTTGCGTGCTCATGTTCTCACCTCTCCACCAGCGCCATGCGGGCGTTGTACCAGTTCATGAACAGCGAGGTTGCGAGGCTCAGGCTCAGATAGACGATGAGCCAGATGCTGACCACCTCGATCGCCTGTCCGGTCTGGTTGAGGATCGTGCCGCCGACGGCGACGAGATCCGCATAGCCGACGGCGACCGCAAGCGACGAGTTCTTGGTGAGGTTGAGATATTGGCTGGTCAGTGGCGGAATGATGATGCGCATTGCCTGCGGAACGACGACCAGACGAGTCGTCAGCCTTGGGCGTATGCCAAGTGCGTGAGCGGCTTCCGTCTGCCCCTTTGAAACTCCCCGGATGCCCGCCCGGACGATTTCCGCGATGAAGGCGGCAGTGTAGAAGGACAGCGCGAGGAAGAGCGACATGAATTCCGGTCCGACGACCGAACCGCCCGTAAGATTGAATTTGCCGGCGATCGGAATGTCGAAAGTCAGCGGAGCGCCGGTCGCCAGGAACGTTATCAGCGGCAGACCGATGAGCAAGCCGAGCACGATCGACAAAACGGGCAGTCGCTGACCGGTTGCCTCCTGCCGTTGCCGGGCATAGCGGGCGAAAACGAAGCTCGCGACGACGGCGATGATCAAGGCGAACAGTGTATATTGCGAACCCTCTCCGAAGATGGCTCTCGGGAACGCAACGCCGCGATTGCTCACATAGATATCGAAAGGTAGGGCGAGCGCCTCACGCGCCTGGGGTAAGATCGCCAGAACGCCGCTATACCAGAAGAAGATGACCAGCAGCGGTGGAATGTTGCGGAACACCTCGACATAGGCGAGCGAGAGCTTGGCGATGATCCAGTTGTGCGACAGACGTCCAACGCCGACGATGAAGCCGATGATCGTTGCCGTGATGATACCGGTGATCGCCACCAGCAGGGTGTTGACGAAACCGACGACCAGAGCGCGGCCGTAGGTGGAATCGCTCGTGAAGGCGATCAGTGATTGTCCGAGATCGAACCCCGCCCGGCCGTTTAAAAAGCCATAGCCGGATGCGATGTTCGCGCGCTGCAAGTTCTCGACCGTGTTTTGGATGGTCCAGTAGACGAGAACTGCGAGGATGATGATGGTGATTGCCTGGTAGAATATGCCGCGTACCTGAGGATCGTTGATGATAGATCCCGAGGACTTGCTCTTCTCAGGCGCGTTTGTAACGCCAATGGCCATACAATGCCTCTTTCCCCGATCCGCCCTGTTTTCGGGCGTTCTTATTGTAGAACGGAGGAGCGGCGTGCCGCTCCTCCGAGACTCTCAAGCCGACCAGCTTTTAGCGGACCGGCGGTGCGTACTGGATGCCGCCCTTGTTCCAAAGCGCGTTCAGGCCGCGCTCGATCTTCAGCGGGCTGCCAGCGCCGATGTTGCGATCGAAGACTTCGCCGTAGTTGCCGACGGCTTTGATGATGTTGACGGCCCATTCATTGGTGAGGCCCAAGTCTGTACCGATCTTGCTGTCGGCTTCGACGCCGAGGAAGCGCTGAACGTCCGGGTTGGCCGATTTCTTCATCTCTTCGACATTTGCCTGGGTGACGCCGAATTCCTCGGCCTGGACCAGGGCATAATGAACCCAGCTGACGATGTCGTACCACTGGTCGTCGCCCTGGCGGACGGCCGGACCGAGCGGCTCCTTCGAGATGATCTCCGGCAGGATCATGTGATCATCCGGCTTCGAAAGGGTGAGGCGCAGCGAATAGAGGCCGGACTGGTCGGTGGTGTAGACGTCGCAACGGCCGGCATCATAGGCGGCGTTCACTTCCTCGAGCTTTTCGAAGACCACCGGGTTGTACTGCAGGTTGTTGGTCTTGAAGTAGTCGGCGAGGTTCAACTCGGTGGTCGTGCCGGTCTGGACGCAGACGGCAGCGCCGGAAAGTTCGAGTGCGGACTTCACGTTGAGGCTCTTGCGAACCATGAAGCCCTGGCCGTCATAATAGTTGACCGGGCGGAAGTTGAAGCCGAGCGCCGTGTCGCGGTTGATGGTCCAGGTCGTGTTGCGGGCCAGAACGTCGACTTCGCCGGACTGCAGCGCCGGGAAACGCTCCTTGGCGGAGGTCGGCGTGTACTTGACCTTGGTGGCATCGCCGAACACTGCAGCAGCGATCGCCTTGCAGTAGTCGACGTCGAAACCGCTCCAGTTGCCGGACGCGTCAGGGGCCGCGAAACCGGCGAGCCCGGTGTTCACGCCGCACTGGACGAAGCCCTTGGCCTTCACGTCGTCAAGGGTCGCGGCCGATGCCGCATTTGCGCCAATCCCCAAGACAGCAGCGCCAACAAGAGCTGTCAGAATTCTTCTTGCCATTTTTTTGAACCTTTTCGGTTGTTCGTAAGTTCCCGTCTGCACTGGTGCGCTCTGTCGGCGCGTGCAGCCTCAGCCACCCTCCTGGCATGAGTGCAATCTATCTCATGCTCAAAATCCATGGGGGTCAAGAGATGTTGCCGATTTTCTGATTTTCGATGTGAAAAACTGAAAATTCGTCAGAATTTTAAGCAGATTTTGCGGGAAATCGTCCGCTTCTGGATAAAAAACCGTCAGATACGCGGGGACCGGGTCGACGCCGCCGTATCGAATTTTCCCTTGACCCTCACCCGTGCCGCGTTCGATGAGTCTCCATCCAGTTTTCAACGGCGGATTCGTTAAAATGGCAGACAAGATGAGCGCGCGTGGAGAGGTCGGCATCAACACCCGCCTCGCGCATGCAGGCAACAACCCCTCCGACTTCCACGGATTCGTGAATCCGCCGGTGGTCCACGCGTCCACCGTACTTTTCCCCAATGCGAAGACCATGGAAACGCGGGCGCAGAAATACACCTACGGCACGCGCGGCACGCCGACGACCGACGCGCTCTGCGAGGCGATCAATGAACTCGAAGGCGCCGCCGGAACGATTCTCGTACCCTCGGGGCTGGCCGCTGTCACGGTGCCCTTCCTCGCCTATCTTTCGTCGGGCGACCACGCTCTGATCGTCGATTCGGTCTATTTCCCGACCCGGCACTTCTGCGACACGATGCTGACCCGGCTCGGGATCACGGTCGAATATTACGATCCGATGATCGGTACTGCCATCGAGGGCCTGATCCGGCCGAACACGCGGCTGGTGCACACGGAGGCGCCGGGCTCGAACACGTTCGAGATGCAGGATATCCGGGCGATTGCCGATGCCGCCCACCGCCACGGCTG
Organism: Sinorhizobium sp. CCBAU 05631; assembly: GCF_002288505.1. Taxonomy (NCBI): domain Bacteria; kingdom Pseudomonadati; phylum Pseudomonadota; class Alphaproteobacteria; order Hyphomicrobiales; family Rhizobiaceae; genus Sinorhizobium; species Sinorhizobium sp. CCBAU 05631. The sequence goes on from NZ_CP023063.1 coordinate 1,211,017, forward strand.
CGTCGTCACCATGGACAACACCTGGGCAACGCCGATCTACTTCCGCCCCCTCGACCATGGCGTCGACGTTTCCATCCACGCGGCGACGAAATATCCCTCCGGGCACTCCGACGTGCTGCTCGGAACCGTTTCGGCCAATGCTGCCCATTGGCCGGCCCTTACCGAGGCGATGGTGACGCTCGGCGTCTGCGTCTCACCGGACGACAGCTATCAGATTCTGCGCGGCCTTCGCACCATGGGCATTCGCCTGGAGCGCCACCAGGAAAGCGCTCTGACGATTGCCACCTGGCTCGAGGGTCGGGACGAGGTGGAGAGGGTGCTGCATCCGGCGCTGCCGAGCTTTCCCGGGCACGAGCTCTGGAAGCGCGACTTTGGCGGGGCGAGCGGCATCTTCTCATTTGTCCTGAAGGCCGAACCCGAAACAAGCAAGGCGAAGGCGCATGCCTTCCTCGATGCGCTGTCGTTCTTCGGCCTCGGCTATTCCTGGGGCGGCTTCGAGAGCCTCGCATTGCATGCGAACCTTTCCGATCGCAAGATCGCGAAGGGCCCATCAGGAGGGCCCGTCATCCGGCTGCAGATCGGTCTGGAAGATGTTGCCGACCTGCGCCGCGACATCGAGGCAGGTCTCGCGGCGGCCAATGCCGCCTGATCGGGCCATCCGAGTGACCGGGGCAGGCGGCAGGGATTTGCTGCCTGCCGGTCAGGCCTTCTCGCGTTCCGAGGCGCCATATCCATAGAGCCAGTCGAGATCGGCTGCGAGCGCTTCCGGGCCCTTCAGCGCGAGGACCAGGTTTCGCGCGACCCTGACCGGCCCGCGGGCGTGATAGGCAAAGCGGTTGAAGGCGGCACGCTTGCGGACCCGGGCGATCCGTGCCCGGCGCGCCTGCTCGTAACGCGCGAAGGCGGCCGGAGCGTCGGGGCACTCGGCAAGACAAAGCGCCAGTTCACTGGCGTCCTCTATCGCCATCGCAGCACCCTGGGCCGCAAAGGGCGTCATCGCATGGGCGGCGTCGCCGATCAGCACGATGTCCCGCCTGTTGTGCCAGGCGCCTTCCTCGACGGTGCACAAGGGCCAATAGGTGGCCGAGCCGGAACCTTCGATCAACGATCGCAGATCGGGGTGCCATGCTTCGAAAGCGGCCCTGAATTCGCGTCGTCGCTCCGGTGATTCCTGACCCGTCCAGGCCCCCTCGGCCGGCGTGCCGCCGACGACCGCAACCAGATTGAAGCCGTCGATTTCGCGAAGCGGGTAGGCGACCAGATGAGCCTCCGGCCCAAGGAAGGCCGTGACGCGATCCGCCGAAAGGCAGCCCGTCTCTTCTGTGTTCGGCAGCAACAGCCGCCAAGCGACATTGCCGGAGAACCGGGCGGCGCCGGCGGCCGGAATAGCGGCTCTCGCCTCCGACCAGATGCCGTCGGCGCCGATGACGATTGATGGGTGGCGTCCCGTTGCCGCGGCAGCCGCCGCCACCGGATCGCCCTTGATGCGCTTGCCAAAATGCAGGCGGCAGGCCGGCTCCGACTGTACTGCGTCCAGGAGGATTTTCTGCAGGCTGGCGCGGTGCAGGACCCCGTAGGGTGCTGCCCAGCGGATGCGCGCTGCCGCACCGGCTGGGACGTCTGCTAGCGGACGCAGCGAGTGTCCGTCGACGAGCCCTATCGATTTCGGTTCGCCCCACACCGCCTCGAGCGCAGGGAGCAAGCCGAGTTTCACTAAGATGCGCGAGGCGTTCGGTGACAATTGCAGCCCGGCGCCCACCTCGTTCAGTGCGTCTGCCTGCTCGAAGATATCTGAAGCAACGCCCTGCCGCGCAAGGCACAGCGCCATTGTCAGGCCGGCGATGCCAGCGCCGACGATTGCGACGGGACCAGCCTTTTGCATCGATGTCGCGCCGGTGGCTGCGGGCAGGTCAGGCCGCCTTGGTCTCGAAGAGACAGCCCGGCGGAATCGTCTCGGTCGCCTTCAGGCTCGCGTTGTAGCGATAGAGCGTCGAGCAGTAGGAGCAGACCTTCTCGTTGTCGTCGCCCATGTCGATGAAGATATGGGGGTGATCGAAGGGAACGGATGCGCCGGTGCACATGAATTCCTTGACGCCGATCTCGATAACCCGGTGCCCGCCGTCATTCTGGAAATGGGGGATGCTGTGGCCGGCCATGTCGTACTCCGCTGAATGCAAGTCTGTATATTTTTGCCGGCACCATAGTGAGCTTTGGCGCAAATGTGTAGCAGCAATCACGACGCGCCTGTGGTTTTTGACGGGCGGGGGTTTTCGCCTCTTCGGTTACCGCCTAGTTTCGGCGAAAACAGATGATGTCTGGGAAAACCATGGATTTGAACCCACCGCCTTTCTCGCGCTTCACCCACGACGGCTTGGAAATTGCCTATTTCGACGAGGGCGACCCGTCGGGGGATCCTGTGCTGCTCATTCACGGGTTCGCCTCGAGCGCCAATGTCAACTGGGTATACCCAGGCTGGCTGAAGACGCTCGGCGACGCTGGCTACCGGGTTGTCGCACTCGACAACCGCGGTCACGGGGCGAGCAGCAAGCCTTATGACGCTTCCGTGTACCACCCGCACCAGATGGCCGGCGACGCGGCCGCGCTTTTGGCCCATCTCGGCATCCCAGAGGCGCATATCATGGGCTATTCGATGGGCGCGCGCATCTCCGCATTCCTGGCGTTGCATCACCCGCATCGCGTCCGCTCGCTGGTGTTCGGCGGCTTGGGAATAGGCATGGTGACCGGAGTGGGAGACTGGGACCCGATCGCCGACGCGCTGCTTGCGCCATCGCTCGAAGATGTGACGCATACACGCGGCCGAATGTTCCGCGCCTTTGCCGACCAGACGAAGAGCGACCGCCAGGCGCTTGCCGCCTGCATATCGACCTCGCGCGATCTGCTTTCCGCCGAGGATGTCGGGCGCATCGACGTGCCCGTTCTGATCGGGGTCGGCACGAAGGACGACGTGGCGGGCTCCGCCCAGGAGCTTGCCGCCCTGATGCCGCATGCCATGGCCTTGGACATTCCGGGCCGCGACCATATGCTGGCCGTTGGCGACCGCGCCTTCAAGAAGGCGGTCCTGGAGTTTCTAGCCGAGGTCGGCCGCGCCTAGTCAAAGATGACCGCCGATCGAAACGGTGCGGGGCCATTTATGTTGGTCGGGAATTGCCCTATATATGTCGCAGTGCAAGCCGGCAGATTGACCCAGGAAGGAGCGCGACCATGGTCGCCAAGAGCGAACTGCGCCATACGGAACCGCTGAAGGCAGTCGACCCCATCTGGGATAGTCTGCGCGAAGAAGCGCGCCTCGCCGCCGAGCGGGATCCGATGCTTGCGGCCTTTCTCTATTCGACTGTGGTCAACCAGCATTCGCTGGAAGAGAGCGTGATCTACCGGATCTGCGAACGGCTTGATCACCCCGACCTGCAGGCAAACCTTCTTCACCAGACCTTTCTGGAGATGCTCGAGGACTGGCCTGAATGGAGCGCGATCCTGCGGGTCGACATCCAGGCGGTCTACGACCGCGATCCGGCCTGCACGCGGTTCCTCGAGCCCGTGCTCTATTTCAAGGGCTTCCATGCCATCCAGACGCACCGACTGGCCCACTGGTTGTGGGACCGCGGGCGGAAGGATTTTGCGCTCTATCTCCAGAGCCGCTCCTCGAGTGTGTTCCAGACCGATATCAATCCGGCCGCACGCGTCGGGCGCGGCATCTTCCTCGACCACGCGACGGGGCTTGTCGTCGGCGAAACGGCGGTGATCGGCGACAATGTGTCGATCCTGCATGGCGTCACCCTTGGCGGCACCGGCAAGGAGGGCAGCGACCGTCACCCGAAGATCGGCGACGGCGTGCTGATCGGCGCCGGCGCGAAGATCCTCGGCAATATCCATATCGGCCATTGCTCGCGGGTGGCGGCCGGATCGGTCGTGCTGAAGGCGGTTCCGCCGAAGACGACGGTAGCGGGCGTTCCGGCCAGGGTCGTCGGCGAGGCCGGATGCTCCGAACCCTCGCGGCAGATGGACCAGATCCTGGCGAGCTTCGATATCTGACGCGGAGGAAGGGCCGCGTTCGTCGCCTTGTTCGCGGAACTGAAAAATCTGAGCGGCAATTCAACGCGTTACGGCTGTCGTTGATCATCTTCATGGGGGCTCGGCGCCGTGATGGGTTTACACCTGGCAACGCCGCATGCGAGAAGCGCGGCAAATCAATCGGCTACGGAGAATAGATTTGAAGCCCGAAGAAATCCGCAAGCTTGAGGCCTATTTCAAGCGCACCTTGAATCCGGCTATGGTCGTCAAGGCCCGTCCCAGGAAGGACGAATCCGCCGAGGTTTATCTTGGCGACGAATTTCTCGGAGTCATATTCCGCGACGACGAAGACGGCGAACTCTCCTATAATTTCTCGATGGCGATCCTCGACGTCGATCTCTGAGCTGGACGTCGCATGGCCGGTCGACGGCCGCGTGTCTCAAAGTGTGCCGGCCTGAGCAATCGGGCCGGTTTTTTCTTATAAGTCTTACTTTTAGATAATTTATCCGCATGTCGCCGGATCTTCATCAAGTCGTTGCAAGAATTGTGTTTTACTGCATCGCACACTGAACTTGACTTTTTGTGCAGTGCACCTAGACTGAGGCTTGCCCACCGCCCACAAGGAGAAACTTGATGTTCAACTTCGACGATGCAAACAAGAAGAGCAAGGAAGCACTCGACGTGGCTGTAAAGAGCTACTCTGCGATGACCAAGGGCTTCCAGGCCATTGCAACCGAAGCAGCAGACTACTCGAAGAAGTCCTTCGAAGATGGCATTGCCCATCTTGAAAAGCTGTCGGGCGCCAAGAGCCTCGAGGCTGCCTTCGAACTGCAGACGAACTATCTGAAGTCGAGCTATGAATCTTTCGTCGCCGAAGCATCGAAGATCGGCGAGATGTATGCCGATCTCGCCAAGGACGCCTACAAGCCCTATGAGGCACCGGTCGCCAAGGCAACGGCATCCGTGAAGTCCGCAGCTGCCGCCGCCTGACGATTAGAATATCGCCATTGCCAAAAGGCCGGTCGCGGTTGCCGCGGCCGGCCTTGTCGTTCTTGGGGTATCGGGTTTCCGGGCTTGCTTCGGTAGCTTGGCCAGAGATTCAACGTCGACTGTAGCGGCCGAAGAAAATTGATCAATCTTGTGCTTGGCCGTGCGAATATGATTGCAGTGCGTTGGTTCGGTCTTAAAATCCAAGAACGAACCATTAGATAAAGGCAAGCAGGCCGCAGCCACGTTGGTGGATTGCGGCCGTCAAGGGAATGAAACAGAATGATCGCCATGCCGGTCCGGATGCAGCAGGGAAGCGATGGAGACGGAGGCGGCCCCAGTCGTGGCACGTCCGTTATCACACGCACCAAGCCGAAGACCAAGAAGCCGAGTTTGTACCGCGTTCTGCTTTTGAATGACGATTACACGCCGATGGAGTTCGTCGTCCACATTCTGGAGCGTTTTTTTCAGAAGGACAGGGAACAAGCGACGATCATCATGCTTCATGTCCACAACCACGGCGTTGGAGAATGCGGCGTCTTTACCTACGAAGTCGCCGAAACCAAAGTGACGCAGGTGATGGATTTCGCCAGGCAGCATCAGCATCCCTTGCAATGCGTCATGGAAAAGAAATGAGGACCTAACGTGCCAACTTTTTCGCCCAGCCTCGAAAAGGCGCTGCATCAGGCACTGACTTTTGCCAACGAGCGCCATCATGAATATGCGACGCTCGAGCACCTGCTGCTGGCATTGATCGATGATGCCGATGCGGCGGCCGTGATGGGCGCGTGCAATGTAAATCTAGAAACACTTCGCAAGACCGTGACGGACTATGTCGACAACGAATTGTCCAATCTGATCACCGGCTACGATGAAGATTCCAAGCCCACCGCCGGCTTCCAGCGCGTCATCCAGCGGGCCGTCATTCATGTTCAATCCTCCGGCCGCGAAGAGGTGACGGGAGCCAATGTGCTCGTCGCGATCTTTGCCGAGCGCGAGAGCCATGCGGCCTATTTCCTGCAGGAGCAGGAGATGACCCGCTACGATGCGGTGAACTTCATCTCTCATGGCATCGGCAAGCGCCCCGGGAGCTCGGAATCGCGCCCGGTGCGCGGCGCCGAGGATCAGGATTCGGAACAGAAATCATCGCGCGAAAGCGAGGAGACCGGTCCGAAGAAGCAGCAGGATGCGCTGACGGCCTACTGCGTCAACCTGAACGAAAAGGCCAAGTCCGGAAAGATCGATCCGCTGATCGGCCGGCACGCCGAGGTGAACCGAACCATCCAAGTGCTCTGCCGCAGGTCCAAGAACAACCCGCTCTATGTCGGCGATCCCGGCGTCGGCAAGACGGCGATCGCCGAGGGGCTTGCCAAGCGCATCGTCGAGAAGCAGGTGCCGGAGGCGCTTCAGGACGCGACGATCTTTGCGCTCGACATGGGAACGCTGCTCGCCGGCACGCGCTATCGCGGCGATTTCGAAGAGCGCCTGAAGCAGGTCGTCAAGGAGCTCGAGGAATATCACGGCGCGGTCCTGTTCATCGACGAGATCCATACGGTGATCGGCGCGGGCGCGACATCGGGCGGTGCGATGGACGCATCGAACCTTTTGAAGCCGGCGCTCTCTTCCGGCTCGATCCGCTGCATCGGCTCGACCACCTACAAGGAGTACCGCCAGTTCTTCGAAAAGGATCGGGCGCTCGTCCGCCGTTTCCAGAAGATCGATGTCAACGAGCCGACGGTTGCCGACGCGATCGAGATCATGCGCGGGCTGAAGCCCTATTTCGAGGAGTATCACCACCTCAAATATTCGAACGAGGCGATCAGGGCGGCGGTCGAGCTTTCGGCCCGCTACATCAATGACCGCAAGCTGCCCGACAAGGCGATCGACGTGATCGACGAATCGGGTGCGGCCCAAATGCTGCTGCCAGTCAGCAAACGCCGCAAGCTGATCACCGAAAGGGAAATCGAGGCGACAGTGGCCACTATGGCGCGCATCCCGCCGAAGTCGGTTTCGAAGGACGACGAAGCCGTTCTCGCCAATCTTGAGAAGGAACTTCGTTCCGTCGTCTACGGCCAGGATCTGGCGATCGAGGCGCTCGCCTCGTCGATCAAGCTCGCACGTGCCGGCCTGCGCGAACCGAACAAGCCGATCGGCTGCTATGTGTTCTCCGGTCCGACCGGCGTCGGCAAGACGGAAGTGGCGAAACAGTTGGCGACGTCGCTCGGCGTCGAGCTGCTGCGCTTCGATATGTCGGAATACATGGAGCGGCACACGGTTTCGCGCCTGCTCGGCGCACCTCCCGGCTATGTCGGTTTCGACCAGGGCGGCCTGCTGACCGACGGCGTCGACCAGCATCCGCACTGCGTGCTGCTGCTCGACGAGATCGAAAAGGCGCATCCGGACCTCTTCAACATCCTGCTGCAGGTGATGGATCACGGCTCGCTGACGGACCATAACGGCAAGAAGATCGACTTCCGCAACGTCATCCTGATCATGACGACCAACGCGGGCGCCTCCGACATGGCGCGCCCGGCGATCGGCTTCGGCTCATCGAAGCGCGAGGGCGAGGACATCGAGGCGCTGAACCGCCTGTTCACACCGGAGTTCCGCAACCGCCTGGATGCGGTCATTCCGTTCAACTCTCTGCCGACGCCTGTCATTCACCAGGTCGTGCAGAAATTCGTCATGCAACTCGAGACGCAGTTGGCCGAGCGCAACGTCACCTTCGACCTCGCGCCGGAGGCGATAGCCTGGCTCGCGGACAAGGGCTACGACGAAAAGATGGGCGCGCGGCCGCTGGCACGCGTCATTCAGGAAAACATCAAGAAGCCGCTCGCCGACGAAATCCTCTTCGGCAAGCTCAAGAAGGGCGGCGTCGTCAAGGTGACGATCGGCATGAAGGAAGACGGCACCAAGGGGCTGATCCTCGATGCCGTGCCGGAGACGGCACCGATCAAGCCGAAGGCGGAAGTGTCGCGGCCCGGTAAGAACGCCAAGCCGAAGAAGTCGGAAGAGAAGGAAACCGTCGCCGCCGAGGCAGCTCCGAAGTCGAAGCCGAAGAAGGCCGCCAAAGCCGCTTCGGATGCGGCTCCGCTGAAGGGGAGAACGGTTCCCAAGGTTCCGCGTAAGAAATAGCGCCATCGCCATTTTCGCCTGACGGTGCCGGGTGGTTCACCCGGCACCGTCTTGTTGAGGGGCGATCTCATTCCGCGTGATTCAATGGATGATATCGAAGACGAACGGTCGGCGCTGGCCTGGTTTCTGACCGGGGCTCGGGGGATTTTCAGTCTACCGGCGATCATACTTATGCTCTCCTTCGTCGGCTTCTGCTCCCTGACCGCTCAGGCAGGCATCCCGCCGGAGCAGGTCGTCTTCATGACCGGCATCGTCTGGGCTCTGCCGGCGAAGGTCATTCTCGTCAGCTCGATCATGAGCGGCGCGAGCCTCGCGACGGCGTTCCTGGCGGTCACACTCTCGTCGGTCCGCCTGATGCCGATGGTTGCGGCGCTAGTCCCCGAACTACGTGGCTCCAGAACGCCGACTTGGCTGCTTCTCATTCTGTCGCACTTTATCGCCATTACCGCGTGGGTCTTTGCGATGGAGCGTGTGCCAAAGGTTCCGCGCGAGCATCGCGTCGCCTTCTTCGCCGGCTTCGGGATGACGCTCGTCGCGGCAAACATGGTGCTGGTTGGCGTCGTCTATCACCTTGTCGCCGAGTTTCCGCCGGTGGTGGCAGGCTGCCTTTTCTTTCTGACGCCGGTCTATTTCCTTGCCTCGATCTGGCATTCGGCCCGCCACCCGGTTATCTACGTGGCGCTTGCGGTGGGTCTCGTTGCAGGTCCGCTGTTCTACTGGATCGCACCGGAGTTCGACGTTCTGTTGGCGGGCGTCGGCGGCGGCACGCTCGCCTGGGGCGCGGAGCGTCTCTGGCGTTCCAGGCGGGAGGCGCGCCCGTGACCTGGACGGACGGATGGTGGGCTTATGCCTTCATAGCGATAGCCGGGTGGCTGGCGACCGACCTGTGGCGCTGGCTGGGCGTGCTTGCAGGCAAGCGACTTCGCGATGATTCGGAGGCTTTGAACTGGGTGAGGGCGGTCGCGACCGCCCTGGTTGCCGCAGTGATCGCCAAGCTTATCCTTTACCCGACTGGAGTGCTGGCGCAGTCGCCGCTTTGGCTGCGGGTCGGCGCCGTCTTGGTCGGCACCGTCGCCTTCTTTGTTGCCAGGCAAAAGCCGGCAGTTGGCATCGCGACCGCGATTCTGACGCTCGCCGGCGGCTTATGGTGGCTGGGTTTCTGACAGGGGGGCCTACAGCGCCCGGCGAATCTTCTCCGCATTCGCCGCCAGCACGTCGCCATCCTCCATCTTACCGGAATGCGGCTTCAGCGGAGTGCCCTCGCGGCGCGGGATAACGTGGAAATGCAGGTGGAAGACGGACTGGCCGGCCGGCGCCTCGTTGAACTGCATGATCGTCACGCCGTCGGCGCCGAAAGCTTCCTTGACGGCGATCGCGACCTTCTGGACCGTGGCGATCAGCGCCGGCAGGGTGGCAACGTCGGCGTCGAGGATGTTGCGCGACGGCGCCTTAGGCAGAACGAGCACGTGCCCCTCCGCCTGCGGCATGACATCCATGAACGCCACCGTCGCCTCGTCCTCATAGACCCGGTGTGAGGGAATTTCGCCGCGCAATATCTTGGCGAAGATGTTGTTGGTGTCATAGCCGCTCATGTCGTTTCCTCTTGCTGGCAGCGGCAAGTCCCGCTGCCTATCAATCCTGTTGGCGCTCACCCTTGCGGAAGGGGCCGTGCTCCGCAAGGAATTCGCCAGTCTCCTCCACATCGCGGCGCTCCTGCTCCAGGTAGTCGGCGACGGCTCTTGCCAGGCCCGGATGGGTGATGAAATGGGCTGAATGGGTCGTCACCGGCATGTAGCCGCGCGCCAGCTTGTGCTCGCCTTGCGCGCCCGCTTCGACACGCTGCAATCCCTTTTCAATCGCGAAGTCGATCGCCTGGTGGTAGCAGACCTCGAAATGCAGGAAGGGATGGTCCTCGATGCAGCCCCAATGCCGGCCGTAGAGCGCATCTCCGCCGATGAAATTGATCGCCCCGGCGATATACCGGCCGCCGCGCTTGGCCATGACCAGCAGAATGTCGTCGGCCATCCGCTCGCCGATCAGCGAATAGAAGGCGCGAGTGAGGTATGGCCGGCCCCACTTGCGCCCGCCGGTATCCATATAAAAGGCGAAGAACTGGTCCCATATCGCTTCGGTGAGGTCGCTGCCGGTCAGCCACTCGATGGTGATCCCGTTCTCGACTGCGGCGCGACGCTCCCGTTTCAGCGCCTTGCGTTTTCGCGACGCGAGCGTTGCAAGGAAATCGTCGTGCGAGCCGTAGCCTTCATTGATGAAGTGGAACTGCTGGTCGGTTCGGTGCAGAAATCCGGAGCGCTCGAAGATCGGCATCTCCTCGGGCAGCACGAAGGTGACGTGGGCGGAGGAGACGCCGTGCCGGCGCGAAAGCTCCTTGAGGCCGGCGGCAAGCCCTTCCCGCACCGGTTTTAGATCGCCGCCCGCGGCACTGAGCAGGCGCGGCCCGGTCACCGGCGTGAACGGTATGGAACATTGCAGCTTCGGATAATAGCGGCCGCCGGCGCGCTCGAAGGCGTTCGCCCATCCATGATCGAAGACATATTCTCCCTGGCTGTGGTTCTTCAGGTAGCAGACGAGCGCGCCGCGCAACGAGCCGTCCGCATCCTCGAGCAGCAGGTGCTGACCGAGCCAGCCCGTCTCCGTCGTCGCCGAACCGGACTCCTCGAGCGCCGAGAGATAGGCATGCGATAGGAAGGGGTTGTAGGGCATGCCGGGAGAGGTCTTCGAAGCGCCGGTAAGCCTGTCCCAGCTCGCCGGTGGTATCGAAGTGAACGAATGCTCTATGCGGATGTTGATCGCGTCTGACATGCGCCTAGGAAATCATGGTCTCCCTTGGATCGAAACCCTCGAACGTCATCTGATCGGCATGGGCGAAGCTGTGCTCCTGCGCCCGGCCATCACGCACCGTCCAGGTGATGACGGTGCGGCCCATGGCGCGCTCCTTGGTTATGAAGGGATTCGGCAGGTCCCCGTAGAAATAGGAAATGAAGTCCAGCCCGAGCTGCATGGCTTCCTCGTGCACGAAGAATTTCTCGGGATTGGCGCCATCGGCGGTGAGACCGAGCGGATAGGGGGCGTCTAGCGCCTTCAGGTCCTTGAGCAGCCAATGGTCGAAGCTCATCAGAGCGACTGGCCCTGCGTAGTCCTCGAGCGTGTCGAGCACGGCCGCCGCGAACCCCTCGTCGTCGTTTTTGCGGCCCTTGAGTTCAAGCACGAGAGGAACCCGCCCGTCGACGAGACGAAGCATCTGCTTGAGCGTCGGAATCCTGTCCTTCGTGCCGCCGATCGACAATAGGCCGAGTTCGCCGGCGGTCTTCGCCCGAACGTCTCCCCTGATGCCGCAGAGGCGCTGCAGATCGTGGTCGTGGAAGACGACCGGAAGGCTATCGGCGGTAAACTGCAGATCGCATTCGATCGCAAAGCCCGCCTCCGCAGCGCGGGAAAAGGCCGAAAGCGTGTTTTCCCAGACCTCTCGATTCATGTCGTGATAGCCGCGGTGGGCGATCGGCTGGGCTTTAAGCCAGGAAATATCCTTCATGAAGCGACCCGGTCAGGCGATTTCGAGGATGGCGTCGATTTCGACGGCCGCGTTGAAGGGCAGGGACGCCATGCCGACGGCGGCGCGCGCATGCTTGCCGGCTTCGCCGAGCACGTTGGCAAGGAGGTTCGACGCGCCATTAATGACGAGATGTTGTTCGGTGAATTCGGGAACCGAGGCGACGAAGCCATTGATCTTCACGAGGCGGCGGATGCGTCCGAGGTCGCCGCCGAGCGCCGCTTTGGCCTGGGCCAGAATGTTGATCGCGCAGAGTTCGGCGGCACGCTGCGCCGCGGCGACGTCGACATCCTTGCCGACATGGCCGGTGATCGCGACCTTTCCGCTTTCCATCGGCAGTTGGCCGGAGATGTAGAGCGTCGAGCCGGTGATGACGTAAGGCACGTAGTTGGCGACCGGCGCAACCGCCTCCGGAATGACGATACCAAGTTCGTTGAGACGCGTTTCAATCTCTGCGGACATGGAGGGCTCCCTTGTTGTCTTTTGTGCTAAAATCCTGCATGCGAAGCGGGGATCGCGACAGGCACGGACCGGATCTGCCTCGCTTCTGCCGAATGTTTGTTTATCCCATTGCCGGCGAGTCCAACAGGAGGAAACGGATGTTTCGTAAAGGCTTTGGTCTTCTCGCTCTGGGGAGCGTCTGCCTCGCCGCCGTGACCGTCGCTGGCGGTGCCTATGCGGCCGCATTGACGCCGCACCGCGCCGTCTACGATCTCGAACTGAAGAATGCCTCCGATCGCTCCGGCATCACCGGCATGTATGGACGCATGGTCTATGAGTTCAATGGGTCGGCTTGCGAGGGATATACAGTGAGCTTCCGCTTCGTCACCCAGGTCGATACCGGCGAGGAAGTTCGCCTGACCGACCAGCAGACCACCACCTACGAGGACTTGAAGAACAGGAGCTTTCGCTTTCTCACCCGCTCCTTCACCGACGAGAAGCTGGACAAGGAAGTGCGCGGCAACGCTCACGACGACAAGTCCGGCGTCAAGGTGGAACTGACGGCGCCTGACAAACGCGAGGTAGCGCTCGCCCAAAGCCGCTTCCCGACCGAGCATATGCTGGAGGTGATCGAGCGGGCCAAGCGCGGCGAGGGCCTTTTCGAATCCCGCATCTTCGACGGGTCCGATTCGGGTGACAAGACGCTGATCACCTCGACCTTCGTCGGCAAGCCGCGCAAGCCCGCCCCCGACGATGCGGACGCCGGCAAGGCGGGCAAGCTCGCCGGTGAAAGCTATTGGCCGGTGACGATCTCCTATTTCAACGACGAGGCGAGCGGCGACGCTTTGCCAATCTACCGCATGTCCTTCAAGCTCTACGAGAATGGCGTCACTCGCGACCTGACGATGGACTATGGTGACTTCGTGCTCAGCGGCAAGCTTGCCGATCTCGAAGTCTTCAACGCGGAAGAGTGCAAGTAGCGGCCATCGCCGGAGCTGTGCAGAGCAGTCGCGGCAAAAAACTGACTTGCTGACTTGATTTATCGGGCAGTTGCAGCTAAGGGGCTGCCCATTCCACACGTGAGGCATGGGATTTTCCGGGAGAAATCCGGATTGTTCCGCCGGTGGGCGCATCTAGATGCGTTCGACGCCTTGCGGAGGTTCAACCGGAAAAGGAGAAAAAGGCATGGCATTGCCTGACTTTACCATGCGCCAGCTTCTCGAAGCAGGCGTGCACTTCGGCCACCAGACGCACCGCTGGAACCCGAAGATGAAGCCGTACATCTTCGGCGATCGTAACAACGTTCACATCATCGACCTCGCCCAGACCGTTCCGATGCTGTCGCGCGCCCTGCAGGTCGTCAGCGACACCGTTGCCAATGGCGGACGCGTGCTCTTCGTCGGCACCAAGCGCCAGGCCTCCGAGATCATCGCCGACGCTGCCAAGCGCTCCGCCCAGTATTACGTCAATGCTCGCTGGCTCGGCGGCATGATGACCAACTGGAAGACGATCTCGAACTCGATCCAGCGCCTGCGCAAGCTCGACGAAATCCTCGCTTCCGAAGCTTCCGGCTTCACCAAGAAGGAGCGTCTGAACCTCGAGCGTGAGCGCGAGAAGCTGAACCGGGCGCTTGGCGGTATCCGCGACATGGGCGGCACGCCGGACCTGATGTTCATCATCGACACCAACAAGGAATCGATTGCGATCGAAGAAGCCAAGCGCCTTGGTATTCCGGTCGTCGCCGTCATCGACTCCAACTGCGATCCGGACCAGATCGACTACCCGATCCCGGGCAACGATGACGCATCGCGCGCGGTCGCTCTCTATTGCGATCTCATCGCCCGTGCTGCCATCGACGGCATTGCCCGTCAGCAGGGCGCTGCCGGCCGTGACCTCGGCGCAGCCGAAGAGGCACCGGTCGAGCCGGCTCTCGACGAATCGTCCGAAGCCTGATCTGGCCCACGGCAGCCGATACGTGGCTGCCGTACCCATGAAATATCGGGACGAGGCCGTTTGTGATGAAAATCTGAACGGCCTTGTTCTTTTTCAGCGAGGAATGGTGCGGTCGGGCAGACGTTTTTGCCCGCGCAAGCATCGCGACGGCAGCGTCATAACGATGTCACACTGAAGGGCCATTCCCTGCCAAACCCACTGGCACGGCGCCACCCGCGATTGGCGCGCCAGCGAAACAGACAAAGAGGCAAGAAGATGACTGTTACTGCCGCAATGGTGAAGGATCTGCGCGAAAAGACCGGCGCAGGCATGATGGATTGCAAGAAGGCGCTGGCCGAGACCAACGGCGACATGGAAGCCGCCATCGACTGGCTGCGCGCCAAGGGCATTGCCAAGGCCGACAAGAAGTCCGGCCGCACGGCTGCCGAAGGCCTCATCGGCATCGCCAGTGCCGGCAACACGGCCGTTGTCGTCGAAATCAACTCCGAGACCGACTTCGTGGCCCGCAACGACGCTTTCCAGGACCTCGTCCGCGGCGTCGCCAATGTCGCGCTGGGTACCGAAGGCACTGTTGAGGCTGTCGCCAGGGCGGCCTATCCGGCAACCGGCAAGTCCGTCGAGGATACGATCAAGGACGCCATCGCGACGATCGGCGAAAACATGACGCTGCGCCGTGCCGCCCTCCTCAAGGTTGAGGACGGCGTAGTTGCGACCTACATCCACAACGCCGCCGGCGACGGCATCGGCAAGCTCGGCGTGCTGGTTGCTCTGAAGTCGACCGGCGACAAGGAAGCGCTGAATGCGATCGGCCGTCAGGTTGCGATGCACGTCGCCGCGACCAACCCGCTTGCCGTTCGCCCGAGCGAGATCGACCCGGCCGTCGCCGAGCGTGAGCGCAACGTCTTCATCGAACAGTCGCGCGCTTCCGGCAAGCCGGACAACATCATCGAAAAGATGGTCGACGGCCGCATGCGCAAGTTCTTCGAGGAAGTTGCGCTCCTGTCGCAGGCTTTTGTCATGAACCCCGACCAGACGGTCGAGGCGGCGATCAAGGAAGCCGAGAAGACCGTCGGTGCGCCGATCGAAGTTGCCGGTATCGCACGTCTGCTGCTCGGCGAAGGCGTTCAGAAGGAAGAGTCCGATTTCGCGGCGGAAGTCGCAGCAGCCGCAAAGGGTTGATTTCTTCTTTCCAATTGGGAAAAGCTGGGGGCATCGCGTGACAACGCGGTGCCCTTCGTGTATCCGGCATGCGTTATTGCGGCGGACCCGCCGGGGCTGTGCCAGGGGCGGTCGATACCACGCAAGACGAATTGTCCTCATGCCGCTGTGTGCGCCTGTCGCCCATGCGTGCCGATCTGCTCAGGAGTGATGATGTCGGCCAAGCCAATCTACAAGCGCGTTCTTCTCAAAGCCTCCGGTGAAGCCTTGATGGGAAGCCAGGGTTTCGGCATCGACGTCGCCGTCGCCGACCGTATCGCCTCGGACATTGCCGAGGCGCGGGCCATGGGTGTCGAAGTCGGTGTCGTCGTCGGTGGCGGCAACATCTTCCGCGGCGTCGCCGTCGCCTCGAAGGGCGGCGACCGGGTGACAGGCGACCACATGGGCATGTTGGCGACCGTCATCAATGCGCTTGCGCTGGCGACGTCGCTGCGCAAGCTCGATATCGATACGGTGGTGCTGTCGGCGATCGCCATGCCGGAGATCTGCGAGAGCTTCTCGCAGCGCGCCACGCTCTATCACCTTTCGCTCGGCCGCGTCGTGATCTTCGCCGGTGGCACGGGCAATCCCTTCTTCACGACGGATTCCGCAGCGGCGCTCCGCGCCGCCGAGATGGGCGCCGAGGCGATCTTCAAGGGCACTCAGGTCGACGGCATCTATTCCGCCGATCCGAAGAAGGACCCGTCCGCGACGCGCTTCGACCGCCTGACCCACAGCGAAGTTCTCGAGAAGGGGCTCGCCGTCATGGACGTTGCTGCCGTGGCACTGGCGCGGGAAAATGCCATTCCAATCGTCGTGTTCTCGATCCATGAGAAGGGCGGCTTCGCGGACATATTGACCGGTGGCGGTCGTGCCACCATCGTGTCTGATAATTGATAATCTGCAGAGGCCGGGACGGCCGCCGAGATGAAGAAATGGGAGTCTGAACCATGAGTGAAGGTGTGGATCTGAAGGAATTGAAGCGCCGCATGGACGGAGCGATCGCCGCTTTCAAGCACGACATCGCATCGCTGCGGACCGGTCGTGCATCCGCGAACGTTCTCGATCCGGTGACCGTCGAAGCCTACGGTTCGCGCATGCCCCTGAACCAAGTCGCCAACATCACCGTCCCGGAGGCGCGGATGCTCTCGGTTTCCGTTTGGGACAAGTCGATGGTCGGCGCCGTGGATCGGGCGATCCGGGAGTCCAATCTTGGTCTCAACCCGATCATCGATGGGCAGAATCTGCGCATTCCGTTGCCGGAGCTGAACGAGGAACGCCGCAAGTCCCTCGTCAAGGTCGCCCACGACTATGCCGAGAAGAGCAAAGTGGCCGTGCGCCACGTCCGCCGAGACGGCATGGACGGCCTGAAAAAAGCCGAAAAGGATGGTGACATCGGCCAGGACGAGAGCCGTGCTCAGTCCGAGCGGGTGCAAAAGATGACCGACGAAGTGATTTCCGAAATCGACCGCTTGCTCGCGGAGAAGGAAAAGGAAATCATGCAGGTCTGACCGCGGAAAAATCGAGTCTCTAGTTTCGGACGGCCCATGCAAGATTTCGTTCCCACAAACGTGCCGGCTCACGTCGCCATCATAATGGACGGCAACGGTCGTTGGGCGAACGCGCGTGGACTGCCCCGCACCATGGGACACCGCAAGGGCGTCGAGGCGGTGCGCGGTGCCGTCAAGACTGCCGCCGAGCTCGGCATCCGCTATCTGACGCTGTTCGCATTCTCTTCCGAGAACTGGAGCAGGCCGGAAGACGAGGTTAGCGATCTCATGGGCCTGCTCAAGGCCTTCATCCGCCGGGATCTCGCGGACCTTCACCGCGAAAACGTCCGTATCCGCGTCATCGGCGACCGGGGCAACTTGGGCGGCGACATCCTGCCGCTCCTGCTCGAGGCCGAGGAGACGACGTTCGCCAACACCGGGATCACGCTTGTGATCGCGTTCAACTACGGCGCCCGCGACGAATTGGCGAGAGCGATGCGGCGTCTTGGAGAAGAGGTGGCGGCCGGCCGCCTTCACCCGGACGAGATTACCGTCGACCGCATAGCGGCGGCGCTCGACACCGCCGGCATTCCGGACCCTGATCTCATCCTGCGGACGAGCGGCGAGGAGCGTCTTTCAAACTTTCTGCTCTGGCAGGGGGCCTATTCCGAATTGCTGTTCGTTCCCGAACTCTGGCCGGACTTCACGCGCGAGACATTCGTCGCCGCCATCGAGAAATATGCCTCCCGCGAACGCCGGTTCGGCGGGCTGCCGCAACCGACTTTGGCGGTCGGGTCCTGATGCAGAGAGAGCTCAAACTCCGCATCGCATCGGGCATTGTGCTTGCTGCGATAACCCTCGGTGCCACCTGGGCCGGAGGCTTTGCCTTCCAGCTTCTGTCTATCGCAATCGGCCTGCTCGTCTATTACGAATGGTCGACGATCACCAAGCTTGCCGAGCGGGATTTCCAGGGCAATGCCCTCGGCTGGCTGTCGCAGGCCGTCATCGCCGCCTTGGTGCTGATGGACTATATGCCCTACAGCCTGCCGGTGCTTGCCGGCAGCATCGTCCTTTCCACTCTCTGGGTGCTGATCAAGAGGACGAGCTGGTGGCTGCCGGCCGGCGTCGCCTATGCCGGATTGACAAGCATATCGCTGGCGGCGATCCGTGGCGCGGACTATCTGGGCCTCATTGCGATGCTCTTCGTGTTTGCCGTGGTCTGGGGAACGGACATCTTCGCCTATTTCGTCGGGCGGGCGGTCGGAGGTCCGAAGCTGGCTCCAGCGATCTCGCCCGGCAAGACCTGGTCGGGCGCGGTCGGCGGCGCGATCTGCGGCGTTCTTGCCGGGGTCGCCGTCTTCATGGCCCATTTCTCGCTCGACGACGCGCGCATGCCGGTCGCGGCGCTGTTGCTCTCCATTGCAAGCCAGATCGGGGACCTGTTCGAATCCTTCGTGAAGCGGCGCTTCGGCGTGAAAGATTCGAGCCATCTGATCCCTGGTCACGGCGGCGTTATGGACCGCGTCGACGGGTTGATCTTCGCCAGTGTCGCGGCGCTGCTTCTGGTCCTTGTTCAACTCCTGCTCGGCGGCGGAAGGAACGAGAACTTCGCCTCCGTCCTGTTGGGCCTCTAGCCCGGAAATCACCTCACACTTCCGTCATCGCATCCGGCGCTGCTGCATACTTCCTTAAATCCCGGTAGAAATAAGGGTAAGATCGCGCGGCATCCAAAGTCTGACGGCGGCGACAACGCGGATGCGATAGGAATCGATATGAGCCTTCTGCTAGACAATCTTCAATACACCATTCCCACCTTCCTGTTCCTCCTGACCTTGCTGGTCTTCGTCCATGAGATGGGGCACTACCTCGTGGGCCGCTGGTCCGGAATTCGCATCGTTGCCTTCTCCGTCGGCTTCGGCCCGGAGCTCTTCGGCTGGACGGATCGGCACGGAACGAGGTGGAAATTCTGCGCGATCCCGCTTGGCGGCTATGTGAAATTCTTCGGCGACGAGGATGCGGCAAGCACGCCCGACTACCGGCGGCTGGAAACGATCAGGCCGGAAGAGCGCGCCCGCACCTTTCTCGGCGCCAAGCTGTGGAAACGGGCTGCAACCGTCGCGGCCGGCCCGATCGCCAACTTCCTCTTGGCGATCGCCATCTTTGCCGTTCTCTTCTCGATCTATGGCCGCGCCGTGGCCGATCCGGTGGTGGCCTTCGTCGCACCCGGCAGTGCGGCCGAAAAGGCCGGGGTCCTGCCGGGCGACAAGTTGATTTCGATCGACGGCAAGCCTATCGCCACCTTCGACGACGTGCGCCGTTACGTCAGTGTTCGTCCGGAACTCCCGATCAAGGTCCGCATAGAGCGCGCAGGCGCCACCGTCGACCTCGACATGGTGCCGCAACGCACCGAATCCGTCGATCCGCTCGGCAACAAGGTCGAGGAGGGAAAGATCGGCATCGGCACGAATCAGGAGGCCGGCAACTTCCGTGTCGAGACCTACGGCCCGCTCGAAGCGGTCGGGCAGGGCGCCTTGCAGAGCTGGCGGATCGTCACCGGTACGTTTGACTATCTGTCGAATCTCTTCGTCGGCCGCATGAATGCCGATCAGGTGGGTGGGCCGATCCGCATCGCGCAGATGTCCGGCCAGATGGCAAAGCTCGGCATCGCCGAAGTGCTCAATTTTGCCGCCGTCCTCTCGGTCTCGATAGGATTGCTTAACCTCATGCCGGTTCCGGTGCTTGATGGCGGCCATCTCATGTTCTATGCGGTCGAGGCGTTGCGCGGCAAGCCGGTCGGCCCGGCGGCCCAGGAACTCGCATTCCGGATCGGTTTCGCCATGGTGCTGATGCTCACGGTCTTTGCCGCCTGGAACGACATCAACTGGCTGTTCGGTTAGCACTGATGGGCGCCGACGAGGGGATCTGAACTTTTGGGAAAGCTGTGACGAGCGAGTTTCACACGCTTGCTTTGCAACGATTTGTTTACGATAACGCAACGCCGTAGTGGCTGTTAAGCCACGGTTCGAATTGAAGTAAACAGAAATTAACGAGCTGGCTTGCTTGTATGGGAAAAGCGGGTAAAACGGCAACCGTGACCGGAGTCGGTACGAAATTGCCGCGGGACGTTGGAAAAAGGTAAGAATTGCAATGAAAGCTGGTTCAAGGTTTTTGAACGCGGTGTCGGCGTTTGCGCTGTCGGCAAGCATGGTTGCGACAGGAACCGGTGCGGCACTGGTTGCGAGCGCGTCGGTCGCCCAGGCCGCGGTCATCAATCGTGTTGAAGTCCGTGGCGCCACGCGCGTCAGCCCGGAAACCGTTCGCGCGAACATTACGATCGTCCCCGGCAAGAGCTTCAGCAATGCGGATATCGACGCTTCGGTGAAGCGGCTCTACGCAACCGGCTATTTCTCCGACGTTAGCATCAGCATCTCCGGCGGCACGCTCGTCGTGAATGTCAGCGAGAATCAGCTCGTCAACCAGGTCGTCTTCAACGGCAACCGCAAGATCAAGGACGACAAGCTGCAGGGCGTGGTTCGCACGCAGCCGCTCGGTCCCTACAGCGAGGCGACCGTCGAAACTGATATCCAGGCCATCAAGGATGCCTATGCCGCCATCGGCCGCAGCGACGTGACGGTGACGACGCAGGTCGTGCCGATCGCCGAAGGCCGCGTCAACCTTGCCTTCGTCATCAACGAGGGCGAGCGCACCAAGATCACGCAGATCAATTTCGTCGGCAACGAGGCCTACAGCGACGGCCGCCTGCAGTCGGTGATTGCCACCAAGGAATCCGGGATCTTCTCGTTCCTGACGCGCAAGGACGTCTACAACCCCGACAAGCTGCGTGCCGACGAAGAGCTGCTGCGGCAATTCTACTACAATCGCGGTTATGCCGACTTCAACATCATCTCGTCCGAAGCAACGCTCAACGAGGCGACCAACGAATATACGGTGACGATCACTGTCGAAGAAGGTCCGCGCTACGACTTCGGTGCCATCAACGTCGAGTCGACGGTTGAGGGCATCAATGCCGAGGAGCTGAAAGGCCTCGTGCAGAGCCATGAAGGCTCCGTCTACAAGGCCAAGGACATCCAGGACACGATGAGCGCGATCTCCAAGCGTGTCGCCTCGGCGGGCTATCCGTTCGCCCGCGTGACGCCGCGCGGCAATCGCGATCTCGCCAATCACACGATTGCCGTCGACTATCTCGTCGACCAGGGTGAGCGCGCCTATGTCGAGCGCATCGAGATCCGCGGCAATACGCGTACGCGCGACTACGTCATCCGCCGCGAATTCGATGTCGGCGAAGGCGACGCCTTCAACCAGGAAATGATCGCCCGCGCCAAGCGCCGGCTCGAGGCCCTCGGCTACTTCTCGTCGGTCAACATCACCACCCAGCCGGGCAGTGCGGCTGACCGCGTCATCGTCGTCGTCGACGTGCAGGACCAGTCGACCGGTTCGTTCGGCATCGGCGCCGGCTATGCCGCCGGCAGCGGCGGCGGCTTCCTCGTCGAAGCCTCGATCGAAGAGAAGAACTTCCTCGGACGCGGTCAATATATCCGTCTGGCCGCCGGCAAGGGCGAAGACAGCCAGACCTACAATGTCTCGTTCACCGAGCCTTACTTCCTCGGCTATCGCCTGGCCGCAGGTTTTGACCTCTTCAAGAACGAGCACGACTACGACGACGACAACTACAGCTACAACGATCAGGGCTTCAGCCTGCGCGTCACCGCGCCGATCACCGAGAACCTGTCGACGACGCTGCGTTACAACTACACGGAGCTCGAATATTTCGGCGATCAGGACGAGCTGTCGTCGCCCTATGACCGCGTGGTCGAGGACAGCCCGTGGACACGTTCGTCGGTATCGCAGTCGGTCACCTACAACACGCTGGACGATGCGCAGTTGCCGCACGAGGGTATCCTCGCCTCGGTGACGCAGGAGTTCGCCGGCCTCGGCGGCACGTCCGACTTCTACAAGCTCACGGGTAAGGCCAAGTGGTACTACACGGTGAACGACGAGGCGGACATCATCGCTTCACTCGCCGGCAGCGCCGGGCACCTCTTCAAGACCTCCGGCTCGATGGAAGTCTTCGACCAGTTCCAGCTGGGCAGCAACGACATCCGCGGCTTCGAACGCAATGGCATCGGTCCGCGCGTCAACAATGGCGACGCGCTCGGCGGCACCACCTATTTCACCGCCTCGGCCGAAGCCTCGTTCCCGCTGCCGGGCATTCCGCGTGACAGCGGCTTCCGTGGCGCCTTCTTCGTCGATGCCGGTACGCTCTATGGCAACGATGTGGAACTGACGGGTGCGGGCGAGTTCGCCCGCGGTACGGACGCCTCGCTGCGCGCTTCCGTCGGCGTCAGCCTGATCTGGGCTTCGCCGTTCGGACCGCTGCGTGTCGACTACGCAGTGCCGGTTGCAAAGGAAGACTTCGACGAGATCCAGAACTTCAAGTTTGGTATCAACTCGTCGTTCTGATAAGTGCAGTCCAGAACTGCCACGAAAACGTTCTGGAGTGTCCATGGAACAGAACTGGTTTTTTCCGCCCCATCAAGGGATTCGTCTGGGTGACCTCGCGGATCGGCTTGGGGCGGAACTCTCTGATGCCGGCGCGGCCGATCGCACCA
This sequence comes from Sinorhizobium sp. CCBAU 05631, assembly GCF_002288505.1. Classification (NCBI taxonomy): domain Bacteria; kingdom Pseudomonadati; phylum Pseudomonadota; class Alphaproteobacteria; order Hyphomicrobiales; family Rhizobiaceae; genus Sinorhizobium; species Sinorhizobium sp. CCBAU 05631. The sequence goes on from NZ_CP023063.1 coordinate 1,233,447, forward strand.
TCCATACGGTGGCACCGGTCTATCGCGCCAAGTCCGGCGACATTTGCTACATGCTGTCGCGCAAGAGCCGGGATGAATTGGAGAGCTGCCAGGCTTCCGCGATCATCTGCGACAAGGCCGTCGCCGCGATCGTTCCGAACCATATTCCCATTCTCCTGACCCAGAAGCCGCATACGGCCTTCGCGCTCGCCGGCGCGTTGCTGCATGGCGAGGCGCTGCGTCCGTCGTACAACACCAGCGGGCAGGGCATTGCGCCCGGCGCCTTCGTCGATCCGACGGCGCGCCTCGAGCCCGGAGTCGAGATAGAACCGATGGCGGTCGTTGGTGCCGGCGCGGAGATCGGCAGCGGCACCCGGATCGCCGCCGGTGCGGTCATCGGCCCTCATGTCCGGATCGGCAGGGATTGCACGATCTCGGCCGGCGCCAGCATCCTCTGTGCGCTGATCGGCAACAATGTCATCATTCATCCCGGCGCGCGCATCGGTCAGGACGGCTTCGGCTATGCACCTGGTCCGAAGGGCGGGATGATCAAGATCGTTCAGGTCGGCCGCGTGATCATCCAGGACCATGTGGAGATCGGAGCCAATACGACGGTCGATCGGGGCACGATGGACGACACGGTGATCGGCGAGGGCACGAAGATCGATAATCTCGTGCAGATCGGTCACAACGTCCGCATCGGCCGCTACTGCGGCATCGTCAGCCAGGTCGGCATCGCCGGCAGCACACGAATCGGCGACGGCGTAATGATCGGCGGCAATGCCGGCGTCAACGGACATATCACTATTGGAGATGGAGCACAGATCGCCGCGATGAGCGGTGTGGCGAGCGACGTTCCGGCGGGTGAGCGATACGGCGGAATTCCGGCGCGGCCGATGCGCGACTTCCTGCGGGAGATCGCGGAAATCGCCATGCGCTCAAGCGAAAGGCATAAGAAAAAGGGTGGCAAGGATGAATGACGCTGCGACAGTTCTCGGCACGGCAGACCTTCAGGAGATCCTCAGACTTCTTCCCCACCGCTATCCGTTCCTGCTCGTCGACCGCATCATCGAGATCGATGACGACAATTCGGCGATAGGCATCAAGAACGTGACGGCGAACGAGCCGCATTTCACCGGCCATTTCCCGGAAAAGCCGATCATGCCGGGCGTGCTGCTGATCGAGGGCATGGCCCAGACGGCGGGTGCCATCTGCGCCCGCAAAACGGGCATCGGCAGCAATCTCGTCTACTTCATGACGATCGACAACGCGCGCTTCCGCAAGCCCGTGGTGCCGGGCGACCGTGTCGAGTTCCATGTCACCAAGCAGAAGCAGCGGGGCAATATCTGGAAGTTTCACTGTGACGCAAAAGTTGACGGGCAACTTGTAGCGGAAGCTGATATCGGCGCGATGATTGTCAGCAAGGAAGACGCCTGAACATGATTGCATCAAGTGCCAAGATCCACCCGGCGTCCGTTGTCGAAGACGGCGCGGTGATCGGCGAGAACGTCAAGGTCGGCCCGTTTTGCCATATCGGGCCGAACGCCGTTCTAGGCGACGATATCGAACTCCTGAGCCATGTGGTCGTGATCGGGCGCACGACGATCGGCAAGGGCACGAAGATCTTCCCCGGGGCGGTCATCGGCGGTGATTCCCAGAGCGTGCATCACAGCGCCGTGGATACGACTCTCGTAATCGGCGAGAACTGCACGATCCGCGAAGGCGTAACGATGAATACCGGCACCGTCGAACACGGCGGGACGACCATCGTCGGCAACAACAACCTGTTCCTCGCCTATTCGCATGTGGCGCATGACTGCCGGCTCGGGAACAACATCATCCTGTCGAACAACGTGATGCTTGCCGGTCATGTGACCGTCGAGGATCGCGCCATTCTCGGCGGCGGCTCGGCCGTTCATCAGTTCACCCGGGTCGGCAAGCAGGCCTTTATCGGCGGGCTGTCGGCCGTCAGCTACGACGTCATTCCCTATGGCATGCTCAACGGCAACCCGGGCGTGCTGAGCGGCCTCAACGTCGTCGGCATGACGCGCGCCGGCATCGATCGCCCGGTCATCCATGCGGTGCGCCGCTGCTACAAGCAGATCTTCGAGGGACCGGAATCGATCCGCGCCAACGCGGCTGCGATTCGCGGCGAATATCTCGACTGCCCGCCGGCTTTGGAGATTCTCGATTTCATCGTTGCGGAAAGCGACCGCGCACTTTCATCGCCCAATCGCGGCGGTAAGGGTTGAGGGCCATGGCCGCGTCGCACCTGCCGCGCAGCAGCGGCAGGCTTGCCATCATTGCCGGCGCCGGTGCGCTTCCCCACCATGTTGCAGAGGCGGCCCGCAGGCAGGGCGAAGATCCGTTCGTCATAGCGCTTTCGCGAGAGGCGGATGGCGACTGGAGCGGCTTCGACCACGCGACGCTGGCCATCGGCGACTTCGCCGCGATCAGCAAAGCCTTTGCGGCGGAGGGGATCGATCGGGTCGTGCTGTCCGGATCGGTCCAAAGGCGGCCAGATTGGCGCGACATCCGGCCGACGCTGAAAACGCTCGCAAAAGTACCGAGTGTCCTGAGGACGCTGGTATCCGGCGGCGATGATGCCGTGCTGCGCATGGCGATGGATCTTATCGAGGCAAGCGGCGCCCGAGTGATCGGCGCGCACGAGGTGGTTCCCGATCTGCTTGCCAATGCCGGCCCCATCGGAGAACACGCGCCGGCGGACGAGGATCGGCGCGACATCGAGGCGGGGATTGCCGCCGCCAACGCGCTCGGAGCGCTTGACGTCGGGCAGGGCGCCGTCGCCGTCGGGGGCAGGGTGGTGGCCCTGGAGGGCGCCGAAGGAACGGACGCAATGCTGGCGCGGGTCGCCGAACTCAAGGCCGATGGCCGCCTATCGAGCCGCCGTCGCGGCGTTCTCGTCAAGCTCTGCAAACCGCAGCAGGACGAACGGGCCGATCTCCCGTCGATCGGGCCCTCGACCGTGGCAGGCGCCGCCGCCGCGGGGCTCGCCGGCATAGCGGTCGAGGCCGGGCGTGCACTGGTCCTCGAACGGTCGACCGTTATCGAGACGGCGAACCGCCGCGGCCTCTTCGTTCTTGGAATCGAGCGCGACGCCCGGGAGCGGGCGCGATGAACGGCCGGAAATATCGGCTGGCGGTGATAGCCGGGGAGGTTTCCGGAGATCTGCTCGGCGCCGATCTGGTGCGGACGCTCAAGGGGCGGATGGGCGCGCCGATCGAACTCGTCGGCGTCGGCGGCGATGCGCTGGAGGCCGAGGGACTTGTCTCGCTGTTCGACTACAGCGAACTGTCGATCATGGGCTTCTCGCAGGTCCTGGCGCGTCTGCCGAAGCTTCTTTTGCGCATCAGGCAAACGGCCCGCGCCATCGTGGCGGCGCGCCCGGATGCGCTCGTCATCATCGACAGCCCCGATTTTACCCATCGCGTCGCGCGGCAGGTGCGCGACGCAAAGCCGGACATGCCGATCATCGACTATGTCTGTCCGAGCGTCTGGGCCTGGAAGCCCGAGCGGGCGCCCCGGATGCTCGGCTATGTCGACCATGTGCTTGCCGTGCTTCCCTTCGAGCCGGCGGTGATGGCGACGCTCGGCGGCCCGCCGACCAGCTATGTCGGCCACCGGCTGGCGTCGGACGCCAACCTGCTCGCGGTTCGGGAACACCGGCGTCAGAGGCTGCAAACGGGGCGGGTGCAAGGGGGCAAGACCTGCCTGCTGCTTCCGGGATCGCGCGCGAGCGAAATCAGCCGCCTGCTGCCGGTTTTCGCGGAGGCCGTTGCGGAGATTGCTGCACGCAACCCGGGCACGCGTTTCCTGCTGCCGACCGTCCCGCGCCAGGAACATCGCGTGCGGGAATTGACCGCATCCTGGAAAATCCAGCCGGAAATAACCGTTGATCCGGAAATGAAGTGGCGGGCATTCGGCGAGGCGGACGCGGCAATCGCGGCGTCAGGCACGGTCATCCTCGAATTGGCGCTCGCGGGTGTCCCGGTCGTTTCGACCTATCGTGCGGACTGGCTCGTCACGCTCCTCCATGAAAAGATCCGGATATGGACGGCGGCACTGCCGAACCTCATCGCAGACTTTCCGATTGTTCCCGAATATTTCAACAATGCCATTCGGCCAGGGACACTGACGCGCTGGTTCGAGAGGCTATCGAGCGACACGCCGCAGCGCGCTGCGATGCTCGATGGCTTCGCTCTCGTGCAGCAGCGCATGGCGACCGACAGCCCTCCGGGCGAGAAAGCGGCGGAAATCGTCATGAACTTTCTCCAAAAGAAAAAGCCCGGCCAGTCCTGACCGGGCTTTTCGCTTCGAGGTGGGCGCTTCAACGCTTGGAGATCGGCACGTAGTCGCGCAGCGGCGCGCCGATATAGAGCTGACGCGGACGCCCGATGCGCTGTTCCGGATCCTCGATCATCTCGTTCCACTGGGCGATCCACCCAACGGTGCGGGCAAGCGCGAAGAGCACCGTGAACATCGTGGTGGGGAAACCCAGCGCCTTCAGCGTGATGCCGGAATAGAAGTCGATGTTCGGATAGAGCTTCTTTTCAATGAAGTACTCGTCCGTCAGCGCGATGCGCTCGAGTTCCATCGCGACTTCCAGGAGCGGATCGTCCTTGTGGCCGAGCTCGGCGAGCACCTCATGGGTCGTCTTCTGCATGATCTTGGCGCGCGGATCATAGTTCTTGTAGACGCGGTGGCCGAAGCCCATCAGGCGGAACGGATCGTTCTTGTCCTTCGCCTTGGCGATATATTCCGGGATACGGTCGACCGAGCCGATCTCGGCGAGCATGTTGAGGGCCGCTTCGTTGGCGCCGCCGTGCGCGGGACCCCAGAGGCAGGCAATGCCGGCGGCGATGCAGGCGAACGGGTTTGCGCCCGACGAGCCGGCGAGACGCACGGTCGAGGTCGAGGCGTTCTGCTCGTGGTCGGCGTGCAGGATGAAGATGCGATCCATCGCCCGCGACAGGACAGGGTTCACCACATATTCCTCGCAGGGCACGGCAAAGCACATGCGCAGGAAGTTCGAGGCGTAGTCGAGGTCGTTCTTCGGGTAAACGAAGGGCTGGCCGATGTGGTACTTGTAGGCCATTGCCGCAATCGTCGGCATCTTGGCGATCATGCGCAGCGACGCGACCATGCGCTGATGCGGGTCGGTGATGTCGGTGGAGTCGTGATAGAAGGCCGACAAAGCGCCGACGCAGCCGCACATGACGGCCATCGGGTGAGCGTCGCGGCGGAAGCCGGTGAAGAACCGCGACATCTGTTCGTGAATCATCGTGTGATGCGTCACGCGATAGTCGAAGTCGTCCTTCTGCGCCTTCGTCGGCAGTTCGCCGTACAGAAGAAGATAGCAGACTTCCAGGAAGTCGCCGTGATCGGCCAACTGTTCGATCGGGTAGCCGCGATGCAGCAGCACGCCCTCGTCGCCGTCGATATAGGTGATCTTGGATTCACACGATGCCGTTGACGTGAAGCCAGGGTCGTAGGTAAACATCTTGGTCTGCTTGTAAAGCGAGCCGATATCCACCACGTCCGGGCCGATCGATCCCGATCTCACTGGCAGGTCCGCTGCTTTTCCATCGATTGAGATTGTCGCGCTTGTTCCTGACATGGGACCCTCCGTCTTTTGGCGCTGTGGCACGTCGTCCTGGCCACCAAATTAAGCGTTGCGAATTTGCTATATGATTTACTTTCGACTGCCAAGCTGTACGAAAGGCAAATTGTGCGATGCGAAAATGTGCATATGGCGGCGCAACAATCGCATGGTATGGCAATATATCCGCAAAGATCAATGATCGCTAATCTCACGGTTCAGGCAGGTCAGTTCAGATCTGCCTATTTTTTCGGCAGATAGTCTTGCGATTGCAATAAGGTTCCTTTGGTTGCAGGATCGGTGCGGGCGGCCAGAGGGGGCAGAGCAGGGCGAAATGCGGGAGGGGGAGGGACCGGCAGTGATGCGCGACGCGGAGCGCGGCGCATGGAGCCTGTCAGCCGCCGACTTGGTCGTCGATACTCGCGAAAACCCGCAGATCAAGGCGCACACAGCTCCCCTCGCAAGGCTCGATCGCCGCTCTTCTGTCAGCCCCTTTCGTTTTCCAGCAGCCGCCGTTGCTGGTTCTCTGCGCGCGATGCTGCGCGAGGAAGACGATTTCGGCCATGGCTTTGCGTTGGTTCCGGTGCTTCTGGCGCTCGGGGCGCTTATCTGGTTTTCGCTGCCGGAGAACGTCGGACTTGCCAAACTCGCACCGCTGCTTTGCGTTTTCGGCATATCTACATTGCTATGCCGGGGGAAACTGCGTGCGTGGCGGCCGCTCCTGCTCGCGCCAGCAATCCTTGTCGCTGGCATGCTGCTTGCGGTGATCGAAACGCGCCGTGTCGACACGATCGTCCTTGATGGCCCGGTGACGACGAACCTGCGCGGCACCGTGCTCTCGCGCGAGCCGGACGACAAGGGGCGGTGGCGCTACCTGGTCGAGATCGTCGGCACCTCCGAGCCGAAGCTCCGCAGGCCGCCCGGGCAGGCGACGCTGGTGGCCCGCAGTCGCCACGAGCCCTTCGCCATCGGCGCGGCCATCGAAGGCAAGGTTCGTCTCTCGCCGCCGTCCGGACCGGCGCTGCCGGGCCTCAACGATTTCGCCTTCGGTGCCTATTTCAAGGGCGTGGGCGCCGTCGGCTTTTTCTACGGTGCGCCGCGCAGGCCGGCGGACGGCAACGGCGATCTGTCGCTCTCGTTGCAGATGGACGCCCGCCTTGCGGCTTTGCGCGAAGGGGTGGGCAATCGGATTCGGGCGGCAATCGGCGGCGACACCGGCGCCATCGCTGCCGCATTGGTGACCGGCGAGGAGCGTGCCATCAGCCGGGAAACGGTCGAGACGCTGCGGGCCGCCGGCCTTTCCCACGTCCTGGCGATTTCCGGGCTCAATATGGTGCTGGCGGCGGGCACCTTTCTCATCGGTGCACGAACCCTGCTGAGCCTGGTTCCCGGCCTGGCGGCGAAGCGCCCGATCAAGAAATACGCGGCCACAGGCGCGCTCACCATGGTCTTCCTTTATATTCTGATTTCCGGCGGTGCAGTGTCGGCGCTCAGATCCTGGATCATGATCTCGATCATGCTTGTCGCCGTTCTTTTCGACCGAGTCTCGATCAGCCTGCGCAATGTCGCGCTTGCCGCTCTGATCATCATTGCGTGGTCGCCCTCGGCCGTTGCCGGTCCCGGTTTTCAGATGTCCTTTGCCGCGACGCTGGCGCTCGTGGCCGGCTACGCTCGCTGGCGCGACCATCGGCTGCGGAATGCAGAGGAAAGGAGCTCTCGGCGGAGCCTCGGCCAGGTTTCCGGTCCCGTCGTGGCCACGGTCGCGACGTCGCTCATCGGCGGGTTGGCCACTGCCGTCTATGCAGCAGCGCATTTCCAGCGGTTGCCCGCCTACGGACTGCTCGCCAATGTCCTGACGACACCGCTGATCGGCATTCTCATCATGCCCTTCGGACTCTTCGCTATGCTTCTCATGCCCTTCGGGCTCGAATATTACCCCTTGGTGGTCATGGGGCAGGGGCTGGATTGGATGCTTGCGGTCGCGCACTATGTGGCGACACTCGACGGTGAGTGGGTCACTGGCCGCATCGGCCTCACAGGGTTCTTCCTGCTCGCATTCGGCGGCGTATTGCTCTGCGTGCTCAGAACCCGGCTCGCTTTCGCCGGCGCGGCGCTGATCGTCATGGGCGGGTTGTCCGTGGCACTGGAACGCCAGGCAGAACTGCCCTCGATTGCGATCTCCGAAGACGGACAACTCGTCGGCCTGATCACCGGCGAGGCGATCGCCACCAACAAGGCGCGGCCACCCGAGTTCATCTTCTCGCAATGGCAACGGGCACTTGCCCTCGAAAGCCATATTGCCCCGGTCAACGCGTCCGCCGCAGGCCGCCTCTCCAAGGAGGGCGTCGACCGCCGAGCGCGGACCGTGCTAGGCCCTCAGCCTGCCGGCAGAATGGCGAGTGGGGACGCGGTGTCTTATCTGGTTGCGGCCAAGCGGGGCGCATTTACTTGTCGCAAGGGCGAGTGGTGCGTCGGTGTAAGCAGGGAAGGCTGGACAATTGCCGTGGTTGAAGCGCCGGACGCCTTTGCAGACCTGTGCGGCCGCGTCGACCTAGTGGTGGCCGCAACGAGGCGGGCGTTGCCGGCCTGTTCGTCGGGCAAGACGCTGCTCGTGACAGGCAGAACCTTGCGGCAGACCGGCGCGATCGAGGTTTATGCCGACGCGGCGCAGCCTCAGCGCATGCGCGTCGTGAGGTCGTTTCCATCGACGCAGAGACCGTGGGAGCAGCACCGCCGCTATGATTGGCGCCGCGACAGTTTTTCCTCCGAAGCGCCTGCATTCTAGATCCTGAGCCCAAGAGACGAGGGTCTGCAGCGCCGTTTGGCGTTGCCTCTCGATTATTCATGATTATCTTACTCCAGTATTCTTGTCATCCGGACCGGCATTGCGTAAAAGACCGTGCCGGCGAGGAATCCTGGCGCCTTCGGCCAGCGACCTCGATTGCCCGAAGCGCCGACGTCGATCGGAAGCGCACGAAATAGTGAGGAACGAGATGTCGAATCGGAGCCGGCCGACCCAGACCATGTTACTGGCGGCGACACTTGCCATTTTCCTGTCCGGCCCATGCATGGGCGTAGCCCAGACAGCACCATCGGCGCCGGTCGGGGAGCAGACCGTTGCCCCGCTGCCGGAAGAGGCTGGAAGCAGCCCGGTCCCCGTAACCACGCCAGCGCCGGCCGAAGGTGACGCGGTCGCCGCCGGAGGCGCGCCAAATCTTCCGCACGACCTGTCGCCGGTCGGTATGTTCCTCGCCGCTGACGTGGTCGTCAAAAGCGTGATGATCGCGCTTGCCCTGGCCTCGGTGGCGACTTGGGCGATTTTCTTCGTGAAGACCCTGGAACTGGCCTTTGCGAAGGCGCGGATGAACCGCGCGGTTCGGGCGTTGACGGCCGCAAACGGTCTGGCAGAGCTGAAGCTTGACCGCAAGGCAGGTGCGGCGGGCGAAATGATCGCCGCCGCCGTCGATGAGATGTCCCGTTCCGAAGCGGTCCTGGATCAAGCGCCGGCGGCAGGCGTCAAGGAGCGCGTCGCCTCGCTGCTCTCCCGCATCGAAATCCGCGCCGGCAAGAGGATGAGCGCAGGCACCGGCGTTCTGGCTTCGATCGGCTCTGTCGGTCCTTTCGTGGGTCTGTTCGGCACGGTCTGGGGGATCATGAATTCCTTCATCGGCATCAGCAAGGCGCAGACGACCAATCTGGCAATTGTCGCGCCAGGCATCGCCGAAGCTCTGCTGGCGACCGCCATCGGGCTTGTCGCTGCCATTCCGGCAGTGGTGATCTACAACTACTTCGCCCGCTCGGTCGGCGGATACAAGCTCATCATGGCGGATGCCGCCGCCGCGGTGGAACGGCTGGTGAGCCGCGATCTCGATCACCGCCACATCCGCAGGCCGCAGCCGCAGCCGCGCCGGCAGGACGGCTACGGCCATGGTGCCGATGCGTCGATTGCCAGGATCGGGTGAGCGGACATGGCGGGACGGATATCCGAAGGCAGCGGCGACCTCGACGAGAACAGCGAGATCAACGTCACACCGTTCATCGACGTGATGCTGGTTCTCCTGATCATTTTCATGGTGGCTGCGCCGCTGGCGACGGTCGACATGAAGGTAGACTTGCCGCAATCGGTCGCCACGCCGACGCCGCGTGACGACAAGCCGGTGTTCGTGACCTTGAAGGCGGATCTCTCGCTGGCGATCGGCAATGAGGAGACGGCACGTGACGCCTTCGTCGCGGAGCTCGATCGAATCGCCAATGGAAACAGGGAAACCCGCGTTCTGCTTCGCGCCGACCGGCTCGTCGACTATGGCGAGCTCATGAGCGTCATGACCCTTATACAGGGAGCAGGCTACGGGAAGATCGCCCTTGTCGGGCTCGAGGCCGCTCCCGGCCGTTGACGATCCCCGTCGCACTGAACACGCCAACCAATCGCATTCGAGCCGTCGGCCGTCGCGCCGGCGGCTTTCCTTTTTGCGGGCCGAATGCCGCGGTCGCTTGAAACCGGCGGTGCGGCGAATTATGAGCTTAGGCAAGAGGCTCTCACGCAGCCTGGCTAGATCGCGCGGGGTTCCGGGATGGCGGCGCCGCGCCCATTCGCACACGAGGCAGTATCATGAACTTCGAAGCAGCGCGCATTAAGATGGTGGACAATCAGATCCGGACGACGGATGTGACCTCCCATTCGGTTCTGACTGCCTTCCTCTCCGTGCCGCGCGAGGAATTCGTGCCGGCGAAGATGAAGGAACTCGCCTATATCGACACGGATATCGAGCTCGTCGGCGGCGCCACCCCGCGCTACCTCATGGAGCCGTCTCCGCTGGCAAAGCTGCTGCAGCTCGCCCAGATCACCAAAGCCGACAAGGTGCTCGAGATCGGTTCCGGGACGGGCTATGCTTCCTCGCTGCTGTCGCTGATCGCCGGCTCGGTCGTGGCGCTGGAGAGCGACGAGGCGTTGGCGGCCGCAGCGACTGAGACGCTGGCGCGGCTCGGCTATGGCAGTGTCAAGGTCGTGGGCGGCGATCTTAACAAGGGGTATGCTGCCGAAGCGCCCTATGACGTGATCTTCATCAATGGTGCGGTCGAAACGATTCCCGCTTCCCTTTTTGAGCAGCTTCGCGACGGCGGCCGACTGGTCGCCGTGGAAGGGTTTGGTAACGCATCGCGTGCGAAACTCTATGTGCGAGAATCGGGCAGGACTTCCGAGCGATCCGATTTCAATACGTCCGTAAAGCCGCTGCCCGGGTTCAATCGCGAGCGGTCCTTTATTTTCTGAGGTGCCACTTATTGAGGCATCTCAGCACGCGTCTTTTTGGCTGAAATCTGCAATGTTGCCAATCGGCAACGTATCATGTGTTTCTTTTTGAAATGCCCCCCTCGCATGCAGTGTACGGTTGTCGTAAGGTCGAATCCGGGGTTCAAAGTGGAACGACGTGGTGATTTGCCCGCCGAGGGGCGGCAGGGCGGATTGCCGCATGGGGATTGAACAGGCCGCCCGTGGGGATTTGGTCTGCTGGAAATTGCCGGGTGCGTGCCGCCCGGCTGAACGGAGGGAAGATGGTGTCGATTGTCCGCAAAGCAGCCTTGTGGGCGGCTGTCTCGACCAGTGTATTGCTTGCGCCGCACGCCGTTCTCGCTGAGACGATCTTCGGGGCAATGGCCAAGGCCTATGCGAACAATCCGGATCTCAATGCCGCTCGCGCCGGCCTCAGGGCCACGGATGAGGGCGTTCCGATCGCCAAGTCCGGTTATCGCCCGCAGGTTTCTGCCTCTGCAACCGGGACGCTGACGCGCGTCGATCAGGAGCGAACCGGGACCCGTGATTTCCATGACGGGCAGGTCGGCATCTCGATCACTCAGACGATCTTCGACGGATTTCAGACCTTGAACAACGTCAGGGCGGCGCAGTCGGACGTCTTCTCCGGGCGGGAGACGCTGAAGGCCAACGAGATCCAGATTCTCCTGTCGGCTGCCCAGTCCTACGCGAATATCGCCCGCGACCAGCAGATCGTCTCCATCCGCCGTCAGAACCTCGCCTTCCTCCGCGAACAGTTGAATGCCGCCCAGGCCCGCCTTGACGTGGGCGAGGGCACGCGGACCGACGTCAGCCAGGCGGAGGCCGAACTTGCCAACGCGCAGTCGCTGCTCGTCGCCGCGATTGCCCAATTGAAGCAGAGCGAAGCGGTCTATGTGCAGATCGTCGGCGCCGCCCCGACGGGTATCCGCCAGCCCGGTCCTGCAACGAAGGGCATGCCGCGGTCTCTGGATCAGGCGGTTGCCACCGGCCTGCGGGAGAACCCGCAGATCCTTGCAGCGCAGTATAATGTCGATTCGGCTGGTTTCCAGGTGAAATCGGCCGAGGGCACGATGCTGCCAGGCGTCGTCCTCCAGGGATCAGTCACGCGCAACACCGGCAATTCCGGCGCGAGCGGACTCGACGACACCACCGCGAGTGTCACCGCCCGCCTTGAGGTGCCGATCTACCAGGGTGGCGCTGAATACGGCCAGATTCGCCAGGCGAAGGAAATTCTCGGCCAGCAGCGCATCCTCGTCGATTCCGCGCGCGCCTCGGTGCAGCAGACGGTTGTCTCCGCCCATGCGCAGCTCGAATCCGCGCTTGCCCGGATCACCGCCAGCAGGTCGCAGATCTCGGCCGCGAATCTCGCTTTGGAAGGTGTCATCGAAGAACGCAAGGTCGGCCAGCGCACCACGCTCGACGTGCTCGATGCGCAGCAGGACGTTCTGGATGCGCAGGAATCGCTTGCCGCCGCCCAGCGCGATGCCGTCGTGGCAAGCTACGCCCTGCTTGCTGCCATGGGCAAGTTGACCGTCGCCGTTCAAGGCCTGCAAGTCGCCGAATATCGCCCCGAACAGCACTATGAAGCCGTCAAGGACAAGTGGTTCGGCCTGCGTACCGTAGACGGACGCTAAAGTCTCCGCCGCATCGTTCTCCTTGAGCCGCCCTCGGTTCAAGGAGAGGGCTGATGTTGCAAAGTAGTATGGCGCGCCGTGGGCTACCATCGGCGCGTTATTTGCTTTCGTAGCCTTGGCACCTCCTTCAAAAAACAAATCTGTGCAAGAATTTCCTCAGCTGATTCGCGACATTTGTTTCGTTCGCGAACTCACATAAGGTTCGTTCGAAATCGGCACGCGGACCGCTTCTGAGACGCGCCTGTCCGCAGCAAACGAGGATTGAAATGGCACAGCTCAATGTCGCACGAGAACCTTCGATGGATGAGATCCTGGCATCCATTCGCAAGATCATCGAGAACAACGAGCCTGGTCTGGCCGGCGCCTCTGTACCGCAAACCTTCGAGGACGGCCCGGACGACGAGATCGAGCTGACGATCGACTCCGAAATCGATGCTGCGGCATTCGCTTCGTCCGAACACCACCTCCCGTCGCGCATCTCCCTGTCGGACGCCGAGCCGGCCAATGGCGGCGCGGGGACGGCAACGGCATCCGCTTCGTCGCCCCTTTCGCTTGCCGACGTCGCCGCGCGCGTGCGTGCGGCCTCCGAACGGCATGCGTCGCATTACGCTGCCAAGGAGTCCCCGATCCCCGAGCAGCCCAGTCTGGCAGAAAGAAGTCCGCCGGAAAAATCGGCAGTGGACAGCCCGCTGATCACATCACGGATGGCGGGTGTGTCGTTTTCGAAAGCGCCCTCGGCCGCTACCGAGCAGCTGCCCGAAAGCGCGTCGCCGCACAGCCTTGCCGAAGAGCCCGTGGCGATGGCGGCCGTCCCGCCGGCGCCGGCCCACTCCTCCGCTCCGGAGGTGGCCCAGAGAGGCGACAAGGAGGCCGGGGCGATCGTATCGCCCTCCGTCGGCCGACAGGTGGCGCGTGCTTTTGAAGATCTGGCCCACGCGGTGGACCACGGACCGCGGCGGTCTTTCGACGAGATCGCCGAGGCGATGCTCCGGCCAATGCTGCAGGAATGGCTCGACGACAATTTGCCGACGCTGGTCGAGCGATTGGTGCGCGAGGAGATCGAACGGGTCGCGCGCGGTCCCCGGCGCTAAAACCGTTGCGGAGCGCCTAGGAGGCGACGGAACCGCTTCTGCGCCTTCCGGTGCATCGAGCCGTTTCAGAAAAGCTGCTGGCGGACATCCTTGAGTTGACAGGTCAAAGCCGTGATCGTCGCGGCTTTTTCCCCGTTTGTGTTGACTTGGACGGGCCGTTCCGGTTTACAAACCCTGACATCACTCTCGAAAATCGGTCAAAGAATGCTCGACAAGACCTACGATTCTGCATCCGTCGATCCGCGTATCGCCAAGACGTGGGACGATGAAAACGCGTTTCGTGCCGGCGCCGGCGCAAAGCCGGACTCCGAAACCTTCTGCATCGTGATTCCGCCGCCGAACGTCACCGGCTCCCTGCACATGGGCCATGCGCTCAACAATACGCTCCAGGACATCATGGTCCGCTTCGAGCGCATGCGCGGCAAGGATGTCCTCTGGCAGCCGGGCATGGACCATGCCGGCATTGCCACGCAGATGGTCGTCGAGCGGAAGCTGATGGAGAGCCAACAGCATCGTCGGCAGATGGGACGTGAGGCCTTCATCGACAAGGTCTGGGAATGGAAAGCCGAATCTGGCGGATTGATTTTCAATCAGCTGAAGCGGCTCGGCGCCTCCTGCGACTGGTCGCGCGAGCGTTTCACCATGGACGAGGGACTCTCCGAAGCTGTCCTCGAAGTCTTCGTGACGCTCTATAAGGAGGGCCTCATATACCGAGATAAGCGGTTGGTGAATTGGGACCCGAAGTTGTTGACGGCGATTTCGGATCTCGAAGTCGAGCAGCATGAGGTCAACGGCCATCTCTGGTATCTGCGTTACCCGCTGGAACCTGGCGTGACCTATGAGTACCCGGTCGCGTTTGACGATGACGGAAGGGCCACCGAGTGGGAAACGAGGGACTACCTGGTCGTGGCGACCACGCGGCCGGAGACGATGCTCGGCGATAGCGGTGTCGCGGTCAATCCCGACGACGCCCGCTACAAATCGCTGATCGGCAAGCACGTGATCCTGCCCATCGTCGGACGCCGCATCCCGATCGTCGCCGACAGCTATGCCGATCCGACGGCCGGCACGGGTGCCGTGAAGATCACGCCTGCGCATGATTTCAACGATTTCGATGTCGGCAGGCGCGCGGGACTTCGAGCGATCAACATCATGACCGTAGAAGGTCGGATCACCATCAAGAACAACGAGGACTTTCTCGAGGGCCTCGATGAACCGGCGGCCCTGCATGGCGCCTGGGATCAACTCGAGGGTAAGGACCGGTTCGAGGCTCGAGGCATCATAGTTCGGATCTTCGAGGAGGCTGGGCTGCTCGACAAGATCGAGCCGCACAAGCACATGGTTCCCCACGGCGACCGCGGCGGCGTGCCGATCGAGCCGCGCCTTACCGAACAATGGTATGTCGACGCAAAGACGCTGGCCAAGCCGGCCATAGCCTCGGTCAGGGAAGGCCGCACGAGCTTCGTCCCGAAGAACTGGGAGAAGACCTATTTCGAGTGGATGGAGAACATCCAGCCCTGGTGCATCTCGCGTCAGCTCTGGTGGGGCCACCAGATCCCCGCCTGGTACGGTCCGGACGGCCAGGTTTTCGTCGAGAAGACCGAGGAAGAGGCGCTGCACGCGGCGATTCAGCATTACATCGCGCATGAAGGACCTATGAAGGCCTATGTCGAGGACCTGCTCGAAAACTTCAAACCGGGCGAAATCCTGACGCGCGACGAGGATGTGCTCGACACCTGGTTCTCGTCCGCCCTCTGGCCCTTCTCGACGCTCGGCTGGCCGAGTGAGACGCCGGAGCTCGAAAAATACTATCAGACCGACGTCCTGGTCACCGGCTTCGACATCATCTTCTTCTGGGTCGCTCGGATGATGATGATGGGCCTGCATTTCATGAAGGACGCCGACGGCACGCCGGTCGAGCCGTTCCACACCGTCTATGTCCACGCGCTGGTTCGCGACAAGAACGGGCAGAAGATGTCGAAGTCGAAGGGCAACGTCATCGACCCGCTCGAACTGATCGACGAGTACGGCGCCGATGCGCTGCGCTTCACGCTGGCGATCATGGCGGCCCAGGGGCGCGACGTGAAGCTCGATCCGGCCCGCATCGCCGGCTATCGCAACTTCGGCACCAAGCTCTGGAACGCCACGCGGTTTGCCGAGATGAATGGCGCGACGAGCAGCGAGGGCTTCATCCCGGAAGCCGCCTCGCTGACGGTTAACCGCTGGATTCTGACCGAACTTTCGCGCACGATTCGCGATGTCACCGAGGCGATCGAGGGATATCGCTTCAATGACGCGGCGGGAAGTCTCTACCGCTTCATATGGAACCAGTTCTGCGACTGGTACCTCGAACTTTTGAAGCCGGTCTTCGGCGGCGAGGACGAGACAGCCAAGCGCGAATCGCAGGCCTGCGTCGCCTACGTTCTGGACGAGACCTACAAGCTCTTGCATCCGTTCATGCCCTTCATGACGGAGGAGCTCTGGCAAAAGACCGGCGGTCCGGGGCGCGATCGCGCGACGCTGCTCTGCCACGCCGAATGGCCGGCGGCCTTCTACGCGGACGATCTCGCCGCGGACGAAATCAATTGGCTGATCGATCTCGTCTCCGGCATTCGTTCGGTCCGGGCGGAAATGAACGTCCCGCCGGCCGCGATGGCACCGCTGGTCGTCGTCGGCGCCAAGGGTTTGACGAGCGAGCGGCTCGACCGGCACGGCCCGGCGATCAAGCGGTTGGCGCGGGTGGAGAGCATCGAGCACGCGGCGGTGGCGCCGCGTGGCAGCGCACAGATCGTGATCGGCGAGGCGACGGCCTGCCTGCCGCTCGGCAGCCTCGTCGATCTGGCGGCAGAAAAATTGCGCCTCGAGAAGGCAGTTGCCAAGGTCGAGTCCGAGCGCGAGAGGATCCTCGGCAAGTTGGCCAACGAAAAATTCGTCGCCAACGCGAAGCCGGAATTGGTCGAAGCGGAGCGGGAACGCTTGGCCGAACTCAACCTGCAGAAGGACTCGCTCGGCGTTGCACTAAGCCGCGTGTCGGAAGCGGGTTAATCCAGTTCAAGCTTGGATATGAGAGTCCGCGGCAGAAATGCAGCGGACTTTTTCGTATCGAGGCAACTTCGAATCAGTTTCCCCGTTGGTCGATCAAGCTCCGAATTACACGCGTGGGTTTTGTCGCGGCGTTTTCCCGCGGACAGCCGGCGGGTTGTTTTGCAAAAAGCAATGTTGTTGTCGTGACGTCACACATTGCTGGATTGTTGGAAAAAACTTCTAATATGAGCGAAGACCATACTGGTGGAGAGTAATAATTTTTTTGTTCCTCGGAATATGGCCGAATCATGAAATTCTTACGTAAATTTGATGACTGAATTCGTCGGCTTTAGCCCTCCGACCGCGAATTGCCAATCACGGCATCGTGACGAATAGTCAGCCCAAGTGCGGCGGCGCGAGGTCAAACGCCGCATTGATTGAAATGCAGGGGAGGAGCTGAATGGCTCGAAATAAACTGAAGAAGAGCATTCTCGCAGCGGTCGCCGGAGTGCTCGTCGCGTCGGCTGCGCAGGCTGGGGGGCTCGAGCGCAGCGGTTACAATATCGATCTCTTGTTCGATCCATCGGATTACGCGGCGGAAGCGACGGCGACTTACGTCAGTCCGCAGCGAGAGTTGAAGAACGTTGTTGATACGGACACAACAACTGGTTTTCCTCCGCCCGGGACCGGCTTCGGCGGCGGTGACCTTAACTCTCGTCCGAATACCGCTGACGACACAGAGGGGTATTGGGCGCCCCGCATTGGTGTAAAGGCTGCCTTGGGTGACAGTATTGACTGTATGGCGGACTACTCGCAGCCTTGGGGCGCTCACACCAATCCGGGCCAGAACTGGGCCGGCGCTAACAGCAACATCGAAACAAAAGTCGAAAGTGATAACTACGCCGCGACCTGCTCCTACAAATGGGATATGGGCCCCGGGTTTGTCCGTGTTATCGGGGGTACCTTCTACCAAGAGGTCGGCGGCTTCAAAGAACGGCTCGTGCAGGACTTCACTGGCACTGGGGTGCCTTTCTCGGGCGTCGGCAGGCTGGACCTCGAGGGCGACGGTTGGGGCTGGCGAACGGGCGTCGCCTATGAAATCCCGGAATACGCGATGCGAGCAAGCCTCGTGTACAACAGCGCCGTCGATCTCGACAATCTTGCTGGCACCATCGACCTCCGCAATGTCCGCGGTCCTGCCGCTGTAAACTTCTATGAAGTATCCGGCTTCGCGTCCATGCCGGACTCGTTGGAACTGAAGGTCCAGTCGGGTATCGCTCCTGGCTGGCTGGCATTCGGCTCGGTCAAATGGACGGATTGGAGCCAGTTGCAGGTGCTGGAATTCTGCCCTGCCGGAGGCGGCACGCTTGCGCAACCGTGCACCACACTGGACCTCCTGTATCGCGATGGTTGGACAGTTACCGGCGGCATTGGTCATAAGTTCAACGATCAGTGGAGCGGCGCGGTCAGCCTCACCTGGGATCGCGGCACGAGCCACGGCTATGGTGCGCAGACTGACACCTGGACGGTTGGCACGGGGGTAACGTACGCTCCGACGGAAAATGTTGAACTTCGCCTCGCTGGTGTCGTCGGGATCATGACGAGCGGTAGCTCGGGGGAGGTAACCTATCAAGGTGAAACGATTGGCGACGACGTCTCCTACGATTTCGACAACGACTTCGTCGGCGCGATCTCCACATCGCTAAAAGTCAGGTTCTGATCTCCATCGATCAGCGTCTCAAGGCCCGGTTCTGCCGGGCCTTTCTTTTGTGAGAAGCGATCACTTCGGCCACTGCTTATAAGCAATCGCGAATGTGACGATTCAGCAACACATTTATTACTATGCTTTGCTAGTATCCGCCCCGTGTCGAATATGTCCATTTCCCGCCACAAAATGGGAGCAGCGATAATAGCGACAAACGTGCGAGTGCTGTGTTTGCGTTTGAGGTGAACTGAGTTTGTGTGCCGCCATGACATCCCTTAGCAATTGGCGCTTGGCGCGTGGTCGAGCCGATATCGATCGCGACGGCGCTGACGCGCGTGGCAACCGAACGAGCCGTCGGGCGTTGATACGGCAGAACGCTCAAGCGGCACGGGGCCGGGAAATGGTCGATGTGCCTGGTGATTGGGTCGGCGTAGCCGGCTGGGACGGAAGAAGCTGATTGTGATGCGCGCGGGTGAACTAAAGTCGCTGAAAATGGCGGTGCTGGGCATGTCCCTGGCGGTTGGCGCTACCGCTGCAGGGCCGGCGCGAGCCTTCGATCCGTCCGCGGGCGTGACAAAGGAATCGGGTCCGTTCGCGCTCTTCAAGTTCGGCTTCTCCGCCTATAAGAGCGGTCGCAAGGACGAGGCGGTGGAAGCCTACCGCTATGCCGCCGAGAAGGGCCATACGGGGTCGCGCTGGGCGCTTGCCAACATGTATGCCTATGGCGACGGGGTCGCGGAAAACGATCTCGAAGCGTTCAAGATCTACAGCGAGATCGCCCAACAGGGCGTCGAGCCCGGTTCCGAGGATACCGGCTATTTCGTCAACGCCCTGATCGCGCTTGCCGGCTATTACCGGCGCGGTATTCCGGACAGCCCGGTCCAGGCGGACCTGCCGCAGGCGCGGCAGCTCTATTTCCAGGCGGCATCGACCTTCGGCATCGCCGAGGCGCAGTTCCAGCTGGCGAGGATGCTGCTTTCGGGCGAGGGCGGCACCGTCAATGTTCAGCAGGCCAAGAAATGGCTGAACCGGGCGCGCAAGAACGGCCATGCCGGCGCCATGGGGGTCTTTGGAAACGTCATCTTCCAGGAAGGCCAGACGGTGCGCGGCCTCGCCTATATGACGGCGGCGCTCGACCAGTGTTCGCCGAAGGACAGGCCGTGGCTCCAGTCCATGCAGGAGCAGGCGTTCTCGCTTGCGACCGAGGACGACCGCCGCGTCGCGATCGCCATGGCCCAGAACATGCATCCGCAGGCCGACGAATAGGCGGGCCGGACCGGACCTGTAGTTCCAGCTGTCGCATGCCTTCTTAGATCGCAGGATCCAGCAGCGGCGCGTCCGCGGCGCGGAAGAGACTTTTTCAGCCCAAAGACTTGGGCTGGCTGGATTCCTGTGACAAGCACAGGAATGAGGCTTCGGACGGGAAGCCCGGCGCTGCAGTGTCAAAAAGCAAATTCGGCAGCCACAGGCACGTGGTCGGACGGCTTTTCCCAGGCGCGGACATGCTTTTCGATCGATGTCGAAACCAGCTTGTCGGCGGCCTCGGGCGACAGCATCAGGTGGTCGATGCGGATGCCGAAATTCTTCTGCCAGCAGCCGGCCTGATAGTCCCAGAAGGAATAGAGCGGCACTTCATCCGTCGTCGCGCGTACGGCGTCGGTGAGGCCGAGATTGCGCAGCCGCCGGAAGGCCGAACGTGTCTCGGGCAGGAACAGCGCGTCGTTGCGCCACACATTCACGTCCCAGCAATCGTGGGCCTCGGGAATGACGTTGTAGTCGCCGGCGAGGATCAGCGGCTCTTCGAGCAGCAGCCTCTCCTTGGTAAAGGACGTGAGCCGCTGCATCCATCCGAGCTTGTAGGGATATTTCTCCGTGCCGACCGGATTGCCATTCGGCAGATAGAGGCAGCAGACGCGAATCGATCCGCCTGCAACGGAAAAGGCGCCCTCGATGAAGCGTGACTGCTCGTCGGAATCGTCGCCGGGCAGACCGCGGTTGACTTCGTCCGGCCGCAGCTTGGAAAGCAGCGCCACGCCGTTGAACCCTTTCTGCCCGTGGGTTTCGATGTGGTAGCCGAGCGCCTCGATCTCCTCCCGCGGGAAGGCATCGTCGACCGACTTGATCTCCTGCAGGCAGGCGATGTCCGGGTTCGATGCCTTGAGCCAGGAAACGAGACCGTCGAACCGCGCCTTGACGCCGTTGATGTTCCAGGTGGCGATCTTCATGGGCCGCATCTGCCTTTCTTTTGTCGAGTCGTTTTAGCGGCTGCGATTTCTTTTGACAAATCCCCAGCGAGAGGCGGAATTGCCGCTAAGAGGCCCATTTCCTTGCGCGTTCGCTGAAGGAAATCCAGCCGTCGGTGGCGGAATTGATTCCTCATTCGGTCCGTCTATAGTCCCGCGCATGATCGCGTTCATCGAGAACTATTGGCCGCATTTCCTGGCGCTCCTGTCCTTCGCGCTGGGGGTGCCGGCGATCATTCATGCGGCGATGACGAAGGACGATGTCCGCGCCGCGGCCGGCTGGGTCGGCGTCGTTCTCCTCTCTCCGGTCATCGGCGCGGCCATCTATGCGGTAGCCGGCATCAACCGCATTCGCCGATCCTCGATCGGCCTGCAGCGCTCGCTCCTGCGCGCGAGCGGCCCGGACCCGTTTCTCGGTTCCGACGTCACGGATGAAAACGTGGCAGTCCGATTCGGGCAGCGATTCGCGGCGATGAAAATTCTCGGCGATCGCGTATCACGTTTCTCCATGTCGACCGGGAACCACATCACCACGCTGGAGGGCGGCGACGAGGTCTATGGGGCAATGCTCGAGGCGCTCGCCGGCGCTCGCCGCAGCATCCTCTTCGAAAGCTATATCTTCGATCGCGACCAGATCGGGCTTCGCTTTGCCGATGCGCTGATCGCCGCAGTCAAGCGCGGCGTCAGCGTGCGGGTCCTGATCGACGCGGTCGGCGCCCGCTATTCCGTGCCGAGCATCGTCGGCTATCTCCAGGAGGGAGGCGTCACGACGGCCGTCTTCAACGGCAACATCATCATCGGCCTGCGGCTGCCCTATGCCAATCTCAGGACCCACCGGAAGATCGTCGTCGTCGACGGCGGGGTCGCCTTCACCGGCGGCATGAACATTCGCGCCGGCTTCACTACCGAGGTCGCCGGGATCGCCGCTTCCTACGACACGCATTTCCGCGTCGCCGGGCCGATCGTCGCCGACATCTTCCAGGTGGCGGCCGAAGACTGGCAATTCTCGAGCGGAGAGTTGCTGTCGGGCGAAGCCTGGCGGCTGGCGGATCTTGAGGAGCGGGGCGATGTGCCGTCGGTGCTGATGCGCGCCGTGCCCTCGGGACCCGACAGCACCAACGAGACCAACCACAAGATGCTGATGGGCGCCTTCTCGATTGCGCGTCGGCACATCCGGGTGATGTCGCCCTATTTCCTGCCGGATAGGGAGCTCATCAGCGCGCTGGTGACGGCTGCGCGACGAGGCGTCGAAGTCGACATCATCGTGCCCGCGGTCAACAATCTGACGCTCGTGGACCGCGCCATGACGGCGCAATTCGACCAGGTGCTCGAAGGCCATTGTCGCGTGTGGCGGGCGAAGGGAAGCTTCAACCATTCGAAATTGATCGTCGTCGACGGCCATTGGGCCTATGTCGGATCGAGCAATCTCGATCCGCGCTCGCTGCGGCTGAATTTCGAATTCGACCTCGAGATTCTCGATGACGCCTTTGCGCAGGCGATCAGCGAGAAATTCTGCGCTGTGCGCGAGATGGCCGCCGAGGTGACGCTCGCGAGCCTTGAAGCCGAACCCATACTCAACCGGCTTGCGAACCGCCTGCTCTGGCTGGGCTCACCCTATCTGTAGAGGCAGTGGGAAGAGGCTAGACGGAGAAGCTTGTTCCGCAGCCGCAACTTGCAACGGCATTCGGATTCTTGATCTGGAACGACTGGCCGAGCAGGTTGTCGACGAAGTCGATTTCCGAACCGCCCATATAGACGAGCGAGAGGCTGTCGATCAGCACTTTCGCATTGCCCTTCTCGAGAACCAGATCGTCGTCGTTTTCCTTGTCCACCAGGTCGAACTTGTAAGAAAAGCCTGAACAGCCGCCGCCTTCCACGGAGACTCGCATCGCCGTCTTGTCGTGCTCGGTCTGGAGTATGGCGGCGATGCGCCGGGCGGCCGCATCCGAAAGCGTCACTGTATCCTGTATCATGTCTGGCCTCCTGCCGGGGTCAAGAACCGGAGAGATTCGTTTGCAACCTGGCGCTACAATTGCTGGGCTCGAGAGGCAAGCCACCGGGATCAGCGGTGATTGACCAGCTATTCCCTCGTCGCTTTCCTGCAACGCATACTATAGGTATGAAGGCTTGAATGTCCCGTCAATGGGACGGCATCACAGGTGTGAAATGGCATTCGACAGACAGGCGCTCGGCTTCGGTTATGGTGAGCACGCGATCTTTGCTTCCAATCCCTGGGCATCACGCGGCCGGCTCTATCCCGAAGCTTCTAGTCCGACGCGTTCCGATTTTCAACGCGACCGCGACCGCATCGTCCACACGACCGCCTTCCGTCGCCTGAAGCACAAGACCCAAGTGTTCATTGCCGCCGACGGCGATCACTACCGCACCCGGCTGACGCACACGATCGAAGTCGCGCAGATCGCCCGCGCCCTGGCTCGGGCCTTGAAGCTCGACGAGGACCTGGCCGAGGGGGTGGCGCTGGTCCATGATTTCGGCCATACGCCCTTCGGCCATACCGGCGAGGATGCGCTGCACGAGGTGCTGAAACGCTATGGCGGCTTCGACCACAATGCGCAGTCGCTACGCATCGTCACCAAGCTCGAGCGCCGCTACGCGGAATTCGACGGCCTGAATCTCACCTGGGAGAGCCTCGAAGGACTAGTCAAGCACAATGGCCCGCTGATGACGCCGGAAGGCGAGGGCATCCGCGGACCGGTGCCGCAGCCGATCCTGGATTATTGCGCCGTCCATGATCTCGAATTGGCAAGTTTCGCAAGCCTCGAAGCCCAGGTCGCAGCAATCGCCGACGATATCGCCTATAATACCCATGACATCGACGATGGATTGCGAGCAGGGTACTTGACGCTCGACATGCTGGAGGAGGTGCCGTTCCTTGCCCGCCTGATGCGCGACGTGCACGACCGCTATCCCGGCCTGGACGATGGCCGCTTCACCCACGAGATCATGCGCCGGCAGATCACCGCAATGGTCGAGGACGTCATCGGCGTCGCCCAGGCGCGTCTGCGCGAAGTTCGACCCGAGAGCGCGAGCGACGTGCGCAAGGCCGGCAGGGTTATCGCCATGTTCTCCGAGGAGATGAGCGAGACCGACCGGCAGATCAAGAACCTGCTGATGACACGCATCTATCGCCACCCGGAGGTGATGCGCGTGCGGCAGGCGGCGGCATCGATCGTCACCGATCTCTATCGGGCGTTCATGGCCGACCCGCTGTTGATGAAGGAACACTACTGGATCGACCAGATCGCCGGGATGACCGAGCCGGCCTGCGCGCGCCATGTGGGAGACTATCTCGCCGGCATGACCGATACCTTCGCGATCAGCGTGCATCGGCGCTTGTTTGACCACACGCCGGATTTGCGGTAGTGACGCGCCGCGCGGAGGCTGCAGGTTCCTACGGACCCGGCCTCCTTTTTGAGTTTTGCGCCATTCTCCAGTTGGACTGGGAAAGAGCGGATGGATCAGATGAACCTTTTCACAGACTTCGAATCAAGAGTTAAAAACATTCTGGAATCGCTTGATATCGTTCGTGAAAAGCGATCAGAGATCGATTTTGGACGGGTCAATGTGGAGCCGCCGCGTGACCTCAGCCACGGTGACGTGGCGACGAACGCGGCAATGGTCCTCGCAAAGTCGCTGGGCACGAACCCGCGCGCCCTTGCCGATCTCATCGTCGACAAGTTGCGCCAGGATCCGGAGGTCGCCGACGTGTCCGTTGCCGGGCCCGGGTTCATCAATGTCCGGTTGTCGGTCTCCTATTGGCAGAAGCTTCTTTCGGCGATGGTGCGGGCGGGCACGGATTTCGGACGCAGCACTATCGGTGCCGGGCGGAAGGTGAACGTCGAATATGTTTCGGCGAACCCGACCGGGCCGATGCATGTCGGCCATTGCCGCGGCGCCGTCGTCGGCGATGCCCTGGCCAACCTTCTCGCCTTCGCCGGCTACGACGTCACCAAGGAATACTACATCAACGACGCCGGCTCGCAGATCGACGTGCTCGCCCGCTCGGCCTTTCTGCGCTACCGGCAGGCGCTCGGCGAAGAGATCGGCGAGATACCGCCGGGGCTTTACCCCGGCGATTACCTCGTACAGGTCGGCGAGGCGCTTGCCGACGAATTCGGCACGAGCCTCAGGATCATGCCGGAAGACAAGTGGATGCCGCTCGTCAAGGAGCGCGTCATCGACGCGATGATGGCGATGATCCGTGAGGACCTGGCCGCGCTCAACGTCAACCACGACGTCTTCTTCTCCGAACGGATGCTGCACGACAATGGCGCAGCGCGGATTCGCACCGCGATCAACGACCTGACCTTCAAGGGACATGTCTACAAGGGCACGCTGCCGCCGCCGAAGGGCCAATTGCCCGAGGATTGGGAGGACCGCGAGCAGACGCTGTTCCGTTCCACCGAAGTGGGGGACGACATCGACAGGCCGCTCATCAAGTCGGACGGCAGCTATACTTACTTCGCCGCCGACGTTGCTTATTTCAAGGACAAGTTCGACCGAGGCTTCCACGAGATGATCTACGTCCTCGGGGCCGACCACGGCGGCTACGTCAAGCGCCTGGAAGCCTTGGCGCGGGCGATATCCGATGGCACGGCGAAGCTGACTGTATTGCTGTGCCAGCTGGTCAAGCTTTACCGGAACGGCGAGCCGGTGAAGATGTCGAAGCGCTTGGGCGACTTCGTGACGCTAAGGGACGTGGTCGATGAAGTCGGTCGGGACCCGGTCCGGTTCATGATGCTCTACCGGAAGAATTCGGAGCCGCTAGACTTCGACTTTGCTAAGGTGACGGAACAGTCGAAGGACAACCCGGTCTTTTACGTTCAGTATGCGCATGCACGCTGCTGCTCGGTGTTCCGCCAGGCGAAAGAAGCTTTCCCGGATCTCGACTTGCCTTCGATCGATCTTGCCGGTGCAGTTATCGGAGCGATCGTCGATCCTGCCGAATTGCAGCTCGTCGCCAAGCTCGCAGAATATCCTCGCGTCGTCGAGGCCGCAGCACTCTCGCAGGAGCCTCATCGAATCGCTTTTTACCTGTATGATCTTGCTGCAGCCTTCCACGCTCTCTGGAACAAAGGTAAAGAAAATCCGGAATTACGTTTTGTTAACGATAAGAACAGAGAATTAAGCATTGCCAGACTCGGGCTGGTGCATGCTGTCGCCTCGGTATTGAGGTCGGGTCTGTCCGTTACGGGCACCTCGGCGCCGGAAGAGATGCGGTAAGTAGTGTCACCATTTCCCCACAATGCGCTGGCAATTCAACGCAGGCAGTTGTGAGTGGAAACTATGGCAGACAAACAATTCGCACGAAGCGGGCCGGCAGAATTCGACAAATTGGCCGATGATGATCCGTTGAGCGAACTTGCCCGCATTGTCGGTTACGATGCTCGGCCAGCAGTTCAGCAACTGCAGGAGTTGCAGCGACACCAGGAGACGATCCGGCGCGATCCGGCCTTCGATCTCGAAGACGAGCTGCTGCGCGCATTCGACAGCTATGACGCCCCGCGCGCGGCACCGGTCCACCCCGATAGCGGGCTTGTCGAGCATCCGGCCGCGACTGCGGCGGGCTCGCCTGAGCCTGTGCTGGAAAGCCGAGAGCCGGAAAGCCAAGCGCCGCTCATGGAGCCGTCGGCGCCGGCCGTAGAACGCGCTGCAGAACTCTCCGGTGAGCCGGTAGCGTTTTCTCCAGAAGAAGATCAGGTGCCGAGCGATCGCGAGGCGGATGTCTTTGTGACGCAGGACGTCGATTCCGCCGTCGATCTGGAACGCGAACTCGAACTATCGCTCGGCTATGAAGATCTGTCGGCCGAGGCCGCGCCCGTTGGCGACGGCATGCAGCCGGTCCAGCAGCCCGAGACCCCGGACCTCCCGGTATTCGAAGACTGGCAGGAGCCGCTTGCCTCCAGGCTCGCTGCGGCCGGCAAGGCTGCCGAACGCGCCCATATCGCGGAACCGGTTTACCTGGATATGGCGGAGCCCGAACAGCCGCAGGAGGCAGCGGTCACCGAGGCGGTTGCTGCGCATGTGTCGCCGGCCCTGCCGCCCGAACCGGCGGCTCCCGAGCCCGTGGATCGGCTGCTCGCCGATGTGGAGCGCTTTCCGATAATACCGATCGTCCCGGCTGCAGCCGTTGCGGCCGCATCGGTTGCCGCGCAGCCGGCGCCCGCTGTTTCCGCGCCTGTCGCAAAGAAGAACACTTACCCCTTTACGCCGATGTTCAGCCGCGCGACGCCCGTCGCGTCGGCAGCCGGTGCATCTCAGCAGCGCGCCTACGCCACTCCGATCCCGGCGCCTGCCGCCGTGCAGGCGCCGGCTCCGGCCGTCGCCCCTGAGGCGCCCGCCGTGCGGGAAGCGGAGTTCGCGCAAAACGTAGCGCCGCAGGCCGAGTCCGAGCCGAGCTTCGATCTCGATGATTTCGAGCTGGAACTCGCCGACATTGCGCTGGACATGGATCTGTTGAAAGACGATGCGCCGAAGGCGGCTGCGGAAGCGCCTCCGGCCGTGGGACATCCTGCGCTGGTGGAGCCGGAGGCTCAGCCGTTCCTGCAGGCGCTTGCTCCGGTGAACGCGCCGAAGGCAGTTGCCGAAGCGCCTCCGGTCGCAGGGCATCCTGCGCTGGTGGAGCCGGCGGCTCAGCCGTTCCTGCAGGCACTTGCTCCGGTGAGCGCGCCGGAACTGCGTCGCGAACAGGCGCCGGTGTCAGCAGTGGATCAAGCCCCCGGGGTTGCCGAGGCCGTAGAAACGTCATCGGAAAGTCCGCTGCCTTTCGATCCCGCCATGATCGGTGAGATGGAAAGCGGCGTTGCGCCGATCGCCGATCTCGATGTCCCGCAGCTTCCGTCGCTGGAAGCCGAAGAGAAACCGGTTTCCTATCCTGGCGATTTCGACCTCGATATCGACGCGGAAATGGCACAGCTCTTCAATACGCCGGCGCCGGCCGCAAAGAGCGGACGCTCGAGCCAGGCCGACGCCGCGCCCGCAGCGCGCGCCGGATCGGCGGGCAATGGCGGCGCGCCGCTCGCGTCGCTCGACGACTTCGAGGAATTCGAGAAGGCGATGGAAGAGGACTTCCAGCGTTCCATGTCGGAGCGCCGCAGCGCCGCGCAGGACGCCGAGCGGCTGGCGGCGATGCCGCGGGCCGAGAGCGAAGATTTCGCCGAACAGGGCTATGGCCGCCGCTCGCAGCGCACGATGCTGCTGGCTGCAAGCGTGGCCGGTGTCATCATCCTCGGCGGCGCCGCCGTCTACGCCTGGATGGGCGGAAGCAGTGCTGTCCTGTCGGGCGACGGCCCCAGGATCATCCTAGCCGACAAGGACCCGGTCAAGATCGTCCCGGAACAGAAGGGCGGCAAGACCGTGCCGAACCAGGACAAAGCGGTCTACGACCGGGTGGCCGGCGACCAGGGCACCGCTCCGCGCCAGGAGGCTCTGGTCTCCTCGACGGAAGAACCGATGGACGTGGTGCAGAGAACGCTGACGCCGGAATCCCTGCCGCTTGAAGGCAGTGAAAACGGGGACGCCTTGCCTGGCGTATCTCCGCCGGAAGAGGAAGAAGTCGCGCGTCTGACGCCTGATGCATCTGCGGACAATGCCGCTGCCGAAGAGGAAGCTGCCCCGGCTGTGGCGCCGCGCAAGGTGCGGACCATGATCGTCAAGCCGGACGGCACGCTCGTTCCCCGTGACGAGCCGACCGAAAGCGCCAGCGCGGCTACGGCTGCTGCTCAGTCCATTCCCGCCGATGCTTCGGCGGAGGCGGGCGCCTCCGGGTCTGAGGGCAAGGCAGCGGTCGCGGTGGCGGCAGCCGAGCTGCGCACCGCCGAAGAACCTGCCGCGCCGGCCGGGAAGGTCGCGCTTGCGGCACCGAGTGAGCCGGCCGGGAACGAGGTCGCGCCCGTCCGCAGCGTCAAGACGACGGCCGTCGGCAGCGAGCCGACCCCATCGGCGAAACCCGCCGCAGAAGCCCCTGCGGCTGCAGCGCCGGAAGCTAAGCCGGCCACGGAAACGGCGGCTGCACAGCCCGCCGCGCCGCTCGCGACCGCGTCCGTTCCGGCCGGCAGCTACGTCGTCCAGATTGCCTCGCTGCCCTCCGAGGCCGAGGCGCAGAAGAGCTACAACAATCTCTCGGCCAAGTTCGCGAGCGTCATCGGCGGCCGCGGAGTGGATATTCGCAAGGCGGAGATTGCCGGCAAGGGTACCTATTACCGCGTCAGGATACCGGCTGGTTCGCGGGAAGAGGCCAATGCCCTTTGCTCGCGCTACAAGAGCGCCGGCGGAAGCTGCCTCGTGACGAAGTAGCCGCGAAGGCTTGAAAGAAATTAGGCGGGCGCGGCAGCAATGCCGCGCCCGTTTCGTTACGCGCGATGCGCTTGCCTGTGCATGGAGGCGCCGGCAGACGCTTTGCGACTTCGCGGTTCGGTCGCGGGCCATTATGATCGGCATATGAGCGAATCAAAGGCATTCATCTCGGGCTGCAAAGGCCTTTCCCTCACGGCAGAAGAGCGCAGCTTCTTCGCCGGCGAGCGCCCTTGGGGCTTCATTCTCTTCGGTCGCAACATCGGCGAGAAAGATCAGATCTGCGATCTCGTCGCGGCCCTGCGCGACAGCGTCGGCAATCCGAAAGCACCGGTCCTCATCGACCAGGAGGGCGGCCGCGTCCAGCGCATTCGCCCGCCGCTCGCGCAGCAATATCCGAGCGGTGCAGCCATCGGCGAGATCTACCGGCGCGACGTTGAAATGGGGCTGCGTGCCGCGTGGCTGCTCGGCCGTCTGCATGCCTTCGATCTCATGCGGCTCGGCATCACGGTCGACTGCCTGCCGGTTCTCGACGTGCCGGTGCCCGGCAGCCATGACGTCATCGGCAACCGCGCCTATGGCCACGATGCGGCGATTGTGACGGCGATCGGCCGTGCCGTCGGCGAAGGCCTGAAAGCGGGCGGCATGCTGCCGGTGATGAAGCACATGCCGGGCCATGGCCGCACCTTCGTGGATTCGCACCACAACCTGCCGGTGGTCGACGCCTCGTTGGACGAACTGAAGCGTGTCGATTTCCAGCCATTCGCCGCCATGAGGGACGAGGTGATGGCGATGTCGGCGCATATGGTGTTCACGGCGATCGACCCCGACAATCCGGCAACCACCTCTTCCAAGGTCGTGCGGGAGATCATCCGCGGCTATATCGGCTTCGACGGCCTGTTGATGTCCGACGACGTTTCCATGAACGCACTTGCTGGCGATATGACCACCCGCGCCCGGGGAATTGTCGACGCAGGGCTCGATCTCGTCTTGCATTGCCACGGCATTATGGAAGAAATGAAGGCGGTCGCCTATGTCGTCCCGGTTCTGTCGGGAGACCGGCTGCGCCGCGCGAAGGCTGCCGAGGCCGCCTTCCGACAGCCTGACGGTTCGGACGAAGACATATTGCGAGCGGAGTTCAATGCGATGTTCTCGCTCGCCTAGGGCATTCTGCTTGCGAGCGGATATGTCGAAGGCAGAAAAGATGCGTTGGATTCAAAGCGGTAGAGAGTTCTTTTGTGCCTTCGCATGAAGGTGGGGGCGCTCTAGTTGGTAAACGCGGCTACGCCGCGTTGAAAGGGCATAGGGTCGATGGGGTCTGACGAAAGGCAGGGGCAACTGGTGGCAAAGGCGCCGATGGAGCCTTTGTGGCAGGACGAGTCTGCCGATCGCGGCTTGCACGAGGAAGAACTCGTCGTCGACATTGGCGGCTTCGAGGGCCCGCTTGACCTGCTTCTGCATCTTGCGCGCAGCCAGCGCGTCGATCTTTCACGAATCTCCGTTCTTGCGCTTGCCGAGCAGTATATCGCCTTCATCGAGCGGGCGCGCTCGATCCGCATCGAGCTTGCCGCCGATTACCTCGTCATGGCGGCATGGCTTGCCTATCTGAAGTCGCGCCTGCTGATTCCCCAGCAGTCGAAGGACGAGGGCCCCTCGGGCGAGGAGATGGCGTCCGCCCTGGCTTTCCGGCTGAAGCGTCTCGAGGCGATGCGCGATGCCGCGACGCGGCTGGTCAACCGCAACAGGCTGGGCCGAGACGTCTTCGGACGCGGTGCGCCTGAGCACCTCGTATCGGAACGAAAGTCCGGCTACGACGCTTCGCTCTACGATTTGCTGACGGCCTACGCTACGCTCCGGCAACGGCAGGCGATAACCCAGGTAACGATTGAGAAGCGCCATGTCTGGTCGCTTTCCGATGCGCGCCTCATCCTCGCCAGGATGGTCGGCAGCCTCGAAGACTGGACCGCGCTCGATCATTT
This sequence comes from Sinorhizobium sp. CCBAU 05631, assembly GCF_002288505.1. Classification (NCBI taxonomy): domain Bacteria; kingdom Pseudomonadati; phylum Pseudomonadota; class Alphaproteobacteria; order Hyphomicrobiales; family Rhizobiaceae; genus Sinorhizobium; species Sinorhizobium sp. CCBAU 05631. The sequence continues at coordinate 1,264,325 of NZ_CP023063.1, forward strand.
CCTCATCCGCTACATGACGGGCCCGAAGGAGCGCGCAACCGCAATCGCGAGTTCTTTTGCCGCGTCGCTCGAGCTGGTGCGGGAGGGACGGTTGGAAATCCGGCAGGAAGCCGCTTTCGCACCGATCTATCTAAGGCGAGGGCCGAAGCCGATCGATGCCGCGACCCTGGCGGAAATGGAGGCAGCGCGTGGCTGAGGCGCAAAAATACCTGCCCGGACTACCCGACGACGAGGATGAACTCGAGATGTTCATCGATCCAGGGCTGGCGGAGGAGGCGGAGCGGATCGCCGAAGCGCTCGTCTTCGCATCGGCGCAGCCAATCTCCGAGAGCTATATCGCCAGCCGGATACCCCGGGGCGTCGATGTCGGCCGTGTCATGGCACGGCTGAAAGCGTCCTATGCGAGCCGCGGCGTCAATCTCGTTCAGGTCGCCGATCACTGGGCGTTCCGCACCGCGGCCGATCTCTCCTTCGTCGTGCAAACTGACGAGCAGGAGATCAAGAAGCTCTCGCGCGCCGCGCTCGAAGTCCTGGCCATTATCGCCTATCACCAGCCGGTGACGCGTGCGGAGATCGAGGACATCCGCGGCGTTCAGACCTCCAAAGGCACGCTCGATGTACTGATGGAGGCGGGCTGGGTGCGGTTTCGCGGCCGAAGACGCACGCCGGGGCGGCCGGTCACATTCGGAACGACGCGGGATTTCCTCGATCACTTCGGGCTGGAAGAAATCCGCGATCTCCCGGGCATCGAGGAATTGAAGGGCGCCGGTCTCCTGTCCGGTCGGGTTCCCTCCAACCTGCATATCCCGGTCCCTGTCGGTGAGGACGAACTTTCAGACAATGAGGATCCCATCACCCAGATGGACCTCGAGGAACTGGGCCTCTTGACTCCGAAGGCTGAAGGGGACGATTAGGAATCCTGAGTGGGGCTATCGGCTTTAGGGCCGCTATCCCTCCGGAAGGCCTTCGGTCAAGGAATGCGGGCATGGGTTCAGACACGCTCAACGGCGCCGTTGCGACGACGAGACGCCAGGGTGTGTCCTTTGCGGCGAGCCTCGCATTCGAAAACATCAGCCACCGCTATCACTCGAAGGACACGATCAAGAACGTCTCGCTGACTGCCGAGGCCGGCGAAGTGCTGTGCCTGCTCGGCCCCTCCGGGTCCGGCAAGACAACCTTGCTGCGGATCGCGGCCGGCATCGAGATGCAGACCGGCGGCCGGCTTCTGCTGAACGGGCAGGAAATATCCGGTCCCTCCGTCTTCCTGCCGCCGGAAAGGCGTGGCGTCGGGCTGATGTTCCAGGATTTCGCGCTCTTCCCGCACATGACCATTCGCGACAATGTCTGCTTCGGCTTGAACGACCTGCCGAAGAAGGAGGCTTTGATCCAGGCCGATGCGGCGCTCGATCGCGTGGGGCTGTTTCATTACGCAGATCGTTACCCGCATGTGCTTTCAGGCGGCGAGCAGCAACGGGTGGCGCTCGCGCGGGCGCTCGCCCCGCGGCCGGCGGTGCTGTTGATGGACGAGCCTTTCTCCGGTCTCGATTCCCGCCTGAAGGATTCCATTCGTGCCGATACGCTGGCGATCCTCCGCGAAACGCGGGCGACGGCGATCGTCGTCACCCATGACGCGGAAGAGGCCATGCGCATGGCCGACCGTATAGCGCTCCTGAAGGATGGCTGCCTCGTTCAGGTCGGCACCGCCGACGAGCTCTATCGCAAGCCCTGCAATCTGTTTGCCGCCGGGTTCTTCTCCGAGATCAACGTGTTCGATGCGCGTGTGCGCGGCGGCCGCGTCGAAACGCCGCTCGGTGACGTGCCTGCCGGGGAATACAAGGAGGGGCAGCCCTTGAGCGTGGCGGTGCGGCTCTCCGGTGTTCAGTTGAAGCCGGAGGGCGGCGACATCCCGGCGCGCATCCTGTCTCGACGCTTCCTGGGCGTCGTCGAGTTGCTGGAACTCGCCGTGCCGCAGTCGGAGCGGACGGTACGGGCCCGCATTCGGGCCGATCTGTTGCCGACAGGATTGCGTGACGTCACGCTTTCCGTTAACGAGCGCGACATATTGGTGTTTGAAAAAGACGCCTCGACATCTTAGGTTCGGTCACAATGACGGCGCGCCTTCAAGCGGCGCCTGAAAAATGACAACGTGATGGCTTTGAATCGATAAAGCCTGAGGGAGTAAGTGGATGGGTTCGTTTAGCATCTGGCATTGGCTGATCGTCCTGGTGGTCGTGCTGCTGTTGTTTGGTCGTGGCAAGATCCCGGAATTGATGGGCGACGTTGCCAAGGGCATCAAGAACTTCAAGAAGGGCATGACCGACGAGGACGCTGCCTCGGCCGACAAGACGATCGACGGCAAGACCGTCGAGCACAAGTCCGACGAAGTCCGCTGACGATCGGAAATGGCCAACCGGCGCGCCTAGCGTCCGGTGAGCCGCATTACGGGTTTGTAGGGCGCGTCGGATGCTTGATATCGGCTGGACCGAGCTTGTTGTTATTGCAATCGTCTTGATCGTCGTCGTCGGACCGAAGGACCTGCCGCCCATGCTGCGGGCCTTCGGACGAATGACGGGGCGGATGCGGGGCATGGCCTCCGACTTCCGCCGCCAGTTCGATGAAGCGCTGCGGGAGGCCGATCTCGACGAGGTTCGCAAGACGATCAGCGATGCGCAAAGCCTCAATCCGACCACCGCATTGCGCGATGCCATGAACCCGCTGCGGCAGCTCGGAAACGAGATCAAATCCGATCTGCAAAGGGCGACGACGCCCGACGCTCCGGCCCAACCGGTCGCGCCCGAGGCTCCTGTCACGCCTGCACCACAAATCGAGCCGGCGACTGCGCCCGCTGGAATGCCGGCGAAGCCGGTCGAGACGGTGGCAGCCGCGGCCGTCGGGTCTGCCTCCCGGCAGATGCAACGCGCAGCGGCGGACGAGGCAAAGGTGGCGGAATCGAAGGCGACCGAGGCGACGCCGAAGCGTGCCGCTAAGCCGAGAGCAGCTTCGCAGAAGGCGGCGAGCGCCAAGGGACCGGCAATCAAGGCAGCCACCAAGAAAGCCGCCGCTACGGCCGCGCCGAAGAAAGCGGCGACTAGGAAGACCACAGCCGGCGACCGCGTGGCCCCCGTCCGAACCGAGAAGACAAGCGCATCTGCGCGCAAGAAAAAAGGTGACGCATGAGCGGCGATATCGAGGACAAGCCGCAGCCGTTGATCGAGCACCTGATCGAGCTTAGGGCGCGGTTGATGTGGGCGGTCGGCGCGTTCTTCGTCGCTTTCCTGGTCTGCTTCTATTTCGCCAAGCAGCTGTTCAATCTCCTCGTCCTGCCGTTCAAGTGGGCGGTGAGCTGGGCCGGTCTCAGCCATCGTAACGTGGAACTCATCTACACCGCGCCGCAGGAGTTTTTCTTCACCCAGATCAAGGTGGCGATGTTCGGCGCGCTGGTGATCGCCTTTCCGGTAATCGCCTCGCAGGTCTATAAGTTCGTCGCGCCCGGGCTCTACAAGAACGAGCGCGCCGCCTTCCTGCCGTTCCTGGTTGCGTCTCCACTCCTTTTCCTGCTCGGCGGGGCGCTGGTTTACTTCTTCTTCACCCCGATGGTCATGTGGTTCTTCCTGGCCATGGAGCAGGGCGGTGGAGAGGGGCAGGTTGCGATCCAGCTGCTGCCGAAGGTCTCGGAATATCTGAGCCTGATCATGTCGCTGGTGTTCGCCTTCGGCCTGGTCTTCCAGTTGCCGGTCGTCACCACGCTACTGGCGCGCGTCGGTTTCGTCACCTCGCAGGGGCTCGCCGAGAAGCGCAAATATGCGATCGTCATCGCTTTCATCGTCGCGGCCGTGCTGACGCCGCCGGATCCGGTTTCCCAGATCGGTCTTGCGCTGCCAGCCATCCTTCTCTACGAGATTTCAATCTATACGGCGCGACTCGTTGAAAGGCAGCGGGAAGCTGAATCACTTGCAGGCGAGTCTGCGTCTTCGCAGGAAGGTTCTTCGGGTACGGTCGGGCCCGCCCAGGGCTGATCTAATCGCGCCGTGACCTGCAGCGCCGCGCGTTTTATCAGACGCGCAAAGGTCGCTGTAGCACTTCGAATTGCTGCATGTCTCCTCAAATCGAGGTCGATCTGAGGAGACATGCAGCAGACCAACGCGTGGGACGACTATGCTCGACATCAAATGGATTCGTGAGAATGCTGGCCTGCTCGACAATGCGCTGGCGAAGCGGGGCGCGGAGCCGTTGTCGGCATCGCTGATCGCGCTTGACGAGCGCCGCCGCACGGTCTTGCAATCGCTGCAGGAGATGCAGTCGCGCCGCAACGCCGCCTCGAAGGAAATCGGCGCCGCCATGGCGCAGAAGAACGGCGAACTCGCGGAAAAGCTCAAGGCCGAGGTCGCCGAACTCAAGGACGCCCTGCCGGCTGCCGAAGAGGAAAGCCGCCGGATCGAAGCCGAGCTCAACGATACGCTCTCGCGCATCCCGAACGTTCCGCTTGAGGACGTCCCGGTCGGTCCGGACGAGAGCGGCAATGTCGTGAAGCGCACCGTCGGCGCCAAGCCCACGTGGAATCACAAGCCGCTCGAGCATTTCGAAATCGGCGAAGCCTTGGGGTTCATGGACTTCGAAGGGGCCGCACGCATTGCCGGCTCGCGCTTCACCATTCTGAAGGGTCAGCTTGCCCGCCTGGAGCGCGCCCTCGGCCAATTCATGCTGGACCTGCATACGCAGGAGCACGGCTATATCGAGGTGCAGCCGCCACTGCTCGTCCGCGACGATGCGATGTATGGAACCGGCCAGCTGCCGAAATTCGCGGAAGATCTCTTCCGCACGACGGACGATCGCTGGCTGATCCCGACGGCGGAGGTTCCACTGACGAACATGGTGCGCGAGCAGATCATCGAGGGCGAAAAGCTGCCGCTGCGCTTCACGGCCCTGACGCCATGCTTCCGCTCGGAGGCGGGGTCTGCCGGCCGCGACACACGCGGCATGCTTCGCCAGCATCAGTTCAACAAGGTCGAACTGGTGTCGATCACCGACGCCGAGACCTCGATCGACGAGCATGAGCGGATGACGGCCTGCGCCGAGGAGGTGCTGAAAGGGCTCGGGCTCCACTACCGGGTCATGACGCTCTGCGCCGGCGACATGGGCTTCGGCGCACGCAAGACCTACGATCTCGAGGTCTGGCTGCCGGGGCAGGATACTTACCGCGAAATCTCGTCCTGCTCGGTCTGCGGCGACTTCCAGGCGCGGCGCATGAATGCACGCTACCGCACCAAGGAGGAAAAGGGCACGAAATTCGTCCATACGCTGAACGGTTCCGGCGTCGCTGTCGGCCGCGCGCTGATCGCCGTCATCGAGAACTATCTGAATGACGACGGCTCGGTCTCCGTTCCGGAGGTTCTCGTCCCCTATATGGGCGGTCTTAGACGCATCGAGAAGGCGGCCTGAAGCGCGGGCAAGCGAAAGAGACCGGCATGCGCATCCTGCTGACCAATGACGATGGCATTCATGCCGAAGGGCTTTCTGTCCTCGAGCGAATCGCCCTGGCGATCTCGGACGATGTCTGGGTCGTCGCTCCGGAAGTGGACCAGAGCGGCCTTGCCCATTCGCTGACGCTGTCGGAGCCGCTGCGATTGCGGCAGGTGGCGGAGAGGCGTTTCGCCCTTAGGGGAACGCCGACCGACTGCGTCATCATGGCAGCGCGCAAGATCCTCGACCGTAGGCCGGATCTCGTCCTTTCGGGCGTCAATATCGGCGCCAATCTCGCCGACGACGTCACCTATTCAGGCACGGTCGCCGGCGCAATCGAGGGCACACTGCAGGGAATCCGGTCGATCGCCGTCAGCCAGGCTTACCGGCATGCCGTCGGCGGCGCAGTCTCATGGGACGTGGCCGAGACCCATGCGCCCGCCCTGATCCGTACCTTGATGGATGTCGCGCTTCCGGATGGCACGCTCCTCAATGTGAACTTCCCCGATTGCGCGGCCGATGCGGTGGCGGGCGTCGAAGTGACCTCACAAGGCAAGCTCGAATTCGGCCTCAGCATCGACGAACGCATCGATGGCCGCGGATTTCCCTATTTCTGGCTCCGCTTCGGCGAGCGCTCCGGCGACTTCCGCTCCGGCACCGACATTCACGCTGTGCGCGAAAACCGGATTTCGGTAACCCCGCTTAAACTGGATATGACCGACTATACCGTCCAGGAGCGCATTGCGCGCGCACTGCGGGAAGGGACAGGCGCTTGAACGGACGCGTTTCGCAGCAGGAAGGCTTTGCAGCGATGGCGCTGCGCCTTCGTTCCGCCGGCGTGGTCAATCACGATTTGCTCAAGGCCGTCGAGCAGACGCCGCGCAGCATTTTCTGTCCGCCGCAGTACCAGGACGAGGTCTATTCCAAACGATTGATACCGCTCGACTGCGGTTCGTTCATGGAAGGTTGCGACTTGGCAGTCCGCCTGCTGCATTGCCTGAACATCAAACCGGGCCAGCGGATTCTCGAGGTCGGGACAGGCAGCGGCTTCACCGCCGCAGTGATGGGGCGCATCGCCGAACGCATCCTGACGATCGACCGCTACCAGACATTGGTGAGTTCGGCGCAGAAGAACCTCGAAAAAGCTGGCATCCGCAATGTCGTGGTCAGGCAGGCGGATGGCAGTTCCGGAGTGCCGGGCGAGGGGACCTTCGACCGAATTCTTATCACCGCCGCCTTCGGCAGCCTGCCTCGAATGTTTTCCGACCATCTCGTCTCGGGCGGTACTCTGCTCGTGCCGATCATGATGAGCGAAACACAGTGCCGCATCGTGCGGGTCAGCCGGACGGGCAGCCGTTTCGATCGTGAAGACCTGTTCGATGCGCCCTATCTTCCGATCGTACCGCAGCTCGCATCGTTTCTTTGATGGACGGGTGATCTGATTCTCGGCTGCCGGAGGTGGCTGAGGCACCGCTGCGCCGTTCCCTCGACGCAGCAAACCCCTTGCGGATCAGCCTGTTAACCCATTCTTAACCAAATCCAGCTTCGCGCAAGCTTCAGCCCTTAGCCCGGACGGGCACGATGGCTGAAGGCGCGTTTGCCTCGACGGCGACCCGCTCCCTCGTGCCAGTGACGGAGACGGTGGATGGAGATTGCGAACAGGCTGACGGCAGCGACGACGGGCGACGGTTTGGGCAATCTCGCCGGCCGTCCCGCCGGGCAGGTCGTCTCCGGAAGCAAGGACGATGGCGGCGTCCAGGCAACTCCGACAAGCTTTTTCGATCCGACGCCACGCATTTCGCTGTCGGTCGATGCGTTGCTCTATCTCAGCCGGACAAGAAAGGCGCCGGAGAAACTGCCGCCCTTGACCCGGGACGAGTGGAACAACACGCTTTCCCCACAGCTGGCTGCGCGCGAATATCAGGCCTTTGGGAAGCATGCCGAGACCGGCGACTACAAGGCTTATTATAGTTCCTTCATCGACTACTATGACAGCCTCCGCGCGGAGGACCAGAACAGCCTGCGTTATTTCGGCACGAGGGAGGCGGCTCTGGCCGGCTTGCGGTCGCTCGAATACGATGCCGGAAGCGGATTGGACACGGGCGGAAATTTCGAAAGACTCGTCAGCGTCTTCCTGGACGAGGACAAGGCTGTCTCTTCAGTCGGTTCCACCGATACGCCGGTCCGCGAAACACCCTTCGTCGGTTGGGACGTCGGCAGCATCAGCTATGAGGAGCAGCTGCCTGAATCGCGGTCGCTATCGGAAATCGAGCGCCTCTACTCCGAGCTCCTTTGAGCTGTTGCCTCTGCGGCATTTCGGGCGGAAAGGCTTCTGCGTCACGGATGCGCGGACATCCTATGGTTAGCATTTTGTCAAATGAGTCCCGCCCTTAACCGGCCGGTAACTCTAATGCGCTTTAATCATTCCACAGCGAGTTGCGTTCGGAGTGGGTAAGCGTCATGCGTCAATTTTCATCTCCCGGTGCAGGGAAGTCTTTGATCCGCCTGTGCGGGGCGGTTTTGCTGGCAAGCGTCGCGACCGGTTGCAGCTCCGACGTCAGCCGTTTCAACGGGCTCTTTTCGAGTTCGGATGACATCACCACCAGTTCCATCCCGGGGAATGTTCCACGTGGCGATATCTCCGGCGGCCAATTGGCCTCATCCGCAGGTTCCGGCGGCTCTTACGGCCAGGCTTTTCCGAGTTCCGCGCAGGCCGCGTCCTACGATCCGATGAGCACGGCGAGTACGCCGGTCTCCAGCGCCCGGGCCGCTTCGACGCCGGTCAGCGTTCAGCGTACCGCCTTAGCGGAGCCGGCGCCGGTCGCAACGCGTCAGCCGCAGGCGCTTCCCGCCGCCCGCCAACCGCAGCCCGTACTCGCAAAGGCTGAGCCGCTGCCGTCGGATCTCAAGACGACTCCGAACAAAGGTGGCTGGACGACGGCGAATGCGCCCACGATCATGGTGCGCCCAGGCGATACGGTTGCCGTGTTGGCCCGCCGCTTCGGAGTTCCCGAGAAGGAAATCCTCAAGGCGAACGGCTTGAAGTCGGCAAGCCAGGTCGAGCCAGGTCAACGCCTTATCGTCCCGACCTTTGGCGCTTCGAGCAGTGCAGCAAAGGCCGCAGCCTCTGGTTCCATTGCCGACTTCGAAGGCGGAAAGAGGCGGCCTTCGCCGCTTCCCACCGGCCAGCGCGAGATGGCGATCCTTCCCGGCCAGTCTCAGTCCCGCGAAAAGAGCGAAGGCCGCAACGATGTGGCCGCCGGCAAGCTTAACAATGCCGGTGCAGGCGACGGCTCGGATGGCGGTTACACCGTCAAGCCGGGGGATTCGCTGAACAAGATCGCCAAGGCCAACGGCGTGTCCGTCGCGGCGCTGAAGCAGGCAAACGGTCTGACGGCGGAAGCTATTCGCGTCGGCCAGAAGTTGAAGATGCCTGCAGCCGGAGCAGCGGCGACCGATGCCGTCGTCACGGCCTCCGTAACGGCCAAAACGGAAACGAAAGTGGCTTCGCTCGATCAGGGCAAGCCGGCGGAATACAAGGCTCCGGTCGCCAAGGAGAGCGTTTCGGACGTCGCTATCAAGACCGATATCGACCAGGAGTCTCCGAAGTCGACGGGCATCAGCAAATATCGCTGGCCGGTCCGCGGCGCGGTGGTTGCCGCCTATGGCGCCAATGTCGACGGCAACCGCAATGACGGTATCAATATTTCGGTGCCCGAAGGCACGCCGATCAAGGCGGCAGAGAACGGCGTGGTCATCTATTCCGGCAGCAGCCTCAAGGAACTGGGCAATGCCGTCCTGGTCCGCCACGATGACGGCACCGTCACGGTCTATGGCAACGCCTCGCAGCTCAAGGTTCAGCGCGGCGAGAAGGTCCAGCGCGGCCAGACGCTTGCCGCCTCCGGCATGACCGGCAAGGCGAGCCAGCCGCAGGTGCACTTCGAGGTTCGCAAGAATGCGACCCCGGTTAACCCGGCGACTTTCCTCGAATAGTCTTCATCGGGCGCCCTGCGCGCCCGATCATGCCGTCTCGTCCAGTTGACGGCGCAGACGGCCAGCCAGATCCTGAATGAATTGCCAGGCGACGCGGCCGGATCTCGATCCCCGCGTCGTCGCCCATTCGAGGGCGCCGGCATGCAGCGATGCCGGTTCGACGGGCAGATGGAAATAGCGCGCATAGCCGTCGACCATGGCCAAATAGTCGTCCTGGCTGCACTTGTAGAAGCCGAGCCATAGCCCGAAGCGATCCGAGAGCGAGACCTTTTCCTCGACCGCCTCCGAAGGATTGATGGCAGTCGACTGTTCGTTTTCCATCATGTCGCGCGGCAGAAGGTGTCGGCGGTTCGAGGTCGCATAGAGTACGACGTTTGCCGGGCGGCCCTCCACTCCGCCGTCAAGAACGGCCTTCAGCGACTTGTAGGACGTATCGTCGTGATCGAAGGAAAGGTCGTCGCAGAAAACGATCACCGGCATCGGGGCTTGCCGCAGGATGTCCATCAGCGCGGGGAGGGACGCGATGTCCTCGCGATGCACCTCAACGAGCTTGAGGCCGCCGCCGCTGTCGCGCGCCACCTTCGCATGTACCGCCTTGACCAGCGATGACTTGCCCATGCCGCGTGCGCCCCAGAGGAGCACGTTGTTCGCGGGAAAACCCTCTGCGAAGCGAAGCGTGTTGTCGAAGAGGATGTCGCGGACATGATCGACACCGGTGATCAACGAGAGATCGATGCGATTCGGTTTGGTGACCGGTTGCAAATGGCGGGTAACGGGGACCCAGACGAAGCATTCTGCTTCGTTCCAGTCGTTCTCCGCCGGCGCCGGCCCGGCGATCCGGTCGAGCGCTGCCGAAAGCCTCTGCACTTCATTGATCAGAATGTCGAGCTTGCTTTCGCGCATCATTATATCTCCGGGCATACTGGTCTGCGGGCTTGGCTCACGCTCCTGGCGAAAGATGCGGAGTCCGGTGCAGTTGCTTGATCTATCCGGCCGTTTCTCCGCCGGCGGTATGATTTTGTCGGTAGCACGGCGGTTTGCGCTGGAAAAGCCCGGCTCTCCGCCCTCAAGGGGTTCTCCTGTTGCGGAAATTATGTCAGAGGCAGGAGCAACGGAGAAGGGTGCCGACATTTGTGTCGTGGGATTGCTTCCCTATATTCCCGTCGGATTTCGCGCGGGCAAAGTAACCGCGTGGGTTGAACTCAAGGAGTGATCGATGTTCATTACCGAAGCTTTTGCGCAGACTGCCGCGCCCGCCGCCGGCGGGGCCGACATTTTGATGTCCATCCTGCCGTTCATCCTGATCTTCGTCGTCATGTACTTCCTGATCATTCGCCCGCAACGTGCGCAGATGAAGCGTCGCGAAGAGCTGTTGAAGAACATCCGCCGCGGCGATCAGATCGTTACCGGCGGCGGTATCATCGGCAAGGTGACGAAGGTTATCGACGATGCGGAACTCGAGGTCGAAATCGCCGAGGGAATCAAGGTCCGCGTCGCCCGCAGCGGCGTGTCCGAAGTCCGCGTGAAGGGTGAGCCCGTCAAGGAATAACCTCACCTGCCACGGCCGGCCGGGTCTGGCGATGGAGCATTTCAAGGCATGCCCAACTTCTCGCCGCTGAAGAACACCTTGATCTGGCTGGTCGTCCTGGCCGGTTTTGCCTTTGCTCTGCCGAACATCGTTCCGAGGGAGCAGCTTGCCGGATGGCCGGCATGGCTGCCGCATCGGCAGGTGCCGCTCGGCCTCGACCTCAAGGGCGGCTCCGATATCGTTCTGAAGGTTGATCGCGACAGCATCGTCGCGGACCGCCTGCAAGCCACGATCCAGGCCATCGCCCAAGCGCTGAGAGGCTCCGAAATCGGCTATACCGGCCTTTCCGGCAGCGGTCAGGAAATTCAGTTTCGGCTGCGCGATACGTCGCAGTTAGCGGCAGCCCGAGAGGCCCTCAATACACTCACCGCGCCGGTTGAGGCACCGGACCGGGCTGGCAATCCGATCCGGGAATTGGTCGTCGACGAGACGACGGCGCAGGAGCCGGTTCGGCTTCGCCTGACCAACGAGGGCATCGATTTCCGGCTCTCCGCGGCGCTCGCCCAGTCGATCGAGGCGGTGCGTCGCCGCGTCGGAGAAGTGGTGGCTGCGGAACCGGTGATCCAGCGCCGCGGCAGCGATCGCTTGAGCATCCAGATACCCGGCTTGGAGGATCCGCAACGGCTCAAGGATCTCCTCAGCCAGCGGGGCAGCGTTGCTTTCCGGTGGCTCGACCCATCGATACCGGCGCAGCAGGCCCTCGACACACGGCCGCCTGCCGCGTCGGAGGTGCTCTATTCGCTGGACGACCCGCCGGTGCCCTATCTGGTCGAAAGGCAGGCCTTCGCCTCCGCTGAGGACTTTGACGATGCGCAGCCCGGGACTGATCCTCAGACCGGCGAACCCGTGGTTGATATCAAGCTGACGGCTGAAGCGTCCACGCGGCTCGCAACGCTGTCGCAAGCTGCGTCGAACCGGCAATTCGCCATCGTGCTCGACGGACAGGTGGTCTCGACACCGGCGCTTGGGGACGTCATCGAAGGCGATATGGTCCGGCTCTCCGGCGACTTGTCGGAGGAGGGCGCGGAGAATTTCGCCGCTCTGCTGCGAGCCGGGCCGCTTCCCGCCTCACTGACGGTCATCGAAGAGCGCACGGTCGGTCCGGAAGTCGGCACGGACGCGATCGCCAACGGCTTAACGGCGGGGTTGGTCGCGGCAGCCGCGGTCGCCGCCTGCATGATCGGGTTCTACGGTTTCTTCGGCCTTGTCGCCGTGGTCGCTGTGATCGTCAACGTCGTGCTCATCATCGCGGTAATCTCCCTTCTCGGAATTACGCTGACCCTGCCGGGGATCGCCGGGATCGTTCTCACGATCGGGGTGGCGGTCGATTCGAATGTTCTCATCTACGAGCGGCTGCGAGAGGAGGTCCGCAACAGCAGTGAGCCGTTGCGCAAGGCCCTCGACAACGGCTTTTCACGCGTGTTGAGGAGCATAATCGATGCGAACCTGACGATGCTGATTGCGGGCGTCATCCTTTTCCTGCTTGGCACCGGGGCGATCAGCGGGTTTGCGACGACGCTCGCCATAGGCAGCGTCACGACCATCCTGACGGCGCATAGCCTGACCCGCCGGCTCATCCGCGGATGGTATCGCCGCCGCCGGCCGAAACATCTGCCAAGGGGTATCCGCACAGGCTTCTTTGCCGAGGCCGATATCCGCTTCATGGCCCTCCGCAATCCGGTGTTCATCCTGATGGCGTCGCTCTCGCTTGCTTCGCTCGTCCTGCTGGTGAGCCTCGGGCTCAACATGGGGGCCGACTTCAAGGGTGGTTCTCTTCTGGAGCTCCGGTCAAAGCAAGGCACAGCCGACGTCGCCGACGTCCGCGCCCGCCTCGACGAATTGAACCTCGGCGAGGTCCAGATTCAGGGGCTTGGCTCGGCGCGGGATATCCTGCTGCGCATCCCATCGCAGGAGGCAGGCGACAACGCCGATCAGACCGCAATGGGATTGGTCCGCGCCGAGCTCGAAGGTGACTACAGCTTCCGCCGTGTCGAGGTCGTCGGCCCGGCGGTGTCCGGAGAACTGACGCGCGCCGGTACGCTCGCAGTCGCGGCGGCGATACTCGCCATCATCCTCTATGTCTGGTTGCGCTTCGATTGGAAGTTTGCTGCCGGTGCCGTCATCACCACGCTTCACGACGTGCTGTTGACCGTGGGCTTCCTGGTCTTGACCGGCATCGAATTCAATCTCGCGAGCCTCGCAGCGCTTCTGACCATCGTCTGCTACTCGCTGAACGACACGATGGTGATCTACGACCGCGTCCGGGAGAACCTGGCGCGCTATCGGCGGATGCCGCTTTCGGTCTTGATCGACGCATCGATCAACCAGACCCTGTCGCGTACCATCCTCACGGCGACGACGACGGCGCTTGCCCTCGTTGCGCTTTACCTGTTCGGCGGGAGCCGCCTCGTGCAATCCTTCAGCGCGACGCTCCTCTTCGGGGTGGTTATCGGGACGGTTTCGTCGATCTATATCGCCGGGCCGGTGCTCATTCTCTTCAACCGTCGAAACAATCGTCTCGGCGGCGAGTTGGGAGGACGCGGGACGACGCCGGGTACGGCAACGGGGGCGGCCTGATGGCAAAAGGTATCGAAATGCGCGAAGCGCACTTTCCGGGACGCGCGCCTATCGACGCCTACGGCAATGGCGGCTTCCGCTTCGCCGACATGTCGCACCGCGGCTCGGTGCTGCTGCTGCCCTCCGGCGTCTATGCCTGGGACGTCGCCGAGGGGGATCCGCTGGCGATCGAGAAATTCCGGCGCGTTCTTGGCGAGGCTCACGCGATCGAAGTCCTGCTCGTCGGGACCGGCCGCGACATCAGACCCTTGCCGGCGGATCTGAAGGCAACATTGAAGGCCGCCGATATTTCGTCCGATCCGATGAATACCGGCGCGGCGGTTCGCACCTACAATGTCATGCTGGCAGAATCGCGCGCCGTCGCTGCAGCCCTGATTGCGGTGTGATCGAGCCGAAGGAATCGCAGCGTGCAAATGCCAGATCCCCAGATACTCGCGACACTGCGGGACACCGATCGCGACCGCTATCTCGCATGCCTGCTCGCCTCGCCGGAAAAGCGGCACTCGCTTGCCTGCCTCTACGCCTTCAACGCCGAGATCGCCCGCATCCGCGACCTGGTACACGAGCCGCTTCCCGGCGAAATTCGGCTGCAATGGTGGCGTGACCTGCTGGAGAACCATTCGGGGGGCGAGGGCCACCCGCTAGCCGAGGCGCTGCTTGCCTCAATTGCCGAGCATCGTCTGCCCGTTGCCGTTCTGCAGAACATGATCGATGCGCGCATTTTCGACCTCTACGACGACCCGATGGAGGACACGACGGCGCTGGAGGGCTATGCGGGCGAAACGGCGTCCGCACTCATTCAACTGGCTTCGCTCACTCTCGACCCGGCGAACGCCGGAATGTCCGCAGAGGCTGCCGGGCACGCCGGCGTTGCGCAGACGATCGCCGGCCTTTTGTTGCTCCTGCCGGTCCATTGCCGGCGCGGCCAGGTCTATTTTCCCGCCGACCTCCTGCGGGCGACCGGTCTCGACCGGGAGATGCTGCTGGACGGGCGCGACGAGGTCGCGATCGGCAGGGCCGTTCGCGCATTCTGCGGGCTCGGCCGCGATCATCTCGCCAAAGCGCGCAAGAGTTTGGCTTCGATCTCTCCGCAGAATTTCTCGGCCTTCGTTCCCGTTGCTCTTGCCGAGCCGGTGTTCGAGCGCGCCGAGGCCGCCGGAGCCCGGATCCTGCGGTATTCGATCCAGCCGCCCCAGTGGCAACGGCAATGGCGGATGTGGCGCGCGAGCCGACGCCGGCGTTTTTGACGAATGTCCCCGTTCAAGCTGGCGCAAGCCTCGAGCGATAACAACGGGCCTTACCTATTCCTGTCGTCCGAAGGGGACGGATGATGCTCTGGTTCATACTCATCGCTGTGGTTGCGTTCGTTGCCGCTTTTTATGCCTGGATGAACGCGCGCGCCGAGCGCGACGCCAGCAATCCCGATACCGGCTCGGCCATGGTCGAGTTTGGTCGTGCCTTTCCGGACGAGGCAATCCGCGCGCTGCATGCGACCATCGACGGCAAGGCTATTTTTCTTCGTCTGCACGACGGCAAGGCGGGATTCATCCAGTCGCACGGCACGCACTATGTATGCCATGTGATTCATCCCGGTAAGCTGCGGGTGAACAGCTCGGAAAGCGGGCAGGGGCTCATCGTCCATTTCCCGGATTTCGCTTATCTGGATAACAGCTTCGAGTTTCGGACGGCTGCAGAGGCGGCCGAGGTCTCCCTCTGGCTGCTCGGTAGCTTCAATCCGAAATCCGAATTCGCGGAGCCACCGGCCGAAAGCAAGGCGGCGGCGCAGACGATCGACTGAACGCTTATGCGGCTTCGTGATGAAGCCACTCGGCGCAGTCCTTCAGCGCTCGTGCCGCAGTCGCGTGCTTCTTGGCCAGTGCCTTTTCCTTGCCGCGGAAGCGTTTGGCACCTTCGGGCCGCAAAAGCGCACCCGGCTCCAGCGGCGGAAACAGGCCGAAATTGATGTTCATCGGCTGGAACGAGCGCTTGCCCGGCTCGTCTTCGGAAACGATGTGCCCGCCGGTAATGTGATTGAGGAGCGCGCCGAAGGCCGTCGTGTCCGGCGGCAGCGACAGCGCTTCGTCCTTGCGCTCGGCAGCGGCGAACCGTCCGGCGAGAAGCCCGATGCTGGCGCTTTCTACATAGCCCTCACAGCCGGTGATCTGGCCGGCAAAGCGCAGGCCGGGACGGGATTTCAGCGTCAGCGAACGGTCGAGCAGGACCGGCGAGTTGATGTAGGTGTTGCGGTGCAAGCCGCCGAGCCTTGCGAATTCGGCGTTCTCCAGGCCCGGAATCATCCGGAACACCTCCGTCTGGGCGCCGTATTTCAGTTTGGTCTGGAAGCCCACCATGTTGTAGAGCGTGCCCAGCGCATTGTCCTGGCGCAGCTGCACGACGGCGTAGGGCTTGACCGAGGGATTGTGGGTATTGGTGAGCCCCATAGGCTTCATCGGGCCGTGGCGAAGGGTCTCACGGCCGCGTTCCGCCATCACCTCGATCGGCAGGCAGCCGTCGAAATAGGGCGTGCCTTCCCATTCCTTGAAGCCGGTCTTGTCGCTGGCGATCAGCGCATCGACGAAGGCGTTGTACTCAGCCTCGGTCATCGGGCAATTGATATAGTCCTTGCCCGTGCCGCCGGGGCCGACCTTGTCGTAGCGCGACTGGTGCCAGCAAATATCCATGTCGATGGTCTCGGTGTAGACGATCGGCGCTATGGCATCGAAGAAGGCAAGCGCATCGGCGCCGGTTTCGCGGCGGATCGCCTCGGCGAGGCCGGGAGCGGTGAGCGGACCGGTGGCGACGATCGCAAGGTCCCATTCCCTCGGCGGCAGGTCGCTGATTTCCTCGCGAACCACCGAGATCAGCGGGTGGCCTTCGATCTGAGCGCCGACCGCCTGCGAGAAGCCGTCCCGGTCGACGGCAAGGGCGCCGCCGGCCGGCACCTGGTTGCGATCGGCAGCCTGCATGATCAGCGAGCCGGCGAGGCGCATCTCCGCATGCAGCACGCCGACTGCATTGCTCGTCGCATCGTCGGAACGGAAGGAATTGGAGCAGACGAGTTCGGCAAGGCCGTCGGTCTTGTGAGCCTCCGTGCCGCGCACGCCGCGCATCTCGTGCAGAATGACCGGCACGCCGGCCTCGGCGATCTGCCAGGCGGCTTCCGAGCCCGCGAGCCCGCCGCCGATGACATGAATGGGCGAATAAGGAGAGGTGGTCCTGTTCATGCGCGGCTTCCTAGCATAGCCCTTCCGCGCTTCCAACAAAAACGGCGCCCGCGGGCGCCGTCTTTGAAGTTTCAGGCTTCGTTCCGATTAACGGAAGGAGCGGGCCGCAATGTTGCGGATGTCGTAGCGGGTGATGCCGATATCGCTCAGGGCGTGGTTCGACAGGCCGCCGAGTTCGGCGACAGTGCGGCGGTAGTTGATCCAGCTCTTTGCAAGACGAATGGGGTTCATGGTCGTTTCCTCAGGTCGATTGGGCGCGACAGTGATTTGTCTGCGTCGTTGAGGTTCTTATACGCTTGTCTAATTGGCAGGTGGAGTGCAAAGAAAATGCATCTGCTATGCATTTGTGCACTGCGTCGATGATTTGCTGTGCATGGAAAGGGCGGAGCCCGAAAATGCAGCACGCGGCTACTCCCATCGCGGCAGCGGTAGCGCGTTGTTTTGCCGCGGTTTTCGCGGACAGTGTCACGCGCGGGCTGGCTCACCAAGGCTCCCATGGCAGCAATTATGCGACGCGAAATGGTGCACCGAACGAACGGACTAAACCGCCTCTACCGAAAGCCCGGTGTCATGCACCGATCAGGCAACGAAAAACGCCCTCCGGCAGGGCCGGAGGGCGTTACGAAAACAGCAGCAGTCTGTGACTTACTTGACAGCCTTGCGAGCAACGTAGGGGATGTCGGCGCGGCCGATGCCGAGGTCGTTCAGCTCACGGTCGCTCATGCGGCCGAGCTCATTGCAGGTCTGACGATACTTGCGCCAATTGTTGAAAGAACGTGCGAGGTTCATGATCCTATTCCTTTCAGGGTCGTTCGCCAGCGCTCTATCTCTCTTGCTGGCCATCATCTTATGGGCAGGAATATAATCGATTTGTGCTCAGAAAACAGAGACGATGCTGCATCGCACCCATGCAGCTTTTGCAATCCTCTGTCGGCCGTTAATCCGGTCTTAATTTATGGTGCTGTCGAGTGTGCCTGGAATCGCCTCAGGTGGGGAGGCGAAGCTCGAAAGGCTGCTCGAACCATGCAAAAAACAACGCCCGCTGGGGGAGGAGATCCAGCGGGCGTTGCCTGTTCTGATTGGCAACTGGGAGGAGGAGGTTGCCAATCCGTATCGGGAGCGCTGGGAGGAGGAGTGCGCTGCCCGATCGATGATCTGAAGATAGGCGTGAACCCCTAATTTGTATAGGGACACTGCGGAATGGCACATATGCGCGCGATGCATGGCTGCGACAGCCGCTTGGCGGAAATGCTTCAATTTCGTGCAAACACGCTCAGACTAACTTCACAAGCGTGATGGATCTTCTCGCAGGTGCGAAGAACAAAAAACGCCCGCCGGGGGAGGAGGTCCGGCAGGCGTTCTAAAGTCGATTGGCAACCGGGAGGAGGAGGAGTGTTGCCAATCCTATCGAAACAGCGTTGGGAGGAGGAGTACGCTGCTTCGAATTCCGTCGAGCTTCGGCTCGGGTCGTTCCGGAAGTCCGGGCGGGAGACCAACCGCGGGCGGCTTTGGTTCGTCACCACCGGCCTTTTCATGTCTTCAATATAGCGCAGCTGGGAGCATTTTGTGCAGTGCAATATCGGTATGGAAGATGTGCATCCTGCGCAAATCGTCCATTGCGGTCGAATTGATCGGGCCGGTGGCGGGGGTGCTACGGTCGTTGTGCTGGTGGGGATGTCACGTTGGTGCCCGGTGAGGGACTCGAACCCCCATGCTCTCGCGCTTGGACCTAAACCAAGTGTGTCTACCAATTCCACCAACCGGGCAACGGAGGTGCTTGCGAAGCCTGTAGAACAATGACGGGCATTTTGGCAAGCCTTGCGTGGAGGCGAGCAGGCGCCGGTGCTGACTTGGCCCCTCATGTCGCGCGGTCGGCACGGCACCGGAAATGCTTGCCATTCGTCTGCCATCGGGTGTATTTGGCGCCCGTGACACACAGCGCAATGTGCCATGACTTGGTGACGCGCCTGTCGAAAGCGACGGGTCGTTGCGGCTAACTGAATGGTTCACTGGCGTCTGGTCGACCGACATCTCCGTGGCGAGGTTTGATCCGGCGCAGCAGGTCGAGACTGAGTCTAGTCTTACCAACTGCACAGGGACAATGTCGCGGCCACATGTCGGTATTCGACGGTAGCGAAGGTGGCAAAGTGCCATTTTGCTTGCAAAACGGTTGCGGAATTGCGTAAAGCCACTCCCGGCAAATGGATCGGCTCACGTGCTCGCCGGAACTTATCTAGGCAACAGCACGGTCAACGTGAAGTGAAGGTTTGAACATGCAGGTTATCGAAACGCTCGCTCAAGGGCTGAAGCGCGAACTCAAGGTCGTTATTCCGGCCGATGAAATGGAAACTCGGATGAACGAGCGTCTGGCCGAGGTGAAGGACCGGGTCCGCATCAACGGCTTCCGCCCCGGCAAGGTGCCGGTTGCGCATCTGAAGAAGGTCTACGGCAAGTCGATCATGGCCGATCTCGTCAACGAGATCGTCCGCGAGAAGCCGACCGAAATCCTGACGAGCCGCGGTGAAAAGTCGGCCACGCAGCCGGAAGTCGCCATGACCGAGGACGAGGCCGAAGCCGACAAGATCCTCAAGGCCGAAGCCGATTTTGAATTCACGCTCGCTTACGAGATCATCCCGGCGATCGAACTCAAGGATTCGAGCGGCATCAAGGTGACCCGCGAAGTCGTCGAGATCGGCGACGACGAGGTCAACGAGCAGATCCTGCGCATTGCCGAAAGCGCCCGCAGCTATGAATCGAAGAAGGGCAAGGCCGCCAACGGCGACCGCGTCACCATCGATTATCTCGGCAAGGTCGACGGCGTCGCCTTTGATGGCGGCAAGGACGAGGACGCCGAACTGGTTCTCGGCTCCAACCGCTTCATCCCCGGCTTCGAAGAACAGCTCGTCGGCGTCAAGGCGGGCGACGAGAAGACGATCACCGTCACCTTCCCGGCAGACTATCCGGCTGCCAATCTTGCGGGCAAGGAAGCAACCTTCGACATCACCGTCAAGGATGTCGCCGGTGCCGCGCCGATCGAGATCAATGACGAACTGGCAACGAAGCTCGGCCTCGAATCGGTCGACAAGCTGAAGGAAATCGTGCGCGGCCAGATCGAAGGCCAATACGGCTCGGTTACCCGCCAGAAGGTCAAGCGTCAGCTGCTCGACCAGCTGGACGAGCTCTACCAGTTCGAGACCCCCGAACGCCTCGTCAACGCCGAATTCGACAACATCTGGCGCCAGATCAACACCGACCTCGAGCAGGCCGGCAAGACCTTCGCCGATGAGGACACGACGGAAGAGGAGGCGCGCGCCGAATACCGTAAGCTCGCCGAGCGCCGCGTTCGTCTCGGCCTCGTTCTTTCCGAAATCGGCGAGAAGGCCGGCGTCCAGGTGAGCGACGACGAAATGCAGCGCTCGCTGTTTGAGCAGCTCCGTCAGTTCCCCGGCCAGGAGAAGCAGATCCTCGACTACTTCAAGAACACCCCCGGTGCCGCCGCTTCGCTGCGCGCGCCGCTCTTCGAAGAGAAGGTCGTCGATCACCTGCTTTCGGAAGTCTCGGTAACCGACAAGACGGTTTCCAAGGAAGCCCTGATGGCCGAGGACGAATCCGAAGACAAGCCGGCAAAGAAGGCGCCCGCCAAGAAGAAGGCCGCTGCCAAGGCCGAAGCTGCCGAAGGCGAAGAGGCCGCGGCTCCGAAGAAAAAGGCTCCGGCCAAGAAGAAGGCCGCCGACGAAGGCGCCGAGTAATTAGCATCGTCCAGAATAGTTAAAGGCCGCCTTCGGGCGGCCTTTTCGTTTGCGCCGAGAAAGCCGCCGAAACCGGCGACATGAATTGCAGAGGCGGGGGGACCTACACTGCTTTGATCTCGCCCATGCGGTTCCAGGCGTCGAGCCCGGCAATCTTGTAGGCCTCCGCAAGGGTCGGATAGTTGAAGGTGTTTTCGACGAAATATTCGACCGTGCCCTTCAGGTTCAGAACCGCCTGGCCGATATGCACGAGTTCGGTGGCGCCTTCGCCGATGATATGCACGCCGAGCAGGCGCCGGGTCTTCAGCGAGAAGATCATTTTCAAGAGGCCCGCATCGAGCCCCATGATGTGGCCGCGCGAGGTCTCACGGAACCGTGCAATGCCGCATTCGTAGGGGATGCCGCGTTCCTTCACTTCCTCTTCGGAAAGGCCGCAGGTGGAGATTTCCGGCACTGCATAGATGCCGTAGGGGAAGTATTTCTGCGGCTCTTTGGCGATCGCGCCGACGGCAACGCGCGCTGCGACACGGCCCTGTTCCATGGAGGTCGAGGCGAGACTTGGAAAGCCGACCACGTCGCCTGCCGCATAGATGTTCGGAACCGCGGTCTGGAATGTTTCCGGATTGACCTTCAGGCGCCCGCGGCTGTCCGCCTCGAGACCGGCGGCCGGGAGATTGAGCGCATCGGTCGCTCCCATGCGGCCGGCGGCAAACAGTACCATTTCCGTTGTGATCTTGCGGCCATTGTCGAGGGTAAGCATGACCTTACCATCGTCGAGACGCTCCACCTTCTCGGCTTTCTGGCCGAGATTGAGTTTCATGTTGCGGTCCCGAAGCTGGTAGGTGAAATCTTCGACGATCTCCTTGTCGATGAAGTCGAGCATGGTCGACTTGGGGTCGATCACCGTCACCTGCGTGTCGAGCGCACTGAAGATCGTGGCATATTCGATGCCGACGACGCCGGCGCCGATGACGACGAGAGAACGCGGCAGGTCCTGGATCTCGAGCAACTCGTCGCTGTCGACGACGGTCTTGCCGTCAAAGGGAATATAGTCCGGCCGAAAGGGCTTCGTGCCGACGGCAAGCAGGATGCTGGTACCGGCAACATGCATGCTCTCGCCGTCGTCCTTGACGATTTCGAGCGTCGTCGGATCGACGAAGCTCGCCTTTCCGCGGATGTGATGGACGCGGTTGCGCGCGAATTGATGCTCCAGCACCTCGACTTCGTGGTTGAGCGTGATGATCAGGCGCTGGCGCAGATCCTCGGCGCTGATCTCCTGCTTCACCCGATAGGAGCGGCCGTAGAAGCCGCGCTCGCGCCAGCCGGAGAGGTTGAGCGCCGTCTCGCGCAGCGTCTTGGACGGAATTGTTCCGGTGTGCACCGAGACGCCCCCGACCCGCTTGCCCTGCTCGATGACGAGCACTTTCCTGCCGAGCTTGGCCGCCTGAATTGCGCCTCTGCGTCCGGCCGGACCGCTGCCGACGACGATAAGATCGAACTGGTTCATGAGCGCTTCCCCTGAGCCAAGCGAGAATCGTTTTTGCAACGCGGCAAACTCGCGCGTGAACATCTATATCGTCAATGGCACGCTTTGATGAAGTGGCAATGCCGCAACGATCTGTCCTGGATGCGTCCGATCGCAAATATCGCTATGCTTCGCACATTCGGCGGAGAGGGAGGACGGACAGGCATGGCGCTCGAGTGGATGAATGGTCCAGCTTCACAGAAAGCGCAAGGCAATGGCGATGCGCCGGCGCTCGAAGCACCGCCGTGCAATCGGCCGGGGGTCGTGGCCGCCGCCGTCTATCAGAACGGCCGACGCGTTCGAGACATCGAAATCGAAGAGGCCGGAGAGTGGCGAAATCGCGAGAACGTCGTCGTTTGGATCGGCCTGCACGAACCGGACAAGCAATTGCTGCGGCAGGTGCAGAAACAATTTGATCTGCATGATCTGGCGATCGAGGACGCCGGCAAGGCGCACCAGCGGCCGAAGCTGGAAATCTACGGCGATGCGATCTTCGTCGTGGCGCGCACGGCCCATATGGTCGAGGACGAGATCGCCTTCGGGGAGACGCATCTGTTCGTCGGGCGGGGCTACGTTGTTTCCGTTCGTCACGGCGCCTCGACGTCTTATATGGCGGTGCGGCAGCGCTGCGAGTCTTCCCCGGCAGCGCTGGCCCATGGCGAGAACTACATCCTCTATTCGATCCTCGACTTCATCGTCGACAACTACATGCCGGTCGTGGAGACGATTCACGGCGAGGTGGAGGAACTGGAGGACCGCCTGCTGCGCTCGCGGTTGGACAAGACACATATCGAACGGCTCTATCTGATGCGGCGCAATCTGCTCAAGCTGCGCAATGCCGTCGTTCCGCTGGTCGACGTCTGCCGCCGGCACGAGCATCTCGAACTGCCGGGCATGGACGCGGCGATGCAGCCGCTCTTCCGAGACGTCACCGATCATGTTCGCCGCGTCCAGGAGGACATAGACGCGCTTCGCGAGGTGCTGGCCTTCACCTTCGAGGCAAGCCTGATGATCGGCCAGTCCGAGCAGACGGAAATCTCCCGCAAGCTTGCCTCCTGGGCGGCGATCCTGGCGGTTCCGACCGCAATCGCTGGGATCTACGGCATGAACTTCGAGGACATGCCTGAACTCCGGTTCCGCTATGGCTACTTCATCGTACTGGCGGTGATCTTCGGACTCTGCGCGACGCTCTATCGGTTCTTCCGGCGGGCGCGCTGGCTTTAAGCAGTCCCTTGGCCTAAAACAGCCGCAGCCCTTTCATGCTGACATGTCCGTCCTTGCCGATGATCACGTGGTCGTGGACGGTGATGCCGAGCGGCTTTGCCGCCTCGGCGATCAGCTTCGTCATCTCGATATCGGCGCGCGACGGCGTCGGATCGCCGGACGGGTGGTTGTGCACCAGGATCAAGGCGGTCGCGGAAAGCTCCAGCGCGCGCTTGACGACCTCGCGCGGATAGACGGGGGTATGGTCGATCGTCCCCTGCTGCTGCACCTCGTCGGCAATCAGCGTGTTGCGCTTGTCGAGAAAGAGGATGCGGAACTGTTCTTTCGTCTCGTGCGCCATCGCGGCATGACAATAGTCGATCACCCCGCTCCAGGAAGACAGGACCTGCTTGTTGCGCAACTCGCTCTTCAGCGTCCGTTGCGCCGCGGTGGCGATGAGCTTGAGGTCGAGAGCAACGGATTCGCCGACGCCCTTGACCTCCTGCAACAGTTGCTGAGGTGCGCCGAACACGCCGGCGAGCGTGCCGAAGCGGGCGAGGAGGTCCTTGGCGATCGGTTTCGTGTCGCGGCGGGGAATAAGGCGGAACAGAATGAGTTCGAGGATCTCGTAGTCGGCGAGTGCCGAATTGCCCTGTTCGCGGTAGCGTGCCCTCAGACGATCGCGGTGGCCGTGATAATGCGCCTCGGCAGTGCCGCCAAGCGTCGGAATCTTGTCCAATTTCCGCGCCTTCTGCGGCGCGAAAAACTGCCGCTCGTCGGCGGTCTCTTCTTCGTCCGGTTCGGGAAAAGGAGGCGGCTTCGTCACGCGGTCCCCAGTGCGCGGACGCCTGGCATGAAAAGGCCGGCCGGCGAAAGCGTGAACACTTCGCAGCCATTCGCCGTAACACCGACGGTGTGCTCGTACTGCGCCGAAAGCGACCGATCGCGCGTCACGGCGGTCCAGCCGTCGGAGAGCACCTTCACATGCGGCCGGCCGAGATTGATCATCGGCTCGATGGTGAAAATCATGCCCTCCCTAAGTTCCGGCCCTTCGCTGGCATTGCCGTAGTGGAGGATGTTCGGAGCATCGTGGAACAGCCGGCCGACGCCGTGGCCGCAGAAGTCCCTGACGACAGAGCAGCGCTCCGATTCCGCATAGGTCTGGATGGCCTCGCCGATCGCTCCGGTGCGGGCGCCGGGCCGCACCGCCGCTATGCCGCGCATCAGGCATTCATGCGTGACTTCGAGCAGCCGTTCGGCGGCGCGCTTGATCTCTCCGACCGGGTACATTCGACTGGAGTCGCCGTGCCAGCCATCGACGACATAGGTGACATCGATGTTGACGATATCGCCTTCGCGCAGCGGCTTGTCGTTCGGTATCCCATGGCAGACGACGTGGTTGATCGACGTACAGGACGACTTGGTATAGCCGCGATAGTTCAAGGTCGCGGGCAGGGCGCCGTGGTCCAAGCCGAACTCGTAGACGAAACGGTCGATCTCTTCCGTCGTCACGCCCGGCCGCACCCTTGACGCTAATTCATCCAGACAGCGTGCCGTCACCTGACAGGCCTTGCGCATGCCTTCGAATCCGTCCGGGCCGTAGAGACGAATGACGCCCGTATTCTTGTAGGGGGCAGCGCCGGCCTCGATGTAAGTTACCATTCCAAGACTTTCGATGTTTCAGGCGGTTTTCTTAAATCAGCATGGACCGGTTCGTCCACTATCATCGCTCCGGCCGGCACGATCTCGAAGGGCGACACGGAGCATCGGATCGCATAGGCTTCGACGCCGCGTTGAGCCGCCCGTTCGAATGCGCGAGCATAAACCGGATCGAGGTCGCGGCATATCCGCAAGACGCCGCAGTCGTTTCTTTGAACAAGATAGAGCATGATCGCCCGGTGTCCCGCCTCGACCATGTCGCCCAGCTCTTCGAGGTGCTTGGCGCCGCGCTCGGTCGGGCTGTCCGGAAACTCCGCCAGGGCCGCGGCGCGGCTGAAGTGGACATTCTTCACCTCGACATAGGCAAGACCTTTCACCGGATCGCTGAGCAGAATGTCGATTCTTGAATTGCGCCCATATCTCTGCTCGCGGCGGAGCGTTTCATAGGTGTGAAGGTCGCTGACCAATCCGGCGGCGATCGCCTCCTCGGCGAGCCGGTTTGGCAGGCCGGTATTGATGCCCACCAGCGTGCCGTCCGCCTCGACGATCTCCAGCATGTGGCGATATTTGCGCGTCGGAGAGTCGTGCTCAGACAGCCAGATCGCCGATCCCGGCGCCGTCAGCCCGCGCATCGAGCCTGTATTCGGGCAAGAGCCTGTGATCCGCGTGCCGTCGGCAAGATCTGCATCGAAGAGAAAGCGCTTGTAGCGCTGCAAGAGCGTTGCCTGAACGAGCGGACGGGAAAACTTCACGATGCTTTCCGCGTCTCAGGCACGTACGCGCACGAAGGATCCCGGCGCCTCTTCGATGGAGTTGAGGGGCCCTCCGGGCTTGCGGGCCGGAACGCGCCGCTTGTCGAGCCGTTCGACCCAGTCCTGCCAGTGCGGCCACCAGGAGCCTGGCGTTTCCTTGGCCTTGTCCATCCACTCTTCGAGATCGCCTTTTGGGGGGCCGCCGGTCCAGAACTGGTATTTGCTCTTGTCCGGCGGGTTGACGACGCCGGCGATGTGGCCCGAGCCGGACAGAACGAAGGTGACCTTGCCGCCGAAGGACGCGCTGCCGAGGAAGACCGACTTCGCCGGCGCGATGTGATCCTCCTTGGTCGCCAGGTTGTAGATCGGGATCTTCACGTCGCCGAGCGATACCTTGCGTCCGGCAAGCTCCATCTCGCCCTTGGCGAGCCTATTCTCGAGATAGCAATTGCGCAGATAGAAGGAGTGGTTGGCGGCGGGCATCCGCGTCGAATCGGAGTTCCAGTAGAGCAGGTCGAAGGGCAGGGGATCCTGGCCCTTGAGATAATTGTTTACGAAATAGGGCCAGATCAGCTCGGAAGCGCGAAGCATGTTGAATGCGGTCGCCATTTTAGAGCCTTCCAGATAGCCGGTCTTGCTCATATTGGCTTCGAGCTGCTCTATCTGTTCGTCGTCGACGAAGACCTTGAGGTCGCCCGCATAGGTGAAATCCACCTGAGTGGTGAAAAGCGTCGCCGAGCGGATCCGGTCGTCGCCTTCGGCGGCATGGAGCGCCAGCGTGGCGGCGAGCAGCGTGCCGCCGACGCAATAGCCGATCGCATTCACCTCGCGCTCGCCGGTTGCCTGTTCGATCGTATCGAGCGCAAAGCCGACGCCTTCGCGCGCATAGGCTCCCCAGTCCTTGCGAGCGTGGCGCTCGTCCGGATTGACCCAGGAGATGACGAAGACCGTATGACCCTGGTCCACCGCCCATTTGATGAAGGACTTCTGAGGGTTGAGATCGAGCACGTAGTATTTGTTGATCCAGGGCGGGCAGATCAGCAGCGGCCGCTTCAGCACCGTTTCGGTACTCGCTTCGTACTGGATGACCTGGCAGATATCGGATTGCGCAATCACCTTGCCGGGGGTGATCGCAATGTTCTCGCCGATGGCGAATTTGCTGGTATCCGTTTGCCTGAGCCGGAGCTCGCCGCGCCCGGCGGCAATGTCCTCGGCGAGCATCTGCATGCCCTTGACGAGATTCGCCCCGCTGGACGCCACCGTCTCTCTATAGAGTTGCGGATTGGTGGTGATGAAATTGCTTGGAGAAAGCGCGCTGGAGATCTGGCGGACATAGAAGGCGGCCTTGTGCCGGGTGTGGTCGTCGAGCCCCTCGGCCTCCTTGACCATGTTCTCCGCCCAGTCGGATGTCACGAAATAGGCCTGGCGAATGAAGTCGAAAAACGGGTTCTTCACCCAGTCCTCGTCGGCAAAACGCTTGTCGTTGCGTTGCAGCTTCTCCGATTCGGCGACATCTTCACCGGCCATCCGGTGCAATGTCCGCGACCAGATGTCGAAGAAGCTCCCCATCAGATGCGTCTGCGCCTCCAGCGTCCGCCGCGGATCGGAGAGCCAGTATTCGGAGACTTTGGAGAGCGTCTTGACCATGTCGGAGACGGGCTCGGCATAGGTGTCTTTTTTCTCGCCGGTCTCCCGCGGCGCCAGCCATGCGGACGCCGCCTTTCCCATCTGTTCGACGGCGCGGGCCAGGTTGATGGCCAGGTTCTGGGGGTCCTTGACGATATAGGGCTCGACCGATTTTGGGTCGAAGCCCACATAGCCGCCCTTGCCCGTGGTGTCCTCGGCCTTGTCTGATGTCACCCGGCGTCCTCCACAGCACGTTGTTTGTTTTGTATTTTTACATTCTGCCCGAAAATGATTACAAGGGCTAGCGCATCGTCGCACCCTAAAAAGCAGAGGTCATCGCCAGCATGCTCGTCGTCGCAAACCAGCGTTCGCTTTCCCGGATTTCCGGGTTGATTCTTGCAGGCATACTTGCCGGATGCAATTCGACGGCGGATCTCGCCACCTATCCTTCGGTTTATGGGCAGAAGCCTGCCGCCATGCAGCAGATGACCGACGACGAGGCGGTCAACATGCAGGGGCGGCTGACGGCGCTTGCCGCCCAGCGCAGATCCGGCGCCATCTCCGAAGCGGAGTATCAGCGCCGTCTGAAGGAATTGCAGTTGCTGGCCGAACAGCACGGGCCCCAAGCGCTGAAACAGATCGAGAATTAGCACTTGCCTTTCTGGTGATTTGGCCGCAAAGCGTTGAATGGCCGCAATGACGGCCATTCACCCCGCGCATGTTGAGCGATTGCCGACGAGGCCCAAAAACGCGCGCCAAATGAGGTCTGGAGATGGAAGAGTTTCATAAAGTCCGGCGTTTGCCGCCCTATGTTTTCGAACAGGTCAACCGTTTGAAAGCAAGCGCGCGAGCCGCCGGTGCTGACATCATCGACCTCGGCATGGGCAATCCCGACCTTCCAACCCCGCAGTCGATCGTCGACAAGCTTTGCGAGGTGGTGCAGGACCCGCGCACCCATCGCTATTCCTCGTCCAAGGGTATTCCGGGGCTGCGTCGCGCCCAGGCGGCCTATTATGCCCGCCGTTTCGGTGTCAAGCTCAATCCCGAGACCCAGGTCGTCGCGACACTCGGCTCGAAGGAAGGCTTTGCCAACATGGCGCAGGCGATCACCGCGCCGGGCGACGTGGTCCTGTGTCCTAACCCCACCTATCCGATCCACGCTTTCGGCTTCCTGATGGCCGGCGGCGTCATCCGCTCGATCTCGGTGGAGCCGGACGAGAGCTTCTTCCCGCCGCTCGAGCGGGCCGTGAAGCACTCGATCCCGAAGCCTCTGGCGCTGATCCTCAATTATCCGTCCAACCCGACGGCCCAGGTCGCGACGCTCGATTTCTACAAGGACGTCATCGCATTTGCGAAGAAGCACGACATCATCGTGCTGTCGGACCTCGCCTATTCGGAAATCTATTTCGACGACGTGCCGCCGCCCTCAGTTCTGGAAGTGCCGGGCGCGATCGACGTGACGGTCGAATTCACCTCGATGTCGAAGACCTTTTCGATGCCCGGCTGGCGCATGGGCTTCGCCGTCGGCAACGAGCGGCTGATCGCGGCGCTGACGCGGGTCAAGTCCTATCTCGATTACGGCGCCTTCACGCCGATCCAGGTGGCCGCGACGCAGGCGCTGAACGGCGACGGCAGCGACATCGCCGAGGTCCGCAACATCTACAAGCGCCGCCGTGACGTGATGGTCGACAGCTTCGGCAAGGCCGGCTTCGAAGTGCCGCCGCCGCCGGCGACGATGTTTGCCTGGGCGAAGATCCCCGAAAAATTTCGTCATCTCGGCTCGCTTGAGTTTTCCAAACTGCTTGTCGAAAAGGCGGATGTCGCGGTCGCTCCGGGCATCGGCTTCGGCGAGCAGGGCGACGACTATGTGCGGCTGGCGCTCGTCGAAAACGAGCACCGCATCCGCCAGGCGGCGCGCAACATCAAGCGCTTCCTGTCGACGGCGGATGAGACGATGCACAATGTCGTCTCGCTGAATGCACACCGGTAACGGAGAAGCCGGCTTTCGCGCAAAACGGCCCCGCCAGCCCGGCGGGGCGCCTTCTACATGTTAGGAACATGCTATGGCAGATGCCCTTAAAATCGGCATTGCGGGCTTGGGGACGGTCGGTGCCTCGCTCGTGCGGATTCTCCAGGAACGTCACGAGATGCTGGCAACGACGTGCGGAAGGCCGATCGAGCTTGTCGCCGTGGCGGCAAGGGATCGCACGAAGGACCGCGGCGTTGATCTTTCGAAGACCGCCTGGTTCGAGAATGCCGTGGCGCTCGCTTCCGAGGCGGACATCGATGTCTTCGTCGAGTTGATGGGCGGGGCCGGGGATCCGGCCTATTCCTCGGTCAAGGCGGCGCTCGAGCGCGGTATCCATGTGGTTACCGCCAACAAGGCGCTGCTTGCCAAACATGGGATCGAACTCGCCGGCATCGCCGAGGAAAAGGGCGCGCTGCTCAACTACGAGGCAGCGGTCGCCGGCGGCATTCCGGTCATCAAGGCGCTTCGTGAATCGCTCACCGGTAATACCGTCTCGCGCGTCTACGGGATCATGAACGGGACCTGCAACTACATCCTGACCAAGATGGAGAAGGAGGGGCTGACTTTCGACGCCTGCCTGAAGGAAGCGCAGCGTCTTGGCTACGCCGAGACGGATCCATCCTTCGACATCGAGGGCAACGACACCGCCCATAAGCTCTCTATCCTGACCAGCCTCGCCTTCGGCACAGCAATCGCCGCCGACGACATCTACCTGGAAGGCATCACCAATATTTCGATCGAGGATATCCAGGCAGCCGCCGACCTTGGCTACCGCATCAAGCTGCTGGGCGTGGCGCAGCGCACCGAGAGCGGTATCGAGCAGCGCGTCCATCCGACGATGGTGCCCTACGATTCCGTCATCGCCCAGGTCGACGGGGTGACGAACGCGGTCGCAGTCGAGTCCGACATTCTCGGCGAACTGCTGATGGTCGGCCCAGGCGCCGGCGGCAACGCGACGGCCTCGGCCGTGCTTGGCGACATTGCCGACATCGCCAAGAGCCGCCCGGGCGCCCAACACGTGCCGGCCTTCGGGAGACCTACCACGGCGCTGCTGCCCTACAAGCGCGCCCGGATGCAGAGCCACGAGGGCGGCTACTTCATCCGCCTGAAAGTGGTCGATCGCACCGGCGTCTTCGCCAACATTGCCGGCCATATGGCGGAGAACGACATCTCGCTCGAATCGATCATGCAGCATTCAAAGCACTACGCGGATCCTGCGGAACCGAAGACGATCATCCTGGTGACGCATGCGACGCACGAAGCTTCCGTGCGCAAAGCTATCGTCTCGATCAAGGGCGAGGGCTATCTCGTCGGGGAGCCCCAGGTGATCCGCATCGAGCGTCCCCAGGACTGGTGATCCCGCTCTTGCATTAAATCTGTTGAGAAACCGCTCCGGCATGCCTGTTGCGGGCCGGAGCGCCCAGCCTGCCGGTTTTTCCGCCTCGAAATCTTCGTTAGAACGAATGAACTTCGGACGGACAGGCAGCATGGACGAATTGGCGGATCCGATAGAGCGGGCATTTCTCGGCGTCGAACGCTCGATCAGCGGTCAGCGCTGGGTCTCGCGCCTCGATCAGGCCGGGCAGAACCGGGCGCTGGCAATCAGCCAGGTGCACGGCTATTCGGAGCTCATCGCACGGGTGCTGGCCGGCCGTGGCGTCGGCTTGGATGATGCGGCACAATTTCTCGATCCGACGCTGCGCGCGCTGATGCCCGATCCGGACGCACTGACCGATTGCCGCAAGGCCGCGGAGCGGCTCGCCGGCGCCATCCGCCGGGGCGAGAAGGTCGCGATCTTCGGCGATTACGATGTCGACGGTGCGGCATCCTCCGCACTGATGCTGCGGTTCCTGCGCCATTTCGACGTTCCGGCCGAAATCTATATTCCCGATCGCATCTTCGAGGGATACGGGCCGAACCCGCAGGCGATCGAGCAACTGATCGGTAACGGGGCCGGTCTGATCGTTGCTGTCGACTGCGGTTCTACAAGCCATGATTCGCTCGCCGTCGCTGCCGAACGCGGCATCGACGTGGTCGTTATCGATCATCACCAGGTAGGCGCGGTGCTGCCGCCGTGCCACGCGCTCGTCAATCCGAATCGCGAGGACGATTTGTCCGGGCAGGGGCATCTCTGTGCCGCCGGCGTGGTCTATCTGGTGCTCGTCAATACGTTGCGGGTGCTGCGGCTTGAGGGGAATGCGCGTGCCGGCAGCTTTGATCTGCTGTCACTCCTCGACCTCGTTGCGCTCGCCACGGTCTGCGACGTGGTTCCGCTCAAGGGGCTGAACCGCGCCTATGTCGTCAAGGGATTGATCGCGGCGCGGCATATGGTCAATAGCGGCCTGGCAGCCCTTCTGCGCAAGGCTGCGATCGGTGGCCCAGTGACGCCTTATCATCTGGGCTTCCTCATCGGGCCCCGCATCAATGCGGGCGGGCGGATCGGCGATGCGGCCCTCGGCAGCCGGCTCTTGACGCTGGACGACGCGGCGGCGGCCGAAGTGATCGCCAGCCGGCTCGACGAGCTCAACCGCGAGCGGCAGGCGATGGAGGCGGCAATGCTTGCAGAGGCCGAGGCCGAAGTGCTGGCGGAATACGGAACGGGCGAGGGGGCCTCGGTGATCGTCACCGCCCGGGAAAACTGGCACCCTGGCATCGTCGGCCTGATAGCGGCGCGCATCAAGGAGAAGTTCCGCCGCCCGGCCTTTGCCATCGCCTTCGACCCGAGCGGCCGCGGAACGGGTTCCGGCCGATCGATCACCGGATTCGACATGGGCAGGCTCGTTCGTGCGGCCGTCGACAATGGCCTCCTCGTCAAAGGGGGTGGACATGCCATGGCCGCCGGCCTGACGGTCGAGCGCGCCAATCTCGGGCGATTGCGCCAGTTTTTCGAGGAACGCGCCGAGAACCCGGTGCGGGAACTGGTCGCGGTTGAGACCCTCAAGGTCGACGGCGCACTGGCAGCGGCCGGAGCGACGCTCGACCTCGTCGAACTTCTCGACCAGGCGGGCCCTTACGGCTCGGCCCATCCGCAACCGGTCTTCGCCTTTCCCCAGCACCGTCTGCGCGACAGCCGCCAAGTCGGCGCCAACCACGTCAAGGTCACGCTCGAGGGCCACGACGGCAGCCGCATCGACGGGATCGCCTTCCGGGCAACGGAAACGCCGCTCGGCGATTTCCTGCTCGGCAATCGGGGCTCGACAGTGCACGTCGCTGGTTGCGTTTCGTCGGATCTCTGGCAGGGAACGCGGCGCGTGCAACTGCGTGTGACGGACGCGGCTAAGGCAAGCTGATAACGTTCATCCTCGATAGGATTGCCAAGCCCGACCAACCGGTTGTGCAATTTGTTTAAGGAGATTTCTGAGGATCGTAATGGCACGCCCAACGGGACTCGAACCCGTGTTTCCGCCGTGAAAGGGCGGCGTCCTAGACCGCTAGACGATGGGCGCCTGCTGCAGCGACCTTGTGCCTGCGAAAGACGCGCGGTGCCGTAAGACAAGGCGGCTTATAGAGAGCGCGCCGGATTCTCGCAAGTGAGCAGGAGCCGCAAAGTTCGATTTTTCTTCTGAAAATTGAACATTCAATTGGGCTGGGCCGTCTCAAGCTTTCGACCTATAGCGCAAGCCCCACGGATGTCGCGAAAACTCTTCAATGAAAAGAATAGTTGGTACGCCCAACGGGACTCGAACCCGTGTTACCGCCGTGAGAGGGCGGCGTCCTGACCGCTAGACGATGGGCGCCTGAGACGAAGCGTCAGCAACATACTATGAAAAGGACGAAATGGGGAAGAGGAGGAAGAGCGCGCGAACGATATTGCCGCTCGCCTTGCTTTGAGGAGCTTTCTTGGTGAGCGGCTGCCCCTGTTCGCCATCTCGTGAAGGCTCGCCCGGGGGCATGGGACACTCTTCACTGGCGAGGAGCGAAGCAAGGCAGTATCATGGCAAGTCGCCCGGCGGGGACACAGCTATGGCAACGCTCAGCTTCAAACCTTTCTGTCTCGTTCTACTCCTTGGATTTCCCACAGGAGCGCAATCAGCAACGGCCGATGGACCTGCCCAGGACATGGTCGAACTGCGTGCGTCTGGCCCTGCGGATGCGCCGATCAACCAGATACCCCCGTTGACCGCGGGTGAACGCGCAAGGAACGCCGCACCGGAGAAAATACTCCTCGCGGAGGAGGAGGCAGTCGATACGCCCAAAAACGGCACGCAACTGGCTGGTGGCAAGCTGGAGGAAATTCTCCGCCGCGCTTTGGCGGCGGCGAAAAGGGACCTCGAGGCGATGCGCCGTGTCGCCGAGAAGCAGCGCCAGAGAGCCGACACACTCGAGCGTGATCTGACGATGATGCTTGAAGTCGCCGAAGAGTTGGAGGCCAAGGCCGCTGGAGCAATGCGGTCAAAGGCGGCCGCACTCAGGGCGCGGGACGCAGCGGAAGCGTTGCTGGTTGATGCGAGACGGGCACTCGCTGAGGCGCAGCGAAAACAGGAAGCCTACGAGCGCGATCTTACGCAGGCCCGTCCGTCGGCCGCCGTCCCGGAGGCTGGCGGCAGTTTGGCAGCCGCAGAGAAGGCTGCCGCCGTGCAGGCCCGCCAGAATGCCGAGGCTGCGGCGAGGCGGGCGGGTGAAGAGCTCGCATCGGAACGTGAGAAGGCACGGTCGCTCGCTCGGGAGCTCGACGCTGTTCGCCAGGAACGCGACGCCGCGATACTCGCAGCGAAACAGCGGGCGAAGGAGAATGAGCGCGATCTTGCGCAGGCCCGTCAGTCCGCCGCGGCCCAGGAAGCTGGCGTCAGTTTGGCAGCGGCGGAGAAGGCTGCCGCCGTGCAGGCCCGCCAGGTCGCTGAAGACGCGGCAAGGCGGGCGGTTGAAGAGCTGACGTTGCAACGCGAGAAGGCACGGTCGCTCGCTCGGGAGCTCGACGGCCTTCGCCAGGAACTCGACGCCGCAACACTCGCAGCGAAACAGCGGGCGGAGGAGGGTGAGCGCGATCTTGCGCAGGCCCGCCAGTCGGCTGCGACCCAGGAGGCTGGCGTCAGGTTGGTAGCGGCGGAGAAGGCTGCCGCCGTGCGGGCCCGCCAGATTGCCGAAAATGCGGCAAGGCAGACTGGCGAAGAGCTTGCATTGGAACGTGAGAAGGCACGGTCACTCGCTCGGCAGCTCGACAGCCTTCGCCGGGAACGCGACGCCGCGATACTTGCAGCGAAACAGCGGGCGACGGAGAATGAGCGCGATCTAGCGCAGGCCCGTCAGTCAGCCGCGAGCGAGGAGGCTGGCGCCAGTCTTGCAGCGGCAGAAAGGGCTGCCGCCGTGCAGGCCCGCCAGATTGCCGAGGCTGCGACGAGGCGGATTAGCGAAGAGCTCGCATCGGAACATGAGAGGGCACGTGCGCTCGCTCGGCAGCTCGACAGCCTTCGCCAGGAACGCGACGTCGCGATACTCGCAGCGAAACAGCGGGCGACGGAGAATGAGCGCGATCTTGCGCAGGCCAGTCAGTCGGCCGCGAGCGAGGAGGCTGGCGCCAGTCTTGCAG
The DNA here is from genome assembly GCF_002288505.1 of Sinorhizobium sp. CCBAU 05631. Taxonomy (NCBI): domain Bacteria; kingdom Pseudomonadati; phylum Pseudomonadota; class Alphaproteobacteria; order Hyphomicrobiales; family Rhizobiaceae; genus Sinorhizobium; species Sinorhizobium sp. CCBAU 05631. The sequence goes on from NZ_CP023063.1 coordinate 1,299,237, forward strand.
CGGCAGAAAGGGCGGCCGCCGTGCAGGCCCGCCAGGTTGCCGAGGCTGCGACGAGGCGGATTAGCGAAGAGCTCGCATCGGAACGTGAGAAGGCACGTGCGCTCGCTCGGGAGCTCGAGGCTGTTCGCCAGGATCGCGACGCCGCAATACTCGCAGCGAAACAGCGGGCGGAGGAGGATGAGCGCGAACTCACCAAAGCCAGCCAATCGTCCGCTGCCCCGGAATTGGACGCCAACTCGGCAGCGGCGGAGAAGGCGGCCATCGTGCTGGCGCGCCAAGTGGCGGAGACCGCGGCAAGTCGGGCTGCCAACCAGCTCGCATTGGAGCGCAAGAAGGCACGGTCGCTCGCTCGCGAGCTCGACTCCGTCCGCGAGGAACGCGACGCGACAAAGAAGCAATTGAACCGGATCTTGGCGGCACAACGGCGTGGGTCGGAGGAAGCGCGCGATCGGGGCACCGGCCGCGAGCGTGCGGCGGAGCCGATGGAAAATGGCGCCCGCAAGAACCGTAGTTCGCGCCGCGAGGTGGTGATCCAGCCTATGCCGGAGGCGCTGCCCGATGCGCTCCTCCCCAGACGTCTGGTGCCCGGCCTTTGGTAAGGAGCGAGGATTGATATGCGAAGATGAGGACGTTGGCGATGCGCACTCATACGTCTGCCACATTCCTTGTTGCCTTTGCGCTGGCGCTGGCGCCGGCTCTTGAGTTTGGCGAGGTTGGAAAATTCCGCAGTGTCGGGGTCATCGCCGCCCCGGGTGGCACGGGTGGCGGTTCGTCAAAAACCAGCACTGCTGGCGGGACAAACGCCGGAGCGTCGGCCGGCGCAAAAGCGGGAAAAAGCAGTCGCGCTGCAAGCAATCAAGGGACATCGGTGGGAAGTGGTGTGGCGAGTGGCGGGAGTGGCGGCTCGCCAGGGACGAGTGCCGGAGGCGGAACGAAGGCCGGAGCCTCGGCCGGCGTAAAGGCTGGGAAAAACAGTGGGACCAGCGGCAATGTCGGCCATAAGAGTGGCGGCAAACTGACGGGTGCCGGCAGACGAGCCGCGGTGCCGAAAGGCAAGGGAGCGCCTCCTGCTTCGAGCGGTGCTTTGGCTGGTCCGGTCGTAGGCGCTGGAACTCCAAAGAAGAGCAGCACGCCAAACAGTGTCCGTGCACGAGCGATTGCTGGCATTGCTCCCGCGACGGGCGCGTCGCCATCCGTCGGACTGCCTTCTGCCCTTTGGCCCGTAAAGATTCGGCTCGACGAGCGCGGCGAATACGAGCAAGGTATTTTTGACAATCCCGTGACGGACCCAATGATAACGGGAGCGATTTCGGATGGGGCGGGCGGCGTGGTTCGTGCCTGCCTCCAGGCGATCACCTCGGCTGCGCTGCCGCTTGGCGCCGTGCGTATACGCGCGGCCAGCGCCGGCCCTCTCGTCCGCCAACGCGACGGCGCGCTCATGGCTCCAATTACTGTGCGGATTGAATATGCAGCAGGGGGCCTCGTCGAGGTCCGTCAGGCGCGCGTCAGATGCCATCTCGACTCGAACGGCTTGGTCGTTGCCGTGACCTAAGCGTAGCGGAGCCAGGTGGGCGCCGTCGTGCTTAGCTGCGCATTGCGAGTCGAGGCCGTGAATGGCGTTGGGCCTCCCTCCACCATCAAAAGGCGTACTGCGGTTTTGACAGCCAGACAGGCTAGAATGCCTGGTCGACGTACCAGGAAAAGGACCACAGCCATGCACATGATCAGAATGCTCGGCGCCGCCGTGCTTTTTCTCGCCGGTCCAGCCTTCGCGGCCGACTTGCTGCCAGAACCGGTGTCGCCGGTCAGCCACGGCGTTTCGCCGGCCGATCAGCCGACCGTCGACCGCTGCAACGAGGCAATCGCCCAGTGGGCCGCGCCGTACAATCCGGCTGCCATCGACACAAGTCTGACCGAGCCTGTGCGCGCAGGCGCTGCCGGCGAGCGGATAGCCACGCTCGACGTCAAGATCGACTACGAGCGCGAGGGCGCCATCGAGCCGCGCTCGGCGACCATCGCCTGCACGGTGGCGTCGGACGGAGAGGTCAGCGTCGCTGTCGTCAAACAGGGATAGGCGAAAGAAAGCCGAGGCGACGTGCGTCTGCGGCTCGCCTGCCGTCGGCGTAGGTTCAGAGGCGGCGCAGTGGCCGATAGCTTCCCCGCTCTTTGAGGAGAGGCTGCGGGAGTTTCTGCATCTAAACTGAAATATTTAGAAAATGGCACGCCCAACGGGACTCGAACCCGTGTTTCCGCCGTGAAAGGGCGGCGTCCTAGACCGCTAGACGATGGGCGCCCAAGACAGGGCGGCTTATAAAAGGCGCTTGGGATTCCTGCAAGTCGTCTGAAACAATATTTTTATTTTCTGCCGAGATTGAAAAGCATCGGTGCAGAGGATTGTCACACACAAACACAGATGCGTGATAAATGAAAATGTCAAAGTATCCGCAAGTATTGGAGAAGAAGAATGGCACGCCCAACGGGAATCGAACCCGTGTTTCCGCCGTGAAAGGGCGGCGTCCTAGACCGCTAGACGATGGGCGCCCAAGACGAAGTGGCTTATAGAGAGCACTTCGGATTCCCGCAAGCGGCAAATCTCACTTTTTCTCAGAAAATTTACATCGCGGTCGCAGCCATTCCTCAGCCGTTACGACGGCGGCAGCGCCAATTCCAATCGCGCTGCCGGCCGATGTCGATATGCACGGATTCGGTGTGGCAATAGGTGCCGACGCCGCCGCGGCCGGGCAGGCTTCTGAGATATTCGGCGAGATCCCACTTGCTGACGCCTTTGACCTGTATGTCAGCCGCTTCGCAACGCGTGTGAAGCGATTGGCGTTTCCGGTTGACCTTGATTGGCCGAAGCCCCGACGTGACCATCACCTTTTGACCGTAATGCCGCTCGACGCTCTTCAGCATCTGGAGAAGCGCCGGCTTGAAGCAGCCGGTTTCGACGCTCTCCGTCTGCAGGATGAGGCCGCTTGGCGCCAGACGGGCGAGACCGGAGAGATTGGCAACCTCGATCGGCGCGTCGTCCTCTTCACCCGCATGGTCGGCATGGTCCCTGTTGAACAGCGGATTGAGCTTGACGCCGGGAAGCGCGGTATAGGCGAGCGATGCGACCTGAGGTTCAGCCGCGTTCGCGGCAGTGATCGTCCGCTTCTCGGCGCCGCCGGCGTTGCCCTCAGCGGCCATCCGCAGCTTCGGCTTGCGTTTGGCGGCAAAGAGACTTGCGAGCGTCCAGCTCTTGCCCGTGCGCTGCTGGTCCTTCCCGTCTTCCTCGGGGGAGGTGGGCTGAGTGGCGGCCGCCACGGGCGGCGTCACCTGTCCGGCGGATGCGACTTCAACCGTCTGCAGGGGGGCGGATGCTTGCCCGCCACGCGCCGCCTGCGCACTCGTGGGCAAGGGGATCGCGGCACGAAGATCTGCCGCGCCGGCAGTGCTTTCTGCGAATGTCTGCGCCTTGGCCGGAACTGCGTTGCTCGCGCCTTCCTGGTCCGGCAAGACAGGCGGCGTCGCCGGCTGAGCGCCGCTGAAAAGGCTGTTGCTCGTGGCGTTCACGCCTGGTTGGGCTGCGGCGCCGGCTGACGATCCGGACGGTTCGGTGGCGCTTGCAGGCACGGTCGCGGTGACGGGCGGTTGCCCGTAAATGCTCGACGCGGTGGCATTGAGGCCGGTGCTTTGCATCGTCAGGCCTGGCTGCAGGGCTGCATCCGCCTGGGCGGCCGGATCGTCTGATTGCTCTTGAGCGCCGGCACCGGATGTGGCGGCCTGGCCATCTGAAACCCCGTCTTCCACGTTCGGCGTCGCCGCGCCCGCTGGAGTTGCAGCCTGCAGCGATTCGACCGGATTTGCGCCCTCGCTCTCGGCAACCGCCGAGACGCAGCCGGCGAGCGTCAGGATTGACACGGAAAACGCCGCGGCGCGCCCGATCGACAGGAGCGTGCGTTTCGAATTCAGCTGTTGCAACGTCTTATCCCCGCTCTCCGTGCACGTCTCCGGTTGCCCGCGATCATGCGCAAGTCTCGGTTCCGAGAACTTGCCCGGAACAGATAACTTTTCTCTCGCGGCGAGAAGCGATCCCGCCACGGGAAGGTCAGGCCAAGTAAGGGTGCCGCAAATGATTGCGGGCATAACCTCGTTTCAACTATGACGCGGAAATTAGTGGATACCGCGCAATTTGTAAACTGGCGCTAACCTTCCGCCCACGATCACATGCGAAAGCCCGGCGCGTTGGCCGGGCTTTGATCGTCAGTCGACTCTTTTGATCTTCGCATTCGGTCCTGTGCCGACCTTGGGCGCTCGGGATTGTGCGAGGCTTACCAGGTGCCGGTGTTGGCCATGGAGGCCCAGGGCTCCTCAGCGGAGAGGTGTTCTCCCTTCTGCAGAATCTCGATCGAAATACCGTCGGGCGAGCGGACGAAGGCCATGTGACCGTCGCGGGGCGGTCGGTTGATCGTCACGCCATTGTCCATCAGGTGCTTGCAAAAGGCGTAGATGTCATCGACCTCATAGGCGAGGTGACCAAAGTTGCGTCCGCCGGTATAGTCTTCGGTGTCCCAGTTGTAGGTTAGCTCCAGGCAGGGCGACGCCTCTGCCTTGGCGCGGTCGAGGTCGCCGGGTGCGGCGAGGAAGACGAGGGTGAAGCGGCCTTTCTCGTTCTCATATCGGCGAATTTCCTGGAGTCCGAATAATGTGCAGTAGAAATGGAGAGCCTTGTCGAGGTCCCTTACACGAACCATCGTGTGCAGATAGCGCATTGGATTGTCCCTGTTTTGCAGAAGATGGCGTATACTTAAGGGACAGCAAGCCAGAGGCAAGCCTGCGGCCCCATAAATGACCTCGGCCAATTTATGTCGAGGGACTTGCGCATGCGCAGCGGGACGATGTTATTCTGGTCCATAAGAATCAGTTAACCGTATCGAGAGTTGCGCGTAACGAGGGGCTGGGAGAATGGCGGACAGAACATCTTCAAAAGGCGTCATCGAGAATGACGACCTTGGCAATGACGCTCTTGATCTCATCGAGATCACCGGCGTCATCAAGTGGTTCGACGTCGCCAAGGGTTTCGGCTTCATCGTTCCCGACAACGGCATGCAGGATGTTTTGCTGCACGTTACCTGCCTAAGGCGCGACGGCTACCAGACGGTGCTCGAGGGCGCTCGGGTCGTGGCGCTCGTGCAAAAGCGCGAGCGCGGTTACCAGGCCTTCCGTATTCTCTCCATGGATCAGTCGACCGCGGTTCACCCTTCGCAGCTTCCGCCGGTGCGCACCCATGTCCAGGTCACGCCGACGAGCGGGCTCGAACGGGTTCTGGTGAAGTGGTTCAACCGCACCAAGGGTTTCGGCTTCCTGACGCGCGGCGAGGGCACCGAGGATATCTTCGTGCATATGGAAACGCTGCGCCGGTTCGGATTGACGGAACTGCGCCCCGGCCAGGTGGTGCTGTGCCGCTTCGGTGACGGCGAGAAGGGCCTGATGGCTGCGGAGATCCATCCGGACGGTCCCACGCCGAGCAATCGGTCGCATTGATGCGCATGCTTCGCGACTTTCTTGCGAGAAGCGCCATTGCGGCGCTTTTTTTGTTGTCGCTGTTCGTCGCGTCGCACGCCGCGGATCTCACCTTCGAGAAGGACAGAATCCGGCTTCTCACCACTGGCGGGAGGGCCCATGACCTGACCGTCGAACTGGCGATCGACCCGGAGCAGCGCGAACAGGGCCTAATGCACCGCCGCCAGCTGGCGCCGGACCACGGCATGCTGTTCGATTTCGGCGAGACGCGGCGGGTGATGATGTGGATGCGGAATACCTATCTGCCGCTCGACATGCTCTTCATCGGCGCGGACGGCACCGTAGCAACCATTCATGAGAACGCCGTCCCGCTGTCCGAAGCGATCATCGATTCGCAAGAACCGGTCGCCTTCGTGCTGGAGCTCAACGCCGGAACGGTGAAACGCCTCGGAATAAGGCCCGGCGACCGGATCACGGGCGCACGCATCCCGGCCGCCGCGCGCTAAGCGCGTCGCCTTCGCGGGTACTGTCGTTATTCCAAAACCGCTGCGCATTTTGGGGCGCGCCATGCAGGAGATCCGCACTGCCGCCGCTTCCAAATTTGCTGTTGCAGGTGGGAGGCGAAGCGTGTATCTCCGCCTTCGTCGGCTCGGAGTGTAGCGCAGTCTGGTAGCGCATCTGGTTTGGGACCAGAGGGTCGGGAGTTCGAATCTCTCCACTCCGACCATTTAAGCCCTTGATTTTTCAATCCGCTAGAGGCCAGCGGGCAGTCGACGACGCCGCCGCCGGTGAGGGCAGGAAATCGTGGCGCCCGGCCATCGCGGCAAGGGCGGCAGGCGCTTGAAAAAGCTGTAATTTCCTGACGCAAGTCATTCCGTTTTAAATCATTCTGCGCTAAGGGAAGACGGAGCATGGGGCAAAACTGCTCGCAGGCAGGATTTCGGCTTGCCAGCGATCCGGAAGAAACCGCGCTCAAAGCCGAAAGACGACAGCGACGTCGCGCATCCGGATGATGGGCCGGCGTCGAGATGAAAGACGGGAGCCGTTTGAAAGCAATGTCCGCGAAGATCTATCGTCCCGCGAAGACAGCCATGCAGTCCGGCAAGGCCAAGACGCATCTGTGGGTCTTGGAGTTCGATCAGGAAAAACCGCGCACCATCGACCCGATCATGGGCTACACGAGCTCCGGTGACATGCGGCAGCAGTTGCGGCTGACCTTCGAGACCGCCGAGCAAGCGATCGCCTATGCCGAACGCAACGGCATCGAATACCGCGTCATCGCGCCGAAGGACGCGACGCGCAAGAATGTGTCCTATTCGGACAATTTCCGTTTCAACCGGATGCAGCCCTGGACCCATTGAAGGCCCGGGCGAACCGGCCTGACGGCCCCTTAGCTCAGCTGGATAGAGCACCTGCCTTCTAAGCAGGTTGTCGCAGGTTCGAGTCCTGCAGGGGTCGCCAAACTACTATCTAACCAATTGATTCTATTTAAGGTGCGACCGGGCAGGGTTATAGGTGCGACCTACATTCTGTTCGCAAGGCGTTCCGAAGCGGCCTTCGCGAGGCGCTTCTTATCGGCTTCCTTCGTATAGACTTCGGCCATCGCGAGTCGGGTCCAGCCGTACATTGCCATCAACTCATGAGCCCGCAACGCTGCCCATCGCTTTTGCCTCAGTGTGTGGCGCGAAGAAGCAGCGGATCGTCATATGCGGGGCGGACGTGCAGATGTGATACTGGCTGTCTTCGCTCTCTAAAACCCGGTTCTTGGGAATGAAGTATCTTGTCTTGGACCCGGTGCGGATGTTGAAGTTGCCGCCCGGCAGCGGCTCGACATAGCGCGGGCTGATGACCCGGCAGTCCTTGTTGTCGCAGCATTCGTAGCCGGTGACCGGATCATGGTGGCCGGAATACCAGTTATGGGCGACAGCGAGAGCGATGAGGACGAGCTTCATGTCCGCTTGACCTTCTCGGCGCCGAGGGCCTAACGCTCAACTTCGAAAAGCCCCACGGCATGATAGTAGGGCACGTTTGCGAGTGTTCCAAGCGTTGCCGATTGCGGCCTTGCCAACGGCCGATACAGCCGCTCGATCTTGTGACCGGTCGACCAAAGCAGTTCGCAACCGATGCCTTCGCAAGCGCCGAACCTCGCCTTTCGGTTCCAGTCTACAAGCTCTAGGGTCAAAATACGAAACCATTCCTAAGCCGGACGGTCAGATTGGATCGTCTTTCCCATCCGCGCCGATCAAGGTGGAGTCAGAACAACGCTTACGGTGACGGGGCGCGAGTAACCATATTGCCTGGGACCACTAAGAAAGCAGCGTCCGCCCGGATCGCGAACGCTGCTTCTGTCTCTTGGCCATTCATCAGGTATCGCCGGAGGAGGCGACAGTCATCTAATTCTAAATCTCTGAATTTGTTCCATGGATGCGATCAGCGGGTGGTGATGTACGCGGGGGATCACTGAAGCGTCGACGTTATGATAGTCGGCGCATCGTCGCCTTCGCCCCTATCAAGAAACTGGACTAGTGCCGACACGAGACTCTCTGCGCTCTCTCGATCGAGCTCGAGCAGGATGATTTCATCCCCGTCTGACATAAGCTCAAGCGTTCCAATGAGCGGGTCAGTCGAGTGCACGCTGATGTCGTTGCCCTGATACTCGGTGGTGGTCGTGTTCCGATCGTCTTCCATGGGTGCCTCCGCCAGAGTATCACACGCGATCATCGACCTGAGAGGCCTCATCCTGTCAATTTGGCTTTCCGAAGTACTCGCTGTGACGGCGATGGCAAGCCATATAGTGCGAGTGCCCGCACCGGGGGACAGGACGGGCACTCATTAACAGGTGGGGGGACCTGTGCCGCTGAGACAATTATGCGGCACCAAGATAATCCAGCGGGGGCGTCATTGTTCCGATTCCCCGCAGCCGACCTTGAAATTATCTCCTCGGCCCGAGCGGCCCTGTTCCGCTGCGGCCGTGATAGAAAGCCGGGTCGTAAACAATCTCGAATTCGGCTTTGAGCCGCTCGGCCAACCGCTTCGAGATCTCCCGCTTCGCCGCGTCCCTTGGCGTGGCGTCGATACCGACTAGCACGGCGCAATCCCCGACCGGTATCTCCCATATGGCGGCGCGCAGGAATTCCTGCACGATCGCATCGTCAACAGCCTCCCCATGGCGCCGAAAGCCGATCTGTGCCCTCAAGGCCGTTACGATGTCGCAGGCAAAGAGGGTGGAGCTCTGTGGATCACGCCGCCGCCGCTGACCCTTGGCCGCTAGCCCATTCAGGACCGGACGGCCGACCATAGCGAAGCGAATGAAGATCGCACGTTCAATATCGTAATCGGGTGCTGGCATGCGGAATCTTCCTCGGTTGAGGTTGTCTTTTCCCGCATGTCATGGATGGCGCGCCGCTCCGCCGGTTCGTGTTCTGAATATGTTCTCCTCATCCGAACAGTCAATGCGACGGTTTGACCAGGCTGTGCGTTAATGGGCGCATGGCCAGAGCATCATCGAAAACACCGCGCGGCACCTCATCTCCGGACCCGATGCCGGATCGGGTTGATCCGTGTCTGGCGATGCTAGTCGACAAGCCACCAAAAGGGCCGGACTGGGCCTTTGAGGTGAAATGGGACGGCTATCGGTTGGCCGTCCACGTCCAGCCGGAGAGGGTACGTATAATAACACGCGGCGGCTACGACTGGACGCTCCGCTTTGCTTCGATCGCGGCCGAGGCACGCCAGCTTGGTTACGAAACCTTGATCCTCGACGGTGAGGCGGTGGTTCTTAACGATCAGGGCCGGTCGGATTTCGGCCTGCTTCAGCGTGCCCTCGGCAAGAGACGAGCCTGCATGATCCCAGCGAAATCCTCTTCTTTGCCTTCGACCTTCTCTATGTCGACGGTTGGGATCTACGCCGGCTGCCGTTTCGCGAACGCCGATGGCTGCTCGATCCAATCGTCGCCGGCCGCACAGGTGCTATCCGATTATCGGAAGAGGTCGAAGCGGATGGGGAGGAATTCTATCGCGTTGCCTGCGCGCACGGCCTCGAAGGCATCATCGCCAAGCATCGGGAAAAGCCTTACCGCAGCGGCCGCGGCGATTGGTGGCAGAAGATCACATGCAAGCGCCGCGACAGCTTCGTTATCGTTGGCTTCGAGCCGTCGACTGTGCCTGGCGCAATCGGGCGGCTGTTGCTTGCGGCAAGGAGGAGAGGTGAGCTCGTCTATGTCGGCGGCTGCGGAACCGGCTGGACGTACGCGGAGTCTGTCAAGCTCCGCGAGCTGCTCGAGGCAATCCGGACGGATTCGCCAGCGGTAAACCTGAAACGAAAGAACGCCGTCTTCGTCGAGCCGGTGCTCGTCGCCGATGCCGAGTATCGCGCCTGGACGCAGGATGGGAAGCTGCGGCATCCGTCGTTCAAAGGAATCCGGGAGCGGGCGGATGCCGGCGAGATATTCATTCTCACCAACAAATGAGCTTTCAAAGTGCCGTCGACTTCCGCGACAAATGTTTCGCTCGCTGGAGAACACGACCTTGGGAAAGTCAACCCTGAAGTCCGCTGTCAAGAAAAATGTCACTTCAGCGCGATTTTTGTCGATTTTTTACAAAAGGGCCTTATAAACTGCATTAACGTAACCCGATTGGACGGTAATATGCTCCTCAGATTTTCGGCAGAAAACCATCTGTCATTCCGTGACAAGATGGAAATCTCAATGGTCGCGGCCAAGCTGAAGGATTTTTCAGAGGGCCTGATTGAAACGCCGATAAGCGGAATCTTGGTTGTCCCTGCGGCGCTTATCTACGGGCCGAATGCATCTGGCAAATCGAACGTAATAGGCGCGTTGAGTGTTATGAAAAACTTGGTGGTCACCTCGCAGTTCGGAGGCAGGCCAGGTAGCCCCTTGCTTCAAATGCCGTTCGCATTTGAGGCTTCTCATTTAGAGGCGCCGACTACATTCGATGCTGATTTCTTAGTCGGGGGTGTCAGATACAACTATGGTTTTGCCTACACCGACGAAAGTATTGAGCGGGAATGGCTAGTTAGTTATCCAAACGGCAGGGCGCAAACACTTTTCACGCGAGAGCGACAGCAGTTCGCCTTCGGAAGGAAGCTGCGTGGCCGGAACGCGGTAATAGCTGACCTTACACGGAAGAATAGCCTCTTCCTCTCAGCGGCTGCGCAAAATGATCACAACGATCTCACCCCAATCTACAAATTTTTTGCCGACATAGTGATCATTCAGTCAATTGCAGTCGAGGGCGCCTTCGTTTCAATTGAGTTGGAACAAATCGATGAACGTGTCATCAATTTTCTTAATAATATTGGCACAGGTGTGGTGAGTTATCGTCGGACTGAACAAGAATCGTCAGAGTTCTCGCGGGAACTAGGTAGAAATTTGATTGGTTTTTTCCAGAAGCACTTCCCTTCGAGTGACACTGGCCCGGATTTTTCAGGTTTAGATCGGGACAAAGATGTTTCTATCGAGCTTGGACATAGAGCTGTAGACGGATCTGTCGTTTATTTAAGTCTCGATCGAGAGAGCGCGGGGACTCGACGCATGCTCGTCATTCTATCGAAGGTATTTGAGGCACTCGATAGTGGGGGGTTAATAATTGTTGACGAGCTTGATGCAAGTTTGCACACGCAGGCCTGCGAATTGATATTTGCTCTGTTCTCAAGCAAAGAATATAACACCGCTGGTGCTCAGATGCTTGCCACAATTCATGACACAAATATATTGGCGTCGGAATCTATTAGACGCGATCAGATTTGGCTATGTGAGAAAGGTCTTTATGGCGATTCAAACATATCCCCATTAACGGACGTTCGTTTGCGACATACTGATGATTTCGAGAAGGGATACCTTGAAGGGCGATTTAAAGCACTTCCCTTCAGCGGAAGTGTACAGAGCCAGATTCGTTATGGAAAAATTACCTCCAAATGAGTTCCAAATCTTTGCGACGCCGACCGGCGTCTATTTCTCCGCCCGTCAAGTTCACGATATTTTCCGAAGGAAAGAACACTGAACCCGAGTATTTTGATGCATTCGACAAGTCGATTAAGGGGGCACTTGTTAGCCTAACGGTGGTGAAGGCTGCAGGCGTTCCCAAAACCATCGCTACGAAGGCGTTAGAGTTCCGAAAGAAGGACGTCGGCGTGCCCTCAGTTCATTCGAAGAGAGGGACCAGACATGGGTTGTTTTTGATCGCGATGAACATGATGCGGTGAAGGAAACGATTGACAACCTGTCAAAGAATTCGATCGGCGTCGCCTTTAGTAATCCATGTTTTGAGTTGTGGCTAATTCTGCATATAGAGGATTTTGACAGGCCAATTGATCGACATGCGGTGCAGAAGCATTTGGAAACGATATGTGCTGACTATTCCGTTCGCCAAGGTAAGAAGCCTGATTGTCAAAGGTTTATGGCTGCCATCGAAACCGCTGAAGGTCGAGCCGTGAAGATGAACGAACGGCGAGTGCAAGAGGGCGCCGAGCGTCAAGCTCCTTGGACCACCGTATATGAGCTGACGAAAGCTATTCGAGAGGCGGCCAAGTCAGGAAACGTTGCCGTCAATGGCTAACCTTCGACTAGTTCGCCTACTCAGGCGCGATGATATCCATCCACTTCCACCTCGCGTATTTGTCGCAGCGCTGCTTCTACTAGGGTAAGACCTAAGATTCTCAATTCGGCAATGGAATCAAAGGGACGGTTTTTAGTCCCACCTTCTTCTAAGTGATTGATTTTGCCCGATCCTCGCACAACTGCAGGGGTCGCCAAAAAATTCAATTACTTAGCTGATGTACGCCGGGAAGAACGCGGGGGCGAGGTCGTATAGAGGTCGCAATCGCAGCCGCCTGGGCTTGATTGAATCCAGGCTTTTGTCAAAGATGGAGCGAAGTCCAAGCGTAGTCGGCAAGCATCGGTTTGGCAGATCAAGCCTCCCTCTAGACCGAATGCCGCCGGATCCACTCGTCTACCTGAGGCTTGGGCCAGCGGATCATTCGGCCGTACATCGGAATTGGCTCCGGAAACGAGCCATCCTTTCGCATTCTCCACAGCGTAGTCCGAGATACGGCCAATAATCGGCACACGTCCTTCACCGTGTAGAACCCGTTTGTTTCCGCGAATGTCACGTTTGGTCTTCGGGCACTTCTGCGGCATCGCGGCAGTCGGTACTCCGGCACACACTACCCAAGAGATTCCGCTGGTGATGTTCGTCGACCCGCCCTAGCGGCCGGCCGGGTTCAGAGAACGGCGGCGCCGATCGAGCCCGCCGGCTTCGGCAGCCAAGCGCCGATCTGGTATAACTTCGCGGGGGACAGCACCTGACCTGCCACTGAACTTTCATCCAGCGGCGATTAGAGCCTCGGCGGTTTTCATTACGCCACTTGGCGCGGTGGGAGCAACCGGCGGAAGCGCGTAGCCTTCATCTTGCGCAGCGTTGGAGCCGGTTGCGGCGATGGTTCCGGCATAGCTTGCCGGGGTCTGATATCCGAGCGATGAGTGCGGCCGGGAATGGTTATAATCGTCTGCCCATTCGGCGATGGCGCTGCGGGCATGATCGAGACCGAAAAACAGGCTTTCGTTCAGCAGCTCGTCGCGCATCCGCCCGTTGAAGGACTCGATATAGCCGTTCTGCATCGGCTTTCCCGGTGCGATGTAATGCCACTCGACCTTGTGCTCCTTTGACCAGGCGAGGATCGCGTTCGACGTGAATTCCGTGCCATGGTCGGAGACAATCATGCCGGGCTTGCCGCGCCGCTCGAGGAGCGCCGTCAATTCGCGAGCAACACGACGGCCGGAGATCGAGGTGTCGGGGATCGCTGCCAGGCATTCGCGCGTCACGTCATCGACGATGTTGAGCACGCGAAATCTTCTTCCGCAGGCGAACTGATCATGGACGAAATCCAGCGACCAGCGGGCATTGGCCTTCGCTTCGACCAGTATCGGCGCACGCGTGCCGACGGCACGCCGCCTGGCTTTCCGCTTGCGAACCGTAAGCCCTTCCTCGCGATACAGCCGATAGATGCGGTTGACGCCGGACGGCTCTCCCTCCCGCCTGAGCAGGACGAACAGTCGCCGGTAGCCGAAACGCCGTCGCTCGTTGGCGAGGTCGCGAAGCTTCTTCCGCAGTTCGGCCTCTGACGGTCGGCGTGACCGATAGCGCACCATCTTCCGGTCAGCGGAGATGATCTGGCAGGCCCGCCGCTCCGAGAGGCCCATGACGGCCTTCAGATGCGCGACGGCTTCACGCTTGGCGGCGGGCCTTACCATTTTTTTGCAAGAAGCTCGCGGAGTGCGGCGGCATCCAGCATCTGCTCGGCGAGCAGCTTCTTCAGCTTGGCGTTCTCCTCTTCGAGCGCCTTCAGGCGCTTCGCCTCGGAAACCTCCATGCCCCCGTATTTGGCTTTCCAATTGTAAAATGTCGCATCCGAAATCCCATGCTTGCGGCAGAGGTCCGCCACCTTCGCGCCAGCCTCCTGCTCCTTCAGTACCGCAATAATCTGCTCTTCCGTAAATCTCTGCTTCTTCATGCGTCCGTCCTTCAATAGGCCGGACTCTAATCCAAACTGGAGGAAATTACCCGTGGCAGGTCACACCGGCTGGACTTCAGTGCTCCCGGAGCCAAGTGCCTCCACCAGCTCTCCGATACGCATTTTACTCCTCTCAGTGGCGGCGATTTGCCGCCTATCCGCTCATCGCAGGCTCGCTACTTGGACGGCCGCGATGCCGCGGTGTACCCCCAGCCAGTCGATCCAACTGGCGATCGAAGCAAAACAAAAGGCTTGAGTATGGCCCCGCAAAGCAGAGGGCAGCGCCTCGCCGAGGGCCGTGTCACGGATTGAAAGAGTGTCACTGGTTCGAAACGGCAAGGGCTCGCCTAGCGCTGGCCCTCCTCATCATCGAGATCGCTTGCGTCACACTAAGAGCCCGCGAGTTGGACGACCTCTACGAGGAATACGCTGTAGCGGCTGAGATGCTCAAACGTCTCCAGAAGGAGACTCCTCGTCGCGAGGAACTAATTGCCGAATACGAAGGTTTGTGCCTAAGTATCCAAGCCGCTGTTGTAGAACTTCTGGAACGGCCGATCATTCCGACCTGATCACCCCGTCGAAGCCGCTGTGGAATGCGGCATCACGCGCGCCCGATCAACCAGAGTCCAGCGTCTTTCAGGCTGACCGGATCGCCGGGTTTTACTCGCTTGGGCTTTGAGGCGACGGAAGCGATTCCGGGTTCGCGAAGCCCGGCCGTCGGTGCGACAGCATCTCTGCCGCACGGGGCCACGTTAGTCCGGGCAATCCGGTTCGCCGGGTTCGCAGAAACGTCGCTGCTGTCTGCGGCGGTCATTGTCACCACCCCCGCGGTCACGATCGTCGTCGCCGCGGCGGATGACGCGATCGCCATCATTGCCCCCACGCTCGAAGTTCCGACGGTTGCGATCGCCGCCGCGCAGATCACGGTCGAAGTCCGGCCGCCTGTCGACATCAGGCCTGCGGTTGGGGGCGCGATCGAAATCCGGAAGGCGCTCCGGGCGATCGTCGAGGTCCCGCCGTCTTTCGGGGGGAGGGCTCAAATCGGGCCTCCGCTGCAATCTCTCGTCGAATTCCGCGGGCGGAGCTGGCCTTGGCTCGAATTCAGGTCTGCGGCTGGGCGATGGTTGCGCACGGCGATCCGGGCCGCGATAGAAGTCCGGTCCGCGGCGCCAGCGATCGCGGTCGCGGTAAAAGTCACGGTCGCGGTAATGACGATCCCAATAGCTGCCGAAGCTGAAGACCACGACGGGAATACCGAGCCGCCCATAATATTGAGGCCCGACATAAACGCGGCGCTGTTCATAAAGCGCCTGGATATATCGGCCGTGCACCCAGCCACGGCCGTCGTAGAACTCCACGTCGCACCATGGCACGTCGGCAAGACAACCGTAGATTTCGATGGATTCGCCGGCCGGAATGACAGTGATCGCCGGGTATGCTGTGCTTGGCCCGGCGCGCATGTTGACGTTGGCCGTCGCGAAGCCTTCTGCCGCCTGAGCGATCGCCGGAGCCAGCAAGAGCATACCGGCCGCAGCAATCTTCAAAAGGACGCGTTTCACTTTTTCAACTCCGAGGGAGGCAGGTATCATCCTCGCAACCGGTATTTGATTTTACTCCGGCTCCCGGGCATAGTTGGAGGGCCTGCCAGCTTTGTTAGACGACCTCCACGTCTTGTCTCTCAATGGTTTATAGCGCTGCATGAACGCAGCTTGAACGGAAGAGTCTCCGCTATAGACCTTGAGCGGAGACGACAAGACAGGCTCTCGGACGGGCACAGCCATCCGCCCTCCGGAGCAAGGTCCCTTCGCCGGGACGATGGATGGGTTGGGCCGCTATGCGATCAGCAGCACGAGGTAACTGTGCCTCTAAAGATTGTCCAACCGGTCCTCAGCAGACCCCATAGAGCAGCGGCCCAGCTCCGACTGCGGACAGAAGCAAGCACTTGGAACTCCCCAGTCGGCGGGGACGCATGCGCACGCCTCACGTGTTGTTGATCGTGATCTAGCAGCGGCTGGTTGCACTGCACCCTTTTTGCTGTTCTTTTCGCACCTGCGAACAGATCGCTTCTGCAACCCGCCGGACGAGAGACATTCCTCCCAGTCCGACGTCCGGCCAGAAAGAGGATCCGAACATGGGTGATCTCCTCAAAGGTATCTCCAATTTTCGCGGCGCGGTGTTTCCCAACCAATCGGCGCTTTACCGCAAGCTGGCGAGGGAAGGCCAGCAACCACAAGCTTTGATGATATCCTGTGCCGATAGCCGGGTGATGCCCGAGACCATCACGCAAGCAGGTCCCGGAGATCTCTTCGTCTGCCGCAATGCCGGCAATATTGTTCCGCCGTTCTCGACCCTCAACGGCGGGGTCTCCTCGGCAATCGAATATGCCATTCTGGCGCTTGGCGTAAGTGATGTCGTCGTGTGCGGCCATTCGGACTGCGGGGCGATGAAGGGCCTGTGCCATCCGGAGTTGCTCCAGCCGATGCCCAATGTCGCGGCCTGGCTGCGCCACAGTCACGCCGCCTATTCGATCGTCTGCCGGGCCTATCCTGACGACCTTTCCGAAACTGACCGCGTGCGCGCCGTGGCGATGGAAAACGTCGTCGTTCAGCTCGATCACCTGAAGACGCATCCTTCCGTGGCCGCAAAACTCGCCACCAGCGAGATCACCCTTCATGGCTGGTTCTTCGACATCGAGACCGGCGAAGTCCAGGTCTATGACGGGGCGACAGCGACCTTCACGGTGCCGCAGGACGGGGAGCCGCTGCCGGTCGCGTTCACCGGCCGCGATCGCCCGCATGTCATGCCGCAAATCGCAGCAACACTTGCCGCGGAGTAGCGCCATGACAGCCAATAGCTCGTCCTTTTCGCGCGACCTCGCCTCGTCGCTGGTCGTTTTTCTCGTGGCCATTCCGCTGTGCCTCGGGATCGCAATCGCCTCCGGCGTGCCGGCTTCCATGGGCCTGATCTCCGGGATCATCGGCGGCATCGTCGTCGGCTTCCTGTCGGGCTCGCCGCTGCAGGTCTCCGGACCTGCCGCCGGACTTGCCGTCATCGTCTTCGGCTTCGTAGAGGACTACGGCGTCGCCATGCTCGCTCCCGTCCTGCTCGTCGTCGGATTCCTGCAGATCGCCGCGGGATTCCTGCGGGTCGGCTCCTGGTTCCGGGCGATCTCGCCGGCCGTGGTTCATGGCATGCTCGCCGGTATCGGTATTCTGATCATCTTGGGGCAAATTCATGTGCTGATGGATGCCAAGCCCGCTGCCGGCGGGATGGAGAACGTCGCGGCGATCGAGGACAGTCTCGCCCGTCTTTGGGGGACTGGCCTGACAAGCGAGGCAACCGCGTTGAAGGTTGGCCTCATATCTCTCCTTGCAATGGTGTGCTGGGAGAAGTGCCGGCCGAAATCCCTTGCGCTGGTTCCGGGAGCGCTGGTCGGGGTCGCGTCGGCGACGGTTCTCGCCGCCGCATTGGAATTGCCGATCGCACGAGTGGAGGTGCCCGCCTCACTCGTCGAAAGCATAACACTGCCGAGTGTGGATAGCTTTGCCCGAATGCTTGAGCCCGGGATCATGCTCATGGCGGTGATGATCGCCGTTATCGCCAGTGCCGAAACCCTTCTCTCGGCTGCGGCCGTCGACCGGATGCATGACGGGGTGCGTACCAAATTCAACAAGGAGCTGTTCGCCCAGGGCGTCGGCAACGGGCTCTGCGGCCTCCTCGGCGGATTGCCAATCACCGGCGTTATCGTCCGTTCCTCCGCGAACATACAGGCCGGCGCACGCACGCGGGCCTCCACCATCTTCCACGGGATCTGGATATTGGGTCTGGTGGCGCTGGCGCCGGCTTTGTTGACCTTGGTCCCCTTGTCGGCGCTTGCCGCGGTTTTGCTCGTCACCGGATGGCGGTTGATCAGCCTGCGCCATGTCCGCCACCTTTTCGAGCACCATGGATTGGTCCCGGTCGGCATCTGGGCGGTGACCGTCGCAATGGTCGTCCTGCAGGACCTGCTGGTCGGTGTCGCGCTTGGCCTGGCGCTGTCGATCGTCGAGATCGTACCGTACCTTCGCCGAAAGCTTGCGATCAGGCATGCCGAGATAGACGAGGAAATCCATGTCCAACTCGGCGGCGCCGCCACCTGCAGGGACGTGCCTAAACTGCTCAACACGCTCGAGCAGTTGCCCGAAGGCCGTAAGGTGAGGATCGTCGGTGAGGACCTTCATTACATGGATCACACCAGCGCAGAGACCATCAGCGAATGGTTACGGCGCGAGGCGAGGTCCGGCCGGGCCATCGAGGTCCATCCGCCGCGGGCAGTGCGGCATCCCCGGCTGAAACCACTGTTTCAGCGATTTTCCACTGAGGTCGCATAGGATATTGGGAGGGCAGTCGCCCTCCCTTTTTCTCGGTCAGGAGTTGGGTGACCCGCATCTCACCGAATGACAGGCCGCCACTGACGACGGCGTCTGGGGGTGGGGCCCGACGGCGGCCCTTTTCGCGAGCGTTGTTCTCCGAGCCCAGAGCTTCTTATAGTTTTTGACACAAGGCGGTAATCGTGCCCCCGGGCGCCGAGCCCGCAACCAATCCGACGAATGCGGCTGCGACTAGGATGAAAACGGCGGCGACGAAGAGCACCAATAGCTGGTGCGTCGACTCTCGGAGACTGTTTTCCTGTGCATGGATGGTACCTGCGGGGGATTACGCTATGAATTCCTCGGCGTTTGCCGAAGACGCAGGAGGCATCATGCCCGCGGCGCGCTGCGATATATGCAGCTTACATGCCGTGATTCTAATGGAGGCTTAACGCCCGTATTCAAATCACCGCAGAGGTGGCACTCCGCCGCATCGACTTGCTCGGAACTAAGATCAATGTCGGATGTTTTGCTTCAACTAACGGAGCAGCGCTATGCCAAAGGTGCAGTATGAGATAGTGGAGCACGACGGGGCTTGGGCGTACAAAGTTGACGACGTCTTCTCTGAAACCTTTCCTACCCACGCCGATGCACTTGCCGCCGCCGAAATTGCAGCGCGTCAACATGAGCTTCCCGGTTCGACGGAGAATATCGAATTCCAGGACTCCGCCGGTCGCTGGCATGAACAAGTCGCGTTCGGTTTCGATCGCCCTCTTACCGAAGTCGTCGATACACCGGAGGTCCGGAACGCGGCAGAGCGCCGGGTTCCAGAGCAGCGCAGCGCATTTGGCACTGTTCTGCTGCTCGCTGCTACTGCCTTCGCGATAGGCTACCTTCTTCGTCTTACCCAACGTCGCTAACTCGAGAGCCGCTTGCTCATCTTGCCCATGGGAGAGCACCCAGCACGACGGCCGACGCTCGCTGAAACGGAGGCGGAGCAGGCGTCCCGCTGCTCACCAAATAGATACTTGGGATAAGCCGCTTACCCGGCTCGCTGCGGTGGGCGGAAATGGCGGAAGTCGAACTTCGCACCGTATCGGCGAGGGGCACCTACGGGTCGAAGGAAGCCGCACTTCACGAGCCCTGTGCGGCTCGAGCGCGAGGAAGGTCACGTTCTGACTAGAAAGGTCGCATAATGGATCAACCGGAACTCGATCGAGCCGAGCATAGGAGCAGTCATGTTTGGGCCATTTTGGCCATTAGGATCTCCAGTTCCGCCATTTGTCTTTTCGCATGATCTCAGCGCGCCCTTCATCGGTGACCACCCATTCGCGCACACCACGGAAATCCAAGCCAATCAGCGCTCCTGGCTCGGCGCGTCTCATCGTGTGCTCGCCAGCATTTTGAATCACGTCGGGCGTGGTGCAGTCCGAATGATCTGTCATATAGCACAGGACCTTGGTTGGTTGGCGCTGAGCCGGCCTGTGCTGGTCGCGGTCAATGTCTTTAGCGGTCTTCGCTGTCTGCTCTGTGGGTGCGAATTGGTAGCCCGCCAAATAGAAGCTATTGGCGCGAAATGCGCCGGTCAGGCCGCTAATGGAGATTCTGAACTGGCTCGTCCAGGAAGCTGCGGATGCCATCTCGCTGAACGGTGGCCAGGAACTCTTCGAACGCCTCTCGATCAGTATCGAAGGGGTCATTCCAGACGGTCGTGTTTCCTTCCTCGTCGAGCACCTCGAGCATCCAGTCGAGATTTGTGCCGGCGGGCCGGTAAATGCGCAGAATAACGGTCACATCATCATCGAGGAACTTGCCGGAGAATTCAGAAAACTCGTACTGCTGATCGTTTTGGGTCATCAGCCTCTTTATAGCATGCTGATGCACAGAAGGGCGGATTTCATGTGCTGATTATCCCTTTTTGCGGAGTCGGACCGCCGACGCCTTCGCCACGCCTGCTTCATGCGAGTATCATCCACTGTTCGCTCTTTGAGTTCCTCGCCAGCCTCGTAGCGCGACAGTGGCAGGTGCGACTTTTGCGAGAGCAGCAAGTCCCTCACTCCCAATCTAACGCCAGTACCTCCGCCCGCTGTCGACTGACGATCGACCCACAACAAACCCGATTGCGAAGGCGAGGGCGCCGACCGTGAGCGCCAGGCCGGTTGCTGTGTATGGGTGATCCGCGGCGCCGACCACCACAGCGTTTGCTTCGCGGCTCACTGCGTCGGTGGCTGTCTTCGCTACCTTTCGGACGCCGGTAGGCGGTTCGGTCGGCGTCCCGGTGAAGCCGGCGCTCAGTTCGTCTTTGGCCATGTTGTTTCTCCTTCTGGGGAAGGAGGAACCGACGACGGGCGAGGAGGTTCCGGATATCAGTGCACCGACCCCGAACGCGCGTACAGCGGGTTCAGTAGGTCGATTATATCGTTGACCTGCTGCATCTCGAAACCGATCTTGCTCAGCCCGAGCGTCGCCATTCATCAGCGGTTCAGGCTCGATGGCTCAATCTGATAGGCAGCGAGAGGAGTCCACGATGACAAAGCTCTTGGCCGCCCTCACAGCCGTACTGCTGGCTGCGTCCTTCGCTTTACCGCTAAACGCCGCGCCGACTTTCGTGCCGAAACACGAGCAAGTGCAGACCGGCGCCGTCGAACAGGTTAGACACCGGCGTCATTGGCGCGCGGAGCGCCACTGGAATAGGCGGCACGCTCGGCTTTCCTGCCGTTACTACGGCCGATGCTATCCTCGCCATTACGGATACTACGGCTATCGTGACTACCACCGCTACCACCGGCGGCCAGGAGTCACCATCTATTTCAATTTCTAGCGACGGCCGAAGCTGACGCCGCAACCCGCGACGAATAAGGCGGGTCCGATGTGACGGTCCCGGCGGAAAAGGCAACGCTCTAGGGGGTACAGTCTCTGCGCTTTGGCCGCGGCGCAGATCATGCGGCGTGGCTGGAATAGCGGAGTCTACGATTCAATTCCTTTCAAGGCGAGGGATAGGAGTCGGCATCCCGGCTTGGGGGCATGTTGCCGGCTTTCGATTGCCGCAGTCGGGTGGATAGCCGAAATTTATTGGGATGGCACTGAATGACCGCTGAACGCCACAATGCGGATGTCGCGAAAAAGACCAAACACGGGCGACGAATCCATTCAAGGGAAAAGATACGGGGTCGGGATTCGACCCCAAAGCGGGACATGCGCTTCGGATGCCGCTATTCTCTCGTCGCAGATCCGCTTCGTCCCGGAGCGTCATCTGGAGAAAACTGAGGCCAACGCCTTCTACAGGAAGTGGGCCAGTCTATGAATTGCGAGGCCCGCAAATGTCAGGGCGCATGCGGTCGTCATCCACATTACTGGCCGCAAGCGGTTTGGGGAGATACCCGCACTCGTTGCGATCTGAATGATCGCCAGCCCTGTCAGGGTGGCCACCCCGCTTACCAAACCGAATGTTCCCTGTGGCTGTGGCAATGACGGATTGGCCGGCCTTTCCTGTAGACGCACCGCGAGGTCGAGCGTCGCATCGTTCCCCCTTGCTGTGCCGATGTTGACAGCATCGACGTTGGAAAGGGCTTTAAGCCTTTCCCGCATCTCCTCTACCTTGCCGCGCTCGTAGCGCTCTCCGGGCCGGAAGGGGATGAGGCGCTTGATCTCACTCTCGCGCAGGCGGCGCAAGCCGTCGAACGTCACTGTGCCAAAACGCAATCTAGGACCAGCTTCGAGGTGCACGAGGGCGGTTACAACGCCGTTCCCCGAGCGGATCCACTCCACCTTGCTGAGCTGTGCCAGAGCAAAATCGATCTCACCGACCCGATAGAGGATGCGGCTGCCTAGGTTGTCCGCAGCCTGTGCGCTGGCGGGTTGACCTATGTAGTCATCGATAATGGATGCAAGTTCGTCAATCACCTGTCGATCGAGTTCCTGCTGCTTAACTCCTTTCAGGAGTACAGCCGCCACAGTATAAAGCTTACCCAGCGACGGCCGGAGCACCAATCCGGTGCTGGAACGATCCAGAGCGACCTGCGCATCCAGATATCCGAGCTCGACCATGATCCGTTTCAGCCTTGTGCGTTCATGCTCGACAGGGCTTTCCGGATCATTGGCCGAGATCGTATTTCCAGCTCGCATGCCCTCGATCAAGAGTGGCAACTGATAGGCTTCCCGAAGTGCCGATGCGATGGCCGGCTGCGCTACGTTCCGCGTGTCAAGCTCTACCGGCGACGCGGCTTTGGCCGGCACCACCGACGCCAAGACTAACCCGAAACAGAGGATCACGCTTAAAGATTGGCCACAGCTTCTTATGAGAACTCGACCTTCACGCGCGTTCTGTGTCGGTGTATATTCAAGCGGTTTGGTAGTTTCGAGGTTGCCCCAACTTTTCATTTTGTGCGTCACGCGTCTATAATACTGCATCGGGTTTCAGTCTGCCGCATAACTGGGTTAGCACCTCCTTGGCGACCGTATTATCGCACGAAATGGATGGTGAGTCCGTGGCTAACGTCGGTCTGTCTCGTTTCGATAATCCGGCCGCTGAGACCATCTGGCGCGAACTCTATCAGCGGAATGACGAGGCGATCGCCAGCCTGTCGCCTGAATGGGCCGAGGCGGTCGTAGCTGCTGGCAACTTCCGCAGCAGCCCGCAGTTCTATGAGTTCGACGACGGGGCCCGCGCTGTGCTTCCCCTGTTTACCAAGGGCGTCGGTTCGTTACGCTACGCCTGGTCGCCGCCGCCGGCCTGGGGGTTCGGCGGCATCCTGTCTGATGGCGCAGTCACGCCCGCGCATCTCGAGACTATTTTCGCGCATCTCGAAACCTTCCCCTGTCTCGGCGTCAAGATCCGGCCGAACCCGCTTACCGCCGACCTCTGGGCAGCCGGGGCCAGACCGGCGTGGACTTCAATCCCTCGCTGCGCGCATGTGGTCGACCTTTCGGGAGGTTTCGACGCTGTGCGCGGACGCTTCCACCGCAATGCCCACACAAACATCCGCCGCGCACGCAGGCTAGGCGTTGAAGTGGATGTGGGTAACAGTGAGGGGTTGATCGACGAATTTCATGAGCTGCTCCAACTCTCCTTCGTTCGCTGGGCGCGCAAGCAGCACGAACCCGCGGCGCTCGCGCACTTCCGCGGCATGCGCCGGGATTCACGCTCGAAATTCACGACCATGGCCGCGCGAATGGGCAACCGATTTCGTCTGTATGTTGCCCGCGCCGGCGGACGACCGGCAGCAGCGATCCTCGTTCTGGCGGACCGGCAGGCGCACTACACCCGAGGTGCTATAGACGAACCCCTTGCCGGGGAAACGAAGGCCACAGACCTGCTGCAGGCGACCGCGATTCAGGACGCGTGCCGTCTCGGCAGCACGCATTACCATATGGGCGAGACCGGAATTTCCAGGTCGATCGCACAGTTCAAATGCAGATTCGGAGCCGTTGCCGTTCCCTATGCGGAATACCGTTACGAGCGGTTTCCACTGGCCCGGCTCGACGGGTTTGCTCGAGGGGCCGTCAAACGCATTCTGGGGTTTCGCGATGCACCCTAAGTGGTTGCCCGTCCTCGTGGGGCTTGCGTGTTTAGTGGTCTTCGTCCTGCTGCCGAGGCTCGCTACTGAGCCAACTCCGCTCGTCAAGGACGGTACGTGGCGGCTGATCTTCGCAGACGAGTTCGACGTGGTGAGCCTCGACCGGGAGAAATGGACCACCTGCTACTGGTGGAATAAGGACGGCTGCACCAATCTCGGGAATGGGGAACTCCAGTGGTATCGGCCCGAGAACGTCTCCCTCAACGAGGGGCTTCTGCGGCTGCAGGCGAGACCGCAAAACATCATTGGCTTCGAGGGGCGCACTTTCGAATATACGTCGGGAATGGTCACCACCGGCCGCGACTACGAGGAACTGCCCCGGCCCTCACGAGTCCGCTTCCGCTACGGGCATGTCGAGGTACGGGCGAAGATCCCGGATGGCAAAGGCTTATGGGCGGCAATCTGGTTGTTGCCGGAGACGCGTGAGTCGCGACCGGAGATCGATGTCATGGAGGCGCTCGGCGACTCCCCGACGACCCTGCGGGTGCATTATCATTACCGCGACGAGGCCGGCGAAAAACAGAGCGTCGGCGAGAAGGTTAAGACACCAAATCTGACGCAGGACTGGCACGTCTATAGCCTGACCTGGGATCCCGACAGGATCATCTGGTATCTCGATGGCAAGGAGGTGTGGCGATATTCGGACGCTGGCTCAATCTCCAACGAGGACATGTACCTGCTGCTCAACCTTGCCGTCGGCGGAGAATGGGCTGGGTCGCCCTCGGAGAATACGAATTTCCCTGCCGAGTATCTCATCGATTACGTGCGCATCTGGCAACGGGATGGATGATGATGTCACTGAGCCAGCCCCACAGTCGCGCCAGGCTTCCGTCACTTCTGTTGCAGGTGCGGCATGCCCTACCAGCGGCCGTACGCTCCCCACTGATCTGGAACGGCTATGCACTGATCGCGAGCGCCGGACTCACATCGGCCCTCGGGCTTGCGTTCTGGGGGCTGGCGGCCCGCCTCTACTCGCCTGAGCAGGTGGGTATTGGGGCGGCGCTCATTTCCACCATGCTGACGCTTGGTAACATTTCCCAGCTCAACCTCGGTAACTTCCTGAATCGTTACCTGCCCCCCGCCGGACGGAACGCCCTGCGGCTGATACTGGCGGCCTATGCCCTCGCCGGCGGCGGCGCGGCAATCTTCTCTACATTGATCATCTTATTTATCTCGCATCTCGTCTCGGAACTGGGTTTTCTCCGCGACGAACCGCTTTTAATGGCCGCTTTCGTCGTAGCAACGGTCGCCTGGACGCTCTTCGCCCTGCAGGACAGCGTGCTCGCCGGACTGCGACGCTCAACCGTAGTGCCAGTCGAGAACGCGGTCTTTTCTGCCGCCAAGCTGCTGCTGCTCGCGCTCTTGTCCGGTTCCTCCCTGCTCGGCTCTGGCCTTTATGCCGCGTGGGTGTTGCCACTTCCCCTGTTGCTTGCGCTAACCAACTGGCTGATCTTTTTTCGCTTTCTGCCGCAACACAATGCGGAAACCTGCGCGCCCGACAGGCGCGCGCTGATCCGCTACTTCGGCTGGGACTATGCGGGAACTCTCACTTCCATGACGGCCATTGGCGTCGCGCCGCTGATCATACTTCATTACGGCGGCCCGGGTGAGCTGGCCGTCTACTACATCTCCTGGGAAGTCGCCTACGGTCTCTATCTCGTCAGCCGGTCCATGGGAGTATCCCTGCTTGCCGAGGCCGCTTTCGAACGCAGCAGGCTGCACCAGCTGGCCGTCGACGCGCTGATCTACGCGACCGTGCCCCTTCTGGCGGGCGTCGCCCTTCTCCTTCTCGGTGCGCCGCTGCTTTTGTCGCTGCTAGGCGCGCAATATGCGGGAGCGAGCTCCCTGTTGCTGCAGCTTCTCGCCCTGTCTTGCCTGCCATGGAGCCTCGTTACCCTCATGCTTGCCGTAGCGCGGGCAACTGGCCGGACAGAAGTCGTGGCAACCGCGCAGGTCGTGACGCTCGCAATCGTGCTCGGCCTCGGTACGCCGCTCGTGATCGCCGCCGGTGCCGTCGGCATGGCGGCCGCATGGCTGGTCGCGCATTGCTGTGTTGCGCTCGCCCTGCTGGCCTATGTCTCGCTTCGTCTCGGCCCAACGGGCCGATTCGAACTAGGCCTTCGAATCCTGTCGTCGCTAGCGCGGCATTGGCGTAGCATCGCTCCTCGTGAGCGATCCTCGGTGTCGCTCGAAGTCTCTATCGCGCAGTTTTGCGCGGTGACACGGCTTGGCGCCGCCGATCCCCGCACCGTTCGCGAATTCCGCCGTGAGAGCGACGTGCGCACGGGGCTGTTTAAGGCATTGAAGACCGATGGGGAGGGTTTGATCTTCAAATCCTCTACATCCGCCGGAGGGCGGGGGGCTCTTGTGCGGCACATATTGCGGGCGCAGGCCCTGAGGACCGAGCCCTTGCTCGACGATCTCGGCTTCGAGGTTTCAAGGATCGTTGCCTGCCACGTGTCGACGTCGGAGGTTAGCTTGGCGGAGCATGCATGGCCGGGAGAGGACGGGCGCGCCGTACTTTCATCAGGCCGCCTGCATTTCCCTGCCGTTACATGCGCCATCGCTGGCATTGCCGAGATTCACGCGCGCACGGCAATGACACGAACGATCGACAGACAATGGTTGCAGCGTTGGGTCGACGGCGGCGTCGAAGCCGCAAGGAAGGTGCAGTGCTGTTTGTTGGACGATGCGACGCGCGCCAAGGGGCTCGCTCATTTCCTCAAGGAGCAGCGTCAGTTCTGGGCGGGACGGCGGCTGCCGCTTGGGCTCGGCCATGGCGACTTTTGTCCGGGCAATCTCCTTTTTGCGGTAGGGCCGGGTGACACGGACGCTCGGCTGGTTGCGATCGTCGATTGGGAAGCTGCCTCTTGCGACGCTCCCCCCGGGATCGACGCGATGTTCATGCTTCTAACGGCCCGTGCGCTGGGTAGCGGCGAAGAACTGGGTTTCGTTGTGAGGCAAATGCTGCAGAATCCAGAGCTGACACGCCAGGAAGAACTAAGCATGGCTTCGCTGCGGACAGCTATCGAAGTATCCTATGGCTCTCTGCGCCACCACGCAGTCATTCGAGCGCTCTGCGGGCTGGCATGGTGGCGGCACATTGCGGCGAACCTGTCTAAATCATCAAGCTTCGCCAACAAGCCTCTCTGGGTATCCATCAACGTCGATTTGGTCCTTGCCTGCTATATTCAGGACTCCGAGACCGCTGGCGGGCTGTTGTCGGCCGTTACCACCGGTCTCAAAAGCCTGAAGATCCACGGGTCCAGGACCAAGTCGGCACTGCCATAGTGAGTCGCAGCGATGCCCAGGAAAGCGAAAACTGAGCGCCGGAAGGGCACATCAGACAAGCGCAACCGCATTGCCCGCGAGCCAGCACCAGCAATCCCTGAAGAGCCGCCAGCCCCCGCGTTAACCCCGGAACCCACCACGGGCAAGGCAAGACAGCACCGCAGGGTAGCGCCGGCGGCAACGAAACCGAGTGCGGGCCGATCCGCGGCCAAGCCTGCAAAGCGGCCCCGCAAGGGGATGGGTCCGCTTGCCAGACGTATAGAGAAAGCCCAGAAGCAGCTCGACAATGCGGCGCAGCGGCTACGGGAAATCGATAATGGCCTAGCCTTAACCGTCCCCGGTGTCCAAGATGAGGGCCCTGACAAGGCGCCTCCGCCGCCTCGGGGCCGCCGCCGGCGAGGAGCGACGGTCGAAGGTCTCGAGGCGTCGCACCGGCAAGCCCGCGCGGTCATCACCGAAACGCCAGCTGCGGTGGCAGAGAAGACAAGCGCCGACAGGCCCGGCGAGAGGAAGGCGGAAGGAGCCGTGGCAGCCGCGGCCGTTGCCGACCGGACGGATGAGATTCGCGCCTCAGTCTATGAGCTAGTCACCGAGCTCGCGCGCACCCCGCCCGCCGTAGAGTTAGCCGTCGCCGGCGGCGCCACGGAGCGTAGAGCGCTCGAGGCAGTCTCGCGCACTGCCGCTGTGGTCGAAAAAGCATACGTCGCGGTAGCATTGGCCTTGCTTGCCGCGGCGATCCTGCTCTGGAAGCTCTCACTGCCGACAATAGACCCGAACCGCATGACGGATCTCGGCCTCGTGTCGATACTGCCGCCGGCCTTTTATCTGTCGCTGGTGCTGCTTTGCACGGGGTTTGCGTGGCAGGTGGCCTACCGCCGCGTGAACAGCGTTCTTCCCTATCTCTATCTCGTCGCGCTGATCTTCATCCTGCACGCGACACCCCCGATTCTATATCAGACGCTGCGCTATTCCTGGGCCTGGAAACATCTCGGCATTGTTGACTACATACAACGGCATGGGACCGTCGATCCGGCAGCCTCTTTCCTTTCGGCCTATCACAACTGGCCGGGGTTGTTCGTCGTCACTGCCTGGATCGCCGATCTGTTCGATGCACGTCCCATCGACCTTGCTTCCGTCCTCCAGTTTACGCCGGTTGCACTGAATATCGCCCTTTTGGCAGTTTTCCTGTGGCTGCTGGAAAGCTTCACCGAGGACAAGCGTCTGCTGCTGACAGCGGGCTGGTTCTTCGTCGCCGCCAATTGGATCGGCCAGGACTATTTCTCGCCCCAGGGCATAACATTCTTGCTCTATCTGGTTCTGCTCGGTCTCTTTCTCGGGCCGCTGCGTCAGAACAGGTCAAACGTCGCGAGGCGGCATCCGCGCCTGTTGAAGAGTCTCGGGCCGGCTGCTTTCTCAGTAGGACTGAAATCGAAAGAGGTCGGGCAGCTTCCCTGCGCGCTGTTTGCCGCGCTCGCAATGGTGACCATTCTCGCGATTGTTGTTACTCATCAACTGACGCCATTGGTTGTCATTCTGTCGGCCATCATGCTCGTTATGCTCGGATGGATTGCACCGTCCTACCTTGTGTTCGCGCTAGTCGCTGAAACGCTTTGGCTGCTGTGGGGAGCGGCGCCGTTCGTTTACTCGCAATTGCAGAGCCAGATTGCTTCTTTTTGGGAGCTTTCGGAGGCAACGTCGAAGTTCGCCAATCTTGCTCTCGTCAGTCCCGACCGCGCTTGGGTCGTCTGGGTCGGACGGGTGTTTTCGACGATGATCGTGCTTGTTGCTCTATACGGCGGGCTGCGCCGACTGAAGCGGGGGTACTGGGACCTCACCGCTGCCGCCCTCGTGCTTTCGCCGGCACCATTGCTGGCTGCCGCCTATGGTGGCGAGTCTGTATTCCGCGTCTATCTGTTCTCCCTCCCGTTTCTGGCTTTTTTCACGGCGGCTGCTTTCTTCCCGGCGCCTCAATGCGGCCGGTCCGCTTTTGTGTTTCCGATTCTAGGCGCCGCCTGCATCCTTTCGGCAGTCGGGTTGCTGTTCGCCAATGATGGGAAGGATCGAGAATATCGGTTCACACCCGATGAAGTGGCTGCTTCCGAGTGGCTTTACTCAACTGCGCCGCCAGGCTCCCTGCTGATCGAAGGCGCCCGCAGCTATCCTTCTCAATTCATGAATTACGAGAACTTTTCCTATCTGCCCATCTCAGAAGAGAGTGAGGGAACGAAAGAAAGGATCGCAAGTGACCCTGAGGGGGTGCTGGGTCGCTGGATGCGTGACCCGCGCTGGAAGGACGCTTACGTAATCCTGACCCGCAGCCAGAAGGCCTATCTCGAAGCGGGCGGGTACATGCGCCGGGGGGACTTCGAACGCATCGAGAATGCACTGCTGGTCTCACCGCGCTTCATCGTCGTCCACGCTACTCCGAATGTGAAGGTGTTTACGCTGCTGAAGCCGAAGCAAGGTTTAGCCGAAACTCCGAGCGCCCGCCGCGATTAAGGCGGGCAGGCAGCTCAGTGGCCGTCCGCGAGCGCCTGGCGCGCACGTTCGTAACGAATGCAGCGAAAGTAAATAGCCAGGATGCTAAGACGTAGTAATCCAATGTGACTATTCGACTCTCGTGAGCCGCCACGGTATTCTGGATGTTTTAAAAGAAGTGTGGGAAATGATCTGCCGCTGGTGGGGTTGGCTTTGCCCTCCAGGCAGCTAAGAAGATGTTTGCCAGTTGAAGCACCTTGCTATTACTCAAGCGTGTGCAAAGATGGGCAATTCTGCGTCACACAGACGAAGATCGCACGACACCGCGCACACGATGATTGTGCCGAGCGTGAGCGTGATCATCCCGACTGTCAACGAAGCCGATAACTTGCCGCATGTCTTACCCCGCATCCCGGCGTGGGTGGAAGAGGTGATTCTGGTAGACGGAAGTTCCAACGACGACACGGTTGCCGTGGCGCGGCAGCTCAGGCCCGACATCGTCGTCGTCGAGCAACCGCGGCTTGGCAAGGGCGCGGCACTTGCAGCCGGCTTCGCCGCCGCGCGAGGCGACATCTTGATCACGCTGGACGCCGATGGCTCAGCGGATCCCCGAGAGATGGCAAGCTTTGTCGGCGCTCTCCTTGCCGGGGCCGATTTCGTCAAAGGGTCGCGCTTTCTCCAAGGTGGTGAGACGAGCGACATGGAATGGTACCGGCGGCTAGGGAACTGGGGATTGGTCCATCTTGTTCGCTTGCGCTTCGGCGGCCGCTACAGCGACCTTTGTTACGGCTACAATGCCTTCTGGCGCGACGTGCTGCCCTATCTCGGCGTCGAAATCGCTCCGGGATTTGAGATCGAAACGCAGATGAGCATTCGTGCACTCCAAACAAAGCTGGCTATCGTCGAGCTGCCAAGTCGGGAGCACGCGCGCATCCATGGCGTAAGCAACTTGCGAACCTTCCCCGACGGCTGGCGCGTCCTGAAGACCATCGTCCGGTTGGGGTTCACCTCCGGCGGCAAAGCTGTAGCCGTAATAAGGAAACGTCCGATTTAGCCACGTTGAGATTCCGGTCGTGTTATCGATTGCTGTTATCATCTGCGCCTATTCCAACCAGCGACGCGAGCAGTTGCACGAGGCGATACGCTCCGTCCAAGAACAAGAACATCGTCCCGACCAGGTGGTCGTCGTCATCGATAACAACGAAAGCCTGCTGCACGATACGCGCGAGTTTTTCCCGCACTTCGAGGTCGTCCCGAACGATGGCATGCGGGGGCTTTCCGGCGCACGCAATGCCGGCATCCGCCGAACCTGGACAACTGTGATCGCCTTTCTCGACGACGACGCGATCGCCGAGCCTGCTTGGCTCGGGCGCCTCACGAGGCATTACAACAATCCCGCAGTGGTCGCTGCCGGTGGTAAGGTCTTGCCGCTCTGGCAAGGTGGCCGGCCTCCGTGGTTTCCGGAGGAGTTCCAGTGGGTAGTGGGGTGCAGCTATCGCGGCCTACCGCAAAGCCTGCACCCTGTACGCAACCCAATAGGCTGCAACATGTCGTTTCGCCGAACGGTTTTCGAGACGATCGGGTTTTTCCGCGAGGGATTCGGACGCACCGACCAAGACGCGGCCGGTGGCGAGGAGACTGACTTGTGCATTCGCACTCGGCAAAGGATGCCCGAGGCCATCATCCTCTATGATCCCGAAGCCGTGGTTCATCATCGCGTGCCGACAGGACGATCGACTTGGGGTTATTTCCGTAAGCGCTGTCTTGCGGAGGGACGGTCGAAAAATGCGCTGGTCGAGTCGCTTGGCGCGGGTGCCGGGCTGTCCGCCGAACACATTTACGTGACACGCACCCTACCGAAAGGTGTGGCGCGGGCGTTGCTCGATGCGGTGCTGCGGCTAGACCCCTGGGGCCTGACACGTGCCGCTGGGATCCTGGCTGGTCTTACGCTCACCGTGGCGGGGTATGCAATCGCGAAACTGTCCCGGCGCCCGTGGGACCACATGAGCGTGAGAACCTTCCAGCCCATAAAGGTTGTAACGATTGACATAGCCAATCCGCCTTCGTCGATCTCGCTGGTCAGCGAAGGGAAGGGCTCTTATGGGGGGATTTTTTGCCTGGTCCGCTCTGGAGTGCAACCACTGTCGATCGTTGAATTGGAGCATCCGGGCCCGGTCGTCGAGACAGCAGAGGTGCTGTCCGCCCTCGGATCTCTTCGTCCGTTATCTTCCATCTCTTTAGACCGGCCGTGTCATGGGGTCGCCGTGGTCATCGCAACGCGAGACCGGGCCAACAGCCTCAATCGCTGCCTCCTTTCGCTCTTCGACCAAACCCGCCTGCCGGATGAGGTGATCGTAGTAGACAACGCGCCAGCGTCGACGGCGACTGCGGATCTCCTCGCGAGGCAGTATTCCGGACGTGTTCGCCATGTATTAGAACCGATACCGGGGCTCGGTCGCGCCCACAATACGGGTCTTCAACATGTTTCCAGCGACCTCGTGCTCTTCACCGACGATGACGTGGTGCTCGACCGCTACTGGGTCGCGGCGATGTCTGCTCCGATGGAGGAGCACGCGGCGGTAGGCTGCGTGACCGGTCTGATCCTGCCGGCCGAACTCGAAACGCGGGCACAGGTCTGGGCGGAGCGGCATGGCGGCTTCGGCAAGGGTCTCCGACCCCGGACCTACGACCTTGGGGCGAACCGGCCGAAGGGAGCTCTGTTTCCCTTCACTGCGGGGCAATTCGGCTCGGGGGCCAATATGGCCTTCCGTGCCAGTGCCTTGAAGCAAGTTGGCGGTTTCGACTCCGCATTGGGAGCGGGAACGTTGGCGTGTGGCGGCGACGATCTCGCAGCTTTTTTCTCGATCATCAGCGGCGGATTCCAACTTGTCTATCAGCCACAGGGGATTGTTTGGCATCATCATCGGCGGGGAGAGGACGGAATGCGTCGGCAGGCCTATTGCTATGGCGTGGGTCTCGGGGCGTATCTGACGAAGATCCTCCTGGATGATCCGCGTCGATTACTTCGGCTCGCAGCTGCCCTGCCAGCCGGCATCCTTCATATGGCCGGCCCCTTTTCAATCAAAAGGCATCGGCTGCCATCCGATTATCCCAAGCGGCTGGTCTGGATCGAGCGTCTCGGCATCGTTGCAGGCGTGCCCGGCTATCTACGCAGTCTTTCGAAGATGCGACGCGACGACCGGGCACGCAGCATTGCGAGTTCCAGCAATGCGATCGCAAGCAAGGAAACCTGAAGATGCAAGCGATTCCAATCCTGCTCTACCACAGCGTCAGCGAAGACTTCGCGCCGGCGTATCGCCACTGGTCGATACCGCCCGCCAAATTCAAAGCTCAGATGGCCGCGCTGGCAGAATGCGGCTACCGACCGATGACAGTTCAGGAGCTCGCTTTGTTGCGGCGAAGTGGCCAGCCATTGTCCCGGAGGACTTGCTTCATAACGTTCGACGATGGGCTGCTGGATTTTTTCGAAGGGGCAATGCCGGTACTGACTTCGCATGGCTTCCGGGCAACACTTTTCGTAGTCTCCGGATTCGTCGGCAGGACCAGCCGCTGGCTCACTTGCCTTGGAGAAGGCAACCGTCCGATGCTGGATTGGCGGAAATTGCGCGAGTTGCATGGGCTTGGCATAGAGATCGGCGCGCACACGGTGAGCCATCCAGAGCTCGATATACTTACGCACCAGCAGGCGACACGCGAGATCCAAGACAGCAAATACGCGCTGGAAGACGGGCTCGGCGACACGGTTGCGACGTTCGCCTATCCTCATGGCTATGCCACCAGAACGATCCGCAGGCTCGCGGAGGAGGCGGGCTATATTGCGGCGTGCCGCGTGGGCAATGCCCTAAGCGCTGATACTGAAGGCCTATTCGAACTGTCGCGTGTTACCGTTACAAGCGACATCGCGCCCGCAGACCTTATTGACCTCATGGACACATCGAGGCTTCCAGTCGCGCCGCCGGCAGACCGTTTGATCGCTCGAGGGTGGCGAGCAGCACGGCGGGTCCGGGCTTTGCACCGTTCTCTGGCCCGGACCTTTCGAAGCGGCGGACAGGAAAGGGACCCGTGATGCGCCGCTCCCTGCGGATTGGCCTGGCTCGAGCGATCCTCCTACTGAGCATGCCAATTCTTCCCGGGGTGTCGGGAGATGTATCGGGCGACGAGTTGCCAACCGGTGCGTTGACAGCAAACTTTCCGGCGGACGAGGCGCAGCCTGCACTCGGACGCACGCTGTCGGAACTAGCCGACCTCTACATTGCACGGCGCATCGACCGGACGACCGTAGAGCGCCAACTTGGCGAGTACCAGCAGATGCTGCGCCAGGCGGGCGCTGATGCGCTCTTAGCGGTTTCAGCACCC
Source organism: Sinorhizobium sp. CCBAU 05631 (assembly GCF_002288505.1). NCBI lineage: Bacteria > Pseudomonadati > Pseudomonadota > Alphaproteobacteria > Hyphomicrobiales > Rhizobiaceae > Sinorhizobium > Sinorhizobium sp. CCBAU 05631. The sequence continues at coordinate 1,333,343 of NZ_CP023063.1, forward strand.
TCTCCGCTTGCGGGCACCGTTGCGGACCTACCTGACGGCCGCCTCGCGCTCAATCTCTACGAGCGCGCTATTACCCTCGGGGATTCGGGCGCTTTGATCGGAGTGGGTAATCTGTATTTACGGGGACAATTCCTCGAGGGAGCTCCTGAACCGGAAAGAGCATTCGAGGCGTACGCCAGAGCCGCAGCGCAAGGCAATCTGGAAGGCAAGCTCCGGGTCGCCGAGTTACAAATTCGCGGCGAAGGAACCGAACGCGACATCGTGGCTGGCTTCACAGCGCTGCAGGAGCTGACGCGGGCCGATGATGCGCGTGTGCTACAGGCGCTCGCTGGCCTATGCCTGTCTGGACGTATAGCCGTGCGGTCGGATCTGGCATTGACAGCCTTGGAGAGAGCCGCCGCCATATTCGGCTCCGCCGAGGCTTATTTGCGACTGGGCGATCTCTATTCACGTGGGGAGGATGTGCCAGCAGATTACTTCCTCGCCATCGAACACTACCGGCGGGCAGCGGCGAAAGGCTCCATCGACGCGACCGTGAAAATTGCGGAGATGCAAGCGCGAGGCCAGGGCACGCGGAAAGACGTTATCGGCGCGCTGGCAGAACTTCACGACCTTGGCAGAAGTGGTGAAGCGCGGGCTTTGCTTGCTCTCGGCGATCACTATGGAACGGGCGAGGTCGTGCCGATCGAAGCGAGTTTGGCGAGGAACTACTATGAATCGGCTGCCGGGAAAGGCAGCACGACTGCACTTCTTCGCCTCGGTGACGGCTACCGCAAAGGACTTTTCGGCTCGCGTAACCTCGCGAAGGCCGCAGACTCCTACCGCAAGGCCTGGGAGGCGGGGAATCGCGGTGCGGCCATCGCTCTGGGTGTCCTCGAGGCCTCCGCCGGCCGGAAAAGAATCGCCGCAAACGGAACCGCTCGCCTGCGTCGGGCAGCAAATGAAGGTGTCGATGGAGCCGCCGTCGCCCTCGCCGACGCGATGTTCTACGGCTATGGCACCGCAAGGGATCCGTCCGGGGCTCTTAGTCTTCTCGAAGAGGCGCGAAGCAAGGGTGATCGCCAGGCTTTGCTCGCTTTAGTAGCAGCTTACCGGGACGGCAAGCAGGACGGCAAGGAGCGGCTTGTGCGAAAGGCCCCGAGAAAGGCAAAGGCACTGCTCACGGCATCGATCGAGATGCTGCCTGTGCCGGCAAGGAACGTTCAGCAATTTCTCTTTGCCGCGGCAACAGCGAAAACCAGGGCGTTCGCCGATCTCAACCAGCGTCTGTCGGCTCTTTCTCAGCCGGAACGCAGGCAGATCGTACGTGATTTGCCCAAAGTCAATTCAGGTCTGTTCGCTTACGTCGTGAAGGCCCGCTTGAAAGAGCTGGGGGCTCGCATCGGAAGGATTGATGGGCGATTCAACCGGTCGTTCATCAGAGCCGTTGTAAAATACTGTCGCGCCACCGCTTCCAACCGTCGGTGCAACCGCGGCCCCAGAAATCCCGAGGTTGTCGAAATCGTGTCCTACGCTTTTTGAAAGGTGCCAACCGGCTTTACTATCCACTCCAGAAGCCGTCCGTTTGAAGTGCTACAGCACTCTTCGTGCGTCTGAAACGCACGGCGCTCTGGGAAGGCGATCTTCCCATATGAGCGCCGTTCGTATGATGAAAGAAAGATCATCATATTGCGGCTTCCAGTCGAGCTCCTGCATCGCGACGGTGGGGTTGGCGACGATCGATACCGGATCCCCTGGTCGGCGGGCCCCTTTGCGCACCGGGAAATCGACGCCGGAAACCGCTTTGACCTGATCCAGTACCTCCAGCACCGAGAAGCCACGGCCATAGCCGCAGTTCGCAATGATCGACCTGCCGCCGGCACGCATGCGCTGCACGGCTTTCAAGTGGGCATTTGCGAGGTCCGTGACGTGAATGTAATCGCGAACGCAGGTGCCGTCTGGCGTCGGATAGTCGGTGCCGTACACTTCGATGCCGTTGCGCTTGCCGAGCGCGGCTTCGATCGCGACCTTGATGAGATGGGTGGCACCAGCTGTCGACTGACCGGTGCGGCCATGTGGGTCTGCGCCTGCAACATTGAAATAGCGCAGCGCCGTATAGGTGAAGTCGTATGCGGCCGCGATGTCGCGCAGCATCATTTCGGTCATTAGTTTCGATGTGCCGTAGGGTGACTCGGGGTGCAGCGCTGCGGTCTCGGCCACTGGTCCGGCATTCTCCGGCGTGCCATACACCGCGGCCGTGGAGGAAAATACGAAATACGGCACCTTGCCTTCAAGAGCGGCGGCGATCAGAGCGCACGAACTGACGGTGTTGTTTTCGTAATAGGACAGCGGATCGGCGATCGATTCCGGAACGGTGATCGAGCCGGCGAAATGGACGATTGTATCGATTGCATTTTCGGAGAAGATCATCCGGAGAAGACCACGGTCCGCAATGTCACCTTCGTAAAAACGGGCTGCCGGGCCGACTGCCCAGCGGAACCCGGTCGACAACCGATCGAGCACGACAACCTCTTCACCGGCATCGATGAGCAGGCAGACCATGTGGCTACCAATGTAGCCCGCTCCGCCCGTAACCAGGACCGACATCACTGCCACTCCTATGTGCCATCCGTTGCTTCGCCGGTGATCGCCGGAATTCGTCTCGGCCTACTGGGGCTCACCGGTCCTGGCATCGCGGAAACCGCACTGCCGCGACGCCAGCAGGAAGCACTCGTGAAAACCAGTGCGTTGCGACTCGAACGCCTGCAAATACTCAGAAGTTCGAGCCGGCTCTCGCTCGCGAGGTACTCCGCCCCCGGTTCGGCGGATGCCTGTCGCTCTAAGGCATAATAAAGCCAAAGGAGACGTAAGTTCAAGTTTTCCATATAGTACATTTGGTTGGTTCAGTATGCGTAGATCTAATTAACCCATTAGGGGTAAAACTCCGGAACTATTGCTGAGTTGACATCGAGCACGCTGTAACTTTATTCGATGGCTCGCCTAATGCGTTGATTGAAACCGACAGTACGCGCTCGGGTTCCCCAAACCGGGCAAGGAGGCGCGGCTGCTGATGTTAAAAAGACGATAAAGGTAGCCCAAACGGGCTATGTACTGAAATCTCTAGACTAAAAGTTCAAAATGCAGCTCACCTATACATACTTCCAACTGGTTTGGATTTATGCTAAATTCTAGTCCTCGTGCTAGCTCTTTTGGAGAGCAGTGATAACGCCAACCAGGCCAATTTTTCATATCTATTTGCTTTGGCTTCGCAGGTGCTTTTGATAGGCATTTTTGAACGGTGTTGGGTGCGGTTCAGCCGGTCCTTTCCGTCTCATACTGCCGCGAGAGCGGAGTTTCCAACATGTCAGTGGCTCGACTCAGAGACAGCACCGCGCTCGAACTGCATGCACCGAGCGCAAAGACAGATTTCAATCCGCGTGAGAGCACTACCAAGGTGCATACCCGGACTGTCGTGAAAGAGCCGAAGGTTACGAAGGGGAACAGTGTTGCTTACAAGTTGAGAGATATGCTTTCCCTCGAGGCCGAGCCGGGAATGGCGCAACCACGATCCTGCAGTCGCTCCGAACTTTGGCGGTGCGCGGGACGGTGCAGGTGAAAATCGTCCGTGCCGGCTCGTCACAAGCGCCTGAGCCCCTCCAACATGCCGGACCCGACAAGCTTACCGACGAGACAAGGACGTTGATAAGGCCGACCGGGTTTCGGGAATATGATGGCCGTTGGTGGTTCGGCCGACCCGGTGCTGGCAAGACCCCGGAGCTGAACTTGATGGGCGCGCAGGCGCGGGAATGGGGCTCGGCACCTTCATTCGACGCTCGGGCGCCGGCCCGGAAATCGTGACGGGACACGACTTTCGCTCCTATTCGCTGGCAATCAAGCTCGCGTTGGTTTGCGGGCTGATGGCCGCGGGCGCGCGCGTCAAGGACATCGGGCTGGCGCTGTCTCCGATGGCGTACTTCGCGCAGTTCGCGCTCGACACGCGCTCTGTGGCGATGGTGACCGCTTCGCACAACGAAAACGGCTGGACCGGCTTCAAAATGGGCGTGGCCCGTCCGTTGACCTTTGGGCCGGACGAGATGGCGCAGTTGAGAAGAATCGTGCTGGAAGCCGACTTCGACCTGACCGGCGGCGGAGCCTACGAGTTCGTTCCAGACTTCCGCCGGCGCTATATCGACGATCTGGTCCGCTGCAGGCGCATCGGTCGGAGACTAAAGGTCGTCGCGGCCTGCGGCAACGGCACGGCCGGCGCTTTCGCGCCTGAGGTTTTGGAGCGGATCGGCTGCGAGGTGATCGTGCTCGACTGCGAGCTCGACCATTCCTTTCCTCGCTATAATCCCAATCCCGAGGACCTGAAGATGCTGCGCGCCATGCGCGACAAGGTGCTGGAAAGCGGCGCGGATGTCGGACTGGGCTTCGATGGCGACGGTGACCGCCTCGGGGTCGTCGACAACGAAGGCAGGAAGATCTTCGCCGACAAGGTTGGAGTGATGCTGGCGCGGGATCTTTCCGCCTTGCATCCGGCTTCGACCTTCGTGGTCGACGTCAAATCGACCGGCCTGTTTGCGACCGATCCGGTGCTGCAGGCAAACGGCGCTCACACCGATTATTGGAAGACCGGCCACTCCTACATCAAGCGCAGGGTCGCCGAATTGGGGGCCATTGCGGGATTCGAGAAGTCGGGCCATTTCTTCTTCGCCCCCCCCCCCGCTAGGGCGCGGCTACGACGATGGGCTTGCCGCCGCGATCGCCGTTTGCGAGATGCTTGACCGCAATCCGGGCAGCAACTTGGCCGATCTCTACCGGGCACTGCCGGTGACTTGGGCCTCGCCGACGATGTCTCCATACTGCGACGATGAGGTCAAGTACGCCGTCGTCGAGCACACTATAGAGCGGTTCTGGACGATGCGGCAGGAGGGACTGCCGATCGCCGGCCAGAAGATCATCGATCTCACCACCGTCAACGGCGTGCGGGTCACAGTCGAGGACGGCACTTGGGGACTGGTTCGGGCCTCTTCCAACAAGCCGGAACTGGTCGTGGTAGTGGAAAGCCCCGTTTCGGGAGCGCGCCGGCATGCGATGTTCGAGGCTATCGACCGGATACTCCGGGAACATGCGGAGGTCGGCGCCTATAACCAGAGCCTTTAGCGCGGTGAAGACGATCGCGCGGCATCCCATCCCCCGGAAGGAAGGGCGAGTGCATGGCAGAGCGGATCTCCTGCTTCGTGATGTGTGGAGGCGTCGGCTCGCGGCTTTGGCCGCTGTCGCGCGAGGACTATCCCAAGCAGTTCCACGACCTTGTCGGCCACGGCTCGATGCTCGCCAGCACCGTCCTGCGGTTGGGGGCCAGGGGGGCCGGCGATACGCCTGTCTACGTGATCGCCTCGGAGCGCCATGCCGACCGGGTGAGATCTGACATTGCTGGCATCGAATTGGCGGGCGGGCACCTGATCTTTGAGCCTATCGGGCGAAACACGGCCGCCGCCGTAGCTGTGGCCGCACTCGAGACGATTGCCGTCCACGGTGACGGGCTGGTTCTGACCGTTCCCTCCGACCACGAGATTTCCACCGACGAGCAGTTCTGGGAAACCGTGGAAAGGGGCGTGACTTCCGCTCAAGCGGGAAAGCTCGTTGTCTTCGGCATCTGGCCGGACCGCCCGGAGACCGGCTACGGCTATATCGAGGTAGTCGGCGATGGCGATGTCCGAGATGTCGCCCGCTTCGTCGAGAAGCCCGGTCTCAAGGCTGCCAAAGCCTATATCGCGTCTGGAAAGTTTCTCTGGAATGCCGGCATTTTCCTGTTCCGCGCCACCACCATGCGCTCCGCTTTCCGCAAACACCAGGTCGAGATGTGGGTAAAGACGGAGCGCGCGCTCGCAGCAGCGTTCAGGGATCTGTCGGGCACCTATTTGCCGCTTGGGCTCTATTCGACGATACCGTCTATCTCGATCGACTATGCCATCATGGAGCATGCTAGCGACATCGCGATGGTACCGGCGAGCTTCCAGTGGAGCGATCTCGGTTCCTGGCAGTCTCTGCTCGACATCAGTCGTACGGATGCGAAGGGCAACGTCGTGGCAGGCGACGTTATCGCGATCGACTGCAAGCACTCCTACCTGCGCAGTCAGGGCCGGCTGCTCTCGGTGGTCGGGCTAAGGGACATCGCGATCGTGGCAACGGCCGACGCGACCTTTGTTGCCCCTGTTGCCAAGAGCCAGGACGTCAGACGAATCGTCGAACAACTGGAGAGGAGCGGGCGCCTGGAGGGGAAGTTCACACCCGCGGCCGGCCGCGTGCTGCTGCCCGGCGCCTGTCGGAAGCGCGTCGCCCACTGGTTGTTCGACGAAACGCTGCCGCTGTGGTCGACCGCAGGCGTCGACGAGCGTCACGGCGGTTTCCACGAAGCGCTGAGCTTCGAGGCTATGCCGCTTATGAAGCCGAAGCGCATGCGTACGATGGCCCGCCAGGTCTGTGCCTTTTCAATGGCGAAGCTGCGCGGGTGGGAAGGTGATGCCGACCGGTTGATCGCACACGGTATCACTTTCATGGAGAAGGGGCGTACGAAACGCGGCGGTTGGGCGCGGATGCTCCACGTAGACGGCACAGTCGCCGACGCTTGTGAGGACGCTTTTGATCACGCGTGCGTGATGCTTATGCTCGCCTACGCTCATCAGGCCGGCAATTCCGATGCGCTACGGCTCGGCCAGGAGACATTTGCATTCTTGGACTCGCATCTGGAGGATGAACGACTGACCGGCTTCTTGGAAACCTCGCAGGGGAGCGGGCAGCGACGGCGCAGTAACTCGCACATGCATTTGCTTGAAGCCTTCCTGGCTTGGTACGCGGCAACCGGAGAGCGGAGCTATTTGCGGCGTGCTGCCGGTATCATCGATCTTTTCCGCAGCCATTTTTTCGATGCGGAAAACTGGACGGTCGGCGAATATTTCGACGAAGCTTGGAAGCCTGCCCGCGGCGAGAAGGGCGAGTGGACCGAGCCCGGCCATCACTTCGAGTGGGCTTCGCTGTTGGTTGATTTCGCAGCGGAGAGTGGGCAGGCCGATCTGACTACCTTTGCTCGACCCTATGGCGGAACCAGCCCGCCGATGGTGGCCTACCGCTTTGAGGACGGCAGGGGCGCCGATTGCGTGGCGCGTCATCTCGCCGGATTCAGCGGCATCCTGCAGGTGGATGGCTACTCGGCCTATCCCAACCTGAGCAAGGCGCGGGCCAAAACCGGCAGCAATGAAACGATCCAGCTCGCAGGGTGCTGGGCGCACCTGCGTCGCAAGTTTTACGACCTGCATATCAGCGGGGTCTCGCAGGCCGCGACGGATACAATCATCGCCATGACCGAGTTGTGGAAGCTTGAGGATGAGGTTCGCGGCAAGGATGCCGAGAGCCGGGCGGCGCGGCGTCAGGAAAAATCCGCGGCCATCGTCGCCAGCCTCTTCGAGTTGTGGGAAAAGGAACTGGGCAAGGTCTCGGGAAAATCCAAAACCGCCGAGGCGATCCGCTACGCCCTCACCCGACGAGAGGCGTTGGAACGCTTTCTGACGGACGGTCGCATCGAGATCGACTCCAACATCGTCGAGCGCGCGATCAGGCCCCAAACAATTACGAGAAAGAACAGTCTATTCGCCGGCAGCGAGGGTGGTGGACGAACCTGGGCGACGGTGGCCACCTTGCTGCAAACCTGCAAAATGAATGGCGTCGATCCGCTCGACTGGCTCTCCCAAACCTTGACCCGCATTGCTCAGGGCTGGCCAGCATCCGAAATCGAAGGGCTCATGCCCTGGAAGTTCAAGCCTGACGTTATCGGCTGACCGCTTACTGTCTACCACCAAAGAATTACGGAAAAGCGAGAGCTGCGAGGAACCGCAGCCTCCGCCGTGGGCGCCGAATGGCGATCGTCAGGTTTCGTTTCTGCTCGGTCCTCGAGTATTCACACAAGCAAAGCGCGCTTCAGGTCACCTGCAGATTAATTAAGCCAAGAATAATCCGATCATAGTCGCCGCAAAAATAGCGATGACCGCAGTAAGCGCGATTGACAACATGGTCCGCTGGTCAGAACTCATTCCAGTTGCTCCGTGGTCGATGATAGCAAAAGAGCAGTGCGAACCAGTTCTTGCTTCCCGCTCGACTGCCGCCGCGATGTGCTCCGGCTGTTCATGCTCGAGGCCGACCACGTGGTTTCGGGTCTCACGCATGGATACGATGATTTCGTCGAGCTTGGCGTGGATGGCCGAAGTGTCGCGATAGCCTTGAATCAAGACGACGCTCGTGATCACGATTGCCACGACCGACAGCGCATAGGTGATGACGCTGGTGAGGCCGAATGGCACCAGCGCGGTGCTCGCAAATCATCGCCGCGATCACGAAATAGAAGCCGGGAGGGCGAGAAAGAAAATCAGCGATGCGAAAAAGTACCTGATTCACTAACAGTTGTCCGTATGTTGGTGCCTCGTTAACGCGCCAATGCCCATCTGGTTCGGAGTCCTTCCTTTTGTGGCAGCACCGCCACAATCGTGGCGTATACTTCCAGACATCAGCGGCAAGCGATCAAGAGCGCCGCTTAAAAGCTTGAAGAAGGGACGTTGCGCTTTCGCCTCAGTTGAGGGAGTCGCGTCATGTATCCTGCCAGCCAAGTCACTTATGAATCTCCTCTCGGACCGGACGACCTCTGTCTGCTGCAGAGAGTTTTCGACTGCGAATTGGAGCTTCGAAAGCTCCGGGCCGACAGCGAAGAAGCGGAAATACTCGCGCAAAGGCTGATCGACCTGTTCCAGTCGGGCATAAGGAGGGAGGAAGCCCTGCGAGACGTGCTCACAAATAGTAATTGGTAAACTGCCGATCGGCGGGGGCATGGTTCGAGCGGCGTTGTCCCTTACGGACTTCCGGCAGCGCCTTTCGAAAAGGTCGTCCAGTTCAGCGCTCTTTATCGAGAGCAGTTGTTTTCGATGTTGCGGCAGAGCCATCGCCAAGCGGGCTCTGCCGACTCGAACTCTAGACATGTTTTCGCCTGCGGAATTATCTTAAGCCGGCCTTCATTTAGCCGATTGAGCAGGGCGATGACTATTTCCCCGTCACTGATACCGCTTTCGGGAGACAGATAGTTTCTAATGTCCCGGCGGCAGGGAACCCGCGAACGCCATCTTCGTTCTCCTGAACTACAAGGGAGGGCTCAACGTATCGCCTGCATCGTCGAGATATGCCCGAAAAGAAGGCCTCAACCGCGTTCCCGATCAGCCTGCTGTTGCTCTCGGTTGGCGTTGTTCTGGCTTACCTCGCGATCGGCGGGGCTTGGTCGGAAAATAAAACGGAAACGGTCGTCTACACACCGCAGACCGCAACCCCCGCTAGGACTTGTCGTACGCGCCGGCTTTCCATGTTCGATGTAAGTTTGCGTGCATTTGGGAGGAGCCGTGATGGCGCATTCAACAAGAACGATTCAGATTGCACCGACGATGGAGACCGAGGTCGAGCTTGTTGAGCAGGTCGTCTCCGATTGGTGCGAAGTGCACCAGGTCGACCCGAAAAGCCACACGGCGGTGATGGAGGGCTTGAGGGTCCTGTACCTGATGCGAGAGTTCGATATGAAGAACAGAAGGCAGCTTTTGAAAGCGCTACTCGACAGCGACGAAGGGCTTAGTCCCGAAGCCTAGTATGTATCTAAGGCTTAATCGACAAGCCTGCCGCGCCTGTTAAGATGAACCCACAGCAAAAATCACTTCCCGTCTCGACTGATGAGCTCGCTGGTTCCCCGTAAGCGATCGGGCTCATCGTTTCTCCACGAAATTTCGAGGGGGCGATCGGGCGTTTGCGTGTGAATGCACGAATGGTAAGAGCGTTCTCGAGGAAACCGCCTGACCCACCTACGCCCGGCTCCGTGCCGGGACGCGTCGATCCATACCTGGCGACGCTTGTCGACAGACCACCTTCCGGGGCCGGACTGGACCTTTGAGGTGAAGTGGGACGGGTACAGGCTAGCCGTTCAGTCCGGCCAGGTACGGATCATGACGCGGGGCGGCTATGACTGGACCGATCGCTTCCCGGCTATCGCAGCCGAGGCGCGGCTTCTTGGGCTGAAGACCGCAATCCTCGACGGCGAGGCGGTCGTGCTCGACGAGCACGGCCGCTCCGAATTCGGCATGCTGCAGCGTGTCCTCGGCTCGCACGCGAGCGCGGCCTCGAGGGGATAGTCCCCAACCGCCGTGACAAGCCCTATCACTCCGGCCGTCGGCCCGACTGGCAGAAGATCACGGGCGTGCGCAGCGACAGCTTCGTGATCGTTGGGTTCGAGTCGCCTACCGTACCTGGCGCGATCGGGCGGCCGCTGCTGGCGGCAAGGAGGAGGGGTGGGCTTGTCTATGTCGCGGCTGCGCAACCGGCTGGACATGCGCGGAGTCGGCCAAGCTGCGCGAGCTGCTCGAGGCAATCCGGACGGATTCGCGTCCGCGCTCGGCTCCTAGCGTGACCATCTCCACGAGGCCACCGGGCATGCCGGCAAAGAATGCTGTCGGCTGGTCAAATCCGGCAATCCATCTGAAGCAGAGGTAGAATCAAGTAGCGTGCGATGCAGGAGCAGCGGCAATGCCAGCTCCGCTGACCTGTGTTGCCATTCTTCTGCAATGGGCGTCAGTTCGAATGCGTTCAGAGCCTGAGCGCTCAGACCGACAAGGTATTAGCCGCGCTGCTCCCGTGCAACGATCTTCAATCGACTTAGATCTTGAACGTGCCGTGCCATGTAGCGTGATGCTTCTTCGTTCTTTCCCGCGAGGATGAGGTCAAGCAACTCGATATGCTCGCGACAGCGTTCGCGGGCGCTGTTGCGGTCAAGCATCTGGCGATAGTCGATGAGGCGGCGAAGGCGATCGAGTCGCTTCAAGGCGTCGATGAAGAAGCTGTTCTGGCAGCATTCAATGATCGCCTCGTGCATGCCGCTGTTGAGTTCGAAAAGCTTCGCGTCCTATACCGTCCAGATGCCGCCGTTTACGAGCCATTCCTGCTCCTCCCGGCAGCGCAAGAGTGCCGGGCGGTTGAGCTTGAAACTAGGTTCCAGCAGAGCGGCCGGTTCGATCAACAGGCGAAACCGATAACTGTCCTCGTAAGCCTGCAGCGAAGTCAGGACCGGCAGGAAAGCTCAGCCGTGGCCGGGCAGGCGCTCGATCCAGCCCCCATTAGCCATGCGCAACAGGATCTTCGACAGGCGACCCTTGGTGAGGTCGTAGCGCCGCAGGAATTCGCTCTCGGTGACCCTTTCCGGCAACCGGTCATGTAGCCGGTCGTCGGCGATCGTCAGATAGATCTGCTCGTCATCCTCCGCCGAGGCGGACTCCAGCGACAGCTTCTCGGCGGCTTCGACGTCGGCGATCAGATAGCCGCCGCATTCACCCTGCTATCGTATGGCCGAGCTCCTGCCCAATCCCTACCACGAGCCCATTGTTCCCCCTGATTTCGAACGAGTTTGGACGCACCAACTGCATTTTTGCACTGGATAGCCCTGGCTCCGCCAAGGCGGTTCGCAGAGCAAATGTCTTTTCGCGCGGAGGACAAGCTATCGGAGTATGGGACGAAATTAAAAATTGCCTACAGCGCCGCGCGTCTTATCAGACGCGCAAAGGTCGCTGTAGAACTTTGATTTGCTGCATGTCTGTGTCCTTAAATCGAGGTCGATTTAAGGACACATGCCGTATGAGACTAGGGGAAGGGCCGGTCTCGATCGTACCCATTCCGGATCATCAAGTGTTTTGCTCCTTCTTCGCCGGGGCTCGCCGCTCGATGAGTTGCTGAAAGATCTCCGCCTGCCGCTCGGTCGCAGCGCGGATCGCAACCAGGTGATCGAGCATCCCGCCAAAGGCCACCAGCACCAGCCCGCCGGCAATCGTCGCAAAGGCCCAGGGAAGAACGGCGAGCAGGGTTCTGACATCGGGCGAGGGCAGCAGCATCGTGGCGAGCACGACAAGCGTACCGATAACGATCGCGCCGCCGAGGAATTCGAGAAACTTTCCCATCCGTGGCTCCCCTGTCTCGTTGCCCAGTCCGACTCGCTGCACCCTTCTGCCGCATCCGCTGCATGATTCCTCAATCGGACGACAATTCAAAGTGATACTGCATGTCTCCTTAAAGCGATCCCGATTTCGGAGACATGCAGCAATTCAAAGTAGCGACCTTTGCGCGTCTGATAAGACGCGCGGCGCTGTAGGGCACCGGGTTTCCGCGCCGATTGGACGCGCTGCACTCATTTAAGGGGGGCTTGGCCGCGCCTCCCGTCGCACGCTTCTCAGAAAAAACCCGGCCGGGGGCCGGGGAGGGTGAGACGGGTGGCAATAAGAAAACTCAGAATTTTACGCCGACGCCCACGGTAAACTGGTGTTGGTCGAGATCGACATTGACGCCACCGACATCCTTGTCGCTGAAATCATTGTAGCGATACTCGGCGCGGCCGAACATGCTGTTGGTGAAGGCGTAGTCGATACCGCCGCCGATCGTCCAGCCGTTGAACGTCTCCTTCTCCTTCGGCGCCCCGGCTACGTCGACGAAGCCGCGGGTAACCGCCCAGCCGCCGGTGCCGTAAAGAAGTGCCTTCTCGCCAAGTGTATAGCCGACCCGGCCGCGCACGGATCCGGAGACATCCGTTCCGACCTCCGTGCTGGCGCCGAAGACCGTGAAGCTCTTGTCGTTCCAGTTGTAGCTGACGTCCCCCTCGACGCCGACGACCCAGTCGCCCATCTGGTAATTGTATCCGGCGAAGGCGCCGAAAAGGCCGCCGTTGAAATCCTCCGAGGCGCTGGCGCCCGGAACGCTGAGATCGCTGTTCAGCCAGCCGCCTCCGCCCTGCAGACCGACATAGCCGCCGGTCCAGACGAAGGTGGGGGTCGTTTCAATGGCGGCCGGGGCCGGTTCCGGGGCTTCGGTGATGTCTGCTGCATAGGCTGGCGCGGCGGCCAGGGCGGCGCCGAACATTGCAACAAGCACGTTTCTGATCATCACAGATGCCTCCTGTTGTCCGAGAACGAGAGTAGCAACTAATCGGGAACAAGTCTGCGAAAAATGGCGCTTTTCGGAATCACGTGCGCCGGCGGGGAAAAAACAGGCCGGTGGACTAAACTCCAGCCGGCCCGCCCGGAAATGATCGCGGAAAAAGGGGAACGTCTCTTTGTTTGGCGACAAGGCCGCGCGGAAGAGACCGATTGCCACCTGATAATGCCTGAACGGGCTTTTACGAGTTGACACCGTGCGCATGAAATTTGACATTACACGCATGACTGCGGCAGCCGAAAAGAGCAATCCGATCGAGGTGATCGTGGTGGTTCTCCCCGAATCCTCGATCATGTCGCTCGCCTCGGTGCTCGACCCGATGCGGGCAGCAAATCGCGTCGCCGGCCGGCCCGTCTTTCGCTGGCGCCTTCTCTCGGCCGACGGACAGGCTGTGAAGCTGACCTGCGACATCCCGATCCCCGTCGACGGCCGGTTTTCGCTGCCGCTTGCCGGCGACCTTCTCCTGGTCATCGGCGGCTTCAATCTCGACCGGCACGTTGGCAAGCGATTTCTCGCCGCCCTGCAGGAATGCGCCCGTCATTTCGACATCGTCGCCGGTATCGAATCAGGCTGCTGGCTGCTTGGCCGATCGGGACTGCTCAACGACCGCAAGGCGACGGCCCATTGGGAAGAACTCGAGGACTTCAGCCAAGCGTTTCCCGCCTTGACGGTGATCGGCGACCGTTTCGTGATGGATGGCAAATACTGGACCTCGGGCGGCGCATCGCCGACCTTCGACATGATGCTGCACCTGATTACCGAGCGGCTTGGCTCGGCCCTGGCCCTCGATGTCGCGAGCATCTTTGTCTACGACCAGATGCACAGCCCGACCGATATTCAGCCCTTCGTCTCGCTCGGCCGCATCGAGGCGCGCGATCCCGAGCTTGCCGGCGCGATAAGGCTGATGGAGCGCACGCTGGAACGGCCGATGACGGTCGCGGCCCTGGCGCGGCGGCTCGCCATTTCGCAGCGCAAGCTCGAATTGCTTTTTGCAAGGGGGCTGTCGATCAGCCCGGGCGCCTATTATCTGCGCCTGAGATTGCAGGTCGCGCATCGGCTCGTCCGCGACTCCGGCATTCCGATGCGCGATATCGCGCTGCGCTGCGGCTTCGACAGCCTATCGGCCTTCTCGCGCGCCTACCGGCGGGAATATGGGGCGAGCCCATTGAAGATGCGCAGCGCCAATCGTCCGGCGAGCGGTCGATCAGAAGGTGGCTAATGCATGTCGCCCAAAAATGTGCAGCGGGCCCAAAAATGCAGCGGTTTTGGGATGACGACATGCACAAAAACAAAGACCTAAAGCGCGCCGCGGGAATGTGTTTGAACGCGACGCGCTTTAGTTTCGGGCGTGCGGGCCGCCGGATCCGGTGAGCGCGCACGCCTTCTCGAATTCCTTGACCGTTTCAGGCGTATTGTCCTCGGGCAGCACCGCGTCGGCAACTTCCTCGGCCGCCGCCGCCTCGCCCTCGTAGACGAAGGACTGGATGTAGTAGGCGATTTCTCCCTTCCACACCTTGCGACCGTCGATCTGCTGGCAGGCGACCGCAGTTTCGAAATCCGCCTGCAGGTCATCGACGCTGGCCGGGGCGGAGGCGCCACCGGAAGGTGCCACGAGCGAGGCGATCAGCAGGGCTGTGAACATGGCGGCAGGCCTCCCGATGGGTCGACGAGGAAACTGCCGGGTCGTTTCCTCGGTCTCACTTGGTAGAGGGCGAATCTGCTCCGAACGAAAGGGGATTTTTGGCGTCGATGATTTTTGTCGAGCGGTCGATGTGTATAAGCCACAGTCGCGCTCGAGGGCAGCAATCCTGGCACGGGCGCGCTGAAAGAAGAGCCCCTCGCTGGCTGAAGCGAAGGGCTCTGGGTCGTTATTGTACGACCTGAACGACCGTATAGGTCTTCGGATCGACAATGACGCGCTGCTGGTTGACGACAGCATAAGCATAAGCCGGGTTCTCCGGAACGGGCGTCAGGACAACAGTGCGCGGCAACGGTCTACCGACGGCGATCTGTTCCTTGATCATGACCGTGTCGGCGGGGACGGGCTGCTGCTGCACGTAGGTCGTAACCTGCCGCGGCGGTGGGGCGATGACCGCACCGGCAACCAAGCCGACGGCGCCACCCACGGCTGCACCCACCGGGCCGCCAACAATCGCGCCAGTAACAGCACCACCCGCGGCACCGGTTACTGCCCCTTGGTTGCTGTCATTTGCAATAGCGGGCGCGGCAAAGATGCCCGTCGCGATCGCGGTAGCAATGATGATCTTGGCATTCATCTGTCGTACTCCCTTGCTATACGTGGGGTACAACGCCGCGTAATTTGATTTGTTCCTGAACGTGACTTTGAAAACGATGCATGTCCTGGTAGTAACGCAGTGTTACATATATGAAATCTTGTGAATACTAACGGAGGTTGGCGATCCTCAAAGGACTCTAACGGGGAGTTGCCGGCGTTCGCGCGAATTCGACCGTCGGAGCTCCATTTGCCGCCCATTCCGCGACCGCAATCGCCGAGCCGAGCATGAGGACCGGCAGAGCCAACACACCGAAGAACCTGAGCACTTGCAGGCGCCGCGTGCGCCTTCCTTCGCGATCGTTCACCATCTTATTTCGCTGAACCGCATTCGAAGAACAGGTGAAGATGGAAGCAGATAGGCCCCGATCGGTCAGTCCCCTTGGGAACACGCTTGACGTGCTCGACTCGCTTCTCGGTGACCGGTGAGCCTCACGGCCGCCGATGCTCGAAGCAGAAAGCCTCGGCGCGCGGCGTTTTGCTGTTGGCTCCGATTGACGGGAAGGCCCGGTTTACTTGGTGGTTTTCGGGATTCCTATCATCTCCAGACCCTTCATCCAGTGCTCCTGATCCTCCGCTTTCACGAACGGCATTCGGTCAAGATGCGCGGGCGTCCATTCGGGGTCCTTGGAGCGCAATTCCGTCATGATATCGTCCGGTGCGATCGGATTTCCCATCCGTGCCCGGCTCATCGCCAACATCAAGTAGGCTTCGTTTGGCAGGTCGGACATTGCGGTTAGCAATTTGACTGTCTCATCATAGTTTCTGTCCTGAAAATGGGCCAAGGCAAGCGACCACTGGTACCATTCCGGAAAGCCCGGATTGAGACGCTTTGCCCTCTCGATATCTGCGATGGCGTTTGCGGTGTTGCCCTGGAAGCTGAGCATATCGGCCCGCTCGGCCAAAAGATCGGGATCGTTCGCATTCAGCTCGTAAGCGCGGTCGTATTCCCGCCGCGCTGCGGCCGTGTCCTTCAATTCCATGTAGACGGACGCGAGCGTCCAATGGGTGTAGTAGTCGTCTGGGGCGAGGCTGACCGCTTGCGTTGCCAGTCTGCTCGCCAGTTCGGGGCTGTCGGCCCATCCCTGCTTGTAGTCTTCAAGATGCGCGTATCCCGCCCAGGAATAGGCGCGGGCAAATTTCGGGTCCAACGCGATAGCTCTCGAAAATTCCTGCTTTGCACCGGCGTTGCCTTCCCGAGTGTACAAGTCGAACAGCTGGCGTCCCTTGAGATAGTGATCATAAGCCTCGGCACTGTCGGTCGGGTCCTGCATGATACGTTCCCTTTCTGCGGCGTTGACCTGGACGGCGAGCCTGGCCACGACGGTCTCGATGATGTCGTCCTGGATCGCGAAGATATCGTCGCCCTGGCTGTCGTATCGGTCGGACCAAATCTGCCGTCGACTCGGCGCATCGACCAATTGTGCACTGATCCGCACGCGGCTGCCGTCCCTTTGCAAGGTCCCCTGCAGAAGATACCGGACTCCGAGCGCACGTCCGACGGTTTGCACGTCGACCGGCTTGTTCTTGTAGGCAAAGCTCGAATTGCTCGCGATCACAAACAGGTTCTTGAAACGTGACAGTTCGGCAGTGATGTCCGTGGTGAGGCCGTCGCACAAGTAGTCTTCCTGTGAATTATCGCCTAGCGCCTTCAGGGGCAGAACAGCGATCGACGGTTCCTCCGGCAGCCCCTCGATGCGACTGGTTACGAAGTTCCAGATCGCAGCCGGGGAGAAGACAAAAGTCAGGATGGCGACGATCGCTACGGCTGTCCCGGCGGCGACGGTCAACGGCCGGTGATCGCCCGCTCGGCGAAGCAATCGCTGCAGCCAAGACCGTGATTTCGGCAGAACGCGATAGATCGGTATCGGCGTGGAGATGTTTTTCAGCCTCCTTCTGCCCAGGCTTTCGAAGGCGGCATCCAGTTTTCCTCGGATCTGCCGATAGATGTCGTCGGAGATCAAGATACCGCCTGCGTCTGCCTGGCTTTGAAGTCGCGCGGCGACGTTTATGCCGTCGCCCTCCAGGTTGTTGTCTTCTACCACGACATCGCCGAGGTGGATTCCTATTCGAAAGTGTATTTGCCGGTGTTTGGCGATGCTCTGATTTTGCTGCTCGATTTCCCGCTGCATCTCCAGCGAAGCTCGAACCGCCTCGACCGGACTCGGAAATTCGGCAAGCAGGGCGTCACCCGCCGTATTGAAAATCCGGCCGCCATGCGCCGAAACGAATCCGGCGACAAGCTCGGCGTATTGGTGAAAGAGATGAAGTGTGCCTTCCTCGTCATTTCCGACGAGTTTGCTGTATCCCACAACGTCCGCCGCTACGATCGCTACGAGCTTACGCTTGAGGGGACGCGCCTTTGTAGCTCCTGAACTGGGCACATCATTACCCACGCTTATCTTGCTAGGTCGGGCATCTATCTGCGGAAAGGCTAATATAATAGTCCCGAACGCCCACTTTACAAGCTCTGCGTGTTTTTTCCGTCAGAGAACGTGGAGCCGCGAGCCAGCATCCAGAGAAGAAAAACGTCCGCGTGCTCACACTCCGACGCACATTCTCGAGCCAGCGCTTCGTCGAGGACGCATTCCGTGGTCATTGGCGGGAATATTTGGAGCGCCGACGATGTCATAGCGCTGTCGCGCCTACACAGGGAGATGCGCCATGCAAATTGAAACTCCCATCGCCCTTCACGATGTCGACATGCTCAGCGTGGTGTTCGAAGAGTTGTTGCAGGACCATCAAACGTCTCGCGACAGCGCTGCAGCAGAGGGCATCCTCGCACGCCTGATCTTCACCTACGACCTTGGCGTTCGCGATCCCGTGCTGCTGAAGATGTTTGCCGTGCCGTTTCTGCGGCAGCGTTTGACAGGAACGCAGTGACGAGCACTACGAAAAAGCCCCGCACGAGGGCGGGGCAAGTCCGCACCCCGTTGCCTTCAGCGGATGCGGAGACGTAGCCCACAGATGCGAGCTACGCAGAGACGCTATCTACGGTTTGATCAGAGAGGAAGATCTGATTCCGTGATTCCGGTACGCCTCTTCAAAAAAGCTGTGGGCGAGGTTGACGCTTGTTCACGCGGATGCTTCGAAATTTAGCTTTCCCTAAACGTCGAGCGGAGATTGTTGGCGCTGAGATTTCCCGCAAAGCAGCCATGCGCGGACCGGCCGACCCGGGGGATTCAGCCCAGATGTCGCCTTGCCATCAGGCACAAACTTCGACGTCACGATCACATCGGCGGCATTGGCCAAAGCATTCCGGATCTCTTCGGAACGCCTGGTGCAGGTGGTTCGAGCACGCCATAGCGGAGTAGGATTGAGCCCCAGTGACCCCGACAGAGTAAAGCATTGAATTTATTGGGTAGGTGGTGAGCGCGCAGTGATTCGAACCTTGGACCTACTGATTAAAAGTCACACGGTAAAGCCTTATTTTTCAGGGCGTGCAGCTTCACATGTGCCGAGTATGTGCCAACTAGGCCAAGGTCTCCGCAATCTTGTCAAATGCAGCCTTGTGGTCCTCGGATGGAAAAAGGTGGCCGTATCGGTTCATGGTGATCGCGTATGAGGCGTGCCCAGCGAGGGTTTGGACTGCCTTTGGCTGGAGTCCGGCCTCAATCCAGGTCGACACCGCGAAGTGGCGCAGGGTGTGCCAGCGATCGGATCAATTTCCGCGGCCTTGATGAGCGGGTTCCAAAAGCGCTTTGTCATGTTCGTGTGGCGGGTGAAGTTTCCCCTGCCGTCGGGAAAGACAAAGTCTTCGTCCTTGCTGTGCTTAGAGCGATTTCGCCAGTCGGCGAGCGCCTCAACCATCGACTTGCCGATTGGCACGGTTCGTTTTCCGGCCGCGCTCTTGGTGGTGTCGATGCCGCCGAATGCATCGACGCGACTGTCGACGGTCACCTTGCCGGCGGCGAGGTCGACGTTTTTCCACTTAAGAGCCCATTGTTCAGACGCTCGTAGGCCACTCGCTGCAGCAAATTGAACGCGAATCTTGAAATCAGCTTCGGCCGCCTTGAGGAGGGCGGCCAGGTCTGCCTTTGATGGTGGCGTCACCTTTTCCGAGTCTTCGTCGCGCGTGCCGATGACGCGGATGCCTTTGGCCACGTTCATGGTGGCCATGTCTTTCTCGACGGCGTGTTTGAGGATCCGCGAGAGGGTGCCGAGCACCCGCCTAGTCGTGACGATGCCGGCGCCATGACTGCGCATCTCGTCCCGGAACTTCACGACACGAGCGGCAGTAAGATCGGCCAGCTTGATCGCGCCAATGCCACCTTTGAAGTCGATCGCGTCCTTCTTTTTCAGATTTGTGCGACGCACGACATAGTCGCCCGCAGGGTCGATGTAGTTTTCGCAATGCTGGCGCGTGGTGCGCAGATAGGTTTCTGTAACCTTCTCGCCGCGGTCCCGGCGATCGGTCATGTATTTGCAGAATTCTTTGCAGGCATCCGCGACGTCAGCGCGATCGGCGAGGGGGCGATAGGTGCCGGCGCGCGTGGTTCCTTGAAGTTCGGCGAGCCGGTTCTCGGCGTCGCGCTTCAGGGCGAACTGTTCTCGGTGCCGCTTTCCAAACCGGTCGGTGAAATCAAGCTGCCAGGCAACATGCTCGCCGCTGGCGTTTGTCCATTTCCGCCGCTTGATAACCGCCATGCCGACCTCCTGATGGTGAAGGCACACGGATACCACGGCACACGCGCAGATACAATCAAGGCGAGAAAGCCTTGACAAAGGGCGGCTTGCTGAAGTTGAGAAAAGTGCCGCCTAGCCATTGTCGCTGACCGGCCTTCGCCGGTTATTTAAACCACCACCACACCGACCAACACGCACGACCCGCCTTCGCGCCGGCGAGGAGGAGCCATGCGCATTTCTACACCCACCAATGGGCCGTCTCTGGCCGAAGTTTTGGCATTCACCATGTTGGAGAACGCCGATGATGTTGCGCGCGTGGAGCGCGCCGCAGGCAACCGTATGGCTAAGGTTCGCGGCTGGTTCGGTTGGAAAGTCGCCTCGATGGAGATCGTCGAGGATGCGGACAATCTCGTCCGTATCACGGTACACGCGGAGCCTGTCGGCGCAGGATATCGCGAGAAGGCACAGTTCGAGTTCCTGACAGACATGGCTGGCCAGCGGCGGTCATCGAGATTGGACGCATTTCTGAGAGCCAGCGGCATCCGCGAGCGTTGCCACGACACTCGTAAAGTAGAGGGACGCTACTTCGCCACTCGCAATGGCGGCCGCACCGCTGTTGATTTCGGGCCGCTCACCAAGGCGCTCGTGTAGTGGAGCCCATCATCCAATCAATATCGGCGGTCGATAGGCCGCCGTCTTCCAGCGGCGCCAGAACCCTCGCCCGGTTCACAGTCCAACTCGGCGACATCAGGCTCTACGGACTTCTACTTCGCGAGTTCCCTGACGGCACCAGACGAACCATTGCGCCGAATATAGGCGGTCAGCACTGCGCGTCGTTCCAACCGGCTATTGCCGAGAAAATCACCAAAGCAGCATCGAACGCACTTTTGGGACGCCAGCTTGCCGACAACCGCATCCGCCGTCCAGCCTAACTCAGACACTCCAATCATCGCGAACAACCTTTCCGTTGCGCTCGAGTACATCACGGCCGGCATCCCGATTTTCCCTTGCCGCGTCAGCGAGGAAACCGACTCTCATACGGGTCGGGTCTACGGCCCCAAGAGTCCACTCACCAGCGACGGCTTGTACGGAGCAAGCACGAGGGAACAAATTGTCCGGCGGTGGTGGTCGGACTGGCCAGACGCCCTCATCGGCATTCCGACTGGCGAGAGAACAGGCTTTTTCGCACTTGACGTTGACGTCCAAATGACAACGCGCGCGCAGGCGTCGCCGAAGTCGAGGAACTTCTTTCCTTCATCGATCCGGATATCGGCTACCAAGACTGGGTCAACGTCCTAATGGCAGTTCATGGCGCACTGGGGAGCGATGGGCTCGCCATCGCCGACGCATGGAGCGCTCGCGGCGCCAAATACAGGAAAGGCGATGTGGCCGCGCGGTGGAAAGGCTTCACGGCGGGTAAAGGTGTCACCCTGAGCACGGTCGCGCAGTTGGCCCGTGACGGCGGCGCAGATTTGTCGGCGATCGCAACGAAGCACCGTGGCGGCGAACGTGGAGACTGGATCTCGCCTCAAGAGGCACACGAAAGGGCCATGAGACTGGCGGCAACCGCTGCTGCGAAATTAGTGACGTTGCCGGAGCAAGCAAGCGACAACATCGACGTGCCTGCCGAACCGCGGGCATTCTCGATATTCGAATGGCCTGTGAGCCGGTTCGTCGGCGAGGCACCTGCCGTTAAGTATTTAGTCGACGACGTCATTCCGCTGGGCATCCCTGGCATGGTCTCGGCGATGGGCGACACTGGAAAGTCTTTCGCTTTGCTAGAGCTTCACCGGCGAGTTGCGTTCGGTCAGAGCACATTCGCGGCTCCAATCTTTGGTGGGAAGGTAATTGCCGAAGGCACTTCGGTGATGATTACCAGCGAGGACGACGCCAACGAAGTCCACCGCCGAATAGCCGCCCTTGACGAGAAGGGGATGCGCTTCACTGAGGCTGGTCAGCGAATGATCGTGGTTCCGCTTCCTTCCGCAGGCGGCGCCTGCGCCTTTTGGCGCGAAGACAAAAAGAAGGGCCTCATCGAAACAGATGACTTCCTGCGGATACAGGATGAGCTCGCGTCGATTCGAGATCTGCGTCTCGTCACCTTCGACCCATTGGCGAGTTTTGCCCATCTGCCGCTGAACGAGGATCCGGCCGCGGGTCAGTTCGTGTGCACGTCGCTATCGAAACTGGCGACCGAGACAGGCGCCACGACGCTGGTTGCGCACCACATGCGCAAGGTTGCCAAGCCAATTGAGACGCTAGGTGATGCACGTGACGCTATCCGCGGCAGCACCGCCCTCGTGGACGGTCTGCGCCTGGCATACGCCATGTGGCCAGCCGAAGAGGCGCGTGCGAAGCGTGTTTGCAAAGACCTCGGAACGGACTTCCAGCCGGCTAAGGTCGTGCTCGGCGGCGTCGTTAAGGCGAACGGTGCGGCTCGGCGCATCGTGTCGACCCACGTTCGCAACGCGCACGGCTTGTTGGTCGATAGGGCGGCTGGCCTCGGCGCATCTGCTCCGCCGCAAGACGATTTGCGGGCAGCGCTGGTCATCGCGGTTGAAGCTGCTGCTGCTGCCGGTTCACCTTTCACGAAGACTGGTGCAAGTGGGCTGTTCGAAATGCGTGAGCGGCTTCCAGAGGAGCTGCGTGGGCTCGCCAAGGGCAAACTCGACTTGTTGGCAAATCAGGCTCTCGAGCGCGGCGAGATCGTGCGTGCAGCCGCGAAGGGCGAGAAGATCGCGAAATGGCTCGATGCCCCTGGCGGCATGTTCGCCATCGGCCTGGGCAGTTTCACAACAGGGACGCCCCGTTCCTAGACCGCAAATCCCGTTCCCAGGAACGCTTGGGAACGGGCCATTTCCATGGGAATGGGAACGCTAAGATGCTGTTTTATTAGATTTTCCATTCCCATTCCCAGCGTTCCCAAGACTTTTGGGAACGGCTTAAGTCGTTGAAAATAAACGCATTCCCACGTTCCTAGCATTTGCCCCTACTACGTAGGGGGAGGCGTCTGGGAACGCCGTCCCCCGAGAAGAGAGGAGGAAACGTGATCGGTTTTAGCAAGCTAGTTGATAACCTGAACGACTGTCCGAGACTGCGGCTCAACAATCACCCGCTGTTCGTTCACCACCGCATATGCGTACCTGGGATTCTCAGGAATCGGAGTCAACATAACAGCTTCCGGGATCGGTCTTCCGACGACTACCGGCTGCTGAACGACGACCGACGCGGGTGCCGGCTGCTGCTCAACATACGTTACCACCTCCGGGGGTGGCGGCGTGAGGGCACCGCCGAGTGTGGCGCCGACCACCGCGCCAACGCCAGCGCCGATCGGTCCGCCGAGAATGGCGCCCGTTGCGGCACCACCGACCATGCCGGTGGCTGCGTTCTCACCGTTGCTTTGTTGGGCGATAGCAGAGCCCGCCATTAGTGCGGCTGCTGCAGTGATTAACACAAGCTTTTTCATAGTTCTGTCCTCTCGTTGAAGTCGTGAACTAACGAAAGGGGATCGGAACGGTTCCAATTTAGGACCTTAGCCTGAGATCTAATAGGACCAATTACCAGGAGGGCGAGACGTTGTGCGTTAATGTACTTCCAACTGATTGCTCTTCAGCGCCAACAGGGAAGGAGATATACGTGATTCGAAATTCACATCGTACCCAGGCGGCCCATTCCCAGGCCGCGGGGCTGCGCCGGCAATGACGCGCGATTTCCATCTGCCTCGTGGTCGGCGAGCGGGGTTTGAAAAACTCAACGACGCCGCGGCAATGCGGCCGACGGTCATGGACGCAGGTTCGCTTATGCCGGCCAACGACAACAAGCGGGTCCGGCTAGTCAAAGACACCGCCGTGGGATCCGAGGAGGGCGACAATTGAAATTCAAGACCTTCGCCGACGCGTTTACCGCGGAACGCCCGCTTGAAGCGGCCAACGACAACCGACCAGCGCCAAAGCCGCGCCAGCCTCGGTACCGCGGCACGCTCCCTGCATTGCGCTGGCTGTTCGATAGCCACCCGGATCTCGCGCAAGCGTTAGCGGCCGCGATGCCCAAACCAGCCACTAACTGGCACGCTGATGCTGATGACAACAAGCAAGAGACCCGTCCTACTGTCGGCGAACTGATGAAGGCGGCAGAGGGCGCGAGCGCGGTTATAGAAGGCGACGAAGATGGCGAACGTATCACCCTCGGCTCGCTGAAATTTCGTGACGGCCGACTGGTTGAATGGGGATCAACGAAGAAGGGGCGCAAACTCAAGCCGGTTGATCGAGTTAAAGCCGGTGGAGGCGCCGCCAAGACATCGCGACGAAATCCCGACCGCTATCTCAAAACAAAAGCTACCACGCCGTCGCCGATGCATGCGACCTCGTTGCCGAGGAACGTGTCCGACAGGCCAGTTCTGCCGCCGATGTACGATCCGCAGAGCGGCGTCGAAGTCAACCGTGCGCTTCTGCGCCGCCTGGGCGCCGACGGCTCCGTTCCCATCAACGAGCTGCCAGTGAAAGCCACAAAGGGCGAGACCGTCGTCGCCAAGGGCGCGGGATTTCTGGGAGGTGTATCGCGACCAAGCGGCAATGCATCGAGCGGCGCACAAGCCTGGGAAGCTCCGGAGGTTAGGAAAAGCGAGGTTGCCACGATCGTCGAAGAAGTGGCCGCTCGAGGTACGCTGAAGTCGATTGGCCTGATGCTTGGCTACGGCGAGGCCTACGCGGATCGAGCCGGCAAAGCTGCGCTCGTCGATGCCGCTAAAACGCTGGCTGCCGCGAACGACAATAGAAAAGTTGAGCAGGCTGTGCCCATTCGCGGCGCGAAGTGACGTATACAGTTGAAAGGTATTGATACCGACCCGGCCACAGTGCCGGGTTTTCTTTTTCGGTGCGCAGCTTCTTTTGCGACCGAGCCCGAGTCAGCGATGAACTCGGGTACCTATTGCCCCGCCCGGTTGTTGAAGTCGTCAACAGCCGCACTGTACTCGGATGCGGCTTCCTCAGAAGCTTGCTGCGCGCGCCTGATTTCGTCGTTGTTGCATTGGATGAAATCTTCGACTTCAGACTTATAGGTCTCCATGTCTCGTTTACAACGGTCAAAATCCCACTCGTCATCAAACGAGCCGTATCGAGATGCACAATTCGGAGCGCTCGGCTCCGAGCAATACGCTAACGCATCAAGCGGTGAAACGAGGGCGGCAACTGCAAGAAGAATTACGGAGCGCACGAATGATTCTCTGGTTCGGGGTCGTGCCTTTGTGCCTCGCCCGATGACGAGAGTCGAGATTCCCGCGTTGCTATCCACACCGTCGTCGGCGGTCCGCTAGTACCTCCACCTCGGAGCGCGCTTGGCGTTGTGAAGCAATTCAGAGGCCGTGGCGAAATCGCCGAAGATAAGGGTTAGCCGCCGCTCTTCCTCATGGCACAAGCGTTGCCGGCGGCAAAAATCATGAATATTCCACACCTTAGTAGCAGTATGCTCGTTAAGCTTATCGGCTTCAACGCGTACAACCATGCTTGCTCCTCCCAAAGCGTGGCGGCACAATATTATACTAAGGTATAATGAAGCAAGAATAAAAGTAAGTATTACTTATTGCCTGGCGCTGCCTCCTCCGGCGACGGGCGATCATGCGGCCGGCTCCTCTGCATGGCGGAGTTGAGCCGGCCGCTTCTTGTTAGCTTAGGCGCCTAGGTGACATCGCAGAGGCACTTATTTGACACACACTTGGCATATGGGATGTGTCTAAGTGTTGACTTGTTGCGGAAATCGCAACATATAAGAGGCATCAACACCGCGATGAAGACCTCATCGACTTCATGTGAGCAACCCGGAGCCTTACCACCTCGCGGGTTGTTTCATTTTTGGCTCGGCGTCGGTGCGGGCGACGCCTTGCCTCGTTGTCAATTACCGCTTCTTAAAGCGATCCTTGATCTGCAAAACCGCCATTAGGGTTGGCGGAATCGTCAGGGCAACGATCAGTATATCAACACCGGTCATTAGACCTCCTTCCTGCGAGCGTGGGCTAGATTTGCCCGGTTACCAGCCGAGCATCCCCCTTCTAGTCGGCTCACGGAAAGCTAACCCGTGCTTGCTTTCCTAAAGTTGCCCCGATAAGTCGGTCGCCGCATTTCCAATATATAAGCCGCGGAATCCTTTTTGCATCAACATTCGACGGTATTCCCGCGAATCGTTTTGATGCATTTTGCTTCACTCT
The DNA here is from genome assembly GCF_002288505.1 of Sinorhizobium sp. CCBAU 05631. Taxonomy (NCBI): domain Bacteria; kingdom Pseudomonadati; phylum Pseudomonadota; class Alphaproteobacteria; order Hyphomicrobiales; family Rhizobiaceae; genus Sinorhizobium; species Sinorhizobium sp. CCBAU 05631. Next base: position 1,359,493 of record NZ_CP023063.1, read on the forward strand.
TTTTCGTCGAGCGCAAGGTCTGATGCTGAATGAGACCTCTCGCAGTGAAGGCGCTTCCGCGTACCGAAAGCTCTACCGTACCGCCCGCTGGCGCCGGATCCGTGATTGCCAACTCGCTCAGAACCCACTCTGCCAATGGTGCTTAGAGCTCGAGCTCGTCGAACCGGCCACTGAGGTTCACCATCAGATTGCCCACCGAGGAGACCTCGATCTGTTCTGGTCTGGTCCCTTTCTCAGTACCTGTGCCGCATGTCACGCGTCTCGCGGTCAACGAGAGGACCTTGGCCAGGTGACCCAGACATTCGGCGCCGACGGCTGGCCGGTCGACGGGTAAGGGGCGCGAGCTCCAGTCGCAGTCGCCGCGAACCGGCGGCTCGGGTTTCTGGCGTGCGACTCAAGAACTGCGGGCATTACGCCGTCACCTTGCAGTTTGAATGCTACAACAACGTTGTCGAGGATATCTACATAGCGGATGCCGCCAGCGCGGCTAGCTCGACGCGTGCGGTCATTTCGCTCGAGGGAACAGACGGGACGTTCACGGACGTATCCGGCAATGTCATCAGGAATGTCCATGCTGCATCGAGCGGCGCAAATGGCGTCACGATCATTCATGTGAAGGCCAAGAACACAATTGAGAACATCCTTGTCGACAGCATCACGGGCGACGCTTCGGCCGGTGTCGGCGCTCTTCTCCGGGTCCGCGAGGAAGTCGAGCAGTGCGTTTTCAAGAACATCCGCTCGCCAGCCATCACGGGCTTTGTCATCGCCGCAGATGCGGAGGCGAACGGCAACGTCTACGAGGATATTGTTGCCGATCTGGTAACTGGCGCTTCCGGTTCGTCCTTCGGTAAGATGGTCACGATCGCCGGCAATGACAACACGCTTCGCCGGGTGCGAGGATACTCTTCGGACGCTGACGCCGCCGATTTGGCAACGATAAGCGGCGCTCGCAACAAGCTCTTCGACTGCTATTTCAAGGGCGATACGACGGCCGCGGTCCTTCGCGTTTCTGGCATGGATAATGAGTTCTACGGCCAGGAAACGGTCGGCCTCTCGGCAACGACGCGCGTAGGCAACATCGACGGCGCTCGCAACAAGTTCATCGGCGGGCGCACCGAAAGGCCGAACAACATTCAGGGGCTTAGGTTCAACGGGACCGATAGCACTTGCATAGGAATGACCGTAACGGGCGACGGGGCTGGCGCTCTGCGCGTCGAGTCTGCGGCTCTTAGGCCGGTCGTTTCGAACAACCACCTGACCGGCGCGGCGGCCACGATCGACAAGTTTTTCGCGTCCGCTTCGACCGGCGTGATCTGCAACAACCGGGGCGACACGAACACCGGAAACAACTTCATGCTGTTCGGTCCTTATGCCGTTTGGGTGGATGCGACGGGGGATCTCCGCATCAACAATGGCGCCCCTGCTACTGATACGAGCGGGACCGTCGTCGGCACGCAATCGTAATATGAGCACTGCCCGCGATTAACGCCTGCCGTAAATAAAGCGGCGGGCGGTTTCCTTTATTAAAACAAACCACCAGCGCGGCCATTTGCTGCGGTGTCGCGCCACTTCTAGGCCCGCTATCTTAACGGTGTCGGGCCTTTTTTTGTGCCTGCGTTCTTGGTGGCGCGTAGGGATTCTGTGCCGCGCCGATTAACTTGCTAAAGCTGATCGCTAATTGCGTGGTACTCTTGCTGCGCCTTTTTGAAATCCAGTTTAGCGGCTTCTACCAGTCCCCTATTTCCTTTTTGAACCTCACGACTGACGTGATCATGAGCGTCTTGAAGTTTTTGAAACGCGCGATCCCATTCCTCGAACCGCGGATGATCCTCTACCGCCATATTTTCTCTCCTCGTTAGAATCGGTGCTCCACAAGAGCCTTCACGCTTTGCGTTCAGCGCGCGCCTGGCAAGGCATCTGAAACTTGCTGTACCAGCCCGCGCCAGCGCCCAGCATCCTAGGCGTCCGTCGCTGACCGCTGTTTTCGTACGTTATCGGACAAAGCGCGCTTACGTGGAATTTTCTGAACGTCGCGCCATATCGATCGGGTAGCTGCAAGGAAGTATTTCAACAAGCAATTTTGAGCGGAGCTCGCAGGTCGCGCCCGCGAGATCCTTTGCTCCTCCGTCGCCAATCAGGCTTGGGTCTTGCCTGCTGCTGGTAGGTTCCTATCCTTCTGTCGATCAATGGAGGAGAGCATGGCAGACGGATCCGAAGAAGAAGGGCCGTGACCGCGAGCTGGTATCCGCTCAGGAGCACGAGGTCGCATATTCGATGAGGAAGGCGAAGGTCACGCGGCAGAAGGCGCTCGAGGCAATCGGCGACCCGCCGGGACCGAGCCGCGAGAAGGTGAGGGAGTATCTGGGGAAGAAATAGCACCGACCGCGATCGTTCGGAGCATATCCCTATCGCGCATGCCGGACTGAAATATCAAAAACAGTCTCCGGGCGATTACTTCAGCGGCTTCGCAATCGCGGGGGAGTCCTTTCTCAGCCAGAATTTCGGTGAAAACCTCGTCCAGCAAGCTGATGCCAGCAGGTAAAATCGCATCCGAATGCTCGTGCAACATGGCGCGGCCTCCGATTCAGGGCGAAAGCGTCTGATCTTTCGGCCACCGGCGCCCGTATCATGAGCCGATGATGACCAAGTGTACGCCTTTGCGACGCGATGACGAGTCATTATGACGCGCAAGAGGTCGCTTGGTACGGTAACTGACATACAGCTTCGTTTCGTGTTTGGGTCGGTGGCCGACATTCGTGCGGCAGCCGCGAGTAGACCCGTGCCGCCGAAGCTTCGCTCATTCACGAGCCAGAGGATGACAACGAGGCGCACACCGCAATACGGCACTGGCCGCGCGAGGACCATGAGCTACTTGAGTTACTAGCGGAGGAAGCTTGGGCGGACCTCGTCGACGCTGTTGCCGCTGATCAATTGCCGCAGTGCGATTGCTCCCCCCGGTGAACGGGCGTGAAGTTTTAGTAACTGCTCCCGCCTTCCCGTCGCCTTTGAGCGCCGCTGGAAGCAGCGGCAGCCGCGCGAGGACTTAGCGCTTTATGTCGACCATTGCGAACATACCCGCCGCACGAAGTGGGCGCTCCGCCTTGGTCCCTTCGAGCCAGATAGATCAGTCCACGCGCTTGGACCACTTCCACTTGCGTTTGAGATGATCCCTCATGTTCTTTCGGCTCGGTCCGGCTTCCCGTACTGCCTCAACTGCCCTCTGCCGAGTGACGTTCTCCGTCCTCATGATGTAAGCGACCTCGTGCTCCTGGCTGGGAACGACATCGCGTTTCGGATCGTCGACCACTTGCTTCTCCATCTCGATCTTCATTTCCATCTTCATTGATGGACTAGGACCATTTGTGATGTCGGCAAGGCTGGCCCAGCCTTGCTGCCCACTGTTAGGTTACTGTTTCGTATTGCCTCGATTGCGAGTGCTCGCACCGGGGGGGCAGGACGGGCACTCATTAACAGGTTGGGGGACCTGTGCCGCTGAGACAATTATGCGGCACCAAGATAATCCAGCGTGGCCGTCATTGTTCCGATTCCCTGCAGCTGGCCTTGAAATTACCGCCTCGGGCCCAACGGTCCCGTTCCGCTGTCGCCGTGGCGGAAAGCGGGGGCATGGAAAATCTCGAATTCGGCTTTGAGCCGGTCGGCCAACCGCTTCGAGATTTCCCGCTTCGCCGCGTCCCTTGGTGTGGCGTCGATACCGACTAGCGCGGCGCAATCCGCGACCGGTATCTCCCATATGGCGGCGCGCAGGAATTCCTGCACGATTGCATCCTCAACAGCCTCCCCATGGCGCCGAAAGCCGATCTGTGCCCTCAAAGCCGTTACGATGTCGCGGGCAAAGAGGGTGGAGCACTGTGGATCACGCCGCCGCCTCTGACCCTTGGCCGCTAGCCCATTCAGGACAGGGCGTCCGATCATAGCGAAGCGAATGAAGATTGCGCGTTCGATATCGTATTCTGGCACTGGCATGCGTGATCCTCCTCGATCGAGGTTGTCGGTATCCCGCATGTCGTGAAGAGCGCGCCGCTTCGCCCGGTCGCGTTCTTAATATGTTCTCATCATCCGAACAGTCAATGCGACGGTTTGCCGATGCTGTGCGTTAATGGCCTGATGGGCAGACGTTCCTCGAAGAAATCGCAAGAGCCGCCGCCGGAACCTATGCCGGCGCGGGTAGAGCCTTGCGTCGCGACGCTCGTCGATCGACCGCCAGCAGGGCCGGAATGGGCCTTCGAGGTCAAGTGGGATGGATACCGGCTGGCGGTCCATATCGAGCCGGACAGGATCCGCATCATCACCCGCGGCGGCTACGACTGGACAAGCCGCTTCCCTTCAATCGCTGCCGAGGCGAGGCTTCTTGGGCTGAAGACCGCAATCCTCGACGGCGAGGCGGTCGTGCTCGATGAGCACGGCCGCTCTGACTTCGGCATGCTGCAGCGTGCCCTCGGCAGGAAGCCCAGCCTGCACGATCCCCGCGAAATCCTTTTCTTCGCTTTCGATCTTCTCTATCTCGACGGTCGCGACCTGCGCCGGCTGCCTCTCAGCGAACGCCGGCGGCTGCTGGAGCCGATCGTCGCCGGCTGCGCCGGTGTCATTCGGCTGTCGGAGGAAGTCGAGGCGAGTGGGGAAGAGTTCTTCCGGATCGCCTGCGAACACGGCCTCGAGGGGATCGTCGCCAAGCATCGGGAAAAGCCTTACCGCAGCGGCCGCGGCGATTGGTGGCAGAAGATCACCTGCAAGCGCCGCGACAGCTTCGTTATCGTCGGCTTCGAGCCATCAACCGTCCCTGGTGCCATAGGAAGGCTCCTGCTGGCGGCGAAGAGAGGCGAGGGGCTTCACTATGTTGGTGGTTGCGGGACGGGCTGGACGCATGACATGTCGACCGAGCTTCGCAAGCTGCTCGAGAGCATCGCCACGAATGCCACGGCCGTGAACCTGAAGCGGAAGAATGCCGTTTTCGTCGAACCGCGGCTAGTCGCCGAGGTCGAATACACCGCCTGGACGGAAGAGGGGAAGCTGCGGCATCCTTCGTTCAAGGGCATCAGGGAGCGGGCGGATGATGCTGGGGTCTTTGAGCTAACTTAACTGGACGCCTGCAATTACCGATTGGAGAAGCGCGGGCATTAGCTCCGTGGTCAGGGGTTTGCCAGCCGCGCGGGCTTACGCGCTCCCTTCTGTGTCGCGGACCAGTCATTCATGTGCAACGAGCTGCCAGGTGCCTACTGCGGGCGTGCCGTCCCTTCGATAAGCGGAAAAACCTTCCACATGCTTAGTTGGGCTGCTCCTCACAAGCGGCCACAGTTCCCCATCAGCGGCCGGATCGGACCACTTGCTCAAGGACTGTAAGTAGGCGGCGCCCTTCGGTCGGCTTGCCCACGTTGGGTGCTCCGGCCAGGACCTCGCCGCCGATAAGCTCCGGTCTGCTATAGGCGCTTGCCACGACGAACGGAACGTTTTGGGCGCGCAGCGCCTCCGCGACCTCCGCCACCGAGCCGTCCCTGAGGGTTACATCGAGAATTGCCACGGTGGGCAATCCGTCGCCCAATAGCCCGAGCGCCTCCTTGACCGTCGCCGCCGGTCCGAGCACGCTCCAGCCGCACCGCTCGAGCAGCAGCTTGAGATCGATGGCGATCAGGAACTCGTCCTCCACGATAAGCACGGTCTTGCGCAAGAGACGGCCTCGATGTCATGAGACCGATTCTAACGGGGCGACGATCTCGACTCTCAAACCCGCCGGTGCATAGTTCAGTTCCACCCGTCCGCCCAATTCGCGGTTGACAGCGAACTCGATGAGCTGCGTGCCGAACCCGGAAGAGGCCGGCGGCGCAACCGAGGGGCCGCCGGCCTCTTGCCAGACCAGCCGTAGACTTGGGGCGCTCGCTTCCGCGACCTCCCAGCGGACGCGAACCTGTCCCTCGGGTATCGACAGCGCGCCATATTTAATCGCATTGGTCGCGAGTTCGTGCAGGATCAGGCTCAGCGACATGATTTGCCCTGACGCGAGAGACACCGCAGGCCCCAATTCGACGAGAACCCCGGTCGGCGAATAGGGCTCAAGCGTTCGCTGAAGCACCTCCTGAAGATCAGCCGCCCCCTCTTGCGAGTAAGCCGCATCGTGGGCCTGCACGAGCGCATTGAACCGGCCGAGGAAAGCATCGCGGTATTCCACGCCAGAGCGGCCCGCGGCCGTGGTCTGGCGGGCGATTGCCTGGACCAAACCGAGCAGGTTCTTCATGCGATGCCGCAGTTCGCCCAGGAGCACATCCTTCTCGGCCTCATGCTGGCGTCGCTCCGTAGCGTCCACAATTGAGAGCAGCAAGGTGCGGCTGTTGTTGTCGGGATGGAATAGCCGGTGCGCACTGACGAGCATCGTCCGCCGACCGATGCTCGGAAAGTCGTGCTCCACCTCATAGTCCACCACCGCCGTGGTCTTCGGAATTACCTCTTCGAGCAGGCGGCGCAGCTCGGGGATGTCCCATTGCCCGTCGCCGAGATCGTAGATGTGCTGCCCGATTGTCTCGTCGCGGTCGACTTTGAAGGTCGTAAAGAAGGCCCGGCTGGCGGACAGGACGCACAGGTTCTGGTCAAGCACAAGCAAGGGGTCGGGGACTGTGTCGATTATGCCTTGCGCTTCGACATGGCCATTACGCAACAGGCGATAGAGATCTTCCAGATTCATCACCATTCCCCCCGCTCAATTTTCTCAGGACATAATAATGCGCACGCTACGGGCCTTGTTCCTGATGAAAGACGACAGAGTTTCCACCACTAGAGCGGCAAGTCGTTCGGCCACTCCTTCCCATCAAGCGCGATTTTCAACGTTTTTATGACGTCGGCCGCGTCGATCAGGACGTCCCTGATCTCCTCCAGTGATAGGTCGCCGGCGCGACCCGCAGCCACATGGAGGTCAATCACTACATCCTTCGCGCGATTGCTGCCTGGTATGCCGGTCTGCTCGCGCAAGTCGCGGATCGTGGCGACGGAACGATCGAGAAGCCGCTTTACGATGAACCTATCTGCTTCATTCGCAGCTCTGATCAGCTCCGTGATGAAATCGGTGGTGAGGCTCATTGGTCACACGCCTACTGAGTGAGGATGGCAATCTGTTGTGCCGCGGTGGCTACATTGCCCCACCAGTAACCGGATTCACCTCTGGCTTCTCACTCGTGTCTTTGGCCCCTGGCGGTTGAAAAGTCGGCGGCGCGATCGACTGCTCGTCGGGGTGCTTCTTTCGATTGGCCGGCTGGTGAACGTCTTTAGGCTTTCGCTGCTCCGACTTCGCGTTGGTGTCTTTGGTGGCCATAATGGATCTCCTCTCGAAGAGAACGGCGGCGAGCGGACGCGGTTCCGCAACAGCGTGCCTAGATACATTGCGTCGTCGAGGTTCGCATCTATCGCTTTCTTGGGCGGTCAATGCACCGACGGCTCTTCGTCGTCTAGAAACGACCGGATCCCATCGCGGGCTACGGTCGCCAGGAACTCGTCGAAAGCGTCCCGATCCGTCGCGAATGGCTCCTCCCATTCGATCAGGTCCTCGGCTTGTGTGACAATCTCCATTTTCCAGTCGTTATTCGTGCCGGCCGGCCTGAAGATGTCGACCAGAACGGTGACACCGTCCTCCGTGAACTCGCCGGAGAGCTCGGAGTGTTCATGCTTGGGCTTCTTGGGCATAGGTATCTCCAGTTCCGTCGGCTACACCCTACACCTTCGGCGCCACTGAAGGGCATTCAAACCAGAATTCATACAAAGGTTTTTGGAGAAGATAGCCTCGCGTGATCTTGCAGCCTGCACGGCCGCTATTCACGAGGTGCTGCTGCGCGGCGGCCTCGAGCTTTTGCTCCGGCGTCATCGTATCGGCCAGACCGAGCGTTGCGCCTTGAGCCGCGCCAATCGCCACGGTGGTGCCGAGGCTCGGCGCGACCATGAGTGAGTTGTCGGTCTTATGGTCGTAAACGCGGTAGGTATCGTCCGCCATCTTCACGTGATGCACCGGAAATTTGTAGGTGTTCATGCGCGACATGCTTTCCGTCGTTGCGCATGCGGAGAGGGTCGCGGCGATGCTTGCCCCGGCGATGATCTTAAGAGTCACGAGTCGCCCCTAAATTGTTGCCGGTGAGAATGTTGCTCGACTTTAGGTGGTGGTCAAGACGGGGTGACGTCCGCGGAGTTCCTGGCGCGGCGCCGTGATTTCTTCCATTCCCCCAGTCTTTCGTCGCCATCAGGCGCCGTCGCAGCGAAGCCGGCGGTGATGCCGAAGTATCCGTTGTAGAACTTTCGAACGAGCGGCACGGGCCGACCGTCGTGCAGAGGGTCGACGCGAGGGAATCCCTTGCGCTCCAGTTGCGGAATGACCGTCTTCACCCACATCGAGGCGCGTTCCTTACCGACGATCGCCACAGCCAGTTGCTGGTCTGTGGCGAAGAGCGGAAGTTGGGAAAGAAGATCGATTGTCATTGGCGGCGCCTGCGCTTTTTCTGCGCGAGCTGATGTAGCGAATGTTGGAGCCGCACATCAGACAGAAATCCCTTCACATTCACAGCGCGCCCCTGAGAGCTCGTGGGCATGGCCCGCTGAGCCTGCCAAATGTCGAGCAGGTCGCTCTCGCTGAAAAAATACTGCCGACCGACCATAGAGCACGAGCCGAGATCTCGGCCGAGCTTGATCATCGTGCGACGAGACACGCTGCTTGAGATCGAATGGAATGTCCTCGGCGTTTTGCGTAAGCAACGTGCACATTTTCTGGCGCGCGTGAGCAAACCCGATTTCGTAGAATACGTTTGGGTTCCGACCGGTCAGATCAGCTATGATGAAATCAGCAGCGTCGATCTGGCGGTAGATGCGCTCGAGCATCGTCTCGCTGTAGATTTGCTCGTCAACGCGCTCGGCAACGACGCCTTTCTCTTCAGCTAGCTTTTGGATTCCCAGCTTATATATGTCGTCGAATTCGGGCGCGAACGGCATCAGCACGAACGCGAAAGGCTTCACGAGGGTGGTCATTTCTTTTTCATCCTCACACCCGCACCTTCGCCGTTCTCGGGTACGAAGATCACGCCAGCTTGCTCTAGCGCAATTCGAATGTCATCCACCGTTCGCTCTTTGAGCTCTTCTCCAGCCTCGAAGCGAGACACAGTTGCGGGTGCGACCTTCGCCAACGCGGCGAGCTCCCGCACGCCCAAGCCCAAAGCTACTCGCGCCATCTTGCACTGAACGGGTAACATTTTTAGAACTATGCTCTTATTTTGTGTTGACGTTATAAAAACGCAGCGGTATTAGTACTGTGTACTCAATTTAGAGCAAATTGGCAACGAGGAGCCTGCAAATGACCGTTCACATGCGTACGGAATTGTTCAAACCCAACAGAACTTCCTTGCCGCGCCGGTTGGTCGGCAGAAGACCGAACAGCTTCGCTAATCATGAGTACGCTTTCGAGTTTGAAATCGGCCAGCCAGTAATTCTGCTCTGCACGAATGAGCTGGCCGTAATTGTCGGCCGCACACAGATAATCGGGTGCTTGGACGAATATACGATCGAGATTGTCGACGCGGACTGCGCTCCACTCGACCGCGTCCAGGCGCACCAGATTACCGATGCAACGCTGCTGACATGAGATGCCCGAGCGACTCGCCGCGATGCGGCACTCGCCGATAACGGCAGCGACCATTTGGAGGCAGCGATGGACACGCGCGCTGGAAGGTATTTCAGGTGGCTTCTGTTCTGGCAGCAGCAAGGCCGATGCTGTTACTGCGGCGAGTACGTGGTGCTGACATATCGACCATACGACGCTGCGCGGCCATATGCGGCTACACTGGAACACCTGCATCGCCGCGCCGATGGCGGCACGGGCCATCCATCTAATCTGGCCATGGCATGCAAGCGCTGCAACAATACGCGCGGCCCCATTGACTGGCTGAGCTACGCGTCCTGGCGACGCGACGAGTTTTAAGAACACAGAGCGCCCTTGCCACCACCAGCCGCCAAGCTGCCGGCTCACCACCGGATCAACGCGCTCCCGGCGACGGTTCACACTGGCGCCAGCCCCTTGCTCTTCGTGGCGAGTGGCCTTTTCCGTGATGCAGACACCCATTCATCGGCAGTTCAGCCTCCACGGCGCAATCTCATCAGCACCGAGGAGGATACCTTCATGAGTAAGTTCTTATCGGCCCTCACAGCCGCAGTCTTGACTGCGTCTTTCGCCGTGCCATCAAGCGCCGCGCCGATCTTCGCCTCGAAACTTGAGCACGTGCAGATGGGCGCGGTTGAGCAGGTCAGACAGCGGCGCAATTGGCGAGAGAACTATTGGAACAGGCGGGACGCTTGGCGCTCATGCCGTCATTACGGCAGGTGCTTCCCCCGCTATGACTACAGCCAGAGCTATCGCGACGATTACCGCTATAACCATCGACCGGGCGTCAATATTTACTTGAATTTCTAGCGACTGCTGGGCGGTTGCCCCTTCCTTGAACTCCAATGGGTGCTTTGTTTTTCCGCCTCGCTACGAACTAACCCATTTGGGCAGCTTTTGCTGGCGCGATCTGCCATTTACCCTCATGACGCGAAACTTGGCGGAGAGCGGGCATGCGTTACCGCCCACACCGGGGCCGTCCGCAGAAACGGTCTGTATTGTCCTATCCTGGCCTGCTGATCGGCGCGCTGGCCGTCGGTGCAGCCGGGGGCATGACTGCGGGCGACCTTCTTGCCTCACTGAATGGCGGTTCTGCTGGATCCTGCGACATTAAAGGAAACGTCAGCGTCGACACCGGCGAGCGGATCTTCCATGTACCTGGGCAGAGATATTACTCGCAAACGAAGATCAGCCAGCAATACGGGGAGCGCTGGTTCTGCTCCGAATTCGAGGCTTGGGCGGCCGGGTGGCGGAAGTCGAAGGTGTGAGGCGATGCCGTCCATTGATGACTATTGCAGATCGGACAACCTGCTGGTGATCGTGAACTTAAGCCCAGTGTTCGGATCAAAACTGACGTCCTCAACCGCGAAGATTGCCACGTAGCTCTGTCTCGTGAATCCTGAGACCGTGCCCAACTGATCGCGATGGACGGTGTCGTTGGTAAGAATAACCAGCTTCTCGTCTTGAATTGCTTGGACGTATTCCTGAATTTTGGTGAGGCTCGGTCCATTCACTACTGGCTTGAAAGGATCGTGATAGTGCGGCCAGTTCTCCTTCGCCCAGTGACTGTGCACGCACGGCAGCTCTTTCCCGTCCACAGTCGCGAACCATGAGCCTCGACTGCCCTTAGCTTTCTTCGGCATCACGCAAACCCTCCCGCATTTTGGTAGCGCCGTTCCTATCTCAAGGGTGCCGACAGGCTAAGGGCGGACATTGCATTCCTGAATTTCCCTTTGGCGCAACACCGCGCACAATCAGCATGTGGTTTGCCGGGGAATGAAGCTTACCAGGGCAGCCGAGGCACCAATCAAAACCTGGCCACCGTGTGCCATGTGCCAATCATGTGCCGCAAAAGCCGGAAATGTGCCGTAAATATTGTAATTCTCGATTACAGGGTAAAACTAGAAAAATCACGCAAAGCATTGATTCTGCTGGTACTTCCATGGTGAGCGCGCAGGGATTCGAACCCTGGACCTACTGATTAAAAGTCAGTTGCTCTACCGGCTGAGCTACGCGCTCCCAGGCCCGGCTTGTCAAGCCCGGCGGAAGTGGGCGGACATATGCACGCGAGCTTCGCGCCGGTCAACCGAAAAATTGCGCCGGACCAGGAGTCTGGCCCATTCCCGGTGACGGCGCTGCCGAAGACGCGGTGCGGCAAAATGATCGCCGAAAGGTGATTGGTGTCGCAGTATACATGCGGGTAAGAAGGCCACCAACCGTGTGCCGGAGTTCCGAATTTGTCGATTGCCGATGTCTCCATCTGGACCGCCGTTCTTGCCGGCGCTCTGTCCTTTCTTTCACCCTGCGTCCTGCCGCTCGTCCCGCCCTATCTCTGCTACATGGCCGGCGTATCGGTCGATCAGTTCCGCGGCGGCGATGCCGCGACGGTCGGCAGCACGCGGCGCGCCGTGCTGTCGGCGGCTCTGTTCTTCACGCTCGGCTTCGCGACGGTCTTCGTGGCGCTCGGGGCAGGGGCCTCCTCGATCGGCCTCCTACTCAGGCAATATATCGATCTCCTCTCACGCATCGGCGGCATCATCATCATCGTCATGGGGCTGCACTTCCTGGGTGTTTTCCGCATCGGGCTGCTTGCCCGCGAGGCGCGCTTTCACGGCGGCGGCAAGCCGGCGACGCTGTCGGGAGCCTATATCATGGGGCTCGCCTTCGCCTTCGGCTGGACGCCCTGCATCGGCCCAGTGCTCGGCACCATCCTCGGCGTCGCGGCGGCGCGCGAAACGGTCGGCGACGGGGCGATGCTGCTCGCCATCTATTCGCTCGGCCTTGCCGTACCGTTCTGGATCGCCGCCGGCTTTTCCGGCGCATTCATGCGCTTCCTCATGCGTTTCCGCCGGCACCTCGGCCTCGTCGAGAAGCTGATGGGCGCGCTTCTCGTCCTCGCCGGCCTTGCCTTCCTCTTCGGCTTCATCAGCTCGGTTGCGATCTGGTTCCAGCAGACCTTCCCGATCCTGTCGCAAATCGGCTAAGCAAAGCCGGTGCCGGATCGGAGGGAAGAATGGCGGACATTGCGGGCCTGGTGCTGCCGTTCTTCGGGCTCATCTTCCTCGGCTATCTGACGGCGCGTTTCGTCGAGCACCCCGGCGAGGCGATGGGCTGGCTGAACACCTTTATCGTCTATCTGGCGCTGCCGGCCCTCTTCTTCAAACTTGTGTCGCGCACGCCCGTGGAAGAGCTGACGCGCGCCGACTTCGTCCTCACCAGCGTCGGGACGACCTATGTCGTCTTCGTGCTGATCTTTATCATCGGAGTGTTCCTGCGCCGAAGCACGATCGCGGGGGCGACCATCCAGGGCTTTGCCGGGGCCTATGGCAATATCGGCTACATGGGGCCCGGTCTGGCGCTGCTCGCCTTCGGGGAAGCGGCCGCTGTGCCGGTGGCGCTCATCTTCTGCTTCGAAAATGCGGCGCATTTCACCGTCGCTCCGGCGATGATGGCGTTTGCCGGCGGACGCAGGCAGAAGCCGGTATCGCTCGTCCTCGGCATCGCGCGCCGGATCGTTCTTCACCCGTTCATCCTGTCGACCTTCGCCGGGGTGGCGGCCGCCTTCCTGGCGATCGAGCCGCCGGCACCGCTGCAGCGATTGATCGATTACCTTGCTCAGGCGGCCGCTCCATGCGCGCTGTTCGCGATGGGCGTGACGCTGGCGCTTCGGCCGCTGAAGCGCATTCCCGTCGAGATCGGCTACATCGTTCCGGCGAAGCTCGTGCTTCACCCAGTGCTCATGTATCTGGCGTTGAGTCTTGCCGGCAGCTACGACCCCGTGTGGATGCAGACGGCGGTGCTGCTCGCCGCCCTGCCGACCGCCACCAACGTCTTCGTGATCGGCCATCAATACGGGATCTGGCAGGAGCGGGCCTCCGCGACCATCCTGATCACCACACTGTTTTCCGTCGCGACCGTGACCGGATTGCTCTACCTCATCCGATCAGGCGCGCTGCCGGCCGACCTTTTCCCATAAGCTTTCCTTGAGCGAGCGCAGCGCGCTGCCCGGATGGATGCCTTCGCGCATCAAGAGGCCGCGGAGCGGACCGGCCGAGGCGATGAATTGCAGGCCCACCGCCCTGAGCGCCTGGATGGGCAGGAAATCCGAGAGCAGCGATCGGTTGAGCAGGTCGACGCTTGCGGTTCGGCTGACGATGTCCATGCGCCGGCGGCCGTCGAATCGGTCTCCGATATCTGCCGTCAGTTGCCCGCCGGCTGGGCGGCCGACGAGTTCGACCAGCGTCATCACGTCCCGGAGACTGAGATTGAGCCCCTGGGCGCCGATCGGCGGGAAGGCATGTGCGGCTTCGCCGACAAGTGCGGTGCGTCCCTTGCCGAAGCGGCGGGCGGTCATGCCGGAGAGCGGAAAGGATTGCGGCGCCCCTTCGGCCGTCACTTTCCCGAGAATTGACTGCATACGGTCCTCGATGGTGCGCGACAGGGCATCCCTCGGAAGTTTCAGGGTCTCCTCCGCGTCGCGCGGCCTTTGGACCCAGACGAGGCTCGAGCGGTTGCCCGGCAGCGGCACCTGTGTGAACGGTCCGCTTTCGGTGTGGAACTCCGTCGATATCTCCTGGTGCGAAAGCTCATGGCCGAAGTTCAGCACCACCGCAGTTTGCGGATAGGACCAGGTGAAGGTCTCTATGCCCGCCGCCTCGCGAACCGCAGAGCGCCGGCCATCGGCGCCGACGACAAGATCCGCGGCAATCGTTCGCCCGTCCTCGAGGCCGATCCGCGCTTCGACTTCGCCGATGTCGAAGGTCATGGCTGAGGCGGTTATCCGCTCGAGCGTCGCCAGGCTCGCTTCGTGCCTCTCCAGGATTTCGAGGAAAGGGGCATTTGGAGTGTTGTAGCCGAAGGCGTCGAGCCCGACCTCGGCAGCACGGAAATTGACCGGCGGTGCGCGCAGGAGCCGCCTGGTTCCGTCGATGATGTGAATGGCGACGAGCGGCGCCGTCAGCGGTTCGACCTCGTCCCACAGGCGAAGTCCCTTGAGGTACTCGATCGATTGGTCCATTAGGGCCGTGGTACGTCCGTCGGCGATCACCGGTCTCGGCCCAACAAGCGCCACCCGGTGGCCGTCGCGGGCGAGTGCGATCGCCGCGAGCGAGCCGGCAAGTCCTGCGCCGATGATGGCGATGTCATAATGTTGCATGGCCGTCGCTTTCCCGGGCGGTTGTCCGCCTTGATGTCGATACCGCAATCTCTTGTAGCCCCTTAGCTCATTGAAATAAATGGGATGAAACGGCGCAGACGCGTTTGCCGCGTGTCCACAGGACAATGCCGCTTGAGGGTTGACGAAGGTGAATTTTGCTGGCGATGCCTCGCAAAGGGTGCATATTAGCCGCCGAGTGCCGTCGATCGCGGGTCAGCGGCGGTCTGGCGACGGCGCGAAAAGACGAACCGAAGGGAATGGGCGGCAGTCGCAGATGAAATTCTTCAACTACAGACGCGTTCCCTACGCTGAAATCCGCGCCTTTTCCGTGCATATCCTCACGGCGTCCGGCTCCTTCCTGGCCTTTCTCGGCGTCGTGGCGGCTGCGGAGCATCGTTTCATCGACATGTTCTGGTGGCTGGGGCTGGCGCTGCTCGTCGACGGCATCGACGGCCCGATCGCGCGCAAGGTGCAGGTCAAGGAAGTTCTGCCGAACTGGTCGGGCGATACCCTCGACAACGTCATCGACTACGTTACCTATGTGCTGCTTCCCGCCTTCGCGCTTTACCAGAGCGGCATGATCGGCGAACCCTGGTCCTTCGTGGCAGCCGGCGCCATCGTCGTGTCGAGCGCCATCTACTATGCCGATATGGGCATGAAGACGGATGAGTATTTCTTCTCCGGGTTCCCGGTGGTCTGGAACATGGTCGTCTTCACGCTGTTTGTCATCCAGGCGAGCGAAGTCACTGCATCGATTGTTGTTTTCCTTTCCGTCGTGCTGACCTTTTTGCCCATCAACTTCCTGCATCCGGTGCGGGTGAAAAGGTTGCGACCGCTCAATCTCGGCGTCTTCCTCGTCTGGTCGGTGCTCGGCATGTACGCCTTGCTGCTGCATTTCGAGACGCCGCCCTGGGTGGCCCTTGGCGTGGTGGCGACGGGGATCTATCTCTACGTCATCGGATTCGTTCTGCAGATTTTTCCCAATCTCGGCCGCGTATAGGAGTTGTTCATGCCACAGGCGATCGTCGTTCGCGAACTCGGCGGACCGGAAGTGCTGAAGATGGAGGGCGTGACGCTTGCCGCGCCCGGACCAGGCGAAGTGCAGATCCGGCAGGTCGCCATCGGCCTCAACTTCATCGACGTCTATTTCCGGACCGGTCTCTACAAGTCGGCAACCGGCCTGCCCTTCATTCCGGGCAAGGAGGGCGCCGGCATCGTGACCGCCGTCGGCGACGGTGTCGGCATGTTTTCCGTCGGTGACCGCGTCGCCTATGCTTCGGCCGATGGCGCCTATGCAAGCGAACGCAATGTCGACGCTTCGCAGCTTGTCAAGGTCCCGGACGGAATCAGCCTCGAGACCGCAGCGGCGATGATGCTGAAGGGCATGACAGCGCAATATCTGCTTAACCAGACCTTCAAGGTTGGGCCCGAGACGACCTTGCTGTTTCACGCGGCTGCCGGCGGCGTCGGGCTGATTGCCGGACAGTGGGCGAAGGCGCTTGGCGCGACCGTCATCGGCACGGCCGGATCGCAGGACAAGATCGATCTGGCGCTTGCACATGGCTACGATCATGTCATCAACTATCGAACGGAGAATTTCGTCTCACGCGTGAGGGAACTGACCGGCGGCAAGGGCGTCGATGTCGTCTACGACTCGGTCGGCCGCGACACCTATCCGGCCTCGCTCGACTGCCTGAAGCCGCGCGGCCTGTGGGTCAGTTTCGGCAATTCCTCCGGACCGGTGGATGCGTTCAATATCGGCATTCTGGCGCAGAAAGGGGCGCTCTACGCGACCCGTCCGACGCTTTTCACCTATGTCGCGGCCCGGCCGGCGCTGGAGGCATGTGCAAACTCCTTGTTTGATGTTGTGCAAAGCAACAAAGTGCGTATCAATATCAATCAGACCTATCCGCTCGCCGAGGCCGGCCGAGCGCATACGGATCTTGAAACAAGAAAAACGAGTGGAACGACATTGCTGATTCCCTGACCTGTTTAAGCAGCAGGGGATTCGAAAGAGGGGAAAAGAGGGCAGCGTGCCTGTTACGGGACAAATTGCGAGCGGCCCGCTGCTGGCCGTGAGCAACCTGACGAAGTTGTTCGGCTCCTTCGCGGCCTGCAATGCGATCAATCTGCACATAGAACCCGGAGAAATTCACGCGCTTCTCGGCGAGAACGGGGCGGGGAAATCGACCCTGGTGAAGATGCTGTTCGGCGTCCTTGCGCCGACCGCCGGCGAGATCTCGTGGATGGGCGACACTGTCCGGATCTCCAGCCCCGGTGACGCGCGCAAGCTCGGCATCGGCATGGTCTTTCAGCATTTCTCACTCTTCGAGGCGCTGACGGTCGCCGAAAACATCGCGCTTTCGATGGATCGCAGCATCTCGCTTGCACGGGTTGCCGAAGAGGCGGCGCGGCTGTCGCGCCTCTACGGGCTGCCGCTCGATCCGAGCGCGCATGTCGCCGATCTTTCGGTCGGCGAACGGCAGCGCATTGAGATCGTGCGCGCGCTGCTTCAGAACCCGCAGCTGATCATCCTCGACGAGCCGACCTCGGTGCTGACCCCGCAGGAGGCGGACCGGCTGTTCGAGACACTGTTGAAGCTGAAGGCGGAAGGCCGCTCGGTGCTCTATATCTCCCACCGTCTCGAGGAGGTGCAGCGCATCTGCGACCGCGCCACCGTCTTGCGGCACGGCAAGGTCACCGGCGCCTGCGACCCGCGCGCCGAGACGCCGGCCTCGCTGGCGCGCATGATGGTCGGCAACGATGTGGCCGTGGTGACGCCGGAGGGCACGAGCACCAGGGGCGACGTCCAACTCGAAGCCCGCGACCTTTCCGTCGCGGCGCGCACGCCCTTCGCGGTCTCGCTCAAGAACGTCTCGCTCAAGGTGAGGGCCGGCGAGGTGCTGGCGATCGCGGGCGTTGCCGGCAACGGCCAGAGCGAGCTTTTCGACGCGCTTTCGGGTGAGTATCCGGTGGCCGACGACAGTGCCGTGCAAATTCGCCAGAGGCCGGTTGGGACCAAGAATATCAATGCCCGACGGTTGATGGGCGCCGGCTTCGTGCCGGAGGAGCGGCATGGGCATGCGGCGGTCTCCTCGCTCTCGCTTTCCGACAATCTCGTGCTGGCGCGCAACCAGTCCGACAAGCGCGCCTTTCTCGGCGGCGGTTTCCTGAAGATCATCCGACAGGGCGCGGTGAAAGCCGCAGCCAAACGCATTTCCGAGGCGATGGACGTGCGCAAGAGCGGCGAGGATCCGCCGGCGGGCTCGCTTTCGGGCGGCAACCTGCAAAAGTTCATCGTCGGCCGCGAACTCGACCGGCAGCCGGCGGTGCTCATCGTCAACCAGCCCACCTGGGGCGTCGACGCTGGGGCGGCGAGCCGCATCCGCCAGGCGCTCGTCGACCTCGCCAAGGCGGGCTCCGCCGTGCTGGTGATCAGCCAGGATCTCGACGAGATCTTCGAGGTGGCTACCGAAATCGCCGTCATCAGCGAGGGAAGGCTCTCCGAGCCCTATCCGGCCCGGGAACTCTCGCGCGAGAAGATCGGCCTCCTGATGGGCGGCATGCATGGCAAGACGTTAGGTGCGGGAGCGGCACATGCGCATTGAGCTCGAAAGGCGTCCCAAGGTCTCGGCGCTGTTTTCCATCCTGTCTCCCTTCATCGCCTTTGCGCTGACCATCGTCTTCGGCGGCATCATGTTCGCGCTGCTCGGCAAGAACCCGGTCGCGGCCCTCTACAGCTTCTTTGTCGAGCCGCTGAGCGAGGTCTGGTCGCTGCACGAATTGGCGATCAAGGCCGCGCCGCTGATCCTGATCGGCGTCGGCCTCTCCGTCTGCTTCCGCTCCAACAACTGGAATATCGGTGCCGAAGGTCAGTTCATGATGGGGGCGATCGCCGGCTCCATTCTTCCGGTGGTCTTCTATGATTGGCAGTCGCCACTCGTCCTTCCGCTGATGCTGCTGCTCGGCATGATCGGTGGCGCGCTCTTCGCGGGGATCCCGGCCTTCCTCAAGGCCCATATGAACACCAACGAGATCCTGACGAGCCTGATGCTGGTCTATGTCGCCCAGCTCTTCCTCGACTGGCTCGTGCGCGGCCCCTGGCGCAACCCGCAGGGCATGAACTTTCCGGAAACCCGCAGCTTCGGGGTAGAGGCCATCCTTCCCGAAATGATCGCTTCCGGCCGTACGCATTGGGGATTTGCCCTTGCGATCCTTGCGGCGCTCGCGGTCTGGTTCATGATGCGCTACACGCTGCGCGGCTTCGAGATCACCGTCCTCGGCCAGTCGGAGCGGGCAGGGCGCTTCGCCGGCTTCTCGTCACGCAAGATGATCTGGTTCTCGATGCTCTTTTCGGGCGCGCTTGCCGGCCTCGCCGGCATATCGGAGGTCAGCGGCGCGATCCAGCAGCTGAGGCCGGTCATCTCTCCCGGTTACGGCTTCACGGCGATCATCGTCGCATTCCTCGGAAGGCTCAACCCGCTCGGCATCATCGCTGCCGGTCTTGTGCTCGCTCTTACCTATCTCGGCGGCGAGGCGGCGCAGCTTTCGATCGGCGTCTCCGACAAGGTGACCCGCGTCTTCCAGGGGTTGCTCTTGTTCTTCGTGCTGTCCTGCGACACGCTCATTCACTACCGCATCCGGCTCGTCCGCGAGAGATTTGCGGCGCTCAAGACGGATGAGGCGCACTGATGGGTATCGTCGAAGCAATCCTCCTGAGCGTCATTACCGCGGCGACGCCGCTCGTCCTTGCCGCTGCCGGCGAACTGGTCGCCGAACGGTCGGGCGTGCTCAATCTCGGCGTCGAGGGGATGATGGTCATGGGCGCGGTCTGCGCCTTCGCCGCCACGCAGCTCAGCGGCTCGCCCTATGTCGGGGTGCTTGCCGGTGTAGCGGCCGGCGCGTTGTTCTCGCTGCTCTTCGGCGTCCTGACGCTGACGCTCGTCGCCAATCAGGTGGCGACCGGTCTTGCGCTGACGCTGCTGGGTCTCGGCGTCTCCGGCATGCTGGGCGAGAGTTTCCTCGGCATGCAGGGCATCAAGCTGCAGCCGATCGCCGTTCCGCTGCTTTCCGATGTGCCGTTTATCGGACCGCTTCTCTTCCGCCAGGACGCAATCTTCTATCTCTCGATCGCGATCGTCGCGGGCATCCACTGGTTCCTCTTCAGGACCCGTTCGGGACTGAAGCTGCGCGCGGTGGGCGACAGCCACGGCTCGGCGCACGCTCTTGGCGTCGACGTCATCCGCACCCGTTACCTGGCGGTGCTTTTCGGCGGTGCCTGCGCCGGGCTTGCCGGCGCGCAGCTGTCGCTCGTCTATACGCCGCAATGGGTCGAGAACATGTCGGCCGGCCGTGGCTGGATCGCGCTTGCGCTGGTGGTCTTCGCGTCATGGCGCCCTTGGCGGGTGGTTGCCGGCGGCTATCTGTTCGGGGCCGTGTCGATCAGCCAGCTACATGCCCAGGCCTTCGGGATCGGTATCCCGTCGCAGTTCCTTTCCTCGCTTCCCTATGTGGCGACAATTGTCGTACTCATTCTCATATCCCACAACCGGCGCATGACCCTGATCAATACGCCGGCATCGCTCGGCAAACCGTTTGTGCCGGACCGGTGAACAACAACAACCAGACGGAATTCTCAAACCGACAGAGGTCAAAAATGAAAAAACTACTCCTCGCCCTCGCAACCACGACTGCGGTGCTCGGCTTCGCTTCAGCCGCGGGCGCCCAGGAAAAGGCCAAGATCTGCTTCGTCTACGTGGGCTCGAAGACCGATGGCGGCTGGACGCAGGCGCATGACATCGGCCGCCAGCAGGTCGAAAAGGAACTGGGAGACAAGGTCGAAACACAGTTTCTGGAAAACGTTCCGGAAGGGCCGGATGCGGAACGCGCCATCGAGCGCCTGGCACGGTCCGGCTGCGGTCTGATCTTCACCACGTCCTTCGGCTTCATGGACGCGACGATCAAGATCGCCCAGAAGTTCCCGGATGTGAAGTTCGAGCACGCAACCGGCTACAAGACCGCGCCGAACGTCGCGACCTATAACAGCCGCTTCTACGAAGGCCGCTACATCCAGGGCCAGATCGCCGCCAAGATGTCTCAGAAGGGCGTTGCCGGCTACATCGCCTCCTTCCCGATTCCGGAAGTGGTGATGGGCATCAACTCCTTCGTCATCGGCGCCCGCTCGGTCAATCCGGAGTTCAAGATCAAGGTCGTCTGGGCGAACACCTGGTTCGACCCGGGTAAGGAGGCTGACGCCGCCAAGGCGCTCATCGACCAGGGCGTCGACATCCTGACCCAGCACACCGATACCACCGCTCCGATGCAGGTTGCGGCCGAACGCGGCATCAAGGCCTTCGGCCAGGCCTCCGATATGATCGCCGCCGGGCCGCAGACGCAGCTGACGGCGATCGTCGACACCTGGGGCGCCTATTACGTCAAGCGCACCCAAGCCTTCCTCGACGGCAAGTGGGAAACGACTTCCAGCTGGGACGGTCTGAAGGACGGAATCCTGACGATGGCGCCCTACACGAACATGCCCGATGACGTGAAGGCGATGGCGGAAGCGACGGAAGCCAAGATCAAGTCCGGCGAGCTGAAGCCGTTTACCGGTCCGCTGAACAAGCAGGACGGCACGCCGTGGCTCAAGGAAGGCGAATCTTCCGACGACGCCACGCTCCTCGGCATGAACTTCTACGTCGAAGGCGTCGACGACAAGCTGCCGCAATAGGGCGGGAAGGACATCCGCATTCGAACCATCTGCAAACCCCGCGCCAAGGCCGCGGGGTTTGTTCTTGCGGGGATATCCAATATTGGGGCGTCGGATCGCGCCGGCGGCCGGCCGCAGTTTCTTCGTCGCACTTTCGGGAATCGTATATTCGATCTACTGTTATACAAAGCTTCTCCTCTCGGAAGGAGAAGCGGCGACGACATGAAAAGAATGGCGCCTGCCCGCAGCAGGAGGGCACTCTGGAGGGGGACGGGGTTGAAGAGCCTGCTTGATACGGTGATATCCAAGACGCCGAAACGAACGAGCCATGCACAGGTCGTGGATCAACTCGGCAAGGCGATCGTTTCGGGGGAGTTTCCGGTCGGCAGCATTCTGCCCGGCGATCCTGAACTGGCCCTCCGCTTCCGTGTGTCGCGCACTGTCTTGCGCGAGGCGATGAAGACGCTTGCGGCGAAGGGGATGGTCGTTCCGCGTGCCCGCATTGGGACGCGCGTGACACCCAGGAAAGACTGGAATCTGTTCGATGCGGATATCCTCACCTGGCATTTTGCCTGTGGGGTGGACGAGGATTTCCTCTATCACCTGAGCGAGGTTCGCCTCGCCTTCGAGACGCACGCCGCCGCCCTGGCTGCGCGCAACGCGAGCGACGCCGAAATCGCCACGATGATGCGGCTGGCAGTCGCCATGGGGGATGCCAGTCACACGGCAGAAACCCTCGCTGTCGCCGACCTGAAATTCCACCTCGCAGTCCTAGAAGCGTCCGGCAATCCGTTCCTCAGAACGGTCGGCGGCCTGATCGAGGCGGCTCTCGTCGGCGTCTTCAAGTTGAGTTCCCCGACGGACGAGAAGGGCGGCATAGACGAGGTGGCCCGCAACCACATCCGCATCGTCGAGGAGATCGGCAGAAGGGACGAGCTCAAGGCGCGGCAGGCGATGGAATACGTCATCACATATGGTCGCAATCGAATCCAGAAGGCCTTCAATCCGGACCAGAGCGCCAAAATCTGAGATAGCCCGGCGCCTCTGCAACCGTCGCTGTGTGCTCAGACGATACAGATCGCCGGACTGGCCTTGCCCGCACAGTCGGCCTGGCCTATCTGAGACGGCAGTCGTCTCATCTGGCGACCTACCTACAGCGCCACACGTCTTATCAGACGCGTAAAGGTCGCTGTAGCACTTTGAATTGCTGCATGTCTCCTTAAATCGAGGTCGATTTAAGGAGACATGCAGTAGAGCGGTGAACGGAGCCTATGTCCGAGCTTTTTGTCATTTTTCTTCTGCTTTTGATCAACGCCTTCTTCGCGCTCTCGGAAATGGCAATCGTTTCGGCAAGCAAACCCTTGCTGCGTCAGATGGTGAAGCAGGGAAACCATGGCGCGGAAGCCGCCCTGAGGCTTGCCGAGGAGCCTGGAAAATTCCTGTCCACCGTTCAGGTCGGCATAACCCTCGTCGGCATCCTGGCCGGCGCCTATGGCGGCGCGACTATCGCAGCGAAGCTCGCACCGACCCTGGACCAGATCGCCTGGATCCACCCCTATGGCAACACCGTTGCCGTCGCCCTCGTCGTCACGCTCATCACCTTTCTGTCGGTGGTGATCGGAGAACTGATTCCGAAGCAGCTCGCGCTCAGGAATTCTGAAGGCCTGGCGATTTTCGTCGCGCGGCCGATGACCCTGCTGTCGCGGATAGCCGCGCCGGTCGTGTATCTTTTTGAGACCGCCGCTCGCCTGGCGATGCGGCTGATGGGCATGAAGGCGGAGGACCCAGATCACGTCACCGAAGAGGAAGTGCATGCGATCATGGCGGAAGGCGTGGAGAGCGGCGCGATCGAGAAAAGCGAACACGAAATGCTACGGCGCATTATCCGTCTCGGCGATAGGAACGTCAAATCGATCATGACGCACCGCACCGAGGTCAGCTTCATCGACGTCAATGACAGCATGGAGACGATCGGCCGCAAGATTCGGCAGTTCGGCCATTCCCGTTATCCAGTCATCGATGGTCCGGCGGGCGACGTGATCGGAGCGGTGCTGGCCAAGGAGATACTGAACGCCACGGTCGCGGCACCCTTCGATATCCGCAATTATGTCCGCGACATTCTGACCCTTCCGGAGACGGCTTCCTGCCTGAAGGCCCTCGAAGCTTTCAAGGCCTCCAGCGTCAACATGGCGATGATCGTCGACGAGTACGGCAGCACCGAAGGCATCATCACGACTGCCGATATCCTGGAGGCGATCGTCGGCGTCATCCCGTCCAACTACGACGATATCGAGCACGCCCATATCCGAGCCCGCGAGGACGGCAGCTACCTTGTCGACGGCCGAACGCCGATCGACGAGATCCACCTGCAGATCGGCATTGAGGGGATAGACAGCGACGGCGATTTCGAAACCATTGCCGGTTTTCTGGTGCAGCAGTTGCGCAAGACGCCGGAGGAGGGCGACTGCGCCGAGGCGCACGGCTACCGCTTCGAAGTGCTCGACATGGATGGCCGCCGCATCGACAAGATCCTCGTCAGCCGCCGTGCCGAGGAGCACCCGGCCTGAGATTATACGCCCAAACGTCCGGCAAGGGCTTAGGCGGGATCCCGGAGCTTGAGAACGGTGCAGGGGTCACCCGCTCCCGCGGCCGGTGTTTGCGGCGGGCGAACGATGAGGCCGTCCGACTGTGCGAAGACCTTGGTCATCGACGAGTCCTGGCGTTGGAAGGGGTGCGCCATGAGCGAGCCGTCCGGCTTGCTGGAGAGGCGCGCGCGAACATAGTCCTGGCGGCGGTCGTTGGCGGGCAGCGGTGCGCCGAGCTTCGCCGATGCCAGTCGAGAGCGGTCGGGAAGATGTGCGAGCTTGCGCGTCAACGGTTCCAGGAAGAGCAAGGCGCAGACGAGGCTCGAGACCGGATTGCCGGGCAGGCCGAGCACCGGCATGCCGGCGAGGTCTCCGACCATCAGCGGCTTTCCCGGCCGCATGGCGATGCGCCAGAAATCGAGCGTCATGCCACAGGCTAGGAGCGTCGATTGGACGAGATCATGGTCTCCAACCGAGGCTCCGCCGAGCGTGACGAGTACGTCGGCTCGCGCCGCCTGCGCTTGCGCGACGGCAGCGGCAATCGCCTGCCGGTCGTCGCGGGCGATGCCGAGATCCAGTATATCCGCGCCATTTTCGCGAGCGATCGCCGCGACGCCAAAGCTGTTCGAGGCGATGATCTGGTCTGCGCCTGGCGAACTGCCGGGCGGCAGCAATTCGTCGCCAGTGGCAAGAATTGCGACCTTCGGGCGCAGGAAGACCGGCAGGCTCGGGTGATTCATGCTCGCCGCAAGCGTCAACCGGCCGGCGTCGAGCACGCTTCCGGCAGAAAGTGTGATTTCGCCCCGCTCGAAGTCCTGGCCTGCCAGACGGATATGCCGGCCCTTCGCCGGCGCGAACAGGGTGCGGATGCGATTGCCCTCGAGGCGCTCGGTGTCTTCCTGCAGGATGACTGTATCGGCACCGGCCGCGAGCGGCGCGCCGGTAAAAATGCGCACTGCCTCGCCCGGTCCAACCCGGCCCTGAAATCCACGTCCTGCCGCCGATTGCCCTATGACCGATAGTTCGGCGCCGACAGCGGCGATATCCTCATGGCGGACGGCGTAGCCATCCATGGCGGAATTGTCGAAGGGAGGGTGGGTGAGCAGCGCGTTCGTGTCCTCGGCAAGCACGCGGCCGAGGCAATCATGCAGTGCAAGCCGCTCGGTCTCCGGCCGGGGTTGGGTCTGGGCGAGGACCCTTCTGAGCGCCTCTTCGACCGGGAGCAGCGACATCAGCCCGGGTCTCCATCCCGGCGATAGTCGCCGGATCGCCCGCCCGATTTGCTGACGAGGCGAATGCCGCCGATCTCCATCTCGCGGTCCGCAGCCTTTGCCATGTCGTAGATCGTCAGGCAGGCAATGCCCACCGCGGTCAGCGCCTCCATCTCGACGCCCGTCCGCCCCTTGAGCTTCGCCATCGCCTCGACGCGCAAGCCGGGGAGGGCGTCGTCGGGGAGGATATCGACCGAAACCTTCGTCAGCATCAGCGGGTGGCAGAGCGGAATGAGGTTTGACGTCTGCTTGGCGGCCATGATGCCGGCGAGCCGGGCCGTGCCGATGACGTCGCCCTTCTTGGCATTGCCTTCGAGGATCAACGCCAGCGTCTCCGGGTGCATCCGGACGAAGCCTTCGGCGACGGCAACACGCACGGTCTCCGCCTTGTCGCCGACATCGACCATATGGGCTTCGCCGGCGCTGTCGATATGGGTGAGGCGCGGGCCGCTCATCACTCGGCTGCCAGAGCGCTTCGGGAACCGGTCAACAGCGCGCGCGTTGCCGCCCCCACGTCGTCCTTCCGCATCAGGCTTTCCCCGACGAGGAAGGTGGTGATACCGCACTTTTCGAGGCGCCTGCAGTCCTCGTGGGTGAAGATGCCGCTTTCGCCGACCAGCAGCCTATCGGCCGGCACCATCGGTGCGAGCTGTTCCGAAACGGCGAGATCGACCTCGAAGGTCCTCAAGTTGCGATTGTTGATCCCGATAAGGGGAGACGAGAGACGCAGCGCTCGTTCCATTTCCTCCGCATCATGCACTTCGACGAGCACGTCCATCCCGAGCGCCGCTGCGGCGTCCTCGAGACGATGCGCATCCTCGTCGGTGAGCGATGCCATGATCAATAGGATACAGTCCGCCCCCCAGGCGCGCGCCTCGAAGACCTGGTAGGTATCGAACATGAAGTCCTTGCGCAGCGCCGGCAGCGAACAGGCGGCCCGCGCCGCCTCCAGAAATTCCGGGGCGCCCTGAAAGCTCGGCGTATCCGTCAGGACCGAGAGGCAGGCAGCACCGCCCGCCGCATAGGCTTTCGCCAGCGCCGGCGGATCGAAGTCCGGGCGAATCAGTCCCTTCGATGGACTGGCCTTCTTGATCTCGGCGATCAATCCGAACTCGCCCTTCTGCCGGCGCGCCGCAAGCGCGGCGTGAAAGCCGCGCGGCGGCGACTGGTCGGCGATCCGCGCCCTCAGCTCGTCGAGTGGAACTCGCGATTTCGCGGCAGCGATCTCCTCGCGCTTGTAAGCCTCGATCTTGCGCAGAATGTCCGTCATGTCTTCTCCTTAGACGGCGTTGGAGACGGTGATCAGCCGCTGCAGGGCGGTCTTGGCAGCGCCGCTCGAAAGCGCTTGGCGCGCGACCTCCATGCCTTCGGCGAGATCCTTGGCGCGTCCGGCTATCATCAACGAAGCGGCGGCGTTCGCAAGGGAAATGTCCCGGTAGGCATTCTCCTCGCCATCGAGCACCGCCTGCAATGCGGCCGCGTTATGCGCTCCGTCGCCTCCCTTCAAGGCATCGAGCGTGGTGCCCGCCAGACCGAAGTCTGCCGGCGTCAACTCGAAACTGCGGATCTTTCCGTCCTTCAGCTCGGCAACCTTGGTCACGCCCGTCGTGGTGATCTCGTCCAGTCCCTCGCCGTGTACGACCCAGATGCTCTCGGAGCCGAGATCGCGCAGGACTTCCGCGAGCGGATCGACCCACTGCGGCGCATAGACGCCGACGAGCTGCCGTTTGACGCCGGCCGGGTTGGAGAGCGGGCCTAAAAGATTGAAGATCGTTCTCGTGCCGAGCTCGACGCGGGTCGGTCCCACATGGCGCATCGCCGAATGATGCTGCTGGGCGAACATGAAGCCGACGCCCGCTTCGCGAATGCAGCGGGCAATCGCTTCCGGGCCGATGTCGAGCTTGACGCCGAGGCAGGAGAGCGCGTCGGCTGTTCCGGATTTCGAACTCAAGGCCCGATTGCCGTGCTTGGCGACCGGCACGCCGGCGCCGGCGACGATCAGCGACGCCAGTGTCGATATGTTGTAGGTCCCGGCACCGTCGCCTCCCGTTCCGACGATGTCGATCGCGTCCTCGGGCGCCTCGACCGGGAGCATGCGCGCCCGCATCGCGCCGACGGCGCCGACGATCTCGTCGACGGTCTCGCCGCGCACGCGCAGCGCCATGAGGAAACCGCCGATCTGCGACGGTGTGGCGGCTCCGGACATGATGATCTCGAAGGCCGCGCGGGCGTCTTCGCGGCTGAGGGCCTCGCGCGCGGCAACTTTTGCGACGAACGGCTTCAAATCACTCATGCGTTTGTTCCTCGTCCGTCAGCGTTGCGACAATGCCTGCTCGGCAAGCGTCTGATTGATCGATACGCCATAGACCGACTGCAGTGTCGAGACCATCTGATCGAGGATGTCGTCGCCGCTCGCGCGGGCGATCGCTTCGATCTGGCGGCTATCGTTGTCGAGGGCGTTGGCGGGAGCACTGTCGTCGACGACCATCACTTGCATGAGGATCTGGCCTTCGCCGCCCATGCCGGCTGCATTGGCGACATGTCCATTAGGCCCCGCAAAGGCCGCCGCAATGGCGGCCTGGCTCAGAGCGGCGTCCTGGGTGGACCGGCTCAACCCGGTCTTCGTTTCGACGACGAGGCCGAGTTCGCTCGCAATGTCCGCGAACTTCGCGCCCTTCTTGACCCGATCCTTCAATTCGGTCGCTTTGGCGGCCAGCGCCACTCGCTGCTGTTCGGCCGTCCAATCGGCAGCCACCTCGTCGCGAACCTCGTCGAGGGTGCGGTCGCGGGCAGGGATCACCTCTTCGAGGTCGAACCAGGCATAGCCGTCGCGGCCGATATGGACGGCCAGCGTCTCGAGGCCGACTTCAGCCTTGAACACTTCCTGGAGAAGTGTGCGTTGCTCCGGCAGGCCGGTCACGTCGTCGCCATTCTGGTCCTTGCCGGTGGCGTCGATCGCCTCGACGGTTGCGAGCTTGAGTTTCAGCTGGTCGGCGACCTCCTTGACGGTCGCGCCGGCGGCCCTTTCGTCCTCGACCTTATCATGCAGGCCGACGAGCTGGTCGCGTGCGACCGAGAGGGCGATCTCCTTGCGCAACTCCTCCTTGACTTCATCGAAGCTGCGAACGGCTTCCTGGCGAATATTGGTGACGCGCAGGATGACGGGGCCGAAAGCGCCTTCGACCACGGGTGTCACGCCGCCGTCCATTGCGACAGCGAAGGCTGCTTCGGCGACTTTCTGGTCGGGCATCTGCTCCTTGGTGAAGTCACCGAGGAGGACGTCTGCCGCACTCTTGCCTTCGCCCTTGACGAGATCGTCGAAGGAAGTGCCGGCCGTGAGCTTGGCAGCAGCGGCGTCGGCGGCTTCGCGGGACGGGAAGGCGATCTGCTCGATTGTTCTCGTCGCCGGCGTGCGGAAGCTTTCCTTGCGCTTTTCGTAGTCGGCGCGCAACTCTTCCTCCGTGACCGCATCGGTGGCAACCAGGTCCTCCGGCTCGAGCTTGATGTAGCTGAACTTCCGATATTCAGGAGCGCGATAGTTCGCCTTGTGGCTCTCGAACCAGGGAGCGAGCACATCGTCGCCCGGCGCCTTGACCGGATCGATATTCGCGTTCGAGAGCAGCAGATAGTCGATCGTGCGGGTTTCATGCCTGTATTTGCCGACGGCGTCGACCAAGACCGCGGGGGCCGCGAACCCGTCCGAGAGCGCATCGACGATCTGCGAGCGGACCGCCACCTGGCTGCGATTCTTGATGTAGTCCTGCTCCGTCAGGCCGGCGTTGCGCAGCACGCTCGAGAAGGTCAGTCGGTCGAATTGGCCGTTCGCCCCATGAAAGGCGGGGTCCTCGCCGATGAGTCTCGCGAGCCGGTCTTCGGAGAGGCCGAGATTCATGTCTTCGGCGAGCTGGTCGAGAGCGGCGCCCGCGACGAGCTGCGAGTAGACCTGC
Source organism: Sinorhizobium sp. CCBAU 05631 (assembly GCF_002288505.1). Lineage (NCBI taxonomy): Bacteria > Pseudomonadati > Pseudomonadota > Alphaproteobacteria > Hyphomicrobiales > Rhizobiaceae > Sinorhizobium > Sinorhizobium sp. CCBAU 05631. Next base: position 1,388,791 of record NZ_CP023063.1, read on the forward strand.
GCCTCAACGCCGAATGCGCGGGCCTGCTGGCGTGTGAGAGGCGTTCCAAGCTGCCGCGAAAGCAGGCTCAATTGACGCTCATAGGCAAGCCGATAGTCGCTGGCGGTGACCTTCACGTCTCCGACCGTTACCACCGCATCGGACGTGCCGGTAACCATCAAGGTCTGTCCGCCCCACACCATGAATGAGAGGATGAGAATGGCCAGGAGGCCTTTGACGATCCGCGTCTGGGCGGCGTTTCTCAGGGAGTCGAGCATGGGGGGCAGAAACCTCGTTCAGTGCAGCGGCCTTACGCCGAATGATTTCGTTCCTTAGAACAATCCAAATGGGAATTGAAGGCCGATCCGTCGTAAATCGCGTTGCTTTGGCGAGTGGACCGACAGACCCGTTGCTCCGGAGATTCCGCGGCACTAATCGGCACCTTGGCAGGGGCATCGCTGTCTACACAAATTGGGGATCGCCGCGAACGGAAAAGCCGATGTCGGATTCGTTAGCCGGCAATTGAAATCAGTATGCAAAATTGTCGGTTTCAGGCTGGTCTCTCTATGGTCAACGAGAGGGAATCGTGTCTTCGATATTGTTGGAAACTTGAAGCCCGACGGCCGTTGCGGAATTTCCATGCCATGCAATCCACCATCGTAATGGTCAATCTCTTCGGTGCCGTCGCACTGCTCCTGTTCGGTCTTTCACTGGTGAAGGAGGGTGTGACACGCGCCTTCGGATCACGTCTGCGCGCCGGCCTGGCTCGAGGAACGAATGGTTCCCTGCGCGCATTCGTGACCGGGCTGATCGCCACGCTTGCCTTGCAAAGCTCCACGGCCACGGCCCTGATGACGGCATCCTTCGTGGAGAAGGGCCTCGTGCGGTCGCGGATGGCGCAGATCGTGCTGCTCGGCGCCAATATCGGCACGGCCATGACGGCCTGGATCGTTGCGATCGGCATCGGCTGGCTGGCCCCCTTGTTCATCCTCGCCGGTGTCATGATGTACCGGATGAGCCGATCGAGCGCACGCCAGGGTGCAGGCTTTGCGCTGGTCGGTATCGGCCTGATGCTTCTGTCGCTCGAACTGCTCGGCACGGCTACTGAGCCGATGCGGGAGTCACACGCCTTGGCGGCCTTTCTGGGCATGCTGGACAATGCCTGGCCGGTCGCCCTGCTCATTTCGGCGGGGCTCGCCCTCGCCTCGTCTTCGAGCCTCGCCATGGTCATGCTGGTCCTGTCGCTGTCCTCCGCAGGGGTGCTTTCACCGGGGCTGACCGTGGCGCTGGTGCTCGGCGCCAATCTGGGTGGCGCAATCCCACCGGTGATCGCGACGCTTGGCTCCGCGCCCGGTGCCCGCCGGGTCACGATCGGCAACCTGATCGTCCGCGGAATCGGCTGTCTGATCGCACTCCCGCTGGCTGGTCTCAACGCCGACATTCTGCAGGGCCTGCCTTTGCCGCGACAGAACCTGCCGGTCGATGTCCACCTGCTTTTCAACCTGGTCGTCGCGCTGATCGCCTGGCCCTTCGCAGGCTTGCTGTCGCGGATGATGAGCCGTCTGGTCCCGGATGAAGAGGTGAGCGAGACGGGCCCACGCTATCTTGACGACGCGGCGCTCGATACGCCTGTGATGGCCCTCTCCGGCGCGACCCGGGAGGTGCTCAGGGTCGGAGACGTGATCGAGGGCATGCTGCTGCGCGCGTCGGCTGCGTTCAACAAGAACGATCTCGGCGAACTCGGCGATATCGGAAAGATGGAGAAGCAGGTCGATCTGCTGCAGCAGGAGGTGAAGATCTTTCTGTCGCGGCTGGGTCGGCACGGGCTGAATGAAGAAGACGGGCGTCGCTCGATCGTGATCATCGACTATGCGATCAATCTCGAGCACATGGGCGACATCATCGAGAAGGGCCTTTGCGAGCAGATCCGCAAGAAAGTCACCAACGGTCTGAAATTTTCCGACGACGGCTATCAGGAACTGAAGAACCTGTTCGACCTGACGCTCGACAACTTGCGCATCGCCCAGACGATCTTCGTCTCGCGCAATGCGGACCTCGCCCGCCACCTTATCGAGGTCAAGGTCGACGTGCGCCATATGGAAAAGCGCTCCGCCGAACGGCATCTGGAGCGGCTGCGGGACGGTCTGCTTGAAAGCCTGCAGACAAGTTCGCTGCATCTCGACATGCTGCGAGACCTGAAACGGGTCAATGCGCACATCGCCTCTGTCGCCTACCCGATCGTCGAGGAGAGCGGGCTATTGACGGAGAGCAGGCTGCGGCCGCAGGCATGATGTCGCTGTCCCACCGGACGACGGAAGGAATTTTCCCGAGACGGAGAAGCATCTCCCTTAACCGGGGTTAACGCGACGTGATTGTGCGATATATGCATTTCGCAATATTTTGCTGACAGCACGCGTAGAATCGGGCGACGGGCAAGCCCAGGAATACCCGAAGGATACCAAGGAGATCAGAGAATGGAACGGACTTGCCTGGCGATCATCCTGGCGGCGGGCGAAAGCACGCGGATGAAATCGGCCCTGTCGAAGGTGCTGCATCCGGTCGCCGGCCGGCCGATGATTGCCCATGTCGTCGACGCTCTGGCAAGTGCATCCATTTCCGACGTCGCCCTGGTCGTCGGCCGCGACGCGGATGCGGTTTCGGCTGCCGCGAGCACCGGCACGGCCAAGGTCTCCTCCTTCCTGCAGAAGGAACGGCTCGGTACGGCGCATGCCGTTCTTGCGGCGCGTGAGGCGATCGAGAAGGGCTATGACGATGTCCTGGTCATCTTCGGCGATACGCCGCTCATCACCGGCGCACCACTCAAGGCAGCGCGGGAACGGTTGGCGGAAGGCAATGACGTGGTGGTCATCGGCTTCGAAACCGCGGATCCGACCGGCTATGGCCGCCTGATCGTCGAGAATGGGGAACTGCTGGCGATCCGGGAGCACAAGGACGCCACGGAAGAGGAACGGCGCATCACCTATTGCAATGGCGGCCTGATGGCGATCAGCGGCGGTAAGGCGCTCGACCTGCTTGCACGCATCGGCAATGCCAATGTCAAGGGCGAATACTACCTGACCGACCTTGTCGAGATCGTCCGTTCCATCGGCGGCCGGGCGATTGCCGTCGAGGCGCCGGAGGAGGAGCTCACCGGGTGCAATACGCGGGCCGAACTCGCCTATATCGAACGCCTTTGGCAGCAACGCCGGCGCCAGGAGCTGATGCTTGCCGGGGTTTCGATGATCGCGCCGGAGACCGTCTTCCTCGCTTGGGACACAGAACTGGCGCAGGACGTCCTGGTAGAGCCGAATGTGGTCTTCGGCCCCGGGGTGCGGGTCGAAAGCGGCGCCGTGATCCATGCTTTTTCGCACGTTGAAGGTGCCCATGTCCGCGCGGGCGCGACGGTCGGGCCCTTCGCCCGTCTTCGTCCGGGCGCCGATCTCGGTCCCAAATCGAAGGTCGGCAATTTCTGCGAGGTGAAGAAGGCGGAAATCGGCGCCGGCGCCAAGGTGAACCACCTCACTTATATCGGCGATGCCTTCGTCGGCGCCGGATCAAACATCGGTGCGGGCACCATCACATGCAACTATGATGGCGTGAACAAACACCTCACGCGGATCGGCGAAAATACCTTCATCGGTTCCAATTCGTCGCTCGTAGCTCCCGTGGCGATCGGCGATGGCGCGCTTGTCGCCTCCGGCAGCGTGATAACCGAGAACGTTCCGGCCGATGCCGTTGCTTTTGGCCGGGCGCGGCAGGAAATCAAGCCGGGTCGGGCTCCCATATTGCGGGAGCGCTACGAGGCGGAAAAAGCGGCCAGGAAGAAGGTCAAGGCTGCCGAATAGTCTCGTTAATCATTGAAACTGAAAGTGAAATCGCAGCGGATTGTTTCCCGCGATAATTTCGCTACCAAGGCTGCGACATTGGCGACGGGGTCGCCGCATTTGAGCTGACACGCCCGACTGGCGTGCGAGGGAACGCGGAGAGCAATATGTGCGGGATTGTGGGTATCGTCGGGCAGCAACCGGTCTCGGAGCGACTGGTCGATGCGTTGAAACGCCTTGAATACCGGGGATACGATTCGGCCGGGGTTGCGACAATCGAGGGTGGAGCGCTGGATCGCCGGCGCGCCGAGGGGAAGCTCGTCAACCTCGAGGCGAGGCTGAAAGAGGAGCCGCTCGCCGGTAGCATCGGCATCGCCCATACGCGCTGGGCAACCCACGGGGCGCCGACCGAACGCAATGCCCATCCGCATTTCACCGATGGCGTCGCTGTCGTGCACAACGGCATCATCGAGAATTTTTCCGAGCTGAAGGATGAGCTGTCCGAGGCGGGTGCCGAATTCCAGACCGAGACCGACACGGAAGTCGTCGCGCAGTTGCTGGCAAAATTTCGCCGCGACGGCCTGGGACGGCGCGAGGCGATGCATGCGATGCTGAAACGGGTGAGGGGCGCCTATGCCCTTGCCGTCCTCTTCCAGGACGACCCGTCGACGATCATGGCGGCCCGCAACGGCCCGCCGCTGGCGATCGGCCATGGCGAGGGCGAGATGTTCCTTGGCTCCGATGCCATCGCGCTCGCGCCCTTCACCAATGAAATCACCTATCTGATCGACGGCGACTGGGCGGTGATCGGCAAGACCGCCGTCCATATCTTCGACATGGATGGCAACGTCGTCACCCGCCCGCGCCAGGTATCCTCGGCTGCGGCCTATATGGTCGACAAGGGCAACCATCGCCATTTCATGGAGAAGGAAATCTACGAGCAGCCGGAGGTCATCTCCCACGCGCTCAGCCACTATATCAACTTCATCGACCATCGGGTGCTGCCGGTTTCGGACAATATCGACTTCGCCAAGGTGCCGAGCCTGGCGATCTCCGCCTGCGGCACCGCCTATCTGGCCGGGCTGATTGGCAAATATTGGTTCGAGCGCTATGCACGCCTGCCGGTCGAAATCGATGTCGCTTCGGAGTTCCGCTACCGCGAAATTCCGCTTTCGCCGCAGTCGGCCGCTCTCTTCATCTCGCAATCGGGCGAGACCGCCGATACGCTTGCTTCCCTGCGCTACTGCAAGGAACACGGCCTGAAGATCGGCGCGGTCGTCAATACGCGCGAATCGACGATCGCGCGCGAGTCCGACGCCGTCTTCCCGATCCTCGCGGGGCCGGAGATCGGCGTGGCGTCGACCAAGGCCTTCACCTGCCAGCTTGCGGTCCTGGCTGCGCTCGCCGTCGCTGCCGGCAGGGCGCGCGGCACTGTCAGCGAGCAGGAGGAGCAGGCGCTGGTGAGGAGCCTTGCCGAGATGCCGCGCCTCATGGGACAGGTGCTCAACAGTATTCAGCCGAAGATCGAGTTCCTGTCGCGCGAATTGTCGAAGTGCCGAGATGTGCTTTATCTCGGTCGCGGCACAAGCTTCCCGCTCGCCATGGAAGGTGCCCTGAAGCTCAAGGAAATCTCCTATATCCACGCGGAAGGCTATGCCGCCGGCGAGCTGAAACATGGTCCGATCGCTCTGATCGACGAAAACATGCCGGTTATCGTGATCGCGCCGCATGACCGCTTTTTCGACAAGACCGTTTCCAACATGCAGGAAGTGGCGGCGCGTGGCGGGCGGATCATTCTGATTACCGACGGGAAGGGGGCGGCCGCTTCGAAGCTCGACACGATGCATACGATCGTGCTTCCGAACGTCGACGAAATCATCGCGCCGATGATCTTCTCGCTGCCGGTCCAACTGCTCGCTTATCACACGGCGGTCTTCATGGGCACCGACGTCGATCAGCCTCGCAACCTCGCCAAATCGGTCACCGTCGAATGATCATCCGGCCGGAGACGCAAGGAGACATCGAGACGATCCGGCAGGTGACGGACGCTGCCTTTGCCGGTCAGCCCTATAGCGATCAGACCGAGGCGCGGATCATTGAACGTCTCCGCGCCGAGGGTGCCCTGACGCTGTCGCTCGTCGCCGAGGACGATGGTGAGGTGATTGGCCACATCGCTTTCTCGCCGGTGACGATCATGCCCTTTGCGGCGGGTTGGTATGGACTCGGTCCCCTGTCCGTGCGGCCGGACCGGCAGGGTCGCGGCACGGGCAGTGCGCTCGTCCGGCAAGGGCTTGATAGAATGCGGAATTTGAGCGCATCCGGCTGTGTCTTGGCGGGCAATCCGGCTTTTTACGGCAGGTTCGGGTTCCGCAGCGATCCGGCTCTTGTCTTTCCCGGTTGTGCGCCGCAATATTTCATGGTTCTACCCTTGGCGGAAACACGGGTTTCCGGCACGGTCAGTTATCATCCGGCCTTCGGGGCGGTTTGACGAGATCGATGGCAACGGCATGACGGACGGTTCCAAAAGCGGCATCATCGCAGCCCGACTGCGCAACTATTTTCTCACGGGCCTTATCATCTGCGCGCCCGTGGCCATCACCGTTTGGCTGGTGCGCTCGTTCATCGAATGGGCGGACAGTTGGGTGAAACCCTATTTGCCGAGCTTCTACAATCCGGACACCTATTCTCCGGTGGCAATCCCGGGTTTCGGCTTGCTCGTCGCGATGGTCGTCATCACCCTCGTCGGTTTCCTGACGGCGAACATCATAGGGCGTTCGATCATCCATTTCGGCGAGTCGCTGCTCAATCGCACGCCGCTCGTCCGGACGATCTACAAGTCGCTGAAGCAGATTTTCCAGACGGTGCTGCAGGACCAATCCTCCTCCTTCAAGAAGGCCGGGCTGATCGAATATCCAAGCCCCGGGCTTTGGTCGCTGGTGTTCATCGCGACCGACGTGAAGGGCGAGATCGCTTCCAAGTTTGACGAGCGCGGCATGGATATGGTGGCCGTTTTCCTGCCGCCGACGCCGCTGCCGACCGCCGGCTTCCTGTTGTTCGTGCCTCGCGACAAGATCGTGCCGCTGCAGATGAGCGCCGAGGATGCGGCCAAGCTGTTGATTTCCGGCGGCCTGGTCACGCCGGATCACAAGCCGCTCGCCAACGCCCCGCCGCGGACGATCACCCAGCAGAAAAGGGCGTAACGTCAGCCTCGGGTCAAGCGCTTTTAGCGGCGCCCTCAACCGGCCCGCAGGAAGCGGATCGCTTCGTCTCGCCGGTGGAGGTAGAGCAGTGTTCGCAACGCCTCGCCGCGCTCCGTCGTCAGCTCCGGGTCGCGCTCGATCATATAGCCGGCGTCCTTCCGGGCAATTTCCAGAAGATCCGCATGCGCCTCGAGGCTGGCGATGCGAAATCCCGGCGTGCCGGATTGCCGCGTGCCGAGCAGTTCGCCTTCGCCGCGCAGCTTCAGGTCCTCTTCGGCAATGACGAAACCGTCTTCGGTCTCGCGCAGGATCGACAGGCGGGCGTGGCCGGCTTCGCTCAGCGGTCCCTTGTAGAGCAGGATGCAAGTCGAGGCCTCGTCGCCGCGCCCGACCCGGCCGCGCAACTGATGCAACTGCGCAAGCCCGAAGCGCTCCGCATGCTCGATCACCATGATCGTCGCATCGGGAACATCTACGCCGACCTCCACCACCGTCGTCGCTACCAGCACGCGAATCTCGCCGTTCTTGAAGGCGAGCATCACGGCGTCCTTGTCCGGCCCGGCCATACGGCCATGGACGAGCCCGACGTCCTTGCCGAAACGCTGCACAAGACTTTGGTAGCGCTCGTCGGCGGACATTGTGTCGGTCTCTTCGGATTCCTCCACCAGCGGGCAGATCCAGTAGGCCTTCTTGCCCTGGCGAAGCGCCGAATCGAGCCGCTCGACGATTTCGTCGGTGCGTTCGGTCGGAATGGTGACGGTCTGGATCGGCTTTCGCCCCGCCGGCTTCTCCGTCAGCTTCGAGACGTCCATGTCGCCGAAGGCCGCCAGTACCAGCGTGCGCGGGATCGGTGTCGCCGTCATCACCAGCATATGCGGGGAGATGCCCTTGGCGGTGAGCCGCAGCCGCTGGTGGACGCCGAAACGATGCTGCTCGTCTACGACGGCGAGCACCAGCTGCCGATAGTTCACTGCATCCTGGAACAGCGCATGCGTGCCGATGACCATCTGCGTCTTGCCGGAAGCGATGCGCTCGAGGATCGCGTCGCGCTCCTTGCCCTTCGTCCTGCCGGTCAGGACGTCGATCGTGATGCCCGCCGGCGCCGCCATCTTCTGGAGCGTTGCATGGTGCTGGCGGGCGAGGATCTCCGTCGGGGCCATCAGCACCGCCTGGCCGCCGGATTCGACAGCGGCAAGCATCGCCATCAGCGCGACGGCGGTCTTGCCGGAGCCGACATCGCCCTGCAGCAGACGCAGCATGCGCTCGGCTCCGGACATGTCGGCAAGGATGTCGCCGACGGCGGCCGACTGGCTGGCCGTCAAGGAGAAGGGCAGGGCGGCGATGACCGGTCCGCTCAGCTTGCCCGTGGCACGCACCGGCGTTCCAGCAACCTTGCGTAAGCGTTGGCGCACCAAGGAGAGCGACAGCTGTCCGGCGAGAAATTCGTCATAGGCAAGCCGGCGGCGGGCCGGTGCCTGCGGGGCGATGTCGGTTTCGTCGCGCGGCTCGTGCAGGCGATGGAAGCAATCCCTTGCGCTCGCAAAGCCTTGCTGGCGCAGCAAGGTGTCGTCCAGCCATTCCGGAAGATCGGGAACGCGCGCCAGCGCCGCTTCGATCGATTTTCGCAACGGCCGCGGCGTGAGGCCGGCGGTCAATCCGTAAACTGGTTCGACGAGCGGCAGGCTTTCGGCTTCGGCCGCGCGGACCATGTAGTCCGGGTGCACCATCGAAGCGCGTCCATTGAACCAGTCCACCTTGCCGCTGACGATCACAGTCTCGTCGACCGGCAGGGCTTTTTCCAGCCAGTTTCCCTTGACCCGGAAGAAGGTGAGAGCCAGTTCGCCCGTATCGTCGTGAAGGAAGACGCGATAGGGGACGTTCGGCCGGCCGCGCGGGGATGGCTGGTGCCGGTCCACGCGGCCGGTTATGGTGACGATCGATCCCTGTGGCGCATAGGCGATGCCGGGCTGCCGGCGCCGGTCGATCAGCGAGTGGGGCGCGTGGAAGAGGAGATCGATGACGCGGCAGTCGTCGATCGACTCGCGTCCGAGCAGGCGCGCGTAGAGCTCGCCGGTCCTGGGGCCGATGCCGGGCAGGCTATCGAGCGGAGAAAACAGCGGATCAAGCAGGGCAGGGCGCATGACCATGAAATTGCGACAAGAAATCCGGCCTTGGCAAGGCTGACAAGCCGCTTTCCAGCGTTTATAGAGCCCGTGAACAGGATCCGCCGCTGCGGCGGGTGACAGGAAGGACGTTCCATGACCGGCATTTCGCGCACGAGCGCCGATCTTGATCCGCGTCGGCGCAGGATCCTCTTCCGCGCCTGGCATCGCGGCATTCGCGAGATGGACCTGATACTCGGGCAATTCGCGGAAGTGGAGCTTGCCACCCTTTCCGAACAGGAACTGGATGAGCTCGAAACGATCATGCGCGAGGAAGACAATGATCTCGTTCGCTGGATCACCGGAGAAATGCCGCTGCCCGAGCGCTTCGCAACGGCGCTGTTTGCGCGCATAGCCGCCTACCGTCCGGACTTCGACCCCGTTCAGCAAGAGGCGGAATGAATTCGACGATGATCCCTGGTCTTGACGCGAAGAGAATTCTTTCTGCCGCGCGGGAAGTGACGATCGGGCCGGTACCCTCCGGCGCCGAAGCGCTGATCCTTGCCGATCTGGCACGCTCCGGCGCGCCGGTCGCCTATTTTCTATCCGACGGCCAGCGGATCGGGGATATCGAGCAGGTGCTCGGTTTCGTGGCGCCCGACATCCCGGTCCTCACTTTGCCGGGTTGGGACTGTCTGCCCTATGACCGCGTTTCCCCGAGCGCCGACACTTCGGCGCGAAGGCTCGCGGCACTCAGCGCCCTGATTGCGCATCGGCACAAGCCGCACCCGGAAATCCTGCTGGTGACGGTCAATGCGGCGCTGCAAAAGATCTCGCCTCAGGATGTGATCGAGAGTCTCGCCTTTTCGGCGCGGCCCGGCAATCAGGTGCAGATGGACGATCTTGCCGCGCGGCTGGAGCGAAACGGCTTCGAGCGCGTGCCGACCGTGCGTGAGGTCGGGGAGTTTGCCGTGCGCGGTGGCATCCTCGATGTCTATGTGCCGGGGAGCGGCGAGCCGCTCAGGCTTGATTTCTTCGGCGACACTCTGGAAACGATCCGCTCCTTCGATCCGGCGAGCCAGCGAACCACCGGGCAGGTGCGGTCGCTCACTCTCAATCCGATGAGCGAAGTGTCGCTGACGCCGGAGACGATCAGCCATTTCCGCACGCGGTATCTGTCGCTTTTCGGCGCCGCGACGCGCGAGGATGCGCTTTATCAGGCGGTCTCCGAAGGACGCCGCTATGCCGGCATGGAGCATTGGCTGCCGCTCTTCTACGATCGCCTGGAAACGATCTTCGACTATCTCGATGGCTTCCGCATTGTCACGGACCACCTGGCGCGCGAAGCGGCGGCGGAGCGGTCGAAGCTCATTCTCGACTATTACGAGGCGCGCCAGGCCTCCGCATCTCCCGGCAAGTCGCAGATATCGCAGGGCACCCCCTACAAGCCGGTGCCGCCGGACCTGCTCTATCTCAGCGCGAAAGGTTTCGGGGCCGGCCTAGCCGAGCGCAATGCCGTGCGCCTGTCGCCGTTTTCCGAACATGAGGGCGAAGCCCGTCAGGTCGTCACCATCGAGGCGCGGCAGGGGGTGCGCTGGGCCAAGGCCGCAGGGGAAGCCGAGGAGAGTGACCGCGCTCGCGCCAATGTCTTCGATCAGGCCGTCAAACACATAGCCGAGAAGCGGGCGAAGGGCTCGAAGGTCGTCATTTCCGGCTGGTCGGAAGGTTCGCTCGACCGCCTGCTTCAGGTGCTCGCCGAGCACGGTCTCACCAATATCCGTCCGGTGAAGGCGCTCGCCGATCTGCGCTCGCTGAAGGCGGGCGAGGCCGCATCAGCGGTTTTGAGCCTCGAATCCGGATTCGAGACCGGCGATCTCGTCGTCATTGGCGAGCAGGACATTCTCGGCGACCGGATGGTGCGGCGCTCGAAGCGCCGCAAGCGCGGCGCCGACTTCATCGCCGAAGTGACGGGGCTCGACGAGGGCAGCTACGTCGTGCATGCCGAACACGGCATCGGCCGCTTCGTCGGCTTGCGCACGATCGAGGCCGCCGGCGCACCGCATGATTGCCTGGAGCTCGTCTATGCCGACGATGCGAAGCTGTTTCTGCCGGTGGAGAACATCGAGCTTCTGTCGCGCTACGGCTCCGAGGGGACCGATGCGATCCTCGACAAGCTTGGCGGTGTCGCCTGGCAGGCGCGCAAGGCGAAGCTCAAGAAGCGGCTGCTTGACATGGCCGGCGGGCTCATTCGCATCGCTGCCGAGCGGCACACGCGGCACGCCCCGGTCCTCGTTGCGCAGGACGGCGTCTATGACGAGTTCGCAGCCCGCTTCCCCTATGACGAGACCGAGGATCAGCTGAACTCGATCGAGGCGGTCCGCGACGATCTCGGCGGCGGCCGGCCGATGGATCGCCTCGTCTGCGGCGACGTCGGCTTCGGCAAGACCGAGGTGGCGCTGCGTGCCGCCTTCATAGCGGCGATGAACGGCGTGCAGGTTGCCGTCGTCGTGCCGACGACCTTGCTGGCGCGGCAGCATTTCAAGACCTTTTCCGATCGCTTCCGCGGGCTGCCGATCCGCATTCAGCAGGCCTCGCGCCTCGTCGGCTCGAAGGATCTGGCGCTGACGAAGAAGGAAGTCGCCGACGGCAAGACGGATATCGTCGTCGGCACCCACGCGCTGCTCGGCTCCTCGATCAAGTTCGCCAATCTCGGCCTGCTGATCATCGACGAGGAGCAGCACTTCGGCGTCAAGCACAAGGAACGCTTGAAGGAGCTGAAGACCGACGTCCATGTGCTGACGCTCTCGGCGACGCCCATTCCGCGCACGCTGCAGCTTGCGCTGACCGGCGTCCGCGAATTGTCGCTGATCACCACGCCGCCGGTCGACCGCATGGCAGTCAGAACCTTCATCTCGCCTTTCGACGCGCTGGTGATCCGCGAGACGCTGATGCGCGAGCACTATCGGGGCGGCCAGAGCTTCTATGTCTGCCCGCGGCTGAGCGACCTTTCCGAGATCCACGACTTCCTGAGATCCGACGTGCCGGAACTGAAGGTCGCGGTGGCGCACGGCCAGATGCCGGCAACCGAGCTCGAAGACATCATGAATGCCTTCTACGAAGGCCGCTTTGACGTGCTTCTGTCGACGACGATCGTCGAGTCGGGGCTCGACGTGCCGACGGCCAACACGCTGATCGTGCACCGCGCCGACATGTTCGGCCTGGCGCAGCTCTATCAGCTTCGCGGGCGGGTCGGACGCTCCAAGGTGCGCGCCTTCGCGCTCTTCACGCTTCCGGTCAACAAGACGCTGACCGGCCCGGCGGAACGCCGTCTCAAGGTGCTGCAGTCGCTCGACACGCTCGGCGCCGGTTTCCAGCTTGCCAGCCACGACCTCGACATTCGCGGCGCCGGCAACCTGCTCGGCGAGGAGCAATCCGGACACATAAAGGAGGTCGGTTTCGAGCTCTACCAGCAGATGCTGGAGGAGGCGGTCGCCGAGCTCAAGGGTGAAGAGGAAATCCACGACACCGGCTGGTCGCCGCAGATTTCCGTCGGCACGCCGGTGATGATCCCAGAGGACTATGTTCCCGATCTCAATCTGCGGCTCGGCCTCTATCGCCGCCTCGGTGAACTGACCGACCTCAAGGAGATCGACGGTTTCGGCGCCGAACTGATCGACCGCTTTGGCCCGCTGCCAATCGAGGTCCAGCACCTGCTGAAGATCGTCTACATCAAGGCGCTCTGCCGCACGGCGAATGTCGAAAAGCTCGACGCCGGGCCAAAGGGCGTCGTGGTGCAGTTCCGCAACAAGGAATTTCCCAATCCGGCCGCCCTTGTCGGGCATATCGCCAAGCAGGGAACGCACGCAAAGATCAGGCCCGACCAGAGCATCTTTTTCCAGCGCGAACTCGTCACGCCGGACAAGCGCCTCTCGGGCGCGGCCATGGTGATGACCCAGCTCGCGACGCTCGCCAAGCCAGCGTGAAAGGAAATTGGCGCCGCAGGCCGGCGCCGCTATTGACGATCAGTTGGCCGGGCGGGCCGCCTTCATCTGGGCGATTTCGCGAAGCGCATTTGTCAGCACTTCGACGGATTGCGCCCCCATCACCGCATATTGCTGTTCGATGATGAAGCAGGGAACGCCCGTCACGCCGATCTCCCGGGCCATGTCGATCTCCTGCTTGACGGCATCCTTGTCGGCATCGGAGGAGAAAAGCGCGGCGATGACGGGCCTGTCCAGGCCCGCCTGTTCGGCGATGTCGAGCAGAACGGCGTGATCGCCGACATTCTTGCCTTCCTCGAAATTCGCCTTGAAAAGCAGTCGCACGGTCTCGGCCTGGGCAGCGGTGCCGCTGGTGGACGCCCAGCGAATGAGGCGATGGGCATCGAGCGTGTTGGGGCTGATCTTCACGGCATCGAAGTCAAAGGCGATTCCGGCTTCCCGCCCTAAGCCGTCGAGCGTCTGATGCGCCCGGTCGACCGCGTCCTGACCGCCGAGCTTTGCCGCAAGATGGCGCTTGTGATCGACGCCTTCCGGCGGCAGGTCGGGGTTGAGCTGATAAGGGCGCCACTGGATCACGACATCGATTTCGCCTGCGACATTGGCGATCGCCTGGTCGAGGCGGTTCTTGCCGAGATAGCACCACGGGCAGACGACGTCCGAGACGATATCGATATTGACGGTTTCCATGGTGGCGGCCTTTCTGTTCGACAGATCAGGATGCGCTCCGTTCGCGCTGCCCTCTGCTTGTTTTCTGCCGCATTCGTGCGGCGTCGGGTGATGCCACCTGACCGCAAAATGCTCCGAAGCAGCGACATAGGCCGGCCGGGCACGTCTTTCAATGCGTTACCAAAAGGGAACCAGGCTACCTACTGCACCCGCTCGTCCCACCAGGTCGGCAGTTGATAGCCGTAGAGCGGTACCGCCGAGGGGCGGCCGATGTGTTTCCAGCGGGCAATCCATTGTTCATCCAGATGGTATAGCGGCACGACATAGGCGTTGTTGACCAGCAGCCGGTCATGCGCCCGGACGGCGGCGGTGAAATCCTCCGGTGTGCGCGCTTGAAGGATGTTGTTGATCAGCTTGTCGACATCCTTGTCGGCAACGCCTGCGAAGTTTTCGCTGCCCTGCCTGTCCCGCGCCTGCGAGCCCCAGCGGCCGACCTGTTCCACGCCGGGCGACAGGGAGGAAGGATAGGACTTGATGATCACGTCATAGTCGAAGGATTGGCTGCGCAGCTGGTATTGGGAATCGTCGACCGTTCGGACCGTTGCCGCAATCCCGAGCGGCGCAAGGAAGCGCTGGTAGGCGAGCGCGATCTTCTCCTGGCCGGCATTCTGGCTCATGATCTCGAAGGCAAGGGGCGCGCCCTTGGCATCGACCATCTTGCCGTCCTTGATCGAGTAGCCTGCCTCGCGAAGCAACGTCACCGCTTCGCGCAAGACGTTGCGGTCGCGACCGGAGCCGTCGGTGACCGGCAGCCGATAGGTCCCGTCGAGGATGGCCGGGTTGATTTTCTCCCGGACGTCGCCCATCAGGCCGAGCTCACGATCGTCGGCCGCGACACCAAGGAAGGAGAGCGACGAATTCTGCCAGTAGCTCTGTGTCCGCGTATAGGCGCCGTCGAACAGGTTCTTGTTGACCCATTCGAAGTCGAACACCAGGGCAAGGCCCTGCCGCAGCTTGACGTTGTTGAACATCGGCCTGCGGGTGTTGAAGACGAAGCCGAGCATGCCGGATGGCGTTTTCGGCTTGAAGCTCTCCTTGATCACGTCGCCCGAGCGAACGGCGGGGAAATCATAGGCGCGCGCCCATTTGGTGGCGCTGCCTTCCGGATAGAGGTCGATCTCGCCCTTCTTGAAGGCTTCGAACAACGTGTTGTCCTGGAGGAAATATTCGACCGAGATCTCATCATAATTGTCGACGCCGGTCTTCGAGGGCAGATCCTTGCCCCAATAGTCGGGATTGCGGCGATAGACGATCCGTTCGCCCGGTCTCACCTCGGCGACGCGATAGGGGCCGGAACCGAGCGGCGGCTCGAGCGTCGTCCTGTCGAAGGCTTCGACATTGATGGCATGTTTCGGCAGCACCGGCGAAAGCGCCAGCAACAGCGGGAACTCGCGGTCGGCATCTTCCTTCAGGGCGAAGCGCACGCTGCGCTCGCCGACCTTCTCCATCTTCTCGACTTTCGCCAGCCGGTTGCTGAAGGGCGCGCGTCCTTTGTCGCGCAGCAGTTCGAAGGTGAAGATCACGTCCTCGACGGTCACCGGCTCGCCGTCGGCCCAGCGCGCCTTGGGATTGAGATTGAACTGGATGAAGGTTCGGTCGTCGTCCCACTCGACCGATTCCGCAAGCAGCCCATACATGGTGAAAGGCTCGTCCTGGGAGCGCTGCATCAGCGATTCGTAGACCAGGTTTCCGAAGCCCGGATCCCACATTCCCCGCGCGGTGGTGCGCATGCTCTTCAGGATGAAGGGGTTGAGGCTGTCGAAGGTGCCGACCACGCCGTAGGAGACCTTTCCGCCCTTCTTGACGTCCGGCTTGACGTAGGGGAAATGCTTGAAATCAGCCGGGAGGGCCGGCTCGCCGTGCATGGAGATGGCGTGCACCGGTGCGGCGGCGGCTTCATTGGCCGATAGGCTGGTCGCCAGAAGCATGACCAGGCCGGATAGAACTGCGCGCAACTTCACCTCCCGTAGGAACAGACGGTCCGATTCCCGGCACGTTACCAATGCGCAGGGATATTTCCAACACGGCAGCGGCAAGACATCCGCGCGCCTTCCGCATGGACCGACGATGTCATAGTGCGCCTGGCAGACGGTGTCCGCTGTCGCCGAGTTGCAAAAAATGCAACGAAACACTGGATAAACGGCACGAGCCAATGTAACAGGTGTTTCCGGAATCGGGGCCATTCAAAAGCCTCATTTGGCCAACAGGACGGCGGGCTGACGATACTCACCAGCGGAACAATTGTTCCGTGGCCGGTTTTCAGGAGACGGAATCACAATGATCTTCAAGTCGAACTTCACCAAACGCGCGGGTATGGCAGCGCTGGCGCTCTCCGTAGCAGCAGCCGGCGCGCCGGGCATCGCCTCTGCACAGCAGGGCAAGCCGCCGCAGGGTTGGTTCAAGGTTTGCACGAAGCAGGAGGACAACGACGTTTGCATCGTTCAGAACCTGCTCACCGCCAACAATGGTCAGCTTATCACCGCGGTCGGACTTATCACGGTCTCCGGCAAGGTGAACCGCAAGGTCGTGCAGGTTTCCGTCCCCTCCGCGCGCATGATCCCGCCGGGCGTTCAGATGCAGATCGACGGTGGCAAGGGCGTCAAGCTCGACTACGCCATCTGCATGCCCGACAAGTGCGTTGCCGAGGCGCCGCTCTCCGACGCGCTGATCGCCAACCTGAAGAAGGGCAATGAAGTCGTCTTCACGTCGGTCAATTTCCAGCGCGCGCCCAACCCGATCAAGATGACGCTGGAAGGGTTCACCGGCGTCTTCGACGGCGAGCCGATCGAACAGTCGCAGCTCGAAGAGCGTCAGCGCCTGCTGCAGGAAGAAATGCAGAAGAAGGCGGAAGACGCGCGCAAGAAGCTGGAAGAGGCGCAGAAGGCTGCCAAGAAGCAGTAATCGCTTCACTTCTAAAATTGAAAAAGCGCCCGGCTATCCGCCGGGCGCTTTTCTATTTGGAGGCCGCAGTAAAAAGGTGCGAACGGTTTCCCGTCGCACCTTGCGTATCCATGAGCCGGTCTGACCTTAGCCGTGGACGAGCCGTACCATAAGCTCAATGGCGATAGTTGGACTTCGGCCTATAATGCCCCACATCCGCCTTCTCGAACAAGGCGTCTACCTGAGCATGGCGGATCGGCTGGTCACTCTCGTCGGAGACGAGGTTCTGTTCGGAGACATAGGCGACATATTCGCTTTCGTCGTTTTCGGCGAACAGATGATAGAAGGGCTGGTCCTTGCTCGGGCGGATTTCCTGGGGAATGGAGTTCCACCATTCCTCGGTGTTTGCATATTCCGGATCGACGTCGAAGATGACGCCCCGAAACGGAAAGAACCGGTGGCGAACGATCTGGCCGATTTCGAATTTCGCGTTTCTTTGTTTCATGACGCAACACATCCTTTCAGACGATTATTTGGGGTGTCGCATGTGGAACATCAATAGCCCCATGAACCTCGCGGAAATGCATCGCTTCTGTCGCATTTGAGAAAAGGCGGGCTTCGATCGAAACCCGCCTTTCGCTTTCATGTCGATTGGACCAGCCGCATCTGATGCGCCGACAATCCCGTCATCAGACGGAATAGTACATGTCGTATTCGACCGGATGCGGGGTCATTTCGAAGCGCATGACTTCCTGCATCTTGAGCTCGATGAACGAGTCGATCTGGTCGTCGTCGAAGACGCCACCGGCGGTGAGGAACTTGCGGTCCTTGTCGAGGCTTTCCAGCGCTTCGCGCAGACTGCCGCAAACCGTCGGGATCTTCTTCAGTTCCTTCGGCGGCAGGTCGTAGAGGTCCTTGTCCATCGCCTTGCCCGGATGCAGCTTGTTCTTGATGCCGTCGAGGCCGGCCATCAGCATGGCGGCGAAGGCGAGATAGGGGTTGGCGCTCGGATCCGGGAAGCGGACCTCGACGCGCTTTGCCTTCGGGTTGCTGCCGAACGGAATGCGGCAGGAGGCCGAGCGGTTGCGGGCCGAATAGGCAAGCAGAACCGGTGCCTCATAGCCCGGAACGAGACGCTTGTAGGAGTTCGTTGACGGGTTGGTGAACGCGTTCAGTGCCTTGGCGTGCTTGATGATGCCGCCGATGAAGTAGAGGCAAGTTTCGGACAGTCCGGCATATTCGTCGCCGGCGAAGGTCGGCTTGCCGTCCTTCCAGATGGAAAGATGAACGTGCATGCCCGAGCCGTTGTCGCCGAAAACAGGCTTCGGCATGAAGGTCGCGGTCTTGCCATAGGCGTTGGCAACCTGGTGCACCACATATTTGTAGATCTGCATCTTGTCGGCGTTGCGCACGAGCGCGTCGAACTTGACGCCGAGTTCGTGCTGGGCGGCGGCCACTTCGTGGTGATGCTTTTCGACAGTGACGCCCATTTCGGCAAGCACCGTCAGCATTTCGGAGCGCATGTCCTGGCAGCTGTCGACCGGCGGCACCGGGAAATAGCCGCCCTTGATGCGCGGACGGTGACCGAGGTTGCCGGTCTCATAATCCGTGTCGTCGTTGGAGGGCAATTCGGAACTGTCGAGCTTGAAGCCGGTATTGTACGGGTCGGCCTTGTACTTGACGTCGTCGAAGACGAAGAACTCGGCTTCGGGACCGACGAACACCGTGTCACCGATGCCGGATGCCTTGAGATAGGCCTCGGCCTTCTTCGCCGTGCCGCGCGGATCGCGGTTATAGGCTTCACCGGAAACCGGGTCGAGAATGTCGCAGACGATGACCATGGTGGACTGGGCGAAGAACGGGTCCATATGGGCAGTTTCCGTATCGGGCATCAGCACCATGTCGGACTCGTTGATCGCCTTCCAGCCGGCAATCGAGGAGCCGTCGAACATCACGCCGTCGGCGAACATATCCTCATCGACCACGGCAACGTCCATCGTCACATGCTGCAGCTTGCCCTTCGGGTCGGTAAAGCGCAGGTCGACGAACTTGATGTCGTTGTCCTTGATCTGCTTCAGAATTTCACTGGCAGTCGTCATGGTTTGCAATTCCCTGTGTGAGATGACGCAGTTGGAAAATCGGGGCCGGGCGGCCCCCCGGATCGGATGGGGGTTTTTGGACGGTCAGTCAGTCAGATGGCGTCGAGGCCGGTCTCACCGGTGCGGATTCGGATCACTTCCTCCACATTGGACACGAAAATCTTGCCGTCGCCGATGCGGCCTGTCTGGGCGGCGTTGCGGATGGCCTCAA
The DNA here is from genome assembly GCF_002288505.1 of Sinorhizobium sp. CCBAU 05631. Lineage (NCBI taxonomy): Bacteria > Pseudomonadati > Pseudomonadota > Alphaproteobacteria > Hyphomicrobiales > Rhizobiaceae > Sinorhizobium > Sinorhizobium sp. CCBAU 05631. The sequence continues at coordinate 1,407,813 of NZ_CP023063.1, forward strand.
TGACGGCTTCCGCATTCTCGTCCGCCAGCACGACTTCCACCTTTACCTTCGGCAGGAAATCGACGACGTATTCGGCCCCCCGGTAGAGCTCCGTGTGTCCCTTCTGCCGCCCGAAGCCTTTGGCTTCCGTGACGGTTATGCCTTGCAGGCCGACTTCTTGAAGGGCTTCCTTCACTTCGTCGAGCTTGAAGGGCTTAATGATCGCTTCGATCTTTTTCATGAGAAAATGTCTCTCCGCTTCTACCTGTAAAGCTGGGTCTCACCCGCTCGCCTTCCAGTATGCATGTAGCGTGCCAATTTTATAGAGGCATGATGCGAGATGAGGGACTTTTCACCCGCTCAGGTCGAGTCGGCTCGGCGCCGCTTGTCGTCCGCAACCCCACTCTGCCTAAATTTTATGAAGATCCCTCCACGGAAGCGCATGATCCCGAAGCGATCGCCGCAGTTTCATGCGAAAAGCCTGTTATTTGAGCATCAATAATGGGCAAATGCACAATAAACAATCACCTGCATTGTTCCGGCGCGCTCTTGTCTAGCGGGCGCCAGCGCGCTTAGATCGGGACATGGATGACGCGCTCGAAGATATGCTGGTGTCGCCGGCTGAAATGGCGGCGATCGACAAGGACGCAGCCGATTCCGGCATCGACAGTTTCTCGTTGATGCGCTCGGCGGGGCTGGCGGTGTCTGCTGCCGCGCTCCAGCTGTTCCCGGCCGCCTTGCGCTTTGTCGTACTCTGCGGCCCGGGCAACAATGGCGGCGATGGCTACGTCGCCGCGGAAGCTTTGACGGAGAGTGGCGCAGAAGTCGCCATATTCATCCTTGGCGACGCCGACAACTTGCGGGGCGATGCAGCCAGGGCGCGCAAGGGGTGCCGGCTCGCAGGACTGCCCCTCGGGGCGTACGAGCCGCAGGCGGGCGATATCGTCGTCGACGCACTGTTCGGGGCGGGGCTCGCCCGCGACCTGCCGGATGTGGCGCAGACGATCATTGATCGGGTCAGTGCGAGCCGGATACCGGTCCTGGCGGTCGATCTGCCTTCCGGAATTGATGGACGCAGCGGCGAAGTGCGCGGCGCAAGCTTCACCGCCACCCACACGGTCACCTTCATGGCGCCGAAACCGGGACATGTGCTGATGCCGGGGCGTCAATTATGCGGCACGCTCGAGGTTTTCGATATCGGCATTCCCACTCGGCTCGTCGCCGCAAGGGCGAGCAGCCTGCGGATCAATGGCCCGGGCGTCTGGAGACACTATGCCGGCGGTCTCGATGCCGGCACGCATAAATTCAAGCGCGGCCACCTTGCCGTCCTTTCCGGCGGGCCGATCTCCACCGGTGCGGCGCGGCTCTCCGCCGCAGCGGGCCTCGTCGCGGGGGCGGGGCTGGTGACGCTCGGCTCGCCGCCGGAGGCACTTGCCACCAACGCTTCCCACCTGACTGCCGTCATGCTCAAGGAAATAGGCAGCGCCGCCGATCTGGCCGAATGGCTGCGCGACAAGCGGCTCAACACCTTCGTGCTCGGCCCGGGTTTTGGCGTCGGCAAGAAGGCGAGGGACTTCGCCCTGATGCTCTGCGACCGCGGTCTGGTCCTCGATGCCGACGGCATGAGTTCCTTTCAGCAGGAAAGGGAAAAGCTGTTCGATAAGATCGCCGAATGCGGCGGCCAAGTGGTCATGACGCCGCACGAGGGTGAGTTTGCGCGCCTGTTCCCGGACGTCGCGGCCGATACCACGCTCTCCAAGATCGAAAAGGCGCAAGCCGCGGCAAGGCTCAGCCATGCGGTGATCGTCTACAAGGGGTCGGACACCGTCGTAGCGGCGCCGTCCGGCCGAGCGGTGGTGAACGTGAATGCGCCGCCCTGGCTTGCCACCGCCGGATCGGGCGATGTACTGGCCGGCATCATCGGCGCACATCTGGCGCAGGGCTTTCCGGCTTTCGAAGCGGCCGCCGCCGCGGTCTGGCGCCACGGCGAGGCGGGCATCCGTGCCGGCCGCGCCTTGACGGCCGAGACGCTGGTTGAAAACATTCCGCCGCGCCCCTGAAGGAGCGAGGGGGTCAGCCGCGGCTGCCCTTGGCGATCGGCTCCTGATAGGTGAAGCCCATGTCCCAGGGGAAGTAGATCCAGGTGTCCTGGCTGACCTCGGTGACGAAGGTGTCGACCAGCGGCCGGCCCTTCGGTTTGGCATACACCGCGGCAAAATGCGCCTTGGGCAGCATGGCGCGCACTTCGGCGGCGGTCTTGCCGGTATCGGTCAGGTCGTCGACGATGAGAACGCCTTCGCCGCCGCCCTTGGCGATTTCCGGCGAGATGCCCTTGAGCACCTTCATCTGCCCCTGCATGTCGTAATCGTGATAGGAGGCGATGCAGACGGTTTCGATCATGCGGATGTTGAGTTCCCGGGAGATGATCGCCGCCGGCACGAGACCGCCGCGGGTGATGCAGACCATGGCCCGCCATTCCTGCCCGTTATCGGCCAGCCGCCAGGCGAGCGCGCGCGCGTCGCGGTGAAACTGATCCCAGGATACGGGAAAGGCTTTTTCGGGAAGAGACATATGAGGCGCTCCGATATCTGATCGAATAGGTTGGGAGTCGCTCCTGCGGCGCTTCCCGTTGGCGAATGCAATACCGGCAAGGAAGCCCGCAGCGCAAGGGCTTGTATGGGCAGGATTTGGCCGCGGTGCGGGGCGAGCCTAGGCGCCCTGGCGCGAGCGCGAGATCGCCTCGATCATCGCCGCCACACCGGCTTCGGCTGCTGCAATGGCCGACTCGTCACGGCCGCGGATGACGATATCGGTCGAGAAGCTCTTGCCGTCGAATTTCGGATAGGAACCGATGCTCGTTTCGGGATGGTGCTTCTGCACCTCGGTCAAAAGAGTCCCGATATCTCCTTCACCGAAGGGCGACCGGACCGTACGCGACAGAACCGGCGTACCGGTCGGAAGGCTGGGAAGCAGGCTATCGAGCATCGCCTGAAACACTTGCGGCACCCCGGCCATGACGTAGACATTGCCTATCTTGAAGCCGGGAGCGGTCGAAACCGGATTGGCGATGTGGGCTGCGCCGAGCGGCATGCGCGCCATCCGCTTGCGCGCCTCCGTGAATTCCATGCCGCGCCGCTCATACAACGCGCCGAGCAGTTCCATCGCCTTCGGATCGTGGACGCATTCGACCCCGAACGCCTTCGAGATCGCGTCGGCGGTGATGTCGTCATGCGTGGGGCCGATGCCGCCAGAGGTAAAGACATGGTCGTAGCGTCCGCGCAGCGCATTGACGGCCTCGACGATCGCCTCCTCGTCGTCGGCGACGATACGAACTTCGCGCAGATCGATCCCGACCATCGTCAGCATGTCGGCCAGGTGGCCGATGTTCTTGTCCTTGGTCCGGCCGGAGAGAAGCTCGTCGCCAATGGCGAGCATGGCAGCGGTGACAATACTGGCACTGGTCATTTGCGCTCCGGAATGGTTCGGATCATTCGACACGATCTTACTGCTAGCCCGTTCTGATGGCAGCATGCGCGTTGATAAAACTTGCCGGCGGCGGCGATCAAGCGGAATTGCCGGACATCGAAGGCGTTTTTCTTCGGTTATCCCGCAACGAGGGTAAATTGGTCGGCAAGCAGGGCGCTCATGTGGCGAGCATGCTCGCCATTCGCGCGGACTGATCAAAGTAGAATTAGCCACGTCTGAGCGAGCGCTGCCGCATCAAGTGGCCGCGCTTGTCGTTGATATCGCTGTTTAATTCTAAAATGGTAGGAGGTGGGCGCACCCTCCTTCAAAAAAGGCACAACGCTAGCCAATTTGTGTTAACATCGCCCCGTCCGAGGTGGACTGCCACAGGCAAGGAGGAGCAGTGCGGCCGTGCGGCAACGGTCCAACCGTGGGCAGGAATGTCCCTGGACATCCATGGGAGTGAAGAATGGCGCGGATCACCTATTCGATCGTTCAACACGACGGAGGCTGGGCCTACAAGGCCGCCGAAGCGTATTCAGAGCCCTTTCCCAGTCGCGAGATGGCGCTGGCGGCCGCAAAGGCTGCCGCCGCGGAACAGCAAGTTGGCGGCGACGACGAGGAAATCAGCTTCCAGGATGAGCAGGGAAACTGGCATTTCGAACACGCTGATGGAGGAGATCGACCTGAAGCAACCGTCGAGGACGGCTGAGATAGGGGCTTTGCCTGGGGACCCCTAAAATCCTGCCCGCCCCTGGCGCGAGCGACAGCGCGACGGAGGATATCTATGCACTACAGCGTTCAGATCTTCACCTGGACCGCTCGGGAGGGCGTTCACCAGGTCGGATCGGTCATCGAAGTCGATGCACCCAACCCGAAGGCAGCCGCAGTATCGCTGCTCGGGTTACGGCTCGAGGATAATGGCGAGTCGTCGAAACTGGCAGTCCGGGTCTGGCGCGGCGAAGACGCCCAGAAGGCCGATTGCGACTGTTTCTTTTATCACTGAGCTGCGTCTGGCGCATCGGCCCGAAAATCGGACGCGATTGTCGGAAGAAACGATGCTTAGTTTCAAAGACTTGCAGCGTGCGTCCTGAAAGGTGCACGGCGCTGCAGGCGTTGTTTTCGTGCACGGAATTTCAGGCGCGAGCCACGCGCCGCGGTTTCACGCCACAGGACGCCTCTCAGCGCGGTTTTCGCACAAGCATGCCAATCCAGCCCGTCCGCTGTCCGGGCAGGTCGCGGGCGCGCAGTTCCGCCTGCCGCGCCTCGATGGCGCTGGCGAAGTCGTCCTTCATCGCGTCGATGACGCGTCGTTTTTCGGCGAGATCCTCGCTGTCGATCGAAACCTGCTGCGTCATGCCGGCCTCTTTTGGGCGAGAGAGCGGTCGATAAACGAGCGGCCTGCCGCCAGCAGCAGGCGCTCGTCCCTGGTGCCGGCCTGATACTCTTCGATCAGCATCCGCCCATATCGCTGCGCCTGGGCACTCTTGCGCGGCCACCGATACTCGTTACACAGCCGGTCGAACACGCGCTGAAGCGCGTCAAGGTCTTCCGGCCACAAAGGTGTGCTGCTAGACGCTCGCAACGGACGCACGCCGATCCCCTCTGCCATCGATGCCAGGACAGTCTTTGGATCGAATATTGCCAGCAACACGCAAGGATTGAACCCCTGGCGAATCAGGGGTTGATGCGAATTTTTGCGCGACTCTCGGTGCAAGATGCGGCTCGAGCATGTTCGCGGAGACGCACATCAAAAAATGCGCTGGCGGCCCTTCCCATCGCTTGAATCGCAAAGTATTCCAAACGCGGTATGCGGACGTGGCGAAACTGGTAGACGCAAGGGACTTAAAATCCCTCGGCCTTAGGCTGTACGGGTTCGATCCCCGTCGTCCGCACCACCACCGAAATGCTGCTGCCTCTCAATCACTCCGCCGCAATCTTGAAAGGCTGGTCGACGGTTGCGCTCTTGCCGCTGTTGATGTCGTTGAAGCGGAAGCGCAGGACGTAGTCGCCGGCAGGCGCGCCGCTGACGTCGACGGTCAGCGTCGCATAGATCTCCTGGTTGCGAAGATAGCCGGTGAAGGTGAAGTCGCCGAATGCCTTGCGGGTCGCAAGCACCTCGCCCTTGGGGCTGACGATGTCGAGATCGACGGTGAAGCGCGTTTCGAGCTTGCCCTTGGCGCTTGCGTCCTTCCAGGTGAGGCCGACCGGCTCGACATAGGAGAGCAGCGTCTCGCCGGGCTTGAAGACCGAATCCTGCTTCGGCTCGTACATGGCGTAGCCTGCCGGTTCGGCCGTGACGAAAAGCGCCTTGCCGATCGCGAAGGGAAGGGTCTGCGAGAACGCGCTGACGGCCTGGCGCAGCGTTTCTCGTGCTCCTGCCGCGTCGCCGTCGCTTGCCTGCTTCTCCGCTTTCACCGCGGCATCGGAAAGCGGCCCCGCTTCGGCTCCGGAAACGGCCAGGACAGGGGCGGCCAGAGCCAGCATCGCTAGCATGGAGAGATAGTTCGCCATCGCAGTTTCCCAGCATCCCGATTGCTGAAAACTGTCGGCATTTGGCATGCGCAAGTCAAGCCGAAGGAGACTGCCGTGACCGCAGCCGATCGGCGTAGAGTGATGGTTCGCGAGTCTTTGCCAGGCCAAGCGCGCAGCAAGTCAAATCGGTGGTTTCAGTCGCAGCAATGTGCGATAGCGACAGCGATCAAGATGGAACGGGTGATGGCACGAGATGAAGCAGGATGTTGAACAGGCGGCCGCGGCGATGCGCGAGATCTTTCCGGCGACGCCGCTGCAGCTCAACGATCACCTGAGCGCGCGCTACGGCGCCACCGTCTATCTGAAGCGCGAGGATCTTTCGCCGGTACGCTCCTACAAAATCCGCGGTGCCTTCAACTTCTTCCGCAAGGCACTTGCGGCCGGTGCTTCCGGCAAGACCTTCGTCTGCGCCTCGGCCGGAAACCATGCGCAGGGCTTCGCCTTCGTCTGCCGGCACTTCGGCGTTCCGGGTGTCGTCTTCATGCCGGTGACGACGCCGCAGCAGAAGATTGACAAGACCCGCATCTTCGGCGGCGAATACATCACCATCCGCCTCGTCGGCGATATCTTCGACCAGTGCTACCAGGCCGCCCGCGACCATGTCGAGGCGATTGCGGGCGTCATGGTGCCGCCCTTCGATCATGCAGATATCATCGAAGGGCAGGCGACGGTCGCGGCGGAGATCGTCGAGCAATTTCCGGAGGGGCTGCTTCCCGATCTCGTCGTGCTGCCCGTCGGCGGCGGCGGACTGGCGGCCGGCGTGACCGGCTATTTCCGTGATGCCTTGATGCCCGACCGGTTCATGTTCTGCGAGCCGGAGGGCGCGCCGAGCTTGCGGCGCAGCCTGGAGGCGGGCAGCGTCGTGACGCTCGATCAGGTGGACAATTTCGTCGACGGCGCGGCGGTGGGGCGCATCGGCGATCTCAATTTCTCGGCGCTCCGCGATTTCGCGCCCGAGCAGGTGATGCTTCTCGCCGAAAACGCCATCTGTCTGACGATCACCGAGATGCTGAATGTCGAAGGCGTGGTGCTCGAGCCGGCCGGCGCGCTGTCGATTACTGCGCTGGAAGTACTCGGTCGCGAGCGGCTGGTAGGCAAGACGGTGGTCGCGGTCGTTTCCGGCGGCAATTTCGACTTCGAGCGCCTGCCGGACGTCAAGGAGCGCGCCATGCGCCATGCGGGCTTGAAGAAATACTTCATTCTGCGCATGGCGCAGCGACCGGGCGCCTTGCGCGATTTCCTCAATCTGCTGGGCGAAGAGGATGACATCGCCCGGTTCGAATATCTGAAGAAGTCGGCGCGCAATTTCGGCTCCGTGCTGATTGGCATCGAGACCAAGCATGCGGAGAACTTCCCGCTGCTGAAGCAGCGTTTCGACGCGGCCGGGCTGCGATACCAGGACATCACCGAGAACGAGATTCTCGCCAATCTGGTCATCTGACGCGCTTTGCCGCCGGGCAGCGCAAGCGAACCAATTTTGGCTTTGACAGGGGCCGCAGCCACGGCTAACCATGAGCCATGGCATCGTTTTTCTCGAAATTGTTCGGCCTCTCCGGTGGCTCCGAAAAGCCGGCTCAGCCCGCTTCGGGCAAGACCGAGACCTATGCGGATTGCCTGATCCGCGCGACGCCGATGCGCGAGGGCGCGCAGTTCCGGCTTGCCGGCAGCATCGAAAAGACGATGCCCGAAGGCGGCACGAAAGTGCGTAATTTCATCCGCGCCGATCTCTTCACCTCCGAGCAGGACGCCATCGATTCGGCGCTCCGCAAGGGGCGGCAGATCGTCGACGAGCAGCGCGCGGCGCTCTTTGCCGACGAGGCACAGTCGCGCTCGGTGTAAGCAGGACAATCTTGTTCTGCAGCAATCGGTTGCAGTGTTTTCTTAACATGTAAGTCAAGTTCTTGGGGGCGCTCGCCCCCTCTGGCCTACCGACGGGCCGGCACGCCAGAGGCCACTTGCTCCCGCTATAACCTGATGCGGAAGCGCGCAAAGCCGTCGGCGCCGTCGCCGGCGTCTTCGACGTCGACGGCCTTGACCTGAGCAATAAATTGTCTTGCCTTCGGGCCGCTGTCGAAGACGACGCTGGTGTCCTTGAGCGGTGCAAATTTCCAATTGGCGTCGGCCGACGGATTGATCGTCCCTTGCTCCACGATGTAGCGCACGATCACGTCGCGGTTGGTATCGGGGGCGACGAAGACGACTTTGTCGGCCGCGATTTCCGGGAAGTGCCCGCCGCCGCCGGCGCGGTAGTTGTTGATCGCCACGACGAATCTTTGGTCCGGGTCGATCGGCTTGCCGTCAAACTGCAGGTCGCGGATGCGGCTTGCCGAGGCGTTTACGAGATTGCCGTCCTTGTCGTATTTGGCCGGTTGCGAAAGATCGATCTGGTAGGTGACGCCGTCGATCACGTCGAAATTATAGGACGGGAAGTCGCCGTTGATGAGGTTCGCGTCGGTCGAGCCCGGCGCGATCTGGTTGAAGATCCCGGAAGACATTTCGAGCCAGTTTCGGACCTGTTCGCCGGTGATGACGACAGCCTGGACCGTATTTGGATAGAGGTAGAGGTCGGCGACGTTCTTGATGGCGATGTCGCCGGCCGGAACGTCGGTATAATAGTCGGCACCGCCGCGTCCGCCGGCCTTGAAGGGGGCCGCTGCCGAGAGCACCGGCAGGTTCTTGTGCTCGGTATCCTTCAGCATGTCGCGGATGTACCAGGTCTGCGCCTGGCTGACGATCTGAACCGAAGGATCGTCGGCAACGAGGGCGAAGTAGGAATAGAGCGGCGCGGAGGTCTTGCCGACCGGGGTGCGGACATAGGCGAGCGTCGCCTCGTGGTCCTTCTGTGCCGCCGCCAGAACTTCCGGCTTGTCGCCGACCTCGGCGATGACCTTCTTCTCCTCCCGCCGGTAGATCGGCCGCGCTTCGCTCGTCGAACCGATCACCCGCCAGGCTCCGCCGTCGCGCTCGAGGAGGAGATCGATCAGGCCGAGATGGGAGCCCCAGAAGCCACCCATCACGCCGGGTTTGCCGGAGATGAGTCCGGTCTTGTTGTCGACGCCTTCGACGGCATCGAACTTCGGCCCCGGGAAATCGAGATGGCTATGGCCGGTGACGATGGCGTCGATGCCGTCGATCGCCGCCAGGGGCAGGGAGGCGTTTTCGAGATTTTCGGCATACGCCTGCTGTCCGATGCCGGAGTGGGAGAGGGCGATGACAATGTCGGCGCCTTCCTCCCGGATCTGCGGCACCCAGGCTTCCGCGGCCTTGACGATGTCGCGGGCATTCGCCTTGCCTTCGAGGTTCTTGGCGTCCCAGGTCATGATCTGCGGCGGCACGAATCCGATCAGGCCGATACGAATCGGGTGTTCCTCCCCGGCGCCGTCCTTCACCTTCCGATCGAGGATGACGTAGGGCTTGAGGAAAAGTTCGTCCTGGCGGGGGCCGGCGGCGAGCGCGCCCTTGGTCAGGTTGGCGCAGACGATCGGAAAATTCGCGCCGTTCAACACATTGAACATGAAGTCCAGGCCGTAGTTGAACTCGTGGTTGCCAAGCGTGCCGCAGTCATAGCCGAGGACGTTCATGGCGGCGATGATCGGGTGAATGTCGCCCGCCTTCATGCCGCGCTTGTAGGCGATGTAGTCGCCCATCGGGTTGCCCTGCAGGAAGTCGCCGTTGTCGACGAGGATGGCATTGGTTGCCTCGGCGCGGATCGCGTCGATGATCGAGGCGGTGCGCGCCAGGCCGAGCGTGTCGTTCGGCTTGTCGGCGTAATAGTCGTAGGGGAACACATGCACGTGCAGGTCGGTCGTTTCCATGATTCGGAGGTGGGCCTGGTTGGCGGCAGCTCTGACGGAGAAGGGATGCAGCACGGCGAGGGCGGAGGAGGCGGCCAGCGCGCTAAGCAGGGCGCGGCGGGAATGGGATGCAGTGCGATCTTCGAAGTCATGGCGGTCTCCGTATTCAAGCTCCGTTCGGGCACGTCAAGAACGTGCAAGGCGCCGGCAATGTCGCGTCGGCAGCGCAACCTTTCCGCGCGACTATGACCGACTGGAGCGGAACGGCAAGCGGCAGAATCTCGCCTGTTTTTCGCCGCCTCGTAGGCCGGTAAAGCTTTGTTCAATTTCTAGCTTTAAGGAACGGGCGAGTGAAAACGGAAGTCTCCTGCGCGCATGCCAAACGCCAATCTCATGCTCCTGCTTGCCGAGGCCTTGGTTTACGTCGCGTCGATGATCGGGCTTCTTCACCTGCGTGCCCGCCTGGGGCTCGGCGTCTTCGTGGCAGCCCTCGGCGTCATGCATTTCATCGAGACCTATCTTGCCGCCGTCTTTTACGTTCAGCTGCCGTTCGGGGTGATCTCTCCGGGCTCTGCCGTGTTCTTTTCCGGCAAGCTCATGATGATCCTTCTCCTTTACGTGAAGGAGGACGCCGCGACAGTCCGGCAGCCGATCTACGGCTTGCTTGCCGGCAATTTTTTGACTGTGGCGCTCAGCCTGCTGTTGCGGCGGCATGATACCGTCTCGGTCGTCGCCGGCCGTGTCGCCGACATCGCCTTCATCGACGAAATGGGCTGGCTGATGGTCTGGGGCACGACGCTGCTATATTTCGATTCGCTGATCATCATCCTGCTTTACGAGAAACTTGGCCGGTGGTTTCGCCGCTTCGTCACGATGCGCTTCCTGATCTGCGGCGTCGTCGTGCTGACATTCGACCAGCTCGGCTTCTATGCGGCGCTCCGCTTCGTGAACGGTGCGCCCTGGGACGTGTTCTGGGGCGGGTGGATGGCGAAGATGCTGGCCGCCCCCTTCTATGCCGTCGCCATCGGATTCTATCTGAGATCCTCGCGTCATGCCTTCCTCGCGATTTCGGACCGGCCGCTCGGCGACGTGTTCAACGACCTCACCTTTCGCGAGCGCTACGAGGATCTCTTGTCGCGTTCCGGTCACGATACCCTGACCGGTGCCCTGGACCGTGGCCGTTTCGAAGCGGAAGGGAAGCAGATGATACGCGAGGCGGCAGCCGACGGCGCTCCGCTCAGCCTGATGCTCATCGATGTCGACCGCTTCAAGAGCGTCAACGATCAGTTCGGCCACATGGAAGGCGATCGCGTGCTGAAGAAACTGGCAGAAGCGGTCAACGCAAAGCTTCAGCCCGAGGATCGCCTGTTCCGCTATGGCGGCGAGGAATTCGTCGTGCTTTGCCCGGGGCTCCCCTATGCGGGTGTCCATTCGCGGGCCGAGGATATACGGCTGGCGGTCTCCTCGGGAGTAAAGACGCCGAATGGGGACCCGGTGACCACCAGCATCGGCGTGTCGTCGACGCTTGCCGATGGCGCCGGGATCAACGAATTGCTGGCGCAGGCCGATATTCGCCTCTATGCCGCCAAGAATACAGGCCGCAACCGGGTGGTCGGCCGTTAAGCCGCGCGAGTGTCAGATCCCGACATTCGGGCGGTCAATGATTTCGCGAAGCGAGAAGCTCGAATTGATCTTCACCACATGCGGAAGCGCCGACAGCCAGTCGCGGTGAATGCGCTCGTAGTCTTCGAGATCCCGTGCCGCGACACGCAGGATGTAGTCGTATTCCCCGGACATCAGATAGCAGACGAGAACATTCGGGCAGAGTTTGACCGCTGCTTCGAATTCGGCGAGCGTCTTGGCGAACTGGCCGGAGAGCGAAATATGCACGATCACCATGATCTTGTAGTCGAGCGCCTTATGCGCGATACGGGCGTGGTAGCCGGCGATCGTGCCGGTTTTCTCGAGGATATCGACGCGCCGCGAACAGGCGGAAGGCGACAGGCCGACCTTGGCGGCGAGATCGGCATTGGAGATTCTGCCCTCTTGCTGCAGGATCCTCAGAATCGAACGATCGATGGCGTCCAGTTCACTCATTCGAGTTTTCCTTCAATAAAAACGTTTCGTACGCAACAAAAGTCGAGAGCAATGCGCTGAGGGGCGCGCCTTTGCAAGGACATTCTCGCCAGCATCTGTTTTCCTTGTCTGATCGCCAATGCCGCGAAAGCGCACAGACAGGAGAGGAACGCGAAGATGCGTGTCGGTTGCCCGAAGGAAATCAAAAATCATGAATACAGGGTCGGCCTGACGCCGGGATCGGTGCGGGAATATGTCGCCCACGGCCACGAGGTGATCGTCGAGACCAAGGCCGGGGCAGGGATCGGGGCGGATGACGACGCCTATCGCGCCGCCGGCGCGCGGATCGTTCCGACGGCCAAGGACGTGTTCGAAAAGGCGGACATGGTGGTCAAGGTCAAGGAGCCGCAGCCGTCCGAATGGACGCAACTGCGCGAGGGCCAGATTCTCTATACCTATCTTCATCTGGCGCCGGATCCGGAGCAGACGAGGGGCCTCTTGAATTCGGGCGTCACCGCCGTTGCCTATGAGACGGTGACGGATGAGCGCGGCGGCCTGCCGCTGCTTGCTCCCATGTCCGAAGTGGCCGGGCGGCTCGCCATCCAGGCTGGCGCCACCTCGCTTCAAAAGGCCAATGGCGGCCGTGGCATCCTGCTCGGCGGCGTTCCCGGCGTGCTTCCCGCCAAGGTGGCGATCATCGGCGGCGGCGTCGTCGGCCTGCACGCCGCGAAAATGGCGGTCGGCCTCGGCGCCGACGTTTCGATCCTTGACCGCTCGATTCCGCGCCTGCGCCAGCTCGACGACATCTTCAACGGCCGCGTCCATACGCGCTATTCGACGATCGACGCCCTGGAGGAAGAAGTGTTTTCCGCCGACCTGGTAATCGGCGCCGTGCTGATCCCCGGCGCTGCCGCACCCAGGCTCGTCACGCGCGAAATGCTGTCAGGCATGAAGAAGGGCGCGGTGATCGTCGACGTCGCAATCGACCAGGGCGGCTGCTTCGAGACCTCGCATGCGACGACCCATTCCGAGCCGACCTATGAGGTGGACGGCATCGTGCATTACTGCGTCGCGAACATGCCGGGCGCCGTGCCGATCACGTCGGCTCACGCGCTCAACAACGCGACGCTCTATTACGGCCTTCAGCTTGCCGATCGCGGGCTCAAGGCGATTGCCGAGGACCGGCATTTGCGGGCGGGCCTCAACGTCCATCGGGGCCGGGTGACCAATGCGCCCGTCGCCGAGGCACTCGGCTATGATTCCTACGCGCCGGAAAGCGTCCTCAACGTCGCCTGAGCGGTGAAGCTCAAACCGGTCCGGCGCTGTACTGCCGGACCGGTCCTCAGACCGCCTCTATGCGGCACTGATAGCAATTGTACTTGGCGGAGCGCACATGCACATAGGCGATGTCCGTCCGTGCCAGCAGTTCTTCTGCACGCCGCTCGAGCATCTCCACGGGTACCACGCCGCCACTCCCATAGACGATGCGCTCGTCGCTACCGTATCCGCGAAGCAGGTAGTCCTTGCTGGAGGTCAGGATCGGCGGCCGCAACGCTCCGTCCGGCGCAGGACACGCATCGGCATGCATGAAGATCGGTCCCGTTTCAGCGTAAGGCTGGGCTGACGAAAACGGCCGATAGGCAAGGATCAGGTAAGGCTCACCCTCTTCGACGTTTCGCAGGCAATGCCGGCACGGAACGCCGTCGCCGTCCGAGATGTGCCGTTCGGGCAGGTTGCCATAGGCATCCCGGCCGCCCTGCCATAGCCGTTGCGCATCTTTGTCGGGCATCGCGACATATCGCAGTGTCATGGATCTCTCCTGTTCTTGTCGACGAGGAGATTGGTCCATTGCGCCCGGTTGCGACACCCGAAACTTGCCGGAGAGGTCCGGTCAGAGCTTCTTCGCGAAGCTGAGCAGCTCGTCGTCGCTTAAGGGCCGAACGATCGCATCCCGCGTCGCGACCGGGGAAAAGCCGAACTGCTGGTAGAGCTGCAATGCCCGAGGGTGGTCTAAGCTGTTTGTCGTTACCTTGACTTTGCGCGGGTCCATCGCCCAGGCGGCGAACAGGGTCTGCAGCAGGAACCATTTCCCGAGGCCGAGGCCAAGCGCGTGTTCCATGAGCCCGAAATGGGTAAGCTCCATGAGGTCGCCATCGCGCTGCTGCAGTTCGAAGAAGCCGGCGGGCGCACCGTTGACATAGAGGACCGTCAGGTTCGTCCTCTTGTCGTGGAGTACCGCCGCCAGGTCTTCATCGCTCATCCGCAGCCGCTCCGCCCAGTGCCAGCGCTTGCCGACACGCAGATAGAGGAAGCGGTAATAGGGAAGCGGAATGTCGGACACCCGCAGGATCGCGGTGTGGATGTTGACGGGCACCGGCAGGCTTTGCTTCGGCGGCGCCGTCATCTCGAGCTCAGTCACGTGGGCCGTGATCGCAGCAGGCTTCGATCCTTGCATGGTTTTCACTCTCTACCGATGGCAACCGGGGTGTCGGGGCGGCTACCCCATTCCGACCAGGAACCATCATAGAGCGTATTGTCTGTATGTCCCAATGATTGAAGCGCAAGCGTGATGATTGCCGCCGTCACACCCGATCCGCAGGTCGTGACGACCGGTTTCGTCAGGTCGATGCCGGCCTCCGCGAAGCTCTGGCGCAATTCGTCAAGATCCTTTAGTTTGCCCGCTTCTGAGAAGGTCCCGGAGGGAAGGCTTCGAGCGCCGGGCATGTGGCCCGACCGCATGCCGGCGCGAGGCTCCGCTTCCTCTCCGCTAAAGCGCCCGGCGCTACGGGCATCGGCGACCTGGGCGAGACGGTTTTCGACGATGTCCTTCATGCGCTCGAAGGAGGTGATGGCCTTGGCGTCGAAGCTTGCATGGAATGAACGCGGTGCGGGGCTCGAAATCTCGGCGGTCGTGGGGCGTCCCTCGGCCTTCCAGCCGTCCATGCCGCCATCAAGGACAAAGACGTTCCTCGCGCCCATAATGCGGAACATCCACCAGACCCGCGGCGCCGTGAAGATGCCCGGACCGTCATAGACGACGATCGTGTCGGTCTCGCCGATGCCCATGGCTCCGACGGCTTCGGCAAAGGCTTCCGGCGAGGGCAGCGTATGCGGCAGGCCGCTCGCCTGGTCGGCGATCGCATCCTGGTCGAAGAAGACAGCCCCCGGGATATGTGCTGCCTGGTATTCAGCCTTGGGGTCGCGCTTCTGGGCCGGCAGGTACCAGGCGGCATCGACGATCTTGACGCTGGGATCGTCAAGCCGCTGCTCCAGCCAGTCCGGGGAAACGATGAAGGCGCTTCTTTTGTTGTTCTCGTTGCTCATTGTCGTTTCCTCCGTGGACTTTAAGAGGCGGCACGGTCTTCGGGCGTTCCGAAGCGGATCCGGAACCGCCGGTTTTCCTTACCCTTCTTCTCGATCTTGGCGATGTAAATGGCGCCGACTTCCTGCGTCTCAGAAACATGCGTGCCGCCGCAGGGCTGGCTGTCGACGCAGGACTCTTCGCCGATGCAGACGAGGCTGACGCGTCCCATGCCGACGGGCGGGCGGACATTCTTGGATTTGACGAGGTCCGGATTGGCGGCGAGTTCGTCGTCGGTGATCCATTGCACATAGACCGGATGGTTCGCATCGACGAGCTTCATCAGCGCCGCCGTCACTTCGTCCTTGTCGATCGATTCGCTCATGTCGAAATCGACACGGCTCTCCTCCTCGCCGACGGCGGCGCCGGTGACAGGGAAGGGACAGATGACCGAAAGCAAGTGGCATGCCGTGTGCATGCGCATCAGCCGGTAGCGGCGCGGCCAGTCGATATGGAGTACGAGCTTTTCGCCGACTGTCGGCCGGGGGTGTCCCTCGGCGGGAACATGCACAATGACATCCTTGGTTGCGCCATGCCGGGTCTCGACGATCGGGATCCGGCTGCCGTCCTCGCGCTCGAAAAAGCCCGTGTCGCCAGGCTGGCCGCCGGACGTGGCATAGAAACAGGTCTGGTCGAGTTCGATCCCGCCGTCTTCCAGGACCGCCGTGACGCTTGCTTCGCAGGTCGAGAGGTAGAAATCCTCGCGGAAGAGGGCGGTCACGGTCCTGGGCATCGAGAGACTATCCGACGGGTTCGTATGGAACGGTAATGTTCGAACTTCTATTCAGCCAAGCCGGGACCGGCAGGCCCTTTGAGGCAAGGAAGTCCGGATTGAAGAGCTTCGACTGATAGCGGTTACCATAGTCGCAGAGGATCGTCACGATCGTATGTCCGGGGCCGAGCTCGCGGGCCAGTCGAACCGCACCGGCAATATTGATGCCGCTGGAGCCGCCGACGCAGAGGCCTTCCCTCTCGATGAGGTCGAAGACGTAGGGCACCGCTTCGGAATCGGGAATCTGATAGGCGAAATCCGGCGTAAAGCCGTCGAGATTGGCGGTGACACGGCCCTGGCCGATGCCCTCGGTGATCGAGCTCCCGCTCGCCTTCAGCTCGCCATGGGCATAGTAGTTGAAAAGTGCCGCGCCTTCCGGGTCGGCAATGCCGATCTTGACGGCGGGGCTCTTGGCGCGCAAGCCCTGTGCGACGCCGGCGAGCGTCCCGCCGGAGCCGACGGCGCAGATGAAGCCGCCGACCTTGCCGTCGGTGTCGCGCCAGATCTCCGGTGCGGTCGTCTGGACATGCGCCTCCCGGTTCGCGACGTTGTCGAACTGGTTCGCCCAGATGGCACCGTTCGGTTCGGTCTTGGCGAGTTCGGCCGCCAGCCGCCCGGAGACCTTCACGTAGTTGTTGGGGTTCTTGTAGGGTACCGCCGGAACCTCGACCAGTTCGGCGCCGAGAAGCCGCAACGCGTCCTTCTTCTCCTGGCTCTGGGTTTCCGGGATGACGATGACGGTGCGATATCCGAGCGCGCTGCCGACGACCGCCAGTCCTATGCCGGTATTGCCTGCCGTGCCCTCGACGATCACGCCGCCGGGGCGCAACTGGCCCGCCTTCTCGGCCTCGCGGATGATCCACAGCGCTGCCCGGTCCTTCACCGATTGACCGGGATTGAGGAACTCCGCCTTGCCGAGGATGGAGCAGCCGGTAGCTTCGGAAACGGCATTGAGCCGGATCAACGGCGTATTGCCGATGGCTTCGAGCACGGATGGATGGACACTCATCTTGGAAAACCTCACGCTGGACGGAACGATGGCCGGGCCTCAGCCAAGCATTAACCTCGACGAACGGCAAGCAGCAAACATTTGGAGCAGAATCGCCGAAATATTGGCGTGTTTTCGGCTCAGGCTGTTCAACAGGCAAGAAAAAGCGTTTCGCCGCTTTCCTGTCGCGGGCAAAAATCGTCTCCGCAGTCAATTTGACGGGCGGGAAGCGGAGAACGGGGACAGGATCTGCCGTCGGAGAGGCAACGGGTTCGGACCTGCCGAGCCTTCCGGGAAGGAAAGCTTCCCGAACGACGTGCGAGGACGAAATGATGACTGCATTTACCGCCCGCCCCGAGCATGGATGGGCATGGGTAACCGGGGCAAGTTCCGGAATAGGGCGCGCCGTTGCGCTTCGACTGGTGGAGGAAGGCTATTCGGTCGTCGTCACGGCGCGCAGTCACGAGAAGCTCGTCGCTCTTCAGCATGAGGTCGACGGACCGGGCAAGATCGTCGTTCTCGACGGCGACGTCACCGACCCGCGCGACATGGAGCGGTTGCTGACGGCGATCGAATATGAGCATGGCCGGGTGGCGTTGGCGATCCTCAATGCCGGCGTAGCCATACCCGTGCGCGGAGACGACCTCCATCTCGAGGCATTCGACAAGAGCTTCGCGGTCAATCTGCACGGCGTCGTCAACTGTCTCGTGCCCCTGGTCGAGCACATGAAGGCGAACGGCCATGGCCAGATCGCCATCATGTCGTCGGTGGCCGGCTATGGCGGACTGCCGATGAGCGCCGCCTATGGCGCCACCAAGGCGGCCCTCATCAACATGACCGAGAGCCTGAAATTCGACCTCGACCGGATCGGCATCAGGCTGCAACTGATCTGTCCAGGCTTCATCGCGACGCGTGGCTCGGTGAAGAACAACCTGTCGCGCCCGGCCCTTGTCAGCGCCGACGAGGCGGCGGAATGGATTTGCACGGGTCTGAAGTCGAGACATTTCGAGATCACCTTCCCGAAACGCTTCACCTATGCCGTCAAGTTGCTGCGGCTCCTGCCCTACGGCGCCTATTTCGCGCTTGTCGACTGGCTCGTGTCCGGGCCCGGCCCGCATGGTACAGCTCCGAAGCACAAGCAGTCGGCATCCGACAAGCGGCCGCGTCAGGCGGTGTGAAGCACGAGCACTGCGCCGAAGACGAGGATCAGGCCAACCCAGCCGATCGGCTTGAGCTTCTCTCCGAAGAAGAGGCGGCCGGAGATCGCCGTGCCGAAAATTCCGGTGCCGCCCAGCACGGCATAGGCGATCGCAAGCTCCATGCCTTTCACCGCCTCGGCGAGCAAGGCGAACGCGGCGAGCGCCAGCAGGATCGAAAGCACGCCCCATCCGCGTTTGACGAAGCCATCCGACTTCGACGAAGCGAGATTTGCCGCGACATCGAGCAGGCCGGCCATGAACGCGAAGGCGAAGGAGAGACCGGAGGCCGTCACGGCGCGGCTTCCTCGCCGATGTCGTCGTCGTGAGCCTTGCCCGCATTGACAAGCAGGATGCCGAGCACTGCCATGGAAAGCCCGACCACTTCGCGGCCGCTCAGTACATGGCCGAAGATGAAGACGGAGACGAGGGTGATGAGCGCCACGCCCGAGCCTTCCCAGATGGCATAGGCCACGCCGACCGGTACTGTCTTCACGGCCCTTGCGAGAAACACGTAGGAGAGGGCGATCGAGGCATACATGACCGCGTGGCCGATATAGGCGCACGAGGCCGAGGAGGCCTTCATGACGGTGAGACCGACCACTTCGGTCGCAATCGCGAGCGCCAGGAAAAGCCACGCCAAGCGCATGAAGCACCTTCATGTAAGGTCGAGTAAGGACGACAAATGAAAAGAGCCATTCGGGCGCACGCCGCGAATGGCTCTTTCGAAACTGGCTCCCCGGGCCGGAGCTGGCTCCGATTGGCGTTCCCGCCACTGATGATGTATTTACAACATGTTAGCCGAGGTTTCGAAAGTTCCTAAACTGGCGATGTAGCCAAAATGTATCCAAAATGTAGTCCGATTGGCTCCGCTTGGTTTGACCTCTTTCCCGCGCATCTTGTCCTCCGGATCGTGCTGCTCCAGATTTCTATTATGAGCAGGCGAAACTGGAAAGAGCCGGTGGCGGTGAAAGAGCGCGCGGGGCTGACGCTCTATGTCAAGAACGTCGACGAGGCGCTGCGCGTGGTCGACTGGTGGCCTGTGACGCTGCGGTGGCGGAAAGCGGTCGACATCATGATCCAGGCACAGCTCGGCAACATACCGCATGAGGATGCCCGCAAACCGTTCGAAGAGATTGCGAGGGAGAACAAGGCGCTGATAGAGCGCAAATCTCCCTAGTTCGCGCCTATCAGCTTACGGATTCGATCGACCGCCTTGCCCCGCTCCTTTGCGGCGAGATATTCCCGCTCGAGGCGGTCAAGCAGAGGCTGTGCGATCGGGCCGCGGCGATCGACGAGCTCGGCACAGATCAGCAGCATCTTTTCGATGCGCTCGATCGAGATTTCCCCATGCGAAGAGACGGACGCCTTCATGCCTTATGCCTCCATCTCTTCGCAGGTGAATGCTGGACCGCCATTGTGACCGAGCATGCCGCGCTTCGCCTTCTCGCGGCGCTTGGCGTTTTCCTTGCGGGTGACCATCTCGACGTGCCCCTTTTCCGGCCGGATACAGCGGCGGTTGCGGCAGTAGTGGTCGAGTTCCTTTTTACCGGGGATGTAGCCGTGCTCGTTCGTCCACATGGCGATATGGACGGCAACGGTCTGGCCATCGAGAGACATGCGCGGATAACCTTTGCCGCGGCCGTTCTTACCGGAGTCGGGGCCGGTCCACTCATGGCAGCCGGTCACCGGGTTGATTTCAACGCGCGACATGATTTTCGCGCGAATGCGATCGCGACGGCTGCTCATCGTCTTCTCCAGGCATCAAAGTCGCCGCGCAGGTTCTGCCAGCGGGCAGCGGCGGCCGGGTCGTTGTTCAGCTCGGCGCGCGAGCGGATGTTGAGGATCGACCGGAGCTTCGTCACGACGCGCTCGTCGGTCAGCGGCCGCGCAAGGCCGTGGCGCTCCTCAAGGAACTTCTTGAAAGCCGGCTCGCTGCACTTCATCGCGCACTCGGCGGCGTAGTCTTTCGCCTTCTGTTCCGGCTGCTGTTGATCCAGGCGGGCGCGCAGCTCGCGGTAGCGGCGCGCAAGGGTGCTGTAGGCATCGAGCAGCCAGATCAGGTCGGCCGGTGCGTTCAGCACCATTTCGCTGTCGGCAAAGGGTGCGCCGACGACGATCGTCGCGATGACTTCGTCGCCGACGGCGGTCAGGCAAAGCGCGCGGCCATCGGACCTCACGCCCCATTCGCGCGAGGCGAGATCGACCCGGTTGCGGATCGCATCGAAGCGCTTCTGTTGCGGCGAGGCCTCGGGCTGCTTCACCGGCCGACCTCATCGCAAAGCGGGCCATTGGCAATTTCAAGCAGCACGTCGGCATGGCAGGGAGCGCCGGGTTTGCACCAGCATGCGAGGTTTCGCCCGCGGAGCGCCTTGATGATATCGGTCCTGGTCGGGACCGGATCAATCAGGCGGCTGTTGTGCGGGCCGGTGTGCGAAACGTCTTTACGAAAGCGCTCGACTGCATCGGCAATAGCCTCGCGCTTGCTCGGAAACGTGGCCTCGACGCATCGGTGCGCAACCATCCAGCGCGCGCTCGGCGTGGCGTATTCATCCCGGTCGACGCGATAGTGGTTTCCGAAGTGCGTGGTGCGATCGACCTTGACGGCCGCCAGACCGTTGACGGCGAGGCTGGTGCCCTGAAGATCAAAGCCCTTGCGGCGAGATAGCTGGAGGCGGACTGGCTTCGTCATTGGCGGACGCCTCCGATCACGACTGTCTGGCAGTGGCCGTTACCTCTGGCGATCGCATCGGCAAGTGCTCGAGGAAGCGCACGCTCCATCGCCTTGCGCAGCTCCTTTCGATTGTGCGGATCGGCGACGGAAGAGAGTATCCCTGCCTGCACCGTGACGAGCGCGCCGCAGAGGGCATTGATCATTGGTGCGTCGAATTGCTTTGCCGTTTCTTGGATTGCCGCCTCGATCGCGTCAGCAAGGATCTGCACCTGGCGCGCCTCTTCGGCCTTCCATGCTTTGACAACTTCCGGAGTTGGGGTCATCGCCGCACCTCCGGAAAGCCGTTGTGCTCGATGCCATCGAGGAGGCGCCCGGCGGCTTTCTTGCCGACGTTTGCGACGAACGCTGCGCCAGCCTCGGGGTATAGTTCCGCGCGCTTAGCCGGTCGTCTTCCGGAAACTGCGCACCAGCCGCTGCGAGGGTTCCCTGCGGCCTCGTCCTGAGTAGAAGGCGCCCATGCGCCCCACTGCTTGAACAGGAACGGTACGCCCGCCGCGGAGCACTGGTCGCGCAGCTGGCGCGCCCAATCAGGATGCATCGGCCGGGCGCCGGGGC
Source organism: Sinorhizobium sp. CCBAU 05631 (assembly GCF_002288505.1). Classification (NCBI taxonomy): domain Bacteria; kingdom Pseudomonadati; phylum Pseudomonadota; class Alphaproteobacteria; order Hyphomicrobiales; family Rhizobiaceae; genus Sinorhizobium; species Sinorhizobium sp. CCBAU 05631. The sequence goes on from NZ_CP023063.1 coordinate 1,429,268, forward strand.
CGCTTTCGCCGCCGGCGACCACCCATTGTGGCAGGCGAGATCGATGCACCCGCCCGTCAGGCCCGACCTGGCGCAGGCGTGTAACTCGCAAGTTGAGCGGCCCGATCAACGGCTCGGCCGACAGCCATGTCAGCCATCCCAGCTCTTGCAGTTCCTCCATGAACGGCCAGCGCGATGCGTACCGGATCTGATCTTCCGATGATGTGCCAAGCCAAACGTTCGGCAGGGGCATATGCGGCCAGCGGCCGGGCGTCGACGGGGGGATTTCGAGCCTAATCTGTGCGGCGGAAAGACGATACTCGAGCCGGCTGGTGGTCAGATAGTCGCGCATCCGCTCCGGCCGCTTCGTCAGCACCTGGAATGTGTGCTGGGGTGCAAGCGCCATGACGGCGAAGATCTGATCGATCCACTCGTCGGGCACGCCCTCGGCGAAAAGGTCGCCATGGGCGCAGACGAAGATCATGCGCGGCTTCGTCCAGCGCAGCGGCTGGTCGAGCCATTCGCGGTTGAAGCGCACTTCGCCGGTCCAGACCGGGCCGGCCTTGCTGTCCTTCGTCAGGCCTTCACGGCTCGGATGGTGCTTCAGCCGCGTGCCGGCGAGCTTCATCGCGTAGCAATTGGTGCAGCCCGGCGAGACGACGGCGCAGCCGGTGATCGGGTTCCAGGTGGCGTCCGTCCATTCGATCTTGGTGCCGTCAGCCATGGGTGACCTCCCGCATCGACGGCAAGGGCATTTCGGAGCGCTGGAGTACGATCTCTGCCAATCCCGTCAGGTACTGGTCGCCATAGGAGGCGCGGCCATAGTCGGCGGCGACGGCGACAAGGATGGAGGCGCACTCGTCAATCTCCATGCCGCGCCGCTGGGCCTCGGCGACTGCCTCGGAAACGGCTTGGGCGAGGCGCGTGAAGTTCGGGCCTTGACCCGTTGCGAATTCAGCCATGGGACGCCTCCAGCTCTCTGGCGCGGCGCAGCCATGTCTCGGCTGCGGTGTCCGGGTCCCAAGGGATGATTTCGAAATCGTAGGGCAGGGCGCAGTCTTCGACGGTCCACCGCTCTCCATTCCACGGCAGAAGGTCGCGCCGCTCGGTGGCGAGCATGCGGATGTCAGCTCTCTTGATCGCCTCGGGGTCAGTGATCTTGATCCCGAAGCGCGCAAGGATGGCAGCCTCGCAACGCTTCTCGTCTGCCTTGAACGATGGGTTCTTGGATTTGAGCGGGCCAGTCATATCGCCACAGACGGCTTCTCCCGCTTCATGCCACAGCGCCTGGCGTGCAAGTCTCGGCTCCACCGCGTGGCTCATGAGCACGCAATGCTGTGCGACTGGGTAAAGCGCGCGCTTTCCCAAGATGCGGCTGACGCACTGGCCTGCGAACCGGCCTTCATATCCGAGGCCATAGGCAACGTCCTCGATCGTGATCTCGCTATTCTCCGGATCATCAAAATCGAAGTAGGTGCCGGAACCGAGAAGGATCGTCGGGCCGATTGCGCGGCGGATGGTGCTTTCGCGCATCCGCTCGATGTTGTTGAGTTCAGCCATTGGCCTGCTCCCTGATGATCTTGACCTTGCGGATTGCGCCGGCGGGGACGCCGCGGCGCTTGGCGGCGAGCTCGCGCGCGTCATTGGCGTCGCGCGCGTCGAGATCGAGCGGGGCGATCTCCGGATCTTCGAAATGGATGCGGAAGGGCAGGAGCTTGGTCCTGACCGAGACCGTGTTGAATGCGTCGATCGCGGCGCGGTGGTTCGTGGAGTTGCTCATGGCTGTCCCGCCTCCTTTGATACGGGCGCGGTGGTGCGTTCGGCACGAATGAAGCAGCCCATCTTTTCAGGGCCGCAGTGATCGATCTGCTTTGCTGCCTCATCAAAAGGAAGAACCCACGCGTCAGGCTTTCCAGCCCACGTGTAGCCGCAGCCGCCGTCACGCCAGACGCCGTTCTCGGTCTGGATATGCACCATGACGCCGGCCCAAGACCGGGCGCGCTGGCTGTTTGGGTAGCGGCGCAAATAGCGCTGCGTTATGAAGTCGGGTCCGAAAAGCCTAGACATTGGCGCGGACCTCCAACTCATAGAGGGCATGGAACGGCATTTCGTTGTTCGAACCGAACTCCCCGTCGCCGGTTTTGGCGAAGTAATCGTCGGCGTCCTTCCGGCATGCCTCATGCCAAGCGAAGTTCTGAAAATGGCCGTCGTAGGTTGAGATTTCCCGCACATAATGAGAACCGAGCAGGACCGGGTAGCAGCACCAAATGCATTGATGGTCTTTTCGGGCCTTGGTCAAAGTTCTGCTGATCAGGCTGTAGCTCATTCAGCCGAGGCCTCCATCGCTTCTGTGGCGGCCTGACGCTCTTTCGCGGCGGCTATGGCTTCTTCCTGTGTGGCGAAGTGAAGGAACTCCTCATCGTCGCTTTCAGGATCGAGGACGGGCGCGATGAAGCCGTAACGGGTCGGGCCGGTATAGCTGCTGCCGACTTCGCAAACGCAAAAGCGGCCGATCATCCCTCGATTCAGAGCTTCTTCCGGGCTGTAGCCGCAATCGTCTGGGTCCATGGTGCGCCAGAAGAAATCAGCTTTGTCGAAGGCCTCCGCTTCCGGAACATGCACCTCGGTTGCGGGCGCATGGCTTCCCGCATAAGATACTGTCGAGGGGTCAGCAACCTGCCTGGAGGTCTGATCGGCGACGAGGTCGGGTGAACTTGGAAATAAGCCCGCCTCCCTCACTCCCCCCTGCGCGTTCGCTTCGGGCGCGGGGGTTCCGAGCTCGTCGACGCAGGGCAAGCCAGCCTTCGTCAGCGCGACTTTAGCGTCGGCAATGATGCGATCTAGTTCCTTGAGGCCGACATATCCGTTGTGACAATTGACTGGGAAATCTGTATCCCACTTGATAAGGCGCTGCGCGATTTGAAAAAGCTCAGTCATAGTCATTCTCCGGGCCGTAGCTCTTGAGGGTTTCAGGCAGGTTGTTTGTGCCTTCCCGCTCGATTTCTTCGTGTTCGGCATCCCAGCACGGCATGCACAGCCGATGCCGAGATCGGTAGATCGAGCTTTCGCCGTAGGAGTTGGGGTTCAGGACTCGTTGCTTGCAGCGGGGGCAGATCAGCATTGCCTAGTCTCCGCGCGATGCCTCGTTTTCCATTTCAGCCAGTCGATGAACGACATGCTGCAATCGGCTTCGAGGTAGTCGAGGTACCTTTGCTTGCTCCGCGAGATCTTCGGCGGCTCGGGGCTGTTCGCGATGACGGCGGCTCGGCCGGCATCCGTGACGCGGAAAATATCGTCGCCTCCGCTCAAGGCGGAGCCGGACCGCACCGTCATGAAGCCGAGCTCGACGAGCGCCATGCAATCCGCGTGGTCCTTGCTGCCTTCGCCGGTCACAAAGTGGTTCCGGTAGGGTTCGCCGCGTCCATATTGGTCAAGCCCTAGCGAGTGCTGGAGGATGTGGAGCTGCTTAGCGTCCATCTGCCGGACCCTCCGCACGATCGAGACGCTCGATCTCGGCGATGATGAGGGCGGCGGCCTTGATCAGGTCTCGGCGGCGGGATGTCGGCTTCAGCCAAGATATGTCCCAGCTGAGCGGCCAGAGCTCCTGCAACTTGCCCGGGGTTCCCTGCAGGCCACGATGATCCATTACGGCGCGGTCGGCCCGGCCCACGGCAGCTGCAGCGGCGTAGACGCTCGCGGCCTTCGCCAAGCTGAAATCGTCGTGCTGGTCGTCATGCTCCGGCGTCCATCCCTCGGCCTCGACCTGGCGCCGGCGCTCGGCTATGACATCTTCGATCGCGACGGTCGTGAGACCGGTCATCGCAAGCGTCTCCCGGTGCGCCTGCCTCGCGGCCTCACGCTCTTTCAGGAGGCGAGCGGAGATATCGAAAGTCAGCTTCTCGCCGACGACAGTTGACCGCCACGCTTCAAGTAAGCGCTCAACGAGCTGCTGCCCAACGTCCTCGTCGGCATCGCCGTATTCGTCGTCGCGATAGTTGATGGCCGTGTAGATCAGATCCTGATCGTCGGGCTTCCAATTGAGGTTGCGCTTCGGGCCTTCGAAATTCGACCAGTCAAGCGGTGGCTCGGACCCCACCGTTTGCGGTGTGGGGGTAGCGCGGCGATACGTGATGAGTTCACGGGCCAAATGCCCCGCATCATCCGCCCGTACCTTTGCCCACCGATCAAGTTCCTCGTCTGTTACGGGCGCTCGGCCCACCATATGCGTATGGGGCGCGCTGCTCATGCCCGCGCCTCCATCGCCTTGACGTGCATCGAGATGCGCGGGAGCGAGATCTGGACTTCGCGATAGCCGTTGTCGCTAACGGCGATGACGGTGCGGACGATCTTGCCGGTGTTGTCGGCGAGCTGCGGCGGGGCCTTGGCGGCCCAGCGCTCCACGCGGCGGCGCAGGTATTCGCCTATGCCGCCTTCGGTGACGCCGTAGCGCTCGGCCATTTCGGCTCGGCTGACGCCCTTCTTCCAGTCCCGATAGACGATGCTTTCGGCGGGCATGATGCCGCGCCTGGTCTTGAGATATGCGGACATCAGAGCGCGGCCCCCAACGTAAGCACCTGCGGGTGCAGCACAGCCATGCCGGCGGCGGGGTCGCGTTCCGGCGTGCAGGCAAAGACGGCGTGGGCGGTTTCCGCCAGCGTGAGGCAGGCGATCTCCTCGACGGGGCGTCCATAATCTTCGGCGACCTGGCGCAGGCGCGCCTCGGTGGCCTGATCGAGCAGGATGGTGATGTGAGACATCAAGCGGTCCTTTAGTTGCGGGAAGGGTGGATAAAGAGATCGAACCAGAGATCCTGCAGGCGCTCGCGATCGAGGCGGTGCGTCGTGGCGATCTCAAGGAAGGTGCGGTCCGGTGTCGCGTAGCAATCGAGCAGCGCAGAGCGCTCGGCGATCGTCAGATCGTGGCCGCGCAAGATGGTCAGCGGCTCCGGCCTGGCCAAGGCGCGATCTCGGCGGGTGGCGGCGTCATTGCCGATAGGGATGATGACGGGCTGCGGCATCAGACGCGCGCCTTCGATGCGTATTGCCATTCCTTGCGCAGCACGGTTTCGGTCGCGAGGGCTGCGGACATGAGGAATCCGATCGACAGCGCGAGGATGGCGCAGGCGACGAAGAAGCGATTCGGGCAGGCTTCGGCCCGTGCCTTATGGTAACCGGTGAAATGCTCGTTCATGGCCAGAGGCTCCAAAAGGGGCAAGGAGTTGGGCCTCTCTTGGGTGGGGCGGATAATGCTGAAACTGTTTCCGCGCCCTCTCCTCGGGAGGAACGAGGCAGACCATAGCGGTATAATTACCGCCTTACAAGAAGCAACGGTAAAAAAACCGCCCACGCGGCGAGCCGCGGGCCGTTTGTATGCGTGAATTTACCGCTGGATGTGGCGCGCGGCAGCCGTCGCCCTACGGTGGTAAATACCGAACGCGGTTATCGGAATGTTAACGGCTGAGGGGGTGCGAGTGCCTGGACTGTCTCGAAAGCAGAACGCGGCGGTCGCGCCTGCGTCAAGGGTCTAGCGTTTACCGAGAATGGTGGTGGCCTTCGACAGTAGTGCCATAACTTCTGCGCGTTCTTCGTCGCGCAAGGCCACCACAAATCGTAGTAGATTTTCGATTTCGTGCATGGGCGCTGGCGCGAAAGACTGATCGAGTCTCGCCAATATCTCGGCGTTCATGCTCCGACCGTTGTCCACAGCGGAATGCGCCAGCTTCTTTTTCAGTTCGGTCGGTAACCGCAAATTGTGTCTTGGGTCTTCTGACTGTGGCATTCCCGCCTTATGGCTGAAATCCTCGACGGTGAAAATGGTGCAAGTATGGTCGAAATGTGCCACCAATGTGCCATGTGGAATTGCCCGACAGAAAAGCGGTTGACGGGGCAAAAATGAAGATGTTCTTCATGTCCGTATGCGACGTGAAGGCTGGGAGCAGAGCAAGTGCAGCAGGCCAATGCAAAAGATGAACGGCAATTCAATGTTGATCGGCGATCGCTATTGGTTGGTGTGTTCGCTTCGACGGCGATGCCGAAGGCTGCCGCATGCGAGCCGGAGCCGGATCCATTGGCTGAGGTCGAGAGATGCGCCGCTGCCCTGGCCGAATCCCTGAAGGTCGCCCACGGCGGCACGTGGAGCGTGCAGATCAGTCACGAAACCGGATTTGTCGCCGTTTCGAGAGACTTCGCGTAGTTGTCCAGTTGATACTCTGCAAAGTGAGCGATTCTGTCGCGCACCATTTCCGGTGCGGCTGCAGCAGAAGCGAACGCCTGCCAAAGGCGCCTCATAGAGGGAGGTAAGTTTTCGGCGCCGCAATCAACGCCCTCGATCAGCCAGGCCGCCGTCGTCTCGAGGACGGGTGCCAGCTGGGTGAGCGTTTCGGTCGACGTGCCCGCGCCCTTCTTTCCACTGCGCACGGCGCGCTGAATATTGCGGATGGCGTCCTTGCTTAAGCCGGCGCGCACGGAGGCAACGGCGGGCTCCAGCCCCACGACTTCAAGGCGCCGTTCAATTCGTTCCAGAATCTCGTTTAACATAAGCGGTATTTTGACCGACGGAGCGAAATGTTGACAGCGGTAAGAATACCGTTGACATGAGCGGTTAAAATACCGCTTATAGCACCATGTTGACGATTCATCACCTTATCCATTTGGGCGAGCAATATGCTCGGTTGTTGGGTGTCGAAGAAAAGACGGTGAGCAACCGCGTCTTTTCCGACAGCAAAAAACTTGGCGCAATGAGGGCGGGAGGCGACATCACCGTTGGTCGCTTCAACGCCGCTATGCGCTGGTTCTCCGTAAACTGGCCCGAAGAGGCTGAATGGCCAGCCGGCGTCCCGCGTCCTGTTCTTCAGGCGGAGGCGGCGGAATGACGATGTTCCCGCAAGGCTCTGCTCCTCTCCTCCCAAAAGGCGGCCTTGCCACCTGGCAGGGACGCGCCAGGCCTCGGCGCGTCCCTGTCTCTGTTTTTCTATCTGCGTACCCATGCGGCCCTCCGTGATCTGATGGGCTGACATTCACATTTTCCGAACCATTCCCACCACGGGAAAACCCGGCCGGATTTCCCGGCGCGGGAAAGCCTTTTTCTTTGCCTGGAGACAGCCATGTCCGATGCCTTCATCTACCGCGTCAAAGCTGCGCAGCGCGACCTGATCGAGCGCTGCGGCGGCATCGAACGCGCAGTCGCGATCACCGAGTTTTCGAAGAGCCAGGTGGGGCGGTGGAACAATCCGAATGACCCTGACCTGATGCCGATCGGCGCCGTTCGGGCGCTGGAGCACGATTGCCGCCAGCCTCTGATCACCGCCGTCATGGCGGAAGCGAGCGGGCGGCGGCTGTCGGACCCGGAAGCGGAGCGTCAGTCCGAGGTCAACGTGCTCTCGGCGCATGCGGAAGTAATGCGCCTTTCCGGCGAGCTTGCGAACTCCGTGGCAGTAGCGATCGCCGACGGGCATTTCACCCCGACCGAGGCAACGGCCGTCGATCGCGTCGCAGCCAATCTCGAAAAGGCGATGTCGGACCTGCGCGCCATGGCGGCCGTGGTGAAGGCGCGTGGCGGAATGAGCGCGAACCTGCGGCTGGTGGGCGGGGAGGAGGGGTGATGCGGATGAAGCCTCACCGCGAAATTTCTCCCACCGGGCCGGTCGGCCCGCGCTGCATCGCGTTCTTGCGCCGCGTGCGCGCCGGCGGCTCCCATTACACCATCGTCAACAATGCCGACCGCGAAGCGCGAGAAAAGGCGCTCTCCGCCGGTTTCATCGCGGCAGTCGGCAAGAGCCGCGACGACGTGCGGCTGACGGCGGCAGGTGCAACGTATCTCGATCGGCTCGCGAGGGTCGAATAGTGAGCACGCTGCCTCGCCAAATCCTCATCGAGCAGGTGCTGCAGCTCTGGCGCGAAGGCCAGCGCGACACGCATTCGATCGCTGCCGAACTCGGCATCGACGAGCGCGAGGTCTGCGAAATCATCGAACAATCGGAAGGAAGACGGCCGTGAGCGGCGGTGACCGCCGCTATCGCGAAGGTGGGGAAGATCATCATGGCATTTGAAGAAATCGAGATCATTGAGACGAGTTCGGCCTCATCTCACCACACCGGCGTCAGTGCCGGCCTCGTTAAGGTCCGCAAAGGCAAGGCGCTGTTGAAGATCAACCTGCGCCCGCACGTCTTTAAGGAGATGGGGTTTTCTGAGGCTGACCACTTCGTGCCGATGCTCGGGACCGGTGAAGACTTCGGGATGATCCGCCTGCAGAAGAACAAAAGCGGCAAGCTTCGCGCGAAGCTTCGCGAGGCGGCGCACGGCGCCAAATATTTCTGCATCAACCTGCGCCATCGGCCGGAGTTCATCGATCGCGCGGAAAAGGCGGTCACTTGCCAGTGGGAGAAGATTGATCTCACCACGATCGAGATCGTGCTGCCGGAATGGACGGACGAAACAAATCCGACGAAGCGAAAGCGTATCGCCGCTGAACCGCCGCAGGTTGCTGCCGGTCGGCGAGATGCCGAGCGGATGCGTCAAGAGGCCGAAGAGGCGCAGCGGCGACGCGAGGAACGCGAGCAGCGCGGAATTGAGAGCGAGATGCGCAAGGTGGTGGCCGACGCGCTCAAGGACGTTCCGGAGTTCAAAACGGAGCTGAAACTCACCGTGGCGGAGGCCGATATCCTCGGTGTTCTGGCCAGCAGGCACGGGAAGCTGGTGACAAGGGATTCCCTGATGACGCTGGTCTATGGCGTCGATGCGGATGAACTGCCTGAAGACAAGATAATCGACGTCTGGATTTCGAAGATCCGGCCGAAGCTCCCGCTCTCCGTCTCGATCGAGACGATCCGCGGCCAGGGCTGGCGCCTGAAGGGCGATGTCAAGCAGCTTTATGCGGCGGTGGTGGCATGATGGCCGACTTCGATCCCATGGCCGTGCGAGGAAAGGCGGCTGCAGCTGGCGATGATGCGCCGCCTCCGCCATCGCCGACCGGCAAGACCGGACATCAGGTCTCGTCGAACCAGGTTGCTCGTGATCAGTTGCGCGCCTTCATTGAGCGCGTCGAGCGACTGGAGGAGGAGAAGAAATCCATCGCCGACGACATCAAGGATGTCTACGGCGAGGCGAAGTCCATGGGCTTCGATAGCAAGGCGCTGCGCGCGATCGTCCGCATCCGCAAGAAAGATTTCAGCGAATACGAGAATTCGCAAGCTGTGCTCGACACCTATCTCGCCGCCCTTGGCATGATCCCGGGAGGCTTCGATGAGTGACGGCTGGAAGTCGGAATTCGAGGTCAAGACCGGGAGCAAAGATCTGCCGGTCGCGCTGCGTATAGATCAGATCCATGTTGGTTACCGCCTCCGCGAAGTCGATCCGGAGAAGGTAGCGGCGATCAAGGCCTCGATCGAAGAGATTGGACTGCGCACACCGGTTTCGGTGGTGGGGCCGGCCATTGCTGCGGACACGCCATTGCAGATGGTGACGCTGGTGGCGGGTGCGCACCGGCTCGAGGCGATGAAGCAGCTCGGCCGCGAATACGTCGCCGCGATCATCCGAAACGAGGATGATCTCGACGCCGAGCTTTGGGAGATCGACGAGAACCTTTGCCGCGCCGAGCTGACGCCTGCCGATCGGGCGCTGTTCGTGTTTCGGCGTAAGGAAATATACCTGATGAAGCACCCGGAAACGGGGCATGGCGGCGACAGGGCAAGTCGCCAAGTTGGCGACTTGAAGGCCGACGAACCGAAGCGATTCACCACGGCGACGGCCGAGGCGACCGGGCAATCCGAGCGCGCGATCCAGCGCGACGCGGAGCGCGGCGAGAAGATCTCGGAGAAGGCGCTGCGCATGCTGCGCGGCACGCGCCATGACAAGGGCACCGTGCTCGATCGGCTGAAGTCGCTGCGGGACGAAGAGCAGGAAGTCTATGTCCGCGCGCTGTTCGAGGCCGACAAGGCTAAAGAAGCTGAGGCGCACGAGATCCGCTCGAACAAGATGGCCACGAAGCGGGCCGTCCGGATCGGCATCATCAACGCGATCGCCGAGCACGGCCAACGGGTGGCCGGCGAAATGCCGCGCGCCGCTTACGCAATCGGCTATGCCGATCCGCCGTGGGAGCAAGAGGCCTGGAGCGACGAGACGGGGCAAGACAAAGGCCTGATGTATCCGCCCATGCCGCTCGACGAGATCAAGGCGCTGTGTGCCGGCGACAAGAGTCCCTTCACGCGCGATGCCATTCTCTTCCTGTGGGTGACGACGAACCGGCTTGACGACGGGATCTCGGTTCTCAAGGCCTGGGGCTTCGAGTTCGTCACGGCGATCACCTGGGACAAGGTGAATATCGGCATGGGGCGCTGGGTGCGCGATCGCACCGAGCATCTGCTGATCGGTAAGCGCGGCGACTTCCCTGGGCTGATCATGGGCACGCAGCCGGAAAGCCTCTATGCCGAGGCGAAGGGCGGGCATAGCCGCAAGCCGGTGTGGTTTGCCGAGCAGATCGACCGGCTGTTTCCGGAGATGCGGAAGCTGGAGCTTTTCCAGCGCAAGGAAAGCCTTGCCGAAGGCGATATCCGCCTGAACGGGCTTTGGGATTTCTGGGGGTTTGAGGCGGGCGTGGATGAGCCTCCAGCCGATGAGACTTCGCCGGAGGAAGAGGCGGAGGCCGAGGACTCGATCCGCGAGGAAAAGCCGAAGGGCTCGAAAAAGGCCAAGCCCAGTGCCTGGGAGGCGGAGCGCGAAGCGAGCGCTGCGCGGAAAAAGGCCTATCGCGCGACGATCCCGGCTAATGCTCCGGATGATGAACTCGTGCTTGTCGCGGAAAGTTGGCTGAAGTCTTACCACAAAGCGGTGATGGAGGCCGATGTCGACGGGCAGCGCCTTGCTTACGACCGCCTGGACGCGATCGCGGAGCATCTCTTCGGCGTCGCCCCTGATGTCGATTGGCGAAGTGCCGGCGGGCCGCCGAATGGGAATGGCCGATTCTCGTGCCTTGCGGATGCGCGCGATTGGCTGATGGAAAAGCTCGCCGCGCCGGATGGCGAAGCGCCGATGTTCGGCCAGCCCGGGCGCTTCCTGATCGAGCTGTTCGGCTGCCGTGTCGATTTTCACTACGACGGGCTCTTCGGCATTTGCGGCGGCAATGCGCATGTCGTCGACCTGGACAAGCCATTCTTCTCTGAGACCGGCTATCGCTCGTTTCAGGTCTGCCCGCACGATCACGTCATCTATGCGGGCGGTCTCGATTGCAAGCCTTATATGGAGCGCGTCTGCACCGAGCAGTCGTGCGAAGGCGGAAAGAAGAAGGTCAAGCTGCACGAGCCGCCTTTCGGTATTTCCGTATGGGAGGGTGGCAAGCAGGTCGGGCGGAATGACGATTCACTCCGGCACGACCACAAGAATGATCCCGCGTGGCAGCCGAGCGGATACCTGCATGCGCTGATTGGTGATCAGACCAGCGCGGGGCCTGCAGCGCCGGCCGAGTCGGGGCCGAAGCTGCCGCCCGAGCCCGGCAGTACGGCGCCGGTGGAGTTCCATGTCGGCGGCATGCGCAAGGGCAGCTTTGCCCGCTTCAGCGTGCACCTGAACGATGACGGCACTTATTCGATCTCGGCGGCCTACGACATCAAGGATTATGCCGGCGGCACAAGCGACCGCACCGGAAACCTCTCGACCTTCGCTGGTGCGCTGCGCGCCGGCTTGGCTGAGCTTGCCGGGCGGCTGCGGCCGATCCTGAAGGATGAGTCGGCGGTCTGCACGTCGACGCACCGGGCATGCGCTCGGGCGGGCATCAAGTGGATCGAAGCACGCTTCGATGAATGGGGCCTTGGGGCCCGCAATCTCAAAACCACAGACATCAACCGGCGCGGCGGCGAGGCCGAGGACGCGCATAGCGATGGAGTTGCGGCATGAAACTCGAAACGACTGCGCGCATGCTGAAATCGGCCCTCAAGAGCGTCGGGTGGGCGACTCGGGGTATTTCTTCGATTCCCGTTCTCGGGATGGTGCTCTTCGACGGCAGCACCGTCACGGCCTGCGATCTCGACATGGAGATCTCCGTGACGTTGCCCACCCGCATGGCGGAAGGATCGGCGTGCATCCCTTACGATTCCCTGCTCGGCCTGGTCTCGCATCTGCCCGGCGACGAGACGGTGCGGATCGAGACAGGGGAGCGGGGCGCGACCGTTGTCTTTTCCACGGGCCGCTATGACCTGCCGACGCTGCCTATCTCTGATTTCCCGATAATAGGATTGCCTGAAGACATGGTGCCGATCGAGATCGACGGCGACAGGCTGAAGAAGGCTCTCCGGTTCGTGTCGCCGTTCATTTCGACCGAGGAAACGCGCTACTACCTAAATGGCGTGTGTCTCGACGGCGATGTACTCGTGGCGACCGACGGGCATCGAATGGGTGTGCATCCGCATGGCTTCGACGGGGGGGCATTCGACAGGGGAATTATCCCGAAAGACGTCGTTTTCGCTCTGCTTTCGATGCCGGCGCCGAAGGGGCTCTCGGTCAGCAAGGAAAAGCCGCGCGTCGAGATCCGGATGGACGGCGCACGGATACGAGCAAAGCTGATCGACGGAAAGTTTCCCGACTGGCGGCGCGTGGTGCCCTCCATGTCGCCTAACGCCGCGCACGCCAAACTCGACAGGGCGGCGCTGCTGAGGATCGCCAAGCGCATGGCGGCGCTTGGCCCCTCTGACGGTCTGTCGCTCGCCTGGGACGCGGAGCGGCTTGCGGTCGCGGCGAAGGTCTGGGGAAGCGAAGTCACGGCGCGGGAAACGATGCCCGTGCTGTCGCCGTCATCAAGTGGCAGCGCCACCTACAATGCTCGCTTTCTCAAGGCTGTGCTGCAGGTCCTGCGATCGGAGGTCGTCACCTTCAGATGCGAGGACGATAAATCCCCTTCGGCCTGGCGTGGGGATGGCGAAGGCTATGCGCTGCTGATGCCGATGAGGGAGGTTGCCGCCGATCTCGCCGCGACGCTGCTTTCTCAGCTCAACGCCGGCAAGCGGCTCGACGAGGCGGCATGACGCAGCTCCTCCCAATCATCGAAGAGCTTGCCGACGCGACGGACCATGCGACGCGAGCGCGATGGCTGCTGGAAACGCCGCTGGCGGTGCTGATGCGCGACCAGGTGACGGTCGCCCGACTGCTCTCAGCAGCCGGCTTCCACGAAGGCCTTGCCTATCTCGCGGCCGAGATCGCGGCGCTCTCGGCGGTGCGCGGGCCTGACGGGCTGGCGGCCTTCTCGGTTCGAATGATGCGGGAACACGCCCGCATCGGAATTCAGGTTATTGCGCGCGGTGGCGCGGAAGAGGGGAAAGACTGATGGGTACTGCTGTCAAATTCGAAGGCGCGAACATGCTGCTGCGGGCGCCGGAAGGTTCCGAGAACGTCAACGACATGCACACCTTCACCAACGGCATGTGCTCCGTTTCGTGCTGGGAGCTTTCGGCGGAGGAGCTGGCGGAGATCAATCGTTCCGGCCGGATCTTCCTTTCCGTCTTCTCGGGCCGTACGCAGCCGCCGGTTTACGTCGGCGATGAGGCATCAGTCCGCGCCATTGTCGTCGATTTCGGCGGCGTCTGGAGGCGCGGATGAGCGCTGCGCGCTTCTCAATCATTCCCGGATGGGTCGTCGCTGATTCTCGGCTGAAGGGGCGAGATCTGCAGGTGCTTTGCGTGCTAGGTCAGCACACCAACCGCAAGCATGGCTGGTGCCGGCGCAGTCAGGTGAAGATGGCGGCCGAGATGGGCTGTGCGCGCTCCACCGTGCAGGCCTCGTTAGACCGGCTGGTGAAGATCGGCGCCGTCGAGCGTCGCGAGGTGGTGAGCGACAGCGGCCGCGACAGCGCGCACTGGTATCGCGTCATCTACGACCGCGTGACGCCGGAAGAGGCTTTCCGCGAATGGGACCGCGATGACGAGCTGTCGGACGAGGATTTTGCGGTCGAATACGACGGCGATACCCCTGCCGACCAGCCGGCACCCCCTGCCGGTATATCGGCACCCCCTGCCGGTCCAGAGTCGGCACCCCCTGCCGGTCCTGGATCGGCACCTATTAACGACTCTTGTTTAACTCCTCCTGTTGAACGAACAGAGAGAGGGCGCGGGCGCGATGATGGGGAAAGTGATGACCCCGCAAAGTTCGTCAGGCGGGTAAAGGCGCTCGAGCTGGGGACGGTCAGCAATCCGTGGCCGGGTGCGATCGGCTCGTCGACGACATGGGCCGTGACGCAGTTCGAGAAGCTCACGGCGGAGGAGCGACGGCTGGCTGAGGAGCGGCGCGACGCTTATCTCGCCGAGTGCAAGGCGCAAAAGGTGAAGCCGGTTGCGCTCGGCATCTACCTGAAGGACCGGAAGTTCCTGCATGTCTCGCCTGTGGCTGCGAAGGTGCAGGCCGCCAGAACGAAGATCCCGGTAGCACCGTTCGGGCCTGTATGGGCTGGTATGCGGGCGCTGGCGCTGCTCGACGGGCCCGAGCCTGTCGAGGTGCCGCTCGATGTGCGCGATCGCATCAAGCGGATGTTCGAAACGCTGCGCCGGACAAGCGAGGCGAGGGCGCTTGCCTACCTGCACGGCAAGGGAATTGCGCTGGCTGCTGGCGAACTGCTCTTCCCGCATGACTTCGATCGGGCCGAGCAGCGGCGGCGCGTGTGCGAGAGCGGTTATCCTCGGGCAAACGACCTGCACAAACAGGCGAAGGAGCGCGAGCGTGGCATTGCCGAAGCGCGCTTCGAGGCGCTGGTGGATCTCTGCGAGCCTGTGCCTATCGGCTCCGATCTCTTCGAAGAGTGGCGGGCGCATCACGAGGCGGCCGGCTGGCCGTTCGTTCCCGATCCCGGTCAGATGCCCGTCGTCTACTTCCCGAAGGGTGGCCCGGAAGGACTTCATCGATTCGAAATGGCCGCACGGGCGGCACTGAGACAGGAGCGGAGCAATGATGATGCAGCATAAGGGGATGACAGGTGCTCCGATCGCAACTGGCGCCAGAGACGGTTTCAGGGACCGGATGCGGCGAATCACTGAAGCAAGTTTGAGGGCCGCATCCATGAAAGTGACAGAAATGAACCCGGAAATGGCGCGTTGGTATTGCCTGCACGTGAAGCGAGGAAAAGAATTCGATGTGGAAAACTCGCTGCACCAGGTGAACGTCGAGGCGTTCATGCCGCGGGAGCGGGTCGTTTTCGTGCGTAAGGGACGGAAGATCGAAAGCGAAGTCCCGTTCTTTCCGAGCTATCTGCTCGTGCGCCTGGTGCCTTCGGCTGAGGCCTTTCTCGGCCTTCGTGGCCAGAAAGACGTGATCGATATCGTCGGCGGCGCTGCTGGGTATCACATTATCAAGGACGCGGATGTCGATGTTTTCAAAAGAATATCCTCGAATGAGGATGCACCGCGCGTCGCGACTGACAAGACATTCCAGCAGGGCGACAGGGCCGATATCGAGCATGGCCCCTTCGCAGGCTTCATGTGCATCGTAACCGCGGTGAAGTGGTGCCGGCAGGCGAGGGCGAGCGTCCGCATCGACGTGCACGGCAAGCCCTTCGACATCGACAGCATGCCTCTTGCGTTCCTAAAAAAGCTGTGAGAGTCATTTGATCAACGGACGAACCGGATGACGTAACCCTCCGATCCCCTCGCTACCATTGGCGAGGGCAGAGCGGGCCAAAGGCCCCAGGGAACCACGCTCCGGTCCCATGCCCCGACAGCCTCGAAGCGAGGCATCGACTCAGGGCGAGTGCTACAGCTATGACTTCCAATCAGATTGCATGTGTGTTGCTGAGAATGGCTTAAGGCTGAACCCGAACAAGTAAGGGCTCGACCGTCTAGTTGACTATGCTGGAGACGGATATCCAATAGCATGGCTGCCGTGGGTTCGAATCCCGTCCACAATGCGGTCTGTAGAAAGGCGATCCTTCGGGGTCGCCTTTTTCGTTTATGGGTATGGGCAGGCTCACAACCATCAAGCCGAGGTTGGCGACACTCGCGCCGAAGATCGGTAGAGCAGCTGGAGACGAGAAGGCTCGGCTTCGCGATCGTGATCAGCAGGTGGGTTGGCGCAGCTGGTACAAGACAGCGCGATGGCAGAAGCTTCGCATGTCCGTCCTCATTCGCGATCGCTTCACTTGCCAGATGGTTGGGTGCGGACGCATCGAGCCCGACACGTCGCAGCTTGTTGCTGACCACAAGATCCAGCATCACGGTGATGAGGCGCTGTTCTGGGATGAGAACAATCTCCAGTGCCTATGCAAGGGCTGCCACGACAAGCTGAAGCAGAAAGAGGAACGGGCTCAGGCTCGTTGGTGACATGGCACGTGATTGTGGTGAGATCGTTGTTGATGGTGATGACCTGCTGCGCAGCCTGCGCATTGGCATCAGGATGCCTCGCATGTTCGGACCGCGCATGACGGTAGCCACGTGGTTGTTCACACTGGCCGGCTGGGTCAGCGGCACCAATGTCGTGGTCGAAGTCGGCGACGACGAAGGCCTCTCTGACCAGGCCTGACCCTCAGAGGGGGGGGTGGGTCGAAAGTCTGACGGGTCCCCACGCCTAGACCCGCGCCCCTCTCATTCAGAGATTTTTTTATCGTGACTGAGAATTTTGACCTCTTCGGCAATCCCTATGTCGAGCGGCCGACGAAGCGCGGCCGGCCTCCTCATGAGGTGACGAAGAAAACGCGCAACAGAGTCAGCATGTTAGTGGCTCTTGGCTGGGCAAATCCGCGGATTGCTTCGGCGCTCGGGGTCACGCTGCCGACGTTGCACAAGCATTATTTTTACGAGCTCCGCCAGCGTGATGTCGCTCGCGATCGGCTGGAGCTTCGCCGGCTAGAACTTGCCTGGGAGATGGCAGAGGCCGGCAACGTCGGCGCCTTCAAGGAATTCGGCAAGCTGCTCGAGCGCAACGATCGGATGGAGATCGAGCGCGAGATGGGCTCGAAGCAGACAGAGGAAGGCAAGTCGGCCGCGGCGGAACGTGTCGGCAAGAAGATCATCGACAAGCAGCGGGCGATCGATGCGGATGCCGATCTGATGGCCGAACTGGAGCGCGAAGCCACGCACAATGTTGGACACTGCTGATCTTCCGCGCTTCGCATGCCCAGACTGGTGGGAGCGCATCCAGGCGGGCCAGACGCCAATGGCGGAGGTTCCCCTCAACCGGGAAAAGGCGGCAAAGGCGACAGCCTTCTTCAACCGGCTCCGCCTTCCCGACGTGCCGGGCAACCCGCCGCTGGCGGACGCCTGCGGCGAATGGTTCCGCGACATCCTCTGCGCATTCCTGGCGAGCGAGGATCAGGACACGGGCCTTCGGCTGGTATGGGAACTGCTCTGCATGGTTCCCAAGAAGAACTCGAAGACGACCTATGTCGCGGCGCTCGGCCTGACGGCACTGTTCATGGAGGAGGCTCCGAACCGCCAGATGCTCCTGGTGGCGCCAAGCCAGAACATTTCGGAGCGCTGCTTCGACCAGGCGCAGGGTATGATCCGGCTTGATCCGAAGCTTCGGGAAATCTTCAAGGTGCAGGATCACGTCAAGTGCATCACCCGCAGCAAGACGGGCACGCAACTGAACGTAAAGACCTTTGACACGTCGATCGTCACCGGTGAAATCCCGATCCTGACGATCATCGACGAGCTGCACGAGCTTGGAAAGAAGGCGAAGGCGGCGGCGGTGATGCAGCAGATCCGCGGCGGCGGCATCACCAAGCAGCGCGGCCGGGTGCTGATGATCACCACGCAGTCGGACGAGCCGCCGGCGGGGATCTGGCGCACCGAGCTCGACAAGGCGAGGAAGATTCGCGACGGCAAGGGCGGTGCCTCCCCGATCATGCTGCCGGTGCTTTACGAGTATCCAGTCGAAAAGCAGCTCGACCAGGAATATTGGCGCGACCCTGAGCACTGGGACCTGATCCTGCCGAACATGGGCCTTTCGATCGACCGACAGGCGATCGTTGACGATTACGAAAACAACGGCAAGGTCAACAAGGAAGCCGAGCAGATCTGGGCGAGCCAGCATCTCAATATCGAGATCGGCGTGGGCCTCGGCGGGGACGGATGGTCGGGCGCGATGCACTGGATGTCCTGTGTCGACTCCAGCCTGGCGGACCTCGACGCCCTGCTAAAGCGCTCGGAGGTCTGCACCGTCGGCATTGACTGGGGCGGTGCGGATGACTTGGCCGCCCTCTATGTGATCGGCCGCGAGGCGACGACGAAACGTTGGCTCGGCTGGGGCAGGGCATGGGCGCGGCCGACAGTGTTCGAGCAGCGCAAGGGTATCGCCCAGCGTCTGAATAAGTTCGCCGAGGACGGCGATCTGATCATCTGCACTTCCGGTGAGGAGCAGGCGGCCTCAGCTGCAGCAATCTGCCGTCGTGTCGCCGACAGCGGGCTTTTGCCGGAAACGGCAGGGATCGGCCTCGACAGCGCCGGCGTTGCGCTTCTACTCGATGCTCTGGAGGCATTGGAGCTCGAGCAACCTCTCGTCCAGGCTGTGACGCAGGGTTGGAAGCTGCAGACCGCAATCTCGTCTGTGCCCCTCAAGTTGGAGGATCGTCGCTTCCTGCATGGTGACCAGGCCATCATGGCGTGGTGTG
The DNA here is from genome assembly GCF_002288505.1 of Sinorhizobium sp. CCBAU 05631. NCBI lineage: Bacteria > Pseudomonadati > Pseudomonadota > Alphaproteobacteria > Hyphomicrobiales > Rhizobiaceae > Sinorhizobium > Sinorhizobium sp. CCBAU 05631. Next base: position 1,447,820 of record NZ_CP023063.1, read on the forward strand.
TTGGGAACGCGAAGCAGACGCTCAAGGGGAGCAACTACGTCGTAACCAAGGAAGTCTCGGGCGCGGCAAAAATCGATCTTCTCATGGCCCTCTTCAATGCGGCGATGCTGATGTTCTTGAACCCGGAAGCGAAAGGGCTTTCGGTCTACCGCGATCGCGGCCTTCTCGTGATGTGAATTAGGAGCGACCGTGGGTCTTTGGTCCAAATTGTTCGGCAGGGCATCCGCTCCGGCCGCGCAGCCGCAGGCTGCCTATCAGGACAAGGGCGGTGGCGTCGTCATCTCGACGACGCAGCAGCTCGAAGAGGCAATCAGGGGCGGGAGCGTCACCGCCTCTGGCGTATCGGTGACGCCCGATCGGGCAATGCGGGTCGCGGCGGTTTATGCCTGTGTGCGCCTCCGTTCCGGCGTCGTGGCGAACATGCCGTTGCACATCAAGCGACGGATCAACGAGCGGACGCGCGAGGATGCGTCCGACGATCCGTTGTGGAAGATCTTCCGCCGTCGCCCGAACCGCTGGCAGACGCCGGCGCAGTTCAAGCGGATGATGCAGGCGCATCTGCTGTTGCGAGGCAACGCCTATGCGATGATCGTCGCTTCGCGCGGCAATGTCCTTGAGCTGATCCCGATGCATCCGGACCGGGTCAAGTGCACGCAGAACGATGACCTTTCGCTAATCTACGTCTACACGCGAAAGGATGGCCGGCCGGTTCCGCTCAGGCAGAGCGAGGTTTTCCACCTAGTGGGGCTCACGCTCGACGGCGTGCACGGCGTTTCGGTCATCGCCTATGCCCGCGAGACCATAGGCCTTTCCGTCTCGATGGAGAACCACGGGGCCTCGGTCTTCAAGAACGGAGCCCGCGCCAGCGTCGTACTGAGGCACCCGGGCAAGCTCGGCAAAGAAGGCCTCGAATTCCTCAGAGCCAGCCTCGACGACTATCGCGCCGGAGGTGAGAGCGAGGGCAAGGCGCTTATCCTCGAGGAGGGAATGGAGACGGAGGCGCTCTCCATGACTGCCGAGGATGCGCAGTGGATCGAGAGCCGGAAATTCTCGCGCACCGACATTGCCATGTTCTTCGGCGTGCCGCCGCACATGATCGGCGACACGGAGAAATCTTCCTCCTGGGGGACCGGCATCGAAGTACAGACGCAGGGCTTCGTCACCTTCAGCGCCGAAGATGATCTGACGATCTGGGAGGAGACGATCAATCGCGATCTGATCCCAGAAGAGAGCGACCTCTATGCGAAGTTCAATCGCGCCGCGCTGGTGCGGGGCGACATCAAAGCCCGCTGGGATGCTCATGTGAAAGCGCTGCAGTGGGGCGTTGCCAGCCCGAATGAAATCCGGGCGCTTGAAGACATGAACCCGCGCGAAGGCGGAGATGTCTATTACCCGCCGCCAAACACTGCCGGCGGCAAGGAAGATGGAGGTGGCGATGAGCCAGGCAAAACCACCGAAGATCGTTAGCACCGTTTCGCGGCCCACCGGCGCTCTCAAAGGTGGGGCATTAATCACTCGGCCAATCGGAGGTGCGGGCAAATGAGCTTGCGACAGCTGCCTGAAGCAAAGACGTTCCAGCGCCCGCAGAATTTCCAGTGGGATGCGCCGTCGGACGTGCTCGCCAAATGGGCTGAAGTGCCGATGGCGGCGGCTGACGACTCCGAGAATACGATCACGATGTTTGAGGTGATCGGCGAGGATTGGTGGACCGGCGGCGGCGTCACCGCCAAGCGCGTCTCGGCCGCGTTGCGCTCGATCGGCAACAAGGACGTGAAGGTCAAGATCAATTCACCGGGAGGCGACATGTTTGAGGGGATTGCGATCTACAATCTGCTCCGCAGCCATCCTGCCAAGGTTACCGTCGAGGTGCTCGGCTGGGCTGCTTCCGCTGCCTCGATCATCGCCATGGCCGGCGACGAAATTCGCATGGGCCTTGGCACCTTCATGATGGTGCACAATGCCTGGGGCGTTGTCGTCGGCAACCGCCATGACATGCGCGAAGCTGCTTCGCTGTTCGATGGCTTCGACAGCGCGATCGCTGACATCTACGAGGCGCGCACCGACATGAAGCGGAAGGACATCGAGAAGCTGATGGATGCGGAGACCTTCATGGGTCCCTCCGAGGCCGTCGAGAAGGGCTTCGCCGACGCGGTCGACAATGGCATCGAAGTGCCTTCTTCCGCCGATGCCAAGAACATGGATCGCGGGCTCATGGCCCGCCGCCAGACCGAGGCCGCGCTCGCACGCGCGGGCTTCTCCAGAGACAAGCGTTCCGAGCTTCTTTCCGAACTCGGCGCTGCAGCGGCCCCGCGTGATGCAAGCCGCAAACCCGCCGCGCGTGATGCAGGCATAGACCTGGCTGCCGTCCGGCAGCTGATCGAAACGATCCGAACCTGAGGACACTCACATGAAAACTCGAACTCTCGTGGCGGCACTCAGTGTCGCAGCGTTCGCCTGTGCCGTCATCGCATTCGCTGCTGTCGGTCCTGTTGATCTCCATGCATGGCTTCCGGCCGCCGACGCGCACGGAACGTCTCTCGCCATGACGATGATGGTGCCTGCCTTCAATCTCCGAGCTCGCGGCCTGGTGGGCGTGAGCGCCGAAGGCAACGCCACAGCAATCCTCGCCGAATTGAAGCAAACCTTCGAGGCCTTCAAGACGGAGCGCGAAGCGGAGCTGAAGGGCATCAATGCGAAGTTCGCTGACGTGGTTCAGACCGAGAAGGTCGACCGCATCAACTCGGAAGTCACCAAGCTCCAGAAGGCGCTCGACGATGTGAACGCGACGATGGCCGCGATCAGGATCGGCGGCGGCGCTGGCGATGCTCCCGATCCGGCGAAGGCTGAGCATGCAACGGCCTTCAACAAGTGGTTCCGGAAAGGCGATCGTGCCATCGACGCGGATCTGCGTGACCTCGAAGTCAAGGCCTCGCTCTCGACGCTTTCCGATCCGGACGGCGGCTACGTGGTGCCCGAGGAGATGTCGAACACGATCGATCGTGTTGTCGGCACGGTTTCGGCGATGCGCAGTCTCGCCACCGTCATGACTATCTCCACCGACACCTACAAGAAGCTCGTCAGCATGGGCGGGGCTGGCTCCGGCTGGGTCGGAGAGAAAGACTCCCGCCCTGAGACCGATACGCCGACGCTGCGCGAACTTATCTTCAATACGGGTGAGATTTATGCAAACCCGGCTGCCACCCAGACCTTGCTGGACGATGCTCGCGTTGACATTGGTGCATGGCTTGGAAACGAGTCGTCGATCGCGTTCGCCGAGCAGGAAGGCGTGTCCTACATCAGTGGCGACGGGAAGAACAAGCCGCGCGGCATCCTAGCCTACGACACGGTCGCGAATGCTTCCTACACCTGGGGCAAGCTCGGCTTCACCGTCACCGGTGCGGCCGCAGCGTTCGCCAGTACGAACCCGGCCGACGCTCTGATCTCGCTGTTCTACAGCCTGAAGCAGAGCTATCGGAATGGTGCGTCTTGGCTCACCTCCGACGCAGTTATGGAGACGATCCGCAAGTTCAAGGATGGCCAGGGCAATTACCTTTGGGCGCCGCCCTCCGGCCCGGCCAACGTCTCTACCATCCTTGGCAAGCCGGTCGCGACCGACGACAACATGCCGGCGCTTGGCGCCAATGCCTTCCCGGTCGCCTTCGGTGACTTCTCGCGCGGTTACCTGATCATCGATCGTTTCGGCATCCGCGTTCTGCGCGATCCGTACACCAACAAGCCGTACGTGCACTTTTACACCACAAAGCGCGTCGGCGGCGGTGTGCAGAACTTCGAGGCGATCAAGCTCCTCAAGTGCTCGGTCTGACGGACTGACGTTGCCGTGACGGCGGCCATCGTTGCCGCCGTCATCTCACCTCCAATTCTTCGAAGAAGGATCGATCGAGATGAAGGACATTCACTCGGACATCACGGTGGTCTCGGCCATCGGCGCCGCCGTTCTTACGGCGGACAATACCCCGGCGGCAATCGACCTGCGCGGCTACAACGCAGCCGAAATCGTGCTGGTCATCGGCATCGGCGGCATCACGTTCGATGCGACGAACAAGATCGAGTTCAAGCTCACGCATTCCGACGATGATTCGACCTATACCGCGGTTGAAGCGAAGGACGTGCTCGGCGTCACTTCCGTCGGCTCTGGCGGCATTATCAAGGCGCTGATTGCGGCGCACGCCGCCGCGGCGGCCTATCGCTTCGGATACGTCGGCGGCAAGCGGTATCTGAAGATCCTTGCCGACTTCTCCGGTACCCACGGTACCGGCACGCCGATCGCTGCCCTTGTGCTCAAGGGGTACGGCTACAACCAGCCCGAGGCGAACCAGGCTTAAAGCCCCCGAGTGCAAACATTTGGCGGGGCGATGATCCGCCCCGCCATAGGACGCGAGGAGTGATGACATGACAGTTCGCATCGAGCGGATATTGACCGAAGCCGAGCGCCTCGCGATGAAAGATGAGGCTTTGGCTAAGGGCTGGTATCGAAACGATCGCCGCATGTTCACGCCCGGCATGGCGTGGTTTATGCCGTGGTATTTCGATCCGACAGGAGAGCGTGAGCGGACGGGGGAGCACGTCATGTACACGCTGGATCAGCGCGGCAAACTCGGCTTTCTTTCCGAGCATTATTGGAATGACTGGTCGCACAAACGCGCACCGATCTGCGTCGTCTGCCCGAATGGTGAGGTCTGGGAAATCGATCGGAAGTCCTCGAATGGCTCGGGGTGGGTGGTCACTGGTGATCTTCCGAACATCACCTGTTCTCCCTCGATTGTTGTCGAAGGCTATCACGGCTTCCTGAGAGAAGGGCAGTTTACGCCCGACGTGGATGGGCGCCCGCCGAACGGCATTGCGCGTCCCATAGCCGAGCGACCTGTGAAGGCGAGAGCCTAAAACCACCCCGCGAACAACAAGACGGTTCGTGTGCGCTTTGATCGTCAAAGGAGAATTATAATGAAAGCGAAAGTCGTGAAGGCATTTCCGGGCCGGCCCGATAACGAGGTCCTGACCCGCACAATCGAAGTCGGCGAAGTTCTCGACGGCGACCTTGCTGCGGTCGCGCTTCGGGAAAAGTGGGCGCAGCCATATCGAGATCCGGCTGAAATCGAGGCCGAGAGGCAGGCTGCGGAAGAAGCTGCCGCCAAGGCAAAGGCTGAGGCCGAGAAACAAGCGGCCGAGGAAGCCGCCGCCAGGGCAAAGGCTGAGGCCGAGGCTGAAAAGCAAGCTGCCGAAGAGGCTGCTGCCAAGGCGAGGGCTGAAGCCGAGAGGCAGGCTGCGGAAGAAGCTGCCGCCAAAGCGAAGGCTGAAGCCGAGCAGAAGGCCGCCGAGGAATCTGCCGCCAAGGCGAAGGCTCAGACTGAGAAGAACTCGAACAAGTAAGAGCGAAATCAGTCCATGCTCCGCCCCATCCGAATCTCGCCGCCTGCCGCGAAGCCTGTTTCCCTTGAAGAGGCGCGCTTGCACTGCAGGCTCGATGCCGGCGACGACGATGCCGTTGTCACGGCATTGATCGACGCGGCTATCTCCCATCTCGACGGATGGTCGGGCGTGTTGGGGCGGTGCCTGATCAATCAGGGCTGGCGGATGAGTCTCTCGGACTGGCCGGCATGCCGATTTATCCGGCTGCCTTTTCCAGACGTGTCCGCCGCCACCGTCAAGTATTACGACCCCGACAATGCAGAGCAGGCCGTTTCCATGTCGTTCGTCACGCGGCTTGAAGATGAGCGTGGGACACTCATCAGGTTTAGCGACGAGTTCGCCTTCCCGAGTGTCTTCGATGATCGCGGCGACAGCGTGCAAGTGGAATTCACGGCGGGCTATGGTGCCAATTCCACTGACGTGCCGCAGGCGATCCGCACGGCGATCCTTCTCATGGTCGCCCATTGGTACAACAACCGCGAGGCCTCGATCGCCGGCCAGCAATCTGAAATTCCCTTCGGCGCATCTGCATTGATCGCGCCGTTCCGGCGCGTAGGCGTCTAACCTTCCCAACTGGAGAAAAATCCCATGCTTACCGCGGATATCCTCGCGCGCATCACCGCGACCCAGACAGGCAGCAATGACTTTGGCGGACCGGAGTTCGAGCCGAAGATCGAGAAGCTGATTGCGCTGACGAATGGCACGGCGCTCAACCAGGCTGACATCCTTTGGGCTGATCAGCGGACAGTCGCTTCCGGTGCTACCGATGCGATCGACCTCGCCGGCGTGCTGACGAGTGCTTTCGGTGCGACGATCACGGCGGCCGAGCTGGTGGCGGTGTTGATCGTCAACCAGGCGAAGGACGGCACGGCCAACACGACGGCGCTGACGATCGGCGGCGGCACTAATCCTGTCATTGCCAATGCGCTCCCCGCGTTGCAGCCTGGTGGCGTCGTGCTTCTTGCCGCTGGTCACGCGTCCGGGCTCGGTGCGGTCACTGCCGGTACCGGCGACACGCTCAACGTCGTCAATGCTTCGGGCGCTGCTGCGACCTATCAGATCCTGATCCTCGCGCGGTCGGCATAATTCATGACCGGTGCTGGCAAGCTGGACCGGCGCCTCCGCTTTGAGGCGCGGCAGGAGATCGACGACGGTCACGGCAGCCCCGTGGCCGGCGATTGGCTGCCGCGCTTCACGGTTTGGGGGAAGCGTCAGTTCCTGCGCGGCGGAGAGACGGTGCTCGCGGCGCGGCTGGAAAGCCGGCAGCCGGCGATATTGACGATCCGCGACAGCCGCCAGGCGCGGGAAATCACGGCAGATTGGCGCGTCGTCGATACCGGCGACAAGCGCATCTACAACATCCGTGAAAACCCGAAGCTGAGCGACAATCGCGGATTTCTGGAGATGCTGGTCGAGGCTGGGGTGGCAACTTGATGGTTGAAGGTCTCGACTCTCTCAAGCGGAAGCTGACCCTCGCGATACCCTATCGCGTGCGCCAGCGGACGCGCGCGGCGATGGAGAAGGGCGCCGGCGAGATCGTCGCCATGGCGAAGTCGCTGGCACCCGTGCTGAGCGAGCATGATCCGAGGCGAAAGGCGGGGGCCCTGCGCGACAGTATCGGCTGGACATGGGGCGATGCGCCGAAAGGATCGATCGTGCTTGCGCAATCGGCATCCGTCGACGGCGAGCGGATCACCATCTATGCCGGCGACAGCGAGGCTTTCTACGCGCGGTGGGTTGAGTTCGGAACGCAGAAGATGCCGGCCATCCCTTTCTTCTTTCCGAGCTACCGCACCCTTCGGAAGCGAGTGAAGGGGCGCATCACGCGGGAAATGAAGAAGGCGATCCGTGAGGGCGCGAAATGAGTTCGTCGGTTGAGCTGCAGGACCTCTACCTCAACACCTTGCGCGAAAACTCCTCGATCACGGCGCTGGTGGCGGGGATTTACGATCGGGTGCCTAAGAGCCCTTACGGCAACAAGACCGCCTATATCTCATTCGGTTCTGACGACAGCACCGAAGATGATGCCGAGTGCATCACCGGTCGCGAGGTCACCACGCAGATCGATGTCTGGTCGACCGCGCCAGGCAAGACAGAGTGCAAGACGATCGTCGACCTGGTGCGCAGGGCCCTGCATCGGCAGCCGTTGACGCTCACGGAGAATGCGCTAGTGGATATTTGGGTCACGCTGGTGCGCGTGCTGCCGGACCCGGATGGGCTGACCACGCATGGCGTCGTGCAGGTGACGGCGATGGTTGAGGAGCCGACCTGATGGCGTGGGCGGTCTTTCATGACGAATTCCGTTGGGACCGGCCGAAATCGGCGGTTTCCTTCTGGATCAAGCCAAAAGCGGAGCAGCAGTGCTATCCGCGCGATGTGATCGATGCGGCAATCGCCGTCGGTAAGGCGGCGGAGCACCGTAGCCCGACCGCAACACAGAAACGCACCCTGAAGGCGCGTCGGGCGAAATAGCCCAATCCTGAAAACCGCAACCGCTTTCGGCTGCCCTTGGGCGGCCTCTTTGCCCATGGAGAGAGCAGATGGTTAAGCCTGTTACTGAGAAATTTGAGGAACTTGTCCTCGACGTCGAATTTGATCCGGTCGGAAGTCCGGGTGTCTATACCCGCATTTGCGGCATTCTTGACGCCACGGTGACGCGGACTGCCAACGTCGACACATCGGAGGTTCCGGGAGATTGCGACGATGAATCCGTTCCCGTCAGCGTGGAAAGACAGGTCCGCTCCATCGAGGTGACGGTTTCTGGGACGGGTGTGTGGGCTCAACAAAGCCAGGGCAAGCTCAAAAATTGGTTCTACTCGGCCGCGACGCTCAACACCCGGGTCAGGGACACGAATGCGGCCTCTGGCGACACCGAGGTTGAGAGCGGTCCTGCTTTGCTCACAGGCCTGACAACGGGGCGCACGAAGGGGCAGAAGGTTTCGGCGGAGATTGAGATCCAGTTCGACGGCACGCCGACCCGGACGGCAGCCGCCTGATGCGTGGTGTCGAACTGACATGGGCCGGCGGTGAGCATGAATTCGTGCTCACCATCGATCTCCTGAGGGCCTTGCAGGACAAATGCGATGCCGGGCCGCCTTTCGTGCTCCAGCGGCTATCGTCGCATCGCTGGCTTGTGGATGACGTGATCCAGCCGATCCGGCTTGGTCTCGAAGGCGGCGGCCTCGAAAAAGAGGAAGCGCGCAAGCTGGTCAAAAAGCACGTCGAGGACCGGCCGCTTACCTTCTCCGTGATGACGGCCCGGGCGGTACTCATAGCTGCTCTGTATGGCAACGAGGATGACGTACCGGGGGAAGCTGTAGCGGGAGAGGGAAGCCCGAGCGAAACCCTCTCCCGCGTGGAAAATGGCGCTTCTCCGGCTTCTACAAATGGGCTGGCATCCTTCACCGAGACATCGGGCGAATGACGCTTTGGGAGTTCTCCTGCGGGGCGGAGGGCTTTGCAGAAGCGAATGGTGCAAAGCCAAAGGGCGGTGGCGAGATCTCCGACGATCGCCTGGCAGAACTGGGTATTGAGGGCTTCTGATGGCAACCGATGTCGAGCGGCTGGTGGTCGCGCTGGAGGCGCGCACCAAGGCTTTCGAGAATGCGCTCAATCGCGCCAACGGCGTTGCCAACCGGCAGGCGCGTGCGATCGAGAAGCGGTTCGCATCGCTCAACAAGAGCGTTTCGGCTGACTTCGCAGGCCTTGGGCGCGGCCTCGTTGCCGGATTTGCCGGCGGCGCGGTTGCGCGCGAGCTCGTGCGCCTGTCGGAGTCCGCGACCCGGATCGACAATTCGCTGAAGGTCGCCGGGCTCTCCGGTGCGGAGCTAGAGCGCGTCTATCAGGGGCTGGCGAAGGCGGCGAAGGAAAACGGCGCGCCGATCGAGACGCTGGCCGCGCTCTACGGCAAGGCTGCCCAGGCGCAGAAAGAGCTTGGCGTTTCCACCGAAGAGCTGCTTGGCTTTACGAACAATGTGGCGCTGGCGCTGCGCGTTGCCGGGACCGATGCGCAAACGGCTAGTGGCGCGTTGCTGCAGCTCGGGCAGGCCCTCGGCAGTGGCAAAGTGCAGGCGGAGGAGTTCAACTCCATCCTCGAAGGCGCGCCGACGATCGCCCAGGCGGTGGCAGTCGGGCTGCAGGAAGCCGGCGGTTCGGTTTCCCAGCTGAAGCAACTGATCGTTGATGGGCAGATTTCGTCGGAGGCGTTCTTTCGCGCCTTCGAGGCGGGCTCCGTCATCCTCGAGGAGAAGGCGGCAAACGCGACCTTCACGGTCGCGCAGGCCACGACCAATCTTTGGAACTCGCTCACCGACGTCGTGCGCGAGTTCAACAATTCCACCGGCGCCGGCGAGAGGTTTGCGCAGGGCATCAACAACGTCGCCAGTGCCGTCGATAATTTCGACGTTTCCGGTCTTATCCAGAAGATCAGGGATGCCGACACGGCGTTCAGGGATTTCCTCGCCAACGACGAAACCTTGAATGCGGTTCTGGATACTCTGAACAGGCTCTCCGGAACGACGAATGCCGCCGGGAATGTCATCAACGTCGACAAGGAAAAGGCAGAAGATGACGTTGCCTCGCTGGAGCGCGAGGTCCAGCTGCTTCAGGAACGGATCAAGCTCAACACGACGCTTGGGTTCGATAACAGCGAGGCGATCGCGCGCCTCAACGAGGTGCAGGCGAAGCTTGCCGAAGTCAGGGCCGCGGCTGCTGCCATGCCTGATACCGTCGAGGGCTATCGCGTCGGCGAGAGTGGAATCGAGGCGGTGCCCGAAGCTGGCGCAACGTCTCTCGGCGGCCCCAGGACGCGAGGTGGCAAGCGCAAAGCCAAGGCGGTCGAAACTGTGTCCGTCGCCGATTTCAAGCCACCGCCATCCAGCGGCGGTGGCGGCGGCCGTCGAAGAGGTGGTGGCGGCGGTGGCGGATCGGGCGAGAATGAGTTTCAGCGCGAGATCGAGCAGATCAAAGAACGTACGGCCGCCGTTCAGGCGGAAACGGCCGCTATGTCGCAGGTTAATCCGCTTCTTGACGATTACGGGTATGCGATCGAGTTCGCTCGATCGAAGCAGGATCTGTTGACCGCTGCGCAAGAGGCCGGCCTGAAGGTAACGCCGGAGCTCGAGGCGCAGATCACGCAACTGGCGACCGGTTATGCGAATGCGTCAGCGTCGGCCGATCGGCTGGCGCAAAGTCAGGATCAGGCCCGACAGGCGGCGGACTTCCTGGGTGATGCTGCCTTCGATGCCTTCTCCGATCTCATTCCCCAGATTGAGACCGGCAACAAAGCGCTCGACAAGTTCCTGAACACGCTGATCGAGGCGGTCGCGCAGTCCCTTCTTCTCGGCAAAGGGCCCTTGGCCGGTCTCGGCGGCGGTGGCGGAGGTGGCGGACTGTTCGGCGGGCTATTTTCGCTCTTCGGTTTCGCAAAGGGCGGGATAGCTGCCAACGGACTGCCGCGATCGCTTCCGCGCTTCGCCAACGGCGGCATTTCCCGATCGGCGGCAATCTTTGGGGAAGCTGGGCCGGAGGCGGCGGTTCCTCTGCCTGATGGCCGGCGTATCCCGGTCGATCTTCGCGTGCCGTCGGTGTCCAAAGCCGGGGCGACAAACGAAACGATCACGATCAATCTCTCGGCCGACCCATCGGTCATCGCCGAAGTTGCGGACCAGCGCATCGAGACGGCGAGCGGCACGATCGTGCAGATCGCTGTCGCGGAATCGAACCGGCAGGTGATGCCGACAGTCGCCAAGTATCAACAGAATACGGCAGGCGGGGACTATCGCAATGGCTGACATCATCACCTGGCCAATCTGTGTTCTGCGGCCGCAGCAGTCTGCTGCCAATCTCGTGCCTTTTAACCGCTCGGGTGGCCGATCGCTTGGCGGCCTCGAACCAACCACTCGCACGGATCTCGGCTTCTGGGCGATCGACTACGGGAATGTTGTCATGCAGAACCGCCGGCGCGAGCAGTGGCAGACGTGGCAGGCGATCCGGCAGAAGCTCGGCGGCAGGACGGGACTGATCGCCGTTCCGGTGCGCGTATCGCTCTCGGCGCCCTATGCCTCCGGCGAGTTCGAGCCGTTCATCACCGTGCCGCACGACGACGACGCGCCCTTCGACGACGACAGCGAATATGAGCAGGGTGCGATCTCGATCGTCACGGACGGCGTCACGCCGCTCGGGGCGACGACGATCCGGCTCCGGATCATCAATGCCGCGGCAAACCTCGTCGGCGTGCGCTTCTCGTATGAGCATGCGTTCTACGAGACCGGACCGGTGATCTCGATCGACGGCGACATCTGGACGCTTCCGATCTCGCCTTCGGTTCGGGCGCTGATCCCCGCCGGCGCGGATTTGGAGTTTGATAGGCCGACTTGCCTTTGCCGGCTGGCCGATGATCGTGGCATGGACGTCAATCAAGATGCTGTCGGTAAGACGGCATTTCCGCCCGTCTCCTTTGTCGAGGCGGTCGATTACTGGAATTCGCTGGTGGCGTGATGGCGATCAAATCTCTGCGCATCCTGGCTCAGCTCGATTTCCCGTCCAAGACGGTTCGCCTTTGGGATGGTTCGGGCGGCCCGTTCGTCGACGGCGACGGGAACATCTGGCGGTCCTGCGTGCTGACGGATTCGGCGCTCGACCAGATCGAGTTGGCGATCAATGCCGAGGCCTTCACCCTGCCGTTGACGCTTTCGGGGATCGACCAGGTGGTGGCGGCGACGATCTGGGAAGACTACCAGGCCGGCGAGATCGTCGGATCGCGCGTGCGCATCCTCATTCAGGACTGCGACGAATACGATCAGCCGGTCGGGACGGCCGATGTGAAGTTCACGGGCACGATCGACAACGTCCTGTTCGACGATGCCGGCTCGGGCGACCAGATACTCTCGACGATCACGGTCGAGGTGACGAACCGCTTCACACTGAGAACGCTCACGAACGGGGCCGTGCTTTCCGATGTCGACCAGAAGGCGCGATCGGCGCTGCTCAATCCGAGCGCTCCGGCGGACCGGTTCTGCGAGCGGCTGCCGGAGCTGATCGACAAGACGATCCGCTGGCCGAACTGGTGAGCGTCATGGAACGCACGCTTGCCGAGTTCATCGGCGCCTACCGCGAAAAATCATGGCGGCCGGGGGAAGTGGATTGCTGCCTTTTCCTCGCCGCCTGGGCAATCTGGCTTGGACATAGCGACCCGGCACAGCATCTGCGCGGCACCTACGACAGCGAAGATGGCTTCCGCGCCATCATAGAGCGGGCAGGGAGCGTATCGGCGCTGGTGGGCTCCTGTGTCGCCGTGATCGGCGGAAAGAACGTGCAGCGGCCGGCATGTGGCGCGTTCGGCGTGATCGGAAGCGCCGGCAACATTTATAGGCAGTTCGGCGCCATCCACGACGGCAAGCGTTGGAACGTGCGGTTCAAGAACGGCGTCGGCTTCATGGCTGCGGCGCCTCTCGCAATCTGGGTCATCTGAGGAATTCATGCCTGGCGTTATCGAGCTGACGGCGATCATCGTCTCGTCGATCGCGACGACGACTCTTGCCGCGAACCTGCTTTACCTTGGCACCTATGCGCTTGCCTATGCAGGCCTCGCTTTCGGTGCGCAGGCGCTGCAGGGGCTGTTCGTCTCAAAGCCGGCCGTGCCGAAGCCGGAAGACGGCAGCTATAACCTGAAACAGCCGGTGCCTTCGCTTTCATTCGTGCTCGGTCGGGCGAAGAAGGCGAGCGACTATGTGTTTCTCGGAGAGAAGAATGGCACGGCCTATCACATTCTCGTCTGGGCCTGCCATCGCATCGAAGGCTATGTGCAGCACTACTTGCACGACGAAGCGGTGACGCTCGATGGCAGCGGCTTTACGACCGCGCCGGCGCATTTCGGCAACAAGGTACAGATCCTCTCGCGGCTCGGTCTCAATGCCGAGACGGCCTATGCCGACGTGGTGACGGCTTTCGCCGGCATCTGGACGAACAATCATCGCGGCGACGGGCTCGCCTCGGTGCGCATGTCGGCCGCGACGGTCAGCTCGGAAAACTACCTGAAGGTTTTTCCGAACCAGATGCCGCAGCACTCGGCAGTAGGCGACGGGATGCTTCTTTACGATCCGAGAAACGGCAACACCTCGTTTTCGAGGAACCTCGCGTTGATGCGGCTCTGGCACCTGTGCCATCCGGTAGGCGGCAAGCTCGGCCTCTCCGACATGTACTTGCCCGACTGGAGCAACGCCGCGAATGTCTGCGGCGAGAACGTCACGAACCGCGATGGCGGGACAGAGAAGCGTTATTACGGCGGATTCTGGTTTCGGGCCGAGAATGATCCCGTGCAGGTGGGGCGATTGATGGATGAGGCGGCCGAGCTCGTCATCTTCGAGCGGCCGGATGGGCTAATCGGCGTGCATGGCGGCGAGTTCGTCGAGCCTGATATCCGGCTCACCGCTGCCGACATCAAGCGAGTGGCGCACGATACGAACCAGCGGCGCTCCTCGACCGTACTGGCCGTGCGCGGACGCTGGACGGACCCTGCGAACCGCTACAACACGGTCGACGCGGCGATCTATGGCGATCCCTATGTAGGTGAGGATACCGAGCGGACGGCAACGGTGGATAACCAGGCAATCCAGAGCCACAACCACGTAGCCCGGCTGCAGAAGCTGAAATACATCCGCAAGAACGCGCCGCGCGTGACCATCGTCGCGGATTACCAGGCGGCGAAGAACGTGCCCTATCGACGCTTCGTGCGCGTGCACCTGCCGCCGCGGCTGACGGAAGTGATCGTCGAAATCACCTCGACGCCGAAGCTCTCGCTGCGCAATCTCACGGTCGAGTTCTCCGGCATCGTCGTTCCGAGCGATCTCTACGCCTTCAACGCGGCGACGGAAGAGGGCGAGCCAGGCGCGAGCGTCACTCCATTGCCTCCAGGCGGCGTTCCATCGCCGGTCAACTTCGACGTGGCGATTGACACGGAAGTGATCACCGGCGGGCAGACGGCAGCCTTCGGTCAAGCGTCGTGGGATTTCATGTCGGATGCGCTGCTATACGAACTTGAGTGGCAGCCGACATCGGAGATCGAACCGGCGCGATCGGCGATGTCGAAGACCGGCGAAACGGAGGTGCGCTCCGGCTATCTCTCTGATGGCGTGGAATACAAGTTCCGCCTGCGCGCCTGGTCGAACGGGGCAAGCTCCGACTGGACGGCTTACGAGATCCGCACCGCGACGGCCGATCCGGTCGCGCCAGGCTCGGTGACCGGTGCATCCCTGACCGGTGGCGTGGGGCAGGTGGAGTTTGACTGGACAGCGCCGAACAGCGCCAACTACTTCGCCTCGAGGCTCTACCTCAACACATCGAACAGCTTTGTCGGTGCAACGCTCGTCGCCACCGAATACGGCGCGGCGGCCGCCAACGACGCCCGCACGGTGACCGGTCTCTCGGCCGGCAGCTATTACGGCTTCATCGTAGCCATCAACGCATCCGGCGTGCCGGCGACAGAAGTCGCCACCGGCTCCGCCGTGGTCACCTGACCGACTGATCCTCAATCACTTTTGAATCCTGCCTCTGGCGATTGCCGGAGCGCCTTCGCATGGGGAGTTTCATGGCCGACACGGCAGAACTGGTTTACCGCGATTTTGTGACTGATGGCGTTCCTTCCTCCGGAGCGAGCAAGCCGAAGAAGGCGGAAATTCGCAAGCTACTGACCGGATACGAGACGATCATCAACGCCTTCACCTCGAATGGCGGACTGGTTTACACGCTTCGCGCCAGCCTTGATGCCCAGCTTAACCGCCCGGTTGCGACTATGGCGTGGGTCATTGGCGACCCGGTGGTAGCGAACAACGGCATCTATCAGAAAATTGGCGTCGAGGGCACCGGCTCGTGGAATCGCGTCGCTGATCTGCCGTTCTCGTTCATCATCGCATCGGACGCAGGTGCCGGTACAGCCAACGCGATTGTCGCCACCACAAGCATTCCGGTTAGTTCGTCCGCACTTGTTTGGATGAACATTTTCGAAGCCAACACCGCAAGCCCGGTAACGGTCAGCTTCAACGGCGGCTCCGCGCTCACGATCAAGACGAACAGCGGCAATGACGTTGTCGTTGGCGGCCTAACCGCCGGCATGATCGTTATGGGCATTGTTTCGGGGTCGACGTTCCGCCTAGTGAGCGATCAGGCGAGCTCCGCTGTTCTTGCTGCTTGCGAGGCCGCAAAGACTGCTGCAGAAGCTGCGGCTGCGAGCGTCAACATCAAGAACGTTGCGACGCGGACGGCGCTGAAGGCACTCAACACCGCCGTCACGACGCTCGCCTTCCTGGGTGAGGCGGGTCGCGGGGGCTTGTTCAAGTGGACCCCCGGAGATTTCTCTGCGCAGATCACTGCGGACACGCAAGAGGGAATCTACGCCAAGGCTGACGCCGTCGCGTCGACTGCTGGAGCGTGGGTGCGCCAGTACGATGGCCCTGTGAACGTCCAGTGGTACGGCGCGGTCGGCGACGGGACAACCGACGACACCGCCGCATTCATTGCGGCCGGCGCAACAAACCACCTTGTTGTTATTCCGAAGACAGTCGGCGGCTACAGGGTCAACGGCACGATACCGACGAATTGCCGTTTCGTCGGCATTGGCGATCCCGTCATTCACCTCACAAACGACGGCGGCACAGAGCGCGGGTTTGACCTCAAGTCGAATGCGTCTCTCGAAAATCTGACGATCAGCCGCGGCGTAACGGCTAGCGCTGCATCGGGCGAATTCAACAATGCGTTTGTAGTCGGAAGATATTACAATCCGACCGGAGAACTGACGCGCAATGTCACGGTGCGCAATGTTAACCTGATCGGCATCGATGGAGGCGTGGGTCGGCGCAGCATTTCCGGCATTTACGGCAACGTCTGCGATAGCACGTTCGAGAACATCACGATCACCGGGTGGGTTTCCTACGGCATCATGGTGCATTGGGGCGGCGCGTTCGATGAGGGTACGCCAGACACTTCCACGGTCACAGCGTCCTGGCACCCGCGCCGGCTGACGTTCCGCAATATCCGCATGCACAGCCCGCAACCTGACGCGGCGCTGGGTACGCTCTACCTGTCGGCGACGCACGACATCATCGTTGACGGCCTCTCGGCCGATGGCATCCGCACGCCGCTGACGATCGCCCCCGGCGATGTGGGCGGCAGCGTCGCCCAGGGCGAAAGCGTCGGCCGCGTGATGCAGAACATCGACATTCGAAACGTGGACATTCAGAACTACGAAACAGTCGGCGTTCTCATGTCGGGGGCTTCAGGCACTCGATCCGGCTCGTATTGGCTCGGCATCAACTATCCGATGTCGATCCGCCTGGAGAACGTCACGATCAAGCGCGGCGCACTCAGTGCAAGCGCTCGCGCCATTGACGCGCGATTGCTCGCGAACCTGACTATCGACGGGTACGACATCGGCCACGGTTCCGGCGCGGCAGACACGATCTATACGCCCGGCGTGTTCATTCAGGCGTGCATGCGCGTCAAACTGCGCGGCAAGTCCAAGGTGCCGATGGCCTGGGAAGTCGTAGGATCGGTCGATGTCGAAGTGGACAGCTACGACGTATGCTTGCGCACCGACTATAACACTTCGGCCGTTGGCGGTAGGCTCACGGCAGAGGCGGGCGCTACAACGCTCGGCGCGGCGCTCTCTGTCGGCGCGAGCACGGTCACGCTGGGATCGCTTCCGTTCGACATTGTTGCCGGGTCGCCGATCGCTGTAGGCGGGGGATACGTCATCGCCAAAGAGGCGGCGATAACGTCGGCCTCGGCGATCGTTGTGCCGATCTACACAAGCACTGTCTCAGCGGCCAGCGGCGCGGCGGCGACGGTGCGCAAGGCGATGAAGCGGTTCAGGCTGCGCGGCTATACCGAGGGCTTTTATTACGGCTTGCACATCGTCAACACGAATAGCGGTTTCTCTGAGGATATCGATGTCAGCGGGCATTTCTACCGCAACGGGCTGCATGACATCTATGCACGCGGAACCCGCAACCTGCGCGCCCATGAATGCATCTTTGAAGAATGCAATCAGGTAAACGACACTTCCGGGAACAACATTCGCCAGATTGACACCTGCGTCGGGACAGTCATTAGCGATTGTTCTTTCGAGGACAATCTTGCCGGCACGACGCTGTGCTATCACAACGTCTACCTGTTCGGAAACTCTGAAGGTGCAGTGCTCAAAGGCAACAAGTTCTACCGGGCAGTAACTTCGGCGATCAACTATTTCCTCCCGACAGGCACGCAGATGTGGGCGGACCTTGCGAGCAACTATTTTGCATCTACGCTCGCCGCCCGCATCAGCGGCACGTCGATCGCCAAGACGGCGGCGATCGGCCAGCGCGTCATCGGCTACGGCACGGCTATCCCGACATCCGGCACTTGGACAAGGGGCGATATCATTTTCAACGAAAGCGCGGCGGCAAGCGCTGGGCTCGGCTGGATTTGCGTCACGTCTGGCGCACCGGGAACGTGGAAGTCGATCGGCACGATTGCCGCCTAAGGCAAGTTAATCCCCCAGGCGCGAGCATATAAAACTATCCATCGCGTCGGATTCCCTCAGAGCATCGAGGTGCTCTTCTTCAAGGCTGTCGTCGCCTTCATCTGGGTCGAACGGCGTGTTCTGATACTCGCCCATAGAAAAACTGGGAGGCAGAAGCTCTTTCTCTGCCTCTTCTATAGGCGGCAGCAGTGGGGGCTCGCGGCCGTCGGCGGCCTCTTCCCATCGGATGTGGTTAAGGTAGCTGTCGAGAGTATCGATCGCGCTCTCTTCATCTCCGTCAGCCGTCTCTATAGGGGCGTGTTCGCGCATATATCTGACCGGCGCAGTTCTCGCGGTGGTTGTCAGCGGTGCACGCCTGTATCTTGCATTTGACATTAATGGGTATCCTTGGTTTAACCCGCCACTCCGGAAACTGGAAGCGATCGGGGTCGAAGTGCCGAAGGCTTTTTCACAAGTCGTTGCCCTTGCCAAGGGCCTTTCCAAACTGGCGGGAAGCCACTCCAAGAAGAAGGCAGCGCCGAAAAAGCGGGGATTGGCCTACCCATACCGTGTCGTTCCTCATGACGAGGTGTTCGCTGAAGAGAACATCCTGAGGCAAACCAAGTTTGTCGGAAAAAACTGGCACGTCAGCCAGGGCGCTGATGGTCTTCCAATCATGCTGATGATGGGCTTCAATCACTGGAAGTTCGGTTTCGTTAGCGACTACGTGTCTGGCTACCGCACTGCTTTCCTACCGAGAAAGATGGACCCCATCAGCGCGGCCAGGTTGCTCTGGAGTAGCCGAGAATTGTCGCGAGATCTGATGATCTGGGGCTATAACGATGCAAGCCTATGGTTGACGCGCCTAGCCAAAAGGCTCGGATACAACGTCTACCGGATGGAAGACGGCTTTGTGCGATCGGTCGAGCTCGGCGCGAACCATTCGACTCCCTATTCGCTGGTGGTGGACAACAAGGGTCTTTATTTCAACCCGCGCGAGCCATCCGAGCTGGAAGATATCCTTAATTCTGATCCGCGACTTCATGATCCGGAGTTCCTGGGGCGGGCAAGGAAGCATCTCGATTTCATCCTTGAAACCAACCTGACCAAGTACAACGGCTTGCGCGGGGCTGCCGAGGAGTTTCTCTCGATCCGGCGCAGAGAGGTTGTGCTTGTTATCGGCCAAGTGCCGGGCGACGCTTCAATCGTGTATGGCAACCCTGATCGTTGGACCTCGGAATCCCTGGTGGCGCTGGCGAGAAGCGAAAACCCGGGATGCGATATCATTTATCGCCCTCATCCTGATGTTTATAATAAGCCGCATCTATACAAAGAGCGTCGTGGCGTCATCGCCAAAATGGCGACTATCGTGCCGCCGACGGTAGGTCTCCTCGATCTGCTGAAGTCTGTGAAGCGCGTGTACACGATTTCCTCGCTGGTCGGGATGGAAGCCGTTATGCGCGACATCCCGGTGACCACAGTCGGGCTTCCTTTCTATGCCGGATGGGGCGTCACCGACGACCAGTGCTCGGAGCGGAGAGGAGGGGCGGCTTATCGGCGTCGACGCGCCAAGCTGAGCTCCCTGCAACTCTTTGCCGGCACATATCTTCTCTACGCGAAATATCTCGCCAGCCCAGATGGTGACGAGGGGCTGACAGCGGCGTGCATGAAAATCATCGGGGAACGTCAGTTGCGCCGGCCGCCACTGACGATTCCGAAGGGACAGAAGGACAGGGAAGATCTTCTGCGGAAAGTAGCCAAGTCGGACGACTGGCCGATGGCTCTAAGCCACGAAGTGTTGCCGAAATTGACCGCGCGCGACATCCTTGTGGTGGTGCGGAATCTGAATCTTCACGTCATCCTCGCCGACAACTCGGCGAGAGTATACCAGGTGGCGTTCATCTGCCGCGTGCTCGGCCTGTTGTCCAACTGGGACGAGATATCCGAATTCCTGCGCAAGGTCCGCGTGGTGGTGCCGAGCGAAGTGTTCTCGTTCATTCTCAATATGGAGTGGGCGAGAAAATCTAGCGACAAGTTGCTGCAGCACTTCTCATGGCATCTCGAAGAAAATGAGGTGGATGAGGAAGCGTACGACCTTCTAAAGCACAGCTTATCCCTAAGCCGGGCGGCGGAGACTGGGGACGATGGACAGCCGAAATCGCACCGGATGAGCGATGGCGAAGCGTCCGCCCTGCTGACCCTCCTGCAGTTCGCTTTCCGCACTCGCAGGCTGAATGAAGTCATTGACGGGTGCTATCAGCTCTTGATCAGCAGCAACAAGTATCATGAAGAGGCCATTCAGCTGTTGGTCGGAGCAACGAACTTGAAGTTCGAGTTCTCGTCTTCCGTGCTACTCGCCGAGTTCGACTTCAAGGCCGGCGCTCCCAGGAATAAGGGAAGGAACCTGGCACGAATCGCAGAAGACATCCGGTTCGTGGAGCCGTTTGATCGTGAGAAGTTTCTGTGGGCTGCAATGGGGTCGGCTGTCGCTTCACCCGAAAGCCTTGGGAACACGATGATGCTGGCGGAGCGGCTGGAGGAGCAGTGCGGCGTCCACAATTTCGAGAAGATATTCTTCTCGATCATGTCTCTGGATAACGATGTAACGCTGGAAAAGGCGAAGGCCTGGATCACTCTTGAGCGTCCAGAAAAGGCGCTTCCTATTCTCCTCGAGCTAATCGAAACGAAGGGTGAGAGTCTGTCTCTGCTCGTGGCGTTGAGCCAGGCCTACTCGTATCAGGACGAATTCGAAGAGGCACGGGAGATCTGCATCCGCGCAATAGCGAGATACGAGCACGTGAATGCCTACCGCGAAGCGATGAGGGTCGCGGTTATATCCGGCGATCTCGCCTGGGGCGAAGAGCTGATCGAGGCCGCCAAGGAGCGGAAACTCGACGTTGGCGAAATGTCTCTTAGGAAGATCTTCAACGGGGCGAGAAGGATTCACGAGGCTCTTCTGTCGCAGCGCGATGTTTCGCCCCACAGGGATGTCCGCAAGAACTACCCCGAACATTACACCGACCCCGAAATTGTAGAGGACGATTTCAGTGCCGATGATGTGTTCTTCCTGAGCGTATTCGGACCAGGCGATGAAATCCGGGCAGCGCAAATCTATTCGGATATCGCCAAAGACCCACACTTTGGCCGCTTCTCGATCGCCTGCGATCCACGACTGCAATCGATCATGGAAAGATCATTCCCCGATCTGGATTTCGTGCCGGTTGCGCGCGTGCTCAGGCATGGGGTTTTGCGAGACATCAGCCGGTACTCGCAGCTTCCTGCATACGATCTACGCTACATCCTCGATAATGTCGGACACGAGCATCTGCTGAAAAGCGACCGCGCAATCATGACGGTCGACCTTTTGGCGAAATACCGTCGCGACTATCCGGATTTCCACGGCGAGAAGTATCTGACCGTGAACGCGGTCAGGGCCGACGGCTTCAGGCGTCGGTTGCCTCAGGACTGTGTGCTCGTCGGCATCAACTGGCGCAGCAGCGTTTCGACTTTCTCGCGAAACCTGCACTATCTAACGATCGAGGAGCTTGCCCCGATCTTCGAAATCGAGGGCGTGCAGTTCGTCAATCTGCAGTACGACGAGTGCAGCGAAGAGCTCGCATGGGTCGAAAAGAGGTTCCCAGGAAAGCTGGTCAACTTCTCCGACCTTGATCAATTCGACGATATCGATGGTGTGGCTGCGCTGATGTCCGAACTCGATCTCGTTGTCGCGCCAGCGACGACCGTGGCCGAACTTTCCGGCGCGTGCGGTGTGCCGACCTGGCTGCTGTCGAATACGGTCGAATTGGATGGCCGAAAGATCAGTGAAGGCAGCCTGGTCGACATCTGGCATAACAGCATGATCCACATCGAAGGCGATATTCGTGGGGATAAGAAGTCCCTCGTTGCCTCTCTCAACCGAGCACTGCTGGAGTTTGTGGGCAATCGGGAAGCCGTTGGCTTTGAAGATCTGGCTGAGGCCGGGTAAATTGCGCCAATCGCAAGACGATTAAAGACCCGCTTCGGCGGGTTTTTTATTGCCTATAGGGCAGAGACCTCCTCCCAATCAACAAAGGAAACAATCATGGACAAAACCGTGCCCCCCGGCGCGGCGATCCTGCTTGACTTCATCCGTGAAACGGAAGTCGGGCGGAAAGATCGCGCATCCTACGACGTGATCTACGGTCACAATCAGGACAAGCTGCCGCAGCCGCTCACAACGATGACCTATGGCGAGATCGTCGACGCGCAGAAGAGCTGGTCGAAGCGGTTCGGCTCCAGTGCGGCCGGTGCCTACCAGTTCATGAAGGCGACACTGCAGGATCTCGCGAGGGCGAACCTGAGCGAGATCAACGGGGCAGTGCTGTTCACGGCCGATCTGCAGGACCGGCTTGCTTACAAGCTCCTCGTGCGGCGTGGTTATCCGAAATTCATCACCGGCCAGATCAGCCTCGTCGAATTCGCCGAGAACCTGGCGAAGGAATGGGCCTCGTTTCCGGTGCTGGCGGATACGCAAGGGGCGACCCGGCAGATCAAGCGCGGCCAGTCCTATTACGTCGGCGACGGGGTGAACAAGGCACTCGTGAAGCCGCAGAAGGTCGAGGCGGTGCTGCGGCAGGTGCTGGAGGCGGCGCGGCGGCCGCACGAGGTCGAGGAAGAGCCTGAAGCCGCGCCGGTGCCTTTGCCCGTGCCAAAGCCCAAACCGAAGCCGGTGCGCAAATCCGGCCGGTTCTGGACGTGGTTGCTGACGGCCGGCGGGACGATCATCACAGCGCTGAAGGAACTGAACCTGGTGGCGCTCGACTGGCGGGTGCAGATCGCCATTCTCGTCACCATCGTCGGCTTCGCGATCTATGCGATCAGCTCCATGCCGGCCGTGCGCAATGCGCTGGGGCTGAAGTGATGGCGGCTGCGCTCTCAGGGAAACTGCGAAGCGTCGAAGGTGGGCGCATCATGTTCTGGTGCCCCGGATGCGATGGGGCTCACCAGGTGGGTGTTGGCGAAGGGCCCGGGCCGCGCTGGGGCTACAACGGCAATCCGGATGCACCCACGTTCACTCCCTCCGTCCTCGTCACCTACAACGGCGCTGACGCGGGCAAGGATGGGGCGCCGCCGGCCGTCTGCCATTCCTTCGTCACCGACGGGCGTATCCAGTTCCTCGGCGATTGCACGCACGCCCTCGCTGGCCAGACCGTTGACCTTCCCGACTTCGACGGAGGCGGCGATCCATGTTGACCCTCTGGCCGAAGATCATCGGTGGCTTGCTCGTGCTTGCCGCCGTCGCCTGGGCCGTTCTCCAGATCCGGGAGGATGGCGCCGAATCCGTCAAGCAAGCGATCGAAAGGCAGAACAATGAAGCGGCTTCTCAATCGGACGCTCGCCGCAGCGATTATGACCGTTGCCTCGATGGGGGCGGCGTGTGGGACTTCGGCGCCGGCAAGTGTCTCAGGGCTGCGCCGCGTCGTCGGAACTGACCTCATCGGCGCACGCGGGGCGACGCCGGCGGATCAGCGGAAAATAGACCGGACCGTCGTCGGCATCTGCGCCGCGGCGGTCTGGACGAAGGGGGAATGCTCTAGACACGGGGAAGGGCGGGAATGATCGATGCGAGCGTTCATCAGCAGCTCGGCACGCTGATAGCGGAAGTGAAGAACCTTCGGGAAGATTTCCGGAGGTCTGAAGACAAATCGGATGCCAGCCGCGCGTCGATCCATCGTCGCCTCGACGAGATGGTCGAGCGGGTCGGAACGCTCGAAGGCTCGACGTCGGCGATGCAGGGCGACATTGCCGAAATGAAGCCGGTCACCGACGATGTGCAGCGTTGGAAGATGATGGGCATCGGCGCTCTGACTGTGATCGGTATCGGCGGGGCGGCGGTCGGGGTGACCTTCGCTGATGCGATCAAGCGGCTTCTGTTGCTGGTGAGGTGAGGGCGCGATCGACAGCGCGAACAAGTCGCCAAGTTGGCGACTTGGCGGAGAATGAAAAGCCGCTCGGAGTCGCATCCGGGCGGCTTTCTTGTTTTGCTGCTTCACGCCGCGGCCAGCTGCGGCCAGGCGAACATGATCCCCTCGAGGAACTTCTGCCGGCGCTTCATCTCGGCGCCGTCGCCATAGCGCGGCCGGCCGAACTCGTGCCCCATCAGGTCGGCCTGCATGCGATCGGAGCAGCCGGCGTTCTCGATGCGGTCCTGGAAGCTGTGCCGCAGCGAATAGACGGTGTGATCGTCGGAGGGCATGAGGCCGTTGTTGCGCATCACCTTGTTGATCAGCGCCGAGGCCGAATCGGACTTGTCCTGGTACTTCTCGAAACCCTGCGGCCGCTGGCGCATCGCCCATAGCGACACGCCCACCAGCGGCACGCGGCGGATCGAATGCTCGGTTTTCTGCCGCCGATCGGTGCGTTCGGCAATTTCGATGTGCGGCACCTGGTCGCCGAGGCGAATGTCCTGCGGCCGGAGATTGCAGATCTCGCCGAGCCGCGCGCCGGTTTCGACCATCGCATAGACGATCAGGCGCGCATCCTCGTCGAGCATGTCCATCGCGCCTGGTGTCAGGATCTTGTCGCTGATCCACTGGAGCGGGAACGGCGGTCGGCTGCCGCCCTTCGTCGCGTTCGTTTCCTTGATCCGCGCCTTCTCCCAGGCGGTGTGATAGTGGGTGTGGAGAGCGTTATCGATCGGCGTGAGCATTCCCATGATGTCGCTGAAGGAGCGGTTGGCGGTATCGGCGGTCAGGCCCTCGCTGATGACCTTGCTCGTCCACCACTCCCGAAACTTCAACACGTCTGCCCGGGTGATAGCGGAGAGTTCGAGGTCGCCCATCACGTCGATCGCGTAGCGGATGGCGCGCTCGCGCGAGACCTTGTGCTTGCGCATCTGGTTCTTCGACATGCCGGTCAGGCCTGCGGCATTGTGCCGCTCATAGAGAGACCAGATGTTGCTCAGGCGGGGTGACGGCTCCTCGATCGTGCCGGCGATCGAGTCGACGACTATCTGCGATTTGTCCATGTTCTCTGAGATGACGGCCAGGCGCCGCTCGAGCTCGTCGAGGGGCAGGGCGGCGACCTCCTCGACCGGTCTGTAGGTAAATCCCATTGACTGCGCGACCTTCACGGCGGATTCGTATCGGGCGAAAGCGGCTTCGTTGTCATTGCCGACGAGCAGTGCTCGCCAGAATGTCTCGGCGGCATCGTGAACTGCCTGCGCCTTCTCTAGCGCCTCTTTCAGGCTCTTCGTCTTCAGTGACTGCTTGATGTGGACGCGCTTGTCGAGGTGGGCAACCTCGGTCGGGACGCGGCGATAATAGCGATAGATACCGCTTGCGGGGTGCTTCACCACATATCGCGATAAGTCGACGGACCTCATTGCTGCCGGTGTCTCCGCTGCCCTGTAGTCCAAAATGTAGCCAAAATGTACCCAAAATTGCAAGCAGGCAGCGAGCCATTCGGGCCTTTATGCGTTTACATGATCGTGTAAGCCATTGAAAACACTGCAAGAAAAAAGCCCCGCACCGTGAGGTGCAGGGCTTTGAAACTGGCTCCCCGGGCCGGATTCGAACCGGCGACCTATCGATTAACAGTCGAGTGCTCTACCGCTGAGCTACCAGGGATCATCTGCGCCGCAGAAGTGAGGCTGCTAATACAAATGCTTTTCCGATTTGCCAAGCG
Organism: Sinorhizobium sp. CCBAU 05631; assembly: GCF_002288505.1. Classification (NCBI taxonomy): domain Bacteria; kingdom Pseudomonadati; phylum Pseudomonadota; class Alphaproteobacteria; order Hyphomicrobiales; family Rhizobiaceae; genus Sinorhizobium; species Sinorhizobium sp. CCBAU 05631. Next base: position 1,473,405 of record NZ_CP023063.1, read on the forward strand.
ATTTTTCAAAAAAAATCTTGGGCCGCGGTTGTCACCCTGTGGAGAAGGCACCAACTGTTGGGGAGTTGGATTAAAGAGGCATAATGGCGAACGGCGGCAAGAAGAGATATTTCGGCATCGATCCGCAAACACGTCAAATCGTGCTCGGCAACTGGCGAATTCGGCTGCCCGACTCGCCGGCCCTGCGCATCTTGATCGGGTCGCTGCTCGTCGTCTGTGGCCTGCTCGGTTTTCTGCCGGTTCTCGGTTTCTGGATGGTCCCGCTCGGCCTGCTCGTATTGTCGCATGACATCCCTGCAGTGCGCCGCGCCCGCCGGAAGCTCGCCGTCTGGTGGGCGCGTCGGCGCGGCACTGAGAACTCCGGGAAGTAGGCCGGGCACAGGCCTGCAGTTCCTCCCACTGGGAGGACGGCCGGAAGGTTGCTTTCACCCGTCGCTCCCTGTCACAGTGGCAAGACTGCAACTACCGCATACTATGTACGGTAGAGATAGCGCCGCCAAGCACGCCGCTCTTGAACTTTTCCCCCAGACACAGTTTTGTTACAAAACTGTCACAATCCGGGGTTCAGAAAATGTTCGACGACAGGATCGAACTTTCCGACTGGCGTGAATGCGCTGCCGGACATCAGCGCAGCATTTTCGAGAATCGTCTCCATCCGAGTGTTCTCATCAAGGTTCTGAAGCTGGGATCCAGAGAAGCAAGCGGCACACGCCAGTCAAAGAGGGCGTTTGCATTCCTCAACCAATTCAAACGTTTCGGGGCCTATCGAACGTTTCGGCGTGAAGTCGACGAATTCCTTGAGCAGGCGAGAAAGTTCTCCCTCGCGGACGCCATCGAACTGCCGATACCGAAGATATTCGGCTTCGCCCAGACCGAGTACGGCCTGGGGCTCGTGGTGGAAAAAATAACCAGACGCGATGGGAAGCTCGCGCCCACCCTCGCTCAGTTGGCGTTTTCGGGGCAGCTCACCGCCAGGCATCTCACGATGATCGACGAAATCTTCGAACGGTTTCGCCGCCTGCACATCGTCATGATGGATGTAAATCCCGGCAATTTCGTCGTTACCGATCGCCGCGGTTACGATGAACTCATCTGCGTCGATGGGACGGGAGAGAAGAGTTTCTTACGCATTTTCGCTCTCTGTCGCCGTGCGAACGACATCAAGCTCAGACGGATGCGTTCGAAGCTGCTGACGAAGCTGGCGAGAATATTGGAGCATCCAGCCGCGATAGACGGAGAACAATCTGTCCACGCCGCACTGATGCGGCATTCAAAGCCGACCGGCCGCTATCTGCGCTTGTCAACTGCCTCGCCGCATCCGGCGCTCTTGGCGGCGGTCTTGTCGAGCGTACCGGTCTAATCGCCTCAACAGCTAAAGCTCCGGGGCAGGTTCGCGCCAAGCTTATATGGCTCGGCAGGCGAAAAATGCCTCGATTCAACTTTGGGTCGCCGATCGACGGGCTATAAACATCGACCTGAGCTGTGGGAAAACCCTGGAGCAGATTGCTACCAGCCAAGGGCGTGGCACCGGATCGAGCACCTGATCTCGTGACGTAGAATCGGCAATTAGATGTGTAATGGAGGCCTCGCCCGGAATTGAACCGGGGTACAAGGATTTGCAGTCCTCTGCGTCACCACTCCGCCACGAGGCCTCTCGTGCTCGTAAAATCGAGCGATGGCGGGCGTTTAAAACGAATCCATGTGGAGCGCAAGAGGGAGACGTTCAAAAAAGACGCCCACAAACAGCTTTGAACAGGCCGGAATACGAGAGCGCTTCTTGCCGGTGGCATGGCGGACGCCGAGACCAATAAACGCCGGCCGCAGTAAGCGAGATCACGGAAGGCAAAGAGAACAGTTCTGTCGTCGCGACCGCGCGAAACGACCGCACACAGGATCGGCACAGGAACCCAAATCGGCCTAGTGATAGCGCCGGATCAGACCGACGAGTTTGCCCTGAATTTTCACGCGGTCGGGTCCGAAGATGCGCGTTTCGTAAGCCGGATTCGCCGCTTCCAGTGCGATCGATGCGCCCTTGCGGCGGAATCGCTTCAAGGTTGCCTCCTCGTCGTCGATCAGGGCGACGACGATGTCGCCCGGGCTGGCGGTGCTGGCGTTGCGGATGATCACCGTGTCGCCATCGAGAATGCCCGCCTCGATCATCGAATCGCCCTTGATTTCGAGGGCGTAGTGCTCGCCGCTGCCGATCATCTCGACCGGCACGGAAATCTCGTGCGTATTGTTCTGAATGGCCGAAATCGGCACGCCGGCGGCGATCCGGCCCATGACCGGCACTGTCATGGACGCGCTCTCGACCGGCGGCGTTGGCGCCGGCTTCGGTGCCGGGGGCTTGCCGAGGCTGCCCTCGATGACGCTCGGCGAGAAGCCGCGCCGCGGCTGGGCTGGGCTCGAATAGGCTTCCGGCAGCTTGATGACCTCGAGCGCTCGGGCCCGATTGGGTAGCCGGCGAATGAAACCGCGTTCTTCCAGCGCAGTGATCAGCCGGTGGATGCCCGATTTCGACGCAAGATCGAGCGCATCTTTCATCTCGTCGAAGGAGGGCGGGACCCCGGATTCCTTCATCCGTTCATGAATGAACAGAAGCAATTCCTGTTGCTTGCGGGTCAGCATGCGCGTCACTCCAGATTCGCGAAACAAATCAAGAACAGAAACTATCCGTTCCATATGTGTTCCGCAAGCACTTAATATTCCGTGAACTCATGCGTCGAGGCGCGTCCGCTATCAGGGCGGCACGGACGGTTTGTGGGTATCGATGGTGGTGAAGACTTGCGTGCGGCAAGCGTCACACAAAGGCGAGCGTTTGCTCACCTTTGACGACGCTGTGCATCGTCTTGACAAGCCGTCCTAGTAGGCGAGGCGCAGCCCGCCGGGGCTAAGAACGTCGAAGTCGGGTTCAGGGTAGGGGCCGTACCACTGGGTGTAGGTCGTGTTGCCCGTAGCGCCTGTCGTGGCGCATCCTGAAAGTGTGAGAAGAGCGATTAAGGCGGCGGCGATCAGAGATTTGAGAGGCATGGTAGTCCCCACTTGCGGGAGTTGCCGATATGCAATGATGCCAGGTGCTAAGTCTCTCTCAAATCAGGCTCTTTGGCAAGCGAGGGGCAAGGCGGGAAGACGGCACATCGGGTGGAAAACACCGCTCCCTCTGACTTCGGGTCGCTCGCTTCTTAACGGAATTCGCGTTCGCAATGGGTCTGCTGCGAATACAGTCTGAAGTGGTGGTCGTCCGAGGGTGACGAGCCACGTCGGATCGGCCCGCTACAGAGATGTCGCTGATGTCTTAGCGATGTTCTGTTACCTATGTCTCCGGGTCGGACAAAGGTCGTTTGGTGGAGTCGAAGGGAGTCGAACCCTCGACCTCCGCAGTGCGATTGCGGCGCTCTCCCAACTGAGCTACGACCCCAGCCGTTCATCTATATAGGCGGATTTGAGCGCCCGCGCCAGTCCCTCCCGGCGTCTCGCGTGGGGAGGATCGGGGCCGTCGTGGATGTCACTCGAGGAGAATTTGCTTGAGCGTCGCGGCGTCCTCGATGAAGGCGGCGGGATCGTCATTGGCGACGAATTCCAGCATTGCAAAGCGTCGCCCGGTCCAGCGCGATGCGGGGAGGGCCGTGAGGACGCTTCGCCAATAGTCGGATGCCGATGCCAGGGGAAAACGGTTGCGATTTCGATCCCAGGCGAAGACGTGGACATGAGATACATGCTGACCGATGCGGGCGACCTCTGCGAGCGCCTCGCCGAGCTCCAGCCCGGGCCGCGGCTGCCAATAGAGATAAACATTGTCGTGGGCGATCGCGTCGATCAGGCGGCTTGCCGAGTCGGTCGTGTCCGTCAGCGATTGCGGGTGATATTCCAGCGAGACGGTCACGCGGTGGCGCGCGGCTTCGGCGCCCATGTCGCGGATCGCCTTTGCGGCATCACGTCTTTCGCCTGCGCTGTAGTCCTTTGAATCGCGCCGGCGGGTGCCTGGCCAGATGCGGATATTCGAGGCACCGAGTGCAATCGCGCTCTCGAGCGCACGCCTGAATTCGATGAGGTCGTCAGTCGGTGGCGCGACATAGGATCCGTAGGATGTCGTCAGTTCGGCCCTTGCGCTGAGGAGCCCGACGATCCGGGCGTTGGACGTGTCGCCCGGAGCAATATGAGCGTCGCCTGCCCATTCGATCGCCGCAAGACCGGCGCTCCGGGCTAAGCCGACGATTTTTTCCGGAGGCAAGCTCCTGAAGGTGACGGTGCAGAGCCCCGGTTCGAAATCGCTCATGCCATGCGCTCCAGGTCGTGCTTGCGGACTTCGAACAGCAGCTGCCGGCCTTCCAGAAAGCGCTCGATTTCGTCGACGGCCATTTCGCCGAGTCGCGTCCTCTCAAGTCCGATGGCGCCGGCAATGTGCGGCGTTAGGAAGACGTTCGGCAAATCATAGAAAGGCGACGTTCCTTCCGGCACCTCGGGATCCGTCACGTCGATGACGGCATTGATTGCGCCCGTCTTCAGCCGGTCTATCAGTGCGGCCTCGTCCACGAGCGCACCCCGCGCCGTATTGATCAGTGTCGCACCGTTCTTCATCAGGGACAGCCGCCGCCCGTCGATCATGTGCTGGGTCTCGGGCAGAGAAGGCGCATGCAGCGAGACTATATCCGAATGCGCCATCAGCGTCTCGAGATCGGCTTTTTCGACACCGATAGCCGAAGCGCTTTCTTCCCCGACCACGGGATCGTAGAGCAGCACCCGATAATCGAAGGGGCGAAGCAGGTCGATCACCCGCCTTCCGATCCGCGAGGCGCCAACGATGCCGATGGTGCGGCGGTAGTTTCCAATAGCCTGCCCCTGCAGCAGCTGGATGCGCTGACGCCCTCTGTCGGCGGCATAAAGGTCGCGGAAGCGAAAAACGTGCTTGCCCGAAAAAATGATTGCCGCCAGCGTGAACTCCGCGACCGGCACGGCGTTGGCTTCGGCCGCATGGCTGACGGTGATTCCTGCATCGAACACGGACAAATCGATCAGGTCCTTGACCGTTCCTGCCGCATGGACGATGAGCCGAAGGCGAGGGGCCGATCGAAGGGCGTTCGCATCGAAGCTCGGGGCGCCCCAGCCGGTCACCAGGATCTCCGCTTCGGCGAGCAAGCGGCTTCCCCGGCCGTCGCCGAAAACGGTCATGGGTTGCCGATCGAGTATGCGAGCGAGACGGTCTATGCGTGCGAAAAGTTCCGGTGTGAGTACGTGTTCCGTCCTTTCGGGCTGCATCGCGAAGGCAATCGCCGGGAGGGTCATGACATGCGTCCCGGAGCTTGCATGGCGCTGACCCTTACGCCCTCTTCGGCGACGGTGCGCAGTTCGGCGATCTCGGGGACAGCGGGCGGACCTTCCCAATCGCCCGACACGGCCGAGATGTCGCGAACGGCCAGCACGGCGCAGCGGAGAATAGTCTCACCGGCGGGGATCGTGCCGCGCAATTGCGGCACCAGGGTCTTTGCGGCGATGAGATTGGTATTGGGCGCCGCCTTCTGTGCCAGACCTTGGCGCGTGACTGTCGAGCCGAGGTCGTGGATTCCGCTGAAGTCCTCTTTGCCGATGGCATAGGCCCAACCCGCCTGTGCGGAAAGTGTATCGGCTTCGAAGTCCCGTCTGGCAATGGCAAAGCCGCCCTCGGCAGTTTCAAGCGGCCGCGGCGTCGTGATCCTGTGCACCCGGACATGCCAGGGCGTGGCCGGCAGCAGCCAGGTCTCGACGGAGACGTCCGGCCAGGGCGACCACCTCGCAAAGAGCACGTTACCGGCAAGCCGTGCTTCCTCGTTCGCCTCGCGCACACGGTAGTGAATGCCGTCGTCGCTGAAGGCCAGCATCGAATCGAAGGAGCCTCCGCTGAAGGCCCGCTCGTCGCTCTCGACGCTGAAGCCGTAACGCGTCGAGTAGGCGAATTTCGCGTATTTTTCCGAGCCGAACCGCATTTGCCGGTTCTCCTGCCCGGAGGAAAGCGCCACGACGTCGCCCTTGGCGGGCATCATCACCATGCCAGGATGGGGGAGCGCCACCGGGTCGGGCGACGGGCTCGGGGCCGTTTCCTGGGAAGTCCAGAACGGATGGTTCTTGGAAACAGCGAGCGGCAGGAAGGCCTTGAACGCCCAGTAGGGAGAGCCCGCTGAATTGTAGTTTTCCGACATCAACAGGTTCGGATAGCCGTAACCGACCGACAGCACGCCGTCCCGATGGGTGATCGGTTTGTCCGCCCACCATCTGAGGTGGCGAAGGCAAAGGCCCTTGATCTCGCCCCAGGGCAGCGCCTCGAGATCGGCAAAGGCGAGCGCCGACCAGAAGCTGGCGCAGGCGAAGCGATAGGTGAGGCTGCGGCCGAAGGGGACGGTCGCTCCGTCCTCGGCGAACCAGTGGCGAAAATCCTGGGCAAAGGCCAGCGCACGCTCGCGATAGCGCCTGGCATAGTCATCCTCGACGAGGCGCGAATAGATGAGGCCGTAGAAGTGCATCGCAAACGGGATGTAATGGTCGACACGCCGCACATTGCCGTCCCGATACCATCCGTCCGCTATGTAAAATCCGTCGAGTTCCGAGAGATAGGCATCGGTCAGGCTGCGGTCGTAGTCGATACCGAGCCGATCGAGTGCGATGTCGACGAGGATACGGAAGAACTTCCAATTGTTTTCGGCATAATCGAACTCTCGCGCCCGGAGCAGATAGGTGACGAGGTTGTCTCTTGCCCGGCCGCTTAGCGGGTCCCACAGTTTCTCCGGGATCAGGGCAAGGGTGAAGCCGAGGGCGGCGAGTTCGACCATGCGCTGATCGCGGTTGCCGACATTGCCCCAGAACTCCGGATGGTTCGGGTCGGTGCCGTTTGCGATGCCCTCGACATAGCGGCGCCAATGGGGGAAATCGCCGCCGGCGGCGGCAAACGGTGCAAGCCCCCAAAGCGGCCGCGCGAAGCCCTCGAGATCGGCTGCGGCCCGGTCGAAGTGGGCGGCGGCGGCATCGAGGCGGACGCGCGCGTTCCCTTTTGAAAAATACGGCAACAGCGGATCGAAGAGGCCCAGCAGGGCGTGCTGCATGTCGCTGCGTGTTTCCAGCGGATTGCCGACGAGCGGGTTGGAACTGGCGGGATCATAGGTCATGGGTGCCGTCTCGCCTCCAAGCTTCCGCCGGCGACGGGGAACACCGCGTGCGACACGTGCCGGGCGGGCCTATCGCGATGATGGAGACGGAAGTGCATCATACTGATCGCGTCGCGGCCGAGGGCCACGCGGTTGACACGCATCGTCGCGAGCCGTGGATTTGCCATTTCGGCGCAGGGCAGATCGTCGAAGCCGACGATGGCGAAATCCTCGGGAACGCGCCGGCCGAGCTCGGTGACCGCTTCGAGCACGCCGACGGCGAGAAAGTCGTTCATGCAGAACGCAGCCGTGAAGCCGCCGTCCTCGGCAAGGGCGGCGAGCGTCGCCGCATGCGCCTCGACGCTGGAATTGCCCTCGAAGGGCAGGCGGATGACGCGCCCTTCGCCGCCGTCCGCCGAAGCGATTGCCGCCTCGAAGCCGCGAACACGTTCACGGATCGTATGCCGATGCGATCCGGTCAGGTGAAGGATGCGGCGATGGCCTGCCTCAAGCAATCGCCGGGTCGCCGCATAGGCGCCGTGGAAGTTTGCGGGCGAGATGCCGTCGAAACGCATTTGCGGGTCGGTGCCATTGACCAGGATGACCGGCGTGCGACTTTCCTCGAGCCATTTGCAAAGTGCGTCAGCGGGGTCGATCCCGACCAGGAAGAGCCCTTCCGCTTCGACGGATCCCAGGTGTTCCCGGACCGCTTCAGGTGTCGCCTTCGCCTCTCTGGCAAGGCGGATATCGAAAGGCATGCCCAACTTGGCTGCCTCGGACCGCAGACCCTCGACAATCCCCTCGTAAAAGACACTGAGGCCGCCCGTCACGCCATGGCTTGCGATCAGGGCCAAGGCGCCGGGGCTTGTCGCTGGCGGGGCTTTGATAGGATAGCCGATCTCGGAGGCGACCTGGAGGATCTGCCGGCGGACGTCGTCGCTGATGCCCGGCTCGTTCGCAAGGACACGCGAGACGGTGGAAACGGAGACGCCGGCCCGAGTAGCGATGTCGGCCTGCCGCAGTCGTTTGGAAGAAATGTCTGTCATGGCGCAAAGATCGCGCAATTTGTGCAAATTTGCAAGTCGCGAACAAAATCTTGCAAAATCAATTTTCTTGCATAAGCTTTCGCAGAATGGCTTCGCCTGGCGCTGGAGGAGAGCGCGAGGCAGACAACGACAGGAGGAACGGCATGCTACTCAATCGACGTACATTCCTGCTCGGCTCGGCCGGCACGGCCGCTGGTCTTGCACTCGGCGCGACCTCGGCTTTCGCTGCCGAAAACGTGCAGCTCCGCGCCATGTGGTGGGGATCCAACGATCGCTCGAAGCGGACCTTGAGCGTCGCCAAGCTCTTCCAGGAGAAAAATCCGGACATAGCGATCGTTGGCGAGAAGCCTGAGCGGCGACGGATACTGGACGAAGCTTGCGACCCAGATGGCCGGCCGTGCTATCGCGGACGTCTTCCAGCTCGAGCCGAGCACGATTTCCGATTACTCCAAGCGCGGCGCCTGCCTTGCTCTTGATCCGTTCATTCCATCGACGTTGGACGTGGATTCGTTCGGCAAGGATGTGCTGAAGCTGACGACTGTGGATGGGAAACTCTGGGGCGTCGGGCTCGGCCTGAATTCCTTCGCACTGTTCTATGACGCCGACGCCTTTGCGAAAGCGGGCATTACACCTCCGGGAGTCGACACCACCTGGAAGGAATATGCCGACATCGCGACCGAGATGACCAAGGCCGCCGGCAAGAAGAACGTCTGGGGCGGGCCATACGGGGCCCGCTACGCATATGTCTTCGATGCGTGGCTGAGGCAGCGCGGCAGCAGCCTCTATACCGAGAGCGGCCTCGGTTTCGGCGTCGAGGAAGCGAAGGAGTGGTATGCCTATTGGGAGGAACTGCGCAAGCGCGGCGGCACCGTCGGCGCCGATATCCAGACGCTCGATCAGAACACGATCGATACGAACTGCCTTTCGCTCGGCTATTCGGCCATGGGCATGGCCTATTCGAACCAGATGGTCGGCTATCAGCTGATCATGAAGAGCAAGCTCGGCATCGGCATGCTGCCGCGCGCGGAGAAGGGCGGCCCCTCCGGGCACTATTACCGGCCGGCATTGATCTGGAGCATCGGCGCGACCACCAAGCATGGCGAACAGGCCGCGAAGTTCATCAATTTCTTCGTCAACGACGCGGAAGCCGGCAAGATCCTCGGTGTCGAGCGAGGCGTGCCGATGTCGCCCAAAGTGCGCGAGGCGATCCTGCCGTCGCTCAATCCGACTGAGGCGGAAACGGTGAAATACATCAATGCGCTCAAGGACCAGGTGGGCAGCTACCCGGCTCCCGCGCCGCTCGGATCGACGGAGTTCGATCAGCGGGTGCTGCGCCCGATCGCCGACGAACTGGCCTTCGAACGCATTTCGGTCGCCGATGCGGCGACGCGTCTGGTCGAGGAGGGCAAGGCGACGGTTCGCGCCGGCTGACGCCTGCCAGCACATCGTCTCATCGAGATTTGACGGCGGACGGGCAGGTCGCTCCGGCCGCCGTCCGTTCACTGTTCGCCGCCGGTCTCCCTCCAGGCGGACAGCCAGTCGTTGAAGGCAAGTGCAGACGGCGTTCCCGTCGAAATGGAAATTTCATAGGCCCCGACGATAGGATTGATCGCCGGGCACAAGGCGATCAACTGACCTTCCCGCAATTCCCGCTCGATCAGCGAGGGACTCGCCTGGCCGATGCCGAGCCCCGAGATGCAGGCGTCGATCGACGCCTCGTCGGTGTCGAAGGCGATGCTGCCGCCGCGCGGTTTGAATGCCATCTGCGCCGCGCCGCACCAGCGCTGCCACGACCAGGCATCCGCTGTGTCGAGCAGGAGCGGCAGATCGAGGAGATCCTGCGGCTGGACATGCGGCCCCGAGCCACCGGAGAGCAAGGGAGAGCAGACGGCGATCGACCTGTCGAGCAGGAAGGCGACCGGGAAGTCGGCTTCCGTCGTGCCGCGCCTATAAGTGATGACGACATCGGGCACGCCGGTCGCCCCGAGCGCCAGCGACTGGATGCTGAGATCGACATTCGGGTTGTCTTGACGGTACGAACCGAGACGCGGAATGAGCCAGCGCCGCGCCAACGTTATCGGCGCCTGTATGACCAGGGTTGCCCGGTCAGGCTGCAGCGCACGTGTACCGTTTTCGATCGTCGCGAGAGCGGCGCTGACATGCGCCAGATATTGCCGCCCCGCGTCCGTCAGCGAGATCGCATTGTGGCTTCGATGAAAGAGCGAGACGCCAAGTGCATCCTCCAGCGACTTGATCTGTCTGCTGATTGCGCCGGGCGTGAGGTTCATCTCGCGGGCTGTGAGCGTCAGGCTGCCGGTGCGCGCGGCGCTCGCGAAAGCCGGCAGGGTCGAAAGCGGAGGCAATTTGAAACGCTGCGTTTGAGTAATTCTCATGCCGGCCTGAAAATCTTTCGCTTGCAAATAAGTTGACCATGACTATCCAGATTCCAGCCAGACAGCAACTGATAACTGGAACTCGCCTGCTTTGAAGCCCGTACAGGACATCGCCTGTTCCCGCGACCGCCGCGTGCGAGCCGCGGGGGCGATTGCACGTCACGCAAGCGCGGCCCGTCAGACCGAGCAATCTACTGATTTCAAGAATTCCCATCCGGAGTGACCGTTCATGTTCCCGAGCCCCGCCAAAATCGAGAATCGCGCCGTTCTCGGTCGGTTTCTTGCCGCAAGCCTTGCGCTGTCGGCATGTATCGCAAGTCAATCGCGTGCCGAAGATGCGACCTTCAACGTCATTGACGACCGCGGCGTTGCCGTCTCGGTTCCGGCGAAGCCGAAGCGGATCGCGTCCGTCTCTTATTTTGCCGCGGACGTGGCGCTTGCACTGGGCCTCAAGCCGGTCGCCGCCACCTACATGGTCGAAGGCCGAAGCCCCGATTTCCTCGGCGGCCTTCTCGATGGGGTGAAACAGATCGGTCAACGCGCGACGCCCAATCTCGAACTGCTTGCCGAGGCAAAGCCGGACGTAACCGTCGCGATCCGGCGCTATACGGAAGGCAATGCCGACCAGTATCAGAAGATCGCCCCCTACCTTGCCTACAGCCTCGAGCTTTTTGCCGATAGCGACCGGACCATCGGCCAGCTCGCGACCGTTCTTGGCGAAACCAAGCGCGGGCAGGAATTGAACGCTCAATTCAAGGCAGATCTGGCGGCCTTCGCTGAAAAGGCGCCGAAGGACAAGCACCCGCGCTTCGTCGTGATGTGGGGCGGCGACACGCCATGGGTCTTCCGTTCAGAAAACATGACGGCCGCGATACTCGTCGCCCTCGGCGCAGAGAACATTGCCGGGCAGAACCCGACCCCGTCGGTCCCGGACAATTGGGGCATGGAGATGAGCCTCGAAACCATGCTGGAAAAGGATCCGGAAGTCATTTTCGTCTATGACTACGGTCCGGATCGTCCGCATGAAAACAATCCGATCTGGCAGCAGCTCTCGGCCGTCAAGAACGGGCGGGTCCACTATGTCGGCGATCACTGGGTCGAGGCGCATGGGCCGATTGCCCGCGAGATGGTCCTGCGCGAGGCAGCGAATCTTCTTTACCCGGATGTCTTCCCGGCCATCGACGTCAAGGCCGAGGCTCGCAAGATGATCCCGGCGACCGTCAACTGATCAGTCGGCGGCCGCGAAAAGCGGCCGCCAAACCGGATATGCCTGCCGTGTCGCTTTCTTATCCCACATTCGCCCAGGCGCGCCGCATCGGCGCGCTCGCCATGCCATTGTCCGCCGTGCAGCTGGCGCAGGTCGCCATTTCCACCACGGACATGATCATGCTGGGCTGCGTGGGCGGCACGGCGCTGGCGGCCGGCGCGCTCGGCTTCACTCTGTTCAATCTGCTGCGAACGATGGGCTTCGGCCTCGTCGTCGGCACGTCCAACCTTGTCGCGGAGAACAGCCGCGCTGGCATCTTCCGAGCACATCTTCTCGCGGGGCTTGCCATCGCGACGGGTGCCGCCGCCATAGGTGCGTTGGTTCTGGCTTTCGGCGGCTTTCTTCTTCTTCCCTGGTTCGGGCAGGACGAGCACGTTTCGGAATTTGCGGCGCGCTATCTTCTCTTCGCTGCGCCGGGGCTGTTCCCCTTGTTCTGGTTCTACGCTTACCGTGGCGTCGTCGTCGGCGGACGGCGCGCCAATCTGCTGCTTCTGATCACCCTCGGCACGGTTGTAGTGAACGCCGTGTTTGACTACGGCTTCCTGTTCGGAGCATTCGGCTTGCCCGCGCTCGGTGTTCCTGGTGTCGCCGCGTCGAGCTCGATTTCCTATCTGTTGCAGTTCGTCGCGATCGCGTCGGTCACCCACGGTACGACGCGTTTCATCCGGGAAAAATCCGCAGTGGAGATCGGATCGGCCTTGAGGCGCACTTTGAAGATCGGCGTGCCAACCGCGGGCTCCTATGCCTCCGAGGCGGGATTCACCACGCTGATCGCCCTCATGGCAGGAACCTACGGGGCGGCCGCGCTCGCGGCGCATGCGGCCGTCAACCAGATCATCTATGTCGTATTCATGCTGTCGATCGGCCTTTCGCACGCCACATCCGTCGGCGTCAGTGAGGCGATCGGTGCGCGCGACGGCGCGGGCGCGCTCGGAGCTGGCCGCAGCGGCCTCTGTCTTGGACTTGCGGTAGTTTCGGCCTTTTCGGCCCTGTTGATGCTTTTCCCATCCGAGGTATTGGCTCTTTTTTCCATAAAGCCGGACGGGGACGCTGGTCTGCATGAAATCGCAACCGGGCTTCTTTTCGCAGCGGCGCTTTTTCAGATCTTCGATTTCCTGCAGAACATCGGCATCGGCGCAGTGCGGGGCATCGGCCGCGCCGGGCAGGGGTTCTGGATCACGATCGGTAGCTACTGGATCGTTGGAGCCCCGACTGCATGGCTGGTGGGCTTCCACCTCTACCCGGGCGTGCTCGGCGTCTGGATCGGCATGGGTGCGGGACTGGCCGCGGCAGCCACGGGCATGGTGCTGCTGTTCGAACGGGGCGCCGCTCCTGCTGCTGTTGCGGAGCCGGCGCGATGAGCCTCTCTTCCCGCTCAGCCTTCTTGACTATGATCATCTCGGCAACTGCCTTTGCTGTCGCGGTGGCTGGCCTGGTGATCGGCGCAAAGCCGATGACGCTGGCAGAGGCTTTGACGGCACTCGCCTCTCCCAACCAGGGAACTGATGGCATCATCGTCTGGACCCTCCGCATGCCGCGCAGCATTGCCGCCTTTCTCGCCGGCGGCGCGCTGGCGGTTTCCGGGTTTCTTCTGCAGTCGCTCACCAGGAACCCGTTGGCTGCACCCGACCTGACCGGTGTTTCGTCCGGCGCCGTAGCGGCGATCGTCAGCACCTTCGTCTTCTTCCCGGCCATATCGTCGTTCTATTACCCCGGGATCGGCATGGCCGGCGGGCTAGCGGCAGCCTCCATGACGATCTGGGTTGCGCGCGGCGGTCGGGCCTCGGCCCTCCACACCGCGCTCGGCGGCATTACGGTCGCCTTGTTCCTCAACGCGATCACGACCTACGTGCTCCTCAGGGGCGGTCCGCAATCGCCCTCCGTGCTGTTCTGGTTGTCGGGAGGTTTCCAGGGCAGGTCCTGGCCGCAGATCATGTACATGCTGCCCTGGATAGTTTCCGGCCTGGCGGTGGTGGTCGCCAGTCACCGGGTGATTGGCGTGTTGGCGCTCGGAGACGAGGTCGCCGCAGGCATGGGCGTCAATCTCTCCGTCTGGAAGCCACTCCTGTTGCTCGCAGCGATCGGCCTTGTGGCCGGGGTCACCCCGGTTGCGGGACCTGTCGCCTTTGTCGGGCTGGCGGCGCCGCACCTCGTGAGGCTCCTGCGTCCAAGGGATAGCTTCTGGTCGCTCATGCTCAACCTTGCGATTGGCGGCGGCTTGCTCCTGACGGCCGATGTGCTGGCACGCTCGGTCGCGGCCCCGCGTGAGATCCCGGTCAGCATATTCACTGCGATGATCGGCGGTCCGATTTTCATCTATTTGGCGCAGCGCCGTGAGATCTTCATGGGCAGGGGAGCGCTCGCATGACCCTTGCTACCGCCTCCGCTGCAAGGCCTTTCACCCGCCAGCAGGTCGCCGGCCTGACCCTCGGAGCAATCGGCCTCATCCTTCTTTCGGTCTTCTTTGGTGTCGTGGACCTGCCCGCGGCGGAGATCATGGCGGTACTGACCGGCCATGGATCTGACCAGGGCAACCTCATCATCGCAACGATCCGCATACCGAGGATCGCAACCGGGATACTCGCGGGCATGCATTTCGCCGTTGCCGGCGTGTTGCTGCAATCGATCACCCGCAACCCGCTTGCAGACCCGACGATCATGGGAATCTCACAGGGTGCGACCCTCGCCGTGACGGTCTTCCTGTTCTTCGCCGTTTACCGTCTGAACTCGGATTCCAACACGCTTTATGCTTTGCCTGTCGGCTGGTTGCCACTTGTGGGATGCGGAGGCGGGCTCTTCGGCGGCGCGCTGATCTATGTCCTGGCGCTCGGCAAGGGCTTGAGCGCTTTGCGGCTGACGCTATGCGGCATTGCGATCGGAGCCTTCCTGCATGCGATCGCCATGGGGATCGTCGTTGGATGGGGCAGCGCCCGGATCGAGATCGTCATGCAATGGCTTGCGGGCAGTCTCTATGCCCGGGGCTGGGAGCATGTATTGTTTCTCCTGCCATTCACGATCGCCGGATTCCTGGCGCTCCCATTCGTAGTCCGACCCCTGGCAATGTTACGGTTCGAGGAGGATGCCGCCCGCTCCTTCGGCCTCTCTTACCGCCTGTGGTTCAGCCTCGTATTGGCGATCTCCAGCATGCTGGCGGCAAGTGCCGTCGGCGCGGTCGGCCCGCTGATCTTCGTCGGGCTCGTGGTGCCGCACCTGGCGCGCTTCGTTGCGGGCCGGCATTTCCATCTCGTCCTGCCGCTCGCCGCCCTTATCGGTGCGTCGCTGGTAACGGCCGCCGACCTTGCCGGGCGCCTGATCGGTGGCCCGGAGGAAATTCCGATCGGCGTCGTCACCGCCTTCGCCGGTGCCCCCATTCTCCTTATCCTGTTGCGACGCCACCAGTGAGGACTCCGATGCTCCTGTCCGCAAGAAAGATCTCGGTTCGATATGGCGAACTGACCGTGCTCAGCGACTTTTCCATCGATGTCGCTCCCGGCGAGATCATCGCGCTCATCGGCCCGAACGGTTCCGGCAAGAGCACGGCGCTCCATGCCCTTGCCGGCCTAAACCGGCCCTCATCGGGAAGCACGATGATCGAGGGGCGTACCGTAGACCGGTGGACGAGACGGGAACTGGCGAAAAGATTGTCCTTCCTGCCGCAGGCGCCGCTGGCACCCGAGAGCATGACCGTGGAACAGCTCGCGCGCCAGGGACGCTTTGCCCATCTCGGCCTCTTCGCCGGCTTCTCCTCGCGAGATCAGCAGGCGGTTTCGTGGGCACTGAAGCAGACGGGGTTGGGCGAGCTTGCCGAACGGCGCCTTGACGCGCTATCCGGCGGCGAACGGCAGCGTGCCTGGATCGCGGCGGCGCTGGCCCAGGAAGCGCGGATACTCCTTCTCGATGAGCCGACTTCCTTCCTCGACATCGGTCACCAGGTCGAGATTCTCGAACTGCTTTGCCGGCTCGCGCGGGAACGCAAGGTGGCGGTCGTCCTCTCCATTCACGATCTCAACCACGCGATGGCGATCGCCGACCGGATCGTGCTCATGACCGGCGGCGAAATTCGCTACAGCGGCGATGCCGTCGCACTTGCGCGAAGCGGTTTGGTCGAAAAGGCCTTTGAGGTCGAAGGTGAATTCCTGCTTGCGCCCGCTGACGGCAGTCCGCCTCATTTCCAGGTGCGGATCGCGGTCAGGAATGCGTCAGCCGCGGCTGCATGAAAGGTTCGGTCGTCCGGCTTGGTCAAGCCTGAAGGCGCGTCAAAAATTGGGCGAAGACCATCGTACCTTCCGGCCAGGGCCCGTGGCCGGACTCGGCGTTGATGTGGCCGGCCTCGCCGGCATCGATGAGCAGCGATCCCCAGGCATTGGCAATGTCGCCCGCCTGCTCGTAGGAGCCGAACGGATCGTTGCGGCTGGCGATCACCAGCGATGGAAACGGCAGCGGGTCGCGCGGATAGGGCCCGAAGGTCATCAGATGCTTCGGACGGACATTCGGGTTTGCGACGTCGGGCGGGGCGACTAGAAAGCCGCCCGCGATCTTCTTCTTGCAATGCGGAATTGCATGAACGGCGGTGGCGATGCCGAGCGAATGGGCGACGATCACCACCGGCTTGGTCGCGGCATTGACCTCTTCGATCATCCGCGCCACCCAATCCTCGCGCACAGGTTTCGACCACTCCGCCTGCACGACGCGGCGCGCCGTTGACAGCTTGCGCTCCCAGCGGCTTTGCCAATGGTCCGGACCGGAGTTGGTATAGCCCGGAACGATCAGGATATGTGCTTCTGAAACCTTCATGATCGCCGCGATTTGGCGACGAAACGAGCCGAAGTCAAGGCGGAGGCGACAAGGGTTGCATTTTCTGTATAATCCGAGATGGCGGTCGCGGTTCGCAACGGCCATTTTTCGCCGCCGCTGCGAATCCATGGCTGCTCTGGTTCGTTGAGGAGTGTGAGCCATGACAACCTTCCATGTCCTCTCGGGGGCGAACGAAAGCGCCGTTCATCCCGAGATACGAAAGATTGGCATTGCAGATGTGTTCGATGCGCTGCGTCGCGGGTTTGACGATTTCCGCGAGAAGCCGTCGCATTATGTTTTTCTGTGTCTCATTTATCCTGTTGCCGGCGTCGTGCTGATGACTTGGAGCGCGGGGGCGAACATGCTGCCGTTGCTCTATCCGCTCGCATCCGGCTTTGCCCTCATCGGGCCTGTCGCGGCCATCGGTCTCTACGAGATCAGCCGGCGCCGCGAACTCGGCATGGACGCGTCATGGCCGCATGCGCTGCGGCTGCACCGCAATCCGGCAATTCCGTCGATCCTGGCGGTGGCGGCCCTGCTGTTCGTCATTTTCGTCGTCTGGCTCCTGGTCGCCCAGGGGCTCTACGTAACAATGTTCGGCGCAGCCCCGCCGAACTCCATCGCCGAATTCTGGAACGGCGTTATCGGTACGGAGCAGGGCTGGAACCTGATCCTCGTCGGCAACGCGGTCGGCTTCGTCTTCGCGGTGATTGTGCTGTCGATCAGCGTCATCACCTTCCCGCTGCTGCTCGACAGGGATGTCGGCGCCTTTACGGCAATCGAGACCTCAGTCCGAGCTACACTTGCCAATCCGGTGCCGGTCGCCCTGTGGGGGTTGATCATTGCCGCGGGCCTGGTGATCGGGTCGATCCCGGTTTTCGTCGGCCTGGCGGTGATCATGCCGATCTTTGGGCACGCCACTTGGCATCTCTATCGAAAACTGGTGGAGCCGGCCCAGCCGATCCGTTAGACCGCAAAGCGGGCGGTCGGCCGTTTGGCCGGCCGTCTGCTACCGGAAAAATTTGTAATAAGACGAAATCTGCGCAGCCGTATTCGATGACAGTTTGAGCTTGATGCCGATCCTGTCGCCGCGCGACCAGCGCACGATCCCGGTGAGGAAGCCGAGCTCCTCGCTGCGGATTGTCACTTCCTGGCCCATTCGGGCTCCTATATCGAACAGCAGCTGAAAACAGATACCTTCGTCGGAAAGATCCTTCACGACACCGTTGCTCGAGCCGGTCTTGCAGGTGACCGTGCCGGTAATCTTCGTCTCGTTGCGCGCGGATGCGCGCTGAACGCTCTCCCTAAACGCCATGGCTTCCTCGAACCTCATTGTTTGAGGTTCAGATTCCACGAGAGCGCCAAAGGACGGGCTAATAAAATCGGCCGCATTTGAAGCAAGCGCTCAAATGCGGGCCGATCCGAGGCATTCTTGAGTGGGACGCGGTTCAGACCGTCCCGAAAACCCGGCGGAAAATCGTGTCGACATGCTTGGTGTGATAGCCGAGATCGAACTTCTCGCGAATGTCCTCTTCTGAGAGCGCCGCACGGACTTCCTGGTCCGCCAAGAGTTCCTCCAGGAAGTCTTTGCCTTCCTCCCAGACCTTCATGGCGTTCCGCTGGACGAGCCGATAGGCGTCCTCGCGAGAGACGCCGGCCTGGGTAAGGGCGAGAAGTACCCGCTGCGAATGAACAAGTCCGCGGAACTTGTTCATGTTCTTCAACATGTTGTCCGGGTAGACGAGCAGCTTGTCGATAACCCCGGTCAACCGCGCCAGCGCGAAATCGAGCGTCACCGTCGCGTCCGGCCCGATCATCCGTTCGACCGAGGAATGCGAGATATCGCGCTCATGCCAGAGCGCCACGTTTTCCATGGCCGGAACGACAAAGGCGCGGACCATGCGGGCAAGGCCGGTCAGATTCTCCGTCAGCACCGGATTGCGCTTGTGCGGCATGGCCGAGGAGCCCTTCTGGCCGGGCGAGAAATATTCCTCCGCCTCCAGCACCTCGGTGCGCTGCAAGTGGCGGATTTCCGTTGCAAGCCGCTCGATCGACGAGGCGATGACGCCAAGCGTAGCGAAGTACATGGCGTGGCGGTCGCGCGGGATCACCTGGGTGGAGACCGGCTCGGGCTTCAGGCCGAGCGCCTCTGCGACATGTTCCTCGACGCGCGGATCGATATTCGCGAAGGTGCCGACGGCACCGGAGATGGCGCAGGTGGCAATCTCTTCACGGGCGGCGAGCAGGCGCTCCTTGCAGCGGTCGAATTCCGCATAGGCAAGCGCCAGCTTGACGCCGAAGGTCGTCGGCTCCGCATGAATGCCATGCGAGCGGCCGATCGTCACCGTATCCTTGTGTTCGAAGGCGCGGCGCTTCAGCGCCTCGAGCAGCCTGTCGAGGTCGGCGAGCAGGAGGTCCGTGGCACGGACGAGCTGCACGTTGAAGCAGGTGTCGAGCACGTCCGACGAAGTCATTCCCTGGTGGACGAAGCGGCTGTCCGGACCGACGAATTCGGCAAGATGCGTAAGGAAGGCGATTACGTCGTGCTTGGTGACGGCTTCAATTTCATCGATGCGCGCCACATCGAACTCGGCCGCGCCGCCCTTTTCCCAGATGGTCTTGGCCGCTTCCTTCGGGATCACGCCGATTTCGGCGAGAGCGTCGCAGGCATGCGCCTCGATCTCGAACCAGATGCGGAACTTCGTTTCCGGCGACCAGATGGCCACCATTTCCGGCCGGGAGTAACGGGGGATCATGGGCTCTATGCTTTCATCGTCAGTGGAGGATGGCTGTGCCTCTATCAAAGATGGGACAGAAGCTCAACGCTATTGCCGCCGAGCAAGTCCGAGGCTCGCCAGCAGGAGGGCGAGCGCCCCGAGGGGCAGGTATAGCCTGATCCCCAGCACCAGAAATTGGTAGAACGCTGAGGCCGACGTGAACAGCGCCTGATAGAACCAGATGCGGGATCCAGTCGTCGCATGCCACTGCGCATAGAAAAGCCGGTAATCCAGGGCGAAGAGCAGCCCCGTCAGTCCGACGGTTCCGGCGATCAGGCTCAGGAGATAGGCAGCAAAGCGCGTTTCGATGCCGCGACCCTCTGCCATGCAGCGGCCACCGAAAAGCGAAAGCGGCCAGGCGATGAGGCCGCCGAAAGCGTAGAGCAGCAGGATGCTTTCGAGGTGGAACGTCGCGTCATGCTCGCGCAGCCAAAGCGCGTACCAGGCGGAAAATGCCATCGCCAGAGCCCAGGCGGGAGCACCGAGGAAGGTTTCTCGCCAGGGCGGGATGGCACGACGGATGCGCCCACGTTTCGAGCGGCTGCCAGGACCGGCGACATTCCCCCCGGCGGCCGGCTGCTCGTTCATCGCCCGGGCCAGAACGGCACCGCGATCCAGCGCCCATCGGTCGTACCTTCGAAGCCAAGGGATTTGACGAGGACCATGACGACATGCACCTGCACGCCGTCGTCATCGACGTGAGTCACCACCCCGCCGATCCGGTAGCCGGTCGGGCAGCGGCGGCTTTCCGGAATGCGGCTATCATCCTGCAGCACCTCGGATACGGGCTTTCCGGCTTTCTCCGTCATGACGAGGCGGAAGCCTTTGACGTCTTTCAGGAGGTCCTTGCAGATGCCCTCGGCTGCCAAGCTCTTTTCTTCAAGCTGCAACTCGTAGGTCTTGCGGAACGGCGGATCGGCTGGGAATGCATCGTAGCGTAGCCTGTGGTCCGCCGTGTCCGGCTCCGTCACTGGATTGTAGGCGGCGAGTAGTCCGGGCGTGTCGAGAAGGCGGTAGGCGTCGATCAGCGGCGCCGCGCGCCGGTGCGCGTCTCGGCGAGCGCGGGGAAGGGCTCCGTTATCCTCCTCCACACGGGCGCGTACGGGCGCGCCGGGCAGGAACGTGTCGGTCTGAGTGTCGAGGACATAGATAGACGAATAGGGAAAGCCGGAGCCGTCCTGTATGCCATATTCCTCGAAGCCGAAGACCTTGCCGTCCGAAGAGAAGCCGATTGGCTGAAGGCTGGCATAGTCGCCGGCGATCGCGGGCGGAGCGGCAATCACCTCAGCAATCAGAACTGCAGCCGCGATCGCTGCCCGCAAGCTCATCGCCGACCCTTCTCGGCCGGCGTGCGGATCGCCTCGATGGCGGCGCGGTAGGCGTCGACGGAGTCGCCCTTGAAGATCGCCGAGCCGGCGACCAGCACGTTGGCGCCGGCCCCTGTGACGATGCCGGCGGTCTCGGGCGTGATGCCGCCATCCACCTCGATTTCGATCGGCCGATTGCCGACCATTTTCTTGATGCGGCGGATCTTCTCTTCCATCGCGGCGATGAACTTCTGACCGCCGAAGCCCGGATTGACCGTCATCACCAGGATGAGATCGACAGTATCGAGGACGTATTCGAGGGCGCTTTCGGGAGTCGCGGGGTTGAGCGAGACCCCGGCCTTCTTGCCGAGTGCCTTCACCATCTGCAGGGAACGATGCAGATGCGGGCCTGCCTCGGCATGGACAGTCAGGGTATCGCATCCGGCCTTGGCAAACGCTTCGAGAAATGGATCGGCCGGCGCGATCATCAGATGGCAATCGAAGGTCGCGTCCGTGTAGGGGCGCAGCGACTTGATGACGTCGGGTCCGAAGGTGATGTTCGGCACGAAATGCCCGTCCATGACGTCGAGGTGGATCCAATCGGCGCCGGCATCGACGACGTCGCGGACCTCCTGGCCCAGTTTGGAGAAGTTGGCCGCCAGGATCGATGGGGCAATGCGAATGGGGTGGGTCATGAACAGCCTCCGGTCTTTCCCGCGCCCATAGCATTCCGCGACCGGCCGAACAACATGCGAAGGCAGGCCTTCGTCATAGGGCCAATGCCGACCAGGCCGGTTTGATATCGCTCGCGGCCGGTATGGCATCGTGGACGCCCCGCGCGATCGCCCGGGCCATTGTCGCCGCCGCGGCGGCGCCGAGGTCGATGAAATCCTCCAGAAGCAGCGTCTTGCCGGTGGCGCCCGTCGAGAGCGCGAAAACGAGGTCGCCGTCAAGCGGTGTATGGGACGGCCACAGCGCTCGGGAGAAGCCGTCATGGGCGGCAATCGCCACGCGTTTCGCCTCGGCCTTCGAGAGGACCGCATCCGTGGCGATGACGGCAATCGTCGTGTTGGCGGCTACTGCCTCGCGCTCCCGGAACTTGAGCCGCGGCTGCGCCGCATCCTGCGGCCAGGGAGACGGCATACCGAGCCCACCGAATTCGCCATCCAGTTCAAATGGGGCAGCCCAGAAATGGCGGGTGTCGCCGATGGTTGCCGAGCCGAGCGCGTTGACGGCGACAAGGGCACCGACGGTGATGCCATTTGCGAGGACGGTCGAGGCGGAGCCGAGGCCGCCCTTGAAAGTGGCCGTGAGTGCTCCCGTTCCGGCGCCGGCACTGCCGGTCGCGAAGGTCTCGGCCGCGGCGCGTGCCGCGTCATAGCCGAGGTCGCGATAGGGTGAGAATTGCCCCCAATCCTTATCTCCGCCATTCATCAGGTCGAAGAGGATTGCCGCCGGAACGATCGGGATCCGGTGCGGGCCGACGGGAAAGCCGCGTCCCATTTGCCGCAATGCAGCCTGAGCGCCCGAGGCCGCGTCCAGCCCGAAGGCTGAGCCGCCGGAAAGTACGATTGCGTCGACCGTCTGGACCGTATTGTGCGGGGCGAGGAGATCGGTCTCACGCGTTCCCGGTGCGCCGCCCAGGACCTGAACCGCGGCGGTGGCCGGCGGGTCGCAAAGTACGGCCGTGACGCCGGATTTCAGCCGGTGATCCTCGGCGTTGCCGACCAGGATCCCCGCGACGTCGGTGATCAGATTGGTCGGTCCCTTCCGCATCACTCGGCCTTGCCTGCATCGGGCGCGTCCACGAAGCGGCCGTCCCGCCATTGCATCAGCCGGTAGGGGCTTTCGGCCCGTTCATGGCTGCCGTTGAAGCCGATCGGCCCGAGGACGGTCGCGTAGGGGCCCTTCGAAAGAGCGTCCAGAACAGCCTTGTCATCCTTCTCCGCTTGATCCTTCGCCTGCTCGAGAAGCGACACGGCTGCAAAGGCGGGGAGAACGTAACCATCTGGTTCAATCCTGGCGGCGCGCATTGCCGTGACGACCGGTGCTGCTTCGCTTGACCGGGCGGGATCCGGAATGGTAACGGCCAGCACGCCATTTTCCAGCGGCACGTCCAGATCCGCGGCGTTCAGCGTATCGCCGCCAAGCAAGGTTATCGAAACATTCTCCGCCTTCGCGTCGCGGGCGATGACGGCCGTGTCGTTGCGGTCGCCGCCGGTGAACACATGCGTCGCGCCGCTTTTCGCCAGGCGCCGAACGAGACTCACCTGCTGTTCCTGCGCCGGCCGGTAGGTGTCGGTGAAGACAGGGGTGATACCGATCTCCGAAAGGGCGTTACGGACGCTTTCGACAAGTTCGCGGCTGTGAATCGTTCCGTCGTCGATGAGGGCCAGCGGCTTGTCCCTCCAGTTCGTCACGATCGCATCGGTGATCGCCGCGGCCTCGGCCTTGCCGCTCGGTGCCAGGCGGAAGAGCGGCCATTTCTTCTTGAGGGCGTCCTCGATGAGAATGTCCGAGCGCACGCTAAGCGTGATGGCGGGTATCCCGGCCACGGCCAGCGCCGGCAGAGCTGCTTCCAGGCTCTCGGTGCAGAGAAAGCCGATCGCCGCCTCGGCACCGCTGGCCAGCAGCGCCTTCGTCAACGCCTCGCCGCCTGCCGGATCGCAGCTTTCTGCGATGGGAACGATCTCGCTTCCCCGGTCGCCTGCCTGGAAGGCGGCGCCATCAGTGATCTGCTTGCCGAGCGCCGCAAACGGTCCGTCGGCGGGAGCGACGACGGCAATCTTCAGGCCGGCGGCAAGCGCGGGAGAGGTCAGCGTCAGCGCGGCGACGAAAAGGGTCGTACCAATTGATTTCAGCATGTTTTTTCCCGCTATCGCACGTCTTGTTTTAAGGAAGTGGCTCAACTCGTCAAAGGAAAAGATGCTGGTAGGAACGGGGGATCGCCCGATCTGCGTCATGCGTATGCGCTGATCGGCAAGATTCTCGGTCGGCCTAGTTTCATATTCCTTGCGACAGTCTATGTATGTGCGAGATACCGATCCGGAGCGTGATGTGTTGGAGAAGACCCGGCTGGACCCGATAAGCTACCGCGATACGATGAGCCGCCTGTCTCATCACGTGCAGTTGATCACCGCAGCGGATAGTGACGAGCGGCGCGGCGTTACCATCACTGCCTCCTGTTCGGTATCGGACGAACCTCCGACGATCCTTGCCTGCCTCAATGCGGCAAATCCCCGCAACGATATCTTCTTCCGCAACGACAGTTTTGCACTGAACGTCCTGGGCAGGCAGCATCTCGCCTTGGCCCATGCTTTTTCTGGACGCGATCAACTCGAAATGGAGCGCCGATTTGCCCTCGGCCGCTGGACGCAGCTTGCGACCGGGGCGCCAATTCTCGCCGACGCCATCGCCGCCTTCGATTGCCGTCTGATCGAAGTGAAGATCATGGCTACCCACGCGATACTCTTCGGCGAGGTGGTCGACGTACGGATCGGCGAAAAGACACCACCGCTCATTTATGTGGACCGGGGATACCGCACGCTATAATTTTCCTCGGCAGAGGAGCGAACATGGCGAAACACGAGACAGGCAGAACGCCCCAGTCCATCGACGAGACGATGGCGCTGCTGGAATCGGAGAACTATCTCGCCGGAACCGCTCTCGCCACCGTTCTTTTCCTGGCACTCAGGATGAAGCGCCCGCTCTTTCTCGAAGGAGAAGCCGGGGTCGGCAAGACCGAAATCGCCAAGGTGCTCTCCCGCTCGCTCGATCGACCGCTGATCCGGCTGCAATGCTATGAAGGACTCGACGTCGCCTCCGCCGTCTATGAATGGAACTACCCGGCGCAAATGCTGGAAATCCGCCTTTCGGAGGCCGCAGGCATGGTCGACCGGCAAAGGGTGGAAAGCGACATTTTCTCGGAACGCTTCCTCATCCGGCGTCCGGTGCTTCAGGCGATCTCGGCGAATGCCGGCCGCGCACCGGTGTTTCTGATCGACGAGCTCGACCGCACCGACGAGGCCTTCGAGGCTTTCCTCCTCGAGGTTCTTTCGGATTTCCAGGTGACCATTCCCGAGCTTGGAACGATCCGCGCCGAGGAGCCGCCGATCGTCATCATCACCACCAACCGGACGCGCGAAATCCACGACGCCTTGAAGCGCCGCTGCCTCTATCATTGGGTCGACTATCCCCGCGCGTCACAGGAGCTGGAGATCATCCGGCGCAAGGTGCCGGGCTGCAATGCGACGCTCTCCCGGGAGATCGTCGCTTATGTCCAGAAGCTCCGGACGGTCGATCTCTTCAAGAATCCCGGCGTCGCGGAGACGATCGACTGGGCGACGGCGCTGACCGAGCTCGATGCGCTGGCGCTCGATCCGGAGACCCTCGCCGATACGCTTGGAACGCTGCTCAAGTATCAGGATGACATCTCCCGGATAGAGGGCGCTGAAGGGCGCAGGTTGCTCGAAGAGGTCAAGCGCGAACTTTCGGCTGAGGGCTGACACCATGACGGGCGCGCCGGATGCCGCGGGAGTAAGCCATCGCCCGGACCGCGGGCAGTTTGCCGACAACATTGTCTTCTTCGCCCGGGCGCTGCGACGGGCAGGCATGCGGATCGGTCCGGGCGCGATTGCGGACGCCATCGAAGCGGCCGGCGCAATCGGCATCGGATCGCGCCCGGAGTTCTACGCCGCGCTGCAATGCACGCTGGTGAAGAGGCACGAGGACCAGCCGCTCTTTGATGAAGCGTTCCGCCTGTTCTGGCGCAAGCGCGATCTCGTCCGCAAGATGATCGCGCTATTGTCGCCCGTCGCCCCTGCACGCGTAAGAGATGATCGGCGGCGGCGAGCCGGCGAGGCACGCCTTAGCGAAGCGCTCCTGAGCGGCCGGGACGACACTCGACAGGCTCGTGAGGAGGAGCAGATCGAAATCGACGCGCGCTTCACCGCCTCAGGCCGGGAGCTCTTTCGCAAGGCGGATTTTGCGCAGATGACGGCCGCAGAAATCGCCGAGGCGCGTAGGGCGATGTCGTCGCTGCTCCTGCCCTTCGATCGGGTCAAGACACGGCGCTTCCGCCCGTCCCATCGGCCGGCCCGGATCGATCCGCGCGCGACCATGCGCGATGCCATGCGGCTCGGCGGCGAGTTCATCCAGCCTCGCTTCCGGGAGCCGCGTCTCAGGCATCCGCCGCTCGTCGTGCTTGCGGATATTTCGGGCTCGATGACGCAGTATACGCGGGTGTTCCTGCATTTCCTGCATGCACTGACAGAAGAGCGCCACCGCGTTGAGACTTTTCTCTTCGGCACGCGGCTGACGAACGTCACCCGCCAAATGCGCAATCGTGATCCCGACGAGGCGCTCGACGAATGCGTCGCTGCGGTCAAGGACTGGTCGGGCGGTACCCGCATCGGCGAAACGCTGCACGAGTTCAACCGTCGTTGGTCTCGGCGTGTCCTGGGGCAGGGCGCTATCGTCCTCTTGATGACCGACGGCCTCGAGCGTGACGACACGGTGCAACTTGAGATCGAGCTGGATCGCCTGCATCGCTCCTGCCGCCGACTGATCTGGCTCAATCCGCTGCTCCGCTTCGAAGGCTTCGAGGCGCGGGCCCGCGGTGTCAGGGCAATGCTGCCGCATGTCGATGAATTTCGGACCGTGCACAATCTGGAATCCGTCGAAGAACTGGTAAAGTCCCTGTCCGGCGAGCGGAGGCGCGACGCCGACCCACGGCGCTTCCTTGATCCATGGCGAGCCGCGCTCCGGCCTGCGACTTGAAGCGATGAGATGGGTTGAACTGCGCCTAGATCATCATGATCTAAGAGGGGACCAGCGGGAGTACCAACAATATGACGAACGAAGCGAAGATGCTCGACCCGTTGGAGATTGCCGAGGCATGGCACAGGCAAGGCCGGGCCGTGGCATTGGCGACGGTCATCGAGACCTGGGGCTCCGCGCCCCGCGCAGTCGGCAGCCATCTGGTCATTGACGGCGAGGGCAATTTCGAAGGCTCTGTGTCCGGCGGTTGCGTCGAAGGCGCCGTCGTCAGCGAAGCGGCCGACGTGATCGCGTCAGGCGTCTCGAAGGTTCTCGAATTCGGCGTCGCCGACGAAACGGCATGGCGGGTCGGCCTATCCTGCGGCGGCCGGATCCGGGTCTATGTTGAGCGAATAGACGGCTGAGACCATGCAACTGTCCACTCTTGAGAAGCTGAACGAGGCGCGGTCGGCACGGCGGCCCGCCGTGGTCGTCAATGATATTTCGAGCGGCCGCGCGCAGGCCTTCATCGAGGGCGAAGCATTCCCGGCCGAATGGGAGGCCGCCATCTCTGAAACGCTTCGGTCGGGTCGTCCCAAACTTGCGACGCTCGACGACCAACCCGCCTTCATCAACGTCTACCTGCCGCCGCCGCGCTTGGTTGTCATCGGCGCCGTCCATATCTCCCAGGCGCTTGCGCGGCTGGCGCCGGTCGCCGGCTTCGATATGACCATCATAGACCCGCGCACCGCCTTCGCGACGGCGGAGCGCTTCCAGGATATCGAGCTTCTGGCGGATTGGCCGGAAGATGTTCTGCCGACGCGACCGCTCGACCGCTATACGGCCCTGGCCGCCGTCACCCACGACCCGAAGATCGACGACTATCCGATCCGGGCCGCCCTCGAGGCGGGCTGCTTCTATGTCGGCGCGCTCGGCAGCCGCAATACCCATGCGGCGCGCGTCGAGAGATTGCGGTCGGCGGGCGTCTCGCAAGAGGAAATCGGCCGCATCAGGGCGCCGATCGGCCTTGATATCGGCGCGGCGAGCCCCGCCGAAATCGCCGTCGCCGTCCTTGCGCAAATCATCGGCGCCCTCCGCCATCGCGATCCCGAAGAACAGGGGCACGCAACATGAGGTTTGGTCCTGTGCCGCTTGCGCAAGCGGAAGGCGCAATTCTGGCGCACTCCGTCAAAACAGAGGCAGGCAAGCTGGCGAAAGGCCATCGCCTGAGCCCGGATGATCTCGCCATGCTTGACGACGCCAATATCCGGGAAGTCATCGTTGCCCGACTGGATTTCGACGATCTCACGGAAGATGAGGCCGCGACTCGGATCGCCGCCGCCATCGCCCCGGACCATCTGCGTTTCTCGCCAGCCGCGACCGGCCGCGTCAATGTGTATGCGACAGCGCCGGGCCTTTTCGTCGCAAATGATACCATTGTCGATCAAGTGAACCGCATTGATCCGGCGATCACGCTTGCCTGTCTTGCCGACCATGTCCCCGTCAGTGCGGGTGACATGGTGGCGACGATCAAGATCATTCCACTGGCGGTGGCGGGACATTTCGTCGAGCAAGCAGTTGCCGTGCTTCGCGCCGGCCCCGCCTTTGAAGTAAAACCCTTTGTGCCGCGACGCGCCGCCTTGATCGCAACCGAATTGCCGTCGCTGAAGCGCCAGGTAATGGACAAGACGCGTGCTGTGCTGGCGGCGCGGCTCGCTCAATCCGGCAGCAGCTTGGACACGGAGCGTCGTCTCCCTCACACCGAGACGGCCGTCGCGGGGGCGATCGCCGAACTTAAGGCTTCACACGACCTGCTGATCGTCTTCGGCGCTTCCGCCGTCGCCGACCCTGAAGATGTGGTGCCGGCCGCGATCCGGCGCGCCGGCGGGACCGTCGAGCACGTCGGCATGCCCGTCGACCCGGGCAATCTGCTAGTTCTTGGCCGCCTGGGCGAAATCCCCGTCATCGGTGCGCCCGGCTGCGCCCGCAGCCCGAAGGAAAATGGCTTCGACTGGATCCTCGACCGGCTGCTCGCCGGCGAGTGGCCGAGCCCGGCCGACATTACCGGACTCGGCGTCGGTGGTTTGCTGAAGGAGATCCCGGCGCGGCAGCAGCCGCGGGAAACAGCAATCCGGCCGCAGTCAGGTCCGGTCGCGATCGTCGTGCTGGCCGCCGGCCGGGCAAGCCGAATGGGACCAGCGGGGCGGCACAAGCTTCTTGCCGAGTTTGATGGCGTGCCGCTCGTTCGCCGCTCCGTCGTGACGGCACTGGCTGGCGGCAAAGGCAAGGTCGTGGTGGTCACCGGCTACCGCGAGGGCGAGATCCGGGCTGCACTATCCGGCCTGCCGGTGACGTTTGCCTCGAACCCCGACTACGAGAGCGGCATGGCGTCGTCGCTCATTGCAGGTCTGTCGGCCGCGGGAGCGGAAGCGGGCGGCATGCTGGTGATGCTAGCAGACATGCCGGGTGTCACGTCGGAGCATCTCGCAACGATGATTGCGGCTTTCGACGGTGAATCGGGCAGTGCCGTCGTGCGAGCGGTTTCCGAGGGACAGCGCGGAAATCCGGTCATCCTGCCGCGATCCACCTTCGCGGCGGTACGGCACCTCGTAGGCGATGTGGGGGCGAGGGATATAATCGAAAGCTGTGGTCTTCCGGTGATCGATGTTGAACTGGGCGCCGCCGCGCGCCTCGATGTCGATACGCCCGAAGCAGTCCTGGCCGCCGGCGGCACATTGAAGGAGTGAGCGATGGACAATCCCGCGATCGAGGAGATGTTTCAGACATTGGGGCCGATCAGCATTCGCCGCATGTTCGGCGGCAAGGGCATCTATTGCGATGGCGTCATTCTCGCCGTCGAGGTCGACGGGGAGATCCTTCTGAAGGGTGACGCCGAAACGGCTCTGCAGCTGGAGGAGGCCGGCGCCCGGCAATGGGCCTATGACGGTAAGGGCAAGCCGGTGAAAATGCCCTATTGGAGCATTCCTGATTCGGCCTATGACGATCCGGACGAGATGGCCCGCTGGGTGAAGCTGGCCTATTCAGCCGCGCTCAGGGCGAAGAAGTGAGTGCGCGGAACAAGCCTTACCCAAGCGCGCGCACGGCATCCGCCGCGAAGCGGGATAGTGGCTGGGGCAGGGCGGTAAGATCGAACCAGCCTATGTGGGAAAGCTTGTCCGGTTCGGTGAGGCGCGGCTCGCCGGAAAAATCATCCGTCGCATAGATCAGCGAGATCCAGTGCTGCCGGTCGGCCTCGATCATCTGCTCGCTGATGCAGAGAAACCGCGTCGAACGGATCGAGAGGCCGCTTTCCTCTTCCGCTTCCCGGCGTGCGGCATCCTCCGCGCGCTCCATGTGGTCGACCTTGCCGCCGACGATGCTCCAGTGGCCGGCCTCCGGTGCCTTCAGGCGCCGGCAGAGAAGGATCTTGCCGTCCCGCAAAATCGCGAGCCCGCAGCCGAGGCCCGGAAAATCGATGCCGGGGAATGCCATGGAGCGACTGTCACGCCTTGCCGGCGATCAGCATGAAGGCTGGAATCTCGTCGCCGAAGCCGACAGGCGTCGGGCCATCGTCATGATCGCGGCGGTTGCGGTTACGACGATCGCGATTGTCGTCATTGGCGGCGTTCTGCGCACGGCCCGGACGATCGTTGCGGCTCGCATGGCTCTGCCTGTTGTCGGCACTACGTTCCGGTTTCACCGCTTCCGCCCTTTCCGCGACTGGTTCGAATTCGGTCACATTATCGACACGGGCCGTATCGGATTTATGATCGCCGCGCGCCCGGCCAGCGCGTTCCACATCTTTTTTGCGATCCCTGCGGCCGTCGCGGCCGCGCTCGCGCCGGCTGTCATGGCTTTCCATCGGCTCGGGCAGTTCGGAAAGGTCTCCGTTCATCCACTCGACCTTCTGGCCGATCAGTTTCTCGATGGCGTCGGAGAACTTCGTGTCGCGTTTCGTCACGATCGTGAAGGAGGCGCCGGAGCGTCCCGCCCGGCCGGTACGGCCGATGCGGTGCACATAGTCTTCCGCGTGGATCGGCACATCGAAATTGAACACGTGGCTGACGTCCGGAATGTCGAGCCCGCGCGCCGCGACGTCCGAAGCAACGAGCAACTGGATATTGCCGTCCTTGAAGCTGGCCAGCATCGCCATGCGAGAGCGCTGGTCCATGTCGCCGTGCAGTGCACCAACCGAGAAGCCATGGCGGTCGAGCGAGCGGAAGAGCTCGGCGACGTCCTTCTTGCGGTTGCAGAAGATGATCGCGTTCTTGAGTTCGCCCTGAGCGCGTATGAGATCCCGCAGCACGGCGCGCTTTTCGTAATCCTTTCCGTGCGCGGCGACGAAGCGCTGCGTCACGGTGATTGCCGCCGAGGCAGGGCGGGCGACTTCCACCCGCTCAGGGTTCTGCAGGAACCGGTCAGCAAGCTTCTGGATTTCCGGCGGCATGGTTGCTGAGAAGAACAGCGTCTGCCGGGTGAAGGGAATAAGCTTCGCGATCCGCTCGATATCCGGGATGAATCCCATGTCGAGCATGCGATCGGCCTCGTCGATAACGAGGATTTCCACGCCGGTCATCAGCAGCTTGCCGCGCTCGACATGATCGAGCAGGCGGCCGGGCGTGCAGATCAGAACGTCGGCGCCGCGCTCGAGCTTGCGGTCCTGCTCGTCGAAGGAGACGCCGCCGATCAAGAGCGCAATATTGAGCTTGTGATTCTTGCCGTACTTGTCGAAGTTCTCTGCAACCTGCGCCGCAAGCTCACGGGTAGGCTCCAGGATCAAGGTGCGCGGCATGCGTGCACGCGCGCGGCCCTTTTCCAGGAGCGTCAACATCGGCAGCACGAAGGACGCCGTCTTGCCCGTGCCGGTCTGCGCGATGCCGAGGATGTCGCGACGCTGAAGGGCCGGCGGAATGGCGCCTACTTGGATCGGTGTCGGCGTTGTGTAGCCCGCGTCAGTAACAGCGGAGAGAACTTTTTGGCTCAGGCCAAGGTCAGCAAAATTGGTCAAAGGGGAATCTGTTTCCGTTCCGGTTCAATAGAACACTGATCGATCGATGGAAAATCACCATCCTGTGGCGGCGCTCTTAAGACGAAAGGCGCCGAAAGTCAAGAAATCCAGCACGTTGACCCTTCGCACCGTAAATGGATGCGAATCTTTTGCTTTTCTTGTCAACGGCCGACCGCGTCGACGGCGATTTATGCGTTAGTTCAGATAGCCGGCGAGCCTTGTACCGGCGCGTAGGAAGCGCATCGGATCGACGGCCAGGCCGTTCAGCCGGACCTCGTAGTGCAGGTGCGGACCCGTCGACCGTCCCGTGCTGCCTGATTGGGCGATAACCTGATCGGTTTCGACCCGATCTCCGACATGCACGAGGATACTGGCGAGGTGCGCATAACGCGTCGAGACGCCGTTTCCATGGTCGATCTCGATCATGTTGCCGTAGCCGCCCGCGTGCCCGGCGGTCGTCACGGTTCCCGCTGCGGTCGAGCGAATGCGTGTGCCGGTCGCGGCGCGGAAGTCGATTCCGGCGTGGAGCGCCAATCGTCCGAGAAACGGATCCAGACGATTTCCGAAACTGCTGGTGACGTCGCTGGCCGGCGCGGGGCTTTCGAGAGGGAGCTTTCGCGCAGCGTTGCGGGTCTCCCCCAGACCGACAAGGGCGCTGTCGAGCGTGGCGAGCGACCGCTCGAAGTCGTCGTGGCTCTGCGGCTCGATATAGGGGCCGCCGACCGCCGTTCCATCGGGCGAAGCCGCAGCGGTGGAACTGGCGACGGCCTTCGGAGCCGGAAGAACGACGCCTGTACGCTCGACGATCGTCCGGATCGCTTCGGAGGTTGTCTGTGCCTTGCTCGTCAATTGCAGCACATGGGCCATCTGGTCGCGTTCGACGTCTTTCAGCGAGAGGGTCACCTTTGAAAAGATGCGATCCGTTCGATCCGAGATCGTTTCCCCTTGGCCGTTCGACTGCGCTTGCGGCGCATAGCCCAGTGCCAAGGCCCGTGCTGGTACCACGGCCTTCTTTGCCGCGATGCCCATGATCTCTTCGATCGCCTTGATCCCGCCTGGCGCCTCGGCGCGATCCCCGTAGGCGAGGGGCTCGGCCTCCGGCAGTGCTGCCGCGTCTCCGCCCGTCGGCGGTTCGGCGTTCTCTGCCAATGTGCCGAGCCTGCCGCTGCGAGAGGCGAGCTCCAATTGCTGCTGCAGGAGCTTGTCGACCTTTTCTTCGACGATCTGCTGGTCCAGCAACTGCCGGCTCGTCACACGATCGACCTGCGCGCGAAGCGCCGTGATTCGGTCCTCGTATTCATGCTGCATGCGCGCCTGGCGCGCGATCGTGCCACCGATCAGATCGTCGCGCAGCACGAGATAGGTGGTCGCGGCGAGATAGCCGATGCCGAAGATGCCGATGAGCGACGTGACGCCGGCGGCCATCCAGGGCCGGATCGTCATGTGACGAACCCTGTCTCCGCTCGCGAGGATCAGAACGTGACTTTCCCTGCGTTTGCCGAACCCCCGGTTTTCCGGACGAATAGACACCCCGTCACCCCCGCCAGATGCGACCCAAACTCGCGTTTTGCCCCAAGGGTGATTACACTTTATTAGGGTTAATAAAGTGTTGGTGTTTTTCGTCAGATGTTGGTGGAGGCCGTCATCGATCGGTAGAACGACGGCGTCAGGCCGGCCTCGGCGCGCGCCACGTCGTTGAAGGGCGCCTTCAGCGGCCCGCGGAAATTCGCACGCACCAGTGCCTGGAACGTGGCGGCCGGGTCCTTCTTCTGCCTCGCGCAGAGGAAGCGGAACCATTTCGCGCCGACCGCGACGTGGCCCTTCTCGTCCTCATAGATGACGTCGAGAACGGCAGCGCTTTGATGATCGCCGGTCTCGCGCATCTTCGCCTGCAGCGCCGGAGTGACGTCCAAGCCGCGCGCCTCGAGGATGAGCGGCACGACGGCCAGCCGGGCGGTCAGATCGTTGCGCGTGTCGTGGGCCGCCTGCCACAGTCCGTCGTGGGCGGGCAGGTCGCCATAGTCCGCGTCCAGATCGTTGAGCCTCTGCCGCACCAGGCGAAAATGCTTGGCCTCCTCGAACGCGACCTGCATCCATCCATCGAAAAAGGATTGCGGCACGGGCTCAGTGGCGAAGCGCGCGACGATATCGAGCGCGAGATCGACGGCATTCAGTTCGATATGGGCAATGGCGTGAAGGAGGGCGATTCGGCCCTTCAATGAGCCGAGGGAACGCCGCTTGACCTGCGTCGGCGGCGTGAGGATGGGCCTTTCCGGCCGCCCAGGCCTTGCGGGCACCGGCCGATCGAGCGGCGAGCGCAGGGAGAGCGTTCGCGCCTGCCAGCGGCGTGCGGCCTCCTGCGCGAGTTCCGTTTTGACGGTCAGGTCGCTTGCACGGATCGCTTCCACAGCGGCACCGCGCAGGCTGGTAAATTGCGGCAGCACAGCCATCAGTTCAGGCAGTGCGGAGAGTTTTCGCCGCGGCGAGAACTTCCTCGGCGTGTCCCGCAACTTTAACCTTTTCCCAGACGCGGCTGATGATGCCGGCTGCATCGATCAGATAGGTTGTCCGTTCGACACCCATATACTTCCGGCCATACATGCTTTTTTCCGCCCACACGCCGTAGGCGTTGACGACGGCCTTGTCTTCGTCCGCCGCGAGCGCGACAGCGAGGTCGTGCTTCTTGGCAAAGCGGTCATGGCTCTTGACCGAGTCGGGCGAGATGCCGATCAGCGCGACACGGGCCGCGGTGAATTCCTTTGAGAGACCGGAAAACGATATCGCTTCGACGGTGCAGGTCTTGGTGTCGTCCTTGGGATAGAAGAACAACACCACCGGCCTGCCGCGAAGCGCGGACAATGAAATCGAGCCGCCGCCGTCGCGGGCGAGCTCGAAATCCGGAGCAGGATCGCCGGGCCGCAAAGGTGCCATGTTTAAGCCTTTCTTACGCCAAGTTTTATCGACATTTCGCACATAGGGGATACCCAAGTTCGTGGGGGTCCGTCCAGTGCGTTTGCGGCTGCTTTGACAGCTGTCCGACGGCTCTTGTGGCTACGAGCCATAATGAATGCCATGTCGCAAGACAAAGGCCGCGCCTGGATCGAGCATCTTCGGATGCCAGGGATGGCCGTCGCGCGCTTTCCACAAGCAACCACAGCGAAGCGTGGTGACTTGGTCCGGCGATTTGTGATCTACAGGATAGGAACGACCCCGGGCGTACACGATGTCTGTCCGGATAGGAAGAATGCAATGCAGCAAGCAGGTGGAGGAAATCCGCGCCGATGAGTGACATCCGCGGCGAAAGGGTTTGCTTTCGCAAGGAAGACATCGTCGCACTGGACGCGCTTCCCTCGGCCCAGGCCCACGACCCGGTCCTCGTG
Organism: Sinorhizobium sp. CCBAU 05631; assembly: GCF_002288505.1. Lineage (NCBI taxonomy): Bacteria > Pseudomonadati > Pseudomonadota > Alphaproteobacteria > Hyphomicrobiales > Rhizobiaceae > Sinorhizobium > Sinorhizobium sp. CCBAU 05631. Next base: position 1,508,246 of record NZ_CP023063.1, read on the forward strand.
CACACCCACGTCTCGGGTGGCATGCTGCGTCTCTTCGCCAAGCTTCTGCTCTGCTGTTTGCTTGTCGTCTTCGTCGCAGTTGCCTCGCTCGTCGCGGTGATCGAGAGCGGCCTGGTCGACGGTCCTCTGAATGCCCGCGCGCGCACGGCGCTCAACACCGCCCTTGGCGCCAACTACAAGGCGGATGTCGAAAGCACGGTTGTCCGTCTCACCGGTCGCGGGGCGCTGGCGCTGAAGGCGCGCGGCGTCACGTTGAACGACAATGCCTCCGGGCGCCCGGTCGCCAAGCTGGCGGCAGTCTCGATCGCGCTCGATCCCCTTGCGCTGATGACCGGCCGCATCGCCGTGTCGCGGCTGGAGGCGGAGGGCGGCGAGCTCGATACCGGCCTCTTGCCGCGCGGCGAGCCCATAGACCTCACGGCGATTCGCATTGCCGACACCGGCACGGCTCTCGAAAAGCTGTTCACCCATATCGACGCCATGTCGCGGCTGACCGCGCGAAGTTCGACGAGGACCGTTCAGCTTTCGAATCTGAGCCTGTCGATGGCGGGGACCCGCGGCCGGATCGTTCCGATCGATGTCAGGACGCTGGCCTTCGCGCGCGATGACGACGGCTCCATCCGCGTCGACGGCTCCGTTGCCATAGACGGCAAGGAGGCGCAGCTCGAGGCGAGGGCCTACGGCCAGGGCGACAGCATCGCCGGCATCGAGGCGGTTTTCACCTCCCTGCCGCTCTCGCCCTTTCTCTATCACGGCAAGTCCGGCAGCGAAGAAGCCTTCGGAATTGATGCTTCGGCCGAGGTCAGCTTGAAGGCAACCCGTGCAGCGGTGGGCGCCACTCCGGCTTTGACGGTCGGCATCAGAACGTCTGAAGGGGCGTTTCATGCCGGAGGACTAGTCTCGGCGCTCAGGCCGTCGGAACTGAACGCCTCTTACGACTTCGACCGCTCTTCGGTCGAGATCCTGCCGTCAGCGGTCAAGATCGGACGCTCGGTTTTTCCCTTTACCGGCGCCTTGATCGACCTCGACAAGGTTTCCGAAGGAAGCCAGCCAGGCTTTGCCGTCGACCTGCTGTTGAAAGACGCGAGCTCCGCCCCGGAAGACATGCAGGAACGGCCGCTCTCCTTCGACGCCAAGGCGAATGGCCGATTCGAGACCGGTAGCCACCGGCTGATCTTCGATGAGCTGGCAATCTCCAGCCCACTGGGGTCCATGGCGGGTTCGCTCGCGGTCGCCTTCGGCGACACCTCGCCCCAGATCAACTTCGCCGCGGTGAGCGACCGGATGCAGCCGACGGCGGTCAAGCAATTATGGCCCTGGTGGGTTGCCAAGGGTGCGCGGCGATGGGCGATCGGCAATCTCTTCGGCGGGACGGTGTCGGATGCGCGGATAGAGGTCTCCATCCCGGAGGGCAGAATTGCCGGCAGCGATGGCGAACTGAAGCTCAATGAGAACGAGCTGAATATCAACTTCTCGATCGACGACACGCGAATCAACATCGCCGGCGAAATTCCGCCGCTGCGCGACACCACCGGTCACTTCGAATTGCGCGGCGAGCGCATGACGGTCCAGGTTGCCCGCGGGGCGGCCTTCTTTCCCTCCGGCCGGTCCGTCGCGCTGAACGGCGGCGACTTCGTAATTCCGGATGTCTACAGCAAGCCGCTGATGGCGGAAATGAAGATCGAGGTGGGCGGCGAGGCCGACTCCATTGCCGAGCTTGTCAGCTACAAGCCGATCCGGGCGTTACAGAAGACGCCCTTCGTGCCCGAGGATTTCACCGGACCGATGACGGCATTGGTCGGAGCCCGCTTCGGACTGATTTCAAATCAGAACCCGCCGCCGCCCTTGTGGCAGGCGGAAATGCAGTTGCAGAAGGTGACGATAAACCGTCCGGTTTCCGGCCGCGAAATCGCCGATCTGTCCGGAACCATGCGGATCGACAACAACCGAGCGGTTCTCAATGCCGATGCCCTGATCGACGGCGCGGAAATGCGCATCGCGCTGACCGAACCGGTGGATGCCAAGGCGAATGTGACGCGCACACGCGAGATCTCCGGAACGCTCGACGACGCGGCGCGTCGCAAGATCGCCCCTGCCTTGTCGGGCATCGTCAGCGGACCGGTCGGCGTTGAGGTGTCGCTTTCGGATGACGGCAGCCAGTCTGTGAAAGCCGATCTCGGAAAGGCGGCTCTGTCGCTGCCGTGGATCGGCTGGAGCAAAGGCGCCGGCATTGCGGCCAATGCGGAATTCACGGTGAGGAAAAGCGAAGCGCTCACGGAGATAAGTGATTTCAGCATAAAGGGTGACGGATTTGGTGCGGGTGGCAATCTCCGCGTCGACGACGGCGGAATCGCATCGGCCCGATTGCATGACGTGCGCCTGGCGGCGGGAGACGATTTCGCCGTGACGGTCGAACGGGCCAAGGGCGGTTATGTGGTCGCCCTCACCGGTTCTTCCGCGGATATCAGATTGCCCCTGGCGCGGGCGAAGAGCGAATCCGGCTCCGGAGACGATGGCAATGTAAGGATCAGCGCCCGGCTCGACCGCGTCGTCGGCTTCAATGGTGAGGTCTTTTCCAATGTGAGATTCTCCCATTCTGCCCGCGGTCAAGAAATCGACGATATTGATCTGTCGGCGCTAACCGCAAGCGGGCAGGCCGTGGTCGCCAGGCTGGTGAAAGAGGGGCCGGACAACACGTTGGAGCTGACGACGAGCGACGCCGGCGCTCTCGGGCGCTTCACCGATATCTATCGGAACATGCGCGGCGGCCTGTTGAACCTGCGGCTCCGGGACCGCGGCGCCAGATCTTGGCGCGGCACTGTCGATCTGCGGAAATTTTCGCTCGTTGGCGAACAGAAGCTGCAGTCGATGGTCTCGACGCCGGCCGGCCAGGATGGCCGCAGCCTAAATCAGGCGGTGCGCAGGGATATCGACGTGAGCACGGCCCGTTTCGAGCGAGGCTTCGCCCAGCTCCTCCTCGATCGCGGCGTCATCCGGGTCGACAGCGGCGTGCTGCGCGGGCTCGATGTCGGTGCCACCTTCCAGGGCACGGTCCGCGACAGAAACGGCCGCATGGACATGACCGGCACCTTCATGCCGGCCTATGGCATCAACCGGTTGTTCGGCGAGTTGCCGCTGATCGGCGTCCTGCTCGGTAACGGTCGCGACCGCGGCCTTCTCGGCATCACCTTCAAACTGACCGGACCCTTCAACCAGCCGAATCTGACGATCAATCCGCTGTCGCTCATCGCCCCGGGCGTGTTCCGCAGCATTTTCGAGTTTCAATGAAAAAGGCCGGCGCAGCGGCCGGCCTTCATCGATTGACGCTGGGTGGGCCGTTCAGACGGGCCGCACCAGAATGTGTTTCTTCTTGCCGAGCGACAGCTTGACGACACCGTCGCCGGTGACGTCGCCGCTTCCGACGACGCGGCGCTCGTCATTGATCTGCTCGTCGTTGATGCGGACGGCTCCACCCTGAACGTGACGGCGAGCCTCGCCGTTCGATGCCGCAAGGCCGGCGCGCACCACCAGCGTCAGCAGGCCGAGACCCGATTCGAGCTCAGGAGCGGGGACCTCGATCGACGGCAGGTTTTCCGCAAGCGCGCCTTCCTCGAAGGTCTTGCGGGCCGTTTCGGCTGCCTGCTCCGCGGCTGCCCGACCATGCAGCATGGCGGTGATTTCGGTCGCCAGGATCTTTTTCACCTCATTGATTTCGGAGCCGCCGAGCTTGGACAGTCGCTCGATTTCCGACATCGGCAACGTCGTGTAGAGCTTCAGGAAGCGCGTGACGTCGGCGTCCTCTGTATTGCGCCAGTATTGCCAGAAATCATAGGAGCCGAGCATGTCGGGATTGAGCCAGATGGCGCCATTGACCGACTTGCCCATCTTGGCGCCCGAGGCAGTCGTCAGCAGCGGTGAAGTCAGCGCATAGAGCTGCGGCGTACCCATGCGATGGCCGAGATCGATGCCGTTGATAATATTGCCCCATTGGTCCGAGCCGCCCATCTGGAGGCGGCAGCCGGTCCGCTTGTATAGCTCCACGAAATCGTAGGCCTGCAGGATCATGTAGTTGAACTCGAGGAACGACAGCGACTGCTCGCGCTCGAGGCGCGTTTTGACACTGTCGAAGGAAAGCATGCGGTTAACCGAGAAGTGGCGGCCAACGTCTCGCAAGAACTCGAGGTAGTTGATACCCAGCAGCCAATCGGCGTTGTTGATCATCAATGCGTCAGTCGGGCCGTCGCCATAGCGAAGATAGTTGGAGAAGACGGTCTTGATACTCGCGATATTGGCAGCGATGGTTTCCGGGGTCATCAACTGCCGGGCTTCGTCCTTGAAGGATGGGTCGCCGACCATGCCGGTGCCGCCGCCCATGAGCGAGATCGGCCGATGATCCGTCGCCTGAAGCCAGTGCAGCATCATGATCTGGATAAGTCCGCCCGCATGCAGGCTCGGGGCCGTCGGGTCGAAGCCGATATACGCGGTCACGGTTTCCTTTCGGAACAGCTCATCGAGGCCGGCATCATCCGATGTGGTGTGGATGAAACCGCGTTCGTGAAGCGTGTGTAGGAAATCGGACTTGAACTCGGACATAAGCTGTCTCTTTCGGCTTGTTTGGACGTCTGCGGCGGGCGTTTATCACTGTTTTGTCGAAAGTGCACGTTTTTGCTGGGGCAGCGTTTTGCTATGACCGGTGGCAACGGAAAGCGTGGAGGACGTCCATGGGCAAGGTGTTGACGGCGATCGGCCTCATGAGCGGTACGAGCATGGATGGTATCGACGTCGCTCTCGTCGAGACCGACGGCGAAACGATCGTTCGAAGGGGACCGTCAGCGGGATATGCCTATGAGCCGCGCTTCCGCGACCGGCTGAAGCAGGGGCTCGAGGATGCCAAGTCGATCCGCAAAAGGGATGAGCGACCGGGGGCGCTGGCGGACCTCGAGCGGGACATGACGTTGCTGCACGCGCAGGCGGTCAAGGCATTCCTCCAGGAAAACAATCTATTGTCCGGCAATGTTGATGTAATAGGTTTCCATGGACAGACGGTGCTCCACCGTCCCGACGAAGCCCTGACCGTGCAGGTCGGCGATGGAGAGCTGCTGGCGCGGGAAACGCTGACCGACGTAGTCTACGACATGCGGGCGAACGACATGGCGCATGGCGGCCAGGGGGCGCCGCTGATACCGGCCTATCATGCCGCGGTGGCGGAAAGCATGTCGCAGAGCTCGGACATCGACGCGCCCGTCGCCTTCGTCAATATTGGCGGCATTTCCAACATCACCTACATCGGTGCAGGCGAGGCTATCATTGCCTATGACAGCGGACCGGGAAACACTTTGATCGACCAGTGGGTGGAGGCGCATGCCGGAATTCCCTATGACCAGGGCGGCATGGTTGCAGCCGAAGGGTCGGTGCTGCCGGAGCTTGCCGAGCGCTACCTCGCTCATCCCTTCTTCTCGTCGGAAAAGCGCCGCTCGCTCGACCGCAACGACTTTTCGCCGCCGCTCGCTGCAGAGGCGAGCCTTGAAGACGGGGCCCGCACCTTGGCGCATGTGACAGCGGCCGCCATTGTCCGGTCGGCAGCTCATCTTCCGCAAATGCCGGCGACTTACATCGTCTGCGGCGGCGGCCGCCTCAATCCTGTGATCATGCAGGACCTGGCCTTGCTTGCAGAAGCAGCAGGCGGACGCGTACTTGCGGCCGAGGCGCTGGGTCTGAACGGCGATTCGATGGAAGCCGAAGCCTGGGCCTACCTGGCCGTAAGATCGTTGCGTGGGCTGCCGTTGAGCTATCCCGCGACTACGGGCGTCATCCGGCCGGTAAGCGGCGGGCTGTTGGCGAGGCCGGCGCCCACGTCGACGGGCACAAGCGCCAGGTCCATTTAATGCCTTTTTCGTGCGGGGCCGCTAATTTGCGCGCAATTCTGATTGGTTTAGTTGCGGAGCACATGGTCGGCTCCTGATGTTGTTCGGATTTTATTGATGGGTGGAGCGATTTCCCTGCTGGCGGTGAATTTCATCATCGCCCAGATCTTCGTCGTGGCCTTTCTCATCATCGCGGCGAAGAGCCGTGAAAAAAGCCGGCGATCTGGTGCGCCGCCGGCTTCACTGTCGCCTCGCTCTCGGCCGTGTTCGAGACCGTCTTGCCCTTCTCGGTCGTACCGAAGCTTTTTGCTGTCGGCGCCTTTGCGAGCGTGCTCGCCGGCTTCATTCTGATCCGCATCGCACTCGGGCTCTTCTACCCCGTGCCGACGCGCCTGCCGCTGTTGGCCGGCTTCTTTCTCGCTTCGGTGATACTCGATCTGCTGATCTACGACCTGCCGCGCGGAACGCTTAAGCACGCCTTCTTCTATCAGCTGCCGTTCTTTCTCACCCAGATCTGGTCCGCTTCCACGATCGTCAGGTCGAAGCGCAGGTTCCCGGCCGACTGGATCCTATGCGGCCTTCTGGTTCTGACCTCGGTCTACTATTTGGTGAAAATCTACGCCGCTGTTGCCGCCGGGGCGGGCACCACGGCGTCCGACTATCTCGGCACCCCTTTCGCGCTGATTTCGCAGGCACTCGGGGCGATGCTGATCCTTGCGACCGGCATCGCCATGCTCGGGGTGATGGTCAAGGAAATCATCGACGAGGCCCGCGCCAGTTCGGAGCTCTTTCGGGCCTCTACAACCGCCGCGGCTTTGTCGATCGCCTGACGCCCGTTCTCGAAACCGCTGGCGCCGACGGTCCGGGTACCCTCATCCTTGCCGACCTCGACCGTTTCAAGCTGGTCAACGATACCTATGGACACCATGCCGGCGACGGGGTTATCCGACAGTTTTCACGAGTGCTCGTGGAGCTCATGCCGAGCCGGGCGGTAGCGGCGCGGTTGGGTGGCGAGGAATTTGCCGTGTTTCTTCCGCGCCTCGGCCTGGCGGAAGCCCGCGTGCTCGCGCATGGGATGCGCGCGGCGCTCGCATCGACCCGGATCGACGGATTGCCTGAAAGCGTCACGATAACAGCGAGCTTCGGCGTTGCCGCCCTTGATCTTGGGGAGTCACTGGAAGCGGCCATGCAGCGCGCCGACAAGGCGCTCTACGCCGCCAAGGCCGGCGGCCGGAACCGGGTGGAATGCGCCGAACAGCCGGCAACCGGCGAGCCGGTCGGTTCCCTTCGCGTGGGGCGACAATAACGGTAGATATAAAGCGGCCCGGAAACCGATTGCGATCTCCGGGCCGAGTGAAGGATGATGTGGCGCGGCTCAGCGGATGCGCTTGGCAGCGGGCTCCGGCACCAGCTCTCCGTTGAGGCGACGGTCGAGATAGTCCTCGCATTCCGTCATCAGCGTCTCGATCTGGCCATTGAAGAAATGGTTTGCTCCGGTAACGGTCCTGTGGGTGATTAGGATACCCTTCTGCGCCTTCAGCTTTTCGACGAGGCTGTTCACGTCCTTTTCCGGCGCGACCTTGTCGGAGTCGCCATTGATGATGAGACCCGACGACGGGCAGGGCGCCAGGAAGGAGAAATCATAGATGTTCGGCTGGGGCGCAACCGCCATGAAACCTTCGATTTCCGGGCGGCGCATCAGAAGCTGCATGCCGATCCAGGCGCCGAACGAATAGCCGGCCACCCAGCAGCTCTTCGAGTCGGGATGCAGGCTCTGCACCCAGTCGAGCGCCGAGGCCGCATCGGAGAGCTCGCCCGCACCGTGATCGAACTCGCCCTGGCTGCGGCCGATGCCGCGGAAATTGAACCGTAAGGTCGTGAAGCCGCGCTTCTGGAACATGTAGAAGAGCTGGTAGACGATCTGGTTGTTCATCGTCCCGCCGAACTGCGGATGCGGATGCAGGATGATCGCGATCGGTGCGCTCTTCTGCTTCGAAGGCTGATAGCGACCTTCGAGGCGGCCGGCCGGTCCGTTGAAGATGATTTCGGGCATTGGTTCTCCGGGAACGTTTCTGGTTCAAATCGTCGTTCTCGATGCCAATCTGTCTTGACGAAAGCAGTCAGCTTTTCTAGAACGCACTTTAGAACCGTTCAAAACTTCGATGCGGGCACTCCGCCGCGTTCGTCCGTCTCATAGGACAAGCGGCGCGGAAAATTCAAGAAAAATGCAACGGCATCGATTGCACGGACTGAACCGTCTGCTCTAGCGAAGGAAGCAATGACCGGACCGCGCATATATATGGACTGGAATGCGACAGCGCCGCTTCTGCCCGAAGCGCGAGAAGCATTCCTGTCTGCGCTCGATGCGGTTGGCAACCCCTCATCCGTTCACGGCGAGGGTCGGGCGGTTCGCGGCATGATCGAGAGCGCGCGGCGGGACGTTGCCGTGCTTTGCGGTGCGCAGCCCGCCTCGGTGATATTCACCAGCGGCGCCACGGAAGCGGCCAATATGGTCCTGACGCCGGAATTCCGGATGGGACGCACGCCGCTGAAACTCGGCAAGCTCTATGTTTCTGCGATCGAGCATCCGGCGGTTCGCGAGGGGGGACGTTTTGCCCGCGAAGATGTCTGCGAAGTACCCGTCACGAGCGGCGGCGTCGTCGACTGCGTCGCGCTCGAGACGTTACTCTCGGCGCATGACCGCCAGCGCGGCCTGCCCATGGTCGCCGTCATGCTCGCCAACAACGAGACGGGTATTGTCCAGCCGCTCGCCGAAGTTTCCGCGATCGTGCGTGCCCATGGCGGGCTGTTGGTGGTCGATGCCGTGCAGGCCGCCGGCCGCCTGCCGCTGTCGATCGAGAACCTGGGCGCCGATTTCCTCATCGTCTCGTCGCACAAGATCGGTGGGCCGAAGGGGGCCGGTGCCCTCGTCGCCCGCGGCGAGGTGATGATGCCGGCACCCTTGATCCGCGGCGGCGGCCAGGAAAAGGGCCATCGCTCCGGCACCGAGAACGCTCCGGCGCTCGTCGGTTTCGGGGCGGCTGCGCGGGTGGCTACCGATAACCTCGAGGCGGGCACGACCGCAATCGCCGTTCTGCGCGATCGGCTCGAGGCAGAGATGCTGGAAAGCGCGCCGGATGTGGTGATCCACGGCCGCAACGCGCCGCGGATCGCCAACACGTCCTTCTTCACGCTTCCCGGGCTGAAGGCGGAGACTGGCCAGATTGCCTTCGATTTGGAAGGCGTGGCCCTCTCGGCAGGTTCTGCATGCTCTTCCGGCAAGGTTGGACAGAGTCATGTGCTGACGGCGATGGGCTATGATCCGCGACAGGGCGCCCTGCGTCTTTCGATCGGTGCGTCCACGACGCAAGCGGAGATCGAACGCTGTGCGGCAGTTTTCGCGAAAGTGGCGTCGCGGCGCCGCTCGACCGGGCAGGCCGCGTGAATGCGGAATGCCTTGAACGAAATTGCGGAAAAGCAATTTTCCGCTTGGCAAACGGGGTGAAAACCGCCTTTTAGCCATTACATAAGCGGTGCGCACATATTGCACCGCGTTGACAAGCCGCCGGACCTTGGATCCGGCGAGATTGGAGAGCGACATGCCTGCCGTGCAGGAGACCATTGATCAGGTCCGCCAGATCGACGTGGACCAATACAAATACGGCTTCGAGACGAAGATAGAGATGGACAAGGCGCCGAAGGGCCTGTCCGAGGATATCATCCGCCTGATCTCCGAGAAAAAGAACGAACCGGAATGGATGCTCGAATGGCGCCTTGAGGCCTATCAGCGTTGGCTCACTATGGACGAGCCGAGCTGGGCGCGTGTCAAGTATCCGAAGATCGACTTCAACGAGATCCACTATTATGCCGCGCCGAAGGGCACGACCGGGCCGAAGTCGCTCGACGAGGTCGATCCGGAGCTGCTGAAGGTCTATGAGAAGCTCGGCATTCCGCTGAAAGAGCAAGAGATCCTCGCCGGCGTCCAGAAGACGAAGATCGCCGTCGATGCGGTGTTCGATTCCGTCTCCGTCGTCACCACCTTCAAGGAAGAGTTGAAGAAGGCCGGCGTGATTTTCATGTCGATCTCGGAGGCGATGCGGGAGCACCCCGATCTCGTGCGGAAGTATCTGGGTACCGTGGTGCCGCAGTCGGACAACTTCTACGCGACCCTGAACTCCGCGGTCTTCACCGATGGTTCCTTCGTCTATGTGCCGAAGGGCGTTCGTTGCCCGATGGAGCTTTCGACCTATTTCCGCATCAACGAGCGAAACACCGGCCAGTTCGAGCGGACGCTGATCATTGCCGACGAGGGCGCCTATGTCTCCTACCTCGAAGGCTGCACGGCGCCGCAGCGCGACGAGAACCAGCTTCACGCCGCAGTCGTCGAACTGATCGCGCTCGATGACGCCGAGATCAAGTATTCGACGGTGCAGAACTGGTATCCGGGCGACAAGCACGGCAAGGGCGGAATCTACAATTTCGTGACCAAGCGCGGCGATTGCCGCGGCAAGAACTCGAAGATCTCCTGGACGCAGGTCGAGACCGGTTCGGCGATCACCTGGAAATATCCGTCCTGCATTCTGCGCGGCGACGGTTCGCGCGGCGAGTTCTACTCGATCGCCGTGTCGAACGGTCACCAGCAGGTGGATTCCGGCACCAAGATGATCCATCTCGGCAAGAACACGTCGAGCCGCATCATCTCCAAGGGCATCGCTGCCGGTGTTTCGGACAACACCTATCGCGGTCAGGTCTCGGCGCATCGCAAGGCGGAGAACGCCCGTAACTTCACGCAGTGCGACTCGCTCTTGATCGGCGACAAGTGCGGCGCCCATACGGTGCCCTATATCGAGGCGAAGAACTCGACCGCACAGTTCGAGCACGAGGCGACGACCTCGAAGATTTCCGAGGATCAGCTGTTCTACTGCCTGCAGCGCGGCATTCCGGAAGAAGCGGCGATCGCACTGATCGTCAACGGCTTCGTCAAGGAAGTGATCCAGGAACTGCCGATGGAATTCGCCGTCGAGGCGCAGAAGCTGATCGGCATCTCGCTGGAAGGCTCGGTGGGCTGAGGCCTAGGACTGACAATTGAACCGGCGCGCTGGACCTGCGCGCGAAAACTATTCGTTTCCCAAGAGGACGATTTGAAATGCTTGAAATCAAGAACCTGCACGCCCGCATCGCCGAAGACGGCACCGAGATCATCCGCGGCCTGGACCTGACCGTGAAGGCCGGCGAGGTCGCTGCCATCATGGGACCGAATGGCTCCGGCAAGTCGACGCTCTCCTACATCCTTTCGGGGCGCGAAGATTACGAAGTCACCGAGGGCGACATTCTCTACAACGGCGAAAGCATCCTCGAACTCGATGCTTCGGAGCGCGCGGCCAAGGGCATCTTTCTTGCCTTCCAGTATCCGGTCGAGATCCCGGGCGTTGCCACCATGCAGTTCCTCAAGGTGGCGATGAACGAGCAGCGCAAGTATCGCGGCGAAGACGAGCTGACCACGCCGGAATTCATGCGCCGCGTCAAGGAAGCCGCCGCCGAGCTGAAGATCGCTCCGGAGATGCTGCGTCGGCCGCTGAATGTCGGCTTCTCGGGCGGTGAAAAGAAGCGTGCGGAAATCCTGCAGATGGCGCTGCTTCAGCCGAAGCTCTGCGTGCTCGACGAGACCGACTCGGGCCTCGACATCGACGCGCTGAAGATCGTCGCCGACGGCGTCAACGCACTGCGTTCGCCGGATCGCGCCGTTGTCGTCATCACCCACTACCAGCGCCTGCTCGACTACATCGTCCCGGATACGGTCCACGTTCTCTACAAGGGGCAGGTCGTCAAGTCGGGCGACAAGACGCTGGCGCATGAGCTCGAAGCCAAGGGCTATGCCGACATCATCGAGGCGGCAGCCTGACGCCTGTTGAAGGAGTGTTCGAATGAATATGCAACAGGCCATCAAAATGACGGCAGCCGAAACGGCGCTCGTTGACGCCTATACCGCCCAGATCGGCGATCTGCCAGGTGACGGAGCGGTGCTGTCGCTGCGCGACACGCTGGTTCACGAGCTGAAGACGGCCGGTCTCCCGACGCGGCGCGTCGAGTCCTGGCATTATACGGACCTGAGGACCCTGCTGCGCGCAGTGCCCTCCGCCGATCCGTCCGCCTTTGCCGATCGGGTCGAGCCGATTGTCGCTGGCGCGACCGTGCTTTCGGTGCGCAATGGCGAGGCCGATCTCAAGAGCCTTCCCGAAGGCGTAACGGCACGCTCCTATACGGAGAGCCTGATCGACGGCTCGGCTGCCGCCGGGCTTGCGGTCCTCGGCTCCGACGACGCCATCGGCCGCATCAATGGCGGCCTGGTCCGCGGCGGTCTGGAGATCGCCGTTGCGGCAGGTGCCGAGCTGGAAACGCCGCTGGAGATCCAGGTCGCGCAAAGCCATGGCCAGGCCCACACCCGTTTCCCGGTGTCTTTCGGCGCCGGATCCAAGGCAACCGTGCTCGAGCGGCATCTGTCGACCAACGGGGATGCGAGCTTCGTCTCCTCGGTGAGCGACGTGACGCTTGGCGAAGGCGCCGACGTCATCTGGATCATCCTGCAGCAGCAGGGCCCGGCCGACACCCATCTCGGACAGATCCGTTTCGACCTCGCGAAGGACGCGAAGCTGCACGTGTTCGTCATCAATGCCGGCGGCAAGCTGGTGCGCCAGGAACTGCACGGTAGGGCGAGCGGCGAGGGATCCGACTTGACCCTGCGCGGCATCAACCTGCTGGGCGGCGAGAGCCACACGGACGTGACCTTCACGCTGAGCCACGACGTACCGCACACGACCTCGAGCGAGATCATCCGCAACGTTGTCTTCGATCGTGCCAAGGGCGTGTTCCAGGGCAAGATCCTGGTCGCCCAGGACGCCCAGAAGACCGACGCGAAGATGTCGTGCAATACCTTGCTCTTGTCGGACGACGCGGACTTCTCGGCGAAGCCCGAGCTCGAAATCTTCGCCGACGACGTTCAGTGCGGTCACGGTGCGACGGTCATCGATATCGATCATACGCAGCTCTTCTACCTGCTCTCTCGCGGTATTCCGGAGAACAAGGCCCGCGCCATGCTCGTCAACGCCTTCGTTGCCGAGATCGTCGAGGAACTGGAAGATGACGAGGCACTGGTCGAGGCACTAGAAGGCGTGATCTCGGCCTGGCTCGAAAAACACGCCTGATTGGACAGGACCATGGAACATACTGTGCCGGTGCCGGCCTATGACGTAGAGGCCGTAAGAAAGGATTTCCCGATCCTTTCGCGGACGGTCTATGGCAAGCCGCTTGTTTATCTCGACAACGGTGCATCGGCGCAGAAGCCGCAACTCGTCATCGACGCGGTTGCCCATGCCTACGCCAATGAATACGCCAACGTACACCGCGGTCTGCATTTCCTCTCGAATGCCGCCACGGACGCCTATGAGGGCGCGCGTGAAAAGGTGCGCCGCTTCCTGAACGCACCGTCCGTCGACAATATCGTCTTCACCAAGTCGTCGACGGAGGCGATCAATACGGTCGCCTATGGCTACGGGATGCCGCATCTCGGCGAGGGCGACGAGATCGTCGTCTCGATCATGGAGCACCACTCCAACATCGTACCATGGCACTTCATCCGTGAGCGGCAGGGGGCCAAGCTCGTCTGGGCGCCGGTCGATGATGATGGCGCATTCCATATAGAGGATTTCGTCAACTGCCTGACCGAGCGGACGAAGCTCATTGCCATCACGCATATGTCGAATGCGCTGGGCACGGTCGTTCCTGTCAAGGAAATCTGCCGTATCGCTCGCGAGCGCGGCATTCCGGTTCTTGTCGATGGCAGCCAGGGCGCGGTGCACATGCCGGTTGACGTGCAGGACATCGACTGCGACTGGTATGTGATGACCGGCCACAAGCTCTACGGCCCGTCCGGTGTCGGCGTGCTTTACGGCAAGGCCGAACGGCTCAAGGAGATGCGGCCCTTCATGGGCGGCGGCGAGATGATCGAGGAAGTGACGGAGGACCGCGTCACCTATAACGATCCGCCGCACCGGTTCGAAGCCGGCACGCCGCCGATCGTCCAGGCGATCGGGCTCGGCTACGCGCTGGACTACATGGAAAAGGTCGGCCGCGAGGCAATCAGGGCGCATGAGGCGGACCTTACCGCCTATGCCCGCGAGCGCCTGTCCTCGGTGAATTCGCTGCGCGTCTTCGGCGATGCGCCGGGCAAGGGCAGCATCTTCGCCTTCGAGATCGCCGGCATTCATGCCCATGACGTCTCGATGGTGATCGACCGGGCCGGCATCGCCGTTAGGGCGGGCACCCATTGTGCGCAGCCGCTCTTGAAACGTTTCGGCGTCACCTCCACATGCCGTGCGTCCTTCGGCCTCTACAATACGCGGGCCGAGGTCGACGCTCTGGCGGAAGCGCTGGAACATGCGCGCAAGTTCTTTGCCTAAGGAGGCAGACATGAGTCTCGGGGAAGCGCAGGAAAAGGTCGATGTCCGCGAAGGCATCGTACATTCGGCCATTCCAGCCGAGGAATTGGCGCGCCTCAGCGACGACATCATCGCCGCGCTGAAGACGGTCTATGACCCGGAAATCCCGGCCGATATCTTCGAACTCGGTCTTATCTACAAGATCGACATCGAGGACGACCGGATGGTGAAGATCGACATGACGCTCACGGCTCCGGGCTGCCCCGTCGCCGGCGAGATGCCGGGCTGGGTCGAGAACGCGGTCGGCGCCGTAGAGGGTGTTTCCGGCGTTGAGGTGACCATGACCTTCGATCCGCCATGGACGCCGGACCGCATGTCGGAAGAGGCGCAGGTGGCGCTCGGCTGGTATTAGAGCGGGATGAGGAGAAGTGTTCGCGGTTTTCCACTCGCATCCCGCTGCATGATTCACGCCCGAACTCCCATATTGATCCGTTAACATACGGGCACTACATTTGATTCTGGAAAGCACCGGGCCTTTAACCCGGTGATGTGAAGGAGATGGAGCCTATGGGCTTTGCCGTAATGAGCCTGACCGATGCCGCCGCCGGCCGCGTCCGGTCGATCGTCGAGAATGCCGGCGGCGACGCCAAGGGCATCCGCGTGAGCATCAAGAAAGGCGGCTGCGCCGGCATGGAATATGCCGTGGACCTCGTCACCGAGGCGAATGCCAGGGATGATCTCATCGAACATCAAGGTGCCAAGGTCTGGGTCGCGCCCGAGGCGGTGCTCTACCTGCTCGGCACGCAAATGGACTTCGAGGTGACCGCCCTGCGCTCCGGCTTCACTTTCAGGAACCCAAACCAGACGTCCGCCTGCGGTTGCGGCGAATCGGTCGAACTGAAGCCGGCGGATCTGGCCGCGCTTGCAGCCGAAGGCAACCCGGTGGTGCGCGCCAACTGACTGCGTACGCGGCCCCAAACAAGAGGACATCGCGTGGAAAGTACGCCCAAGCAACGCTAAGGACGAACAAAGCAGGATTATGCGTATGCTCCAGCCGCTCGGCTGAAGGCGCTCGTTGAAGCGGATGCGGATTGATCAGGCGCGCTCGCGCATTTCGGGTTGCCTGGGCCTACCCAACAGATCCTTCACGTATCAACTTGATGGGAAGTATGGGCGCCCGAAGCCGACCTGAACCGCGGTCTATTCGTTTATGCCGCCGACCCTCATAATTACGCGCCCATGACCGGCAATGTCCTCGGCAATTCGGTGGATCAGCTCGGCGTCGCCACGCTTAACCACTTTGCCTTCGATCACAATGCTGTCGCCCAAAACACGGTACGATAAATTCGTGGTCGACGGCCTCATCCTGGGTGCGCGCGACCGCTTAACAGAGCGCGGGCATGCCGCCGCAAATCGGGCAGATGGGCGCCGATAGCTGGAATCTTACGCGCCCGCGTGGTCATCGAAGAATGTGCCTTCATCCGCATTGAACCATTGAACGGCTGAACGGCTTCGTCGCCAGAAATGTGAGCTGGAGCCAGCCAAGCCGCCGTTCTGACATATAACTGCGACGGCTCGAACTAATTCGACCGTTGTGAGTTTATTGTATTAGGCGCAAACCCCGGAGAAAACGCACATGGATTGGAATCGGGTCGAAGGCAATTGGAAGCAATTCAAAGGTAAGATCAAGGAGCAGTGGGGTAAGCTCACGGACGACGATCTCGACCAAATCGCCGGTAAACGCGACCAGCTCGAAGGCAAAATCCAAGAACGCTATGGTCTTGAGAAGGACCGCGCGAAGAGGGACATTGACGACTGGTACAGCAAACAGGACGACTGGTAGGGGTCCCGCCTGGCATAATCAAAACCCCGCCGTCGGCGGGGTTCTTAGTCGGCTCGGCTTGGCGCTGAGTGGCTCTCACCGCGGCACAGAAAGCTGCCCGATTCACTGAGGTCGTTGGAACTTTCGATTGCTTCGTGTCGTTTCCGGGTTCCTTAACATCGCAAAGGGGTGGGACCATGCGACGTATTCTGATTGCTCTTGCTGCGACTATGACGATTGTTGGAGCGGCTGCCGCACAGACGGCGGAAACCACGACCACCGAAACCTTCGTCACCGCCAAGCCGACCGACGTGCTGAGCTACAATCTCGTCAATCTCAACGTCACAAACAATGCCGACGAAACGATCGGCGAGATCAAGGATCTGATCCTCTCGGAAGGCCAGCTGGCCGGATATATCGTGTCGGTCGGAGGGGTCCTCGGGATGGGCGAGCGCTACGTCATTGTCAGCCCGAAGGCCGTCAAAATCACCTACGTCGAAAACGACAAGAAATGGACGGCTGTGATGAACGCGACCAAGGATCAGCTCAAGGCGGCCCCCGAGTTCAAATACGAAGGCCGCTGGGAACGCTAATCCCGAACGACGGCCGCGCTTGTCGTTCCTTCATTCTCCATTATAAGGACACGTTGAATGGTCGAGACTCTGATGCCTGCCGCTCCGGGCGGCGGCGACACGCAGGAAGCACTAGAAAAGCAGATCGCGACGCTTCGCAATGAAGTGACAGAGATCAACAAGATGCTTGCGAAACGAACTGTCGGCGTTTTGCATGAAGCGCGCGAGCGAGCATCCGATCTTTACGACGATGCGTCGAAAGCGGCGGCGGGCGCAGCGAAGCAAGTAGGCGCGCAGCTCCAAGCGGTATCAGAAGTGGCGCGAGAAAATCCGGGCACCACAGCGACTGTGCTTGGCGGGGTCGGCATTATCAGTTTTCTGCTGGGCGTGGCTGTCGGCCTGACTTTAGCGGATACGCGCCGCCGCTGGTATTGATTCACACTGTTCAAAATTGGGGCCGGATAGTCCCACTTTCTTCCACTTACAAGAAGGCAGGATTGCTCCCCTCATGCAGCAAAACAATACCTTGTACCTGATCATTGGCGGCCTAGTTGTCGCCGTCATAGTCCTGGGTGTCTACCTCTATCGCGAGGAAACGAAGCCGGCCGGCGTTGAACTCCGGCTCGACCGGAATGGCGTCTCGGTCCAGGAAAACTGAGTGCTGAGTCGATCTCCGAGAGCGACCGCGCTCAACAAATGTCCCTGACGCTGGCTCCTTCATCTCCGCCGCTTTACGAAGAGGCATCGGCTAAAGGACCGTTGAGAAGTTGCGAAATCGCGGTGCTCAACTGCGCTATGGCGAACGGCTTCTCAAGCATGATGCTGTTTGGAACCCCCCTCGACGGCCATTCTACCGCCCCGTGTCCACTGATGTAGACGACAGCTACCTCCGGGTCGATCTCCCGGGCAATGCGCGCCACCTCCCAACCGTCGAAGGCCCTGTCCGGAGCCTGATGTCAGTGACCACACCCTCGGCTGCGCCTTCTGCGCTCCTGAGGTACTCCACGTCCTTCGTTCCGCTGGAGCACGCGACGACATTGACGCCTGCCTCGGTCAGCGCTTCTTCAAACTCGAAGAGTAACGGCTCTTCTTCTTCCACAAGCATAATCGTGACCGGTTCCCTGGCCTTCGACCGTTGCAAGCCCATCGCAATGCCGGGAAACGCAGGCGACGGGCAACTGTTCCAACGCAACTGAGTCTCCTTTGGACGTTCAATGGGTGACCGTCACCACGACCGTGTCGCTGTAAGCGGCGACCGGTGGAGTCGCCACCTCGTTTCGTGTCCATGCGTCTATCCGACCCCTTGGCGTCTCTTATCTCGGCGTCGTCACCGGGCCAAGGAGTCGATCGATCACGTGCGTTCGTGAGCTTGGTTGTGTCGAGGATAACGAACTCACGTCAGCGGTATCATGCGTAGCTCAAAATGGAACAAAACGGGGTGCTAAACGTTATGGAACGTTGGAGTACAATCACAAGAAAAGCACCGTGCTAGGTACTCCGAGGAGACGTACATGGATATCACCACACTTCTCATCATACTTCTGATAGTTATTCTGCTAGGCGGCGGCTTTTACGGACGAGGACGCTGGTATTAAACGACGCCCAAGGATACGTTACTTGTCCCATGGAGAAATTTGGGGAGTAATGTTACTGTCAAGCTGCGGGACAAGGGCCACACTCGCGCCCTTGTCCAAAACAGCACTGCAATTAGCCGCCCCATTCCGGGGCCAACGCATTAATTGAGGTCCACTTTATCCTGCGTCTTCGACGCGAGACAAAACTCTCGAAATTTCAAGAGTTCAAGAGATATCAGATTCGCTCAGTGGGATGCCTGCGTTCCTCGACTTCGGCGGTGGTCCACTCCAGGAACAGGCTGTAGGCGACCGCCAACAGCGTTGGCCCCAGAAAAATTCCGATGAATCCAAAGGCGACGACGCCGCCAAGGAAACCGAAGAGGCCGAGCAATACGGGTAGGTTGTTGGTCTTGCCAAGGGCATAGGGTCTGATGACGTTGTCGATGCTGCTGACGAGGAGCAACCCCCATGCTGCGACGAACAGGTCCCACCAAACGGCTCCTTGGATAAAAAGCCATAGCGCCACCGAGCCCCACACAAGCGGGGGGCCTATCGGCACAAACGACAGAGCGAACGTAAGGAATCCAAACAATAGCGCCTGAGGTACACCGGCGATCCAGAACCCAATGCCGGCCAACAGGGCCTGGGCGAGGGCCGAGCCGATTAAGCCGTAAATGACGCCCTTGACGGTCGCGCCCACGACCGTGAGCAGCTCTCGGGCCCGGGGGCCAGCGAATCTTTCGCCGACTGCGCGCACGTAGGCTGCCATCCGCCGGCCGTGAAGAAAGAAGAAAAAGGCGATGAATACGCTCAGCCCAAGTTCTAACAGCCCGGCGCCGAGCACCGCCGCTGGCTACTGCCAAGTTTGTGGCGGGGCCGATCAGCTTCTTGAGCTCAATTATGAACGCGGGCGCATTGTGGGCCAAGCTCTCCCAATAGGCAGCCAGGTTCTCGCCAATGACCGGCAGTCCTGCGACCCAGAGCGGTGGCGCCGGGAGACGGGTGGCCAGTCCTTTTCATTGGACACCTTATTCCGTCTCATCACCGCAGCCGGTCGTCTCACTGACGAAAGCCGGTACCTCTGGGCCCATCTTACGACGAGTCGCGCATCCTTCGATGGGCGGCCCCTGGCCGCCGAGCCCGATGCCAGTATCGCGCTGTCGACATCCCGACACCATCCGCCTGATCCTAATCGGTTGACCTAGGTTCCGTCAAATCGGTTGCGATCAAATCGGTTGCGATCTAGGCGTGAGCTCATAAACCTGCCCCGCGGATGCTTGCGGGGGCCCTGTCCCTGACGCCGACGAATGATTGCAGCGAACGAGGCGATGTGCATTCAGCGGACTGATGCGGCGCTGCATCGCAGTTCCGCTGCAACCTCATCGAATTCTTCGCGGGAGATCCGGAGGTCGCGGTGGGCCTCCTCAGGCCGAGCGGCGTCCGGGCTTAGTGGCCGTGAACTGCAAGGCCCACTTGAGCATCGCAGCCCCACAGCGTCCGCATGAACTTGAGGCCGGGTAGCCTTCCGAGGTTCTTGGTGTGCCATTCCCGCAGATGCGGGTTCTTGGACTCCTGGCCGACGATGGTGTTCCTCACGACGGCGTGGCTGAAGTGATCCACCATCGCCGCGATGGCGAAGACGCCGCCCAGCCGCTCGTACAGACTTTTCTCAGGCATGGTTTGGTTGGCCTCTGCGTTATCCGTCGCCGCCAAAACAGCCGCGGAGGCGGCAGCCAGCGTCAGCCCTGCGACCACGCTTCGTCTTGTTATAGAAGTCGAAACGCCTGTCACATGGTCATCTTCTTGGTAGTGGGAGAATGCTGGGCCGTTCAGAACATACCGTCAATTCAAACTTGACCACTTTGTCCGGCAACGGGCAAATTTAAACTCCACTGGATTTAGATTGGGTCGCTGGGGTAAAATACGAACAGCATCGATCGCGCGTCTAACTTGATCGAATGTCAACAAGATTAGGCGATGTCTGCGGGTTGCGACTCGACATGACAAACTCGCAACCGACGATTTGGCTTTCATCAAGCTCGCATCAATCCGAATTTGGCAACACTGGTCAAGCTAGGTCAAAGACATTTGGCGAACGAATTATAATATACTCTGAAAATAAATCCTTCATTGCGAACAAGTAATCCGCGGCCATGATTGGATCTATTAAGTCATGATCGATTTTCAAAATATTGAAGACGCGCAGACATTGGCGCAAGCAATTGTGAATACCATTCCAGAGCCCTTTATTGTGCTCGACGACCAGCTTCGTGTGCTGGCTGCTAGCCGTTCCTTTTATGAGACGTTCAAGTCCGATCCCGAATATACAAGGGGCCGTCTGCTTTACGCGCTCGGTGACGGCCAATGGGACATTCCCGCCCTGCGCGTACTTCTGGAGACGATCATTCCCAAACAAGCCTCGATGGATGGCTTTGAGGTTGCGCATGATTTTCCCGATCTCGGCCCCCGGATCATGCTGCTCAACGCCCGACAGGTCACTTACGGGAGCCGCTCGACGATCCTCCTGGCATTCACTGATGTCACGGAACGCCGCAAGATTGAGTGGGAAAGGGAGGATCTCCTTAAGCAGACAGAACAGTTGCTCCATCAGAAGGAAATCCTGCTGCAGGAAATGCGGCACCGCGTTGCTAATAGTCTCCAGATCATCGCCAGCATATTGCTGTTGAAAGCGCGGGCGGTCACCTCCGAGGAAGCGCGCCGCGACTTGCGGGATGCCCACCAGCGCGTAATGTCGGTCGCAGAGGTGCAAAGGCACCTGAACGTATCCGGTATCGACCAGATCGAGGTCGCTTCCTACCTGACGAAGCTTTGCGACAGCCTGGCTTCTTCGATGATCGGCGAAAGTCAGCCCCTTGCGATCAAGGTGATAGCGGACGAAGGAAGGATCGGGTCCGACAAGGCTGTCGGCCTGGGCCTGATCGTCACCGAGCTCGTGATCAATGCTATAAAATACGCGTTCCCTGTCGCGAAGCCGGACGCCGTGATCCTTGTTACCTATGAGATCAGGGGCCTGGATTGGCAGCTGATCGTTTCCGACAATGGTGTAGGAAAGCAAGCTGATGGTGCAGTCGAAACAAGTGGCGGGCTCGGGACGGCGATTGTTCAGGCTCTTGCGAAACAGCTCGACGCGCGGGTGGACGTGGTCAGCAATTCCACCGGCACGAGCGTGTCGGTCACGCGAGCGACCTTCACGTCGCTATTGCCGCGCGGGGTGTGAACTTCTTTGAGCCATGGCAACGTTCTGCATGTTGACGGGCTCCGATTACCGCCCGAAACCGATGCCCGAGATGAACGCCATCCACCGGCAGCTCACAGCATTGCGCTCCGAGGTTGTGGACTGAGAAAAGTGTCGGGTCAACCGAGTAGCGAAAGCTCGGAAACGCGCAACGTGAGGCAGTCGCGCCGGAAACGGCTGCTCATCCGCGATCGGCGCGATGCGAATAATGGCTTCCGCCGAGGCTGTGCTTATCGGCATTGTCGCAGCCGTTGCCCTAGCTGCCTATTGGGTTTTGTAAATTCGGCTGAGGCCGTGCTTTCCGGGTAGAGGCGGAATTGGGTCAGCGTGCCACGGGAGGCAGGCTGATTTGCGAATCATCGCTCATCGCGGCGCCGGAATCCCGATTTCCCTCACCATTCGCAGGCGCTCGAGGATGTCGCGGAAGCAGAACGATGAGTGGGCCGTTCCACGGGCCAGATACGTGACCTTGAGACCAGCGAAACTGACCGCCGCCGTGCATCCCGACCGATATCGACAGTTCGTGCGCGAGGGTCGCGCGTCTTCCGCCTATCTGCTCGAACGCTACACGGCATCACGCCGGCGTGCGACACTGGTCGCTTGCCTGATCGATCTGGAAGAACGTCTGACGGACGCCGCCATTGGCTTGGCCGACAAGCTGATCGGCAATGCCTTCAGCCGCACCCATTTAGCGGGAAACCAACGCTACGCCCTCAACAACAACGAAGGCCCGGTTTTCGCCGGGCCTTCGTTGTTGACCAGGTTGTGTGGGGCGTGCCCAAGGCACGCCCCGCTACTTCACTCCGCCGCTTCCGCGTAGGCCTCGATCGGCGGGCAGGTGCAGATGAGGTTGCGGTCGCCATAGACATTGTCGACCCGGTTGACCGGCGACCAGTATTTATCCACGCGGAAGGCGCCGGGCGGGAAGCAGGCCTGTTCACGCGTATAGGGCCGGTCCCAGTCGCCGACGAGGTCTTCAACCGTGTGCGGCGCGTTCTTCAGCGGATTATTCACCATGTCCATCCGGCCTTCCTCAATGGCGCGGGCTTCCTCGCGGATCGCCAGCATCGCATCGCAGAAGCGGTCGAGCTCCGCCTTGGTCTCCGATTCCGTCGGCTCGATCATCAACGTACCGGCCACCGGCCAGCTCATCGTCGGCGCGTGGAAGCCGCAGTCGATCAACCGCTTGGCGATGTCGTCGACCGTGACGCCGGCGCTTTCGGCGAGCGGCCGCGTATCGACGATGCACTCATGAGCGACCCGTCCCTTGGCCGATTTGTAGAGCACGTCATAGGCACCCTTCAGCCGCGCGGCGATATAGTTGGCGTTGAGGATCGCCACCTTGGTCGCCTGGGTTAAACCTTCGCCGCCCATCATCAGGCAATAGCTCCAGGAGATCGGCAGGATCGAAGCCGAGCCGAAGGGAGCAGCGGAGACGGCGCCGTCATTCCTGTCCGTTTCCGGGTGGCCGGGAAGGAACGGGGCGAGATGCGCCTTGACGCCAATCGGCCCCATGCCCGGGCCGCCGCCGCCATGCGGGATGCAGAAGGTCTTGTGCAGGTTCAGGTGGCTGACGTCCGAGCCGATGTCGCCCGGGCGCGAGAGGCCGACCATGGCGTTCATGTTGGCGCCATCCAGATAGACCTGGCCGCCATTCTTGTGGACGAGCTCGCAGACCTCGCGCACGTTCTCCTCGAACACGCCATGCGTCGAGGGGTAGGTGATCATGCAGCACGAGAGCGTGTCGGCATATTGCTCGGCCTTGGCGCGGAAATCGTCCATGTCGATTTCGCCAATGTCGCTCACCTTGACGACCACGACCTTCATGCCTGCCATGTGCGCCGAGGCCGGATTGGTGCCGTGCGCCGACGTCGGGATCAGGCAGACGTCGCGATGGCCGTTGCCATTGGCGATATGATAGGCGCGGATCACCAGGAGCCCGGCATACTCGCCCTGCGCGCCCGAATTCGGCTGCATGGAAATCGCGTCATAGCCGGTGATGGCGCAGAGCTTGTCCGACAGATCTTCGATCAGGTGCTGATAGCCGCGCGCCTGGTCGGCCGGGACGAAAGGATGGATCTCGGAGAATTCCGGCCAGGTGATCGGCAGCATTTCCGCCGTCGCGTTGAGCTTCATCGTGCAGGAACCGAGCGGGATCATCGCCCGGTCGAGCGCCAAGTCCCGGTCGGCCAGGCGACGGATGTAGCGCGTCATCTCGCTTTCGGCGCGGTTCATGTGGAAGATCGGATGGGTGAGGTAATCGCTGGTGCGCAAGAGCTCTTTCGGCAGCCGGTAGTCCGGCTCGAACTCCTCGACCTTGAAGTCGCCGCCGAAGGCCCGCCAGACCGCCTCGAGTGTCACCGGCCGCGAACGCTCGTCGAGGCTGATGCCGATCTTGGTCGCACCGATCTTACGAAGGTTCACCTGTTCCGCGACCGCGGTCTTCAGGATGATGCCCTGCAGCTTGCCGACCTCGACCGTGATCGTGTCGAAGAAGACGTCCGGCTCGACCGTGTAGCCAAGCTTTTCGAGGCCCATCGCCAGGCGCACCGTCTTCTGATGGACACTCTGGGCAATCGCCTTGATGCCCTTCGGGCCGTGGAAAACCGCGTACATCGACGCCATCACGGCGAGCAGCACCTGGGCGGTGCAGATATTTGAGGTGGCCTTTTCGCGGCGGATATGCTGCTCGCGCGTCTGCAGCGAAAGCCGGTAGGCCCGGTTGCCGCGCGCGTCCACCGAAACGCCGACGAGACGGCCGGGCATCGACCGCTTATGTGCATCCTTGACGGCAATATAGGCCGCGTGCGGTCCGCCGTAGCCGACGGGAACGCCGAATCGCTGCGTCGAACCGATGGCAATGTCGGCACCCATTTCTCCCGGCGATTTCAACAGGGCAAGCGCCAGCGGATCGGCGGCGACGGCGGCGATGGCGCCCTGTTCGTGCAGCCTGGCGATCAGCTCGGAGAAATCGCGGACATGACCGTAGGTGCCGGGATACTGGAAGATCGCCCCGAAGACGCCGGCGGCATCGAGATCCGAGAAAGGGTCGCCGATGACAAGCTGCCAGCCGAGCGGCTCGGCACGGGTCTGCAGGAGCGCGATCGTCTGCGGATGGCAGTTCTCGTCGACGAAGAAGGCCTTCGCCTTGGACTTGGCGAGGCGCTCGGCCATGGCCATGGCTTCGGCCGCGGCCGTCGCTTCGTCAAGCAGCGAGGCGTTGGCGACATCGAGGCCGGTCAGGTCGCAGACCATCGTCTGATAATTGAGCAGCGCCTCGAGCCGGCCCTGGCTGATCTCCGGCTGATAGGGCGTATAGGCCGTGTACCAGGCCGGGTTTTCCAGGATGTTGCGCTGGATCACCGGCGGCGTGATCGTGCCATAGTAGCCTTGGCCGATCAGCGAAACGAGCTTGTCGTTGCGATTGGCTGTCTCGCGCAGCTTGTCGAGCGCTTCCCGCTCGGTCATCGGCGCACCCCAAGACAGCGGCGTCCTCTGGCGGATGGAGGCCGGAACGGTGTCGTCGATCAGCGCATCGAGGCTCGGATAGCCGACCACCTTCAGCATCTCCTCCATCTCGGAGGGCGAAGGGCCGATATGGCGTCGATTGGCGAAATCGTAAGGCTTGTAGTCGGTAAAGGTAAAATCCTTGGGCATGCTCATCAGCCGACAAGCTCCTTGTAGGCTGCTTCGTCGAGCAGACCATCGGCAGAGCGCGGATCGGCAAGCTTCAGCTTGAAGAACCAGGCTGCCCCCTGGGGATCGCTGTTGACGAGCGACGGATCGTCGACGATCGCCTGATTGACCTCGATGATTTCGCCGTCGAGTGGACAATAGACGTCGGAGGCGGCCTTCACCGATTCGACGGTCGCAGCCGAATCGCCCTTGGCGAAGGTCGCGCCGGCTTCCGGCAGTTCCACGAAGACGAGATCGCCAAGCTGGCCGGCGGCGTGTTCGGTAATGCCGACGGTCGCAACGCCGTCCTCGACCTTCAGCCACTCGTGTTCTTCGGTAAATTTCAGCATACGCGCTCTCTCCTGATCAGCGTTTGTAGGTCTGTTTGACGAAGGGCAGGGCGGAAACCGTGACCGGCAGGTACTTGCCCCGCACCTCTGCAAAAATCTGTGTGCCGTTCTCGGCATGGGCGGCATCGACGTAGCCCATGGCGATCGGGCAATCGACGCTCGGTCCGAAGCCGCCGGAGGTCACCGAGCCGACAGGCACCGCGCCGTTCGCATCAGCGAAGAGCTTCGCGCCGCCGCGGACCGGCGCGCGCCCCTCGGGCTTCAGGCCGACGCGGCGCCGGCGGGTTCCGCCGGCAAGTTCCGCAAGGATCCGGTCGGCGCCGGGAAAGCCGCCGGCCCTCTCACCGCCGGCGCGGCGGCTCTTCTGGATCGCCCATTCAAGGGCCGCCTCGACCGGTGTCGTGCCGGTGTCGATATCGTTGCCATAGAGACAAAGGCCGGCTTCGAGGCGGAGCGAATCACGCGCGCCGAGGCCGATGGCCAGCACGTCCGGATGCTCGAGCAGGCGCTGCGTCACGTCCACCGCCGAGGTGGCGGGAATGGAGATCTCGAAACCGTCCTCGCCCGTATAGCCGGAGCGGGAAATGATGCACGTGACGTCGTGGAGATCCGCCTCCGCCACGTCCATGAAGCGCATGGAGGCGACATCCGCCCATAGCTCGCAAAGCACCGCCTCCGCACGAGGGCCCTGAAGCGCGACGAGGGCGCGGTCGTCGAGCAGAGTGACGTCGCAACTATCGCCAAGCCCATCTTTCAAATGCGCGAAGTCGGCCTCCTTGCAGGCGGCGTTGACGACAAGGAAGAGATGGTCGCCGCGGTTGGCAATCATCAGGTCGTCGAGAATCCCGCCTTCCGGATTGGTGAAGAGCCCGTAGCGCTGGCGACCTTCGGCAAGCCCAAGCACATCGACCGGCACCAGCTTTTCGAGCGCCAAGGCCGCATCGGCCACCCGGCCGGACTTCGGGCGGATGATGACCTGGCCCATATGCGACACATCGAAGAGGCCGGCGGCAGAACGCGTGTGCAGGTGTTCCTTGAGCACGCCTTCGGGATATTGCACCGGCATCTCATAGCCGGCGAATGGCACCATGCGCGCGCCGAGCGACAGATGCAGGGCGTGCAAAGGCGTATGATTCAAGCGGGAGATAGGTTCCAAATCCGGCCTCCAGGTCTGGCGCTGGGCGCGCCGGCTCACACTACCGGCGTCAAACGCCGACAAATTCGAGCCCCCTCTGTCCGTTTGCCTGAGATTGTTATCCCTTCGGCGAGCGTAACCGCTTCTCTCCAGAGTCCTACCGGTACCTTGCTGGTCCTTTGGCCTGAGAGTTTCCGGGGCGGTTGCTCCTTCGGCACCGGATTGAACCGGTTTCTCCCAACAAGATCATCTCCAGATAACGGCGAAGGCCGGATTTTGGCAAGGGCGAATGTCGCGATGAAACATATTTTTGTCGCCATGGCTTCATCGTCGCTCTTGGGCGCGCCTGCGGCAAATCGGCCTTTGCATTTGAAGCGGATTGTGAATAACGAAGAGACGAGACAGAGGCGATCATGATCGGGCAAGGGGACAGATGGCGAATTGCGGTGCGGCTGCTTGCCGCCTTCGCGCTCGTTTTCCTGTCATTCGCCCACAAACCCTCTCTCGTCATCGGAACGAACGCGGCGCTCGCGGCCGAATATCGTCTGCCCGACGGCTCCTTTGCGGAGATCTGCTTCGGCACCGAGGGTGTCGAGCACGAAGACGGCAAAGCGCCGCCGATCGCTCCGATTTGCGAGGCATGCAGGCTCGCCGCCTCGGTGCTTCTGCCCGAGCCGCCGCAGGCAAGCGTGTCAGCCGACAAAGGCAATTGGCTCGCCGATTCGCCTGTCACCGAAATTCAGGTCGCGCTGACGCCCTTGCGGCTTTTGCCGCCCCCGCGCGGGCCGCCAATCCTGTCGTAACGCTCTTCCGAGAATTGAACTTTCATCACGCCGCTTGGCGGCATTCACCACGAAGCCCGTGTTTCAGGGCACGTGGTTCGGAGACTACGACATGACCAAGATCAGAATAACCCTCCTCACGGCAGGCCTCACGCTCGCAGCCGCCGGCATGGCTCACGCGCATGCGACCTTCGAGGTGGACAGCACGCCCAGCGAAAAGACGTTCAAGGCGATCCTGCAGGTGCCGCACGGCTGCGACGGCAAGCCGACGACCGAGGTGCAGGTGAAGCTGCCGGAAGGCTTCGTCTTCGCCAAGCCGCAGCCGAAACCCGGCTGGGAGCTCGAAATCATCCAAGGCGACTATCAGAAGACCTACGACAATCACGGAACCAAGGTCTCCTCCGGTCCGGTCGAAATCCGCTGGAAGGGCGGCAATCTGCCTGACGAGCACTATGACACCTTCGTCATCCGCGGAAAGGTCTCGGGCTTCGACGAGGAAACGGTGCTTGCCTTCCCGACGACGCAGCTTTGCGGCTCTGAAGCAAAGGTCGTCTGGGATGAGGTGCCGGCGGCGGGCGAGGACGCTCACGCGCTCGAACATCCGGCACCAACCATAGCCGTGACGGCAGCAGGCGAAGAGCAGGCCCATGCCGGGCACGGCGCTCAGCAGGCCGAAGCCGCTCCCGTCGAAGTCGGCGCTCTCGAAATCTCGGGCGGTGCGGTCAAGGCGATGCTGCCGGGCGCCAAGGTCGGCGGCGGCGGCTTTGTTGTTAAGAATACGGGGAATGCCGACGACCGGCTGGTCGCTGTCGAAAGCCCGGCGGCCGGACGCGTCGAACTGCACGAGATGGCGATGGAAAACGAGGTCATGAAGATGCGCAAGCTCGAAGACGGCATCGTCATTCCGGCAGGCAAGACCGTGGAATTGAAGAGCGGAGGTCTGCACCTGATGTTCATGGAAGTGCCAAAACCCTTCGCTGAGGGCGAGACCGTGCCTGTCACGCTGACCTTCGAGAAGGCCGGAACGGTCGACTATATCCTCCCGGTTGGGGCTGCCGGCGGTGGAGCGGCCGGCCACAAGCATAAGTAAGCCTTTCGGTTTGAGACTTCGGAGCGGGTTGGAAAACCCGCTCCACCGTCAGGCCCCTTGTATGAACTGGTCGAGCATGAAGGCGATTTCGTCGCCCTTTTCCTCATCATCGGTGGCCGGTTCATCTTCCGGGTCTTCCCCGCGATCGGCGTTTTCCTCCTCCATGAATTCGAGGTAGCGACGCAATGTCTCCGCCTCGCTCTCCTGGGGCGGACGCATTCCGGCGCTGATCAGCATCAGCGCCAGGGGCAGGGCACCTTTCGTCTTGAGGGATGCCGGCGCAAGAGCGGCTCGATCCGGCGGCCGTGCCGCGAGCAAGGTGATGGCTTCATCGGCCGGAGCGTCGCCACGCACGCGCGCGGAAGGCTTGACGGCCTCGGGCGCGTAAGCCGCCGTCGTTGCGGAAATGGTAACGACCTGTGTCACTTTGCTCGCCTTGAAATACGCTCCTCCTTTCCTTTTGCCAGACTCCGTTTGCGGGCAGGTGAAGCCGCGGGGTCGGATTTTATTTGAATGCGAGCGTTTGAGGCGCCGGAATCCGGCCAAGTGGCACGAAGAACCGGCCGAAGAGGTGGAAGGGGCAGGCGGCCCCGGCGAGAAGACCGTCCCCTTTCGTCGGTCTATCTCGACGGTTGACCGGGATGTACAATCACAGCTTGATCAAGAGAATGGCGCAAACCGGCGCTGTGAAAGAGCATCGGGGACCTCTGGTCAGGAAGGACGAGACATGCGTGCTTTGCTGTTGCTCATGGCACTTTTCACTCTGGCGGCGTGCTCTCAAACGGGAAGAACCACCGTTTACAACTCATACACGCCCGGATCGGGGGACTATTACACGGGCATCGTGCCGCCGACGCAGTTTTAGACGCCACGGACAGCCGGCGGCTCTTCTGAGGCAAAACTCCTGTCGCCGATACTAGCGGGTTGGGAGCGCCGAGAAGGCAATTGATCCTTGGCGAAGGCCGGAATATCAATGGCCATCAATCCTTTAGAAAGGGACCGAGATTGATGCGCAAAATCCTATTGTTGCTCGCGCTTGCAACGCTCACGGCCTGCTCGCAAACCGTCCATGTCGGCGGTGAAGGCGAGTATTACCAGGGCATCGTTCCGCCGCGCTGATCGCGGGAGCAACTGCAGGTGTGAATGAACGACCGCGCGGGAAACTAGAAGGCGCTCGACCCTTCCGGGGAGCGCCCTTCAAACCCGGAAGACGCGAAGGCGCCCAACCAGAAAGTCGGCGCACGGTCCTCTCTATACGGGTGGTGACCGATAGATGGGGCCGATCCGTTGGAATTCAAGGGATCATCTCGGCGAGGCAGCGGGCCCTCAAAAGCGTTTCTTCAGGAAATAGCGGGGAATTGCGCCCGGTGCGCCTTCCAGCTCGCCGAAGAGCTCGAAGCCGAGCTTCTCATAGAAGGGAGGGGCCTGAAATTCGAACGTATCCAGCCGCAGGCCGATATAGCCGCGCGCCCGGGCAATTCTTTTCGCCTCCTCCATCAGCCGCCGCCCGAGGCCCTGGCCGCGATACTCGTCCGGGATTGCAAGATATCTGACGAACGCCCATCCGTATCCGTCGGTCGCATAGAGCCCGCCGGTGGCGGCGCGCGTTTGCGGATCGCGAAGGATAACGGCAAAGCCCGGTAGCTCGGCCATGCCGCTATTGGCAATGTTACAGGCGTCGAGCGTCGCAACGATGGCGCGAATGTCGGCCGGGTCGGGATTGTCGGGAACGATGTCGAGGAATGGGAGCGGACAAGGCGATTCAATCTCGACTCGCTGGAGGGCGGCTGGTCCGGCGATCACGGACACCCCTCGGGTGTCCGATGACAAGCGCGGCTGGTCAGTAGGCCATGCGCACGCCGCCGGGTGTCGCAGCGCTAAAGTCGGGAACGGGGTTCGGTCCGTACCATTGGGCGTAGGTCGTGTTGCCGGTACCGCCGGTGCTTGCGCAACCCGACAGGGCCAAGGCTGCCAATGCCGCGGCAATCAGACGTTTGAGGGGCATGGAATCTCCGATTCTGATTCGTTGAGCGGGGACAACTTGAGGTATCCTCACGTGCCAGTCCATCGGATTCACATCGGCTGACAGGTGTTCCGCCCTGCAATGGTCGGATTTCAAGTTGGAGATGGTGCATTGATCGCTGAATACGACGAACTCGATGGCCTTGGCCTCGCCGACCTGGTGAAGCGAGGCGCGGTATCGGCATTGGAACTCGTCGAAACGGCCATAGACAGGATCGTCTCGCGAAATCCGCCCCTCAACGCTGTCATCCTGACCATGTTCGAGGAAGCGCGGAAAGCGGCAGACGAAGTTGACGCGGGCGCCGTCTTTGTAGGCGTCCCATTCCTTCTCAAGGATCTGCTCGCAACAGTGGAAGGAATCCCGACCTCGCAAGGCAACCGCCTGCTCGCGAAGTTGCCGGCGACCGGCGACTCCGAACTGGTCACTCGATGGAAGAAGGCGGGACTGATCGTCCTGGGGAAAACCAACACTCCGGAGTTCGGCCTCACACCCTATACAGAACCAGACGCCTTCGGGCCGGCTCGGAATCCTTGGGATCCGGATCGGACCCCTGGGGGTTCGAGCGGTGGTTCGGCGGCAGCGGTCGCGGCACGCATGGTGCCGCTTGCCTCGGGCGGCGACGGTGGTGGCTCTATCCGCATCCCGGCTTCTGCCTGCGGGCTGTTCGGCCTGAAGCCGACCCGCGGCCGGACGCCTGCCGGACCGTTCACGGGGGAACCTTGGGCGGGCTTCGCCGTGGAACATGTTCTGACGCGCTCGGTGCGGGATTCGGCCACCCTTCTCGACCTTGTCCAAGGACCGGATGTCGGTGCGCCCCATTACCTGCCCTCACCGCCAGGGTCCTTTCTCGAAGCGGCGGGACGTCCGCCGGGGAAACTGAAAATTGCCGTATCGGCGGCTCCGATGCTTGGCGGGAAAGTAGAACCGGAGATCCTGCAAGCTTTTTCCGCCACTGCAAAACTGCTGGAAGAACTTGGTCACGACATTGTTGAGGCAGCACCGTCTATCGATGCCGAGGCGTTCTCCCTTTCGTTTCTGAGCGTCATCGCCGCGGAACTGCAAGTCGACATCGAAGAGGCGACGAGGGCGGCCGGTGTTCCGGTACGTGTTCAGGACTTCGATCCCTCGACACTCGGGATGGGTCTGCTTGGAGAGACACTTTCGGCAGGCGAACTTGCGGCTGCGCTACGCTATCTAAAGCTCGCGGCGAGAGGCGTTTCGCAATTCTTCGAAACGTACGACATCCTGATGACGCCGGTGCTGGCGCGGGTTCCGCCGCCGATAGGATCGCTTCAGCCGTCTGCTGCCGAGAAGAAAATTATTCGCGCTGTGGGTCGGGTGAAGGCGGGCTGGCTCCTAAAAAGGATAGGCATCGCGAAGCGCCTCGCCGCCGAGACATTCAGCTTCATCCCTTGGACTCCCGTTTTCAATGTCACGGGCCAGCCGGCAATGTCGGTGCCACTCTGCTGGTCGGACAACGACCTGCCGATCGGCATGCATTTCGCGGGACGCTTTGCCGACGAGGAGACGTTGTTCCGCCTGGCCGGCCAGCTTGAAAGAGCGAGGCCATGGGCCCATCGTAAGCCGCCGCTCCGCAAACCTGTCTCTCCATAGCCCGGGAGGTCCATTTCGGTGATGTCGGCGGCCGCTGTCGCCCCCATCTCGTAAAAAGGGGTCCCGCGACTTTGTTCGGGACCCATTTTGTGCACCTTTAGTGGTGGTGGTAGTGGTAGTGTAGCGCGCCACTGTGTTTGTCATTAGGCAAACTGAATGACCAAATGAAATCAATGGGTATCATTTCCGTTCGCGCCGCTGATTACGTCACAGAGCCATAGAGATTTGTCACTCACTATGAGAGCAGCGAACACCCTGCAGAACACCGCTACCGGCACCGATTTCTTCATTCTTGCGAGATGCGGACAGATGATTTCTACGACAGAGAATTCGCGGACACAGGAAGTGACGGGCTACCTTCTAACAGCTTTGCAATTTTCGCAATTATTTAGGAAATGCCAGCAACGTCCGCCTCGCGGCCGACTGCCGACCGTCCGCTGCTAGGAGGTGCAACACGAAAACCGGACACATGGCCGCCCGCCCTTTAGCTCCGCGGCTCTGGACGGCGGTAGCGGGTGAAGAGCGGAAGTTTACGCCGCAAAAAAGCAGCTACCGCTGATCGCGATCAAAGCAGAATCGTACTTGTAGGAGGCGAAGCTTCTTCATCACCGATAGAACTTCCATGTACGGAGGCTTCGTAGCACCAGCGGCAGCGACGGGGATAGGGCGGCAACAGCGTTCGTCAGCACCGCCGTTCGGGCTGACCAGGCTTGTCGAAAGCTTGTGCGTCGCCTCGAACAACTTGCTCGAATCGGGGATGTTTTCCGCCGGTTCGGGAGTGGGATATTCAAAGACGTTCGTGGCCGAGGACCATGCGCTCGGCCGGCCCGGTGATTGCGTCGAGCTCAGCCTCAGTTCCAAACGCGGTTGACAGCATCAAATGCAATCTTGATTGCCGGATCGTCGATGCGCGCACCCAAGCAGACGAAACTCAAAGCCGTTTCGATTGCAACGCGGTCGGCAATTACAAGACCATGTGCTTGCTGCTCATGTAGTGCAATGGATTCCCGGCAGAGGCTTAGCCCAAGACCCGTCCGGACCATTGCAAGCATGGATGGCTCCTGATCGACGGATGCGACGATGTTTTGGCGGACCCCTAGCTTTCCAAACACCTCGTTCAAAAGGCGATTGTGGACGGACGCATGCGGCGTGCCGATCCACGGCAGGGCCGCAAGGGCAACCCAGTCCTGTCCACGTACAAAAGCCGCGAGCGATGGCGGCGCGACGACACGGTAGGTCAGTCGGGCCAATTCCCGAACTTTAAAGAGGCTGTCGCTTCCGTCCGCAGTAGCGCTTGCCACTGGATCGAAGTCTCTGATATCGCCAAGAAAAAAACCGACATCCAGTTCGTTTCGCCGGAGCCCTTCCGGCACATCGCCGCTCATGCCATGGCGAAGCTCCGTTTCGATCCCAGGTCCGCTGTCGACGAGGGCCTTCAGAAATCCGCCAAGCCTGGTGAACTCGGGATCGATGATTGTGCCGATCCTGAGCTTGCCGCGCACCTGCGCGCCTAGATGTCGGGCCGTCTGCCCGAAATCTTGGAGAGCGGCGAACACCTGTTCGGCCTTCGCGGCGAGCAACGCGCCCTCATGGGTCAGTTCCAGTCCCTTGGACGTGCGCCGGAACAGGGTGACGCCTGTATCGGAGGCAAGGCGTTTCAGGTGCTGGCTGAGGGCGGGCTGGGTGAGGTGCAGATGCTCGGAAGCCCGCGTGACATTTCCTTCGCGCGCCACCGCAACAAACGCTCTCAGGGTCTTCAAGTCGATCGGGTGAGGCATATTAGTCCTGCTTATAATGTTCTGTCGCACTTCTAATTGGATTTCTGTCGGATTCAAGGTTTATCTGAGAAAGTACGAGGGAGGCGTGTGAAATGAGCCTATTACCGATTGAGCTTTATAAGCCTGTGTCTCGATGCGCAGGAGCGTTGGCGCGATGAAACAGACCTCCGCCGTGCGCGACAACAACCTCGAGTTCGACTACATCATCGTCGGTGGAGGCTCCGCCGGCTGCCTGCTGGCAAACCGCCTCAGCCGCGATCCCGCGACGCGCGTGCTTTTGCTGGAAGCGGGCAGGAAGGATGATTATCCCTGGATCCATATCCCTGTCGGCTACCTCTATTGCATCGGCAATCCGCGCACCGATTGGCTATTCAAGACCGAGCCGGACGCCGGGCTGAATGGCCGGTCGCTACGATATCCCCGCGGCAAGACGCTCGGCGGCTGCTCCTCCATCAATGGCATGATCTATATGCGCGGGCAGGCCCGCGACTTTGACGGCTGGGCCGCGGCAACGGGAGACGATGCCTGGTCGTGGGAGAATTCTCTGCCGGACTTCAAGGCCCATGAGGATCATTACCGGCTGGACGGCGGCGCGGATCCGCAGACGGGCGGCAACAGTCGGTTCTCCGACATGCACGGTCATGGCGGTGAATGGCGTGTCGAGAAGCAGCGGCTGAAATGGGACATCCTGGAATCCTTTGCCGAGGCGGCCGTTCAGGCCGGCATCCCGCGTTCGGACGATTTCAACAGCGGTGACAATGAAGGCGTCGGCTATTTCGAAGTGAATCAGAGATCCGGCTGGCGCTGGAATACGTCGAAAGCCTTTCTCCGCCCTGCCAAAACACGGCCGAACCTCAGCATCTGGACGCAGTCGCATGTCGAGAGGCTGATGTTGGAGACGGACGCTTCAGGGCGCACGCGCTGCACCGGCGCCGTTCTGAGCCGTCGGGGGCACAGGGTAGGGGTACGCGCCAAGAAGGAGGTCATCCTTTCCGCCGGCGCGATCGGCTCTCCGCATATCCTGCAATTGTCGGGCATTGGGCCGGCACACCTGCTGAAGCGCCACGGCATAGAGGTGGTGCATAATCTACCTGGCGTGGGAGAAAACCTGCAGGATCACTTGCAGATTCGCGCCGTTTACAAGGTCGGCAACGCGAAAACACTGAACACGCTTGCCAACAGCCTGATGGGTAAGGCGATGATCGGGCTTGAATATGCATTACGGCGCAGCGGCCCGATGAGCATGGCGCCCTCACAGCTTGGCGCCTTCACCCGGTCGGATGCAGCGCAGGCCCACGCCAATCTGGAATTTCATGTCCAGCCGCTCAGCCTCGATGCTTTCGGCGAGCCGCTGCACCGCATTCCCGCCTTTACCGCGAGCGTCTGCAACCTCAATCCGACGAGTGTCGGAACCGTCCGCCTGCGCTCCGACAAGTCCAGCGATGCGCCGGCGATCGCGCCAAACTATCTCAGCACGGAAGACGACCGGCGGATTGCTGCCGACAGCATCCGCCAGATCCGCAGGATCGTGACGCAGCCGGCTCTTGCGAAATATCGGCCGGAGGAGTGGAAGCCTGGCCCCCAGTTCCAGAGCGACGAAGAACTCGCCAAGCTCGCCGGGGACATCGCCAATACCATTTTCCATCCTGTCGGGACGACAAAGATGGGACGCGATGACGATCCGACGGCGGTGGTCGACAGTCGGCTGCGGGTGAGAGGAATCGCCGGCCTTCGCGTCGTCGACGCGGGCATCATGCCAAAAATCACCAGCGGCAACACGAATGCGCCGACACTGATGATTGCGGAAAAGACGGCGCGCTGGATCGTTGAAGAAGGCCGGCAGCACGCATGAAATACTTTGGGAGGACACCTCAATGACATCGATCTCGCGTTCGGCGCTTCCGCTTTCCGGCGTTCGGGTGGTCGACTTCGGCCAATATATCGCCGGGCCAGCGGTGGCCATGATCCTCGGCGATCTCGGCGCAACCGTCGTGCATGTCGACCCACCCGGAGGTCCCATGTGGGACAATCCCGCCAACGCAATCCTCAATCGCAACAAGCTGATCGTCACCATCAATCTGAAGACCGCGGATGGGCTTGAAGAGGCGAGGGCGCTCATTGCCGGAGCCGATATTATCATCGAGAATTTCCGCCCCGGCGTCATGGCCCGGCTCGGCCTCGATTTTGAAGCGTTGCGCACGGTGCGCCCGGAGCTGATTACCCTGTCGATCCCCGGTTTTGCCTCCAACGATCAGTTGCGCCGCGATTGGCGGGCTTTCGAAACGGTGATCGCGGCGTCCTCCGGTGTCTTCACCGATATGGGGCTGAACCGGGTGTTGATGGGCATCAACCCGTCCTTCTCGCCGCTGCCGTTGGCCTCCGCCTATGGCACTATGCTGGCGGCCTCCGCGACGGTGCTCGCGCTCCAGGCACGGGAACGCACCGGCCATGGCGACCATATCGAAGTGCCACTGGCAAGCGCGGTGATGGAGGGGCTCTCCTATAACTCGATCAAGATCGACGACTATCCGCTGCGCTACCAGACCCAACGCGAGCGAGAGATCGAGCGGCGGCAGCGCGAAGGCCTGCCGATGGACATGTCCTACGAGGACCTCCAGGAGTTTCTGGATCCCTTCTACCGCAGCTACATGTGCAGCGATGGGCGCATGTTCTACGTCGTCTGCCCCAGCCACAGGAATCATGCAAAGCGCTGCCTGCAGGCCCTGGGCCTCTACGATGAGCTCGCCGCCGAGGGTCTTCGCGAAGAGGAAGACACTTACCTGCCGGTTTCGCAGTGGTCTTCGGATGTCTCGCTGGGCGTTTACCCCCTGCCGAAACACTGGGCCGACAAAATCGCGGCTCGGATGAAAGAGGTTTTCCTGACGAAGACGGCGGCAGAGTGGGAACGCATTTTTGGGGAAGGTCTGTTTCCGGGCGCGCCGCAGCGCTGGCTGAAGGAGTGGATCAGCGATGATCACGCCAACGCCGCGGGGCTGATGATCAAGGTCGACGATCCGGTTTACGGACGCATGACGCAGCCGGGGCCTATGGCTTGGCTCCAGGAAAGCGCCGAAGCCATGCTTACGCCGCAACCGCGACGGTGGGGATCTGTCGATGAAGCGGTGGAACTGCTGTCCCGCACGGGCTCGTTGCAGGTACCGGCCGCGATGGGGAGCAACTCCGGAGGCTGGCTGGATGGCGTAAAGGTGCTCGACCTGTGCAACGTCATAGCCGGTCCCCATTCGGTCGCCTATCTCGCCCGCTTCGGGGCGGAAGTCATCAAGATTGACCCCGCCAAGCCGCTTTACGACTGCTGGAATACCGTGATTTTCGGCATGTCGCATATGTGCGGCAAGCAGTCAGTTCTCTTGAATATCGGCTCGCCCGACGGGCGAGTGGTCTTCGAACAATTGGTAAAATCCGTTGATGTCGTGGTCTGGAACGCCACCGATCGGCAGGTGAAGTGGATGGGCCTCGATGCCGAGAGCCTGGAGGCGCTCAATCCGAATGCGATCTTCTGCCAGCTCGACTGCTTCGGCGGCGTGAGGAAGGGGCCGCGCACCGACTATCTCGGCTATGACGATCTGGTCCAGTCGGCAACGGGCATCATGCTGCGTTTTGGCGGATCGATGCAGACGCCGGAAGAGCATGCGCATGTTGGCACGATCGATGTCATGTGCGGCTTTGGAGCCGCTCTGGGTGTGGCGGCTGCCCTCTATCAGAAATCGAAGACGGGTATCGTCGGCCGGCCACGGACTTCCCTTTCGGCGCTGACCGGACTTGCGCAGATTCCGTTCTGCTATGAATACGAGGGGCGCGGGCCCTTCGACGAGCCGTCCGGCCGCGACATCAAAGGGTATGACGCCCTGTCACGGCTCTACGAAACAGGATCCGGTGACTATCTTCTCCTATGCGCAACCGAGGCGGATCTGCCGCGGCTTGTAACGGTTGAAGGGCTGGAGAGGCTCGCTTCGGTCGCGGTGCCCGACCGCGAAGGCTGGCTTGCTCGCGCCTTCATGTCCACACCGGCTGAAACCTGGCAGCACCGATTGTTACAGGCCGATGTCGGCGTGTCGCTCTGCGAGAACATCGAGACGATTAGGGCCAGAAGTGCGAGGGTTTCGGACGGAACTCCGGGGACCGACCGTGGCAGCTATTCCTTTTCGATCTTCCCCGACCATCCGAGCGGTCACACGGTTACGCAGCTTGATCCCTTCGCGATCCGGCCGGCGGTCGGCAAGGTCATCGCAGTGACTCCGGCGGAAAAATACGGCGCCTCGACGCGCTCGGTCCTCAAGGCCCTGAATTACACCGATGCCGAGATCGATCGGATGATCGCTTCGGGAACGGCAAGCGAAACATGGAGCGCGGAGTATCTGCCGAGCTGACGGATAACGGTGGTACCGGTTCGTGGAGGAGCCGGAGCCGCCCGACAGTCCCTCGATGTTTGGCGATGGCGTCAGGGGCGAAGAACGGACATCGTATTGGGAGGAAACACGATGAAGAAACTGCTTGCTTCTACCTGCCTCGTTGCCGGCTTCCTGGCCGTGGCGGGCACAGCCAACGCCGCCTGCGGCGACGTGACCATCGCCAGCATGAACTGGCAGAGCGCCGAGGTCCTTGCCGCGCTCGACAAATTCATCCTGACCGAAGGGTTTGGCTGCAACGCCGAAATTATCGTGGGCGACACGGTCCCGACGATCACCTCGATGATCGAGAAGGGTGAGCCGGATGTCGCGCCTGAAGGCTGGGTCGGTCTGCTGCCGGAGGTCGTCAACGGCGGTATCGGGGACGGTAAACTCGTCGCCGCCGCCGACTCGCTCTCCGACGGTGGCGTGCAGGGTTGGTGGATCCCGATATACGTCGCAGACGCCCACCCCGACATCAAGACGATCGACGACGCCCTCAAGCATCCGGAACTTTTCCCTGACCCGGAGGACAAGAGCAAGGGGGGCGTTCACAACGGCCCGGCCGGTTGGGGCGGCACGGTTGTGACTGGCCAGTTCTACAAGGCATATGGTGGCGCGGCAGCCAACTTCACGCTGATCGACACCGGCTCGGCCGCCGGCCTCGACGGCTCGATCGCCAAGGCTTACGAGCGCAAGGAAGGCTGGGTCGGCTATTACTGGGCACCGACTGCGCTGCTCGGCAAGTACGACATGGTTAAGCTCGACCACGGCGTCGCTTTCAACGAGGCCGAGTGGAAGCGCTGCAACACGGTTGCCGACTGCGCCGACCCGAAGAAGAACGATTGGCCGAAGGACAAGGTCCAGACACTTGTCACCAAAGGTTTCTCGGATCGCGCGGGCGCCGAGGTCATGGGCTATCTCGGCAAGCGCTCCTGGACGAACGACACGGTCAATAAACTGATGGCCTGGATGACCGATAACCAGGCGACCGGCGAGGATGGCGCCAAGCACTTTCTGGAAGAGAACGAACCGCTCTGGAGCCAGTGGGTCTCGCCGGAAGTGGCGGAAAATATCAAAGCGGCGCTCTAAGCAACACCTCATCTAACAATCGGCCGGCGCGCCTTCTGGCGCGCCGAAGCGGGGATGCTTTGCGGCCCAGCAACGGCCAACAAGGCGAGAAAGGGATCGGCATGGATTGGTTCATGAAATTTCCGACGATGGATGCTGACGGGCTTCGCAACCTCAAAAAGGCGATCGACGAGGGCTTTCGCGCCTTCACCCGCACCTATGGGGACAGCATCGAATCCATCTTCGAGCCGTTGCAGCACTTTCTGATCTGGTCCGAGCGCTTAATGACGCGCACGCCGTGGCCGATCATTCTGCTACTGATCGGCCTCATCGCCTGGCTCGCCAGCCGAAACTGGAAGATCGTCGCCGGCGCCGTCGGCACGCTGCTCCTCATCGGCTACTTCGACATGTGGGACGACACCATGAAGACGGTCTCGATGATCTTCGTCTGTACGGTCCTCTCCATTGTCATCGGCATACCGATCGGCATCGTCATGTCGCGCTCCGACCGGGTGCAGAATGCTCTCAACCCGATCCTCGACGTCATGCAGACGATGCCGAGTTTCGTGTACTTGATTCCGGTCGTCATGCTGCTTGGTATCGGCAAGGTTCCCGGCCTGATCGCCGTCATCATCTACGCCATTCCGCCGATGATCCGGCTTACCAATCTCGGCATCCGCCTCGTCGATAAGGACGTCTTGGAAGCGGCCGACGCCTTCGGCTCGTCGAACTGGCAGAAGCTGAAGAACGTGCAGATGCCGCTCGCGCTGCCCACCATCATGGCCGGGATCAACCAGACGATCATGATGGCGCTCGCCATGGTCGTCATCGCCTCGATGATCGGCGTGCAGGGTCTCGGCCAGCCGGTGCTGAAGGCGATCTCCAACCAATATTTCACGCTCGGCATCTTCAACGGCCTCGCCATCGTCGGTATCGCCATCATCTTCGACCGGGTCAGCCAGGCCTATGGTCTGCGACTACAGAAGCATCGGGAGATTGTTCATGGGTAATCGAAAAATCGGTGGTCTGGGTATCGAGATCAAACACCTCTACAAGATATTCGGGCCCAACGGCGCAGACTACATCAAGCTGGTGGAAGACGGTCTCACCAAAGCCGAACTAAACAGTCGCTTCGGTCATGTTCTCGGGTTGAGGGACATCAACATCTCCATGCCGGCTGGCGGGATTCAGGTGATCATGGGACTTTCCGGCTCAGGGAAATCCACGCTGATCCGCCACATCAATCGCCTGATCGATCCGACGTCCGGCGAGGTTCTCATTGGCGGCGAAGACGTGGTGAAGATGGACTCGAAGCAACTGCGCGAATTCCGTCGGCACAGAACGGCGATGGTGTTCCAGAAGTTCGCCCTTCTTCCGCACCGTACGGTTGTGGAAAACGCGCTTTACGGCCTGGAGATTCAAGGGGCGCCGCGCACGCGCCAGGTAGATTGCGCGATGCGGTGGATCGAACGTGTGGGGCTCAAGGGCTTTGAACGGAAATATCCGAACCAGCTTTCGGGCGGAATGCAGCAGCGGGTCGGACTTGCCCGAGCGCTCGCGAACGATGCGCCGATTCTCCTCATGGACGAGGCCTTCTCTGCGCTCGACCCCCTCATTCGCATGGACATGCAAACAGTGCTGCTCGACCTTCAGAAGGAGATCAAGAAAACGATCGTGTTCATCACCCACGATCTCGACGAAGCGCTGAGACTGGGCGATCGGATTGCGATCTTGCGAGACGGTGAGGTGGTGCAGCAGGGAACCGGCCAAGAAATTGTGATGAACCCTGCCAATGAATACATCGCAAGCTTCGTCAAGGAAGTGAACCGCGCGCGCGTGCTTAAAATCGAGACGTTCGCGCTCGGACCGCGCACCGCCGCTTCAGTACCGAGAGTTTCGGTGCCGGTTGGCGCCACATTAGAAGAAGCAGCAAGGGTAATGACACGTGCCGGGGAAACAGAGATTGCGGTTGTCGACCCTGACAGGCAGACGATCGGAACGGTGACGCTGGAGCGCGTTCTCGCGTCTATGGTCGACGGCGTAGAGATGAAGACGGCCCTTCGCAGCGCTGGGTGAGGCGGATTTCTCTGTCGAGGTAGAACGCCGACGCGACCGCACCTCGCGCCGGATCAGCCGCCTGGTGGCTGGAAGTCAGTATTGCCGCGGCTAAGTTCCATCCATCGTCTTCGCGAAGAAGGGTAGCTGCCGGGTTTCGCGAAGGGCGGCGAACTTCGATGCCCTTTGCGTCGACCGATCGGTAATTACACCGGGTCGTGAGCAGACTGCCATTCGGCGCGGTGCAGTGCGGCAAGGCTGCGGAATACGTTCGCCAGATTGCGAAGGTATGTCCGGGTCTGCTCTCCATCTCCGCGATGCGCTCCTTATCTTTCGATCGCCAGCTCCGCAGTGTCGCACGTGGTCGCAAGCAGGGCCGCGCAGGCAAAATCATATGTCGCATCGGGACGCAGCATTTTGTCCGCTTTAGCCCAATTGAGACGTTCATCGCCTTCACCGCGGATGACCGCAACGGGTTCGAAACGCGTCGATCGTAGCTTCACAGGGTAAGGTCTGGAAGTGGTGCAAACCTGCAGCTCGGCGGCATGTATGCATGTCCGCTTCTGGGATACCACCGTGCTCTGCTCAGTGTCCGACTTGCGGGCGCAAAGCTGCCAATGCCGCATCGCGGAGCGCTTCACCGACCTCTGGGGCGCGGACCTCACGGCCATTGAGCAAGTGGCCGCGTGGCCGGATCGCGATCTGGCTCCAGAATCCTCGGCGACCTCGATCTGATTGAAGATCCGGTCATATTCTACGCCCTCACGAGCGCTGCCGCCTCGATCAGTAGCGCCGCCGAGCGCGTGCAGTCATTCTTCCACAGCAAGCGCGAGTGCAACGGGGTTCTGCGCGGTGCCGATGCTGAGAGCGGCTTCCGCGCCGTCCCTCAGATAGAAGGCATCCTTCATCTGCTCCTTAGGGAACACCCGTGTAAGACCGGACGCCTTCAGTCGGTTCGACGCCTTCGGTGATGTCAGGCCAGATCTCTCGCAGCACTCCGCCAGACTGATGTAGCGGTTCTCGAAGGCTTCGACCGCCTCGACTGCCACGACCTTCTGCGGAGACCTCGTTTCCGGATTCCGTTCGATGCGAGTCTCGATGTGATCGTTGTTGAAGAGCGCGTAGATCGCTTTAGTCGAGGTTTTCCATCGATTAGAGAGGTCGGCGGCGGTCAGACATCCATGATGCGGCAGCAGGACTTTGCCTTTGATCTCGTCGCGGTCGAGCATCAGAGACATGATGCCGAACTTGCTTCGATCGATCCCAATCCGCTTTAGTTCGTTGCGGGAGAGGAGCGTTAGGATCTCCCCATAGCTGCATGCAGTCGATCGGATCACATCCTGGATGGCGATCAGCCCGTCCGTGTTCTTGGGATTGCCCTTTGGAAGAAGCCGTTCCCGGAACCTGATGAGCTCACTCTTCGAGTACCAGGCTGAAATTCTAGCATCGTCATCTTGGGGGATAGCAGGGACAACAATCCCGTCTTCGATGAGCGTGTTGAAAACCTGGTAGCTGATGCCGATCAGGGTCGCCCCCTGCTTTGCCCGCACGAGGTCGCGGATCGTGCTGGCGACAAGTTCGGCACTCTCCGCATCGATCGCGTCGACATTGGAGCCGGGCAGGGTGCATAACGCGCCTGTGGCGACCAGCACTTTCTTGAGAAGGAACGCTGTGATGCCAAATTTCCGCTCGAAGGAGGCGAAGCTCAGGTATCGTGGCTTCTCGAACTTGCCGAAGATGCTGGTGGTATCGGTGAGGGGCAGCGAGCTGTAAGCGTAGCTTCTGATCTCGTTCTTAACAGAATTGTATGCCGGATTGTCTCGCGAGTTGGCGAGCGTCTGATAGAATTTCCCGTACAGTTGGGTTCCGCCGTAATAGGCGCGCTCGTGATCGGCTTGCACATGCAGC
This sequence comes from Sinorhizobium sp. CCBAU 05631, assembly GCF_002288505.1. Lineage (NCBI taxonomy): Bacteria > Pseudomonadati > Pseudomonadota > Alphaproteobacteria > Hyphomicrobiales > Rhizobiaceae > Sinorhizobium > Sinorhizobium sp. CCBAU 05631. The sequence goes on from NZ_CP023063.1 coordinate 1,551,656, forward strand.
CCGTCCAGAAATCGGTGCAGGCCGGGCAGGCCGGCTTTCAGCCGATCGAAACCTGCGGCGCCTGCCAGCCACCAGTCCTGATCGGTCTTCTTGGATGTTTCGACCTTCTTGCCATGCAACGACACCATGCCTGCCAGTTCACAGATGTCGCCGGCAACGAAGATAGGCAGGGGATCAAGCAGGTCGTTACCGGGTTTCTCACCGTTGAGACGTTTCTGAATGTAGTGTTCGAAAGCGCTGAATTCGCGCGGCACAGATCCTGCGGTCGCGATGGCGATCTCCCTCCGGAGTTCCCCCATCGTGGTGCATAGGTCGTGATTGTGGTTCGGGTTCATGCCAGTGCCCGCGGACACCAGAGACTGGGAGTGGATGGGGCACGTCCGGATGAAGCGCGAATACCACGACTTTCTTGCGTACCGTCGCGTTTTGGGGCGCTGGTCGATACGCTTGTCGTCCTCTGCGAAGCAGGAGGGGCAAAACTTGAGAACGCTTCTAGGGTGGAATGCCCAGGGTGTCGGATGACCTCCGACAAGTACCGTGTGTTCTCCAGCCCGTTTGACGGCCGCAGCATCAAGAAGATCTCGATCGACGCCTGACAAGTGCGATAGCGCCGTGATGGCTTCGTCATCACCGTCAATGACCTTTCGAAACGTGAAGTCAAAGTCCTGGCAAAGCTCGAACGCGCTCCGGGCGTTCGCAATGGCCAGCCGCGAGCAGAAGCTGGTGAGGCTTTCGTCTTCGTGCAGTTCGACATGGATGAGGCCCATTATTTGCGTCCCTTCTTTGTCGATGACTTACCGCCCACAACTGGTCCGAGATTGCTGTCGCGATCGACCATCTGGATAATCGAACGCCAGTTATCGACGCAGAAAACGTTCTCGTCGTCATTGTCGCCGCACTTCGCCAGGCGCGCGTAGGCTTCGACCCAGTTCTGGGTCGACACCTCGTTTGAACCCGTCTCCAGAGCATCCTCGATTGCGTAATAGATGAGCGTCAGGATCAACCCGATGCGATCACGTGCAGCATGCATCAGCCGTGCGATGAGTTCAAAAGGCTGGTCCTTCGACAAGGTTAATCCAGCCCGGTTCTCGATCACGTCTTTCACGATCCAGGCAATGTATTCGCCGTCGTCGGCGAAATTCGGATTTTCCACCACGAAACGATCGGTGCGACGCTCCATCTCCTTGTGGGGATCGTAGTCGACCAGATTCTCAATGTCAGGAAGTCCGACTACAACGAAATATAGCGGCCACATAACATCCTGCAGGCTGTTCTTCAGCGTATGCAAAATGATCCGGGGATCCATCTTCTTGGGGGCGTCGAACACGTGCTGGAAATCATCGATGACGACGAGCTTGGTGGCGAAGTTGCGCATCGTCCGCCGTGTCTTGTGGCCGATCGTGGTAGGGGATCGGTCACGTTGCCTTCGTATCCGTAAAGTTCCAGAAACTCACGGTTGACGTCCACCATGCTGCATGCTTCTGGAGCACGAGCGTATAGCGTCGGTCGCATCCGTTCGCCATACTCGTCGTCATAATCCTGAAGCGTGGTCAGAAGCTTTAGACCGTGCTTCACGATCTCTGATTTTCCGGCGCCCGGCTCCCCGCTGATTATCAGGATGTGCCCAGGTTCTGAGCCGTCCTTGATACCTCGCTCGATTCGTCGCAGATGAACTTCGAGCTGTTCATCATTTTTGGTCTTGTAGTAGGCGGACCTCACCCTGTTCATGATATCAGCGATCCGCTGGTTCTTGGAATCCAACTCGCGTTTCGACTCCGCGAGAGAAGACGTCGGGGCGTTCCTGTCCAAGTTTTCCATGGGTGATCCTTACTTCTCTTCTGCCTTCCAGTCCGGGTTGAAAAGTCGCTTCCGCCTCGCGCTACTGGCACGTGGCTCCTGCGCATCGGGCGTCTGGCCGGGCTTGGGTTTTCTCGGATTCTTGCGGGTGACAGGAGGCGACACGGCGTCCTGTCCTGCTGCGCGCCGCGCTTTCTCGAAACGGTCGGGATCAAGTGGGGCAGTGGAACTCGGGCCGACGATGTCGCGGCGGGAGCGTCGCGGTTCTGGCGGCGTGGCGCTTGGATCCCCGCCGGCAACTTCCTCCGGCAGGATATCTCCGTAGTCTTGGGATGCTTTGGGCTGGAAAATATGGCCCTTGATGCTCCGATGAACCTCCAAAAGGTCGTCCTTGGTGATGAGATGCGATGAGATGTCGTTCTTCTCTTCTGCAACCTCGACTGCGTATTCGGTCGCTTTAATAGCGCGTCTTACGTTCTCGTAGTTTTTCTGCTCATCGATGGAAAAGCGCTCCTCAAGCCACCGTAGCGCAATACGCCAATGGGTGACCGACACGCCTTCGAAGCCGGGGATCGGAGTCCTGAGCGGGTAGAAGCCTTTCCCATCGAGGGTCCGGACCCTGATCCTAGACAAGTCCCAGAGGTTTACGCGGAGGTCGACCCGCCCCTTCTTGTTCTTGCTGCGGAATTTCTGGAGTCGTTCATCGACGTACGGAATTCCCAAGAAGATCAGTCCGTTCCTTCCGACCGGATGGTCGTAGATCGTGATGTCAAAGGCCCGCTCGTCTTTCTCGGTCATCGAGAGAACCTCGTATTTCGCCGTCATGGTCGTCCAGGCATCGATCGGAGTCTGCCCGTCAAGGCCAGCATGAGGCGTGTGGTGATACGCATCCACGATCAGTCGAACGAGGTGGCGAGCGAACTCCTCGAAGTTCATGGACGCGTTTGCCTTCGAATCGTACGCGCCGCGAGTGATCGGATTGCTGAATGTCCGGCCGCTGAACAGGTGCATGTAGCGGTCGTTGAAGGTACGGAAGTAGCGTTCGATGACCCCTCGAAGCCTTGCGTTGCGGACCGGCGGGATCAGATGCGTCCCGCACAGGCTCACGACGGTCAACTGGAAATCGCGCTGGTTGTAGGCGGCGCCTGAGTCCGTGGCGACAGTGCCGGGCTTTCCGGACATGGGCCACGGGGCCTCGCTTCCGGCGAATAGGGCTGTGCCTTCCTTGGGGCTGCATGCCATTCGAAGCGTTTCAATGCCGGATCGTCCACCCGGATCGCTGTCCAGGAGGCGCATGGCCAGGATGGATCTTGTTCCGACGTCGATCGCAACCGAGCACCAGAAGCGCATTGCATCGATCTTCTTCTGCGCCTCGTCGTGCAGGACTCCCCAGAGGCGGGTTCCCTTGAGGAGGCTCATCAGGTCGAGCTTGTGCTCGTCGAATTCGACGCGCTCTAGGGGCTTGTACCGCCTCTGGCCCGCGCCTGTCATTTGGAAATCGTCCTTCGCAGCGTCCTCACCACTATAGGCGGCGGCAATATGAAGATCCTCGAGAATATCATGCCGCCAGCGCAGGAAGGTCCTGTACGACGGCACTTCCTCCTTGCTCAGTCCCGCAATGCGGCTGCCCTCGATGAAGTCGTCATAGTACTTCCGCACCTTCGGACGCTTCGCGTTTGGGATCTTCCCGATGTATTCTTCTGCCGCCTCCACTACGCTTTCATCGAACTGTGAAGGATGCAGAGATCGGCCTCGGTAGTTGCGCACGAGGGAGAAGGGATTGCGACCGCTTGCCTCGAATTTGGCCACATTTCTCAGGAACTGCCGCGGGCAGACCCTGGTCAATCCGTCGGACGTGTCGATCTTCTTGCCTCCACGCGGTTTGGGAGCGAAGGCGGCCCTGATCTTGTCGTAATTCGCGTAGAATTTCTGCACACCTTCCTCGGATTTCGGCCAGATGCCTTCGCGCCGTCCCTCGAGAAACTTGGTCACCATCAGAAAGCGGCTGGCTGCATAATCGGGAAGGTCTCCGGGATCCATCGGGGGACCAGCCTTGGCGAGCGCATCCTCTCTGGCGAACCACTTTCGTTCCACCTTGAGTGCTCGGCTCTGGACCATCCGCGAGATTTCGAAATGGACAGGCGCGAGCACCTCGCCGCGCCCGCCGATCTCGGTGAAGATGTAACCCAGACCGTCGTCCCGCTTCCGGACGCGGTAGTAAGTTCCACGAATCCGGACCCGATCCGTTTCATCGAAGCCGAAGGTGGTGAAGGGAATGGGCGTCTCGCTCATGCGTCATACTCCATAAGCTTGATCCACGAGGTGTGCGTCAGGATGCTGTTTTCATCGGGGGCGAGGTGCTCGATCATGCCGTCGCCGATGAGGTTCCACATCGCGTTCCAGGCTGCCCCCTCGCGACCGAATTCTTCTTGGAGTTGGAATACCCTGACGGGCTTTCCGATCGCCTTGAAGAGTTCGAGCAGGCGGGCACAGTTGGCACTGTTCCTGAACTTTCGGGAGCGGAGAATTTCGCGCGCCCGGCATACATCCGCTTCCGTGATGTCCTCCTCGGTCAACATTTCGCAGCGATCCGCGTGGAAACGCAGGGTCTGGTTACGAATGGATTGCAAGGTTCGAGCGAGTTTGCCGGACTTGTCGCTGCTCTTGGGGCGGCAGGAGAAGAGGACCACCTCTCCTGTGTTGAATGTCACCATCAAGTCGAAGTAGTGCTCGTGGGTCCCGAGTTCGTCCGTGTAGTACACCAACTGCTGGGTCTTCAGGTCGACGACATCGTTGCGCGCCCAGAAATACTGCCCGCACTCGAACTCGAAGAGGCTCTCGAAATACAGGAATGTGTTGCGCCCGGGATATGCTGATGCCAGACGGCAGGAGCTGGTGGACTTCATCGAGAAGGTGCGATGCATATCGCACGGCACCATCTCGTAGGTCACATCGAACCCGGCTAGCTCTTCAGGCGAGAGTCTGTATTTCACCTCCCCGTTCCGTGGTCGTGATCGGGCCCCCCATGTAGTCGTCGTCGATCTCGGCGAACGTCGTCATGACCTCCGACGTCTTGAAGGGGTCGAAGCCGTGGCGCAGCGCGTGATACGTCTCGATGCCGATGCGAGCGTTCATAGTCCTTCCTCCTTAGTGCTTGGTGGAGTTGCCGAAGAGGAACGAGCCGAATTCGGTTTCCCAAGGTGCGAGGGTGTCGTCGGCAACGCGATCTTCCTCGTCGTCGCCGGCATCGAAGGTGGCGGGGGGCTAATGCGTCTTTCGTGTAGGAGATGGAGATCGGCGGAGAGCCCCCGACATGGTTCAATGCCCGCTTCTTCGAGGCCTTGGAGTCCGGCCGCCCCAGACCGTCCATGAGGTGAGGCGTTCTCACAGCATCGGCAGCAACTCATTGTCACGGCATCCCTCCATCTCATCGAGTCGCGGGAGAAAGAATTCTGTTTCGGGCGGCACATGCCACCGCGATTCCATGGGCTGGTACACTCCTGGCAGCGGAAAGAACTGATGTATCTTTACATAGTCCCGGATATTCCCGGTCAGAATCGGCAGGCCGTGAGCGATCGCGACGGCAGCGATCATAAGGTCGTGCCCCATCCGCGTCGCTTTCTCGCCACGCTGAACCGTCCACAGCGGTCTGAGGCATGGCACCGATGTCATCTGCGCGTAGATGTAGGCAACCTCGGGGGACATTGGCGGGATCGGAAAGTCGGTGCTCAGGATGTCATTCACCCAAGCCATGATGCGCGCAGCTTTTTCGGGGTCGTCACGCTGTCTTAGATGGGCGCCGCGCATCAGTTCTGTTATAACAGGGTAGCTGATGTTCAGGCGGTGGATTCCGACCCGCAAGAGCCACGTCCGGAGGCCGGGGGGAGAACGTCTTCGGCCCATCAGGCTGACGATGTCGGTATCGAGCAGGAGCGGAGGTTCGGGCATCGCAAAGTCCTGTAGGTCGAGCATCCTTAACCTGTCGGTTTCAAGGCTGCGTCATTGAGGCAGCGGCAGTGGTATCCGATGCACTTCAGTCCTCCCGCGAGAGGTCGCATGGGTGACTTCCATCAGGGTGTGATCTTCGATCAGCGAGGGAATGACGGGGCGCAGCCAACCTTCGTCGATCAGACACCACAGGGCGTTGCGTCGGTATGCCTGGATCTCAAGGCCCTTCATGAGTTCGCCAAACCGGATCCGCCCGTGGATATCCAGCAGAAGTTCGCGGGCCTCTCGAACGTCATCTTCGTTCCGCGCCCGGCGTGCGAATAGGATATTCTCAGCGTTGGCGGCCACGTATTCACTGGCGAAGTACTCCGTGATGAAGCTGACATCTGGCGTAGCCGCCAATCCCCTGGTCCTTGATTAGGATCAGCTTGTCGATCAGAGCCTTTGAGGCGACCGAACGTCAGGGCACAGTTGGTCGCCATTTGAAGCTTCGGGGGGACTCTTTCCTTCGCCATTAGCGAACGAAAAGGTTTGGTCGCGCGACTACACCAGGCATGGTGGGAGCGTACGACTTCGAGCAAGAGGATGATTTTGAGTTGATGCTGTGTGAATGTCGCTGCGTTGCCCGTGTCGACAACCCTTGGAATTCCGAGGCAACACCATTGTTCTTGCGAACGGATCCCGATTGTGCGCCTTGAGCCGCCGTGACTCCCTGTTAGCAATTGCTCAAACGAAGGGGAGTCCTCGGAAGCCTCTTGCTGAGAGTCCTTCAGGTACTCGCCGGGAAGCAGTGCTGTTGTTGACTTTAGACGGCAGAGAGTAGTCGGCCTGCCAAGCGCCTCAAGTCCGATGACCGTGTTGCTGCTTTTCATTGCGAATCTCCTTCTGCTACGCGGGGTGAGGAGCACCGCCTAGGTCGGCATTGTAGCCGTGACGGCCAAAGCCTGGCTGTTGACAACAGCTACGCCGGCATCGCCCCGCCGAAGGTCAGCGAATCCAATGCCAGCCAGATGTCTTTGGGTGGACCAGACAATGGGTCCAAGATCGCGGGACGGATCAAACAAGCACATGGAGCTGGGCTAGCCAGATCATGACCCAAGCGGCTTCATGAGCAGCAAAGACCCCGTGCGCGGTTCGCGCTATTTCCGCCTAGAGTTGTCGTGGCGGCCTATTCGGAAAGCGGTCATTTGGCGTTCCTCCGACCCATCAACGCGATTCTCTTAACCGTTAATGGTGGATTTGTCCATAGAAAGTTTAAGTATTTCTGAGTGATGACATGGTAAGTGATTGTTGATTAAAGTTACGCGTACGCGCGCGTGTGCACGTGCACTAGCGACAATCGCGCTCGTAAGGCTTTATCTAAAAGGATTACGTGAAGTTGCATACATAGAGAATGGGGAGATATTGTTGACAACACAGAAAGGTCTTTTGGAAGAGAATCTGTTTCCAGGATTCATCTAGGATTCGTGAGTGATAAGTTAAAGGTATTCATTAGATAACGTCCGGACCGTAGAGGTCGAAGCAGGCCCGTCTCAACAGCGTCTGTGGCTTGGTCGAATCCATAAATGAAAGCGTCTCAGCAGTAGAGTTGACACACATCTAACCAGGACGTCAGAGCGCGACTGTATGAGAGGCGTGCATCGCGAGGTCATTCAAATTGTGGATTGGCGGCAACACGCCATCATAATTGATCGACGGTACTCCGACGTGAGTATCTCGCTGCCAGATGGATTCGAGTAGGTAGTGACGACCGTCGCTGGCCATCGGCATCACTTGAGATTTGCAGGCCGTGCGAAGGATTGGTCGGCGGCATATCTGCAAGAATCGACAGACGTGCTGGAGGCACGCTTAGGGGTGACGCGCCGCTATCGCGACATTCGTCTAAAATAGGTTCTGTAACATGGGAAGTTCTGGCCATGCCCAAGTCCGGAGCAGGCTGAATCCATGTGCGTCGGTTGACGACGTGGCATCGGCGTTAGGTCACTCGATCGAGCCTCAAGTTGTGTGGACGCAGCACACTAGCGATCCGCCGACCGAACCTTTTTGCTTTCAGCGCGCAGAGGCGTTACTGAATCCTTTTTATTCACATAATTGCCAAAGGGGCCAAGTTTCCAACGGACGGCTGATAAAGGAATCGAAGAACCGTATCACGACCTGCGGTCGGTCCTGCCATACTTGATCCTCGAATTCGCTGCGGCCATGGGAGTGCCGATCGGCACAATCTCGTTGATTGCAGCTTGTGAGAGTGCATCCTGTTGTGGTGAGCTTGCAGGATTGATTGCCATATAGTTGTTGTCGGCCATCGTTGGAGACCGCACACCAGTCCCATTTTTTTACATTTTTCCCAATTTCGCGATCTGTCGTTACAATGTGATGCGTCAATAAAATCGATTGAACCTGCTATCGAGGATCTTTGGCGCCAGCATGATCCGCACGCTGTTCGACGAGAAGATCACGTCGAGGACACAAATGCACGGAGATTAGCCACGATCCTGAGACGCGCCTGGTTCGTTCGTGTAGTTCCGGTCTCATCGAGAAAGACAAGCGGATTCGGCTGGTCGCTCGGCTCCAATGGATGTGCAATCTCGTTTTGAACGTCCAGCGCCGCTGGTGGAGCCAGACGCCCGGAGGGCTTCGGCAGATAGAGGCGGATCTCTCCTCAGCCAGACGCAAGACCATCAGACCATCTCGTTCGCGTGATGTACTTCTCTGCCCCGACCATGCCGACGATAGCGGCTTAATGGCCAGACCAGGAAGTTTGGGGTGCGGCTCCACAAGGCGTGGCAGATTTTGGGTTCGCAACTTGAACGGAACCGCTCTCACAGGGTGGGCAGTATCGTGCGGTCGGCAGCAGGTTCAGCCTTGAACTCAGGCAGTGGCACCTCGAACGGCGGAGCGATGAGCCAGATCTGTTTAAGCGCGAGAAACACTCCGGGGAGCGGGAACCGCTTGTCAATCTCCTCGAAGTCGGCGGCGTTCCCGGTGATGATTGGCGCCTGATGCGTTATGGAGAGCGCGGCTATCATGAGATCGTGTCCCAAGCGGTTCGTCCTGGAGTCCTGCTGGACCGTCCACATATGCCTGAGAGCAGGCGTTGAAGTCATCCGGGCGTAGGTGTCGGCCACCTCCAGCGTCATCGGAAGCGTGGGGAAGTTCATGGAGATGACCCTGTCCACCCAGAGCATGATCTCGGCAAAGCGAGTTGGAGACGCGGCCACAAGATGGGCTCCCCTGCGAAGTTCTGCGATGACCGGAAAGGTGATCACGAGACGTTCAATTCCGATGTCCATCAGCCAGGCGCGCAGGCCGGGAGGCGGCTTCTTCTTGCCCGCATCGCTGACTATGTTCGTATCGAGTAGAAGCGGCGGAAGCTGCGGCACGGAGCAAAATTCCTGTGGGCGACTCTCTGGCTAGGCACGATCATCGGCGATCGGCCGCTTATTACTGCTACACTAGGCATGCGACGGATCCATTGGAGGACCGTAGATGAAGCACGACATGGCATGGCCGCGGAATGTGGCCGAGATCCGCATTTCGGAACTATTCGACGCTGCCAAGACCGGAGGGCCTCAGAAGGTCGCGGACGACGATGGGACCTTCGATGTTACGTTCACACCGAAGAGGAAGCCGTTGTCGGAGCTGTTTTCAGAACCGGGCCCCATCTCCGACGACGTGGACCAGTAGCCGCAATTCACGATTGCACGTACATGGACCGTAACCGGCAGCAGGGGCGTCAGACAAGTCCCATGTGCTGAAAACCAGTCCATTGTTCGGCGGACCCCAGCAAGGGGCTGTCATGCTTCAGTTGTTTCTAAACCACCTTGCCACAGTCGATCACGGGACACTTGACGTCCGCAGTTTTGTTCCCTAATTGTTCCTAAATGAGCAATCTTGCGACCACCTTCCGAATACGCTGACGGACCCCGGGACCGATCCCGGTGCCACCCAGATCGCTGTTCGTTGGAGTGCAGGTCATGAAGACCGAATCCGCTCATGCCGCAGGCGATGAAGCTTGCGATTTCCCGACTTACCGCCCGTATTTCCCTTTCGCGACGCTCAAATGCGTCGGCCGACCTCTGTACCGGTCCCGCGATGCACGCGAGTATGCCTGCCTGCTGGATCTCGATCCAAGTGTCCTCACCTGGCGGTGCCTGACCCACGCTGTCACAGACGACATCGGCGTCCGAAGGTACTTCGTAGACTTCGCCGTTGAGACATACGATGGGCACCTCCTTGTCGAAGTCTGGACCAGCAGCGCCGGGGACACTCAGTGGATCACTGCCACCGCTGAGTGTTTCGGGTACCGCTATCAGGCAGTGCTGATGCCCGAGCTCCGCAAGTGGCCCAGGCTGCAGAATGCCCGCGACCTCCTCAGATACGCTGGCTGGGACACACCGCTCGGCGACCGCATCCGGATCCTTGCTACGCTCGATGAGATGGGCACCCTGACGCTGGCGGAATGCTTGTCGGCTGTTCGCGAAGGCAGACCGATGCAGACCGTCGCCTCCATGATCCTCAGTGGGGTTCTGGAAGTGGATCTCGACAACGCGCTCCTCGGTCCGGACACCGTTGTCCGCCGCGGCCAGAACTGAGGGGGTGAGATGGTGTCGGGAAAACATGCCGAGCGGGTAGCGTCGCTCGAGGCGACTACCTATGCCTACGCGATCCGGGCGGCGCTGCGTCGGTGCGGCCTCTTTCTCAAAGCAACGACCAGCAACAAGGCGATCGGACTTGCGCTGCCACCGGACGCGGACTTGGATGCCTATTCCGAGGCCGCGAAAGCGATCCTGCGGCAGACCGAAACGCTGAAGCACTATGCGGTGACATCTGTTTTCCTGGGGCGGCGGGGGGACTCCCATGTGGAGAAGGCTCATAGCGTGCTGGAGGAAAGATCTGCAGTCGTCGTGCTCATCGAGCATGGGGCCGCTCTTCCGGCTGCAGTCGCAGTGGCGCTCGACCGTATCGTCGAAGTCGGACCGGTGAAGGCAATCCATCTGATGTCGGCCGCGAAGAGCGCCTGGCAGACCGAGATCCTCAAGGAAGCCGCCCGGGAGCTATGTGGCTATCCTCCCGAGCTCCTGTTTGGGGCCCTGCGGGACGGGCGTCCGATCGACATCGCCCTGGAGAAGCTTGCGGCCGCATCGAAGGCTCCCGCGACGACGGCGTGGGAGCCCCGCGTAGAGGAGCTGGAAGGCTATGGGGAAGCGCGCGATTGGGCGGCTGAACTGGTAGTTGATCTCGCTGACTGGGGGGCTGGCAGGCTCGCATGGCGCGATGTGGATGCGGGGCTTCTCCTAAGCGGCCCTCCCGGCACCGGCAAGACGCTCTTCGGATCGGCGCTTGCGCGTTCTTGCGGCGCGAAGTTCATCGGCACGTCAAGCGCGCAGTGGCAGTCGAAGGGACATCTGGGCGACATGCTCGGTGCGATGCGGAAGAGTTTCCGCGAGGCGGCAGATGCCGCTCCATCGGTGCTCTTCATTGACGAGTTCGACAGCATTGGCGACAGGCGGACATTCAGAGGCGACAATGCGAGTTACAGCCTGCAAGTCGTAAACGCCTTGTTGGAGTTGCTCGACGGATCCACGGGCAGGGAAGGGGTGATCGTCATCGCCGCATCGAATTTCCCGGACCACATCGATCCGGCGCTTCGCAGACCCGGGCGCCTTGACCGCCACGTCGCCATCGATCTCCCCGATCGGGAGGCTCGCCAGCAGATGCTGTCGATGCATCTGGGCACCGCTGACGCACCAGAGGACCTCCTTAAGGCTGCGCTGGCCACCAGCGGCTATTCGGGTGCGGACCTCGCGCAGGTCGCCAAGGATGCGCGTCGCGTGGCCCGTCGCCAGGGCAGGGAGGCCCGAGTCTCGGACGTGCTTGCCATTGTTCCCCCCGTCGCGCCAATCGGTAAAGACGAGCGTTGGTCGGCATCCGTACACGAGGCCGGGCATGCCGTCGTCGGTATCGAGTTGTCTGTAGCCGAAATCGAGATGATCGTCGTGGCGAGGGAGGCGGGCCACCGAGATGCAAGCATTGGGCACGTTCAATGGCGGCGGCAGACCATGCCAAATCGAAGCCGCCAGTCCTACCTGGACGAGATCGCGATGCTGCTGGGCGGGATGGCCGCCGAGGAGGTCATTCTCGGAGACGTCTTCGACGGCTCCGGCGGCGTCGCGGGATCCGATCTTCAGCGAGCTTCGGATCTTGCCACGGCCATGCTTGCAAGCCTGGGGCTAGGATCACTCCAATACTGCGATGTCTCGACGCCGAAGGAGTTGGACGAGCTGCGGCGTTCTGATCCGATCCTGCGGCGGCGGGTTGAGCGGCTGCTCGAGGCCGAGCTACTGCGCGCGGCGAAGACTATCGAACGGCGGAGGCCGGAGGTCGAAAAGCTTGCACGTGCCATTGTAAAACACGGAGTGCTTTGGAGATGCGACGTGGCGGAGATCGTCTCCGGGCAGAAATAGGCGGGGTAGCATCAACCCGCCGGCGCTGGAGGGAGCCGAGAGCAGTGAGAAGTTTCCCAACTGCGAGCCGTGCCATCCAACGTCTGCGCCAGCATGTGCCCGGCGCAGACGAAACGATCCGGCGAAGCGGCCGCTCGTGCCACACCAGCCACCGTCTCCCACGGGTGATGGGGTGGACGCCCCCGACGGCATCGCTGTGCCAGAATGGCGGTGTTGCAACCATTGGAGGGAGGCGTCCGTGCCTGAGGTTACCACGATCGGTCTGGATATCGCGAAGTATGTTTTCCATGCACACGGTGCCGACGAGCGCGGCCACGCGCTTTTCAGCAAGAAGCTGAGCAGGGGAAGGTGTTGGACTTTTTCGCCGCCCAGCCTGCCTGCACCGTCGCTCTGGAAGCTTGCGGCGGTGCCCATCACTGGGTCGCGAGCTGATGGACATGGGCCATACAGTCCGGCTGATCCCGCCGGCCTACGTCAAGCCCTTCGTTAAGCGGAACAAGAACGATGCCGTCGATGCTGAGGCGATCTGCGAGGCGGCGCAACGCCCGAACATGCGGTTTGTCGCCGTGAAGAGCGAGGAGCAGCAAGCAGCGGCGCTCGTGTTCCGGACCCGCGATCTCTTGGTTCGCCAGCGGACCCAACTGATCAACGCGATCCGCGGTCACCTGACGGAATATGGCTGGGTCGCGCCGAAGGGACCGTCCTATGTGGCGATGCTGGCCGACCTGCTCGAGGAAGAGGAGATGGCCTCCTCGTTGCCGCCAGCCGCCCTAGCGATGATCAGGCTGATGCTGGACCTTCTGCCCGAACTGGACGGGAGGATCGCCGAACTCGACCGGGAAATCGCGCGGCGCGCCCGCGAGGACGCGGTATCGCGGCGGTTGATGACGATTCCGGGCGTCGGCCCGATCACCGCGACCGCAATCGCCGCGCTCGCACCGCCGGCCGAGACCTTCGCGAAGGGGCGCGACTTCGCCGCTTGGCTCGGGCTTGCCCCGCTGCAGAAGTCGACGGGCGGCAAGCAGAAGCTCGGCGCCATCTCAAAAATGGGCGAGCGCACGCTCAGGCGTCTGCTCATCATCGGCAGCATGGCGGTCATAAAACAGGCAGCAAGGCGCGGCGCACCGAAGGGCTCTTGGCTGGAACAGATGCTGGCGCGCAAACCGCGCATGCTGGTGGCGGTCGCGCTCGCCAACAAGATGGCACGGATCGTTTGGGCGCTGCTCATGAAGCAGGAGAGTTACAAGGCTCCGGCCGCGGTCACGGCGTAAGCCGGACGGGCCTGAGGTCGTCGGAGACGTGGTCGGTCGAAGGAGGGTATGGCACAGCAGTCGGCGAGACGGGGCCGGAAGAACCAGGGCTCACCACCGTGTCAGCGAGCACGCTTAGGGTGATATGGTTCCGGTCCGCGCACTCCCATACGGGCCCGCAGCCTTTGCGCTGCATCAAGAGGCCGGACAGATGGCAGCATCCGACAACGTGCCAACCGCCGAAAACCGCTTGCGTCTTACGGGGCGTCCACAGATGGTGAGCGGGAGTTCGACGGAGAGGCCTCAAATGGCCGCTTTTGGCAGCATTATCGGCCGATCGGCTCATGGCGCATGCTTGCAGTCAGAACGGATAAAGAGCGGACTCCTCTCGACGGAATGCTAGAGTTCCTGTCGCTGCTCTGCTTCAATTCGGAGCGGCCGCGGCTCCAGGAACACCACTTCGTCCTGGCCCTTGCCATCCCTAAGCGTCTCGACATTGCGCTTTATCACGGAGGAGGAGGTGACACTTCAATTTGCTGAGTAGTTCGGAAGGCGTTGGCGGTGAAGCGGTATAAATACATGCCGACCAGCATGGCCGCGACGAACAGGACGGCCTCCCACCGCCCCGTCGACAGTGCAGCGACGGCGGGGCCGGGACAGAACCCCACCAGGCCCCACCCGAGTCCGAACAAGCCCGAGCCAGTCACCAGTTTCCAATCGATCGATCTATTCGCCGGCACACAGAAGCGGTCATCGAGCAAAGGCGCCGGACGGCGACCGCGGATGATGTAAGCCCCGGCAGAAGGGATCAGGGCGCCCCCCATGACAAAGGCCAGCGACGGATCCCAGCTACCCGCGACATCGAGGAACGCCAGCACACGTCCGGGGTTGATCATGTCGGAGATTGCCAGACCCGCCCCGAAGATGAGCCCGCAGACGATCGCTGCTAACATGCGGGTCCTCATGACTGGACTCCAAGAAGATGTCGGGTGATGAAGACCGTCGCGCCCGCAACAGCCATGAAGATTGCTGTGGCGGCAAGCGAACGCGGCGAAAGCCGCGCGACTCCGCAAACGCCGTGGCCGCTCGTGCAACCCGATCCGAGTCGGGTGCCATAGCCGACGATGAGTCCGGCAGCAATCAGCAGTGCAGGCGAAGACGTGATGACGATCTCGGGTTTGCGGGCGAGGGCCGCCGCCAGCCAAGCGCCTGCGATGATGCCGAGGAGGAAACCCAGTCCCAACTTGCTGTCGCCGTCCTCGGTCAGGCCCGCTGCGGCGGCCGCGAGACCGGAAATCCCGGCTATCCTTCCGTTCAGCAGAAGGTAGAGGGCTGCCGACAGGCCGATCAGGAGGCCACCGGTCAAGGGCCAGAGGTAACTTATTTCAGTCATTGCACTCACATTGTGTTCTCGGGTCGGACGTCGCTCTCCGGCGGCTAAGGTTTCTTCGACTTGATGTAGGCGACGAGATCGGCAATCTCAAAGCGTGTCAGGGACAGATTGGGCATCCGGGAATGGTGAGGTGCAGCCAGGAAGGCGGAAAGACTCGCCTCATCGAATTGCTCTGATTCACCGATCTCAGCGAAGGTCGGGACAGTATCAGAGCCGCGAACTTGTCCAGGTGCAACGACGTGGCACTCGCTGCACCAGCGTTGGGCGATGCCGCGACCGCGGAGTCGATCGGCCGCGGGGCTCTCGCCGATGACCATCAAAAGGAGAGCAACGGTGACAGCGCATTGGAGACTGCCTGTTCGCTTCATTGCAGCCGTGTCCTATTTGGTTCACCAGCAACTCGCATTCGTGTCACCGGCTAGGGTTACATTCGATGGGTCTCAAGCCGCGTCCGGGTGATGCGTCTTCCAAGCGGACACATCCGTCGCGGTAACCGCCACGCGCCCGTCGGTCGTAAGCTCCTTGCCATCGAATTTGTGGGAGGCGATCTCGCTGAAGACCGAGACGTATTCCTGCAGGCGGCACTCGTTGCAACGTGGCGGATCGGCGATATCGAGAAGCGCCTCCTTCGTAACAAGAACGATTTCGTCGCCTCCGACGTCTCTTTCCATGATCAGAAGCGCCTCGTCACCCGATGCCTTCATCATTCCACTGACCAACTTCAAGGGCATTTTCGTCCTCCCGGCATGCATGCGATCAAGCCATGCTCACCCAATCATTATGCTTCGCACGAAGAGAAACTCCTTGATCAAGCTCAAAGTCGGATCTCCAATCGCGATCCGTTCGAGGCTAAGTCAACCGCCCCGTCTGCCGTATTCGCGCATGTCGTTGATCCAGTGCGCGCGCTTCTTCTCGTCGGCAAACGAGAGGCCATAGAAGCTCTCGCGAATGGGTTTGATCCCCGCGAAGCCCAACATGCTGCGCTCGAAGCTGCGCACGCCGTACGCGCCGAAATACCACCGGTAAAGAAGCACCGGCATTCCCATGGTGACGATTATGCGGGCGGAGCGCCCGGCCAGCAGGCGTTTCGGAAAGCCGCGCTTCCTGTATTCCATCGCAAAGCCCGGCCGGAAGATGTGCTCGATAAAGCCCTTGAGCAGGGCCGGCATCGTTCCATGCCAAAGGGGGAGCAGAAAGACCCAGTGCTCTGCCCAGCGCATGTCCTCCCGAGCCTGCTCAAGGTCCGGTGGCAACGCACCGGTCTCGAAATCCTCCTGCGTACGCAACAGTGGGAACTCGAGCTTGGCCACGTCTATGCGGCGCACTTCGTGACCCGCTGCCGCAGCGGCCTCGGCGTAAGCCTCAGCCATGGCGTGGAGGAGGTGCTGCCCGGCTGGGTCCGGATGGCCCTGGACAATCGCAATGTGCCTGGTCATCTGCTGCGCTCCGCAAAATCACGACGCATGCTATTTGAATGCCGGTTAGCTGTCTCTCTCATGACCGGGTTGACGAGACCGCGGGTGCGGGCGCCTTTGGCCGAACAGAGGTGCCGGCACCGGATCCGGCGGGCTGCATTGTGCCAGTCCGAGCAAGGAAATCGCTCACGGCCTTCTTGACCTTCTCCCCACGCCCAACGAGCAGATGGCCGCCGGTGTCGTAGACGACCAACTTCGCGCCCGGAATGCTGGTGGCCGCGAATTTGGCTGCGGGGAGCGTATTAAACAGATCGTCCTCGGCCGAAACGACCAGGGTGGGAGCGGCGATCTTCTCGAGGGGCAGGCGGTGGAGATCGGGCGCACTGTCAATGTTTATGCCGGGGAAGCGTCGCGAAAGCGGTTCGACGCTGCGGATAATGGCCATCACCCGATTTCGGTCCTGCGCCGCGGCCGCTTCAACGACCTCGGGCGGCACGCCGAGGAATCGGATGAGAACCGACGGAGCGATCTTTTCGGTCGCCCACCAGGCGAAATCGACGCCGGTATTGACCAGCCAGAAGACAAACGCGCTGCCACGACTCCCCTCGACCATCACTGGGCTCTCGGGCGCGTAAGTTCCAGGGACGATCAGAATAAGAGCTGACACCCTATCCGGATGGCGAAGCGCCAGCTCGATCGCCGAGCGTGCCCCAGCCGAAACACCTACGACTACCGCCTCGTCGATCTCAAGCTCGGAGAGCAGCGCCACATGCGCATCAGCCTGGGTGGCCGGCGAAGCATCGGCAGGAATCGGCGTTCCCAGATACCCGAAGCGAGATGGGGCGATCACCCGAAAGCCACTTCCGACGAGATCGGCAACGTTGATCAGGCCCTGATCCCATCCACCACCTGCGCCGTGAATGGACAGGAGCGGGATGCCGACGCCTCTCTCGGCATATTCGATGGGACCCGCAGCCGTATTGGCAATTCGCGCGCCAGTGTCGACCGCGGAGCGCGCGCGATCGATGTCATTGCTGTAGGACAGGAAAACCATCCCACCCGCGACCGCGATAGCGATAAAGACCGCTGATAATGTCCATCCGATCCGACCCATGGCCGCCATCCCGGAACTTCAATCTTGCAGGGCATCCTAGTCGGGTTGAGCCGCGAGGACTTTGATCTGCCTCAAATGGGTCGATGAGATGCTCGGCATCGGGTCGATCCGTCTATTCGTTTTGGATTACTCGTCCTCGAGCGATCGATAGATTTCCACTTCCTGCGCAAAGTGGAGGCGAGTGATAGCTTCCAGACCGTGCAGCAGGCGTTGGATCTCGTAGCGCTGTGTCGGGCTCGGCCCATGTTCGCTAAGGGCTTGTCGAAGCGAAGTGAGGCTGTGGACCTGACGCTGGATCTCCATGTGCGTTCTGCTCATGCCGGCAAGAGCATCCGGAGCGCCCGCCTGCCTGCGCAGCCTGGGATAGAGTTCCTCGTCATCCTGGCGCTCGTGCGGAAGAAGGCGCTGTCGCAGCAGGGTGTCCAAATGTGCAAGCTGATTCCGCACTTCCTCTTCCGGGAGCTGCTGGACGCGCGCGCTCGTATGGCGTATCTCGTCCACGACGTCCATCAGGGCACTATGCTCGGCTTCGAGCTTCAGGAGCTCCGCGTGCGCCAAACGTGTTGTTTTCCTCCAGCGGGACAGGGGGTCGCCTAGGGCGCGCAGCGCATTCAAGATGGCGACGACGTCGATTGCTTCCTGCAGCAGTGCGCCCTGAATCGGTGTCAGGTAGCCGAAGGCAGCCGCAAACATGCCGGCAACGGACAGGCCCATCCCCATAGAGACGCTCTGGAGGGCTATGCTGCGTGACCGGTGCGCGATGCGGATGGCGCTGACGAGCCGATCGAGCCTGTCCACCAGGATCACGACGTCCGCCGCTTCCGAGGAGGCAGCCGCCCCGCGCGCGCCCATGGCTACCCCGACGTCGGCGGCTGCGAGAGCCGGCGCGTCGTTGACGCCATCGCCGACCATCATGACCGGTCCTGCCGATCTTTCCGCTTCCACAATCTGAGTCTTGTCCTCCGGCTTCAGTTCGGCGACAACGCTGTCCAGTCCCAGGAAGGGCTGAAGGCTTTCCGCCAGCTCGGTGCGATCCCCGGTCGCAAGCACGATCCGGTCGACGCCGGCGTCGCGCAATCGCCTCAGCACGCTGCCGGCCTCCGGCCTGACCTCGTCTGCCAGCAGAAACGCCCCCGCCAGAATTCCGTCCTTCGCGGCGAGAACCGAGACGGTGCCATCCCTCCGGATCCACTCCCGGATCTCTCGCGAGAAGGCGGTCTCCTCAATCCTGGCGCTGACGAAATCCCAGCCGCCCACTGCGATTTCGTGACCATCTATGTTGCCGGTCATGCCGGAACCTGCCACTTCAAGGGATCCCAACGGTGCGACAAGTTTCAGTTCCCGCTCGCGGGCGGCTGCGACCAGCGCACGGGCGATCACATGGTGTGAGCCCTGATCTAGCGATGCCGCGAGACGCAGCACTTCCAGAGGGTCGAGATCCACGCGGGACTTGACCTCAATAAGGCGGGCTCGGCCATCGGTGATGGTTCCGGTCTTGTCGAGGATTACAGTCTTCATGCGCGCAAGCATCTCTAGCGCACCTCCGCCCTTCACGAGCACGCCTTTGCCGGCGCAGCGGGAGACGCCGGAGATGATCGCTACCGGGACCGCGAGAATGAGCGGGCACGGTGTCGCAATGACCAGCACGGCGAGCGCGCGGACCGATTCCCCGCTCATGGCCCAGGCGGCGCTGGCGAGGAGCAGCGTGACCGCGAGGAACGCCACCGCGTAGCGGTCGGCAAGACGGACCATCGGCGCCTTCGCGGCCTTCGCCGCCTCCACCAGCCTGGCGATCGCAGCATAGGTGCTGTCGCTCGCCGAACTTGCGGCGAGCATTTCGAACGCATCGCCGGCGTTCGTCGTGCCGCTCGTCACGGGCTCGCCGGAGCGGCGGCGGACCGGCAGGGCTTCGCCCGTTAGGGCCGACTCGTCCAGCACTGCGATTCCATCCAGCACATTTCCGTCGACGGGCACCACCTCGCCACGGCGTATCAGGATTCGGTTGCCAGGATTCAGTTCTTCGATGGAAACCTCCTGCAACTGCCCATCTGCGTAACGAGCGGCGGTGCGTGGTACCCGACTGAGCAGCGCCGTCAGTTCCCGGCGTGCGCGCCTTTGAGCGAAATCCTCGAGCGCCTGTCCGCCCGTATACATCAGTGCGACGATGCTGCCGGTCAGGTATTCGCCGAGAAGAAGGGCGCCGCCCATCGCAAGCGCCGCGATGAGGTCCAGCCCGAATTCCTTCCTTCCGAGACTGATCGCGACCTCGATAAGAAGGCTCGCCAGGATGATCGCGGTTCCGGCAGCCCAGGACGCGGCGCTGAGGTCGAGCCGGTCCGCCAGCCAGGCGGCTGTGCCGGCGAGCAAGGCTACAGCGATGAGGGCCAGGAGAAGGCGCTTGCCCAGCTCTCCTCCTTGCCAAAACGGCTCGACGACTCGGCTCTTGGTCAAGGTGCTCTCCGACAGATCTCGTGAAGAATACTGGATAACAGGATCGTTGCCTTGATCCCGCGCAAAGGCCCTGCCCATGCAAACGATACAGTGCCATGTGAATGGCGGCGCCGTTCTGCGACGATCGCGAGCTTGCAACACGGGGTCGCGTTTGCTTTCCTTGGCGGGGTTTCACTTGGATCATCACAAATGACGGTACAGCGGCGGCGGCGCATCATTAGGCGTCAGAGGAGTTCTGTTGGTTTGGCGCTTGTCGCCGGAATATCGTTCCTTGCGGGTATGACCGATGCGATAGGACTCATGTCCCTCGGAGATTTTGTGTCCTTCATGAGCGGCAACACGACTCGAGCATCCGTCGCTCTTGCGCAGGGCGACGTCGCTCGGGGAGCGCTTCTGATCGGCGGCCTGATCACCTTCGTGATTGGGAACGCCGCGGGTGTAATGGTTGCGATGAGGTTCAGGCCACAAGCTGTTTTGCTATTTGTATCCGTTTTGCTGGTATGCGCAGCCCTGTTAGATGAACAACGAGAACTCCGGTTCCTGTTGCTTATCCTTGCGATGGGCGCGATCAACGCCTCTGTCGAGCAGATCGAAGGGCTGCCGGTTGGCTTGACATATGTTACCGGGGCACTGTCACGCTTCGGACGAGGTTTGGGGCGCTGGGCGATGGGAATCCGCGACGCGCATTGGATCATACAAATCGTGCCGTGGCTCGGCATGATGGCAGGAGCACTTTTAGGGGCGGTCCTCGTGCAAGGAATAGGGGACCTGGCATTATGGCTACCGGTTGCTACTGCCCTGGCTTTGACTGCAGTCGCGATCCGAATTCCCCGGCATTGGCAAAGCAGGTTCGTTCAACTTCGTTAATGGCTTTGCGCAAGTGACGCGGTTGAGAGCCGTTTGCTGCGCGGCGCTCCAAATCGGATATGCTTTCCGGCCTGGCTCACCGGAGTTGGTGGCTCACGACTTGGGCTCCACGGAACGCCGATGTCAACACGTTGCACGGGGAGAAGCCGGAAGCGAATGGAACCTCTTATTCTCCGTCTAGGGCTCGCCCTTGCCATAGGCCTGCTCGTGGGACTTGAGCGTGGATGGCGGGAAAGGGAAGCGCCGGAAGGCAGCCGAACGGCAGGCATCCGCACCTACGGTATTTCGGGTCTGCTTGGAGGGATCTTGGCGGCACTGTCCGATGCACAGCGGAGCGACCTTATCTTTGCCGCAGGGTTCATGAGCTTCGCGCTGAGTTTCACCTGGTTCAAGCTGCGCGAAGCGCGGCACGATGAGGATTTCAGCGTTACCGGCGTCATTGCCGGATTGGCGGTTTTTGCGCTCGGCGGATTGGCGGTGGGTGGCGACTACAGGGTGGCGGCGGCGGGCGCGGCTGCACTCGCTGGCATGCTCGCCAGCCGCGAGCTAACGCACAATCTCCTCAAGAAGCTGTCATGGATCGAACTGCGTTCGGCTCTCGTGCTGGCGGCGATGACCGCCATCGGCCTGCCTCTTCTTCCAAACCATGCCCTTGACCCATGGGGCGGGTTCAATCCACGTGAAATCTGGTTCTTCACGGTTCTGAGCGCCACCATTTCATTTGTCGGCTACGTCGCGGTTCGGCTGCTTGGCTCGTCAAGAGGATTGGTGGTGGGCGGACTGGTGGGCGCAGTCGTTTCATCGACTGCCGTGACGGCCAGTTTTGGGCAGAAGGCACGCTCGGGCGAGGAGCCGGGGCCGTTGGCGGGAGCGGCAAGCATCGCCGCCGTCGTCTCGCTGTTACGAGTGCTGGCAGTCGTCCTTCTCGTTTCCCCGCAGGTCTTCCCCGTGGTCGCCCTGCCGATCATTGCCGCTGCGTCGATCTTCGCCGCGGGTGGTGCCGCTTTAATGGCAAGAACCGCACCTCACGGGGAAGAACCGATAAAGCCGCGGAATCCGTTTGAGCTCCTTTCGCTTCTTCTTTTTGCCGGCCTGTTTGCCCTGACCGCGACGACCGGCGCAGCCTTGATGACCGGTATGGGCGACGACGGCTTGGTCGGCATCTCGGCGGCGTCGGGGGCATTCGACGTCGATGTGGCGATACTGACGGCGCTTCGCGCTGGAGGCGGAGCCGCATCGCTGCAGATCGTCGGAGCCGCAGTGCTCAGCGCGGTACTCGCAAACGCAGGCGGACGGGTGTTGGTGGCGATGGCGTCCGGAACAATACGCTATTGGGCGTCGCTCGCCGTTGTGTCGCTTCTCGCCGCAGGGACCGGAATCGCGGTTTATTTCCTCATTGTCCGCTAAATGAGTGCCTAGTTTTCATCGCTGCCGTTGCCGTGAGTGGGTGTTTCCAGCTTCGATGCGGACGGTACGCGCCGCGGCGCTATTCGCGACGTCGCACAACACCGCCGCAGCTCATTGGCGAGCGTCAATCGGTCTGGTGGCTTTTGCTTACCGCCATCGCTTCATGGTTCCTTGACACTGATCAATGAGGCGCATGCTTGTAGCGTTGATCATCATTTCGTTCTGTTGCGCACGAGAGTTTGCCCTTCGTGATTTGGATCGACGAGATAGTCCCAGCCGGACGGAAAGGCATTTTATGATTGCCCAGGATCAGGCGGAGGTCGTCGCCTTTCTAAGCGCGCCTCACGCGCGTGGCGCGGATAAGGTCGAGATCATCGAGACACACATCTCTTGGATCTTCCTTTCCGGCGATCGCGCTTACAAGATCAAGCGAGCGGTGAAGCTGCCCTATGTAGATTTCTCGACGGCGGAACTGAGGCTCGCCGCTTGTGAGAAGGAGGTGGCGCTGAACAGCGCCACTGCACCGGGCCTCTACGTCGGCGTACGACGGATCATGCGCGGCCGCGACGGCCGCCTTGCTTATGATCGGGGCGAAGAGCTTGTCGATGCGGTCATCGAAATGATCCGGTTCGACCAGGATGCGTTGTTCGATCGCATGGCCGTTGGAGGCAAGCTCGATGCCGAACTGATGGAGCGGACAGCACATATGATCGCCCGCTTTCACGGGGACGCCCAAGTCGTTCATCAGGGATCCGGCTCCGAGAACATCGCCGCCGTGCTGCGTGTCAATGCGGCCGGTTTTGCCACGAGCAGGCTCTTCGACCCCGTCGAGCTTGCCGAGTTCGAACGCGCTTTCGAGCGTAACCTGGCGGCCTATGCACGGCTGCTCGATGCGCGTGAAGTCGCGGGCAAGGTCAGGCGATGCCACGGTGACCTGCATCTGCGCAACATCTGCCTGTTGCAAGGTGAACCTCGGCTGTTCGACTGCATCGAGTTCAACGACCAGATTGCAACCATCGATACGCTCTATGATCTCGCGTTCCTGCTCATGGATCTTTGGCATCGCGGCTTTCCGCAGTTTGCCAACCTGGTCATGAACCGGTATCTGGACGAAGCGGGCGACGAGGATGGCTTTGTTCTACTGCCTTATTTCATGGCGATCCGCGCTGCCGTGAGGGCGCACGTCACAGCCACCCAGATCGAAGAGAGTGGCCAGCGGTCGGAGGCGCTCGCCGCCGAGGCTCGATCCTATTTCGACCTGGCGCTATCCCTGCTTGAAACGAGGCCACCCCGCTTGATCGTGATTGGCGGATTGAGTGGTTCCGGCAAAACGACGGTGTCGGAAATCCTGGCTGCACAGTTCGGTTCGCCTCCGGGCGCCAGGATCATTGAAAGCGATCGCGTCCGCAAGGAGTTGTACGGCGTGGCAGCCGAAACGCGGCTGCCGGCGGAAGCCTATCGTTCGGAGATTTCGCAGAAGGTCTACGACGAGATGGCCCGCCGCACATTTTCGATATTGCGTGCGGGAGGATCCGTAGTCGCGGCAGCCGTCTTCGACAAGTGTATCAACCGTCAGCGCATCGAGGCGGCTGCGCGCGAGGCGCATGTGCCATATGCGGCCTTCTGGCTGGACGCGAGCCCGTCGATTCTTCGCGGCCGTGTTGCCGAAAGGACGGTAGGACCTTCCGATGCGGATCTGAATGTCCTCTCGCGGCAACTAACTTATGATCTCGGGGGCATCGATTGGCACCGAATGGATGTCGATCGCTCCGCGAACGATGTCGTCGCGGATATCCTGAAGCATAGCCGTGATCCACGACGGTGCTGAAGTCACAGTGCGCGAAGGTCGACCGGCTTGCTGCGGACCCGCCATTTGTCGATTTCCACGACCAGGAGGGCGGAAGACGCTGCAACGAGCAGAAGCGCCCAGTCGGAAAACGAGATCGGGGAAACTTGTAGCGTCTCCCTCAGGATCGGAATGTACATGGAAGCGATGTGGAGGCCCTGAGCCGCTGCAATGGAGAGTAGCAGAAGCGGGTTGGCAAGAAAGCCGAGCTGGATGACGGATTTGCGCTCGGAGCGGCTCGCCAGCGTCTGGAAGTTCTCGAACAGCACGAACAACACCAGCAGCAGATTGCGGGCTTCGCTCTCGCCATAGCCCTGCTCGAGGAGGGCGTAGAACATCGCGAAGCCTCCGGCTCCCATGACGAGCGTGGACTGCCATATGCGCCGGATCATGAGCCGGTCGAAGATCGGTTCGGACGGTCTGCGTGGCGCGCGGCTAAGTTCGTCGCCTTCCGGACTCTCGCCGGCAAGGGCAATGTCCTGAACGCCATTGGTCACGAGGTTGAGCCAAAGCAACTGCACGGGAAGAAGGGGCATCGGCAAGCCGAGTGGGATTGCCAGCAGGAACAGCAGCAATTCTGCGGCCCCCGTCGACATCAGCATGAAGATGACCTTGCGGATATTCGCGTAGGCGACCCGGCCCTCGCGGATGCCGCTGACGATCGACGCGAAGTTGTCATCGGTGATGACGATGTCGGCGCTCTCCTTCGCCACCTCCGTGCCCTTGCGCCCCATCGCCACGCCGATATGCGCGTGCTTCAGCGCCGGCGCGTCATTGACGCCGTCACCTGTGACGGCGACGAAGTGGCCGTTGCGGGCGAGCGACAGGACGATCGCCAGCTTTTGTGACGGGGCAACGCGCGCATAGATGCGGCCATGGCGGGTCAACGCGTCGAGACTTTCCTGCCCATTTACCTCGGCCCTGCGCACGTCTTCGCCGATGACCACCTGATCTTCGGCGAAGATCAGCCCGGCATGGGAGGCAATTGCCGCCGCGGTCCTGGGATCGTCGCCGGTGACCATTGCCACGTCCACGCCTGCGGAGTGGCAATCGCGGATGGCTTGCGGCACCTCAGGGCGTACCGGATCCTGCATTCCTGCAAGCCCCAGAAAGACGAGGTCGACCAGGAGATGCCGCCCAAAGCCGCCATCTGTTTCGATTGCCGTCTCGCCCTCCGCAAAGGCAAGGACTCGTAGCCCACGCGCGGCCATCTCTTCCTTCTGATGGAGGAGGATATCCCGATCGATCGGCTCGGCGCGACCGGCCACGTCCATGCGGTCGGCCATGTCGATCAGGGTTTCCGCGGCGCCCTTGACGAAGATGCGAACGCTGTCGCCGTGGCGGTGAAACGAGGCCGCGTATTTGAGGTCCGGCTCGTAGGGGATTCGGGCGACAAGCGGATAGTCGTTCTCGATAGCCTCCCGCGGCAAGCCCGCCTTGTGGGCGGCTGCGAGCAATGCAATGTCGACCGTATCGCCGACGGCGGTCCAGCCATGCGCTTCCTTGACCAGCGATCCTTCGTTGGGCAGCGACGCGGCCTTGAACAAGGCAAGGGCACGTTCCCGTGCCTCCGCCGGAGGGGTTCCATCGCCCCGAATCGTGCAGGCGTCCAGGTCAGCGCCCGTATCGCAGACAATCTCGGTGCCGTCCGGCAAGCGGATATCCGTCACGGTCAGTTCGTTGAGCGTCAATGTGCCGGTCTTGTCGGTGGCAATCATCGTGCAGGAGCCGAGAGCTTCCACCGCCGGCATTCGGCGCACGATGACGTGTGCTTTCGCCATACGCCGCATGCTGATTGCCAGCGCGACCGAGATCGCAATCGGCAGGCCTTCAGGGATCGCGCTCACCGCGAGGCCAACGGACATCATGAAGAGCTCGCTCGGCGTCATCGCGCGGGCAATCCCCACAACGACGAGAAGAGCGATCGCAACCGCGACGATCCAGGCGATGAATTTGGAGAAGCGTTCCAGCCTGATCATCAAGGGGGGCTTGGTGACGGACGCCTTGCCGATCTCGGTGGCAATCTTGCCGATCTCGGTTGCTGCTCCAGTCGCCGCGACCACACCCTGTCCGCGGCCGCGCGTGACGAGCGTGCCCGCAAAGGCCATGGAGCGCCCGTCCTTTCCGGGGGCAGCCTCCACAATCGAGCTGGGCTTGTGAACCGGTGCTGATTCTCCCGTCAGGAGGGATTCGTCGCAAACGAGATCGGTCGCTGTGAGGAGCCGGATATCGGCCGGCACGCGTCCGCCCGCTTCGAGCGCGACCACGTCGCCCGGCACCAACAGTCGAGCGTCGATTTCCTGCAAGCGTCCGTCGCGGATGACGCTCGCCTTCGGTTGTTCCAATCTGCGCAACGCCAATGCGGCTTTGCCGGCCGTGTGCTCCTGCAAAGCCCCGATGATGCCGTTCGCGATAAGAACGATGCTGATGAATAGCGCATCTTTCAGATCGCTCAATAGGAGAGATACCAGTGCCGCGGCCAGCAGAATGTAGATCAGCGGGCTGCGGAACTGGCGCAGGAAAGTAATCGCCAGCGAGGAGGCTTGCGGTTCCGGAAGGCTGTTCGAACCAAAGCGCGTAAGCCGGAGACGAGCCTCCTCATGGCTAAGTCCCGTACCGTCGACCAGTGAGCCCCCGCGCGAGGCAAGGTCTGGGAGTGCCACGAAGGTCATTTGAAGCGCTCCATTCAGGTATTGAGCCGGCCTCGGGGTTCTTCGATTTTCAAGTGATCCTCGACAGCCGTGACGCCTCGAGCCGACCAGGCCGCTCGCTCGGCCACGGCTCTCTCGCGCCGGCTTTGAACCTTCCCACGCAAGGTGACATGACTGCCGGATACTTCTACGTCGATGTTTTCGGCCTCTATCTCAGCGTTGCGTTTCAGCGCCTCTCTGATGCCATGCCTGATGTCGAGCACATCCATCATGGGACGAATCTTCAGTCGGTTGTCGACACCCGTGATGCCCGTCAAGCGACGCACCAAGCTCTCGGCCGCATTACGCTGGAAATAGAAATCGACCGTTCCCTCCAGGGTCACGTAACCGTTTTCAACCTTGACCTGGATGTCCTTGAGCTCGGCAATTGCGGCTCCCCAGGTGAGAATTTTTACCACGCGGCTGGCGATTTCGTCATCGGCGGTCTTCTTGTTCTCCGGTAGCCGCACTTCGATTTCCTCGGCGATTGCGCGCACGCCCTTCACCCGTTGCGCAACCCGTTCCGCAGTGTGTTTTTCCGCAAAGCTGTGAACATGGCCCGTTAAAGTGACAACGCCGTCCTCGACCGTTACTCCGATGTTCGCGGCGTCTATGCTGGGTTCATATTCGAGCTCATCCAGGATGTCCTGGCGCAGGCGAATGTCGCTCATGATCGTCTCCTTCCTCAAAACCGGCAAACACTGGCTCAAGTATTGGCCATTCCCGGCTATCGGTCTTTGAGGGACATCAAGGCACAGGCGTTCCCTGCAGATTTAACCTCAGTCGATAGATCGACGCCTTAAGGGAGGGGAGATCATGTTCATCAAGGAAATGTCCCGTCACGAATGCAGCAGCGTCATTCAGGCCGGTCATCTGGCTCGTCTTGCTTGCTGTAACGAAGGCAGGCCGTATGTCGTGCCAATCACTTATGCTTTTACGGGCAACTGCATTTACTGCTTTTCTATGCCCGGCCAGAAGATCGACTGGATGCGCGCCAACCCGCATGTATGCCTTCAAGTCGATGAGTTTTCAGGCGAACGGCAGTGGAAAAGCGTCCTTGTATTCGGCCGCTATCAGGAGCTGCCGTCGGAAGGGCGATGGCAGAGAGAGTGCGTGCATGCCTGGTCGCTTCTCGAGGCGCGACCAAATTGGTGGGAGCCGGGCGGGCTGAAGCCCGCACCACAAGCGGTCGCAGGCTCTTCGCCGCATGTCTTTTTCTGTGTCGATATCGAAGACATGACCGGCCGAGCTGCACACGAAGGTGAAGCATGACGGCAAACAACAAAGGCGTCGCTTTATGCGGCGCCCTTGTTTCGATGCAACAGGGAATGTTCAGCGCACCATCAGCACCGGTACCATAGGTGCTTCAATCATCGCCTTGGTAACGCCGCCGAATATCCTTTCGCGAAGACGTGTATGCCCGTATGCGCCCATCACGATCAGATCGGCAGAGGTATCAATGGCATGCTGGTTGAGAACCTCCTCGACACGGCGTCCGGCGCTTGGGAGGCGATCGACGGTGACTTCGATGCCATGGCGAGCGAGGTAGGTGGCAACATCAGCACCCGGTTCTTCGCCGTTTTTGGCCGAAGCTGCGCTTGGATCGACCACCACGACATTCACCTCCTCGGCGCTCTCCATCAGTTCCAATGCTTCGCGGGCCGCTCTCGCGGATTCCATGGTCGAGTTCCATGCGAGGAGAATCTTTCTTGGACGCAGTGTAACGGATTGGCGATTGGTTGCGAGCAGAACCGGTCGCGCCGAATAGAAGAGCGCTCCGTCAATGGCTCGCGCTCGCAACGGAGAATCCGGCTTCAGGCTCGCCCCGATCAATGTAATGTCGGCATAGCGTGCGCGATTGCCCACATCGTTGTCGGCCCATGCGGTCTCGCAATAGATGCCATTTGCCTCGAATGAGATCCCGAGGCCCTTCAGCGTGGCTCGAGCTCTCTCCACTGCCTCATCCAGTTGCCTCATGTCCTCGGCCCGTTCGTCGAGCCAGGCGACCGACATGGCCGCATAATCTCCGATCGGTGGTGGTGCGGCGAGCTTGACCAGAAGAACTGATAAATGGGCATCGGCGGCCGCGCAGAGATCCGCTGCCGCTGTTAGATCATTTTCGTGCTCATTGGCGCCGATCACCAAAAGAATTGTTTTGTAGGTCATCGCTTCCTCCTCCGAAGCTGAGTGGCAGTTTCACGAATCAATCTACTCCCGCCAGCGCCTGCTACATTGATCGTTGTCAAGAAGCTCTTGGGGCGCGAGTGTTGGGTTTCCTTGTGCTTGATTTGGCCGGGTGCGGCGCGATCGCAGACCCGAACTGAGCGCCGCAGAAAGCGGCGCCATTGTTTTTGAATGTGGCCTGAGTGATGTCAGCGGACCAGCAACACTGGCACGATCGGGGCCTCGATCATGGCTTTCGTGACACCGCCGAAAATCATCTGGCGAAGACGTGTATGTCCATATGCGCCGATTACGATCAGGTCGGCGGTGGTATCAATTGCATGCTCGTTGAGGACCTCGTCGACCGGACGTTCGGCGCTGGGAAGCCGATCGACAGTCACCTTAATGCCGTGGCGGGCAAGATAAGTCGCAACATCTGCGCCAGGTTCATGGCCGTTCCAGCGAGAGGCCGCAGGGTCGACCAATACCACGTTTACGCCTTCGGCACTTTTCATCATGTCGAGCGCTTCGCGAGCGGCCCTCTTGGATTCGAGACTGGCGTTCCACGCCAGCAGAATCCTCCTCGGAAGCAAGGTTACCGATTGGCGACGGGGCGCAAGCAGGACCGGGCAGGGCGAATAGAAAAGGGCGCCTTCGATGGCGCGCGCCCGCAATGACGGGTCCATGCTGGTTCCGATCAATGCAACATCAGCGTAGCGTGCCCGCTCTCCGACCAGGTCGTCGGCCCGTGCAGGCTCGGTGTATTCGCCGGCGACGTCGAACGATAACCCCACTTCCTTGAGCGTCGTTCGTACCGCCTCGACGGCGTTTTCGAGCTGTTCGAACTCGGCCGCCTGT
Organism: Sinorhizobium sp. CCBAU 05631; assembly: GCF_002288505.1. Lineage (NCBI taxonomy): Bacteria > Pseudomonadati > Pseudomonadota > Alphaproteobacteria > Hyphomicrobiales > Rhizobiaceae > Sinorhizobium > Sinorhizobium sp. CCBAU 05631. Next base: position 1,581,319 of record NZ_CP023063.1, read on the forward strand.
ATGTCGAGCCATGCGACCGAGAGGCCCGCATGGTCCCCGAACCGGGGTGGAGCCGCGACCTTCACCAGCAAGACCGAGAGATGAGCATTGGCAGCGTCGCAGAGATCTGCCGCCGCTGTGAGGTCCGCTTCATAGCTTGCATCGAGTACGAGAAGAACTGTCTTGTAGGTCATTGCTCCGGTCTCCCCAAGCGGTTTGCTTTCTGAAAGCCAATCTACGCCGGGTGGGGGTGGCTGCATTGATGCCGGTCAAGAATTTCCCGCCTGAGGCTGCAGTGTCAGCGTCGCGATCCTGAGCGTTGAATCGGTCGAATTCGGCGAAATCGTAAATCCAAACTCTCTGCACATTTTCAGCATTTTCGAATTTTCACTCAGAACGAGGCCTTCTATGCGTTGGAGACCATCGGCCGCAGCATAGTCCCTCAGATGAGAAAGGAGAGCCCAGCCGAGACCATGCCCCTGCAGGTCGGTTCTCACCAGCAAGCCATATTCGGCGGCCTCGTGATCAGGGTCAGCGTAAAGCCTGGCAATTCCGGCAAGCTCGCCGCTTTTATTATCGAGAGCGACGAAGGCCATCTCGCGCTCGTAATCGATCTGCGTGAGCCTCACCAACATCTGATCCTGAAAGTGCTTGCGCGACGACAAGAAACGAAATCGGATGTCATCCGAAGACGTCTTTGCCAAAAAATCCGGATACAGTGCCGCGTCTGCGGGTCTGATCGGGCGCAGATGATAAATCCGCTCAGCAAGCGTGACCTGCTTTTGCCAATCGCTCGGATATGGGCGGATCGCGAGGTCGCGATTGGGGCCCGGACATGCGACAGCCTGCGGGTCGATTTCGATGCGCACGTCGAGCGCAATCATGCCCTCTGCGCTGACGACCAGCGGGTTAATATCCATCGAAAGCACGCATGGAAAATCGACAATCATCTGGGAGAGAGCCGCGAGCGCTTTGCAGATCGCTGCTCTGTCTGCTGGCGGCTCGTTACGGAAACCGGCGAGGAGCTTTCCTATCCGGGTCTGGTCGATGAGGTCGCCGGTAAGCGCAGCGTCGAGCGGCGGAAGCGCGACCGCAGTGTCTGCGACCACTTCCACGGAAACACCTCCCGAGCCGAATACAACGACCGGACCGAAGATCGGATCTCGGGTGAGGCCCAGGAGCAGTTCCCACGCATGTTTGCGTTCGATCATCGGCTGCACGGCAAAACCGTCTACAACGGCAGTCGGGTCATGCGCCTTGAGCCGCGCAGCGATCGCCTCGGCAGCTTCGCGGGCGGCGACGGGGGACAGGATGTCAAGGACGACACCGCCTACATCGGATTTGTGCGTGATCGACTTCGAGATCAATTTGACCACTAGCTTCGGCGCGCCCGCAAGAAGCAAGCCGGCGATTGCTTCCGCCTCCTTCGGCGACGTTGCAATCATCGTTTGAGGGACGGGGATACCATAGGCTGCGATCACGGCCTTGGCTTCGGGTTCGTTCAGCATTCGGCGACCTTCGGACGCCACCCTCTGGAGAACTGATCGCGCCAGATCGCGGTTGCAATGCACTTCGTCGTCTCGGCCCTCTGGCACCCTGACCAACGCCTGCTGCGCTTTCGACCATTTGGCGAGGTAAGAAGCCGCTAATGCGACGTCAGACGGCGTATCGTAGCTCGCCAATCCCGCCTGCTGCAGCACAGTGCGACCCTCACGAGCGGTGCGACCGCCCAGCCAGCATGTGAGAACGGGTTTGCCGGAAATTGTCCCGGACTGCGCAAGGGAAGCGATCGCATGAGCCGCATCAACGGGGGACGCAAGACCCGTTGGGCAATTCATGACGATCAGGATATCCACTCCCACATCCCGAGCGATGGTCTCAACGGCCGTCTCGTAACGGTAGGGCGGTGCATCACCGATAATATCGACGGGATTGGCGCGCGACCAATTGGCGGGAAGAATTCGATCGAGGGTGCCGACAGTCTCCGGAGAAAGATCCGCGAGCGCGCACCCGAAGTCGATCAGCCGATCCACGGCGAGAACGCCGGCACCGCCGCCATTGGTGACGATTGCGACACGGCTGCGCTCAAGAGGGGGAAAGCGCGCGATGGTTTCCGTCGCATTGAACAGTTCGCCGAGGCCTTCAATTCTCAAGATGCCGGCACGACGCAAAGCCGCGTCGACGACGCGATCGGCTCCTGAAAGCGCACCTGTATGTGAGGCGGCCGCTTTGGCCGCCTCGGCGTGACGGCCCGCCTTAATGGCGACGACCGGCTTTACCCGAGCCGCGGCCCGTGCTGCCGACAGGAATTTCCGGGGATTGGAGATAGCCTCGAGATACATGACGATCGCATGCGTCTCGGGATCACCAGCTAGCAAATCGAGGAAATCGCCGGCGTCTGCATCGGCCATGTCGCCGAGGGAAACGATCTTGGAGAACCCGACATCGTTGTCGGCTGCCCAGTCGATCAGCGAAGTCGCGATCGCCCCGGATTGGGAAAGCAATGCGATTCCGCCTGGCTGTGCCTGCAAATGCGCGAAGCTCGCATTCAGCTTCGCGGACGGGACGATGAGACCCACCGTGTTGGGGCCGATGATGCGAAGGAGAAATGGTTTCGCGGCATCGAGCATCGCTTGTCTCAAGCCTTGATCAGCGTTGAGACCCGCCGTGATAACCACGGCAGCGCGCGTTCCCTTCACGCCCAGCTCATGGATCAGGGCCGGAACGGTTTTCGGCGGCGTGACGATAACCGCGAGATCGGGAACACTTGGAACATCCGCTACTCGGCGATAGCAGTAAAGGCCCGCCACCTGGTCATATTTCGGATTTACCGGCCAGATTTCTCCCTCAAATCCGGCCGCGAGCACGTTTTCGATGATCACCCGGCCAAGCGATCCGGCGCGATTTGAGGCACCGATAATAACAGCCGACTTCGGATCGATGGCGTGATGAAGGTTGCGAATGCTCATGACCTCGATCTCCAATCTTCGTTGATCGAAGATTTCGCCGCATTCCGGGCCGCGCGTTGATTGCGCTCAAACAAAAACCCGTTCGGGCAAGGAGCTATTCCGTGCAGCTATGTCGCCATGACATCTGGCACATCAATCCAGCAGGTCTCGGAGCCGCAATGCCAAGTCTCTGGCGGTGTAGGGTTTTTGCAGCCAGCTTCCTGCAGCGCGGCCGGCCGCACCCGGCTCGGCGTAGCCCGACGTGAACAGCATCTTTACGTCGGGTCTGAGTGCGCGAACATGCTCGGCCAATTCGCCGCCATCCATTCCGCCCGGCATTATCATGTCCGTGAAGACGAGGGAGATTTCTGGATGTTCTGAAAGCAGTTGAAGGGCCTGCGTGCCGGCCTCTGCTTCGATGACGGAATATCCAGCGTCGCGCAGTCGCGAGACCACGACGCGGCGCACCCGTGCGTCGTCCTCCACGACGAGAATCGTTTCATGACCTCTCGGCATAGGCTCAAGGGCTGCTTCATCTCCTGCGCCAGCTTGGGCAAGGCGGTTTTCTCCATGTGCCGCTGGCAGGAACAGCCGCACGCTCGTTCCTCGATCGGGTTCACTATAGAGCTGAATATGTCCGCCGGATTGCTTTACAAAGCCGTAGACCATGCTGAGACCGAGGCCTGTCCCCGCACCAGTGCCCTTCGTTGTGTAAAACGGCTCAAAGGCATGACGCTTGACCTCTTCGGTCATCCCGACGCCCGTGTCCGTGACGGCGACCAGAACGTAGTGTCCCATTCGGACTTCGGGGTACATCAGGGCGTAATCGCGGTCGAGAACCGTCGTGGAAATCTCGATTGTCAGGTGGCCACCGTTCGGCATTGCGTCGCGTGCGTTCAGCCCCAAGTTCAGGAGAGTGTTCTGAAGCTGAGAGATGTCGATCAAGGCGAGGTTCGCGCTGCCGTTTACGACGGTGGACAGTTCTATGGTCTCGCCCAGGGTTCTGGTGAGCAGCTTCGAAAAGTTCGTGACGAGTTCACCAACGTCGACGAGCTTCGGGTTGAGCGGCTGCCGCCGCCCGAATGCCAGCAATTGGGCCGTTAGCTTTGCCCCATCGTCGGCTGCGGCCTGAGCTTCTTGTAAGAGAGGCCTCAACTTCTCGTCTTGCAGCCGGGCTTCGATCATTTCCAGATTGCCGGTAATCACAGTCAGCAGATTGTTAAAATCATGCGCTAGGCCGCCGGTGAGTTGCCCGACCGCTTCCATCTTCTGCGCTTGCCTGAGCTCCTCTTCAATGCGCTGGCGGCTGGTCAGATCCCGAATAAAGCCGGTGAATATGCGCCGACCATCAGACGTCGCTTCTCCGACCGAAAGCTCCATGGGAAATATTGTGCCGTCCTTTCGTTGGCCCGCAACGACCCGTCCAATTCCGATAATGCGCCGTTCGCCGGTGCGCAGATAGTTATCCAAGTACCGGTCATGCGCCTCTCGGTGAGGAGAGGGCATCAAGATCTTGACGTTGGATCCAACGATCTCGCTTTCAGCATATCCGAACAGGCGTTCTGCGGCTGCGCTGAAAGAGGAGATCACGCCTCTTTCATCGATCACCACCATTGCTTCGGGAACCGTATCGAGGATCGAGCGAAGATGTGCCTCGCGCGCCGCCAAATCGGCCTTAGCGCGTCTAAGATTGGTGATGTCGCTGTCGGTCTGAGTGACCATATAGCGGTTCCTCTCTCCATTCGGCTCGGCGGGCTTCAAGCACTGGCGGCTGCATAGCGCGCGGGCGCTATACGCGAGGGCACCCAGTGCTCCCTTTCGTCACCGTCCGCGAGCGATCGAAGGGTCTCCATCTTCAACACCGTGATCGAGCGCCGTTCCGGTGCCGCGATGACGCCGCTTGTCGCAAACTTTGTTATAGTGCGGGATACCGTCTCGATTGTCATGCCGAGATAATCGGCGATGTCGAGTCGCGTCATGGGCAGGTCGACCACCGAAGTATGCTTGGAGTTCTCGCTCCGCCTCATCATCAGGAAGAAATTTGCAAGCTTTTCCTCAGCGCTCCGGCGGGAAAGAAGGACGGCCTGATCTTGCGCGGCAGTCATTTCGTCACGCAGCCTCGAGAAAAGTTGCTGCTGTAAGTGTGAATGCCGCGCCACTTCGTCTTCGAAACGGCGGCGAGGGAAGCGGTGAAGCTGCACTGGGGAGATCGCCTCGACCGTGTAGAGATAACGCTCCTTAAGCGACACGCCGAGCAGATCTCCGGGACGCAAGAAGCCTACGATAATTCGCCGGCCGTCGCCGAGCAGCCGCAATGCGCGCAGCATTCCATCCACGACCTCGAAGACATCAGCGGCCTCATCGCCCTCCCAGAAGATCGCACGACCGGGCTCAAACCTTTCCATTGGCTGCCGATGAAATAGGGTAGATAGGTCCGTTACTGGCACTGTCAGCCCGCATATCGCTGCAGTGCGACGATCCTGCATTGCTACGACTTGAACGCTCATGACCTCTCTCCTCCATCCTTTCGTGATGGGAAGAGTCTGGAGGTCAGGCCGTAATCTCATGACGACACGCGTGCAAAAATCGGTGCGATAATGTAACAAAGTGTAACGGCGCATGGAGGGAACGGCGCGGTTCGGAGTTGATGAATGGCGAACGCACGGACCTTGCCCGAGCACATTCTCGTGGTCGATGACGACGCGAGAATCCGGCAGATGCTCGCGCGGTACTTCGAAGAGGAAGGATACCGCGTCAGCCTGGCCGGCGACGGACTCGAGATGCGCGAGTGCCTCGACAAAGAGTCAATCGACATCATTCTGCTCGACCTTGTACTGCCTGGCGAGGATGGATTGGCACTTGCACGCGGCATACGCGCGCGCTCGGATGTTCCTTTGATAATGTTGACTGGTCGCAATGACGTTGTCGACCGGGTGGTCGGGCTGGAGGTGGGTGCCGACGACTACATTGCGAAGCCCTTCCACCTGCGGGAGGTATTGGCGCGCGTCCGGGGCGTCCTTCGTCGCCGCCAGCCGCAGCAATCGCAGAGCGATCGCGAAACGCCGTCAGCGGAAGTGTACTGTTTCGAAGGACTGCGCCTTGACATTGATCGCCGCCAATTGGTCGCGGACGACGACGGAAGGGAAGTCCCTCTGACGACCGGTGAGTTCGACATGCTATGCGTACTTGTGAAGCATGCGGGCCGCGTGCTGCAACGCGAATTGTTGATGGATTTGACGAGAGGTCGAAACCTTGAGGCTTTCGATCGCACGATCGACGCGCAGATTGGTCGCCTAAGGCGCAAAATTGAACGTGATCCTACCCGCCCCGCTCTCATCAAGTCGGTTAGAGGTGTTGGATACGTCTTTAGCGCGAGGGCGACTCGCCATCGCTCCTAGCTCCCCCGGTTTCGCAGTGGCACACGGACGAAATCGGGTCTCAGCTTAAGTCAGGACTATTGAACAGGTATGAGGATGCCGCGGCCCTCTCGGGGCGAGGTGGCGATGGAACTTGGCCAGTCTGTTGGGTCGAGTGCAGCGACGCGAATGAACCCGCAATTGTATTTGCGGGCGACCACTGTGAAATATGCGAGAAGCGCGTTGGCCACGCCACGCGTGTCCGCCGCGCTTGTAATGATAAAGACCGGTACGTCGAGCATTCTGCCGTATGTTTCGTTCTGCACTGGGCGCATGATGCAGATCCCGGCGATATAACCGAGCGGGTTCTCTGCGGTCACTATTCCTTCTGGTGAGCACACTCGGGTGACGGTGGCTGCGCAGAATTCGCGCCATCCCTGCAAGTCGAAGTGACAGCCGGCTGCGTCGACCAGCCGGTACGCTTTGTCGAATTGATGCCGTTTGATCGGACCCACGGCGTAGGCAACAGCCATGTTGCTCTCCATCAGAAACGCATCTCAGCGAAAAACCGTCGCCTCCACTAAAGGACAGGCCCCGCCGCCGGCCACGCGTCAACTATCGCAAACCTGCGATCGTCGCATTGAGAGGCATTTTCCGGGAAACGAGCTGGGCCGTCATTGATGCTCATCAAAGCCGGCGCGTCGTATTTGTCGTTCAATTCCTAACGCACTGCTGCGCAAAGGTCGCAGTTTCTGCGCAACTCAAAGTGACGGGGCATGCCATGTCCACCAGTCTCCGGGGCCGCAGCGTCCTGACGCTCGACGAATTCACTTCAAGGGAGATCGGGTTCCTGTTGCAACTCGCCGCCGAGTTGAAGGCCGACAAGCGAAGTGGCAATGAAATCCCACGGCTCAATGGCAAGAACATCGCGCTTGTCAGCGAGGACGATTCGATCGGAACTCTCCTCGGATCAGAAATTGCAGCCTATGATCAAGGCGCGCGCGTCGTCAGTCTCACGCTCCCCGCGAACCATCCGGGGCGTTGCGGATCGATCAAGGACACGGCCCGCGTGATCGGCAGGATCTACGACGCTATCGAATATTGCGGCCACGCTCGGACCCTGAAGGAGCTGGCGGCACATGCCCACGTGCCGGTCTACAATGGCTTTACCGATGAATCCCTACCAATACAGGCATTGGCAGATTTGCTGACGATGCAGGAAGTGGCCGACAAGGCGCTGCCGGAAGTCACGACCGCATTTCTGGGCGACGGCCGCTGTGCTATTGCCGGGTCACTCGCCATCGGAGCGGCCAAGCTCGGCATGGACTTCCGCATTGTCTCGCCGCCGATCTTCTGGCCCGCTTCGTCCTTCATCGACGAAGTGGCGTCGGAAGCGCACAAGAACGGCGGCAAGTTCACGGTCCTGGAACACGTCGGCGCCGGAGTGTTGGGCGCCGATTTCGTCTACACGGCTTCGTGGCTGGGAGAGCAGGAGGTGGGTTGGGCCGAGCGCATCAGGCTGCTGGCGCCTTTCGGCGTCAGGGCCAATGTTATGGAAGCCACTGACAATCCAGATTGCAAGTTCATGCATTGCTTGCCTGCCTTCCACGATAACAGCTCGAAGGCCGGCGCCTGCATCGCGAAGCAGTTCGGGCCCGACTGCATGGAAGTCTCGGACGCGATCTTTGAATCGAAAGCTTCCGTTGTGTTCGACCAGGCGGAAAACCGGGTGCACACGATCAAAGCCATTTTCGTCGCGACCATTGGGGACCGGAAGACCGATGCGCGAGACAGAGACCCTTAATGACTAGCCGGGGCGACCACTTGGATTTGCGCTACGAGCGCGAGTTCGCTTTGACCATGCGGCGCCCGATACGCGCGTGGAACCAGTTTGCCGCCCCGAAGGCGAGGACCGCGAGAAATGCGGCCAGCAGGCCGTAGTCCTGCGGCACGTTGAGCAGAAGGGCCGCGCTGCCGCCGATAATTGTCCAAATCACAGGGATCAGGAGGAGCCATCGCGCGACGTGCCAAGGCCCTAGCAGCAGGATTCCGATCGTGAAGATCGTGGTTGGGCAGGGTGCGATCCCGAACAGGGGCACCGCCGGGTAGACGTGGCCGAATAGCCAACCGAGAACCTGATAGATCAAGATCGCGTAAGCGGCGAGTGCGAGACCGGCGACCGTGCGCACATCAATCGAGGGCGCCAATCTAAAGCCCGGTGAGACAAATGGAGCGGCAGCCAGGAGCAGCGCTTGGAGGACGAACACCGCGCCGAAGATTTGAGCAGCGGGATTGATGCTGGTGAAGAATGACCAATGGTAGCCCACGCCGTTAACAAGAAACATCAGCCCAGGATCGCCATAACCAGTACGGTGGAGGTCCGAGACCGCCAGAATAGGAGAGCGAACGCTGTAAGTCCGAGGACGTAAGCGACCGCGGGCAGCGGTGAGATCGCCGCATTATAGGCGGCGAATACTTGAAAAAACTCCTCCTCAGTGAACGGCATGGTATGCCCTCCGATGCGGCAACACCTCAGCATCGCCCACATTGCGGTCACCAACATTGAGCCAGGTCATGTGAATGGAGAAGTTTTCCTGAAGCAAGTCGCGTCCACTCCTCAGCGCAGATCGGGGCGACTGTCCGCAAAACGCAGATCGGCGGCAAGAAGCTAAAGCCCTGCATGACTTGGCTGCCTACTCGGTGCATGGCGAAATCGAACGTCAAAGGCCCGACAAAGCGACCAAGGGATTGTCCGACCGAGCCGAAAGGCGGTTGACCAACATTAGAAGTTGGAAGGTTCTGGCCGGATCAAAGCATCTTTGATCCGCATCAAGTCGCCCGTCTGCCCAAGTGTGCATGCTTAGATCTGCCGTTCTTAAGATCAGGGCCTTGAACCATGGCGATTGAACCGACCATCCGCTTTCATGGGGCAGCCGGGACCGTTACGGGTTCCTGCCAACTCGTCGAATTCGGTGCCACGAAGATCCTGGTCGACTGCGGTATGTTCCAGGGGTCGAAGACCGAGAAAGAACTGAATTACCGTCCCTTTCCCTTTGATCCCAAGAAGCTCGATGCCGTCATCCTCACACATGCGCATATCGATCATTCCGGCCTGCTGCCGAAGCTTTCCCGGCTTGGCTACGACGGTCCGATCTTTGCGACTCCCGCCACGACAGACCTTTGCTCCGTCATGCTGGCGGACTCCGCTCATATTCAGGAGAGCGAAGTCGATCAGCTCAATCGACGCAATCTGCGCCGGGGCCGTCAGACCGTGACACCCATCTATACCGCCCGCGATGCCGCCGTCGCGGTCGAACTGTTTCGGCAGGTGCGTCTTGGAGCCTGGGAAGGCGCGGGGGAGGGAGTCCGTTTTCGATTCTGGAATGCCGGCCACCTGCTCGGATCCGCCTCGGTCGAGATGGAGATTGGTACCGGGCCGTCGCCGTTGCGCCTGCTGTTTTCCGGCGATATCGGGCCGCGGCACAAGCTCCTGCAGTTTGATGCGAAAGCACCTAGCGGCTGGGACTATGTCATCTGCGAGAGCACCTATGGCAATGTCGAGCGCGAGGAAGCCGACGATTCCGTCCGGCGTAATATTCTGCGATCGGAGGTCTTGAACGCGACGCATCCGAAGGGCGCACTTCTCATCCCCTCTTTCGCGGTGGAACGCACGCAGGAACTGCTGACCGATCTTGTCCATCTGATGGAAGTCGGCACCGTTGCCAGATGTCCAATCATTATCGACTCTCCCCTCGCGACCCGTGCCAGCGAGATTTTCCGCCGACATGCGCGCGAGCTTGAAAACGGCGACGCTCTTGTCAGGGCCATCGAGTCGAGAAACGTTCGGTTCACGGAGACGGCAGAGCAGTCAAAGGCCGTCGACCTCGTTAAGGGCTTCCATATCGTCATCGCTGCGAGTGGAATGTGCGAAGCGGGGCGGATCCGGCATCGCTTGAAGAATTGGCTCTGGCGCGACGAGGCGACAGTGCTGCTGGTCGGGTATCAGGCGAATGGCACGCTCGGGCGCCTTCTCGAAGAGGGTGCTTCGGTCGTGCGCATCCAGGGGGACGACATCAGCGTCAGAGCTCACATCAGGAAGCTGGACATCTATAGCGGCCATGCCGATGGCGAGGAGCTTGCCGACTGGTTGCGTGCGCGGCAGCCGATCAACGCCGGTGTCTTTCTGGTCCACGGAGAGGACGAGGCGCTTGAAGGGCTCCGGGAACGTCTCTCCACCTTCCTACCGGAAGATCGCCTGATCCGTCCGCGACTGGACAGCGCATTCCGTCTCCGTTCGCAAGGTGCAGTCGAAATATCCGAAGCAGTCGCTCCGCCACGCATCGATCCGCTGCGGGCCGGAAGGACGGATTGGCACAATGATTTCCAGAAGCTCGTCCTCGACCTTCAGGACGAATTGGCCAAGGCCGCGGACGATAAGGCGCGTGGAGTCGTGATCCGCCGGCTGCGCCGTGCCCTACAGGAAAAACCATGAAATGCCAATGCGGGCCTATCACGGCGAGAGCATCTGAGCACGTGTTGGCGTCGGGCTGGCGCTGATGAGTTCATGCTCCTGATCCGCGTCGACCACGCGCATGCCGGCACGAATGTCGCGAATTGATGCGCGTCAATGCAACGGGCGGCGAATCCGGCTGAGATCTCAGCGTCAATCCATGGAGCGCGACGATGCTCAAGATCTCGAGACTGCTGGTCTTAGCCGTCCTATTCGACCCCTTCAGAGAAGCCGCCGAAGCGACAGACATCGACGCGGGCGTGTCCGCGATGCTGGAGCAGGTGCAGCCTGCGGTGGTCAGCATCCGCACCGTCAGCAGCGGGATTTTCAGAAGCGAGTTGCTCGAGGATCCGAATGTACGCAAAGTCCTCGGTCTTCCGGATGAGGTATTCATCGTTCAGACAGGTGCGACCGCGACAGGGTCCGGCGTGGTCATCGATCGCGAGGGAGGCTACATCGTCACCAGCCGGCACCTGGTTGCCGATGCCGATGATGTTTCTGTGACGCTCGCGGACGGACGGGTTTTCCAGGCGGACAGGGTAGGGGAGGATGCGCCGACCGACCTCGCGGTAGTCAAGATCAATGCCTCGAAACTCGCTGCGCTCAAGTGGGGAAATTCGTCCGATCTAAAGGTCGGTGATTTTGTGGCCGCGGTAGGCAGTCCTTTCGGGCTGACGCAGACGGCGACCTTCGGCATCGTCAGCGGCTTGGGCCGCTCGGGCCTGGGTGCCGATGAATACCAGGATTACATCCAAACCGACGCGGCCATCAATCCGGGGAATTCCGGCGGAGCGCTCGTCAATGTCTCTGGCGAATTGATCGGCATTGCGCGGGGGATCGCCGCGCCGGATCAGACGAGTACGGGCATCGGCTTTGCAATTCCGTCTAATATCGTGGCGCAGATCGTCCGCGAACTGATCGCCCACGGAGAATTCAAGCGAGGCTGGCTCGGCCTTTCAGTGACGGCCGCAACGGATGCGCAAGACGGGAGTGCCACTGAGGCGCCAGGGCTTATTGTGAACGAACTCTCCTGCAACTCGCCGGCGGAGAGGCACGGCGTACGACTTGGAGATGTGATCATGGCCCTGGACGACCGCGCCTACCCGACGGAGTCAGCCTTCAGGAATGCCATCAGTCTGCTTCCGGCGAACGCCCGCATAACACTCGATATCCGTCGGGGAGAAGCGTCGCAGAAGCTGAACGTGACGCTCTCGGATTCGGCCGCTGGTCGCGGCGCCTCTGACCAAGGCTCAGTCGTTGTTGAGTTTCCATCCGCGAGCGCCTCACTCGCATGCGCGCCGTCGGGAGCGGTCCTCGTCGATGTTGCGCTGGGTAGCGCCGCCTATTCGGTCGGGCTGAGGACCGGCGACTACCTGACGGCCATCAACGGCAAACCGCCCGTGTCAGCCGATCAAATCGGAAGCGTCCTGGAGGGCACGGAAGGCGGTGCTTCCATCGACATCCTGCGCGCAGGAACCGCATACCGCATCGATGTTCAATAGCGGCAATCGGGCCGTTTACATCCGGCAAGTTGCCTTTGCCAGAAGCTAGGGAATGGCAGAATGGTCGCTGAAACTTGGAACAATTGCCGGTGAAATCCGGCATACACATGACGTTTGTCTGCTGCTCGTCTGGATCTGGTTCACCGACCACGATCAATAGAGAGTCCGCAACTCGGAAGGTGATGGCCTTTACGCTGCGCGGCGATCGGGACCACGCGGCTGAGACAGCCATTGAAACCGACGCTGCAGCATCAGCGGCTACCGCTCCACGATAGCAACCCCATCCTTGATCCGATCGCTCGGGTAGAGAATGACTCGATCTCCAGGCAAAAGCCCTTCTCGGATTTCGACTGCGAGGCTGTTCCTCTCACCGAGGCCGACGGGGCGCAGTTGTGCGCGTCCCTCTGCGGCGAGGAACACGGCCCAATTTTCGCGTTGCCGGAACAGGGCGCCAAGCGGCAGCCTGAGGACTTCGCCTTCGAACAGGATGACCCGCACGTCGACGCGATAACCGTGCCCGAGCGAACGCCACCGTTCCGGTCGACCGGCAAAATCCAGTACGACATCGACCCGCTGCTCCTCGATACCGAGTGCCGATACCTTGGTTTGACCGAAGGGCTCGATGCGCTGCACGACTGCCTTGAGATCTTCTCCGCCCCAGCCGGTGACAAGCGCTTGCTGGCCTGGCTTGATCCGGACAGCATCCTCCGAGAGGAGATTGGCGACGATCTCCAGATCCGCAGGATCACCGATGTCGAGCAATGGCGTTCCTGCCTCAACGACGCCTTCGCTGCGCCGCATGACCTGCAGGACGACGCCGCTGACCGGTGCCGTAACGGCAACGCATTCGCACGCACCGCTGCGACTCCTGATCTCCTGGCGCGACAAGAGCCGCGACCGGGCTTGATGAAGCTCGTGCTCGCGCACTTTCAGACCAGCTTCGGCCGTAGCGAGGTTGGCTTGTGCGACGCTATAGGCACGTTCCGCATCTTCCAGGGAGCGTTGCGAGATTGTCCTACGCTCGATCAGCATGCGGGCGCGGGCGCGTTCTCCCTCGGCAAAGTTCAGGTCGGCCTTGGCCTTGTTGAGTTCGGCGGCGGCGAGATTATGCGCGGCCCGAGCTGCCTCGACCGCGGCCTGCAGCTCCGCCTCCGTGCGCGCATCGAGAAACGCGGGCGCAGCGGGCTCGATCTGCGCGAGCAAGGTTTCCCCCGCCTTGACGACGTCGCCTGGCTCGGCGGTGATGCGTTGCAACTGACCACGCAACGGCGCGTGAAGCGTGTAGACGTCGCGCACGCGCGTCTCGCCCTCCTCATCGATCGTCACGCGCAACATTCCGGTCTCCGCAACGGCAAGGTCGACCTGAACAGGCTGCGGCCGCAGCGCATAGGCAACGCCGACCACGAGCAGGATCAGTAAGCTGCCCCAGATGGCCAATCTGCGCTTCGCGACGCTCACAGGCTACTCCCTTGTCTTCAGCACGGCGATCAGATCAAGACGATCGAGCCGCCGACGCACGATTGCGGCGCAGATCAGTGTGGCCGTCAGCGCGATCAGGGCTGCCTTGCCGTAGGTCGCATCCCGCAGCACGAGCGGCACGCGGTAGAGTTCCGTCTCGAAGGCACTCGTCATGTACCACGCAAGGCCGTAGCCGATCGCCGCACCAAGCGGGATCGCAATCCAGGTGAGAATGCCGGCTTCTCCGAGCAGAATGTAAGAGATCTCCCAACGGCTGAAGCCGAGGACACGCAGTGTCGCGAGTTCGCGGTCACGTTCGGAGAGCGCAATGCGGATCGAGTTATAAGTGACGCCCACAGAGAGGGTCACCGAGAAGGCGACGAAGAAACCGATGAAAATGAAGATCGTTTCGCCCATGGTCTTGTAGAAGGTGTCCATTGCAGCCTGGCGGAAAAGAACGGATGCGATGTTCGGGACATCCTTCAGTTTCTCCAGCAGGTTCCTGCGGCTGCGGGCATCCACACGAATATGCAGGCCACTCACGACGCGGCCATCCCCGGCGATGCGATTGAGCGCGGCCATGTCCATGTAGGCAGGCGTGCCGAGGTAGGTTTCGAAAATCTGCGCCACCGGCAGGGTCAATCGAGCCTGACGGCCTTCCAAGAGTTCGACGGTGACGGTGTCACCGGCCCTGGCATTCAGAAGTTCGGCGAGCTTGCGCGAGATCATGACCCCGCCCGGAGGAACCTCAACGTTTCCGCGCTCGACGTCGAAGACGGGACTGAGGACGGCGCCGGCCGGAACGCCGATGATTCCCTGACGCTCGACGATATGCCCGTGGCTGATGCGCGCCGATGCATGGCGATATGGTTCCGCCGACAGGACGCCAGGAAGATTCTCGAAGTCTGTCACTGTGTCTACGGGCTGCAGGTCGTTGAAGGCAACGGTCGCATCCTGGTGCTGCCCACGCTCGAAAGCCGTTTCGGCGAGGGAGTCTATAGCGTCCACCCATTGCAGCGCCATGATCAGCACGGCGATCGACATTGCGAGACCGAGGCTGGCGAGGAAAGCCCTGACCGGCCACCTGATGATGCGCCGTAAGATCATGCGCGACGGTTCGTCGAGCGCGCCGGCAAGAGCCGTTCGAGAAGCCCAGCTACGCCGATAGATCGGCGGGGAAGGTGGGAGCATTGCTTCCGCAGGCGCAAGCCTGACAGCGCGGCGCACGGTGGCGAGGCTGCCGGCAAGCGCCGCACCGAGGCTGATCGCACCGGCGATGACGAAGCCGGCAGGCCCTGGACGATAGAGGAGAAACGGAAAGCGATAGAACTTGGTGTAGAGTTCCGTGTTCCAGTGGCCGAGCCAGGCGCCGAGCAACGATCCGATCAGGACGCCAATCGTGCCGATGACGAGCACCATCTTGGCGTAATGCCAGCCGATCGCCAGATTGCCGTAGCCAAAGGCCTTCAGAAGCCCGATCTCGCGGCGCTCCGTCTCGATCAGCCGTGCCATCACCATGTTGGTCAGGAACGCCGCGACTGCCAGGAAGATCGTCGGCATGATCCGGGACATGTTCTTCTGCTGGGCGATTTCGCTTTCCAGAAACCAGTTCGAGGTCTGGTCGGCGCGACCATAGGCACCGATGCCGCCGAAGGGAGCCAGGAGGCCGTCGAGCCGCTGAATGACGTCCTTTTCGTCTGTGCCGGGCAGGAGGCTGAGGCTAACGCTGTTGAAGGAGGCTTTGAGGTCGAAGGCGGCCGCCAGCGCATCATGGCCCATCCACAGGATGCCGAAGCGCTCGTCGTCCGGCATCAATCCGCCGGGAGCGATCGCATAGACGAATTCAGGGCTAAGGGCTGTACCGACGACGTGCAACGCGCGTTTGCGGCCCCTCAAGACTGCTTCGAACGTGTCGCCGGGCTTCAAGCGATGGGCTTCCGCGAAAGGCTCGCTTACGACTACCTCGTCCGGGCGCGTCGGATCAACCAGGCGACCGCTCCGGATTACCAATGCGTTCAGTAGCTCAGGGCCCCGTTCGGGCAGCGACAGCAATTGGGCAACGACCGGCTCGGCAAAGCCCGGCATGTCGAGAATAGCGCCTTCGACGATGCGCGTTTCGGCGAGGCGCACACCTGGAATTTCCGCGATGTCGCGGCCAAGATGTTCGGGCACACGCTTTGCCTGGGCAAACACATCAGCAAAGCGCGTCCTCTCGTAATAGGCGGCGGTCGTCTCCTCGAGCGCCTCGATCGTCGTCAGCGCCATGATGAGTAGGGCGGTGCCGGACGCGATCACCAGCGCGATGGCAAGAACCTGGGCCTTCAGCCTCCAGAGTTCACGAAGCAGCTTTCGATCGAGACTGCTCATTCTTGCTCACCAGGCGAGTTCGCCGGGGGCGCGTTGAACGGCGTTCTGCCGCGTTTCCACGATGCGCCCATCGGCAAAGTAGAGCACGCGATTGGCGATCTCGGCAATGACGGCATTGTGGGTGATGAGCGCCGTGGTGGTGCCAAGCTCGCGATTGATCTTGAGGATTGCCTCGAGCACGAGGATTCCCGTCTTGCTGTCCAGTGCGCCCGTTGGCTCGTCGCAGAGAAGCAGATCGGGGCGCTTGGCGATGGCGCGGGCGATGGCGACGCGCTGCTGTTCGCCCCCGGAAAGTTGCGCCGGGAAGTGATCGAGCCTGTCGCCGAGGCCGACGATCGAAAGCGCTTCAACGGGTGACATCGGATTTCTCGCGATCTCCGTCACGAGGGAGACGTTTTCGGGCGCAGTCAAGCTGGGGATCAGATTGTAGAATTGGAAAACGAAGCCGACATGATCTCGGCGGTAGAGGTTGAGGGCGCGTTCACTATCCATCCTGAGGGGCTGGCCGCGAAACATGACCGTGCCCCGCGTGGGTGTATCGAGCCCGCCCAGTATATTGAGCAATGTCGATTTGCCGCTGCCGGATGGCCCCAGCAGAACCACGAGTTCGCCCTCACGAAACTCCACGTCCACACCGCGCAGGGCGTGAACTTCTACCGCACCCATCCTATAAATCTTGGTGAGCTCGTGTGCCTCAAGGGCAATGGCCGATGCCTTGTTTTCCACTACGAGCTCCTCGGAATGCCGACGTGCCGTTGACTCGCGCAGTTCAGGTGGAGGCCGAAATGCACCCCCGATCTCGGGGATGTGACTTTAGCAGATTCCTTTGACATTCGGCGGTGACTCGCACGCTGCGGCCGAGAACGTAGGGCAGAAGCACCAGTTCGGTGTGTACCTCAGGAGCATCGAATAGCCATCACATGCCTCCCGTCCGCAAAGGTGTTGAACTATTGCGGACGGGGAAGGCGGGGATGGTCAAGCGGACTTGATCTGGATCTTGCGCTCGTTCTGCTGCGCTTCCTGGGTCTTTGGCAGGGTTACCGACAGAACGCCCTTCGAGAAATTTGCAACAATCTTTTCTGCATCGACTCCATCTGGCATCCGGAACGTACGCTGGAAAGAGCCATAGCGGCGCTCAGAGTGGACATATTCCTTCTTCTTCTCCTCTTTCTCCTCCTGCTTCTCGCCTCGGATGGTCAGGATCCCGTTGGAGATGGCTACCTCTATGTCCTTTTCTTCCATCCCCGGCAGTTCACAGGTGATCTCGTAGCTCTTTTCTGTCTCCGCCAGATCAACGGCCGGCGCCACGTCCAGCTCTGACAGCCGCGGCACCCGACGCATGAGGGCGGAAGCCAAGGGGCGAGGCCACAGGTTTGGAGCGAAGTCGTCGAACAGCCGGTCGATTTCGGATCTGAGGCTCTCAAAGGGGGGCCACGACTCCGCACGACGCTCGACGCCTTTTTCTTCCGACTTGATGGGCAGTTTGGTTGCAGGTTCAGCCATGGCTGGTTCCTCCTTCAAAGCGGTGGTTCCAGGCTCGTCTCGCCGCTGGTTGCTCATGCGCGCGGCCGCAAGCCAGTCTGGCCGACTTCTCCCGGCGCTTTTCCGCCGGTCGCCACCCCAGATGAGATCATTAAACCGCTGTGCTGTGGCAGCCTCATTGATCGGCGTCAAAGACCGGGTGATCTGTAGAAGCCGAAAGCACCGAGATTTCCGGCCTTCCTCACTCTTTCCCAGTCAGCACAGCACTCGAAAGCGGCCTGGGCCCTGTATGCATCGTTGCCGGGGCTTTTGGTCGAATCCTTAAAACCTGATCGTGGGGCATCGCCAAATCTGTGTCGACGATCTGTTGACTGCCCGGCAGTCCAACAAGAGTAGGCCAGCGGTTATGTCAGGGCATGCTGTGGCTCATGCGCGCCGTCGATCTATGACCGCACGCTGCCTGCAAACGCGTCCGCTGCGTCCTTGGCCATCCGGTTCACGCACCAGCGTGCGTACATCGAGCCAAACAGGGGGCCGAGAAGCTTGCCCGCGATCGTCGCTGGATAGCCGTAGTCAATGAACACGCGCAGTCGCGATGCCGCACCCGAGGCGCTGATCTCGAATCCCATCCGGTAGCCACCGATGACGAGGAGGTTCGGACGGCCTCGCGTCTCCCACACCTTGCGACGGGGTGGCTGCCGCTCGATGATCACTTCTTCGACCGAAAGGACGAGGCCAAGTATGGAGCCCCGCATCTTGATAAGCGAGCCGACAGCGCGGCCTTTGGCTTCGTCGAACTCGTACGACATGCTCCCGCCGAGCATCATCATCGAAGGCTTCTGCATGTGCGAGCCGAGACTCGCCTGGTCATCGAGATAGTCAAAAAGGACTTCCTCGGGCGTCCCGACATCGACAATGGCCTGTGCCGCGTGTCAATCGGCGTGCAAAATTTGCATGCCGAAACACAGTGCCGCGTATCCGTGAGTCATGTGAGATCGCCCATTTTTCCCGCGGTGGCCCTGATGGCGATCACCGCCATGACCATGGAGGAGGTGCATCAAGGGACAGGCCAGCAGCAGCAGGTAGGGTGCGAGCCCAAGTGCATGTTGCCAGTGCTCGCGGAGAACGAAGAAAGCGACGATCACCGCGAGCGAGGCGGCGAAAGCGTCCATTTGCGATTCCAGATCATATCCGTGCACTCCTCAACCTGAGCGAATTGCCGATGACGCTGACCGACGACAGCGCCATGGCAGCGGCGGCGATGATCGGGGACAGCAGAAGGCCGAGGGCGGGGTAGAGCACGCCAGCCGCAACCGGGACGCCAGCGGCGTTGTAGATGAAGGCGAAGAACAGGTTCTGCCGGATGTTCCGCATCGTCGCGTGACTGAGCTGCCGCGCCCGGACAATGCCCTGAAGATCGCCCTTCAGCAGCGTCACGCCCGCACTCTCGATTGCCACATCGGTTCCGGTGCCCATCGCGACGCCGACGTCGGCGGCGGCAAGCGCCGGAGCGTCGTTCACGCCGTCGCCCGCCATGGCGACGATCCTGCCCTCGTTGCGCAGACGAGCAACGATCTCGCTCTTATGCTCGGGCACGATTTCCGCCTCGACCTCCTTGATGCCAAGCTTGCGAGCAACGGCATTGGCCGTGGTCTTGTTGTCCCCGGTGAGCATGACCACACGCACGCCGTCCTTGATCAGCGCCTCGACGGCGGCGGGTGTCGTACCCTTGATCGGGTCGGATATTCCGAACAATCCGGCGAGACGACCGTCGATGGCCGCGAAGATGACGGTCGCTCCTTCACCGCGCAGCTCTTCCGCCTTTTGCGAGAGGGCGGAGACGTCCACCCCTTCCTCGGACATGATCCGGTGGCTGCCGATAACCAGCCTGCGGCCATCGACCAGCCCCGTCACTCCCTTGCCAACCGGGCTATCGAAGTCTTCCGCCTTTGCGAGTGCAATTCCGCGCTCGTTGGCGGCCTCGACGATTGCCGCCGCAAGTGGATGCTCGCTCGACCGCTCCAGCGTTGCTGTCAGTCGCAGCAGCTCATCCTCGGATATGTCGCTTACGGCAACGACTGATGTAACTTTCGGTCGGCCTTCGGTCAGGGTCCCCGTCTTGTCGACGACCAGCGTATCGACCTTTTCGAAGCGTTCGAGCGCCTCGGCGTTCTTGATCAGCACACCGACGCTTGCACCCTTGCCGACGCCGACCATGATCGACATCGGAGTGGCTAGGCCGAGCGCACAGGGACAGGCGATGATCAGCACCGCCACTGCGGCGACGAGTCCATGGGTGAAGCGAGGTTCCGGCCCGACAGCCATCCACGTGGCGAACGCGACGATGGCGATCAGAATAACAGCGGGAACGAACCAGCCAGAGACTTCGTCGGCCAGGCGTTGGATGGGAGCGCGAGACCGTTGGGCCTCGGCGACCATGCGGACGATCTGCGACAGCATGGTGTCGCGGCCGACCTTGCCCGCTTCCATGACGAAGCCGCCCGTCTTGTTCATCGTGCCACCGATCAGCTTTGCGCCGACCTCCTTGGTCACCGGCATCGACTCCCCGGTGATCATCGACTCATCGACCGAGCTGCGGCCCTCTAGGAGTGCGCCGTCGACAGGAACTTTCTCACCCGGACGGACGCGCAGCCTGTCACCGACAACGACTGCCTCGAGCTGCACGTCCTCGTCGCTGCCGTCGCTGCGGATGCGGCGGGCCGTCTTCGGCGCGAGGTCGAGCAGAGCGCGGATCGCGCCGCCCGTCTGCTCACGTGCCTGCAGTTCCAGGACCTGTCCGAGCAGCACCAGGACGGTGATGACGGCGGCCGCCTCGAAGTAGATCGCGACCGAACCTCCCTCGGAACGGAACGTCGCCGGAAACAGACCGGGGAAGACGGTGGCGATCACGCTGTAGACCCAAGCGACGCCCGTGCCCATGGCGATCAGCGTGAACATGTTCAGGTGTCGGGTGACGACGGACCGCCAGGCCCGCTCGAAGAAGGGAGCACCTCCCCAAAGCACGACAGGCGTTGCGAAGACGAGTTGCAGCCAATTCGAGGTCTGAGGGCTGACCATCATATGCAGATCGAAAAGGTGGCCTCCCATTTCCAGGATCAGGACGGGGATGGTGAGCGCCAGTCCGATCCAGAACCGCCGCCGCATGTCGATGAGTTCCAGGCTAGGACCCGTTTCGGCGGTGACGACTTCGGGTTCGAGGGCCATACCGCAGATCGGGCAGTTGCCGGGGCCGATCTGCCGCACCTGCGGGTGCATCGGACAGGTGTAGATCACGCCTTCCGTCAGCGCGACACGCGAACCCTCCGCTTGAGCGGTAGGGTGGTGCTCACTTGTCCGATTATGACGATGGTTCGGATCAATTCCCATCCCGGCATCTTATGCATTTCAGCAGTCAATTGTTTGACCAACATCAATCTCCTGCTCCACGGTTCCGCGTATGCTGCGGGCTCTAATCGGAGGGCGGTAGGATGCTGGCCAGAGATGTTATGAACAAAAAGGTGCTGTCGATCAGCCCCGATCACAGCGTGAGTCACGCAGCGCGCACAATGCTTGAGGCCGGAATAAGCGGCCTGCCTGTATGCGACGACCGCGGTAGGCTCGTTGGCATGTTATCGGAGGGCGACTTGTTGCGGCGTGCGGAGCTGGGGTTGGCTGCGTGGCACGGCACTGCGCGCGCCGGAGCGCAGCCGGAGGCGTTCATCAAGGGGCATAGCTGGCGCGTCGGCGACGTGATGACGCAGCCCGTTGTCACGGTTGTTGAAGACGTGCCCCTTGGCCGCGTCGCTGAACTCATGGCTGCCAAAAGGATCAAGCGAATTCCGGTCATGCGAGGGGACGAGATGGTGGGCATCATCACGCGCAGCGACATCCTTCGCACGATTGCCGCCTCTGTGCCTGATGTTGTCGCCGTCGGTGATGAGGCAGTGCGGCGGGCCGTCCTGGCGCGGCTTTGTTCCGATCTCGGCCTCGACAGAGGGGCGATAGACGTCACGATCGAGAACGGAAGCGTCAGTTTGTGGGGAGCGGTCGAAAGCGAGGTATTGCGGGACGCGGCCCGAGTCGCCGCAGAGACGATCAGCGGTGCCGGCGGCGTCAGGAACAGGCTGCGCATTGTCGCGAACTGAGCGCCTTCCAACGGAGATGCTAGGGCGTGGCCTTCACCAAGAATGGCCCGCTACGAGCCGAAACCTCTTCTGGCGAGACTACACGATTTCACTGAAGAGGACCGGACCGGCCTCATCCGCCGCATGTTGCCGGGGATCATATTCGATCGCTGCCAGTTGTGCTTGCGATATCTCCATCGGCCAGACGAGGTCGACATAATGGGAAACGGTCGACACATCCTCATCCTGAATGGCGGCTCCTCCAGTCTGAAGTTCGCCGTCTGCGAAGGTTCGCGTTGCGGGGCTTGGACGCTGCGCGGGCAGTTCGAGCGCATCGGCACCTCGCAGACGCGCTTTTTCGTGACGGAAGGCCGAACGGAGAGCCGCCGTGACGTCGGCTCGATGAAGCACGGCACCGCGACAAGTTTCCTGCTTGATTGGCTGGAAAAGCGTCTCGGGCTCGCAACGATCGCGGCGATCGGCCACCGCGTTGTGCATGGCGGGCTCAGATATCAGGCACCTGAAGAGATCAATGATGTCATGATCACCGAACTTCGCCGGCTGCGGCCTTTTGCACCCGAACATCTACCGACGGAACTGGACATCATCTCCGCTTGTTCAGAGCGCCTTAGCAGGGTGCTCCAGGTCGCCTGTTTTGACACCGCCTTTCACCGGGACATGCCGGCCCTCGCGCGCATCATCCCTATTCCGAGGCGGTTCCGCGCCGAAGGGGTGGTTCGATACGGCTTCCACGGCATCTCCTACACCCACCTTCTGGAAAGCTTGCGTCGTGATGCCCCCGAATGGGCGGCAACAGGCCGCTTGATATTCGCCCATCTCGGAAACGGCGCAAGCGTCGCCGCCGTCAAGGACGGCAGAAGCGTTGATACGACGATGGGGTTTACGCCGGCGGCCGGTATTCCGATGAGCACGCGATCCGGCGACCTCGACCCTGGCATCTTCCTCTATCTCACCCAACATGCGGGCGTGGACGCGCCCGGTTTCGACAAAATGGTCAATCATCATTCGGGCCTCCTCGGCATATCCGAAACCAGTGGCGATCTGCGCGATCTGCTCGACCGCGAGGAAAGCGATGACAGAGCAGCCGAGGCGGTGGCCCTCTTTTGCTATAGTGTCAAAAAACAGATCGGCGCCTATGCGGCGGCGCTGGGTGGACTCGATGTTCTGGTTTTCACCGGAGGCATTGGAGAGCACTCGCCGGTGATCCGCGACCGCATCTGCGATGGCCTCGGCTTTCTTGGCGTGGAACTCGATCCTGCGCTCAATGCATCGGCTTCGCCTGTCATTTCTGCCGCCGGTGCAGATGTCGAGGTTCGCGTGATTGCAGCCGACGAGGAAGCAGTCATTGCAGCAGCAGTCGACGATGTCCTCACCAGGAAGGATTCCTCCCGATGACTGATACGCTGTCGCCCGAACTTCTGGAGCGGATGGACGCCTATTGGCGAGCCGCCAACTACCTTTCCGTGGGGCAAATCTACCTTCGCGACAATCCGTTCCTGAAACAAAAGCTCACGCTGGCCCACGTAAAGCCGCGCCTGCTCGGCCACTGGGGCACCACACCCGGATTGAATTTTCTCTATGTCCACCTGAACCGGCTGATCCAGGCACATGACCTGAACATGATCTATGTCACAGGGCCGGGTCACGGCGGCCCCAGTCTTGTTGCGAATACCTATCTTGAAGGAACCTATTCCGAGATTTATCCCGAGGTCGGCCAGGATGAAGCGGGCCTCAAGAAACTCTTTACGCAGTTCTCCTATCCGGGGGGCGTCCCGAGCCACGTGGCGGCAGAAGTGCCGGGATCGATCAATGAAGGCGGCGAGCTTGGCTACTGCCTCATGCATGCCTACGGCGCCGTCTTCGACAATCCTGACCTGATCGCCGCCTGCGTCGTCGGTGATGGAGAGGCAGAGACGGGAGCGCTCGCGACGAGCTGGCACTCCAACAAGTTCCTCAACCCGGCTCGAGACGGCGCGGTTTTGCCGATCCTGCATCTCAACGGCTACAAGATCGCCAATCCCGCGGTTCTTGCCCGCATCAGCCATGAAGAGTTGGAGGCGCTGTTCCGCGGCTATGGCTACGAGCCGCTGTTCGTCGAGGGATCCGATCCGCGGCAAATGCACCTGCTTATGGCGGCGGCGCTCGACGAGGCCCATGGGCGGATCGTCGAAATCCAGCGGCAGGCGCGCAGCGCGGGATTTTCCGGTCGCCCCATCTGGCCCATGATCGTACTCCGCTCTCCGAAGGGTTGGACGGGCCCACGAGAAGTCGATGGCAAACAGACCGAGGGCTCCTGGCGTTCGCATCAGGTGCCGCTTTCGAAACTGGCAGAAGTGCCGGAGCACCTCGGGCTTCTCGAAGACTGGCTCAGGAGCTACCGCCCTTGGGAGCTGTTCGACGAAAACGGCCGACTTCGCGCAGACTTGCGAGACCTCGTACCAAAGGGCCAACGTCGAATGGGGGCAAATCCTCATGCCAATGGCGGTCTTCTCCTGCAAGACCTCAAGCTGCCGGATTTCCGACAATACGCGATGGAGATCACTACTCCGGGAAAGCAGGCAGCAGAGTCGACCCGCATCGCCGGCCTTTATCTTCGCGACGTGTTGAAACTCAACACGGAAGAGCGAAATTTCCGGATTTTCGGGCCCGACGAGACCGAGTCGAACCGCCTGTCGCCGGTCTTTGAAGTCACAAGTCGCGCTTTCACCGGCGAGATATTGGACAGCGATAACCAGCTAGCGCCTGACGGCAGAGTAATGGAAGTGCTGAGCGAGCATCTCTGCCAAGGCTGGATCGAGGGGTATCTGCTGACAGGGCGGCACGGCTTCTTCTCGTGCTACGAGGCCTTCATCCACATCGTCGATTCCATGTTCAACCAGCATGCCAAGTGGCTAAAGGTCTGCCAGGGCATCTCTTGGCGCAGGCCGATTGCGTCGCTTACCTACCTTCTAACATCGCACGTCTGGCGGCAGGACCACAACGGCTTTTCGCATCAGGACCCCGGCTTCATCGATCACGTCGCGAACAAGAAGGCGGACGTCATCCGCGTCTACCTTCCGCCGGATGCCAATACGCTTCTGTCGGTCGTCGACCACTGTCTCCGGAGCCGCGACTACATCAACGTGATCGTCGCCGGCAAACAACCACAGTTGCAATGGATGGACATGGACTCGGCCATAGCGCATTGCAAAACCGGGCTCGGCGTCTGGGATTGGGCCTCCAATGACGAAGGGGATCCGGATGTGGTGGTCGCCTGCGCTGGCGACATACCGACTATGGAAGCACTTGCTGCCGTCCTGATCCTGCGCGAGGCGTTTCCGTCGCTCCGGCAGCGGGTCATCAACGTCGTCGATCTCATGGCGTTGCAGGCCCCCAGCCAGCATCCGCACGGCGTAGCCGATGATCTTTTCGACCGGATGTTCACGACCAACAAGCCGGTGATCTTCGCCTATCACGGCTATCCCGCTCTCATTCACCGACTGACCTACCGCCGCGCCAACCACGCCAATTTTCATGTGCACGGCTATCAGGAGGAAGGGACGACCACGACCCCCTTCGACATGACCGTGCTCAATAGGCTCGATCGATTCCACCTCGCGAAGGCAGTCGTCGACCGAGTCCCGTCTCTGGCCGCGTCACGGGAGGGCTTCGCCCGCTTCATCGACGAAAAGCTCGCCGAACACGACGCCTACATCCGCGAGAATGGAGAGGACTTGCCGGAGATACGGAACTGGCGATGGCTGGCTCGGGACGTTGATGTGTGAAGGCGACGTCTGCCTAGCCAATCCGGACTTGATCTGCGTCAAGGTGAGGTTTTCTCGGCAATCGTATCCTTTGAGTCAAACCATTATGCAAGGTGAGGAGAAGTCAAATGGGCACGCTGCGAACTTTCCTGCTGGCTACTTCACTGCTTATGCTAGGGACGCCAGGCTTTGCCGAAGACGCGCATCATCCCGAGGCCGCCGCGGGACAAGCGAGTGAAAAAGCCGCGCAACAGCAGCTTCCCGCTGCCAACCCGAGCGCCACGATGCCGAGCGGCATGATGTGCGGTGACATGATGGGCGGCATGATGCGCATGATGACCGGCGGACAAAATCCCATGGGCATGATGGCCGGTCAGGCACCTATGGGGCAGACCGGCATGAGCGCGATGGCGCAGATGACGGCCCCTGAACACATCGAGGGGCGTATTGCCTTCCTGAAAACGGAGCTCAAGATAACCTCTGAGCAGGAGTCCTTGTGGAGCGCCTTCGCTGAGGTGCTGCGATCGAACGCTCGCGGCACACAGGCGATGATGCAGATGCCTGGCGGGATGGAAGGGGCGAGCCGAGCCGTTGAAAGCCCATTGCAGCGTATTGAACAGACGGAAGGCGCCTTAGCCGGCCGGCTCGAAAGCATACGCAAGCTGAAAGCCGCCCTCGCTCCTCTCTATCAGTCGCTCAACGAAGCGCAGAAACAGATGGCCGACAGGCTGCTTGTGCCTCCAATGATGGGAGTTATGTAAGATTTTGCGCAAGCGGCTGCTCTCGGGCTATCGGCGAGCGGCAGCTTCGGGTCGATTTCTGCCGTTAGTACCCCCCGTTGTTCAAATAAGTTCTTGGATATTTCATCAGGCCACCGAGGTGATTCCTGTCGGACTGATCGCCGGCCGGACCGGGTCGGCGTGCGCCTCATTTCGAACGTCACCGGTGACAGCCAACAGGACCGACCTGTCGAGAGCCGGAAGCTCTTGGCGGATCACCGCGACCGATCTTCGGTGAGCCCACGATAGGGCCGGCGCTCGCCTCGTCAGGGGAGCAGCGGGCGTGTGAGAGGCTCGTAAGTTCGCCGGTAGAGGCCGTCGCCGAACAGCCGCAGGACAGCGTTCCGGATAGTGCTTGAGCCGCTCCTCAGTTTGTCGCGTGCGCGGGACTTTTTCTGTACCCACGCGACTCGGCCGATGCGCGCCTGGTGGAATCCTTCAAGGATACGATCGATCGGCCCGCCCTTGGCGACAAGCTCCGCAAGGACGACCGCGTCCTCGATTGCCATGCCGGCGCCCTCAGCCATGCTGGGCGAGCAGGCGTGCGCGGCGTCACCGATCAGGACATGGCGATCCGCAATCCATCGTTTTGCGGGAACCTCCTGCAAGATGGCACGATGGACTGCGGTCGCTGGATCTAACGCTGCCATCATCGGCCCAAGCGGCCCGGCGAAGCCGCTGAAAAGCCGCTTCATAACGTCGACGGGCCCGTCTCCGAACTCGCTCGTGCGGCAGTCGGCGTATATGTATGTTTCCGCTTCGCTGATCGGGATGCCGAGCAGTGTGCGGCCATTCCCGAGCATTGCCGTCCAGCCATCGATCTCGCCGTTGTTCGGGACTACAAGCCGCCAGCAGGAGATGTCGATCTGGCGAGCGGCACTCGGACCGAACACCGCGTTTCGCAGCGGCGAATTGACGCCTGCAGCTCCGACCACGAGATCGTATTCTCTTTCTCGTCCGTCGGAGAAGCGAACCATGCGCTTCTCACCACGCGACGCCGTCGAGACTGCTTCCAAGCCGTAGCTCACGGTTCCGGGCTTCAGCGACGACTGGAGGATTGCAGCCAAGGATTGGCGCGATAAGGCAAGACAGGGCCCACAATCTTTCCAGACCTCTGCCGTCCTGACATCGTTCAAAACGGAACCCGAAGAGGAAAGGATTCGCTGGGTAGCTATCGGATAGGCGACGGACCTTACATCGGCGAGCAGTCCCAGGTCACCGAGCGCTCTTGCGGCGTTCCCCAAGAGAAAGATTCCTGCACCCTCGGTGGATGGCTGTTCTCGCCGTTCGACGACCTCGCACTCGATTCCCTTCGTTTCCAGTGCTCGTGCGGCAGAAAGTCCAGCTATTCCGGCCCCGGCAATCAATACTCTCATCGATAATTCCCACGTGAGCGACCCGCGGACGCCGCTATTTTTCAACTCGCGGGCAAGGGTATGACACAATTTCGCGTCGGCTTCACGCGGTGGTGATCGGGAAGAGTGACGAGCTCCACGGATGTGACGCTCTGGCGGTTCAAAAATCGGCTCAAGACGAGTTGCGGTGGACGTCCGCCTTCCACCCCTCGGTTCGTCAATCACAGCAAATCCTTCGAACATAGGTGTTGCCGTAAGTGACGAAGGTGGCTTCTGTTCGTGCGTCGTCACTGCCGCTAGCAGCCCGCTATAGGTGTCCTTCAGCGTGCGTCGACGGCGCCGGCATGAACATGTGTCGTTATCTCCTCGGCCCCAATGGCCCGGTTCCGCTGTCGCCGTGATGGAAAGCGGGCTCATGAACAATCTCGAATTCGGCCTTGAGCCGCTCGGCCAACCGATTGGAAATTTCCCGCTTCGCCGCGTCCCTCGGCGTGGCGTCAATGCCGACGAGCACCGCGCAGTCCTCGATCGGTATTTCCCAAATGACGGCGCGCAGAAATTCCTGAACGGTAGCATCGTCAACAGCTTCGCCATGGCGCCGAAAGCCGATCTGCGCCCTCAAAGCATTTACGATGTCGCGGGCAAAAAGGGTGGAGCACTGCGGATCACGCCGCCGCCGCTGGCCTTTGCCCGCGAGGCCATTCAGGACCGGGCGACCGATCATCGCGAAGCGGATGAAGATTGCGCGTTCAATATCGTATTCTGGGACTGGCATGCGGAATCCTCCTCGGTTGAGGTTGTCTCTTCCCGCATGTCGAGAAGCGGCCGCCCGCGCCTCGTTCCCGATATGTTCACATCATCCTTAAGAGTCAATGCAGCGCTTTCATGGATCTGTGCGTTAAGGGGCCGATCGGAGTAGAGGACTGCGACCGAGACATCGACCGCATCGTTTCCCGCCTTAACATCTGAATCCTCCGGTACCTTTCTACCGTTTCTTCGTGTCCACTGCGACCTGTATATCGTCGCGACATCTGCCTCCAACTCGCTCTTCAGCCCCACCGCAACTACCTCGGCCCCAGTTCTCTTATCCTTGCGATTATGCTTTCGCAGGCATCTTCCACGTCCGGCTCTTGACCATCAGCCTGGCCGTAACGCACGGAGGTTATTCCAGCGAGGTCGGAAGGTATCTTCACCTTGATTTCCCTGGGAACGGCGTAGAAGGAGCGATCTCGGCCGATCGCCCCGGCGAAAAGTCCGAGCTCGAACACCGTGTTGTCCCTTGGCGCAAGTTTCTGCTCGCCTCGGCTGACGACCTCGTCGTCCGGACTGAAGATCGCAATGGCGAAGTCCATCGCAGCCAACCTATCCGACAGACTCTCCATCGTGTGTTGAGATGGCTTGAAAACTCCATCGGTCCAGATCTTTACGCCCGTTACACCGGCATCGGCGAGCGCAGCCTTCATTGCCCCGGCGATCTTCAGCGACTCGGCCGCGCAAGCAATGAAAACCAGCGGCGAGTGATTGGACGGCCGGATGAAGTTGTTTCTCTGCCGCAGCCTCGTGGCCATCTCCTTCGCGATCTGACGCCAAAGGTCAGGGTGATGGGCCGCGACGGCTGCAAAGTCCTCTTCCGAAACAATTAGCGCCACCGTCGGCGCGACCGCCGTCACCGTGGCGGAGCGGGGTTGACCGGGGTCGATCAGCGCCATTTCGCCAACGTGCTGGCCTGCGGTGCGATGCGCTACGGCATTTCCTGAAATCGAGACCTTTACGCTCCCTGCAATGATGAAGAAAACAGAGTTCGACCACTCGTCCTCAACCATGAGGTCGCCGCCCGGCATGTAGTATTCGAGGCGCCCCCGCGCGCACAACTCCTGGGCCGCCTCCGCGTTGCCCAGGATTATCCGCTGCTCTCTCAGGGCCGCGATCGCGAGCATCCGCCCGCGGTCGCCGTCGAAGCGCTGAAAGATTGAAGCGTGGCTATCGGGGGCTTGTGCAATCGTTGTCATGGTGTCGGGGCTTGGGCTGAGGGAGAAGTCGAGAGGAAGACGAACCGGGTCTGCTGCCCGATCCAGAGGGCCGTCGAAACAGCCATGCAGATGCAAACGCCAAGCACCAAGACCGCGGCACTGTGAAAGGACCGCAATTTCAGTGCGTTGATGATCGCGCCTATCCACACAGAACAGAACGTCAGCAGCGCGGCGTTCTTCCTCTCTGCGAACTTGACGGAGTCTATCATCCTGCTTTGGTTCGCCGACAGAAGCTTTTCGTGGGCTCCTTGCTGGTCATTCTTTGTCATGACTCACCGTCGCAGCATACGAATTCGCGATCGCGGCTTAGAAGCTCCAGTGGCCGGGACAGGATTCCTGGGGATGTTCCTGTCTTGGAGTGGGCACTTCAGCATCGTCCCACAGCATTCCTCCCCGAGGGCAAGCGAAACTCTCCAAAAGCGCTCGATCGCCTTGCGGCGAAGTCTCTCCTCCTTGAGGAGGGTGACCACAGGGTCCCTGCTGCAACAATCAATGCGCAGGATCGCTTTGCCGTTCCGTCTGCAACCTGCCGGGCATGGGGCGCGGCCGTTGCGGAGCTTCTGTCTCTCATCGACCTTCGGCCATGGGCTGGCGAACCACTTACGCTCCCCCTCCAGCATGCGCATGTAGTCATCCTCGAGGCCTAACTGCCGGGCGGCCTGCAGCGCCGCGAGTTGGTGCAGTCCAGCGTCGCCATGGGCAATCTCCTGCTGCGCAGGCCAACGTCTCGTGCGTTCGGCGACTCGTTGCAGCCGGAGGTATTTCTCCAGCAGGCCCCACCAGACGACTGCATGATCACGCGTCGTAATGCCTTCGCCTGCCTTCACCCCGATGCAAAAGTTGTGGTCGGACTGGATATGCCGCTCATGGCAAGTCGCTGGATATCGGGTGCCGGGGACCCGCTCCCGCACTGTGATCACGTCGTCCTGGCCTCGGATGCAGAGGCTGACCTCGATCGTGCCGACTCCGCTTTCCAGCTCGATGACCGCACGGCCAAGGATGTCCTGTGGGGAGATGACAACGTCCTGGAACCAGTCAGGCGCTGTCTCATGGATCAGTCGGAGCGGCAATTTCAGCTCTCTCTGCAGTAGGGCGCGGCGGTTGCACTGATCGCACCGCTGCTGATGGTAGCAGGAGCGCTAAGGTGCTCACCGACGGATTCAGCGTCAAGTCCCCACGCAACGCCGCTATCGAACAGTCGACGTATGCCAGCCGGCGCGTGTTGGAGGGCCTGAGGACCAAGGGCGGTCTGGTCTCCATCACATCGTTTCTGCAATTCCTCCGAAGTGGAGACCGCGCGGCTCACCGAGCACCTAACACTACGGTCACCCCTGATTCCGATCCTGGTAACGGGCGTCTCACCGAATTCGAGTCCGATGGCAATCCCGAGCGCCTCGATGCCATCGAGTTCCGTCTGGCACAGTTCGAAGCTCGAGCGCATGCCTCCGGCAGCCTTGACCGCGGCGACTACAGAGTCCGATGCGTTGGTCTCGTGTGCCGTACCCGCCGCGACTAGACCATGGATGCAGTCGCCGATGAACCGGACCTTTCTCCCGAGGAAGTCCTCGCTGAGCGTTGCCGCCAGTTCGCTTCTAATGACATGGAGATTGGCTACCATCTCCCGGATTCGGCCGCCCGCGATGCACTCGTCGACGTACTTGGTGAAGCCGTCGATATCGCCGAAGATGGACATCAGCCCCATCCTGATCGAGTTCGACGGCATGAGCAGGGTGAAGTCGATCGTCTTCAGGGGAGGCGTATGCCGATGGAAGGAGAAGCTCGCGTCGGTTCCGACATCGAGAATGAAGCGGCTGCGCGCCCTCGACGCGGCATTCAGCACTGCTGCATCGGACATCCGCATCGTCTGGAATGCCGCGCGGCCCGACAGCCCACCAATTCCGGTGGTTTGCGCCGGATTGCTCCGCTCTGTGTAGAGCTCATCGAGGCCGAAGAGCGGCTGCATGTCGAGGTCGCGACGAACTTTGTTAGACAGGAAAATGCCTTCCTGATCACCCTCTGCGAGTTTCGCGGCATAGTTCGCAGGGGCGCCCAAAAACAAAGGTTCCCGCTCATCCCTCGTTCCGCTGTTCACGGCGACGGCCGGTCCACTATCAACGCCGACGCGGACCCGGGTTGAATAGCGTCCGTTCTCGGTTGTGCGGCCGACCTCCTCGATGGCTCTCTTTACGGCATCGGCGAAGGCTAGCGCCCGCTCGGCTCGCTCTTGTGCATTCTCCGGGCCCGGCGGCGAGATGATTACTGCATGCATGCGGGAGCCATGGAAGTCGACGCGCTGGGCCTCGTACTCTTCGGCCACTTGGTCGCAGGCCGCGTAGTTAAGATGGAGCATCGAGAGGACTCGCCGATGGCTCGCCTCGGTCTCACGTTCCCGTTCCATCATGACCTCGGCGAAGTCGAGCATCTGAATGTAGACGTGCACCCCATCAACGAGGATGGCCGCATTCCGAGGCACGTCGAAGATAAGGGGCTCACGCTTTCCATCAACCTTCATCCGTTGCTGAATGCTCGCTTGCCGAGCCGCCAGGAACGGCTGATCGAAGGTTCTGAGATTGATTGCAGTTGCGGGGGCGCTCGCCTTGAAGGAGCGAATGCGCTGCGAGCTTGTCTGTTTGGACCAATTCATCATGGCATGCCCTTTCAGATGCATCGGGAAAGCCGACGTTGTATGGGGGCATCTGAGACTCTTGCCACCACTCCGTTTGTTTCACTGTTTGTTCCCTTTGGCACTTTCCGGACGTCGAAGCGTCCGGAAAGTCATTGACATAATGGGTCGTAGGTGCCGTCGTGTTTACTACCTGAGATTGGCCTTCCGGCAATTTGTTGTGCTCACAGGGAAAACCTCAGTGCGTACAACGCTATTGTCTCCTTCGATCGAGCGCTCGCGCACTACCGTTGGATGCGGTTTCCCCCCGCCTTAAATCATCCCCGATGCTTCTTTTCCCGTTCATTCTGTTCTCCATTCCGGGCACCGAGGTGGCCGGAATGCTGTTTAGTCTGTCGCCCAAAAGGTCACGTTAGTGACATCTGAATGGCGCGATGACAAACCTAGTGGCGCGCTACAGGTAGCAGCAACTAACCGCTATTAGCTGCACCCGCTCGTAGCACCGCACGTATCGCACTTCTCGCACGTGCCGTTCCGCACCATCGTGAAGTTCTGGCACTCGGAGCACATGTTGCCGGTGTAGCCCTGCATGATCGAGCGGGCCCGGCGTTCGGCTTCGACCTTCTTGGCTTCCGACTTGGCGGAAGCAGCTTCTGCCGCGGCCTTGTCGGAGAAGAGGGCGGTCACTTCCTGCTCGACTTCTTCGGCGATCTCCTCGGCAAGCTCTGCGGCGCGCTCCTCATAGTCGCGCTTGAAGGCGACGACTTCCGAGGTGGCTGTTGCCGTTGTCGGCTCGAGCTTGCGGACGGCATTGCCGGTGATCGAGGTGACCGTGGCGCCGCCCGAGGCACGGGTCGGGGCGCCGGTCGAGGCACCCTTCGGCTCCGAGCGGTCGCCGGAGCCGCCGACGATCGTCGGCTTGTAGCCGCGGGTCCAGCCGGTCGAGACGAGGTTGGTCTTGCCTTCCTGAATGCCCCGGCCGAGCGCCGTGTTGCTGAAGTCGGAAGTGTCGACGTGCGCCAGGTCGTGGCGGCCGAGATAGGAAACGGCGAGTTCGCGGAACACGTAGTCGAGGATCGACGTGGCGTTCTTGATCGCGTCGTTGCCCTGGACCATGCCGGCCGGCTCGAACTTGGTGAAGGTGAAGGCCTCCACATATTCCTCGAGCGGCACGCCGTATTGCAGGCCGAGAGAGATGGCGATGGCAAAGTTGTTCATCATCGCGCGGAAGGCGGCACCTTCCTTGTGCATGTCGATGAAGATCTCGCCGAGGCGGCCGTCGCCGAACTCGCCGGTGCGCAGATACACCTTGTGGCCGCCGACGATCGCCTTCTGGGTATAGCCCTGGCGGCGGTTCGGCAGTTTTTCGCGGGCGCGGATGACCTTTTCGATGACGCGTTCGACGATCTTTTCCGTCACGGCGACCGCCTGCGCGGCAGCCGGCGCCTGCAGCAGCTCCTCGATCGCTTCCTCGTCTTCCTCGTCTTCGATCAGCGAGGCGTTCAGCGGCTGGGACAGCTTCGAGCCGTCGCGGTAGAGCGCGTTGGCCTTCAGCGCCAGCTTCCAGGAGAGCATATAGGCGTTCTTGCAATCCTCGACGGTCGCCTCGTTCGGCATGTTGATCGTCTTGGAGATCGCACCGGAGATGAAGGGCTGGGCGGCCGCCATCATGCGGATGTGGCTTTCAACCGAAAGATAGCGCTTACCGATCTTGCCGCAGGGGTTGGCGCAATCGAAGACCGGCAGGTGCTCGGCCTTGAGGAAGGGCGCGCCCTCGAGCGTCATCGCGCCGCAGACGTGGATGTTGGCGGATTCGATATCCTTCCTCGAGAAGCCGAGATGCTCGAGGAGATTGAAGTCCATCGAGGCAAGCTGCTCGTCGGTGACCTTCAGCGTGCCCTTGAGGAAATCGGCGCCGAGCGTCCACTGGTTGAAGACGAACTTGATGTCGAAAGCCGACTTCAGCGCCCCATTGACGGCATCGACCTTTTCGTCGGTGAAGCCCTTGGCCTTCAGCGTCGTCGGGTTGATGGCGGGTGCCTGGTTGAGATTGCCGTGGCCAACAGCATAGGCCTCGATCTCGGCGATCTGGCTTTCCGAATAGCCGAGCGTCCTGAGCGCCTCCGGAACGGCACGGTTGATGATCTTGAAATAGCCGCCGCCGGCGAGCTTCTTGAACTTCACCAGCGCGAAATCGGGCTCGATGCCGGTGGTGTCGCAATCCATGACGAGGCCGATCGTGCCGGTCGGCGCGATCACGGTCGCCTGGGCATTGCGGTAGCCATGCTTTTCGCCGAGTTCAACGGCCTTGTCCCAGGCGCTCTTGGCGTGGGCGATCAGCTCCTGATCCGGGCAATCGGTGTGGATGAGTGCGACCGGGTTGACCGACAGGCCTTCATAGCCCGTGGTCTCGCCATGGGCTGCGCGGCGGTGGTTGCGCATGACGCGCAGCATGTTGTCGCGGTTCGGCGCAAAGCCGGGGAAGGGGCCGAGCTTGGCCGAGATTTCCGCTGAGGTCGCATAGGCGACACCAGTCATGATGGCGGTCAGCGCGCCGGCGATGGCGCGGCCTTCGGCCGAATCATAGGGGATGCCGGAGGACATCAGGAGGCCGCCGATATTGGCATAGCCGAGGCCGAGCGTCCGGTACTCATAGGAGAGCTCGGCAATTTCGCGCGACGGGAACTGCGCCATCATCACCGAGACTTCGAGAACGACCGTCCACAGGCGGACGGCATGCTCGTAGTCGGCGATGTTGATCCGCTTGCTGGCGGCATCCTTGAACTGCATCAGGTTGAGCGATGCGAGGTTGCATGCCGTGTCGTCGAGGAACATGTATTCCGAGCACGGGTTGGAGGCGCGGATCGGGCCGGCCGCCGGGCAGGTGTGCCAGTCGTTCATCGTCGTGTTGAAGTGCAGGCCCGGATCGGCCGATGCCCAGGCAGCATAGGAGATCGACTCCCAGAGGTCGCGGGCCTTCAGCGTCTTCATCACCCGGCCGTCCTTGCGGGCTGTCAGCTGCCAATCGCCGTCCGCTTCGACGGCGCGCAGGAAGTCGTCCTTGATCGATACGGAATTGTTGGAGTTCTGGCCGGAGACCGTCAGATAGGCTTCCGAATCCCAGTCGGTGTCATAGGTCTTGAACTGAATGTCCTTGTAGCCCTGGCGCGCGAACTGGATGACGCGCTTGACATAGTTTTCCGGCACCAGCGCCTGCTTGGCGGCGCGGATCTCGCGCTTCAGCGCCGGGTTCTGCTTCGGATCGAAGCAGGCATCGTCGCTGCCGTCGCAATTGACGCAGGCCTTCATGATCGCCTTCAGGTGCTTGGCGACGATCTTGGAGCCGGTGACGAGGGCTGCGACCTTCTGCTCTTCCTTGACCTTCCAGTTGATATATTCCTCAATATCCGGATGGTCGATGTCGACGACCACCATCTTGGCGGCGCGGCGCGTCGTGCCGCCCGACTTGATGGCGCCGGCGGCGCGGTCACCAATCTTCAGGAAGCTCATCAGGCCCGACGACTTGCCACCGCCCGATAGCTTCTCGCCCTCGGCGCGCAGATGCGAGAAGTTGGAGCCGGTGCCCGAGCCGTATTTGAAGAGACGCGCCTCGCGGACCCAGAGGTCCATGATGCCGCCCTCGTTGACGAGGTCGTCGCCGACCGACTGGATGAAGCAGGCATGCGGCTGCGGGTGCTCATAGGCCGACTTCGATTTCGTCAGCTTGCCGGTGAACGGGTCCACGTAGAAATGGCCCTGCCCGGGACCATCGATGCCATAGGCCCAGTGCAGGCCGGTATTGAACCACTGCGGCGAGTTCGGCGCGACACGCTGGGTGGCGAGCATATAGGCGAGCTCATCGCGGAAGGCGCTGGCGTCTTCTTCGGTTTCGAAATAGCCGCCCTTCCAGCCCCAATAGGCCCAGGTGCCGGCGAGGCGATCGAAAACCTGCCGGGCATCCGTTTCGGAACCGTATTGCTCGTCCTTCGGCAGCGCCTTCAGCGCCTCGGTGTCGGGAACAGAACGCCACAGGAAGGAGGGGACGTCGTTTTCTTCGACGCGCTTCAGCTTGGCCGGCACGCCCGCCTTGCGGAAATATTTCTGCGCGAGAATATCGGCGGCCACTTGGGAGAATTGCGCCGGCACGTCGATATCGGCGAGACGGAAGACGATCGAGCCGTCCGGATTCTTGATCTCGCTCGTCGCCTTGCGGAATTCTATCTCGGCATAGGCGGACTGCCCTGCCTTGGTGAAACGACGTTCGATCTTCATTGTCCCGTCCTTTGTTGCCATGCGCCTCGGCGCAATTGTCCCGTCCGGCCGCGAGAGGTCCCGCAGCCAGCTTCAGCTTCCGTATCTCTAGAGGAAACCCAAACCCGGGTCTCCAGTATCTTGTGGTGAGGCTGGCCGCAAACACTAAATATAGTATTAACAGGTTCTTTACGCCAGACTGAAATTGCTTCGACAGCCCTCAATTCGCGCAAAATTCCACCGCTGCGGCCACGCGGAACCATCCGCCTCGGCCACATGTCAGAATTGACGATTTGGGGGATGAACCGGCCTCTCAACTTCCCGGTTCGCCGCCGTCGCAACGTACAATCCATTAATCGTGAATCGCCTTTGGGCGTCAAGGGGTGGTTTGTGACGGAATTTAGAGCGCTATATCTTGTGTGGATCGACTGTGGAAAACGGGGACATCAACCAATCCGTTAAAAATCAGGGAGTTCGGGTAGCCGGCTTGCAACAGGCGGCAGTCGCGACAAAAAAATCGAAGTTTTCACGGGTAAAAAAACAGGTGGGTTGCGCTCCACCGTGCTACTAGCAATTGCGCATCGTGGCGGAATGTGATGCGCCCGCCTCGGTGATTCGGCTCACTACATGTTGTGGCCGCGAATTGGCGTCCGAAGTCCCGGTACGACCCCTTGAATGCGGCACTGCGGGCGCGACACCGGCACTCTTTGCGGGCGCGTCAGTCCACCCGCTTCTGCAGTTCCCGCGCTCCATTCGGCGCATTCACCTTGCCGGAGCTGATGAAGAAGGCAAAGACGTCGCGCCCCGCCTTGTCGGCCTTGCGATCCGGCGCGCTCTTCTCCAGTCCGTCCGGCTCGCCGCCGGCGGCAAAGGTCTTGAGCCTTTCGGCCCAGAGATCGAGACTCGCCGGGGGATAGCAGGTTTTCACGTCGTCGCTGCCTTTCTGCAGCCGCGCGTAGACGAAATCCGCGGTGACGTCCGCGATCATCGGATAGTCCTCGTGTTCGGCGAGAACCGCCGCCGTCTTGTATTTGTGCAGAAGCTCGACGAACTCCGGCACCTGAAAAGTGGGGTGGCGGACTTCCACAACGTGGCGGAGCTTCAGGCCGTCCTGCTTTTCCGGGAGCAGCTTCAGAAAGCCCTCGAAGTCATCCGGATCGAACTTCTTGGTCGGCGCGAACTGCCACAGTATGGGGCCGAGCCGGTCGCCGAGCTCCGTCAAACCCTGCGTCAGGAACCGCTCCATCGATTCGCCGGCCTCCGCCAACACCTTGCGATTCGTCACGAAGCGGCTGGCCTTTAGCGAGAAGATGAAACCGTCCGGAACCTCCGATGCCCATTTGGCGAAGGTCTCCGGCTTCTGCGAGCTGTAATAGGTGCCGTTGACCTCGATTGTCCGCAGCTCCTTGCCGGCGAATTCGAGCTGCCGCTTCTTCGGAAGACCGGCCGGATAGAAGCTCGTCTCCCAGGGTTCGAAATTCCAGCCACCGATGCCGACGCGGATCTTCCCGGTTTCTGCCATCATCTCCTCCTCGATACCCAGAACACTCGTGCTGCTCATCGCATTCGCCGGTCCGTTCTGGACCGATCATCCGACACATAAGCCCTGGCGGATGCGAAGATCATCCGCCACCCGTTTCTCCGCGCAAGCGTCGTTGATCACTCGGCCGCTACGACCTTCCTCACCGGCCGGCGTTCCAGAAGCTCCTTCAGGAACTGGCCGGTATAGGAGCGTGGTTCCTTCACCACGTCTTCCGGCGTTCCCTTGGCGATGACCTCGCCGCCGCCGTCGCCGCCCTCCGGGCCGAAATCGATCACCCAATCGGCGGTCTTGATGACCTCGAGATTGTGCTCGATCACGACAACCGAATTGCCCTGGTTGACGAGTTCATGCAGAACTTCAAGAAGCTTGGCGACATCATGGAAATGCAAGCCTGTCGTCGGCTCGTCAAGGATGTAGAGCGTGCGCCCGGTCGAGCGCTTCGACAGTTCCTTGGCAAGCTTGACGCGCTGCGCTTCGCCGCCCGACAGCGTGTTCGCCTGCTGGCCGATCTTGATATAGCCGAGCCCTACCTGGTTGAGCGTCACCAGCTTGTCACGCACGGCCGGTACGGCCGCGAAGAATTCGACGCCTTCTTCCACCGTCATGTCGAGCACGTCGGCGATCGACTTGCCCTTGAAATGCACGTCGAGCGTTTCGCGGTTGTAGCGCTTGCCGTGGCAGACGTCGCAGGTGACGTAGACATCCGGCAGGAAGTGCATCTCGATCTTGATGACGCCGTCGCCTTGGCAGGCCTCGCAGCGTCCGCCCTTGACGTTGAAGGAGAAGCGGCCGGGCTGATAGCCGCGCGCCTTTGCCTCCGGCAGGCCGGCGAACCAGTCGCGAATCGGCGTGAAGGCGCCCGTATAGGTCGCCGGGTTCGAGCGCGGTGTCCGGCCGATCGGCGATTGGTCGATGTCGATCACCTTGTCGATATGCTCGAAGCCATCGATCCGGTCGTGGTCGGCGGGGTTTTCGCGCGCGCCCATGACGCGGCGGGCGGCCGCCTTGTAGAGCGTCTCGATGAGGAAAGTGGACTTGCCGCCCCCCGAAACGCCCGTGACGGCGGTGAAGACGCCGAGCGGGATCGACGCGGTCACATTCTTCAGATTGTTAGCCCGCGCCCCTACGACCGTGATTTCCTTCTTCTTTTTTGGCTTCCGGCGTTCGCTGGGAACCGCGACGCAGAGTTCGCCGGAGAGATATTTGCCGGTCAGCGACTTCGGATTGGCCATGATATCGGCGGGCGCACCTTCGGCGACGATCTCGCCGCCGTGAATGCCGGCGGCGGGGCCGATGTCGACCACATGATCCGCCGTCAGGATGGCATCCTCGTCATGCTCGACGACGATGACGGTGTTGCCGATGTCGCGCAG
Organism: Sinorhizobium sp. CCBAU 05631; assembly: GCF_002288505.1. Lineage (NCBI taxonomy): Bacteria > Pseudomonadati > Pseudomonadota > Alphaproteobacteria > Hyphomicrobiales > Rhizobiaceae > Sinorhizobium > Sinorhizobium sp. CCBAU 05631. The sequence continues at coordinate 1,620,763 of NZ_CP023063.1, forward strand.
ATGCCGGAGCGTCTCGAGCAACCGGGCATTGTCGCGCTGGTGCAGGCCGATCGACGGCTCGTCGAGGACATAGAGCACGCCGGTCAGCCCCGAACCGATCTGCGAGGCGAGCCGGATGCGCTGGCTCTCGCCGCCGGACAGCGTGCCGGAATTGCGCGACAGGCTCAGATATTCGAGGCCGACGTCGTTCAGGAAGCGCAGCCGCTCGCGAATCTCCTTGAGGATGCGCACGGCGATCTCGTTCTGCTTGGTGCTGAGGCGCTCGGGAAGCGTTTCGAACCAGTCGCGGGCAGCACGGATCGACATCTCGGTGAGCTCGCCGATATGAAGCCTGTCGATCTTGACCGCCAACGCCTCCGGTTTCAGCCGGTAGCCGGCGCAGGCGGGGCAGGGGGCCGCCGACATGAAGCGCTCGATCTCCTCGCGCGCCCAGGCACTGTCGGTCTCCTTCCAGCGCCGCTCGAGATTGGGCACGATTCCTTCGAAGGTCTTCGTCGTGTTGTAGGAGCGGGCACCGTCCTGATAGTGGAAGGTGATCTTTTCGTCCGTGCCGTGCAGGATCGCCCGCTGCGCTTCCTCGGAGAGCTCGCTCCAGCGATTGCCGAGCTTGAAGTCGAAGACCTTGCCGAGCGCCTCGAGCGTCTGATTGTAATAGGGCGAGGTCGATTTCGCCCAGGGGGCGATGGCGCCGTCCCGCAAAGTCCGATTCGGCTCGGGAACGATCAGCGCCTCGTCGATTTTCTGCTGGCTGCCGAGACCGTCACAGGTCGTGCAGGCGCCGAAGGGATTGTTGAAGGAGAACAACCGCGGTTCGATCTCCGGAATGGTGAAGCCGGAGACCGGGCAGGCGAATTTTTCCGAGAACAGCACGCGCTCATGCGTCTCGTTGAGCGACTTGTTGGCCGAACCGCCGGCGGCCGTCTCTTCCGGCGGCAGCGGCCTGTCGGCGAATTCGGCGATCGCCAGGCCGTCTGCGAGCGTCAGGCAGGTTTCGAGGCTGTCGGCAAGTCGGGTGCCGAGGTCGGGACGCACGACGACGCGGTCGACGACGACGTCAATGTCATGCTTGTATTTCTTGTCGAGTGCCGGCACGTCGGCGATTTCGTAGAACTGGCCATCGACCTTGACGCGCTGGAAGCCCTTCTTCATCAGCTCGGCGAGTTCCTTCTTGTACTCGCCCTTGCGGCCGCGCACGAGCGGCGCGAGGATGTAGAGCCGCGTGCCTTCGCCGAATTCCAGGACGCGATCGACCATCTGGCTGACCGTCTGGCTCTCGATCGGCAGGCCCGTCGCTGGCGAATAGGGGACGCCGACGCGTGCGAAGAGCAGGCGCAGATAGTCATAGATCTCGGTGACCGTGCCGACCGTCGAACGCGGATTGCGGGATGTCGTCTTCTGTTCGATCGAGATTGCCGGCGACAGTCCGTCGATCTGGTCGACATCCGGCTTCTGCATCATCTCCAGGAACTGCCGTGCATAGGCCGACAGGCTCTCGACATAGCGGCGCTGGCCCTCGGCATAGATCGTGTCGAAGGCGAGCGAGGATTTTCCGGAGCCCGAAAGGCCGGTCATCACGATCAGCTTGTTGCGCGGCAGGTCAAGGTCGATGCCCTTGAGGTTATGCTCGCGCGCGCCGCGAATGGAGAGGGTCTTGAGTTCGCTCATCGGAAGCCAGTTTTGCATGTCGGTTGAAAGCCTCCTATGTAATGACGACAACGCCCATGTCGAGGCGCAATCGGCAAAGAGGCGGCTCAATTGCGATTCGGTTGACAGGATAATAAGGGAATATTAGAACAAAAAAAGAACAAACATAAGCCGCGGCCTGCCAAATGAGCTGTGGATTGTGTAGGATGCGGGGCGTATCGGCGGCGGCTCACCGCTAAGATGCGCCCTCTTGAGACATTTGAAAGCCGGGCCGGCGGTTCGGTGAAAACACGGGAAAAGCGATATGGCTGGTAGCGTCAACAAGGTGATCTTGATCGGAAATGTCGGGGCCGACCCGGAAATCCGGCGCACGCAGGACGGCCGGCCGATCGCCAATCTCCGGATCGCCACGTCGGAGACCTGGCGCGACCGCAACAGCGGGGAACGGCGCGAAAAGACGGAGTGGCACAATGTGGTCGTCTTCAACGAAGGCCTGTGCAAGGTCGTCGAGCAATATGTGAAGAAGGGCGCCAAGCTCTATATCGAAGGCCAGCTGCAGACCCGCAAATGGCAGGACCAGAACGGCAATGACCGTTACACCACCGAGGTCGTGCTGCAGGGCTTCAACTCGACGCTGACGATGCTCGACGGCCGCGGCGAAGGCGGCGGCGCCAGAAGTGGCGGCAGCGACTACGGCGGCGGCGGTTACGAGGATTACGACCAGCCGCGGCAATCTCCGGGCGGCGGCCGCTCCGGCGGCCAACCAAACCAGGGCGGCGGCAATTTCTCCCGCGATCTCGACGACGACATTCCGTTCTGATCGGTCAGCGTCAATCGCTCGGAACATATTCGGCCCGCCTCTACAGTGCCGCGCGTCTTTTCAGACGCGCAAAGGTCGCTGTAGCACTTTGAATTGCTGCATGTCTTTGTCCTGAAATCGAAGTCGATTTAAGGACACATGCAGTTGCGGGCCGTTGCGTTTTCAGCCGAGGCTCTGAACTGGGATTTGAAAAGCAGAACGCACGCCGTCGACGACGAACTGAACGGCGAGCGCCGCCAGGATCACGCCGAGGAGGCGGGTGAGGATCGCCCGACCGGTAACCCCGAGGAAACGGTCGATCCGGTCGGCGATCACCAGCGCCAGGAAGAGCGATGCCATCGAGGCGGCGATGACGACGAGGAGTTGGACGCGCTCGAGGACCGAGGGAAAGGAACTGCCGAGCAGGATCGTTGCCGAAATCGCCCCCGGCCCGGCGATCAGCGGCAGGGCGAGGGGGAAGACGGCGATATTGTGGATGTGGTCCTTGGTCACCGCCGTTTCTCCGGTCTTTTCCTTTCGCTCCTGGCGTCGTTCGAAGATCATCTCGAAGGAAATCCAGAAGAGAAGCAGGCCGCCCGCGATGCGGAAAGCGCCGATCGAGATGCCGAGCAGGCCGAGAATGCCGTCGCCGAAAAGGGCAAAGGCAGCGAGGATGAAAAAAGCGATCAGCGAGCCGCGGGTCGCGACCTGGAAGCGCTCCTGCCGGCTCAGACCGACCGTGAGGCTCAGGAAAATGGGCGCAAGGCCCGGCGGGTCTAGCGTGACGAGCAGCGTCGTCAGCGCATTGATCAGCAGATCGGCATCGAACATCCGTTCCCCCTCCGGATCGCCATCCGGGTACCCGGTAGCGGCGCTGCATTCTTAGGCAACCGACGCGCGCTTGGGAAGGGCCGGCTAGCCAAGCGCTGTGCGATAGCCTAAACCGGCTTTACGCGAAGGAAAGCCGGATGCATTCGAGGCTTGCGGAGAAGCTCTTCCGATTTGTGGATGCCTGCCCTAGAAAAGCCTGTTCCGGCGGCAAAAGGCTGTTCAAAACCATTGGCCAAAATTGGCGCTTGAAGCTGCATTCGGCTATAAGAACTGACTGATTCTGAACAAAGATCGTGATCGACATTGACTGAGCAAAGCACTCCCGGCGGCGGAAAGACTCCGCCAGGCATCGAGCCGATTTCCATCATCGAGGAAATGCAGCGGTCCTATCTCGATTACGCCATGAGCGTGATCGTTTCCCGCGCCCTTCCCGATGTGCGCGACGGTCTGAAACCGGTTCACCGCCGCATCCTTTACGGGATGAGCGAACTCGGCATCGATTGGAACAAGAAATACGTCAAATGCGCCCGCGTCACCGGTGACGTGATGGGTAAATACCATCCGCACGGCAACATGGCGATCTACGACGCACTGGCGCGCATGGCGCAGGATTGGTCGCTCAGGCTGCCGCTGATCGACGGCCAGGGCAATTTCGGTTCGGTCGACGGCGATCCGCCGGCGGCCGAACGCTATACCGAGTGCCGGCTGCAGAAGGCGGCCCATTCGCTGCTCGATGACCTCGACAAGGAAACGGTCGATTTCCGCGACAATTACGACGGCACCTTGCAGGAGCCGGTCGTCGTTCCGGCGAAATTTCCGAACTTGCTCGTCAACGGCGCGGGCGGCATCGCCGTCGGCATGGCGACCAACATCCCGCCGCACAATCTGAGCGAAGTCATCAATGGCTGCATTGCGCTGATCGATGATCCGGCACTCGAACTGCCGGAGCTGATGCAGATCATTCCGGGCCCCGACTTTCCGACCGGGGCGCTGATTCTCGGTCGCGCCGGCATTCGCCAGGCCTATGAGACGGGCCGCGGTTCGGTGATCATGCGCGGCCGCGCCCATGTCGAGCCGATGCGCGGCGATCGCGAGCAGATCATCATCACCGAAATTCCCTATCAGGTGAATAAGGCGACGATGATCGAGAAGATGGCCGAACTGGTGCGCGACAAGCGTATCGAAGGCATTTCCGACCTGCGCGACGAGTCCGACCGCCAGGGTTACCGCGTCGTCATCGAGCTGAAGCGCGATGCCAATGCCGAGGTCATCCTCAACCAGCTCTATCGCTATACGCCGCTGCAGACCTCCTTCGGCTGCAACATGGTGGCGCTGAACGGCGGCAAGCCCGAGCAGCTGACGCTGCTCGACATGCTGCGCGCGTTCGTCTCCTTCCGCGAGGAAGTCGTTAGCCGGAGAACGAAATTCCTGCTGCGCAAGGCCCGCGAGCGCGCCCATGTCTTGGTCGGCCTTGCCATTGCCGTCGCAAATATTGACGAGGTGATCAAGCTCATCCGTCATGCGCCGGATCCGCAGACCGCCCGCGAACAATTGATGGAGCGCCGCTGGCCGGCCCATGACGTCGACGCGCTGATCCGGCTGATCGACGATCCCCGCCACCGCATCAACGACGACGGCACCTACAACCTCTCGGAAGAGCAGGCCCGCGCCATCCTCGATCTACGCCTGCAGCGCCTCACCGCGCTCGGTCGCGACGAAATCGGCGACGAACTCAACAAGATAGGTGAGGAGATCCGCGACTATCTGGAAATCCTCTCCTCGCGGCTGCGCATCATGCAGATCGTCAAGGACGAGCTCGCGGCCGTCCGCGACGAGTTCGGCACGCCGCGCCGCACCGAGATCGCCGATGGCGGTCCGGATATGGACGACGAGGATCTGATCGCCCGGGAGGACATGGTCGTCACCGTCTCCCACCTCGGCTACATCAAGCGCGTGCCGCTGACGACCTACCGGGCGCAGCGCCGCGGCGGCAAGGGTCGCTCCGGCATGGCCACGCGTGACGAGGATTTCGTTACCCGGCTATTCGTCGCCAACACCCACACGCCGGTGCTGTTCTTCTCGTCGCGCGGCATCGTCTACAAGGAGAAGGTCTGGCGCTTGCCGATCGGCACGCCCCAGTCCCGCGGCAAGGCGCTGATCAACATGCTGCCGCTCGAACCCGGCGAACGAATCACGACGATCATGCCGCTGCCAGAGGACGAGACGACCTGGGAGAACCTGGACGTGATGTTCTCGACGACGCGGGGCACCGTCCGCCGCAACAAGCTTTCCGACTTCGTCCAGGTCAACCGCAACGGCAAGATCGCGATGAAGCTCGAGGAGGAGGGCGATGAGATCCTCTCCGTCGATACCTGCACGGAATTCGACGACGTGGTGCTGACGACGGCCTGCGGGCAATGCATCCGTTTCCCGGTCTCTGATGTCCGTGTCTTCGCTGGCCGCAACTCGATCGGCGTTCGCGGCATTTCGCTCGCCGACGGCGATCGGATCATCTCGATGGCGATCCTCGCTCACGTCGAAGCCGAGCCGTGGGAGCGGGCGGCCTATCTGAAGCGGTCGGCAGCCGAACGCCGCGCCGCAACCGGCGAGGAAGAAGAGATCGTGCTTGTCGGCGAGGAGGTCACCAATGGCGGCGAACTCTCCAACGAGCGCTACGAGGAACTGAAGGCGCGCGAGCAATTCGTGTTGACGGTCTCCGAAAGGGGCTTCGGCAAGCGCTCCTCGTCCTACGACTTCCGCACTTCCGGCCGTGGCGGCAAGGGCATCCGTGCCACCGATACATCGAAAACTGCGGAAATCGGCGAACTCGTCGCGGCCTTCCCGGTCCAGCACAACGATCAGATCATGCTGGTCTCCGACGGTGGCCAGCTCATCCGCGTACCTGTCGACGGCATCCGCCTGGCAAGCCGGGCCACCAAGGGCGTTACGATCTTTTCGACCGCCAAGGACGAGAAGGTCGTCTCCGTCGAGCGGATCAGCGAGCCGGAAGGCGACGATGAGATCGAGGAGATCGTCACGGCCGGCGAGGCCATCGTTGCCGAACCGCCGGCCGACGCCGACGAGTGAGCAACTCGCCACACAGGAAAAAGCCCGCCTATGGCGGGCTTTTTTGTCGGTGAGGCACGGCCGGAATGACAGCGCTCGCCGGTCAGTTCTTGAAGACGATGCAGGCGCCGCCGCTGCGGCGAATCGTCGTGCAGAGCTTGTCCGCCTCGCTTCGCGTCTGGCGGCCGATGCGGGCTGCATAACGCGTTCTGCCGCCGAAGCTGCCGTTGCGCTCGCGCACAACGAGCGCCTTTTCGCCGTTGATCGGCGCCGGCAGTCTTTTCACGGCGTTCAGGAACAGGCGGTGCGCGATGGTTTTCCTCTGGTGGGCCGCCAATTGAACGCCCCAGGGCGCCCATGGCGCCTCGTCCACAACGACGATTTCGCGCAGCCGCCGGCTGTTGGCGAGCGCGACACAGCCGTCCAGGAAGCTCTTGGCCTTGTCGAGCGCTAGATCGAGCGATTTCGGCGGGTTGTCGCGCCAGTCCTCCACCGGGTGGGCGGTGATCGCCAGAACGTATTCGCGCGTCTCATAGGGCAGCCAGTCAACCTCGAGAAACCGTTCGAGGCCAGCCTCTCCGGCATTATAGGCGGCCGCCGCAAAACCGAGATTGCCGTAGCGGAGCTTGAGTTCACTCAAATACTCGGCGGATTTGGCGAGCGCCGCCACGGCGTCGAAACTGTTTGTGAGACCGCGCAGCTTCGCCGTTCCCGGCATGAACTGCGCAATGCCCTCGGCGCCTTTCGGGCTGACAGCGTCCGGCTGGAACAAGCTTTCGCGCCAGATCAGCCGAGCAAAAAACGGCGCCGGCAGGTCGTTCGCATCCGCATAATGCTCGATGATGCTGCAGACGTCCCGCGCGAAGTTCTCACGGGTGATGCAGAGGGGGATTGATGGATTTTCCGTAGAGACACCGGAGTAAAGGCACTTTCGCGCGGTGACCGGCGCGTCGGTCCGAGCCTCGGTCACATCGGCCAAGGCGGCTGCGGACAGGTACAGCGCCAAGCCGGCCCCGGCAGCACGCGCCAGACGTCCCATTCGGTTACCCCAGATGTGGCATCGGCCCGCTCTGCTCGGTATGACCATATGGCTCCTCGGCGATGAACGAGTGAACATCAATAGCATTTTCGCCGGAGGCAAGAAACTGCGCAGACGCGGCAGACGACCGAGGATAATCTTCTCATGGCGGCGGGCAAAAAAAAGGGCCGCAAGCGAACTTGGGCCCTGTCAGTTGTGAAGGTTTCATAACCTCCAGAGGGGAACAGCTGATGCGGCGGCCGGGGAGGAGGAAGCCGCCAGATGCACCAACTGAAAGCTATATGGGGAGCGCGTCGCGCGCGTTCAATGGCTTCGCCGCAGATTTTCGCAACTGATGGCTGTGCCTATTTGCGGGCAAAAAAAGAGGGCCACAAGAAAACTTGGGCCCTTGTAGTTGTGAAGGTAATTAGAACCTCCAGAGGGGAACAGCTGCTGCGGTGGCACTGGGAGGAGAAGCCACCAAAGATGCATCAGCTGGATTTGGTATGCTGCTTTTTTGAGCGAGGGGCAATCATTTAATATGCATGACAGCCATGCCGCCTGCGCATCCCTGCCTATTTTTGCGTCGCACAGTTTCGTTGCGATGCGATATAGTTTTAGATGGTAGGCGAAAACTATTAAAGAAAACAAATGGTTGATGCGGGTATGGGGCGACTGCCCACAAAGCGGGCAATCGCTCTGCAGCTCAAAAGTTCCAGTTGCGCGCCTTGGCGACAATAAAGTCGCGAAAGACCTTGAGCTTCGCAGCGTTCTTCATTTCGTCCGGATAGCAGAAATAGGTATCGAATGAGGGGATCGCCGCGCTGATCGGCAGCTGGATCAAACCGGGATCCCGGCCGACGATGTAGTCGGGGAGCATGGCAATGCCGATTCCAAGCAGGCAGGCACGCTTGATCGAAGTTTGACTGTTGATCTGCAGGTGCGAGACGCGCGGATTGTCCGGATCCCGCCCGGCAATCTCCAGCCAGTTCACGTCCAGCAGATAGTTTGGTGCCGGTTCGCCGAAGGTGATGATGCGGTGGTTGTCGAGATCCTGGATCGACTGCGGCTCGCCGTTTTTGTTGATATAGGAGGGCGCGGCATAGATGTGCATGTGCACCGTGAACAGCTTGCGCTGGATCAGGTCCGATTGCTGCGGCTGGCGCAAACGGATGGCGCAGTCGGCATGCCGCATGTTCACGTCGAGCTCTTCATTGTCGAGGATGAGCTGGACCTGGACGTCGGGGTAGAGGGCCATGAACTCCTGGACCTTGTCGGTCAGCCAGCCCTGGCCGAGGCCGACGGTCGTGGTGATGCGCAGCTTGCCGCTAGGCTTGTCGGTCGTTTCGCTGAGCTGCGCCTTGACGCTCTCGAGCTTCATCAGCACTTCGTGCGCCGTCCGGTAGAGCATATCGCCCTGTTCGGTCAGAATCAGTCCGCGCGCGTGGCGGTGAAACAGCTTGATGCCGACATCCTGTTCGAGCGCGCTGACCTGCCGGCTGATGGCGGATTGCGAGAGGTGGAGTTTATCTGCCGCATGCGTGAACGAGCCGGCCTCTGCCGCCGCATGAAATATGCGCAGTTTGTCCCAGTCTAGCGACATGAAATCCCCCATAAGGACCGTTCGGAGGAACAGGGTAGAGTCCTCCGCGCGTCACCGATGCGTCTGTTCCCACACGGGGCCGGCCTCCCGACACTAGCCCCGTTTTGCAGCTTCTATTCGGCTGCAATTGCGACGGGCATATGACCCGCCAGATATTTCTCCGCCTCGAGTGCCGCCATGCAGCCCATGCCGGCGGCGGTGACGGCCTGACGATAGATGTCGTCGGTCACGTCCCCGGCAGCAAAGACCCCGGCGACATCGGTCGCGGTCGAGTCCGGCGCCGTCCAGAGATAGCCGTTCGGCTTCTGGCGCAGCTTGCCCTTGAAGAGTTCGACGGCCGGCGCATGACCAATGGCCACGAAGACGCCATCCGTTCCCATATCCGAAATTGCCCCTGTCTTGGTATTGCGGAGCTTCACGCCGTTGACCGAGGCAGGCATAGGCGGCTTTGCCGGCGTGCCGAGATACTCGACCACCTCATGGTCCCAGACGATCTGGACGTTCGGCTTGGCGAACAGGCGTTCCTGCAGAATCTTTTCGGCCCGGAAGGCATCCCGGCGATGCACGACGGTGACCGTCTTGGCCAGGTTCGAGAGGTAAAGCGCCTCTTCGACGGCGGAGTTGCCGCCGCCAACGACGATCACGTCCTTGTTGCGATAGAAAAAGCCGTCGCAGGTGGCGCAGGCAGAAACGCCGAAGCCCATGAAAGTCGGTTCGCTCTCGATGCCGAGCCACTTGGCCTTGGCGCCGGTCGCGATGATCAGGCCATCGGTCGTCCATTCGGTACCGCTGTCCGTCTTGATGCGGAACGGCCGCACGGAAATATCGACATCGGTGACGATGTCGCTGACGATCTCCGCGCCGACATGCATCGCCTGCTTCAGCATCTGTTCCATCATCCACGGGCCCTGGACCGGATCGGCATAGCCCGGATAGTTCTCCACATCCGTCGTGATCATCAGCTGACCACCTTGCTCCATGCCGGCGATGAGAACTGGCGAAAGCATGGCGCGGGCCGTATAGATCGCTGCGGTGTAGCCTGCAGGGCCGGAGCCGATGATCAGCACTTTGGTGTGGCGGGCGGTCATGCTTTGGTCCTTAATTTGCCGGACGGACGGCTGGTCGAAGTCAGGCTCGGGTTCGATGCTGGAAAATATCGCCTTAGTTTAGGTATTCACGGCGCGCTCTTTCAAGGGCACTGCTGCTGATACACACAAGTGCTTGCGTCCGCACCATGAATTTGACACCAGATCGGGCATTTTTGCATCGCTTTTGCCGGAAAGCAGGTAATCCCGTACCTGCAACCCGGCGAGATCATGCAGGGCACCTTCGACGGCAGAAAGGTTTTTGTGCACGCCGGGCGCAGCACTCTCGTTCAGAGACGCGGTTACGTGCTACCCACAGGGTTAAGATAAAATCGCCTCGGCGAGACCGGCTACGGCGGACGAGAAAGACCTCGTGCACCGGGGTCCATGGAAACGGGGATGTTGGCAAATGGTCCTACGCGTCGACCTCGATGCAATCGACATGAAAATCCTGCGCGAACTGCAGGGTAATGGCCGCATGACGAATGTGGAATTGGCCGAACGCGTGGGCATCTCGGCGCCGCCATGCCTGCGCCGCGTTCGCAAACTCGAAGAGGCAGGCGTCATCCGCGGCTACCGGGCGCTGCTGAATGCCTCCGCCCTCGGTTACGATCTCGTCGCCTTTTGCATGGTCGGGCTGAAGCACCAGTCGGACGCCAATCTCAAGGCCTTTGCCGCCCGCACCGCCTCGTGGCCGCTCGTCCGCGAGGCCTGGATGGTCTCGGGTGAATCGGACTTTCTGCTTCAATGCGTGGCCGAGAACCTTGCGGCCTTTCAGGATTTCGTTATTGAGGAACTCACCGCAACCGACAATGTCGATACGGTGCGTACGATGCTGACGATCCGCCAGGTGAAGGACGCCTGCCAGGTGGAGATCTAGCGAAGCGTCGCCGCAGCCAATTCGTCAGGGCGAGCTGGGCAGCAGAACCCTGATACATGAGCCTTTCGCGCCACGCAGGCGGCCGGTCAGAAGATTTCCATGACGTCAAAGCTTCCGCTCTCCGCTTTCATCATCTGCTTGAACGAGGAGGCCTATCTCGGCAATTGCATCGAGAGCCTCGAGCAATGCGCCGAGATCGTCATCGTCGATTCAGGCTCGACCGACGAAACGGCGGCGCTGGTGCAATCCTATATCGACAGGGGCTGGCCCATCCGCTTCATGTGCGAAGAATGGCGGGGCTATGCCGGGCAGAAGCAATTCGCCCTGGAGCAGTGCCATCAGCCCTGGTGCTTCAACATCGATGCGGACGAGCGGTTCGACGAAGCGTTGAAGGCTCTGTTGCCGTCGCTCCTGAACGCCCCTGACGACATCGTCGGCTGGCGCGTGGCGCGGCGCCCCTATCTGATCGGCTACGGCTACCCCCCGGAAAAGGTGCACGAACGGCGCAATCTTCGTCTGGTCCGCCGCGGCCGCGGCCGCTACGACCTGGACCAGAAGGTGCATGAAGGGATCGTCCCGGACGGCCAGGTGGGCGCCGCCCGCTCCGGCAGCCTGCTGCATTATCGGCCGCTGATCCTCGACGAACAGATCCTCAAGGAGAACAAGTATTCGACGCTCAAGGCGGATCAGCAGTTCGCCGAGGGCAGGGTGATGCGGCCCTACAAGATGCTGTTCGGCCCGCCGCTCTACTTCTACCGGCTCTATTTTCGCAACGGCCTATGGCGCTGCGGCTTTCCAGGCTTCATCGAAGCGATGACCGGGGCGGTCTACGCGTTCCTGACCGCGGCCAAGATTTATCAGCGGCATGCGCTGAAAGTCCGGCCCAATGTCGACGACGCGCTTTCCCGCTAAGGCCCCCGGACAGGTGACCCATGAAAGTCATGCATATTCATTTCGGCAAGGAAGGCGGCGCGGAACGGTTCTTCGTCAATCTGGTCAACGCCCTGCATGACCGTGGCGTCGAGCAACGCGTGCTGATCCGCCCCGGACGTAGCTGGCGCGGCGAAATCGAAGGCAGCGCCAAGATCTACGAAGGCGTCTTCCGCCGGATTTCGTTGTCGCGGTTTTTCCTGCAGTGGCGGATGTCGCGCATCCTCCGGGAGTTCCGGCCGGATGTCATCATGGCCTGGCAGCTGCGCGCCAGCCGCTTCATGCCTTCTTACAAGAAAGCCTTCCGCATTTCTCGTCTGGGTGACTATCCGGAGCATCTCGGCTACTACACCAATGTCGAGACATTGGTTTGCATCACCCCGGACATTGCCACCAAGGTTCGCGAATTCGGATGGCGCCGCGATATCGAAGTGATCGCTAATTTCACGCGGGCAACGCCCGTTGCACCGATATCCCGGTCTGAGATGGGGACGCCCGCCGACGCCTTTGTCGTCGTCGGCATGGGACGTTTCGTCAAGCGCAAGGGCTTCGACGGGCTGCTACGCGCCGTCCAGAAGGTCGAGGGCGTCCATCTTTGGCTGCTCGGAGACGGGCCCGAACGGAACGAGCTGGAGCGGTTGACCGACACGCTCGGCATAGGCGATCGTGTGCGCTTTCCCGGCTGGCAGACCAATGCCTATGGTTACCTTGCCGCGGGTGACGTCTTCGCGATCAATTCCTCGCATGAGCCTCTCGGCAATGTGTGCTTCGAGGGTTGGGGCGCCGGCAAGCCGACCATTGCCGCACGGGCCGAAGGGCCTTCCTGGGTGATGACGCATGAGCGCGATGCCTTGATGGTCGATTGCGGCGATGACGAGGGTCTTGCCAACGCGATCCGCAGGCTACGCGACGATACGGTGCTGCGCGAAAGGCTGAGTGCCGGCGGCCGCGACACGCTGCAGACGCGCTTTTCCGAGAGGGCGATCACCGACGCCTATCTCGAGCTCTTCGCAAGAGGTGCAGCGCAGCGATGAAGGTCATGCACTTTCACTTCGGCAAGGATGGCGGAGCCGAGCGTTTTTTTGTCCACCTCGTTAACGCCCTGGCCGAACGCGGCGTCGAGCAGACAGCGGTCATCCGGCCCCAGCGCCTGTGGCGTCCTGAAATCGAGGGCGCGGCGAGGATAACGGAAAGCCATTTCCGCAACCTGTCGCTCGATCGGCTGGCGCTGCCGCGCAAGGTGATGCGGATGGCGACGCGCGACAGGCCGGACGCTCTGATGGCCTGGGCTCCGCGCGCCAGCCAGCTGATGCCGGCCTACAGGGGCTGCATCAAGATTTCCCGGCTGGGCGACTATCCGCCACGCCTCGATTACTTCCGCAACACGGACTGCCTCGTCTGCAATACGCCGGGAATTGCCGAGCATGTCCGCTCGCTCGGCTGGAAGCGCGATGTCGAGATCATCTCGAACTTCACCAGCACCGAACGGGTGCAGCCTGTCAGCCGGGCGGTGCTCGACACGCCGGAGGACGCGCCCGTCATCATGTCGATGGGCCGCTTTGTGGAACGCAAGGGCTTTCATACGCTGATCGAAGCGGTCGCCAAAGTGCCCGGCGTTTACCTCTGGCTGCTCGGCGACGGCGAGGAAGGGGACAACCTTCGGAGACTTGCCACCGATCTCGACGTCGTCCAGAGGGTCCGCTTCGCCGGCTGGCAGAAGGACACGAGACCGTTCCTCGCAGCCGCCGACATCTTCGTCATGGCTTCCAGCCACGAGCCGCTCGGCAACGTCATCCTGGAGGCCTGGGCCCAGGGAACGCCGGTCGTCTCCAGCCGATCGGAGGGGCCGCAATGGTTCATGCGCGACGGCGGAAACGGTCTTATGGTCGATATCGGCGATGCCGACGGCTTCGCGCGCGCGATCGAGCGGATTGCCAACGACCGCAGCCTGGGTACTGCGCTCGCCGAACGAGGACACGAGACGCTGGTCGGCCAGTTCTCCAGGGAAGCGATCACCGACGCCTATCTGAGGCTGTTCGCTTCGAAGCAGTAAGCTTCAGCGCATCAGCCCGTCGTAGACTGCACCGATCGCCCGAGCTTCGCCCTCGATGGCGAAATCCCGGGAACTCCGCGCCAGGCCGTTTGCACCGGCAGCCGCAAGCCGCGCCGGGTCGTCCATGAAGGCGGCGGCTCCATCGACCATCGCTTCGAGATTTCCGGCTGGGATGATCAGCCCGGTCTCGTCCGGTCCTTCCGCGATCAATTCGGAAAAGGCGCCGACGTCGCTAGCCACGACCGGCACGCCGCTCGCCATCGCCTCCAGCGGCGTCAGGCCGAAGCCTTCCCAGCGCTGCGGTGCGACGAAGAGGTCAAGCGCACGGTACCAATCGGGAATATTGGTGTGCTCGCCGACGAATAGAATGCGGTCGGCGAGCCCCGCCTTGGCAACGCGCTCCTTCAATTCGACCTCGAAGGCGAGGTGAGGGCCTGTGGCGCGCCCGGCAACGATCGCGCCCCATTCCGGTCGGCCGGGCAGAAGCGCGATCATGCTGTCAACGAAAAGGTCGGTTCCCTTCTGGTGGCGGACACGGCCGAAGCAGCCGGCATATTTCCGGGAGGGGTCGAGATTGAGCGTTTTTTTCGTAGCCGCCTTGTCGACCGGCGGGTGGAAGCGGTTCGTGTCGATCCCGTGCAGGATGACCGTGCTCGGAACCTCCAGATAAGCGGCGGTTTTCGAGCTTGTGGAGATTACCGCGTCCATCCGGCGGATCAGGAACTTGCTCCATCCGGTATGCCGCCGCTGCGAGGCAGAGGTGAAGACGATGCGGAGCTTCATCCGCAGCAGGTCGCGCAGGAGGATTGCCGGCAGCATCTCGACGTTGCGGCGCGCATGCCAGACGCGGCAGCGGCGGCCCGGCGGCTTCTGCCAGAGATGGATCAGGTCGCGATACCGGACCGACGGCAAACTCTTGGGGAGCCCGGGACCAAGGACCGCGATCTTTTGCCCAAGCTTGCGCTGGACGGGAACGAGCTGGATGATCGTCGAAGTGACGCCGGAGAGACGGCGCTTGAAGTTGGGCGCAATAACCTCGATGTCCCGGATATCGGCCACGTAAGCGCTCTCCTTGCGCCGCTTGCAATCAGGTGTCGGGGGAAGAGGGGCCGAACGAATGCCGCGCGCCGTGCGGAGTGGGTCAGGCCCTGGTCATGCCCCGCCGCCTTTCCGTGTTCGGCTGCTGGATTCGGGCGATCAGCCCCACTGAACGGCGAGGATTTCGTAGGCCTTGGAACCACCGGGGGCGTTCACTTCGATCGAATCGCCAACCTCCTTGCCAATCAATGCGCGGGCGATCGGAGAAGAGATAGAAATGCGGCCGGCCTTGACGTCGGCTTCCTGGTCGCCAACGATCTGATAGGTCTTTTCTTCCTCGGTGTCCTCGTCGACGAGCTTCACCCGCGCGCCGAACTTGATTTTCGAGCCGGACATTTTCGAAAGGTCGATGACCTCCGCCCTGGCGATCAGGTCCTCGAGCTCGGAGACACGGCCCTCATTGTGGCTCTGGGCCTCCTTGGCGGCATGGTATTCGGCATTTTCCGACAAGTCCCCATGGGCGCGCGCTTCGGCGATCGCCTCGATGATTCGCGGGCGTTCTTCCTGCTGGCGCCAGCGCAGCTCCTCCTGCAGATTCGCGAATCCACCCTGGGTCATAGGAACTTTGTCGACCATTTCATCGTCCTTTATCAAGCGCGCGGCGCCGCCTCCCGGCGGCGCCGACGCAAAAGAAAACGGTCCCCGGAGCCGAAGCACCGGAACCGTCCGAAACATCCGAACCGTTCTTATAACAGAAACGGAAGCGCGAAAGCCAGATTTTTCGAGACGCTCCGCGCCGGGGCGAAGGCTGTGTCCAACCTCGAGATCTTCAAAAAATAGCCTTCAGTGCAAAAAGCCGCTTTACCTCAACAGCACTTCAGGTTGTATCAGTCCAGGTTCCATGAACAAGCGATCGGAACCAACCATGAGTCTACTCGAAGAGAAGCCAAGGACCTCCAGCGTGACGAAGCACGGGCCAGGCGAGGGACGCTGGAGCGAGTTGCTGAAGAGAGATCATCTTGCTGCAACCGTGCCCCTGTGCCTTGGCGTCGCGCTCTTTGCCTTCAACGAGTTCTTTATTTCGACGGCCTTGCCTACGGCGGTCGAGGAATTTGGCGGGGCGGCCTTGCTGTCCTGGGCCTTCACGCTCTATCTGGTTTTCGCCATCATCGGCGGCGCCCTGGCGGCCAATCTGAAAGCCAGGTTCGGCGCGCGCAGCACGCTGATCGCTGCCGCGCTGGTCTTCGCCGCCGGCACGGTGATCGCGACCGTCGCGACCGGCATGCCTCAAGTGCTCGCCGGCAGGTTGCTGCAGGGGCTCGGCGAAGGAATCATTGCCGGGGTTTGCTATGCACTCATCCCCGAGCTATTCCCGCCGCGCCTCGTTCCCAAGGTTTTCGGGGCAGAAGCGATCGTCTGGGCGTCGGCCGCCTTTGCCGGTCCGCTGATCTCCGGACTGCTCACGGAATATTGGTCGTGGCGGGCCGCCTTCTTCGTCAACATACCGGCCGTCGCCGTCTTCATAGCGCTCGTCATTGCGATCGTCGGCCAGCCGAAGCGAGGTGGCGGCGATGTCGGCGCCGTGCCTTTGCTGCGACTCTTCGCATTCGGGCTCGGCATTTTGTTGATCTCGCTCTCGAGTACGGCAAGCAGTGCCTATGTAACGGCGGCTTTGCTGGTGATCGCACTCGCCGTCTTCATCACCGCGATCCGATTCGACCGCAGATCGCCGAATTCCATTCTGCCGTCCTGCGCTTTCGCGAACCGAAGCGCGCTTGGCAGCGGTCTCTGGATTATCCTGTTGATGCCGCTCGCCCAGGCGTCCGGCTCGGTCTATCTCGTCTATTCGCTGCAGCAGCTTTGGGATTTCCGACCGACGGCCGCCGGCTTTTCGAGCGCTTTGATGGCGATGTCCTGGAGCGTAACGGCAATTCTGGTCGCCAGCCTGCCATCGCACGCGATTCGCGTTCGGCTGATGTGGACGGGGCCACTGATCCTCGGCCTTGGCCTCGTCGGGCTGACACTCGCCGTCTGGAGCGACGAGCACCGGCTTGTGTTCATCGGACAGGCGGCTATCGGCGCCGGTTTCGGCATCAGTTGGGGAACGCTCAGCCAATTCCTGATGGACATCTCGAGCAAGGAGGAGCGCGACAAGACCTCGGCGCTGCTGCCGACGCTGCAATCGGCCGGCTATGCGATCGGCGCCGCCCTTTTCGGCGTAACCGCCAACGCTTTCGGCTTCGATGAAGGTGCCAGCGACCATGTGCTGGCGATGTCGCTGCTTGCCGTATTTGCGCTGGCTTGCGTCATCGCGGTCGCATCGGTTTTCTTCGCCTTCAGGACGCTGCGCCTGACGCGGCAGGGCGCCGCGTGGTAGCGCAACTCTCCTGGAAGCGTCTATCCATTACCGAGCCTTGGCGCACCCGATAGGGACGCGCCGGGGGCATCCGTCAAGCATCGAAGTAGCTCTGTAGCGGACGCACTTCCAGGTTGCCTGCCTTCAGCGCCTTGATGGCGTGCGCCGCGGCTTCGGCTCCGGCCATGGTCGTGTAGTAGGGGACCTTCTGCATCAGCGTCGCGCGGCGCAGCGACTTCGAGTCGGAGATCGCCTTGTTGCCGTCAGTGGTGTTGATGACAAGCTGGATCTGGCGGTTGCGGATGGCGTCCTCGACATGCGGCCGTCCCTCGAGCACCTTGTTGACCTTGGTGGCGGTAATGCCGTTTTCGCCCAGGAACCGGGCCGTACCGCCGGTCGCCATCACCTTGAAACCGATGTCCGCGAGAACGCGGATGGCCGGCAGAACCCGTGCCTTGTCCTCATCGCGAACCGAGACGAACACCGTTCCGTCACGCGGCAGATCGACGCCGGCGCCGAGCTGGGACTTGGCGAAGGCAAGCGCATAGTCGGTGTCGAGGCCAATCACTTCGCCGGTCGAGCGCATTTCCGGGCCGAGCAGGGTGTCCACGCCCGGGAAGCGGGCGAAGGGGAACACGGCTTCCTTGACGGCAATGTGCTTCAGATTGCGAGGATCCGGCTTCTTGCCATAGGCAGCGATTGCATCATCCAAGTTTTCTCCAGCCATCACTCGCGCGGCGATCTTCGCGATCGGCGCGCCGATCGTCTTCGCGACGAAGGGGACCGTGCGGGAGGCGCGCGGATTGACTTCGAGCACGTAGATCGTGCCGTCCTTGATGGCGAACTGCACATTCATCAGCCCGCCGACATTGAGTGCCTTTGCAAGCGCCGCCGTCTGCCGCTCGAGCTCGTCGACGAGGTTCTTGTCGAGCGAGTGCACCGGCAGCGAGCAGGCCGAGTCGCCGGAGTGAATGCCCGCTTCCTCGATATGCTCCATGATACCGGATACGAACACATCCTTGCCGTCGCACAGGCAATCGACGTCGACTTCGATCGCATTGGTCAGGTAGCTGTCGAAGAGCAGCGGGTTCTTGCCGAGCAGCGTGTTGATCTGGCCCGTCTTGTCGTTCGGATAGCGCTGCTTGATGTCTTCCGGCACGAGGCCGGGAACCGTGTCGAGCAGGTAGGTCTGCAGCATACTTTCCGAATGGATGATCTGCATCGCGCGGCCGCCGAGAACATAGGACGGACGCACGACCAGCGGAAAGCCGATTTCGGCGGCGACGAGGCGTGCCTGCTCGACGGAGTAGGCGATGCCGTTGCGCGGCTGGTTGAGGTCGAGCTTCATCAGAAGCTTCTGGAACCGGTCGCGGTCTTCGGCCAGATCGATCGCATCGGGTGCCGTCCCGAGGATCGGAATGCCGTTCTTCTCCAGCGCCTCCGCAAGCTTCAATGGCGTCTGGCCGCCGAACTGAACGATGACGCCGTGCAGCGTGCCGTTTTCCTGCTCGGCGCGCATGATCTCGATGACGTCTTCCGCGGTCAGCGGCTCGAAATAGAGCCTGTCGGAGGTGTCGTAGTCGGTCGAAACCGTTTCCGGGTTGCAGTTGACCATGATCGCCTCATAGTCGGCGTCCTTCAACGCGAAGGCCGCGTGGCAGCAGCAATAGTCGAACTCGATCCCCTGGCCGATCCGGTTCGGGCCCCCACCCAGGATGACCACCTTCTTGCGATCGGAAACCTGTGCCTCCGAGCGCGCGGCGCCGACGAACGGCGTTTCATAGGTGGAATACATGTAAGCGGTCGGCGAAGCGAATTCCGCCGCGCAGGTGTCGATGCGCTTGTAGACCGGGCGGACATTCAACGCGTTGCGCAGTTCCGCGACTTCCTTCGGGCGCTTGCCGGTCAGCGTCGCGAGACGCGCATCGGAAAAACCCATGGCCTTCAGCATTCTGAGGTTTTCGGCATCCTGCGGCAGCCCGTGCTCGCGGATACGGGCCTCCATGTCGACGATCGCCTTGAACTGAGCGATAAACCACGGATCGATCTTGCAGGCCTCGTGCACTTCCGCCTCGGTCATGCCGAGGCGCAGCGCCTGGGCCACCATGCGCAGGCGGTCGGGGGTCGGCGTGCCGAGCGCCGCACGGATGGCGTTGCGGCCATCGCCGTCGGCGTCGAAATCGGGAACTTCGATTTCGTCGAGACCGGTGAGCCCGGTTTCAAGCCCGCGAAGCGCCTTCTGCAGCGATTCGGCGAAGGTGCGGCCGATCGCCATGACTTCGCCGACCGATTTCATCGCGGTGGTCAGCGTCGGTTCGGCACCGGGGAACTTTTCGAAGGCGAAGCGCGGGATCTTGGTGACGACGTAGTCGATCGACGGTTCGAAGGATGCCGGCGTGGCTCCGCCGGTGATGTCGTTCTCCAGCTCGTCGAGCGTATAGCCGATGGCAAGCTTCGCGGCGATCTTTGCGATCGGGAAGCCTGTCGCCTTGGAGGCGAGGGCCGAGGAACGCGAAACGCGCGGGTTCATCTCGATGACGACCAGACG
This sequence comes from Sinorhizobium sp. CCBAU 05631, assembly GCF_002288505.1. Classification (NCBI taxonomy): domain Bacteria; kingdom Pseudomonadati; phylum Pseudomonadota; class Alphaproteobacteria; order Hyphomicrobiales; family Rhizobiaceae; genus Sinorhizobium; species Sinorhizobium sp. CCBAU 05631. The sequence goes on from NZ_CP023063.1 coordinate 1,640,614, forward strand.
GCCGTTTTGCGGGTTTACCGCGAACTGGACGTTCGACCCGCCGGTCTCGACGCCGATCTCGCGCAGCACCGCGATCGAGGCGTTGCGCATGATCTGGTACTCCTTGTCGGTCAGCGTCAGCGCCGGCGCGACGGTGATCGAATCGCCCGTGTGGACGCCCATCGGGTCGATGTTCTCGATCGAGCAGATGATGATGCAATTGTCCGCCTTGTCGCGGACGACTTCCATTTCATATTCCTTCCAGCCGAGGACCGACTCCTCGATCAGGACTTCCGTCGTCGGCGACGCATCGAGGCCGCTGCCGACGATCTCGAAGAATTCCGAGCGGTTGTAGGCAATGCCGCCACCCGTGCCGCCAAGAGTGAAGGAAGGCCGGATGATCGCCGGAAGTCCGACGTCGTCAAGCGCTTGAGCGGCGATCGCCATGGCGTGGTTGACGTAGCGCGCCTTGCGATCGCCTTCGCCGAGGTTCCACTGGTTCTCGAGTTCATCGAGGGCGGTGTCGAGTTCGCCACCGGAAAACTTCGCCTTGAGCGCGGCACGTTCCGCCTCATGCGCCTTACGATCCTGGTCCTTGATGTCGGTGGCATTCGCCAGCCGCGACTTCGGCGTCTCGAGCCCGATCTTGGCCATCGCCTCGCGGAACAGGGCGCGATCCTCGGCTTTGTCGATCGCCTCGGGCTTGGCGCCGATCATCTCGACATTGTAGCGGTCGAGGACGCCCATCCGGCGGAGGGAAAGCGCCGTGTTCAAGGCCGTCTGGCCGCCCATGGTCGGCAACAGCGCGTCCGGGCGCTCCTTGGCGATGATCTTCGCGACCACCTCAGGGGTGATCGGCTCGACATAGGTCGCATCGGCCAGGCCCGGATCGGTCATGATCGTCGCCGGGTTGGAATTGACGAGAATGACGCGGTAGCCTTCCTCCTTGAGGGCCTTGCAAGCCTGGGTGCCGGAATAATCGAATTCGCATGCCTGGCCGATCACGATCGGCCCCGCGCCGATGATGAGGATCGATTTGATATCTTGGCGCTTCGGCATGGTTCTCATCCGCTTTCTGGTTGCGCGAAAAACCGGCCGAGGTGGGAGATCACCGGCCGGGTGCGCAATGAATGGTCTTTTCAGGCTAGAAGCGGCTTATAGGCAAATGTCCCTGCCAGCGGAACCCCGAAAATTCCGGAATCGACAATTAGGCGCAGATATTTGCGCGCTCAACCAATGCCCCCATTTACCATCCCAGTTTCGCCGACATCCGCAGCCTATTCAGAAGACGGGATCACCAGCACTTTTACTTCTCCTGGGAGCGCTTTGTTAGCAATGATGACGGGGGCCTCGTCGAGGGTCACGCGCCGGGAAATCAGCCGGTCGACGTCAATTGCGCCCGTGGCCACGAGGTCGGCTGCCCGGCGGTGCACAAAGGGATTGATGAAGGACCCTTGCAGGCGCAGCTCGCGGAAGAGAATGCCGAAAGGCTCGATCTCCACCTTCTCGCCCCGCGGCAGCACGCCGAGTATGACGACCGTCCCGCCCGCCTTCGCCAGGCGTGTCGACTGCATCACTGTTTCTGCCACGCCGGCGCATTCGATCACGACATCGACTCCTCCAGGAACGAGCCCGTGCGGCCCAGAGATCGCCTCGATCACGTCGCCGGCGGTGGGATCGACCGTTGCCGTCGCCCCGACCTCCTCCGCCAAGCCGCGCTTCGATGCCTGCCGCGTCGAGAGAATGACCGTCGTCGCACCCGCCAGCCTTGCAAGTTGAACGGTCAATAGACCAATAACGCCGCCCCCGAGAACCGCCACCGAGGACCCGGCACGGATACCGGCGTTGTCTATGCCGTGCAGACAGCAGGCGAGGGGTTCACAGAACGCTCCGTGCACCGCATCGAGGCTAAGCGGAATTTCGAAGGCCTGTTTCTGCGGGACCAGCACGTACTCGGCGAAACCGCCATCGCGGTGAATGCCGATGGCGCGCAGATTGAGGCAGAGATTTACTCTGCCAGCTTGGCACTGTGGGCAGCGGCCGCAGGAAATATTGGGGTCGCCGGTGATTCTCGCTCCCGGTTTGATCCCGTAAACGGAGTTCCCGGCCCTCACGACGATGCCGCAGAATTCGTGACCGAGGGTGACCGGAGGCGTGGACGGAAACTCCCCATGAAGGAGATGCCGGTCGGTCCCGCAAATGCCGCAGGCTTCCACTTTGACGAGCAGATCGTCAGGCCCGGGTTCGGGCACCTCGACGTGCCGAACGGAGATTTTGCCGATCGCTTCCAGACGCACCGCTTTCATGCATGCTCCTCCGACCACCGCACCATAGGAACGCGAAAGCGCCAGGTCGTCAATCTGCCGGAAAATCGAACCCGCAAGTTGCAGAGAAAAAGACCGGCGGATGAAACCGCCCTGCAGCGATTGCGTTTTACAGGGATTGCAGCGCAGGCATATAAATGTTCAACGCGCCAAGTGGCGACGTCTCCGGAGGAAAGATCATGGAATGGAAGGGCCGCCGCCAGTCCAGCAACGTCGAGGATCAGCGGGGCGCGGGCCCCGGCGGCCTTGGAGGCGGCCCCTTCGGCCGCGGCGGCGGGTTTCGCATTCCGACGGGCGGCGGCATGCGCCGCGCCGGCGGCGGCCTGAGCTTCGGAACGATCATCTTCCTGGTCATTCTCTATTTCCTCCTCAAAGCCATGGGCATCGACATGCTCCAGGTCATCGAAGGCGGCCCGGTGAACATGCCGGGCTTCGAGCAGAGTGATGGTTCTCAGGCGCCGCGCGGCTCGGCGGAAGAAGAGGAGATGAAGGCCTTCATGGCGACGGTGCTGGCGGAGACGGAGGACACCTGGAACGGCATCTTCCAGGCTGGCGGCGAACAATACGAGGAGCCGAAGCTGGTGCTTTTCAGCGGCGCCGTCCAGTCGGCCTGCGGTTTTGCCTCCGCTGCCTCGGGGCCATTCTATTGCCCCGGGGACCGCAAGGTCTATCTGGACATGACCTTCTTCGAGGAACTGGCGCAGAAGTTCGATGCAGCCGGCGACTTCGCGCAAGCCTACGTGCTGGCGCACGAGGTCGGCCATCACGTCCAGAACCTGCTCGGCGTCCTTCCGAAATTCAATCAGATGCGTCAGCGCATGAGCGAGGCCGAGGCGAACCAGATGTCGATCCGCGTCGAACTGCAGGCGGATTGCTTTGCCGGAATCTGGGGCAAGTACACCGAACAGAAAGGCATGCTGGAGCGCGGCGACCTCGAAGAGGCTCTCAACGCCGCGACCCAGATCGGTGACGACACGCTGCAGAAACGCACGCAAGGCTATGTCGTGCCGGAGAGTTTCAACCACGGAACCTCGGAGCAGCGGATGAAGTGGTTCAGACGCGGCTTCGATAGCGGCAGGATGTCCGACTGCGATACCTTCTCCGGTTCGGTTTGATCGCTTCGGATCCGGACAAAACCCGGTTCCCGCGATCCCTCATCGTTCGCTGTCCATATGGACGAGCTGCGCCTCGGGATAGCGTGCGCCGGCGGCGGCGCCCGTCGGAACTGCACGCTCGATCGCGGCGAGATCGTCGGCGTTCAATGGAACCGACTGCGCGCCAAGCGCTTCGGAAAGGCGATCGCGCCGCCGGGCGCCGACCAGCGGCACGATATCGCCGCCCTGAGCGGCAACCCAAGCGATGGCGATCTGCGCCACAGACGCTCCCTTGGCCGCCGCCACGCGCCTCAGCGCTTCGACCAAGGCTAGGTTCTGATCGACATTGCCGTCCTGAAACCGCGGGCTCATCGCCCGAAAGTCGCCGGTTCTGGCCGCATCCTTCCGCCAGTGACCGCTGATGAGGCCGCGCGAAAGCACCCCATAGGCGGTGATGCCGATGCCGAGGTCGCGGCAGGTTGGGAGAATCTGGTCCTCGATCCCTCTGGAGATCAGTGAATATTCGATCTGCAGATCGCTGATCGGGTGGACGGCGGCGGCGCGGCGGATCGTCTCCGCTCCGACTTCGGATAGGCCGATGTGTCGAACATAGCCCGCCTTCACCATATCCGCGATCGCACCGATCGTCTCTTCGATCGGAACCTCCGGGTCGAGGCGGGAGGGGCGGTAGATATCGATATAATCGACCCCCAGCCGCTGAAGGCTGTAAGCCAGGAAATTCCGCACCGCCTTCGGCCGTCCGTCATAGCCGGACCAGCCGCCCGCGGCATCGCGCAGCGCGCCGAATTTGACGCTCAGCTGCACCTGATCGCGATCCCGGCCGGCGAGCGCCTCGCGGATCAGCATCTCGTTATGGCCCATGCCGTAGAAATCGCCGGTGTCGAGCAGGGTGACCCCGGCATCGAGAGCGGCATGAATTGTCGCGATGCTTTCCGCGCGATCCGTCGGACCGTACATTCCAGACATTCCCATGCATCCGAGACCAATCGCCGAAACGTCGGGTCCGGACCTGCCTAGCGAAACCATATGCATCTGACTTCTCCTTGGTGAAACCTTGCGGTTGTTTCCTTCGGCTGCAAGGTTTACTCGGGATCGCTCTGTGCGATAATCCGGCATTCACAACACAGCTTGTACGGATTTTCGCACAATGAATGAGCTTCCTTTAGCAGATCTCGACGCCTTCGCGGCCGTCGCGCACGCACGCAGTTTTCGGACTGCGGCGAAGAAGCGCGGCGTATCGGCGTCGGCTCTGAGCGAAGCCCTGCGGCGGCTCGAATCGAGGCTGGGCGTCAGGCTGCTCAACCGCACCACGCGCAGTGTCACCGTGACCGAAGCGGGTAGGCGCCTCTTGGAGCGGCTGGCGCCGGCGCTCGGCGAGATCGCCGGGGCGCTCGAACAGGTGGCGAGCGAACGCGACAACCCGGCCGGGACCCTACGCCTCAATGTGCCGACGATCGTCGCACGCGAAATTCTGCCGCCGATTGTCGGTCCTTTTCTCGCGGCGCATCCGGCGATCGCCTTGGAGGTGACCGCCGAGGATGGTTTCATCGACGTTCTGGCCGCTCGTTTCGATGCGGGCGTGCGTTACGAGGAACGTCTCGAGAAGGACATGATCGCGATCCCGATCGGACCGCGTGTGCAGCGCTACGTCACGGCCGCCGCTCCGGCCTATCTGGCCCGGCATGGCGTGCCGCAGCATCCGCGCGATCTTCTCGACCACGCCACGATCCGTCACCGTTTCCAAAACGGCATTGCACTGGCGTGGGAGTTCGGGGAGGGTGAGGCGGCAATCACCGTGTCACCGCCGGCAACCGTCCTCGCCAATTCGATCGATCTCGAGATCAGTGCCGCTGTTGCCGGGCACGGCATTATCCGGACCTTCGAAGAATTGGTGATGCCCGAAATGAGAACTGGCCGGCTGGTGCCGATCCTCGAAGACTGGGTGACCAGCTTCCCCGGACCATACCTCTATTACGCGGGCCGGCGGCACTTGCCGGCGCCGCTACGCGCCTTTGTCGTTTTTCTGAAAGCACGGCAGCGGCAGCCGTCGCAATGAATACACGCGACACACGAACTACCATTCATTCCTGTGATCATTCCGATAAGAAGCTTTGAAATGTTCTTGGATTGTTTCGCTGCAAGCGATGCGATAAACCTTATTTGGTGAGATCGTTCATGTTCTGTCTCCGTTTCGGCGGACAGCGGGGAGGAGCTTGATGCTCGACAAGATATTTGTTCGACGCGGCTTGTTCCTCGTCTTTCTGATCCTGCTTTTGGACATCATGGGCATCGCCATCATCGTGCCGGTGCTGCCCAGCTATCTCCAGGAACTGACCGGGGCGAGCGTCGGCGAGGCGGCCATCGATGGCGGCTGGCTGCTGCTCGTCTATTCCGGCATGCAGTTCCTCTTCGCGCCCTTGATCGGCAATTTGAGCGATCGATTTGGACGCCGGCCGGTCCTGCTTGCCTCAGTGTTGACCTTTGCGATCGACAACCTGATCTGCGCCGTGGCAACGAGCTACTGGATGCTCTTCGTCGGGCGAATCCTCGCCGGGATAAGCGGCGCGAGCTTCGGAACCGCTTCCGCCTTCATCGCCGACGTCAGCGACGATTCCAATCGCGCCAGGAACTTCGGGCTGATCGGTATCGCCTTCGGCACCGGCTTCGCCCTCGGGCCGGTCATCGGCGGCTTTCTCGGGGAACTTGGCCCGCGCGTTCCCTTTTATGGCGCGGCAGCGTTGTCCTTCGTCAATTTCGCCGTGGGCGTGTTCCTGCTCCCCGAAACACTCGACCCGGCAAATCGGCGCCGCTTCGAGTGGCACCGGGCCAACCCGCTCGGCGCGCTGAAGCAGATGCGCAACTATCCGGGAATTGGCTGGGTAGGTCTCGTCTTCTTTCTCTACTGGCTCGCCCATGCCGTCTATCCGGCCGTCTGGTCCTTCGTTTCGTCCTACCGCTACGGCTGGAGCGAGGGTCAGATCGGGCTGTCGCTCGGCATTTTCGGCGTCGGCGGAGCGCTCGTCATGGCCCTCGTCCTGCCGCCGGTCGTGGCGAAACTGGGCGAGCGGAGGACGGCAACGCTCGGCCTCACCTTTACGGCGCTTGGCATGGCGGGCTACGCGGCCGCCTGGCAGGGCTGGATGGTCTATGCCGTGATCGTCGCGACAGCGCTCGAGAGTTTGGCCGACCCGCCGTTGCGTAGCATCGCTTCCGTCCATGTGCCGCCGTCGGCGCAGGGCGAGCTGCAAGGCGCTCTCACCAGCATATCGAGCATGACTACGATCCTCGGTCCGCTTCTCTTCACGCAGATATTCTCGCTCTTCACCAGGCCGGAAACGGTCTATTCGTTCTCCGGCGCGCCCTATGCGGTGGCGGCATGCCTCATCGTCGCAAGCCTGTCCGTCTTCCTGTTGAGGGTGCGGCCCGTCCCGAGCGATGCGTTCGAGAATGCAGCGCGGGGTCCGACAGACACTCCGCAGGGGCAGTTCGCCAGGAGATCCGAAGCGCCTGCGGATTGATCAATTTTCTTGATAGAACGATGAAAAATTAAGCAGCGACGCCCTTGTCGCTGGCGCGCGTCCCGGTGGTGCTGTAATTCGGCTTATTCCTAGAGTTTGATCCTATCCATTGCGCCGCAGAGCGAGGATTAGTCCATGCTGACCGCGACCCGAGAATTTGTGCCTGCGCAAACCGACAATTCATGGGGCACCCACTTTCGCGCCAGCATCTATCTCGGCGTTCCCTTCATCGGTGCCCAGCTTGCGCAGCTTGCCATCAATACCACGGACGTGCTGATGGTCGGCAGGCTCGGGGCGGTTCAGCTGGCCGCGATCATCCTTGCCACGCAGTTCTTCTTCACCGTCTTCATCTTCGGCAGCGGCTTCGCAAATGCCGTGGTGCCGATGGTCGCACAGGCCCAGGGCCGGGGAGATCGTACCTCGGTTCGCCGCTCCGTGCGCATGGGCATATGGGTGGTCCTGCTCTACGGTCTCATCACCGCGCCGATCCTCTGGATGGCCGAGCCGATCCTGCTTCTTGCCGGCCAGAAGCCGGAGGTTTCGGCTCTCGCTGCGGAGTATCTCCACATCGCGCAATGGGCAATCTTCCCAAGCCTGATCTTCATGGTGCTGCGGGCGTTCCTCGCCGGGCTGGAGCGGGCCGGCATCATTCTTTACGTGACGCTTGCGACCTTGGTTCTCAACGCCGTGCTCTGTTATGTGCTGATCTATGGCCATTTCGGCTTTCCGGCGCTCGGCATTTTTGGTGCTGCGGTCGCGGCGCTGGGCGTGGCGCTGCTCGGTGCAGCGCTGACGATCGGCTACATAGGCGGCCAGCCTGAACTCAATCGCTACGAGCTGTTCGTGCGCTTCTGGAGACCGGACTGGCCGGCTTTCCGCGAAGTCATCTATCTCGGGGTCCCGATTTCAGTGACCATCCTTGCGGAAGTGAGCCTCTTCACCGTCGCTTCTCTGCTCATGGGAACGATCGGCACCATCGAGCTTGCCGCGCACGGCATCGCCCTTCAGTTCGCCTCGATCGCCTTCATGATTCCGCTTGGCCTCGCCCAGGCGGGCACCGTGCGCGTCGGCCTCGCCTATGGCAGCGGCGATCTTGTCGGCGTCCGGCGCGCCGCCGTCGCCGTGCTCGCCCTCGGCTCCGGGTTCGCGGCCATCGGCAGCACAATCTTCGCGCTGCTTCCCTATCAGCTTGCGACGCTCTATCTCGACACCGGCCGGCCGGATGCCGCCGAGGTGCTGGCCTTCGCCGGTCCGCTGATTGTCATCGCCGGGGCTTTCCAGTTGGTGGACGGGCTCCAGGCGATCGCCGCCGGGATGCTGCGCGGCCTCAAGGACACGACGGTGCCGATGATCATGGCGATGATTTCCTATTGGCCGATCGGCTTCGTCTGCGCCTGGGCTTTCGCCTTTCCGCTGAACTTCGGCGGCGTCGGGGTGTGGTTCGGCTTCGTGCTGGGGCTGGCGGCTGCCGCCTTGCTGCTCAACTGGCGCTTCTTCCGCCTTATCCAGTCGCTGCGCGCCCAAACTGCAGCTTGAGTTGCTTGGGCGCTATGGAGATCGGCAAAAGAATAGCCGGACGGGCAGGGGATGCCGTCCGGCTGGGAATGAGCGGCCTCATCAGGGGAAGAAACAAGACCGCTTGGTGTGAAACTTCCTGGCAGAAGTTTCCTGGAGGCATTTCATTTCAATGCGACGGCGACGCAATCTGCGATGCAGCCGCCGTCATTTTCTCCTCAGCCCATCCGTTGCTACCGACAATACCGTCACGCGGTCACGGGCCTCGCTGCGAAGCGCATTGATCGTCGCAAAAATCATCGCGAAAAACATCGCCATCGAAAACAGTGCAAGTCCCATGGCCGTCTCCTTTCGTCTGCTAAACGGCGCGCCCTATTGAAAAGTTCCGTTCACTTGTTGTTTCACGCTACAACTTCCGGTGTGAAACCTGCTTGAACGTCGCATTCATCTAGCATTCATTCTCCGATAGCCGCTGTTTCCGGCGGAACAGGGAGAGACGGATCGCGCCGCCCTTGCGATCAGGCGCCGTCCGTGACAAAAGGCTTCACCAACGGAAACAGGCGCGATGACCACGGCTTTCTATCCCGGCTCCTTCGATCCGATGACGAACGGTCATCTTGACGTGCTCGTTCAAGCGCTCAACGTATCGTCGAAAGTGATCGTCGCGATCGGCATTCATCCCGGGAAGGCGCCGCTCTTTTCGTTCGAGGAGCGTGCGGATTTGATCCGCCGGTCGCTAAGCGAATTCCTCCCCGAAAGGGCAAGGGACATCGCCGTCGTTTCCTTCGACAATCTGGTCGTGGATGCGGCCCGCCAGCATGGCGCAAGCCTTCTTGTGCGCGGATTGCGGGACGGCACCGATCTCGACTATGAGATGCAGATGGCCGGGATGAATCGGCAAATGGCGCCGGATATTCAGACCCTGTTTCTGCCTGCAGGGACCGCATCCCGGCCCATTACGGCCACATTGGTCCGCCAGATCGCAGCCATGGGTGGCGACGTCAGCGCCTTTGTGCCCAGGGCGGTCTTTCAGGCGCTGCAGGCGAAGCACAAGGCCTGAGCTTTCACCACGCAAGGAGAACGCATGAAAATCCTTCAACTCGCTTTTGCAGGCGCTCTGGCGCTCGCCACCTTCACGGGAGGCGCCCAGGCGCAGTCGAGCGACAATATCGTGACGATCGAGCTCAAAGACGGCCCGGTCGTCATCGAGCTGCGCCCGGACATCGCGCCGAAGCACGTGCAGCAGATCAAGGACCTGGCCGCCGCCGGCGAGTATGACAATGTTGCCTTCCACCGGGTGATCAAGGGTTTCATGGCCCAGACCGGCGACGTGCAGTATGGCGATATGAAAGACGGGTTTCAGCCGCAGCTTGCCGGCACCGGCGGCTCTTCGAAGCCTGACCTGCCGGCAGAGTTCTCGGATATTCCCTTCGAGCGTGGTACCGTCGGCATGGCACGCTCGCAGGACCCGAACAGCGCCAACTCGCAGTTCTTCATCATGTTCGCTCCTGGCGACTTCCTCAACGGACAGTACACGGTCGTCGGCAAGGTCGTCGAAGGCATGGAGAATGTCGACAAGATCAAGCTTGGCGACGACGCCAACAACGGCGCCGTCACGGACCCTGACCGCATGATCAGCGTCAAGGTCGGCAAATAAGATCAGACAGAAGGAGAAAGACCATGGCCGAGATCAAGGATCCGGAAAACACGATCATCATGGAAACCACCAAGGGCAGGGTGGTGATCGAGCTTCTGCCGGACGTCGCTCCGGGCCATGTCGCCCGCATTAAGGAATTATCGCGCGAGGGCGCCTTTGACGGCGTCGTCTTCCATCGCGTGATCGAGGACTTCATGGCGCAGACCGGCGACGTCCAGTACGGCAAGACCGGCGGCGAGCACTTCAATCCGGCCCGCGCCGGCATGGGCGGCTCCTCCAAGCCGGACCTCAAGGCCGAGTTCTCCGATATCTCGCATGTGCGCGGCACTTGCTCGATGGCCCGCAGCCAGATGCCGAATTCGGCAAACTCCCAGTTCTTCATCTGCTTTACCGATGCTCCCTGGCTCAACAAGCAGTATTCCGTCTGGGGCCAGGTGATCGAAGGCATGGAAAACATCGACCAGATCAAGCGGGGCGAGCCGGTGCGCGATCCCGACTCGATCGTCTCGATGCGGGTTGCCGCCGACGCCTGATTTGCGCTAATGCACGAACCCGCCCCGGTCTGGCCGCGAGCCCGCCGGGGCGGGTTTGCTTTTGTTCGACACTCAGATGCGCGTAGACCTGTTCGATTTCGACCTGCCGGAGACTTCCATTGCGCTGAGGCCAGCAAGCCCGCGCGACAGCGCGCGCATGCTTGTCGTGCGGCCCGAAGCGGAGCCGGTTCTCTCCGACCACGGCGTGCTCGATCTCCCCGCGTTCCTGCGGCCCGGCGATGCGCTCGTCTTCAACGATACGAAGGTTATCCCGGCACAGCTCGAGGGCATTCGCCAACGCGGCGAGGACGTCGCCACGCAGGTCTCGTTGACGTTGCACATGCGCGTCGGGCCCGACCGCTGGAAGGCCTTTGCCCGGCCGGCGCGACGGCTGAAGCCGGGTGACCGGATCGGTTTCGGCCACGGCGGCACTGCCTGCCTGCTCGGCTCGCTCGATGCAACGGTTGAAGAAAAGGGCGAGGCGGGCGAGGTCACGCTTCGTTTCGACCTTTCCGGACCGGTGCTCGATGAGGCGCTCATGTCGGTAGGGCACATTCCGCTGCCGCCCTATATCGCTTCCAAGCGGCCCGAGGATGCACGCGACCGTGCCGATTATCAGACGGTCTATGCCCGTGAGGAAGGAGCCGTCGCGGCGCCGACGGCGGGCCTGCACTTCACCGATCGGCTGTTTGCCAGGCTCGACGAGGCAGGAATCGAGCGCCACTTCGTCACCCTTCATGTGGGGGCGGGAACCTTCCTTCCGGTCAAGGCCGACGACACCGACGATCATGTGATGCACGAGGAGATCGGCCATGTGGACGCTGCGACCGCAGAAAGGCTTAATGCGGTTCGGGCCCGCGGCGGACGCATCGTCTGCGTCGGAACGACGTCGCTCCGGCTGATCGAAAGCGCCGCCACGGAGGAAGGACAGATTTGTCCCTGGTCGGGGCCGACGGGCATCTTCATCACCCCGGGCTATCGCTTCCGCGCCGCCGACATGCTGATGACCAATTTCCACCTGCCGAAATCGACCTTGTTCATGCTCGTGTCCGCCTTTGCCGGCTTGGACACGATGCGGGCCGCCTATGTCCATGCGATCGCAGCCGGCTACCGCTTCTACTCCTACGGCGATGCCAGCCTGCTCTTCCGGAAAGATCAATGACCGAGACGTTTCAATTCAAACTGCTTGCGACTGACGGCAAGGCGCGCCGAGGCGAGGTTTCGATGCCGCGCGGCACGATCCGCACGCCGGCCTTCATGCCGGTCGGAACCGTCGGCACGGTCAAGGCCATGTATCTCGATCAGGTGCGCGAACTTGGCGCCGACATCATCCTCGGCAACACCTATCATCTGATGCTGCGTCCTGGCGCCGAACGCGTCGCGCGGCTCGGCGGCCTGCACAATTTCATCCGCTGGGAACGGCCGATCCTGACGGATAGCGGCGGCTTCCAGGTCATGTCACTCTCGAGCCTGCGCAAGCTCAACGAGCAGGGCGTCACCTTCAAGAGCCATGTCGACGGCGCGCTTTACCACATGTCGCCGGAACGCTCGATCGAGATCCAGGGCCTGCTCGACAGCGACATACAGATGCAGCTCGACGAATGCGTAGCGCTGCCGGCCGAGCCCGGCGAAATCGAGCGCGCCATGGAAATGTCGATTCGCTGGGCGGAGCGCTGCAAGGTCGCCTTTGGCGACCAGCCGGGCAAGGCGATGTTCGCAATCGTGCAGGGCGGCGACATTCCGAAACTCCGTGAACGTTCCGCCCTTGCGCTCAAGGGACTTGATCTCAAGGGCTATGCGGTCGGCGGTCTTGCCGTCGGCGAGCCGCAGGAGGTGATGCTCGAGATGCTCGATGTCACTTGTCCCATCCTGCCGGCGGAGAAACCGCGCTACCTGATGGGCGTCGGAACGCCGGACGATATTCTGAAGTCGGTGGCGCACGGGATCGACATGTTCGACTGCGTCATGCCGACGCGCTCCGGACGCCATGGACTGGCCTTCACGCGCTACGGCCGTATCAATCTGCGAAATGCGCGCCATGCCGAAGACCTGCGGCCGCTCGATGAACAATCCTCGTGCCCGGCGACGCGGGACTATTCGCGCGCCTACCTGCACCATCTGATCCGTTCGAACGAATCGCTCGGCGGCATGCTTCTGAGCTGGAACAATCTCGCCTATTACCAGGAGCTGATGGCCGGGATCCGCAAGGCGATCGAGGAGGGGCGTTACGCTGATTTCATGGCAGAGACCCAGGAAGGCTGGCAGCGCGGCGACCTTCCGCCGGTATGACCTCGGGACGCCGAAGGCTCAGAGCGCAGGACCCGGCGCTGTCTGCACCATCATCACACCGTTGATCTTGTAACTACCGTCCGGTTGCGGCACGAGCTCGTAAATTGCCGTCCAGTCCTTGCCGTCGGCTCCGGAGATAAGCACTTCCTGGATCACTTCGTCGCCGACACGCTTCGACCGTCCGAAGGCGAAATTGCCCGGGCGATAGAGGTGCTGATAGCTTTTCTTGACCATCTCGAAAAAGACCGCCTGATCCGGAAATTTCGCGCGGATTCCGGGGGAAGCAAAGGAATAGGCAGCTTCCGCGTCGTCCTCGATGAAAGCTTGGATCTGCGCGCGGATGACCGATTTTGCTCTATCTACAGGGTCTGCCAACGTGCGTCCCATACCGAGCGCGAGCACCAGACAGAGAGCGACGGAGATTGCTCGCATCATGGAGCCTCCATTAGGCTTTCGTCATTGACAGCATATGCTCGGCGGTTCTGTTGTAAGCAACCACCTTCGGCGGAGGGCGTGGTTTCGGCCAGTAGAGATCGGCAGAAAATACTGATTCTACAAACAGTTATTTAGAAGACTTCGACTCGCTTGGGAGAAAGTCACTATTTCGTGATCCGGGTACTGCCTCGGCGCGCGACGCGCTGGCCTTATCCCGCTTGACGGCTATCCGGTCTGCGCTGCGGTGACGGGCGCCGTGACATGCGGTGTATTTCTTGCCGGACCCGCAAGGGCAGGGATCATTGCTCCGGCGCTGCAGGCGGCTGATCAGGGGCAGCAATAGCCCGGAGGGAAGAAGCGCGGCGGTCAGAATGGCGAGCTTCGCCGAGATACCCGGTATCACGAGGCGACGGCCGGACCTGAAACCGCGCCAGGCGCAGGCGGCGACATATTGCGAATCGACCTTGGGCAAGACCTTGAATAGTGCCGCACGGTTGGCGCCCGATCGCTCGAGGAACTCGGTCGACACCGGTCCGGGCGCGACGCAGGTTACCGTGACCCCTGTGCGACGCAGTTCCTGGTGAAGAGCCTCCGAGAACGACCGCACGAAGCCCTTGCTGGCATAGTAAAGAGCCATGTAGGGGCCAGGCGTGAAGCTCGCGACCGAGCCGAGATTGATGACGCCGCCGCGGCCGCGCGACATCATGCCAGGCAGGAAGCGAAGGGTAAGATCGGTCAGCGCGCGTATGTTGAGATCGACGATGCCGAGCTGATCACCGGCGGGCAACACCGTCGCGCTGCCGCGGAGGCCATAGCCGGCGCTGTTGACCAGGACGTCGCAGTAGAGGCCATTGGCCGAGAGAAATGATTCAAGCTCGTGCGCCGCGTCCTTTCCCGAAAGATCCAACGAGACGGTGAACACCTCGCCGCCGCTCTTGATGTCGGCAGCCGCCGCCGTGAGATCGTCCGGCGACCGCGCCACCAGCACGACGGTTGCGCCGTCGCTCGCGGCAGCGCCTGCCATTGCCTTGCCAATTCCGCGCGAGCCGCCCACCACGACGACGGCCGGTCGCAGCTCCATCTGCTCTGTCATGCCGCACCCGAGGCGGCAGCGCGCGCGACGGCGGCGGATTCCGATTGACCGGACAGCTCGGCGGCGATTTCGCCATTCAGGATTTTTTCGAATCGCTCCAACGCCCGCGCCACATTGGCGCCATCCATGACTCGGTGATCGTAGTGGATGCGGACGGTCACCATGCCCTGATCGTCGATCTGGCCGTAGTTGAAGATCGTCGTGAGCGGCGTCAGCGGATTGAGCGACTCGGCCCCGAGCCCCGAATAGACGGACAACTGGAAGGTTCCGAAATGACGGCCTCGGGGGCGGCCGAGATTGAGCCCCAACCACATGAGAAGCCAGCGAATCGGCGCCGGCAGCTTGGCGATCTTCAGGGCTCGCCGGAACTCCTTGACGTCCCTGACCGGACGTGTCCGTGCCGCCTCGATCAGGGCGGCGATTTCGCTGATCGGCCGACGCTCCGGGTTCTTGATCAGGCTGAGAAGCACGGCCCGCTCGCCATCGAGCTCGCGCTCATGGGCGACCGACGCGATGCTACCAGGATATTCGTAGAGCTGTGGTCTCGGCAGCTTAACATAAGCCCGTCGCAGCTCGGGGGTTTCAAGCGAGAGAAGCGCGTATCCTTTTAGGAACAGCACCGTCCAGGAAGGCCTGCTTTGCTGTGCCGTCCGGGCTTTCAACAGCGGACCGAGATTCATCTGCCGCTGCACGGTGACCCTCGGCACACGAATCGAAAAGCGCATCAAATCGCCGACGAGGCGCCGCGGCGCCGAAAGCTTGAGAGCTCGGCCTCGCATCAGGGCACCTCTAGTAGAGATAGGGGATGATTCGCTTGGTCTTTTCCATATAGGCGCGGTATTGCGGGCCGAATGTCTCCAGCATCATGCGCTCCTCCTCGTCCACCCTCAGAATAAATAGGATCGCGAAGCCGACTAACCCGGCAACGCCCATGACCCAGTTCGCCAGCAGAAAGGCCTGTCCAACGCCCATGAGCATGAAGGAAGTGTACATCGGATGGCGCACGAGCGCGTAGGGCCCCCCGCTGATCAGCTCATGCCGGTCGCGAATCTCCAGTGTGATGGACCAGTTGCGGCCGAGTTCCTTGTGCGTCCTGCGAAATACCCACATGGCGAGGGCGAAGACGATGGTCCCAACGGCCACGGCCCAAGCGCTCGCCGGATAGTCGGCCGCCTCGGGGATGCCCGTCACCACATAGATCCCTGGAAGGATTCCGAGGCCGAGCAGCGCCGCAGACAGCCCGATCGTCTCCGAGCCGGAGCGACGATTGCTGACGACCTCCACGCGCTTCGCGCGGCGCTCGTAGGGACGGCGAATAAAGTACCAAGCGACAATGCCAAGCACCCAAATAGTCTGGCCGATGGTAGCGATCGACATGCTCACCCTAGCTTACAAGGCTCTTGCGATTTTCAATTGTGCCAATGGCGAGCGGGGAGGGCTCAAGCCGACCGCGTCAGCCGCCATTCATTTCACGGAGCCTTGTAATGAATTCTTGCGGCCTTAGCCAGATGCCCGGGCTCTGATACCCCATGGACCGCGCAATCTCCGCCACGAAGGCATTGCAGTTATAAACCGACGCGTGCCAGACACGCGACTTTTCCTTCAGCTTTCGTATGAAGGCGACCACCTTGTTGTATTCCGCCTCGCTCAGCATGATACGCCAGCTTGCCGACCTGTATTCCTCTTCGAGGTCGCCGTCGCTCGCTCCGGTCTCCGCCGGCACGGGGAAAAAATGTCCCAGAACATAGGGCGCCGCGTCGTTCGTCGCCGGAGCAAGACCTGCCACCTCGGGGTTGATCATTGCTCCCGAGGCATTCGTTCGGCCGAAGACCGCGTAGGTATGGCCGTAGCTCAGCGCATAGCGTGAGCGGAATTCGATGAAATACCCTTGTTCTCGCGTTTGAGAGAGGAGCTTGGCTGACCCGCCGGCCTGGCTGCTCGACACGTAAGCGGGTTGTGGCTTCTTGTCTTGTGTCTGGCACGCCGTTGCAGCGAATGCGACCAGAATCACAGGGAGAAAACGGCTTGATGCAAATGTCATCACGTCACTTCGCTCTGTCGCCGAACTTTATTTTAGCAAAATTTGGGCCGGCTTGTATCAACCAGTGGCGTTTTCGACCGTCTGCCTTGGGCTGATTCGGTCTAAAGGCGCTCCGTGGGAGGCTCTTGGAGTCTCCCACGGAGCAAATTCAGGCGTTACTTGTAAACGGGAGCAGGCTCTACTGCCGGCTCTGCTGCCACAGGCGGCGGAGCCTTCCCTTTGCCCTTGCCGATCGTGTCGCAAGCGGTCAGGCCGGCGACAGAAAGCAACGCAATCATCACGATTAGAATTCTGCTCATCAAGTAGTCCTTTCCTCAATAGTCGGAATGGTTTATCGAAGGCAACACTCCAAGTAATAGTGGCGATCGGCGCCTAGGCCTAGTGCAAGAAGGACACAGTTGGCATCAGCTTTGTCGGTGCGGAACTGTTTAACGGTCACTTCAAAACACCTGGCTTAATTATTTATACCAAATACGCGCGCAAACACCATCAGATGATCAATACGGTGGTCCCGACGGGGGTCCGGCTGTAAAGATCGACGATGTCTTCGTTCGTCAAGCGGATGCAACCGCTCGACACTGCCTGTCCGATCGTCCACGGTTCGTTCGTGCCGTGCAAGCGGAACATCGTGTCCTGCCCGCCACGATAGAGGTAGAGGGCGGATGCGCCGAGCGGATTGTGTAAGCCGCCGGAGACGCCCCCCGCATACTGACGCAGGTGGGGTTTCCGGCGCATCATGTTTTCGGTGGGGGTCCAGGAGGGCCACTCCGCCTTTCGGCCGATTCTGGCCCTGCCCTTGAGGGTGCGGCCTTCCTCTCCGACGCCGATGCCGTAGCGAATCGCCGTGCCGCCGCCCACGACGTAGTAGAGATAACGTTCCTCGGTGTTGACGACGATCGTTCCCGGTTCCTCGCCTCCGTCATAGGCTACTTCCTGCCTGCGGTAGCGCGGCTCGATACGCGTCCTGGAAGCGATTGGGCTCTCGATTGGTCGGACGATCGAACTGCATCCCGTGGCCAGCAAAGCCAGACTACCCAATACGAGCATGCGACGCGTAACATGGTTCTTGTCCATCTTCACCTGCTAAGAAAATACGTGAGTCCCCAGACTGCGTGTTTAACACTGCTGCGCGTGCTGGCCAAGCCTCGCATCTCAGGCGGGCACAAGGAGGTGAATTAAGCCTTTTAAATCAGGGGATTGCATGTTCGATTTGGGACAGTAGGAAGGGGCAGACGGCCCGATTCGCTGTCGTTATCCCCTCTCGATTGCGCCAATCCTGCGGCCGCAGATCCGACTCGCGAACGACGACCGGCTGACGTGTTCGAGCGATCGGGCGGCCAGCTTGGCGGATAGATTAAACCCTTGCGGCAACCAGCCGTGTCTGCTCGACTGCGAGTGGGAAGAGGTAAGAAGGATTAAGAGCATGAAACTGGGCTTCGAGGGCAAGATTGCCATCGTAACCGGCGGCGGTTCGGGAATCGGCGCGGCCATCTCGCGGCAATTATGCGGCGATGGGGCAGAAGTCGTCGTTGCCGATCTCAATCCTGAGGCTGCGCAGCAGATTGTCGACGGGATCCGTGCGAACGGGGGTCGAGCCCGCCCTTTCACAGTCGATGTCGCCGACGCCGGCGCCGTCGAGCAACTGGTGGACTTCACTCTCAGGGAATGCGGAGGCCTGAACCTCGCCGTCAACAATGCCGGCGTTGAAGGAGTCCGAAAACCGACGGGGGATTACCCGCTCGACAACTGGCAGCGCGTCATCGACGTCAATCTGAACGGCACCTTCCATTGCATGAAATACGAGATCGCGGCCATGCTGGGACGGGGAGGCGGCGCAATCGTCAATGTGACGTCGATTCTCGCTTCCGTCGCCTTGCCCACCGCAGCGGCCTATACCGCGGCCAAGCATGGGGTCGTCGGGCTGACAAAGACGGCAGCGATCGAGTATGCGCGCATGGGGATCCGCATCAACGCGGTCGGTCCCGGCTGGATCGAAACGCCGCTTCTGTCGGAATATGCGGAGCTCGCGAAGACCCGGAGGCTGGAAGCGCTGCAGCCGATGGGCCGGCGCGGCACGCCCGAAGAGGTGGCAGCTCTTGTCTGCTTTCTCCTGTCCGACCAGGCAAGTTTCATCACCGGCAGCTACCATCTCGTGGACGGCGCCTACACCGCTCACTGAGGGGCCTCGCCAGGCACCGCCCGGCTTCCTTGACCGCCCGCCTTCTCTTACAATCCTAGCTGGACAAAGAGGAGTTCCGTGATGAGTGAAGACGCCTTCAACATGTCGATCCGCAAATTCCTGAAAGAGGTCGGCATTACCTCGCAGCGAAAGATCGAGGAGATCGTGCGTGACGGGCAGACCGGCGGCAAGAAGCTGAAGGTCCGCATGACGCTGACGGCGGAAGGCACCAGTCTCAACCACGTCGTGGACGGCGAAATCGAACTTCCATAGCCGGTGACTTTGAAGGGAGGGCGAGCTTATCGAGACACCGCCGGCGGAATAGCTAGGTGCTCCGCCATTCCCCGACAGGCAAATTCTGCAACTGAGAATCAAAGATTTCTGGAAAAATTTATCTTCCATGGCGATCCCTACAGTGATGGCATGTGGACCTTCACCTCAGGACGCGGCTCCCATGGAACGCGGCTGTACCTCTGCGGCCCGGAGAACGCCACGCATGTCAAGCGCATGCTTTGAGATTGGCTCCGCACGCATCCGGACGACGCTGCCGAATACGCGGCTCTCAAGCGCAAGCTGGCAGCGGAGACAAACGGCGACTGGAAATTCTACACCGGCGGCAATCGGACTTCGTCGCAAAGATCGTGCGGCGGGCATCTGACTAGCGAGTTCTCGCGATGGCAGGTCGAAGGTGACGTGTTCGAACACCATGTGGTGTCAGGCTTCTCCGTGGGCAGTCGGACGAGAGATGCTGATGCTGGCTTCGGTGTCTCTGGTTTAGACATGTGCGTCTCCTCAGGCGCCGGGTGTACTGCGGGGTCAGCCGGCCAGTCGGTTTTCCGTGACACCGGCCCGCAACCTTCAAGATATGATAGCTCGCGGCAGAGGGCCCCGCAGGCGGCAGCGGCGGAATAGTCAGAGCCAGCGGCGAACCTCGGCCTTGTAGCGGCGGTAGTCGTCGCCGAACTTCGCTTCGAGATAGCGTTCCTCGCGGGCGATCACCTGCGTCTGGATCGCGATCAGCACCAACGGGAGCAAGGCGAAGGCGATCGGCCCGTCGAAGCCGATCGCAAGGCCGGCATAGATAAGCGCCATGCCGAGATATATGGGATTGCGGGTCCATCGATAAGGACCGGTCGTTGCGATGAGGGTCGTTGGCTGCGACGGCGGAACGTTGGTGCCCAGCCGCCGGAGCAGCCCCGCCGCCGCAAGCATCATCGCCGCGCCGGCAACGAATAGCAGCGCGCCCGTCGCGACCAGCAACCGCCAGTCGATGCCGAAAGAGCGCAGGGAGACGAACCGCTCCGCCGCCAGCCCCAACAGCAGCGCTGCAAGATAGACCAAGGGCGGAGGGAAGCGCACACCCGCGCTGTCCGGTTCGACGGCCATGCTCATCTCCAATCCGTGCTCTCAAACCAGCATCGACTGCTGGGCGAAGATACCCGCCATCGCGCCTTGCCATGATCCCGTGGTGACCGAGGGCATGAGGGGGTTGGCGAGGTCGCCGGCGGCGTAGATGCCGGGCTTGCTGGTTTCGCGGCGCTCGTCGACCTTGAGGGCGATGCCGAGGGGCGTATCGAGCGTGGCGAGGCCCAGTGATTCATGCAGGCTTGCGGACGGCTTGTTGTGCGGATGCGCGAACAGGATGTCGACCGCGACATCGGGGCCGGTATCGAGCTTGACGGTGGCGCTATGGCCCCCGTGACGGGCGATCTCGGTAATCCGGCCCTCGACGACAGGTATGTTGCGACGCGCCAGATCGGCTCGGATATCCGGCGGAATGTCGTGACCATCGGCGAAGAGCGTCAATCTGTGGGTCCAATCGTGGAACAGCCTGACCTGATTGTGCGACTGCGGGCCGGACCAGACGAGGCCCCAATGCTGGCCGGCGACTTCAAAGCCGTCGCAATAGGGGCAGGGCACGATGGACGTGCCCCAGCCTTCGGCAAAGCCAGGAACATCAGGCATCTGGTCGGCGACGCCATAGCTCAGGATCAGGCGCCGCGCCCCAAGGCTTTCGCCATCGCCAGTAAGGACGGAGAAATCATCGATGGCGCCGGAGACGCTGTCGGCCCGGGCATTGACCAGCCTGATCGTGGGATAACGCGCCAGCTGCTGCCGCGCCTCGGCCAGGATGTCCAGCGGAGGCTTGTGATCGTGGCCGAGCAAGCCATGCGAGTGGCCAGCGAAGCGATTGCGCAGCAGGCCGGTATCGAGAACGGTGACCTTGCGGCGGGCACGGCCGAGCTGCAGGGCGCCGGCTAGACCGGCAAAGCTGCCGCCGATGATGATGACGTCATCCATGGTGATGGGCTCCGTGTTGTGGATGGAAGGGGTGGGGTGGGGCCTGGCCCGCAATATCCAGCGATACGCACTCGAGGCGGGCAGCGAGCAGGGCTTCGGGATCGGCGAGGAATTTGCCCATGACTATGTTGACAGACCGGACGGTGCCGCATTCGATATCGCCGCGCGGCCCGGGGAATTTTAGGACATCTAACCATTGGCTTGCACATTTAAGATACTATATGGTATCGTAATTCAAGAATTACGATACTGTCAAGTACTGGAATTGCCGTGACCGAAAATAGCCAGGGCCGGCGCGGCCGGCCCGCCAACGAAGCGCTTGGCCAAACGATAATCGACGCCGCGTGCGAACTCTTTGTGGAACTGGGTTTCCAAGCGACGACATTGGACAAGGTCGCCCAGCGAGCGAAGATATCCAAGCTCAGCATCTATCGGCACTTCGAGAACAAGGAGGCGCTGTTCAGCGCGGCCATCGCGGCCCGCTGCCATCAGTTTGCACCACAGGCCCTTTTTGAAGGCGTCGATGGTTCGGCCGAAGATCGGCTCATGGCGGTGGGATCATCCCTGCTTCGCACGCTGTTGAGCCCGGACGTCCGCAGTGTCGAAGCCATGATCATGGCCGACAAGACGAATCAAAAGTCATTAAGTAAGCTCCATTACGAATCCGGACCCGCCCATGTCATCGCCCAAATCGAGGCCCTGCTGCGTCAGTTGCACGCGAAGGCGGTTCTGAACGTGCCCGATCCTCTCCGGTCCGCCCGCTTGTTTGCCGCGCTTTTCAAAGGATCCGATCTCCTGATTATCGCACGCTTCGATGAGGCGAGAGCAGGGGACGACAAGGAAATCGAATCCTATTGCCGGTCGGCCGTCGCCATGTTCATCGCCGCGCACGGTGGCAACGACCACGCGGGCGGATAGCCTAGTTAGGATCAAAATCAGGATGTTGGTCGATCCTGCAATCAAACGGGATTAAGCCATCGCCGGGCTCGCGGGAGCGGCGCGGCGGCGCTTGCGGCGGCCTTGCAGCAGATGCCGATAGAGCTCCAGCGCATAGTCTTCCTTGCCGTAGATAAAGCGATAGATCGTCTCGCTGCAGACGCGGACTGCGCTCACGCCATCGGCAAGCAGGCGACCGGCGATCTGCTCCGGCGACCAAAGCGCCTTCCGCTGCTCGATCCACGTAATTGCGGGTGACGCCTGAGCTTGCGAAGCCGTCGCGACGCTCCTTGGAGATGTCGTTGGCAATGCCGCTGTAGTAGCCGCTGTATTCCGGAAACTCGGCATCGTGAAAGGTGTTGCGCTTCAGCTCGCGGTAGATCGTCGAGCGATGACGGCCGAGCTGCCGAGCAATTTCGGCAACCGAAACCTTGCGTTCCATCAGCTGTTGCAAACGACGACGATCGGGAAGGGTGAGCTGCGAATAGCAAAGCGACATGCAAAAAGTTCCAAGGGCCAACTCATTGTCTTTATTGCCATGTCGCACTTGGAAATAGAATGTACCCCGGCCAATAGAAATGTGGCGGCCAGGGTGAAATGTCCGCTCCGGCGCAAAGTAGAAATGTCACTTGCAGCGCTGCCACACGGCACGAGGACCAGCCCCGATCTGACCGGCTGGTCCGGGTTGCAAGGTGAGATCGGGGCGGGTGGATTATCCACTGATCGGCTTTAGCTTTGACAGCCAGACCGCTGATTATTCTGCGGCATCAAGGCGAGAGAGCGCTTGCTGCCGCCGGCCCATGACCGCGGGATCGTTCATAAAATCCGTCCGTTTGCCCGGCTTACGGCCGCGTGGCGTGTAGCCTTTCTTGTCGCTGTTGGTCCGGACCTTCGGCGCCGGCAACTGCTCCTGCCGCCCCTTGATGTAGGCCAGCACATCGGAAAGCCGCTTGTTCTCGGTGATCGCCGCATGCGTCACCCGCTGGTCCTTGTCGAACGTCTTATAAGGCAGGGAATGTCCCTTCCAGCGCACGTCGAGCCGGCCGTCGGCGAAAGCGTAGGTCTCGACATAGCGCCCGACCAGTCCGCGTGCCACCTCGTTCTCCTCGAGCATGATCCGCTTGCGCTCGTAGGAGAACGTCAACTGGGCGCCGACATAACGCTGCTCGCGCTTGCAGAGAATATCCTTTAGCCGGTCCGGCATGAGGTTCAGCGGCCGATGCAGATCCTCCGACCGGGCAGGGGTGCGGGCAAAGCGTGCATTGTGACGCGCGATAAAGCCGGGCAGGAAGTCGTTGCCTGCGTCCATGCCGGAGATCCCGGCGAGCCGCAGTTCCTTGACCAGCCGGTCCTGCAGCGTTCGGTTCATCCGCTCGACCCGGCCCTTCGCCTGGCTCGAATTTGCGCAAAGAATCTCGATGTTTAGCTCTGAAAGCGCGCGGCCGAACTGCGTCATGCCCTGACCGCCCTTGGCATCCTTCTTCGCCACCCGGAACACCGAATGCTTGTCGGAATAGAAGGCGACTGGAGCACCATGCGCCTGCAGATAGAGCTCCAGCGCCTCGAAATAGCTGAACGCACTTTCCGAGCGCACGAACCGCAACTGCATCAACTTGCCGGTCGCATCATCGACGAACACCAAAAGCGAGCACGGCGGCCCGCGATCCTCGAACCAGCGATGCTCGGAGCCGTCGATCTGCACCAGCTCGCCCAAGGCCTCACGGCGCAGCCGCGGCTGATGGAACGTCCGGCGCTGTTTGCGTGACAGCCACAGGCCGGCCTCCGACATCCATTTGCGCAAGGTCTCGCGCGACACGGTTAGACCATCAAGCTCGGCAAGCTTCTCGGCCGCCAGCGTCGGACCGAAGTCCGCATAACGCTCGCGCACGATCGCCACCGCATAGTCGCGCACGCCGTCGCAAATCCGGTTGTTCGATGGGCGACCGATCGCCTTGTGGCGGATCGATGCCGCACCATCCGTCCGGATCCGCTCCAGGAGCCGGCGAACCTGGCGGGTGCTCAGATCAAGCACATGTCCAGCCGACACCATCGTCATCCGGCCGTCGACCACCTTCGACAAAACCTCGATCCGCTGCAGGTCGCGCTCGCTCATCGCAATCAATCCCATCCGCAATCTCCCACGTCATCAAAACGCGGGGAGAGTGACATTCTTACTTTGCAGGATCAGGACACTTTAACTTTGCGGCTACATAGAAGTATCGCATAAGATAGATTATGGAACTAACCCATCGGAGATAATTCCACTATTTCAATCCGAATCAAAAGCTTGCAGGCAAATCCTGTCAGACAGCCTTTACGCCTCTTCGGCGGTCGGCACGTCGACTTCGAGCTCCAGCCGCATCATGTCATAGGCCGGCTCGACATGGTCCGGCGTCTCGTCGCGCACGACGTCGTAGTCGAGCGGCACATGCATGTGCGTCAGTACGGCGCGCTTCGGCTGCAGTCGCTCGATCCAGCCGAGCGACTGCACCAGCGACAGATGGCTTGGATGAAACTTGTATTGCAAGGTGTCGATGACCAGCAGATCGAGTTCGCTCAGCTTGCCGATCGTCTCGGCCGGAAAGTCGCTGACGTCGCTGCAGTAGGCAAAATTGCCGATGCGGAAGCCGAGCGAATGGATGTTTCCATGAAACTGCATCAGAGGCTGGAAGGCTATCGGTCCGCCGGCGCCGTGGACGATAACCGGCGGAAGATCCTCTGGGATGACATGCGGTTCGACGATCGGCGGATATCCGCTGCCGGGCGGCGCTTCCAGGCAGTAGCGGAATCCGTCGCGAATCCGAGCCATGGTAAAGGCGTCCGCCCAGATCGGCACACGCCTGCGGTTTTCGATGACGAAGCCGCGCAGATCGTCGATGCCGTGCAGATGATCCGCATGCGCATGCGTGTAAAGCACGGCGTCGATGTGGCGCACATCGGCCGCCACCATCTGGGTGCGGAAATCGGGGCCTGTGTCGATGACGACGGTCGTCTTGCCGCCGTCCGGTGCGAACTGCTCCACGAGCAGCGCGGCGCGCAAGCGGCGATTGCGTGGATTTGACGGATCGCAGGCACCCCAGTCGCCGGTGATGCGCGGCACCCCGGGCGACGAGCCGCAGCCCAGGATGGTGAAGACCCGCCGAAACGCCACGTCTAGAGCCTCGGCATCTTGGAAAAGATTCGCAAGGCGTTTTCCGTCGTGATCTCCGCAATTTCCTCTTTCGTGACGCCGATTGTTTCGGCGAGGACGTCGGCCGTGTGCGCAACATAGGCCGGCTCGTTGCGCTTGCCGCGGAAAGGCTTCGGCGCCAGATAGGGCGCATCCGTTTCGACGATCAGGCGATCGCGCGGGATCGTCTTGGCTATATCCCTCAGTTCCTGAGACTTCGGGAAGGTCAGGATTCCCGAAAAGGAGACATAGCCGCCGAGATCGACGCCGGTGCGCGCCAGGTCGGCTCCGGAAGAGAAGCAGTGGAGAAGGAAGGGGAAGGCACCCTTCCCCGCTTCCTCCGTCAGGATCGCAGCCATATCCTCGTCCGCCGACCGGCTGTGAATGACGAGCGGCAGCCCGGTTTCGCGCGCCGCCGCTATATGGCGACGCAGACCCTCCGCCTGCGCATCTCGCGGTGCATTGTCGTAGAAATAGTCAAGACCCGCCTCGCCGATCGCCACCACCTTCGGATGGGCCGACAGGCGCACGAGGTCCTTCGCCGTGATGTCCAGCTCTTCGTCGGCGTTGTGCGGATGGGTACCGACCGAGCAGAAGACGTTCTCGTATTTCTCGGCGATCACCAATATCGACTCGAAGCGCTTCACGCGGGTCGAGATTGTCACCATCTGGGTCACGCCTGCCTGCCGGGCGCGTTGGATGATCTCGTCGCGCTCGGCGTCGAAATCCGAAAAATCCAGATGGCAGTGCGTGTCGATCAGCATCCGTTCGCTCTCGCTTACGCTTCCGGTGCAACGTAGCGCGGAAAGACCGGCTTCGGCGCCTCGAGCGGCGTGCCGGGAACCAGGCGGCCCGGCTCGCCAAGGTCGGCGAAACTCCGCCTTTCTTCGGGGACCGCCACCAGATCCAAGAGCTTGCCCGCCGATTCGGGCATGAAGGGCTGCAGCAGGATCGCGATCTGGCGCACCACCTCCGCCGTCACGTAGAGCACGGTCCCCATGCGCTCCGGATCAGTCTTCTTGAGCGCCCAGGGTTCCTGCCCGGCGAAATAGCGGTCCGTCTCGGAAACCACGGCAATGATCGCGGCGAGCGCGCGGTGGATGAGCTGCTTGCCCATTTCCACACGCGTCGTATCGAGGAGCGAATCGGCGGCAACGAGCATCGCCTTATCCTCGTCCGTCAGCGGACCGCAGACCGGAACCTGGGCGTCGCAGTTCTTGACGATCATGGACAGAGAGCGGCTGGCGAGATTGCCGATACCGTTGGCTAGGTCGGAATTGATGCGGGTCGCGATTCCCTCCTCGCTGTAGCTGCCGTCCTGGCCGAAGGAGACTTCCCGCAGGAAGAAATAGCGGATCTGGTCCAAGCCGAAATGTTCGACGAGGTTGAACGGGTCGACCACGTTGCCGAGCGACTTCGACATCTTCTCGCCCTTGTTGAGCAGGAAACCATGCGCGAAGACGCGTTTCGGCAGCGGCAGGCCCGCCGACATCAGGAAAGCCGGCCAGTAGACGGCATGGAAGCGGATGATGTCCTTGCCGATGACGTGGATATTCGCCGGCCAGAACTTTGCCCGCGGTCCCGACGGATCGGCCAAATAGCCCGTCGCGGTGAGATAGTTCGTCAAGGCGTCCACCCAGACATACATGACATGGGCAGGATCGTTCGGCACCCGGATGCCCCAGTCGAAGGTCGTGCGCGAGACCGACAGATCCTTCAGGCCCGACTTGACGAAGGAGATCACCTCGTTGCGCCGCTCGGCGGGGCCGATGAAATCGGGGTTGTCCTCGTAGAGTTTGAGGAGCTTGTCCTGATAGGCCGACAGACGGAAGAAGTAGCTCTCCTCCTCCACCCACTCGACCGGCGTTCCCTGCGGCCCGTAGCGCACACCGTCGTCGCGCAGTTCCGTCTCGTTTTCCTGGTAATAGGCCTCGTCGCGAACAGAGTACCAGCCGGCATAGGCGTCCTTGTAAAGGTCACCTGCCTCGCCCATGCGGATCCAGATTGCCTGCGACGCCTCGTGATGACGCTTCTCCGTCGTGCGGATGAAGTCGTCGTTCGACGCGTTGAGCAGTTCGGCCATCTTTTCGAACTCGGCCGAGTTGCGGTCGGCAAGCTCCTGCGGCGAGATGCCCTCTTTGCGTGCCGTCTGCTGCATCTTCTGGCCGTGTTCATCGGTCCCCGTCAGGAAGAAGACCTCGCGCCCGTCCAGCCTCTGATAGCGCGCCATGGCGTCCGTCGCGATCAGCTCATAGGCGTGGCCGATATGCGGCTTGCCGTTCGGGTAAGAAATCGCGGTGGTGATGTAGAACGGGGACGTATCTCTCATAGCGGCTTCGATTTATCTCGGATCGGAAACTATGGCTGCTATTAGCGCATCGCCTTTAGGTAGGGAACCGTTACGCCCAGAAAAACCCTGAGGGACAGTAGCGTCTTGAGGCAGCTTGGCCGTTGACATCTGCGGCCGGTGGGAACAAACCATAAACACGGAAAGGGGAAAGCGATGCTGCGTGATCCGTTCGAAAAAGCTTCGGCTGCCTATGCCAACCAACACGCCATCGTCCGAGATCCGGACTGGTACATTCTGAGGCTGCAGGAGGAGCTCGGCGAACTGACACAGGCATAGAACAAGGCGAGCGGTCGCGGGCGAACGGCTGGCACGCCGATCGACGCATGGCGACGGTCGCTTGCAGACGAGACGGCCGATCTTCTCGGCCATGTCCTGCTCTTCGCCTACACTACAGCGCCGCGCGTCTATAGACGAGCAAAGGCCGCTGTAGCACTTTGAATTGCTGAATGATTTTTTCCTCAAATCGATTCCGATTTAAGGAATCATGCAGTAACGATATCGACCTTTGCCGCGGCGATCGAGCGGAAGTGGAATTTCAGGCCGGACCTATAGGGCGTCCTTCAAATCGTCGAGCAGGGACAGGATCGTCTGCTTGCGATCGAGATTATAGGCGTCGCTTACGGTCAGCCGCTCGCCGAAGCTGCCGGAGAGCCTGGCGAAGCGCTCGGCTCGGTGAATGTCGCCGGCAATGGCCGCCTCGCGCGCCAGCCGCATCACCCTCCCCGTGACGAGCGACGAGAAGAAGTCGTAAATCGTTTCGCTGTCCCTCGCCGAGAGAATGTCGGCGAGCTTGTGCATCTGCTTGCGGACGGCCGGGCCCTTCCCTGCGAGAACGTCCTCGAAGGCGGCTGCGATGTCGAGCCCGCCATAATTGATCAGCTTCAGCGCCTCGGAAACGCTGCCGCTCGCCGCGGCAATGATTCCATCGGCGCTCGGACCGGCCAGATCGAAGCCCAGATGGGCGAGCGCCAGGCGCATTGGCTCCGCTTCGAGCGGCTTCAGCCGCAGCGGCAGGCAGCGCGAACGGATCGTCGGCAACAGCTTTCCGGGCGCGTGCGTCAGCACGAGAAACAGTGAGCGGCGCGGCGGCTCCTCGAGGATCTTCAGAATCGCGTTGGCGGCATTGCGGTTGAGATCGTCGGCGGGATCGACGATGACGATGCGCCAGTTCCCCGTGCCCGATGTCTGCCCAAAGAATTTTCCGGCGCGGCGGACCTCGTCCACGGTGATCGCTCCCTTCGCCCTGCCCGTCTTCTCGTCGACGGGGCGCGTGAGATGCAACAGATTGTGCGACGCGCCGGAGGCAAGCTGCCGCGTGACGAGCGACGCCGGATAGGGGTCGTCGAGGAGTTCGGGCGCCTCCGCGGGCTCGGGATGGCTGAGCACATGATTGGCGAACCGGAACGCGAGCGTCGCCTTGCCGATCCCCTCGGGGCCTTCGATGAGGATTGCATGGTGGCCCTTGCCGGACCTGTAGCTCTGGGCAAGAAAGGCTTCGGCTTCACGATGGCCGAAGAGCTTGTTGTTTTCCACGGGAGCGACTGCCCCCTCGAGCACGCCGGGACGTTCCATGGTCATGATGCCGCTTCGACCGCGGACGACTGCGGTTCGCCATTGCCCGGCAGCAGCGCCTCCACCAGCCTCAGGACTTCCGCTGCGATCGCCTCCGGAGGACGGGTGGCATCGACGACCCGGCACCGCTGGGGATCGGCCTCGGCAATGTCGAGGAAAGCCTCGCGGCGCTTCTCGTGCGTCTCGAGCTGCTCCTTTTCGAAGCGGTCCGGGTCCTCGCTGGAACGGCGCCGGGCGCGTTCCAACCCGACCTCAGCAGGCAGATCGAAGATGATCGTCCGATCGGGAATGACGCCGTTCACGGCGACGCGCTCGAGCGTTTCGATGAAGCCGGGCTCGAGATTGCCGGTGACGCCCTGATAGACGCGGGAGGAATCCATGAAGCGGTCACAGAGCACGATCCTCCCGTGCTGCAAGGCGGGGCGGATGACTTCCTCGACATGGTCGCTGCGCGCCGCCGCGAACAGAATCGCCTCCATGCGGACACCGAAGGGTTCCGCTGCACCCGACAGTAAGACGTGGCGGACCGCCTCCGCCCCTATGGAGCCGCCGGGCTCACGGGTGGTCAGCACGTCAAAGCCTCGGGCGCTGAGCGAATCGGCGAGAAGGCGCATCTGGGTCGATTTTCCCGCCCCTTCTCCACCCTCGAATGTTACGAACAATCCCTTTGTCAGCGACACAAGTTCTTCCAGATCGGCGTGCATACCGGTTCTGTTTAGCCGATTGATCTGGCGGAAGGAACCGTCAAGCACCGCATTTGTCACAGCCAGAAGAACAGAAGTTCCTGCAGGGCGTCGAGCGCCCGGCTGCTGAGCGTGCCGGGCCCAACCGCCTCGGCCGTTCTGACCGGCACTTCCCTCAGCAGCTTCTCGCCGTTCCAGAGCTTGACGACGCCTACCTGCTGGCCGGCTGCCACCGGCGCCGTCAGCGGCCATTTGTAGACGATCCTCGCCGTCAACCGTTCCGGATTGTTGACCGGAAGCAGCAGGTCGACCGGGTCACCCGCGACCAGCGAGACGCGAGACGCCGCCCCGCCGTAAACGCTCGCCTCGCCGATCGTCTCGCCTTCAGCGAAGATGCGCCGCTTCTCGAAATTCGTCATTGCCCAGTCGAGCACGCGGCGGCTTTCCTCGATCCTCTCCTTGTCGGTTTCAAGGCCGGCCATCGCCAGATAGACCCGGCGGTCGCCGCGCTGCATGGAGGCGGCAAGCGAGAAGCCGGACCCTTCCGCAAAACCGGTCGCCAGCCCGTCGACTCCGACATTGGCGGCAATCAGCGGGTTCTTGTTGCGCTGAAGGATCTTGTTCCACTCGAATTCAGGCTGAGCATAGAGGCGGTAGAATTCCGGATGCGCGTCGCGCAGATGGCGTGACAGGGTGACGAGTTCACGCATCGTGATCCTGTTTCCCGGATCCGGCAGGCCCGTCGCATTCTTGAAGGTCGCAACCGGCATGCCAAGCGCGCGGGCGCGTTTGTTCATCCGTTCGGCGAAGGCCGCCTCACTGCCGGCCATGCCCTCGGCCAGGATGATGCAGGCGTCATTCGCCAGTTGCACAGTCGCGCCTTGAATGAGGTCTGCAACGCGGATCTGGGATTTGATCGCGGCGAACATCGTGGCCGTGCCGGACGGTGCACCGCCTGTTCGCCAAGCATGTTCGGAAACCGGAAAGGTCGTCTCCGGCGTCAGTTCGCCCTTCTCCAGCGCCTCGAAGACCACGTCCATTGCCATCAGCTTGGCAAGCGAGGCGGGCGGTACAGGATCGTCTTCGCCGCGCGCGAAGAGCACGGTGCCTGTTTCCGCATCGACGAGGTAGATTTGCTTCGCCTTCGTATCGAAGGCCGGCGTTTGCGCTGTCGCCTCCCCCTGAGCGATCGCCGCCAGGATGCCCACGATCGCGAACCACTTCATGCGCATGAGAAACTCCGGTTTCTCATGCGGGCATAGCAGTGCAGAGCCCCCCGTTCAATCGGCATCGATCGGATCAGATGGCGCCTTGATGCCGCTTCGCATAGGCCAGGATCGACTCGGGAGTGAGCGGATTGGAATCGACCATGATCGCTTCGAAGGGAGAGGCCTTGTCGCTGACGCGCACTTCGACATAGGCAGCCGCATAGGCCATGGTGCCGTCCGGCAGCGGGATCAATTCGGGCCGCTCGGTCGGGATCGGGCCGATGTCCGGCAGCAGCACGAATTCGGTCATAGCCGGCGGCGTCGGGAAGGCTTGCGCGGGCGCGGCGAGTGCGTTCACCGGGGCGCCTGAGCCGAGCATCGACTTGGCCGGGACCGTGACGGTGCCGAGATCCTGCACCTGGTTGCGCAGCGGTTCGTTCGAGGCGACCATGACCCCCGTCGCGATCTGGCCTTCGGGCATCACACCCGGAGAACGATCGCCTTTCCTGACGTAGGACGCCATGAGATAGGGCATGTCGTTGCCCTCGAGCGGAGCCCGGCCGACATATTGAACGCGAACCTTGGCGCTCCCCTTGCGCTTGATGTCCAGCATGTCAGCCGTCTTTGAGGAGACGTCGATGAGCCGGCCGTATTCATAGGGACCGCGGTCGTTGACGCGGACGATCACCGACGTGCCGTTCTCGAGGTTCGTGACCCGGGCATAGCTCGGCAGAGGGAAGGTCGGGTGCGCCGCCGACAGGTGATACTTGTCGTAGACTTCGCCGTTTGCCGTCAGGCGACCGTGAAAGGCCGATCCGTACCACGAGGCCATGCCGGTCTTGTTGTAGCCGAAATCCTCTTTCGGCTGATACCACCTGCCCTTGACCTGATAGGCCTTGCCCACCTGATAGCGGCCGCCGCCCTTCGGAATATTGCGTCCGGTGGCGACCCGCGGGCTGGCTTTGACGCCATAGACGGATTCGGCGAAGTATTCCTTGCTTCGCGACTTGCTCTTCTTGACACTCGATGTCGTCGATCCGCAGGCGGCAAGCATTGCGCACAGCAACGGAACTGCAGCGAGCCGAATTCCCCTCACAAGGTATGCCGCTTTTCTATCGGATGTCATCTGTCCCACAAGATCATTCGCAATGCCGCACCGAAATGATCCGCACTAGCCCACGCGCAGAATTCGGCGTTCCGAAACGGAACAATCAAAGTAATCATGACAACAACAAGGCGGAATTGCGAACTGGATGGCGAAAGCGCGATTGAAATCTCGTCTTATGGTTTACAGAACGTAAAGATCGAAGGGCCGAAAGCCGCCAGATGGACAGTGCCAGTCCCTACGCGGAGCAACAAAATCATGGTGCTGAGCACAGCAAATCTTGCAAAGCCCGTTTGCTTCGGGCAATAACGCGGCTGCCCGGAGGAGTGGCCGAGCGGTTTAAGGCACCGGTCTTGAAAACCGGCGTGCGTGAAAGCGTACCGTGGGTTCGAATCCCACCTCCTCCGCCACTGAGCTTCCCAAATCTTCCTATCAGCACCGAGTTGACAACCGGGATCGTCCAGGGTCCGCGCCCGCTTGGCCGCATATCATTATCTCCTGACCGGAACTTTGTATCTGCAGCGGGGTTGCAGGCGATGTGCGAGCAAGATCAATCAGTGACGTTGCCGAGCGCATGCCCATTTCGAGAAAGCCACCCGATGAAGAAGCGACGGATCGGCCGCTTGCAGGCTCGCGCAGGCTGGATCGTAACATCAATGCGATTCTGAAACGGCGCCGGGAGGCGGAACTTGGAAAGACGCTTCAAGACAAGATTGCAGATACAATTACGCGCTTTGCCGGCTCGATGACCTTCATCTATCTTCATCTCGCGGCATGCGTCTTCTGGATCGCGGCGAACATGAGATGGTTGCCTGGTGTGCCCGTCTTCGACCCGAGCTTTGTAATCCTCGCCATGGTCGCCTCCGTGGAGGCGATCTTCATCTCCACTTTCGTTCTCATCAGTCAGAACCGAATGGCGGCGGACGACGACAAGCGGGCAGATCTCAACCTGCAAATATCACTGCTGGCCGAACAGGAGGCGACCCAACTGCTGACCTTGGTCTCGGCAATTGCCGCTCGGCTTGACGTGAGGACAGCGGTAGACGCCGAGGTCGGCGAACTCGCGACCGAAGTGACCCCCGAAGACGTGCTCGACCGACTGGAAAAACGGCAAGCCGGCAGCGACGATTAGATACCGCTCTTGCGAATCTACTCGAGGCAAAACCTCCTACCTTCCGGAGTTCGAAACCGCGGTCGGCATTGCTGCGCTCCGAAGCCGCTTTCTCGTTAGATGCATTCTTTGCATTTCGTTGGGTTTGCGACGGGATCAGTCGCTTGCTCCAGGGATCAGCCTTGATCTTTCGGCCACCAGGCTAGAACTTCACCACGAGCCCGAGAATCGGACCCTGCTGCACGACGTCGAACAGAAAACCGTCGTTGCTGTAGTCGACGCCCAGGGCGCGGTAGCCGGCGACAGCCGACACCGTGTCGCTGAAGCGATAGCCGATGGCGGCGGCGACGTCCCAGTCGAGGTCGGCCTGGCCGGCGCCCACGAGGCCCCATCCGGTCAGAAAGATCTCCGGCGTGAAGATCATGGACTGGGAGGTCTCGGCCTCCGGCTATGCGGCGGTCTGGACCAGGGAAAACAGGCGCGAATCCCTGTGGGACGCGATGGAACGCAAGGAAACCTATGCCACGACCGGGCCGCGCATGATCGTGCGCTTCTTCGGCGGATGGGACTTCGAGGCCCGTGATGCCGAGGATCGCCTGCCGGCGCGGATCGGCTACAGCAAGGGCGTGCCGATGGGTGGCGACCTCAGCGCGGCACCCGGCGGCAAAGCGCCGACCTTCCTTGTCGCGGCGTTGAAGGACCCGATCGGCGCCAATCTCGACCGCTACCAGATCGTCAAGGGCTGGTTGGACAAGGACGGAAACCCGCACGAGAAGGTCTATGACGTCGCCTGGTCGGGCGACGGCAAGCTTCCACCGGTCGGCAATACCGTAGACGAGGCGAACGCCACCTGGACCAACACGGTCGGCGCACCTGAACTCATCGCCGTGTGGAAGGATCCGGAATTCGACTCCAACCAGCCCGCCTTCTATTACGGCCGGGTGATCGAAATTCCGACACCGCGCTGGACCGCCTATGACGGCAAGCGATTTGGCGTGAAGCCTTTGCCGGGCACCGCGACGACCATCACGGAGCGCGCCTACACGTCGCCGATCTGGTACACGCCGAAGTCCTGACGGCATGCCGCTGACCGCGTCGGAAAGATTTGAGAACGTTCGGCAGTGCCGCAGATCTTTTCGCGTGGCCAGGCATCGAAGCCGCCACGCAAAATCGACGAATTCAATTCCTGGGACTAGCTGTTCTGGACCTGCTCGACCGCTTGTGCCAGGAACTCCAGCATGCGCACGCGGATGTCGGCTTCCGACTGCGCCACCCCGGCCGCGTCGAAGTCGGCCTTGATCTTGCGCACGACGTCCTCGTGGCCGGCTTCCTCGATATCTGCGGTGATGACGTCACGCGCGTAGGCTTCGGGGTCCGCCTTGTTGAGGAGGCCGGCGGCCCAGAGGCCGAGCATCCTGTTGCGCCGCGCCAAGGCCTTGAACCTCAACTCTTCGTCCATCGCGAACTTTGCCTCGAAAGCCTTCTCGCGATCCTGCATCGTCGTCATCAATCGACCTCCCTCAAGTTGCCGGCCAGCATTCTCGCATAATGCAGTGTGCCGGCGGAAGAGCAACCTGCGTTTTCGTCTTTGGCGCCTTTCATGATACCCTGATCTAAATCGGGGGAAGGAAAGATACGCCGATTGTGAAATGCGTTCTTTTCAGATATGGACCCGCTGAGAAAATTCCAAATGCGCGACCCAAGAGCGCCAACAACCACAGAGACAAGTCCATGAATCGTCGCCGCCGTATCTACGAGGGCAAGGCAAAGATCCTTTACGAGGGTCCGGAACCGGGCACGCTCATCCAGTTCTTCAAGGATGATGCGACCGCGTTCAACAAGAAGAAGCATGACGTCATCGACGGCAAGGGCGTACTCAACAACCGCATTTCCGAGTACATCTTCACTCATCTCAACAAGATCGGCATTCCGACGCACTTCATTCGCCGCCTCAACATGCGCGAGCAACTGATCAAGGAAGTGGAGATCATTCCGCTCGAGATCGTCGTGCGCAATGTCGCCGCCGGTTCGCTCGCAAAGCGCCTCGGCATCGAGGAAGGCACCGTGCTGCCGCGCTCGATCATCGAGTTCTACTACAAGGCCGATGCGCTCGACGACCCGATGGTCTCGGAAGAGCACATCACCGCGTTCGGCTGGGCGAGCCCGCAGGAACTCGACGATATCATGGCGCTTGCCATCCGCATCAACGACTTCCTGTCGGGCCTCTTCCTTGGCGTCGGCATCCAGCTCGTCGACTTCAAGATCGAATGCGGCCGCCTCTACGAAGGCGACATGATGCGCATCGTTCTGGCCGACGAGATTTCGCCGGACAGCTGCCGGCTGTGGGACGTCGAGACCAAGGAAAAGATGGACAAGGATCGGTTCCGCCGCGACATGGGCGGCCTGGTCGAGGCCTATCAGGAAGTGGCCCGCCGTCTCGGCATCATCAACGAGAACGAGCCGCCGCGCGGTTCCGGACCCGTGCTCGTCAAGTAACGATGCTGGCCAAGTGAATTTCGGGGATAAGCAAGTGATCAAGGCACGCGTAACCGTGACGTTGAAGAATGGCGTTCTGGACCCTCAAGGCAAGGCAATCGAAGGCGCGCTCGGGGCGCTTGGCTTCGACGGCATCGGCCAGGTCCGCCAGGGCAAGGTCTTCGACCTGCAGCTCGAGACCGCAGACAAGGCCAAGGCCGAAGCCGAGCTCAAGGCTATGTGCGAGAAGCTGCTCGCCAACACGGTGATCGAAAATTACAGTATTTCCCTCGCCTGACGGCGGGGGAATTTCTGCGCCGGCCGTCACGATCGGACGCGACCCTCGGATCGGTTCACCGGCGTTTCCAGCATTGATGTTCACCTCGCGCGCTTCAGGGCCGCGGGGCCAAGGCAAGGTATCTACGCCCATGAAGTCAGCCGTCGTTCAGCTTCCAGGCCTTAACCGCGATCGCGACATGATCGCGGCACTTACGAAGATCTCCGGCAAGACGCCGGTGACCGTCTGGCAGACCGAGACGGAGATCCCGGATGTCGACCTGATTGTCATTCCCGGCGGCTTTTCCTATGGCGACTACCTGCGCTGCGGCGCGATCGCCGCGCGCATGCCGGTGATGCAGGCGATCAAGGCCAAGGCCGAGCAAGGCGTGCGCGTCCTTGGCGTCTGCAACGGCTTCCAGATCCTCGTCGAAGCGGGCCTGCTGCCGGGCGCGCTGATGCGCAATGCCTCGCTGAAATTCGTCTGCCGCGAAGTGAAGCTCGAAGTCGTCAATGCGGAGACGGACTTCACCCGTGCCTACGCCAAGGGCCAGGTGATCCGCAGCCCCGTCGCCCACCATGACGGAAACTATTTCGCCGACGCCGAAACCTTGAAGGCGGTGGAAAGCAATGGTCAGGTCGTCTTCCGCTATGCCGAAGGCACCAACCCGAACGGCTCTCTCAACGATATTGCCGGCGTGGTGAATGACCGCGGCAATGTTCTTGGCATGATGCCGCACCCGGAAAACCTGATCGAAGCGGCCCATGGCGGCTCGGATGGCCGCGGCATCTTCGCCTCGGCGCTCGACGTAATCGCCGCTTAACCGTATCGCTGCTAGAAGGCGGTATCCATCGTCACGCGCGCGAGGCCGCCTATGCCATCCATGAAATGCAGACAATTCGCAGCGCTCGGCTGCGTCGCCGCAAGCCTTGTGCTCGTTGGCGGGTGCCAATCCAACCGCCCAACCTCCGCGCCTGCGAGCTCCGCCGCGCTCCCGACGATGGAGCGCGTTGCGCTTGGCGCCAATGGCTGCTGGTTCAAGTCGGGCGACCCGGCCTTCAAGGCCTATCGGCTCGCACCGGAACTCAATTCCTTCTCCGGGCGCCCGCGCATTTTGCTCGTGCCGCGCAAATCGCCCGAGTCACGCCCCCTCGCGGTCATCCAAGCCGAAGGGCACCCTGCCCGGCTGCAGGCCTTCGGTCCGCTTCTCAGCGAGCCGGTGGGCACGCGGATCGCGTCGGACGTGCGGCGCTGGGCCGCCGGCGGCCAGGGCTGCAGTTGAGCTTAAACAACCGAGTTCCCGATCCGAGCTCGGCGGTCTCGCGCGCCGCGGATAAATCGTCCGCGCCTACCCTCTGCGTCGTGGCGGCAAGCAAACAGACGGGCGGCGGCGCCACATCTTTGAACGCATCCCGCTCTAACGCCAGAACGGAACGGCAGCCTCTCGCCGTGCTTCAGCCTCGCTGACGCCGATGTCCTTCAACTGGTGGTCGCTCAAGTCGCCCAGCACCAGACGGCTGCGCCTCTTCGCGGCCAATGCACAGTAGAAGCGCCACAGCCTAGCTGGAATACTCAAGTTGGCGCTTTGCCCGCGATGGCTGGGCCTCTCGGTGTGCCGCGGCGACAACTGAATTGTATTAATTGTATTCATGCTCTGAACCTCAACGCCGTACTGTCGCACCATCCTGTGATAATTGACTCTGCAATTGAGGCAATATAGACAATTGTCACTATGACAACTTGGCTACCGGATATACAGCAGGGGCACGGGCCGCTTTACGCGCGGATCGCCGACCAGATTGAACAGGCGATCGGCAGCGGCGCCCTGCCCGTCGGCACCAAGCTGCCGCCGCAACGCAATCTGGCCTTCGACATCGGGGTGACGATCGGCACGATCGGCCGGGCCTACAACATCGTGCGGGAGCGCGGACTTGTGAGCGGCGAGGTCGGCCGCGGCACCTATGTGCTGGACCATCCGGAGAGCAGACCGCCCGAACAGGCCGATCCACTCACCACGTCGCTAGCCGGTACCCGTCCGATCGTCGCGCCGCCCGGCAAGCTGCGCTTCGACAGCACGGCGGCGCCGGACATCGGCCAGGGCGACATTCTGGCAAGATTGCTCGGTGACATCAGCCGGGAGCATCATGCGGACATTGCGAGCTATGCCCGCAATTTTCCTGATCATTGGTTCGAAGCGGGTGCGCAGTGGCTGGCGAGCGGCAGCTTTCGACCGACACCGGAATGCATCGTGCCGACGCTCGGTGCGCACGCCGCCGTCATTGCCGTGATTTCGGCGGTCACCTCGCCGGGCGACCGCATCGCCTTTGAAACCCTGACCTATTCGCAGGTAAGCCGCAGCGCCGGGCTGATCGGGCGGCGGATCGCGCTGCTCGCAAGCGATGAGTTCGGCCTGATCCCGGAGGATTTCGAGCGCGTTTGCGCCCAGCAGCATCCGAAGCTCGCCTTCCTGATGCCAAGCGCGCAGAACCCTACGGTGGCGATCATGCCGCTCGAGCGGCGTCAGGCGGTCGCCGAAATCGCCCGCAAATACGGTGTATGGCTGGTCGAGGACAATCTCTATGGCTCGATGACCGGTGATCCCATTCCGCTTCTCGCCGAACTAGCGCCGGAGCGGATTTTCCTCGTCGGCGGCCTGTCGAAGTCCGTTGCCGCCGGCGTGCGCGGGGGCTGGGTCGCCTGCCCGCCACATTTCAGCCAGCGCATCCGCATCGCCCACAAGATGATCAGCGGCGGCCTTCCGTTCCTCCTTGCCGAACTTTGCGCCCGCCTTGTTCTTTCAGGGGCCGCCTCCTCCCTGCGCGGCCGCGGCGTCGAGGAAATCGGCAAGCGCGTCGCCATGGCGCGCGAAATCTTCTCCGGCTTCGAGTTCAACGACCACCCGAAGGTACCCTTCCTCTGGCTGAAGCTCCCGGAGCCCTGGCTGTCGGGAACCTTCAAGCAGGCAGCCCTCCAGGAAGGCGTGCTGATCGACGACGAGGACGAATTCAAGGCGGCCCGGTCCGACCGCGTCTTCCATCGCATCCGCGTCGGATTCTCCTCGCCGGCCAAGCGGAGCGACGTGGAGGCCGGGTTCCAGATCTTGCGACGCCTGCTCGATAGCGGCCGTACCGGCTACGACAGCTTCGACTAATTCCCTGCCAGACGACTTTCGCACAAGCGACGACGATTTATAGTTCGCGTAACGCCTGAGTCGATTCGCCTTTCCAAAGGATCTGGCATGCTTTCTTCAACTTGGCTCGGTGCCCGGAGCCTGATGCTCGGTTCCGTCGGAGCCTTCGCGTTCCTGGCATCTCTTGGGGCCACACCCGTTCACGCGGCAGAGCCGATCTTCGACGGACTCCGTTTCGGTGCGACGACCTCCATCGGCGACGGCGACAATCAGGAGGACGGCGTCTTCCCATCCGTGACCGTCTTTTTCGACCCGTTCGGTGCAGACAGTGCTACCGGCTTAATTGAAAAGGTCCTGCGGCCACGGGTGCATGCCGGAGCCTCGATCGCAACCGCGTCGAACGGCGTCAACCAGGTGTATGGCGGGTTCAGTTGGGACGTCGACATCACCGAGCGTTTCTTTGTCGAGCTCGGTGCCGGCGGCACGGTTCACGACGGCGACCTGAACGATGACGGAACGAGCGGGCCGAAGCTTGGCTGTCGGCTGATGTTCCGCGAATATGCCGCCGCCGGGTTTCGCTTCGACGATCACTGGAACCTGTCGGCAACGGTGGAACACTCCTCCAATGCCAATCTTTGCAATGGACCCAACGACGGTTTGACGCGTGCGGGACTGATGCTCGGCTACAAATTCTAGCGGCTGAGAAACGGAATTTCCGGTCGGGAGCACGTCGGCTGGCTCCTGTTGATCTGCGGTATTTTTCTGTCGCGCCGCGGCGCGTCATAGGCTAAAGAAGCCGCAAAGCGCCCCCTGTTTGTGTTGCGGTTCGCACGCGCCGTGTCCCTGTCGGAAGGGGTGCGCGCCGCCCGAAGGATTGACGGTCGACGATGACGATTTCCAACACCCGCCCCATCACCCCGGACCTCATCGCCTCGCACGGGCTGAAGCCCGACGAATATGAGCGCATCCTGAACTTGATCGGGCGCGAGCCGACCTTCACCGAACTCGGTATCTTCTCGGCTATGTGGAACGAGCACTGCTCCTACAAATCCTCAAAGAAATGGCTTCGCACGCTCCCGACCAAGGGACCGCGCGTCATCCAGGGGCCGGGCGAGAATGCCGGCGTCGTCGACATCGATGACGGCGATTGCGTCGTCTTCAAGATGGAGAGCCACAACCATCCTTCCTATATCGAGCCCTATCAAGGCGCGGCCACCGGCGTCGGCGGCATCCTGCGTGACGTCTTCACCATGGGTGCGCGCCCGATCGCCGCGATGAACGCGCTCCGCTTCGGCTCGCCCGATCATCCGAAGACCCGCCACCTCGTGTCCGGCGTCGTTGCCGGCGTCGGTGGCTACGGCAACTCCTTCGGCGTGCCCACGGTCGGCGGCGAGGTCGAGTTCGACTCGCGCTATAACGGCAACATCCTCGTCAACGCCTTCGCGGCGGGCCTCGCGAAGAGCGATGCGATCTTCTATTCGAAGGCGGAGGGCGTCGGGCTCCCGGTCGTCTATCTCGGCGCCAAGACCGGCCGCGATGGCGTCGGCGGCGCCACCATGGCTTCGGCCGAGTTCGACGAGTCGATCGAGGAGAAGCGCCCGACCGTCCAGGTCGGCGATCCCTTCACGGAAAAATGCTTGCTTGAAGCCTGCCTCGAACTGATGCAGACGGGCGCCGTGATCGCCATCCAGGACATGGGCGCCGCCGGCCTCACTTGTTCCGCCGTCGAGATGGGCGCCAAGGGCGATCTGGGCATCGAGCTCAATCTCGACAAGGTGCCGGTGCGCGAGGAGCGCATGACCGCCTACGAGATGATGCTTTCCGAAAGCCAGGAGCGCATGCTGATGGTGCTGCGCCCGGAAAAGGAGGAGGAAGCCAAGGCGATCTTCGTCAAGTGGGGCCTCGACTTCGCAATCGTCGGCAAGACGACCGACGACCTGCGCTTCCGCATCCTGCACCAGGGCGAGGAAGTGGCGAACCTGCCGATCAAGGAACTCGGCGACGAGGCACCGGAATATGACCGCCCCTGGACACCGGCCAAGACCCCCTCGCCGCTCGCGACCAACGACATTCCCCAGGCCGATGTCGCCGAGGCGCTTCTGAAGCTGGTCGGCTCCGCCAACAATTCCTCGCGCCGCTGGGTTTACGAGCAATACGACACGCTGATCCAGGGCAATTCGCTGCAGCTGCCGGGCGGCGACGCCGGCGTGGTGCGCGTCGAAGGCCATGAGACGAAGGCGCTCGCCTTCTCTTCGGATGTGACGCCCCGTTATGTCGAGGCAGATCCGTTCGAGGGCGGCAAGCAGGCTGTCGCCGAATGCTGGCGCAACCTGACGGCAACCGGGGCGCTGCCGCTCGCTGCCACCGACAATCTGAACTTCGGCAACCCCGAACGCCCCGAAATCATGAGCCAGTTCGTGCACGCCATCAAAGGCATCGGCGAAGCCTGCCGCGCTCTC
Organism: Sinorhizobium sp. CCBAU 05631; assembly: GCF_002288505.1. Lineage (NCBI taxonomy): Bacteria > Pseudomonadati > Pseudomonadota > Alphaproteobacteria > Hyphomicrobiales > Rhizobiaceae > Sinorhizobium > Sinorhizobium sp. CCBAU 05631. The sequence continues at coordinate 1,682,068 of NZ_CP023063.1, forward strand.
GATTTCCCGATCGTTTCGGGCAACGTATCGCTCTACAACGAGACGAACGGCCAGGCGATCCTGCCCACCCCGACCATTGGCGGTGTAGGGCTGGTCAAGGACTGGTCGAAGATGGCGCGCATCCGCTTTGCCGCGGCGGATGAGACCATCCTGCTCGCCGGCGCGCCGGAACACTTGGGCAGCCACATCGCTCAGTCAATCTATATGCGCGACATTCACGGCCGCACCGACGGTCCGGCACCGCACGTGGATCTGGCGCATGAACGCAAGGTCGGCGACTTCGTTCGCGGCCTGATCGCGGACGGACTGGTTACCGCCGTGCACGACTGCTCTTCGGGCGGCCTTGCGCTTGCCGTTGCGGAGATGGCGATCGCCTCGGGCATCGGCGCGACGATTGCTGCTCCGGAGAACGATCCGATTGCGGCCTTCTACGGTGAGGATCAGGGTCGCTATGTCGTGACGGTCACTGCCGACAAGCTCGATGCGGTCGCCGCTCGGGCGGCAGTCGCTGGCATTGACCTGCCGGTTATCGGCAAGACCGAAGGCGAAGCCGTTAAACTCGGCGATGCAAAGGCGGTCTCGGTAGACGAATTGCGTTCCGCCCACGAAGCCTGGTTCCCCACCTACATGGGCAGCGATCTGGCTCCGGACAATTGACGGCAGACGGGGCGGAAAACCGTCAAATCATCATTTGCTTTCCGCCCCTGAATCGTGGTTCCCTTGAGGCTACGAGTGGGGGTGCGTCCCCTGCGCCCGCAGAAAAATAACAAGGGAGTTGGCATATCATGCCCATGACACCAGGCGATATCGAAGACATGATCAAGGCCGGAATCCCGGGCGCCAAGGTCACGATCCGCGATTTGGCCGGTGACGGCGACCACTATGCCGCCGAAGTCGTGGCCGAAGCGTTTCGCGGCAAGACCCGCGTGCAGCAGCACCAGATGGTCTACAACGCCTTGAAGGGAAATATGGGCGGCATACTTCATGCGCTCGCCCTGCAGACCAGCGCGCCGGAGTGAGTCCCTATGGCGGACTTGATCAAGGAACTCGTCAGCGGTGTCGTCGACAGTGCGCTGAAGGAGATCCTAAAGAAGACCGGCGCCAGGAAAACCGCGACGCGGCGGACGAAGCGCCGTACCAGGCAAGCCTCAGGCGCCGGCGGCATCCTTGCCGAGATCATCCAGGCCGCTATCCGCAAGCCGGCAAAGAAGCAGGTGAGCCGTCGCCGCACCGCTGCATCCCGCAGCAAGCTGCGCCGCCGCCCCGCCTGAGGTGGTTTGAAAGCCACATTTTGAGGACCATCAACATTTTTGCGAATTGGGTGGGTGAAAACCGCGCCCATGCATGCTATTTAAGCAGCAAAGCGACATCCGGTCCTTGAAGCCGGCCAGGAAGGAAGACAACATGAGCGGAATTCACGATTTCATCGACAACGAGATCAAGACCAACGACGTCGTTCTCTTCATGAAGGGCACGCCGCAGTTTCCGCAGTGTGGTTTCTCCGGACAGGTGGTGCAAATCCTCGATTACATCGGCGTCGACTACAAGGGCATCAACGTGCTCGCCGATGCGGATCTGCGCCAAGGCATCAAGGATTACTCCAACTGGCCGACCATTCCGCAGCTCTATGTGAAGGGCGAATTCGTCGGCGGTTGCGACATCGTGCGCGAGATGTTCCAGGCAGGCGAGTTGCAGGAGCATCTTCAGGGACAGGGCATTTCCGTAAAGGGCGCTGCGTAGCATCCGCAATAGGGAACAGCGCACGGAGAAGGCGGCCTGACCGCCTTTTTTGATTCCGGAACTATATGCCGTTCGGCTAAATTTCGGTGCACTCCTTGAGCAGGCGACGAAATTCACCGGCTCCGGAGGGGTCTTCCACGACCGCGCATCGGCAGATTTTCGACTGCCCCACGGGGGCGATCGACGCAGACATTGCCTTGGGGCGCGCACTCTCTCGCACCCGTATACTCATAGCATCGACGTCGGCGCAGGCTCGACTTCGACCTGAAATTTCACAGACCGATCAAAGTATTGATGAACTCTGCGCCCTCGATATCAGCGGCGCATTCTGTGCCGGACGCCGAGCGGACGGTCAGCGGGATTCCCGAAATGACAAAACCGATAGATCAAGCGGCGACGCTTTCCGGCCTCACCAAGACCCAGTTCATCGCCCTGATGGCGATGCTGATGTCCATCAATGCGATTTCGATCGACATCATGCTGCCGGGGCTGCAGGAAATTGGTGCAAGCCTCGGCGTCAGCGACGAAAACGACCGCCAATATATCCTGTCCGCCTATCTGTTCGGCATGGGTTTCGCACAGCTTTTCTTCGGACCGCTTTCCGATCGCTTCGGGCGGAAGGCGCCGCTCCTCGGCGGGCTGGCGCTCTATGCCCTGAGCGCGATCGCGATCGTCTTCGTGCCGACATTCGCCGCGCTGCTGTTCTTCCGCTTCGTGCAGGGCGTCGGCGCGGCCGCCATTCGCGTCGTGACCGTATCCGTCGTGCGTGACATCTATGGCGGCCGTCAAATGGCGGAGATCATGTCGCTGGTCATGATGGTGTTCATGATCGTCCCGGTGATCGCCCCGAGCATCGGCCAATTGATCATGATCTTTGCGGAATGGCACATGATCTTCGTCGTGATCGCGTTCTACGCGCTTGCCGTCGCGGCGCCCGTCGCAGTTCGCCTGCGGGAGACCTTGGCTTCTGAAAACCGACGCCCGTTCACAGCGTCTGCGATTCTGGAGGGCTTTCGTATCGTCGTGACGAACCGGATGGCGCTGTTCTATACGCTGGCGACGTCCGTGATCTTCGGCGCGCTCTTCGGCTTCATCAATTCGGCACAGCAGGTCCTCGTCGGCATCTATGGTCTCGGCGTGTGGTTCCCGGTCGTCTTCGCGGGCTTTGCCGGACTCATGGCGGTCGCCTCCTTCACCAATTCGCGTCTCGTGTGGCGGTTCGGCATGCGGGCACTCTCGCATGCCGCCCTTCTCGGCTTCACCCTGGCGAGCTTCGTCTGGATGTGTGCATCGCTCGCGGGACCGCTGCCGCTACCGATTTTCGTGGTCCTCTACGCCGCGGCAATGTTCCAGTTCGGGGTGATCTTTGCCAACTTCAACGCCATGGCCATGGAGCCACTCGGGCATGTGGCCGGTACCGCCTCGTCGGTTCTCGGCTTCGTCCAGACGATCACCGGCGGGGTCATCGGCGCCGTCATCGGCCAGGCCTTCGACGGCACTGTGACACCGCTCGCCGTCGGCTTCTTTGCCGTCGGCGTCCTTGCCCTCGTCTTTGTGCTGTTTGCAGAAGGCGGCCGGCTTTTCAAACCGCACAATCCTGCCGGCTAGCCGGATGCCGGTGTGGCGCGACGGCCGGATTGTTCCTCCCAATCTGCTATTGTGGATATTTCAATGACTTCCATCTCAGAAGACACCCTCAACGCCCGACAACAACCGGATGATACCAACTCGGTTTCGGGTGCGGCTCGTATCGGAATGGGTCTCGTCGAATTCATCGTGACGATTGCCGTGATGACGGCAAGCGTGGCGCTCGCGATCGACAGCATGCTGCCGGCGCTTTCGAGCATCGGCCAGTCGTTCGACGTTACCAATGCCAACGACGCGCAGCTCGTCATCGGCATATTCTTCCTCGGTTTCGGCTTTTCGCAGATTTTCTTCGGCAGCCTTTCCGATGCCTTCGGCCGCCGCGTGGTGCTGCTCGGCGGCTTGGCCTTCTTCACCATCTCGAGCTTCGCCGCCTCGCAGGCGACGAGCTTCGAGGCGCTGCTGGTGCTGCGCTTCATCCAGGGCATCGGTGCCGCGGCGGTGCGCATCACCACCATGGCGATCGTCCGCGACTGTTTCGGCGGCCGCGAGATGGCACGCGTCATGTCCTATGTGATGATCGTCTTCATGATCGTGCCCATCGTCGCTCCCTCGCTTGGACAGGTGGTCATCGTCTATGCCGATTGGCACTGGATCTTCATTCTGATCGGCGTGATCGGCCTCGTTCTTTTCTTTTTGGCGCTGACTCGCATGTCGGAGTCGCTCCCTGCCAAGGAGCGCCTGCCGCTCTCGTTCGGCGCTATTCTTTCAGGCTTCCGTACGGTCCTGACGAACCGCATCACCTGCGGTTATATGATCGGCCTGACGCTGTTCACGGCGGTCATCTGCGCCTACATCGTCAGCGTGCAGCAGGTCTTCGGCGAAATTTACGGTCTCGCCGACTGGCTGCCGATCGCCTTTGCCGGAACGGCCGGCGGCATCGCTGTGGCAAACTTTGCCAACGGCTTTTTTGTCCGCAGCTTCGGCATGCGCCGCATCTCGCACGCCGCACTGATCCTGTTCACGTTGCTTGCGGCCGCGGGTTACGCGCTGTCGCTGGCCGGCACGCCGGCCTTCGTCGTCAGCTACGTGATGTTCTCGGTGCTGCTGATGTTCTTTGCCGTGATCGCCACCAATTTCACGGCGATCAGCCTCGAGCCGATGGGCCATCTCGCCGGCACGGCCACGGCGATTACCGGTTTCATCTCGACAACGGCCGGCGCCCTCATCGGCAGCGCCGTCGGCCAACTTTTCAACGGAACGCTGCAGCCCCTGTTCGGCGGATTCGCGCTCTTCGGACTTCTGACCATTGCCGCTACGCTCTGGGCGGAAAAGGGAAAGCTCTTCACCCATCCCGGCGACCAGATCGCCGGTCCCGATCACGGTGGCGGACATATGTAACAACAAAGCCCGCTCGGCGATCCGGGGCGGGCTTTCTCTATTGTGACGCCTGTAACGTCCTTGATCAGACGGTGAAAACCTCGCGCCGCAGCGCCTCCCAGCTTTCCTTGTCGGTGGCGAGAAGCAGCCCGCCATTGGTGTGGGCCGGCAGATAGCGCGATCCGTCGAAGCGGGCCGCATAGGCGCCGGCCTCTTCGGCGACCAGCGTGCCGGCAAGGTGATCCCACGGCATGAGCTTCTGGTACATCAGGAAGTGCAGATGGCCGGCTGCGAATATGCGGTATTCATGCGCGGCGCAGCGGTAGCTTGTGGCGATCCTCACCTTGGCCAAATTGCCCATGACGATCCGGCGGTTGTCTTCCTGGTAGAATGCCGTCGAGGCGCCGCCGACCATGCTGCCAAGCGGCACGCCGGCCGTGACCGACAGCCTCTCCTGCGACCCGTTCGGTCGGCACATCCAAGCGCCGGAACCTTTCTCGGCAATCACCCAATCATTGCCGAGCGGATCGTAGATGATGCCCGCAACGGTCTCGCCTTTGGCGACGACGCTCGCCATCACCCCGAAGAGCGGCAGGCCGGCGGCAAAGTTGAAGGTCCCGTCGATCGGATCGACGACAATGGCAAGCTCGGCATCCGCCAGCTTGTCGAGGAGAGCGGGATCGGCCGCGACCGACTCTTCCCCGATGAAGACTGCGCCAGGCGCGATCGCGTCGATCTTCGCCTTGATCAGCCTCTCGGCAGCCTCGTCGCCTTCCGTCACCAGATCGATCGCCTCGGACTTCGTCCGCACATCGCCCGATTCCAGATTCCGGAAGCGAGGCAGGATTTCCTTCACCGCCGCCTCCTGCAAAAGGTTGGCAAGGGCGGCGATATCGACGGACTGGCTCATTCTGTGGGCTCCGAAGAAAGGGACTGGAAATCGAACAGTTTTGGATCGAGCAGGTGCGACGGGTTCACATGGCCGAGCGCGCGCAGCATCGTGTCCTTGCGGCCGGGCATGCGCCGCTCGATGTCGGCAAGCATCGCCTTCATGGCATTGCGCTCGAGACCGTCCTGCGAGCCGCAGAGATCGCACGGGATGATCGGGAACTCCATCGCTGCGGCGAATTTCGCGAGATCGTCCTCGGCCGCATAGGCAAGCGGCCGCAGGACCGTCAGGTCGCCCTCGTCATTGAGAAGCTTCGCCGGCATCGACGCCAGGCGGCCGCCATGTAAGAGGTTCATGAAGAAGGTTTCGAGAATGTCCTCGCGATGGTGCCCGAGCACCAGGGCATCGCAGCCCTCCTCCCGCGCGACACGGTAGAGGTTGCCGCGCCTCAGCCTGGAACAGAGCGAGCAATAGGTGGCGCCCGTCGGCACCTTCTCCTTCACGATCGAATAGGTATCGCGATATTCGATCCGGTGCCTGACGCCGATCGAGGCGAGATAGTCCGGCAGGATGTGTTTCGGAAAGTTCGGCTGGCCCTGGTCGAGATTGCAGGCAATGAGCTCGACCGGCAGAAGCCCGCGCCACTGCAGATCCATCAGCAGCGCCAAGAGGCTGTAGCTGTCCTTGCCTCCGGAAACGCCGACGAGCCAGCGCTTCGACCCTTTCAGCATGCCGAAGTCGTCGAAAGCCTGACGCACTTGGCGCAGCAGGCGCTTTCTCAGCTTGTTGAAGGAGACGGAGGTCGGCATCCGCGCGAACAGCGGATGAGCACCGGTGTCGAGAACGGCGTCTTCCGCATTGGGAGCAGCGTCCATCATCTCGCGCTCAGGCGATAGTGAGAGTTCCATGGCGGTAGTCTCGGATTCTGAGGGCGAAATAGGTCCGCCCAAAGGCCCGAACCACTTGCCCGGTCTGGTACCGAAGATCAAGGAAAAAGGGGGCGGCGGCGCAATGAATTGCAGGAATCGAGCCCTCAACCTCAGCGAAATTGCCCCTCACCGTAGCCCTCTCCCCGCACGCGGGGCGGAGGTCACGGCAGCGGCATGAGGGGCACCCTCAGACGCTCACGGCCCAAATACCGACCAGCCGGTACGCGCCGCGAGCATCTCGAGCGCCAGCGAGCCCAGGAGCGAATTGCCGTTCTCGTTGAGGCCCGGCGACCACACGGCAATCGAGGCTTTGCCGGGCGCGACCGCCATGATGCCGCCGCCGACGCCGCTCTTGCCGGGCAGACCGACGCGATAGGCAAAATCACCGGATCCGTCATAATGGCCGCAGGTGAGCATCAGCGCATTGATGCGCCGGGCCCGCAGGCGCGATACGACGGAATGGCCGGTCAACGGATTGGTGCCGCCCGCCGCCAGAAAAAGGCCCGCCTTCGCCAGCTGGCTGCAGGTCATGGCGAGCGCGCAGTGGTGGAAATAGACGCCGAGCACATGCTCGACCGGATGGTCGAGCCGTCCGAAGGAGCGCATGAAACTGGCGAGCGCGAAATTGCGGAAGCCGGTGGCCGTCTCGGAGCGGGCAACCTCGTGGTCGATGACGATGTTCTCGTCGTCGGCCAAGTAACGGACGAAGCGCACGATCTCGCCTATCAGTTCCCTCGGCGTGTGGCCGGCGAGGATCAGGTCGCTGATCGTGATCGCCCCCGCATTGATGAAGGGGTTGCGCGGCTTTCCACCCTCGTGTTCGAGTTGCACGATCGAATTGAAGGCCGACCCCGAGGGTTCACGGCCGACCCGATGCCAGATATTCTCGCCATGCTTGCCGAGCGCCAGCGTCAGCGTGAAGACCTTCGAAATGCTCTGGATCGAGAACGGCACTTCCGCATCGCCGACCCGATGCACATCACCGCCCGTCGTGACGATCGCCATGCCGAAATGCTGGGGATCTATGCGGGCAAGCTGGGGAATATAGTCGGCAACCTTGCCCTCGCCCAGCCGCGGCGTCAGCTCGCGATAGATGTCGTCGAGGATCTGTTGCAGATCCTGAGGCGCTTTCTGCTCCGGCATGCGGCACTCCTCGATCTTGGGTCGCTCCGGCAGTTTTCTACAAAAAAACCGCCCGTCTCCGGGCGGTTTTCGAATTCACGAGGCCGAGCCCGGATTAACGCGAATAGAATTCGACGACCAGGTGCGGCTCCATGACGACCGGATAGGGAACGTCGGTCAGAGCCGGAACGCGGACGAAGGTCGCGACCATCTTGCTGTGATCGGCTTCGATATAGTCCGGAACGTCGCGCTCAGCGAGCTGAACGGATTCGAGAACCGTAACGAGCTGCTTGGACTTGTCCTTGACTTCGATGACGTCGCCCGGCTTGCAACGGTAGGAACCGATGTTGACGCGAACGCCGTTGACCTTGACGTGGCCATGGTTGACGAACTGGCGGGCGGCAAAGACGGTCGGAACGAACTTGGCGCGGTAGACGATCGCGTCGAGGCGCGATTCAAGCAGGCCGATCAGGTTTTCCGGGGTGTCGCCCTTGCGGCGGGAAGCTTCGGCGAAGATCGCACGGAACTGTTTTTCACGGATGTCGCCGTAGTAGCCCTTCAGCTTCTGCTTGGCGCGCAGCTGCACGCCGAAGTCGGAAAGCTTCGACTTGCGGCGCTGACCGTGCTGGCCCGGGCCGTATTCGCGGCGGTTGACCGGGGACTTCGGGCGACCCCAGATGTTCTCGCCCATGCGGCGGTCAATTTTATACTTGGACGATTCGCGCTTGCTCATCGCATTTCCTTTCAATCGGTTACACCGGTCTGTTGCCAAGCCGGATCAAGGAAACACGCCCTCCTCTGAACTCATTTTGGGAGTTCTGACAGGCTTCTCACGATCACGCTGCCGGAGAAACCACGGGACATGTCAAATGAAACACCGGGCATCGCTGCCCGGCGTTGGGCGGGTCTTTACGCATTGGGCGGGGAATTGTCAAACGGATTTATGCAAGAAACGCAGGGATTTCCGCCAATCCCCGTTCCGAAAAAATCACTCCGCGGCCGCGCGCTCCGACATGCCGGCATCCGGCGCATTCGCATCACCCGGACGGGTCTCTTTGCCGAGGTCAGGGAAAGCGACGATTCGTTTTCCAGCGAAATCCGCATGCACGACGATCAGCCCCTGCTCTTCGAAATAGCCGAGCAACCGTCGCGCCCGCCGGGCGGAATGCGTGCCGTAAGCACGCGCGATCATCGCGTCAGAAGGACAGGGAGCGCCACGCACGGCCGCCTGCGCCATCATCAGGAAGACGCCCTGCAGGTCCTCCGTCACCCGATCGGCGAGCCCAAGAGCCGATGCCCAGGCTTCAGTCGCAGCCGTTTCGGGATCCACCCCCGAGCGCGCCACGGCCATCTTGCGCCGAAAAACACCGATTGACGGCGCGGAGCCTGGCACACGGCGGATGCGGCAGCGAACCAGGAAATCCTGGTACAGCTCGGCGTCGGGCCGGAACGCCGCTTCCGGGTTTGCAAGAATCTCGGCGAACACGCCATCGATCAACGCCTCCCGCTCCTCGGCGGAGAGTTCCGGCTGGGCGGGTTTCGCCTCGACCGGTGTCTGAGATTCCGGCCGCGGCCGCGACAGTTCCGCGAGAATATCGCTGGCGGGCCGCGGCTGGGGCGCCGCACGTCGGACAATGGGTCGGCTCAATTCTTCCGGATCGGGCGTGAAGATCAGGTCCTCGACATCCTGCGGCGCCTCCGGCAGCGGCATCAGCTTCGGGCTCGTCGAGCGCGCCGACGTCTCGACCGATCCGATCGTCACCTTCAGCGGCCGGCGGGAAAGCGCCGGGCCGAGCGCTACGAAGGAGCCACGCTTCAGGTCGCGGAACATTTCGGCCGTGCGACGGTCCATGCCGAGCAGGTCGGCGGCGCGCTGCATGTCGATATCGAGGAAGGTGCGCCCCATCAGGAAGTTCGACGCTTCCGCCGCGACGTTTTTGGCAAGCTTCGCCAGGCGCTGGGTGGCAATCACGCCGGCCAGTCCGCGCTTACGGCCGCGGCACATCAGGTTGGTCATCGCCCCGAGCGACACCTTGCGCGCCTCTTCCGAAACGTCGCCACCGACCGAGGGCGCGAACATCTGCGCCTCGTCGACGACGACCAGGACGGGATACCAATAGTCGCGATCCGCATCGAACATCGCGTTCAGGAACACGCCGGCGCTGCGCATCTGCTGCTCAATGTCGAGTCCCTCGAGCGAAAGGACGCACGAGACGCGGTGCTGGCGGATGCGCGTGGCGATGCCGATCAATTCCGCATCCGTCCGCTCGCCCTCGATCACCACATGACCGAACTTGTCGGCAAGGGTCACGAAATCGCCTTCTGGGTCGATGATGCACTGCTGCACCCAAGGGGCGGACTGCTCAAGCAGCCGGCGCAACAGATGCGACTTGCCCGAGCCTGAATTGCCCTGCACCAGGAGTCGCGTCGCCAGAAGCTCTTCGATATCGAGCGAGGCCGAAGTCCCTTCGGACGTCGTTCCCATGTCGATGCCGACTTTCATTCCCACCTCTTCGTCACGAATTGATTCGCGATCCGCCGGGAGCGCCAAAACCAGCGACACCTAGCACGGTTTTGGCTCCGGTCAGGGCCGCTCTTCAGACAACTCACAGGAATACGCGTGCGACCCAGCGGGCAGATCCCCTCCTATTCGCTGGAGTCGCCTGATGATAGTCCCAGACAGGATGCAAGGAAGCTGATGTCCCAATACGACACCGAGAACCACTTGCAATTGCGCGAGGCGGGCAAGACCCCCTATCGCATCATTTCGCCGGCGGAAGCGCGGCGCTCGTGGATCAGCCTTGCCCTTGCGATTGCGATCGTGCTGGCGGCCGCCGCCTTCATCCTGCCGACGGCGTTCTGACGCTCATGCGGAACGCACGGTGAGCCCAAAGCCCTGCATCAGCCGCCGCGTGGCGAAATCGGGCCTGCCGGAGGTGAAGATCGCCGGATCCTCGCCGTTCAACGGTTCGAAACCGTTCGGCAACGGCACGAGCGAACGCGCCCGCCGCGCGATTGCCTCGGCCGGATCCAGCCAGTCGACCGGCCAGGGCGCCAGCCGCCGGAAGACATTCGCCATGAACGGATAATGCGTGCAGGCGAGCACGACGATGTCGGTCTTCCGATCGTCCATTTCGACAAAGCAGGGGGCGATCTCCGCCAGCACCGCCTCGTCCTCCAGCTTGTCGCCGCGGATATAGGCTTCCGACATGCGTGCCAGGTTCTCCGAACCGACCAAGCGCACATGGCACTGCGAGGCGAAGGATTGGATGAGATCGCGCGTATAGGCGCGCTTCACCGTTCCGGGGGTTGCCAGAACCGAGACCAGTCCCGAACGCGTCCGCTCGGCCGCCGGCTTGATCGCCGGTACCGTGCCGACGAAGGTCATTTGCGGATAGGCGGCGCGCAAATCCGATCCGACCAGTGTGAAGGCGGTATTGCAGGCGATGACGCAGATTTCCGGATCGTGCGCTCTGAGCAAGTCGCCAAAGAGCGCGATCACCCGCACCTTTAGCGCCCCCTCCTCCCATCCGCCATAGGGAAAGCCGGCATCGTCGGCGACATAGATGAAGTGCCGCTCCGGCATCAGCACGCGCGCCTCGCGCAGCACCGTCAGACCGCCGATGCCGCTGTCGAAGACGAGAATGGGTTTGAGCTCAGTCGTCGTCACCGCCGCCTTGCCCCTTCCTGCCTCCGGCCGGTGCGCCCGAGCCGCGCGGGTTTTCGCGCGTGAAGCGGTCGAGCGATGAGATGACGCCGCGCAGCACCTGGATTTCGGATTCGCTGAAGGAAGGCCTCGTCAGAACAGCGCGGAGATTTTCCACCAATTTCGGCTTTTTATCGGCGGAGCGAAAGTAATTGCGCGCCTCGAGCGCCCCCTCGAGATGTTCGAACAGCCCCTGAAGATGTTCCTTCGTGGCCGGCCGCTGCTCGATCGCCTGGAACGAGGTCTCCTCCTCGGACTCCATGCCGGTCTTCATCCACTCATAGGACATCAGCAGCACGGCCTGGGCAAGATTGAGCGAGGCGAAGGCGGGATTGACGGGGAAGGTTACAATCTCGTCTGCGAGCGCCACCTCCTCATTGGTCAGTCCGGTACGCTCGCGGCCGAAGATGATGCCGACCGCCTCCCCGACCTTGAAGCGCTGGCGGAGCGAGCGGGCGGCAACGATCGGCGAACGCACCGGCTTGTAGCCATCCCGATCGCGGGCTGTGGTGGCGTAGACGAAGTTGAGGTCGGCGATTGCCTCCTCTAGCGTGTTATAGAGTTTGGCCCCGTCGATCACATGATCGGCTCGGCTCGCCGCCGAGCGCGCCTTCTCACTCGGCCAACCGTCGCGCGGATTGACGAGACGCAGTTCCGAAAGCCCGAAATTCGCCATGGCGCGAGCAACCATGCCGATGTTCTCGCCCAGCTGAGGGTAAGCGAGAATGATCGCCGGCCCCTCCGTCAAGAGTTCGCGCTCGCTGTTCGTGCCTGCCATTATGATACCTTGCCTCTATTCGCCGCTTCCCTCGCACAAAAACCTTGGAAATTAAAGCCGGGACACCAAAGTCGGCGACGCCTTTGCTGACCCAAAGTTTCGGCCAACTATGCTTTGCCTTGCCGGTCCACAGTGCTATAGGGCTGTGGATTTTTCCACCGGAGGGGCGTCGGCCACGGCGTCTCAGAAAGCACGAGGCATATTCATGGCAAAGATCAAGGTCGCCAATCCGGTCGTCGAGCTCGACGGCGATGAGATGACCCGCATCATCTGGCAGTTCATCAAGGACAAGCTGATCCATCCCTATCTCGACCTCGATCTGGAATATTACGACCTCAGCGTCGAAAACCGCGATGCGACCGAAGACCAGGTGACGATCGATGCCGCGAACGCCATCAAGAAGCACGGCGTCGGCGTCAAGTGCGCAACGATCACGCCGGATGAAGCACGCGTCGAGGAATTCAACCTGAAGAAAATGTGGAAGTCGCCGAACGGCACGATCCGCAATATCCTCGGCGGCGTCATCTTCCGCGAACCGATCATCTGCAAGAACGTCCCGCGCCTCGTCCCCGGCTGGACCAAACCGATCATCGTCGGCCGCCACGCCTTCGGCGACCAGTATCGCGCCACCGACTTCAAGTTCCCGGGCAAGGGCAAGCTGTCGATCAAGTTCGTCGGCGACGACGGCCAGACGATCGAACACGACGTCTATGAGGCCCCCGGCGCCGGCGTTGCGATGGCGATGTACAACCTCGACGAATCGATCACCGAATTCGCCCGCGCCTCGTTCAACTACGGCCTGCAGCGCAAGGTGCCGGTCTATCTCTCGACCAAGAACACTATCCTGAAAGCCTATGACGGCCGCTTCAAGGACATCTTCCAAAAGGTGTTCGACGAGGAATTCGCCGAAGAGTTCAAGGCCGCCAAGCTCTGGTACGAACACCGCCTGATCGACGACATGGTCGCCTCGGCGCTCAAGTGGTCCGGCGGCTACGTCTGGGCCTGCAAGAACTATGACGGCGACGTGCAGTCGGACATCGTCGCCCAGGGCTTCGGCTCGCTCGGCCTGATGACCTCGGTGCTGATGACCCCGGACGGCAAGACGGTCGAAGCGGAAGCCGCGCACGGCACGGTGACCCGCCACTACCGCCAGCACCAGAAGGGCGAGGAAACCTCGACCAACTCGATCGCCTCGATCTTCGCCTGGACCCGCGGTCTGGCGCACCGCGCCAAGCTCGACGGCAATGCCGAACTGGCGAAGTTCTCCGAGACGCTGGAGCGCGTCTGCGTCGAGACGGTCGAGGCCGGCTTCATGACCAAGGACCTGGCGCTGCTGATCGGTCCCGACCAGCCGTGGCTCTCGACCACCGGCTTCCTCGACAAGATCGACGAGAACCTCAAGAAAGCAATGGCCGCCTAGGCGGCCAGCCCGACAGCCACAACTACGAAACCCGGCCTTGTGCCGGGTTTCTTGTTTGAAGCGTCGAAGTGAAATGGGGCCAAGTCACTTGAGCGGCAGATAGATTTCCGTAAGCAGCTCGGTCGGGGCCACTTCGCGCGGGTTGTTCAGATACTTCTCGAACATGACGCTGTCGCGGATCTCGCGGCCGGAATTCGGCAGCCAAGTCCCATAGAGCCATTGATAGGCCTTTGGCATGTCGGCATAGGGGCCCTTGTGCCGCAGCACGGCATAGTGCCCGCCGTCAATCCCTTGCGGCGTAAGCGGCGCCTCGGCCGCCTGCTCGCCGTTGGCCGTCACGCAGGCGAACGATCGGAGCTTGTCCGTCTCCACCAGTTCCGGGTCATCCAGGTAGATTCCGATCATCTCCATGTCCGGCCGAAACAGGTTCCGCGCGAAGAGGGTGGCGTAAAGCGTTTCGAACGCTTCTCCGATGCCCATATAGGAACCAGAATGAGCAACACCCGCCAGGGTCAGAGGCTCTATGGTCCTCAAGTCAACATCGTACATGACAGCATTTCCTTCCATGGAAGCGGTTTCAAAGGCCTTGTGACTCCCCTCCTTCCTGTAGCGCGCCGGCGGAAGACCATAGACGGCCCTGAAGGTGCGGTTGAAGGATTGAACATTCGGGTAGCCAGAGCGTCGCGCGATCGCTTCGACTGAAAGACCGGTCTGGACAAGTTCTGCCGCTGCCCGTTGCAGCCGCAATCGCTTGACGGTCGCCGCCAAGGTTTCGCCATGCACCGCCCTGTAGATGCGGTGGCAATGGTGCGGCGAAAGCCGGTCGAGATTCAGCTCTTCATCGAGATGCCCGTAGATATAGGCCGAGACGTGGTGAAGCCGCCTCTCATATGTCGCCCATGCACCGCCCGCCATATCGAACCTTTCGCGCTTTCGCTCGACCACGTTCAAACCACAGATCGAATTGACGAATCCTGCTGACCTGAATGCTGCCCGCTCAGCTTGTGCGGCATGGCGACTCAGATAGGCTGAGAATGCCCGGCACGTACCATCCAGCAAACGTGGCGGATCTCGAAAGTTTCGCCGATGCCCGATTCTCTTATCCCAAAAACTGTCAGCGTGATCGCCGAGGGATACGGCCGCGCCAGGCTGAAAGCGGACGCTTTGGCCGGCCTGACCGTCGCCATCGTCGCCCTACCGCTTTCAATGGCCATTGCGATCGCCTCCGGCGTAACACCCGATCGCGGGCTCTATACCGCAATCGTCGGCGGATTTCTCGTTTCGCTCCTCGGCGGCAGCCGGGTCCAGATTGGCGGTCCGGCCGGTGCCTTCATCGTTCTCGTCGCTGCGACCGGCGCCCGGCATGGTATCGACGGCCTGTTGCTTGCGACTGCGATGGCCGGCCTCATGCTCGTTGCGGCCGGCTACTTGCGCCTCGGACAGTACATCAAGTTCATCCCCTACCCTGTCACGGTCGGCTTCACGGCCGGGATTGCTGTGATCATCTTTGCCAGCCAGTTGCGCGACCTTTTCGGGCTGACGTTACCAGGCAGCGAACCGGGGCCGATTGTTGAAAAGATCGCGGCACTCGGCCGGTCCGCCGATACGGTCAATCAGGCCGCGGTCCTGACCGCCACCCTGACCGTCGGCATCATTCTCGCGCTGCGCCGGTTGCGGCCGCATTGGCCCGGAATGCTCATCGCCGTCGGCGCCGCATCGGTCCTCGTCGCCGTCCTGCACCTGCCGACGGACACGATCGGCACTCGCTTCGGCGGTATTCCGCGCGGACTGCCGCTTCCGACCTTGCCGCCTTTCTCCCTTGAGAAAGCCGTTGCGGTGTTCCCGGATGCGGTCTCGTTGGCTCTTCTCGGCGCGATCGAGTCACTGCTTTCGGCCGTTGTCGCTGATGGCATGACGGGACGCAGACATCGATCCAGCATGGAGTTGATTGCCCAGGGGATAGCCAATCTGTGTTCGGCGCTCTTCGGCGGCATCTGCGTCACCGGCACCATTGCCCGCACCGCAACCAATGTTCGCGCCGGAGGCACTAGCCCCGTTTCCGGCATGCTGCATTCAGTCTTTCTCCTTCTCTTCATGCTGCTTGCCGCACCGCTAGCAAGCTATATCCCGCTCGCTTCCCTCGCTGGCGTGCTTGCCGTCGTCGCCTGGAACATGATCGAAAAGCCGGCCTTCATGGCGCTCTTGCGGTCGTCCTACGGTGATGCTGTCGTGCTGCTGGCCACCTTTTTCATCGTTGTCTTTCGCGAACTGACAGAGGGGATAGTGATCGGTGTGGCGCTCGGCGCCCTCCTGTTCATCAATCGAATGGCGAAAGGCATCTCAGTCGGTGAAATGAAGCCGCTTGAGCTGCTGCAATCGGGAAATCGCGACGAAGAGCACCCGGTCATTGGCGATGATCCGGAAACGGTGATCTATCGGATTGCAGGCATCTTCTTCTTCGGCTCGGCAGCCACCGTTGCAGCGGTGCTCGATCGGATCGCCGATCAGCGCCGAAACTTCATTCTCGACTGCTCCGAAGTCCCCTTCATGGATTCGACCGCCGCCAACATCATCGAAGGGACGTTGCGCAAGGCGGAGAGGCTCGGCGTGCGCTTCATCATCGTTGGCGCCAATACGCAGGTTCGCCGCGCCCTCTATCAACACCACGTGCGTCCACCGCGTGTCTTGATGCGCGGCTCGATCCCGGCGGCGCTCGAGACCATCCGCGGCGAAAAGAGCGCATGAAAAAGGGCGTGCAGCGCCCTTTTCTCCGTCTTTCCGCACCAGCGCCGTTCAACCGGCGAGCGCGACGGCGACCGCCTCGATCGCCTCGGCGGCGCGTCCGCCGTCCGGGCCGCCCGCCTGGGCCATGTCCGGCCGCCCACCGCCACCCTTGCCGCCGAGCGCAGCCGAGGCGACGCGCACCAGATCGATGGCGCTAACTTTGGACGTCAGGTCGTCGGTGACGGCCACGACCGCACTCGCCTTGCCGTCACCCGAGACGCCGACGAAGGCGACGACGCCGGAACCGAGCGTCTTCTTGCCATCGTCGGCAAGGCTTTTCAGATCCTTCGGCTCGACGCCGGAAATGACCTTGCCGAGGAAGCGGACGCCGCCGATCTCGCGGGCCGCGTCGCCCGAGCCGTTCTGGCCGTCACCGACGAGGGCGAGCTTCTTCTTCGCCTCGGTGAGTTCGCGTTCAAGCTTGCGCCGCTCGTCGAGCAGCGCCTCGACCCGCCCGAGGACGTCCGCGGGCTGGACCTTCAGGGCCGATGCCAGCGTCTTGACGCGCTCATCCTGTTCGTTGAGGTAGGCTCGCGCGGCTTCGCCGGTCAGCGCCTCGATACGCCGCACGCCGGCGCCGACGGCACTTTCCGAGACAACGCGCACAAGGCCGATGTCGCCGGTTGCGGAGACGTGCGTGCCGCCGCAGAGCTCGACCGAATAGGGTTTTCCGGCCTTCGAGCCGCGAATGCCCTGGCCCATCGACACGACTCGGACCTCGTCCCCGTATTTTTCGCCGAAGAGCGCCATGGCACCCTCGGCGATGGCATCGTCGACGCTCATTAGCCTCGTGGTCACCGGCGTGTTCTGAACGATGATCTCGTTGGCCATTTCCTCGACGACCTTCAGCTCCTCGGCCGACATCGGTTTCGGATGCGAAACGTCGAAGCGCAGCCGCTCGGGGGCGACGAGCGAGCCCTTTTGCGCCACGTGCGTGCCAAGCACCTCGCGCAGCGCCTCATGCAGCAGGTGGGTTGCCGAATGGTTGGCGCGCAGGCGCGAACGGCGGGCATGGTCGACGGTAAGCGCGGCTGCCTCGCCCCTTTTGATGATGCCTTCCGAGACGGTTCCGTAATGGACGAATAGCCCTTCGCCGCGCTTCTGCGTGTCGGTAACCGCAAGCTTGCCCGTTTCGGTGGCAATGACGCCCGTGTCACCCATCTGGCCGCCGGATTCCCCGTAGAAGGGCGTCTGGTTCAGGATCAGCTGGACGGTCTCGCCCTTGGTGGCGGACTCGACGACCGCACCGTCGCGGACGATCGCCTGGATCACACCCTCAGCCGATTCCGTGTCGTAGCCGAGGAAGTCGGTGGCGCCGTGCTTTTCCTTGAGCTCGAACCAGATCGTCTCGGTGGCCGCTTCGCCGGAACCGGCCCAGTTGGCGCGGGCTTCGGCCTTCTGCCGCTGCATGGCGGTGGAAAACGCATCCGTGTCAACGGTGATGCCCTTGGCCCGCAGCGCGTCCTGGGTCAGGTCGAGCGGGAAGCCGTAGGTGTCGTAGAGCTTGAAGGCCGTTTCGCCGTCGAACCGGTCGCCTTCCGAAAGGCCCGCCGAAGCATCCGCCAAAAGGTTCAGGCCTCGCTCGAGCGTCTTGCGGAAGCGCGTCTCTTCGAGCTTCAGCGTTTCGGAAATCAGCGCCTCGGCCCGGACCAGTTCCGGATAGGCGCGGCCCATCTGGCCGACAAGCGCCGGCAGCAGCTTCCACATCAGCGGCTCCTGCGCGCCAAGCAGCTGCGCATGGCGCATGGCGCGGCGCATGATGCGGCGCAGCACATAGCCACGGCCTTCGTTGGAAGGCAGCACGCCGTCGGCGATCAGGAAAGCGGAGGAACGCAGGTGGTCGGCGATGACGCGGTGGCTCGCGCGGCGGTCACCCTCCGCCTTGACGCCGGTCGCCTCCTCGGAGGCTGCGATCAGGGCGCGGAACAGATCGATGTCGTAATTGTCGTGCTGGCCCTGCAGCACGGCGGCGACGCGCTCGAGACCCATGCCAGTGTCGATCGACGGCCGCGGCAGGTTGACCCGCTCTTCCTTGGTGACCTGCTCGTATTGCATGAAGACGAGGTTCCAGATCTCGATGAAGCGGTCGCCGTCTTCCTCGGCCGAGCCGGGCGGGCCGCCCCAGATCTGCTCGCCGTGGTCATAAAAGATTTCCGAGCAGGGACCGCAGGGACCGGTATCGCCCATCGCCCAGAAATTGTCGCTGGTCGGAATGCGAATGATGCGCTCGTCGCTGAGGCCGGCGATCTTCTTCCAGAGGTCAAATGCCTCGTCGTCGGTATGGTAGACAGTGACGAGCAGGCGCTTGGCGTCGAGCCCGTATTCCTTGGTGATCAGGCTCCAAGCGAGCTCGATCGCCCGTTCCTTGAAATAATCGCCGAAGGAGAAGTTGCCGAGCATCTCGAAGAAAGTGTGGTGCCGGGCCGTGTAGCCGACATTGTCGAGGTCGTTGTGCTTGCCGCCGGCGCGCACGCATTTCTGCGCCGTCGCCGCGGTCGAATAGGGCCGCTGCTCGAGACCGGTGAAGACGTTCTTGAACTGCACCATGCCGGCATTGGTGAACATCAGGGTCGGGTCGTTGCGCGGCACCAGAGGGCTCGACGGCACGATTTCGTGACCGTTCTTGCGGAAATAGTCGAGAAACATCGACCGGATTTCATTCACGCCGCTCATCTTGCGTCCTATCTGTGCACATGCCGGCTGCAACCCAGCGCGTTTTCCGCGCATTGCGCCGTTTTCCTTCAACCCCGCGTCTACCACGCATAGCCGCCTCGCCGATGACGCCGTCACCGGAACCACAGGCTTTTATCTTCCGCATATCATGCTGTCCAGACGGCAGCAAAAACCGGCCGATCTGATCGACGGCCGGTTGATGGCATGCAAACTGAAGTTTGGCTCTTACATGTCGGCCGCTTCGTCGCCTTCGCTCTCCGGCCCGCCATTTTCCAGGAACCGGTCGGCAATCAGCCCGGCGTTCTGCCGCAAGGCCATCTCGATTTCTCGAGCGAGATCGGGATTGTCGCGCAGGAACAGCTTGGCATTTTCACGCCCCTGCCCCAGGCGCTGGCTGTTGTAGGAGAACCAGGCGCCGGACTTCTCGACAATGCCGGCCTTGACGCCGAGGTCGATCAGTTCGCCGGTCTTGGAAACGCCTTCGCCATACATGATGTCGAACTCCACCTGCTTGAAGGGCGGCGCCATCTTGTTCTTGACGACCTTGACGCGGGTCTGGTTGCCGACGACTTCCTCGCGCTCCTTGACCGAGCCGATGCGGCGGATGTCGAGGCGGACCGACGCGTAGAACTTCAGTGCGTTGCCGCCCGTCGTCGTTTCCGGCGAGCCGAACATCACGCCGATCTTCATGCGGATCTGGTTGATGAAGATCACCATGCAGTTGGACTTGGAGATCGACGCGGTCAGCTTGCGCAGCGCCTGGCTCATCAGGCGGGCCTGCATGCCCGGCAGACTGTCGCCCATCTCGCCTTCGATTTCGGCACGCGGCACAAGCGCGGCCACCGAGTCGACCACAAGCACGTCGATCGCGCCGGAGCGAACCAGCGTGTCGGTGATTTCGAGCGCCTGCTCGCCCGTGTCGGGCTGCGAGATCAAGAGGTTCTCGAGGTCGACGCCGAGCTTGCGCGCATAGACCGGATCGAGCGCGTGTTCGGCGTCGACGAAGGCGCAGATGCCGCCCTTCTTCTGTGCCTCGGCAACGGTCTGCAGCGCCAAGGTCGTCTTGCCCGAGCTTTCCGGTCCGTAAATCTCGATGATGCGGCCTTTCGGCAGGCCGCCGATGCCGAGCGCGATATCGAGGCCGAGCGACCCGGTCGAGACGGTTTCGATCTCGACGACGCTGTCCTTCGATCCGAGCTTCATGATCGATCCCTTGCCGAACGAACGTTCGATCTGGGAAAGAGCCGCTTCAAGTGCCTTGCTTTTGTCCACCGATTTGTCCTCTACGAGCCGCAAAGAGTTTTGTGCCATTGGGTCCACCTTTAGGTTATTGGAGCTATCGAGGCAATGAAGCCGCCGCAGGAGATTTTGTACATGCTTTGTTCTATTTTGGCAATGGCACTTCAAGTCCCTGAATCAAAATAGGTATCTTGTGAGTGTTCGATTCCTGTTCACGGGCTATTGTAGCGCATTTCCACAGGCTGCGCGGCAGTTCGCACGGGCTTCTCGCCATAGCGCCGATTCGCCGATAGAGGTGTTCGAATGACGAAGCGGGAAATCACCGTTCTGGGCGGCGCCCATGTCGACCGGCGCGGCCGTATCAGCGGCACGACGGTGCCTGGAGCGAGTAATCCCGGAACCTGGTTCGAGGAGGCGGGAGGCGGCGGCTTCAACGCCGCCAGGAATCTCGCGCGTCTCGGCCACCGGGTGCGGATGATCAGCCCGCGCGGCGGCGATCCGGCCGGTGATCTGGTGGCCGCCGCGGCCGCCGCTGCCGGCGTCATCGATTGCCCATTCATCTTTCTTGATCGCAAGACGCCGAGCTATACGGCAATCCTCGAAAAGGACGGCAATCTGGTGATCGCCCTTGCCGACATGGATCTCTACGGCTCGTTCTCGCCACGCCGGCTGCAGCAGCGTGCGACGCGCGAAATCCTCGCGTCGAGCGATCTCGTGCTCATGGACGCCAACCTGCCTCAAGAGACGCTGACGGCGCTGGTCGATGCGACGGCGGGACCGCACCGCATTCTTGCCGGCATCGCCGTTTCCCCGGCCAAGGTGGTCCGGTACCGCCAAAGCCTGACCGGCCTCGACTTCCTCTTCATGAACGAGGCGGAGGCGCGGGCGCTGACCGGCGCCGAGGCCGCCGACGTAGAGGAGTGGCCGTCACTGCTGCGGTCTGCAGGCCTTGCCGGCGGCGTCGTCACCCGCGGCGGCAAAGCAGCGGTTGCCTTCGACCGGGAAGGCGCCTGCCTGGCCATCCCGCCTGCCCTGCCCGCACTTGCAGACGTGACAGGCGCCGGCGACGCGCTGGCATCGGGCTTTCTCGCTGCCCGGCTCGCCGGCTTCGATCTCGCCGGCTGCCTCCGGCGCGGCATCGCCGCCGCCGTCCTGACGCTCCACTCGCTGCTAGCCGCCGCCGAGGAGATGTCGGCGGACAATCTCGCGCGGGTGCTGGCCCTTGTGCCGGAGCCCCAAATGCTGTCATGAAGTCCGCAGCCGAATTCCGGGCGGAAGGCGGAAATGCATGACGACTCCCGCCCGCCTGACGCTCCCCTCATCAGAAGCGAAAGACCATGACAAAATCCTCCTCGCCTTTCCTGCCCATCGAGTATTCCGATGAAGTCGCCGCCGCCAAGGCGCGCGGCGCGCCCATCGTGGCGCTGGAATCGACGATCATCACGCATGGCATGCCCTATCCGGGCAATCTCGAAATGGCGCGCAGCGTCGAAGCGATCATCCGCGACCAAGGAGCCATCCCTGCCACGATCGCGGTGATCCACGGCGTCCTTCATATCGGCCTCGATGACGCGAAGCTTGAGGCTCTTGCGAAAACCGAGGGCGCAATGAAGCTGTCGCGCGCCGACCTCGCCTTCGCCCTCGCCGAGCGCCGTACCGGCGCCACGACAGTCGCCGCAACGATGATCGCGGCGGCGCGGGCCGGCATCAGCGTCTTTGCGACCGGCGGCATCGGCGGCGTCCATCGCGGCGCGGAACAGAGTTTCGACATTTCCGCCGATCTGGACGAACTCGCCCGAACCGGCGTCATCGTCGTTTGCGCCGGCGCGAAGGCCATCCTCGACATTCCGAAGACGCTGGAAGTGCTGGAAACCAGGGGCGTCCCGGTCGTCACCTATGACAGCGAAACCTTCCCCGCCTTCTGGTCGCGCGATTCCGGCATCCGGAGCCCGCTGATGCTGAACAGCCCAGCGGCTATCGCGAATTTCCAGCGGATGCGCGAACTGCTCGGCGTCGATGGCGGCATGCTGGTCGCCAATCCTGTCCCGGAGGAAAGCCAGATTCCGCGGGAGGAGATGGAAATCTACATCGCGCGTGCTCTGGACAATGCGGCGAGCGACGAGATTATCGGCAAGGCGGTGACACCCTATCTGCTCGACAATCTCTTTCATATGACCGAGGGCCGGAGCCTCGAGACCAATATTGCGCTCGTCGAGAACAACGCGCGCCTCGCCGCCGAGATCGCCGTCGCATTGGCGGCAGGCGGGGCGAAGTAGAAGTAGAAGGACTTTGCGCCCGCCGCCCATAGGCGTCGGCCATCCTCTCAGGAATCCAGCATTTCCCGGACCGCCACTGCCAGTTGCTTCAGCGAGAACGGCTTCGGCAGGAAGCCGAACTTGGCATCGGCCGGCAAGTTGCGGGCAAAGGCATCTTCCGCATAGCCCGACACGAAAATGAACTTGAGGTTCGGGTATTTTTTTCGCAACTCGCGCAACAGCGTCGGGCCGTCCATCTCGGGCATTACCACATCCGAAACGACGATATCGACGGCGCCGTCGAGTTCGTCCATGATCTCCAGCGCCTCGACGCCCGATCCCGCCTCATGAACCGTATAGCCGCGGGTTTCGAGCATCCGCTTGCCGCCGCGACGGACCGCCTCCTCGTCCTCGACGAGGAGCACGACGGCAGAATCGCCGGTGAGGTCGGTAGGCTCCGCTTGTGCAGCCGGCGTCGTGGCTGCCTCCCTTGCCGATGGGCCGGCGGCACTCGCCTCACCCGGAGCGGCTTCCTCGCGCGCCTCGGCGATTTCCACATGGCGCGGCAACAGGATGCGGAATGTCGTGCCCTTGCCGACTTCCGACTCGGGATAGATGTAGCCGCCCGACTGCTTGACGATCCCATAGACCATCGACAGACCAAGGCCCGTGCCCTTGCCGACTTCCTTCGTCGTGAAGAAGGGCTCGAAGATCTTGTCCATGATCTCCGCCGGAATCCCGGTGCCCTGGTCGGAGACTTCCACCGTGACGAAATCATCTTCCGGCAGTTCGCGGCGTCCGAGTGCGGCGACTTCGCTCGCCGGCAGGTTTCGAGTCCGCAACGTGATGGTCCCGCCTTCAGGCATGGCGTCGCGCGCATTGACGGCGAGGTTTAACAGCACCTGCTCGAACTGGCCGAGATCGGTCCTCACCGGCCAAAGATCGCGGCCATAATCGACCTCGACCTTGACATTCGTGCCCGTCATGCGGTCGACCAGCATGCGCAGGTCGCCAATGACGTCGGTGAGGTTGAGGACGGTCGGCCGCATCGTCTGCTTGCGCGAGAAGGCGAGCAATTGCCGCACCAGGACGGCGGCGCGGTTGGCGTTCCGCTTGATTTCCATCAGGTCGGCGAAAGTCGCGTCGGCCGGCCGCGCCGAGAGCAGCAGGTGGTCGGCAGAAAGCAATATGGCCGTCAGCACGTTGTTGAAATCATGCGCGATGCCGCCGGCGAGCGTTCCGACCGCATTCATCTTCTGCGTCTGTGCCATCTGGTTCTCGAGCGCCTTCTGTTCGGTGATCTCCAGCGCATAGACGATCGCCGCCTCCTCGGGCGCCTGGTCGCTCTGGTCGATGACGGCATTCACGTAGAAGCGGAAGTGGCGTCCTTCATCAGCCGGATGGAGCGAATCGATCGGCGCGATGTCGCCCTGGCGGTCCTTTGCCGCGGCGAGCGCTTCTTCGAGTTGGCCTCGCTCGGTTTCGTTCAGGACGGCGTCGATCGTTATGCCGCGCTCGACGTCGTCCTGCGAGACAAGGCCGGCGAAGAGCTTCAGGAACGGTGCGTTGGTTCTGAGGATCCGCCCGGCGCCGTCCACCGAAGCGATAGCCATCGGCGTGTTGTTGAAGAAGCGCGTGAACCGCATCGCCGCGTTCGATGCCGATTGATCGCTGTCGTCGCCCTCGCGGGACATGACGATCGTCCGGCTCTCGCCCGGCGCACCGTCGCGCGTCGAGGAAACACGGTGGATCAGCCTTACCGGCAGGCTTTGGCCATTCCCCTTGCGCAGGTCGAGATCCAGAACCTTGGTCTTCTTGAGACCGGGCTCGGCCTGTACCGACTGGATGAGCGTAAGCCCCTCGCCCGCGACAAGAT
Organism: Sinorhizobium sp. CCBAU 05631; assembly: GCF_002288505.1. Classification (NCBI taxonomy): domain Bacteria; kingdom Pseudomonadati; phylum Pseudomonadota; class Alphaproteobacteria; order Hyphomicrobiales; family Rhizobiaceae; genus Sinorhizobium; species Sinorhizobium sp. CCBAU 05631. Next base: position 1,706,443 of record NZ_CP023063.1, read on the forward strand.
CGGCGATGCTGATCGCCCCCGGCTGGAACTTGGTGAGATCGATCCCGAGCCAATCGGCAAGCGTGGCGTTGATATAGAAGATTTCGCCCTTTCGCCCGGCCGAGAAAAAGCCGGCCGGAGCGTGATCGAGATAGTCGATGGCGTTCTGCAATTCCTTGAAAAAGCGCTCCTGGTCGTCGCGCTCGGCCGTGATGTCGGCTATCTGCCACAGATAGAGCGGGTTGCTGTTGGCATCCTCCAACGGCAGCACGCGCGCCTTCAGGCGAAACCAATGCGCTCCTGAGCCGGTCATTGCGCCATTCGCCAGAGGTTTGAGGAGGCGGAATTCCTCGTTCCCCTGCTTGCCTTCGCGCAGGCCGTTGGTCAGCCGATAGACCGCCTCCGTCGCCTCCCTGTTGCGCGACAGGATGGTTTCCAGCGATTGAATGCCGGCAGCACCTTTGGCACCGGTCAAGGCGCCGTAAGCGGCGTTCGCGTAGACGATGCGTCCCTTGCGGTCGGTGACCACCGTGCCGTCCTCATGCGCATCGAGAAAGGCGCGTGCCAGCTCATCCGGCCGCGACTGAGGCATGACCTCGATGAAGCCGATCACCGACGAAACTAGGAAGAATATCCCGACCATCGCCAGCACGCCGAGTATGCCGAGGACGATTTCGTTCTCGAGCTGGTTCTTGAAGACGACGAAGGCGGCAGCGGACGCGGTCAGCACGATCGCCAGCACGATGATCCTGAACACGGTACCCGGCCGGACGCCCCGGTCAACGACCGGCATCTGGTAATCACCTGACTGCCGCAATTTCGTCATCGGGTCCTCACCTGCTGGCGGAGCGTCCGCCGCTACACCGGTATCCCGCTGACTTGACGTGCCGCGCATCCGGCGGACGCTCAAGGGCTACCGTAATCCTTTGAATTGCCGCATAATTTATCCCCAAAACCGGCCCGGTTTAAGGTCCTATGCAGTCGCCGGCGTTCGCCGAGGCCTCGCGACCTCCGGGTGCCGCAGCCGCTTCGTCGAACTGGAATCATCTTTAACAATCAGAGATAACAGCAGAAAGCGTCTCGGCGGAAGCGCGGCGGTCAATTCACAGGGAATGTCGGGCGCAACCTTGTCCCGGCCTGAAAAAAGCCGTCAAATGTTGCAATTCGACCGGAAAAGGAGTTCAGCCCATGATGGAAACATTGGTCGGGGACAACGGTAGCCGATTCGTCATCGCCGCCGGAGCCGTCGCCGTCGGCCTTCTGTGCCTCGTGGCGGTGCTCTGGATCATGCGAAACAGGCCCTCGTCCCCCTTCGTGCGGGGCGGCAAGAACCGCCAGCCGCGGCTCGCCGTGCTCGATGCCGCCGCCGTCGACACGCGCCGCCGGCTCGTGCTCGTCCGCCGCGACGACGTCGAGCATCTGATCATGATCGGCGGACCAACTGATATCGTCATCGAGAGCCGCATCGTGGCCGATGACGGGGCGGCCGCAGCTGCTCCCGTCGCCGCGACGGTGGAACAGCCGGCCCCCAAGTCCCCGGTCGCGCCCCAGCAGGCGGCGCCAGCCCCTCAACCCGTTTCGGCGTCGACACCTGCGGAAGCCGCAAAGCAAGAGCCGGTGCGGCCGGCGGGGTCGGATGAGCCGCCGCGGGCCGTGCCCGTGCGGGAGCCGGAGCCCGCGCCAAAGCCCTCGGAAACCGTGCAGCAACGTCCCCTGCCAGTCGAACCGCCGCCTCGGCCGGAACCCGTCGTCAGGACCTCGCCGCCCGCCCCTGCCATCCTCCCGGTATCCGCCCCGCAAACGCCCCAAGACATGCTGAGCGCGGCGCGCGAGCGGATCGTTCCTATGGCCCAACCCTCGCGCGAAGAGCGATTTCCGCAGCCGATAGCGGCGACGCGGGAGCCTCCGCGGCCCGTCCAGATCCCGCCCATTCCCCGGCTGGCCGAACCCGTTGCGGTCGAAAGTCCGACGGCGGTGGAGAGGCCGGCCGCCGTCGACAAGGCGGCGGACTTCGAACGGTTCCTCGACGCGGAGATTAGCGGTGATCTCCAGCGGCTCTCATCCACGGTGGCGCCCAAGCCGGAGGCCCGCCCAATGGCCGCCGCCCGCCAGGAACCGATCCTCGGCCCGCCACTGGAAGAAGGCCGCAAGGAAGCGTCGATCGAGGAGGAGATGAGCCGCATGCTGGCTGATATCTCTGCTGGCCGCAAACCCTGAACTGCGGCGCAGACATACCTGTTTTCCCATCGGACAAAAAAACGGCGCGACCATGTCGCGCCGTTTTTTTGTAAGTCTCCAAGCTCGGGCTTACTCGTCGCGGTAGACCTTCTCGCGACGTTCGTGACGCTCCTGCGCTTCGATCGAAAGCGTCGCAATCGGCCTGGCATCCAGGCGCTTCAAGCCGATCGGCTCACCCGTTTCCTCGCAATAGCCGTAGGTGCCTTCATCGAGGCGCTGCAAGGCGGCGTCGATCTTGGCGATGAGCTTCCTCTGACGATCCCGGGCGCGCAATTCGATCGCACGGTCTGTTTCTGAGGAGGCTCGATCTGCGAGATCCGGATGATTGGCGCTCTCCTCAGCCAGATGGTCCAGAGTCTCACGAGCTTCGCGAAGGATATCGTTTTTCCAGGCATTCAGCTTTGCACGAAAATATGCCCGATGGTTGGCATTCATGAAATCCTCGTCCTCGGAGAGGACATAGGTACTAAGATCGATCTTCTCACTCAACGCGATTCTCCTGAAGAACATCTCATTGCGGCGGTGTATAGACCTATGAAGGGCTTGATTCAAGCCTCGCGGAGGACACCTACGCTTATTTTAACAATGCTTGCATTCCAGGCTAACTGGCGAATATTTCATCAAAATTACACATGAAACACTCTCCATAATATTCCCGTCGGCGCTCGGCAGCAAGCCTGCGCCGTCACCTAGAGTGGTGTCTGCGTCGCGCCTCAACTACGTTGCCAATTGCGACATCTGGTGTGCGGAGTGCGGCATGTCAATGCTGCCGTGCTTGCCGCGCGAAATCCGTGGAGAACGGCTTGATCTTTGCGCCGACAGCGAGACAAGTTAGCGATGCGACGATAATCCGCGAAAGATGCAATGCGCGGCACTTCGGCGGCATCAGATTCGGATGGATATATGCAAGACAGTGCTCCGGCATTCCGCCTCATCCTCCTGCGTCACGCCCGCTCCGGCTGGGCGCTGCCCGGGCAACGGGATTTCGACCGCACGCTGGACGAGACTGGCTATGCCGAGGCGGAGTTGATTGCGCAAGGTGCGGCCGATCATGGGCTTTGCCCGGATCTTGTTCTGTGCTCGACCGCGGTTCGCTGCCGCCAGACCGCCGAACCGTTCCGCCGGGCGCTTGGCGAAGACATTGACATCCGCTACGTCGACCAACTCTATGCCGGACCTGCAGCCGTCTATACCGACCTTATCAAGATTCACGCGGACAGGACGTGTCTCATGGTGGTCGGGCACAATCCCATGATCGAGGACGTTTTTCGCAGCTACCTTGGCGAGCAGCAATCCGCAACCGCCTTGGAGAACGGCTATCCGCCTGCAGGGCTGGCGGTCATCGATTTCTCGGCACGCTCAAGTGCCGGGCGCATCTCGGCTGCGGCGCTTTCGACATTGCTGCTTCCGAAGCCCGAGGAAGTCGTCAGGCGATAGACCTCGCCGCTTTCCAAACAGCTGTGCGTCATTGCGCCGACCGAAACACTTCCTATATCGCCAAACACGTGGATGCCCGTAACCCGATGGGATATCGGCAGCAGCAATGGAAAGATCGAACCCAAGGGGCGGAAACATTTGGCGTCCTTAGTGACCAGCTTCAAAGACGGCGCCCTGATCGCCTTGGACAACCTCGCCGATCGCGCGGCCGGGCTCGTCAGCCCGTCCCTCCGGCTCGGCGTGACCGGTCTGTCACGGGCAGGCAAGACCGTCTTCATCTCCTCGCTGGTGCATAACCTGCTGAACGGCGGGCGCCTCCCGGTATTCGAACCGGTCCGTTCGGGGCGGGTGTCCAAGGTAAGGCTCGAGCCGCAGCCGGACGATGCGGTGCCGCGCTTTCAGTACGAGGACCATATCGCCGCTCTCGTGCGTGACCGGGTCTGGCCGGACTCAACGAGGGCCATCTCGCAATTGCGCATCACCCTCGATTACGAAAGCGCCAGCGGCTGGAACCGGATGTTTTCCGCCGGGCGCTTGTCGATTGATATTGTCGACTATCCGGGCGAGTGGCTCCTGGATCTGCCCCTGCTCGCGCTCGATTTCCGGCAGTTCAGCGCGACGACCGTCAAGCGGGCGCGAATCGGCGCGCGCGCCGCACTGTCTCGCGAATGGCTGGCACTCGCCTCAGCGAGCGGCGCTGAAACCGCGGCCGACGAAGGCAGCGCCCGCCGCCTCGCCGAAAGCTTCACTGCGTATCTGAAGGCGTGCAAGGAGGACGACCACTCGCTCTCCACCCTGCCGCCCGGCCGTTTCCTGATGCCCGGCGACCTCGAAGGGTCTCCCGCGCTCACCTTCTCTCCGCTCCCGAACCTGCCTGAAGGCCGGGCGCCCAAGGGTTCGCTCTGGGCGATGATGGAGCGGCGGTACGAGGCCTATAAGACGCATGTGGTGAGCCCGTTCTTCCGCGAGCATTTTGCCCGGCTCGACCGCCAGATCGTGCTCGTCGACGCGCTGCAGGCGATCAATCGCGGCCCGGAGGCTTTGAGGGACTTGGAACAGGCGCTCGCCGACGTGCTTGCCTGCTTCCGGCCGGGCACCAATTCCTGGCTCTCCGCCTTCCTCACGCGCCGGATAGATCGGGTGCTGATCGCCGCGACGAAGGCCGATCACCTTCACCATGAGAGCCATGATCGGCTCGAGCGAATCGCCGCGCGGCTCGTCGGCCGTGCCGCGGACCGCATCGGCATGAGCGGCGCCGGCCTGGAGGTCATGGCGCTCGCCTCCGTCCGGGCGACGCGCGAGGCGACGGTCAATCATGACGGACACGCCCTGCCCGTCATTGTCGGCACGCCGATTGCTGGTGAGCGGGTCAATGGAGACGTCTTTGATGGAGAGAGAAAAACAGCCATATTTCCTGGTGATTTACCGGAAAATCCTGAAGTTCTTTTTCAGGAAATTGGCGGCAGTCCCGTCTCTCCCCGATCCGACCATGCGATGCCGGAGCTGAATTTCGTGCGTTTCCGTCCCCCCCACCTCGAAGAGACGCGCGGCGGCTTGAAACTCTCCGTGCCGCATATCCGGCTCGACCGGGCCATGCAGTTCCTGCTTGGAGATCGACTGGCATGAGCGACGAATCCAAGCATCGCCCCCGTAAACCTGCGGTTTTCCCGATCGAATCCGAAACGCCTACGGCGCAGCGCACGCAGACGCCAGCGCGCACACCCGCAAGTTTCAGCGACAAGGTCATGTTGACGCCCGACGCAGAGGACCCGTTCATTGCGACGACCGCTGCAGTCGAGGCGCTCGATCCGCCCGAGGCGCGGCCGCGCCGGCATCGGTTCTCCTTCGGCAAGGTCGCCGCCTCGGCATTTGCCCTTGTCCTGTCGCTCGCCGCGGGACTGTGGATCGACCACCTGGTGCGCGATCTGTTCTCGCGCGCCGATTGGCTCGGCTATACGGCGATCGCTGCCGTGGCCGTCGGTACCCTCGCCTTCCTCGTCGTGGTCGGCCGCGAACTTGGCGGCTTGATGCAACTGACGGCGATCCAGAAACTCAAATCCGAGGTCGCCGAAGCAACGGCGCTCGGCAACAGCAAGGCCGCACGAGCCACGCTCGGGCGACTGGTCCATCTGCTTGCCGCCAATCCCCGAACCGCCAAGGGCCGAGCGCGGCTTGCGGAATCCGAGGACGAGATCATCGACGCGCCGCAGCTTGTCGAACTGACCGAGCGCGAACTCCTCGCCCCGCTCGACCGCGACGCCCGCCGAATCATTCTGGCCGCCTCGAAACGCGTCTCGATCGTCACCGCCGTCAGCCCCCGCGCCCTCGTCGATCTCGGTTACGTCCTCTACGAGTCGGCGCGGATGATTCGGGCGATGGCCGAGCTCTACGGCGGCAGGCCCGGCACGCTCGGGCTCATCCGGCTGATGCGCGACGTGATCGCCCATCTGGCGGTCACCGGCTCCATCGCCGCCGGCGACAGTTTGATCCAGCAGATCCTGGGCCACGGTCTGGCCTCCAAACTCTCCGCGCGGCTCGGCGAAGGCGTGATCAACGGCCTGATGACGGCGCGTATCGGCATTGCTGCCATGGACCTGTGTCGGCCGATGCCGTTCCGCGCTTTGAAACGCCCCGGCATTGGCGATTTTCTGGCGGATTTGACGCCCGGCGCTTCGAAGTCCGAAGGCGCGAACGGCGCCTGATGCATGCTTGCGGAGGCAGCGCAGAAACCCTCCATTAACCATTTTAGCGCAAATGTGGTTGCCAGATTTCGACGTTGACCCATCAAGGATCGATCATGTTCTCGCGCCCTTCTTTGATTGTTCGCGGCGTTGCCGCCATCGCGCTTGCAGCCACTGCCGGCATTGCGACGCCTGCGTCTTCCGGCGCCCGGGACAAGGCCTTCTTTGAAAAGGTCGCCGGCCAATGGAAAGGCCCCGGCGAGATCGTCGCCGGCAAATACAAAGGCACCAAGTTCACCTGCGATCTGACAGGCGAGCCGACCGCAGGCAGAGAGGCCGGCATCAAGCTCGACGGCTTCTGCCGCGTCGGCGTTTTCAAGCAGCCAATGTCGGCGATGATTACCCAAAAGGGCGGCAGCTACACCGGAAAGTTCCTCGACGGCGCGGACGGTAAGGGCCTGGACGTCGTTTCCGGCAACGTCGCCAGCGACAAGGTCGTCGTTGGAATCAACCGCAAGAAATTGAATGGTGCGATGATCGCCCGCCTGCAGGACGCAGAAACGATGAACATCACCATCTCCGTCAAGGTCGAGGAGACGATGGTGCCGGTCATCGGCGTCAGCCTCAACAGGCAGATGGACAATATCGCCGTCGGCTCGATCAAATAGCTGTATCGTTCGGATCGAGCACTGGCGGGCCGAGAGCGCCCGCCCCCCCCCCCGGGATGCGGATCGGTTCGCCGTCAATCGCGGACCCGCCACCAGTCGGCCATTTCGTCGGCCACCTCTATTCCAGTCACATCTGCATCCGTCAGCCACTCGCCGACCGTTCTGCCGGCGACGTTCAGATCGGCCGCGAAGTCGGCGAGAGGCATCAACACGAAACCACGCTCCGTCATGCGCGGATGCGGCAATTGCAGCCGGTCACCGGCCAAATTCGCTCCTTCGAAGGTCAGGAGATCGATATCGATGGTCCGCGGGCCCCAGCGCTCCTTGCGGACCCGCTTCATCACACGCTCGATCTCGAGACAAATTTCAAGCAGGGCCTCCGGATCGAGAGTCGTTTCTACCGCCGCGCAAGCATTGAAGAACCAGTCCTGGTCCGTCTTGCCCCAGGGCGGGGTCCGGTAGAGCCGCGACACTGCCGTGACCTGGCAGTCCGGTCGCTCATCGAGCGCCCGCAACGCATCGGCCATCGCGCGGCACGGATCGCCGATATTGCCACCCAGCCCCAGCGTAGCGTACCGCCACCTGCTATTCGGCGACATGCTCGACCGTGACCTCGACGTAGTCCAGGACGCCCGGGACCGGCGCATTGGGCTTGCGAATGGAAACTTTGGCCCGCCGTATCTGCTGGAACCGCGCACACAATGTCTTGGCGACTTCGAGAGCGAGAGCCTCGATCAGGTAGCGCCTGCGCCCCGTCACAATCCTTTCGATCTCGGCAAAGGCGATTCCGTAATGCACGGTGTCGTCGATGCAGTCTTCGGCCAGCGCCGTGCCCTGCTCAACCTCGAGTTCAGCATCCACGAAGAAGCGCTGGCCGAGAAACTCCTCCTCGTCAAGCACGCCATGGCGCGCAAAGAAGGCGCAGTTTTTCAGGGTAATGATGTAGGTCGCAGTCATGGCTTCATGTCCCGTCGGCTGTTCTTTGCGTCGAGCATAGCATCCGCCATCGCCAGTGCATCCCTGTTGATTGCGACATCATGCACCCGAAAGATCGCCGCCCCGGCAATTCTGAGGAGCGCGGTCGTCGCCGCTGTACCGACGTCGCGGTCTTTCGCATCGCGACCGGTAACGGCGCCGATGAAGCGCTTGCGCGATGTGCCGACCAGGAATGGCAGGCCGAACCGATGCAATTCCGCAAATCGCGCCATCAGCTCCAAATTTTCATCCGCTCCCTTCGCGAAGCCATAACCGGGGTCGAGGACGATCCGGTCGCGTGCGACGCCCGCCTCGGCGGCAATCTCCAGCGAACGGTTTAGAAATTGGAATTGATCCTCGATGACGTCGCCGAGCTTCTGCCGATCGCGCCCTGTATGCATGACGCAAAGCCCTGCGCCCGTCTCGGCAGCCACTTGCGCGATCGCCGGTTCCCGCTGCAGACCGTGCACGTCGTTGACAATATGAGCGCCGGCTTCGATGGCCAGGCGCGCCGTTTCGGCGCGATAGGTGTCGACCGAGATGATTGCATCGGTCCGGCCCGCCAGTGCCTCGATGACCGGCAAAATACGTGCCTGCTCCTCGCCCGCATCGACCGGATCCGCATCGGGGCGGGTCGACTCGCCACCGATGTCGAGGATCGCCGCGCCGTCCTCGAGGGCGCGCATCGCCGCGGCGACAGCAACGGTGGCGTCTGCAAAGCGGCCGCCATCGGAGAAGGAATCCGGCGTCACATTGATGATCGCCATCAGAACACCGCGCGGCCCCAGTTCGAGGCTGCGCCCGTGCGCCAACGGCCAGCGAGATTTTTGGAATGGATCGTAGGTCATTGTCTTTGCCCGGTCCGCGGCTTGAGGAGCGCCATCCCGGGTCGGCAATGCGGAAGAGCGCGCGCCTTTGAAAGCAAAGGGTTAGCACGATTCTTTCACGTGGTTGGCTCTTTGTCGACTTCGGAATGCGCCGATTTTATGTTGCGCTGGCCCCGGCTATGCCCCAAGCTTGCGCCAACTTCAATCCACGAGTGCCGACCAATGTTCCGAGTTCGCAATCCGCTGAGAGCCGCCCTGATCGCATTTCTCGTTGGCCTTCCGATTGGCCACGCCTCGGGTGAGACCTTGATCAGCAAAACCGTCACCTATTTCTCGATCGGCGGGCGTACGGCGGCAGAACTCGACAAGGCCCTCGCCGCCAGCGGCCCGCTGATGAAGAACACCGGCACGCGCCACCCCGGCGCCACGCGAATCAAATTCGGCGGCACGATAACCTATGTCAGCCGCGGCGGGCGCTGTGCAGTCGGCACGGCGCGCGTGACGCTCAACACGAGCATCATCTTGCCGCGCTGGAAGTACCGCCCCCAAGCGAGCCGCGATCTCGCCCTTGTCTGGGATACGCTCGCGGCCGACATCAAGCGCCATGAAGAGCGCCATGCCGAGATCGCCCGCAATCATGCCCGTCGCATGGAACGGACTTTTCTCGGACTGAAGCCGGAGGCAGACTGCGATCGTATGCAGGCTCGGGTGGCCGAGGTGAGTGCCGAAGAAATCGCAAGCCATGACAAGGACCAAGCGCGCTTTGACCGCACGGAAGCCGCGAACTTCGATCGCCGGATGATCCGACTGCTGCAATACCGGCTGGATTCGCTGAAGAAGACAGAGCGCTAGCCGATCTCGGCTCTGTCAAACCGCCACCTTCGCGCCGTTCACCAGACGAAGTCACCCCCAAAGAACAGCGTGATTTTGCCCGCACTCCCTCATGCAGGCGAGGGCGAAAACCCACAGTATTTTATTGGTGGATTCTAACGATAGCCGACGATAACCGACTCAGCTATATTAATACCATGAAACGAGTGGCGGAACCGAAGTTCAACCGTTCGTCGGTATGGCGGGTTATTTTCCAATCGACAGTAAAAAGTCGCATTTGGATCGTTGATTAAGTGCTGAATAGGGTTCGCTTCATTGCTGCCGGGTGACTGAGACAGACCTGCGCGATGAGGCAAAACAGGTTCTCCTGGCGTGTCTCGGTGCAGCAGGTGCTCCCTCCCTCATCTGTATGCGATACGCCCCCCTTGCCTCGCTCGTCGCCATGACCAGCGAGGCATTTTTTTAGTGCCTTCTTGAAGGAAGGAAGGGATTAGGCCTGGCGCTCGGGCACGTGCACGACCAGTCCGTCAAGCGCCTCGCTCATCTTGATCTGACAGGAGAGCCGAGAGGTCGGCCTCACGTCATAGGCGAAATCCAGCATGTCTTCTTCCATCGCTTCCGGAGCGCCGACGGCCGCCGCCCAGGCGTCGTCAACATAGACATGACAGGTTGCGCAGGCACAGGCGCCCCCGCACTCGGCCTCGATGCCGGGCACGGAATTGCGCACCGCATTCTCCATGACCGTGGAGCCGTTTTCGACATCGAGGTCGTGGCGCGTGCCGTCAAAGGCTACGATCGTAAGTTTTGTCATTTCTCTTTCCGGAATGAATAGATGGGATCCGCCCGCGAGCGCCAGCCGCCGCGGCAGGCGCGGCCGGCCTGAATTCAGGGCAGTTTCTTCCAACAAATCGACCGGCCAGTCAACATGAGCCGATGCCTGGTCGCGGACGTCCCCGCAAATCCGGCAATGATCGCGCCTTGAAAAAGGTTGTCGGGCCGGCGCGGATCAGCGGCACAGCTTGAGGATGAAAAGCTCGGCTTCGAGCACGGCTGCCCCGAGTGGGGCGCGTAGGGTCCAGTCGGCGGGCCGCTGCTCTATGGCGGCGGCGGCACGAGCCACGCGCGTTGCTCCGACCGCGAGTGCCGCCCCCTTCAGTCGATGCGCCGACTGGCCGCATGCATCGGCATCCGCGTCGTTGATCTCGGCCATCGCCTGCCGGGCCTGGCGGGCAAAAAGCTGAAGCACCTCGATTTCGAGGCTCTTGTCCCCCATCGTCTGGCCGGACAGGTGGACAAAATCGATCGGCGGCTTTCCGCAAGGCGACGCGTTTGCCGGATTCTCGGGGGTTTCGAAAGCGATCTTGAGCGCCGACATGAGCCGATTTCCTTAATTGACGATGCATCACGTCCTATTTGACAATGCATGGGGCGACCGCACCGTTTTCAGACATTGATCATCCGGCAGCCGCGCTGCCATCGGCTTAATGTCATGGCGCTGGGCGCGGAAATCCGTCGGCATGGTTAACGATTGCTAAACGGGCTGATTCTCTTGACTTTTCGCACCGCGGCACCGGCGGCCCGTTAACAATTCATTAGGATTCTAGCGAATGCGGATTGCGCTTAATTGTAAGAACCGGGCTAATGTGTCACTACGATACGATTAGGAACAGGTCTGCATACGAAAGTGGCAACTGTTCTGGTGGATAAGCTGCGCGCCCCGTGTCCTGAGACGCGAGCTGCGGTTATTCCATCGAGGCGATGCAATGGTGACCAGTGGGCGTATGGCGCAGATGTCTTGCGCGTAGCTTGCGGGTCACCGCCCTGGTTGAGGGAGTCTATTGGACCGAACCGGTCCAAATTAGGCGGCCATGAGCGGGCAATAGTAGTGAGGCGTATCCCTATGGCGACGAAGAAGAGCAACGAGTCGATCGACGAAAAGGCCTTCCAGGCTCTGGAAGCTGCCCTGAAGATCGATTTTGACGACCTGAAGTCGGCCTTGAACGACAAGAATTCCTTGGATGATCCGGAGGAAAAGGTGTCCGAGCCCAGCAGGAAGGCTGCCGCGTCCGAACATAAGCGCACCGGGAAGGACCAACCGGAAGCACAGAGGGCCCGGACGAGCGAGGCGCCTCGCAATCTTGCGCCGGAGCCCGCTCCGAAACAGCCGGCGCTTTCCCCGGCCAATGACGATACCCGCAGATCGCCCGCGGCAATGCTCCGCTCCCTCGAAGTCCGATCCAGCCGTGCGGCGATCCGTGTCGCGGCGCTGATCTCGCTGGTGTGGGCGCTTGCCGGGGTAGCGATCGGCCACCTCCTCTATGCGCCGCAGATCTGGCAGATACGCTCTCTCGGCGATCTCGCAGCCACGCCCGGTGCGATCGGCATCCTGATCGGCATTGCCTTGCCGGTCATGCTCTTCTTCTCCTTCGCGATCATGATTGCGCGTGCTCAGGAGCTGCGCAATGCGGCCCGCTCGATGGCCGAGGTCGCCCTGCGGCTGGCCGAACCGGAAACCGCGGCGGCCGACCGCGTCATGGCCGTCGGCCAGGCGGTCCGCCGCGAAGTGTCGGCGATGAACGAGGGCATCGAGCGCACCATTGCGCGGGCCACCGAACTGGAGGCGCTCGTCCATTCGGAAGTGAGCGCGCTCGAGCGCAGCTACAGCGAAAACGAACTGCGCGTTCGCACCCTCGTCCAGGAACTGGGGCTGGAGCGCGAAGCCATTGTCGGCCATTCCGAGCGGATCCGCTCCGCGATAGCCGGCGCGCACGGCAAGCTGAAAGACGACCTGGAACTCGCGAGCGAAGATATTGCCTCTCGTATCGCCCTGTCCGGCGAAGCCTTTGCATCGCTGATCGATACGCGGGCCGCAGCCCTCAGCGAAAAATCTGACCATGCACTGCAAAGCCTCGGCAGCATGCTGGATACCCGCACGGAGGCGCTGCTTTCCGGCCTGACGAATGCCGGAGTGACGCTCAGCAAGGAGTTCGATGTTCGCCTCGATGCGCTTAGCGAGAATCTGACAGAGCGCGGCGAACAATTGCTGAGCCAGTTCGAAACCCGTGCGTCGACGCTGGATGCGAATACCGAAAAGCTGAACAACGCCCTCAACGAGCGCGCCCGCCAGCTCAACGAGACTCTGATCGCGCGGACCCGCGACCTCAACGAAAGCTTGAATGTCGGCCAGCAGGCGATTGCCGGCGGCCTAGAGGACATGCTTTCGTCGCTCAATGCGGCCCTCGACGAGAAGGGCGCGAGTTTCCGCCAGAGCCTCAAGACGAGCGCCGACGACGCGATCATGGATCTGGACCTCCGCGGCGGCTTCTTCGAAGAGAAGCTGCAGACGACCGTCGGGCACCTCGCCACCGCCTTCGACGAACGCTTCCACGAATTCGCCAGCGCCTTCGACAAGCGGGCGGGCCTGCTCGATAGCAAGTTGATGGAGAGCCTGCACAGAATCAACGAAACCGTTTCCGGCGGCTCGGATGCGATCGGCATTGCCCTGGACAGCAGCGTCGAGAAGATCAGTTCGGCGCTTTCCGATCAGTCGCTGACGCTCGCCACCGCACTTGGCGCAACGCAGGACTTCATCGAAGAGACGATCGGCAGCCGCACATCGGAGCTCAGCAACCTCATCGGCGATGCGCACAGCCGCATCGAGGGCGTGCTCTCCGATAAGACCAGTTCGCTGATGGGCGCTCTGACGCAGGCACAGGAGCGGATCGAAGGCGGCTTCGGCCAGCGTGCCGATGCCCTCGCCAACGCGCTGACGACAAGCGAGCAGCGCCTGACGGAAGGTCTTGATTCCCGGACGTCGGCCTTCATCGACGGCCTGCAATCTGCCCATACGCGCATCGAGAAGACTCTCATGGGCTCCACCGACGAGATCACCAGCGCGATTGCCGCGAGCCAGCATCGCCTGGACAACACGCTTTCGGAGCGCACTGCCGCGCTTTCAGCCGCGCTCACCTCCGGCGCTAGCGCGCTCGAGGACGCGGTCGGCGGCACCGCTGACCGGCTGGAGCGCGTTCTCTCTGAACGTGGCCAGACGATCTCCGCAGCCCTCACCAGTCAGACGACAACGCTGGAAGGGGTGCTGTCGGAGCGCAGCCAGGCGATCGCCGACACGCTCGCCAGCCAAACGGCCGCCCTCGACGGGGTACTCTCCGAGCGCGCCGCGCAAATCAACACGACCATGTCGACACGCGCGACCGAGATGGCCGACACGCTCAGCCGCCATGCCGAAGACGTCGCCGACAACCTGACCTTCCGCGCGATGGCTGTCGCCGAAACGATGACCGACCGGGTCGGCGAGATCGAGACCAAGCTTTCGCAGAGCGTCTCCGAAGTCGCGGAAAATCTTGGCGGCCGCGTAAGCCAGATCGCCGATACGCTCACCGATACGAGTGCACGGATCGCCGAGGATCTCAGCAGCCGCGTCGGCAAGATTTCCGACTCGCTGGCGGGAACCAGCGCCGAGATCGCCGAGGCGCTTACTGCCCGCACCACGGAAGCAACGGCCTCGCTTGCCGGCAGGGCGGCGGAGATAGAGCAGACGCTCTCCGGCAGGGCCGACCATCTGCGCGAGACGCTGACGACGACGCACGAGCAGATCCGCTCGACGCTCGACGATCGCATCAAGGCGATCGACCTCGCCGTCGGCCAGGGCCGCGAACAGTTGGAAGAGTTGCTGTCCGACCAGTCAATGGCGATGGCGACGACGCTGGCGACGAGCGCCAGCATGCTCGAAATGTCGCTCGAGGAGCGGCAAGCCGCGATCGCCGCCGCGCTTGAGCGCGGCGCCGAAGCGCTCTCCGCCCGGACGTCGGAAGTGACCGCGTCGCTTGCCGGCAAGGCGGCCGAGATCGACCAGGCGCTCTCCGGCAAGACCGCACAGCTGCGCTCCACCCTCGACGAGCAGGTCGACAGGATCAACCTCGCCGTCGGCCAGGGCCGCGAACGGTTGGAAGAGCTGCTGACCGACCAGTCGATGGGCATCGCGACGACGCTGGCGACGAGCGCCAGCATGCTCGAAATGTCGCTGGAAGAGCGGCAGAACTCGATCGCCGGCGCGATCGATCGCGGCACCGAAGCGCTCGATGCGCGCATGCGCTCGACGACCGGCAACATTGCCGAGCGCCTCGCCGAGACAGCAGACCAGATCAGCCTCGCGGCCGACACTCTGACAAACCGCGTCGACATTTCGCTCAACGGCATCAACAGCCGTCTCGACGAAACCGGCACAAGGATCGAATCGCGCTTCGCGTCGCTCGAAGACCGCATTCGCGGCGGCGTCAGCAATGTCAGCGCGATTGTCGACGACACCGGCGGCCGCATCGATATGACGCTCGGCTCTCTCGAAGATCGTGTCCGCGACAGCGTCAGCACCGTCAGCGCCGTCGTCGACGACACGGGCGGCCGCATTGAATCGACGCTCGGCTCCCTCGAAAATCGCATTCGCGACAGCGTCGACACCGTCAGCAGCATTGTCGGCGATACGGGCGGCCGCATCGAAACGACGCTTGGTTCCCTCGAAAATCGCATCCGCGACAGCGTCGGCAGCGTGAACGCCATCGTCGACGCTGCCGGACAGCGGATCACGGAAAGCCTTGCGGAGCGCGCCGGCGAAATCGACCGGATCAGCGAGACCGCGGCAGCCCGGATCACCTCCGCCATGGACGATGGGACCGGCCGGATCGCCTCCGCGATGGAGGCTGGTGCGGGCCGCATCGAGGAGCGCCTCGGGACGATGGACCGTGCCCTCACCATAGGTCTCGAAAACGTCAACCGCACGATCGAAGGCAAGGCGGCAGCGCTCGTCACGAGCCTGCGTGGCGCCGTCAGCGATGCCGCCCAGGAGATCGACGCGGAAGCTGCACGCTCGGCAGAGCTGCTCTCCAAGGCCGGTGCTGATTTCGCCAGCGCCTTGGCTGCCCGCAACGCCGAATTCGCCAACTCGATCGAAACGACCGCCTCGGCGACGGCGACACGCCATGCCGAACTTGCCCGGTCGGTCACGGAGGCCGCCGAATCCGCCTCGGCACGGCTCGCCTCGACCAGGGATCAGATCGCCAGCCATACGGCGAACATCCAGCAGAGCCTGACGGACGCGGAAAAGGCGCTTGATGCACGCGGCCAGTCGATCCGCAGCACACTCGACGACAGCACCCGCGAACTGAATTCCATGCTCGCCGGCCGCTCGCTCGAACTCACCCGTCTCCTCGACGAGCAAGCGCGTCCGGTCATCGAGCAATACGCGGCAACGGGCAAGGAAGCCGCCGCGCGCATCGCCGCCCTCACCCAGGAGAGCGCCGACCGGCTGCGAGCGGAGAACGCCGCCCTCGTCGACGCCATTACGGAGCGGACAAGCGAAACGCTCGAGGCGATCTCGCTGCGGGCGGAAGAAACCGCCAAGGCGATGAAGATGGTCGAGAACCGCCTCCAATCGACGGCCATGGGGCTGATCGACCAGCTCGCGACCAACAATTCCGCCATCGCATCGGTCATCGAGCAGGCTAACGGCAGCCTCGGGGACATGGACCAGCGCCTGGAGGCAGCCGCAGCGAAGGTTTCGGAATCCACACGGCATGCATCCGACATGTTGTCCAGTTCCACCCGCCTCATCGAAGGTCGCGTCGACAAGCTCTCGGATATCGCCTCATCGACGCTCTCGCAGATCGGCGGCATCGTCGGCCGCTTCGAGGATCACTCCAAGGTGCTCGGCCAGGCGTCCAATCTGCTGGCCGCAGCCCAGTCGAACCTGGTCAGCACGCTCGAGGAGCGCCAGGACGCCCTGCGCACGCTCTCCGTCGGTCTTGTCCAGCGTTCGGAGGAGATCGAGCGCACCATGCGCGCGCTCGAGGGCTTCGTCGACGGTGCCTTCCAGCGCGCCGAGGAGCGCTCCGGTCAGGTCGCCGGCAACCTTCGCAACGGCGTCCAGTCGTCCTTTGCCGATGTCGGCCGGCTTCTGTCGAGCACCGAGCAACGGGCCGCGGAAGCGGCCGAGGCCATGCGCAACACTCTCGCCGAGGCGGGCGGCGAGGCTGCCGCCTCCGTGGAGGGCGTGTTCGCCCGCGCCGAAGAGCGGTCGCGCCAGATCGCCCAGACGCTGCGCACCGGCGTCGAAACCTCAATCGCCGGCGCGAACGAGGCGCTGTCCGGGGTCGAAGGCCGTGCTCACAGCGCCTCCGAGGCGTTGCGCCAGGCCGTCGCCAAGGCCGGCGACGAAGCGAGCCAGGCGCTCGAAGGTGCCTTTTCCAGTGCCGAGCAGCGCGCCAAGGAGGCGGCTGCCCGCCTGCGCGGCAGCATCGGGGCTTCGGTCTCCGATGTTGAGCGGATGCTGGCGGAAAGCGGCAAGAAGTCGGATGGCGTTGCCACGCAGTTGCGCGAGGCCGTCCGCCAGGCGATCGACGAAGCGATCAGCCGCTTCAGCGGCGCGACCGACGACATCCGCCGCTCCGCCGGCGAGATCCGCAAGGAACTCGACATGACCCGCGAGGAGTTGAAGCGCGGCGCTTTCGACCTGCCGGAAGAGGCCAAGGAGAATGCCGCGGTGATGCGGCGTGCCGTCGCCGAGCAGATCAAGGCGCTGCAGGAGCTCTCCGAAATCATCGGCAAGTCTTCGACGCATCTCGAGGTCGCCCAGCCGGTGCGCCAGCAGCCGGCGCTGGCTGCGCCCGCCCCCGTTGCTCAGGCGCCCGTCGCACCGCCGCAGCCCGTGTTGCAGCAACAACCGGCAATCCAGCAACAGCCGGCGGTCCAGCAACCTGCCGCGCCGAGCCCTGCGCTGCGTGGCAGCCTGGGTCTCGAGCAGGCCACGCGTCCCTTGCAGCCCGCCCGTCCGTCGGCCGCCGAAGAGCGCGTCGAGGAAGGTGGCGGCTGGATGCGGGATCTGCTGCGCGCCGCCTCCCGCGATGAAGAGCCGCAGCCCGCGCGTCCTCGGCCGGCCGAAAGCCAGCCCGTGGCCCGCACCGGAGACAGCCGCAATCCGCGTCACGTGGTGGAATCGCTGAACTCGCTCTCGGTCGATATTGCCCGGGCGATCGACCACGACGCCTCGGTCGAGCTGTGGCGCCGCTACCAGCGCGGCGAGCGGGATGTCTTCACCCGCAGGCTCTATACGCTGAAGGGGCAGCAGACCTTCGACGAGATCAAGCGCAAGTATGATCGCGAGCCGGAGTTCCGCACCGCCGTGGACCGCTACATCGCCGACTTCGAAAAGCTGCTTGCCGATGTGGCGCGCAACGATCCGGACAAGCGCATCACCCAGACCTACCTGACGTCCGATACCGGCAAGGTCTATACGATGCTCGCCCATGCCGCCGGCCGCTTCAGCTGAAGCTCAACTGAAATTAATGCCGAAGATCATCACGGCCCCGCCGCAAGGCGGGGCCTTTTTCTTGCGAAAACCACAGACCGGTCGCTGAGCAGCATGGCAGACCGGTCTGATGCTCTCTACAGTGAGCGTGAACAGTCCGGCCATTTTCTGTAATCTGTCAGCATCGCATCCTGGCGCCAGCTCGTAGCGTGTAAAGAGACAGTTGGAATTCCGGCGCCTGCAGACAGGAGGCGGATATGAAGCCGCGAATCAAAGTCCTGACACTTGCCGTGAACGATCTCGAACGGTCCCTCGCCTTCTATCGTGACGGCCTGGGCCTGCCCACCGAGGGGATCATCGGTGAGGAGTTCGAAGACGGAGCTGTCGTCTTCTTCCATATGGGTGACGACCTGATCCTGGCGCTCTATCCGGCGTCTTCGCTTTCAAAGGATGCGAAGATCAGCGTGACGCAGGCGCGTCTCGGCGCCGTGTCGATCGGCCATATCGTCAATTCCAAAGAAGAGGTCGACAGCATCATGAAGCAGGCTGCGGAGGCCGGCGCCATCATCACCGATCCAGCGTCCGATCGTTTCTGGGGCGGCTACTCGGGTTATTTCCATGATCCGGACGGACATTTGTGGGAGATCGCCTGGAATCCGCAATGGACGGTCAAGGACTGAAGCGTCCCGATCAGTATGGTAAGCACATGGATGAGGGCGACGAGCAGCCGCCGAATCCGACAGCGCTGCTGGCTCTGACACCCCGCGGGAAAGGCTCCATACAAAAAGGTCCCGGTTTGCACCGGGACCTTTCAATGACGCGCTCTGGCAATGCCAGCTCCGATCAATGTTCCTTGTTGGCGTAGACCGACTTCTTCGTCAGATAGATCAGGCCGGTGAAGATCAGCAGGAACACCATGACCATGAAGCCGGTACGCTTGCGGTCTTCGAGATGCGGCTCTGCGGCCCACATTAGGAAAGCCGAGACGTCCCTGGCATATTGGTCCACCGTCTGCGGCGCACCGTCGTCATAGGTGACCTGATCGTCGGAGAGCGGCTTCGCCATCGCCAGCGCCGAGGCGCTCACGAAGTACGGATTGTAGTGCGTCCCTTCGGCCACCTGGACGCCTTCCGGCGGATCCTGGTAACCCGTCAGCAGCGCGTGGATATAGTCCGGACCGCCTTCCTGGTAGGGCCAGAAGATGTCGAAGACGAATTGCGGGAACCCGCGCTCGACGCCGCGCGCCTTGGCGATCAGCGAGAAGTCCGGCGGGGCGGCACCGTTATTGGCGGCCGCTGCGGCTTCCTTGTTCGGGAACGGCGACGGGAAGTAGTCGGAGGGAACGGCCTTGCGCGTGAACATCTCGCCGTCGGCGTTCGGGCCGTCCTGCACCTCGTAGTTCGCCGCGAAGGCCTTCACCTGAGCTTCTGAATAGCCGAGGTCTTCAAGGGTGCGGAAGGGCACGAGGCTCATCGAGTGGCAGGCAGAACAGACTTCGGCATAGACCTTGAGACCGCGCTGCAGCTGCCCTTTGTCGTAATGGCCGAAGAGGCCGCCGAAGGTCCAGTCCTGCTGGACCGGCTTGTGGATCGGATAGTGCGGCGTCGCGCCTGCCGCATGCTCGCCGCCAGCTTCCTCGCCCTGGGCCAGAGCCGCACCCAGACCGAGACCGGCGACGACAGCGAGTGACAGAATGCCTGTAACAAGCTTTTTCATTGTTGTGAGTTCCTTATCAATCGCTGTTCCGGTCAGGCGTGCGCGGTTTTCGGCTGCGCCTTGGCATTCTGCTTCTCCAGCACCGCCTCGGTGATGGAGTTCGGAATGCGCTTCGGCGTTTCGATCAGGCCGAGGAGCGGCATGATGACGAGGAAGAAACCGAAGTAGTACAGCGTGCCGAGCTGCGACAGGACGACGTAGAGGCCTTCTGCCGGGCGGGAACCGAGCCAGCCGAGCATGATGGCGTTGGCGACGAAGATCCAGAAGAACAGCTTGTACCAGGGACGGTAGACGGCGGAACGGACCTTGGACGTGTCGAGCCAGGGCAGGAAGAACAGAACGATGATCGAACCGAACATCACCAGAACGCCGCCGAGCTTGGAGTCGATCGGGCCGATATTGAAGGTGATGGCGCGCAGCATCGCGTAGAACGGCAGGTAGTACCATTCCGGAACGATGTGAGCCGGGGTCTTCAGCGCGTCGGCCGGGATGTAGTTGTCCGGATGGCCGAGATAGTTCGGCATGTAGAAGACGAACCAGGCATAGACGATGAGGAAGATCGAAACGCCGAGTGCATCCTTGAGCGTCGCATAGGGCGTGAAGGCCACGGTATCGGTCTTCGACTTCACTTCGACGCCGGTCGGGTTCGTCTGGCCGGTGACGTGCAGGGCCCAGATGTGCAGGACGACGACGCCGGCGATCATGAAGGGCAGCAGGTAGTGCAGCGAGAAGAAGCGGTTCAGCGTCGGCTGGTCGACGGCAAAGCCGCCAAGCAGGAACTGCTGAATCCACTCACCCACCAGCGGGAAGGCCGAGAAGAAGCCGGTGATAACCGTTGCACCCCAGAAGGACATCTGACCCCAGGGCAGAACATAGCCCATGAAGCCGGTCGCCATCATCAGGAGATAGATGACGACGCCGAGGATCCAAAGGATCTCGCGCGGCGCCTTGTAAGAGCCGTAATAAAGGCCACGGGCGATGTGCAGGTAGACCGCGATGAAGAAGAAGGATGCGCCGTTGGCGTGCAGATAGCGCAGCAGCCAGCCATGGTTGACGTCGCGCATGATCTTTTCGACCGAGTTGAACGCGACGCTCGTTTCGGCTGCATAGTGCATCGCCAGCACGATACCCGTCAGGATCTGTACGATCAGCATCACCGACAGCATCGCGCCGAAGGTATAGGCGTAGTTCAGGTTGCGCGGCACCGGATAGGAGACGAACGAGTCGTGAACGAGGCGCGGCAGCGGAAGACGGGAATCAACCCACTTCTCTATGCCTGTCGTTGGCGTGTAGGTTGAATGTTCAGCACTCATTATCAGTAGTCCCCTCAACCGATCTTGATAACTGTGTCGGAAACGAACGAGAAGGTCGGCACGGCGAGGTTCTCCGGTGCCGGGCCCTTGCGGATGCGGCCGGCCGTATCGTAGTGCGACCCGTGGCAGGGACAGAACCAGCCGCCGAAATCACCGGCCTGGCCGAGCGGCACGCAGCCGAGATGGGTGCAGGAGCCGATCATCACGATCCAGTTTTCCTTGCCCTCGCCGGCGGAGCGATCGAGATCGGTCGCCTGCGCATCGGTGGCGAGGTTGGCGTTGCGGGCGACCGGGTCCTTGAGCTCTTCGAGCGGCACGGCCTTCGCATCCTCGACTTCCTTGTCAGTGCGGTTGCGGATGAAGACCGGCTTGCCGCGCCACTTCGCCGTCAGTGACATCCCCGGCTGAAGGCTCGAAACGTCGACCTCGATCGAAGCCAGCGCAAGCGTCGATGCATCCGGGCGCATCTGATCGATGAACGGCCAGGCCGCCGCGCCGGCGCCGACAACGCCGGCCATGCCCGTTGCCAGATACAGGAAATCGCGGCGAGTGGGCTCGCCCAAGGTCTCGCTTGAAGTGTCGTGTTCGCTCACGGCTAAACCATCCTCTCACGCAATGTGCGGAAACCGCATCCGCCCCCGGCGCGTTTCGGTCCCTTTTCCCAGGTCTCGGAGCGCACCCTATCCTCTTGCTGGCCCCCTGCACGGCTTGCCACGGCAAGTCTCGGTACGGATGCCAGAATCCGGAGAATCCTGCACGCAGAATCCCCACCAATCCGGCGCGTTCTATGCTCGATCGCGAATTATGTCCAGCCTTCACAGGAGGAGGTGGGCAGATTGTCGCGGGGGAAAGAGGCAGCCAATGAGCACAAGGGCTTGGCACGGTCGAAGGGCACGTCGGAGCCCCCTATTCGGCCGCTTCCTCCTGGGCGATGAAGCCGCCGGATTGGCGCGCCCAAAGTTCCGCATAGAGGCCGCCGCGGGCGATCAGCTCGGCGTGGCTGCCGTCCTCGACGATACGTCCGCGGTCCACCACCACCAGACGGTCAAGCGCTGCGATCGTCGACAATCTGTGAGCGATGGCGAGCACCGTCTTGCCCTGCATCAGACGCTCCAGATTGGACTGGATGGCTGCCTCCACTTCCGAATCGAGCGCCGAGGTCGCTTCGTCGAGAACAAGGATCGGCGCGTCCTTGAGCATCACGCGGGCGATCGCAATCCGCTGCCGCTGGCCGCCGGAAAGCTTGACGCCACGCTCGCCGACATGGGCATCGAATCCCTTGCGGCCGCGCTGGTCCTGCAGATTGACGATGAAGTCATAGGCTTCCGCCTTGCGCGCCGCTTCGATCAGCTGCTCGTCCGTCGCGCCCGGCCTTCCGAAAAGAATATTGTCGCGGATCGACCGATGCAGAAGCGAGGTGTCCTGGCTGACCATGCCGATCTGGGCGCGCAGCGATTCCTGGCGGACCGTGGCGATATCCTGCCCGTCGATCAGGATCCGACCTCCCTCGAGGTCGTAGAAGCGCAGCAGCAGGTTGACGAGGGTCGACTTGCCGGCGCCCGAGCGGCCGACGATGCCGACTTTCTCGCCGGGGCGGACGGACAGGGAGAACTCATCGATCACCCCGCCGCCCTTGCCGTAGTGAAACGACACCCGCTCGAACCGGATCTCCGGCCGTTTGACTTCGAGATCGAGCGCCCCGGGCCTGTCGACGAGGCCGATCGGCTGCGAGACGAGCTCGGCCGAATTCTGGATCGTGCCGATATTGCGCATGATGGCGTTGAACTGCGACATCATCCGCCCGAGCAGCATGTTGAGGCGCAGCACGAGCGCCAGCGTGAAGGCAACCGCCCCCGAACTCACCATTCCCGCAAGCCATAGATGAACCGAGTAGACGGCGATCGCCGCGATCATCAGCCCGGAAAGCAGCGCCTGGGAGGCCCGCACACCCGTCAGCAGGCGGGTAAAGGGGATTACCGCACCCTGAAAGCGGTCAAAGCCGGCGCGGATATAGCGGTCATTCTCCTCGTCGCTGCCGAAGAGCTTCAGCGTCTGGATATTCGAATAGGCATCGACCATGCGGCCGTTGAGCATCGACGCCATTTCCGCGGTGTCGCGGGCGTGCTTGCGGACGCGCGGAACGAAATAGCGGGCGAGCGAAAGGAAGATGGCGATCCAGAAGGCCACCATCGCCGCCAGCCGCCAATCGAGCTGGGCGACCAGTGCCATGGTCGACGCCGTGTAGATGACGATGAACCAGATGACCTGCAGCAGCGAGACGATCAGGTCGCTCGTCGCCTGCGCGCCCGACCAGACCTTGGTGACGATGCGGCCGGAAAAATCGTTCTGAAAGAAGGTGAGCGATTGCCGGGCGACGTGGACATAGGACTGCCAGCGGACAAGGTTGAGGAAGCCGGTGATGATCGCCTGCTCCTCGACCAGAGCCGCGAGCGCTACGGCCAGGAAGCGGAACACCAGCACCGTCAACAGCATGAAGAGCAGTTCCGGACCGTTGGAGGCGATCAGTCCGCTCCATCCGTCCTGTGGCCGGATGGTATCGAGCACGTCCACAAGCCGGCCGACGAAATAGAAGAGCCCCGCCTCGAGCATGGCAACCAGCCCACCGAGCGCTGCCATGGCAAGGAACGGACCCTTTGCCTGGCTTGCATAGAACCATGCGAAGCCCCAGAGCGACCTTGGCGGCTGCAGCCGGTCGCGCGGCGCGAAGGGCTTGATCCAATTCTCGAAGATAGTGACGATGGCGCGCAGCATTGTTCAGATAATAGGGGGCTGAGGACGGACGGCAATCGGTTTCCGCCGGCCCATCGATTACAAATGCGTAAGCTTTGATCCGAGCGAAAAGCGCAACGTGGCGGCAGATTACTCCGCCGCCTCCTCCTTTTCGGCGTCGTCGGCGATGAAGCCGCCGGACTGACGCGACCAGAGGTCGGCGTAGAGGCCGCCTTTGGCGACAAGCTCGGCATGCGAGCCGGTCTCCACGATCCGTCCCGCTTCGAGAACCACCAGACGGTCCATTTCCGTCAGTGTCGACAGGCGGTGGGCGATGGCGATCACCGTCTTGCCGGCCATCAGGGCGAAGAGGTTCTCCTGGATCGCCGCCTCCACCTCGGAATCGAGCGCCGATGTCGCCTCATCGAGAATGAGGATCGGCGCATCCTTGAGGAAGACCCGGGCAATGGCAATCCTCTGCCGTTGGCCTCCCGAGAGCTTCACTCCCCGTTCGCCGACCTGCGCGTCCAGCCCTCGCCTGCCGAGGTTGTCCTCGAGCATCTGGATGAACTCCCAGGCATTCGCCTTCTTGGCGGCGGCGATGACCTGCGCATCCGTCGCCTCCGGGTGTCCATAGGCGATGTTGTCGCGAATGGAGCGGTGCAGCAGCGACGTATCCTGCGTGACGACGCCGATCTGAGAACGCAGGCTGTCCTGGGTGACGGCGGAAATATTCTTGCCGTCGATCCGGATCACGCCGTCCTCCAGGTCGTAGAAGCGCAGCAGCAGGTTCATCAGCGTCGTCTTGCCGGCGCCCGAGCGGCCGACGAGGCCGATCTTCTCGCCGGGGCGAATCTCGAGCGACAGCCGATCGATGACGCCCTTTGCCTTGCCGTAGTGGAAGCGCACGTCCTCGAAACGGATCGCGCCCTTCTCAGCCTTCAACGGCGCCGCATTCGGCTCATCGACGATGTCGTGTGCCTTGGTCATCATGCCCATGCCGTCATAGACAGTGCCGATATTCTCGAACAATGCCGAGACTTCCCACATGATCCATTGCGACATGCCGTTGATGCGCATCGCGAGCCCAATCGCGACGGCGATCGCGCCGACCGAGATCGCGCTGGTCAGCCACAGATAGATGCCCAGCGCACCGACGGCGAAGAGCGCCACGCAGTTGTTCGCGTAGACGCAGATGTGGAACAGCGTCACCTTGCGCATCTGGCGGTAGACGGTGTCGAGGAACTCCTCCATGCCGGCGCGCGCATAGGTCTCCTCCCGCCCCGCATGCGAGAAGAGTTTTACCGTGCTGATATTCGTGTAGCTGTCGACGATCCGACCCGTCATCATGGACCGGGCATCCGCCTGCTCCTTGGAAATCTTCTGCAGGCGCGGCACGAAGGTGCTGACGATCACGACATAGACGGCGAGCCAGATGGCGAGCGGCGCGACGAGGCGTAAGTCGGCTGCGGCGACGACGACCAGCATCGTCGTGAAGTAGCTCACGACATAGACGAAGACGTCGAGGATCTTCATCACCGTCTCGCGAACCGCAAGCGACGTCTGCATCACCTTCGTTGCCACGCGCCCGGCGAACTCGTTGGCGAAGAAGGTCATGCTCTGCCGAAGCAGGTAGCGGTGCATCTGCCAGCGGGCGATCATCGGATAATTGCCGAGCAGCACCTGGTGCATGATGAATGAATCGAGCGCCACAAGGCCCGGGAGGCCGATGAGGATCAGGGCTCCCATCCAGGCGAGCTTGCCTCCCTCGGTGGCGAGAAAGGTTTCGCGCTCGGCATTGGACAGCCAATCCACCACATTGCCGAGGAATTGAAACAGCGCCACCTCGCCGATCGCGATCAGCATGGTGCAGACCGCCATGATCAGCAGCCACGGCGCCGCCGGCTTGGTGTAGTGCCAGCAGAAGGCAAAGAGACCCTTCGGCGGAAGCCTGGGCTCTTCCGTCGGGTAAGGATTGAGGCGGGATTCAAACCAGCCGAACATTATCCAAGCTCCTTCAGATAGTTTGAAGGAAGGCGGGTCGCCCCGCATTCTTTATTTTTGAGAAATCACGGTCCAGAGATGACGCCTCGAGCCGAGCTCCACTCCGGGACCGGAGCGCGTCATTCGATCGATAGAAGGAAAAGGCGCGGAACCGGCTAGGCCTGCGAAGGCCAGGCTACAGGATGGAGGCGTGTCAACATCAATACCGTCATGCATGCCTCCGTCGGTTCGCGTTGAAGAGACTTGACCTTTACCCTCAATCGCGCTGCCGCGCCAGATTGTCGCAGTCACTTTCTTGCCTGTCTCTCCGTCGACGCTCGGCCTGTTGCCATTTTGGCACAAATTAGAGAGGTGAAATTCATCCGCGCCGAATGTACGCCACCGCAGGCGACCGGGCTGTGGATCAAGGACCAAATCGATGCCATACGACGTCTCGCGCCTGCCCCTTTGATCATACGCCGTCGACGAAAGCCCATGAACGAACTCCGCATCGCCCTCTATCAGCCGGATATTCCGGGCAACACCGGCACAATCCTGCGTCTCGCTGCCTGCCTCGGACTGGCCGTCGACATCATCGAGCCGGCGGGCTTCGATCTCTCCGACCGCAATCTCAAGCGCGCCGGCATGGACTATATCGCGGCGGTCACGCTCACCCGCCATGTCAACTGGGAGCGCTTTGAAACATGGCGGGCGGAAAGCGGCCGGCGGCTGGTGCTCGCTTCCACAAAGGCCGCCGAGCCCTATACGCGTTTCGACTTCCAGCCCGACGACATTCTGCTCTTCGGCCGGGAAAGCGCCGGCGTGCCCGATCATGTGCATGACCGTGCCGACGCCCGCATCCTCATTCCGATGGCGCCGGGCCAGCGTTCGCTCAACATCGCCATCGCCACCGCGATGGTAGTCGGCGAGGCGATGCGGCAGACCGGCGCGTTCTGAGACGTCAATGAGTGCCTTGAGGCGTCCTATCTCGTCGGGAGATACCCCGCCCCTCACGCGGCAATCTCGCTATAGGGCGTGGCCTTGCGCGCATATTTCAATGTGCGCGCCCACCACGTGAGCCGGTCCATCATCAGGAACAGTGGCGCCCGAAGCTCTTCCGGCTTGTAGAGATTGCCGGCTGCATCGAATTTCGACCACGCCTTCGGAAGCGCCACCCCGTCGCGGAGCGTCACCGCATGCAGTTCTCCGAAGACCTGGCGCAATTGCTCGACGGCGCGGATACCGCCGGAGGCGCCGCCATAGGAGACAAAGGCCACCGGCTTGGCATGCCAGGGCTCATAAACGGCGTCGATCATTTCCTTCAGCGCCGCGGGATAGCCGTGATTATATTCCGGCGTGATGACGATGAAGGCGTCCGCCTCGGCAACCTTTCGTTCCATCCACTCGGCCGGATCGGCCGATTTCTCGCTGCGAGAGTTCTTCAACCGCAATGGATCGATGATCGTCAGGCTGAAGACGTCGGACGTCGAAAGCTCGCGGATAAGCCAGCTGGCGACGGTATCGCAGAACCGGCCCTGCCGTGCGCTGCCATAGATCAGCGCAAGGGTCATTTTCTCTGTCATGCGGAATCAGCTCCTAGTTGTCGTTTACAGGGAGCTCATGCTATAGAACCTCAAGCTTAGTTGAGGTCAATAGCACCGATGCAAAAAGAAGAGGGCAGCGATTTCAGGCGGGAGCTGACCGTCGGCGAGGTCGCCGAACGGAGCGGCATCGCCGTCTCGACGCTGCATTTCTATGAGACGAAGGGGCTGATCCGCAGCAACCGCAGCCGCGGCAACCAGCGGCGCTATCCGCGCTCGGTGTTGCGACGCGTCGCCGTCATCAAGGTCGCCCAGCGCACTGGGATTCCGCTTGCGGAGATTCAATCCGCCCTGTCGGTGCTTCCAGACGACCGGCCGCTGACCGTCGAAGATTGGGCCCGGCTATCGAACAGCTGGCGGCAGCAACTCGACGATCGGATCGCCAAGTTGACCTCGCTGCGCGACCAGTTGACCGGCTGCATCGGCTGCGGCTGCCTGTCGATGCGCGATTGCCCGTTGCGCAACCCTCATGACGTGCTTGGCTCCGAGGGTGCTGGGCCGCGCCTGATGGATCCGTCCGACGGCTCGGGCGACGCGGAAACCGCCGGGGCGTGAGCCGCAGCCGGCCGCATCCGGTCGAGCATGATCATGCTCGTCAAAGTGCCGACCGAGCAGAGCAGTGCAATCGAAAGCGCCCAGCCGTTCCCGGCTGCTCCGAGGACGAAGGAGAAGAACGGAGGGGCGGCGGCGAAGGCGAGGTTGAGCGGCAATCCGAGGCGCGCCGTGACCAGCGCATATTGCGCCGGCGAGAAGAACACGAGCGGCATCGTCGCCCGGCTGACCGACATGGCGCCGCTCGAAAGGCCGTAGAGCACGAGGAAAAGGACGATCGACCACTCGCTCCCCGCGCCGAAAATCAAGGTCAGCAATGCCAGCGGCATGATCGCCGCCGCGACGAAGCCGGTCGCCAGCCCGTCCCAGCGGTTGCCGCCGAGAAAATCGAAAAGCCGCGCCGAGAGCTGGACGAAACCGATCACGGATCCGAAACCCACCGCCAGATAGTCGGGCACGCTGTAGCTCCGGAGAATATCGATGACAACGAGCTGGAAACCCCAGGTAACGAAGCCGTTGAGCGCAACTGCCGCAACGATAAGGGCGACAAGCGCCCAATAGTGACGCGTGTCGGGCTGCTCCCGCTTGCCATCTGAGGCGGCACGGGACGCCCGGCCTGCCCTTTTGGTCTGCGGGAGACCGAAGCAATGCAGCGGCGCGCAGACGAGCAGCATCACCGCGCCGTAGACGATGAGCGCACCACGCCAGCCGAGCGCTGCCTCGACGAACACAGTGACAGGCCAGGAAACACTCGGGGCGAGAGCCGTGGCGAGCATCTGCGCCCCGATCGCTCGGCGCGCGCCCTCGCCGGCAATTTCACTCAGAAAGACATGGGCGGACGTCGTCAGCGTCGCGGCACCGGCGATACCGAGAAGAGCCCAGGCGGCCAAATAGGTGACCGGCCCATGCGCGCTCGCGAGCACCCACAAGCCGGGCGCAGCTAGCGCCGAACCGGACGCGAGCACCGGCCGCGCTCCGAAGCGCTCATAAAGCGCGCCCAGCGGCGGTGAGCACAGGGCCATTGCCACCAGCATCATGGTGGGACCGAGATAGATCATCGACGGCTCGAGACCGAGGTCGCCGGCCATTCCCGCCGCCGTGACCGATACGAACATGAACATCGCGCCCCAGGCGACGATCTGCGTGACGGACAGGACGATTACCGAGCGGACGATGGGCATGGGGTGATGGCCGGTATGAGCAATCGGGAGGGTGTCGGGAAGAGTGGAGCAACGCTTAGCGCGCTCCCGCCGCCTTGGCGAGATGAATTGAGTGCGCGCTTCGAAAATGCGGTCGTTCAATCGGCGCTCGGCAGCCGGCGCATCGTGAACTCGATCTCGTCGCCCTCGAGTTGGCGCCAGCTCTCGACTTCCGTCCAGTAGGCGGCCTTCGGCCAGGTCTCGAACCATTCGCGCGCCTTGGCGCGGGCGGCACTGCGTTCGAGGCGGAAGGTCTCGCGCACGAACAGCCTGTCTGCTCGCGCGGGGTGCTCCCGGCGATGCCGGGCGATCTGGCGCCGCAAGCCATCGAGCGGCGGTCCTGGGGGTATCTTCGCCATGGCTGTACCTCTGACGATAAAGATAGGAACGGCACCGCCGCTTGGCCAGCCCGTCGGCTCCGACCCATCGCCCCGAGCAAAATCGCCGGAGGCGCGTCGATGCGATAGACTGTCACGCGGGCTCGCGGCGCCGTTGCCATCCGGCCCAAAATATGGACTGTGAACGGCGACAGAATCGGGGCTCCCTCTCTGCGAAAGCCCGCCTATTGGAACCGGAATTCCCATGGAAAGACCGCAATTGCCGCAGGGTCTGCCTGCAGACATCGAAGACAAGAAAGCCGAGGCGAAGGCCTGGTTCGAAAGCCTGCGCGACTCGATCTGCGCGGCATTCGAGGCGATCGAGGATGATCTGACAGGACCCTTGTCGGATCGTCCGCCCGGCCGTTTCGTCGGCAAGGACTGGCTGCGCGAGGAAGGCGCCGGCGGCGGCGGCCGCATGTCGATGATGGAGGGCCGCGTCTTCGAGAAGGTCGGCGTCCACACATCGACCGTTTTCGGCGAATTTTCCCCCGAATTCCGCAGCCAGATGCCCGGCGCCAGCGAAGATCCACGTTTCTGGGCCTCCGGCATTTCGCTGATCGCCCATCCGGTCAATCCGAACGTGCCCGCCGTGCACATGAATACGCGCATGGTCGTGACCACCAGCAACTGGTTCGGCGGCGGCGCGGACCTGACCCCCGTCCTCGACCGCCGGCGCCTCATGACCGATCCGGACACCGTCGTCTTTCACCGGGCGATGGAGATCACCTGCAACCGGCATCCGGTCGCCGATCATGCGAAATTCAAAGAATGGTGCGACGAATACTTCTTCCTCAAGCACAGAAACGAGCCGCGCGGCACCGGAGGCATCTTCTACGATTGGCTGCACTCGCCCGAGGATCTTGGCGGCTGGCAGGCCGATTTCGCCTTCACCCGCGATGTCGGCAAGGCCTTCGCCATCGTCTTTCCGAAGATCGTCAGGGCGAATTTCAACACGCCTTGGACGGAGGCCGATCGCGACGAGCAGCTCGTGCGTCGCGGCCGCTACGTGGAGTTCAACCTGCTCTACGACCGCGGCACCATCTTCGGCCTCAAGACGGGTGGGAACGTCGAGTCGATCCTCTCGTCCCTGCCCCCGGTCGTTCGCTGGCCCTGATTGCTCAACGAAGACGCGAACAAATCACAGCCTCCGGCGTTTTCTCCGCAACGACGGAGTGATCGCCGCATGATATTCAAGAAGCGCACATTCTTCGGCCAGGAGCCCGAAAGAATAACCCCCGACCACCCGGCGGAGCTGGAGCGAAGGGTTGCCCACTGCCTTGCCGTCGCGCCGGGCCTTGACGCGGCCGACGTCACGGTGACCTGCAGTGGCACCACCGTCCTGCTCGGCGGCACCGTTGCCACAAAGGACGAAATCCTCCGCGCAGAGGAAGCGGCAATGTCGGTCGCAGGGGTCGGCGAAGTGCTCAACCGTATAGCGCTCTCGAAAAGCAGCAGCGGGTAAACTCAACCTCTGCGACAATGCCCCTCATCTGCCGGCAGGCAGATGAGGGGCGAACGTCCGGTTTAGCGCCGAGCTTAGATAGACCGAAGCGTCCAGCCGACGATATCGGCTGCCACCTTGGCGAAGGCCGCGTCGAGGGCTGCGACAAAGGCCGGATTGCGGGCACCCTGCACCGGTGCGACGGCACGGAATTCCTGCTGCCTGCGCACGGTGCCGGTGCGATCGTCCAAAATCTTGGCGAAGATCTCGACGACCGCCGTATCCGGGCCGTCGGTGGAAATCTCGAAGGCGCGGAGTTCGGTGACCAGCTGATAGTCGATGGCAAGGCCCTGGCCCGGCTTGCCGACGCCACGAACCCTGCCGGTATCGTCGAAAGTCTGGACAAGCCGATCCTGCACCAGGCGCGGCAGGCTGTCACCCCATTGGGCCCCGGCGAGATATTGCAGTTCCGATCTCGACAGCCGGACGACGATCTGGTCGCTGCCGAGTGTCTTCAGGGCCGTCGGTTCCGGCACGAGGATCTGACGGTTCGTTCCGGCCGGGCGTTCGACGACAGGCACCGATGCCAGGCTGAACGTATCGTTGACCGCCTGGCGCGTACCGCAGCCGGCCATGATCGTCGCCAATGAAAGAACCGCAGCAAACCGGGCCGCTCCCGCACCACACCACGCTACCAGACCCGGAAAACCCATACGCACATCATCCCCAAACAACGCGGCGCCGTCCGGCTCCCCGCCCCCACGCAACCTGCCCGCGACCGATGATCAGCGAATCACCGCCGCGTGCGGCCATCATATTGCTTAACAGTCTCGCCGCCGAATAGCAGGCGCTGTGGATTTCGATCGAAATTGGAAATTGTACTCTGCAGGCTCTGCACCGTCCGCCGCGTTTCCGTGACGAGCGTCTCCACGTCCCGCAAGCCGGAATTCGAGAAGCGCTTCAGGTTGTCGGTGATCGGACCGATCTGGGCGTTGAGGTTGTCGGCCATGCGGCGGAACGATTCAAGCGTCGCGCGCGCCTCGGCCGAAAGCGACGGCGCATTCGCGTCTCCCAGGAAGCCGTCGACCTTCGCGAGAATGCCGTCGACACGGTTTGATGCCGCATTCAGCTTGTTCGACATCTCCGTAAAATCGGTGATCGTCTGGTCGATGTCTTCCTGACGGGCGGAAATCTTGTTGGCAAACTCGGATACCTGAGCGGCAACCTTGCGGGCATCGGCGCTCGCCGCGGAGATGTCGTTGACGACGAGCCCCACCTTCTGGCTGTCGACCGCAGCCACCAACGCGTCGACACGCTTCAAGGTCTGCTGCGCGTTCTTGCCGAACTGGTCATAGGTGTCGACGGTCCGCTTGAAACCGGCGATCGCCTCCGAAACGCCGCCGGAAGCGGCCTTGAGGTCGTTGCTCACCTCTTCGACATTGCTGACGATCGTGTCGATCTTCTTCGGATCGACCGACTTGATCAGCCTGTCGGCGCTCGCAAGCGTGGTATCGAGCTTCTTCGAGGCCGCACTGACCGACCCCGATAACTCCTCCACGCTCTTCAGGAACTGATCGATCGCGTCGGAATTGTCCGCCAGCGCCTTGGAGAACCGCTGCGCATTGCCGATTGTCGAGGTCAACGGGCCACGAACTTCCGTGACGAAGCCCTGAATGTCGCCGATGGCGCTGTTCGCCCGATCGAGGATCTGGTCGGCGGTCGCGAGCAGGCTGGTGACGCTCGACTGGTCGGCAAGAATACGCGCCTGCGTCCCGTTCTCGAGTGCCGTCTTCAGGATGTTTTCGTCGCCCTTTCGGCCGCCGCTGAGCTCGATATAGGCCGCCCCAGTCAGGCCCTGGATTTCCAGCGTCGCCCTTGTCGACTTCAACACCGGCGCATCAGCCGAAACCTCGGTAATAGCGATCGAGTAGCGCGGATCGTTGGCGTCGATCGCAAGACTGCGCACGCTGCCGACATTGATCCCGTTGAAACGCACCGGCGAGCCGACCGAGAGACCGTTGGCAGAACCCGGAATGTTGACGACGAGTTCGACCATTTCGCCGCTTCGGCCGTATTGCGACATCCAGTAGACGAAGCCGAAGGCAGCGGCGATCACGAACACCGTGAAAAAGCCGACAATGGCATAATTCGCTTTAGTTTCCATCGGCTCAGACTACCTCTGCGGCCCCGCCGCCACTTCACCCTGCTGCGACACACCTCGCGTCGCCTATTTTATCACTTTTACCGCTCAGTCGTGCTCGAGCACGATCGCCCTCGCCCGCTTGCCGCGGAAATAGGATTTCACCCACGGCTCGTCGCAGGCAAGCATGTCCTCGATGGTTCCCTCGACCAGGACGCGCTTCTGGCCGAGGACGGCGATCCGGTCGCAAACCGAGAACAGGCTGTCCAGATCGTGAGTCACCATATACACGGTCAATCCAAGCGTGTCCCGCAGCTTGGCGATCAACTCGTCGAACTCCGCCGCGCCGATCGGATCGAGGCCCGACGTCGGCTCGTCGAGAAAGACGAGATCCGGATCGAGGGCCAGCGCCCGCGCGAGGGCGGCGCGCTTGATCATACCGCCGGAAAGCTCCGAAGGATATTTTTCCGCCGCTTCCGGCGCCAGGCCGACCAGTTCGATCTTCAGGCGCGCCAGTTCATCCATCAGCCCCTGCGGCAGATCGAGATATTCCCGCATCGGCACCTGGATGTTCTCCCGCACGGTGAGTGCGGAAAAGAGCGCCCCATGCTGGAAGAGAACGCCGAGCCGCATGTCGAGCGCGATGCGTTCCTCCTCACTCACCTTGTCGTATTCCGCGCCAAGGATCTTGATCATGCCTGAGCGCTTCGGCAGCAGCCTCAGGACCGTGCGCATCAGGACCGACTTGCCGGTGCCGGAAGCTCCGACGAAGCCGAGGATCTCCCCGCGCAGCACGTCGAGATTGAGCTTGTCGAGGACGATATTGTCGCCGAAGCCCACGGTCAGGTCGCGAACGGAGAGGATGCTTTCGCGCTCCGCCGCCTGCTCCAACTGCTTCTCCATGACCGCCTGAACCATTTTCCGCCCGCCTCAGAAATCGATCGCCGCGTAGAACATGGCGAACAGGCCGTCGATGAGGATGACGACGAAGATCGACTTGACGACCGACGACGTCACACGCCGCCCGAGCGATTCCGCGCTGCCGCCGACCTTCAGCCCCTCGACAGCGGCAACGACGCCGATGATCAGCGCCATGAACGGCGCCTTGATCATGCCGGCCGCCACCGACGAGAAGTCGACGGCCTCCTGCAGTCTCGCGAGGAACGTCGGTATGGTGATGCCCGAATAGCTCCAGGCAACCAGCGCCGCCCCGGCCAGAGCGGCGAAATTCGCGATGATGGTCAAGAGCGGCAGCACGATCGTCAGCGCCACGAGGCGCGGAAAGACGAGCACGCCGACCGGGCTCAACCCCATGACCTTCAGCGCGTCGACCTCCTCGCGCATTTTCATCGAGCCGATTTCGGCCGTGATCGCGCTGCCCGAGCGGCCGGCGATCATGATCGCCGTCAGCAGCACGCCGATTTCGCGCAGCTGCAGAATGCCGACGAGGTCGACGACGAAGATTTCCGCCCCGAAAGATCGGAGCTGAAAGGCGCCCTGCTGGGCGATGATGGCGCCGATCAGGAACGACATCAGGGTGATGATGGGTGTCGCCATCACGCCCATGCGGTCGATCTGGTGGACGATCGCGGCAGGCGATACGCCGGCGTGACGCCCGAGCTTCATCTGTGCCCCGCGCACCGCGGATCCCAGGATATACATGGCGGCGACCGTGTCGGTCCAAATCGATACGGTCACCTCACCGATCGGTGCAAACAACCGCTGGAAAAGCGGGTCCCTTCGTTTCGAACGCTCCGGCTGCCGCAATTCCTTGGGCAGAGCGCGCACCAATTCGACATAGCGCTCCCCGCCGCCGGCGAAGCGAACCTCGCCCCCGTCCTCGCTGCCGAGCCCGTTCATGAAGCGCCGGATTATCCAGGCGCCGGCCGTGTCCATGCCGGTGATCCCGGAAAAATCGAACTCGTTCCGGCCGCCGGCCGGCTTTCCGAGCCGCTTCAGCTTGTCGGCCATGGCTTCCGCCGTCTGATGCCGCCAGTCGCCGCTGAACACATAGCGTCGGCCCGTCTCCCCGTCGGCCTCGGTGAGGACGACATCGGCAGCCTTCTGGGATGGCTTTCGCGTCACGTGATCTTGGTCTTTCACTTGCTATTCAGTAATCTCTTAAACCAGATTCGATCCCAGGACAAAATCACCCGTCGTTTCAAAGCCGTACGGCAGGCCTTGTGCGGCCGAAAAGACACAGCGCGCCGGCCCGACAGAGCGCCCGGGACATGGCGGACACGGCGAATCCCCACCCCATGAGAGAATAACGATGCCGATCTCGCTTTCAGCTACCGTCGACCATTTTCCGATCGCCGGCACCTTCACCATCTCCCGAAGCTCGAAGACGACGGCGAGCGTCGTGACCTGCACGCTCAGCGACGGCGCCGTCACCGGGCGGGGCGAATGCGTCCCCTACGGCCGCTATGGCGAATCGATCGAATCGGTCCTGAGCCAAATCGAAACCGTTCGAGCGCCGATCGAATCTGGCATCACGCGGCTCGACTTGCAGCAATCGATGAAACCCGGTGCCGCCCGCAATGCCGTCGATTGCGCGTTCTGGGATCTCGAGGCCAAGCGGGCGAACAGATCGGCCGCTGCGCTCGCCGGGCTCGCCGCTCCGGTCGCCCTGACGACCGCCTACACGATCTCGCTCGCCGAGCCCGAAGAGATGATGGCGCAGGCCGCAAGATATGCCCATCGCGCGCTGCTGAAGGTCAAGGTCGGAACCGCTGACGACACCTGGCGAATCCGCGCGGTGCGGAAAGGCGCACCGAAAAGCAGCATCATCCTCGACGCCAACGAGGGCTGGACGCCGGAAAACCTCGCCTTGCATTTTGCTGTCTGCGCCGAGGCCGGCATCGCCCTCATCGAGCAACCCCTGCCGGCGGGACGTGACGAGGCGCTGGGCTCCGTAGCTCGCTCCGTCCCCGTCTGTGCCGATGAAAGCGTGCATGCGACCGCAGACCTGAAGGCGCTCGTCGGACGCTACGACGCGGTGAACATCAAGCTCGACAAGACCGGTGGACTTACCGAGGCGCTGCGCATGCGCGAAGAGGCCCGGGCGCTCGGCCTGAAGGTCATGGTCGGCTGCATGGTCGGCAGTTCGCTCGCCATGGCTCCGGCCGTCCTCGTCGCGCAGGGAGCCGACTTCGTCGACCTCGACGGCCCGCTGCTGCTTGCACAGGACCGCAGCCCGGGGCTTCGCTACGAGGCCTCGCTCGTCTTCCCGCCCGAGCCGAGCCTGTGGGGCTGAAGATACCAGCCGGCATAGGCGAAGCAGCATCCGCATAGCGCCACGACCGACATCGAATAGAAGCCGGCGACACCGAACCAGGCGTAAAAGTAGCCCGACAGGAAGGTGAAGATCGCCGTGAAGATGCCGGTGTAGAAAAAATAGAGGCCCTGGGCGGAGGCCTCCTGCTCCTCGGCGACGCGCTCGACCAGCTTGTGCTGCATGCCGGTGTGCATGATCGCATAGGTAAAGGCGTGCAGGCACTGGAGGACGAAGTAACCGGTAAAACCGAGGTCCATCGGAAAGATCAGCCAGCGCGCGACCGCCAGCAGGCAGCCGGAGAAGATCATCGTCCAGACGCTGAAGCGCCTGGTAATGGCCTTGGCAAAGAAGAACATCAGCACTTCCGCCGCCACCCCGGCACTCCACAGCGCCCCGATCTGCGTGCCGCTATAGCCGATCTGCTGCCAATAAATGGCAGAAAACGCGAACAGCATCGCATGGCTGCTGTTGACCAGCGTGACGCCGATCAAAAGCAGCTGCAAATCGGGCTGCCGCAGCGATTGCGGCGGCGCTTCGGTGATTGCCGTGATCGGCGAAGGCCTGCGTGGGCGGCCGATGCGCGGAGCTGCGCAGGCCATCGCAACGGTCAGGCCGAAACCGGCGGCCATCGCCGGCAGCACCATTGCACCGCCGATGAGGCCGGTCATCCAGCCGCCGAGCATCGTCGCACCAATAAAGGCGATCGATCCCCAGACGCGCATCTGCGCATAGTCAAAACCCCAGCGGCGCACGCCCGAAAGCGCGATCGCCTCGACGATCGGGAGGTAAGGCGAATAGGCGGCCGACTGCAGCGCATAGATCACCAGCACCGGCCAGAAGTCCTTGGCGAAGAAGAGGACGAAGGCGAGTGCAAGCGAGAGGCAGGCCGACCAGATCAGCACGATCGTGCGCTCACCGAGCCTGTCCGCCAGCACACCCGCCAATGGCGCCGTGATGACCCGGATGAACATCGGCACGGCGAGGACCACGCCGATCTCGAAATCGCTCATCGACAAGCCGTTGAGCCAGACCGGGAAATACGGCATGGCGAAGCCGTTGACGATCAGCGGCGCGCAGAAGAGCAACGCGATGCGGAGCGCGAAATAACGCGGCGGAGGCCCCAGGACGGGGGGCGCGGATGCGGGAATCATGGGAGGACCTGATGGCTGTGCGCAACCCCTAGCACGAATATCCGCCAGCTCGCCAGCCGCTAGTTTTAGCCACTTTGGTGGGGCTCAGGCCTGGTACCGAGGACCTCAGGCTGCCCGCGGCGCGGCCAAAGTCACGGGCAAGCCATCGGCCGAGGTTTCCACCGCCACTCCGCCGCGCAGGCTATGCCAGGTGAGCAGTTCCATCGTGCCGTCGAAATGCTCGGCGATCGCCGTGCAGCTTTCGACCCAGTCACCGGTGTTGATGTAGCGGATCTCGTCGATGTCCTCGATCACCGCGTGATGGATATGCCCGCAGATCACGCCCTGGGCGTTATGCCGGCGGGCTTCCTCCGCAACGACCCTCTGAAACTCGCCGATGAAATTCACCGCGTGCTTGACCTGCAGCTTCGCCCAGGACGAAAACGACCAATACGGCATGCCGAGGCGGCGGCGAATGGCGGCAAGGCCGATATTAATAGCGATTGCCGTGTCGTAGGCCCAGTCGCCGAGATAGGCGAGCACACGCGCGTTGCGCACGACGACGTCGAATTCGTCGCCATGCAGCACGAGGTAGTTGCGCCCGTCCGCGCCCTGGTGCATGTGGCGCGCCGCGACCTCGATACCGCCGAAGTGGACGCCCGGAAAATCCCTCATGAACTCATCGTGGTTGCCGGGAATGTAAATAATGCGCGAACCCTTGCGCGCCTTGCGCAGGAGCTTCTGAACGACGTCGTTGCAGGACTGCGGCCAGTACCAGCTCCGCTTCAACCGCCAGCCGTCGACGATGTCGCCGACGAGAATGATAGTCTCGGCCTCATGGTGGCGCAGGAAATCGATCAGGTAGTCCGTCTTCGCCGCCTTCGAGCCCAGATGGACGTCGGAGATGAACAGCGTCCGCAATTTCCGCACCGGATTCTGTTGAGATCCCGATATCGCAACCATGAGATCCTCGCCTTCTCGAGCTTTGTCTCGCCTCGTCAAAACCAGACTCGTGTTTCAGGAAGATGACACCGGAATTCGGCGGGCCGGATCGGGCTGATGAAAAGCGCTGCCGTGAAACTGTACGCGGGCGGGAATTCGTGCCAAAAGGCCCCGATCCAGAAACGGGGATGTGACGGCATGACCACGGGCGAAATAGCGAAACCTCAATCGGCTCCGGCGAGCGGAGACATCGACCAGCAGGCACTCTTCTTCCACCGCTACCCCCGTCCGGGCAAGCTAGAGATCCAGCCCACCAAACCGCTCGGCAATCAGCGCGATCTGGCGCTCGCCTATTCGCCCGGCGTCGCAGCCCCCTGCCTTGCCATCAGGGATGACCCGGCGAGCGCCGCCGATTTCACCGCCCGCTCTAACCTCGTCGCCGTGGTCTCCAACGGCACCGCCGTGCTCGGCCTCGGCAATATCGGTCCCCTGGCCTCAAAACCGGTGATGGAAGGCAAGGCCGTCCTCTTCAAGAAATTCGCCGGCATCGATGTCTTCGATATCGAGATCGACGCGCCGACCGTCGAACGCATGGTCGACGTGGTTTCCGCGCTCGAGCCGACCTTCGGCGGCATCAATCTCGAAGACATCAAGGCTCCGGAATGTTTCGAGGTCGAGCGCCGCTTGCGGGAGAAGATGGACATTCCCGTCTTCCATGATGACCAGCACGGAACGGCGATCATTGTCGCCGCCGCCGTCCTGAACGGCCTGGAACTCGCCGGCAAGGACATCGCCAAGGCGAAGATCGTCGCCTCGGGCGCCGGCGCTGCCGCCCTTGCCTGCCTGAACCTTCTCGTCACCCTTGGCGCCAAGCCCGAAAACATCTGGGTCCATGACCTGGAGGGTCTCGTCTATAAGGGCCGCGAGGTTCTGATGGACGAATGGAAGGCCATCTACGCGCAGGACAGCGCCAATCGCGTGCTTGCCGACAGCATCGGCGGCGCCGACGTTTTCCTGGGACTTTCTGCAGCAGGCGTCCTCAAGCCCGAACTGCTCGCCCAGATGGCCGAGAAGCCGCTGATCATGGCGCTCGCCAACCCGACACCGGAAATCATGCCGGAAGTGGCGCGCGCCGCGCGGCCGGACGCGATGATCTGCACCGGACGCTCCGACTTCCCGAACCAGGTCAACAACGTCCTTTGCTTCCCGCATATCTTCCGCGGCGCGCTCGATTGCGGCGCGCGCACCATCAATGAAGAGATGAAGATGGCGGCGGTGCGGGCAATCGCCGGCCTGGCGCGCGAGGAGCCGTCGGATGTTGCGGCCCGTGCCTATTCAGGGGAAACGCCGGTCTTCGGACCCGACTATCTCATCCCCTCGCCCTTCGACCAGCGGTTGATCCTGCGCATCGCTCCGGCGGTGGCCAAGGCTGCAGCCGAGAGCGGCGTCGCTACCCGGCCGATCCAGGATTTCGACGCCTATCTCGACAAGCTCAACCGCTTCGTCTTCCGCTCCGGCTTCATCATGAAGCCGGTCTTCGCAGCCGCCAAGAACGCCCCCAAGAACCGCGTCATCTTCGCCGAAGGAGAAGACGAACGGGTGTTGCGCGCCGCCCAGGTGCTCTTGGAAGAAGGCACGGCCAAGCCGATCCTGATCGGCCGTCCGCAGATCATCGACACCCGCCTCCGCCGCTATGGCCTCAGAATCCGTCCCGATGTCGACTTCGAGGTCGTCAATCCGGAAGGAGATCCGCGCTATCGCGACTACGTCGAAGAATACTTCACCCTTGTCGGCCGTCTCGGCGTCATCCCGGAAGCCGCCCGCACGATCGTCCGCACGAATACGACGGTGATCGGTGCGCTGGCGGTCAAGCGCGGTGAAGCGGACGCATTGATCTGCGGGGTCGAAGGGCGCTACAGCCGACACCTGCGCGACGTTTCACAGATCATCGGCAAGAAGCCGGGCGTACTCGACTTCTCGGCGCTAAGCCTGTTGATTTCCCAGCGCGGTGCGACCTTCTTCACCGACACCTATGTGAGCTTCAGCCCCAGCGCCGAGGAAATCGCCCAGACGACCGTGATGGCCGCCGGCGAAATACGCCGCTTTGGCATCACGCCGCGCGCTGCCCTTGTTTCCCATTCGAATTTCGGATCGCGCGAATCCGAGAGCGCCGCCAAGATGCGCGCCGCGCTCAAGCTCGTCCGCGAGCTGGCGCCCGATCTCGAGGTCGACGGCGAGATGCACGGGGACGCAGCCATCTCCGAAACGCTGCGCGAGCGGGTGATGCCGAACAGCACGCTGAAGGGCGAAGCCAATCTGCTCGTCTTCCCCAATCTCGACGCCGCCAACATCACGCTCGGCGTCGTCAAGACGATGACGGACAGCCTTCATGTCGGGCCGATCCTGCTCGGCTCGGCGCTGCCGGCCCACATCCTTTCCCCCTCCGTCACCTCCCGCGGCGTCGTCAACATGGCGGCTCTTGCAGTGGTCGAGGCAAGCCATCCCGCCTGAGGAATGGCTCTCCGGTCTATCGCGCTTTAGGTATTTCCGCGGCAGCTTGCCGCGGAAATACAACCATGCATTGATCTAGTGAAAAGACTTGCACCGATTACGAAATATAGCACTAGACAAAAACCGGCAGGCTAAACCATGTTTATTCTAGGGGCATGAATCGGTGTTACGGCATGACTAATCAACAGGCTGTCCTCGATCTGCTGGATATCGTGGAATATGGCGGGTGTGCGGAACCGCAGCAATTCTTCGCCTTGATGCGTCGTACCTTCGATATTGCGCATCTTCTCTATCTGGAAGCGGAACCGACGGCCGAGGGTCTCAAGGTCTGCCGCCTGCATCACACCTTCGGCGCCTATGCCGAGGAGCTCTATCTGTCGCGCGGTCTTCACCGGATCGACCCTATCCTTCGGCTTGCTCTCGGAGGCGTAAGGCCTGTGGAATGGGCACCCGCACGCCGCCGCTTTCCCGAATGCGAGCCGCTCTTCGAGGCTGCAGAGGACCTCGGCCTGTCCACGGAAGGGGTCGCCCTGCCGCTGCCTTCGCCGGCCGGCCGCATGGCGCTGCTGGCGATCAGCGCCAACATGTCGCCGACGGAATGGTCCGAATATCGCCGCTGCCATCTGCGTGACTTCCAGCTGGCAGCCAATCTCTTTCATGCCTCGATGCTCGAGCGGACGATGGCAGATACGATCGACGAGCGCGATCCGCGCTTGACCAGCCGCGAAACCGAGGTCCTGACCTGGTCGGCAGCCGGCAAGAGCTATTGGGAAATCGCGACGATCCTCGGCATTTCCGAACGCACGGTCCGCTTCTTCATGAGCAATGCACGCCGCAAGCTCAATGTCGTGTCGAACACGCAAGCGGTTGCGCAGGCAGTCCGCCATGCGTTGATCCCCACCATCTGACGGGGGAATTTACCATCGGAGCTCGCTCCGGGCGCCGGATGCCCCACAAATTTTGTGGGAAAAATCGTTGGATTAAACTGTCACTACCGACAGTTACATGTGTCGCCCGAGCCTGACAGCATCGCTCCATCGCGCAAACACGATGGAGCGAAAGATGATCAGGATAGTGAACGGAAACGCTCGCGGAAAACATCCGCAGGCCATCGACGAGATGTTCCGGCTGCGCAAGCGCGTCTTCCACGACTTCTTGAAATGGGACGTCAGGACCGAGGGCGATTGGGAAATCGACCACTACGACAAGGCCAATCCGCTCTATGTGATGTCCTATTCGCCGGAAACCGGGAAGCTGCGTGGCTCGCTCAGGCTCCTGCCGACGCTGGGGCCGAACATGCTGGATGATACATTCCCGGTGCTGCTCGGCGGCAACCCGGAAATCCGGAGCGCTTCGGTCTGGGAATCGAGCCGCTTCTGCATCGACCCGGATATTTCCCAGGACCGGTCTTCGAACCAGGTGACGGTCGCCGCCGCCGAACTGATGTGCGGCGTCGGCGAACTTGGCCTTGCCTCCGGCATCAGCCACATCGTCACCGTCACAGACGTCTTCCTTGAGCGGATGTTCCGCCGCATGGGGTGCCCCGGAGAACGGATTGCCGAGCCGCACAGGATCGGCAATGTCTACGCGGTCGCGGTCGCCTGGGAAGTGTCGAGAAGCCTGCTTCGACAGATGAAGGCCGTTGCCCTCATCGAAGGCACGGTGCTCGAACGGCCCATGTCGCTCGAAACTGCAAGGGCGGCCTGATCATGGCCGGGCCGTTCAGGCGGCCCGGCCCTTCCTGTCTCGGAACACGTATTAACACAAACGCCGTCTTGTCGTTGCGCCCTCACCCTAACGTCGTATGATGTGACTACAGGCGCCCCTGTCCCGCGATCAGCGGAGCGAAATGCAGGAAAGACGAGTGTCAGTGTCCCGATCCACTGCGTCCTTGAGGATGATGCGCCTTGCGGCCGCTCTGCTGCCCCTCGCCTTGGCTATGCCTGGGCAGGCATCGGCCACCGACGTCTGCGCGCGCCTCAGCGCCCGCCTCGCAGAGCTGCCGGCGGCGTTCACGACAAACGCCAATCTGCGCGATTTCACCGGCGCGGTTTCGCGACAGAACATCGAACTTCGCCGCGCCAGGAACGAAAGGCGGCGCATGGAATGCAGCGACGAGTCCGTCGTCTACATCGAAAGCGAAAATGCGGCTGCCTGTGCCGAGCTTGACGATGCGATTGCGCGCATGGAGGACAATCTCCACACGCTCAAGGCCCAACGCCGGCACCTGATTTCGAAGGGCAATGAGGACATGCGCCGGCGGATCCTCGCCGCCATGGAATTGAACGACTGCTCGGGGGACGCCGCTCCGAACTGGGACGAGACGGTTCCGGATGAATACGGCACCGAAGAGGCGCGCGCTCATCGCAACATCCTCGAAAGCTTCCCGCCGGACGGCGAGGACTATCCGTTGCTGTTCGATGGTCCGACCGACGATTTCACATTCATGGAGAACGGCGCGGCAGGCGGCTTCAGGACCATGTGCGTGCGGACCTGCGACGGAGCATTTTTCCCGATTTCGTCGAACGCCACGCCGGCCGACTTCGGACGCGACGCCGAGCTTTGCCGGGCACGATGCCCCGGCGCCGATACGGAACTCTATTATCACGTCCTCGCCACCGAGGAGAGCGAGCAGATGGTTTCGGCGTCCACGGGAAGGCCGTACAGGGAACTCCCCAACGCCTTCGCCTATCGTGTGCGCGACGTCGGTTCTCCCGGCATCTGCGGCTGCCAGATTCCGAAGATCACGACGGATCAGAACAAAAGCACCCCCTCGG
Organism: Sinorhizobium sp. CCBAU 05631; assembly: GCF_002288505.1. Classification (NCBI taxonomy): domain Bacteria; kingdom Pseudomonadati; phylum Pseudomonadota; class Alphaproteobacteria; order Hyphomicrobiales; family Rhizobiaceae; genus Sinorhizobium; species Sinorhizobium sp. CCBAU 05631. Next base: position 1,750,088 of record NZ_CP023063.1, read on the forward strand.
GAACCAAGCTTTCGGTGGTCAGCCCTTCCGTCGTGACGATCGAGGGGCCGTCTGCACCAGCCTTCGGACCAGCGGGGGCAAAGCCCGTGGAAGAGCGCCCCTATGATCCGAAGAGCAGCAAGGTCCGCGTTGTCGGTCCTGCCTTCCTGCCACAGGAAGAGAGCGCGATCGATCTCAAGAACCCTCGGGGATCGCGTTACCAGCCGCTGCAGAACGAGTGACACCTTCCCTTTGGGCGGTCGTTACGAGGCTGTCGCGGACGCCCCATCCTTCGTCGAAAACGAGGTCCTCGAGCGGCAAGCGTTGCCGCCAGCCCTTCACCGCCAATTCCGGCTGCTGGTAGAGGCGATCGACATAGCCAAGGCACAGCCAGGCGACGATTTCGATGTGCTCCGGAATTCCGAGGATATCTTTGACCTCGTTCTCGTGGAAAATGCTGACCCAACCGACGCCGACGCCTTCGGACCGCGCCGCGAGCCAAAGATTCTGCACCGCGCAAACCGTCGAATACACGTCCATTTGCGAATTGTGCGTGCGGCCGAGCACGACGGCGCCGCCGCGGGTCCGGTCGCAGGTCACGCAAATGCCGAGCGGCGCCTTGCGTATGCCCTCGAGCTTGAGTGACCGGTATTTCGCCTGCGCCTCGCCCGAAAACATTCCGGCTGCCTCCTCATTGGCGCGCTGGAATGCCTGCCAGACCCTCTCCCGCGTCTCGATTCGCCGTACGAGCACGAAGTTCCACGGCTGCATGAAGCCGACGGACGGGGCACGATGCGCCGCTTCGAGCAGGCGGGCGATCAGCGGTTCGGGCAGCGGTTCGGGCAGGAACTCGTCGCGCACGTCGCGGCGCGTCTCGATGGCACGATAGACGGCGGCGCGCTCGTCCGGCGAAAAGGCACCGGCCGCCGCAAGGCAGCCGTTCGGGTCAGGCAGCATCGTTCGATCCCCAACAATGCGCAACCTCCCGCCGTCCGCGCGGGGCCGGTCTATCTCGCCAGGCCGGTCTTCTGACTTCGGGTCACTCGGCTGCGCCACCTTCCCAGATCGCATCAGGAACCAGTGGCAAAGCTCTGAAAATGCTCAGAACTCTTTTGGCGCAGACGTCACCGTTACAGCGTTGGGCACGTGCCGGAATTCTACCGGCTTCCCGATTCTCCCGCAGCAAGCGGGCACCTGACGGCCGCATATGGGCACAGCCGCCGGCGAAACGCAAGGCGGGGGCGCCGCGCCCTGCTCAAGCCGGCCGATAACGCACGAAGGCGAAGGCATCGCCGTTGGGCGACCAGTTCGGAACGTTCATCGTCCCCTGCCCGCCGAAGAGTTCGAAGAGGACACGCGCATTGCTGCCTTCCGGATCCATCAGCCGAAGCCGCACATCGAGATCGCGCGGATGGTCGAAGACCTCGCCGTCATAGGACAGCACCAGCAGATGCCTGCCGTCCGGCGACGGGTGCGGGAACCAGTCACCATAAGGGCTGTCGGTGATGCGCTGGACATCGCTGCCGTCCGGCCTCACCCGCCAGATCTGCATGCGGCCGGTGCGGCTCGAATTGAAATAGATCCACGCACCGTCCGGCGACCAGTCCGGGCCGTCGTTGCGGCCCTCGCCATGCGTCAGGCGCCGCTCCTCTCCGCCATCGACCGAAATCGTGTAGATGTCGAAGATCTGGTCGCGGATCCCGCAATAGGTCAAGGTTTTCCCATCCGGGGACCAGCCGTGCCAATAGGACGGCAGGTTGCGCGTCACCAGAAGCGGCGTGCCGCCCTCGGCCGGCAGCAGATAGATCGCCGACTTGCCGAATTCGGTCTTGTCGCTGATCGCCAGCGTTTTCCCGTCCGGCGAAATGCCGTGATCGTTGTTGCATTGCCCGGCAACGCCCGTGTCGATTTCCACGGGCTCGGAACCGTCAAAGGCAAGCCGATAGAGCCTGCCGTCGCCGTTGATGATCAGGGATTTGCCGTCCGGCGACCAGTTCGGCGCCTCGACCAGCCGCTCCGTCTGCCAGACGACTTGCGTCTCGCCGGTGGCAATATCGAAAATCTCCACCGAACTGCGCATGATCTACCCTCGGTCGCGGAAACGGTTGGTGATCGGATAGCGCCGGTCCCGGCCGAAATTCTTCTTGGTGATCTTGACCCCGGGAGCCGACTGCCGCCGCTTGTATTCGGCGATGTAGAGCAGGTGTTCGATCCGATGCACCGTGGCCTCGTCATGCCCGCGGGCGACGATTTCCTCGGTACTCAGTTCCTTCTCCACCAGGCACTCGAGAATGTCGTCGAGGACCGGATAGGGCGGCAGCGAGTCCTGGTCGGTCTGGTTGGGCCGCAGTTCGGCCGAGGGCGCCTTGTCGATGATGTTCAGCGGGATGACCTCGCCGGAGGGGCCGAGTGCTCCGGGCGGCACAGCGCCATTGCGCCAGCGCGACAGTGCATAGACCTGCATCTTGTAAAGGTCCTTGATCGGGTTAAAGCCGCCGTTCATGTCGCCGTAGAGCGTCGCGTAGCCGACCGACATTTCCGATTTGTTGCCGGTGGTCACCACCATCGAGCCGAACTTGTTGGAGATCGCCATCAGGATCGTGCCGCGCGTGCGGCTCTGCAGGTTCTCCTCGGTGATCCCGGATTCGGTCCCCTCGAACGTGTCGGCGAGAGCATTGAGAAAGCCTTCGACGGGCTCCTCGATCGCAACGACGTCATAATGGCAGCCGAGCGCCTTGGCACAGGCCTCGGCGTCCTTCAGCGATTCCCGCGACGTATAGCGATAGGGCAGCATGATCGTGCGAACCCGCTCCTCGCCGAGCGCGTCCACGGCGAGCGCCGCGCAGATCGCCGAGTCGATGCCGCCCGACAGGCCGAGGACGACGTTCTTGAAGCCGTTCTTGTTGACGTAGTCGCGCAGCCCCAACATGCAGGCGCGATAGTCTGCCTCCTCGCATTCCGGCAGGCGAGACCGGAGTCCGTTGTGTGAGACCCAGCCGTCGTCACCCCTCGTCCATTCGGAGATCGCGAGCGCCTCCTCGAACTGGCTCATCTGGAAGGCGAGCGAGCGATCGGCATTGAAGCCGAAGCTCGCGCCGTCGAAGACCAGTTCGTCCTGCCCGCCGAGCTGATTGGCATAGATCATCGGCAAGCCGGTCTCTATCACCTGCTTCAGCACGATCTGGTGACGGACATCAACTTTACCGCGGTAGTAGGGCGATCCGTTCGGAGAAAGCAGGATTTCGGCGCCGCTTTCCTCGAGCGTCTCGCAGACGCCGAGCTCTCCCCAAATGTCTTCGCAGATCGGAACCCCGATGCGAATGCCGCGGAAATTCACCGGACCGGGCATCTCGCCTTGATCGAACACCCGCTTTTCGTCGAACTCGCCGTAATTCGGCAGATCCACCTTGTCACGGACGGCGATGATCTTGCCCCCGTCCAGGACGGCCACCGAATTGTGCCGCTGCGCGGAGGCTTGACGGGGGAAGCCGATGATCACTCCCGGCCCTCCATCCGCCGTCTCTGCGGCGAGGTTCTCGACGGCGCGCAGGCACGCCTTCAGGAAGGCCGGTTTCAGCACCAGGTCTTCAGGCGGATAGCCGGAAATGAAAAGCTCGGTGAACAGCACCAGGTCGGCGCCCTGGCGCGCGGCGTCGGCCCGCGCTTCGCGCGCCTTGGCCAGGTTGCCGGCGATATCGCCGACGGTCGGATTGAGCTGGGCTACGGCGATCCGTAGCGTCGAAGGTGCGGCTTTCTGTGGGGTCATGGCAGGCCTGTCGGTGTTTCCTCGGCGAATGCATCCAGCTTAAGGCTTGTACTTAACGCATCAGGTGGCAAAAAACCCCCTCCCAATCGCAATGCGTAGAAAAAATCTGAAAAATCCTGTTGTTCCCGGCCGTTAGTGACGCGACAGGGACCCGTCGCCACAGCGGGAACCTGAGGATCATCAAAGCCGCTTCGCCATTCATCCCCCGTTCAAGATGACGGTCGTATGACAGTTGAACGAAAGTTTTGTGAAATTGGAGAAGTTGTGGCCAGTATCGATTCCGCCGCGAGAGGTCCTCAGGTCTATGTCGAAAGGCCGGGCTTTTCCGTCAGACACGCAAAGACCCTGGCGGGCACCCGCAGCGCGCTGTTTTCGCTTTCGCTTGCCGCGACGATCGTCTTTGCGGTCGAGTTCATCGTGCGCCAGTCAGGCTCCGAAACGATCGCCTATTTCATCGATCCGATGCGGCCGGCCTGGACGACGGTCGCAGTCTTCTTCCTCGTCATGCTGGCCCTCGACGCGCTGTTTGGCCGTGAGCACAAGGGCGCGCTCGTGGTGGCGCCGCTCGCCATCATCCCGGCATTTATCTGCCAGCAGAAGCAAGTCTTCCTGTCCGACCCGCTCTATCCCACCGATTTTCTGTTCGGCCGTCAGATCATGGAGCTGATGCCGGTGCTGGTGAAGGATCGGCCATGGACCGCAGTCGGCGTCGTTCTCGGAATTCTGGCAACCGTCATCGCCATCGCCCTGCTGCTGCGCTACGCCTGGCGGAATTTTCCGAAGCTGACCAGCCGGGAGCGTCTCGCACGGGTCGTCTTCGCCCTGCCGCTGCTCGTCGCCTTCTGGAACATCATGGACTACAACCAGTTCTCGTGGGTCCGTGACCGGTTGCGCGTCATTCCGATCATGTGGGACCAGACCGAGAACTACCGCCACAACGGCTTCGTGCTCGCCTTCGCGATCAACCTGCCGATGGCCAATGTGAGCGCTCCGCCCGGCTACATGGCCGATGCGATCGGTCGAATTCCCGTAAAGCCGCTGCCCGCCGGAACGACGCATCGGGGCAAGCCGGACGTCATCGTGCTGATGAGCGAATCCTTCTGGGATCCGACGCGTCTGCCCAAGGTCAAGCTGACGCCCGATCCGATGCCGACGATCCGCGAACTCCAGGGCGGCAACGTCTTCTCGCCCGAATTCGGCGGCATGACGGCCAATGTCGAGTTCGAAGCGCTGACCGGCTTTTCGAATGCCTTCTTGCCCTATGGCAGCATTCCATACCAGCAATATATCCGCAATCCGATCCCGTCGCTCGCAACCTTCTTCCGCGGCGAAGGCTATGTGTCGCGCGCCATCCACCCGTTCCAGGGCTGGTTCTGGAACCGCACCGCCGTCTACAAGGCCTTCGGCTTCGATACCTTCCGCTCCGAAGAGAACCTGCCGGCGATGCAGAAGCGCGGAATTTTCGCTTCGGATGAATCGCTGACAAAGGAGATCATCCGCCAGGCCGACGCGATGGACGAACCCTTCTTCTTCTTTGCCGTGACGCTGCAGGGCCATGGGCCCTACGAGCCGAACCGCTACGCGAAGAACACCATCAAGGTCGAGGGCGACCTCCCGGAAAGCGACCGGCAGGTGCTTGCCACCTACGCTCAAGGGATCAAGGAGGCCGACGACAGCCTGAAAATGCTCATGGAGTGGGCGAAGCAGCGGGATCGCGAGACGATCATCGTTCTCTTCGGCGACCACCTGCCGCCGCTCAACACCGTCTACACCAGCACCGGCTACATGAAAGACGTGACGGCGGAACGCAAGGGCTCGAAGGACCAGATGAAGGCGCAGCACGAAACGCCGCTTGTCGTCTGGTCGAACAAGACCGGTGCGCAAAAGGATATCGGCAGCATCAGCCCGGCTTTTCTTTCCTACCAGATCCTGAAGCAGGCGGGCTATGAGCACCCCTACTACACGGGCTTCCTCGGTAAGGTTCACGACCACTTCCGCGTTCTCGATCGCTATTTGCTGATCCGCAAGAACGGCAAGGGCTTGGAGAACTGGCTGCGCCAGCCGAAGATTCCGGTGACGCTGCGCGACTACCGCTTCCTCCAGCACGACATGATGTTCGGCAAGCGCTATAGCACCGAGCGCTTCTTCAAGTCGCACGCCGAACTTTTCAGCGCCGGCTTATAAGCGGATCGTCTGCGAACGCACTCATTGGCCCGGTGTCCCCGCCGGGCCAATTGCGTATTTGACTATCCGCGCCCCAATTCTCGCCGGGTTCCGATTGGATGCAGGCCGATCCGAAACAAGACAGAATCAACTTTTGCGCAAGTCAGACTCCGCTAAAATGACAACAGATACGATGCTTTAACGATTTTCGCGCGTCGTACAGCTGTACGGATGCCAGAAATCAACTTCAAAATTCTGCGGAGACGCTGCTATGTCCGCACGAATCCTGAGCTTACCGGCCAAGCCGTTAGTCATACCAAACTATAGCAGCCACGGCTCTTCACCCGCCGGTGGCATCGGCGCCGCAAATTCCCCTAAAATTTACGTGAACCCAAACGGCGTACTTGCGCGTTTAGGCCAAGGTGAGATTTTATGTTGATTGCGCCGGGGCACGGGGTAAGCGAGCATTCGGTGCGTGGAGAGATCTGGAGCATACGCAACAGATGCAGCGGCTTGCTGGGACGGAAGAAGCCGGACGGAAGACTCCGCCCACCTTAACGGTGGACGCTCTCGTGCAAAACCCTCAATTTCTTGAGGTCTTGCAAGCGGGCGCGCGTACCCTGATTTCCATGAACGACCTGTTTCCGCGCATCGCGCGCCTCGTGGCAGCCCACCAGAGATGGATGCTGACGCAAGCCGCCTATGCCTTACACCTGGAGCGCGACCCGAACGACGCCGATTCCGGCATCACCGCAGCGCGATTGCTGAAAGTCATGCGCGAAACGGGCGCTGCCAGCCGGAACACGGCGACGGCCTTCCTCGCCGAACTCGTAGCCTACAAACTGCTCCGCCCGGCAAATGGCGGTCGCACGAAAAGAACGCGTCCCCTCGAGCCGACGGAAATCAGCGAAAACGCCATGCGGCTCTGGTTCAAGACGCAGATGAGCACACTCGATTTATTGGACGGCGGATCGCGCGTCAGACGCCTCGAGACGGATCCCGGCATCTTCGAGCGCGCGCAGCCCCGTGTCGCCAGGCGGCTGCTCTCGGACCCGAGATGGACGCAGCCCCCGGAAAGCGTGGCGATCTTTGTATGGTCGGAATCCGGCGGGGTGATCCTCGACGACCTGATGGCGCGCCCGCCCACTCTCGCCGTCCACGGCAAGGTCTGGGTAGACGTCAGCCTTGCGAGACTTGCCGAACGTTATCTGATCTCGAACACCCATATTCGCCGGCTGTTCGCGCGCGCAGAAGCGGCCGATTTCATCGGCAAGGGAGACGATGGCGCACGCGGCCGGTTCTGGTTGAGCAGCCGGCTCATCGAGGAATACGCCTCCTGGGAAGCAGTCAAGTTCGAAGCGCTGGCGGATGCCTTCGATCAGTCCGTGGTCGCATATCCCTGAGGGCGAGCGCGTTACTGTGACGCTTCCGCAAAGCGCGGCAGGTCGTCGTGGATGTCGTAGAAATCACCCTTGTCGGCGCAAAAAATATGATAGCCGGGCTCGAGACCGGTCGGCCCGTCGAACGTCCCTGCGAGAATAGAGGTATAGTCGAGCCCGTCCGCCTTCCAGAACAGCGCCGAGCCGCAGTGATGGCAAAAGCCGCGCTTCGCGCTCGTGCTGGAGCGGTACCAGGTGATCTGGTCCGCGCCTTGGACCTCCATGTGGCTGTCGAGGACATTCGTAGCGGCGTAGTAGAGCCCCGTCTGCTTCCGGCATTGCGAACAATGGCAGAAAATCAGCTCCCTCAGTTTCCCCTTCGTCTTGAACCGCACGGCGCCGCAGAGGCATCCGCCTTCATGGATTTCCGTCATTCCCCTCTCCACTGCAACAAAAAAGCCGGGCCAGCTTCACAAGCTGGCCCGGCGCTGTCAAATTCAGAAGATGCGGCGATTGTTCAGTAGAATTGAACCTTCGGCGCGTCTGCGATCACTCAGCCGTTGACCACCATCTTCTTTTCGTCACGGCCGCCCTTCATGCGTTCGGCAAGAAGGAAGGCAAGCTCCAGCGCCTGATCGGCGTTGAGACGCGGATCGCAATGGGTATGGTAGCGGTCCGCGAGATCGTCACCGGAAAGGGCGCGTGCGCCGCCGGTGCATTCGGTCACGTCGTTCCCGGTCATCTCGATGTGGATGCCGCCCGGATGGCTGCCCTCGGCGCGGTGGATCTGGAAGAAGCTCTCGACTTCCGAGAGGATCCGCTCGAAGGGCCGGGTCTTGTAATTGTTGAGCGTGATCGTGTTCCCATGCATCGGATCGCAGGACCAGACGACCTTCTTGCCTTCACGCTCGACGGCGCGGATCAGACGCGGCAGGTGCTCGGCGACCTTGTCATGGCCGAAGCGGCAGATCAGCGTCAGGCGGCCGGCCTCGTTGGCCGGGTTCAACAGGTCGATCAGCTCCAGGAGACCATCCGCGGTCAGCGACGGACCGCATTTGAGGCCGAGCGGGTTCTTGATGCCGCGGCAATATTCGACATGCGCATGGTCCGGCTGGCGGGTGCGGTCGCCGATCCAGATCATGTGGCCGGAGGTGGCGTACCAGTCGCCGGAGGTCGAATCGACGCGCGTCAGCGCCTGCTCGTAGCCGAGCAGCAGCGCCTCGTGGCTAGTGAAGAAGTCGGTCTCGCGCAGGCTCGGATGGTTTTCCGAGGTGATGCCAATCGCCTTCATGAAATCCATGGTCTCGGAAATCCGGTCGGCGAGCTTGCGGTAGCGCTCGGCCTGCGGGCTGTCCTTGACGAAGCCGAGCATCCACTGATGCACGTTCTCGAGATTGGCGTAGCCGCCCATGGCGAAGGCGCGCAACAGGTTGAGCGTTGCGGCCGACTGGCGATAGGCCATGATCTGCCGCTCCGGATTGGGGATGCGCGCCTGGTCCGTGAATTCGATGCCGTTGATGATATCGCCGCGGTAGCTCGGCAGCGTGACATCACCCTGCTTTTCGACGCCCGAGGAGCGCGGCTTGGCGAACTGACCGGCGATGCGGCCGACCTTGACGACCGGCTGCTGGGCGCCGAAGGTCAGCACAACCGCCATCTGCAGGAAAGCGCGGAAGAAGTCGCGGATCGTGTCGGCGCCATGCTCGGCAAAGCTCTCGGCGCAGTCGCCGCCCTGCAGCAGGAAGCCGCGGCCCTCGGCCACGTTTGCGAGTGCACTCTTCAGACGCCGAGCCTCGCCGGCAAAGACGAGTGGCGGAAACTTCGCGAGACGCCCTTCGACCGCGTCAAGCGCTGCAAGGTCCGGATAATCCGGCACCTGCTGAATGGGTTTCTGCCGCCAGCTGTTCGGAGTCCAAGTCTGTGCCATTTCCATCACCTGTTGTCTGACGCGGCCGGACCGCGTCGCGCCCCCTGCGGCCACCAGGCCGCCCGGCATTCGGAGAGTTCGTTCGAACCGGCAAGCTGGCCGGCCCGAGCCGCCACATCCGCACGGGCCGGTCACGCCGCGGATGCGGGCTTATAAACGTTAACAGGAGGCTTGGAAAGCCACTCTACCAGAAAACATCGGCTACCGCGCTTGGCTTTCGCGCCCGGCGGAACCGCGGCTCAAGCGACCCTTTCGCCTTCCCACACCCGATAGCTTGGCGAATACATCGTCACCAGTTCCTCGGCCGCCGTCGGGTGCACCGCCATGGTACGGTCGAAATCGTCCTTGGTGCATCCAGCCTTCAGCGAAATACCGAGCAGTTGCGCCATTTCACCGGCGTCGTGCCCGAGGATATGGGCGCCCAGGACCCTGCGATCCGCGGCATTGACGATGAGCTTCATGATCATCTTGTCCTTGCGTCCCGACAGCGTCGCCTTCATCGGCCGGAATTCCGCACGGTAGATTTCGAGCTCGTCATATTTCCGCGCCGCCTCCTCCTCGCTCAAGCCTACCGTGCCGATTTCCGGCTGCGAGAAGACGGCCGTCGCGATCAGGTCGTGATCCGGCGAGGTGGGATTGTTCTTGTACTCCGTCTCGATGAAGCACATCGCCTCGTGGATCGCCACCGGCGTCAGCTGCACGCGGTCCGTGACGTCGCCGAGGGCGTAGACCCCGGGCGCGCTCGTGCGCGAAAAGGCGTCGACAATGATGGCGCCGCGCTCATTGACCTTGACGCCGGCATTCTCGAGGCCGAGCCCCTTGGTGTTCGGCACGCGGCCGAGGGCGAGCATCACCTGATCGACGGCGATTTCGCCATGCTTCATGGTCTTGGCGACCCGCTGGCAATCGGCGCCGGCCGAGACCGACTGGATGATATCCTCGCAGAGGATACGAATGCCTTTCTCCTCCATCGCCGCATGCAGGCCGCGCCTCAGGTCCTGGTCGAAGCGCGAGAGAATCTCCTTGCCGCGATAGATCAGCGTCGTTTCGACGCCGAGGCCGTGGAAGATATTGGCGAACTCGACGGCGATATACCCGCCACCGGCGATCAGGATCGATTTCGGAAGCTCAGTAAGGTCGAAGGCCTCGTTTGACGTGATGCAGAGCTCATGTCCCGGCAGCGCGTCATGCGGGCTCGGATGGCCGCCGACCGCGATCAGGATGCGTTCCGCGGTCACCGTCTTGCCGCTCGCGAGCAGCCGCACCTCATTGGGTCCGGCAAGTTCGGCCCGCGTGTTCAAGATCTCCGCACCGGCATTTGCGAGCCCCTTTTGATAAAGCCCCTCGAGCCGGGTGATCTCCTGTTCCTTGGCCGCCACGAGCCTCTTCCAGTCGAAGCGGCTTTCGCCGACATTCCAGCCGAAGCCCGCTGCATCCTCGAAATGCTCCGAATATTGCGAGGCATAGACATAAAGCTTCTTCGGCACGCAGCCGCGGATCACGCAGGTGCCGCCGTAGCGAAACTCCTCGGCGATCGCCACCTTCTTGCCGAGCGCCGCCGCCAGCCTTCCGCTTCTCACGCCTCCCGAGCCGCCGCCGATCACGAAAAGGTCATAGTCGAAAGCGCTCATGGAGAACTCCTGAAAAGAAACATGATGGAATTGACGCGGTCGGTCGCAGCTTCAGCTCCGCGTTTAAACGACGGACCCTAATCGCTTGCGCCTGATATAGAGTTGCGACCCCAAAAAAGAAAAGCCCGGATCGCTCCGGGCTCCGCAGATGAGCCCAAAGGCTCCATAGGATTACTGCTGCGCCGGTGCCTGCGTGCCGGCATCCGCTGCCGGAGCGCTGCCGATCTTTTCATCGAGCGACTTGGTTGCGTCCTGGGCGAGGTCGCGCGAAACGCCGGCTGCCCAGATATCGGCCGCCTTCAAGAGTTCGCGGGAGGCGATCGGGCCGTCGTTCAGGAGCTTCTTGCCGGCCGCCGAGCTGTAGAATGCGGTGATCGCATTGAGTTCCTCGACCGAGAAGGTCTTGGCATAGATCGTCGCCGCCTCGCGTTCCAGGTCCGAGCGGCGCGCGGCGAGACCAAGCGCCTTCTCGTCGACGGTTGCCGAAATCAGTTCCTGATGGTTCGGCGACGCCTGGATCAGCGAGTTCTTCAGCCGTTCGGCAAGGTTCGGCAGAATGTTGTCGAAGCTGTTGGTGACGCCGAGCGCTGCGATGGTCGCGCGGGCCGCCTTGATCTGGTCCTCCGTCACTTCCTGCGCCTTGACGGCGGGAACCGACACCGAAAGGAGAACGGCCGCGGTTGCGAATGCCCGGGCGAAACTCGTGATTTTGTTCATTTTTATCAATGCTCCTGTGTTGGCACATATCGCCCGGCCAATTGCCGCCGCCAGGCATTCATGTGCGGAATTCTGTTTGCGCCACGGCCGCGGCGCGAAATCGGACCCGGCTGGGCCCTCAGCCTGCCGTGAGCGTGCGCGCCCCCTCCGGACCGGCGATAATCGCCAGCGACGCCATCCCGATAAAGAGCCCGTGTTCGACGACTCCCGGAATCGCGTTCAATTCGGCCGCAAGCGCCTCTGCATCAGGAATACGGCCAAAAGATGCATCCAGTATGAGGTGGCCGCCATCGGTCATGAAGGGTCCGTCGCCGGAGGCCCGCCGGGCGATCTCGCCGGTCAAACCGAGCCGTGCGGCAACCTTGTCGATCGCCAGCCGGGTCGTCACCTGGCCGAACGGGTTCACTTCGATCGGCAGTTTGAAGGCACCGAGCACCTCGACGACTTTCGATTCGTCGGCAATGACGATCATCCGTTCCGAGGCGCTCGCAACGATCTTTTCACGCAGCAGCGCTCCGCCTCCACCTTTGATCAGCCGAAGGTTCCCGTCGACCTCGTCGGCACCGTCGATGGTCAGGTCAAGCTCAGGCAACTCATCGAGCGACTTCAGCGGAACGCCGAGTTCGAGGCAAAGCCGCGCCGTCCGCTCGGAGGTCGGCACCCCTAGGATTTGAAAGCCGGACGCCACCTTCTCGGCCAGCAGCCGGACGAATTCCTCGGCCGTCGACCCGGTGCCGATGCCAAGCCGCATTCCACTTTCGACATAGTCAAGCGCCGCCTGGGCGGCCTTGATCTTCATCTGGCGGGCGTCCATGCGCCACTCGCTCCCTTGTCACTATCCGGCCGGCGAGCGGCCAATCACCGGCTCCCGCCCAATTTCCGCTGAGACACTTACACGGCGGTCGCAGCAAACAAAAGCCAAAATGCGAGCGACGCGGCGGATTCCGGCAACGCCCACGGCCCCGGCTGCCGTTGCATTCTGCGCGCACTTCGCCTAGGCGAACAGGACGTTTTCCTTGCGAGGTTCCCCTTGTCTCAGCCCCTTGTCGTCTTCGATCTCGACGGTACTCTCGTCGACACCGCCCCCGACCTCGTCGCCAGCCTCAACCACGCGGTGACCAAAGCAGGTATCGAACCGGTTACTTACGCAGATCTAACGCATCTTGTCGGCCACGGCGCCCGTGCGATGATCGAGCGGACCTTCGCGCTGCGCGGCAAAGCGCTGAGCGAGGAGGAACTGACCTGGCAGATGAAGGAGTTCGTGGACTTCTATCATGGCTCGATGCCGGGCGGATCGCTGCCCTATCCCGGGCTGGTCTCGGCGCTCGATCGCCTGCAGGACGCCGGCCTGCGACTGGCCGTCTGCACCAACAAGCCGGAAATGCTGGCGAGGCGCCTGCTCGAAGGTCTCGGCCTCCTTGACCGCTTTGCCGCCATTTCCGGCGGCGACACGTTCTCCGTCCGCAAGCCGCATGCCGAGCACCTCCTCTCGACGGTCGCCCATGCCGGCTCTGCCGCGGAACACACGGTCATGGTCGGCGACAGCCTCAACGACATTCTCGTCGCCCGCAATGCCTCCGTTCCATCGATCGCCGTACCGTTTGGTTACTCCGATGTGCCGATCGCGAGCCTCGCGCCCGACCGGATCATCGAGCATTTCGACGAACTGACGCCGGAGCTCGTCAGGACGGTTCTCAGGCGGGAAAAGAAGAAGTAAAGCACCACCTCTGCGCTCGAGGTGCCGACCGGCTTTGAGGCGGACGGCGTCATAGTGGCTGGCTCTCCGGGGAGGTTCTCGGCCCGCGCGTGCTCTCCGTGCGACGCAAAACGCAAAAGCCCCGCCAGTAGCGGGGCCTTCCATGTCAATAAGACTACCCCTCGACCGCTTAGTCAGCCCTCGCCTTGCTGCCGCGCCTTCCGGGTCGCGTCGAAGGCACGGTTCATGTACATGTCGCGCTCATAGACGTCGTTGAAATACTCCACCTTGCCGTCCCTGTTCGGCCAGGCAGTGAAGTAGGAAACATAGACCGGCACCTTCTGCGGCACCGGCAGTGCCCGGTTGTGCCCCGCGGCGATTTCCTTGCCGACGTCTTCCATGCTGATTCCGAGGACGGCCGCTGCCATGCGGCGCGGCTCGGCGAGGCGGACGCAACCGTGGCTCAACGCCCGCTGGTCGCGCTTGAAGAAGCTCTTCGACGGCGTGTCGTGCATGTAGATCGCATGGGAGTTCGGGAAGAGGATCTTCAATTCGCCAAGCGCGTTGTCGCTGCTCGGCGGTTGGCGCACGGCAATCGAGTTCGTCGATCCGTACCAGTCGACCGCATAGGACGGAACGACCCGGCCGCCGACCTCGACCTGATAGCCCATGCGGTCGAGATAGCTCGGATCGCTGCGCAGCTTCGGCAGCATCTCGTTGACGATGATCGACTGGGGCACGCCCCAATAGGGATTGACCTCGACGGTCTGGATCTCGTCATGGAAGAAATAGGTCTGGTTCGCCTTCGAGCCGACCACGACGCGCATCGAAAATTGTTCCGCGCGGTGGTCGGTATAGTAAGCCATGAAAGCCGGCTGGTTGATGAAGACGTAACGATTACCGAGATCGTTCGGCAGCCAGCGTGCCTGCTCCATCGCGATCTCGAGCTTGTTGATCTTGCTGGCGGTCGTATCGCCACCAGTCAATACCCGGATCGAGGCCTGGCCGACGACGCCGTCCGCCTTCAGCCCCTGCTCCTTCTGAAAGGCTTGGACCAGCGAAACCAGTTCGGGGGTGTATTCGGGCGTACCCTGATAGCCGGCGAGCACGACGGCATGCTCGGCCTTCAGCCCCTCGGAAGCTTTCAGCTTGATCCCGGCGACGATATTGGCCAGCTCCGGATTGTTGTCGCCCGGCTTCAGCAGCGTCCCCGGCGCGATCTCGACGCGCGGAGCAGCATCCGTTTCGGCTCGCAACCTTTCGAGCTCCTGTTTCAACGCCAGGAACTGCGGGTTCTTCGGGTTGCGTTCTTCCATCAGGGCTGCAACGTCGGCGCTCGTGGCGGCCTCGTCGAGGAAGGCGACGAGATCGACGCTCTTACGCTTGAAGTCGTGGTAGCCGGAAATCTTGTTCGGGTCGATGCGGCCCCGAACCGTATCCTGGACATAGGTGAGCACCGCCGCCGACATGGCAATCTCGAATTGCACCAGGTCCTTTTCCCGCACGACCATATCGGCGCGGTCGAAGTCATCGGCCGGAACCGTGACGGCGTAGTCCTTGGGGTCGAGTCCAACCTTGGAGGCATCGCCAAGAACAGCGAGGGCAGCACGGGCCCGCCCGTTGATGCCGTCGCCTCCGATCCAGACGAAATCGGTACGGCCCGCATAAAAGGCTTCGACCGCCTTTGCCACCTCGGCCGGGGCGCGCACCTCGACCTGCGGCAGAAACTTGCGGGCATCGGCAAGCGGAATCCGCAGCATGGGCGGAAAGCCATAGCTCTGCACCGAACCGGTCACAACCGGATCGACCAGGCGATCAGTCGCAATCCTGCGCATCTGCTCAGGCTTGTAGGTGTAATAGCGCGGGCTGGAAACACGGGGCGGCTTTACCGCGGTTCTATCTTCAAGGCGCTGCGGCGCCATCATGTCGTACCCGGGCTGAACCGGGTAGGCCTGCTCCGGCGTGCGCTTCCTGCCGCCGCGGATAAAATCCATCAGCGTGAGAGCTGAGGCTGGCCGCACATCCATGGTTGCAATCGCACAGCCGCCCATAAGCGCCACAATCGCTACCGACTTGATCATTTTCATAAGAATAAACGTCCCCGTATCGCGTTGCCGCCGAATTCGGCCGCTGCCAGATTCTCGCCACGCCCTCGTGCCTGAAGACTTATAGAAAAGGATGGTGAATGAAAAGGAAACGACCGCCTTCGATTTCGATCAGCTGCCCTGAACTGTTGGCCCCGTCTCGCGCGCGAAGGCCGGCAAGCCTCTGATTTGCATCTATTTTGCACCAAGCGATTGCGCTTGGGTGTTCCCGGCGGCACCGGCAGCGTCGAAAATGAAGACGCCCTTCTGTGACGGAAAGGCCACAAGGAATGCAGGCGACGCGCACGTATTGTGCAACGCCTCCCACGCGCCTGAGAAAACGACCGCATTGCAACAATTTTCAACCGATTGTAGCTCGCCGCCGGTCCCTGCGGCCCTTTACAAGCCGGCATCGCCGGGGCAGAGAGATGCCCGGCTCCGGGGAGGATACCGGCCGACACCGGCATATTCGCCTCGGCTTGATGAAGCGCATCACGAAGGCAGGTATCACGATGACATCGACGCGCACGGAAACAGATACGTTCGGCCCCATCGAAGTGGCGAACGACCGCTACTGGGGTGCCCAGGCCCAACGCTCGCTCGGCAACTTCAAGATCGGCTGGGAAAAGCAGCCGCTGGCGATCGTCCGGGGGCTCGGCATCGTCAAGCAGGCGGCAGCACGCGCCAACATGGCGCTTGACCGCCTCGATCCGAATATCGGCGACGCCATCGTAAAGGCCGCCCAGGAGGTGATCGACGGCAAGCTCAACGATCATTTCCCGCTCGTCGTCTGGCAGACCGGCTCCGGCACGCAGTCGAACATGAATGCTAACGAGGTCATTTCCAACCGTGCGATCGAGCTGCTCGGCGGCATCATGGGATCGAAGAAGCCCGTGCACCCGAACGACCACGTCAATATGAGCCAGTCGTCGAACGACACCTACCCGACGGCGATGCACATCGCCTGCGCCGAGCGGGTGATCCATGATCTGCTGCCCGCGCTCAAGCACCTGCACAAGGCGCTAGAAGAAAAGGTCAAGGCTTTCGACCACATCATCAAGATCGGCCGCACCCATACGCAGGATGCGACGCCGCTGACCCTCGGCCAGGAATTCTCCGGCTATGCGGCACAGGTCGCCTCTTCGATCAGGCGCATCGAGATGACGCTCCCCGGACTCTGCGAGCTCGCCCAGGGCGGCACCGCCGTCGGCACCGGCCTCAACGCCCCGATCGGCTTCGCCGAGAAGGTGGCGGAGGAAATCGCCGCAATCACCGGCATCGCCTTCACCTCGGCGCCGAACAAGTTCGAGGCGCTCGCCGCGCATGATTCGATGGTGTTCAGCCACGGCGCGATCAACGCGACGGCCGCCGCCCTCTTCAAGATCGCCAACGACATCCGTTTCCTCGGCTCGGGCCCCCGTTCCGGCCTCGGCGAACTGTCATTGCCGGAAAACGAACCGGGCTCCTCGATCATGCCCGGCAAGGTCAACCCGACCCAGTGCGAAGCGCTGACGCAGGTCTGCGCCCAGGTGTTCGGCAACCACGCCTCCCTCACCTTCGCCGGCAGCCAGGGCCACTTCGAGCTCAACGTCTTCAACCCGCTGATGGCCTACAACTTCCTGCAGTCGGTCCAGCTTCTCGCCGACGCGGCGGTTTCCTTCACCGACAATTGCGTCGTCGGCATCCAGGCCCGCGAAGACAACATCAAGGCTGCGCTCGACCGGTCGCTGATGCTCGTCACGGCGCTGGCGCCGAAGATCGGCTACGACAATGCCGCCAAGATCGCCAAGACGGCCCACAAGAACGGCACGACCCTGCGCGAAGAGGCTGTCGGAGGCGGCTATGTGACGAACGAGGAATTCGACGCGATCGTTCGCCCCGAGACGATGATCAGCCCCGCTTGACAGATCAAAGGCCGCGGTCGCCCGCCGGCGCCGCGGCCTCCTCATGCAAATCATTCGAACTGCATCGACGCACCCAAGCAAACATTAAGATTTCACAAAGCTTTTACCCCTAGAAAATAGCTGACTATTTGAATTTTATTTTAAAGGTTGGCAGATGCAGACGGCAACTTCGAACAGGACGCCGACGCCGGATATCGCTGCGCAAATTACCCACGCAATGCGCATGATGGGCGTTGCGCCGATTCCGCGCAATTATGAGCTCTACTACGAGGCCTATCTCGGCTCGAACCCGCAATTGTCGAAGGATCTTGCAGCGCTCGGCAGCCGCGCCACGCAGGAAGAGCTCGATGCGATCGGTGCGCGCTATTTCAGCAACATCCACCATTCGCGCGGGATCGAGCGCGCCCATAGCACGCTGGCGGCAAAGCTTGGCGAACTGGTCACGCTCCTGCGCGACGAACAATACGCGCTCGAGAGCTACAACAAGGTCCTCGACGAGGCCTATCTGAACATCACCTGCAAGAGTGCGGCGAGCGCCGACCTCCTCCGCCACGCGATCGACATTCTGAGCGAAGCGACCGCGGATACGATGAATCAGGGCAAGGAGCGCGTTCAGACCGTCGTTCAGAAATCCTTCGAGATGGAAGCGATCCGCCAGGATCTCGATGAGTACAAGCGCATCGCCAACACCGATTCGCTGACGCGGCTCGGCAACCGGCGTGCCTTCGACGAGACTCTCGCGGCGGTCTACAACAACGAGCAAATGCGCAACTATACGGGCTTGCTCGTCGTCGACATCGACCATTTCAAGAAGGTCAATGACAGTTTCGGCCACCCGGTCGGCGACAAGATCCTCTCCACCGTCGGCACCGTCATTCGCGCCAATCTCCGCCGGGACGCCTTCGTTGCCAGGACCGGGGGCGAGGAATTCGCCGCCATCCTGAACGACAGCACGCAGGAGGAATGCCTGCAGGCCGCCGACCGCATCCGCGCCATTCTGGCAAGCACGCCGTTCAAGAACTCCAAGACCGGCGTCAACTACGGCCCGATCACGCTCTCCGTCGGCGTGTGCATGGCAACGGCGGCGGACGATCCGCTCGACCTCTACCACAAGGCCGATATCGCGCTCTACGCAGCCAAGAGTTCAGGGCGCAACAGGACGGTTCTCTTCGAGGAAGGCATGCGCAAGGATTCCGGTCGCAACTGGCTGATCTATCGTCGCTGACAGCCCGAAGCTTCGGGGCTAACCCGGGGCTACCACATCGTCATTGCGGCGCGGCCGGGCCATTCCCGGTCATAGCTATCCTTGTCGAAATCGGCTTTTGCCGCCTTCAACAAAGCGCCGGGCGTCGGCAGCGAGGCCGGATCGACGAAGCGTTCCGGGTTCCACAGCTGCGAACGCAGCAATGCCCTCGCGCACTGGAAGTAAACTTCAGCGATCGTGATGACGACGACGGTGCGCGGATGTTTGCCGTTGACTTCGAAGGAACCGATCAAGGCCGGATCGATACTGACGACCGCCGTCCCGTTGATCCGCATAGTGGTGTTCGAGCCGGGAACGAGGAAGAGGAGCGCGACGCGCGGGTCGCGGACGATATTCACAAGCGAGTCGATGCGATTATTGCCCCGCCAATCCGGCATCAACAGGGTATGGTCGTCGGCAATCCGGACGACCGACAGATCGTCGCCTCGGGGCGAGCAATCGAGACCCTCAGGTCCAACGGTCGCCATTGCCGCAAACGGCGAGACCTCGATCATCTGACGGTATTCTGCAGTGAGCGTCTGCGTAACCTTGACGATCGATGCCTCGCCCGCTTCGCCGTAAAGCGCCTTCAGTTCCTCAACCGTCCTGATGATCGTCATTCTTCGTCCTCCGATCCGGCGATGCACTCCTGCGCAGAAGCGCCGTCCCTTGCCGGAATAGCATGACGTCCCGATGACGGCATCATGCGATCTTCCTGAGATGCCCCGTTTGCTGACCTTCGCCAAGGAAAGCGATGATCTTCTCGATGACGGGCGATGCGGAAACGATGCGGCGGTGGCCAAGGCCGTTCGCCCAATGCAGTTCGACATGCGGGCCGCTCGCGCCGTATCGGCGGGCATGGTCGGCGGAGACCTCCTTGTCGTCTTCGGCGTGGACGACAAGAACCGGCTTGTTGAGCGCAGCCGTGACGCCTGCGGCGTCAAAATTCTCGACGCGGCCGGACAGGCGCTCGACCATGCCTTCGAACGCCGCCTGCGCCGCCGGTACAAGCGCCATCATCTTGCCGAAGCCCTGGAAGAGCCAAGCCATCTCGCTGGGCGCGCCGATGAGCACCAGCTTCCCCGGCACACGCGCAGGAAGATCGCAAACCACGCCCCCCGCCGCACAGGCCAGGCTGGCGCCGCCGAAGGAATGGCCGATGCAGACATCGAAACCCTCGAAGTGCCGCCATGCGGCATCGATCGCCCGCACCGCCTGCGGCATTGTCAGGGAGCGGCCCGGCGAACCGCCGTGCCCCGGCCAGTCGAGCGCGACAACTTCGGCGCCCGCCGCCAGCAGGCCATCGATCAGCGCGGCCAGGTAGTCGCTGCGCGATCCCCAGCCATGTGTGAGCAGCACGCGTGGTCCCCTGCCGCTTCCGTGGCGCGGGAAGTGTCGGACGAACACCCAGCCGCCGGCAAAAGACAGCGTGATTTTTCGCGATTGCTCCATCAACGGCGCCGCAGCGCTCAGCAACGCCCGTTCCTTGCCATTCTTCGGCTTGCGGTTTGGGGTAAGGCAGAATATCCGAAATGCCATTTCGCCGGCGGCCGCGGGAGAGACCGCCGACACGGCCTTGAGCGAGAGGCGGATGACCTTGGTTGCAAAGGATGCCATAGTGAATCGAGCCCTTAATGTTCAAGCATGAACATAATTGTCCAAGGATGAACAAAAATCAAGTGACGACCGAAGATCACCATTTTCCCTGGGAGCATCCCCGCTTTCGCAGCTGGATCGCAGTCGGACGTGCCTGCCAGCTGATGCAGCAGACATTGACCCGCCGGCTGGTCCATCTGGAAATCAAGCCGCCGCATCTCGACATCCTGATCAATCTTTACCGCTTCGATGGCATTTCGCAGCAGGAACTCGCGCGCAAGCTGCTCGTCGGCCGTTCCAACATGAGCATGCTGCTGCCGCAGCTCGAAAGGCGCGGCCTGATCGAGCGCCGTGGCGATGCCAAGGACAAACGGGTGCTGCGGCTGTCACTGACCGCAGCTGGCCGGGCACTCACCGAAGAGGCGATGGAAATCCAGACGGCGCTGATCGAAAGCTCTCACGCCGGCTCTCCGATCGAGGATTGCATGAAGGTCGCGGAATCAATGGAGCGGATCATCTCGACCCTGCTCAAGGAAGATAGCGAACTTCCAGATCGCGAAAGCTAAGCGTTCAAACGTATTCACGAGGCGCGCTTTAAGCTTTTGATTTGTGCATGTCGTCATCCCAAAACCGCTGCACACTTTTGAGCGACATGCACAAGGCTGATCAGCGCGGCTTCTCGGATTTGTCGCGCGACATGCCTTTGTTGGCAAGCTCCTGCTCATAGGCCCTGAAGAGCTCCTCGCCCGTCTCGCCGAGTTCGCGCAGATAGGTCCAGGTGTAGATACCCGTGTCGTGGAAATCGTCGAAACCGATCCTTACCGCATAGTTGCCGGTCGGCTGGACCGAGATGATCTGGACGTTGCGCTTGCCCGGAACTGTCACGCGCTGGCCCGGTCCGTGGCCCTGCACTTCCGCCGATGGGGAAAGCACGCGCAACAGTTCCGCCGCAAGATCGAAGGTGGCGCCGTCGTCGAAGCTCACCGTCAGCCGGTGGCGATCCTTCGATACACGCAGTTCGGTCGGCCAGAATTCACTCATCGTCATGCTCCGTTTCTCGGCCCTCGTTGAGTAAAGCAGAATTGAACCGGCGAAAATCTCCCGAAGGCGACTTTCCCGATATTTGAAAAACACTTTGCGACGTTATGCGCCTTGACGCGACCTCTTTCGGTCACGACATTGGGGGCGCAGGGAGAACAGACTTGAACACGGCCCCCATAGACCAGACCAACGCACGACCGCTCGACAGAATGACCGCGCCGATGATCGACCCCTTCGGCCGCATGGTCACCTATTTGCGCGTCTCGGTCACCGACCGCTGCGATTTCCGCTGCACCTATTGCATGGCGGAGCACATGACCTTCCTGCCGAAGAAGGATCTTCTGACGCTGGAAGAGCTGCACCGGCTCTGTTCCGCCTTCATCGCCAAGGGCGTACGCAAGCTGAGGCTCACCGGCGGCGAGCCGCTGGTGCGCAAGAACATCATGTTCCTCGTGCGCGAACTCGGCAAGGAAATCGAAGCAGGTCGGCTCGACGAACTGACGCTGACCACCAATGGCTCACAGCTCTCGAAATTCGCCGCCGAACTGGCTGATTGCGGCGTGCGGCGGATCAACGTCTCGCTCGACACGCGCGATCCGGACAAGTTCCGCGAGATCACCCGCTGGGGCGAGCTTGCGAAGGTCCTCGAAGGCGTCGATGCAGCACAGGCGGCCGGGCTGAAGGTCAAGATCAACGCGGTGGCGCTCAAGGGCTTCAACGATGCCGAGATCCCCGAGCTGATCCGCTGGACGCATGGCCGCGGCATGGACCTGACGCTGATCGAGACCATGCCGATGGGCGAGATCGACGAGGATCGCACCGATCACTACCTGCCGCTCTCGGAGATGCGCGAGCGGCTCGAGAGGGAGTTCACGCTCAAGGACATCCCCTACCGTACCGGCGGCCCCGCCCGTTACGTGGAGGTGGCGGAAACCGGCGGCCGCCTCGGCCTCATCACGCCGATGACCCATAATTTCTGCGAAAGCTGCAACCGCGTCCGTCTCACCTGTACCGGTACGCTCTATATGTGCCTCGGCCAGAACGACGCCGCAGATCTGCGCGCCGCCCTGCGCGCCACCGATGACGACGCCTATCTCTCCCAGGTGATCGACGAAGCGATCGGCCGCAAGCCGAAGGGCCATGATTTCATCATCGACCGCGAGCACAACCGCCCGGCGGTCGCCCGCCACATGAGCGTAACCGGCGGCTGACATTAAAGCGACGTCGGCGCGAGAATATTGCCCCTCATCCGCCTGCCGGCACCTTCTCCCCGCGAGCGGGGCGAAGGGGTATGCCGCCGCCTTGTCCCCTCTCCCCGCCTGCGGGGAGAGGGCTAGGGTGAGGGGCAAATTCCCAACTACGCGGCGTAGGTCGACCGATATTGGCCCTGCACATCCTGGCCGCCCGTTCCGGTCTTGAACCGCTCGATCTTTTCGTTCAGCACCTCCACCTGCCGGCGCAGGCCGTGAATCTCCGCGGTGTTCTCCTCGACCATGGCGGCGTTCTGCTGGGTGATCAGTTCGACCTCGTGAACGGCCGCGTTGACCTCGTTGAGGCCGGTATACTGTTCGGCGGCGGCGGCTTCGATATTGGCGACCAGTTGGTGGATGGTTCCGATATGGTCGTTGATCACCGACAGGGCATCGCCAGTCTCCTGGACCAGTGCCACGCCGCTGCGCACCTGGGCGGAGCTTGCCGAGATCAGTCCCTTGATCTCCCGTGCTGCGCCGGCGCAGCGCTGGGCCAGTTCGCGGACTTCCTGCGCCACCACGGCAAAGCCGCGGCCCGCCTCGCCGGCGCGCGCAGCCTCGACGCCGGCATTGAGCGCCAGGAGGTTGGTCTGGAAGGCGATCTCGTCGATGACGCCGATGATCGTGCCGATCTTTTCCGACGAGCGGTTGATTTCCGCCATGGCGTCGATCGCCTTGGCGACGACCTGACCGGAATGCTGGGCGTAGGAGTTCGTCTCGTCGACCGAAACGGTGGTCTTGCGAGCGCTCTCGGCGGTGGTGCGGACGATTTCGGTGAGCTGCCGCAGGGCGCGTGAGCTTTCCTCGAGTGCTGCCGCCTGCTGCTCGGTGCGGCGCGCCAGATCGTCGGCCGAGGCCGAGAGATTGCCGGTGCCGCCGGTGATCTCCTCGGTGACGAGGCGGACATCGGTCAGCGTCGCGCGGAGCGCGTCGACGGCATTGTTGTAGGTCCGCGCCATCATCACGTAGTCGGCCGGCAGATCCTCCGCCATACCCTCTTCCAGGTTGCCGGCGGCGAGCTGCGCAAGGACGTCCGACAGCGCATTGAGCGCTTGCATCTGCTCGGCCTCGATGCGGGCGCGTTCGGCGGATCGCCGCGCCTCCTCCTCGGCCGACAGGGTACGGGCCGCCTGGGCTTCGCGCTCAAGCCGGATATTTTCCAAGGCATTGTCGCGGAAGACGGCGACGGAACGCACCATGTCGCCAATCTCGTCGCCGCGATTGCGGCCTTCGATCGCCACTTCAAGGTCGCCCTTGGCAAGCCGGGTCATGGTTTCGGTGACCCGTTTCAGCGGACCACGCAGCGTCTCGACGAGCATCAGCCCACCTATGATCGCAAGCAGCGTGCCGGCAACCAT
This sequence comes from Sinorhizobium sp. CCBAU 05631, assembly GCF_002288505.1. Lineage (NCBI taxonomy): Bacteria > Pseudomonadati > Pseudomonadota > Alphaproteobacteria > Hyphomicrobiales > Rhizobiaceae > Sinorhizobium > Sinorhizobium sp. CCBAU 05631. The sequence goes on from NZ_CP023063.1 coordinate 1,773,822, forward strand.
GGCGACGATCGAGACTGTCGCCGAACGCTGGCTATCCTGTTTGCCCGCTTCCTGAGCGCTGCTGACGAAACTCTCGAGCGTGCCGCTCGCCTTCGCAACAAGGCTCGAAGCTTCCGCCTTGGCGGCCTGCCACCGGGCGCCCACATCGATCAAGGCGGCGCTGCCCTTGTCGATATCGTCCAGCGACGGCCCGAGCTTGGCCGGCAGGTCGCGCAATGCGGCGTTCTTGCCACCGAGGTCTGACAGCTTGCCGGCCGTCTCGCGAACGGCGTTGATGTCGGCGACGATCGGCGTGCGACTCGCCGCGTCGAGCTTGCGGTGCAGTTCGCTGATGTGCAGCCGGGTGCTGGCGAGGCCCTTGAACGTGTCGTCCATCTGCGCGATCAGCGTCTTCAACGTGGAAATTTCACCGTCCATGCTGACGAAGCGCTTGGCGGCCGTATCGGAATTCTTCGCAGCCTCCTTGGCGAAATCGGCTTCATATTTGGAGAACTTGCTGAGGATCGGCACGAAGGCGTTTTTCTTCGCTTCGTTATCCTGTGCTCCGGCCAGAATCGCCTGGATCTTCTGCGCCTGCTCCTTGATCTCGGCGATCGGCTTCTTGACCTGGTCGGAGGCGATCCGCTCGGATTCGCCAATCTGCTTCATCAGGTGCGGCAGCAGCTTGGTGGCCTGTTCGATCTTCGCGTCGGGATTGACGGCCATCGTCACCGGCAGGCGGAACTTCTTGATTCGCTCAGCGAGCCCCTGATAGGCGGCCGCATCGAAGAGCAGCGCCTTGGCGAAGGCTTCCTTCTCGCCTGATTCCTCCTGAAGGATGTCGATCTGCTTATAGGCGCCGTTGCCGTTCTTGGTCATTTCGGCGAGCGCCGCTTCCAGCGATTTCGTCACCGTCTCGCGTTCGACCTGAACGGCCCAGAGCTTGTCGGTCTGGCTGCGCATCGCTTCGCCGAGAGCGACGACAGAGGCGATCTGCGCCCGGTCCTCTTCCCGTGTCAGCAAGGATTCGAGCGACCTGACCCCCTCCTCCTGCTCGTCGATCATCATCGCGAGCCGACCGCGGCTTTCCTCGCCCGGATCGTCCAGGAAGTCCTGCAGCGCAGTGCGCAGGGCCTGGAAATCCGACAGATTGTTGATGGTTTCACGGGTCACTGTCATGTGGCCGTTGAGCGTACGGGCCGTAAAGAAGCCGACAAGCCCGATACCGGCGATCAAGGCCACCAGCGGAACGACGAAAAGGAGGACTTTCGTGACGATGCGCAGGCGCTGCAGAAGACGATCGATGACAGACATTGCGAACCCCGATTTTGTTATGAGGAACATGTCCGCGCGGTTGGAGTGCTTGGCGGCCGCTGGCGGCAGCACAGGCATCGACGACTGCCGGCGGAAGCACCTCCCTGGCTTCGGCTGGCAGTCCTGGGATCGACGGCTGCTGCGTTTCCGGGCCGTCGCCACCGATCGCATCATGCGATTGGACTGCGGAATCATCGGGACGATAGGCAGCGAAACTTAAGATTCCGCGAATGGACAGCACCTGCGCCCGCACCGCGTGCGTCCTTGAGAGCCGCGCAGCGAGTTTGCCGCGCGTCAAAACGCTTCCGACGCAAACACGTCCTTGAGTTTGCGCGCTTTGGACGTCAAAGCTCTACCACAGGGCGCCTCGACGGATTCGCCCGGTCCCGCCCAGAACGCCCTCAGCCAAGGTCATCGGGAATGCATTCCTCAGCCAATATCCGCGGCATCGCCTTCATGACGCTTGCCATGGCCGGTTTCTCCTGCAACGACGCCCTCGTCAAATCCGTCACGGGCGTCATGAACACGGGTCAGATCATATTCGTGCGCGGCTTGATGACGACGCTGATGATACTGCTAATCGCCCACCGCTTCGGCGCGCTACGCCCGGTTCGCACAGTCTTCAGGCCGGTGATCATGCTCCGCATCGCCATGGAGGCATTGGCCTCGCTGACCTACATCTCCGCTCTCGGTCACATCCCGCTCGCCAATGCCTCGGCGATCATGCAGGCCCTGCCGCTGGCGGTCACGCTCGGCGCCGCGCTGTTTCTCAGCGAGCCGGTAGGATGGCGGCGCTGGAGCGCAATCGTGATCGGCTTCGTCGGCGTGCTGATCGTGCTCCGGCCCGGGCCTGAAGGTTTTACGCCGGCCGCACTGACGGTCGTCGCCTGCGTCTTCTTCACCGCGACACGCGATCTCTGCACCCGCCGCATCGGCGCCGACGTGCCGTCGCTCTTCATCTCCGTCACGACTTCACTCGTGACGACGCTGATGGGTGCCGCGCTGATCGTCCCTTTCGGCGGCTGGCAGCCGGTATCCGCAAGTTCTCTGACCCATCTCGCCGGCGCCAGCGTGCTCCTCATGCTCGGCTATCAGACCATCGTGCTCGCCATGCGCGACGGCGATATCTCGGTGGTTGCCCCTTTCCGCTATACGAGCCTTCTCTGGGCGATCACCATCGGCATCGTCTTCTTCTCGGAGACGCCGGACCGCTGGATGCTGGCCGGCGTTGCCGTTATCGTCGGCTCGGGCCTCTACACTTTCTATCGCGAGAGCCTGCGCGGACGCCGACCGGTGGCGCAGCGCTCTCCCGGCGGGCCGCTCGAATAGAGGACGCTGAAGGATGGCCGGAAACACCGCGATGACGAGCCCCCGCCCGCCCGCAGTCATTCTCGCCGGCGGACGGTCGTCGCGCATGGGCAAACAGAAGGCGGCGGTCATGCTCGGCGGGCAATCCATGCTCGCCCGCGTCGTCGAGCGACTGTCGCCGCAAGCGGCCAGCATTGCAATCAACCTCAATGCCGATCCGGGCATCGCCTTGCCCGGCGATTATCCCGTCCTTGCGGACACGATGCCCGGTTTGCCCGGCGCGCTCGCCGGCGTGCTAACCGCCCTACGACACGCCGGCGAGATCGCGCCCGCGGCAAGCCATGTTCTGACGGTGCCGATCGATGCACCCTTCTTCCCGGCCACGCTTGCTGCTCGGCTTCAGGGGTCGCTGGTCACCGGAAACGAAATTGCCGTCGCCTGGTCTCTCGGAGAGATGCATCCGCTCTTCGCCCTTTGGCCCATCGCGATCGCCGACGATCTCGATGCCTGGATCCGCACCGATGAGAAACGCCGGGTCCGAGCGTTCATCGCCCGTCATCCATCGGTCGCGGTAGACTTCCCGCTCGCCGCGACGAAAGCGGGGCCGCTCGACCCGTTCTTCAACGTCAACACCCCGCAGCAGCTTGAAGAAGCTGAACAATGGCTGAACCGCCTCGAGGATTCAGAACCATGACCGCATCCAAGATTTTCGGCATCGCCGGCTGGAAGAACTCCGGCAAGACCGGCCTCATGGTCCGGCTTGTCAGCGAAATGACCCGGCGCGGCCATGTGGTGTCGACCGTCAAGCATGCCCACCACGACTTCGACATCGACAAGGTCGGAGCCGACAGCTATCGCCATCGCGAGGCCGGCGCTCACGAAGTGACGATCGTCTCATCGACCCGCTTTGCGATCATGCATGAATTGCGCGGCGCGCCGGAGCCCAGCTTCGAGGAAATCCTGGCGCGGCTGGCGCCCTGCGATCTGGTGCTGATCGAGGGTTACAAGCGCGAACCGATCCCGAAGATCGAGGCGCGCCGGCTGGAATCGGCGAACCGCGAGCCGCTCGCGCCAACCGACCCGCATATCGTCGCGATCGCCGCCGACCACCCGGTCGCCGAGACCGAGCTTCCCGTCTTCGACCTTGACGACACGGCAGCGATTGCCGACTTCGTCGAGAGGACGATCGGGCTGCGGCGCTCGTCTTGGTCTAGATAGCCACCGCCATTTTGCCCCTCGTTCCTGAGCCTTGAAAAGTCTGGCTGCAGATTTCCGGGCGTTCAGCTAACTTGCTTTGCCGCCACTATTTTGCCCGGACGGATTTGGCGTGAGCTTACCAACGGCCCTAAATGGGTGGAGAGCGGTATTAGACGCTCAGTGTTTCACAATAAAAGAAACTGCCGCTGTGTCGCAGGCGCGGCGACAGGTGGCGCAGGGGCGGGCAGGTCCGCTGGTTCGCGGCGAATTTTTGAGATTATCTGCTAGACCGCCGCTCTATTTGGCAAAGCAAACTCCTGCATCGACCTATTCTGGGTGACGCCCGAGCCAGCTCAGAGGCACATCGCTGGCTCAACCGCCAGGGCAGCATCGTCATTCAAAACATCTGGCGCCCCGCGCCGGGAAAGAATGCAATCGCCCTCGTCGATCCGGCCACCCGCGAACCAAATAAGGAACATGACATGTCACTGTTGATTACTATCGATACCGATCCGGACTTCACACCAAAGGACGCGGTCCCCGCACCGGAACGGCTCATTTCGGGGAATCCATTCTTCAAGACCTGGGCACAGGATGCCTCGAAAGGCGAGAAGGTGCTGACTGGCGTCTGGGAGGCGACGCCTGGCGAGCATCATTCGATCAAGGGGACCACCTATGAATTCTGCCATATCATATCGGGTCTCGTGGAAATCGAGGAGAAGGGCGGCGAGACGAAGACCTATCGCGCTGGTGACAGCTTCGTCATGAAGCCGGGTTTCGTCGGTGTTTGGCGTACGATCGAGACTGTACGGAAGATCTACGTTTGTGTTTACGAGTGACAGCAAAGCTCAGGTGCGCCCGACTGTGGGCGCACCTGAGACTTCCAGATGAGGCGACTTCAGAAACCTCGACGCGGTTCGGCGCGCAGTGAGTGCTCGAAAGACGGCATTCGCGGTGCTGTCATGCCGGCCGTGTAGCCGCCGTGGCTCGCGAGCATCTCCTGCTTATGCGGGGCCAATATCAGGCGCGATGTGCGCCAGGCATCCGGACCGGGCACACCATTCACTCGTTCAGGAAGCCGACGATGCCCTTGATTTCGGTAAACTCGTGCAGTCCGAACTTGCCGTATTCCCGACCGTTGCCGGATTGCTTGTAGCCACCAAACGGCGCGGCGCTGTCCCAGGCGGAGCTGTTGAGGCGAACGGTGCCGCTCCGCAGCCTGCCTGCGAGCGTCCGCGCTTCCTTCGGATCGCCCTGAATATAGGCTGCGAGGCCGTAGGGCGTATCGTTGGCGATCGCGATCGCTTCCTCTTCGGTGTCATAACCGATGATCGACAGCACAGGGCCGAAGATTTCCTCCCGTGCAATCGTCATCTGATTGGTGACGCGGGCAAACACCGTCGGGCGCACGTAATAACCCGCATTGAGATGCGCAGGGCGGCCAGGGCCACCCGCGACGAGCTCCGCTCCTTCCGCGATGCCGCGTTCGATCAACGCCTGGATCTTGTCGAACTGGGCGGCGCTTGCCACCGGTCCAAGGTCGGTGCGCGGATCCGAAGGCGGACCGACAACGAGCGCAGCCGCTTCCCTCGCGGCGATCGAGCTTGCTTCATCCATCCGCTCCGCCGGCACCAGCATCCGTGTTGGCGCAGTACAGGTCTGGCCGGAATTGCCGAAGCACCGGCGAATGCCGGCGGCGACCGCGGCTGCGAAGTCGGCACTGCGCAGGATGATGTTCGGCGACTTGCCGCCGAGCTCCTGATGCACGCGCTTGACCGTCGGTGCCGCGGCCTGCGCCACGGCAATGCCGGCGCGGGTCGAGCCGGTGAAGGACACCATGTCGACGTCCGGATGGCTGGCGAGCATCGCGCCAACCGTCGGACCGTCGCCCTGGACGAGGTTGAAGACCCCCTTGGGCACGCCGGCCTCATCCATGATCTCGGCAAAGATCACGGCGTTGAACGGAGCGATCTCCGAGGGTTTGAGCACCATAGTGCAGCCGGTCGCGAGTGCCGGAGCGACCTTGCAGGCGATCTGATTGATCGGCCAGTTCCACGGCGTGATCATGCCTACGACCCCGACGGGCTCGTGCACGATGCGGGTCGAGCCCTGCATGTATTCGAAGGCGAAGGTCTCGAAGGCCTTGATCGTTTGCTCGAAATGGGCAGCGCCGATGCCGGCCTGCTCGGCCCGGGCCATGGCGAGCGGCGCGCCCATTTCCCGCGAGATGATGTCGCCGAGCTCGTCATTGCGGCGCTTCAGGATCGTTACAATGCGCTTCAGCAGTTCGGCGCGCTCTTCCTTGGACGTCTGCGAGAACGAGGCAAAGGCCCGCCGCGCGGCCGCGACCGCTTTCTGGGCGTCGGCGGCACTGCCGATCGCGATCGTTCCGATTGGCTGCTCGGTGGACGGGTCGATGACCTCGCGGGACCTCGACACCGTGGGTTCGACCCATTCACCGTCGATATAGAACTTGTGGGAATGTTTCATTGGCGGCTCCCATGTATGGCGTGCTGCGTGTCATCGGCGGTGCGTTCCACGAATCCGGCGGCAGCGACGATGGCTGCCTCGGTGTGCGGCAAAGCGGCCAGCTCGCCCAATGTTACCGGCTTAATGGGTGGGCGTAGCCGATAGTAACCGACCTCTCCGGGCGCAACGCCACGGCATTGCGCCAGCAGCTCAACCGCGGTCAGTCCGCATAGCCGACCCTGGCATGGTCCCATTCCGCATCGTGTGAACGCCTTCATTTGGTTAGGGCCCGGCACGCCGAGCGCCGCAACTTTACGCAGCTTGCCGGCTGTGATTTCTTCGCAGCGGCAGACGATGGTGCCGTCGTCCTCGGGCACGCGAAACGTTTTGCCGGGCCGGAACCGATGCTCGATGAAAGTCCTGCCCCTGAAGGCTCGCGCGAGCCTCCGCGTGAGTTCGTTCCGGCGCTGTTCGTAGGCACCCTGGCCAATGCGATCCAGGTCGAGCGCTGCGGTCAAGCCCGCGAGCTCTCCTTGGTGAGCCGAGGCAACCGCTCCGACAATTCCCGCCGCATCACCGGCGATCGAAACCCCCGGAACCGAACTCGCGCCGCGAATGTCGACGGCTGGGCGGAAGGCTGCCAGGCGCTCGTCCCAGACGTAGTCGCACCCGGCTGCGAGCGCGAGATTGAGGTTCGGCGCGATCCCCTGGTGCAGAAGGAGCAGGTCGCCTTCAATGTGCAGGGACTTATCGCCGCGATGGACCCGCAGGGCGCTGAATTGTCCGGAACCGACCGCCTCGAGCGCGGTCACCCCGCGAATGACGCGGGTTCGTCGGTGAACGTCCAAGAGGAGCTTCAGGCCCTTGAGGGCATAGGGCGATGCGGCAAAACCAAGCAGATGAGGCAGGGCCGAGCGCCAGTTCCCGGCCGGCGTGGTATCGACGACCGCTATCACGGACACGCCTGCCCGCAGAAGTTGGCTTGCCAGTAAGTACAGCAACGGCCCGGTCCCGGCGAGGATGGTCCGCCCGGAGGGCACCAGGCCTGACGATTTCATCAAGATTTGCGCCGCTCCCGCCGCCATGACGCCGGGCATGGTCCACCCCGGGAAAGGGAACGGACGCTCGAGCGCGCCGGTTGCGAGAATCGCCCGATGGGCGGCGATCGGCCGAGCGATGCCGCCGAGCGAGATCCCGACCTCGAGCGCATGCGCGCCGTCGCCAGTTTCCTCGTCAGCCGGCCCGACGCTCCACACCGTCGCCCGGCGGGCATAGTTCAAGTCTGCGCCCCGGAACCGCTCGATGAGCATCCGACCGGCAGCGTAGTCCGGCCCCATGCGCGCGAGATCGCCGTCCGAAGCCCGGTCGACCGACCGATAGATCTGGCCGCCAGGCGATTCATTTTCGTCGACCAGCAATACGGCGAGGCCATGGGTCGACGCTTCGATCGCTGCCGAGAGGCCGGCGGGCCCTGCGCCAACGACGACGAGGTCATAGGCAGGCGCGAGATCGGCGGCAGACTGAATGTTCTGAATCATTCTTCCTGCCCCGGCATGGCCGCGCCATTCTGTGTTTCAACCCTCATGCCCTCCACCACGGTGGTCAGGCAGGCCTGCCGGTTCGGCCGGCCATCGATCTTGACCAGGCATTCGAAGCACACACCCATCATGCAGTAAGGACCACGGGCGGCGCCGGACACCGGGGTCCGCCGAGTGCTGCAATGTCCTGCGGCCAAGAGGGCAGCGGCGACGCTATCGCCCTGGCTGGCCATGGTCGACACGCCGTTGAATGTGAATGAGACCGAGCTCTCTTTTCTGTCAGACAGCCGCCGGAACATGGAACCTCCGGGAATGAAATACGGAAAGATCCTCAGAAAGCGCCCCGGCCGAAATTTGCCGCGGCAGGACCAGCGCATGGTTCGCCGCCAGCGTCACGCCGGAATGGCAGGCGACTGCAAACGCACCTGGGAACCGCTCCGATTGCTCGTAAATGGGGTAGCCGTCGGGCGTCACCACACGGAATGCGGCCCAGATCCGCACCGCCCTGGCGTCCCTGAGCAGTGGGAAGGTGCGTAGCGCGCGTTCGCCCAGAACTGCGGTGATTGGTCCTCGCGGTCGCTGGTGATCGATCGTCGCCTCCTTGCTCTCACCGATCAGCACAGAGCCCTCGTCTGTCTGCCGCAGATAGCCGGTGGCATGGCTGAGGAAGGGCTTCAGCCGCTCCGTGACGATGATCTGGCCGCGGCTGGGCGAGAGCGGAACGCTTAGCCCAACCATCGGGGCCAGCGCGGTATTGCCGATGCCGGCCGCAAGCACGATCTTGCCGGCACCGAGCCTCCAGCCTTCCCCAGCCACTTCGAAGCCGCCGGCGCGATGTCGGATCGCAGTCGTCTTGCGATGCGGAAAATAGTGAACGCCACGCTGCTGCAGCGCCTTGTGAAAGCCAGCGAACAGCCGCAGCGGGTTTGCGTGTCCATCGAGCGGGCTGAAAATCGCGCCTGCCACTGTCTCGCCGACGAGGGGCAAGCGGCGGCGCGTCTCCGCTTGGTCGAGTATCTCATATTCGAGCGGCGGCGTTCCTTCCGCGTCCATTCCTTGTTGGTCGGCGAGCCTCGCCATCGATGCGATCCCGCGTTCCAGTTCCGTTGGCGTGAGCCGAATTGAGAAGCCGCCCGACTGGACAAAGCTGGTATCGATACCGGTTTCGGCTTTGAGTTCGGCTGCCAGCCGGTGCCAGTTCGCCGTCGAGGTTCGCGACCACCGCGAATAGGCGGCGTTGCCGAGGCCCTTGCTTGAGCTCCATACGAGACCGAAATTCGCCCGGGCGGCCCTGTTTGCCACATCGCCCTCGTCGAGGATTGCAACCCTTTGTCCGCATCTCGACAGACCCCAGGCTATCGATACCCCTACCAGCCCGCCGCCGATGACGATTACGTCGTAATCCATTCCGCTTGCTTCCCTCGGCGCGTCACCCCAACGGCTTTCTCCTGTTCTGCCCCTCAGATCGCGCCGACTTTGACTTTCGAACCATCAAGGAGGCGCGACAGGCGGAAAGGGGTGGGGTCGACACAGGGTGTATCATTGGCAACCAGGTCGGCCGCCAGGCGGCCGATACCGGGGCCCAGGCCGAAGCCATGGCCGGAGGCGCCCGCTGCCAGGTAGAGACCTCTCACACCGTCGGCCGGCGAGATGACCGGCACCGCGTCCGGCGTGAAATCCACGTAGGCCCCCCAACTGTCGGCGACTTCGACCCCCGCCAACGCAGGAAACTGCTCCGTGACATGTTTCAAGATAGCCGCGATGGTGCGGCGGCTCGGCGGCGGGTCGAGAACGCGCATCCGCTCGAAGGCCGTCGGTTTGCTCTTGTTCAAGCTTCCCAATGCCTCCGGACCCTGGAGGAAGGATTTGCCGATGCCGAACTGCACCGCTTTCAGTCGCTTCATGAACATCGGCATGAACCAGCGGGCGTAGCGAATGCCTTGCGGGGTGATATCGAGCATCGCCCTGCCGCTGATCGCAAGCGTGTAGCTGCCATCCAACCGGCGTGTCAACGCACACTCCGGCGTATAGATCGCCTCGCCCAGATTCGCTGTGGGCCGCGTACGAAGCGCCGTCTGGCGCACGCTCGCCTGCGGAAACAGAACTCCGTGCTGGCGACAAAACATCGACGTCCAGGCGCCGCCGGCGCAGAGAACGGCTTGTGTCCGGATGAGCCCCTTTTCGGTGATCACCCCCGTGACCGCTCCATTTACCAGATCGAGGCCGCGGGCAGCGCATTCCTGGTGGATCGTCGCGCCGAACCTGCGCGCGCCGTTCGCGATCGTCGGCGCGGCGATAGCAGGCTCGCCCTTGCCGTCATCGATCGAATGCACTCCGCCCAGCCATCGGCGGCCGTTCGCCGGAATTGCGGCAGCCGCTTCTCCGGCGCTCAGCATCTTCGTATTGACGTTGAATTGCCGGGCCGTCTCGCGCCATGCTTCCCACTCCGCAAGCTGTCGGGGATTATCGGTAGCGTAAAGCAGACCGCAGCGACGGAAGCCGACGTCCTCTCCGATTTTGGATTCAAACTCACCCCATAGCCGCAGCGCGACACCCGAAAGCGGCAGCTCGCGCTCATCCCGGTTCTGTTGGCGGCACCAACCCCAGTTGCGGCTCGACTGCTCGCAGCCGACATGGCCCTTTTCGACCAGAGCGACGGAGAGCCCCCGCTCCGCCAGAAAGAAAGCTGCCGTTGCACCAATGATGCCGCCGCCGATGACGACAACGTCGGCCTTGGCCGGAAGCTCTTGATCGTTCTGTATGCGTTTGACAATTGGAGACATGGGGCTGACCTGAACTGATTTTGACGGCCGATCTATACGGCACTGTTTCCTGCCCCTCCGGCAGGAGCATCTGAGGCAACGACGAAGCTACCGAAGGAAGGCGATCAGCATGCATCGAATAGAAATGCAGGCACGGCAGAAAATTTCGTTTTCGGGCAAGCGACAGTCACGTATTCGACGGCCGAATGGCTAAGTTACAGAGCATCGTCTGACGACAGTGGTTTTGAATCGACTTCCGGTCGAGTACGACAGCTGCCGCGATCGGCTTCATGTCGCCCCTGCTGTTACAGGCCCAAATTGAAGAGCGTGCGCAATCAAAAACAGAGATGAAGCCATGACTGCAGACACTCATGAGTCCCCTGCGCTCGCGATGATCCATACTGTCCCCGGGATCATCCCCGCGTTTAATGAACTCGTTGGCCTCCATCTGCCCGGTTGGCGGCCGTTCAACATGTTGGATGAGAGCCTGCTGGGGAACACGATCCGCGAAGGCACGCTTTCACTTCAGACCATGCGAAGGCTTGCGACTCACATTTGGTCGGCGGTGGATGCGGGGGCTTCGGCTGTCCTCGTCACCTGTTCCTCGCTCGGCCCTGCAGTGGATGCGGCAATGCCGCTCTGCCCCGTACCCCTCTTCCGTATAGACGATGGGATGGCGATTGAGGCGATCCAGCGCGGCAATCGAATTGGCGTCCTTGCAACTCTGGCTACAACAATGATCCCCACAACCCAGTTGATTGAACGCCATGCTCATAGGATGGATCGTAACGTTTCCGTCACCAGTCGTCTTTGTGAAGGAGCCTTTGACAAATTGCGTAGCGGTGACAGGGCGGCGCATGATGCGATGATACGTGAAGGCCTCGGTTCGCTCGTGGGTAGTGTCGACGTGGTTGTTCTTGCTCAAGCATCAATGGCAAATGCCCTAACTGAGATGAGCGAGACATCGGTGCCAGTACTTACGAGCCCTGAACTCGGTGTGCTGCACATGTCCTCCGCACTAAATGCGCGCTCCCGCGTCCAGGAAAGTGCGCAAAGTTAGGCAGGCGTTGGCCGGATTTCAGCAGTCCCGAACAGCCCGCCTTGAAACTGCGCGATCTGATCGCAAAGCAGGCGACGGTTATAGTGGTGTCGTGTCATCTTTCGAGTCAGAACCGCGTTTAACGAGATGGAAGGTGATCTCGGCCAATTGACCTCCTGATCAACAACGCGAGCAGCGCAGCTTCACCGACGTGGGAACTCTCCGGGAAGCGTCCATCCAGCAGCCGCCTCATTGTCCGCAACCGCACTGCACATTCCCATCGGTATTGGTGAATGCCAGCTTAGGGTCGACTTTGGCCCTCAGCAAGGCGATACAGGGGCGCGAAGCCGCCATCCGGCATCTTGCGCATTCGACTTCCGCTCCCTCGAACCTCAATGCCTGGGTGCTCGCTTAACTTTCAGCGGCCTTCAAAACTCGCTATCACGCGGTAGTTTCTAGCAATCCAATCAAGTTACCTCGCGCGTAGCGCCTATTGTCGACATCAGACCGGCAGCCCGGCCTGTTTGCGCAAGCTCTTGTCGAACGCCGATTCGGGGACCAAACGGCGCAGCAAGCCAACTTGGCCGGCCAGCTTTCCCGCGGTGTAACGTCTTCTAGGCGCCTTGGCCGTTGCCGCTTTGACAACGGTCTCTGCCACGACCTCAGGGTCGTCGCCCCTTTCCACGCTCTTCCGCATCTGCACTTCCATGTCAGCGCGCACCGCGTCGTAGACAGCAAGCGAGCGATCAGGCTTGGTCAGGTTTTCCTCGAACGCCGTGCGGGTAAAGCCTGGCTCGACCAGCGCCACTCGAATTCCGAACGTGCGCAGTTCGTGATCGAGCGATTCGGAATAGCCCTCGACGGCATGCTTGGTCGATGCATAGAGAGCATTGTAGGGCGACGGGATCAGCCCCAGAATGGAGCTTATGTTGATGATCCTGCCCTTTCCTTGGCTCCGCATGATTGGCAACACCGCGTTGGTCACCCGGAGAACTCCGAAGACGTTCACGTCGAACAGCGCTTGTGCCTGCGCGATTGAGGACTCCTCTGCGCCGCCGAGCAAGCCGATGCCGGCATTGTTGACAAGCAGGTCTATGCGTCCGGCCTCGGCGAGCACCTCATCGATCAGCTTCGCCACAGCCTCATCGTCCGTTACGTCACAGGTGAGCATGGTGATGCCGTCAGTCCCTCCGGCGGCCGCACGACGGCTGGTCCCGAAGACTCGAAAACCCGCCCGCTGAAGGGCTTTGGCGGTAGCGTGCCCGATGCCGGTCGATGCCCCAGTGACCAGGGCGACACCAAGATTGGCTTTGTTCATGGAGATCTATTTCCTTCTTTGTGCTGAATTTCGTTTCGTTGTCGTTGAGGAGACGAGACTTCAATTGCGGCGGGATCCGACGCCCGCCAGCGTGTCCGTCCAGCGTCGGAACAAGGCGCTGGCGTTAACTCCGCCGAAGCCGAAGCCGTTGGAGATCGCGTAGTCCATCTCTATTGGCCGAGCCTGGTTCGCAACGATGTCGATCCCGTCGCCGGCCGGATCGGGAGCGTTCAGGTTGAGAGTCGGCGGGGCCACCTGGTCCTTAAGCGCCAGGATTGTGAAGATGGCCTCAAGCCCGCCGGCAGCTCCGAGCAGGTGCCCGGTCGCCGACTTCGTTCCGCTGACAGCGACGCTGAAATCGGTGCCGAAGACCTTCTTGATCGCGGCGATTTCTCCCAGGTCGCCAATTGGCGTCGAGGTCGCGTGCGCATTGAGGTGGCGAATCTCGCGCGGTGAAATTCCGGCCTGGGCAATCGCGATCTCCATGGCGCGGCGCGCGCCGTCGCCGTCCTCGGGACCGGACGTGACGTGGTGGGCATCCGCTGTCGTGCCGTAGCCGACGAGCTCGGCGAGCGGTTTCGCGCCGCGCGCAAGCGCGTGACTCAGTGCCTCGATGATCAGGATGCCGGCGCCTTCGCCCATGACGAAGCCGTCACGCAACATGTCGAAGGGGCGTGAGGCCCGATCAGGCGTTTCATTGAAGCCGGTCGAAAGAGAGCGTGCCGCGGCAAAACCACCGAGGCTGACGATATTCATGCACGCTTCCGTTCCGCCGCACACGGCGATGTCGGCCTCATTGGCGCGGATAAGACGAGCCGCATCGCCGATCGCCTGAATGCCGGCCGCGCACGCGGTCACCGGCGCGCCGATCGGCCCTTTGAAACCGTAACGGATGGAAATCTGTCCAGCTGCCAGGTTCACCAGGAATGACGGCACGGTGAACGGTGAAAGACGCCGGACACCGCGCTGATCGACCGTTCGCACCGCCTCAGTTATGGCCGGAAACCCGCCGATGCCCGACGCGATGATCGTCGCGGTCCGGGTCCGGTCATCTTCCGAGCCCGGCTTCCATCCCGCCTGCGCAAGCGCCTCTTCTGCCGCCGCCAATGCGAAGAGAATGAACCGGTCTACCTTGCGCTGATCCTTTGGAGCAAAGACGGTATTCGGATCGAAGCCTGCATCGGGGTCTTCTTCCAGGGAGGGCACCGTTCCACCGACCTTCGCCGGCAGGTCTCTCACGATATCATCCGCAAGCCGCCGGATGCCCGAACGGCCAGACAAGAGCCGAGACCAGGAAGTCGTCACGTTGGCTCCGAGGGGGCTGACGGCTCCCATCCCTGTGATAACGATACGACGCATGTGATCTCCAACTGTCATTGTGTTTCATCCGTCTGCATGCCGAGCAGACGCTCGATCGGCATTCATTTTGGCAATCGTCTCGTCCGGGTGTTCTCGGGCCGTGCTTCAGGGAGAGCGGGCAAGAATCCGCGAACCCAACGTGCGAACGCATGACGCCATTGGCGGGAAGTGGACATCTCACATGTCTCTTGCGGAGGCGGCGATCCGCCGAACTTCGTCCGCGGCTGCCTCGAGAAAGCGCTGCGACATCTCTTCGTCATTCAAGATACGAGAGATCGTCACGGCACCCACCATCAGCGACAGCATCGCCATGGCCCTGCCATAGCCTTTTGGACTTTCCGCCTTCGGCATCAGTTCGTTGAGGATCTGCAGATGCGCTTGAATGCCATCCTGGAACGGGGCTCTCACTTCCTCGGTTTGACGCGCAGCATCGGCGCCAAGTGCCACCAAGGGACAACCGTCGCTCTTCTCTTCGCGGTGGCCAGTTGACAGGTAGAGTTCGATAACGGCCTCAAGGGGATCAGGGCTTGCCGCAGCAATAGCCGACCATCTGCGGGTCGCATGCTCCATCGCCCGCCTTGAGGCCTGTGCCGCAAGATCGTCCTTGGATTCGAACTGCTTGTAGAATCCGCCCTGCGTGAGGCCGGCCCCCTTCATCAGATCCTTAAGTCCGATGCCATCAAAGCCGTGCTCTCGAAAAAGCCGGCTCGCCACGTTGATGACCGCTTCGCGATTTGCCTCCGCCTGGGCTCGACTAACTCTCATGATCGGCCTCCAATTAGATTTCACTTGACATCTATATCACTTTTAGATTTAGATCGCAATCTAATTTAAAGCGGCGCCCGTCAACAAGGGTCATCTGACATGAAGCGCAAATTTCTTCTCACATCGATCGGCCTTGTGGCTGCAGTCGGGGGCGCGGCATATGCTTTCATCGTCGAACCATCGGGAGTCGAGGCGGCAGCCGCAGATCCTCGCGTCGCGCCGCCGCTCGTGAGCCTGGTGGAAGCGAAAAGGCCGGAGACGGCCCAGCGCAGTTTTACAGGCACGATCGCGGCCCGGGTCGAGAGCAACCTCGGCTTTCGTGTACCCGGCAAGATCATCCAACGCTATGTGGACGTCGGCGAGCAGATCAGGGCCGGTCAACCCCTGATGCGCATCGATGAGACCGATCTCCGTCTTGCGCTTACGGCAAAACGCAATGCAGTCGTCGCAGCCCGGGCTGTCGTGGTCCAGGCGGAAGCGGACGAAAGGCGTTACGCCGCGCTGGTGAAAGGCGGATTGGCGGCGACGCCCCAGCGCTATGAGCAAGCAAAGTCTGCACTCGACACTGCTACCGCCCAACTTGCTGCGGCGGAAGCGGAAGCGAAAGTCGCAGAAAACGAGGCAACCTACTCCCTGCTGGTTGCCGACAGCGATGGAACCGTTGTGGAGACGCTTGGGGAGCCGGGGCAGGTCGTCGCAGCCGGACAGACCGTGATCAGGCTTGCCCAAGCTGGACCTCGTGAGGCGCTTGTTTGGCTCCCGGAATCTCTCCGCCCGCAGATCGGCGAGATAGCCGGGGCCAGTATCTACGGAAATGAAAGCCGGCAAGACAAGGCACGGCTTCGTCAGATCTCTGATGCGGCTGACCCTCGAACCCGGACCTATGAGGCGCGCTGGGTGTTGGACGGCGCCGCAGCGTCAGCCCCGCTTGGCGCGACAGTTACGATCAAAATCTCCAATGGCAGTGGGCAAACGCATGCAGCGGTGCCCGTAGGCGCCGTTTTGGATGACGGCAGCCGAACCGGCGTCTGGATCTTCGATGAAAAATCTTCGACCGTCCACTTCCGACAGGTGGAAATCGAACACATCGGCGAAGAGATCGCAGTGGTTTCCAGTCTGAAGGCAGGCGAGCCCGTCGTCGCCCTGGGAGCGCATCTGCTGCAGGACGGCGCGGGTGTGCGTACAGGCGTGCAAAAGGCAGAGGCGGCAAACTGATGACCTTCAATCTTTCCGCACTCGCCGTCCGCGAGCGAGCCGTCACCCTGTTCTTCATCGTCCTTTTGGCTGCCGCCGGCGCCTATGCCTTCGTCAAGCTGGGACGAGCTGAAGATCCTTCGTTCACCATCAAGACACTTACCGTCACGTCCGTCTGGCCGGGCGCGACCGCGCGTGAGATGCAGGATCTTGTCGCTGAGAAGCTCGAGAAACGCATTCAGGAACTCACCTGGTACGACCGGGTCGAGACAACAACCCGGCCGGGATACGCGTTCTTGACCGTCACGTTGAAGGACAGCACGCCGCCCAGTGCAGTTGAGGAAGAGTTCTACCAGGCACGAAAGAAGCTCGGAGACGAAGCCCGCAACCTTCCCCAAGGCGTGTTCGGCCCGTTTGTGAATGACGAATATTCGGACGTCAGCTTCGCGCTTTACGCGCTCAAGGCCAAGGGTATGCCGATGCGTGACCTTGTGCGGCAGGCCGAAACCATTCGCCAGGATCTCCTTCATGTACCCGGCGTCAAAAAGATCAACATACTGGGCGAACGGCCGGAGCAGATTTTTGTCGAGTTCTCCTATGCCAAGCTCGCGACTCTCGGGATCTCGGCACAGGACATCGCAGCCGCATTGCAGCGACGCAATACCGTGACCCCGGCAGGATCGATCGACACGCGCGGGCCGCAGGTTTTCATTCGGTTCGACGGTGCCTATGACAGCATCCAGTCGATAGCCGACACGCCGATCGTTGCAGCCGGACGCACGCTGAAGCTCTCAGATTTTGCAGAAGTGCGCCGCGGCTATGAGGATCCGGCCACCTATCTCATTCGGCATGACGGCGAGCCCGCCATCATGCTTGGGGTTGTGATGCAGCAAGGCTGGAACGGCCTCGAACTCGGAAAAGCGTTGGAAGAACGATCTTCCGCGATCGCTCAAACCCTGCCGCTCGGCATGACGCTTGCGAAGGTCAGTGATCAGGCAGTCAACATCCAGGAAGCCGTCGGCGAGTTCATGCTGAAATTCGCAATGGCACTCGGCGTCGTGCTGTTTGTCAGCCTCGTCAGCCTCGGTTGGCGCGTCGGCATCGTCGTCGCTCTCGCAGTTCCGCTGACGCTCGGTGTCGTCTTCCTCATCATGCTGGAAACCGGGCGCTTTTTCGACCGCATTACACTCGGCGCGTTGATCCTGGCGCTCGGTCTGCTCGTTGACGATGCCATCATCGCCATTGAGGTCATGGTGGTAAAGATGGAAGAAGGCATGGACCGCATCAAGGCGGCCGCCTATGCCTGGAGCCATACGGCAGCGCCCATGCTATCCGGCACACTCGTGACGATCATTGGGCTGATGCCGGTGGGATTCGCCCGATCCACCGCCGGCGAATATGCAGGCAACATCTTCTGGATCGTCGGATTCGCTTTGATCGTCTCATGGTTCGTCGCGGTCATTTTCACGCCCTACCTCGGCGTCAAGATGCTGCCCGCAATCAAGCCAGTGGAAGGCGGCCATCACGCCATCTACAACACTCCTAATTACCGGCGCCTTCGCAGTCTCATCGAGTTCGCAGTCCGTCACAAATTCTTGACCTGCGGTCTCGTCGGCGTTGTCATGGCCGTCTCCGTCCTCGGCATGGGGTCCGTAAAGCAGCAGTTCTTCCCGACCTCGGACCGTCCCGAGGTTCTTGTGGAAGTTCGGCTGCCTGAAGGCACAAGCATCGAGACGACCACGGCCACCGTCAAGAAACTCGAACGCTGGCTGCAGGACCAGCCCGAGGCGAAGATCGCGACCAGCTACATCGGTCAGGGTGCGCCGCGTTTCTTCTTCGCCATGGCACCGGAATTGCCGGATCCCGCATTCGCCAAGATCGTGGTGCTGACGCCCGATGCCCATGCACGCGAGGCTTTGAAGCATCGCCTGCGGGCAGCCGTCTCCAGTGGCCTCGCTCCCGAAGCCTCCGTGCGTGTCACACAGTTGGTGTTCGGTCCCTACACACCGTTCCCGGTTGAGTTCCGAATCATGGGCCCGGATCCAGATCAGTTGCACAGGATTTCCGAGCAGGCCCTCGCCATCATGAAGAGTGTGCCGGATGTTCGCCAGGCGAACCGCGACTGGGGCAATCGCACGCCCGTTCTGCGCTTCATTCCTGATCAAGAGCGATTAAACCTGATCGGCCTTTCTCCTGCAGAGGCTGCTCAGCAGATGCAATTGCTGCTGAGCGGGGTAGCCATCACGCAGGTCCGCGAGAATATCCGCAACGTGCCTGTCATCGCACGCAGTGCTGGCGAAAACCGCCTTGATCCGTCGAGATTGGCAGATTTCTCGCTGATGAGCAGGGATGGCCGACCAATTCCGCTCGACCAGATTGGCCACTCCGAGGTCCGCTTCGAGGAGCCGATCATGAAGCGCCGTGACCGCACTCCGGTCGTCACCATCCGCTCTGACATCAACGAAGCGACCCAGCCACCGGAAGTATCGCAGGAAATTCTCAAAGCTCTTCAGCCATTGATCGCCACGCTTCCTGTCGGGTATCGGATCGAAATGGGCGGAAATATCGAAGAGTCCCTCAAGGCAAATGTCGCACTCGTCCAGATTTTCCCTGCCATGATTGCCGCCATGCTGATCGTCATCATCCTCCAGGTTCGGAGCCTGTCGACGATGACGATGGTGATGCTGACGGGGCCGCTCGGTCTTGCCGGGGTGGTTCCGGTGCTGCTCCTCTTCAATCAGCCGTTTGGCTTCAATGCCATTCTCGGGTTGATAGGACTGGCCGGCATCCTGATGCGGAACACCCTGATATTGACGGAGCAGATCAAGGAGAACCAGGCGGCCGGTCTCGATAACTATCATGCGGTTATCGAAGCGACTGTGCAGAGGACGAGGCCCGTCATCCTGACAGCCCTCGCTGCAGTCCTCGCCTTCATCCCGCTGACCCACTCGGTGTTCTGGGGATCCATGGCCTATACCCTGATCGGCGGCACGGCGGTCGGCACGGTGCTGATCCTGCTGTTCCTGCCGGCGCTCTACGCGACGTGGTTCCGGATCAAGCCGACTGCAGATGAGATCCATGAGGTGTCGACGGAGGAGCCGAAAGTACGCCTAGCGCTGGCGGCCGAGTAGTGCCCGGCCGCCGCTGAGACCGGTCAGCCGCCGCGCGCCGGCCTTGACTGAACACGACACACGGCCGGCCCGCGATCATAGCGCTTACAGGATGATCGTCCGGCTGGGTCCGGCAGATCCGTTCATCCGCTCTGGAGACATTCATGAATTATCCGGACCGACCGGGAACTTATACCGACAGTTTGCGGGCGCGCATCCTGGACGTGGCGGAAGAGCACTTCCACCGCATCGGTCATCAGAAGACATCGATGGCCGACATCGCCACCGAACTCGGCATGAGTCGAGCCAATATCTACCGCTTCTTCCCTTCCAAAGATGCGATCAGCGAGTCCGTCTGCGGCCGGATTTTGAGCCGGGCCTCCGACGTGGCCGTTGCGATCGCGAGCAGGAACGTGCCGGCCTTGGAGAAGCTCGAGCAGATCCTGAGCGCGGTTCACCACCACAATAAGATGCAGTTGACCGGGGAAAAGCGCATGCATGCCCTTGTTGCGACGGCCGCGCGGGAAGACTGGCCGGTCATCAAGGCGCATGAGGAGCGGATGATGACGATCCTGGAGGCGATCGTCCGCGAAGGCAAAGAGGCGGACGAGTTCGAGGTCGAAGATCCCGCTGAAACGGCGTGTGCGGTCAACACCGCGTTCACGCCGTTCTTCCACCCGATTCTGATCGAGCACTCTGTTCGACGCGGCGAAGACACCGAAGCGGCCCTGCGCGAGCAGTTCCGCTTTATCCAGAAAGCTCTCGGCCAGAGGTTGAAGGGATCGGGACTATTTGAGGAATGCACGAACCTCTCCGTTTATGTCGCCCGCGGCGAAGCGTGGCCCGCATACAAGCGTGCTTTCGACGCCCAGTTGGCGGTTTTCACCGCCGCATCGAGCGGCTGACCAAGGTTCGCTCTGGGGCGTGTACGCAGCGGCTTCAAACGTACGCACCCTCGACGACAGCAACGGGTCGACAGCCGAGTTCTGCCACCCCGAGGCTCGTTGAAACTTCACGGCGCACCTCAAATTGCTGCGGCTCAGATGTCTTGCGGCAATCCCCGGGGAGATGAAAATTGATTCTCTGATGCGCCACCAACAAAACGGGGCCGGCAAACCGGCCCCGATCAAAAACATGGCATTCGTCCGCGCTGTTAACGCTGCGCGACCGGCCGCACCAGCGGAGTGACGCGGCGGATCGTGACGCGGCGGTTCTCCTGCTCGGCCTCCGGGGTACGGATCTTGAGGAACCGCTCGCCATAGCCCTGTGTCACCAGGTTTTCCGCCGGGACGCCGTAGACCTCGGTCAACAGCACCGCGACCGACTCGGCACGCTCGTCGGAGAGCACCAGGTTCGACCGGTCGGATCCGACGGCATCCGTGTGACCCTCGATGAAGAAGGTTTCACCCGGATCCTTCTCGAGGACCTTGTTCATTGCATCCGCGACACCTCGCAGCGTCTTTGCCTGCGTCATCGACACTTCGGCACTTCCAGTTGCGAAATGGATCGTGTCGAGATCGATACGACGCACCTTGTCGCGCAGGCGGGCGGAGTTGCGGACCTCATCGATGGTGTAGACGCGCTCGACCTGCTCGACCGGCGGCTCGGACAGGAACTCGTAGTAATCCCGGTCCGGATCCTCGGCCACATCGACGATGTACTCGTCGACCGGAATACTGAGCCGCATCGGCGGCAGTTCGTAGCCGACATCGACGATCGCCGGCCGATCCTCTTCATACTCCGGCGTATACATCATCACATATTCATTGCCGTCCCGATCGACGCGTGTGCGCGTCAGGATATCGCCGTAGCGATTATAGACGGTGACGATCTGGTAGCCGCCGGGACGAACGATCGTTTCGCGGACACGGCCACCCGACAGATTGTCGTAGTAGGACTCCTCCGAGTTCTGCCGCAGACGCGGCCGGTCGTCGCCGCGCACGAAGATGCGATCTCCGACGCCGAGGATCACCCGGTCGTCCACCTGTTCGACCACCTGCACTTCCGTCACGTTGTTTTCGGTCGTGTTGTTGACGGTGGTATTGTTGATGACCGTGTTATTGACGACGGTATTGTTGACGATGTTTGTCGTCTCCGGAACGGCAAAGGCCGGGGCTTCTTCGACCCGCTCGCCTTCCTCCTTCAGCACAGCCTCGATCCGTTGCGAAAGTTCCTCCTTAGACTCCACTGGGATCGCCGCCTGCGCCTGCGCGGAAGCATCGTCGGTTGGAGGAGCTATGCTTTCCTGCTTCGCGCGCAGTTCCTCGCGCTGCTTGCGCCGGGCTTCGCGCGACTGGTTGCCGCCGGAAGTGTCAGCGTCCTTATCGCTATCGAGAACGGCAGCGCCCTTTTCCACTGGAAGCACGACCGTATCGTCGGAAGCCGCCGGATCCTCGGCGATCTTCTGCTTCTCCTCCACGGTGCGCTCATCGACCACCTCGGGAGCAGGCTGACCCTGGGGCTGCTCGCCCTGAAGCTGCTCTGCCGTTGCGGGTTGTTCCGTACCGGGGACGGGCTGCTGCTCGCCTTCGCCCGTCTGTTGGGCCGGAGCCTCGGTCACCGGCTGCTCGGCGGTCGTTCCACCGTCAGGCACGACAATCGGCTGCTCGGCGGCTTTTTGCTCGTCCGTTTGACGCTGCTCTTCAGCCTGCTGCTGGCGCTTCTTGCGGGTGGGCGCCTGTTCTTCGGCCTGTTGCGGAGCACCCTCCTCGGCGGCTGGCTGCTGCTCTTCAGCCTGCTGCTGGCGCTTCTTGCGCCTTGGCGTTTCCTGCTCCTCGGCCTGCTGCGGAGCGGCCTCCTCAGCGGCGGGCTGCTGCTCTTCGGCCTGCTGCTGGCGCTTCTTGCGCCTTGGCGTTTCCTGCTCCTCGGCCTGCTGCGGAGCGGCCTCCTCGGCCGCGGGCTGCTGCTCTTCGGCCTGCTGCTGGCGCTTCTTGCGCCTTGGCGTTTCCTGCTCCTCGGCCTGCTGCGGAGCGGCCTCACCGGCCGCGGGCTGCTGCTCTTCGGCCTGTTGCTGGCGCTTCTTGCGCCTTGGCGTTTCCTGCTCCTCGGCCTGCTGCGGAGCGGCCTCCTCAGCGGCGGGCTGCTGCTCTTCGGCCTGCTGCTGGCGCTTCTTGCGCCTTGGCGTTTCCTGCTCCTCGGCCTGCTGAGGGGCAGCCTCCTCGGCCGCGGGCTGCTGCTCTTCGGCCTGTTGCTGCCGCTTCTTGCGCCTTGGCGTTTCCTGTTCTTCCGCCTGCGGCTGCTGTTCTTCCGCCTGCCCCTGGGACTCCTCCTCAGCGGCGCGCTGCTTGCGCTTCTTCAGCAGCAGCAAATCCTCCGGTGACGGCTGTTCGGCACCTTCCTGCGCAACTTCGAACGGTGCCATCAGGCTGTCGGCAAGCGCGGGCTGGACCGCAAGAGAAGCCGCAAATACGGGCAAGGCGACCGTTGCGAAAAGTTTGGATCGAATGGACATTGTCTTCCTTCCTCTTGTGGCTCGGCGGCCTCGCCCGCCGCGCCACAGTTCAAGCCGCATCGCATCGGCATAGGGCCATGACCCGCGGTTCCGACATTTTTGTGTCGGTCGAAAAATCCGTAGTCGAACTCCTCAGCCACGGATCGGTTCCGCCCCCAGGCCTATCGAAGCCGACATTAACCGTTCATGAACGGTTCGATCTTCCGCCTCCTCAACCTCAGCGACCGCAAGAAGGGGACATCTCGCGTTTCGCGGTGGGCGACGCCGCTTTCCTGTTGATTTTT
Source organism: Sinorhizobium sp. CCBAU 05631 (assembly GCF_002288505.1). Lineage (NCBI taxonomy): Bacteria > Pseudomonadati > Pseudomonadota > Alphaproteobacteria > Hyphomicrobiales > Rhizobiaceae > Sinorhizobium > Sinorhizobium sp. CCBAU 05631. The sequence goes on from NZ_CP023063.1 coordinate 1,796,909, forward strand.
ACAGGAAAAGCGTACGAATATCGCCGCAACCGGCGGGCAGCTCCTGCCGGCGCTATTTGGCATCCGCGCACAAGAACAGACCGGATGCCGGCCAACAGAGAGGATAATCATGCGTATTTCCAGACGGATGGTAGCTGCCGCATCGGCTGCCGTTTTCGTGCTCATGGCGAGCTCCGCCATGGCGGAAGGCGAAAAGGTCGTGATCGGCACCGAAGGCGCTTACCCGCCCTTCAACAATCTCGAGGCGGACGGCTCGCTGACGGGCTTCGATATCGACATCGCCAAGGCCCTTTGCGAAGAAATGAAGGCCGAATGCACCTTTGTGACCCAGGATTGGGAGGGGATCATCCCGGCGCTGATCGCCAAGAAGTTCGACGCGATCATCGCCTCCATGTCGATTACCGAGGAACGCAAGCAAAAGGTCGACTTCACCCACAAATACTACAACACGCCGCCGGCCATCGTCGTGCCGAAGGATTCGCCGATTACCGAGGCCACCGGGGCAGCGCTCGAAGGCAAGGCGCTCGGAGCGCAGGGCTCGACCACCCATTCAAACTATGCCGAAGCGCATATGAAGGGTGCGGATATCAAGCTCTACCCGACTGCGGACGAATACAAGCTTGACCTGATCAACGGCCGCATCGATGCCGCCATCGATGATGTCGTCGTGATCTCCGAATGGCTGAAGACCGAAGACGGCGCCTGCTGCAAGCTGCTCGGCACGCTGCCGGTCGACCCGGCCATCAACGGCGAAGGCGCCGGCATTGCGGTCCGCAAGGGCGACGACGCGCTCCGCGAGAAGTTCAACAAGGCTATCGAAGCCATCCGGGCCAACGGCAAGTACAAGGAAATCAACGAAAAGTACTTCCCGTTCGACGTTTACGGCAGCTAATCGCCGCGCATTCTGAGAAGATCCGGCAGTGATGTCGGCTAAGTCTCGGTTGATGAAAAAATGCACCGGTGGATGGGCTTGCCCTTCCACCGTTTTTGTTTGACAACAAATCGAAAAATATGCGCCTCAGCGCCAATAAGAACGGATAAGGGGAATATAGAGGCATGAGCGGATTGTTTGCCGCCTTGTTCTCCGGCCTTGCCTGGGTCGTGTCGATGATCGACCCATTCTGCGGGCCGGCCGGGGTCTTTCGTTGGTTCGGTTCCGGCACACTCCTGGCGTGCGGCGATACCGGCTGGGGCGACGAGATCGCCTATGGATTCCTCGTGACCGTGAGCCTCGCAATGGCCACCCTGCCCCTCGGGCTGGTGATGGGCTTCTTCATCGCCCTCGCAAAGCAATCGAATGAACGGACCCTGCGGCTTTCGGCCAATATCTACACCACGATCTTCCGGGGCCTTCCGGAACTCCTGACGCTCTTCATTATCTATTACGGCCTCCAGATTCTCGTCCAGCAATTCCTGGCGACGCTGGGTTATGACGAGCCCGTTCAAATCAACGCTTTTGCCGCCGGCATGGTCGCGCTTGGCGTCGTTTTCTCCGCCTACTGCTCGGAGGTGTTGCTTTCCGCCTTCAAGGCCATTCCGCAGGGTCAGTACGAAGCGGGCGATGCGCTCGGTTTTCACCGTGGCAAGACGATGCTGTTGATCATTCTGCCGCAACTCGTGCGTATCGCCCTTCCGGGTCTCGGCAATCTCTGGATGGTACTGCTCAAGGACACTGCGCTCGTTTCGGTCGTCGGCCTCCCCGATATTCTCCGCCAAACCGGCATTGCCGCGCGCGTCACCAAGGAAGCATTCCAGTTCTACGGCATCGCCTGCATCCTGTTCCTCATTTTGGCAATGGTCTCTTCCATCGCCTTCGCGGCGCTCGAGCGGCGGACCAAACGCGCGGAGATGCAACGATGAGCATTGCCGAACCCCTGATTCCACCTCAGGCCCCGCCCCCGGCTCCGCCGAAAGCCTACACCCTGTCGCGCTTCGTCGGCAGCGTGACGCTTGGTATCTGGCTGGCCCTCGCTGTCGGCATCTTCTTCTCCGTCGTCGAGGGTTGGGACCCGGACAAATTCTCGCGCTACGGATCTAGCTTCCTGTCCGGCCTCGGGGTGACGCTGATGCTCGTCACCTCGTCGATCCTGATGGGCGCCCTCCTGTCGCTGCCGGTGGCGCTCGGGCGGATGTCGAAGCACAGGCTCTGGTCCTGGCTCGCCTATGCCTATGTCTATTTCTTCCGCGGCACGCCGCTGATCACGCAGCTCTTCCTCGTCTATTACGGGCTCGGCAGCTTCCGCCCGCAACTCGACGCGATCGGCCTGTGGTGGTTCTTCCGCGACGCCTGGAATTGCGCACTCTTCACCTTCACCCTGAATACCGCCGCCTACCAGGCCGAGATCCTTCGCGGTGCCATCGAAAGCGTCCCGCGCGGCCAGCATGAAGGTGCCGCCGCCCTTGGCCTGCCGCAGCGCGTCGCCTTCTTCAAGGTCATCCTGCCGCAGGCGATGATCGTGGCGCTGCGCCCCTACGGCAATGAGATCATCCTGATGATCAAGGGTTCGGCGATCGTCGCGATCGTCACGGTCTTCGACCTGATGGGAGAGACCCGGCGCGCCTTTTCCCGTACATTCGACTACCAGATGTATGTGTGGGCGGCAGCGCTGTATCTCGTGATCGTGGAGGTTCTGCGCAATATCTGGGGCTGGCTCGAAGCTCGCTTGACGCGCCATCTGAAGCGCTGAGTCCCAGCGGTGCGTAGCAAACCGGCTTGGCAGCACTCGTTTATCTTTGCTGCCAAGCCTTTGTTTTTTCGATGTTAATTGCGCCACTACGCCGATATTAGGTATTGATTAACAAACTAAGCGCTTCATCATAGTGACCAACCTTTGTCAGAAGCGAGGTCCTTGATGACAAACGACATGGAACTGCAGCTGAAGGGTTATGGCCTGACGACGGCCCAGATCCTCTACCGGATGCCCGACCACCCCGCCCTGTTGCAGGCCTATATCTGGCAGCATTACGATATCGCCCCGGACTTTCCGGAAATGCGCGGCTTTCTCAAGTTCTGGCAGGAGAAGCTGGATGGGCCGCTGCATTCGGTCCGCTATGTTCATCGCAAGCTGATATCGGCGACGGAATGGCGGGCACTCAAGGGCGAGCTCATCCTGCACTGATAATCTTGCCCGCCGTCGCGGCGGTCAGACGTGCACCTCGCCATGGGCAAGTTCGCCCTCGTGTTCCTCCTTGCGGAGCGAGCCGTAGGCCACCACGGCGTAGAAGAGCGAAACGCCGACCATGACGCTCCAGCCCGGCAAGAGACCGAGCGCAGCATTGTCCGTAAAGTCGGTCCATGACCGCACATGGCCGAAGGGTTCGCCGGTCGAGGAGATCTTCGGCGAGGATATCTTCAGCGCCCAGGCAAGCAGCAGGATCAGGTACATCCAGCAGTAATTGCGTTGCAACCGGCGGCAAACCGCTTCCTTGTAGGTCATTAGGAAGGCCGGCCTGCGCAGGCTCTTGGCAATTGCCGCCGACCATTTGAAACTCTGCGTGCCTTCCGGGGCAAGGATCTGCGCGAAATAGCCGCGTTCGAGCTGCCGCACACGCGCGCGATACACATCGAAGAATCGGTAGCGCCTCGCTTCGATCAGCAACAGCAAGGTAATCAGCAGCATCGCAAAGAGCAGCACGCCATGATGCGACGACGGCGTCGACAGCGACACGGAAAGCATCGCCGCCACGACGGTGATTGCCCAGTTCGATGTCCGGTCGATGCGATCCCGCCAGCCGGCCATGCGCCCCATTTCCCCGCGATAATAATGCACGATCGTGTTGATCGTCTCCTGCGATGACTGCGGCAGAGGTGGACCCTGCCTCTCCGGCATCTCCGTTTCCAATGTCAGCGGGCTCAGTTCGGCGGACATCAGCATCCTCCCGATTTCTCATGCTTTTCATGATCATGACTCCAATCGCTTTCGGGATAAACCCGCCAGGCGGCGCGCCGGCGAATTCTTGAGCAGATGCTAAACGGGGCCGGCATGGATGAACGGGATGTCGAGCAAGGGGCGATGGCGGGCGATTGCCAAAGCTCTCCGGCAGTCGTAAGAAGCGGCCATGACCCAGAAGAGCAAAAAGATCGACGAGGAAGCGCTGGCGGAGGCCTATAACCGCGCGCTTGCCCTTGAAAAGTCCAGCAATTTCGACGCCGCCGCGGCCGCCTACCGCGAAGTGCTGGAGCTCGATCCCGAAGATCACGGCGGAGCTTCGGTCAGGCTTGCGTCTATGGGACGGGGCGAGACGCCGCTCAAGGCTCCGGATGCCTATGTCGCGACCCTATTCGACCAGCATGCGGACGTCTTTGACAACGTGCTTGTCGAGCAACTCGGCTATTGCGTGCCGCTCCTCGTCCGCCAGCGCGTCCAGGCCCTGGAACTCGGGCCGTTCAAGCGGGTGCTCGATCTCGGCTGCGGCACGGGGCTGACCGGCGGCGCGTTGCGCGACCTGGCGGAGGACATCACCGGCATCGATCTCGCCGAGAACATGGTCGAGATCGCCCATGAGAAGGACCTCTACGAGACGCTCTATGTCGCCGAAGCGGTCGATTTCCTCGACGACAACGAAGAGGCGCCGTTCGACCTGATCGTCGCCACGGATGTGCTGCCCTATATGGGCGCACTGGAGGCCCTCTTCTTCGGCGCCGTCGACAATCTCGTACCGGGCGGCCTGCTGATCTTCTCCAGCGAAACCCTTCCCGATCAGACATTCGCCGGCAGTCCCTTCATGGTCGGCCCGCATCAGCGCTTCGCCCATTCCGAAGCCTATCTGCGCGACCGGCTCACCGCGACCGGATTCGAGATCGTCGAGGTGACCGACATCACCGTACGCATGGAAGAAGGTCAGCCCATTGCCGGGCAATTGGTGATCGCCCGCTTTCTCTGACCCGGTCGGTCGGCAAGAGACGACACTCGGCCTTCCGCCTTCCGCTCAATTCCGCTAAATCTTCGGCCAAATCGAAACGGGAGCATTCGCAATGGCCAAAGTCGCATTCATCGGTCTCGGCGTCATGGGTTATCCTATGGCCGGCCACCTCAAGGTTCGCGGTGGGCATGAGGTGACCGTCTACAACCGCACCGCCGCCAAGGCGGAGCGTTGGGCAGCCGAGTTTGGCGGGCGCGCGGCGGCAACGCCGGCAGAGGCGGCAAGGGGCCAGGATTTCGTTTTTGCCTGCGTCGGCAATGACGACGACCTGCGTTCCGTCACCACCGGAGAGGACGGAGCTTTCGAGGCCATCGGCTCCGGCGCAGTCTTCATCGACAACACGACCGCCTCCGCCGCGGTGGCCCGGGAGCTATATGCCGCCGCCCGCGAAAAGGGCGCGCATTTCATCGACGCTCCGGTCTCCGGCGGCCAGGCGGGTGCCGAAAACGGTGTCCTGACGGTGATGTGCGGCGGCGATGCCGAGGTCTTCGATCGGGCCAAGCCGGTCATCGACGCCTATGCGCGCATGGTCGGGCTAATGGGGCCGGCGGGAGCCGGCCAGCTTACCAAGATGATCAACCAGATCTGCATTGCCGGCCTCGTTCAGGGCCTCGCCGAAGGCATCCATTTCGGCAAGAAGGCGGGACTCGACATCGAGAAGGTGATCGAGGTCATCTCCAAGGGCGCGGCTGGCTCCTGGCAGATGGAACACCGCCACAAGACGATGAATGCCGGAAAATACGACTTCGGCTTTGCCGTCGACTGGATGCGCAAGGACCTCGACATCGTCCTCGCCGAAGCACGGCGGAACGGCGCCAAGCTGCCCGTCACCGCGTTGGTCGACCAGTTCTATGCCGAGGTCCAGGCCCTTGGCGGTAGCCGCTGGGACACGTCCTCCCTGCTCGCCCGGCTGGAGAAATGACGCCTGCGCCGGCCTCATCGGCGGAAGAGCTCATCGATCATCTGCGTGGCCATGCTTCGGCGGAGAACCGTGCAGGCATGGCGCGCTTCGGCATTGCAACCGAAACGGCGCTCGGCATTTCCAATGTCGAGCTTCGCCGTGTCGCCCGGCTGGCGAAGACCAATCAATTCCGCGCGCTGGCGCTGTGGCGCTCCGGCATCCGTGAGGCGCGCATCCTGGCGGCCTATACCGCCGATCCCAAGGTATTGACGCTTGACGAGGCACGGCTTTGGGCGGCCGACTGCAACTCCTGGGAAATTGTCGACACGGTAGCCGACCTGTTCGTCGCCGCGCGCTTCGAGCAGGTGCTGATCCCGGAATTCGCCCGCGACAACCGCGAATTCGTCCGCCGCCTCGCCTTCGCAATGATCGCCACCTGCGCCGTGCATCTGAAGCGGGAGCCTGATGCGGCGCTGCTCGCCTGGCTGCCTCTGATCGAGGTCCACGCCGAAGACGAACGCAACTTTGTGAAGAAGGCGGTAAACTGGGCCCTGAGACAGATAGGCAAGCGCAACGCCGCCTGCCACGGACCTTCCCTGGCGCTTGCGGAAAAGCTTGCCGCCAGCGGCAATCGCGCGGCGCGATGGACGGGCAAGGACGCCGTTCGAGAATTGACCGGCGCAAACGTGCGAGGCAGGCTCGGCCTCACGAGCGGAGAACGGTTGTCGGCAGGAAAGTCAGACGGATAGAAGCAAAAGTTTCACTTTTGCCTCAACTGCGAACGGACCTAGTCGTCGTTCGATTTCGCCTGATCGATGACCATGTAATCGAGCGGCAATTGCGTCGTATATTTGATCTGCTCCATGGCGAAGGCCGAGGAAACGTCGCGGATTTCGATCTTGGCGATCAGCCGTTTGTAGAAGGCGTCATAGGCGGCAATATCCGGCACGACGACGCGCAGCAGATAATCCACGTCGCCGCTCATGCGGTAGAACTCGACCACCTCCGGAAAATCGGCGACCACTTCGGAGAAGCGGCGCAGCCATTCCATCGAGTGGGCGTTGGTGCGAACCGAGACGAACACCGTCACCTTGGTATTGACCTTGACGGGATCGAGAAGCGCGACGCGGCGACGGATGACGCCGTCCTCTTCCATCTTCTGGATGCGCCGCCAGCAAGGGGTCGTCGAAAGCCCGACCTTCTTGGCGAGGTCGGCAACGGCCAAAGTCGAGTCTTCCTGCAAGAGGCGCAGGATCTTGCGGTCCAGACGGTCCATGGCAAATCCTCTCGAATATTTTTCCCTCTATAGCGCGGAATCCATGAAGATAAAGAAAATTGTTTCAGCAGATCAAAGCCTCGACGCGGCCGCGCAGGAACGGAAGCAGTTCCGCCTCGAACCACGGGTTCTTCCGCAACCAGCCGGTGTTGCGCCAGCTGGGATGGGGCATGGGCAATACGGCGGTGCCGGAATTGCGCGCCGCATAGCGGCGCCAGTCGCGCACGGTCTCGGTCATGGATTCCGGACAATCCGCGCCGAGATGCCAGCGCTGCGCATAGTGGCCGACCGCCAAAACCAGCTCGATCTGCGGCATGGCATTCATCACCCTGTGCCGCCAACGCGGCGCGCATTCGGCCCTCGGCGGCAGGTCGCTGCCATGTCTGTCGTAGCCGGGGAAGCAGAATCCCATCGGCACAATTGCAAAGTTGGACGGGTCGTAAAAGGTTTCCCGATCGACCGCCAGCCACTGCCGCAGCCGGTCACCCGAAGCATCGTTGAAGGGAAGCCCGCTCTCATGCACCCGCAAGCCCGGTGCCTGGCCGGCGATCAGGATCCGGGCATTGGCGGAGAGGACTGCCACGGGCCGCGGCTCATGCGGCAGCCGATGGCCCTCGCCGCGCGCCGGATCGTCGCGACAGAGGCGGCAGGCCGCGATCGCGGCACGCAGATCCACCAGCCGTTCCTCGGCATTAGGCACCGACGATCTCCCTCGCGAACCTCCAAACCTGGTCTTCGAGCCACTGCAGGATAAGTTCGAGCCAGTCGCCGGCCTGGTGCGGCGCCTCCTCGGCCTCGCCTTGGGATCGGCGCCATTCCTGCGGCCGGGCGAACGCCCCCGCCCACAGGCCGGCACGGCGATTTCGCGCCTGTTCCTCCTCGTCACGATAGAGCCCATAGCTGACCGCAAGACCGGAGAGAACCATCTCGCGGCCGATGTCGCGCCCGCCGGCTTCGCAGAGGCCGAGCTCGCGGCCGTACCGGTCGCGGCCATGCAGGCGACAGCGCGTCGTCCTCCCTTCGACGAGTTCGGCCAGGCGCCGCCTTGCTTCCGCACCGCAGTCCCAGCTCGTCGTGCCACGCCGGCACGTCTGGTCGATCTCGGCAGCATCGATGCCCTCGATCCTGACGCGACGGCCGGCGAGCCGCAGGCTGTCTCCATCGCTCGCGACGGCGGCGCCGAGCAGTTCCCCGGTAAGGGCCTTTTCCGGCGGCGGCAGACTAGAGGCAACATAGGCGCCAAAACTCAACAGAAGCAGGAACACCCAGCCGCCGATCAGGCTGCCGCGTCCCTCCGAGCGATTGCTCCTCTGCGCAACGCTTCCCGGACGCCCAAAAACGAAGCGCCGTCCGGGAGCCGCCGGCTTTCCGCCACCGACGATACGGAATTTGCGGTGCCCTGGTTTCAAACGGCGACCTCTCTGTCTGGCATCAGGCAAAAACGCAATCGCGCCACAATGGTTGTCGAATCCTTCCAGCGGGCAGCAACTTCTTAAGGATTGCATCCTAGACTTCAAAGCCAAACGCAATCCCCGACCCACGAAGCATGAGCATCGCCGTCAGCACATCGACTGATAAGATCATCGTCGACAAGTCGCGAAACCATCGAAACAAAGCCGTTTCGAGGGCGGTGCGCGCGACTCGCCAGCGCCTGCAGACCGGCTCCTCCGCCCCTTCCGGCTTCGACCGCGAAATGCTCCTCCTCCACGTCGATGCCGTATTGCACGGCGCTATCGCCGTCCCCCTGCTCGTCGGCCTGATTTCGGCTATCGGGCTCTACCTTTCCGAGCAGCCGAGCATCCTCTTTTGGGGCCTGATGACGCTCTCGGCCCACGCGGCCACCGTTTACCTTGCCCGCAAGGCGAAGCGCCAGAACATCGGCACGGAGAAAGTGGCCATCTGGCGCCGCCGCTTTCTCGCCGGTCAATTGCTGATGGGGCTTTGCTGGGCCATCTTTGCCCTGCAGGACTGCAGTGCCTGTGGCGACATCCAGTTCGCGCTCTTCGAAGGAACCGGGCTGTTCATTGCGCTTGCCGCCACCGCCATGGGCACGTTTCTGCTGCGCAACGCCCTGGTCTACACTTTTCTCCCCGTGGTCGCCGCGCTCGGCTTCACGTCATTGGCGGGCGGTGACCCTATACATGTCGGCATGACCGGCATCCTGTCGCTTTCGCTCGTTTTCCTCGCCTTCATGACCGAGAGGATGAACAAGGCCAATGTGCATATCCTCTCCATGCAATCGGAAAAGGACGACCTGATCGCCGAACTCGAAGTGGCGAAGTCCATGTCGGACGAGGCGCGCCGGCGCGCCGAAGAGGCGAACCTTGCCAAGTCCCGCTTCCTTGCATCGATGTCGCACGAGCTGCGCACGCCACTCAATGCCATTCTCGGCTTCTCGGAAGTGATGTCGACGGAAGTGCTGGGTCCGCTGAACAACCCGACCTACAAGGAATACACGGTCGACATTCACCGCTCCGGCGAGCATCTCCTGAACCTCATCAACGAGATCCTCGACCTTTCCCGCATTGAAGCCGGTCGCTACGAACTCAACGAAGAGGCCGTCAATCTCGTTGAGATCGCCGAGGATTGCATCGGCATGGTGCAGCTGCGCGCCCGCAGCAAGAACATAACCATCGAGCCGCAGTTCGAACAGGCGATGCCCTCCGTCTGGGTCGACGAGAAGGCGTTGCGCCAGGTCGCTCTCAATCTCCTGTCGAATGCAGTGAAGTTCACGCCGTCCGGCGGAGAAATCACTGTCAAGGTCGGCTGGACCGCCGGCGGCGGGCAATACATCTCCATCAAGGACAATGGCCCAGGCATTCCCGAGGAGGAAATTCCGATCGTGCTGTCCGCCTTCGGCCAGGGCTCGATCGCCATCAAGAGCGCCGAACAGGGCACCGGCCTTGGCCTGCCGATCGTCCAGGCGATCCTCGCCAAGCACAATGGCCAATTCATCCTGCGCTCGAAGCTTCGCGAAGGCACCGAGGCGATCGCCATCCTGCCGCCCCGCCGCGTCCTTCAGAGCCTTCCTCCGGTCGAGGACGCCCCCTCGCCGGCGCGCCGCCGCAAGAGCTTCGCCTAATCGAGCGCCGCCGGCGGCTGCGCTCAGCCAAGATAGCGGGCTAGAAATACCACGTAAAAGGCGTAGGTGGCGTTCGCCAGGATGAGGCACAAGCACGCGAAGGATCCAAGATCCTTGGCGTGCTTGCCCATTTCCGAGATTTCCGGCGAGACACGGTCGACGATCTCTTCGATCGCCGTGTTGATCGCTTCGAACGCCATCATCAGCAGGAACAGGATGGCCATCGCCACATATTGAAAGAAGCTGGCGCCGGCGATCACGAAGGCGACCATTGCCACCGCGAAGGCGATCAGTTCGTGGCGAAAGGCCGCCTCGCCGACAAGCCGCTTCGCGCCGCCAAGCGAATAGCTCGCGGCCGCAAAGAGATGGCGGATGCCCTTATGCTTGGTGAACGGGGCGGTTCGACCGTTTGGGGTGGTGTTCTTGGCGTCCATTTCGTCTCGACATGCTTCAAACTGCGAGCTTCGACATTGCGATTGCGGCGAATGCGAGGCCGACTTCAATTGAAGAGCGCGCGCCCCGTGTCTGCGGATAAGCGAGAAGACGCCCGGCATCAAGACCGCAGCCGCCAAGCATACCATGGCAGACAGTCGGCCGACAGGAAGCGGCGAAGCCGCGGCTTCAGTCCTTGTTGCTGACGCCGGCCTGGGCGAAGGTCGCCATTCCGCCATGGCAGGCGGCGGCCGCCTTGACGATGCCGGCGGCAAGTGCGGCGCCGGTGCCCTCGCCGAGCCGCATGCCGAGCGCCAGGAGCGGCGTCTTGCCGAGCTTTTCGATGGCGCGGATATGCCCTGGCTCTCCCGAGACATGACCGATCAGGCAATGGTCGAGTGCCGCCGGATTGGCGGCCTTGAGGATCGACGCGGCCGCCGTTGCCACGTAGCCGTCGATGATCACCGGCACCTTCTGCATGCGTGCCGCGAGAATGGCGCCCGCCATGGCCGCGATCTCGCGGCCGCCGAGCCGGCGCATCAGTTCAAGCGGATCGGACAGGTGATCGCGATGCAAGGCGACCGCCTTCTCGACGGCGGCGATCTTGCGCTTCAGCACCTCGCCCTCGGAGCCGGTCCCCGGCCCTACCCATTCCTCGGCCGTCCCGCCATAGAGGCCGAGGTTGATTGCGGCGGCAATCGTGGTGTTGCCGATGCCCATCTCGCCGATGCAGAGCAGGTCCGTGCCGCCGGCGATCGCCTCCATGCCGAAGGCCATCGTCGCCGCGCAGTCGCGTTCGGAAAGCGCCGCTTCCTCAGTGATGTCGCCGGTCGGATAATCGAGGGCGAGGTCGAAGACCTTGAGCCCGAGGTCGTGGGTGAGGCAGATCTGATTGATGGCCGCCCCGCCGGCGGCGAAATTCTCCACCATCTGCGCCGTGACCGACGATGGGAAGGGCGTAACGCCCTGCCGGGTCACGCCGTGATTGCCGGCAAAAATCGCGACCAGCGGCCGGTTGACGGCAGGCGGACGGCCCGTCCAGGCGGCGAGCCAGAAGGCGATTTCCTCAAGACGGCCGAGCGCGCCCGGCGGCTTCGTCAGTTGCCCATCGCGCTCGCGCGCCGCAACGAGCGCCGCCGCATCGGGACCCGGCAGGTTACGCAACAACTCGCGGAAATCATCAAACGGCAGGCCGCTGGCACTCATTGGGAATCCTTGCATGTCCGAAGGGGCGTTCGATGCCCTCATAGAGGCTGCCACCGCTTCCGGCAACGGCATTTGCGTCAAATGCTGTCCACGGAGCATGATCCGGCAAAGGGCCGGCGATTCGAGTGGATCCGGCCCGGGAGAAACAATGCGCTTTGTCGGCGATTTCTGTGATGATCTGATGCGGTCGATTGCGTTCCTGAGCCGCATCCCCATGCCTGAGCGGCACTTCACGGGTCATGACGGCCGATTGAGCCGCGCCGTGCGCGCTTTCCCTCTCGCAGGCATCCTGATTGCCTTCCCTGCCGCGCTGCTCGCCGCGCTCTTGGACGTGCTTCAGGCGAGTTCGCTGTTCACCGCCTTCCTGATCGTCGGCGTGCAGGCGCTCGTCACCGGCGCGTTGCACGAGGACGGCCTCGGCGACACTGCCGATGGCCTCGGCGGCGGCCGTGATCGCGAGAGAGCGCTGGCGATCATGAAGGATAGCCGCATCGGCACCTATGCAGCGGTGGCCCTCATCCTCTCCTTCGGACTTCGCGTTTCGGCACTCGCGGCCTTCCTGCCGCTACTCTCCCCCATCGGGGCCGCCTTTGCGCTTCTCGGGACCGCCGCCCTCAGCCGCACGGCCATGGTCTGGCACTGGTCGCGCCTGCCGCCGGCCCGCCGCGACGGAGTTGCAGCCGCGGCCGGCGTTCCAGAGCCACGCGCCACATCGCAAGCGCTTGGTTCAGGGGCGATCCTCTCGCTTCTGCTGTTTTACGCTGCCGGCGTTTCTCTGATTGCAGCCCTGCTCGCTTTCGTTGCCCTGGCCTTCACCGTGTTGGGTTTTGGGCGGACCGTCTCCCGCAAGCTCGGTGGCCATACGGGCGACACGATCGGCGCCGCGCAGCAGCTGACGGAGATCGCCGTCCTCGGCGCTCTTGCGCTGGCCATCTGAAAGGCCGATATAGATCGACGAAGCCAACAGAGCACGCCAAGCCGATGGAATCTCCCTGCATTCTTGTCTGCGCGATCGACGACCGGACAGGCTACTGTTTCGGCTGCGGGCGTACGCGGAATGAAATCGGCTCCTGGACGCTCTACACCGACCAAGAGCGGCATAGCATCATGCAGGCACTGCCGGCCCGGCTCGAGACCGTCGAGCGCAAGCCGCGGCGGGAAACCCGCCGGGCACGCTTGGCGCGGGAACGAAGCGGCGCATGAACCGTCTGATCCTTCTGCTGGCAATCCTCGCCATCGGCCTCGCGCTCCTCCTTTTCAATCACGACAGCGGTCAGACTCTCGGCATGAACAATGACGACTTCGGCCAGCTTGTCTCGCTCGCGGCCATTGCGACGCTGCTTGCGGCCGGCATTCTGCGCAGCCGACGCCATTTCGGCGAGAGTCTGCGCCAGATCGCCGTATGGCTGCTGATCGCCGTCGGGCTTGTCTCCGGCTATGCCTATCGCGTCGAGCTTCGGGCCTTCGGCGACCGGGTGCTCTCGGAACTCGTGCCCGGCCGGACGATGGTCGTCACCGACAGCGAGGGGCAGCCGGAAGTCGTGCTGCGCAAGCGCCTCGACGGCCACTTCCAGGCCGACGCGACGATCAATGGCCAGGAGGTCAGCATGCTCGTCGACACCGGAGCGAGCAGCATCGCCCTGACCTACGAGGACGCCGAGCGGGTCGGCCTCGATCCGTCCGGCCTCGGCTATACCCTGACAGTGATGACGGCGAACGGCCCGGCGCTCGCTGCGCCGGTGACGCTGGAGGAGTTTGCGATCGGCCCGATCGAGCGCCGCAATATCCGCGCGACCGTCGCCGCCGAAGGCAAGCTCGACCGCAGCCTGCTCGGCATGAGCTTCCTCTCGACCCTCGACACCCTGCAGATGCGCACCGATGAGCTGCGTCTGAGGGACTGACGCTTATCGTCGGGTCGTCAGTTCCGCAGCCTGTACCCGGTGCGGAAAATCCAGGTCAGGACGGCCATGCAGATCGCCAGGAAAGCGACAATGATCACGGCGCTCGCGAGCGGGTTGACGTCGGAGATCTCGAAGAAACTCCAGCGGAAACCGCTGATCAGATAGAGCACCGGATTGAAGTGGCTGACGGCCCGCCAGAAGGGCGGCAGCATGTCGACCGAGTAGAAGCTTCCGCCCAGGAAGACGAGCGGCGGAACGACCAGCATCGGGATCAGGTTCAGTTGCTCGAAGTCTTTCGCCCAGATGCCGATGATGAAGCCGAACAGGCTGAAGGTCACCGCCGTCAGCACGAAGAAGAAGATCATCGCGAAGGGATGGGCGATGCTGAGATCGACGAAGAGCGAGGCGGTGATCAGGATGATCGTGCCGATCATCAGCCCCTTAGTCGCCGCCGCGCCGACATAGCCGAGAACGATTTCCAGTATCGAGATCGGCGACGACAGCACTTCGTAGATCGTCCCCGTGAACTTCGGGAAATAGATGCCGAAGGAGCCGTTGCCGATGCATTGCGTCAGCAGCGTCAGCATCATCAGCCCGGGCGTGATGAAGGCGCCATAGGAGACGCCGTCGATCTGCTGGATGCGCTCGCCGATCGCCGCACCGAAGACGATGAAATAGAGCGATGTCGAAATGACCGGCGACACTACGCTTTGCAACAGGGTGCGTCGCGTACGCGCCATCTCGAAGAAATAGATGGACTTGATTGCCTCGATGTTCATCGCCCCGCCTCCACAATCTCCACGAAAATGTCCTCGAGCGAACTCTGCTGGGTCGAGAGGTCCCGAAGCCTGACGCCGGTCTCGGCGAGCGCTGCGAGCAGCGCGGTGATGCCGGTGCGTTCGGCGCTCGTGTCGTAGTCGTAGATCAAGCTCTGGCCATTGTCCTCGAGTGTCAGATTGTAGGACGACAAGGAATCCGGGATACGCTCCAACGGCTGGGCGAGATCGACGCGCAACTGCTTACGGCCGAGCTTGGTCATCAGCGCATTCTTGTCCTCGACCAGAAGAATTTCACCGCCGTTGATGACGGCGATCCGGTCGGCGATCTCTTCCGCTTCCTCGATGTAATGCGTCGTCAGGATGATCGTCACGCCCGAGGCGCGCAGCCGCTCGACGACCTCCCACATGCTCTTGCGCAGGCTGACGTCGACGCCGGCGGTCGGCTCGTCAAGAAAGAGTACGCGCGGCTCGTGCGACAGCGCCTTGGCGATCAACACGCGCCGCTTCATGCCGCCGGAAAGCTCGCGGAGCATGTTGTCCTTCTTGTTCCAGAGCGACAGGTCCTTCAGCACCTTCTCGATGTGGGCGGGGTCCGGCTTCTTGCCGTGCAGGCCGCGTGAGAAGGAAACGGTGTTCCACACCGTCTCGAAGGCATCGGTCGTCAGTTCCTGCGGCACCAGCCCGATCATCGCCCGCGTCTGCCGAAAGTCGCGCACGACGTCATGGCCATTGACCGTGACCTCGCCGTCGCTCGGATTGACGATGCCGCAGATGATCGAGATCAGCGTGGTCTTGCCGGCGCCATTCGGCCCGAGCAGGGCGAGAATCTCCCCCTCCTCGATCTCGAGGCTGACGCCCTTCAGCGCCTCGAAGCCTGAGGCATAAGTTTTCGACAGGTTCGAAACGGAAACAATAGGAGCCATGAAAAACGAATCCGGAAAGCGGGGCAAATATCGGCGGGTTGCCGCTCTATATGGGCCAATTCGCGCTGTTTTGCAGCCCGTCCCAGACAAATTTCCGGTGACGCACCGTTCACGGACGCCGATAGATGGTCATCGCTTCGTCCCCTCCCGGCAGAAGATGTCTTGGAGGGCGGTGATCAATCGCACAGCCCTTTCTTCGGCAAGGCGATAGAAGATCTGCTTGGCGTCGCGCCGCGTCGCAACGATGCCCGTCTCCCGCAGCACGGTCAGCTGTTGCGACAAGGTCGGCTGGTGAATGCCGAGCATCTCTTCCAACTGGCCCACCGAACGCTCGCCGTCGGCGAGCGTAGCGACGATCATCAGCCGGTTCTGGTTTGCAAGCGTCTTGAGAAGCGCCGCCGCTTCGCCCGCCTGCCCGCCCATGTCCCGACCGAGGTTTTGACATTTGGTGACCGTTCGCATCTCCATTCAGCCCCATGCCGCTCCCTTCAGCGCATTGAGCGGAAACTTCAAATAGCGCGCGCCGTTGGCCTCCGGGTCCGGCAAGCGGCCGCCACGAATATTGACCTGCAATGCGTGCAGGATCAGCTTCGGCATCGGCAGCGTCTTGTCGCGTGCCTCGCGCAATTGAACGAACTGATCCTCGCTCACGCCGGCGATATGGTGATTGCAGCGCTTCTCCTCGCCGACCGTGCTTTCCCAGCGCGGCTCGCGACCTTCCGGGCGGTAATCGTGCCCGGTGAAAACCCGGGTTTCGTCCGGCAGCGCCAGGATCTCGCCGATCGAATGCCACAGCTGACGCGCGTCACCCCCGGGGAAATCCGCCCTTGCCGTACCGCTGTCGGGCATGAACATCGTGTCGTGGACGAAGGCTGCGTCGCCGACGACATAGGTGATGGAGGCAAGGGTGTGGCCCGGCGAATAGAGCACCCGGGCTTCGATCGATCCAAGGGAGAAGCGCTCGCCCTCGTCGAAGAGATGGTCCCACTGCGACCCGTCCGCCTCGAGCTCCGGCCAATTGTAAATATCCTTCCAGAGCTTCTGCACCCGCACGATCCCGGATCCGATGCCGGTCGGCGCACAGGTCCGTTCCTTCAGATAGGCCGCGGCCGAAAAATGGTCCGCATGCGGATGGGTGTCGAGGATCCATTCGACCGTCAGGCCGTTCTCCGCGACATAGTCGAGGATCAGATCCGCCTGCACGGTCGCCGTCGCACCCGACTTTTCATCGAAATCGAGAACCGGGTCGATGATGGCGCAACGCTTCGTGGCCGGATCGGAGACGACGTATTGGATGCTGCATGTGCGACACTCGTAAAAGCCTTTGACTTCCGGTTTTGCAGTTGCAGCTGCCGGCATGGGTCCCCTCCATATCATCACTATATATTTAAATATAATATATATCGAAAGATCACGCCAAGTGACCCGTGCGAGTCCTGCGGTGCGTGTTCAAGAACTTGGATAGCGATTATCGCACAGCCGCAGGGGCAAGACTCAGCCATTTTGGGTGGCTGGCGAGACGACTGTCCGGCTCGGGCTTCGCCTAGCCGTAAAGGCTGTAGAGAAAGCGCAAGGCAATCAAGGTCATGAAGATGCCGAAACCGACCTCCAGCTGCCGCCTGTCCATCGCATGGGCAAGCCGCACGCCAAGCGGCGCCACCAGCAGCGAGACCGGGATGATCAAGGCGACGGCGATCCAGTTGATGAAGCCGGTCGAAAGCGGCGGCAGGCCGGGGTCGCCCCAGCCCGCCCAGATATAGCCGAACGATCCGGGGATGGAGATCAACACGCCAACGCCGGAGGACGTCGCGATCGCCTGGTGAATCGGCCGGTTGTACAGCGTCATGAATGTGTTGTTGAGAACGCCGCCGCCGACACCCATAAGGGCGGATAGAACGCCGATCACCACTCCGACGAGCCACTTGGCCGGATTTTTCGGAAGCTCCGTGCCAAGACGCCAGGAGGCACGGTTGAGGATCATCCTCGACGCCACCAGGAGCGCGACGACGGCGAAGATCAGCCGCAAGGTCTCGCTGCTGACATAGGCAGCGATCACCGTGGCAAGGAGGGCGCCGAGCGGAATGGCGAGGATCCAATTGCGCAACACGGCCACGTCGACCATGCCCCGCCTATAGTGCGCCAGGAAGGAGCGCACCGATGTCGGTACGATGATCGCGGTAGAGGTGCCGACAGACAAGTGCATCCGCACGGCGTCGTCGACACCGAGAAGCCCGAAGACCTGGAAGAAGACCGGCACCAGGATCGCACCGCCGCCCACGCCGAAAAGGCCGGCAAGCACGCCCGACACGACACCGGCCGCGGCCAGCGCCAGGGCAAACATCATCAGTTCCGACAGCGGCGGCATGAGAACCCGATCTTTTCGAAGGGCGGCGGCCGATGCCGCCGATGGGAAAGGGCCTTCCCTGTCATGAATCGGTGATGCTTTTCAATCACCTTCAGTGCGCGACGAGCAACTCCGCTCTCGTGACTTGCACGCCGGAGCCTCCCCTATCCTCCGGGCGTTTTTGGCCGGCCCCCGCCGGCCTCTTTTTCTCTTGTGCCAGAGCGCATCATGCGACGCGCTTTAGGGTCTTTGTTTTGCGCCTGTCTTTGTCCCAAAACCGCTGCACACTTTTGGACGACATGCGCTAATCGCAATGCCGGTAGCCGGACTTCCGGGTTCTGAGGTCGAAGTGGAAATGATCCTTGTGGAAGGGGTCGCTGCCGGGACCGAGCACGGTGTTGAAATACTTGCAGCTGTCGGCGCGCACCGCCTTCAGCAGCCCACGTTCGCGGAAGGCGAAGAAGCCCTTCCGGCGCACATCGATCTCCTTGCCGTTCTTCAGCACGAACTTGCCGACGTCGATCGCATTGCCGCGCGCATGTTCCGACATCGGATTGCCGCGCCGCGAGTTCATCGTCCGGCAGGAATAGCCGCCGAGCGGCTTGATCGTCTTGACACCCGACCAGTAGCGGTAGCGCGAGGACGGCGCGAGCTCGTATTTCACCCATTTGGCGAAGGCTTCGGTCACCTGGCAATTGAGCTTGACCGCCGGCCTGACGGCAATATTGCCGGAAAGGCCGCTGATCTCGACCGGATAGTCGATGCCGCAGGACGGACCGTCATGGATGCGCGGCACGTCGCGGAAAACGACGCCGAGCTTCTTCAGGCGCTGGCGGCAGGCGATCTCCGACCGCGGCATCTCACCGGTATATTCGGGCGCCGACAGAGGACTGCGGACGCGCGGCAGGAAAGCGACCTGCTGCGGCTCCTCGGTGCGCCGCGCGGTTCGTTGCGGCATGACGGAGCGCGCCCTCTTCGCCTCTTCTGCGGAGATCTGCTCCGGCGTAAGCGGCGGCAGATCGGGGTCGTAACCCGGCGCAGGGTCGATGGCTGGCGGCGGCTCGGCGAGGCCGCCGAGCTGACGCACGTTCTCCTCGCCGATGCCGCCGACGACCGGCTGAGCGGTGTTGCCTTCGGCAATATCACCGGCTTGCTCCTGCGCCAGGCCGACAACCGGCTCGACGCCGAGCATCGCATCCATGTTGACGCCTTCGGGAGGAACCGTCATCGGGCCGGCGCTCGCGACTCGCGTGTCAGCCATTTCCGGCTCGCTGTCGATCATCGGCAGGCGGCCCTGCGGCTTGGCCACGCCGGCGCTCCTGTCGCTGAAGGTCGATACCGGCTCCGGAGAGGGATAGGCAGCCGCCTGCCGTTCCGGATGGGCAATGACGCGGCTCGGCCGGATGGCGCCGACGCGCGACGCCTCGTCGATCCGGGCGGGCGGCGACAGCACGTCCGTGCTGCAGGCCACAAGCGGAAGAGACAGCAGCAGCGCCGTCAACGGCCGATGGAGAAGAGAAACATACGCCATACACTCGCCGCCTTCGTCCGTGGCAAAGCCTTGACTTTGCCGGTCCACCGCCCCGCCCGCGATCGAAACTGAAGGTCCGCTATGTCGCCACGCGGGCAAGCGGCCAAAAAAACGGGCTGAGGCCGCAGTCTATGCAAACGTGGTAAACGAAGCGTTTGCCCGGCACCGCAAATGGGACGAGGGCTCGCTTAGCGCGGCTAGTTCCTCAGCCGCACTCGCCGCCATGGACGATGCGGAAACCGGCGGCGCCGGCCTCGCAGGCATTCGGGAAGGTTCTGAGCCGCCCGCCGCGCTGGCCGCAAACCGGGGCATATTCCCGCGTGCAGAACTGCTGTGGCGCCGGCTCATCGCTGCGACGGCATTCGCCCGCCCCGATCACCCGGAATCCGTCGGCCCGTGCCACGCAGGCATTTGCAAATGTCCGCCTCAGCCTACCGCGCTCGCCGCAGACCGGTGCGTATTCCCGGGTGCAGGCCTGCTCAACCGGTGGACGGAAATCGGGGCGGCATTCGCCGCGGTGCAGGACGCGAAATCCGTCGGCACGCGCGTTGCAGGCATTGGGGAAGGTTCTGAGGCGGTTGCCGCGTTCGCCGCAGACCGGCGCGAATTCCATGGTGCACATCTGCGGCGGCCGGATCGGCGGCCCGTGACGCGGTTCGTCGACGACAACCGTGCAGGCGGAGAGCAGGCCCATGACCGTCAAGATTGCCGCGGTTGGCCGCGAAAATGAGAAGCCTGAGAAGCGCCATGAAGTCCTCCGCGAGGGTGCTGTGCCTCGAGCGAATTGCAACAGCCGCTCGTTCCCGGCCCGATCTCACCCCGAACGGAGAACGCCGTCAATATCCGCGAACCGCTCCGGCTGCATGCAACTGAGGATAGGAATGGCAAAAGCGCCGAAAAGAAGAACCCGCGCTCTTTCGAACGCGGGCCAGCAAAATCCGTCTTTCCTTATGTGTCAGGCGGCCCGGCCGTAGGCCGCTTGCCCGTCCCGCAGGCGGAACCTGTCTAGCAAGGTTTTCAATTCGCGGCTTTCCTGCGCCAGGACCTGGCTGGCGGCGGTCGTTTCCTCGACCATCGCCGCATTCTGCTGGGTCATCTGATCCATGCTGTTGACGGCGGTATTGACCTCCTGCAGGCCGGTCGCCTGTTCCCGCGCCGCGGTGGCGATCGAGGCGACCTGCTCGTTCACCTGATTGACGAGAGCCTCGATCTCCATCAGCGCGTCGCCCGTGGAGCGGACGAGCTCGACACCCGCACCGACTTCCTTGACCGACGTGCCGATCAGATCCTTGATCTCCTTTGCGGCGCCGGCCGAACGTTGGGCGAGCTCGCGAACTTCCTGGGCGACGACCGCGAAGCCGCGTCCCGCCTCGCCCGCCCGCGCCGCTTCGACGCCGGCATTCAACGCCAACAGGTTGGTCTGGAAGGCGATCTCGTCGATGACGCCGATGATCTGGCTGATGCGGCTCGAGGAATCCTCGATCCGGCCCATGGCATCGATCGCGTTGCGGACGATGCCGCCAGATTTCGCCGCGCTTGCCTTGGTCTCGTTGACCATGTCACGGGCCTCGACGGCGCGGTCCGAGGCATGGCGTACGGTCGAGGTGATCTCGTCGAGCGCGGCTGCCGTTTCCTCCAAGGCGGCCGCCTGCTGTTCAGTCCGCCGCGCCAGGTTGTTCGCCGCTTCGGAAATGTCGCCGGCGCTGCCGTGCACGATCTCGGTCGAATGCGAGATTGCCCCGATGACATCGCGAAGCGCGGCAACGGCGGTGTTGAAGTCGTGCTTGAGCTTGCCGTATTCCGGCGCGATCCGCCCGACCTCGGCCGTCAGATCGCCACTTGCCAGCCGCTCAAGAGCTGCGCCGAGCGCTTCCATCGCCTCGGCCTGGGCCGCGGCGGTCGAGCGCTGCAGTTCCTCGTTGCCGCGCCGTTCGGCGTTCAGACGGTCCTGCTGCTCGACTTCGCGCGAGCGCAGCTCCAGGCGCTCCTTGACGGAATCCCGCAGCACCAGCAGCACCTTGGCCATCTGGCCGATCTCGTCGCCACGGTCCGTTTCGGGCACGTCCGATGAAATATCTTCGTCGGCGATCGCCTGCATGGCGACTTTCAGCTTTTCGACCGGCCTCACGACGCTGCGGACGATCGCCAGCGCCGCCAGCAGGATCGCCAGCGCCGCCGCCGCCAGAATGCCGCCAACCTGCCAGGCACGCTCGCGGAACATCGCCGCCAGGTCGTCGGCATAGACGCCGGTGCCGACAACCCAGCCCCAGGGCTTGAAGCCGGCCACATGCGAATATTTCAGCACCGGCTCCTCGGCGCCGGGCTTCGGCCAGTAATAGTCGACGAAGCCCCGGCCCTCCGCCTGCACCGTCTTGACGAATTCGACGAACAGGAACTTGCCGTTCGGATCCTTGTTCTGGGAGAGATCCTTGCCGTCCAGTTCCGGCTTGATCGGGTGCATCACCATGGTCGGATGCATGTCATTGACCCAGAAATAGCCGCTGTCCTGGTAGCGCATCGCCTTGATGGCTTCCAGGGCGCGCTTCTGCGCCTCCTCGCGCGAAAGCGTCCCGGCCTCTTCCTGCTTGTGATAGGCCTCGAACACCGTCACGGCGTTCTCGTTCATTGCCGAAAGCATCGCCTTGCGTTCGGCGACGAGTTTGTCCTGCGCCTGGATCAGGCCAAAGGTCAGCGCCGCTGCCATGGCGAGCAACGCAAATGCCACGAGCGCGTAAAGCCGCGCCGAAATCCGAAATCGTCTCATCCCAGCCTCCCTCAAAGTGGGTGCAGGATACAGGCAGGAATTTGCGAAGCTCCTAACAAAGGTTTTGCTAGATTTTAGGATGGACAATTAACCTTTCGACAACCAACACGAGCACCGGCCCCCTCCCCGATCGTCGCAGAGCCCCTTTTTCGGATTGGCGCCATGCGCTAAAGCTTGCCTGAATGAGGGAGACGGGCCGCATGAATGTCGTGATCAAGCCGAACGGCGAGCTAACCTTGCGCACGCTGGCGATGCCCGGCGACGCCAACGCGGCCGGCGACATCTTCGGCGGCTGGGTGATGGCGCAGATGGACCTTTCCTGCGGCATCCGCGCC
This sequence comes from Sinorhizobium sp. CCBAU 05631, assembly GCF_002288505.1. NCBI lineage: Bacteria > Pseudomonadati > Pseudomonadota > Alphaproteobacteria > Hyphomicrobiales > Rhizobiaceae > Sinorhizobium > Sinorhizobium sp. CCBAU 05631. The sequence continues at coordinate 1,819,306 of NZ_CP023063.1, forward strand.
GCCGAACGCGCCCGGGGCCGCGTCGTCACCGCCGCCGTCAAGGAAATGGCCTTCGCCCTGCCGGTTAAGATCGGTGACACGCTTTGCATCTATACGGACATCGTCAGCGTTGGCCGTACTTCGATGACGCTCAAGGTCGAGGCCTGGGCGCAGCGCTACCTGTCGCATGTTATGGAAAAGGTTACCGACGCGATTTTCGTGATGGTGGCGCTCGACAGCAGCGGGAAGCCGACGCCCGTACCGGCGGAATAGCGGTAGCGCCATGGACGCACCCGCGCCGGATTCGGCGATTTTCTCCCATATCCGGGTGGTGATGGGCATGATCATCAGCCTCAGCCTGGCGCGGCCGCTGAGCGGCGTGGCGCTCTTCATACAGCACCCCGGCAAGACCAGGGTGTTCTGGATCCACCTCGGCTGGGTGTTGTTCCTGTTCATCTTCCTCGTGCATTTCTGGTGGTGGGAATATCACCTGCATGCGCTACCGGCGATCGACGTCACCGTCTATCTGTTCGTCATCCTCTATGCCTGCGTCTTCTTTCTTCCTGAGCGTGCTGCTGTTTCCCGCGTCGCTGGAGGACTACAGCGGATACGAACATTATTTCATGTCGCGCCGCGCCTGGTTCTTCGGCTTTCTGGCCCTCGCCTTCCTCGTCGATTTGGTCGGCACCGCGGTGAAGGGAAAAGCCTACTTCGAATCCTTCGGCATGGAATATCCGCTGCGCAACGCGGCTTACATTGCGCTCTGCATCATCGCTGCGATGACACCGAACCGCCGGTTCCACGCCGTCTTTTTTGGTGGCTGGCGTGCTCTATCAACTGACCTGGATGTATGGAGCCTTCGATCTCTTCGAATGATTCAGGGCTCACCCCTTGAAGATAAACGACGCTCCCAGCGCGATGAACGCGAAGCCGACGAGTTGATGCCAACCGATCGACTCCTTTAGCCAGAAGACCGAGAAGAGGACGAAGATGCTGAGTGTGATCACCTCCTGCATCGTCTTCAGCTGCGCCGCCGAATAGACGGAATGGCCGATGCGGTTGGCCGGTACTGCCAGCCAGTATTCGAAGAAGGCGATGCCCCAGCTGGCGACGATGACGATATAGAGCGGCGAGGACGTAAACTTCAGGTGGCCGTACCAGGCGAAGGTCATGAAAACATTCGAGGCGATGAGCAGCAGCACCGGCCAGACATAGGCGGGATTGATGGCAAAGGACATGAAGACCTCGGGAGGACGCGAATCGGTGCACGAGGATGATCTGGACGCAGCCGTCGGTTCAAGTTCTTCTGATCCGCGCTGAACCAGTACCGTCCAACGTGAACCTGTCCCTGTCATCGGAAAGCAACGTCCGGTCTTACCGGAGCCCTCGACCGGTTCGCCAAGGCAGGAAATTCCGCGCCGGCCGTTTCCCTTTTGTACTCATTCCCCCTTTTCTTTCGCGCTGACTCTCTCCATATTCCCGGCCATGGCTCAAAATCCGAAGAATCCCCCGAAGAAATCGGCAGCGCCCGGCGGTTTCGAAGAAGCCCCGCAGGCGCCGCTTTCCGGTGCGCCGCTCTCCGGCAACGTCTCCGACTGGGTGAAGCAGCTCGAGGCGGAAGCGGAAACCTCCGCTTTCGAAAGCCAGCGGGAGATCGCCTCCAAGGCCGGCAAGCACCGCAAGAAGGTCGAGATTGCCGCCTCGAAAGCGGCCGCGGATGCGGAAGAGAAATCGGCCGAAGGCCGCAAGCCCGAACGGGCGTCCGAGCTGACGCAAGGCCCCCGCGGAGCGAAGGCGCTGCGCGCCGACAGTACGAGCGGAAAAACTTTCAGCGGCAAGACCGCACGCGGCACTTCCATGGGCGGCAGCCACGACCCGAAGACGCGCGCCGCCGCCGGGCTCAACCCGGTCGCCGGTCTCGACGTTGCACTCGAGGATGCCGACAAGCTGACGACGGGCTCCGGCGTCACCGCCACGGTCGAGGCGCTCGCCAAGCTGATCGAGAGCGGCAACCCGCTGTTCAAGGACGGCAAGCTCTGGACCCCGCACCGCCCTGCCCGGCCGGACAAGTCGGAAGGCGGCATATCGCTGAAGATGGTGACCGACTACCAGCCCTCCGGCGACCAGCCGACGGCGATTGCCGATCTGGTCGACGGCCTCTCTTCGGGCGAGCGCAACCAGGTGCTGCTCGGCGTCACCGGCTCCGGTAAGACCTTCACTATGGCCAAGGTGATTGAGGCGACGCAGCGCCCGGCCGTCATCCTGGCGCCGAACAAGACGCTCGCCGCCCAGCTCTATTCCGAATTCAAGAACTTCTTTCCGGAAAACGCGGTCGAGTATTTCGTCTCCTACTACGACTACTACCAGCCGGAGGCCTACGTTCCGCGTTCCGACACCTATATCGAGAAGGAATCCTCGATCAACGAGCAGATCGACCGCATGCGCCACTCGGCGACGCGCTCGCTGCTCGAGCGCGACGACGTCGTCATCGTCGCCTCGGTCTCCTGTATCTACGGTATCGGCTCGGTCGAAACCTATACGGCGATGACCTTCCAGATGAATGTCGGCGACCGACTCGACCAGCGGCAGCTCCTCGCCGACCTGGTGGCGCAGCAGTACAAGCGCCGCGACATGGATTTCCAGCGCGGCTCCTTCCGGGTGCGCGGCGACACGATCGAGATCTTCCCGGCCCACCTGGAGGATGCCGCCTGGCGCATCTCCATGTTCGGCGACGAGATCGACTCCATCACCGAGTTCGATCCGCTTACCGGCCAGAAGACCGGCGACCTGAAATCGGTGAAGATCTACGCCAACTCACACTATGTGACGCCGCGCCCGACCCTGAACGCCGCCATCAAGGCGATCAAAGAGGAGCTGACGCATCGCCTTGCCGAGCTTGAACGGGCCGGCCGCCTGCTCGAGGCGCAGCGGCTGGAGCAGCGCACCCGCTACGACCTCGAAATGCTGGAAGCCACCGGCTCCTGCCAGGGTATCGAGAACTATTCGCGCTACCTGACCGGCCGCAGGCCGGGCGAGCCGCCGCCGACGCTGTTCGAATATATTCCCGACAACGCGCTAATCTTCATCGACGAGAGTCATGTCACCATTCCGCAGATCGGCGGCATGTATCGCGGCGACTTCCGCCGCAAGGCGACGCTCGCCGAATACGGCTTCCGCCTGCCCTCCTGCATGGACAACCGACCGCTGCGCTTCGAGGAATGGGACGCGATGCGCCCGGACACGATCGCCGTCTCGGCGACGCCCGGCAGCTGGGAACTGGAGCAGTCCGGCGGCGTCTTCGCGGAGCAGGTGATCCGCCCGACCGGCCTGATCGACCCGCCGGTCGAAGTACGCTCCGCCAAGACCCAGGTCGACGACGTGCTCGGAGAAATCCGCGAGACCGCTGCCGCCGGCTACCGCACGCTCGTCACGGTGCTGACCAAACGCATGGCCGAGGACCTCACCGAGTACCTGCACGAGCAGGGCGTGCGGGTGCGCTACATGCATTCCGACATCGACACGCTGGAGCGCATCGAGATTATCCGCGATCTTCGTTTAGGTGCTTTCGACGTGCTGGTCGGCATCAACCTGCTGCGCGAGGGCCTGGATATTCCCGAGTGCGGCTTCGTCGCCATTCTCGACGCCGACAAGGAAGGTTTCCTGCGTTCGGAAACCTCGCTGATCCAGACGATCGGCCGCGCCGCCCGCAACGTCGACGGCAAGGTCATCCTCTACGCCGACACCATCACCGGCTCGATGAGTCGGGCGATGGAGGAGACAGCCCGCCGCCGCGAGAAGCAGATGGCCTATAACCTCGAAAACGGCATCACGCCGGAATCGGTGAAGGCGAAGATCTCCGACATTCTCGACTCGGTCTACGAGCGCGACCACGTCCGCGCCGACATCTCCGGCGTAGCCGGCAAGGGCTTTGCCGAGGCCGGCCACCTCGTCGGCAACAATCTGCAGGCGCATCTCAATGCGCTGGAAAAACAGATGCGCGACGCCGCCGCCGACCTCGACTTCGAAACCGCCGCGCGGCTGCGCGACGAGATCAAGCGCCTCAAGGCGGCCGAGTTGGCCGTGCTGGACGACCCGATGGCAAGGGAAGAGGCGAGGAGCGCCGAGGGCGGCGGCAAGCGGGGCAGCAAGGCCGCGCCCAGCCCGATCTCCCCCCCTGCGGGGGAAATGTCCGGCAGGACAGAGGGGGGGGCTTCCACGAGCTATTTCGCCAAACCCTCGCTCGACGACATGGGCCCGGGTACCGATACCGAGCGCCCCCTCTTCCGCAAACCGGACCTCGACGAAATGGGCCGTGATGTGGCTATCCCCGCGGGCAAGGGTCAGTCGCTGTTCCGCAAGAATACCCTCGACGAGATGACCGTCGGCCGCACCGAAAAGCCGGTTGCTGGCCACGTTCCGGAAAAGCCTACCCTCACCCGCGCCAAACCGGGCATTGGCTCCTATGAGGACCAAGCGGACGAGAAGCGGCAGAAGGGCCGAACGAAAGGAAAAACGGGGCGGCCGGGGCGGTAATGGATCGAGGGACTCGATTTTAGAGAACCCATTTTTCGCTACTCCGCCGGCCGACCGCTCGATCGGCCCGTAAGGGTGACGTGAGAAGACGTGTATTCACGCGCCGCACCCTATCTTTTTTACGGGCCAGTTCACGCGCCCATCCCCGTTTTCCCCATCCTCACGCAACCAAAAACCCTAACTTTATAGGGAACATTCCCGCAGATTGCGAATTTCAGTTCAAACTAATTTAGGGAGAACGAAGATGCGCATCCTGGAAACATTTTTGACGAGCACCGGTCTGGCGCTGATTTCGGCCGGATTTATTGCATCGGCCCCGGTTCCGGCACAAAGCCAGGATCGGCCCATCCTTATGGCTCAGCAGTGCAGCCCGCTGACAGACACGAACTTCGCGGCTTGCTGTGCGGCGGAAAACCGAGCCGACATCCTCACGTCCGCGCAAATCGCGCAATGCCCGCCTTTGTCTACGGCAGTGATTGCGCCCACCAATCCCTTCTCAACGACTAATGCCGGCGGCGGCGGCCTCGGCGGAGGCGGGGGTAACGGCGGTGGTTCCGGGGGCGGCGGTGGTCCCGGTGGCGGAGGCGGCAACGGCGGCGGTGGCGGCGGCGGCGGCAACGACGGCGGTGGCGGCGGCAATGACGGCGGTGGCGGTGGCAACGACGGTGGCGGCGGTGGCCACGACGGTGGCGGCGGTGGCCACGACGGTGGCGGCGGTGGCCACGACGACGGCAATGGTGGCGGTCATGACAATGGCAATGGCGGCGGTCATGACGACGGCAACGGCGGCGGCCACGACAACGGCAATGGCGGCGGTCATGACAATGGTGATAAGGATCGCGGCAACAACGGTTGGGGCAACGGACGGGATTCAACAAATCCCGGCAGCGCTCATGGTAAGGGCGTTTCGAAAGGTGGCCCGGGCGCCGGACATTCGCAAAGCGGCTCGAAGACGGGCGGGGCCAGATAACACGCAGCGTCGATGATCGTCCCAATCCGCCCATCGATGGACAATCAATGCTCTATAGGCGGCGCCAGCGTTTGGCGCCGCCTATAGATTTTTGTACTTCCGCAGAAATACGGGCTGCTTGTGGTGCAGTCCACGGCAGACCGTGATCTGGATCATTTCACGATTCGTTGCACGCATTTCCTGAAATGAATCGCGTTGCGACGGCACGCTCCACACTGAAGCTTACTCCGCCGCCCGCGCCTCGATCTCCAGCGGCTCCATCTCATAGGAATAGCCTTCCAGCATCTGGTACGCCTCCTCGATCACCTCGATCTGCGCTTCGGCGTTCTTAATGGCCTCGCCGATCGACTGGCTGCGGGCGCGCAGCATCGAGCCGAGCACGTCCGTGTCCGGCCGCCGGCCGAGGCGGTCCATGTGCTTGCGGACCCGTGAGCGGTGGCGCTCCAGTTCGAGGATATGGAAGCGGGTCTTGACGATGTCGTCGGAGAGTTTGCGCCGCATGGCCGCGACCGGATCGAAACTGCCGGGCTCGCGAAGGTCGAGAATGAAGTCGTTGACGAGCGTCTCCAGCATCATCAGGCCCTTGAGCTGCTTGGGATCGACGAGCTGCGGATCGTAGCCGGTGTCGTCATAGACCTTGCGGCGCACCGGATCTTTCAAAAGATCATAGGCCGCCTGCAGCTTGCCGAACTCTTCGGCATCGCCGCCGCGGTCCGGATGCGCGGTTTTCACCGCCCGCCGGTAAGCCGCGCGGATCGCCCGCTCGTCGGCGTCGCGCTCAAGTCCAAGGAGGGCATAGGGATCGATCACGCGGGCCACCTGCTTTTCGTCGACTTGCAATGTTTCCTGTCCGGTCCAGACCTACCGGTTCGCCGCGCCAGCAGCAAGGCCAGTGACGAATGCCCGAGGCGCGCCACGCTCAACGCAGCGTCGGGACGAAATTGTGGTCGAAACGAGGCAATCCACGACATTTATCCTCGCCTCGGGCTGCATTAAACTCAGGGAAAGGTCGACCTCACAAGGCATTGACCGGATACCGCCACGGCTAGAACTCTCTACTTGCCTTTTCCCCCGAATACTGCCACTCCTAGCGCCGTTCGGGCGATTTCAATCCCGGAGACTGGACTTTCGTTTGAGCCCGGCCACTGCCGGGACTGCCGCAAGCGGCATCGTAGACGTCTTTTCCCCGATATCGTGACCACTCGACGCTTTCAGCATATCGCTGAAGACGACCGGTTCGTTTCCTCCTGAGGGGGCACGAACACACTACCTCAAGCAGCCAAGCCGTGCTATTGAAGCGCTGGGTTGCGGCAAATGACAGACTGAAGGAAAAGGACTTCTTCCATGGCCACCAAGGGCATCGTAAAATTCTTCAACCAGGACAAGGGTTTTGGTTTCATCACGCCGGACGGCGGCGCGAAGGACGTTTTCGTCCACATCTCCGCCGTTCAGGCCGCCGGTCTCGCGACGCTCAAGGATGGCCAGCAGGTCAGCTTCGACACCGAGCCGGACCGCATGGGCAAGGGCCCGAAGGCCGTCAACCTCCAGGCGCTCTAAGCCGGACGTTGCGATCAGATCGTGAAGGGCGGCGCCTCGCAAGAGGCGCCGTTTTTCGTTGGGGTTGCCCCACTGGAACTCCCTCAATCCTGTGCTTGTCACAGGAATCCAGTGCGCCAAGTCCCTGGCGCCGTAGGGTGCTTTGAAGCTCTCGGTACAGCTTTAGTCATTCGCACCGCAGACGCGCTGTGGCTGAATTCCTGTGACAAGGACAGGAATGAGCGCGGCCCCCTACTCCGCCGCCTCACGCGCGGTGACCGCCTCGAACACAGCCTCGAAGGCGGCATGGATGACGTCCGGACCGGCGCCCTTGCGGGTGGCGTCGGCGGAAAGCATCTGGCGGAAGCGCCGCGCCCCGGGCCAACCCTGGAACAATCCCACCATGTGGCGCGTGATATGGATCAGCCGGCCGCCATTTTCGATATGGGCGGCCGCATAGGCTGCCATGGCATCGCGCACATTTACCCAGAAAGCGAGCGACAGGCGATGATGGCGGCCGGAGAAGGCCTCCGGCTCGATCGGCGCCGGTGGGACGCCGGTCAGCGGGTGGTTGAAATAGCCGTCCGCGGCTGTCAGCAGGCCGCTGTCGTGGTAGGCGGCGCGGCCGAGCATGACGCCGTCCAGCGGCGCTCCATTTCCCGCCTCGCCCCCGGCAAGCCTCGGCGATGGAGCCGGAAACGGCCGCGCGTCGAGATGCGCCAGCGCCTGATCCAGAGTCTGAAGACCGCCATTGAGGCCGATGAAAAGATTTTGGTTCTCGGCCTTCAGCCGATGCACAAGACCATAGTCGAGCGGCGGGATTTCGCGGTTCTCCCGCGGCGACAGGCCCTTAAGCCAGGCCTTGCGGGCATGCACCCAGACGGCATCCGTGCCGGCATCCTTGACGCGCTCGACGAGCGTGCGAAGCGCCACCTCCGGATCCTGGTCGTCGACGCCGATGCGGCACTTGACCGTGACCGGAACCTTCACGGCCGCCTTCATCGCCGCCACGCATTTGGCGACCAGCTCCGGCTCCTGCATCAGGCAGGCGCCGAAGGTGCCGGACTGCACCCGGTCGGAGGGGCAGCCGACATTCATGTTGATCTCGTCATAGCCGGAGGCTTCGGCGATCCGCGCCGCCTCCGCCATCTTGACCGGATCGTTGCCGCCGAGCTGCAGCGCGACCGGGTGCTCCGTGGCGTGATGGCCAAGCAGCCTATCCCTGTCGCCGCGCAGGATCGCGTCGGCGACGATCATCTCCGTATAAAGCAGCGCATGACGCGAGAGCTGCCGCGCGAAGAAACGGTAGTGACGGTCCGTCCAGTCGATCATAGGCGCCACGGCAAAAACCGGGGCATTGAAGTACCGGCCCTTTCCCGGTTTTTCAGTCGGTTGCGCCGTTTCTTTCATATCCGGTTCGCTCTTGTTTGATCCCTTTTTAGACCCGTTTCGCTGTGCTATTGCTACAACTGAGGGGCGTGTAGAAAAATCATGGGCACCATTGGCGAGCAAAAGCCTCGCAATGGGCAGAAATCATACTGCGCAGATCCGAATAATGCGAGATGGCGCCACAGTCCAGGCGCAGACGTTCGAACGTCGGCTGGCCGCCGCGGCTTGGCTGAAGAAGCGGGAAACCGCATTGGCGGAACCAGGCGCTCGAGAAGCTGAAAGAGCGAGATCGCCAAGATGTCCTGCAACGACATTGCAGCGCCGAGATTGCCGAATTCGCGAAAAGCTTTCGCAGGGTCGTCGGCCGGCGGCAAATACATCTCACACCTGTCGAGTATTTTCGCGATCGCCCGCCCCGCCTGGAAGATCGATCTCGACTACCCGGCCATGGAGGACGCCCAGGTCGTATTGAAGCGCCTCGGCCTGGTTGCGAAGTCGTCGCACGCGATCGCCGGCCGACGCTCGAGGAGCTCCCACAAGCTCATGGAGCACTACAGCGATCGAGCCTCGAATTTCGTGGAGGAAAGATGAGCCCGATTGTTTGCGGCGGACCAACGAGCTCATTCAGTCGAGACGGGTATTTTTTCCTATGGGCTCATTTTAACAGGCGGGGCCGGCTTGTCGATTAAGCCTTGGATCCATGTGGCGCTTCGGGAATAATCCCTTCGTCGCTGTCGAGTAGTGCTTTCAGAAGCTGCCTTCTATTCTTTATATCGAACTCTCGCATAAAATACAGAACTCTCAGACCTTCCATTACCGCCGTGTGGCTCTTCGGATCGACCCGGTGCACGTCGCACCAATCGGTGACGACCTGCTCCACAAGCTCGGCTTCGCTCTCCAGCGTCGGTGCGATCTGGATCTTCTTTGTTGAATGAGCCATCGAGCCTCCTCCCAGGTTGCCGAAGGGGAAAATCCCAGAGCAGCATTGCGGAAGGGGGCGGAAGCGCCGCTCTGGGACTCGCACCATCAGACTTCAGCATTTGTTTAGCGGGTGCGCATGGTCGCATATGGATCAGAAAAAACCCTCGGCAATGGGGGTAAGACCTTTGTCCAGATCTGCTCGGACTAAAGTCCCTTACGGCCGTCCGGCGGGAACTGGTGAAAGCCTTTTCCGTTCTTCCCTCAGTCTTCCGTGGGAGTGCGATTATGTTTGTCCAGGATAACAACAAGCCGGAACGGAGCGCCTCGCCGGGCCTTCCCATCGGCCTTCTCTTGCTCTCTGTTGGCGCTCTCCTAGCCTATCTTACAATCGGTGGAGCGTGGTCGGAGAACAGCACTGAGACAGTCGTGTACGCGCCGCAAATCACAGACGTCCCAACGACGCGCTGAATTTCTTTGCGCGCTAGTTGTTCGCCGACAACGCAATCAGCAGCAAGCAGGCAAAAACATGTCCGTGGTTCGAGTCGGCAGAGCGCGCTTGGCGATGGCTCTGCCGCAATATCGAAAGCAACTGCTCTCCATAAAGAGCGCTGAACTCGACGACCTTTTCGAAGCCTACGCCCTCTCGGCGGCAGCACTGGAAAGACTGAGTACACAAACGCCGATACAGCCGGAGCTCGTGGCAGAATACAGGGACATTTGCGCAAGCATTCAAACTGAAGTCTTGCGGTTGCTGGCGGGAAGCGGCGCCGCCGGAAATGCCTGAAGATTTCGGATTCTTTGCTTTTGGGCCGAAGCTTTCGAAGCGCTAACTCGCAATTAAAAACCCTCTGCAGGATTTGGCCGACTATCTGGACCAGCGGCGCGACGCCGCGTTGAAAGAGTTCCGCCAACTGCACAGATGAACATGCGGATTCGTGATCATCTGCGGCGTGAGCGATGCGGATCGGGGCCTTGTACTGCGCCGACGCAAAGAAGGCGAGATGGCACGACCGCTCGGTGTGCATCGCAGAGCCACGACATCGTTGCGCCGCGCGCCCCGCCGGCCGACTTGATGTGCAGCGGCGACGCGGCGGCCATGGCTGGTCGGCTACCGAAATCCAGCCTGCCGGAACCACTCCTGGACGCCGGCCAGCACCGCCGACTTGGCGCCCTCAAGCGTCGGCTCATAATGAAAGCCGGTATTGTTGGTGCCGTTGCAATGCGAAATGCGCCAGGCCCAGTCGCTCATCGTCTCGCGCTTCATGACGAAGGCGACTTCGTGCCGGCCCAGCATGGCACAATAGGTTCCGTTGCGCAGCGGCAACCATGTCAAGCGGATCTCTGCAACCTCTATCATTTCAGCCTCCAGCCGAAAATATAGTAGGCTGGCAATCAAGTGCTTGAAACCCCAGCAATTGAGGGGCTTGCGGCCAGAGGCGGGGAAGAACGGTTATCGCGGACGGAACAACCTTGGAGGGAAGCGGCGGGCCGGCCGAAATGCGCGGCCGGGCACTGTCGGCCGCTTGCACGGACGCAAAAAGGCCAGCCTCTCGAAAATGCGGACAAACGAAAAAACCTGCGCTAGATTGAAGAGGCTGACTGCGGACGCGCCCAGAGCCTGCGCGGAACCGGGCCATGGCCGACGACGTTTGCATTCGAAACTCGAATAGGCGGGAGGAGCCGCGCTCGAGGGCCCTCCACCCGACTGTCGGAACCGAAATTCGCCGGTCCCGGACTTGTCCGGGACGTCGCACCTCAGGAGGAGAAGCATGCATCAGGTGTTGTGGAACCGTCCTATCGAGCTTGGACTGACCGCCGGCGATATCCGCATGGTCAAGGGGCCGTCCGATGCGCTCGCATGCCTGGCAGGTCAATGGCCGCACCGCGGTCCCTATTACGTCGCAGCGCGCAGCGCCTGCCGTGCGGCGATTGCCGGCCGTCGGACTCCCGACGAGGCGCGCAGGCTGTTCATTTTTGCCGTCGAGGAAGCGCATCTGAGAGCTCATTGAGCCGGAGAGACGCTATTTCGACCGATCCAGTGTTCAGCGTCTGTGTACGCCCGTACCTGTATTGTCTGCTATTTGCGCGCCAAAACCACGTCGGGAGGCCGAAATCATAATATTTATAGGTAGATCGCGGGGCGCATAAATAGTATTAATATCGTCAGCCAACGGCTTTGCTTGAAGATCAAGGTCGTTTCCAATATAAGCAAGGGCGCAAACTTTAAGTCATCAGCATGCCTTCGGGCGAGGCCGAATTTGCGGCCAATCTTGAAATGACACGGAAATTTCCGCGAAACCGCCGGATTTCTGTCGTGAAGCGTTCATCTAAAGCCCTTATATTCTGAGGTGCCTCATAAAGAACAAGTTCGGAGTGTTTAACTCCGGACAAAAAGGGAAAAGAAAATACTACGGGAGAGACATCATGATGAGAGAGAGCAATCTCCGACGTATCGTCGAAGTCAGCATGAAGCGTGAAACCGGCCGCAAGGACATCGGCATCATGACCGTTCGCCAGGCCCTTGAGCTTCCCGAAGTGCCGAGCCTCGAATACAGCCACCCGGAACTCAACTCGCGCTCGGACGGTCGCTTTCTGACCCGCGACCAGCTTGAAGCCTATGCCCGCTGCTGCGCCTGACCGCAGGCCCTGCGAGCCCTATAAATCACTCTCGGCATAAGTTTGCCTATTGCCGCAGCCCTTCCGGCTGCTAACGTCCCACCAAAGAATCGCTACAGCACCACCGTCCAGCCGGCACGGTAGGTCGCTGTAGCGTTTCGCCTCCCGCATATTCATTTGCTCGGCGCCAAGCCTGGCTGATGCGAGAACCGGACGACAGGAAACCGCCATTTTGGAAACCGTCATACCGCCCTCACCTCCTGTGCTTTTGCCGATTTCCGGGAGTGCCGTCGGCTTTCCGGTGCGCCGCGTCTATTGCGTCGGCCGCAACTATGCGGCCCATGCGCGCGAGATGGGACATGACCCCGAGCGCGAGCCGCCGTTCTTTTTCCAGAAGAATGCCGACAACCTGCTGCCGACCGGCCAGGATTTCCCCTATCCGCCGCTCTCCTCGGACGTGCACCACGAGGTGGAACTGGTCGTTGCCCTTCGCCACGGCGGTGCGGATATCCCGGTCGAAGAAGCGACCGCGCATGTCTACGGCTATGGCGTCGGCATCGATTTCACCCGCCGCGACCTGCAGGCCCAGGCGAAAGAGTCCGGCCGGCCCTGGACCGCGGCCAAGGCCTTCGAGCATTCCGCGCCGATTTCGGCAATCGCGCCGGCGACGGCCGTCGGCCATCCGGCAAACGGCAATATCTGGCTGAAGGTCAATGGCGAGACGCGCCAGCAGGGCGACCTCGCCCAGATGATCTGGACGGTGCCGGAGATCATCGCCGAACTCTCACGCCTCTTCACATTGGCACCCGGCGACATCATCATGACCGGAACGCCCGCCGGCGTGGGTGCCGTCGAGCGCGGCGACGTCATCACCTGCGGCATCGACGGTATCGCGGCGCTCTCCGTCAAGGTCGTCTGACGCGCCGCGTGGAAGGCTGCACGCGCCTTGCCGCTCAGCAGAAGGAACGCACCATGCCACTTTATGCATTGGGACCGCTGCAGCCGAACACGCCGCCGCAAGGCAGCTACTGGATGGCGCCGGACGCCCATGTCATCGGCCAGGTGGAGATCGGCGAAGACGTCGGCATCTGGTTCGGCGCGACCTTGCGCGGCGACAACGAGCCGATCCGCATCGGTGCACGCACCAACATCCAGGAGGCGGTGATCGTCCATGTCGATCCGGGCTTCCCGGTGACGATCGGCGAAGGCTGCACCATCGGCCACAGAGCCATCGTTCACGGCTGCAGCATCGGTGACAACTCGCTGATCGGCATGGGCGCCACCGTCCTGAACGGCGCCAGGATCGGCCGCAACTGCCTGGTCGGCGCCAATGCGCTGGTCACCGAAGGCAAAGAATTTCCAGACAACTCATTGATCGTCGGCGCCCCGGCCAAGGTGATCCGGACGCTCGACGACGCGGCCGTCGAAGGTCTGAAGCGCTCGGCCGAGCATTATGTAAAGAATTGGCAGCGTTACGCCGCGCAGCTTAGCCGGCTGGACTGAGCCTTCGACAGCATCGGTAGGCGCGGCTATCGCCTTGCGCTATGCTCTGCCAGCATTTTCAGAAGTCAGGGCGATGAGGCGTGGAATTCTCGTCGGTGCCGCAATTGGTCTCTCCGTCCTCCTCGGCGGCGCCTATGTCTTGCGCCCAGCCGAGGTTTCGCCGGCTGCGATCCGCGCCTCGGTCGAGCAATCGCCTGACCTGCTGGACCGCGCCTGGAGTCTCCCGGTCGCCCTGAGCTATGGGCGGACACTGACGTGGCAGGCGAACGGCTCCTTCTGCGGCCCGGCCAGCGTCGCCAACCTCTTCCGCTCCATAGGCGAAGAGGAGACCACCGAAACCGGGGTGCTCGAGGGCACCGGCTGGTGCCGGCTCGGCTTCTGCTGGATGGGGCTGACGCTCGACGAGCTTGCCGAGGTGGCGGGCGCCCAGACGGATCGCAATGTCAGCGTGTTGCGGGACCTGACGCCGGAGGAGTTTCGGCGGCATTTGCGGGCGAGCAACGATCCGGCCAAGCGCTATATCGTCAACTTTTCACGAGAGGCGATCTTCGGCGCCGGCGTCGGCCATCACTCGCCGATCGGCGGCTATCTCGAGGCGGAAGATTTGGTTTTCGTCCTGGACGTAAACGAGCGCTTCAAGCCCTGGCTCGTTTCGCGCGAAAAGCTCTATTCGGCGGTGAACACCTTGGACGGCGACCGCAAGCGCGGCTTGTTGCTGCTCGAATAGATGGACGGCTTCAGGCGCAGCTCTTGCAGTGCCCGCGGATTTCGATCGTGGTCTTCTCGGTCTTGAAGCTCTGGGCGCGAACGAGCGTCGACAGCCGCTGTTCGATCGCCTCGTCGTGGAACTCGGTCACCTGCCCGCAGCCCTCGCAGATCGTGAAGGCAGTCACGCCGTGGTCATGCTCGTGCTCATGCGGGCACGTGCAGGCCACGAAGGCGTTGAGGCTTTCCAGCCGGTGGACGAGGCCGTATTCCAGCAGCTTGTCGAGGGCGCGATAGACCTGGAGCGGCGCCCGGAAGCCGTGGTCCCTGAGCTTGTCGAGGATCGTGTAGGCGCTCATCGGTCCGTCCGAATGAGAGAGCGCGCCCATCACCAGCGACTGGTTTTTGGTCAATTGGGGCGTACCCATCAATGTCCTCCCTGCGAAGAATGCGACGCGCGCCCTGGTCGGCCGACCGGCAGCAGACTGAGCACGAAAAGCGCCAGCGCGGCAACCACGATCGATGGTCCGGAGGGTGTATCCCAGTGCAGCGAGCCAAAAAGCCCGCCGGCGACGGCAAGAGCGCCGATCAGCGAGGCGAGGACCGCCATCACCTCCGGCGAGGTGGCGAAGCGGCGCGCGGTCGCCGCCGGGATGATCAGCAGCGAGGTGATGAGGAGAATGCCGACGATCTTCATGGCAATGGCGATCACCAGCGCCATCAGCAGCATGAAGACGAGCCGCGCCCGTCCCGGCTTCAGTCCCTCGGCCTCTGCAAGCTCCGGATTGACCGTCGAGGCGAGCAAGGGCCGCCAGAGATAGACGAGCGCCAGGATCACCAGGATGCCGCCGCCCCAGATAATGTCGATATCGGCCTCCGAAACGGCGAGGATATCGCCGAAGAGGAAGCCGACGAGGTCTATGCGGACCCAGGTCATGAAGGCGACGATGACCAAGCCGATCGACAGCGCCGAATGCGACAGGATGCCGAGCAGCGCATCCGTCGACAGGGCGCCGCGCCTCTGCAGAAAGAGAAGCAGCAGGGAAACGGCCGAGGCGACGATGAAGACGCTGATCATCAGATTGAGGTCGAGAAGCAGCGATAGCGCCACGCCAAGCAGCGCCGAATGGGCCATCGTGTCGCCGAAATAGGCCATGCGCCGCCAGATGACAAAGCAGCCGAGCGGTCCCGCGACCATGGCGATGCCGATGCCGGCGAGCAGCGCCCGGATGAAGAAATCGTCAAGCATCGCGCTTCTCCGCGGCGTCAAAGCCGTGCAGCCGTGTGTGATGGCCGCAGCCGCAGTCCGGCTCGTGGTCGTGGACGTTTTCGGCCTCGTCATGGTGATGATGGCCATCGCCGGGGAAGCAGCTCTCGGTGATGCTGCCGTCGGCGTGCAGCACCCGCCCGTCCGGCAGATGCGTGTGGTCGTGATGATGGCTGTAGACGGCCAGTGCCCCGGCGGCCCTGCGCCCGAAGAGCTTCAGATATTCCGGGCTTTGGCTGACGGCCTGCGGCGTTCCGCGGCAGCAGACATGGCCGTTCAGGCAAACGACAGTATCGGTCTCCGCCATGACGATGTGCAGATCATGCGAGATCAGCAGGATGCCGCAGCCGGTGCGGTTGCGGATCTGCTTGATCAATTCGTAAAGCGCGATCTCGCCGGAAAAGTCGACGCCCTGCACCGGCTCGTCGAGAACGAGAAGATCCGGCTTGCGGGCGATGGCGCGCGCCAGCAGCGCCCGCTGGAATTCGCCCCCCGAAAGATGCTGCACCTCGGCCTTGGCCATATGCAGCATGCCCGTTGCGGCCAGCGCCTCCTCGATCTCCCTGCCCTTCAATGGACCGGTCAGTGTCATCAACCGCTCGACCGTCAGCGGCAGAGTCCAATCGACGGCTAGCTTTTGCGGTACGTAGCCGACCTTGAGACCGGCAAGCCGCGCGACATTCCCTTCGTCGGGCCTCAGCACGCCGATGGCGGTCTTCGCGGTCGTCGATTTCCCCGATCCGTTCGGACCGATGAGCGTGACGATCTCGCCGCGGCTGATCGAGAATTCGACGCCGCGCACCAGCCAGCGCCCATTGCGGCGTACGCCCGCATTGGTAAGGCTGACAAGCGGCGCAATGTCTGGCGATCGGAAATTCAGCATCGAAAAATTCCGTCTTTTCACGGTTGCCTCTGGCTATCGCACACGTTATAGCATAACGCAATGGATGTAATAACATTACATGGCGATGCCGCGCAGTTTTGGAAGCGCGGATTCGCCGGTGCGATTTTAACTTTGAACTGCAAGCTCGGAGAATCCGATGAAATCGACGCCTGCCCTCCTCCTGCTCTCCACCCTCCTTCTGTCGTCGCCCGCCTGGGCGGAAGCTCCCAACGTGGTGGTCTC
Source organism: Sinorhizobium sp. CCBAU 05631 (assembly GCF_002288505.1). Classification (NCBI taxonomy): domain Bacteria; kingdom Pseudomonadati; phylum Pseudomonadota; class Alphaproteobacteria; order Hyphomicrobiales; family Rhizobiaceae; genus Sinorhizobium; species Sinorhizobium sp. CCBAU 05631. The sequence goes on from NZ_CP023063.1 coordinate 1,835,851, forward strand.
GATCAAGCCGATCCACTCTCTCGTCGCCTCGATCATGCAGGGCGTAGGCGAGCCGTCGTTGATCGTCGAAGGCGCAGCCTCGCCCCATACCTACAATATGAAGCCTTCGAACGCCGCAGCACTGCAGGCGGCAAATCTGGTGTTCTGGGTCGGCCCCGGGCTCGAAATCTTCCTTGAAAAGCCGCTCGAAACCTTCGGTGGCGGCGCAAAAGTGGTCGAACTCAGCGAGGCGCCCGGCATCGAGAAGCTCAAGTTTCGCGAGGGCGGCGCCTTCGAACCGCACGACGATGGCGACGAGCATGGCGAGGAAGGGCACGGGCACGGCGCCGAGGAAGCCAGCCATGAGGGGCACGATGCCGACGCTCATGGCGCCGCAGCGCAGGAAGCCGAGCACCATCACGGTCACGGCGAAGGCGAATTCGACATGCATCTGTGGCTCGACCCGATGAATGCCAAGGCCATGGCCGCCGAGATCGAGAAGACGATCGCCGACACCGATCCCGCCAATGCCGCGGCCTATAAGGCCAATCTGGAAAAACTGAACCAGAGGCTCGATGGCCTGGATAAGAGCCTCGCCGAGACGGTTGCGCCGATCAAGGACAAGCCCTTCATCGTTTTCCATGATGCCTATCAATATTTTGAGCACCGCTACAAAGTGCGCGTCGCAGGCTCGATCACCGTCAGCCCGGAGGTATTACCGGGCGCGGAGCGGCTTTCCGAGATCCACGCCAAGATCGAGGATCTCGGAGCCACCTGTGTCTTTGCCGAACCGCAATTCGAGCCGAAGCTGGTCAATGTCGTCCTAGAGGGCACGCCGGCCAAGTCCGGCACGCTCGACCCGGAGGCGGCCACTCTGGAGGCAGGCCCGGATCTTTACTTCCAGCTGATGGAGAATGTCGGAACGTCGCTCAAAGCCTGCCTTTCTTCGGCCAGCTGACGTCGCCCTCCCGCGGTAGCGAGGGCGGGTTCGCAGGAGCCCGCCTTCTTCATGGCGCCGTCGAGCGCCGAATTCCTCTCGCCCCTCGCATTCACATACTAATGGGCCGAGGCCAAGCCGACGATGACACCGGTAGCAAGGCTGATCAGCAGGAAGTCGTTGTCGACGCGCACCCATTGCTGGCCGCGCGGTGGAGTCCGCAGCCGATAGCGCCGGTAATCCCGGACATAGTCCATATGCCGCCGCTCGGACGGGCTCAGCCTATGGCCGCGCGCCCAACGGTATTTCTTGATGATAACGCGTTTTTCGATGGTCTTTTCGACGCGCTTATCGACATGGCGATCGACCGGCCGGTAGCGATAGCGATCATGCGCCTGTGCAAGCTCGAACGAGGCGCCGGCCGACTGAGCGAACGCCATCGGCGTGGCGAGGAATGAACTGGCGACAAGCGCGATCAAGAGGCGTTTCATAGGGTTTCCTTTCTTTGTCTGCCCCTGGAAACTAGTCCCCGCCTCCTGAACCGAATATGAAGTCGAGATTACATTTATGTAATGATAATCGATACTTATAAGTACTTTCTTACAAACAAATATCAGATCATAGAACCAAGCGCCTGATAGCGGAACCGGTCGAAATCCGCCGGCATGCCGCTGCCGGACGTGTCGAAGGCGAACATGCCGGCAAAGGCGCCGGTGAAAGAGCCGTGCTCGCCGCGGCCGCCCTCGTCCGAGACGACGCTCGCATCCAGCACAGGGCCGATGGAAGCCCAATCCTCCTCAGCGGTGGTCCGCCAGAAGAATTGGAGTTCGTTTTCCCTCACCTCCATTGCCAGGTGAACCGCGCCGTCCGGCACCGCCACGCCGCTACCGGCCGGATACTGCAGACGCCCATGCGGAAAATCGCCGGGGCATGAGAGGATGCTGACCACACGGCCGAGCGTCTCGTGCCAGGTGACGCCGAGCGCGTGGAACTTGTGGCGGTTATAATAGTGCGTCAGGCCGGCGACCTGCTGGTAGGTATGGGGTGCAAAGTCGACGACAGTCTCGGCTCGGAACGAATGATGCTCCTGGCGCCTCGCCACGAGCGCCTGCTCGAACCAACTGCCAATGCTTTCGCGGCCGAACAGGCGCAAATGTCCCTCGCGCCTCTCCAGCGAGAAGATTCGCTCCGGCAGCGGCGTGCGCAGCCATTGAAACTCCGGCGCAAGGATCGTCTCGTCGAAATCCGTCTCGATGACGGCGGGCTGCGAAAGAACGCTCGTCTCGGCCGGAGCCAGGACGCTCAGCTCCGGCACGATGCCGCCGCTTTCCAGATAGAGCCAACCGTCTTCCCGCCAGACGCACTTCTGCAGGGCCGTCTCGCGACCGAGCGTGCAGCGGCGCTGCGGCGGCAGCGGCCGGCCGCAAAGGTGGGTGTGATAGGCCTGCCCATCCGGCGTCTCGACATACTGACCGTGGCCGGCCCGCTGCAGCGGCGCTTCCGGATGATCCTTCGAGGTGATGAGATGGACCTGCGGGTGCACCTCGTACGGCCCGTCGATCGTCCGCGAGCGCGCCATGGTCACCGCATGGTCGTAGCCCGTCCCCCCTTCCGCCGTGGTCAGGTAATACCATCCGTCGCGCTTGAAGAGATGCGGCCCCTCGACGAGACCGAGCGGACTGCCGGCGAAGATGTTTTTGACGGGACCGACGAGCTTGCGCGTCCGCTCGTCCCATTCCTGCAGCAAGATTCCGTCGAAAGCCGGATGCTTCGGCGCACCGCCAAAACTCTCCGTGCGATGGTTCCACTGCATGTTCAGGAACCACTTGCGGCCGTCGTCATCATGGAAGAGCGACGGATCGAATCCCGAGGAATTGACATAGACGGGATCCGACCAGGTCGCCTCCACCGCTTCCGCGGTGACGATGTAGTTGTGCGCATCCTTGAAGTTGCCGTCGAAGCGCTTCACGTCCGTATAGACCAGCCAGAACAGCCCGTCGCAATAGGAAAGGCACGGGGCCCATATGCCGCAACTGTCGGGATTGCCGCGCATGTCGAGCTGGCTCGCACGCTCCAGCGGCCGGCGAACGAGGCGCCAGTTCACGAGGTCGCGCGAGTGGTGGATCTGCACGCCCGGAAACCACTCGAAGGTGGACGTCGCGATGTAATAGTCGTCACCGACCCGGCAGATCGACGGGTCGGGATTGAAGCCCGGCAGGATCGGATTGCGGATCATCGCGGTCATGTCTTGCTCCTCCATCTTTGCGCAGCATCCAGCCCCAAACTCGGCGCCGTTTCAAGGCCTTTCCTGTCCATCCAGCGCAGGCGCGGAGGGCGACCGAATCGCCTCCACGAGGGGAACCGCACGCCAATACAAGGCGGTATATCGAGCCTAGCGCCGGAGCTTGAGGCACTCCGAGGGCCTCCCCATGATACTTTCGTACATACGCCGGCCGCGAAACGGAAAAATGGCCGCCCAGACTTGAAAGGAAGCTTGAAATCGGCACTGTGACTGTGCTTGGCAGAACACCAAAAACCAGCCAATGCGGGGAGGTATTCAATGAATCCGTTACTCGGCTTCAGCCGATTGATCGATGCCATTACCGAGAGAATCGGCAAGGCAGTTTCCTGGCTCATACTCGTCGCCGTTCTCGTCAGCGCCGGCAACGCGGTCATCAGAAAAGCTTTCAACGTGTCGTCCAACGCCTGGCTCGAGGCGCAATGGTACCTCTTCGGCGCCGCCTTCATGTTCGCCGCCGCCTATACGCTCAGCCAGAACGAGCACATCCGGATCGATGTCGTCTACGGAATGTTCTCGCGGCGCGTCCAGCATTGGATCGATCTCTTCGGGCACGTCTTCTTCCTGATGCCCTTCGTGGTCCTGATGCTCTACTACCTCGTGCCTTACGTCCAAATGTCCTATGTCTCGGGCGAGGTATCGTCGAGCGCCGGCGGGCTGATCATCTGGCCGGCCAAGGCCATCCTGTTGTTCGGCTTCATTCTCCTCGCCTTGCAGGGCGTCTCGGAAATCATCAAGAAGATTGCCATCATGACCGGCAACATGGACGATCCGACCCCCTACGTACCGACCCACGCGCCGCTTGAAGACCCCGTCGCTCCGGAGGTACGCCCGTGATCGAGCTCATCGCTGAAAACCTGGCGCCGATCATGTTCGCCTCATTGATCGTGTTCCTGCTGCTGGGGTACCCGGTCGCCTTCTCGCTTGCCGCCAACGGCCTGCTGTTCTTCATCATCGGCGTGGAACTGGCGCCGCTTTCGGATTCGATCAATCTCTCCTGGCCGCTGCTCAACGCCCTGCCGGAGCGCTTCTGGGGGGTGATGTCGAACGACACATTGCTTGCCATCCCCTTCTTCACCTTCATGGGGATCGTGCTCGAACGCTCCGGCATGGCCGAGGACCTTCTCGACACGATCGGCCAGCTCTTCGGCCCCGTCCGCGGCGGCCTCGCCTATGCGGTGATCTTCGTCGGCGCGCTGCTTGCGGCAACCACCGGTGTGGTGGCGGCCTCGGTCATCGCCATGGGCCTGATCTCGCTGCCGATCATGCTGCGCTACGGCTATGACCGGCGCATCGCGTCGGGCGTCATCGCCGCCTCCGGCACGCTTGCCCAGATCATCCCGCCGTCGCTTGTGCTGATCGTTCTTGCCGACCAGCTCGGCCGCTCCGTCGGCGACATGTATGCCGGCGCCCTGATCCCGGGTCTCGTGCTGACAGGCCTCTACATGGGCTACATCCTGCTTATGACCTTCCTGAAGCGCGATTCCATGCCGGCGCTGCCGCTGGAAGCGCGTACGCTCGGATCGGGCGTGGCGTCGCTCATCGTCGCGCTGCTCGTAGCAGCCGGCATCGCCTATGCGGCGCATGTCTACCTGTCGCCAACCCAGGGCGAAAACGCCGACATTCTCGGCGCGACCGTCGGCGTCGCGATCATCTATGTCGTTGCGCTCGTCGATCGGGCCATGAAGCTCAATGCCCTGTCGCGCCTCGCCCAACAGGTCATCATCGTGCTGATCCCGCCGCTGGCGCTGATCTTTCTCGTGCTCGGCACGATCTTCCTCGGAATCGCGACGCCGACGGAAGGCGGGGCGATGGGTGCAGTCGGCGCGCTGATCATGGCTGCGGCGAAAGGCCGCCTCAACATGGAGGTTATCCGGGCTGCGCTCGCGTCGACCACCCGCCTTTCGGCTTTCGTGCTGTTCATCCTGATCGGCGCTCGCGTCTTCTCGCTAACCTTCTACGGCGTCAACGGGCACCTTTGGGTCGAGCACCTGTTGGTCGGGCTGCCGGGCGGCGAGATCGGCTTCCTGATCGCCGTCAACCTGCTCGTCTTCTTCCTGGCCTTCTTCCTCGACTTCTTCGAGCTCGCCTTCATCATCGTGCCGCTGCTCGCACCCGCGGCGGACAAGCTCGGCATCGATCTGATCTGGTTTGGTGTGCTGCTCGGCATCAACATGCAGACGAGCTTCATGCATCCGCCCTTCGGCTTCGCGCTCTTTTACCTGCGTTCGGTCGCCGCGAGGGTGCCCTATCTCGACAAGGTGACCGGCAAGATGACGCAGCCGGTGACAACCGGCCAAATCTATTGGGGTGCGGTGCCCTTCGTCGGCATCCAGATCGTGATGGTGGCGTTGACGATCCTCTTCCCGCAGATGGTCATGCATTACAAGGGAAGCGGCACCACGGTCGATCCGTCGACCATCAAGATCGAGGTGCCCGGTTTCGGGACGGGAGGCGGCGGACTGACCCTGCCCGACAACGGCGGCGGCCTCGGCCTTCCGGGCGGCCTGCAACTCCCCGGTGGCAGCCCGCTCGACCAGAAGCCCGCTGATCAGAACGGCGGCGCACAGCCGCAGCCGCAGACCGCGCCTTCGAACGATCTCAGTCAGCCGCCGTCGTTCAAATAGAGCAAGAATCGGCTCGAAATGCATCGGGCGGCCCCGACCACGGCCGCCCGTTTTCTTTGTGGCTTACGCTCCCGACAAGAAAACCTGGTTTCTAATCCAGCCGCTTTGCCGGATTGTCGCGATACCAGTCGACGATCATGGGCATCATCTCTTCGAAGGGGCCACCCACGAAAACGTTGAGCAGGCCCATGCGGGCCGCGCTCTCGTTCTTGAAATCATGCATCGTTCCACGCGGGATGACGCAAAGCGACCCCTTCGCCATCTGGTGCCAGGTGTCGCCCACTAGGATGCTGGCCGTGCCCTCGATCACATAGAAGATCTCGTCGTTGTCATCGTGCTTGTGGGCACCCGGCCCTTCATGCCGTGCGTCCAGCCACCACTCCGAGACCGAAAAGCGGTCCTGGGTCTCCGGTCCATCGGCTTTGAAGACGGCCTGTATCGCACCCATGTCGTAGCGCCGCCCCTCTCCGGGGCCGAGCGCGATCGATTGGCTTTCGCTCGGCATTACGCATCCTCCTTGCGCGTTGAGGCGGCAACCCTACCACGAAACCACTGGACAATCGCCGGTCGACGTCCGGCAATAAGAAAGCCGCCCGCGACCAAGGTTGCGAGCGGCTGGTTGCAGTCAGGAACAGAGGTTAAGCTCAGACCTTGCCGTTGCGCTGCTGGATCATCATAAAGGTGTCGTAGTTGTATTCGGCGATCTGGGCGTTCAGGTAGTATTCGGCGCGGAACGCCTTGATCGAATTCCAGATCTTCTTGAAGGTCGGGTTCGACGCTTCCATCTCCGCATAGACCTTGTTCGCCTCGTCGAAGCAGGCCGACAGGATTTCCGGGCTGAACGGGCTCAGCTTGGCGCCGGCCGCAACCAGACGCTTGATCGCCGACGGGTTCAGGAAATCGTACTTCTGCAGCATGTTCGCGTCTGTCGCCTGGCAGGCGGTGCGCAGAAGCGACTGATAGGCCTTCGGCAGACCGTCGTAGGCCGCCTTGTTGAACATGGCATGGACCGTCGGACCACCTTCCCACCAGCCGGGATAGTAGTAATACGGCGCCACCTTGTAGAAACCGAGCTTCTCGTCGTCATAGGGGCCGACCCACTCGGCGGCATCGATCGTGCCCTTCTCGAGGGCCGGGTAGATGTCGCCGCCGGCGAGCTGCTGCGGCACCACGCCAAGGCGCTCCATGACCTTGCCGGCGAAGCCGCCGACGCGCATCTTTAGCCCCTTCATGTCGGCGACGGTCTTGATTTCCTTGCGGAACCAGCCGCCCATCTGGACGCCGGTATTGCCGTTCGGGAAGCCGACCAGGCCTTGCGCCCCGAGGAATTCGTTGAACAGGTCGATGCCGCCGCCATGATAGTGCCAGGCGTTCATGCCGCGCGCGTTGAGCGCGAAGGGCACGGCAGCGCCGAGCGCCCAGGTCGGGTCCTTGCCCCAGTAATAGTATGCGACGGTGTGGCACGCTTCGACGGTACCGGCCGCGGCCGCATCGGCGGCCTGCAGCCCCGGGACGATTTCGCCCGCTGCGAAGACCTGGATCTGGAAGTTGCCGTCGGTCGCCTCAGACACGTATTTCGACAGGACTTCCCCGCCGCCGTAGATCGTATCCAGCGATTTCGGGAACGACGACGTCAAACGCCAGGTCACTTTCGGATTGCTTTGCGCGATGGCCGGCGATGCGAGCGCGGTCGCGGCAGCCGCACCGAGGCCGCCCAAACTCGCGTTTTTAATGAATGAACGGCGATCCATAGTTCCTCCCTGGTTCCCGCCTGGCGATCGACGCTGTTGACTGTCAACGCCCCCGCCTACCGAGGCTTCCTCGATCCATTCCGGGTGATCGAAGCGCCTTGTTTCTCCTCGTTTGCCGCCCGGCACGCGTTGCAAAAACACTGCGCAAACCGGACAACAGCAACGCACCTTACATAAACGCAATCCCATGTCCAGCGGCGGCATCGAGCCGCCGCCCCCTACTTTTGTACAGGCTTGGGAAACTATGTCCGATGGCCGTAAATTCAAGGCAAATCAAGGCATTCCGGTGCAATCAGCGTTCGGCTGACGAAGCCCAGAGATTGATGTCGGCTTCACGGGCGTAGAGATCGATCTCCGCCAGTTCCTCGGCCGTGAAGGCGTCGTTATCGAGCGCCCTGACGCAATCGACGATCTGCTCGGAACGGCTCGCGCCGATCAGTGCTGAGGTGATGCGGCCGCCGCGCAGCACCCAGGCAAGCGCCATCTGCGCCAGCGTCTGGCCGCGCCCTTCGGCGATCGCGTTCAACTTGCGAATGTTGTCGGTGATCGCCGGACGAATGAAGTCCTTCTTGAGGAAGTGGTTCTGGGCGGCGCGGCTGTCCTGCGGGATGCCGCTCAGATATTTCGTCGTAAGCATCCCTTGGGCGAGCGGTGAGAAGACGATCGAGCCGATGCCGAGTTCTTCAAGGGTGCCGACGAGGCCGTCATCCTCGATCCAGCGGTTGAGCATCGAATAGCTCGGCTGGTGGATGAGGCAGGGCGTGCCGAGTTCCTTGAGGATCGCTGCCGCCTCGCGGGTGCGCTGCGAATTGTAGGAGGATATGCCGACATAAAGCGCCCTGCCCGAGCGGACGATGTGGTCGAGCGCGCCGCAGGTCTCCTCGAGCGGCGTGTCCGGATCGAAGCGGTGGGAATAGAAGATGTCGACATAGTCGAGCCCCAAGCGCTTCAGGCTCTGGTCGCAGGAGGCGATCAGATATTTGCGGCTGCCCCATTCGCCATAGGGACCCGGCCACATGTCGTATCCTGCCTTGGAGGAGATGATCAGCTCGTCGCGCAGACCGGCGAAATCGGTCCTGAGGATTTCGCCGAAGGCCGTCTCGGCCGAACCGGCCGGCGGACCGTAATTATTGGCGAGATCGAAATGGGTGATGCCAAGGTCGAAAGCCGTCCGGCACATGTCGATCTTGCGCTCATGCGGCGTGTCGCCGCCGAAATTGTGCCACAGCCCCAGTGAAATCGCCGGCAGCTTCAGCCCGCTCCGGCCGCAGCGGCTGTACTTCATCTTCTCGTATCGGTTTTCCGCCGGTTGCCAGGCCATGGCTATGCTCCTCAATTGCGTCGGGTGCTTTGAATACCCCTCCCCAACCCCTCCCCACAAGGGGGAGGGGCAAGTCGTGCCCGCTGCGATCACGTGCGATTTCCAATTGCGTGACTTGCGTAGAGGTCGAGAGGGCGGTGGAAACGGTCCGGCCGAGAAGCCCCTCCCCCTTGTGGGGAGGGGTTGGGGAGGGGTTTGTTCGGCCTCACCGCAGCAACGCCTGCGCCTCCCCGATGCCGAGCGCTGCGGGCTGGGTGCAGGTCGTGGACAGAGTCACGAAGCGGCCCTCCTCGCCCGATTTCAAAATTGACACCATGACGTCGACGGCGTGAAGGGCACGATCGAGCGAGCAACGGGCATCACGGCCGGTCAGAATGGCGTCTGCCAGGTCGGCGAGGCCGGCCGTGCGATAGTTGGCGATCGGGCCGAGCGGATGCTCCCAGTTGTCGACGGCGAACGGGTGCTCCCACATCGTGAGCGGCTGGATCTCCTTGTCCTGGCCGCTGGCCTCGACAGTGCCGCCGAAGAAATTCGGATCCGGTACGAACAACGAGCCTTCGGTGCCGTAGAGCTCCATATTGGCGTGGCGGTGCGACCAGACGTCCCAGCTTGCTGAAAGAGTGATTGTCGCGCCGTGGTGGAATTCGAGCAGCGCGTGGATGTTGGTCGGCGTCTTGACCGGGATCACCTCGCCCTTCCGAGGCTCGCTGGTGATCGTGCGGGTCTGGCTCGCCATCGAGGAAAGTGCTGCGACGCGCTTCACCGGTCCGATGAGATTGACGAGATTGGCGATGTAATAGGGCCCGAGGTCGAGCACCGGCCCGCCGCCCGGCAGGAAGAAGAAGTCCGGATTCGGATGCCACATCTCCATGCCCGGGCTCATCACATGGCAGGTCCCCGATGTGACCCGACCGATCTTGCCCGCGTCGATATGGGCACGGGCGAGCTGGTGCGCGCCGCCGAGGAAGGTGTCCGGCGCCGAGCCGACCATCAGCCCCTTCGCTTTTGCGATTGCCCGCAGTTCCTCGCCCTGCTCGAGCGTGAGCACCAGCGGCTTCTCCGAATAGACGTGCTTGCCGGATTCGAGGATTGCCTTCGAAACCGGGAAATGCGCGTCCGGGATCGTCAGGTTGACGACGATGTCTATCTCCGGATTGACAAGCATCGCCTCGATGCTTTGCGCCGTCACGTCGAATTCAGCGGCACGCGCCTCGGCGGCGGCCGGATTGATATCGGCGCAGGAGATGACCCTGATGCCCTTGAAGAGCGGCGCGAGCTTGAAATAGGTGGTTGAAATATTGCCGCATCCGATGATGCCGACGCCCAGTTCTTTTGCCATGGAAATATCCGCTTGTCAGTAGGATTGAATGGAAGCCAGCGAGCGCTTGGCGAAGCGCCGGAAGTCGCTGGGATTGTCGTGTTCGGCGATGAAGTATTTGGCCGAGGTCCTGGAGAGCGCCTGGATGAGCGCCTTCCAGTCGAGCGTGCCCTGCCCGACATCCGCCCAGCCGTCTTCGCTTGTATTCTCGCCCTTCGGCGCGATGTCCTTGACGTGGGCGGCGGTGATGCGGCTGCCGTATTTCGAGATCCAGGCAAAGGGATCGGCATCGCCGCGCACGATCCAGGCGATGTCGGCCTCCCAGGAGAGTTCCGGTCCGCCGGCAAAAATCAGGTCGAGCGGCACCGAACCGTCCGCAAGCGGATGGAACTCGAAGTCGTGATTGTGCCAGCCGAAGTCGAGCCCCGCCTCGCGGAACGGCTTGCCCGCAGTTTGCAGCCGCGCTCCGAAGGCGCGCCAGCCGGCCGCATCGGTCGGGCGCTGGTCGGGCATCAGATAGGGGCAATAGACGGCGCGGATGCCGAGCGCCTTGGCGATCTTCAGGACCCGCTCCGGATCCGACTCGAGCATGTCGAGCCCGAAATGGGCGGTCGGCATGGAGAGGCCGTGGCGATCGAGACCGCTCTTGAAGCCGGCAATCTCGCCGTCGCTAAGCGACGCGTAGAGCGCACCGTAGCCCTCGACCTGCGTGTAGCCGGCATCACCGAGAGCGGAGAGCACCTCGGCAAGCGGCGGGAAGTTGCGGGCGCTATAGAGCTGGAAGCTGACGTCTTTCATTGAGAATCTCCTCGTGGGACTTGCGGGAAGGATTGCTGGAAAAAAGAGATAACGACCGCCCATACGTCGGACGCGGAGCCGCGGGCCATTTGCCGGAATACGCCTCACTCACTCACCCTTTTCCCTGGCAGGATTCGAGATCGCAGGCGGCGAAGCGCGGCAGAGCGCCCTCGGCGAGCCGGGTTCTTGGTGTAAAGCGAATGGTCTTGGATTGGCCCGCCGTTAGGTCGAAGGCATTATCGGAATAGCGGCCCTCGACATCGGCCTCGAGCATGACATGCAGCGCGAGACCGGTCGCGGTCGCAGTGACGTCGAAACTGCTGTCCGGCCGCGATGCCGCTTCGAGCGACAGCCCGGACGGCGCGAGTTCGAGCGCCTTGTAGGTGCCGTGGACGTAGTGCCCCTCCCCGCGCATGCCGTTGGAGGCCTCGAAGGACCAGAAGAGCAGCGTATCCCGGGGAATGTCGGTTGCGGCGATGCTCACGAGCGTCGCCGCGCGGTCCGACGAGCAGGATCCCATGGCGGCCATCAATGGACGGCGGCTGCCGTCGAGCGCAACGAGGAAAGCCTCGAGCTCGATCGTTACCGGCTCGAATGTATCGTTCACCACTGAGAAGGCGATCTCCCGGCCATCCACCGAAGGAATGGCTGCGACGGCGACCGGCTGGAAGAAGCGGCGCGCCATGTAATGCATGGCCTTCCAATGGCCGCCATAGTCGAGGCTCGACCAGGAGGCGACCGGCCAGGTGTCGTTGAGCTGCCAGTAAAGCGTTCCCATGCAATGGGGCTTCAGCGAGCGCCAGTAGTCGACGGCCGTGCGGATCGCCAGGCCCTGCTGGATCTGGCTCAGATAGACGAAGCTTGGAAAATCCTTGGGAAAGCGGAAATAGCGGAACATGGTCCCGGCGATCCGCTCGTTGCCGCCGGCATTCTTCTGATGTGCCTCCATGACCGGCGAGGCGATGTTGAGGTCGCCCGCCTCGGCGAACTGCCGGATCACCGGCATCGACGTATAGGACTGGAAGCCAAATTCCGAGCAGAAGCGCGGCCGCACGGTGCGATAATTGGCGAAGGACTTGTTCTCGTGCCAGACGGACCAGTAGTGCATGTCGCCGGCGCCATCCGCATGCCAGGCATCGCCGAAATTGAGATATCCGACCGACGGACTCGACGGCCACCAGATCGCCTCCGGCGAGGCGGCCTTGAGCGCAGTCTCCACCGTGCGGTTCAGCCGGTCATAGGAAACCAGGTAGCGGTCGCGATCCCTGCGGCTTTCCTCGAACCAGGTCAGCGCTCCGACCAGTTCGTTGTCTCCGCACCAGAGCGCGATCGACGGATGGGACTGAAGCCTTTTGACCTGATACTCGACTTCCGCGGCAACGTTTTCGAGATAGTCAGCCGTCGAGGGATAGAGATTGCAGGCGAACATGAAGTCCTGCCAGACGAGCAGGCCGAGGCGGTCGCAGCGATCGTAGAACCAATCCGGCTCGTAGAAGCCGCCGCCCCAGACGCGGATCATGTTCATGTTGGCTTCGACTGCAGAGCGCAACAGGTCCTCGACACCCTGCGGCGTCACGCGGGACGTCAGCGCATCCGCCGGTATCCAGTTGGCGCCGCGGCAGAAAATCTCGCGGCCGTTGACGCGGAACGCAAAGCGGCTGCCGGCTTCGTCCTGGTCGGTGACAAGTTCGAGCGTCCGAAAGCCGATCTGCCGCGTGACGCTCTCCTCGGGCGTTTCCACCTTGAGGATGGAGAGCACCTGCTCGCCGCTGCCGGCCGGCCACCAGCGCCTGGGTTCCGCCACGTTGAACACATGGGTGATGCGGGTTTCGCCTGCGGCAACGCTGCAGTCCAGGCGCTCGCGCAGGCCGTCGAGTTCGAAATGGATCGGCAGGATGCCCGGATCGCCGGCATAGAGCTCCACGGTCACCTGCAGGTCGACAGACCCATCATCGAGCCAGACCTGGCGTGTCGTCACATGTTCGATGCGCGCCGTCTCAAGCCGGCAGAGCGCCGCCGAGCCGTAGACGCCGAGCGGCGCGATGGCGATGTTCCAATCCCAGCCGAAATGGCATTGCGGCTTGCGCAGCATGTTGCCGTTGGCGATCGGCGAGTTGCCGTCGTGATAGGGCACGTAAAACGGCTGCTCCGCCTGGCGCCGGGCACCTTCGGCGATCGAGGAATGCAGCACGAGGCGGATCCGGTTCTCTCCGGCGACAAGTGCCTGCGACACATCGGGGCGATGGCGGCGGAAGCAATTGTCCGCCTGCAAGACGAGGCGATCGTTGACGAAGACCGAGGCGACCGTGTCGATGCTCTCGAAATCGAGATACCAGTGTCCCTCGAGATCGCTCGCGTCGATGGCGACCGTGCGCTCGAGCACCCAGTCCTTGTACGCCACCCATTGGACGTCCGCCTCGTTCCGGCCGTGATAGGGGTCGGCAATGATGCCGGCGCGCTGCAGCGCGCTGTGCACGTCGCCCGGCAGGGCGATCGTCAGGGCATGGCTGTTGTCGGCCGAAGCGAGCAGCCAGTCGCCGGAAAGATCGATGCGGATCGGGTCACAGTTGTTGATCTCGGAAGGCATTCCCACAGTCCATTCATTGGCCGGTGATTTCGCGCCGGCTTTCATCCGATGAAACGTCACCGGCCTATCGGATGTTCGGTCAAAGTCGGTTTTCGCTGGCTGCGTCGAAAATCGAGGCGACGGCCATGTCGAAGGAGAGGCGCACCGTGCTGCCCGGTGGGTAGCGCCGCTGGCCGGCGATCCGCACCGACATGGGTTGGCCGGCAAGCCTCAGCCACAGGAGGTTGTCGGCGCCCATCGGCTCCTCGATGTCGACCGTCGCGGGGTGCACCTCGTGCCCTTCCGTCGCCTCGTCGACCTTGACGTGTTCGGGCCTCAGGCCGAGGACCACCTTCTGGCCAGGGTGAAGCCTCGTGCGTGCCGGATAGGCGGTGACGTCGAAGGCAACGCCGTCGACCCGAACGAAACTGCGGCCGTCCTTCGCCTCCAGCTCGCCGCGGAAGAAGTTCATCGACGGCGAGCCGATGAAGCCGGCAACGAAGAGGTTCTCTGGGGCGTTGTAGATGGTCATCGGATCGGCGAGCTGCTGGATGACCCCGCTCTTCATCACGGCGATGCGGTCGGCGAGCGTCAGCGCTTCGATCTGATCGTGCGTGACGTAGATCATCGTGTTCTTCAGCGACTGGTGCAGCCGCTTGATCTCGACCCGCAATTCGGAGCGCAGCTTGGCGTCCAGGTTCGACAGCGGCTCGTCGAAGAGGAAGACGTCGACGTCGCGCACCAGCGCCCGGCCGATCGCCACGCGCTGGCGCTGGCCGCCGGAGAGCTCCGAGGGTTTCCGCTTCAGCAGCGGCTGGATCTGCAGGATTTCCGCGGCGCGCTTCACGCGCTTGTCGATTTCCGCCTGCGGAATTTTGGCGACCTGCAAGCCGAAGGAAAGGTTCTTCTCGACGGACATCTGCGGATAGAGCGCATAGGACTGGAACACCATGCCGATGCCCCGATCCTTGGGCTCCTCCCAGGTCACATTGCGGTCCTTGATGAAGATCTGTCCATCGGACACGTCGAGCAGGCCGGCGATGCAGTTCAGCAGCGTCGACTTTCCGCAGCCTGACGAACCGAGCAGGACGAGGAACTCGCCATGGTCGATGTCGAGATTGAGCCTGTCGAGAACCGTGACGGCGCCGAAATTCAGTGACAGATCCCTGACGGAAACACTTGTCATCCTTGCTTATCCTTTCACTGCACCGGCCGCGATGCCGCGGACAAAGAGCCGACCGGAGACGAAATAGACGACGAGCGGAACGGCTCCCGTCAAAATCGTCGCTGCCATGTTGACGTTGTATTCCTTCACGCCCTGGACCGAATTGACGATGTTGTTGAGCTGGACGGTCATCGGGTAGTACTCAGGCCGCGTGAACACGACGCCGAACAGGAAGTCGTTCCAGATGCCGGTGACCTGCAGGATCATCGCCACCACGAAGATCGGGAGCGACATCGGCAGCATGATCTTGAAGTAGATCGTCCAGAACCCGGCACCATCGACCCGCGCCGCCTTGAAGAGCTCTTCCGGCAGTCCCGCGAAGTAGTTGCGGAACAGGAGGGTCAGGATCGGCATGCCGAAGATCGTATGCACTATGACAAGTCCGGTCAGCGTGCCATAGACGCCCATTTCACGAAGCACGATCACGATCGGATAGATCATCACCTGGTATGGGATGAAGGCGCCGATGACCAGGATGGTGAAGAAGAGCTCCGCCCCCTTGAAGCGCCAGTTCGCCAGCGCATAGCCGTTCACCGAGGCAACCGCGATCGAGATGATCACCGAAGGCAGGGTGATGCGGACCGAATTCCAGAAGCCGCGGGAGAGCCCGTCGCAATTGAGCCCCGTGCAGGCCTCCGCCCAAGCCTTTACCCAGGGTTCGAAGGTGATTTCGAGCGGCGGCGCGAAGATGTTGCCGACGCGGATTTCCGGCATGCCTTTGAGCGACGTCACGATCATCACGTAGAGCGGCAGCAAGTAGTAGAGGGCCACGACGATCAAGGTGCCGTAGACGATGATGTTGCGCCGCGAAAGCCGGCGGCGCGGCTTGCGGCCGCTCGGGCCCTTTTCGATCCGCCCGGTTGCCGTTTCATGGGCAGTGAGCGTGCTGTTGCTGGCAATGTTATCCACGCTTGCGGCCTCCTCCGAATTCCAGATACGCCCACGGCACGATGATGATGGCGACGGTGATCAGCATCATGGTGGAGGCGGCGAAGCCCTGGCCGAGGTTCTGGGCCTGGAACATGTAGTCGTAGACGTATTTGGCCGGCACCTCCGACGCGATGCCGGGGCCGCCGCTCGTTTGCGCCACGACGAGGTCGTAGACCTTGACGATGCCGCTCGCGATGATCACCAGGGTGGTGATGAAAACGCCGCGCATCATCGGGATGATGATCAGCACATAGGTCTTCCACATCGGGATGCCGTCGACCCGCGCGGCCTTCCAGATGTCCTCGTCGATGCCGCGTAAGCCCGCGAGCATCAGACACATGACGAGACCCGTGCCCTGCCAGAGCGCGGCGATCAGGATGCCGTAGATGACGATATCGGCATCGTAGAGCGGGTCGAAGGAGAAGCTTGTCCAGCCGAGCGACCGAACGATCGACTGGATGCCGAATTGTGGATTGAGAAGCCACTGCCAGACCAGCCCGGTCACGATGAAGGACAGGGCGAAGGGATAGAGCATGATAGTTCGGAAGGTATTCTCGAAGCGGATTTTCTGGTCCATCAGCGCCGCGAGCACGAAGCCGATCACCAGGCTGAAGACCAGCGAGAAGAAGCCGTAGACCGCAAGGTTCTGGATGGAGATGATCCAGCGCGGCGCCGCCCACAGCCGCTCGTATTGGTCGAGGCCGACGAAGGAGAGACGCGGCAGCAATTTCGAGTTGGTGAACGAGTAGACGACAGTCCAGATCGTGCCGCCGAGGAAGATGACCACGGCTGTCAGGATCATCGGAATCGAGGCGATCTTCGCATTCAGGTTGCGCAGCCACTGGTTCGGTCTGCCCGAACCACGTGTTAGAGCCGTCATGTTTCCTCCTCCGGAACTGCGACAATGTCTGGCGGCGGGCGGCACCGGCGACCAGCAAGCCGCCGAACTTCAACGCCGGCCACGGGACGTGCCCCCACTGTCCTTGTCTGCCATGCGCGCTCCGCCTCAGCGGCATTCGGGCACGGCGGCGGGCCGAGCGACGGCCTCGCGCAGCAGCGAGGCCGTCTGGAAGCCGCGATCAGTCCGCTGCGGCGATGATTTCCGCGAAGCGCTTCTGCGCGTCTTCCGGCGTCATCGACGGGTTTGCGAAGAACTCGGAGAAGAGATCTTCCTTCTGCTTCTGACTGTCGGCCGACAGCAGCTGGTCGGTGCCCTGGATAACATTGCCCTTGGCGAGGATTTCCAGTCCCTTCTTCATGCAGTCGTTGGCGGTTGCGAGGTCCACGTCGCCGCGCACGGGCAGCGAGCCCTTCTTCAGATTGAAGGCGACCTGTGTTTTCGGATTGAGGAGCGTCGATGCCAGCACTTCCTGCGCTTTCGACTTTTCCTCGTCCTCGAGCAGCGGGAAGTAGAAGGCATCGCCGCCGGTCGAGATCACTTCGTTCACGCCGAGACCAGGAAGGCAGGTATAGTCGACACCGGCCTTCTGGCCCGCCACCTGGAACTCGCCCTGGGCCCAGTCGCCCATGATCTGGCCGCCGGCCTTGCCGGTGATCACCAGGTTCGTCGCCTGGTTCCAGTCCTGAACATTGGTGCCCTTCGACAGGCGGCGTGCATCGTCGGCCGCCTTGAAGACCTTGGCGATCTCCGGTCCGGCTGCGACTTCCTCATCCTTCTTGGCAAAGACTTGCTCGAACACGTCCTTGCCGGCAATCGCCACCATCAGCACGTCGAACGCACCGGCCGCCTGCCACGGCTGACCGCCGACGGCAAGCGGTATGATGCCGGCCTTTTCAAGCGCCGGCCCGGCCGCAACGAATTCGTCCCAGTTCTTCGGCACCGGCACACCGGCCTGCTTGAAGGCAGCATTCGAAAGCCACAGCCATTGCCAGGAATGGATGTTGACGGGCGCGCAATAGATCTTGCCTTCGATCGTGCAGGAGTCGAGCAGGCTGGCCGGCTTGACGATTTCCTTCCAGTTTTCGCGCGTAGCGACATCGGTCAGGTCGCGCATCAACCCGGCCTCGACCAGTTCCTCGGCCTGACGGCCATGGTTGAACTGAGTCGCGCCCATCGGGTCGCCGCCGGTGATGCGGCTGATCATGATCGGCCGCGCCGTGCCGCCGGAGCCGGCGATCGCACCGTCAACCCATTTGTTGCCGGTCGCGTCGAATGCCTTCGCCAGTTCGGCGACCGCGGCAGCTTCGCCGCCGGACGTCCACCAATGCGTGACCTCCAGATCGGTGGCCTGAGCCAGGCCGAACGGTAGGACCACGGTTGCGGCCAAAGCGCCGGCCAAAGAACGTAATTTCATGAGTCTCCTCCCTCACTGTAACGTTACCGTAAAAAACTTAGTTCAATCCAATTGCCGACGCAACACCCACAACGGATAATTCAAATTTATTATTTTAATACTTCCTTTGGTTGTATTCCGCGGCCCGGCAAATGGCTTCATTCGGCCATACCAAGCTGCCGCAGCGCTTCAGAAATCATCCTTTAAGTGCCTGCGATGCATAAATTAATTCGACGTGTTGCGATGCGCATCACCAATGGAGTGTCCGCGAACGCAGCATGACGCTGCACGCACTCCTAATTCAACTCACCGTTTACGCCCTTCGCAGCGCAACAACAAAAAGGCTCGACATCGCTACTGTATCGTTACAGATTTCAAGATACGATTTCGCCTCGCCCCGATATGGTGCGTTCGGGCAAATCGTATATAACGCCCCTACGGGCTAAGGAGACGGGCTATCGCGAGCGGCCACCACGGGGTGCGGCTGGGAACGGCGACCTTGAAGGTCCGAACGAGCGGGCTTTGCGTGATGGGCATGGAAGACAGGACGAGAAACAGGCCAGCGGCAGCGCCGCCAACGGAGGGCGGCAGGCCGACATTGAAGACGATCGCCTTCATGACCGGGCTCGGCATCACAACCGTTTCCCGCGCGCTGAAGGACGCGCCCGACATCGGCGCCGAGACCAAGGAGCGGGTGCGCCTGGTCGCCAAGCAGATCGGCTATCAGCCGAACCGCGCAGGCGTCCGCCTCAGGACCGGCAAGACGAATGTCATCAGCCTTGTGCTGACGCTCGAGGAAGAGATCATGGGCATCACCAGCCCGATGGTCATCGGCATCACCGAGATCCTCGCCGGCACGCCGTATCATCTCGTCGTCACGCCCTATAGTTCCTCCAAGGATCCGCTCGGGCCGATCCGCTACATTCTCGATACCGGCGCTGCCGACGGCGTGATCATCTCTCGAATGGAGCCGAACGATCCACGCGTGACGCTGCTCACCGAGCGTCAATTTCCCTTCGCGACACATGGCCGGACCGAAATGGGGATCGCCCATCCCTATCACGACTTCGACAACGGACGCTTCGCGTATGAGGCGGTGCGCAGGCTTGTCGAGCGCGGCAGGCGCCGGCTGGTGCTCCTGGAACCGCCGCCCCACCTCACCTTCCATTCCCACATGCGCACCGGCTTCGAGCACGGTCTCAAGGATTTCGGCGCGGAGTCGGTGAGCTTCCATCAGGTCAACATCGACTACAGCCTCGTCGCCATCCGCGACGCTTTCGAGAAGCTGATGGGCTCTTCGGACGCCCCCGACGGGATCGTCTCCGGCAGCGGCTCGGGTGCCATTGCGCTGATTGCCGGCATCGAGGCGGCGCGCAAGAAGCTCGGCGAGGACGCAGACATGGTCTCCAAGGTCCCGAGCGACTTCCTGCGCTGGCTGCGCCCGGAAGTGATGACCATGTACGAGGATATCCGGGTCGCCGGACGCGAACTCGCCAAGGCGGTCATCGGCCGCATCGAGGGAAGCCCTCCCGAAACGCTTCAAAGCCTCAGCCAGCCCGAATTCCAGCCGCCGATGCAGAGATCGCCGGAAGTTTAGACTAGGTCGGTCGATCCGCGGGCTACCAGTTGCCCTGCCAGCCCGCTTTGCGGAGACTAGTGCGTATTTGTTCGCGTTGCTCGGGATTGACGAAGCGCGATACGAACTCGCCGAGTTCCTCCTGTCCTTCAGACGAGTTCCGTTGCATTTCGGCGGCTGCCTGTTCGGCCTCACGCTGGCGCCCCAGTTCCACGAGACAACAGACGAGTGCGCAGTGCGTGGAGGGTAGATCCGGCCGCTTGGCCGCGGCATTGAGCGCCGGTTGAAGCGATTCTTCGTACTCCCCTGTGAGGAAATGCGCGAAGGCCAGGAAATGCAGCCATAGGAATGCAAGCGGATCGTGCGGACTGAGGCGCAGGCCTCTCTGAAATGGCTCAATCGCCTGGCCGGCCCGGCCGAGGAAGAGGCGCGACATATGTGGAACGACCCGCTTGGCAAGGGCATTTTTCAGCGATTCATCCCGCGGGAACGGTGCGGTCATATGTCCGGCCTATCAGCGCGGTTCTGTGGACCGCTGGCCTCGATGAAGTCCGCGAAACGAGTGACTGATCAACCAAACGCGCTCGAAGCGCAATGTCGCGCTGGCCTCTCTCGCCTCGGGATTTCGTCCCGTTGTGGAATCATCGCTTGTTTGTGCACCTTGCCACTGGCGGCTACCGTGCCGCGCAGTTCGTGATGTTCGTTGTCAGCTTATGAGCTGGCCGCACTGCTCTCGAGACCGCGATATGTTCCGCCCTTGGTCAGGAGCGCCCAGATGATCCGCGCCATTTTGTTGGCGAGCGCGATCGCAACGACCTTGAAAGGCCGTCGCGCTAACAGTGCGACTAGCCACCGTGGGGCTTTGTGGTTGCCTCTTGCATGTCGCAGGACCGAGGTTGCACCGGCGACGAGCAGAGTGCGAAGCTCGGGATTGCCCATCTTCGATATTTTGCCCAATCGCTCCTTGCCTCCGCTCGAATGGGATCTCGGCGTTAATCCCAGCCATGCGGCGAAATGGCGCCCGGATTTGAACCCACCCGGGTCTGGGACAAGCGCCTTGATGGAGGCCGACGTAATGGCTCCGACGCCAGGGATTGTGGCCAGCCGCCGCATGTCTTCGTCATGCTTCACTTCGGCGACAAGCTCTCGCTCGAGTTTGTTGATCTGCAGCGCCAGCGCGTCGATTTGATCCGCAATTGCCGTCAAAGCGAAGCGGGCCGCGTTCGGGAGACGCGCATCGGTTTCATCACGCACGATCGCGATCAGGCTTGCAATTTTCGCCGTGCCGATGCCGGCAATGATTCCCAGTTCGGACAGGTGAGCACGTAGCGCGTTGATCGTCTGAGTTTGCTGACGAACCAGAAGGGCGCGTGTCTTCAAGACCATCGCCGCCGCCTGCTGTTCGGGGGATTTCACCGGAACGAAGCGCATCGTCTTGCGCGTCACTGCCTCACTAATCGCCTCAGCGTCGGCTGCATCCGTCTTCCCCCGTTTGACGAACGGTTTGACATAGGCCGGCGGAATCAAACGTACCTCGTGGCCGAGTGCGCCGATCTCCCGCGCCCAGTAGTGCGAACCGCTGCAGGCTTCGATACCAACCAAACATGGGGGCTGCTTCTCAAAGAAACGCAGCACCTCGGCGCGGCGCAGCCTTCGGGTGAAGAGTGGAGAGCCCTCAGCGTCGGCGCCATGAGCCTGAAAAATCTGCTTGGCCAAATCCAACCCGATAGTGATAACTTGCTTCACGGAACGGCTCCTACTTTGTGGCGTTCAAAACAACGACCACGTTAGCACGTTGATGCTGTGGTAGCGGGTCGTTCCACCTCATCAACCGAGGAGCATATAGCCGAGCGCAAAGCTGGGACTGAGGTCAATCGATCTTTGGGCGGCCTCCATTGCCCGATGGAGCCTGCCCATGACGACGCTCATAATTCCCACCGCATAATGCGCATAGGGGTCGGTTTCGGCAAGTTGCGCGGCACGCAGCGCCGCCTGCCATCCCTCCGCCATGTCCCCCGCGGGGTTCTCGCTCCACCGGAAGAACAGCGTCCCCGCGTTGCACCTGCCAAGCCACGTGTATCCTTCGGCGATATCGGGCGCCGCCACGATCGCCTTGCGAAACAGCTCACGCGCACAGCGATGCTCGGCCGGCGTGAACTGATAGAAGTGCCACATGCCGCGAAAGATCAGTTCCCAGGCGGTCAGGTTGTCCGGCGCTTTGCGCCGCACCCGTAGGGTCTCCATTCTCAGCATTTCCGGCTCGATCGCGCCGGCAACGCGGTCGACGATCTCGTCCTGCAGCGCGAAGAGCTCCGCCAGGTCACGGTCGTACCGTTCGGCCCAGACATGATGGCCGGTTTCCGCTTCCACCAACTGCGCCGTGACGCGAACCCTGTCGCTCGATTTGCGCGTGCTCCCCTCCAACACATAACGCACGCCGAGTTCACTGCCGATCTGCTGCACCGTGGCGGCGCGGTTCTTGTAGGTGAAGCTCGAATTGCGGGCGATGACGAAAAACCACCGGAACTTTGCGAGGGCCGTAATAAGATCCTCCGTCAGGCCGTCAGCAAAGTAATCCTGCTCGGCATCTCCGCTCATATTGACGAATGGCATCACCGCGATCGACGGTTTGTCCGGCAAGGCCAAAGAGCCGCTCTGGAGCTCGGTTATCGGCACAGGCGGCTCCATGCTGGAGCGGACGCGATAGGCGCGCACCGGTCGCGCGATATTTTTTAAGGTTTTTTCGCCGAGGCACTCACACGCAAAGCTTAGCTTTCCGACGATTTGATCATGCACGGAAGCAGAGATACAGATGTCGCCCGGTTCGTCGAGCGTCTGCAGCCGCGCCGCTATATTGACCCCGTCTCCGAAGAGATCACCGCCGCGGGCGATTACGTCGCCAAGATTGATGCCGATGCGGAACATCATGCGGCGGCGTTCGGGGAGATCGATATTGCGGCGGCCGAGGGCGCGCTGAATAGCGACGGCGCAACGCACCGCCTGCACGGCACTTGCGAACTCGACCATGACGCCATCGCCAGCCATGTTGAACACCCGACCGCGGTGTTCGGCGACAAGACCCGCAATGATCTCCTGATACTTAGTAAGTAGGCTGAGCGTCGCCTCTTCGTCTTCCGACATGAGACGGCTGTACCCAGCGACGTCGGCAGCCAGGACAACGGCCAGATGGCGTCCCTTTGCTTCATTCGTCGGCACTAGCCCCTCCCTCGCCCCTCAATGGAGCAAGTCTACACCTTGCCGGACGCCTTCATCCAGAGGCGACACCGATGAGATGCACCGCCGCGGACGAACATTTCAGATTTCACAATGTTTCAAAGGACGCAGCCGCACCTCGCGGATCGGGCATAGGAGATGATCTCGACCCGTTTGCTGCGCCCGTCGCCGAGGAATTCGTCGACGGCCGCGGCGACGTCGCTCGGCCGGTACCGTGCCCAATGGCCGAGGCCATGGAGGGCTGCTTCCTGGCACGCGATCGAGCTGAGGCCTAGCGTGCGGCGCATGACATCGATCGCTGCCTTCTGCATGCGGTCGCAAGAAGGATCGTCCGGGAGCGCCAAAGACGGGAACTCGTCCCACCACATGTAACAGACAGTGTTCAGGGGAGCCGCGCCGGGCTCGTCTATGTGGCCCAACACAGCAGCACAGCGAGGTGCGAATAGATCGGTGAAGACGTTCTCTATGGCCTCAATGCAGGAGAGCCGCGCCCCCGTCGGCGTTGAGGTGCTGTAGAACCACCCGTTGTCACCCGAGGCGCTGGTGCTCAGGAGATAGGTGAGTCCCTGGGCAATCTGCGCATCGGAGAAGCTGGCGAGCGAGTGCTCTGTTGTCGAAAAGAGCCTCGTGAAGTACTCGATGGCGACGGGCGGCTCTGGATTCCACCAAGGCGGATCTTCGTCGAAGAACCAGGGATAGCCGTGCGGCCTGATCGAGTGGCCAAAGGCGTGCTCGAGCCAGGCATCGTAGCTCAGGTTCGAAACCGCGGGCATGCGAGCCTCTTTCCGTTGGAGGTCACGTTATCCGGAACGCGCAGGCATGCCGGGGCCAATCATCCACGTAACTTAACCATCTCACGAGCCCGTTGCGCACGCCAGTTGCGTTTACCGCGCCCCACTTGTCGGTTCGCGTCGTAGGGTGAGGGCTGGAAGGCGACAGCGGCGCCTTGTAGGCTCGCCGATTCAGGAGCGATGATGTCACCGCCAGGAGGAAACTGACTGATGCCGCCCGTCAAGGTCGATCCCGACAAAGTGCATGAGTTCGAGGACCCCGCAGCCTTTTATGCCTGGCTCGGCAAGCACCACGACAGGCAGGACGAAGTCTGGATCAAGGTCCACAAAGTTGGGTCGGGGCTCAAGTCGATCACGCCCAAGCAGGCCATAGACGTGGTGCTCTGCTGGGGCTGGATCGACGGGGTGCGCAAGGGGCTCGACGAGAAAAGCTTTCTCCAACGCTACACGCCACGTGGCAGGAAGAGCACCTGGAGCAAGATCAATGTCGATAATGTCGCGCGACTGATCGAGGACGGCCGGATGACGGAGCACGGGCTTCGGCAGGTGGAGATGGCCAAGGCCGACGGCCGCTGGGACCGCGCCTATAAGAGCGGCAAGGACATGAAGATCCCCGACGACCTCCAGGCCGCAATCGAAGCCGAACCCAAGGCCAGGGAGATGCTTAGCAAGCTTAGCGAACAGAACCGCTTCGCGCTGGCCTTCCGCACCCACAACATGAAAACCGAAGCCGGTCGAAAGAAGAAGATCGAGACCTTTGTCGAGATGCTGAAGCGCGGCGAGACGATCTATCCGCAGGGGAAGAATTGAACCGATCGAGCCCGTGCTTATGCTTCATATGCTCACGGCTGGCCAGTACTTGTCGTCGGTAAAATCCGCCGGGATCGGATTGAGCTGTTCGAGTTTCTCGGCGACGAAATCGATCTGCATCTTCAGATAGCGGATGGAATGCGGCATCGGCGCACCCGTGGCTAGGCTGCGTACCCGCCATTGCTCGTAGCCCGACGCCCTTATGCGCCGCTCCGCCTCGCCGCGGATGCCTCCCGGCCCGGTTCCGGACCCAGTGTCGATCGCCTTGCCCCCTTCGATCACCCTGAATTTCATGCTGCCTTCCCGATTGCTCCCTTGCTTGAGATGTCGTGAGCTTGCCGCGGAAGGGCGACCGGCGCCACCCTTCCTTTGGTAGAAGCGATCTGAACTGATTCTAAACTAAGCGGTCAATCCGCTGCCCCACGGTCCGTGGTGGCTGTCGGCGCCGTCGACGCGGTCGAAACCGTGAGCGCCGAAGAAGTCGCGCTGCGCCTGGATGACGTTCGCCGTGCCGCGGCCGCGGCGGTAGCTGTCGAAATAGCCGAGCGCCGAGGCGAGCGCCGGCACCGGCAGGCCGCCGAGCACCGCCGCGGAAACGACCCGGCGGAGCGCCCCGTCGGTTTCCTCGACCATCGCCGCGAAGGCGGGCGTGACGATCAGGTTGGCCGCATCCGGCGCCTTGGTGAAGGCGGTGGTGATCTCGTCGAGGAATTGCGAGCGGATGATGCAGCCGGCCCGCCAGATCCGGGCGATCGTCGGCATCGGGAGGTTCCAGTCGAACTCCTTCGAGGCGGCCGACATCACCGCGAAGCCCTGCGCATAGGCGCCGATCTTGCCGGCGAGCAGCGCGCTTTCGAGGTCCTTGATGAAGGCTTGCTTGTCCGTCAACTTGAACTCGCCGACCGGCGGCAGCCCGAGGATCTTTTCGGCTGCCTCACGCTCCTCCTTCGCGGAGGAGATGCTGCGGGCGGCGACGGCCGCCTCGATGGCGGTCGCCGGCACGCCCATGTTCTGCGCCTCGATCACCGACCATTTGCCGGTGCCCTTCTGTCCGGCCTTGTCGAGGATCAGGTCGACCATGGGCTTGCCGGTTAAAGGATCGGCGGCCTTCAAAACCTTTTCGGTGATTTCGATCAGGTAGGAATTGAGCCGGCCCTTGTTCCAGGCACCGAAGACCTCGCCGATCTCCTGCGCCGTCATCTTCAGTCCGTCGCGCAGGATGCCGTAGATCTCGGCGATCATCTGCATGTCGGCATATTCGATGCCGTTATGGATCGTCTTGACGAAGTGGCCGGCGCCGTTTTCGCCGAGCCAAGCGACGCAGGGATCATTGTCGTATTTCGCGGCGACCGAGGTCAGCACCTTTTCGACGCGGCGATAGGATTCCTCCGTACCGCCGACCATGATCGACGGTCCATGGCGCGCCCCCTCCTCGCCGCCGGAAACTCCCATGCCGATGAAGGTGAGGCCGCTATCCTTCAACGCATCGAAGCGGCGCATCGTGTCGCGGAAATTGGCGTTACCCGCGTCGATCATGATGTCGCCGTTGTCGAGATGGGGCTTCAGCGCCTGCATCTGCTGGTCGACGGGGTCGCCGGCCTTGATCATGATAATGATCGGGCGCGGCGGACGGATAGCGGCGACGAATTCCTGGATCGTTTCGCAGGGAACGATCTGTTCCTTGAGCGCGCCCGCCTCCGCGTAGAATTTCCGCGTCGCGTCAACCGAACGGTTGAAAACGGCGATCTTGTTGCCTTTCTCCGCGATATTGAGTGCCAGGTTCGATCCCATGACGCCGAGACCGATGAGGCCGATTTCCGCCTGTGACACGTGCTTCCCTCCATTGGGCAGGAGAGCCATGCACGGGCCGCGAAGTCGCGTCGGTGCCGGCTCCTTCGAATTGAACTGCGCACGTCCCGGTGGCCCGCGAAGGGGGTGCCGGCAACATGCGGCAGAGGAGGCTGTTTTGGCACTCAAATCGATTTACGACAAGCCATTCCTGAGAAAATCACTGCTTCTCCGGCTTGCCGTCGCCGTCGTCGAGCACGCGCCATGACGCGCCGCAGCGGAATGCAGCGAGGCTGAGACCGACCCAGATCCTTGATCTGCGTCAAGTTCTGGAGTCGAATGCGCGCGGTGCGTCGCCCCCGGCAACAATCAGCTCCTTTCGGCCCACTTCCGGCTGTAAGATGGCTGCCGTGTCGCCGTAGTAGCGCCGACATCGAGGAGAGCCGGGCATGCCGAACATCACACCGCCCCGACTTGCGCAAAGCACGGGCATTTACCGGGAGCGGCCCGCCGCCGGCGCGCTTGCTGCCTATTTCAAATGCCTGTGGCTGCATCGACTCCCCGACGGCGAAGCGCCAAGCATGGCCGTCGTACCGGACGGCTGCGCCGACGTCATCTGGACGTCCGGCGGCCCGGCAATCGTTGGACCCGACCGTGTCGCCGCCTTCCCCAAGCTCGCCGCAGGCGATACCATCTTCGGTGCCCGGTTCAGAATTGGTGCAGCGGCCGCCTGGCTGCGCACGCCGTTGAGCGGGTTGACCGGCCGGACGGTCCCACTCGATCTCCTTTGGGGGCGAGCGGCCAACGAAATGGACGAGCGGATGGCGCTGGCACGGGACGCCACCGAGCGGCTCGCGATATTGGCAGGCGCATTTAAAGGCCGCCTCTCGACCGCGCACCCCCCGCCACCGAACATCGCTTCGTTGGTGAAGCATCTCCACGAGGCCCGCCCAGCCGCGGCCGATCCCATCCGAAACCTGGCGCGAACAACCGGCTCTAGCGAGCGAAGTCTCCGCCGTCTCTGCCTCGAGCATTTCGGCTATGGCGCCAAGACCCTAGATCGCGTGCTGCGGCTGCAGCGCTTCCTGGCTGCCGGCCGCGGCCGGCCGCAGGACAAATTGGCGGCCCTGGCCGCCGATGCCGGCTATGCCGACCAGGCACACCTTACCCGGGAAACGAGGGAGCTCACCTCGCTGACGCCCGGCGAAATCCTGCGGCAGTTCGCTCCAGACCCATCAGAGAAATCGAAGGGGTGATTTCAGCAGCACGATTGGCCGTTTCGTTCAAGACCATTGCACAACGAGGTGCTATCCGAACTCAAAACGGAGACGCGCATGACCACGATGGCCGCCAGAATTATCCACGTTTCGATCGAGCGAGACTGGCGCGATGTCTACGCCTTCATGGCCGATCACCAAAAGATGCCGCTTTGGGCCTCCGGGCTCTCGACGGGGCTTGCGCGTGACGGCGACGAATGGATCGCGCCGGGCCCGCTCGGCAATGCCCGTGTTCGTTTCGCTCCCGCCAATGAGTTCGGCGTCGTGGACCATTTGGTGAAGCTCGAGAACGGCGCGAAGATCCACAACGCGCTCCGGGTGGTGCCGAATGGGGACGGCGCGGAAGTGATGTTCACCCTGCTGAGACAGTTCGACATGAGTGACGAACAATTAGCGGCGGATGCCGCCTGCGTTCAAAAGGATCTCGACACCTTGAAGACCATTCTGGAAGAATCAAAAAATGGCAAAGGACATCGCCATGACCGGTAGCGACCGACGGATCGACTATATCGAATTCAACGTGGCGGACATCGCGGCGAGCAAGGCCTTCTACGGCAGCGCGTTCGGCTGGACCTTTACCGATTACGGTCCGGAATATTGCGAGTTCGCCGACGGCCGGCTGACCGGCGGCTTCACGACGCTCGGTCCGGTCCGCAGCGGAGGGCCGCTCGTCATCATCTATGCCGATGAACTGGAAGGCGCGCTCGCCCGCGTCGAGGGCGCCGGCGGCAGGATCGTCAAACCGATCTTCATCTTCCCCGGCGGCAGGCGCTTTCACTTTGCCGATCCGGACGGTTACGAGCTGGCGGTCTGGTCCAAGCAATAGCGGCAGTTCGAAATGTTCGACGGGCGGAGTGGACGGCGAAGGGCTATTCGCCGAAGCGGATGAAAAGCGCGCTGACGAGGCCGAAGACGACGATGCACTGGAGGATGAACATGGGCCATTCCTGTGACATCCGCTTCTCCTCCCGCGTGACCACCGCCACAATGGATAGCTGTAAGGAGCGGCGCCGCGGCACAGGCCCCTCGCGGCAACTGCCAATTTCCATTGGCATCCCGCCGCCGGCAAAGTTTAGCATCTCCTGTTGAACTGCGCACGAAAAGCCGCGCGCCCAGAAGGATGCGCGGCTCGCAGCGCGCTTTCTCGGGTTGCTTTGCTACTCGCCGCCGCCGAGGGAGTGGACGAAGACCGCGAGTTGCTTGACTGTCGTATCGCCCATGCGAGGCAGCCAGGCCGGCATGACGCCATGCTTCGGTGCCTTCATCCGGTTGACGATCGCCCGCTCGCCCTCCCCGTTCAACCAGATCGCGTCCGCCAGATTGGGTGCCCCCATCTCGCGATTGCCCTTCGCCGGCGCGCAGCCTGGCGGCTCGGAACCGCGGAGAACGCCCCGCAAATCGAATGAGATTGCTTCAGAGACTGCGCTTGATACGCCACCGGTCGTGATACCAGAGCCACTGGCCCGGATATTCGCGAACCCAGCTCTCGACCTTGTCGTTCAGCATCTGCGCCGTCGCCGTGACATCGACGCT
This sequence comes from Sinorhizobium sp. CCBAU 05631, assembly GCF_002288505.1. Taxonomy (NCBI): domain Bacteria; kingdom Pseudomonadati; phylum Pseudomonadota; class Alphaproteobacteria; order Hyphomicrobiales; family Rhizobiaceae; genus Sinorhizobium; species Sinorhizobium sp. CCBAU 05631. Next base: position 1,864,905 of record NZ_CP023063.1, read on the forward strand.
GCCATCGGCCCTGCGCGGAATTTCGACGGCCGGCTCGAGTTCCAGCCGGAATCGGCCGCCGGGGAGGCGGATGCAACGGGCCGGATAGACCTCGCAATTGAACTGGCGAACAAGTTTCGCGAGCAGCGGATTGGTCTGGACGTCCTGGCCGAAGAACTTCGTCTTCAGGCCCTTGCGGAATTTCTGGTCGACCAGCACGCCGACGCCGCCGCCGCGTTCGAGCTGGCGGGCGAGCGCAAAGGAGGAGCCCGCATGGGAGGGCACGAGATTGCCCATCCGCTCCTGGCGGAACTGGAAGACCTTGTCGGCCATGTAAGGATTGTTCGGCGGCCGGAAGAGAACGGTGACGTCCAGCCCGAAGGCGGAGCCCGCCACAGGCAGCATCTCGAAATTGCCGCTATGCGCCGTGAAGACGATGAAGGGCCGCGGATTGTCTCGCAGCTCCAGGAAGAGCGGAATGCCCGAGACCTCCACCCTGCCCGGCTCGGCGCGGTGCGGATCGAAGTCGAAGAGCCGGTCGAGGAAGACATATTCGGCCGCGAGCCGGCCCATATTGCCCCAGCTTTCGAGCGCGGTCTCCTTTATCCAGGCGTCGCTCTTCTCAGGATAGGCATTGCGCAGATTGGTAAGCGTCAGCTTATGGCGGCGGGTCTTCGGACCGATCCAGCGCGCGACGCGATCCATGAAATTGATCGCCGCATCCGCCGGAAAGAGCTTCAAAACATTGAGAAGCAGGAAGACGAGCTGTGCGATCAGCCATTGCCGGAAGCGATCGGCAGCGAGCACCAGCCGTGTGATCAGCATCCGCACCGGGATCAATCCATCCGCAGAATAATCTTGCCGAAGATCTGCCGAGACTCCATCCGCTCGAGCGCACGATCGATGTCGGCGAGGCCGACTTCGGTATCGATCACCGGATGAACGAGGCCGCGCGCCATCTTCTGCATGGCGTTCGCCATGTTTTCCATGCGGCAGCCAAAGGAGCCGAGCAGCTTCAACTGCTGCTGGAAGAGCATCATCAGATTCATGTCGGTCGAGACGCCCGAGGTCGAGCCGCAGGTGACGAGCCGGCCGCCGCGCTTCATCGACAGCATCGAGCCCGCCCAGGTGTCCTTGCCGACATGCTCAAAGACGACATCGACGCCCTTCTTCTTGGTGAGCTTGCGTACCACGCCCTCGAAACGGTCGGTGCGATAGTTGATGACGTGGTCGGCGCCGAGCGCCCTCGCCTTCTCGATCTTGTCGTCGGAACCGACCGTGGTAATGACCGTGCAACCGATCTTCTTGGCGAGCTGGATCGCCGCCGAGCCGATGCCGGAGCCGCCGGCATGGACAAGGATCGTTTCGCCCGGCTCGAGCTTGGCATTATCGAACAGCATGTGCTCGACCGTACCGAAGGTGACCGGCGCCAGTGCCGCACCGACCGCGTCGACACCGGGCGGCGCCGGGACCAGCAGGCGAGCCGGCAGATTGATCTTCTCCTGGGCGAAGCCGTCGAGATGGAAACCGTGCACGCCGCCGACATGCTCGCACAGATTGTCGCGCCCTTCCTTGCAGGGACGGCAGAGGCCGCAGGTGCGCGCACCGTAGATCGAAACGAGCTGGCCCGGCAGGACATTTGCCACACCCGGTCCGATGCTCTCGACAGCGCCGGACGCTTCCGCGCCGATGACCAGCGGCATCTTGCGCTTGGCAAAGGCCATGCCGCGCCAGCCCCAGACGTCGATATGGTTGAGCGCGACGGCCTTGACCCGCAGCGTCACCTCGCCCGGACCGGGCGTCTCCGGTTCCGGCAGGTCGGTAATTTCGAGCTTGCGGTCATCGAGCAGTTGCAGGGCGCGCATGGTCTTTCCTTTGCGGAAGGCAGGTATTCGATCGTCGAGCGGCTTAGGCCGGCTCGGCGGTCATGACAAGACTGGCATTCTGGCCGCCGAAACCGAAGGAATTCGACAGGACCGCGGTGACCTGCTGGCTGCGCTTCGCGTTCGGCACGACGTCGAGAACGATCGCCGGGTCCGGGTTCTGGTAGTTGATGGTCGGCGGCAGCGTGCCGGTGAGCATCGTCTGGATCGAGAAAACCGCCTCGACCGCACCGGCGGCGGTCAGCGTGTGGCCGATCATCGACTTGTTGGACGAAACCGGTATCGACGGCAGGCGCTCACCGAAGACGGCCGACATCGACAGATATTCCATCTTGTCGTTCTCCGGCGTCGAGGTGCCGTGGGCATTGATGTAGCCGATGCCGGTTTCATCGATGCCGGCATCCGCAAGCGCCGCGCGGATCGTCGCAATCGCCGGCCCACCATCGGGCGAGGAGCGCGTGCGGTGGAAGAGATCCGCCTTTTCGCCGCAGCCCTTGAGAATGCCGTAGATGCGGGCGCCGCGGGCGAGTGCCGCTTCGAGCGATTCCAGCACCAGGGTGGCCGCGCCTTCGGCAATGACGAAGCCGTCGCGATCCTTGGTGAAGGGTTTCGACGCCTTTTCCGGCGGATCGTTCTGGGTCGAGAGCGCCGAAAGCAGCGAGAAGCGGATCAGAGCCTCGGCGCTGACCGAACCGTCGGTCGCGACCGTCAGCGCCCGATCGGTACGGCCCTGGCGGATCGCCTCGACGCCAAGCTGGATCGCCGTGGCGCCCGAGGCACAAGCCGTCGACAGCGTGACCGGCAGGCCGCGCGTGCCGAAACGATCGGCAAGCCGCTCGGAAATCGACCCGAAGAGCACGGCCTCGTGGAAGACCGGATCGGCCTTCTGGCGCATCGCGGCGAGGAAGCGGTTATAGGCGTCGCCCGGCCGTTCCGAGGCCGGCGCCCGGTCCGCGAGCTCGAAGCGCGCGTTCCACTCCGGTTCGATCGGCGGCGCTGCGAGGAAGAGCGGGCCGTTGAAATCGCCGGAAAGACCGGCCTGCGCGAGCGCTTCCAAGGTCGTCTCGCGCGCCATCGCATAGGAGCGTTCGACGGCGTTGTCGGCCGGAATTTCGATGAAATCGACCGTGCCGCTGATGCGGGTCGAAAGGCCCTCCGTCGGGAATCGGGTAATCTTGTGAATGCCGGAAACGCCGCCGCTGAGCGCCGCCCAGTTGTCCTCCAGCCCCTGGCCGAGCGAGGTGATGACGCCCATGCCGGTAATGGCGACGATCGGGCGGCCGAGGTGATCGGTGTAAGCCTTGCTCATGCTTGAGCTCCTTATTCCGCGGAAAGCACGGCGACGCCTTCGCCGCGGGAATGGCCGATGGTCGTGACGATCGCCGCCTTGGCGGACGCCGTCATCGGCGCCTCGGCAGGATCGAAGGGCGGCACCTTCGCCGCATGCCCGAGCGAGAGCGCGGCAAAAGCCATGCCGACCGGGAACTGCGCCTCGATACCGTGACCGACGAGACCGCCATAGGCGCGGACCGGCCGTCCGGCGAACTCCGTGTCGAGGAATGCCTTCTCGCGGCGCGCCAGGTCGTGGAAGCCGCTGGTGCCGGAAAACACCACGGTCGACTGCGGCTCAAGTTCTGCGGCAGGTCGTGCCAGATCCCGGAGCCGTGCCTCGAACCGGCCGTCTTCGCGGCTGCCGCGATCGCCTTCGATCGCATCGATCGTGGCATAGATGCGGGCGCCGCGGGCTTCGGCATATTCGCGCGATTCCAGAACGAGGAATGCGCCGACGGACCCCAGGATCATGCCGCCGCCGTTCTCGGGATCGCGCGACCAGATCGGCTGCCACTCGCCAAGCGCATGTCCCTGGATGGCTTCGATCAACAGGATGATGTCGAGGCGTTCGGCCGAGAAGGCGCCGCCGACGAGCGTATGCGTCGACTGCCCGGCCTTGATGCGGGCAAAGGCGGTTTCGATTGCCGAAATGCCCGCCGCTTCCTCGCCCATGAAGGTGCGAGACGAGCCCGTCACCTTGTGGACGATCGAGATGTTGCCGGCCAGAAGATTGGAGAGCTGGGCAAGAAAAAGCGTCGGGCGGAGCTCCGTCGTCAGCTTCTCGTTCAGGAGTTGTTCGCGATCATTGCGCTTCAGGCCCTCATCGACGATCAGCGAGTCGACATTGATATCGCGTTCGCCGCCGCCGGCAGCGACGATCATGTCCATGCTGCCGCAGGCTTCGAGATTGTCCTTGAGCCCCGCGTCGTCCAGCGCGAGCCCGGCTGCGAAGACGCCGAGGCGCTGCCAGTTCTCCATCTGCCGCTGATCGCCGCGCTTGGCGATCTGCGCCGACCAGTCGATCTCCGGCAGGGGATGGACCGGATAAGGCGCAAAGCGCTCGGTCTCGACCCGGGCCTTCGGCGGTTCGACGGAACTCAGCAGGGCAACATGCGGCTCGGCGCCGACGCCCTGGCTCGTCACAATGCCGACGCCGGTGATCACCACGTCGTTTGCGGATTTGGTCATCTTATTTCTCCGAAGCGGCCGCAGCGGCCATCAGTCCCACTTCCTCGGCACGCCTGCGGACGATCTCGCCAAGCGGCACCTGATCGAACGGCATCGTCCTCAACTTCAGCTGGGCATCGCAGATTTTCTTGCCGCCCGATGCGATCCTGGCCTTGGTCACCGCGAAACCCGAGCCCTCGTGCTCCAGGAATGCTTCGATCTCAAGCTCGGCGGAAGGCTCGACGAATGTGCGCATCTTGGCGCCGTCGACCGACATCAGGAAGGGCATCGCCACGAATTTGGTGACAGCAAGCACGAGAAAGCCGGAAGCCTGCGCCATGGTTTCGATCAGCAGCACGCCGGGAACCAGCGGATAGCCGGGAAAATGCCCCTCGAAGACCGGGCTCTTCTCCGGCACGATGGACCGCGCCGTCAGCCGGCCCGCCGCGAGATCGACGGTTTCGATCCGATCGATCATCTGGAAATATTCAAGGAGCATCAGGGCTCATCCCGTTCGTTTCGGGCTCAAGTAAAAATGCCGATGCCGCCTGTCAAGCGAAGGACGCAGCAGGCGGCATCGGTAAACGGATCGAACCGTGTCGGCGGCGAGGCGATCAGGCCTTGGCGGCGCGAAGCTCGTCGATCTTGGCGCAGAGGTTCTTCAGCACGAAGTATTCCTCGGTCGACACCTTGCCTTCGTTGACTTCCTGGGTCCACTGCTCAAGCGGAATCTTGATGCCGAATTCCTTGTCGATCGCAAAGACGATGTCGAGGAAGTCCAGGCTGTCGATGCCGAGATCATCGATCGTGTGGCTTTCCGGCTTGATCGTCTCGCGGTCGATCTCGCTCGTTTCCGCAATGATGTCGGCAACCTTGTCGAATGTAGCTGTCACGCGCTTACCTCTTGAAAATCGAGTCTTGGCGATCCCTATAGAAAAATGCACCGCAAAAGCCAATGCCTCGCGGAGTTTTGCGACCCAGATTTGAAAAACGGTGTTGCTAATCGGCGACCGAGTGCCGGCCGGCTGAGGTGTCGTGCCCGTTGACAGCTGATCCGCTTCCTCACGGCCTTATCCGAAATGACCTGCCGCCAGGCGCGGATCGTCCAAGAGGATGGCGTCAGGCCCAATCGCGCGCAGGCGCTCAAGTCCTTCTCCGTCGACCAGCCCGACCGGAAACGGCGGGTATTCCGGCATCGGAATTGAACGCGGCTGACCCACCATCACCGTGAGGAGCAGGCCGGCGTGGCGAACGATCGCCGCACGTTCGGGCCTCGCTGCGCCCTGCCATAGCCTGAACCAGTCTGCACCGGCATGCCGAGCCCGAGTGGCGGAGTCCGGCTCCTCCAAGAAAGCGAGAATGGCGATGTCCGCTCTGGCGGAGCGGACTGCAGCGATGAGGTCGAGGCTGCGCAGGCCAAGCATCGTTCGCTCGGTCGCACTCGCACCGGTGACCTCGTCGACGATGCGCTGGACGTGCTGCGGGTCGGAAAGCTTGACATCCAGGAGCACCCCTAGCGAGCCCGAGGCGGTCAGCGCCTCTCGAAGCGTCATCGTGGCCGGCAGCAGGCGCCTGAGCGTTTCCAAATCGACATCCGAAACAGTGCGTCCATCACCGCAGAGCCGTCGAAGATCGTCATCGTGCATGCAAATGAGAGCGCCGTCCTTCGTCAGGCGAATGTCCGTCTCGATGGCATCTGCGCCAGCGCCTGCGGCGGCATGCAGCGCCTCCGCGGTGTTTTCGGCAGCAAGCGCCGCGCCGCCGCGATGCGCGATGATGAGAGGTTTGCCGCCGGAGCGACGAAACCAGAACTCAGAGGGCATCATCGTCGCCTGCTGCTGGAGTTTCAGAAAAACAGGAACGGCAGAACCAGGACGGCGGCGCTCAAGGTGAGCGCGCTGCAGGCACCGTAAAAGACGATCCCCGCGTCGTCGATGTCGGCTGCCGTCGCGACTGCGCGGCCGGGGCGATTGATCATCGGCTCCTCGACGCGCGCCCCGCCATAGACCCGTGGCCCGGCAAGCTGGATATCGAGCGCGCCGGCCATCGCCGCCTCGGGCCAGCCGGAGTTAGGCGAGCGGTGAAAAGCGTGATCGCTCTTGGCCACCTCGATTGCGGCCTTCGCCGCTTCGGCGCCGCGCTTCAAGCGAGCCCCTGCGGCGATGAGAAGAGCCGAAAGCCGTGCGGCCGGAAGATTGACGAGGTCGTCGAGCCGCGCCGAGGCCCAGCCGAAATGAAGGTATTTCTGACTCTTATGGCCGATCATCGAATCGGCCGTATTCAGCATCTTGTAAGCGAAAAGGCCGGGGAGCCCAGCAATCGCATACCAAAGGGCGGGAGCGACGACCCCATCGGAAAAATTCTCCGCAAGGCTCTCGATAGCCGCACGGCAGACGCCAGGCTCATCAAGCGTTTTCGGGTCCCGGCCGACGATCATCGACACGGCCTTCCGGCCCCCTTCCAGGCCGTCACGGCGCAATCCGTCGGCGACGCGGCGGACGTGATCGGCGAGGCTCTTCTGGGCCAGGAAAACCGCAACGGTCAGCGCCTCCAGGACGAAACCGAGCGCACCGAGAACATCGAACAGCCGATTGAGCACCACACCGAGCAGCATGCTTGCTGCGACAAGGATGACGATGGCCGCAACGCCCCGCATTTTTAGCCAGCCACCGTGCCCACCGCGATTGAGCGCCGCGTCGAAAACGCCGATGGCCTTGCCGAAGAGTACCACCGGATGCGTCAACCGCTCCCAAAGCCAATCTGGATCGCCAACGATGCGGTCGATGATCAGCGCGACGACGAGGATGAGGAAAATTTCAGCCGACATCTAAACTCCTGCTCGCTGCAAGGCTTCGGCAAGACGGCGGTCGCCATTCGCATCCGCGGCCAGGCCGATCCGCAGCCAGCGCCGGTCGTAGTCGAACTTGCGCGTCAGAATGTGCTCCCCGCAGAGCGCCGTATGAAGATCGTTTGCCCGTTCGTGGTCGACGAGCGCGAAGAGACCGGTACCACCGATGACGTCCATGCCGGCGCCACGAAGCACCGCATGGAGAGCCGCATTGCGTTCGAGAATACCTTCCCTGACCGCCTCCGTGTCGCCTTCCATCAGCCTCGCCGCAACGGCAAGTGCCGGGCCTGACACCGCCCAGGGGCCAAGCCATTCGCGGAAAGATTCCGTGACCGCGGCGTTTGCAACGACGAAGCCGAGCCTCAGGCCCGCAAGGCCGAAGAACTTGCCGAAGGAACGGAAGACGACGAGGTTGTGCTGTGCGTCGACATGCGGCGCAACACTTGTTTCCGGATCGAGGTCACCGAAGGCCTCGTCGACGACGAGCAGTCCGCCGCTCGCCTCCATCTCCCTTGCCATTGCAAGCACTTGGTCGGGCGGAAAAACCCGGCCCGTGGGGTTATTGGGATTTACCAGGACCGCGAGCCCGTGCGCCGCAGAGAGATCATCGGCACGCGCGACAGGATCGACGGCAAAGCCGGCGCCGGTCAAGACGCGCTCATATTCGCCATAGGTCGGACCGAATATAGCGGCGCGCCTTTTCAAGTCGGCAAGCCGCGGCAGCAACTGAATGACAGCCTGGGTTCCGGGAACCGGCAGAGGCATGAGGTCGCCGGTCCGATAGTAGCTGGATGCGGCTGCGCGGGCTGCCTCCTCCAGCTGGCGATCCGGCAGCCGATGCCAGACCCGCGCGTCGATCTTCGGCAGCGCGACCGGGCACGGATTGATGCCGGTTGAAAGGTCGAGCCAATCGTCTGGCGCGCCGCCGAAGCGGACCGCGGCCTCGGTGATCCCGCCGCCATGGACGATCGGCGCGGTCATCGTCACTCCGAAAGATCGATGAGATGCATGAAGGAACCGGCAACATTGCCGCGGCGAAGGCCGGCATGGCCGAGGTCTACACCTGCCGCATCAGAAACGGCGAAGAGCGGCGCGGCCGCCCCTTCGGAAACGATGGTCGAATAGTGAAATTCGTGCGCCGTCATCGGTCCCTCGAAAAATTCATTGTCGAAAGGCGCCACGCGCCGGTAGCCGAGATGCCGCTTGCGTTCCGCGAAACTGGTGACCAGCGGCAACAGCCCGAGCATCTCGTAACGCTTGCCGTCCGCTGCGACAAGACCTTCGCCGAGCGTCATGTAGCCGCCGCATTCACCGAAGATGCGCGCACCGTGATCGGCCGCGGCATGGATCCCGGCTCGGAAACGAGTAGCCCTGGCGAGCCGGTCGGCGTGCAATTCCGGATAGCCGCCCGGCAGATAGATTGCGTCGGCGCCGGCATCGGGCGCTTCATCGGCCAGCGGCGAAAAGAACGAGATTTGCGCTCCCTGGCTCAACCAGCCGGCCAGCACATGCTCGTAACTGAAGGCAAAGGCGACGTCGCGGGCAACGGCAATCCGGTGGCCGATCGGCTTCAGCATCCGGGCGCCTTGCGCCGGCTTCCCCCGCAAGGCAGACGCTGTTGCGAGAAGGGCTTCGACGTTACAGGCCGCAGTGACGCGCGCCGCGGCGTGCTCGATGAAATCTTCGAGCGACTCGTGCTCGCCGGCCTGGACAAGGCCCAGATGCCGTTCCGGCAGCTTCAACGCGGCATCCTGGCGCAGCACGCCGAAAATTGCCGCGCCTGCGCGGTCGAGCGCATCGCGGAGCATCGCCTCATGGCGGTCGCTGCCCACGCGGTTCAGGATGACGCCGGCGACGCGCATATCGTCGCGATGATCCATATAGCCGCGCACCAGCGCCGCGACCGAGTGGGAGAGCCGGGCGCAATCGACGACCAGGACCACCGCCAGCCCCAGCGTCGCGGCGAGGTCCGCCGCCGATCCGGTCCCGTCCGCAGCGCCGTCATAGAGCCCCATCATCGCCTCGACGATCAGCGTCGAGCCATCCTTCGCCGCAGCCGCAGCGTTGGCGAGCAGCAGTTCCGGCCGCATCGCCCAGGGATCATAGTTGAGGCAGGCCTTGCCGCTTGCGGCCGTATGGAAGGCGGGATCGATATAATCTGGGCCTGCCTTGCCCGGCGCAATGGAGACGCCGCGCCGCGCCAGCGCCCGCAGAAGACCGAGCGTCACCGTCGTCTTGCCGGAGCCGGAGCTCGGGGCGGCAATCATCAGACCGCTCATGCCGGGTCCCGGCGGATTTGGCTCGCGAACGGATCGGCGACAAGTGTGCGGCCATCGAGTGCGCCAAGCCAATCAAGCGACGGACGCAGCCGAACGACCTCGCCGACGACGACGATTGCCGGCGGCTCCAGCCCGGATGCCGCCACATCGGCTTCGGCGCGGGAAAGCGTGGTCTCGAGCACCGCCTGCTCGGCCGTCGCCGCATTGCAGACGAAGGCAACCGGCTCGTCGGGCGCACGCCCGGCAGCGATGAGGTTCGCCGAAATCTGTCCGATATGCTTCATCGCCATGTACATGACGATGACCGGCGAGCCCTTGGCGATGCCTTCCCAGTTGATCCGGTCTGGCACAACGCCGGAGGAATCGTGGCCAGTGAGGAAGGTGACCGCGTGATTGACTTCGCGGTGGGTCACCGGGATGCCGGCATAGGCCAGTCCGCCGATCCCCGCAGTGATGCCGGGCACGATACGGAATGGAATACCGTGTTCGACAAGGGTCAATGCCTCCTCGCCACCGCGACCGAAGACGAAGGGATCGCCGCCCTTGAGGCGTAGTACCCGGAGCCCGGCGCGTGCGAGCTCGACCAGGCGCAGCGAGATATCACGCTGCTTCGGCGACGGCTTGCCGCCGCGTTTGCCGGCAAATTCAAGCTTGGCGTCCGGGCTGGCGAGCTTCAGGCAATCGGCATTGACCAGCGCATCGTGAACGATCACATCCGCCTGGCGAAGCGCATTGGCGGCATGCAGCGTCAAAAGGCCGGGATCGCCGGGTCCGGCACCCACCAGCCAGACGGATCCGCGTTCGAGTTCGGGCAGGCCGGCAAAAAACATATCCGTCACCCCTTATTACTCCGGTCCTGGCGAAACATCTGAGCTTATTCTCTCTCGTAGGAAATGATGGCAGAACATTGAATCTGCGTATGAAATGACAACACGTGTGTGCCCGCGCAAGGCATCAGCCGCCTCCCGTGGCGCCGGCTTCGGTTTCGCGGGTGAAGGCATGGTGCCGCGGTCCTGCGATCGCTGCCGTGGCCCGGGCCGAGCGGATCTTTGGAACGAGCAGCACTGCGTCACGCCCGACCCCCGCCAATGCAGCGCCCTCGGCAACGCCGTGGCAGCCGGTATGGGCAAAGACGATCTCGGACGGATTCTTAAGTCGCGCGGCTTCTGCCTCGAGCGTCGCAGCGTCGAAGAAGCGGACGGGCACGGAAAAATGCCGGCCTGCCGCGTGAATGGCCGGCTCTTCGGCGCGCGCGTCCAGCGAAGCCACGAATGCAATATCGCTCTTCGACGCGCCGGCGTCGGCGAGTGCCCGCTCGGCAAGCGCGATCACTTCCCCGGGCGCTGTATTTCGCTCGCAGCCGAGGCCGAGAACGAGTCGTGCGGCTGAAACTGGCCCCGTGACCAAAGACATCTGCAGTGCTGCTCCCCTGCAGCGCCACACGGCCCGGGGGCACAGAGCAGCTGCAAATCAGTGTAATTGCGCGATAGTCCCATGCCTTTGGGGTTGGGAGCCGCGCAGCGGTCGGCGTTCCACACGAAGCGCCGGCCTGGGCAGACAGCCGCACCGGTCAGGACAGCACCGGATCTGGCCCCCTGAATGGGTCGGCCGCACCGGACGCTCTTTCGATCCGCTCGCACGGACGCCGTCGCATGATCTTCATTTCTACCGAAGGGCATCCGGGCGGTCAAACCAGATTGCGCCATCACGGCGTCGTAAACACATAACCGAGCGCCGCCGCTCCGGCGGGCGAAGACAGGGAGCTTGCAGCAGCAGAATGGCATTTTCTGCGGAAATTGCCGACGACAAGCCTTTGCTTTTCACGCCCGGCTCTGACACAAGGCGGAAGCAATTCCGTTTCGTCTCGAGCTTTCCGTGACCGACCTCGCCATCCACCTGCTGCTCCTTCTGTTCGTAGCCGCCTTCATTGCCGGCTTCATCGATTCGATCGCCGGCGGCGGCGGGATGATCACCATTCCTGCCATGCTGATCGCCGGCATTGCGCCGCTCGAATCGCTCGGCACGAACAAGCTGCAATCGCTCTTCGGTTCGGGCTCCGCCAGCATCGCCTATGCGCGACACGGCCATGTGAATTTGAAGGAGCAGCTGCCGATGGCGCTGATGTCGGCCGCGGGTTCGGTGCTCGGCGCCTTGGTCGCGACAGTCGTTCCAGCCGATGCGCTGAAGGGCGTGCTGCCCTTTCTGCTGATCGCGATTGCCGTCTATTTCGGCTGCAAACCGAATATCGGCGACGTCGAAAAGCACCGCCGCCTGTCGGCTTTTCTCTTCACCCTCACCTTCGTACCGCTGATCGGCTTCTATGACGGCATTTTCGGACCGGGCACGGGCTCGTTCTTCATGGTCGGCTTTGTTTCGCTTGCCGGCTACGGCATCCTCAAGGCGACGGCCCACACGAAGTTCCTGAACTTCGGTTCCAATCTCGGCGCCTTCATCGTTTTCGTTCTCTACGGCGTCGTGCTCTGGAAGGTTGGGCTGCTGATGGGAGCGGGCCAGTTTCTCGGCGCGCAGGTCGGCTCCCGCTATGCGATGGCAAAGGGCGCGAAGATCATTAAGCCGCTGCTCGTCATCGTCTCGATCGCGCTGGCAGTCCGGCTGCTAGCGGATCCAACGCATCCGCTCAGGATTTGGCTGGGCATCTGATCGCGCCGGCCTGCCTGTTCACGGCCGGCGCGTGAACAGGCCGGATTTGCACCGCTAGAACTCGACTCCCTTCTGCGCCTTGATGCCGGAGCGGAACGGATGCTTGACGAGTTCCATCTCCGTCACCAGATCGGCGATCTCGATGAGATCCTCCTTGGCGTTGCGGCCGGTCAGAACCACATGCGTCATGTGCGGCTTCTCCTCCTTGAGGAAGCGAACGACCTCGGCGACGTCGATATAGTCGTAGCGCAGCGCGATGTTGATCTCGTCGAGCAGCACCATGGAATTGCGCTCGTCACGGATCAGTTCCTTGGCCTTCTCCCAGGCCTTCTCGGCCATTGCCACGTCGCGGGCGCGGTCCTGCGTCTCCCAGGTGAAGCCCTCGCCCAGCGTGTAGAACTGGCAGAGGTCGCCGAAGTGCTTGTCGATCAAATCGCGCTCGCCGGTCTGCATGGCGCCCTTGATGAACTGCACGACGGCACAGGGCATGCCATGGGCGATATGGCGGAAGATCATGCCGAAGCCGGCGGTCGACTTGCCCTTGCCCTTGCCCGTATGGACGATGACTAGCCCCTTCTCGTCGGTCTTCGTCGCCATGATCTTGTCGCGCGCCGTCTTCTTCTTCGCCATCTTCATGGCGTGACGGGCTTCGTCCTTCTCGGCAACCGGTTCGCCGGTGTTTGCGGTTTCGTCGCTCATGGCATCCTCTCTATTCGTTGCCGGCGCGCGGGCGCTCAGGCTGAGCGCCCGACAGACTGTTCAGTTCAAATCGCGCCGAGTTGGAGCGCGGGTTCCAGAGACCTCGGTCGACCGCCTCCAGGAACCGCTCGGCGAGTTCGGCAAGTGCCACCGGGTTCTTGTCGCGCAGGAAATCGAGGACTTTCTCGTCGGCGATGAAGGCCTGGTAGGCCGCCTCGAAATGATGGTCGCGCACGGCCCCGGTCGTCGCGGCGAAGGCGAACATGTAATCGACAGTCGCGGCGATCTCGAAGGCGCCCTTGTAACCATGACGCATTACCCCGGCGATCCACTTCGGGTTGACGACGCGGGCGCGAACCACGCGGCCGATCTCCTCCTCCAGCGAGCGGATAACCGGCTTTTCCGGACGCGAATGGTCGTTGTGGTAGATCGCGGGACGCTCTCCACTGAGATATTCCGCCGCAGCGCTCATGCCGCCCTCGAACTGGTAGTAATCGTCGCTGTCGAGCAGGTCGTGCTCGCGATTGTCCTGGTTCTGGACGACCGCCTCGATGGTCCGCAGGCGCTCCTCGAAAAGCCCGCGTTCCGCCCTGCCGTCTTCGCCGGCACCATAGGCATAGCCGCCCCAGGTGAGATACGCTGCGGCGAGATCGCCGCGCTTTTCCCAGCCTTTCTCGTCGATCAGCGCCTGTAGACCGGCGCCATAGGCGCCCGGCTTGGCACCGAACACACGATAGGAGGCGCGTCTTGCCGCCTCCATCGGCTCGACGCCCTTTTCCTCGAGGCGTCGCGCTTCGGCACGCATGCGTGCCGCGATCATGTTGTCGGCATCGTCCTCCTCCAGCGCGCCGATCGCGCGCGTCGCCTTGTCGAACAGCGCGATCTGCTCCGGGAAGGCATCGCGGAAGAAGCCCGAAATCCTGAGTGTGACGTCGACGCGCGGTCGGCCGAGCACGGCGAGCGGCACGATTTCATAGCCGGTCACCCGACGCGACGCCATGTCCCAGATCGGCTTTGCACCGATCAGCGCCAGCGCTTGGGCAATGTCGTCGCCGCCGGTGCGCATATTAGAGGTGCCCCAAGCCGTAAGCCCGAAGGAGGACGGCCATTCGCCATGGTCCTGCAGATAGCGACGGATGAGCAACTCGGCCGATTTCTTGCCGAGTTCGTAGGCCGCCGGCGTCGGCACGGCGCGGCTGTCGACGGAATAGAAATTGCGGCCGGTCGGCAGCACGTCCGGCCGCCCGCGTGTCGGCGCGCCGGATGGGCCAGGCGCGACGAAGCGGCCGTCGAGACCGGTGAGCAGGCCGGTGATCTCGGCAGCACCCGACCGTTCTATTGAAGGCTTCAGCCGTGCCTCGATCTCGTCGAGCACGGCTTGCGTGTTGGTCCAACCGTCGGGGCAAGCGATCTCGCCCGACACCAGCTTCGTGGCGAGAAGCTCGATGCGCTCAACCGTATCGCCGGCGGTGCGCCAGGAAGCATCCGAGATGTTGGCGAGGAGATCGGGCTTTGAGCCGAGCCAGGGCGCGGAGAGAACGCAGTCGAGGGGGTCGAAACGTTGTGCGGGAATACCCCCCTCCGTCCTGCCGGACATCTCCCCCACAAGGGGGGAGATTGGCGAGGGGCGCCCGTCCGTTTCCCTGGTTCCGCCGCGGTCTATTGAGGAGTTGGTTGCAAGCGCGGCAGTACTTGGGAGGGAAGAACCCGCATCCCTGCTCTCCCCCCTTGTGGGGGAGATGTCCGGCAGGACAGAGGGGGGTACTCGCCCGGCATCACCCAACCCCAGGTCCGCCGCGATCGCGCGCTGCAAGCTCTGATCGCCACCCTCGCCCAAGCCACGCGGCACCCGGGCAAGCGCCACCGTCAGGTCGGTCAGCAGCCGCCCTTCCGGCGCCACGCCGAAGATGTGCAGCCCGTCGCGGATCTGCATTTCCTTGAGGTCGCAGAGATAGGCGTCGAGCTTTTCGAGCGCCGTGTCGTCGCTGTCGCCCTTGTCGATGCCGGCGTCGTGGTCGAGGCCGATGTCGCGCACGAGATCGAGGATCTGACGACTGAGCAGACGCAGCCGTCGCGGATCGCCGCCCGCCGCTTCGTAATATTCGTCGACCAGCGCTTCGAGATCCTTGAGCGGTCCGTAGGACTCGGCGCGTGTCAGAGGCGGCGTCAGGTGATCGATGATCACCGCGCTGGTGCGGCGTTTCGCTTGCGTCCCCTCGCCCGGGTCGTTGACGATAAAGGGATAGAGATGCGGCGTCGGGCCGAAGATCGCCTCTGGGTAGCAGGTCTCGGAAAGCGCCAGCGCCTTGCCCGGCAGCCATTCGAGATTGCCGTGCTTGCCCATATGGATGATCGCGTCAGCGCCGAAGGTTTGGCGCAGATAGGCATAGAAGGCGATATAGCCGTGCGGCGGCACGAGATCCGGCGCGTGATAGGTTTCCTTCGGATCGATGTTGTAACCGCGCGCCGGCTGGATACCGACGATGACCTCGCCGAACCGGGCAAGCGGCAGGGTGAAGGCGCCGTCGAGGAAGAAAGGATCGGCCTCCGGCGTCCCCCAGCGCACGCCCACTTCCGCCTGAATCTTTTCCGGAAGAGAGGAGAAGAAGTCCTTGTAGTGATTCAAGGAAATGGTTTCGCGAATTTCCCGGCCGCTGCTTGCGGCATTCGTCGGTCCGGCCATCAGGAAGCGGATCAGCGCCTCGCCGCCTTCGGGCAGATCGCCAGTCGAATAACCTTCCGCCGCCATCGCCTTCAGCACCTCGACAGTGCCGGCGGGTGTATCGAGGCCGACGCCGTTGCCGAGACGTCCGTCCCGGTTCGGGTAGTTCGCCATGACGATTGCGACGCGCCGCGCCTGCGGCTTCGCGCGCCGCAACCTTGCCCAATTACCGGCGAGCCGGGCGGCGAAGCGCACGCGGCCGGCAAGCGGCTCATGGCCGACGATGTTTGCCTCGACAAGCGGGTCGTAGACCGATGCCGCCTTGAAGGAGACGGCGCGCGAAAGGATCCGTCCGTCCACCTCCGGCAGCGCGACATTCATACCGAGGTCGCGCGCCATCAGCCCTTGCGGCGAGGCTTCCCACGATTCGCGGGAGGAGCCTGAAAAAATCACCTGCAGCACCGGCGCGCCGGTGGATTCCAGCACCGTCGGCTGCCGGTCGGCGCCGGGCGCCGAGACGGCAAAGCCGGTGGCATTCATCACCACGTCCGGCGCCGCCTCGGCATAGATCGCTTCGAGAGTACCGACCGACACCTGATCCTTGAGGCTCGACACAAAGACCGGAAGCGGGCGCATGCCCTCCTCGGTCAGCGCCTCGATCAGGGCCTCGACCGGCTTGGTCTCGCCGCTCTGCACGAGGGCACGGTAGAAGCAGATGGCAACTGTGGGACGAGTTTCCTTCTTCCCTTCGGAAGTCTGCGCTCCCCCGACATCGCCGGCGATACGCACCCACTCGTCAACCCCGATCACGCCCCTGCCCGGCCACCAGATGCCGGCTTTCAGCAGCGGCCGCGCCGGTTGCGGCTTTTCGGCGCCATCGATCAGCGCCTCGGCATAGTCGAGGAACAGGCCGGCATTGTCCGCGCCGCCTTCGTTGAAATAGGCCCAGAGACGCTCACGGTCTTCCGCGGCAACGGTCGAGAAAGGCTCGAGGCCCGGGTCCGGCTTGTCGTCCCCCGGCAGCACCGCAATCTTGAACTTGCCCGCCACCGCCGCGGCATAGAGCGCCTCCAGCACGTAGCGAAAATAGCTGGCGCCGCCGAGCGGCCGGACGACGATCAGCTTCGCATGTCGCGCCGTACGTTCGACATAGGTGTCGACCGACATCGGATGCATGAGGTTCATGAGGCTGGCGATACGCAGGCTCTTCCCGCTCGCGCGCCGGCGATGCGCCGCGGCAATCGACGCAAGCTCCGTATCGGCCGCCGACAGGAACAGGATATCGGCCGGGCTTTGCCCGAGATCGATCGCTTCGTTGCCGTCGGCGATCGTGCCTTTCTGGGCTAGGAGGAGATGCATTGTTGCTTCCCGCTGGGCTCGTGAAGAGACCCCTCCCCAGCCCCTCCCCACAATGGGGAGGGGTTAGGTCGTGCCACACGCACTCTTTCCCCGAGTATCAGCCGTTCGTGCCATAACGCCGCCCCCCTTTGGGAACGAAAGCATCGCCGCAAATGCCAGCCGAGCCCCTCTCCCTTGTGGGGAGGGGCTGGGGAGGGGTTCTTCTCACACGCGCTCAAAACAACCTCACGCCAGCGCCGAAATCGCCGCGCGCACGGCCGCCTCATCCATGTCGTGCAGGCCGATGACGACGAGGCGCGTGCCGCGCGTCTCGCCGGGTGCCCAGGCACGGTCGTAATATTGATCGACCCGGCTGCCGACCGCCTGGATCAACAGACGCATTGGCTTGCCGGGTACGTCGGCAAAGCCCTTGAGGCGCAATACGTCGTGCTCGGCGATAACGGCCTTGAGCCGGTCGATGAAGGCCGCCGGTTCGGCGATCGGGCCAAGTTCGACGACGAAGCTGTCGAATTCGTCGTGATCATGTTCCTCGCCGGCCTCATGCTCCATCTCGTGATGCGATTTGCGGTCGACGATCTCGTCTTCCGTGCCGACGCCAAGCCCGAGCAGGATCGCGGCGGCCACCTCGCCGTTCTTGGCCTCGATCATCGCCGGCTTGCGGCTGATGCGCGAGGCGACTTCGTCGCGCACGGACTTGAGGCCCGCAGCATCGATGAGATCGGTCTTGTTCAGAACGATGAGGTCGGCGGCGGTGAGTTGGTCCTCGAAGAGCTCTTCCAGCGGGCTCTCATGATCAAGGTTGTCGTCATTGACGCGCAGCGCATCGACCTTGTCGTGATCGTCGGCAAAACGGCCGGCGGCAACGGCGGCGCTGTCGACGACGGTCACGACGCCATCGACCGTCACTTCGCTGCGGATGTCGGGCCAGTTGAAAGCGGCGACCAGCGGTTGCGGCAGCGCAAGGCCGGAGGTCTCGATGACAATATGATCCGGGCGGTTCTCTCGCTCGAGCAGCTTGGTCATGGTCGGAATGAAGTCGTCGGCGACGGTGCAGCAGATGCAGCCATTGGTGAGCTCGATGATGTCCTCTTCCGAGCAGGCTTCAGCGCCGCAGCCCTTCAACACGTCGCCGTCGACGCCGAGATCGCCGAACTCGTTGATGATCAATGCGATCCGCTTGCCCTCGGCGTTCTGCAGCAGGTTGCGGATCATCGTCGTCTTGCCGGCGCCGAGGAAGCCGGTGATGACCGTGGCGGGGATCTTGCCCGATTGGGCCTTTGCAAGTGTCATGAATCAACCCTTCATTTTCAGCGGCAACCCGGCCGCGACGAAATAGACTTCGGCGGATTTCTCCGCGACGATTTGATGGAGGCGGCCGGCATGGTCGCGGAAGTCTCGCGCCATGCGGTTCTCCGGCACGATGCCGAGACCGACCTCATTGGAGACGATGATGACGCGCGCCTGCATGGCAGGCAGCAAGCCGGCAAGTGCCGCAAACTCGGCCGGCATGTCGCGCTCTTCCATCATCAGGTTCGTCACCCACAGCGTGAGGCAGTCGACAAGAATTACGCGCTCCGGTGCATCCAGTCGACGAAGCAGGCCGGAGAGATCGAGCGGTTCCTCGTGCGTTGCCCAGCCCTTGCCCTGCCGCGCGCCTTGGTGGCGGGCGATACGATCGCGCATTTCCTCGTCATAGGCGCGGCCGGTCGCAACATAGTGCATCCCGAGCCCCGACGCTTCGGCGAGCTTCTCCGCGAAACTGGATTTCCCGGAGCGCGCGCCGCCGAGCACGAAGACCGGACCGGCATTGGAGAATGTCATCCGACCAGATCCCATGCGAGGAAACTGGTGGGGACAAAGCAACGATAGCAAGCGGACGCGTGACGGGCACGCGCAGAAGACGATAAATAAGCCACGACAACCTCCGTGCTGGCATTGGGGAGGACTCCCCCGGGCGATGCCCTGATGGACGGCAGGTCTCCTGGCTCTCGGCGTCACGGGCAAGCGCTGCGCACGCGGTGCCCAGCGCTATTGGGCCCGAACGGGTCCGCCTTGCCTTCCCGGCGTCTGCTGGCTCGTGAAGGCGGACGATTCGTAGAAAGAGAGGCGTCCAGCCCGGCTGCTCACGATGCCACGCCAGTGGCTTTTCCGGCGTGCCTCCAATTCCGCGACAACTGCCCCATGCAGTTTCACCGGAAGAGGTGCGGCATGCCCGATGGCGAACCCTGACCGTTCTACAGTCGCGGGGTCGGCTGCGATAAGGGCGCCCGGTGTGGGTCCGCCCGTCGCATTCCCATTTACTCTCCCGCGCCGCTTCGGTGCGGGGGAACCATCCAATGCGTTAATTATGAAGCGGATGCGGCAAAGTCAATCGACGGTCTGCGACGCGAGGTCGGCAAGTTGCGGCAGCGCGAGGCGCGTCGCCAACTCGGCGCCTTTCTCCTAATCCGAACGGGTAGGCAGACGCCCGTCCCAAGCGCGTGATAAAACGGGCATTCGAACCCGAGGCGGCTCCGATGCTTCGCCACGGTGTTCGATTATGTCCACGGCACTGAATTTGTCAGTTCAGCCTGGAGGGGGTGCGATGGCATATCTGCGTCGTGCCGCATTTGTCGCGCTGAGTGTCGCGCTTTACGGCTCCATGCCAAGCAAGGCCGCCGAACCGATTGGTCAGGCGATCCGGATCAAGACTGAGGTCAGCGGAGCGAGCGGACCACTGGTCGTCACGGACCCGGTGCATCGCGACGAGCGGATTCGGACATCCAGATCCGGCCTTGGCCAGTTCGTCTTCCGAGATGGAAGCAAGCTTGCCGTCGGTGCCGGCTCGTCGGTCGTCATCGACAAATTCGTCTTCGACGACTCGAGATCGGTGCAGAAGCTGACCGTCGCGGCGGCGAAGGGAACGTTTCGCTGGATCAGCGGCAACTCGGGGCACTCGGCCTACCAGATCCTGACACCGGCCGGAACCATCGGCGTTCGAGGCACGGTCTTCGACTTTTACGTCGGCGGAGACGGCACGACGGCAGTGGTGCTCCTGAGCGGCGCTGCCGAATTTTGCGGCCGAGGCGGCTGTCAACAGCTGACGCGGCGCTGCGACTGCGTGGTCGCCCGTCCCAATGGCGATATGACCGATACGCGACGGGTCGACCGAAGCATCCTCAGGACACTCGGCAACCAGCAGGCCTTGCCATTCCTCTCCGGCAGGCAGCAGCTGTCGCCCGGATGGAGCGGCACCGGCTGCGGCCTTTCAGCTGAGATCCAGATCCGTCCAGATCGGGTCCGGCCGCTCGTCGCACCGCCACCCGAACCGGCTCCGCCTGTCGAGACGCCGCCCCAACCCAAGCCACCCAAACCCGACAAGCCTCACAAACCCGACAAGCCTCACAAACCCGACAAGCCTCACAAACCGGACAAGCCCCAAAAACCAGAAAAGCCGGGCAAGCCGGACAAACACGACAAGAGCTGGCACGATAAACCGAACAAGTTCGACAGGTCGGACAGGCCGCGCAACCGTGATTACTCGCACGACCGGAGCAGGGTCCGTTCGTTCGGGCGACGGTGACTGTAATTGAAGTGCCGAAAAGCGGCGCCTTTTGCATCAGTCGGCGAAGCACCTATTCGCCAGCCGCATCCTTCGCCGTCGACTCACCAATGAAATGTTCGCCGCGCCGCGAAATCCGCCGATAGAACTCCGACAAGCCGGGCGTCAGCGCGGACGCCTTGAGCTTTGCCACGCCCAGCATGCGCCGGCTCTCGGGGGACCGTGCGCGCAAAGCGTCGACCAGCCGCCGATGAACTTCGAAGAGCTCGGCGAATTCATCCGACTCGGCCAGTCGCTCGTCACCAACGACTCCAAAGAGCCTCGTTCGCGTGCTCTTACCCTTGAGCCCCAATGCTCCGGCCTCCAGCAGGGCGCAGCCGCCAGCCAAATTTGCCGTCGCCTCCGACACGAGGATATCGTAGCCGATCTCCTTGCAGGCGGATTCGATGCGCGCCGCCACATTGACGGTGTCCCCGACCGCCGAATAGTTGAAATGCGTCTCGGCGCCCATGTTGCCGACGCAGGCAAGGCCGGTGTGGATTCCAATGCCGATGGCAACGCTTTGCCCCGCCCCGAAACCGAAGGCATCCTTGTCATTGAGACGAGCAAGCGTTTCGCGCATCGCCAAAGCCGCGCGAACGGCCCTGCGAGGATGATCTCTGACATCGACGGGGGCGTTCCAGAAGGCCATGATCGAGTCGCCGATGAACTTGTCGAGTGTGCCCTCGTTTTCGATGACGTGTCGGCTCAGCGCATCGAGAAGCGTATTCAGGAACCCGACAACCTCGGTCGGCGCCAAACGCTCGCTGATCTCGGTGAAGTTGCGCACGTCGACGAACATGATCGTCAGCTCACGATCGTCTCCCCCGAGCCTCAGTGCGTTCTGCGTGTGCTCGACGCGATAAAGCAGCGACGGCGACAAATATTGGCCGAAGGCGCGCCGGACGACGCGACGCTCCCGGTCGGTCACCAGGAAGCGATAGGCCGTCGCGGCGAAATGCGTGACCAATCCGGAAAAGATCGGAGCAAGCGGGTCGAAGAGCAGTCCCGCGTAGAGAAACGCAGTCCAGGAGGCCGCGAGAGCCAAGCCGGTGATCAGCAACCCGCAGGCGAGCGCCACGCCGGGGCTGACGAAGGTGGTCACCATGACGAGGAGGGTGCCTGCAATGGCGATCGACAGGATCTCGAGCCCTTCGGCCCAGTCCGGGCGCGAGAGGAAGCGACCGGACAGGATCTGCTCGACGGCCTGGGCATGAAGCGAGACTCCCGGGACATTATGGCCGAGAGCCGTGGTGCGGATATCGAGCAAACCGGCAGCCGAGGTGCCGACGAAGACGATGCTGCCTTCGACCGCCGCCCTGACATCCTCGGGAGCACCCGCTGCGGCAAGCACGCGCCCGGCCGATACATATCTTTCCGCCCGGTCCTCACTGACATAAAGCCAGAGCTCGCCGGCCGCCGTGACCGGCACGGCGAAATCGCCGATCTTGATCCGGGTTATCGTATCGGGCACCTCCGTCGCGCCGGCCAGCAGATAGGTGGAAGCCCCCTGTGCGACACGCAGCGCCTCGAGCGCCAAATTCGGATAGAGCTGCGCGCCGTCGCTGAGAAGGAGCGGCACCGCCCGTACGACCGCCGACGGGCTGTCGGGATTGAGGCTGATATGCCCGATGCCGGCTGCATTGGCCTCGAGCGCCGGCCGAAGCGGGGTTGCGGCAGTCAGGCGCGGCGGCGCTCCGAAAGGGCTCTCGCCGGTGAAGGCGAAGCCGGACTTTACCGGCGGCCGGTAACTCCCCGCATTCGAAAGGCCGAAACCCAGCACCACCGGCTTGCCGGCAATCGCCCCGGCAAAGATCTCGTCATTGTCCGGCAGCCGCTCCAGCAAAGCCGGATCGATCCCGCTGACGTCGCGCAGAACGGTGCGCGGCGACAGTCGATCGGGCTCGGCGAACAGGATGTCGAAGGCGATGACGGCGGCGCCCATTTCCGAAAGCCTGTCGACCAGCGCAGCCAATCGATCCCTTGGCCAAGGCCACTGGCCGAACTCGCTCAGCGACGCCTCGTCGATATCGACGACCCGCACGGGCAGGTTTTCGAAGGGCCGCGGCGCCAGGCGCTGGTATTCGTCGAAGGTGATTTCGCGGGCGAATCTCAGCAGTTGTGGATCGCTTGCCCGCAGCACCGTCAGAGCCGCGACAATTGCCAGTCCGATAAGAACGCCGACCAGCTGGGCGCGTGTCATGACCGCCGACCTTTGTGCCGGGCGGCGGCAAGACTTGTATTTTTCTGAAAACCGGTCTGCCGCCTCGCCCGCCATGCTGCATCCTTCGCAGCGGCCATGCAATATCGACCAAAGAGATGAGTGTCACCCGCCGGCGGCACGGCAGCTAGCCGAGCAGGCCGTTAAGCCAGGCGCGGTCGAGCACGTCTTCTAGCTCCGAGGCAATCTCGTCGAGCGCGCCGTCGACCGACTGGCGATAGTTGGCGCCTCCGCCTGCAATCCCAAGGCTCTTCAGCAGTGCGGCGCGATAAGCGTCGCTACCGAAGAGCCCATGCAGATAGGTTCCCATGACGCGGCGATCCGGCGACATGGCGCCATCGGGGCGATCGTCGATCGTCACCGGGGCCCGTTCGCAATCTGCCCCGACGGTCTTGCCGAGATGGATCTCATAGCCGTCAAGCGCCACGTCATGCTCCAGCGACCAGGCACGGCTGTTGCGCACGGTCTTTTCCGGCGCCATTTCGGTTTCGACGGAAAGCAGGCCGAGCCCGGCGATATCGCGGTCGCTTCCCTCGATGCCGAGCGGATCGGTGACGCGGAGGCCGAGCATCTGATAACCGCCGCAAATGCCGATCACCCGGCCGCCGCGGCGGACGTGACGCTCGAGATCGCGGTCCCAGCCCTGCGCCCGAAAATCCTTGAGATCCGAAATCGTAGATTTCGAACCGGGGATGACGACAAGCCCCGCGTCGTCGGGGAGCGGCATGCCCGGCCGAACGAAGACGAGTTCGACCTCCGGTTCTGCCGCAAGCGGATCTAGATCATCGAAATTGGCGATGCGTGACAGGACGGGCACGGCGACTTTCAAAGCCTTGCCACCGCCGCGCGCCAGCCTCTCGAGAACGACGGAATCCTCGGCCGGCAGCCGCCCGGCGCTTTTCAGCCAGGGCACGACACCGAAACAAGGCCAGCCGGTGAAGCGGCCGATCGCCGCGATGCCATCGTCGAAAAGCGTGACGTCGCCGCGAAACTTGTTGATGAGATAACCGGTGACCATCCGCCGGTCCTCCTCCGGCAGGATTGCATGGGTGCCGACCAGCGATGCGATGACGCCGCCGCGATCGATGTCGCCGACGAGAACCACCGGGACATCGGCGCGCGTGGCGAAACCCATATTGGCGATGTCGCCGGCCCGGAGGTTGATCTCGGCCGGCGAACCGGCGCCCTCGACAACGACGAGATCGGCGCCGGCCGAGATGTGCTCGAAACTCTCCATCACGGCGCCGAGCAGCTTAGGCTTCAGGGCCTGATATTCCCTGCCCTTGGCCTGCCCCGCGACCTTGCCCTGCAGAATGATCTGACTTCCGACATCGGATTGCGGCTTCAGGAGCACCGGATTCATGTGCACCGACGAGGGCACGCGGGCGGCGAGCGACTGCAGCCACTGCGCCCGGCCGATTTCGCCGCCGTCATCGGAGACGGCCGCATTGTTCGACATGTTTTGCGGCTTGAAAGGCCTCACCTTAAGACCGCGATTGGCGGCGAGCCGGCAGAGGCCTGCCACCAATACCGATTTTCCGACATCCGAGCCGGTCCCCTGGAGCATGATCGCGTGTGTCATGCGGTCTCCGTAGCATCGAAACACTCTGCCGCAAAGTCCTGTCTCGACGCTATTTCACGGCATTTGCTGCTAGCCGCGATCACGGCCCGTGTCACCCGCTCATCAAGCGTGCGACGAACATTGGAGCGCTAGTCAAAATGCGACATGCGATGCCGAGTCCAGGATCGAAAAATACCTGTCCCACGCCTATATCGCCGCCATCGCAACAACCGGGAAATGAACCGGACTCTCGAAGGCAGGAAAAACCATGCTGTTCATCTTCAGCAAGCCGAATTTTGTTCAAATCGCCTGGAACGCACAGGCGCCGCGCAGCCAATCCCGCGTACGCAACATCCCGGCCGACGCGCCATTCGGCCCGCTCGGCTTCATCCGCACGTCGAACGTCGGGTAATCGGCCTTTCGTGCTCTGACTTTGGCGACGTTCTGCGTCTTTCAAATGGACCGCATACTATCGCGGCGATCGCTCGAAGGCGCGCCTTGCCCGCAAAGTGTCGAGCTGGCCAGGGAGGCAGGTCCGGTACGCAACACCTGAACCGGACCTGCGGCAGTCGCCCGCCGCAGCAAACAATTAGCCTGACATTCTTACCGGATGGTTAGTGAGAGCTTAACCAAACATGAATTCGCACTTTTTTCGAGTTCATCGCGCGATCCTCCGTTGAAAGAGCAACCGGCGCGGCCGCGCCTTACTTAATAGCAGTGCCTCGAACCGCACTCCATTCCAGATCATTTGAAGAGGTTGATTTCTCTTCGAAAACACCTAGGCTGATTGGTCGTGGGCCGCGTAAGGGCGGGAGGCCTGGGAACATGACGAAACTCCTCGCAATCACGTTCGCCGCCGCTGGCATCTGGGTCCTGGCCGGGCCGACGCGGGCCGCCGAGTGCGGCGAGATCAGCATTGCCGAAATGAATTGGGCTTCGGCAGGCATCGCCGCCCATGTCGACAGACTTATTCTCGAGAACGGCTATGGCTGCACCGTCTCCCTGGTCGCCGGCGACACCATGCGGACCTTTGCATCGATGAACGAGAAGGCCGAGCCTGACATGGCACCGGAGCTCTGGATCCATTCCGTGCGCACCCAGCTCGAAGCGGCAGTCAAGGAAGGCCGCCTTATTCAGGCTGCCCCGATTCTCAGTGAAGGTGGCGTCGAAGGCTGGTGGATTCCAAGATTCCTCGCCAATGCCCATCCGGAGATCAAAACCGTCCAAGATGCCCTGAAGCATCCGGATCTGTTCCCCGCGTCCGACGATCCCGCCAAGGGAGCGATCCACAGTTGCCCCTCCGGCTGGAACTGTCGGATCTCGACAACCAATCTCTACAAGGCACTCGGTGCGGAGAAGGCGGGCTTCAAGCTTGTCGACCCCGCTTCGGCAGCCGAGCTTGACGGTTCCATTGCCGAAGCCTTCGAGAAGAAGACGGGTTGGCTCGGCTATTATTGGGCGCCGACGGCAATCCTCGGCAAATATGAAATGATCCGGCTCTCCTTCGGCGTCGACCACGACAGGGCGGAATGGGACTCCTGCTCGGCCGTGCCGAACTGTCCAAGTCCAAAGGTCAACTCCTATCCGGTTTCGGACGTGTTTACCGTGGTGACCAAATCCTTTGCCGAAAAGGCAGGCATCACCATGGATTACGTGAATGCCCGCGGATGGGACAATGCGACGGTCAATAAAATTCTCGCCTGGATGGATCAGAACCGCGCGACAAACGAGGACGCCGCACGGTATTTTCTCGAACACTTTCCGGACATTTGGGCGAAATGGGTGAGCCCGGACGTCGCAGAAAAGGTGAAGGCGGCGCTTTGAGGCTGTCCTTGCTGTGGACCGAGACGGGACCTCTTGCACTCGGTCGCGCTGCGGATCGAATGTTTCGCGACGAAGCGGCCGCGCCCCGCGTCGCAAACAGCACAGCAGTGGACCTGTTCCGCTGTCACATTGCTCAAGGGGAACCTGGAAGCGGTTGCGCCCGTGCACGCGCCCAAAGAAGCGCAACGGCGGAACGCAGCTCCAGCGGTGTTGCACTAATCGGCAGCGCCATCATTTTCGATCGTGCAAGCCAAGCCTTCGGTAGGTGGCTGCAGAAGCATTCGGAGGTAGTTTATGGCTAGTCGCGCAATCGAGGTGAAGAACCTCTACAAGATCTTCGGTCCGCGCGGGCACGAATATATCGATCCTGTCAAGAACGGCATGAGCAAGGCCGAGCTCAACGAGAAATACGGTCATGTTCTCGGTTTGCAGGACATCAACATCTCGATGCCCGGCGGCTGCATAACGGTGGTTATGGGCCTTTCCGGTTCCGGCAAATCGACGCTCATCCGCCACATCAACCGGCTGATCGACCCGACCGCCGGTGAAGTGCTCTATGACGGCGTCGACGTCTGCAAGATGAACCAGAACGACCTTCGCCAGTTCCGTCGCCACAAGACAGCAATGGTGTTCCAGAAGTTCGCGCTGCTTCCACACCGCACGGTGCTCGAAAACACCGTTTACGGCCTGGAAATTCAGGGTATCGATCAGCGCGAGAGCGAGAAGCGGGCGCTTGGCTGGATCGACCGCGTAGGCCTCAAGGGCTTCGAGAAGCACTATCCGAACCAGCTTTCGGGCGGCATGCAGCAGCGCGTCGGACTGGCCCGGGCACTGACCAACGACGCCGAGATTCTGCTGATGGACGAGGCCTATTCGGCGCTCGACCCGCTGATCCGCGTGGACATGCAGACGGTGCTTCTCGAATTGCAAAAGGAATTGAAGAAGACCGTGGTGTTCATCACGCACGATCTCGACGAGGCCCTGCGCCTCGGCGACAAGATCGCCATCCTGCGCGACGGCCGTGTGGTGCAGCAGGGAACCGGCCAGGAAATCGTGCTTGCGCCGGCGGACGATTACATCACCGCCTTCGTCAAGGAGGTAAACCGCGGCCGGGTCGTTCATGTCGAGACGATCATGCGGCCGCTGTCCGGCAATCCGGAGGGCCTCGCGATCGCGGCAGATACGGTCCTCGAGGCGGCCGCCCGCACAATGACGAGTGCGCATATCAACACCGCCCACGTCGTCGACGCCAATGGCCGCCCGATCGGGGCCATCGACCTGCATACGATCATCGGTGCCATGGTGACGCCGACAAGTCACGGCGACCGAAAGGCGGCATGAGCGCCTTCACCGGCTTAGAGGGGCGACCGAGGCGGTTGCCCCTCTCCCACTTCTAAGCGGCTGGCTGCAAATTGCCGCTGATGAAGCGAAACTCCTGCGTCTTGCCGCCAAAGCCGTAAGCTGCGGCCGCTACCTCGTGAACAAGCACGTAACTTTCGGGATGAATCGTTCCGAGCAGGCCCTCGAACCCGGCATAGACTGCCTCGATATAGCTTGCGAGCTCCTGTTTCGTATTGGTGCCGTCGACAACCTTGATATCGAGCCAGAAACTCGAGGTCTGCTGTGATGCGATCGACCTCCCCCCCGCAAACCAATGGTGCGGATCGATATAGCTGATCGTAACGGCCGTCACGGTCGGATCCTTGCGCAGGTGCAGGCGCGTCAATTCGCTGACGGATGCCGCGATCTGCGCGGAGAGGCTTGAGTTCGGCGAAGCCGCAACGGCGATGCTGATGATCGGCATGAGAGTTCCTTTCTCGGGATGAATGCGGTGACGAAGTAAGCCTGTCATCATCATTGCATCCATAAAATCGAATTGTGCGGCATCTACAATTCTGTATTATTGAACCATGAGGATGATCGACCCGGAACTCTTGCGCACTTTTCTTGCCTTCGCGGAGGGCGGTTCGCTCGCCCGGGCCGCGGACGTCGTCAGCCGTTCACCGTCGGCCGTGACGGCGCAGATGCAGCGGCTGGAAGCGCTGGTCGGCGAGGCGCTTCTCGCACCGGCCGGGCGCGGACGCTCCTTGACACCTGTGGGTGAGGAATTCGTCGGTCATGCCCGTCGCATCCTCGACGCCCATCGTGACGCATGGTTGAGCCTCAAGGGCGCCCGCGCCGACGGCCGCGTGGCGATCGGGAGCACCCAGGATTTTGCAGACACGGCGCTTCCGGATCTGCTCGGCCGCTTCGCCCGCTCGCATTCGCGGGTTCGCCTCGACCTTCGGATCGGCCGCACGAAGGAACTGGCGGCCGCATACGAGCAAGGCCAGATCGACATCGTCCTGGCGATGCGGCAAGGGCCTTCGGCAGACGAACTGCTTGTCTTGCGCGATCCGATGATCTGGTTGTGTGCCGAGAGGGGCCTGACTTTGCCCGACGCCGATCTCCCAGTGGCTGTGCTCGACCCGCCCTGCGGTTTCCGCGCTGCCGCGATTGCCGCGCTCGAGGCGATCAACCGCCCCTTCCGCTTGGCTGCAACCAGCCCGAGTCTTTCGGGTCTGCGGGCCGCGGTCCTCAGCGGCATCGCTGTGACGGCGCGCACCGATCGTTTTCTGGGCACCGGGATAACGGCCGCCCCGAAGCACCTCGATCTGCCGGCGCTGCCCGACGCGGAATTCAGCCTGCGCCTACGCCCCAACGCAGAACCCGCCTCGATCGACCTCGCCCGTCTTCTGGCGGATGAACTGCCGCGGCTCTCGGCGGGCACGTAGTCGCTAACGGTCAGCCGCGAGGTTCGATACACATTTAGCTTGCTTCCTCATGCGCAAACACATAAAGATATGTTTATATCTTGCTACAAGCCATTCAGCCGGGAAACGCCGATGTCCATCGCAGCCAACGCCCTCTCCGACCTCCTCGCCTTGAAGGGCGTTCTGCTTGCCGACGGCGCGACCGGGACGTCGCTCTTCGCGATGGGTCTCGAGGCCGGCGAAGCGCCGGAACTCTGGAACGAGACCAGGCCGGAAAACATCACCAAGCTGCATCAGGATTTCGTCGACGCCGGCGCCGACATCATCCTGACCAATTCCTTCGGCGGCACGCGCCACCGGCTGAAGCTCCACCAGGCGGAAGACCGGGTGCATCCGCTCAACAAGCGCGCCGCCGAGATCGCCCGTGCCGTCGCCGACAAGGCGCCGCGCAAGGTAATCACCGCCGGCTCCGTCGGCCCGACCGGCGAGTTGCTGGTGCCGCTCGGCGCCCTCTCCTATGAGGACGCGGTCGCGGCTTTTGTCGAGCAGATCGAGGGCCTCAAGGCCGGCGGCGCGGAAGTCGCCTGGATCGAGACGATGTCCTCGCCGGACGAGATCCGGGCAGCCGCCGAGGCCGCCACCAAGGTCGGCCTGCCCTTCGTCTACACCGGTTCCTTCGATACTGCCGGCAAGACGATGATGGGCCTGCACCCTAAGGACCTTCACACGGTCGCGGCAGACATCGGCGAAGGCCCGGTCGCGGTCGGCGCCAATTGCGGCGTCGGCGCATCCGACATTCTGTCCTCGCTCCTCGACATGACCGCCGCCAATCCCCAGGGCACCGTCGTCGTCAAGGGCAATTGCGGCATTCCCGAGTTCCGCGGATCGGAGATCCACTATTCCGGCACGCCGCCGCTGATGGCCGAATATGCGCGCCTGGCCGTCGATGCCGGCGCCAAGATCATCGGCGGCTGCTGCGGCACGTCCTGCAATCACCTCGCCGCGATGCGTCTTGCCCTCGACAATCACACCAGGGGCGAGCGCCCGACGCTCGAGGTCATCGTCGAAAAGATCGGCCCCTTGCGCAACAAGACGGCCAATGAGGGCGCCGCCGCCCCGGTGCGCGAACGGAGAAGTCGCCGCGCATAGCCTGCCCCGGTCTTCAGAGCGTAACTCTTCTCGTGGAGGCGATAGCGGCCCCCGGTTGCGGGAAGTTTTCGCCTGACCGATCGATCACAGGGCTGCCGATGGGGGCGAAGGTTGCGCCGGTGAGACCTGTGCGGATACCGGATCGCTCTTCGCTGCATCGACAAAGGAGCGGTAGAAGTTGAGCGCGCGGCCCATCTGTCGCGATCCTTGCGCGGAGAAATGCCCATGGTCCTCGAAAAGCTCTACGCCCTGATCCTCGACCTTGCAGGCATCCGCATCGCAAAGATAATCCATGAAGCTGACAACGGGATACTCGTCGGCGATATCGGCGACGACCTGTAGTATGTCCTTGTCGTGGACGCGAACATTCTTGAGCGGCAACTCGCAGCGCTCAATCGGTTGATCCAAGAGTCTTGCCCGCGCAACGCAAAGGCCGGTGTCGCGGCCGTCATGCGGCGTCGGCGCGACGAACACGGCCTCAAAACCATTTGCCTTTAGCCAGGCAAGCGTCGAGCGCAGGCTGGTGGTGAGGGTCTTCACCTCGGTGGGGACTTCCCGCCTTCCTTCGACGAGCACCATCTCTTCCGTCAGGTACTGGCTAAGCTGCGATGACAGGACGACATAGCGGATCGACTTGTTCGCTACCAGGAAACGCCGCACATCATCATTATGCTGGGCGCATTCCTTCGGCCAGCTCGGGCCAAGCCGCGGCGCCATCGGGGACAGGTCGAGAAACGGCCCGCAATTGTTTTTGGTAAGTTGTAGCAACCGGACGTCAGGCTTCGAGGCAATGATGCCATCAACCAGATGTCGTGCAAAGGAATCGCCCCAAACGGCCATTTCGGGTGTGTGGCTTGTAGCGCATTTGAGATCGACCACCGCATCGCACCGCTTGCCGAGGCCGACACTCGAGCCGGTCAGCCGCGCCAAGTCCCGCTTTTGCGCAACCATCCCGTCCGTCCCATCAAGGCCAAGGCCCAAAAGGATTGCCACGGCACCAGAGGCGATCGTGAAACTAAAGACGGCGCGCCGTCCGAAACGGGCTCGTTTGCGGAACGGCTGCTCGACATAGCGCCAGCTGAAATAGGCCAATACGAAGCAAATCGCGATCAGCAGCAAGTAACCGAAACGTGGAATCTCGTCGATCCAACGCAAGCGCGCGAAGGCGAAGACCGGCTGATGCCAGAGATAGAGGCTATAGCTTAGAAGTCCGATCGCCACCAAGGGCCGCCACGAAAGCAGTTTGCCCACGACCGTGTATCCGTGTGCAAAGGCGAGCACGAGAGTGGTTCCAAGCACCACCGGCAGCGTCGTCCAGCCGGGGTAGTAAGCCGTTCCTTGGAGGAGGATGTAACTGGCGGCGATGGCGCAAAGACCGAGCGCTGCCAGGATCTCACGCATTCGTTGGGGAAAATCGAATTGCCTCTCATTGGCAATCGCCAGCATTGCACCGATGCCGAGCTCCCAAAAGCGGCTCGGCAGCAGGTAGAAATTTGCGGCCGGATCGATGCGGGCAAGAATCTGCGTGGCTCCAAAGCTGAGGATAACGCCAGTCGCCAGGAGGTTCATCACCTTAGCCACCGAGTAGCGGCGAAGCGCGAGTAGAAGCAGGGGCAACGCAATGTAAAACTGCTCCTCGACGGCCAGTGACCAGGTGTGCAGAAGGGGCATCAAGTCCGTGTTCGGCGCGAAATACCCGGTCTGACCCCAGAACAGGAAATTCGACCCGAGAAGGCTCACCGCATAAAGGCTCTTGCCGAAATTGTTGAGCTCCTGCGGCAGCATCCAAAGAGCGGCGAAGGCGGTCGAAACGGTGCAGATGAAGAGCAAAGCTGGCGCAAGACGCCTCGCGCGGCGTTCGTAGAATCCGACAATGCTGAAGCTACCGTCGCGGATTTCGCGGTGGATGATCGCCGTGATCAGATAACCACTGATGACGAAGAAAACGTCTACGCCAGCAAACCCGCCCCCGATGAAGCCAAAACCAGCATGGAAGAGAAGCACGGGCATGACCGCGAGCGCGCGCAGTCCATCAATTTCGGGTCTGTATTGTAGCAACTGTGGAGCACCTCGTTCAGAGCTTGCCGGTTAACATGGCCCTGCCGAAGCCGCCACTGCGCGGTCGGGTATATCCACATTGGTGTGATTTCTATGGCACGGCCGACTTGATAAGCGGACTAGGCTGACGCAGCGCGCTGTCCGCGCGCTCCACTGGTAGAGGTTCGGGAGTTCGGCAAAGACGACCGCAAGCTATCAATTGCAGATGGAGGGAGAGTCGCCTATCCGAGGATGTGCGACCAACGGAGATAAATCCATGAGCACGCCAGCCGCCTTCCCCGACCGGGACACGACCGCCGCCAAGCTTTCGAGCTTCGGCGAAGCGGAGCAGGCTTTCGTCAAGCTGCTGATGGAAAATCCGGAACAGGATGAAGATCTGATGGAGGGGTTGCACCGCCACCTCGACCTTGCCGCCGAAGCGCGGTTCCTGAATACGCTGAAACTCGAAAGAGTCGGAGAATGGCTCGGCAACGAGGCGCCGCCGCGTCTTCAGATGCGCCTTATGGAGGTGGCCCGCTCCAGCCAGCATGCGGCCTATCAGGCGTTCCGGAACGGGCTGATCAAATCCGGTGGATTGCAGCGCGCCTTTCCAAAGGCGTGACGAGGACGAGCGTCAGGCGGGCAGCATCTGCGAAATTCCAGCGTACCGCTGTCGTATACCGTGCTGCCAGCCACTCCTGACGGTTCTCGGCGCGCAGGAGTTGCCCGCCCTACAGCGCCGCGCGTCTTATCAGACGCGCAAAGGCCGCTGTCGCAGTTTGAATTGCTGCATTCTTTGTCCTTAAATCGAGGTCGATAAGGAGACATGCAGCAGGCAGCTACTGCTTTGCGCCCGAAAACCCTTTCGCCAACCGCACCAGATTGACGAACTCGCCGCGGTAGCCGAACGGATCGGTGCCCTTGGCGGCGGCGGCGAGATCGGCGATCGCCGGATAGGAGTAGTCGGCAAGGCCCGGATTTCCGGCAAGCTTCTGGCCGAACGCCGCGACGGCGATGGAGAAGCGGACATCAGCCGACGCCTCGGCGAGGTTCGGCACCGCATTTTCCTCGGTGATCGGGGTGGTGATCAGCTCGCTCCTGTCGCCGTCCGGCTTCTTGTAGCGGATTTTCAAGAAAGCGAGTTCGCCGGCGTGAGCCGCAGTTGTTGCCGGCTTCTCGGCGGTCGCATAGCGGAGCTCGTCGTTGAGCACGGCCGGGCTGCCCTTGGGCGTCACCTCGTAGATCGCCGTCACGCTGTGGCCGGAGCCGATGTCGCCTGCATCGACCCTGTCGTTGTTGAAATCTTCGCGCTTCAGCGCCCGCGTCTCGTAGCCGATCAGCCGGTACTCGACGATCGCCGCCGGATTGAACTCCACATGCAGCTTCACATCCTTGGCGATCGGGAAGAGCGACGACCCCGCCTCTTCGACGAGCGTTTTCTGCGCCTCCGCCAGCGTGTCGATGTAAGCAGCAACGCCATTGCCGTTCTGGGCGAGCGTCTGCATCAGCGCGTCGTTGTAGTTGCCCCGACCGAAGCCGAGAACGGAGAGAAAGACGCCGCTTTTGCGCTTCGCTTCGACCACGCGTCTCAATTCCTCGTCGCTCGACGGCCCGACATTGAAGTCGCCGTCGGTCGCGAGCAGGATGCGATTGACGCCGTTCTGGACGAAGGCTTTCTCCGCCAGCCGATAGGCAGCGTCGATGCCCTCGGCACCGGCCGTCGAGCCGCCCGGTTGCAGCGTGTCGATCGCCTCCAGTATCTTCGCCTTGTCCTTGACCGCCGTGGGTTCAAGCACCGTGCCGGCATTGCCGGCATAGGTGACGATCGACACTGTATCGTCCGGTCTCAGCCGTTCGACCAGCAGCCGGAAAGCATTCTTCAGAAGCGGCAGCTTGTCCGGTTCGTCCATGGAGCCGGAGACGTCGATCAGGAAGACGAGGTTGGCTCTCGGCGCCTCCTGCTGAACCACCTCATAGCCCTTGATCGCCACATGCATCAGCCGCGTTGCTGCGTTCCATGGCGTCGGCGTCACTGTGACGGTGGCCTTGAACGGCTCCGCAGCCGTCGTCGGGCGCGGCCAATCATAGGGGAAATAATTGATCATCTCCTCGACGCGTACGGCATCGTGGTTCGGCATCTCGCCCTCCATCAGAGATCGGCGGACGAAGGCGTAAGAGGCCGTATCGACATCGACGGAGAAGGTCGAGACCGGCTCGGTCGCAACGCTTTTTACTGGACTGGCATCGGCGTTGCCGAAGCGCTCGCGGCTTTCTGTCGGCGGCGGAAGGATATCGTCTGGCACGGCCGGCGCCGGCATGAGTGCGGCGCGGCCACGCGCGGCAAAGCCCACCGTCCCGCCTTCGGCAGCGGGCGCTGTGGCCGTATCGGCCGCAGCGCTTGCCGTCGCCTCGTTTTCGGCGGCCTCGCGAGGCACCTCGCTGAGGTCCGAGCCGGACCCGGGGAAAAGCTCTCCCCGCTCGATGGTCGCAGGCGCAGTCGATTTCGGCTGCGGGCGCGGTACTGGCTTGGCGGCCACCTGCACCTCCGCGTCGCGTGAAAAATCGCTGCGAACAAGTTCCAGCGTCAGGAAGGCGGCGGCCGGGACGACGATCAGCATCGCCAGGGCCGATCCCGCAAGAAATTTCCGGTTCATGATAGGGCTCCATATCCGGTTGAGGATGGAGCTTTGACGCGCGGGCTTCGTCGTTCCTTGGGTGGGGATCGAATTTTCCGCCGCGTCATAGGCCTGCATCGCGGCGGCGAGCGCCCGCGCCCGTGCCGCGTCCATCGGCTTCGGCGGCGTCCGTCCGGACAGCATATCGAGTTCGTCGGTCATCACACAGCCTCCTTGCCGAGCAGCGTCCGCAAGCGTTTCCGCGCCTCATGGACGTGCCAGGAGATGGTCGCTTCCGAGCAGCCAAGCACATCGGCGGCTACCGCATGGCTGAGACCCTCGGCATAAACGAGCAGTACGGCATCGCATTGCTTTTCCGGCAGCGCCCGCACCGCCGCCCAAAGCGCCTCGCGCCGCTCCTCGTCATCACCTGCGGACATTGCGGAGAGCGCCGAATCGGATGCATAGGCCTGCATCTTCCGCTCGTCGCGCGCCAGCCGACGCCGATGATCACGGGCTGCATTCAGCGTTAACATATAGAGCCAGGTGCGAAAGCGGCTGGTGCCGCGGAAGCCGCGAATCGCCGAGCCAAGCCTTATGCAGACCTCCTGGGCAATATCCTCCGCATCGGCCTCATTGCCCGACCACCGCCAGGCGACCGCATGGACAAAGTCATAGTGGCGCTCGATCAATCGGCCAAAGGCCTCGCGATCGCCGCTCACCGCCCGTTCAACGAGTTCCGCGTCCAAATCCCTGCCCGCCCAATCCCTGCACGCACAATCCCTGCCCGCTCTGTCCTATTTCAAGCTTAGACGGTCGCCGACCGCCATTCCTTGGGTGGAGCCGACAAATTCTTTTGCGGTGCGCTCAATGCGGAAACCTCGCGACGACGGCGATGATTGGCCCGAGCGGAAACAGCCGGTCGTGGCGGTTGATCTCCGGCGCATAAAGGCTCGAAATCGTGCCGTCGAGGAACAGCGCGTTGGGGCAGTCAAGCGCGTCCCGGAAGAGCGTCGCGAAATCGTGGAAGCGCACCGGCCGCTTCGAGACCGCGAAAACCACCTGGCCTTCCGTCGTCACACCGACGCCGTTGCGGGTTTTGAAACTGTCGCTGTCCGGCAGGAAGCGCGGGTGAAGCTTGCCGTCGATCACCAGCATCGGCCCGGATTGCGTGGCAAAGCGCGGTGTGATGCCGGCGTCGCGGTAAGCCTCTGCCGCCATAACGCCTGCCTTGCCGTCCGTCACGTAGAAGACGCCGTTCGGCAGCAGGTGGAAATTGCCCCAACCCGGATTGGTGTTGAGCGGGGCCTGCTCTCCGCCTTCTTCAATGTGCAGGCCGACCGGAGAAAGGTCCTCGTGATACATGCCGCCATTCATGGCGAAGACGAGATATTCGTCGCGATGGCGCAATTCGAGCGACAGCGCCTTGAAGGATCTGAACGGAACGCCCGCATGGTCCTTGTTGTAGAGGCGAATGTCGCTTGCGGCGGGATCGAAGCTGCAGGCGATGTAGTCTTCACCACGGTGGCTCACGTTGCGGCAGGAAGTGCCTGCAGCGTCGGCCGGCGCGGATTTGGCAAAGCCGCCCGTGAGAAGTGCGGCGCCGATGAGAAGGCCTTTTGGAAACAGTGGCATGGTTCGCGACTCGAAGCGGATCGTGACGTAACATCGCATGGATTGCGGCGGTTTGATGCGCGATTGCTGAGTGCTCCGGATTGGCAAGTCAATCACGGCGCAGGAGGGCATTTTCACGGTCCATCATGACCGACTGGGGCCGACTGAGAGCAACCAGTCTAAAGCCTCAGTGCCGCCATATGGAAACGGAGTTGCGCATCCGGGTAGCGAAAGTCTCGCCCTACCGGACAGACATCGCGCGAAAGGCAGCCAAGCGCGAGGCAGCCGCCAGGCTCCTCCTTTGACCTCAAATGCGTGCGGCAGCGAGCGACATCGAATGCGCGGGCGGCCAAGGCATCAGCCGGACAGGCCGAAATGCACGGCTTTCCCACACAAGCATCGCAAGGATGGCCAGTTGAAACTTTGCCCGTCTGCGGAAGTACCCGATCAAAGCCGAGCGCACCGCGATAGCCGTGCCAGAGACCATATTTGGGGTGGATGAGGATGCCGAGCGGCGATGGTTTCAAGCCCTCGGCGCGCATTGCCCATCGCTGGAATGGCTGCCAGGGCGGATCGGACGGGTAATAGGCGGTGGCGTCGAGCCGCTCCGCGACAGGTTGGATTATCTGCTTCGACCAATTGTCGAGTGGATCCGTGCCGCCTTGATCCGGCTGGTCTGCTCGCCAACGGCTGAACGGCTCCCACAGTGAGCCACCGATATTGCCGACGAGCAGGACGCTCGCGGCAGGCGCGCCGCCCTTTAGCTGGGGAGCCGCCTCGCCGGCCACAAAATTCACAGTGCCACGCAAAAAAAGACCGTGCGGCTCGAGAGCCGCACGGAGCATTTGAACAAGATTGTCGTCACAAGCGGAGGCCGCCGTCATTTCGGTTTCGGCCCCTGGGTTTCGTAATGCGGGCGCCAGACCTCCTTCTGGATCATGTCGGCCACCTGCGCCGCGCCGCCTTGCTCCCTGGCTCGCTCGGGAGCCTTTCAGGTGAAGGCGTCCGGCATCGAATCCTTGCGCTTGGCGATATAGTCCTTGAGCGCATCGTCGATCGCCGGATCGAGATAGGGTGCCTCGTAGTGTTCGAGCCACGAGCGGGCGAGCGCGTTGGCGCGCTGCTCGATCCGCTTCTCGCCTTCGATTTCCCACTGTTCGAAGGAATTGTTGTCGGCGAGCGGCGAGCGGTAGAAGGCCGTCTGGAAATTGGCCTGGGTATGGGAGCAGCCGAGATAGTGGCTGCCGGGGCCAACTTCGCGGATCGCGTCGAGCGCCTGCGCATTCTCCGAAAGATCGACGCCTTCAGCCATCTTCTGCATCATGCCGAGCTGATCCTGGTCGATCATGAACTTCTCGTAGGACGAGACCAGACCGCCTTCGAGCCAGCCGGCCGCGTGCAGCACGAAGTTGGTGCCGGCGAGCAGCGTCATGTTGATCGTGTTCGCCGATTCGTGTGCCGCCTGGGCATCCGGAACCTTGGAGCCGCAGAGCGAACCGCCGGTACGGAACGGCAGGCCGAGGCGGCGGGCAAGCTGGGCGGCGCCATAGGAGACAAGCGACGGCTCCGGC
This sequence comes from Sinorhizobium sp. CCBAU 05631, assembly GCF_002288505.1. Classification (NCBI taxonomy): domain Bacteria; kingdom Pseudomonadati; phylum Pseudomonadota; class Alphaproteobacteria; order Hyphomicrobiales; family Rhizobiaceae; genus Sinorhizobium; species Sinorhizobium sp. CCBAU 05631. Next base: position 1,902,699 of record NZ_CP023063.1, read on the forward strand.
GTGCCGAAGGTTGGGGCACCCGACTGCATCGAGATCGAGGCGGCGAAGGTGCCGAAAAGCACCGGCGCGCCCTTGCGGATCAGCTGGGTGAACGAGGCGCCGGCAAGAACCTCGGCCAGAATCTGCGTCAGCGTCCCGGCGACGGTCACCGGGCTCATCGCGCCGGAAAGAATGAAGGGCGACAGCACGCAGGCCTGATTATGGCGCGCGTAGACCTTGAGCGCGCCCACCATCGTCTCGTCGAAGACCATCGGCGAATTGGCGTTGATCAGGTTCAGCGTCACCGTATTGTTCTCGACGAAATCGTCGCCGAAGACGATCTTCGCCATGGCGATCGTGTCTTCGGCCCGTTCCGGCGCCGTCACCGAGCCCATGAAGGGTTTGTCGGAATAGCGGATATGGCTGTAGACCATGTCCAGATGGCGCTTGTTGACCGGGATGTCGACCGGCTCGCAGACCGTGCCGCCCGAGGAATGGACGGACGGCGCCATGTAGGCAAGCTTCACGAAATTGCGGAAATCCTCGATCGTCGCATAGCGGCGGTTGCCGTCGAGATCGCGGACGAAGGGCGGGCCGTAGACCGGTGCGAAAACCGTCGCCTTGCCGCCGATATGGGCGTTGCGCTCCGGATTGCGCGCATGCCAGGTGAAGTTCGACGGCGCGGTCTTCAAAAGCTCGCGGCAGAGGCCCTTCGGGAAATGGACGCGCTCGCCGCGCACATCAGCTCCCGCCGCCTTCCAGAGCTCCAACGCTTCCGGATCGTCACGGAATTCGATGCCGATCTCTTCCAGAACGATGTCGGCATTGCGCTCGATGAGCTGCAACCCCTCCTCGTCGAGAACTTCGTACTCGCGAATCTTGCGCTGGATATAGGGCAGAGACGGTCCCGGACCGCCGCCGGTGCGGGAGGCCCGGCGGGCTGCCGCCCCACGTCCCTCGCCACGCGCGCGGCGTCCGCCGCCTTCGATCGCGCCTTGTTCTGTAACGTCGCTCATTCGCTCATTCCTCTCCCGCCACGTCTTCGCACGAAGGACGCTGCAACATTTCGGTAGGTGGGCGCATAGTCCTTTCCGCCGGTCGAATCCAGTAGCGGCACCATGCGCCCGGCATGGATTTGGCCTAATGCTACCAAGCCGCCGGATCGGTACGGGTCTCAATGCGCCAACAGGTGGCGCAACTTAGACACTCGACCGGCCCCGTCCACACGGTCCGTTGGTGCCGCGTGAAACCGTGGCTGTGTGCCGGCCATTACCTAAACGCTTGCTCAGCTGCCTAAACTAACACCTTGAACTGTTGCATAATTTTACCGGGCGGCGGATTCCGCATCGGTGAATTATGCGATACGACTGGCATGACAAACGATGGGAAGCACCGCGTCGTCGTTTTTCACCATATGCGACGTCGCTTTCGAAAAGAGATTTTTAGGCGCCGCCCGTTAAGGATGGGACAACGCGTCCGGAGTGTTATCGTGCCACTCCCGCGAAACGACTATGCCAGGAACCGAGGACCCTACTATGGCAGATGATGAAATCATTCTCGAGGACCTTTCCGACGAGGAACTCGTGCAGCAGATGCATGACGACCTTTATGACGGTCTCAAGGAGGAAATCGAGGATGGCACCCGCATCCTCCTCAAGCGCGGCTGGACGCCCTACGACATCCTGACCCAGGCGCTCGTCGAAGGCATGCGCATCGTCGGCATCGACTTCCGCGACGGCATTCTCTTCGTGCCGGAAGTTCTGCTTTCCGCAAACGCGATGAAGGCCGGCATGACCATCCTGCGGCCGCTGCTCGCCGAAACCGGCGCACCGAAGCTCGGCAAGATGGTAATCGGCACCGTCAAAGGCGACATTCACGACATCGGCAAGAACCTCGTCGGCATGATGATGGAAGGCGCCGGCTTCGACGTCGTCGACCTCGGCATCAACAATCCGGTCGAGAACTATCTGGAAGCGCTCGAGCGCGAGCAGCCCGACATCCTCGGCATGTCGGCGCTGTTGACGACGACGATGCCCTACATGAAGGTTGTCATCGACACCATGAAGGAGAAGGGCCTGCGCGACGATTACGTCGTTCTCGTCGGCGGCGCGCCGCTCAACGAGGAATTCGGCAAGGCCGTCGGCGCCGACGCCTATTGCCGCGACGCGGCGGTCGCCGTCGAAACCGCAAAGGATTATATGCGGCGCAAGCACAACCAGCTTGCCGCCGGCTGAGTCCAACTGATGCAGAAAAACGCCGGCTGTGCGGATGAAACCGACAGCCGGCGTCTTTGTTTATTATAAAGCGAGGCCGCTCGCCTCCCTACAGCCGCGTGGCGGTCAATTGGCCGCTCGGGCGACCCGGCGCCCGGCTCCCTCTGTGGCGTTCACGGTATTCGCAGTATCCTGCCCCATGCCGCGGATCGTATTGGCGCAGGAACTCAGGGTTGAGAGCGCTACCAGAAGAGCGCCGATCATCGCGATGGACCTTATTGTCATGACCGTGATTCCTTTGTGTTGATACAAGGCGGAATAAAGATGGAAAACGCACCGTCGGCAAGAGAACGTGCACAGCCAAAGAAAGTTCACGTCATTGGTTGCGGCGCCATCGCGCGTGAAATTCTTGCGATCTGCGAGGCCAACAAGCTCGACCATATCGAGCTCAACTGTCTTCCCGCCATCTGGCACAACACGCCGGAAAAGATCGTGCCGGGCCTTCGCGACGCGATCGCCCGCGCCCGTTCCGACGGCTTCGAGCGCATCTTCATCGCCTATGCCGATTGCGGTACGGGCGGTCTCATCGATCGGCTCTGCGAGGAGGAAGGCGTCGAGCGGATTCCCGGCCCGCACTGCTATTCCTTCTTCGCCGGCAATGCGGATTTCGCCGCCCGTTGGGACGACGACCTCACGGCCTTCTTTCTCACCGACTTCCTCGCCCGCCAGTTCGAAGCATTCGTCGTCGAGCCGCTCGGCCTCGACCGGCATCCGGAACTGCGCGACATGTATTTCGGGCACTACCGCAAGCTCGTCTATCTATCGCAGGTGGAAGACGAGGCGCTCAAGGAGAAGGCCCGCCGCGCCGCCGACTATCTCGGCCTCGCCTATGAGTACCGCTTTACCGGCTACGGCGATCTCAGCCGGTCGTTGATTGAGGCGTAATGCTCGGGCAATTGACCCCGTGATATATTATTGGCTACCCGCTTAAGACCACGGTAACGCCTGTGTCGGCATATCTGTATCTACCCGCCACTGTGTCTGGACGCCGCAGATGATACTCAGACAACCCTTGCCGACCTATGTACCGATCGCAAAGCGCCCTCACGGAAAGTGAAACGTCAACGGCCGCCTCGACCGGCCGGCGCATCGTCGTCGTTACCGCAGGGGGCGACAATCCGAACATCCTGATCAATGCGCTTGCCGCCCGCTTTTCCGACATCGTCGTCCTGCAGGAGCAGCCGGAATCCAAGGCGCTCTTCGTCAGACGGCGGGCTCGGAAGCTCGGATGGGCGACGGCTTTGGGCCAGCTCGCCACGATGATCGCCTCGCGTTTCGGCAAACGGCTCACGCGCCGGCGGGCGGCCGAAATCCTGCGCAGCTACGGCGTGTCTGCCGACAAGCCCCCCTCCGTCCCGGTGCACCAGATCGCTTCGATCAACGATGCCGAAGGCCGCGCACGGCTGACGGCGCTTCAGCCCGCCGTCGTCTTTCTCGTCAGTTGCCGGATGCTGAAGCCCGCAACGCTGGCAACAATCCCCTGCCCCGTCCTGAACTTCCATGCGGGCATCAATCCGCAGTATCGCGGACTGATGGGCGGCTACTGGGCGCTCGTCGGCAATGATTTGGAGAATTTCGGCGCGACCGTTCATCTCGTCGATGAGGGCGTCGATACCGGCGGCATTCTTTACCAGTCGCGGCAGATACCAAGCCGCGCCGATACGATCCATACCTATCCGCTGCTCCAGACAGCCGCCTCGACCGACATTGCGATCAGGGCGGTCGAGGACACGCTCGCCGGATACCTCCGACCCTTCGATATCGCCGCTCCGTCGCGGCAATGGTATCATCCGCCGGTCTGGGCTTGGCTTTGGAATGGCCTGCGACGCGGGATCTGGTAAACGAGAGGAATCCGATGCAACAGGACCGCTACGAACTCATCCTCGACCCAACCGACCATTGGACCGTGTGGGACAACCTGACCGGTGTCCCGGCGGTATTTGCGGACCAGCTACTAGCCGGGTTCACCGAGGCTGAAGCGGAAGCAGCTCTCAGGGTGCTCATCGCAGTCGGGCGCAAGCCCCGACCGCAGCCGAGGATGCGGCGTAGTCGCCGGATGGCGAAGGCGCTGTCCTACTGAGCAGCCCCCAGGACGCGCTTGGTAGCACTATCCACAGCGTGGCCGGTCTGGGTGCTATCCTGCCTGAATCCGCGCGCCGTGTTCGCGCAGGAAGAAAGCGCGAGAAGCGCGAGGCACAACATTGCGATCACTGTTCTTGACATCAGGACTCTCCGGGGTATCTGCACATTCGATGGAAATGACGCGCTTTTGTACGAAATCAAGCGCACGCATGCACTTGCCTCCAACAGTCGACGGGAAGAACATGGCTGCGCAGTTCCAATCCGTGATTGGAGAAGAAAATGCCGCACGGACCATCGATACTCATCGCCTTGATCGCACTTTTGGCGATCGCCGGGTGCGTCAGCAACCAGACGAGCCAGCAGAACGCCGCCCCTCCTCCACCAAGTTCAACCGGCGCCTCCGGCGGTGGCGGCATGGGCGGCGGCAGCCAGGGCAGCGGAAGCTCCGGCTATTGAGGCCGTAGCCGAGGAGCCCGGTTTGGCGCGATCGCACGGTTGCGGCCAAGGTGTTTTCCAGGGCCCTGCTTCCGCGTTCCGAATGCCAAGGGCCGCGTCAAGATACCCGCGGCGCATTCCGCTCTTCATGCGAACCGGGGGGAGCGTCGTTTTTTGACATATCCGACGTCGTGCCAAGGTAAGCCACGGCGCATAGACATGCGCATTGTCGGCATAACAGCACCGCTCGTCAGAACAGACGCGCAAAGAACGCTGCAACACTTTGACTCGGCGTAGAAGCCTGTCCGAAGACCGATTTCGGTCTTCGGCATCATGCGCTCTGCATGTTCCTTGGATCGCGATCGACGTAAGGATAAAACATGCAGTAATTCAAAGGGCTACAGCGACCTCTGCGCGTCTGACAAGAGGCGCGGGGCTGTGGAGGAGAACAGGAATCCCATGGCAGACCGCATCATCGTCTACTGGCGCGATATCCCCGCCCAGGTCATCATCAAACAGGGCCGCAAGAGTGCCAAGCGAGAGCTTTCGCTGCGCTTCACCGAGGCGATCGATATGTGCGCCATGCGGACCGGCGCTGCCGAGACCGACGACTACCTGGCCGAATGGCGCAAGGCCGATCCGGTCCCGGTTTCAGACGATCTCGAGGCGGAGGCCGACAAGGCAGCAGCCGAACTGGAGGCCGCCTACGACAGGGAGCGGCTCGTTGCACTCGTCAAGGCCGGAGGGCGGGACAATGCCTGACCCCAAGGTCGTCACCGGCAACGCCGAATCCGCCAAGAAGGCGGCCACGGGCGCCTATACGCCGACAAATGTCTCGCCGAGCCGCCGCTCGCGCCACAAATACACCGTCCGGCTCTGGGCGGTCCGCCATTCGCGCTTTCTCGAATGGTTCTACAACCGCTTTGCCGACATGTTCCTGATGCTCCATCCGCTCTGGAACGCCATCGGCTACAACCGCGTCGAGCGGCCGGTGACCTTCGTCGAACGCCACGTCAAGGGTTTCCTCTTCGACTGTCGCATGTGCGGCCAGTGCGCGCTGTCCTCGACCGGCATGTCCTGCCCGATGAACTGTCCGAAGCAGCTCCGCAACGGCCCCTGCGGCGGCGTCCGTGCCAACGGCAACTGCGAGGTCGAACCGGATATGCCCTGTGTCTGGGTGCAAGCGTGGAAGGGTTCGCAGAACATGGTGAAGGGCAACGCAATCATGAATGTCCAGAAACCGGTCAACCAATCGCTGCGAGAAACCTCGTCGTGGTTGCGGGTGACGGCCGAGGCCGCGGCTCTCGAAGAGGCGAAGAAGGAAGGCCAGAGATGAGCCCGGATATCAACCCCTTCGACCCCGGTGCGCCGCTCGACCCCCTGCCCGGCCATTCTTCGCGCGGTCGGCTGGAGCGGGTGCTGCGCCGCGGCGAATTTGCCGTCACGGCCGAGCTTAATCCGCCAGACAGCGCCAATCCCCAGGACGTCTACGAACGGGCAGCGATCTTCGACGGCTGGGTGGACGGCATCAACGCCGTCGACGCCTCGGGCGCCAACTGCCACATGTCGTCGGTCGGTATTTGTGCGCTGCTGACGCGCATGGGCTATGCGCCGATCATGCAGATCGCCTGCCGCGACAAGAACCGCATCGCCATCCAGGGCGACGTGCTCGGCGCCTCGGCCATGGGCGTGCAGAACATCATGTGCCTGACAGGCGACGGTGTGCAGGCCGGCGACCAGCCGGGTGCCAAGCCCGTCTTCGACCTCGACTGCATGTCGCTGCTCGAGACCGTCAGGATCATGCGCGACAATTCGAAATTCCTCTCCGGCCGCAAGCTGACGACGCCGCCGCAGGTTTTCCTCGGCGCCGCGATCAACCCCTTTGCGCCGCCTTACGACTTCCGGCCCTACCGGCTGGCAAAGAAGATCGAAGCGGGCGCCCAATTCGTCCAGAGCCAGTACTGCTTCGACGTGCCGATGTTCCGCGAGTACATGAAGAAGGTGCGCGACCTCGGCCTGCACGAGAAATGCTTCATCCTCGTCGGCGTCGGCCCGATGGCCTCGGCCAAGACCGCGCGCTGGATCCGCTCCAACGTGCCGGGCATCCATATTCCCGATTCGATCATCACGCGCCTTGAAGGCGCCCAGGACCAGAAGAAGGAAGGCAAGCAGCTCTGCATCGACATCATCAACGAGGTGAAGGAGATCGAGGGCGTTTCGGGCGTGCACGTGATGGCCTATCGCCAGGAGGAATATGTGGCGGAGATCGTCCACGAGTCCGGCGTCCTGAAGGGTCGCAAGCCATGGAAACACGAAGCGACGCCGACGGAAACGCTTGTGGCCGAGCGGCTCGAGCATCTTCGCGGGGGCATCGAGGAAAACCAGCAGCAGATGGCGGAGGCCGCCGCACACCATCCGCATTGAGACAGGGCCGCGGCCAGCGGCTTTAACAGAGGAAAACCGGCGCTTCGGCTCGTCCCGCGCCTGACAAACACGAATGGGGTCTATTACATAGCCCCAGGCTCCAGGATCAGAGGATCTTATATGACCCGCACCATCGTCGCTTCCGCCACCCGCGAGATCGTCATCGGCTTCGACCAGCCCTTCTGCGTCATCGGCGAGCGCATCAATCCGACCGGCCGCAAGAAGCTCGCCGCCGAAATGATCGAGGGCAACTTCGAGACGGTCATCAAGGACGCGCTGGAGCAGGTTGCCGCGGGTGCGACCATGCTCGACGTCAATGCGGGCGTGACAGCTGTCAACCCGAACGAGACCGAACCGCCGCTGCTCGTCAAGACGCTGGAAATCGTCCAGGGCCTCGTCGATGTACCGCTGTCGATCGACAGCTCGGTAACGGCGGCGATCGAAGCCGGCCTGCGCGTTGCCAAGGGCCGCCCGCTCGTCAACTCGGTCACCGGCGAAGAGGAAAAGCTGGAAGCGATCCTTCCGCTCGTTAAGAAGTACGACGTTCCGGTTGTCGCGATCTCAAATGACGAGACCGGCATTTCCATGGATCCCGACGTCCGCTTTGCTGTCGCCAAGAAGATCGTCGAGCGCGCCATGGATCACGGCATCAAGCCGCACGACATCGTCGTCGATCCGCTCGTCATGCCGATCGGCGCCCTGGGCGATGCTGGCCGGCAGGTCTTCGCGCTGCTCCGCCGCCTGCGTGAAGAGCTCAAGGTCAACACCACCTGCGGCCTTTCCAACATCTCCTTCGGCCTGCCGCATCGCCACGGCATCAATGCCGGCTTCATTCCGATGGTAATCGGTGCCGGCATGACGTCGGCAATCATGAACCCCTGCCGCCCGCAGGAAATGGAAGCGGTGCGCGCCGCGAACGTCTTGAACGGTACCGACGCGAACTGCACCAACTGGATCATGACCTATCGCGACCACAAGCCGGCCGAAGGCGGACATGTGGCGGCCGCCGCGGCACCGGCTGCCGGCGGTGGACGTCGTGGCGGACGTGCGGCGCGGGCTGGCGCCGCAGCGGTGCGAGAGTAATATCCTGCTTCGACGCTGCACTGCCTATTCAAGGGGAATTGCCTTGAGGAACCATCTTCGGTTCCTTGCGGTTTTCATCCCCTTGATCCTCTTCGCCAGATACATGCTGTTTGGGGATGCGGACGAGTTTCGAAGGTTCTACGGTGCACTCTGGAACTATGGTCTGCCGCTTGTGTTTCTAAACTTCGCGGTGCTTGCCGTTGTATTTGGCTTGGCTTTTACGAATAGAATCAATCTACGATCTTAAGAACGGGTCATAAACCTGTGCTTTTGAGGTGGTTCGATGTTGTTGGCCACGGCAGTCGCCTATGCATTCGCAGTCGTGAAGCTAACTGTGGCACCATAGCGAAATCCGGAACTCGCATCCGGCCGAAGAGTGGAGATAACCAATGACACCGCGCCGCCTCCGCCTGGACACTGCCACGCTTTGGTTCGATGCTCCATTCGTCATCGCGCTTCGGCTGCAGCAGATGCAGCTTGCGGCAATGACCGGAAAGACGCACGACGTAGCCGAGCTCCAACGCATGGTTTCCGAAAAGGTCGCAGCGGCGGCCGAGAGCGGGATGGCCGTGAACCTGGCCCTCTGGAAGGCCGCTCTCGACAGCACGATGCGGCTGATGACCGGCAGCGGTTCCCACCATGGGACGGCTATTGCCGCGGCCGCCCTCAAGCCCTATGGCAAGCGGGTGCGCAGCAATGCCCGGCGGCTATCGCGCAGGAAACCGTAACCGTCCCGTTCGCCAGCGCACGGCAACCCTCCTGAAATGTGCTGACAGATCTTTTCATGTCGGGATCTGACAACTATCAGGCGTCATTCCGGTGCAGTCTGAAGCGGTCTACCCGCGCTTCGCTCCCCGGTTGAAGCGGACCTGACGAGAGACCGACCAGCATGCGCATCGAAAGCACTTCCGAAATCGAGACCAATATGACCGAAGCCGCGCAGAAGGATCCTCTGGTGCTTTTCATGCCTTCGGGCAAGCGCGGCCGCTTCCCGGTCGGCACCCCAGTGCTCGATGCTGCGCGCAAGCTTGGCGTTTATGTCGAAAGCGTCTGCGGCGGCCGCGCCACCTGCGGACGCTGTCAGGTGTCCGTGCAGGAAGGCAATTTCGCCAAGCACAAGATCGTTTCCTCGAACGAACACCTCTCCCCGATCGGCCCCAAGGAGCAGCGCTACGCCACGGTGCGCGAACTGCCCGATGGTCGTCGCCTCTCCTGCTCGGCGCAGATCCTCGGCGATCTCGTCATCGACGTGCCGCAGGATACCGTCATCAATGCCCAGGTGGTGCGCAAGGCCGCAACCGACCGGTTGATCGAGCGCAATGCCGCCGTCCAGCTCTGCTATGTCGAAGTGGACGAGCCGGACATGCACAAGCCGCTCGGCGATCTCGACCGGATGAAGGCGGTTCTGGAGAAAGACTGGGGCTGGAAGGATCTGCTGATCGCGCCGCACCTGATCCCGCAGGTTCAGGGCATCCTGCGCAAGGGCAACTGGGCGGTGACCGCCGCGATCCATCGGGACATGGATTCCTCCCGCCCCTTCATCGTCGGCCTTTGGCCGGGATTGAAGAACGAGGCCTATGGAATAGCCTGCGACATCGGCTCGACGACGATCGCCATGCACCTGGTGTCGCTGCTCTCCGGCCGAATCGTTGCCTCTTCGGGCGCATCGAACCCGCAGATCCGCTTCGGCGAGGATCTGATGAGCCGCGTCTCCTATGTGATGATGAACCCGGATGGCCGCGAGGCGATGACCAAGGCCGTGCGGGAAGCGGTGAACGGGCTGATCGGCAAGGTCTGCAGCGAAGGCGGCGTCGATCGGCACGACATCCTCGACATGGTGGTCGTCGGCAACCCGATCATGCATCACCTTTTCCTCGGCATTGACCCGACGGAACTCGGCCAAGCGCCCTTCGCACTCGCGGTTTCTGGCGCGCTGCAATATTGGGCGCATGAGATCGACATCGAGGTCAATCGCGGCGCGAGGCTCTATATGCTCCCCTGCATCGCCGGACATGTCGGGGCGGATGCGGCCGGCGCGACGCTTTCGGAGGGTCCGCATCGCCAGGACAAGATGATGCTGCTCGTCGATGTCGGTACCAATGCCGAAATCGTCCTCGGCAACCGCGCCCGCGTCGTCGCCGCCTCCTCGCCGACGGGCCCGGCGTTCGAGGGAGCTGAAATTTCCTCCGGCCAACGCGCCGCACCCGGCGCGATCGAGCGCGTCCGCATCGACCCGGAGACACTCGAGCCACGCTTCCGCGTCATCGGTGTTGACAAGTGGTCGGACGAGGAGGGCTTCGGCGAGGCCGCCGCAGCGGTGGGCGTTACCGGGATCTGCGGCTCGGCGATCATCGAGGTGGTCGCTGAAATGTATCTCACCGGCATCATCTCGCAGGACGGCGTCGTCGACGGTGCGATGGCTGCTAAAAGCTCGCGTATCGTTCCGAACGGCCGCACCTTCTCCTACCTGCTGCATGACGGCGAACCGCGCATCACCGTGACGCAGAACGACATCCGAGCGATCCAACTCGCCAAGGCTGCGCTCTATGCCGGCATCAAGCTCTTGATGGAAAAGCAGGGCGTCGAGCATGTCGACACGATCCGCTTTGCCGGCGCCTTCGGCTCCTTCATCGATCCGAAATACGCCATGGTGCTCGGCCTGATCCCGGATTGCGACCTCGCCGAGGTGAAGGCAGTCGGAAATGCCGCCGGCACCGGCGCCCTTATGGCCCTCCTCAACCGCGGTCACCGCCGCGAGATCGAGGAAACCGTGAGAAAGATCGAGAAGATAGAAACGGCTCTTGAATCGAAATTTCAGGAGCACTTCGTCAACGCCATGGCGATGCCGAACAAGGTCGACGCCTTTCCGAAGCTCTCCGAGGTCGTGGCGCTACCGGAGCGCAAGGCGCTGGCCGATGACGGCGAAGGCGGTGGGCGCAGAAGGCGCAGGAGCCGGGAGTAGCTGCAGAGCCGCTTATGCCACCTTCGCGGCAAACGACGCCAGCAACCCACCCCATCCTTTTTCAGAGTCGAGCACACCGCGCAGATCCTCGGCCTTAACGCCATAATTGCCAAGATCGCGGTGCTCCAGCGTGACGATCGTCTCGCCTTCGCCCTTCGCCTCGAACGAGACTTCGACTTCCGTCTGGAATTTCGGCTCGAAGTCGAAATCGGCGTTGAGCTGCCAAGCGAGAAGAATGCGGTGCGGCGGATCGCAGGTGATGACGCGGCCCCATTCGCGCTCCTCGCCGGCATTCCCGACTTCGTACCATCTGCCGCCCGCTCTGGCCTCGACGATCACCGTCTTCTGTCCGGACTCCGTCAGGCTGTGCTCTTTGATCCACCAGCCACCCATGCCGTTCACGAAGAACTCGAAGGCCTTCTGCGGAGACGTGCGGACGGCAACCGATTTGCGGACCGGGACCGGTTCGATCCTGTGCATGAGGTTTCTCCCGGTTGTGTGCCTCTTTTAGATAGTCGTTCAGTCTTTATCCTGATCGGCCGCCGCTTCGACATTGGATTTGAAGGCGGCGAGTTGGTCAGTCCAGAAGCGGTCCAGCCACTGCCGCAAGGGTCCCAACCCAACGGGATCGATGGAGTAGATCCGCCGCGCCCCCGCGGGTTCCTCGCGAATGAGCCGGGCTTCCTTCAAGACCTTCAGGTGCTGCGAGATCGCCGGTTGCGATACGGGCATGGTGCGCGACAGTTCGGAAACGGACTGCCCACGCGCTGCAAGGCGCTCGAAAATCGCCCTTCGTGTCGGATCGGCCAGCGCAGCAAAGACTCTAGCTTCATAAGTCATGGCTTATTATAAGCTGCTACTTATGTCCGTCAAGCCAGGGCGAGGCCTCGTCGCAGGCCGCAAGAGCCTCGGCTAAACGGCCTCGGCCATCCTGCCCGTATGCAGTTGGAGTTCGGCGAAAGCCTCACGGACGTGTTCGGCAACCGCCAGTACCGGTGCCGGTGCATCCTCAACCACCTTCAGCCCGATATCGTAATGGCCGAGATCGGGCAGCCCGTCTCGCTCGCCGAGCTGCACCATCTCCCCTTGGACTAGATAGCGCGGCAGCGGCGCGATCGCGAGGCCGGCGCGCACCGCAGCACGTTGTCCCGTCGTATAGGCGCTCAGGAACGCCACGCGGAATTTGCGCCCGGCCCGCGACAGCTTCTCGACCGCATCGGCGCGCCATACGCAGCCGTCCTCCCACATCGACACCGGCAGGGGATCGCGCAGATGCGCGTTGCCGCACTTGGCCCCGGCCCAAACCAGCTTTTCCTGCATCAGGATTTCGCCGTCCTTGGACGCCTCGTCGGAAAGGCTGTTATAAATGGCAATGTCGAGCCGGTGCTCGTCCACCCGCTTGCGCATGGCGTTGCTCATCCCGATCGACACGTCGACCGTGACATTCGGGTAGGTCTCGGCAAAACGCTTCAGCACATCCGGAAGGATGCGCTCGCCCACATCTTCCGGCGCGCCGACGCGGACGACGCCGTTCATGTCGGGCAGCAGGAAGCGAGACACGGTCTCGTTGTTGAGCGACAGGAGCCGGCGGGCGAAGCCGAGCAGCAACTCGCCCTTCGGCGTCAATGAGACAGACCGCGCGTCGCGCAGGAAAAGCGTGCAGCCCAGCGTCTCTTCGAGCTTCTTGATCTGCATCGAGACCGCGGAGGGTGTGCGGTACACGGCTTCGGCCGCAGTCGTGAAATTGCCGGTTTCGGCAATGGCGACGAAGGTCTTCAACACATCCATTTCGAGAAGCGGAAGCGCGTGGCGCAGGATCATGTTCATGGCGGCCTCCTCATTCAGAAAAACTGAAAGATAGCTTAACTCCATTTCGTTTGATTGAATATTACATCGGAGCGATAGTCAAGCTCGCAAGGAAGCGGGGAAGCACCCGCAAAACACAAAGGAGCAAGGTCATGACCGCCCTATCTTTGGCGATCGACAACGCCGCCGCAACCGCACGACGGATCAGTGGCACTCCTTCATTCGGGAAGGACCCGATCGGCGGATCTGCGCCGCAACACAATCGCGTCGTCCGGCATGCAGGCGACGACGGCGATCTCGTCCTCGCAATGCTGTCGCGGGCCCAGGTCTTCATCGAGCGGATCGCGGAGAGAAGGCGCGCGACCAAGCTCGCCAGAAACCGAGTGGAAACCCGGCGCCAATTGGCGAAACTGCCGGCAAGGGTCAGAAATGACCTGTTACAAGCGGAACAGAAGGTGATCAGGAGCCCTGATACAAGCTGTTACGTGCAGCAGTAAGAGATCACCATGTTTGATGGAAAACATCAAACATATTCGTTTGATTGATCAATCAGGTTGCGCCATAACCAAGACATGGTCGCGACCTTTTGAGAAGCTCAGAAGGAACCAGCAATGTCTATGAACCAACATTCCTCATCGTCGAGCCAGAGCCTTGCGGCTTTGCCCGGTCTTTTCAGCCTGCGCGCCCGCGCCTGGGCCGCCTGGAAGCGGCACCGTAACGAGCGCATCTTGGAGAACCTCTCCTACGACACGCTGAAGGATATCGGCTTCCCTTCCGTCGACGACGCGGTGCACAAGACGGAACAATGAACAGCGACACGACCTGTCGAAAGCCCCGCGCCTGGCAGGGGCTGATGAAATGAAGAAGGGCATTCCCGACCGGAGTGCCCTTCTTGCGTTGCGCCACCTTCCGAGGCAATCCGATCATGCTGGATCGGAGGTGTCGTCCCGCACATGACCCTCGCTAAGGCAGCCCCGGCTCGGCTCTTGTCAGATACCGACATCGTCTCCCCCTCCCCGAGAAAGTCGTAATTTACAAAATGTGCAACCAACGTCATGAGCGGTACACATCGGACGCTTGGCGGCGTTTCTTGTCGAAATGCGTCACTTCAGCCAAGACGTCTGTCGCTTTCGTGCAATCAGCAACTCCTCCCGCCTGAGAAGAGCCCGCGGCTCGATGTCGCAATGCGAAATTTCTTCCCGGTCGCGGCTTTCCATGCCAATGTCGTAAACAGACAAGCCGGATGACATATTACAAGCGACGAATAGACACCCTCGTCCAGCATGGGAAGCCTCATGAACAAGCCTCTGACCAAAAAGCGCTCGCTCGTCTTCTTTCTGGTGCCGAACTTTTCAATGCTGCCCTTCTCCGCGGCGATAGAAACGCTTCGCATCGCCAACCGCATGCTCGGCTACGAGGCTTACACCTGGCGCCTAGCCTCAACCGACGGTCAGAAGGTCTTTTCCTCAGCCGGCATTGCCCTCGAGGTCAACACCTCGCTTGCGGACGAGCGCAAGTTCCTGGCAGGCGAAAGCCGCCCCTCCATGGTGCTTGTCTGTTCGGGCGTCTATGTCGAGGAGTTCCAGAACAAATCGGTCAATGCCTGGCTGCGCGAGGTCTACAATCGCGGCATCGCCGTTGGAAGCCTCTGTACGGGCGCCCATGTGCTGGCCTCCGCGGGCCTGCTCACGGGCAAGCGCTGCGCCATCCACTGGGAAAACTTGCCCGGCTTTTCCGAGAGCTTCCCGCAGGCGGAGGTATATGCCGACCTGTACGAGATCGACAGCAACATCTACACCTGCGCGGGCGGCACCGCTTCGCTTGACATGATGCTGAACCTGATCGACCAGGATTTTGGCGAAAGCCTCGTCAACCGGGTCTGCGAGCAGGCCTTGACCGATCGCGTGCGCGGTCCGCATGACCGCCAGCGGCTTCCACTGCGCGCCCGCCTGGGGGTCCAGAACGCCAAGGTCCTCTCGATCATCGAACTGATGGAAGCGAACCTCTCAGAGCCGCTCTCGCTCCTCGAAATCGCCGAAAGCGCCGACCTGTCGCGCCGCCAGATCGAGCGGCTGTTCCGACAGGAGATGGGCCGCTCGCCGGCGCGCTATTACCTGGAGATTCGCCTTGACCGCGCCCGGCATCTGCTGATCCAGTCGTCGATGCCGGTGGTCGAGGTGGCCGTCGCCTGCGGTTTCGTGTCCGCCTCGCACTTCTCCAAGTGTTATCGCGAACTTTACAACCGCTCGCCGCAACAGGAGCGCGCCGAGCGCAAGCTGACGCTGCAGATGGCGCGCTGAGGCCGGCTGAAGCAAGGCATCGCAGGCGGACCGCGAGCCGGCCCGTCAACCCTCACGACGCCAGCGCATCGAGCAGCGTCAGCTCGGAAATGACGCGGTTTCGCCCGGCGTGTTTCGCCATATAGAGAAACTGGTCGGCGGCGTGCAGGTAGTTCTCGAAGGCTTCCGGCGCCTCGATCGTCGCAAGACCGATCGAGACGGTGATCGCCAGCTCCTCATCGTCGGCGACGATCTTCGTCTTCGCCAGTTCCGCCCGCAGTTTTTCACAAAAGGCGAATGCGTCGCGCACGCCGAGGCCATCGAACAGGATGCCGAACTCCTCGCCGCCGAGCCGCGCCAGGAGATGCTCCTCTCCAACGAGAGTCTTTAATTGCCGGGCGACATGCTTCAATACGAGATCGCCGATCTCGTGGCCGTAGGTGTCGTTCAAGCGCTTGAAATGGTCGATGTCGAGGACGGCGATCGAGGTCCCTTCGCCGCGTCGTAAATATTGATCAACCAGGCGCGGGCCGGTCATGAAGAAATGGCGGCGGTTGAAGATTCCCGTCAGGTAGTCGCTGGCCGCTGCGAGTTTCAGGGCCTGAATGCGCTTCTGAAGCATGGCGGCGTGCCGAACGCGGCCGCTGAACTCAGCCTCGAGGAAAGGCTTGCGGATGAAATCCGCGCCGCCGGCCTCGATGAAGCGCGCGGCGAGTCGTGCATCGCCCTGTTCCGAGAGACCGATGATCGGTACGGCATCCTCGCCCTGGCGCTTGCGCACTTCTTCGAGCAGGGCGAGACCGGCAAGGTCGGCAAGACCTGTATCGGTGACGACCACGTCGACTGCCCCGCCCTGGTCCAGGACCTGCAATGCTTCCCACGCTTCCGACGTCTCGATCACCGCAAATAGCCCCCGCCGCAGGACGCCTGCCATCTGCTCCCGTGAGGCCGCACAGGAATCCACCAGCAGCACATTGGTTCGCCCCTTGGTGAGGACCCGGTCGACCGCCGCGATCAGCCGCTCGATCGACTCTGGCTCGTTCTTGACGATGCAATCGGCAACGCCCCGGTTGAGGATCTGATCGCGGGTGCTGTCGTTGAAGGCGGCGGTGAAGACGATTGCCGGGACATTGTTCGCCAGAATGAAGTCCAAGGCCTCGCAATTCGGGGCGTCGGGCAGGTTGAGATCGAGGACCGCGAGCGAAAACACCCACTCCTCCGCCGCAGCAACCTCGGCCTTCACCGCGGCGAGCGAGGCGCAATGGGCGACATTTATTCCGTGCGTAAGCTCCAGCCCGTGTTTGAGAGCGGCCGCGAACATCCGTGAATCCTCGACGAGCAGCAGACGCTTGTCGCGGTGCTTCTGAATATGGTTCGCCCGTCCCGACGCGCGGCGCAATCTCACGACCCCTGCAACCCCATCCCCTGCGGCAGCTCGTCCCCGGTCGCAGCGACGCCAAGGCTTTTGCCTCTGCGCGATCCGATCCGTGCGGCGGAGCCCCGTGACCCAATATGCAATTGCGCCGATTCGCACCGTCACCGAAGCCCCTCGGTGAGATGCGCCTATGTGGGAATCCCCAGTTCATCTGCTGCGATTGAACGGGCTGCCGGTTGCAATTTCGTTAACGCAGCAACCACCAGCATGGAATTTCAACTGCTTGCTTGAAAATTCGCGAGCGTCAGGCGGGAATTTTCACCCTTTCGCTCAAAGTCTTGATTTTCGTCAAAGTGTCGAGGTTCTGGTTGACGCGGCAATAGAACTCCTCGTTGACGAAGGGACGCACGACGAAATCATTGCCGCCAGCCTTGAGGAAGCGCGCGGAAAGCAAGCGGTTGGTCGACGATGAGACGCCGATGATGCGCAACTGATGCGGTCCGTGGGCCGAGCGGATCCGGCGCGTCAGCTCGAAGCCGTCGATATCCGGCATGTTGTAATCGGTGATGACCAGCGCAATATCCGGATTGTTCTTCAGGATCTCAAGCGCCGCCGCACCGCTTTCGGCCGAGCTGGTGCGAAAATTGTAGCGCTTCAGCTGCGTTGTCAGCAGCGCCCGCGCGGTCGGGCTGTCGTCGACGATCAGCACGTGATGCTTCTGGTTGGTGAGGAACCGGCAGACCGATTCCGCCAGCATGTCGACAGCAACGACGCTGTCCTTGATCACATAGTCGACGATGTCCTTGGCGAGAATCGCCTCACGCGTCTTCTCCTGAAAGGAACCGGTGAAGACGACCGTTGGGACGCTCATGTCGATCAGATAGTTGAGCGCCTCGCCGTTCTCCGCACCCGGCAGGTTGATGTTCGAAATGGCAAGCGAGGCCGGAAAGGACGCATTCTCCACGGCAAACTGCAAATCCTCGTAGTCGCGGCAGACGATCACGTCGATATCGAACAACTCCTTCAGTCGTTTCGAAACCATCGATGAGAACAGGTTGGAGTCCTCGGCAAGCACAATGCGGTGCTCGCCAAGGGATTCGCCGGAATAATACATTCCGGAAACGCCGAAGAATGACATTGATCGCCTATGTGAAAGAGTGTCCCCGAAAGCATCGTAGGGGAAGAGACTTTATCGGGTGTTAATGGGAGGAATCGCGGGGTGAAGCGCCGCAGTAAAGCTTGCGAATGGATTACCCTCATCCTGGCCGGCGAAAGCAGGAGCGCCCCTCTTTCTCTAAGCGGCCGCTCGCCTTCGTTAGACAAGACAAATCGCCTGACCACGCGTCAGTTTCCGTATAGAATGCCGGCATGGGTGAAGCTCAGACGCTATTCGAAGTGCTGCGCCAGTCTGTGAAGCCGAAGGTCGCTAATGCCTTCGAGCGGCTGGTTCGCGATGCGCCCGACCGCAAGCTCTGCCGCATCAATGCGCTCGGCTTTGCTAGCGCCGAGAGGCTCGACGAGGAAGAAACGATCGCGGGCTTCCTGCACGCCTCCCGGCTCGGCATTTTCGAGCTTTCCTGGAATGTCCTCTGCCCCGGCTGCGGCGGCGTGCTCGATGCCAATACGTCGTTGAAGACGGTGCAGAGCACCGAATATACCTGTGCGCTCTGTGCTGCAGGCTACGAGCCGACCCTCGACGAGATGGTCGAGGTGACCTTCACGGTGAGCCCGCGGGTGCGCCACATCGAGGCACACAATCCGCACGAGTTGCCGCCGATCGAATATTTCCGCCAGATGTATTGGGGCTCCGGCATCGATCTGCCCGAGGACGATTACGAGGAGAAATTCGACGAGTTCATTATCGAGACGCTGGAACTGCCGCCGGGCGAAAAGGCGGTCATCTCGCTGCAGCTGCCGGCGGAATTCGTCATCGTCTTCGAACCGGTGACGCATGCGGCGCAGTTCCTGGATGTCAGCGGCGAGCCGACCAGGGAACGACGCAATCTTTCCCTCGTCTTCGACCGCGCGCACCGGCATGCCGAAACGCTGAAGATGCAGCCCGGCCCGCTTCGCATTCAGGTGGAAAACCATGCGGAGGTCCGCACCCTCCCCTCGGTCTGCATGGCCAACGAGACGCTGCACGGCATGCTCGGCCGCCGGCGGCCGTTCCTCACCGCCAAGCGGCTGCTCTCCAACCAGACCTTCCGCGACATTTACCGCACGGACATGCTCGACGTCGACCAACGGCTGAAGATCACTAGCCTGACCTTCCTTTTTACCGACCTGCGCGGTTCGACCGAGCTCTACGAGCGCGTCGGCGACCTGGCCGCATTCGATCTGGTGCGGGCGCATTTCCGGGTCCTGAACGAGATCGTTGCGGCCGAGGCCGGCGCCGTCGTCAAGACGATCGGCGACGCCGTGATGGCGACCTTTCCGACACCGGACCGGGCGGTCGCCGCGGCCATGCGGATGCGCGACGCCATGCGCAAGCTCAATGACGAACGCGGCAGCGAGGATCTGCTCCTGAAAATCGGTATCCACGAAGGACCGTGCATCGCCGTCAATTTGAACGAGCGGCAGGACTATTTCGGCCAGACCGTCAACATCGCCTCGCGCGTCCAGCATCTGGCCACGTCGCGCGAGATCTTCGCGACCGGCTCTGTGCTCGAAGACCCGCGAGCCTCCAACCTGCTTTCGGATCGGGGTCTGAGCCCGATGTCACACAATGTCACGCTGCGCGGCATTGCCAACGAGATCAGCATCTTCGCCATTCCGTGAGGCCGCGACTGAGAAAGGTGCCGCACTCCTGGAGTCCATCGTTCAGTGGATGTTCAGGCTCGGAGGCCCACTCTGGCGGGAGTGAAGGAGGAAGCCATGCGTATCCTGCCGTTTCTATTTGTCGCCGCAGCGATGACAACCGGAAAGGCCGAGGCCGGCAGTCAATCGTCGAACACGAGCTCGAACAGTTCATCCAACAACGGAGTCGTCAACGAGCGGATCGTCGACACCTACTGCGAGGACGGCTATTGCGAACGCCGCGTCTGGCGCCGGACTTATCGCGAAGGGCGCTATGGGGGCGAAGGCGAATGGCGCCGCTATTTTTATCATGAGGACTGACCTGATCGATTTTGGAAGTTAGGCCGAAATTGTCGCTGGCGGCTGTCGGAATCAGCCCCCGCCATCCGTCTTAGTCGATATCAGGAGGCGACTAAGGAGAGCGATAATGAGAAAGATCATCGTTGGCGCATTCGTAAGTCTGGACGGAATCATGCAGGCGCCGGGGGGACCGCACGAAGATCCCGTCGGCGGCTTCAAATATGGCGGCTGGGCCTTCCCCTATTTCGACGAGGCCATGGGACAAGCGGTGGACGAGATGTTCGCCAAGCCGTTTGACCTCCTGCTTGGCCGGAAGACCTATGAGATCTTCGCGGCGCATTGGCCCTATGCCGGCGCGGACGACCCGATCGGCTCATTGTTCGACCGCATCACCAAATACGTCGCGACGCGCAATCCGGACCTGAAGCTCGACTGGAAGAACAGTCAGACATTGGGCAACGACGTGCTTGCTACACTGCAAGAACTGAAAACTGAGCAAGGACCGGACCTGCTGACGCAGGGCTCGACCGATTTCCTCCAGACCCTTTTCCGCCATGACCTGGTGGACGAGATGTATATCTCGTACTTTCCCGTCATTCTCGGAAAGGGGAAGAGGCTGTTCGGCGAAGGCGCAGCACCGATGGCGTTGAAACTGGTAAGTTCGAAGCTTTCCGGAACCGGCGTCACGGTCAACAAATATATCCGCGGAGGACCGGTCGTCACCGGTTCATTCGAATTCGATCAGCCATCCGAAGCGGAACTCGAACGGCGACGAAAATTGACGTGAGCGATTTCGCGACTGTGGACCGCATCTTTTCCACGAACGTGTAAAGTTCGTGCCGAATTCGCATCGAAACACCGGATTCCAACGATTGGCCATGTTTCAGGCGTGTAATGCGGCTGAGTATAGCAAGGGAGGATATGATGAGAACCGAAGAAGCGATGCATTCCGGTGTTCGTTGGATCGGCCCGGAAGCGGATCTGCGAACCATCGCGCGGATCATGAAGGAGGAAGACATCGGCGCGCTGCCGGTCGGCGAGAACGATCGCTTGATCGGAATGGTAACCGATCGCGATCTCACTCTGCGTGCATTGGCGAACGGCCGCGACGTCTCCTCGCTGACGGCTCGCGACGTTATGACCAGGGAGATCGTCTATTGCCGCACCAATGAATCCGTCGAAGACGCCATTCACCTGATGGAGTCGAAGAAGATCCGGCGGCTGCCGGTGATCAACGATGACAAGCGCATGGTCGGCATGCTGTCGCTGGGCGACATTTCCCACTGCACCAGCCAGCAATTGGCAGGCGAATTGGTCAAGGCAGTCAGCGCTCACCACGCCTGAGCCATTGGACACAATTGTCCAGCATTAAGGAGCGGCGGGGCACCACGGTCCCGCCGCCTTCACGCGACCGGCTGTTCAGCTACTTCACCACAACGGAGCCGTTGACGATTTCGATGGTCTCGTCGCCTTGAAGGCCAATATGGTCGCCACTCGGCGCGGTCACGAAGCAGCCGCTCGGGCAAATCATTTCCGTAGCGCCGGAATCGACGACCACCTCTATCCGGCTTTCTCCCTCGACGATCACCAATATGGCGGATTCGCCATCCTTGTTGGTCACCATTGCAGCATTCGCGACGCCAGCGGCAAACATGCCGCAAAGCAAGGCAGCAACAACTGTCTTCATCGCCATCGGCGCGCTACCCGCGCGCCGCCCCCTTCGGCCGGTCACCCTTTCGCCCCGTGGCAAAAACTACCGGCCCCCCTTCAGCCCACGCCAACCCAGACAATGGCCGGTTGAATTGCATGCTTTTTATGAGAGAACTGCTGAATAGGCGCTGAATGGCGCGTTGAGCTGCCGTTCAGAAGGACGAAGGCCGGCAGCTTGTATCGTGTTCTTCGACACGGGGACCGGAGCCGGACGCGGCGGCAATTTGCCGATCTCCGCAATATCTTTGGACGAGATCTCCCCTGCCCCTTGATCCCGCGATTGTTGACGGTCTATGCGTTTGCGACGCCGGCCCGGCGTTTTCGGGGATCAGGGTATACAAGGATTACCGCTTATGGAGATTTTCACGTCCGCCGGACTATTGGCGCTTATGCAAGTTATCGTCATCGACCTCGTGCTTGCCGGGGACAACGCCGTCGTGATCGGCCTCGCGGCAGCGGGCCTGCCGATAGAGCAACGCAAGAAGGCCATTCTCGTCGGCATTATCGCGGCGACCGTGCTTCGCATCGTGCTTGCGGCCTTCACGGTCCAGCTTCTGGCCATCATCGGCCTTCTCCTCGCCGGCGGCATTCTCCTGCTTTGGGTCTGCTGGAAGATGTGGCGGGAGATTCGTTCAGGCGGCCATGAAGAGCTTGGATTGGACGACGCCAACGCACCGAGGAAGACATTCAGACAGGCCGCGACCCAGATCGTCGTGGCAGACGTGTCGATGTCGCTCGACAACGTGCTTGCCGTCGCGGGCGCCGCACGCGAGCATCCGACCGTCCTCGTCTTCGGGCTCATGCTCTCCATCGCGTTGATGGGCGTTGCGGCAACCTTCATCGCCAAGCTGCTCGCCCGCTACCATTGGATCGCCTATGTCGGTCTGGCGATCATTCTCTACGTCGCTCTCGATATGATCTATCGCGGCGCCTTGGAGGTATGGCCACACGTCGCGCCGGTCGCCCAGGCCATGGCCGGGGCCTGACAGCATGTGCCGGAACCGGCGCGTGGACGCGCCGGTTCCGGCACTGCAGCGATAACCTTGCGGCGCCGAAGAGCATCTGCAAGGGGCCTACACGGCGCCGTGCATCCTCAGACGCCACAGTGCACGACAGCAGCATGAATACGCCTTGTCGTCTGCCGTACCCACTGCTCTTCTCCCTCATTCCTGTGCTTGTCACAGGAATCCAGCAGCCCAAGTCCTTGGGCTGAAAAATCTTCTGCGCTGCCGACGCGCCGTCGCTGTGACAAGCACATGAGGGCGTGCCACCGTCGTTTACTGCGGGGCGCTGTAGCACTTCGAATTGCTACCGAAGCTTCGAAATTCATTCGCGTTAGCGGCTGCTGCTGCGCGCACCGAAGGACCGGCGGCGCGTCTCGCTCTCCTCCGCCTGAATCTCGGTTTTGTCTTCCTCAGCCGCTGGTAGCTCGATGTCGGATGGCGTCGCCTCCTCCGGCGTCGTGTCCTCTACCCTCACAGGGAATGGGGCGCCGATCTCCTCGTCGCGGAAACGCTCGTAGATCGAGACACGGATGTCGTTGCGGACGTTGCCCGCCGTCAGCACGTCGGCGACATAGATGCGCAATTCGAAAGTCATGCGCTCGTCGCCGAAGGCCGTGAAGCCGACATTCGGCGCCGGATTCTTGAGGACCATCGGATGGGCGGCGGCGATTTCGTGCAGCAGCTCGATGACCCGGCGCGGATCGCTGGCATAGCTGAGCGTGATGGTAATTTCGGAGCGACCAAGCTTGTTTCGGTGCGTCCAGTTGCCGACCGATGCGTTGATGAGCAGCGAGTTCGGCATCATGATCGACTGGTGCTGGAAGGTTTCGATCTCGGTCGCGCGGACGGAAATGCGCCGGACGAAGCCCTCGGTCGTGCCGCTGACGATCCAGTCGCCGACCTTGAAGGGCCGCTCGACGAGCAGGATCAAGCCCGAGACGAAATTCGAGACGATGTTCTGCAGGCCGAAACCGACGCCGAGCGAGAGAGCACCGGCGACGAGAGCGAGGCTTGAAAGATCGATGCCCGCCGCCGACAGGCCGATGAGGCCGGCAAGGCCGACGCCGATATAGCCGATGCCGGTGCGGATGGAATTGCGCACGCCGGCATCGACACGGCTACGCGCCATGACGTTGCCGTCGATCCAGCGCTGCACCCAACGGGTGACGACAAAGCCGATCGCGAAGAAGAGCACGCCCGCAAGAAGGCCGACCAGCGAGATCGTAATCGTTCCGATCCGGATCTCGGTAACGAACCGATAGACCCAGGATTCGATATCCGCGATTTGGAAGCCCCATTGCAGCAGGATCAGCGGGATGAAAAACAGCGCGACGAGCGCATATATGCCGAGGCCGGCGACAAGGCCGATCTGGTCGAGCCCCACCTGTTCCAGTTTGAAGCGACGTTCGAGATAGCGTCCCCCGACCGTTTCCGCGAAGGCGCCCTGTTTGGAGACCGATCGACCGGTGAGAATGCCGATATACATCGTCACCAGGATGGCGCCGGTAACGATGATCTGCGTGGCAATGAACCGCGCCAGGCCGACATACCCGGCAAGGGCTATTGCAATCAGCCCTGCTCCCAACAACAGCAGCGACACGGAAATGAACCGCGGCCACGGACGACCGGGTGCGTCAAACGGCTCGTCCTGCCTGAGCGTCGGGCGGATCCATGCCATCGACATCAATATCAGCCCGATGATGATCGATGCGAGAAAGCTCTTGGCGACGGTCAGCAGGACCGGCGAACCAAGGGAATCGCTGATGCTTCCGAGCAAGTAGTCGAGGCCGTTGACCAGCGCCATGGCAAAGATCGGCGCCATCAGCATGCGCGCACCGCGATCCGAAACGCGCACGAGACGCCAGCTCGAGCGCGCTGGCGACAGCACGGCACTCGCCAGCCTGGTGACGAAGAAGACGGCAACACCCATGCCAAGCGTAACCGCAATGATCGGTGCTATGTCCGGCCGCAAGACATTGAAGCTGCTCAGGAAGAAATAGCTCGAGGTTGCGAAGGCGATGAGCGCCATCGTCGGAATAAGCGTGGACCAGAAGGCCAGCGAAAGCTGCCGGAAATAAGTGGGCTCGTCCTGCTCCTCGTGCTGCAAAATGAACGGCGAGAAAAGCCTATAGCCCCCGACGAGAAAAATCATCGCCCCGCAGAGCGAAAGAAAGATCGCGGTCAAGAAGGGAATGCGCTTGTAGTTCCACGCAAACGTCAGCCAGCTGCTGACGCTGCGCCACAATGCCCTGCTCTCGTCAGCGGTGGTCGTGATCGCCTCGCTCAACATCGCCACGGAAACCTCGGTGCGCTTCAGCAGGGTGTTGGAGAACAGCGCGCGGCGGGTGGCAGTGATGCCGTTGGCGAGCTTCCTGGCCTCAACGGAAAGATTTTCCGCTCTCCCGGTCAGAGCGTTGATGGCGCCGCGCTCGGCCAGCAGGCGCTTTCGCTCCTCGGTGACGATTGCCGCCTCGGGCGGCTGGCCCTCGCCCGGCGGATCGCCCAACTCGGCAAGCCGCGCCTTGATTTCGTCGAGACGCGACCGCGTCGCCACCGATGCCGAGATGATCTGCTTCGACAGCTCGTCGACCTGGACCTTGAGTTCGGCAAGCAACGTATCGTCATCGGCAGCGGCGCCGACACGATCGGCCAGCCGCTTGAGCTCTCGGTCAGCCTGGTCGAGCTGGTCTTCCGCCTGCTGCAGCAAGGGTGAAGCATTTGCCGGGGCCTCGTCGGCTTCGCCTTGGGCCGCCGGAGCGGGTGGCGCGGACTGCGCTTCCGGACTCGGTTGGGGCGGCTGCGCAGGCGTCGGCGTCGAAGGCGCGGCCTGTCGCGGTTGCGCCGCCTGCTGGGCCGTCGCCGTGCCGCCCCCGGCGAGCGTCAGCAATACGAACGAAATGGCAATCGAGAGAACGGTCAATTTCGCAGCGGAATGCAATTCGATATCCTTCGAAATCCGGGAGCCACACAGACGAAATCGCCTGAGCGATCAGCTCGTCTCCTGTGCATAGGCAAGACGGCAAAAAGATGCAAAAGCCGCCCCGGAGCGATGAATTTCTACGTGAATCGGCGCCAATTCACAATTGTTTCACGGCACCCAAGTCCGAGACGAGGCGTTCTTCCGCAGACAACGCGACGTTCTACGAGTCGGGCTTCCCGGCCCATTCCGCATATCCTTGCAGCAGGCCCTCATACTCCTCCATCGCCGGGATCGTTTCGTAACTATGGACGGCGGGCGTGGCCGCCCATGGCAATTTCTCGCTTGTCCAGGTCTCGATGAAAGGCGCGAACCAGCTGGCGTCATCGAGCATCGTCGCACGAAGGTTCACGAACCAATCCATCCCTTCGGGGCGGGTGAACATCCAGCTCATGCAGTGCGGGCAAAAATAGTGGCGCGTCGCGCCGTGCAGTCCGCCGATCACCGGGTCTCCCTTGGTTACCGCGAAGCCCTCGCTCGGGACCGCGACGCTTAATGAGTAAGCGCTCGCCGTCATGCGCTGGCACCCCGTGCAATGGCAGGCCATGGTGACAAGCGGCGGAGCGCTGACCTCGATGCGCACCCGTCCGCAGCGGCACCCGCCCTCCCACGGCAGCCTTTTCATGCTCATGGCGTTTCTCCCTTGCGTGATGTCCGCTGTCCTTGCGTCTGTTGAGACCACAAGCGGCGCAGTTGACCTGTATTGGTTCGAGTGGTCCTAGAAGCCCGCCCCCGGTTGCGCGAGATAGTCCTCTTCGGCCGGCGTCGAAGTGCGCCCCAGGATCGCGTTGCGATGCGGAAAGCGCCCGAACCGTTCGATCACCTCCCGGTGGCGAATGGCATAGTCGAGATAGCCGGGGTCGCCGAGCGCGGTAAACAGCTTCACCGACATCGTCTGATCGGTGAGGTTCTCGGAGTGTTCGAACGGCATGTAGAAAAACGGACGCCATTCCGCCGGCACCGCAATATCGGCACTGGCCCCTATGGCGAGCTTTGCCTCGCGCAACGCGAGGCAGTCGGTCGCATAGGCGAGTGGCGAGCCTCGATACATGTTGCGCGGCAACTGATCGAACAGGATGATCGCGGCGAGCCGATTGCCCGGCGTCTGGCGCCAGCCATCGTCGAGCTTCCGTGAAAGTGCCAGATGCGATGCCTGAAAGCGTTGCACGCACTGACGATCGAGTTCGGTGCTCGGCGTGAACCAGTGGTCATAGGAAAGCTCCGTGAACCAGAAGTCCAGCACCTCTTCCGGCGTGCAAATTTCCGCCCCATCGTTCATGTGACCGCCTCTCGTGACTCGCTCTTCAGATAGGAGCCGATCTTGCGGTTTCCACCGTCGATCTTCAATGCCGCCCATTCACTCTTCAGCGCCGCCTCTGCTAGCGCACTCCACAGGCCCGAAGGCGAGCGGTCGCCGGACAGAGGCAACAAGATCAGCGAGGATCTTTCCTTATCTAAGCGGCCAGACCCACATCAGCATCGGCACGGCGACGAGGATGATGACGATGGAGAGCGGCAGGCCGAGCCGCGGATAGTCGCCGAAGCGATAGCCGCCTGGCCCCATCACCAGCGTGTTGCACTGGTGGCCGATCGGCGTCAGGAAGTCGGAACCGGCGCCGATCGCCACCGCCATCAGGAAGGCATCAGGCCTGTAGTCCAGCGCCGATGCGAAGCTCGCGGCGATCGGCGCCATGACGAGCACCGTGGCGGCATTGTTGAGAAACGGAGTCACAGCCATGGCCGCCACGAGGATGAGCATGAGCGCGCCGGCCGGAGGCAGGTTGACCGCTATGCCGCTCAACCAGCCCGCTATCAGGTCTGAGCCGCCGGTCGTGCGCAACGTGTCGCTGACCGGGATCAGCGCCGCCAGCATGACGAGGATCGGCCCGTCGACGGCCCGATAAACCTCCCGCAGCGGAATGACGCGAAAGACCACCATGGCAAGCGCTGCGGCAAAGAAAGCAACCTGCACCGGCAGAATGCCGACCGCCGTCGCGCCCATGGCCGTCGCCAACACGATCAGCGGCACGGGGGCACGTCGGGTGGTCCCGAGCAGGATGTCCCGCTGGGCGAGCGGCAAGCAACTGAAATCCTGAAGGAACGCCGGCAGTTCCGCACGCCGGCCCTGCAAGACGACGATGTCGCCGGCCCGCAGCCTTATGCTACCGAGGCGCTGCTTCAGCCGTTCGCCTTGGCGGCTCACGGCAAGCAGGTTGATATTGTGATTGTGAAACAGGGCGAGCCGCTCCGCAGACATTCCGACCAGCGGCGAGCCGCTGGCAATCACCGCTTCGATCGCCTCAATCTCCGCCCTCGCCGTCTCGGTGGACGTTGGCGATCGATCGCCAGAGATTTTCAGTTTCGCCTGGGAAACGATGCGGTCCAGCGCAGCAGGGCCGCCTTCAAGCAGCAGAATGTCATCGGCCTCGATGACCACGTCGGGGAGCGGCGCCAGGTGAGTGCCGCGACGGAAGATGGCGATGACGACGGCGCCGCCGTCGCCGAGCTTCACGAGGTTGCTGAGCGACTTGCCGATCGCCGGGGAACCGGGGGCCGCCATAGCCTCGGACGTATAATCGGTGATTTCGATCGCGTGCTGCACCGAGACCTGCTGGCTTTTTCGCTCCGGAACGAGCCGATAGGCAAAGAGCAGAAAAATCGCCCCGACCAACGCCAGCGAGGCGCCGACAGGCGTGAAATCGAACATGCTGAAGCTTTCACCGGTCAGTTCCTGCCGCATACGCGATACGACAACGTTCGGTGAGGTGCCCACCTGCGTCATGAGCCCGCCGATCAGCGCGCCGAAGGCCATGGGCATCAGGAAGACCGAAGGCTGCACGTTCGAGCGCCGGGCGAATTGGAAGGCGACCGGCATCATGATGGCAAGCGCGCCGATGTTCTTGATGAAGGACGAAAGGACCGTAACGGTTACCACCAGCAGCGCGAGCTGTGCCCTCACCGAATTGAGCTCCGGAAGGAAGCGCTGGATCGCCGCATCGACGATGCCGGATCGCGCGACGCCGGCGCTGACGATCAGCGCGCTGCCGACGATGATCACGATATCGTCGCTGAAGCCGTCGAAGGCGTGGTCGTAGGGTACGATGCCGACGGCGACCGCGAGCATCAGCGCCGAACAGGCTACGACGTCATAGCGGAAGCGGTCCCAGATGAAGAAGACCATCATCGTGCCAATGACGAGAAACGAAAGAGACTGTTCGACAGTCATGCAAAACACCTGCGGCGGTCTGGTCGCGACATGCCAACAAGGACGCCCGCAGGGCGGCAACGCGTCATCGCCTGAAAAGGTCCACGCTCCCCCCGGAACGTCGCTGATTGCGTATCCGGCTGCCCTAAATCATTCAAACCTCCCGTTCTGCGCAACCGAAATGTTCAAGAATTTGAACCGAAATATCGTGTTTCACCAGAAATCCGCAGAAACGCGTTCCGCTCTTTGATCGTTGCGGCTTCGGGAATACAATGATGCACCAGTTAAACGTGCAAGAAGCTCCTGCAGATGCCGGCTTTGCAGCGGCGTCGCGCCCGAGCGGAGAACATCGCCATGCGGAGTGCCCTTTCCGCGATTTTCGCAGCTTTGATGCTCGGCGCTTGCAGTTCGACACAGACCGTCGGCTATGGTCCCAATCTGGAGCCGATCCCCGGCAGCATCACCTATGGCGGCCAGCCGCGCACAAAGCTCACCAAGGCGCCTGTCGGCAGCACCGTGCCGCATCGCTTCTTCGACGATTTCGGGCGCCGCGTCTCGGAAACCTATATAATCGAGCCGGATCGCTCGCTGCGGCTGACGAGCCGGCGCATCGACTACGATATCTTCGACTGACTCGGCAGGAACTCTGCAATTCGGAGATTGCCATGAAACACACACTTCCCACGCTCTGCACGGCCCTCTTGCTTGCCGGCTGCGAGATGACGACATCCTCGGTCGGCTACTCGCCCTACCTTGAACCCATTCCCGGCAGCATCACTTACGGCGGCCAGCCGCGCACGAAACTCACCAAGGCGCCGGTCGGCAGCATCGTGCCGCACCAGTTCATTGGTCCGTTCGGCCGTCGCGTTTACGAGACCTACGTAATCGAGCCGGATCGCTCGCTGCGGCTGGTCAGCCGGCGTTATCGGGATTTCCTGCTTTTCGACGACGACTGACGCGAAGACGGGCGTTCGGACCGGGCGACGATGGCCAGCTTCCCGAAGGCGCCGGGGGTTGCGCACCGCACATAAGCTACGCTGCCCTGATCAGCATGATCGCCCGCCGGGCCGCATCCGCGAAGGTGACGCCGAGTGCCGCGCCGCCGATGCCGATGACGCCAAGCGCTCCCATGCCTATCAGCTTCCATTTGCGGACGTCCTCGGTCACCGGCTTCATCTCGGCGATCTCGTCCTTGACGAGCGTCATCGACGTCTCGAGCGTTCCAACCCGTTCGACGAGTTCGTCCATGCGCCGATCCATGGAGTTTCGCCCGGCGTCGGACCTGTCCTCCGCACGGCGGAAATCCTCCCGCAGGTTCTTCACCTCGGCAATCAATGTCCCAAGCTGTTGGTGGACCGTGGCGTCAACCATCGCGGAGCTCCCCGTGTCTCGTGCATTCGCTCTTTGCCCAGACCGAAGCGGCACAAAGGCCGACCACCGTCCTGTCAATCCTGCGCTGGTCTGCCGCCGTCGCGCCGCGAGCACCGACGAGGTCAGTGCCGACCACGCCGCGCAGGCCGCTCACATTTGCCGGCGCCGAAGTTCCACAACCCGCCAGAATGAGAGCAGGCGTCATAGTCAAGGCGCTTCGCATCAGCGCCGTTCGCCGCTTCATTGTTTTGCCTTTCGATTGAATTGCGGACCGCCTGAGCACCGTTCTCGCGGATTTCCAGCCCAGCCCAGGAGAGGGCGGCAAGCACAAGCATGCCGCCCAGAAACCTGCTCCAGGGAAAACTCATCGCCCGAGCCCCAAGGCATCGCGGACCGCCGGCATCGATGAGATTGCGTAGACCGCGAAGCCGACGATCGTCGTCAGGATGGCAAGCTGCACCCGCCAGTCGAGCGCCACGAGGTTCAATTCCTTGAGCGCCGTGATGATCGTTCCGCCGGCGGTCAGCAGCCATGTCCAGAACCGCCCCGAACGGGCAACGGGTTTGCGCCGTCCTTCGGGCCGCGCGATCGCGGCCGGCACGTCCTCCGCTGGCCCCGGCGTCGCATCCGCTGGTCGAGCGGCGGAAAACACCTGGCGAAGCACCGCCTCGACCTTGTCCGGCTTCACCAGCGCCCTGTTGAGCCCGTCTCCGGCGTAATAGGACTGGCCGCGTTTCACGCGCCGCCGGTCGCCGTCGCTCTCCGCAAGCACCGGAAGCGATGCCCATTCCATCGCCAGCCGCCGGCCGAACTCGGCCAGGGTAATCTCGCCGGCAAGGAAGCTTGCAAAGCCCCTGCGGTTCAGGAGATGAAGCCCCAGCCTGTCCTGCAAGCCGGGCTCGAAGAACTGGTCCTCCTCCAACCACGGAACGTCCCGGAGCAGCCCAATCAGCGTCGCGCGCATGAATTGGTAGCCGCCGGCCGCACTCGATCCATGCGACTTCGACCAGGTCTTCTGGGCGGCGATCACCTCGCCAAGCGTCATGGCGGTCAGCGGCTTCTTCAGGCAGTTCTGTCTGTGTGCATAGATCACCTCATAGGAGGCGCGATCCCTTCTGCCGACTTCCGCTTCGCGGATGAAGCCAAGCAGAAGCGCCGCGCCGGGAGGCATGGTGTGGGTCATGGTGGATTGCCTTTGCTGGGGAAAGGATGATCTATCCCTTATGGATTGAGACTGGCGTATTCTCTTTCCGCGCGAGTTGCTGTAGGGATGCCTTTTTGTTGAGGCGGGGCATCTTTTCGTGGATAGGGTCCTTGTTTCAGGCAAGCGGCTTTCTCGGCCGGCACATCCCACAGTTTATCTCCGAAGCCGGGGGTTCAGTGCATGCCGTGGGACGGACGTCATGACCGGGGCAACCGGATGTCGTGGGTGATGCTGGTGCGGATGTGTCCTGTTGCGGGTGGTGGCAACATTCTGTATGAGCAACACAATTCCAATCCCGAGACAATATAAATGGCCAAAACTAAAGTCGTGGTCGTCTTTCCCGTTTACAATGGCGAAAGAACTCTCAGCAGCAGTCTACAGTGCATCGCTGATCAGACATTTAGAGATTTCGAAGCGATTATTCTCGATAATAAATCGACAGACGACACACTCCGGGTCGCTGAGCAATTTTGCAAAATGGATAGTCGTTTCTCTATTGTCCGAACAGAACAGCATGTAAGTGCGCTAGTGAACTTCGCTCGCGCTGTCCAACTCGGCGCAACTCGTGGAGAATATTTCTGTCTTCGTGCATGCGATGACCATTCCTCTCCGGATTTTTTAGCGCGCCTGGTCGGAGCACTTGATCAGGATCCCCAGAAATTACTTGCAGCATGCTCTACAAAACTGGTTGGACCGAACGGGAGCAGAATCAAGTATCCTGATAAAGCCGTATTTGATTTCACAAGAGCGTATGCATCTGGCCACGTCCCAAGAAACCTTACTTTCCCGGCTGAGTGGATCTACGGCTTGTACAGAGCCAGCGCAAAAGACATGCTGATGGCACGCTGGTACGAACTCGGTAATCCTTGGTGTTTCTCATCCTACGTCGTCTCAGAACTAGTAGTTCTGGATCTAGTGGCGTACGTCGAAGGACCAACATACGACTTTACAGAGGGTTCTGGGTCAGAGCAACGTTATGGCGCAAAGAGCTTCCGTGAGAAGCTAGATCAAAGGCTGAAATACACATTGGGATGTTACAAGTTAACAAGAAAACTTCCAAAAGTAAGCTTAATGACAAGATTAAAGTTTTTCAGGATGTGCTGGAACGATGCACGGCGAAAGACGCGATACAAGCTTTTCTGGGTTTTATAGATGAGATATCCCTTTGAGCGTAATTTTTCTTTTCCGCATAGGAATATCGTTGCTCGTCTGCAAACTTTTTACGACAGTTGGCGGGTCACCACTAGGGAGCGCAGGAACGGCGAGAAAGTCCCCATTTCCCCGGTAAAGGCCGTGCGTCCGCTGGACGCCGCGGATCTACCGCTCGTATTCGTCACACACAATGAAATGGCGCTCGTCCCGGCATTCCTAAGCCACTATCGGAAGCTTGGCGTCACTCGGTTTATTTGCCTTGATGACGTTTCGACGGATGGGACCCGTGATCATTTGATGGACCAGCCGGACGTCGACGTCTGGACATCTCCGATTCGTTTTGAAGCAGCTCGACGAGGGCGCCGGTGGCGCGAAGCGTTGTTCGAGCGTTATGGCTACAATCGCTGGTACGTGAACGTCGATTCCGACGAACTCCTAATCTACGACCAATGCCTCCGCGAACCGCTCAAAGCGCTGATAGCAGTGCTCGACGAGCACGACATCAAGAGACTTCCAGCACCTATGCTGGATTTTTATCCATCTGCTGATGCGAAGAGCGGAAACGGCAACATGCCGTGGCATACCGTCGACAATATCGATCGCGACGGCTATGAAGTAGAATTTCTTAAACGCGGGATAAGCGTAAAAGGAGGCCCAAGAAAGCGGCTCTTCAACGAGGAGAATGAGCTGATTAAATACCCGCTTATATACTGGGACAAGGATTGCTACTTTGGTAGCAGTATCCATCGTCCGCTCCCTTACACTCGAAATTTTTCGCCGATAGGGGCGTGTTGCTGCACTTCAAGTTCTTCACGAACTACAGAGAAAAGATCGCCGAAGCCGTTACAAATAAGCAGCACTATAATAGTTCGCAACATTATCAAGCGCTCAAGAGAGAGATCGATAAGTCTGGCGCTATCGAATTTGCTGCAGAATCGACGATCCGATTTTATGGTCCGGAACAATTGATTGAGCTGGGATTTATGCCAACGATTGAATTTGATCCGGACGATGAGCGGATTGGCCCCACACGGAATTGGGGCTACTCGAGCCTGTGACTGAGGGCTGGAACGGCTTTTGGCGCCGCGGGATGGTAATGCACTCGCGGGGATGGCGGCGGACTGGTGGCCGACCCTAAGTGAATCAATCCAGCCGCAGTTTATAAGAAAGCTGCCGCCTCCCACATTGTGTCGATCTGCTCAAGCGGGAGCCCGAGGACTGCGCCAATAGCGCCAATCAGGTGATGGGTGCGGTTAAAGGTGCTCGCATATTCCCACTCTATCTGCGCTCGATCCTTGTCTGCGCCGGCCGGCATAGCGCCGATCGCCACCGAGACCTGGCGCACCGAAATCCCACTTGCGAGCAGGCCAAGCCGCAATTGCCGCGCAGTCAGAGGCGGCATCCAGGCCCGTATCTGCTCACTCGTCGGCGGAACATACGGCTCAATCGTTGCGTCCAGATTTTCCTGCAGCCATTTCCGGATAGATGGATTGAGACCGTAGGGATCCTCCGGGCGGCTCAAATAGATGGTGTCATAGCTAGCTCCAGTGATGTCCGTAATATTACACGACAGCTCGTAGACATCTTGGTTCTGCGTCGCCCTGACAGAATGCACTTGGTTTAATTGCATTAAGCTACCCTTTGCAAAATGTAACGACCGGTACCGCCCACAACACCACAAGATCGCCACGTCCCTGACAAGGAAGTACCTGCCCCAGAGGTGCCGCTTGCGACGTATTGCATCGTGTCGGCGCTATATAGGCATGGAGCCATGGGGGCGCGTCTTGCTATCCCCGCGGCCGAATAACAACTGATCACGTGCCCCAACGGAAAACTCGTCGTACTGCTGCTGGTCGCCGTGGAGACCTCCGCCGCTACAAACCCCAGCGCATGCGTATGGCTCGTCCCGCTAACTGAATTGGTGGTTGAGTTGGTGATGTCGGATGGCGTGCCCAGCGTCAGCGTGCGGTTTGCCGAAATCGCGCCGCCGCCGGTAAGCCCGCTGCCGGCGATCACCTGTACCGCATTGCTTGCAGGCGTGTAGCCATAGAGCGCGTTGACGTCTGCAGCAGCGAGGTTGCCCGAATGCCAGACGGTGTTATGCGCCGCAACGGAGCTGTCGTAGAATTTCAACGCATCGGTGCTGTTCACATTCGAAAGGTACAGATAGTCGCCGGTCACGTCGTTGGCAACGCGAAGACCGTCGCCATTCGCCGTGCCGTCGCGATGCTGAAAATAGCCCTGGCGCGCCGCCGCCTTCCAGAACCCGACATAGGGGTCGCCCGTCGCCGAGCCCACGAGTTTGATGGCTTCGCCATCCGTTGTTACGGCAATCTGCGTGAAGTCGACATAGGCGCCATCGATCCGCGCTGAGGGTATCGTACCCGTCGTAAGATTCGATGCGTTGTTGGCACCGAGCGTTGCCCTTGCCGCGGCAGCGTCGCCATCGTCCAGCACAGTCTGCGCAAAAGCTGAGACGCCCAACGTCGTAAGGGCGGCTCCGGCAGTCGCATCGTCCAGAAGTGTGCGCGCAAACGGCGTCAAAGCGGTCGTCGTATAGGCGTCCGCCGCGGTCGTGTAGATCATTTTGTCGGCGCCGGTTGCAAGTCCGGCAATCGAGGCGAGCGCCGCGCTCGCAGCCTGCGCGCCGAGAGCTGCGCGGGCGGCGCTGGCGCTTGTGGCGCCCGTTCCGCCCGCGGTGATCGGCCGCGCCGCATTGGCGTCGGCCGTCAGGTCGTCGATCAGCGCATTGTAGGGGACGCTCTGGATCGTGGTGTTTGGCACCCCCTTGGTGCCGGCCGGTGGGGAATAGACTCCGCCTGTTCTTGGCAAGATAGCCTCCATGAAAAAAGACCCCCGATGGGAGGCCCGCGAAACGAATGGAACATGGATTGGAATGGCGCCCGCCACCTCCGCACCTTGCCGCGGCTGCCTTTACTTCCGCCCCCTCCCCGCCGCGAAAAGCCGGCCATAATCCACCCGGCGCATACCGTCGGCCCCGCGCAGCACCGCCTCTGGCCGGGTCTTTTCCACCTCCTGCGCCATCACGCCGATATGCTTCGGCCCGGAGGTGGGTTCGCCCTTGTATTGGAACTCATAGAGGTTGTGGCCCTTGAGCCTGCCGACCTTCTCGATGTTCTTCTTGGCGCGGCGGTCGGACTTCGGAAGAAAGCCCAGCAGGGAGTCGAGCAAATTGCCGCCCGCCTGCTGGCGGGCGTTATAGGCCGCCATCTGGTTCTGGTAGTTCTGCTGCACCAACCCGGCATAATCGACCGGCTGGATCGACTGCCCCTGCGTCTGCACGAAATTCGGGCTCGTCACCTGTGCGCCTGAAAGCAGCGCCGCGATCTCGTTGATCGGCTGGTTGCGGCTCGCATATTGCTCGTTGAGATAGTTCGAGCGGGCGGTGTTCTGGGCATTGATCTGCGCCTGCTGAGCGTTGAAGCTCTGGTCCTGGAGCGCATTGTTGGCCGCCGTCGCCGATTGGCCGTTCTGGTACATCTGCTGGTTTGCGTTGTTGCCGAAATCGGCGTTCTGCAATGCCTGTCCGTAGGCCTGCGCCTGCGCCGCATTCTCGAAGCTCGCCTTCTGGTTCGCGACGTTGGCAAGCCGCGTCTGCTCCTGGCCGGCATTGAGCACGGCGGCGATGCGGGCGTCGTTCGACGTCCGGTTCGCCTCGTCGATCGCCCGGTTATAGGCCTCAGACCCCGGCTGCAGGCCCTGATTGGCAAGCCGCGTCTCCAGCGCCGCGCGGTCGCGCTCGAGCTGCGGATTGAGCCGGGCCATCAGCGCGTTCTCGTATGTCGAAGTATCGAAATCCGTCTCGTAGCTGCGCGTGATGTCGCCGGCATTGCCGATGGAGGTCTGAAGCTTGGGCCCAGCAGCAAACTGCTGGTATTGCGGCAACCTCAGCTTCGAAGGGTCACCGGCGGCCGGAGCTTTCGATATGTTCATCGGCTTGCCGAGCAGATCGTTCAGCCGGCTCGATTGCGATGTGGCGAGCGTCGCTAAGTTGAGGCTCGCCACATCGTTCTGATCCTTGATCTTCTGCTGCATCTCCGAAAGCTTCTGCGTCGCCGTCGCCACGGGCAGATCATAGACGTTGCCGCTCAGTGGATCGGTCCATTTCTGCGTCGTGTAGCTGTAGCTGAGGTTGCCGTCCGGCGTCACCTGGTTGACATTGCCCATATATCCGTTGGCAACGGCAGTGCCGATATTGGTGGCGGTCTGTGCCGCCGCCGTCGCCTTCGGATCGGGGGGCGTGGGAGCTTTTGACTTTCCGATAGCACACCTACCTTCGATTGACGGGATGTGCCCGCCAGTCGTTGTCTGTCAGAGTGAAGATGATTTCCGCCTCTTCCCGCCCGCGAAGGCGGGGGATGCGGTAGCTCGTGAACCCGAAGCGGCGGGCGATCGAGACCATGCCGCGGTTCTCTTCCGAGACGCGCAGCACCGCCATCTGGCAGCCGATCTCGTCGAATGGATAGCCGAACATGGCCTTCAGCACCGGCCGCGTCAGCCAGCGTTTGCTGGTGGCCGCGGCCGAAAGCTCGATGACGCCCGCTTCGGGCGAATAGTTGTGAAAGACGACGCCGGCGAGGAGCCTGCCCTCCTCCGTCACGCCGAGCGCCGTAAAGTCGGCAAAGCCCCTCTCGCAGCCGTCGATCCGGTCGGCAACAAAAGCGGCGATCGCCTGATTGGTTGCAGGGTCGCCCGCCCCGCCCCAAATGATGTTCAAGCGCTCGCCTCCCCCGCTGCTACTTGCAACGTCGCGAGGTCCACTTCGATGTCGAGTTTCACCGCGCCGCCTGAGGTGATCACGCAACCGACGGCCAGCATGTCGCCGCTCGCCCGCACATTCTGGCGAAAATCGTAGCGCAGCGCCTCCGACACGCCGTCCCAGCGCGCCACATCCCAGAGGCCGACATCCCATTCCGGCGAACCCGCATCCCCCTCCGTCACCCGGGCGAAGGGCGGCACCCTCCGGTCGAAGTCGGCGCGGGCGAAGAGCTGCACCTTTGGCTTCGTCTTGGCGCGGAAATACATATGTGCCATCGTCGCCGCCGTCCGCTGACCGAACTGTCCGACCGGCGCGAACTGCGAGAGATAGGTGGCCGCGAAGGTCAGCCCGTCGTCGGTGCCGCCGGTGTCGCCCTGCCAGCAATAGCCCTCGCGCGAGCCGAAGAAGAGTCCGCCCTGCAGCGTCTCGAAGCAGTTGGCCCGCCAGTTGCTGATCGTCGCCCAGCGCCCGCTGAGCACATTCAGGACAAAGGTCTTGTCGCTGACGACGCTGTTCTCGGGAAAGGCGATGAAGACCAGGTTCTGTTCGGCCCACGGTTTCAGTGTCCAGCCGGAGCCGGTGGCGTTCGCCGCCCGCCGCCAGTCGTCCTCGATCGACCGCGAGACCGAGACCTGGATCAGAGCCTGCCGGTCGCGCTGAAACACCTGCAACATCGGCGTCAGCCCGTCCGAAGTCGCAATCAGCACGTCACCCCCAACGCGGATCCAGGCGTTCTTTCCAAGCGGCTTGCCGATCTGGTAGACGCCCTTCAACGCGAAGTCGCTGGCGCTGGAGGGGTCAGAGCCTGCATAGACGGCGATCTCCCCTTCCGTCGAGACGAAGACGCAGAGATCGGAAAGCCCGTCGCCGCTTTCGAGCGACCAGGAAAAGCCGGTGATGAGCGACCCGCCCTTCTTCATCACCCCGCCAAGCGGAAACACGGCCGCCGCGCCGCCGATCGCGTTCACCGGCAGGTAGTAGGCGTCGAGCGTCGCGTTTTTCAGGAAGAATTCGCGGTTCTTGAACAGCCAGCCGTAGTTGAGCTGCGCCATGGTGGTCGAGTCGGAAAATGTGATCGTCGGCGTCGTCGTCCAGGTGGTGCCGTCATAGATGCGGCGCGTGTCGGCGCCATTGAGGCAGACGAGAAACGAGCCGCCGGCGGTCGTGTGTTGGAAGGCGCACCAGTCGCCGCCGGAAAGCCCGCCCACCGCCGCCGCAGTCGTTGCCGGCGGAGCGGCCGGCCCGGTCATATCGTAGATCGCGCTCTCCGTCGCCATGAACAGCTTTTCGTTGCTGCCGAACTTGTATTTGAAGGCGCTGCGGATGGCGCCGCCGCCGGCCGCAAGCCCGACCTTGCGCGAGCCACCGCGGATCCTGCAGCCGGCAAGCGTCGGCAGGAAGTTCGTGAGCACCGTAGCCGAGCCTGGGGTCTGCGATGCCATGTCAGCGGTCGTGACGAGCCCCTCTTTCGGAGCCGGGAATGTGACCGATTGCGAGGCCTGCGGCCGGCCGATACTCGCCTGCCCCCGGTTGGTCTGCGCTAGGCGGCCCGGCCGAACTGTATTCGTGCGAACTGTCATCATGATGTTCCCCTGTCCGCGTTGATCTCCTGCAGGAGATCCGCCTCGAACTCTGCGAGGTTGTCTTCGAAGGAGAGGCCCTTCTGGCGCTTCCAGCGCCAGATCAGCCCCTTCTTCAGCAGCCGCTCGGGAATGAGCGTCGTGTCGTCGTCGGCCCGGAAGGTATCCCGCTCCTCGTAAGGATCGCCGAGTACCCAGTTTTTCGAGACGTATTCGATCGTCGCACCGGCGGCGAAAGCGGCCGGCGAAAAATGCATCTCCCTGCCGCGGAGGTGGCAGTAGGGCTCTGCCGAGGCGATGCCGACGATCACCGCCCATTGCGCGCCGTTGGTAATAGGTCGGAAGAAGTGGCCGTCAGCCGCCCGCACCGCCCCGCCGGGCGCCAGCCGCTGATAGTTGGCAGGCAGGAGCTCCGGCGAAGCGGAGACGGCATGCGTCCTCAGCATCCCCTTCCAGTCGGCGCGCCGCGCAATCTCCGCGCCCGCCTCCTCGGCCAGCGCCACCATCGTCTGCGCATTCGGATCGTTCGTGCCGTAAACGCTGTCGAAGCGGTCGAGCGAAACGATGTCCGCGACCTCGTTGATCACGGTCAGAAGCGTCATGGCGTCAGCCCTCCGATGGAGATTGCAGCATTACCGAAGCGCAGCCGCTCGTCGGCAAGCCCGAGCCCGGCCATCGCCTGTCGCTTCAGCGCCTCGGCCGCACCCGCCTTGGCTGCGTCCCGCTCCCAGATGTCTATCTCCTCGACGAGCGCGTAGAGATAGACGTCCGGCGCCCTTTCGATCAGCCAGCTCCCTGGCGCACCGGCCGTCAGCGGCGGGATTTTCGCGTAATAGGTCAGGTGGATGTTCTCGCCGCGCTTCGGCCGCACCTTGATGGCGCTGCCGACGATCGCGTAGCCGATCGGAGCACCGTCGGAGGTCACGTGATTGCTGAGTTCCTGCAGCGGCAGCGCCCGAAGCGCCCGGCCGCTGGCGGCAAGCACCTGCCGCGCCTCCAGGAAATCCGCCGGCAGGCTGCCTTCGCCTTCCGTCAGCGGCACCGCCACCGTCTTCTCCATGTCGGCAACGCGCATCACGCGGTTGAGCTTGAGCTCGGCAAGCGCGAGGAAGCGCGGGAAAAGATGCGCGACGTCATCGCGGCCGGAGTAGTCGCCGGCGTCGACGAGGAGCGACGCATAATCGAATATGGTCATAGATGTCCCTCGAAACTGCGCCAGGCGCGGTTGTCGCCGTTGTTGAGCCACCGCTTCACATAGCGGTCGTCGCCTTCG
Organism: Sinorhizobium sp. CCBAU 05631; assembly: GCF_002288505.1. Taxonomy (NCBI): domain Bacteria; kingdom Pseudomonadati; phylum Pseudomonadota; class Alphaproteobacteria; order Hyphomicrobiales; family Rhizobiaceae; genus Sinorhizobium; species Sinorhizobium sp. CCBAU 05631. Next base: position 1,942,749 of record NZ_CP023063.1, read on the forward strand.
GAATGCGCCCGGACGAGGTTTTCGGAATGCGCCAGGTTCAGCGGCATCGAGGCGACCTTGGTCCACTCGCCGAAGGCGTTGCCGGCGGTCGCATGACGCGTGAACTGGTTCTGGCGGACGAGGTTTTCGACCGGGTAATCCGTCCGCCAATGGGTCCTGTCGCCATCGTCCATCACCCAGACGGAGCGGCCGGTGTGAAAATCATAGTCGAAGAGTTTCCAGTCGCCGTCGCGTACAATCATCCCTCTTCACCTGGAAGAGGATCGTTGCGTTCGGCTTTGCCCTGGGCGATCAGGATTTTCGCCGCCTTGACCGGCAAGTCGAGTACGGTGCCGGCTGGAATCCGTTCCTCGTCAATCGCCCAGGTATCATAGAGAAGTTTAACGGGTACCGTGGTGGTCTTTGTGTCTGTCATTCATTTCTCCCGAGACAGGGACCGACGCGCAGTTGGTGCGCTTGCGTCGAAATTGGGAACCTGGAACTAGCTGGCGGAACTCAGTCCGAAGAGGTCAGCGGCAACGCCCAGGCCCCTCTCGTTGTGCACCTTCAGCGTGCCCTCGCCGATGATGACGCCCTTGTCCGCATCGCCAGTTTTGGCAACGTCGCGATCCTCCTGGATCTGGCGCAGCCACAGGAAGGAGAGCATGTCGGTGTCGATGAAGAAGGCGTCGCGGGCGACCCCGCCGTTCACCGCCTGGACCCGGTTCGGGTGGATCATCACCGTGCCGAACGGGCCTTCGTAATAGTCCGCCGTCGCGACAATGGTGTTGCGCTCACCGCTTTGCGACACCGCATAGCGGAAAGGCGCTACGTTGCTGTCGGACATGAAGGTGACGAAGACGGATTTCACATACGGAGAGACGGAGACGTGACGGAAATTGGCGCCGTTCTGATAGCCCTGCTGCATCACAGCATCGAGGATGGCCTTGGTAAAGGGACGCTGCGTCCCTTCGGTCGGCGCCACAGTCAGACCGGTGCCAACGTTAAAGCCGCCATTTGCGCCACCGGCACCGCGAGAGACGTTGCTAATTGTCCAAGTGCTGAGCGACCCGAATTCACGGGTACTGCCGGCGACCGTTGCGTTAGTATCGACGATCGCGAACTCCACGTCCTTGCGAATTTCGACGCCCTTCTTTAGCTTCTGGTATTTCCGCTTCTGCACGTTACCAGCCTCAGCCGTCACCTCCTGCGTCGCGGAGATAATCCAGTCCTTGCGCATGATCTGGGTGTAGTTACCAAGCCGCATCGGCGGAGTGATCGCGCCGAAGGCGTATTCCTCGCCTTCTTCACGGATATTTGCGCCGGGCGCGGCAAGTTCGTCCGTCTCCCATTCCGGGTGATAGGTCGTGCACTTGCCCTTTTCGATCAGTGAATAGATGGGGGTATCTTCTGGAGTGATCCGCGACACCACGTCGGAAAGCTCCTCGCGGTTGCCGACGGCCTGCGTTGTCTGAAAGGTATTGGTGAGAACTGCCATTTGATGGTCCTTATGTGGTGACGTGATCCGTCGCCACGCGCCCGGACAGGCACATGGAAGGCGGTCACTGTGTCGAATGAAGGTGCATGCGAGCGATCGCTGAGCAGCGCTTCGTGAACGCTTGCCGCTCGGCCAACGCTTGTCGAATTACTCGAAATCGATCGCCATCGCGTCGCGGATCGATCCCGTTCTTGCAAGTCGCTGCATTGCCTCGCGGCTTTCGCGCTGCTGCCGCTGCGCCTGGTTCTTTGCTTTCATGCGCGGCGCGGCGGTAGGCGCCGCGGCCACCTTCTGCAAGGCCTTTGCCCGCGACCGTTCCGCAAGCAGGCCGAGGCGAGCGTAATGCGCGAGCTTGAACAGCCGATGATCGACGACCTCGCGCACCTCCTCGTCGGAAAAGCCGAGGTCCTTCGCCGCCTCGAAGGCTTCGGCGAAGAAGGCCTGCCGACCCTCGTCATGCCCGGTCTGCGGGAAAGCCTCGAGGAGTTTGGCATTTTCTGCCTTCAGCCTCTCCTCGCTCGCCGCGGCCTGAAGCTCCGCCGCAACGTCCGCCGGTTCTTCGCCCAGGGCCATCACCCGCGCAAGCTGTTCCCGCCCGGCCTGGTGTAGCGCCCACTGTCGCTGATAGGCATCCGGATTGTGGACCCGCAGTTCCTCCGGCGGCTCCAAGGGGATTTGGGCCGCAACCAGTTCCGCAACGGCACTGGCAGTTGCGGCGACCCTGCTGCTCATGCTTTCCAAGGCCCGCCCCCGCTTGGCGAGATCCTGAGTCTTATGGCGATAGTCGCGGTCCCGCATGTAGCCGAGCTTCAATTCCTTGAGCGGAACCTCTTCCCCGCCCTTGAGCGTGACGATCATGTTCTCGGCTTCATTCGTTGCCTCCTCCTCATCAGGAAGGGTTGGCTCTTCGCCTTCGACGTGGGCCTCGTCTCGCTCGTCGTCTACGGCCCCCTCGCCGTGCCGCTCTTCCTCGTCGTGCGGGTTCGCCTTGTGCGGCTCCCAGAAGTCGAGGTTGTCGATACTTGGGAGCTCATGCGAGTCGACAACGGCTTTGCTCCCGCCGGAAGGCGGGTTGGCACTATCGTTCATCATGGAAAGACCTCTTGAGAGAGATTCGGAGCGGAGGTGCCGCTTTCGCGCACTCCCGCACCGAGAAATTTGGGGAGATTTCAGATGCCGCCCCGATTTCATGAATCAGTTTGACAATGAGGCGCTTCAGGAAGGCAGGCCTGCCGCGCGGTGCACACCTTCACACCGGGGCGTTCATGCCTTCGGATTTGGCTTGCTCCGCGAAGAACTTCAGCCTTGCGCGGAAGTTGCGGACTGCCCGAGCTTCTGCCGCGAAGGCGGCGCGCGCTTCGTGGTCCGTGAGATTCGCGTTGATGCAGCCGTTGATGGCCGCCGCCTCCAACTCCTCCATCAAGCGCTCGAACAGCGGATTGTCGAGAAGCGCTCGCGCAGCCGCCTTTTTTTCTTCTGCCTTCATATCCAGTGCTCTTTCTTGCGAGCAGCCCGACGGACCAACCGAGCAGGCACACGGCAGTATGTTGATTCTCTACCAGTTGCTCGGAAAGGAGTGGTGCAGACACCCTCGGCTGCGCGAGGATGCGAGCCAAAAAGAGCCGTCGTCGATTTTCCCAAAGACGAGCGGGCACCCCGACGAAAGGTGCCTCCGATCAGCTTTTAGTCACGCGTCTCGGGGGAAACCTTCGCGCCTAGCGTCGTAACGCCTACATCCGGCGTGCCGTCGGTTGCCCAACAGGAGCATGGCTCACCGGCGGAACCGGTGCCATAGGGGCAGACTTGGGCCGGTGTCGAGCATTGTCGGGGACTCGGCTTGCCCGCCGTTTTGGTTGCCAGCGCTTGGGCCTTGACCGCTGCACGTGCGGGCACAGTCGATTCGCTGCAAGATGCAAGGATGAAAGGGAGCGTTGCAAAGAACAAGCAAAGGTAGCGAACATTTTTCATGCAGTAGGCATATTCTGAGGCGTAGCGGGTTTCAACCCCCCAACTTTCATCCTGTTCGTCCTCCGATATGGACCGACGTTACCGGCTCGCCGCTCACTGCCTCCGCCAGGCTCTGCTGGCGCTTTAGGTTCAGCTCGGCGTCGATCTGGTAGCGCTTCAGGGCGCCGTTCTGCTGGAGTTCGGCAAGCGTCAGCTCGCGCTCGATCTCCAGCTTCCGCCGGTTGTTTTCGGCTGAAAGCCGCGCCTTCTCGGCGTCCACGTGTGCCCGCATCTCAAGCTTCTGCATTTCCGGGTTCGGCTGGTTGGCGCTCGCCTGCATCCGCCGCTGGATCTCCTCCGGCGAGGGCTTCGAAAAATAGAGGTCGGGCGATTTCAGCCCCGCGGCCTCCACCGATTTGGCGATGCCGTTATAAAGGTTGTCCGGCGAGACATAGGGGTTGTCCGGCCCGAGTGTCATCAGCAGTTTTTCCTGAAGCTGCTGGACCATCTGCACCATCATCATGTCGCGCTCGCGGGTCCCGGCGCCGAGCCCGGCATTCACCGTCGCGTCCATCCCGGCGTTCCAGTGGCGGGGGTCGAAGCTCACCCATTGGCCGCGCAGCCTCACCATGCGCGGCCGGTCCTGGTGCTTGATGACGAGCCGAAGCAGGCCCTTGAAGACGCGCCTCAGCCCGTGCGCGAAGGTGCGCACCATCAGCTCCGTCTGGCCGATCCCCGCCTGCTCGATCAGCGCCGTCGCCCGCGCCGTCATGTTCGTGAGCGCGTCCGGCGCCAGCCCGCTCGAAGCGTCCGAAATGCCGGTGCGGTCGGTCGCCTCCTGGTCGAGATAGGAGAGCATCGCGAAGGATTCCTTCGCGACGAATGGCACCATGGTGTAGCCGAGTGCGGCGCGCGCATCGATGCCCTGGCTGACGCGGATCGGCTGGCCGAATTTCGGATTGAGCACGCTTTCCGGATTGGCGATCGCGCCCTCCTGGACGATCGGCTGCTGGTTGTTCTGCCAGTAGAGATTGTCGAGCGTCTGGCGCATCAGCACGGTCTTCACCCGCTGGATTTCCGCCAAGTCGTCGGTCACCGAGCCGCCCTCGCGCTGATGCGGGCGCCGCTCGACGATCAGGTCGGCGAAGGGCACCTCGTCCCACTCGTCATTGGAGATGAGGTTGTCCTCGCCCGTGCCGCCGGCGAGCACGATGCGGCGAAGCTCCGCGATGCCGTCGTCGTCGGCATCCACCTTCACGTAGAGCTCGTAATAGTCCACCTCCTCGAGCGCCTTCGGCACCGCATCCTTGGCCTCGAAGGCACCGCGCCGGCGGGTGAATTCCTCGTCGTCGCAGCCGCCGTCGCCGGTCGAAGCCGGCAGGCTCTCGATGAGATCCCGGTCGTGTCCCATCGCAATCAGGTCCGTGCGGCGCATGCGCGTGGCAATGCCGGTGATCGGGCTGTCCTCGATCGAAATCGCATCCGGATGGATCAGGAATTCTTCCAAAGGCACCCCGGCCAGCCGCGGCGTGCCCTGCTCGCTCCGGCGGCGGATCTTCACATTGTAGAGCGGCTGCTCGACCGGACCCTGTAGCGTTTCCAGCACTTCGACCGTTTTCGATTGCTCCAGCACCTCCACCGCGTCGTCGCCGACAAGCTGGATCAGCGCCGCCTCGTCGAGCCCCGTATGGGTCGAGACCTGAACCGTGGCCTCCTTCTCATACCACCAGCGGATCACGCCGTTCCGGAGCTTCAGCGCATCATGCGCCGCGTCCTGCACGGCGTCGTAACCATTGCTTTCGGGAAAGACGACATAGTTGATGTAGTCGGTCGCCTGTTCTGCCGCCGCCTCGTCGCCCTCATTGACCGGGACGTATTCCACCACCTTGTCGTTGCCGAGAATGGTGCGGATCAGCGACGGCAGCACCTTCTTGATCGCCGCGCGCACGTCGCGAGAGACGACTTTCGAGCGGTTGGCATCGGCCGGCACGTCCTTCATCGTGCCGTCGTAATATTCCATCGCCTTGATGCGATCGATCGCAAGCTCATCGCGATAGTTTTCGCAGTCCTTGACGAGCTCGCTCACAAGGGCGCACAGGCGTTCATCGGTCATCGCGGCCATCAGAGAACCTTTCGGGCGGTGAAATTCCAGTTTGCGTTGCCGTTGTTCGCTCTCGCATAGCGCTTCATCATCAGCGCGTAGCGCGAGGCGGAGATCAGGTCGTCGCGCTCCTTGACAATCCTGCCATTCTTTCGGTGGTAGAGACGGAATTCCTCGAACCATTCCGTACAGGTGGAAAACACCTTCCAGCGCCCGGTCTGCATCCTTTGCAGCATGTCGGAAAGCCCGGCCTCGACACCGTTGGTGCCGTCGTCGAAGGTCGCCCGCTCGGAAAGCAGCGCCAGTCCCTGTGCGCGATATTGGGCGGCAAGCTGCTCGCCGCTGCCCTTGTCGTGCTGCAGCCCGTCATGCGGCCAGGCGAAAGGCAGCCAGGCTCCCCAGGGCTTCAGCGCCGCCGCATGGATGATCGGCGTCGCCTCCCGCTCGCGATAGAGTTTGGTCACATAGAAGACGTCGGCGTCGCGGTCCCAGGCACAGCCGGCGGCGGCGAAGGGGTGGTCCCAGCCGAAGTCGATGCCGCCGATCTGCACCCAATGTTTCGGCACATCGAAGGGCTCGACGCGGATCGCCTCCTCCGTCACGGGAAAGATGCGGCCGGAGCCGAGAGCCGGTACCCCCTTGGTGCGCGCTTCGCGCTCATGGGCAGGGTAGCTGTCGATGATCCTTTGGCGTTCTTCGGCCGTATAGTGCTCGGCCTCATCGATCGTCATGGTGATCACTTGGCGATCCGGCGACTTTTCCATGAGATATCGCGCCACGACGCCGCTCAGGCCCTTGAGCGGCGTGAAGGTCACGGCAACCGAGCCGCGCGTTGCATTGGTGCGGGTGATGCCCTCGAAATAGACGTCCTCCGGCGGCTCCTCGTCGAACCAGACATAGTCCACCGTGTTCGCCTGCCACTTGCCGCGCCCCTGCTCATAGGCCTTGAAAAGCAGCGTCGAGACGCCGCCGGAGACATGCCGCACCGTTACGCTGTCGAGTGCCCCGGACGCGCCGGAGCGCCGGGTTGTCGCATGGATCGCCGCCTTCGGAATGAAGCCCGTGCCCCAGTCCTCCTCGGTCAACGGCGGCCCGACGAGCAGCCGCTGCACGCCGTCGCGCGTCAGCTCGTAGGATTCCGAGCCGGCGAGCATGACGATCGGCTTCTCGAAGCGCCTCCCCTGCCACCAGTCCGGGTAACGCCCCGTCAGATGCATCGCCGCTTCGGCCGCTCCCGCCAGCGTCTTGCCGAGCTGGTTGCCCGCCATGAACAGCCGCTCGCGATAGCTGGCTCCGGCCGAATGAAAGTCCCTCTGCTTGGAGTACGGCCGGTACCGCGCCAGAATATCGGTCCTTCGACGCCGGTCGAGCTCCGCCATGAGCATGGCCTGCTCTTTCAGCATCGCCGAAATCTCGGGCGCGCCCGCGGCGGATGTGCTGGAGGGTGTCATCCGTGGCGATGCCCTGTCTGGATAGAGGTCCGCGCGCGTGTCGTTCGTCAGCAGAGGAATGTCGGCCGAGGTGGCACCGCTGGACTGCGGTCGGATAAGGTCGATAATGCCTCAATCGACGACTGCCCGCTCACGGGGCGCCGATGGGGAGACTCGAAAATGATCGAAGGCCATTGCCATTGCAGGTCGGTTCGCATCACCGTGCCGGTCCGCCCTGAAACGCTCGGTGATTGCAATTGTTCGCTCTGCAGCAGGGTTGGCGGGCTCTGGGGCTATTACGCCCCGAGCGACGTTACGGTCAGCGATGAGGAGAAGCGCCTCGTCGGCTATGTCCAGGGCGACAAGACGCTTACCATGTTCCATTGCAGCATCTGCGGCTGCATCACCCACTGGTCGCCGATCGGTCGCAGCGCGACGAAGATGGGCGTGAACCTGCGGATGTTCGATCGCTCGGTCTGGGAAGATATCCCGCACCGCCTTATCGACGGCGCGGCTTGGTGAAAGCCGGCGGGTCCTGATCGGACCCGCCGCACATCATATCCTGCCCATCAGCAACAGGATCAGGAGTATGACGACCACCACTCCGAGCAGCCCGGAAGGGCCATACCCCCAGTTGGCCGAATAGGGCCAGGCCGGAATGGCACCGATCAGGAGCAGTACCAGAATAATAAGAAGGACGGTTCCAAGCATATCGCGATCCTCCGCTGCACGTTTCGCGATTTTGGCGAAAATTTCATGCAGCATTCCAAGTTACTGCAGCGATTTTGTCGCGTCCTGAAAGAGGACGGCGCGCTGCAACCAGTGTTTCACGCTTACGGAATGCCGAAGGGTCTCTGTTAGTTCCGTACGGGAAAGCCCGCACCTTCATGAGAGCGCGGCGCGGCGGTGAGCATCGAACGCGCCCAACGACATCGGATCGTCCGAATTGTACCGTCGGGAACAGCCGAGAAGCTGAAAAGGCGCTCCTATGGGCTCATTCTCAGCATTTTGAGAGCGTGCTAATGTTCTCTTGGCTACACGGGGGAGGAATCCAAATGCCACCTATTGCAAATCTTTATTTCAGAACCGCCATCGTCTTCTTGATCTTGGGCATCTCGATCGGGCTCCATATGTCGATTTCGGGGAATCACGCCGCCACTGGCGCCCACGCGCATGCCAACCTGCTCGGCTGGGTCACGATGGCGATCTTCGGCGGCTATCACGCGCTCAATCCGCAGAAGGCGGCAAGACGTCTGGCGACGATTCAATACGCCGTCTACACATTCGGCGTGGCCGTCTTGATCCCGTCGCTCTATCTGTTGCTCTCCGGCAATAGCGCGATGGAGCCGATTGTCGCCGTCTCGTCGCTCATCGCCTTTGCCGGAGTTCTCCTGTTCGCCGTGATCATCTTTTCGAGCAACGAGCCTGTCGCGGTTGCGGCATCTCCAGCACGCTGATCAGTGCTCCACGACGGATAATGGCGCCGCACCCAGCGGCGCCTAGTCGCTGCCTCTCACGCACTGGCGATCAGGGCTTGGAGGTCGGCTTTCGCCGGGCGCGCGCCTTCTTTTCGAGCAACGGCCGTATCACCGTGTCCAGCGCGCGAATCCGTTCGATTAGCTGTTCGTTCGAAAGCTCGTCCATGGCGTTCGTGCTTGCACTCAAATCCTTCGGCGTGACCGCAGCAACGAGCTTCAAGTAAGTCTCCGGCTTCTCCTCCCGAATGCGAGCGATCACACCAGCGCCGTGCGCAGCGAAGTCCGCCTGAACAGCATCCAGGAATGCACCGCCAAGTCGGCCACGTCCACCAGCAGCCTGTTTCGAAGCAAGTCCCTCCGCGACCGCCAGATCGTCGGCCGTTTCTGTAGCCGGCTGCGTTTCATGACCCACCATTGCGACCCCGCTCGTCTTCGTCATCCCTTTCGCGGCGCCAAAACGCTGGCGTCGACATCGCGGCCGGCGATGCCGCCAGCTCGCGTGCCGCTCTCTGGAAGAGCAGGCATCGAGCGAGCCACGCACCGTAATACTTCCGAACCGCCATGCGGATTCGGATCGACGCGAAGACGCATCGCCGGCCGCATACGGCACCGCGGCGTCTAGACACGCGCTGGCCGCCGTAAGCTTTGATTAGTAGAAAACTACGCAGTGCTGGACTGACAACCTATCCCGGGTCGAAGTGCCGGCATCAACTGCTGTTGCTGCAGGAGGAGGACAAAATTCCTATCCTTGACTTAAGGAATACTCCGAGAACCCTGAACGCGCAAGCCGCGCGCCGCGGCTTTCGGTTCGATTTTCCGGTTAGCCACAGAATTGTGCGAGCAGCCTGCACCGCCAAGTCATGAAGCGCGGCGTGCGCCTTTTCCCTGCCTTCTCCGGGGTGATGCTCGCCGATTATCCTCAGCCAATGCTGTTATACAGGCGTATATTACAATCTGCTTGCATAATACATTGGGCTCTGTTTCAATCCTCGAAGGGTTGATGCAAAAGGGCTTGGGCCTAGGTCTCTTGAGGAATGCTTCAAACCGCATGACGCTAACGAATACCCCGGCATCGCACCGATTTGCGGACGCTGGACTGATGCCCTCTCCGGGCGAGCCATACTATCATTTGAATGCCGTCAGCACCCCCACGGAAGCTGACGGCGCTATTTAAACTGACTGCCAAGACGCGGTGCCAACCGCGGTTATTTTTAGAAGCTAAACATTTTGCCCGCGTCCCGGTCGCGCCGGGAACCAGAAAGGCCCTCAACGCATTGCCTCGCGGGAGAAGGAGTTGTCCACATGCGCAACCATTGGATCTATGTCGCCATCGGATTTATCGCCGGCGCTGCGTTGTTTCTCTCGACTGCCTGGCAGCGCACGCCGCCGGTCCAGGAGGTCACCCTGAAGCTCGAAAAAACCAGCCGTCTGCATGCGCCCACCATCCAGACCTCGTTCGTCATGGAGCGCTTCGGCCCTGCCACAGCGGTAGAGTAACGACTCCACGGTTTCCTCGTCCTCCAGCGCTCTTGCGTTTCTGAGAAGGATGCGCAAGGTACTCGCAACCTGCCGGCACTAAAGCGCCGCGCGTCCTTTCGGACGAGCAAAGTCGCTTGTAGCAATTGGAAATACTGCATGTTTCCTTCACGGCTCCGATTGAAGAAAACATGCAGTGGAAGCGAGGGAGTCCGCCTTGAATTCTGACAAGAAACCCGCTGCGACGATCCGGGTCGAAAAGCGCATGAACGGCCGCTGGGCCTTCGTGCTCACCTATCGCGGGGTGACCTACCCTGCCCAGGGCCAATTTGGCAGCGAGCTTCAGGCGCAAGCGGCGGCGCAGGCCGCAATGAAATTGCTTGAGAGGCGCGGCTGACGAGCGCCTTTTCGGCTCGCTTCGCGTGTCAGTCGTAGGGCGAATTGCACTGGCGGCGACGGCCACGGAAGGGCTGATAGCTGTTGTCGTCGAAGCGGTATGAGGCATAGCGCTCGAGGCACCAGCGCAGATGGGCGTTCAAGTCGAGGCGGATTTCGCGGCGGGGGCGCATCCGCGTCCCGGCGGCCCCGGGCAAAGGCCCGCCGACCGTCGCCCCCGGCCCGATGCTGATATCCGGTCTTTGCCCTTGATAGCGCATGCCATAGCTTGGGTAGCGGGGCAGGACAAAGTCCCTGTATTGCCGCTCCACAAAGAGTTCATGCTTGGAAGGTCCCCCGCAAATGCCGATGCATGTTTGCCCCTCCACCGGGGCAGCAACTGCCAGCGCACTCAACATCGCCAGGGAGATGATTGATGATGTTTTCACAGGCCTAGCCGTCAGTCTCGCAGAAATGCCCCTACGCCGGAGATCGCCCCAGGCGCAGCCTTGATCGGGCTTCGATATTAGCAGATTGTCAGCCGCCCTTCCCCTCATTTCCTGGCGTGCCTTTAGGGGCCGGAAAACATAGAACCGAAGCCAGCCCGCCTCGAAATTCACGAGACGGGCGGCGATCATGGAGTTCGGGCTAAGCAGGTCTCACCTTACATATAAGGTGAAACACACTGTCGCCGCGGACCGTAGTAGGGCTGGAACGTATTGTCGTATGCCCGATAGGACCGATAGCGTGCATAGCACCATTGGGTATGGCCATTGCCGCCGGCGTAATATCGTGGCGCAGGAGCATAGTATCGCGGCTGCGCGAGCAGCCCGCCGATCAGTGCGCCGGCCGCCAGACCGCCGAACAGCGCGCCTATATCGTCATCGTCGTCATCGTAATGGCGATAGTGATGGCGACGGTATCCGTTCCGATAGTGGCGGTTGCTGTAGTGCCCGCGCCGATAATCGCGCCCGCGAAAACACGGATATCGGCATCCCCGCCCTTTGAACTGTTCGCCCCGTTCGTAGGAAAACTGCACCCGCTGAACATCGGCGGTCTCAGCCCTTATCGTGGGCATTGTTGGAAACGCCTCTGCGGGAGGAGGAACGCTGCTCATCGCCGTCGCCAGCGACAGGGCAATGATTGCTAGCCTTTTCATTGCCTACACCTTTCGTAGGATATTAATCCCTTCGAAAGAGAGAATGGCCGAATTCTGTTTTTGTGCCAGCACCTAGAGACCGATCACGAAGTGTTGATCGGTCTCGACCAGCCTGGCCTGGCCGGACTGGTTACAGCTCAGTTTCCGGCCGGCCGATTCTCGAAATCCATCAGTAGGTTTATTTTCCTATCATTAGTTAAATGGATACTCTCTCGCCGTAGTCGCGCAAGCCCTTTTCGGAGACAAGGGCGTTCAAGCCACGCTTCAGCCACAGCAATTGCGCCTCCGGCATCATCCGCAAGCCTTCATAGTCCATCACGCACACGTTGAAGACGGTCGTCTTGACCTGTCGCCCCTCGTCGCATCCGAGCAACACGCCTTCGAGCCGCATCACTTTATCGGACGCCCGCTTGATCTGACGATGGCGCTCCTCGTTCGTTTCGGGGGCATGTCCCCGCACCCGGTCGATCGCTTGGGCGCGGACGCTTGGAAAGGGGATACCGGTCAGGTGATAGTATCGCGCCATCCCCTTCGCATAGTCATCTCCCGCTTCCCTTTGCGCCTCGGTGATCCGCCCGTCGAGGAACAGGCGTCCCAGCGTGTAGCCGGCAAAGCTGCTGCTTGTTTCGAGCCCGTGCATGCGCTTGCGCGCCGCAAGCGCCACCGCCATCGCCTCCTTCTCGCTCTCCCGCTTGGACCAACCGGGCTTGATCTTGCCGCAGGCGAAGCGCTCGGCGTTTGCTTTGCGCGGACGTCCAAGTTGCGCTTTTCGCTTGGCACGGAGCTTCTGAGCCTTGCTCATCATGTTTTATCCTTTCGATATCGGAACGAGAAAAATGGCAGTCGATTTCCGTCCTTGAGGACGGCCTCGGCGCGGACCGACAGCGTGTCAGCCTCGGCCACGGGTCGTAGATCGAAATTGTGCCAAGTGAGGTGGATTAGGGAGCCGCGCCTTTCACTGCCGCAAGCACCGTCGTGTGGTCGCGATGAAAGATGCGGCCGATCCGCGGCAGCGACAAATCCTTGCGCTTCTCATATACCGCCCGCATGCAGGCGTGCCGTGGCTTCACCAGCCGGCGATCGCGCCGCACGCTGATAATGTCCGCCCATGTCACCCCTGGGAAATCCGCAAGGACGGCGGCAACGATCTCTTCGATCGAGGATTGCTCGTCATTCGCTTCGCCGTCGCTGTCATCCGCAAGCCTGCCGGAAAGCAGCATTTGAGCCTGCGCGAGCAGTCGCGCTTCCGCATCGGCCAAATCCTCCTCGAGCGCAGCGATCCGGCGTGTTTTTGCTGCACTTTCGGTGGCGAGTTCGACCACCTGCATTTCGAGTTCGGCTATTGCCGCCGATCGGCTTGGCGCTGCGGTAGAGCCGGCCAGTCGCTCGCGCACCGCGAGATAATGCCGGTGTTGCCTTGCGAGTTGCGAGTTCGTCATGTTTCCTCCTCTAACGTCCCAAGCGCCGCTCGACGCCCTGCCCGTTCCATCCTCGACTTCTCAAGAAAGAGGTCCGCGTCGAAGCCATCCGCAGGAGGCAAATGCTGCAGCCCGAAGGTCGGTCGCTCCGGGCCCGATTCCCACGTTACTCGATGGCACGCTGGATAATCGCGTCCTCCCCTGTGGAGATCGGATATGGGCTGTTCATAGGCGTCTCCATTGTCTGACCTAACCATCAATGACACCACGAATGTTGCAATGTCAACATGATTTATGTTATACATGTTGTTATGCCCCATGTCATGAATGAAAAAGCTGAACGACTACGGCAGGCGCGCATCAGGGCGGGCTACCGCTTCGCCTCCGATGCGGCGAACGCCCTTGGCATCGTCGCCTCGACCTATCGCGCCCATGAGAACGGTCAGAATGAGTTCGAGCTTGCCGAGGCCGAGATTTACGCCCGCAAGTTCAACGTCGATCCCTATTGGCTCATGCGTGGCAAGGCCGGGGACCCGATCTCTATCCCCTCGACACGAGTGATCGACCCACCGAACGCCGAGGTGGGCGCGAAGGTGGTCGGACAGGGCAAGAAAATCCCTGTCTTCGGGCAAGCCGTCGGCGGTGTAGATGGTGAGTTTCTGATGAACGGTACCATGTTGTACGAAGTCATGGCGCCGCCTATTCTTTCAGACATCTCAGGAGCCTATGCTGTCTCGGTATCCGGCGATTCCATGTCTCCCCGTTACGAAGACGGCGAAGTTTGCTTCGTCGACCCCGAGCGCCGCGTCAGGAAGGGCGACTATGTGATCGCCCAGATCCGCCTGGAAGAGGGCGGCGCCCTGCTCGCCTATGTGAAGAAATTCGTCCGGCACAATAGTTCCGAGCTGGTGCTCGAGCAGTTCAACCCGCAAAAAGAACTGCGCTTTGAGGCTCACACAGTGCACTCTGTCCACTACATCGCCCTCGCCGGAAACGCCTGAAGTTCGTTGCCTGCCTGCGTCACTGAACGCCAGCATATCGCAAGAAGCGGACGTCCAATCCTGCCCAGGCTGTCACAACCGCCCGCGCTGCAACACAAAAAACAACATGCATAATGTTGACATCAGTCGTGTTGTGCGGAATGCTGTCTTCGACACAACATCTCGGCGGCGGCGGGGTTCCTGCCGGCTGAGACAACAGGAGCGCCGGATGTCCATTCCCGTAATAAGATCCAATCTCCACGACCATGTGGAAGAACTCTTCTCCGCCGATCTGCTGCGCTCGAGCGACGCGGAAAATCAGAGGGCGTTAAAGACATTTCTCTCCTGCACCTATTCAAGCCTCGCCTCGCTGACCTGGCACCTTGGCGCCGACGGCCACGTTTTTCAGCGCGAGGCCGTCCCTGCGGCAGAGATCGCCGACGAGGCTTACTTCGAAAGAAATCTCGAGGATCAGTTTTCAGCTGGGCGAGACGATCAACCGCAGAAATCACACGGAACACACAATCATCGCCAGCAATTCGGGGGCTCGTTGTAATGCACGCCGAGACATATGCCGTCGTCAATCTCGCTGCCTTGAACCTCATCGAAGCCGTGAGCGCCGCCTATTTCGTCACGGAAGAGGAATCTGCCGCCCGCCACGAGTTCCGGGCGCGCGAAATGCTGAAGAAGGTCGCCACGGCGTTGGGATATGAGGTGACCGCGGTCGTTCCAGGCGACATATCCGCGGAGGGTCTAAAGGGAAGCCGTCCGTCAGCCAACGGTGGCCTGAGGCTCGTGCCCAACGCACTCGTGGAATAGGAATTCAGATATAGTTGCGCGATGTCCAGGGAACCGGCAGGAGCAGACGTGATTGGAGACGTCACCGAAAGGTCCTACGAACCGCTGACCTCGGCCGATCTGAGCATGCTCGCCTCGGCCGCCATGCGGGAACTTTGCGCTATTTTTGATCGTGCAGCGGTCGCCGGCCTCCACCGCCACCGTCTGATCCTGCTGGCTCTCGCACAGGGAAGCGCGCTCCACTACCTCGACGGCGCGAACGGCATCAAGGACTTCGACGTCTGGGCATTCTTCGAGGCCGGGCCCGCAAAGCCATTTCCGCACCGAAGACGCTGGTGCAGCGACCTCGGTCCGTCGCGTTTCGGCAGGCATCCCGCGGATGCCGGCTATTCCGGCCGCCGCCTCGACCTCATGGGCCGATCGATCGAGGTGGCGAGCGACGAAACTGCCGAGGACGCCGTGCGGCGGTGGCTGGCCTCACGCGCGAGATCGGCGATCGCGCTTCGCTGCAAGCCGATGTTTTGCCTGTTCCCCGAGCGTTCCTTCGGCAAACGCATCAACTGAATTCTTCCGCGGCTCGCGTCTTCTCAGTCGCCTGATTGACCAAACATCATCAGTCGTCATCGGGAGGGCACGGCCATTTGGCGGGGGCAGTCAGGCCAGTGGGCAGCTTCGTTGCGGCGTCACCGCAAGCGAGATCGACCTGCTCCTGGCTAAGCCCCTTCGCGGCCGCCAGGTCCAGTCCCTCGATCCTCGTCAGGAACATGAAGGCGCGGTCGAAATCGATCGGCCCCTCGAAAAGAGCTCCGCTCAAATTGGCCCGCGAGAGATTCGCAACGGAGAAGCGCGTGCCGGTCAGAACGGCCTTGTCGAAGTTTGCACGGCCAAGTTCAGCTTTCTCGAAGTCGGCCCCCTTCAGCTTTGCGCCGGTGAAATCGGCACGCTGCAGCTCGGAACTGACGAACAGCGCACCCTCGGCAGAAATGCCGGAGAAGTCACCGCGATAGGCCTCCACTCTGGAGAAATTCGCCTTATCGGCCCTGGCGCCGGCAAGCGAGGCACGCACCAATGTGGCCTTTTCCAGATTCGCCGCCGTAAGATCGGCGCCGTTCAGATCCGTGGCGGCAAAATCCGTATCGACCAGATTGCTGCCTTGGAGGTTGCTGCCACCGAGCATCAGCTGCCGCTTGTTGCATTGCCGCCAGTCCACCCCCGGTCCCGGCAGGCTCTTGCAATCCGCAGCCGCCGCACCGCTGGCAAAGCCCGACACCGCAAAAGCGACAAGGCATGCAATGAGGCCGCGCTGTTTGACGGCCTCGCGTGAAGTCATCGCATGCTCGGCCGATGTCCCCGCCCACAAGACCATATAGTCCGCTCCTTGAGAGGAATGCTATTTTATTACCGAACACGCCCCGACGAAAGTCCGCCGCTGCTCCGGATATCCCGAACGCCGCCATTCTTGCTAAAGAAAATGCGGACACGACCGCCAGCGTCTGCCTGGCCCTTGCCTATTCCTCGACCGCCTGAATCGCGGAAATCTGCCAGTCGCCAGCCGGCTTGCGCAGGAAGGTCCACAGTTCCACGGCTTCGGTCGGGCGTTCGGCATCGCCGCTGACGACGCGACCGGTCGCCCGGTCGCGCATCACGTCGATGCTCTCGTAGCGCATGGCGACGGTCGCATAGTCGCTGCTGCCTTCGCGCCAAGCCTCGGCGACATCGCCCTGGACAAGATGAACGTCGCGTACGTCGTTCTTGAGGCCCTTCGTCGCGTTTTCGCTAAGCTCTTCGGCGAGATAGGACATGGCTTCGGGCGTCGTTAGCCGGCGCAAGGCTGCGTAGTCTTCCGCAGCATAGGCCGCCTGCAACTCCTTTAGCATGGCTTCGAACCGGTCGAGGTCGTTCTGGGCGATTCCGATCTCATCCGTCTTCCCGTTCGTGGGGGCCGCAGACGCCGTTGCGGAAGCCGCGGCGGCGCTCGCGCCAAGCCCGCCGAGCCCCTCCCCGATCCGCGGAATGCGGAAGGATCCGGGCGCCGCAGCGGATGCAGGGGACTGTGAGGAGGACGCTGAAGCCGAGGGTGCCGAATAGGCCGGCCTCTGCCCGCGGCCAAAGAGCCGCATCGCGAAGGACACGACGAGGACGATCAGGCCAAGCTGCAGCAGCATTCCGAGGAAACCTATGCCGCCGCCAAACCCGTGCCCGAGCAGCATGCCGAACAGTCCGCCCATGAGCAGACCGCCGAGCATCGATCCTCCGAAACCGCTGAAGAAGCCGGGACGGTTTGCCGCTGGATTCTGGGTTGTCGGGCTGGTCGCGGCCGGCGCATTCTGCCGCGGCGTCATAGTCCGCTCGATCGGCGCGGCCGGAGTGGGCGCCGTGCGCGTCACCGGCGCGGTCGAGAACGTCCGGCTACCGCGTGAGCCAAAGCCGCCGCCCGCCCGCCGTGCCTCGGCGAAGTCCACCGCCGTCACCATGACCACAAGGGCAACCGCCATTATCGACAGAATACGCTGCATTCTTCTGCTTCCCGTTACAAATCCCGACCGCGAGGCGGCCACGCAAGGGGCATATAGAGCTTGCGGTGCGGGAGTTTAAGAGCTTCGTGCGAATTATAGGCGGTCGCGGGTGCAACGCTAAAGCGCCCAGCGCTGTAGCGTTACCTCATCTGCCGCGCTGCTTCCCGCGCTGCGTCTCGCTCAAATGGGATAGGCGCTATGAAACCGAGTTCAAGCAGCTGCCTTGACCCGGAGAACCGGACGGAATGCTCATGCGCAAAATCGAATTCGCCGGCTTTCTCCAGGTCATCCAGCATCTTGCGGTAGATCGCAGCCCCATCGAAATATTGTCCGTCGCTGACCGCCTGCTCGATCTTCTCTCGGTAGTCGGAAAAGAACTTGAAATGCAGCAGCACCCCGCAAATCTCCAGGAAGTTTCGCTCGCACGGCAGCGGCTGGTGGATGCTGACGCTAAGGCTGCAATTCCTGTCCCAGAAGATCAGCGGGTATTTGATGAGCTCCAATATATGCGCGAACTTGCGTTTGCGCGGGCCGCCCGTGATGCTTATCGCCCGCTTGGTGTAGCCGATTTCATATCCGTCGCCATCGAAATGATCGGCGATTTCCCACGGCATGCGCTGGTCATCGGTGCCAAACGTGGCCGAGCCCAGCGGTTCGATCGGATACATGTCGATCATGGGAGCAGCGAGGCGCTTTTCGCCCCGCCGTTCGAGAACCTGTATGAGCCTGTCGAGACGTTGATGCTCACAATCCTGATAGATCAGGAATTCATCGGAATCGACATTGAGATACCAACGATCGCCGCCGTAGCGATCGAACAGGGCTTCGCGCCACTCGCGGCCGCGTCGAGCGTCGCGGTAACGCAGGGGTGACCGCCACACATCGACATCGGCTTGAGAAAGCAGGTATTCGCGTGTCCCGTCCGATGAAACGTCATCGACACAGATGAAGCGCGAAACGCCAAGCTTCCTGTAATGCGCCAGGAAGGACGGCATCAGCTTTATGTCGTTGTGCGTATTGAAAACGAGCGGAATATCATTCTTCGCGAGGGGCCGATGACCACCTTCCCGAAGGCAGACGATCTCGATCGCCCGTTTTCTCTTGCGCACCCGAGCCGTCAGCTTGTGGGTCTCGTAACGGGTCAGCAACCGGTCCAGAAGGCTCCTTTGGCTCCGCCCGGTGCCGGAAAGACGAAAAGGATAATGAAGATCGCCCACCATGCGCTCCAGTCGGCTGCCACGATGCGAGCGTTTATCGGCATCGCGTCGATAATTCAACTCCACGGGAATAGGAGCGTAGCGGCACCCTGCCCGCTCGCCGCTTCCAGATTGCGAACCTCTCCCGTCAAAACGCGAAAGGATAGCGCGGCTCGAGACTCCGCGTCGCCAGCTTGAAGAAGTTCTTGATCTTGCCGGGGATGTGTTCGCGGCGATCATAGGCGTCCAGCAGGTGTGCAGATCTGCGGTCCTTGTTGAACCGGGCTACCCATTCGTCGGTCAGGTCGTCACGCTGAACCGCCATCGATGTTTGAAGCTCAATCGGAGGAGGCACTCTCAGATGTTCCGCAACGCAAGTGACGAACGGAGTTGGGTCCGCGACAAGCTCCTCATAGACGAACTCGGTGAATTTCGCGCCCGTGAGTTCGAGATAGCTCTGCCAGAAGCTATTGCTGTCGCGGATATAGAAGAAGCATTTCGCGATTTCTTCGAAATCGTATTGGGGCTCGGCCTTGCTTTCGATATGAGCAGCGAAACTGCGCGTTTGTCTTGCCCGGGCATAGGAGATTGCTTGGCGCAGCGTATCCTTGCGCCGCAAGAAGATGAGCGCCACGTCATGCACGGACAGGCAATATTGAATGAAGTCCATGCCGTATTTTTCACGCGTGACGAAAAGATGATTGGGGAAGATCTTCAGCCCGAAATTTCCATTATCGCTGGAACTCTTTCTAATAATTTGGTCGAAGAACACCTCCCACGACAATGAACCGGCATCCAGACGATGGATTTTCGGCGACAGCCATTCGCTCGACCGCCCCATGTTCCCCGAACCATTGATGAGTGAGCCGAGCCAGTTGGAGCCGCTTCTCGCCTCGGTCAAAAGTAGATAGCCGCGCATAATTCTCCATTCGATTCGCCGTGCAGCCTCCCCAGCCGGCGCGTGTTCTAGTCAAAAATGTCGGCGTTTTTTTGGAGCGTACCGTCCGCTTCAGCGGGAGAGCACCGCCAACTGGAGCATTGACGCCGACCACCGAAAAATTCGCGGAGCGCGCTTGCGGGGCCGTTGGTCCCGAAGGGCGAAGAATTTTTTGCCAAGAATTTTGCAGAGGGTGCTGGACAAGCCGGGCCAACGCCATTATACGCCCCACCAGATCGCTGCGACGCGGTCTTGGACGGGTGATTAGCTCAGTTGGTAGAGCAGCTGACTCTTAATCAGCGGGTCCACGGTTCGAGCCCGTGATCACCCACCAAAAACTTCTAAGAAACCAGAGCTTTACAGAAATCATAGCCGGAATATTCCTGGCTATCGCTCGCATTTGGCGAGGCCCGAAATCTGCATCTCTGGCACGCCGAATGCGTATCGACGAACGCCTTGCCGCCGAGCTGGCTTTCGCATCGACGTTAGCGCGATTTGGCATTACCCATAACGACGGCTGCCATTCACGTCCTTGCCGACGATCTCACGGATAATGGTCAGGGTTTCCCTGGCGGCTTCTTTTGGTGCCAAGGCCGTGTCTGCGACATTGCTCACCAGCTTCGTCATGTCATGGTCGATCTTCTTCTCGGACCATTGCTTGCCCTTGGCGACGGTGATGTAGACCGAGTAGGCGTGGTGCATGGTTCCGGGCCGCTCACCGATGATGTGAAGAATCCCCCTGAAGCTGTTGGGATCCGCATTTTCGAAAAGCACTTCACCAATCCGGTAGCCGGCCCGCACCCTTCCGCTGGTGACCATGATGTTCTTGTCGCCCATCGTGACACCCGCCTCGGCGAGCAACCGGCGCATTTCCTCGAGGTAAGGCGCGAGATGTCCTTCGTCCATGATGGCTTTGGCGTTCAGACCGTCCGAGATGACGATCTGGCCCCTGGGCATGCCGTCTCCCCACGCATCTCTTATTCTTTCGATCTCCGCGACTGCTTCGGGACCGAGCGTTTCACCTGTGTTCGGGTGGGCAATGTAATCGTTGCGGTCCTTGGACAGGGTGCGGACGGGCACGACGTCGGGTACGGCGGCGATAAATTCCGGCGTGAGCTCGGCCCATAGAGACTGCTTGGCGTCGTCGTAGAGGGCCTTCACCTTGGCCGCGAGCGTTGGATTGAGGTCCCAGATTTTCTCCCCGTGCCCCGTGGCCAGGTCGACACCTCTTGCTTCAACTTCCCGCATCTTCCGGCCGCCCTCGACGTAAATAGCATCCTTGGAACGCCCATCCCCTTTGGCGAGGCGATACTGGTAATACACCCAGAGGGGATCTCCATAATTCGCTGTGTAGCTGTTGTCTTCGCCAACGATCCCGATCCGTTTGTAGAAGTCCCACATCGCATCGTTGACCTTGAAGCCAAATCTTTCCCTGATCCGGACGTGATCCTGGAACGACGTGGTGAGATAGCTCAGCATCGGGTCGTTCTTGGTGGGCAGCGCAATCAGGTAGGCGGGATTGGCCGGCATGATCTGGTCCTGGCACCAATCCAGGTCTTCGAGGCTGACCGTCATGTGCAGGGTCGTACAGATATCCAGACCGATAGTAAGCCCATGGAGCTTGCCCATGACCATGTCTTCGAGGCAGCATCTCACCAGTTGTTCGCGGCTCTTGAAGACCTCCGGTCCAATGAAACCGGCAACATCGTTGACATGCAGCCATGCGCCGCTCGGCTGTACCTTTGCGAGTTCGAGGCCGACCGCTCTGCTGAAGCCGTATTTTCGCGACTCGAGCACCATCATGTCGACGCCGTTTGCTGCGCCATTGGTAAATTCCGAGCCCTGCCCGGTTTCGAAGTAGAGGCCGTATCTTTCTCCCTCCTTTGCGCGCGCATATTTCAGGATTTTCTCATTCGTGATGTCGAAAATCTTGTTGCAGTCATCCGTCCCAGCAAGGCTTTGGAACATCGTGGAGACTGTTCCCGGGAAACTGTCGCTGACTTCGGCCTGGACATCGATATGTGCGAGCACGCACCAAGGGATCACTTCGCCAAGCCCGAACGTATCGACGATATCCTTGAGCGCGCGTTGAACGGCGACGACGCTCGCGACCGTGCTGTCCACCGGGTTGGTACCGATGACGATGTCCCCGGTTGCATAGGAGAAGGCATCGAAAACCTGCCAGACGATGTCATCGGGGTGGTCTGTCGGAGAATTGGGCTGGATCCGGGCGCCCATGTACCCTTTGGCTCCCATCCTGGTGCCAGGCATTACGTTGAAGATCTTCTGGCTGAGCGAGACCAGTTCCTCGTTGCTCATCAGTTTCGGGACAAAGCCGATCGTGTCGCTGGTCAGGCCATTCATGATGCCTTTGATGTTCTCCTCTGGTTCGGCCAGAAGAAATTCCTTGAGTTGTCCCATGGTCCAGTCCTTGACCTTTTCGTACTGGGCCCGGTCCGTCGTCTGCCAGATCAATTTATGCAGATCATCCTCAAACAGCGGGCGCTGGTGGAGGTCATTGATTTTCGTGTTTGCCAGAAGGGCGCGCGCATTCCGTCGCGTCGTCTCATCTTCGGCCCCCACTTCAATAGCCTCATCTCCTTCCTTGAAGGCATTCGCGGCGCCTATCACCTGCTGGTAAGCCGTCTGGTCAAACCCGCCTTTAATCCTGCCGATATAGCCAAAGACGTCCTCGCCCTGCTTGACCTCCTCAATTGCAAAAGCACCTTCGCCAAGCGCCGCTCTGGCGCTAGGGCGATAGCTCGCGAGCGTAGCGGCGGCAGTTCCCGCCATCACGAGGAGATCTCTTCTGGAAATCCCTTCATGCTGATCGAAGAGCAAGCCCTTGTTCATGGCCATTCCTTTCCGCCCATTGAGTTGCATCGACCTCATAGCCAGCCGCCCGAGAACCCGGCTCGCCTCAGTCCCACGACCAGCGGCTCGCAGCGACGCATGATGTTCCACAGCAATCCGGTTCTGTAGTTTTCGATCATCAGAACGACGGGACCTTGATCGATGCCGAAATGATAGGGGCTGACCCACCACCCGGTTTCGCTGTCTTCCACCGCATAGGTCTGGTTGAACGAGGGTTTGAATCCGTAAAGCCGCGTCATGCCGAGATTCATGCGCGCACAGTTCCAAACGGTCGGGATGACGATCTCTGGCGCAAATGGCAGCGAAGCGACGACTGCCCACGGGGATACGGTCCCGTCGTCCGGTCCGTATGGCGCGCCGCGGGCGATGTAGTCGAAGAACTCCCTGTCGACGCCGTCGATGTTTCTCTTGGTCCAGCCAGGCCCGTCGCTGGCCGTGAACCCCCAGCAGTGCTCGCCATAGCCGACAAAGTTCAGGGGATTGCGGATGGCGTATTCCTGCTGGACAAAGGTCGCATGCCGGCTGTTCTGGAAATAGTCGCTGTTGTGCTCCCGCATGAATTCGTCGCGGATGCCGCGGAAGTCGATCCACATGTGCGAGAGCTGGTGGGTGAACAGCGGTCCCGAATAGAGCAGGTCCCGGCCATAAAGGTTCCGCCACTCGTAGCTCTCGGTGTAGGCGGCATAGGATTCCGGCGGCAGCGGATGAGCGGGTGAACCGAGGCCAAGGATGTAGAGGAGCAAGCCCTCGTCGTAGCCGCGCCACCGATAGGGAATGAACCCGTCCTCCGGCCTCCAGCCGTGGGTCAGCGTCAGGCCGTGATCGCAGGCCCAGTTCCAGTCGGCGCGTTCGTAGAGCGCGTTTGCCAGGCGGCGAATTTCGATTTCTTCATCCGCGTCTCCGTCAAAATAGGCGGCGACTGTCAGTGCACCTGCGAACAGGAAGGCTGAATCGATCGTGGACAGTTCGCACTCCCACACACGTCTGCCGGTTTCGATATCAAGGAAATGATAGAAGAAGCCTTTGTAGCCGGACGCGTCGGGATCAGGTCCCTGGGCGCACTCCAGGAGACATCTAAGCCTTCGGCGCGCTATCTTCGAGGCGAACTTGCGGATGATAATCCTCCGCTCCACGAGCACGGGGATTGTGGCAAGGGCCATGCCGATCGCGGCAATGCTTGCCGGAGCCTCGGCCTGCGTCTTGTCACGAACGAGCCCGTTGTCCGGGTTGGTGCAGTGCAGATAGTAGAGGAGCGTCGTGAACTGCAGCCGAGCGAGATCCTGATCGGTCGGCATCCGGTTCAGGTCGGGATCGGTCGAAAGCAATTGCGACATGGCTAGCCGACCACCAGGTGGACGTCATGGTTTCGTCCGTCGTCCACGAGCGGAACATACCGTTCAGCGAGGTCCTTGCCGTCAAGGGTCAGCGGGCGCGGCCTTCCGCCAGCTTCGGCTTCGCGGTTGACCCGTATCCGATAGGTGGCTGCCCCATACCGAAGGTCCACCTCGTACCCGGGCCATCGCGCCGGAATGCACGGCTCGACGAAAAGACGAGCTCCCTCCCGGCGGATGCCGAGAATAGCTTCAAGGCCGACGCGGTAGAGCCAGCCGGCCGATCCCGTATACCAGGTCCAGCCCCCGCGGCCCGTATGCGGAAACGCACCATAGACGTCGGCGCTGACCACATAGGGTTCGACCATGTAATGCTCGGTTTCCTCGGGAGAAAGGGCATGGTTGATGGGATTGAGCAGGCTCCAGAGTTCAAACGCCCGATCTCCATCCCCCAGCAATGCAGTCGCCCACACAACCCAGGCGGCCGCATGGGTATATTGCCCGCCATTTTCTCGAATTCCCGGCACATAGCCTCTTATGTAACCCGGCTGCAGCGCCCCCTTGTCGAAGGGCGGATCGAAAAGCTGGATCAGCTTGTCGTCGGAACGAACGAGCTGCTCCCAGACTGCCCGCATTGCCCTGGAAGCCCGCTCGGCATCAGCGGCACCGGAGATCACCGCCCATGCCTGAGGGATGGCGTCGATCTGGCACTCGTCATTCAGGTGTGAGCCAAGGGGAGTACCGTCGTCGAAATAGGCACGCCGATACCAGTCGCCGTCCCAGGCCTCGGCCTCCAGGGCAGTGCGCAACGCCTCGGCGGACTCGCGGCACCACGCGGCGCGTTCTTCGTCTCCCATTGCCGACGCGATGGCGTCAAAAGAGTTGAGCACAGTCAGGAAGAACCAGGCGTTCCAGACGCTCTCGCCCTTGCCTTCGGCGCCCACCTTGTTCATGCCGTCGTTCCAGTCGCCCGTTCCCATAAGCGGAAGCCCATGGCTGCCGAGCCGGAAACCCCAATCCAGCGCGCGGCAGCAGTGCTCATATATGGTCCCGCTTTCCTCGCTCACCTGCGGAACGCCGAAGCTCTCCTCCTGATCGTCGGCTAGCAGCGGCGAGGTGATGAAAGGAACCCGCTCGCCCAGAAGCCCGTGGTCCCCTGTGACCGATACGTAGTGCTGGACGACGTAGGGCAGGAAATAGAGGTCATCGGTCATGCGCGTCCGCACCCCGACGCCCGACGGAGGATGCCACCAGTGTTGAACGTCCCCCTCGGTGAACTGACGCGCAGCGGCTCGAAGGATGTGGGCGCGCGCTTCATGGGGCGCGCAATGCACCAGGGCGCCACATCCTGGAGTTGATCGCGAAATCCGTATGCGCCGCCTGACTGATAGAAGCCCGTTCGAGCCCAGACGCGGCAACACAACACCTGATAAATCAGCCAGCGGTTCATCATGAGGTCAAAGGCGGTGTCGGGCGTTCGAACCGTAACGGAGCTCAGCAGCCGGTCCCATTGGCGAGTGACGATCGCCAGAGAGTTTCGGGCACTCTCTGGCGCGGCATATTCGCGAACCAGCCGGCGGACATCATCGAGGCTATCTGCTTGCCCGAGCACGAAAACCAGTTCGACGCTTTCGCCGGGTGGAACCGACGCCTCGACCATCAGCGCAGCGCAGGGGTCGATGGGGGATCCGACGCTGCCGCTGAGATTGGGACCCTCCAGTCCCGCCGGCAGAAATGCGGAGCCGTTCCTGCCGAGAAACTCACGCCGGTCGCAGGTAAACGACCGCAGCGGCGCGCTCGAGGCAACGAATGCCAGTTTTCCGGAGAAATCGCTTTCCCAGACGTTCCGCGCAATAACGGCACCGGTATGGGTGTCGAACTCACATTCCACCCGACCGGAAGCGTTCTCACGCAGCGTACCGAGAACCCATTCGATGAAATAGGTGGCAGTAAGCGTGCGCGTTTCCGCTCCCTCGTTGCGTATGGCGAGGCGGACGATCTTGATCGGTTCCGACACCGGGACATGGACCGTCATTTCCTGGTGCAGCAGCCTGTCGGCGCTCTCGTAGAGGCTGTAACCCTGCCCATGTCTAACAGTGCTCGTCGAAGTATGCCCAAGAGGCAAGTGCGTCGGCGTCCAGAGCTCTCCGGTTCGCTCATCGCGCAGGTAGATGATCTCACTCGGGGGATCCGACACCGGATCGTTCGACCAGGGCGTGAGCCTGTTCAATTGGCTGTTGCCCGCCCAGCTGTAGCCAAGGCCGCTTTCGCTGGTCATGCAGCCACATGCGTGATTGGCTATGACGTTGCACCAGGGCGTCGGCGTCTCTGCCCCGTCGCCCGTGGCGATCACATATTCGCTCCCATCCCGGGTGAATCCCCCGCGACCGTTCCAAAAATGCAAGTCGGTCCGGGCTGCGCCGCTTTGTCTTACGGGAGCGTCACGGAAGTTCGTCTCGGTGTGCTTCGAAGCGGAGAGCTTGGCCGTCGACTTCGGCTCGAGCTGATCGGCAAGCGATCCTCGTCTGCAACAAAGGAGGACGCGCGCCGCGGCGGCGATGGCATCCGCTGCGGCACTCGAAATAGCGGACGCGGACAGGACGTGAACGCCTCCGGGGCCGCCAGGCGCCCTCTCCATTTGGCCCTTCGCCTTGTCGCTCAACTGCATCGCCTCGATCGCGCCGCTCTCGTCGAGCAGGACCAGGTCGAAGGAAAGCCCACGGTTGGTGATGAAGGCGTGAGCGTCGATAACCTCCTCGACGAGCGCGTTTGCATCCGTCTTGTCGATGCGCAGCAGCATTATAGGGAGATCGCCGGATATCCCCACCGACCACAGGTTCCCAGTGCTCAGCGGCTCTTGTCTCAGAGCGCCGCTATCTCGAAGATCGGAATCAAAGAATGCCAGGCTTCCTGCGAGTTGATTGCAGACGTCCACCTTTTCCGGGGAGAGCTTAGAGGACGCGAGTTCCGTGGCATAGGTTTCAAACGCATCTGACAGCGCCCGGCCAGCGGCATTGACGTCTGCAAACCGCTTTGCGATGGCTGCAACCGCCGCCTCGCTGTCAGCCGCGCCCGTCGCGAAGGCGATACGCTGCGTTTCAGAGGGTTTCAGAAGAACTCTCCTGCGTAGGCTGAAGATTGGGTCGAGCACGGGACCCGTCGTGGCTGACAGGCTCTTTCCACGTCCGAGTGCGCTGGGGTTCGATGGCGTCCGTCCGCGGCCAAGAAACCTGCGGCGGTCCGTCTCGTACTCGACCGCAGGCTGGTCATCCGCGCTCGCTGCGGAAACGTGCACCGCCCAGATCGGCTTCTCCGATGCGCTGCGTGGTCGGCGCCGGGCGAACAATGCGGAAGTTTGTTCGTCGAACCACGTTTCGACGAAGAGCTTGGCAAAGGCCGGATGCGCACTGTCGGCGCGTCGGCCATTCAGGCAGACTTCAGCACAGCTCGTCAGGTCAAGTTCTTTCGCCGTCGTGCCCCTGTTGAACAGCCGGAGCAGACGCACCTCGGCATCGCAATCCGTTGCGACGCAGACCTCCCACCAAATGTCGATGTCCCCGGCCGAACAGCGAAACTCCGCGCGGTCGCCGCGAAAGCTGCGCTCGTAAATGGCATCCGCCCGACAGATCGGCTGCCGGCCGATTGTCCACACCTTCCCGTCCTCAAGATCACGGATGTAGCAGAACTGGCCCCAGCAATCTCGCGTGCCATCCTCCCGCCAACGGGTGACATCGTGGCCGCACCAGGATGCAAATCCGGCACCGGACTCCGTAAGGAGCAGGCTGTATCGGCCGTTCGAAAGCAAGGCCGTGTCGGGGCGCGACCCCACCGGATGCGCCGCAGCGACGTCTTCTTTCCTGTCAACCGACTGGGCCATCAGACCGATCCCTCAATCGATGCGGGCAGAGCTCCTGTCGCAGCTAGGCATTGTCGCCTTCCGTGGATGTCGCTCCCCGCACTTGCTCCATGCCCTTGACGCCCCATTGCCATCCGCTGATGGACGGCATGTCGTCGCCATACTTCTCGATATATTCCCGGTGCTCGATCAGCTTTGCCTGAATGGCTTGCTTGAAATAGGCAGCGCGTGCACCGAGCTGCGGCAGCCGATCGATGACGTCGCTGACGAGATGGAAGCGATCGAGCTCGTTGAGGACAACCATATCGAACGGCGTCGTCGTCGTGCCCTCTTCCTTGTAGCCGCGCACGTGAAGATTTCCATGGTTCGTCCGGCGATAGGTCAGCCGGTGGATGAGCCACGGATAGCCGTGGAAGGCGAAGATGATCGGCTTGTCCCTGGTGAAAAGGCCATCGAAATCCCGGTCAGACAGCCCGTGCGGGTGCTCCTCCGCCGGCTGCAGCTTCATCAGGTTGACGACATTGATGACCCGCACCTTCACCTCCGGCAGGTGCTCGCGCAGCAACTGGACCGCAGCCAAGGTCTCAAGCGTCGGGACGTCGCCGCAACAGGCCATGACGACATCGGGTTCGCCGTCTCTGTCGTTGCTCGCCCAGTCCCATATGCTGAGGCCCATGCTGCAATGCCGCACGGCTTGCTCCATGGTCAGCCATTGCGGAGCGGGCTGCTTGCCGGCAACGACGACGTTGATGTAGTTGCGGCTGCGCAGGCAATGGTCGGTCACGGAAAGAAGCGTATTGGCGTCCGGCGGCAGGTAGACGCGAATGACGTCGGCCTTCTTGTTGACGACGTGGTCGATGAACCCGGGATCCTGATGGCTGAACCCGTTGTGATCCTGCCGCCAGACATGGGAACTGAGGAAATAGTTCAGGGAGGCGACCGGCCTGCGCCACGGGATCTCGTTGCACACCTTCAGCCATTTGGCGTGCTGATTGAACATCGAATCTATGATGTGGATGAAGGCTTCATAGCAGGAGAAGAACCCATGGCGGCCCGTTAGCAGATAGCCTTCCAGCCAGCCCTGGCACTGGTGCTCGCTCAGGACCTCCATGATGCGGCCATCCGGCGACAGGTGGTCGTCCTCCGGAAGGATCTCGGCCATGTAGCAACGATCGGTGACCTCGAGCACGTCCTGCCATCGATTGGAGTTGTTTTCGTCCGGGCTGAACAGGCGGAAGTTCCGGCTGTCCATGTTGAGCTTCATCACGTCCCGCAAGAACTTGCCCATGAGGCGCGCGGCTTCCACCGTCGTTGCTCCGGGGCGCGGAACATCCACGGCATAGTCCCGGAATGCCGGCATCTTGAGGTCGCGCAGCAGCAGCCCGCCATTGGCGTGGGGGTTGTCGCTCATTCGACGACGTCCGCTCGGTGCCAGCGCGACCAGTTCCGGCTTCAGCCGCCCCTCGTCATTGAAAAGCTCCTCCGGACGGTAGCTTTTCATCCATTGCTCGAGGACGAGGATATGCTCCGGCTTGTCCATCTCGCCCATCGGCACCTGGTGCGATCGCCAATAGTCCTCACACTTCTTGCCATCGATCTCTGAGGGGCAGGTCCAGCCTTTCGGCGTGCGAAAGACGATCATCGGCCATGCCGGGCGTTTCAGATTGCCGCTGGTGCGGGCGCCGTCCCAGATTTCGCGAATGTCGGCGACGGCTGTATCGAGCACGCCGGCCAATTGCTGGTGAACGTTACCCGGCTCATGGCCTTCGACGAAATAGGGCTTGTAACCCATGCCCTCGAAGAATTTCCGCAATTCATCATGAGGTATCCGGGCGAGAAAACACGGATTGGCGATCTTGTATCCGTTCAAGTGCAGGATCGGCAGCACACAGCCGTCGCGCGCCGGGTTCAGGAACTTGTTGCCTTGCCAACCGGTCGCGAGAGGTCCTGTCTCGGCCTCGCCATCGCCAACGACACAAGCGACGATCAGGTCGGGGTTGTCGAATGCCGCGCCATAGGCGTGGCTCAGCGCATATCCGAGCTCGCCGCCCTCGTGAATGCTGCCGGGGGTCTCCGGGGCGACATGGCTGGGAATGCCGCCGGGAAAGCTGAACTGCTTGAAGAGCCGCTGCATTCCCTCGGTGGTTTGGCCGATGTCCGGATAAAATTCGCTGTATGTCCCCTCCAGATAGGCATGCGCCACCAGCGACGGCCCACCGTGCCCCGGACCGATGACGTAGATCATGTTGAGATCGTCGCGCTTGATGATCCGGTTGAGGTGCACGTAGAGCATGTTCAGGCCCGGCGACGTTCCCCAATGGCCGAGCAGACGTGGCTTTACGTGCTCGCGTTTCAACGGCTCTCGCAGCAGGGGGTTGTCGAGCAGGTAGATCTGGCCGACCGAGAGGTAGTTCGAAGCCCGCCAGTAGGCGTCCATCAGGCGAAGCTCCTCCGATGACAGCGCGGTCGCTGCCTGTGACTTGCCTGATGCTGTTTCGTTCATCACTGCCGTTTCAGCCATCTGAGCCTCCCCATCCAAATCCGTCATGCAAGGCTATTGCAGTCTCATGACTATGCGGCCGTCGATCTTGCCTGCTTCCATGCGATGGAAGATGTCGTTGATGTTCTCCAGGTTTTCCCAGGAGTAATGCGGCGTCACCTTGCCCTCCGCCGCGAAGAGGAGCGATTCTTCCAGGTCCTGGCGGGTGCCGACGATCGATCCGCGCACGGTTATGCGCTTCAGGACTGTTTCGAACACAGGCAGGGAAACCATCCCGGGCGGAAGGCCGACAAGGACCATCGTGCCCTTCGAGCGCATGAATCCGAAGGCCTGTTCCATCGCGGCGGGCGAGACCGCGGTCACGAGCGCTCCATGAACGCCGCCGTTGGTGGCCTTTGCTACCTGCTCAATGGCATCGGCTGCCTTGCCGTTGACCGTGATGTCGGCGCCGAGTTGCCTCGCCAGGGCCAGTTTGTCCTCGAATATGTCGGCGGCTACGACGTGCATGCCCATCGCCTTGGCATATTGCACCGCCATGTGGCCCAGACCGCCGACACCCGAAATGGCCACCCATTCACCCGGACGGACTTCCGTTTCCTTCAGCCCCTTGTAAACGGTCACCCCCGCACAGAGAACGGGGGCAGCGGCTCCGAATTCCAACCCATCCGGAAGGCTGCCGACGAAGTCGGGGTCCGCCAGCCCGAATTCCGCGAATGTGCCATTCACCGAGTACCCGGTGTTCGACTGCGACGCGCACAAGGTTTCCCAACCGGTCCGGCAATAGGGGCAATAGCCGCAGGCGGTGTGGAGCCAGGGCACGCCAACCCGGTCACCCTCCTTTACTCTTTTCACGCCGGCGCCCGCAGCAGCGACGAAGCCGACACCCTCATGCCCCGGAATGAAGGGCGGGCTTGGCTTTACCGGCCAATCGCCGTTCGCCGCGTGCAGGTCGGTGTGACACACGCCGGTTGCTTCATATTTCACGAGTATCTGCCCCGATCGAGGAGCTGGGACCTCCACGTCCTCGATCGTGAGCGGGGTGCGGAACTGCCGAACGACAGCCGCCTTCATCATCTGTGCCATTTCCATTTCCCCTTCATCTCGCATGAGTACAGAGACGCTTCGCGGGGTCGGTATGATCAGGCGGGCAAGCTATTGAGTATAAGGATCTGGGAAATGCTCCACCACGCCCCGAACGCCGTGAACGCTCTCAGCCAGGACGTGCGCGGCCTTCCTGCAAGCGGCCGGATCGACCTTGCCCCAAAAGTGCACGATCCCCTCGGTCACCGTGACCGTCACATCCAATCCTTCCAGACCGGTGTTCTCGCCGAGGCGAACAAGGATGCTGCGTCGAATGGCGTCGTCGCCGGCTGCTGTTTCGTCCTGCTTTGACGCGAAAATCGCCTCCAGCAGGTCGGCGCGGCTGACGATGCCGACCATTTCTCCATTCCGCATGACGGGGATGCGCTTGATGCCGCGTTCCTGCATGAGCCTTGCGACACGCGCAAGGGACGCATCTTCGTCGATGGTCACGGGATCGGCTGTCATGACGTCGCCGACTCTCCACGAGCACCGCCTCACAAAGTCGTTGGCTCTGTCATCGGGGGCAAGGCTCATGTCCGCCATCAAGGCGGATGCTTCACTGCAGAGTTCCGTCCGGCGGATCAGGTCGCCTTCGCTGATGACGCCGAGCAAGTGCCCTTCGTCGTCGACGACGGGAATGCCGCTAACGTGATGCTCGAACATCAGCTTGGCTGCCTGTCTGACGCTGTTGTCAGGCGACAGTTTGACGACCTTTGTCGTCATCACATCCTTGACAAGCATATCGATCAAACTCCGGTAAGGGCCCCCTTCTGATCAGCGAACCCTTAAGTTAACTCTGCCTCCAGCCTGCCTAGCGCCGATCTCAAGCGTGGCTCATCAAGAGTCCCCGCCTGGTGGCGTATCCTCGCCGTTCGACGAATTCGGCATGAAACGAGTTTCTGCGGAAAAATGCCTCTCGCCGAATTGATCAAACGAACGATAAGCCAAAAAAAACCGGCCGGCATTGACCGCAATCAATATGAACACTTGCTCGGCGAATCGAGACGTTCTGAACGAGCTGATGCCGTCAATATTGGCGTATTGCCAGACGTTTCCCGGCAGCGTCGCCCAGTGGATGCCACGGTGCAATGCTGCCGTGCGCCTATCGCACTCAGCGACCACGAAACCGCATCCGGTTCGCGTGGATTTTGACAGAGATCAATGCTCTACAGGCAGCGTTGCTGTATGTGCGATCAGAGACTGGGACCGCCCTCCGTTCAAGCCGAGGAGTAGACCTAATGGCTCAGCCGACCATCCCGTCCTTTGCAGACGCATTCGCCTATTCGCTCGATGCCTGGCAGCGTTCCATCCTATTTCTCGATGTCATGCGCCAGCGTGGTGAACAGTACGAGGAACATGCTGCGCAAACCGCTCCGCACGTGCTGAGCTACGACGCGGAACTTGTCCTCGACGGCCGGACGCTTGATAGGCCGGTCAACTACGCACTCGTCCGGATAATCCCGCCCGAAGGCATTCCCGAAGACATCGTCCTCGACCCGCTGAAGCGTCCGTTCGTCGTCGTCGACCCGCGCGCCGGCCACGGGCCCGGCATCGGCGGGTTCAAGGCCGACAGCGAGATCGGCGTGGCGATGAGGGCCGGCCACCCTTGCTATTTCATCGGCTTCCTCCCCGTACCTGTCCCCGGCCAGACGATCGAGGACATCGCCCGCGCCGAAGCGGCTTTCCTCGAGGCGGTCATGGCCCGGCATCCGGACGCCGACGGCAAGCCTTGCGTGATCGGCAACTGCCAGGCCGGCTGGGCGGTGATGATCCTCGCATCCCTGCGCCCGGAGCTCTTCGGTCCGATCATCATTGCCGGCACGCCGCTTTCCTATTGGGCCGGCGTCAGGGGGCAGTATCCGATGCGCTATTCGGGCGGACTGCTTGGCGGCAGTTGGCTGACGGCGCTCACCGGCGATCTTGGCGGCGGCCTGTTCGACGGGGCCTGGCTGGTCCAGAATTTCGAGAACCAGAATCCCGCCAATACCCTTTGGAGCAAGCAGTACAATCTCTACTCGAAGATAGACACGGAGCCCGAGCGCTACCTCGGCTTCGAGCGTTGGTGGGGCGGCCATGTGACGCTGAATGCCGAGGAGATGCAGTTCATCGTCGATGAACTCTTCGTCGGCAACAAGCTCGCCGCGGGCGAAATTCGCACCTCCGACGGCACCGCCATCGACCTGCGCAACATTCGCTCGCCGATCGTCGTCTTCTGCTCGAAAGGCGACAACATCACGCCGCCACAGCAGGCGCTCGATTGGATCCTCGATCTTTACGACAGCGTCGACGAGATCCGTGCCTACGGCCAGACGATCGTCTACGCCGTGCACGACAGGATCGGCCACCTCGGCATCTTTGTCTCGGCCGGGGTCGCCCGGAAGGAACACGACGAGTTCGCGTCCAACATCGATCTGATCGACGTGCTGCCGCCCGGCCTCTACGAGGCAGTCCTTGAGCCGGCGAGCGAAGTCGCCGAGGGCCGGGCCTTGGTTGCCGGAGAATGGGTGATGCGTTGCGAAGCGCGAACGCTGGACGATATCCGTGCCCTCGGTGGAAATGACATCGAAGACGAACATCGCTTTGCCGCGGCGGCGAAGCTCTCGGAGGTCAATCTCGCCCTCTACCGCACCTTCCTGCAGCCCGCGGTCCGAGCCATGGTCACGCCGACCTTTGCCGAGGCGATGCGCCGCACGCATCCGCTACGCCTGCAATACGAGCTCTTCGGGTCGAGCAATCCCTTCATGGCCTGGATCCAGGCGGCCGCGGAGCATGCCCGCGAAAACCGCAAGCCGGCAGTCGCCGAGAACCCGTTCCTCGCCCTGCAGGAAAACATGTCGCAACAGATCGTCAGCGGTCTTGAGGCTTGGCGAAGGACGGTAGAGCAACTTTCGGAGGAGACCTTCCGCGCCATCTACGGCTCCCCGGTCCTGCAGACCGCGCTCGGCATCGACAGCACATCCGATCGCCCGCGCAGACCGGCGAAGAGCCCTCTGCACCAGGAACTTGTCAAAACCCGGATCGCTTCGCTCAGAGCCGAGATCGCCGAGGGCGGGCTGCGCGAGGCCCTTGCCAGGGCCCTGCTGTTCGTCGGGAAAGCGCGCGGCGGCGCCGACGAACGCGGCTTCGAGGCAATCCGCCGGTTGCGCCGCGCCCACCCGACGGCAAGCCAGTTGACGCTTCCGCAGTTCAAGGCGCTGTTGCGCAAGCAGTACTTCATCTTGCTGATCGACGAGGAAGCGGCACTCGCAGCGATCCCAAAATTGCTCCCGGAAGACCTCGATGAACGCCGCTCCGCCTTCGATGTCCTGCGTGAGGTGCTGGAGGCATCCGGAGCCATTGCCGGGGCAGCCGCAGAGCGTATGGAACGCGTCGAGAGGCTTTTTGGCCTCGGCAGCGAAACGGTGCCGTTCGCGGCGCGCAAGAGCGCACGCGAGCGTAAGACGTCCTGATCGACCATTTGGAGGTTTCGAAGTGTCCGAGGTCACTGCACTGACGGCCGAGCCGTCCAAGTACGACCGCCTGATCGCAGCCGCACAGGCCGAAACGTCGGCGTTGACGATTGTCGTTCATCCCTGCGACGAGACTTCGCTGCGCGGTGCGCTTCAAGCGGCGGAAACGGGGCTCATCAAACCTGTTCTCGTGGGGCCGGAAGTGAGGATCCGTTCTGTGGCGGCCGAGCATGGGCTCGAAATCGGCGGCTGGGAAATCGTCGATGCGCCGCACAGCCATGCCGCCGCTGCCAAGTCGGTTGCGCTCGTTCGCGAGGGCAAGGGCGAACTTCTGATGAAGGGCAGCCTGCATACCGACGAGCTGATGCATGAGGTCGCCGCCGCCGCCACCGGCCTCAGGACCGATCGGCGGATCAGTCACGTCTTCGTCATGGACGTCCCCGGTCATCCAGAGACGCTGTTCATCACCGACGCAGCGATCAATATCTTCCCGGACCTCGAAGCCAAGCGCGACATCGTTCAGAACGCGATCGATCTCTGGGTGACGATCGGCCTCGGCGAGCCGCGGGTCGCGATCGTTTCGGCGGTGGAGACGGTCACGGCGAAGATCCCATCGACGATCGAAGCGGCGGCGCTCTGCAAGATGGCCGAGCGCGGCCAGATCACCGGCGGCCTGCTCGACGGGCCGCTCGCCTTCGACAACGCAATCGATCCCGAAGCGGCCCGCATCAAGGGCATCAGGTCGCCGGTTGCCGGCCACGCCCAGATCATCGTCGTGCCGGATCTGGAGGCCGGCAACATGCTGGCAAAGAACCTGACCTTCCTTTCCCATGCGGATGCAGCCGGCATCGTCCTCGGCGCCCGCGTGCCGATCGTGCTGACGTCGCGGGCGGATTCGATCAGAACCCGCCTCGCTTCCTGCGCCGTCGCCGCGCTTTTCGCGGCCCGGCGGCGTGCAGCACAAGTCGCGGCGGTCTAGCGCCATGGACGCGATCCTCGTCGTCAATGCCGGTTCATC
This sequence comes from Sinorhizobium sp. CCBAU 05631, assembly GCF_002288505.1. Taxonomy (NCBI): domain Bacteria; kingdom Pseudomonadati; phylum Pseudomonadota; class Alphaproteobacteria; order Hyphomicrobiales; family Rhizobiaceae; genus Sinorhizobium; species Sinorhizobium sp. CCBAU 05631. The sequence goes on from NZ_CP023063.1 coordinate 1,978,148, forward strand.
GAGCCTGAAGTTCCAGGTCTTCAGCGTCGGCGGGGCGAGCCTGACGCGGCAGGTGCGCGGCCAGATCGGCGGCATCGGCTCGCGACCGCGCCTCTATGCCAAAGGCGCCGATGGGGCAATCCTGATCGATCAGAACTACGCCGCGGAGGCCGTTCGCGACCTTCCGGCCGCCATCGCGTCCGCACGCGAATGGCTGCTGACGCTTGAGGGTGTCGAACTTTGCGCAATCGGCCATCGCGTCGTCCATGGCGGCCCCGACTACGCGCAGCCCGTACTGATCGACGCGACAGTGCTCGACCGCCTTGCCAGCTATCAGAATTTGGCGCCGCTGCACCAGCCCAACAATCTCGCGCCCATTCGGCTTGCCATGGAGATTAACCCGGACGTGCCACAGGTCGCCTGTTTCGATACGGCCTTCCACCGCGGGCACCCGAAGCATGCCGATTGTTACGCGTTGCCACGGGCGTTTTACGACCAGGGCGTGCGGCGTTACGGCTTCCATGGCCTTTCCTACGAATACGTCGCCGAGCGGATGCGCGAAATCGCGCCGGACGCAGCGCGCGGCAAAGTCATCGTCGCGCATCTCGGCAGCGGCGCTTCGATGTGCGCGCTACGCGACGGCCGCAGCGTCGAGAGTACGATGGGCTTCACTGCCCTCGACGGATTGCCGATGGGAACACGTCCAGGCCAACTCGACCCGGGCGTCGTGCTCTACCTCATCTCGCAAAAGGGCATGAGTGCCGAGGCCGTGTCTGACCTCCTCTATCATGATGCCGGCCTAAAAGGTCTTTCCGGCATTTCGAACGACATGCGCGAACTTCTGGAGAGCGACGACAAGCGCGCCTCCTTCGCGATCGACCATTTCGTGCACCGCTGCAGCCTCAGCGCCGGCATGCTCGCCGCGGCGCTCGGCGGTGTCGATGCTTTCGTCTTCACAGCGGGTGTCGGGGAGAACTCGGCGCCGATCCGCGCACGGATCGCCGAGCGCCTCGCCTGGCTTGGCGCCGAACTCGAGCCAGCCGCAAACGAGGGGGGCGCCGCGCTGATATCGACTGCTGCGAGCCGCGTCGCGCTTCATGTCATTCCGACCGACGAGGAACTGATGATCGCACGCCACACGCTCGCGCTGATCAGTGCCCCCAACGCCTGATCTCGGAGGAAAGCCGAGATGTCCATTCCCGCCGTAAAGGCCAAGCTTCTCGAAGGCCGCAAGGGCCTCATCGTCGGCATCGCCAACGACCGCTCGATTGCCTGGGGCTGTGCGCGCGCATTCCATGCGTTCGGGGCGGAAGTCGCGGTGACCTATCTCAACGACAAAGCCAGGCCCCATGTGGAGCCCCTGGCGCGCGAGCTCGACGCGCCGCTCTTTCTGCCGCTGGACGTCGCCGTGCCGGCCAGATCGAGGCTGTCTTCGAGCGCATCGCGGAGACCTGGGGAGAGCTCGACTTCCTCGTCCACTCGATCGCCTTTTCGCCGAAGGATGCGCTCGGCGGGCGGGTGACCGACGTCCCCCGCGACGGCTTCCTGACGACGATGGAGATCTCCTGCTGGTCCTTCATCCGCATGGCGCATCTGGCCGAACCGCTGATGAGGAGAGGCGGGACACTCTTCACCATGACCTATCACGGGTCGCAGGTGGTGGTGGAGTACTACAACATCATGGGCGTCGCCAAGGCCGCACTCGAAAGCGCCGTGCGGTACATTGCTGCTGAGCTCGGCCCCAAAGGCATTCGCGTGCACGCGATCTCTCCCGGCGCTCTTGCCACCCGTGCCGCCTCCGGCATTCCCGAGTTCGATACGCTTCTGGAGAAGACGAAAGTGAAATCGCCGACGCGCGAACTGGTCGACATCGACGACGTCGGCGTCGCGACGGCCTTTCTTGCGCACGACGCCGCGCGGCTCATTACGGGTCAGGTGCTCTACGTCGACGGCGGCTACCACATCATCGATTGAAGAGCGGCAATCGGGTTGTCTGCGACATTGAACGAGGCGAGCCGGTCCCTGCTCGAAGCGACAGGAACGCTTCCCGCTTCCTGCTGACGCAAAAAGCCCCCAATCCGCCTAAACCGTCAGGTCGCCCTCGGCCATCTTCACCGCGTGGCCGCCGATGCGGGCGGTTGCAATCTTGCCGCCGGCAATGTCGAGGTGCAGGTGGATGAAGGAAGGGCGCGCCATCTCGACCCCTTGCTCCACCAGGATGGCGTGATGCCCGTCGACGAGTTCGTCGAAGAGGTGAATCGCGCCGGATAGCGCCGCCACGGCCGCGCCGGTTGCCGGGTCTTCGGCGATTCCCATCTCCGGGGCAAACATGCGGGCGTGGAAGCGGGCCATGTGGTTGATGCCGCCGCGGCAGTAGAGATAGGCGGCGGCGAGCCGCCCTTCCGCCAGCGGTGCTAGTCGCTCCCAGCGCTGCGGGTCGAACTCCACAGCCGCCACGGCAGCGATATCGTGCAACGGCACCATGACGAAGGGAACGCCGGCACTCCAGAAGGAAATGACATGGTTCTCGAAGCCGATCTGCGTCGCCTTGAGGCTCAGCGCATCGGCAATCGCCTGCTTGTCGAAGCGCGCGTCCAGCCGGCTCGGCTTGCGCGGCAGGTCGAACTCGGCGAAGGTCGCGGCTCCGGGCCGCAGCCGCACCGCCGTCCGCACCGGCCCGACCTTCTGTTCCAATATCTGCATGAGATCGAGCGGCTTCTCAGTATCGCCGTAGAGCGCCTCTGCTATTGCCACGGCCGCGCCGACGGTCGGATGGCCGGCGAAGGGCAGTTCGTGCCAGGGCGTGTAGATCCTGAGCTGCACCGCATGCGTTGCGCTCCCCCGCCGCTGAATGAACACCGTCTCCGAAAGATTGAATTCCTGGGCGATCGACTGCATCGCCGCGTCGCTCAGGTCTTCGGCATCGAACACCACCGCAAGCGGATTGCCCTCGAGACGCTTCTCGGTGAAAACGTCGTAGATCGCGTAGCGTCGTCCCATGCATCCCCCCGTCGCCGGCACGTTACCCGATGCCCTTAGTCCGAGATCCGGACTGGCAGGAAGCTTGCAACGCCCTCGTCCGCGCGGCAAGGCGAAATTTCCTCGGATGGCCATGACTTTCCGACGCGAGATGCGGCCGCTTTGCGGACACGTCGTCGATCGGAAATCATCAACTCGATAGCACCTGGAAATTTAAACACCCTTTGTCGCGAGGACGACCTTTCTGCCGTTCACGACAACCGTTAATGAGACGTTGCTGCAAGCCCTCCCGAACGGGAACGCCAGAAGCGGCATACACGGATGCTGGCAGGAAAGGACGCGGCGGGAACATGACAAGCGAAGTTATGTCACGCAGAACTATTCCGGCCGGCGTGTGGGCCCTCGGCTTCGTCTCGATGTTCATGGACATCTCCTCGGAGATGATCCACGCGCTGTTGCCCCTCTACATGGTCACCGTGCTCGGCACATCGACGCTCGTGGTCGGACTTATCGAGGGCATAGCCGAGGCGACGGCCTCGATCACCAAGGTTTTCTCAGGCGCACTCAGCGATTGGCTGGGAAAGCGCAAGTTCCTGGCCGTTCTCGGCTATGGCCTGGCGGCGCTCACCAAACCGATCTTTCCGCTCGCCACCTCCGTGGAATGGCTGGTGGGGGCGCGTTTTATCGATCGCGTCGGCAAAGGCATCCGCGGGGCGCCGCGCGACGCGCTCGTCGCCGACCTCGCCCCACCGCACCTGCGCGGCGCCAGCTTCGGCCTGCGCCAGTCGCTCGATACGGTCGGCGCCTTCACCGGCCCCCTCCTCGCCATCGGCCTGATGTGGCTGACGGCGGATCACTTTCAGGCCGTGTTCTGGTTCGCGGTGATTCCCGCCTTTCTTTCCGTTGGCGTCCTTGTCGTTTGGGTTAAAGAGCCAGAGCGAGCGAAGGAATTGCGCCGGGTGCGCATGCCGCTGCGCCGTGATGAACTCAGTCGGCTCGGATCGGCCTATTGGTGGGTCGTGGCCGTCGCCGCGGTCTTCACGCTGGCCCGCTTCAGCGAGGCCTTCCTCATCCTGCGCGCCCAGTCGATCGGCCTGTCTCCGGCGCTGGCGCCGGTCGTCCTCGTGATCATGAGCTTCGCCTACGCGCTCTCGGCCTATCCTGCCGGCGTGCTCTCCGACCGTCTGAACCGCTTGCCCCTTCTCGTGCTCGGCCTTGTCCTCCTGGTCTTGGCCGACCTGGTCCTCGCCTTCACGACGGGTATCGTAATGCTCGGCATTGGCGTCGCGCTTTGGGGGCTGCATATGGGCCTCACCCAAGGATTGCTGGCGACCTTGATCGCCGACGCGGCGCCGGCGGAACTGCGTGGCACCGCCTTCGGCATGTTCAACTTGGTGACCGGCATCGCCCTGCTGCTTGCCAGCATCATCGCCGGCGCTCTCTGGGACATCGCCGGGCCGCAGGCAACCTTCGTCGCCGGTGCTGCCTTCACTCTCTTGACGATTTTGGGGCTGGTTCCGGTCAAGCTCCCGGCTCCCCCGGCGTGACACAGCATGAGTGCGACAATCCCCCTTCGATAGAGAAGCCGCGCGGGGCGCGCATTGACAAGGCTACTTGATTTCTCGCCGAGCAAAGAGCCAAGCGAGGATCGGCGGGATAAACTCCGGATAGTTGTGCGCATGCGGTTCGGGCCCACGGATCGCCAGCGCCTCGTCGACCTCGGGATCCGGATCGGCTGCGATATGCACCGCCACCCGCGCGACGACCTCGTCCGCTGTAGCGGGGAGCCGGAAAACGCGAAACACGGTGATCGTGCCGGCCATGTGAATGGCGTGCCAGCCTGGTTCGGCGGAGGCCTCGGAGAGTGAAATGCCCGTTTCCTCCTTCACTTCTCGGGCAATATTGCCGGCGACGTCGCAACGCCCATCGACAACGTCTTCCGGTTCCAGTGAACCGCCGGGGCTGTAGACTCGGCCGGCATTGGCCGTGTGGGCGCCCATGCGGATGGCGATCAGGGCACCGTCCGAGGAAAGCAGCATCGGCATGCCGAAGATGTGGTAGGCCCCCGGTCCCCGCGTCTTTCGCCACCAGAGAAAGGTCGAGTACGGAACGATATGCGCCCGTGCGGCGATGCGCCCTTCGGCGATGCGGATCGACCGCTGCAGTACCATCCTGCCGTCGAACAGGTGCGGATTGGCGGCGATCTCGCGCTGCCAGCTCTCCCGCGCGCGCTCCGACTCGGCAAGGTGGAACGGGTGCGGTTCGGCGGAAACCTCTATGTCGATCTCCGACACCGGGAAAACCTTACCTTCCGGGGGCCAGCCGGTCCGATTGCTCTCGAGAAGGGTCATCGTCAGATGTCCAGCGTCATGACGACCGGGCAATGGTCGGAGGCCTTCGGCCGGTCCCAGCCGGTGCGCGGATAACGCTCCACCTCCTGCCCCGCGGGAAAGATCGTCCGGAAAGGCTGGCCGGCGCGGACGATCTCCGGAATACGGCCGGCATTGCGCCGCGCAAGCGCCGGCGACAGCCAGATATAGTCGAGCTGGCAGAGGTGCCGTTCCTCCGGACCGCGGCTGTGGAAGAGTGTCCAGCGGTCGAGCACCGGTCGTCTCGACATGGGATTCTCGACGAAGCCGTCACGGCTGAGAATATCGAGGGCGCTCGCCTCTTCCTGGCTCGGCACGAATTCGTAGCCGTTGCGGCGGTCGCCGAGGATGACGACCTTCTCCTGATAATCATTCATGTCCCCACAAATGGCGAACATCTTGTCCGCCGTATGGCCGCGGCCGAAGCGGCTTTCGATGATATGGCGCACCGCCTTCGCCTCGGCTTCGCGAATGGCCATGGTTGCCCGTCGGCCGTCGAGGCCGTCGCGCGCCGGTCCCATCGATTTGAAATGCACCACATAGAGCGTCAGCGGCCGGCCGCCGATCCTCAGATCCACTTCCAGGCAGTCGCGCTTGAAGATGCGATCGCGCGGGCGGTTGGTCAAAGCCAGTTCGTCGTTGAAGAGGCCGACATCCTCATAGGTCAGCGCCGCATGGCTCTTGACCTCGAGGCATTCGATTTTCTGCCCGTCGCGCGTCTCCTCGCGCATCAGAACCGCCACGTCGATGCCGCGCGAATCGTTGCCCTCGATCAGATGCTTCTGCCGGTATCCGTTGCCGACCATGCGGAAGAGGTAGCCATATTCGAAGGCCTGCAAGGCCGCCATGTTGTCCGCCTCCTGCAGGCAGAGAATGTCGGCATCGCAGTCGGCGATGGCAAGCGCCGACATCTGTCGCGTGTCGTCGGTGTGGGCGATCGTGCGCGCCTCCTCCAGCCGCTGATACTCCGCCTCGCTGCGCACATCGAAAAGCCTCAGCACCCGGTCCTGCTTGAGTTGGTTGCGGAAGCCGGAAAAGTCGAACCGGCTCAGAAGGTTCTCGATATTGAACGTGGCGAGGCGAAGCGACATCGGGCCATCCGCAGTTGGAGACGCCGCGGAGATTAGAGCATTTTGCAGTCAGGTGGAAACACCTGACGTCGCACAAATGCGGCAAAAACAAACAGATAGAGCGGCAGCGAACGTGCAAGCGCATCCCGCTCCTCATGCGGGATGAGCAAGAAGGCAACCCGCCCATCGGCGTCCGATATCAACCGACGTCCGTCCTAACGTCTCACGGCGACCACCTGGCCGCGGCTGAAATAGGACAGTTGCACCCTCCCCGATTGATTGCCGCCGATCACCCGGGCCGTCGATTTCGACAGCGCGGACAGGATACCGACATGGTAGTTCCGGCCGGTTCTGACCACGATGACGTCGCCCGGGCGGGCATAGGAAAGTTTGATCGGTGCACCGAACCTCAGCCACGACCGCGCAAAACTATAGCTCTGCGGTGGTTGACGACCGGCTTTCCGGGCGATCATGCCCATGAAGTGTCCGCACCAGGGCGTGCGTGCCGGATTGATGCCGAGGGCGGCACGCAGCCGCTTGTTGTTCTTGACTTCATGCAGTCCTGCATATTGCTGGGCCTGGGCCAGCATGCCTGCGGACGCGGTCTCCGGTGATGTAAGCGCGACAAATGCCGCAGTCAGAAACGCCACAACCTTCATGATTCGGGTCTCCTTTGTGCGCGGACCGGCCTCATGCCGGCTTGCGCCGCTCTGCGTCTCCGACCATCGCACCGGGTTCGCCTTCCTCCGGCACGCAAATTTCTGCGCGCAAAGAGCCACCCGCGCTCGGGAAGCGTCCCTGGCGCGCGAACGAAAGCTCCGGTATCAAAGGGCTAGAGCGTCCTTGATCGAGGCGCGCGACAAACCCCGGCCAAGCCTGGGAGGTCGAAACTTTGCATGGCTCCGCCCGAGAGCGGTACCGCACTACGGCGCCGCGTCTTGTCAGACGCGCAAAGGTCGCCGTAGCACTTTGAATTCCTGCATGTCTTTGTCCCTATCGAGTCGATCTAAGGAGACATGCCGCAGCAACCACGCAAACTCCACCACGCCTTCGCTACGACGTACGAAAGACTCTCTAGCGCTTTGAGGCTGCACGTCTTCTGTCGCCGGAAGCCGGTTGCGGGTTCCAGCTTGAAGTTGCAGCCGGCCTGCGAACTGCAATGGCCGTGCCCCAACCTGATGGCGGTCACTCAACGAGATGAAATTCCCCTGCCAGCCGTTGGTCAGCGGGCAGGACTTTGCCGGTGAGGTGCAGCGAAATTGTGGCAGAGATCGCGCCCAAGGTGCGAGAGGCGCGCATTTCTTTAGCCGAATCGCGGGATTGGCCCAAGAATGGCGCGTCCTCATCGCGAAGCACCGGGATTTTGTGCACGTGCAATTGCCCGGGGCCACCGGCGTTGCGCGCGGCCGGCGCTGAAATGAGCGCCGCCATTGCGTCTCAGCAAATGCCAAGCTCATTCGCTTGCGACACGACGAATGAGGGGCGGGATGCAGCCATCCCGCCCCTTTCGTGATCAGCCCGGGTAAGCGAAGCCGCTTAGAACAGCGAGAAGTCGCTGGTCGAAAGCGTCGTGACACCCTTGAGGATCGCCACCAGTTCGAGGTCCGCCTCGGTGCCCTTGCCGTCGGCGTCGAACCACAGCCGGCCGTTGTCGCTTTCGAACAGGAAGGTACCCTTGCTGCTCGTCGCCACCGGATCGGCGCCGACGACGAGCGTGACGGTCGCGTCGGCGGCGGCAATGCCGTAGTCGCTTTTGTCGATCACCAGCTTGTCCTGGCCGCGGGTGAAGTCGGTGATGACGTCGCCCTCGCCGTCCCGGCCGGAGCGGTCGAAGACGAACAGGTCGTTGCCGGCACCGCCGGTCAGCCAGTCGTCGCCGGCGCCGCCGTTCAGTCGGTCGACACCAGCGCGACCGTCGAGAACGTCGTCGGCCCCGCCGCCGTTGAAGGTATTCGCAAGGGCATCGCCGCGGATGACATCGTCATTGGCGCTGCCGTTGATGATCTCGAAATTTTTCACCGTCAGGCCCTGCGCCATGCCCCTGTTCGAGGCCTGGCTCTGAAGGTCAAGCACGACCGAGATGTCGCTGGTGTCCTTGAACGAGAGCGTGTCGGTGCCGATGCCGCCGTCGAAGACATCGGTTCCGGTGAAGACGGTGCGCGTCAGCGTGTCATTGCCGGCGTCGCCGAACAGGCTGTCGCTGCCGGCGCCGTCGGTGAGCACGTCATGGCCGTCGCCGCCGCGCAGCGTGTCGTTGCCGCCATTGCCCTCGAGCCGATCGCTAAGCTTGCCGCCGGTGATCGTGTCCTTGCCGGCGCTGCCGATATAGTTCAGCACCTCGAAGCCCTTGAAGGAGGTGGTCATATCGACGGTGGCGCTGCCGGTCGCGAAGCTGAAGGCGATGTCCTTCGTCTGGTTGCTCGCATCGAGGTCGAGCGTGTCGGTGCCGGTGCCGCCATCAGCGGTGTCGCCGATTCCGGCATAGACGCGATCGTTGCCGTCTTCGCCGGAGATATTGTCGCGCCCGCCATAAACACCGACGCCGTCGCCTGACAGCGTATCATTGCCGAGACCGCCCTTCAGCGTATCGTTGCCGAGATTGCCGGCGAGCACGTCGTCGCCGGCGCCGCCGGTCAGGCTGTCGTGGCCGCTGCCGCCGTGCAGCGCATCATTCAGCGCGCCGCCGACAAAGACGTCGTTGCCGCTGCCGCCGACGAGTTTCACCCGCTCGATGTTCTTGACCGTCACCGGCGCATTGCTGACGCTGACCGAGGGGGCGAGCTTGAAGGTGATGCCGGCCGTGTATTTGGAGAAATCGATCGACGCGAAGTCAGTACCGGTGCCGCCTTCGAGCGTCAGCTTGCCGGTCGATGCGCTCCGCGCGAACGAGTCGTTGCCGGTGCCGAGATCGATCGTGTTGTGACCAATCACGCTGCCGCTGTCGCCGACGCTGACCGTGTCGTCGCCGTCGCCGGCCTTGATGACGTTGGTGCCGCCAAAGTCGATGAGGCGGTCATGGCCAGCACCTGAAGAAAGATTGTCGTTTCCGGTGCCGCCATCAAGCACGTCGGAGCCGGCGGTGCCGATCAGCGTGTCGTTGCCGGCATAGCCAGAGAAATTGACGCTTTGGGCAGTGCCGACCGACTTGACGACGTCATTGCCGGAGCCGAAGAGCACCTGGTAGCGCTCGAAATTCTTGATCGATGTGCTCTCCGACAGCGTGGCGCTGGCACCCGTTGCAGAGAAGCTCAGATCCGCCGTAGCCGTGCGACGGTCGACGGTCACGTGGTCTGTCCCGAGACCGCCGTCGCCCTTGTCCGCCCCGCCATCGCCCAGTTCAACCCGGTCGTTGCCGTCGCCGGCAACGACGCTGTCCTTGCCGAGACCGCTCTTGACATGATCGTCACCGGCACCGGCATTGACGATGTCGTCGCCCGCCGCGCTGTCGATGATGTCGGTGCCGGTGCTGGTGGTGATCGTGTTGGCACTCGTTCCAGTCGCGGTGATGGTGTAGTTCTCCATGCCGATGAAGGTGGTGCCGCCGGCGAGCGTGTTGACCAGCGTCGCCGCCTTGGCGGCGAAATTGCCGGTAAAGTTCGTCAGCACCAGGCGGTCATTGCCGCCCGCATCGGTGATCGTGTCCTTGCCCTCGCCGTAGCGGTAGGTGATCGTGTCGTTTCCTGCCCCGCCCTCGACCTTGTCGTCGCCGGCGCCGCCATCCAGCGAGTCGTTGCCGACGTCACCGAAGAGGCTGTCATTGCCGATACCGCCGGCTACGGAATCGTCGCCTGTGCCGCCGCGGACATCGTCATTGCCGGCGTCGCCGGAAAGAAAGTCCATTCCCTGGTCGCCGGTGAGAATATCGTCATCGTCATCGCCGTTGATGAAATCCGTGCCATAGCCACCCTTGAGCGTGTCCTTGCCGAGCCCGCCCATCAGCAGGTCTGCGCCGCGACCGCCGGTCAGCTTGTCGTCGCCGGCCCCGCCGGTGAACATGTCGCTATAGTTGCCGCCGGTGATCGTATCGGCGAAATCGGTCCCGGTGATGCTGAAGGCTTCGACATTGGTGGTCTTGATATTGCCGACCAGCGTCTGCGGGGCGATCCAATCCTTGATCGCGATGTTCACGCCAGCGGTAAGGTCGGAATAATCGACCATGAGACGATCAGTGCCCGAACCGCCGTCAGCGATGTCGCCGGCGCCGGAAAGCGGCACGTCGGCCATGATCGTGTCCTGACCGGAGCCGCCATTGACGGTATCGCTTTCGTCGCCGCCGTCGAGAAAATCATTGCCGCTGTTGCCGTTCAGCGTGTCCTTGCCCGTATCGCCCAAGATAAAATCGTCCTGGAACGAGCCGCTGAGAGTATCATTGCCTCCGAGGCCGATAATCTGGTCAGCGCCGAAATTGCCGTTCAGCGTATCGGCGCCGTCCGTACCCATTATATTTGTTGCCATTAGTATCTCCTGAGGATTTCTGACATAGAAACTCCGTTCGCCGGCAGCGTGCGGCGTCGAAGCGAATTGAACTTTTTGAAATTGCTGCCGCAGCTGGGAAATGGCGGCATGCGGTTGGAATGTGCTGGCTAGCGGATTTTGCTCATCGCTAATCTTTCTCCTCGAATCCGGACGCCTTACGTCCATGTCCGCCATATTGTTCAGAAAAAACTATCGCGGTGTTCCCATGGATACAGCCGGCGATAGGCGAAGACTTTACTTCAATCGTCAGAAATACCGCCTATGGAGTGAGCGGATCATGCTGAAAGACTTGAGCTTCTTTCCCGTTTGTGATGCACGTTGTACTTTACTCTGACGCGACAATGGCAGTTCCCAACATTCCTTCCGAAACCTGCTCCGCGCTGCCGCATGCATATTTCACCGCTAGGCGCCGAGGGCGTCGCGCGCTTCGAGGCCGCTTGTCTCACTGGTGCGCATCCCAATTGAAAATTGAACAACAGCCATTCGTGAAAAGAGCGTGAAATGAACGAGGTACCGCGGTTTTCAGAGAACTTCCGTGGGTTGCAGATCGAGTTCAAACTGCTGGGAGGATTCGCTGTGCGCTCCCCCACCGGTGAGGCACCGATCCTGCCGACCGCCAAGACTCGGCTTCTCGCCGCCTATCTGGCTTTGTCGGCGGGCCAGTATCAGGCTCGCTCCAAGCTGTGCGCGCTTTTCTGGGAGGACCGGGGCGCTGAGCAGGCGCGGGCAAGCCTGCGCAATGCGCTGGCGGCGATCCGCGCCGTCCTGGGGGATCACATTCTGATCGCGAACCGCGAGGCGGTCATGCTCGACCCGAATTTCGTATGCACCGACGTCGATGAACTCAAGTCGCTCATGGGCCGAACCTCGGCCACCGCGGAAGCCGAGACGGCGCGACGCTTGGCCGCTGAGCTTTTGGAAGGCCTGACGGTCTCGGGGGAAGAGCTGACGGAATGGCTCGAGTTCGAGCGGACGCGATGCCGCAATCTATCGGAAGCATTGCTTTCCAAGACTGCGGAACAGCTTGCCGAGCACGGCGACGAAGCGGCAGCCGTGGCGCTCGCCCAGCAACTGGTCGCACTCGACCCCTTTCGAGAAAAGAGCCATCGATTGCTGATGCGCCTCTATGCACGCCAAGGGGAGCGTTCGCTTGCCGCAGCGCAATTCCAGACCTGTCGCCAACTGCTTGCCGACGAGCTCGGAACCGCGCCCTCGCCGCAGACCGTCGCTCTGGCCCATGAACTATCGTTGGACGCAACGCCCACGCGGGAAGCCAGACGCCTGGAGGTCGCGCCCTCCCCCATCCAGCAGAAAGCAGCACGCGGTGCGGATACCGATTTCCGCATTTCCATCGCCGTCCTGCCATTTCTTCGTCCGGTGGAGGATGCCGATCAGTCGTTCCTCGCGGAAGGGCTCGCAGAGGATCTGATCAACGAGCTTTCGCGTCACAAGGATTTCCTCGTCATTGCCCGCCAATCGACCTTCGCCTTCGGCGCCGGCCCGCGGCTTGCGGAGCACGCCGCCCAAGCTCTTGATGTTCGTTATGTGCTTACCGGAAATCTTAGGCGTCGGGGAGATGATCTGAGCCTCGGCGTCCAGCTCATCGACACTGCTACCCACCGTACCGTCTGGGCCGAACGCTATGCACGCAAGCTCGAAGAGCTATTCGCGGTTCAGGATGAAATCGTCGGCCTCATCATCACCGCCGTCGACGCAGAAGTGCGTTCGTCGGAGCGCGAGCGGGCTCTGCGCAAACTGCCCGAGACCATGGATGCTTGGGAATTTTTCCACCGCGGCCTCTGGCATGTCTACAATTTCTCCATGGACCAAATCGAGGCGGCGGAGCACTACTTCAGGCGCGCGACAGAGCTCAATCCGCGTTTTGCTCTCGGACATGCCGGCTTGGCGCAGGCAGCGGTCGTTCGCGTTGTCTGGCAAATGTCGGACGACATCCCCGCCACGCTTGAGTCCGGCCTCGTGCATGCCCGTCATGCCGTAGCCCTCGATGGCGCCCACCCCTACCCGCACGTCATGCTGGGGAGGCTTCTCACCTGCCGTGGCGAACTTGGCCTTGCGCATGACCACCTTCGCATCGCGACAGAGCTTAACCCGAGCTACGCCCACGCCCATTACGCGGTGGCGCAGGTGCATATCTGGTCGGGTCAGCCGGCCGAGGCCCTTCCCCACATCGATCGCGCCATCCGTTTCAGTCCGCGCGATCCCCTTCTCAGCATGTTCATGACCGTGCGTTCGGTCTGTCTTTTTCTGATGGGCGACATGACTGGTGCGGAGGCCGCAGCCCGAGCTGCGATCGGTCGCCAGGCGCGCGAAAGTTGGTCGCGCCTTGGGCTCGCCGCAGCACTCGTCGAGAGCGGTCGGACCGACGAGGCACGGGCAGCCGTGGCCGAGGCAAAAGCGCTGATGCCGAACCTGTCAATCGCCAATCTCGACAATCTGATCGGGCGAATGGCATCGGCGCCGCGTCAGCGCATCATAGAAGCATTGCAACGGGCAGGCCTCCAATCGTGCCGAAAAAAGTCCTTCAATCTCATATCCCAACGCATTGCATTGCAGCATTCGGTAATTGACTGATATTGCTCGCCAGTCCAGGAAGGATCCTCGGCGCCGTGGAGTCCATTTGATGCAGTGCAAGGCAACTCCTCCGTCGGAATTTCAAGATTATTCTGGAGGAATTGCTAAAATACATGTATCTTTCGAGCTAGATCGTCCCGGGAGGGGGAAAATCCCCGCGGATTGAACGAAGAGATAAGACTAATATCTGCTGCACCAAGCCCGGATTCACGCCTTCGGGCTAGCATACTCATATTCTGCAAGAATGACATTTCTGAGTCTTCTTTAACGCCCTGCGAAAGCAGACATTTTTCTATTAAAGGCCGATTGCTGCATCACTGATTTATCTCGAACAAATTGAGAACCAAATTTCTATTGCGTGTGTCGACATTGAAAGGGGCGTTTTGTAACCGGAGTACTGGACGATGTCGGATGCGTACCAAGACAAGTTACTACTTAGCCTCATTCAAGCAATTTACGAAACGGTGTTACTGCCTTCCGCCTGGGATCGAATTGTCGCGGATCTCACGAAACTGGCACGGGCGGAATCGGGCGCCATCCTCGGTTTCGAGGGGCTCGACAACAGGAAAATCAGCCTCGCCGTCAAAGGCGTGCAGAGATCGGCTCTGCTGGACGTGGATACGCTTTCGGCTCTTGATGACGCCACGCTCGCGATGGGCTTGGGAGCAATCGCCACCTTGCCCGTGACGCTGGCGAACAGCGCCCCATGGTCATCCGCCTTGCGCCGCTGCTTCGGCGAGGATGGCAAAATCCTCATTCTACTCGTGTCGAAGGAAGGAAGCCGGCGCATTGTCGTCGCCTGTTTCTTCCCGCACGCGGCCGATAACCACCTGGCAATTGCCGCCGAAGCGCTGATGAAGGTTCTCCCGCATTTTCAGACTGCCTTCGCCTTGCAGAAAGCAATGGTTAACGAACGGGAAAGGTCGACCCGCACCGAACGGGCGCTCAGAAGCTGCGCCACCTCGTCGGCCATCGTCACCGCTGATCTTCGCGTCAAATTCGCCAATCGCCGCTTCGGCCGCTTCGTCGATGCCTCCGGCTCCTTCATCGAGTTCCGGGACGAGGTGCTCGAGTTCCAGGACGAGGAGCTTCAGTCGGAGGTCGAGGATCTGATCGAGCGAGCGCGCGTCAACAAGCACGATCATCACCTCCGCTGGACTAAGAGCAAACGAACCGGCGTGAGTTGGATTGTCAGCGTCGACTTCTTGTCGTTTGGCAGCGACACCTATCGATTTGGCAACGTCTTCGCCAGCAACGAGCCGAGCTTTCTTCTGACGATCCGCGAATTGAGCCGGAACACCTTGTTGACGCCCGACGATATCAAATCGGTGTTCGGGCTCACGCCAACAGAAGCTGCATTGGTGCATTCCCTTGCCAACGGCGACGCTCCCTCCGACATCGCCAAACGCCGGGGCGTTTCGAAGAACACCGTCCACAATCAACTGGCCTCGGCGATGGGGCGCCTCGGGGTGCGCCGCCAGGCGCAGCTCTTAAGTTCGCTCGCCGTGCTCTCTTTTTTCACGAAGTAACACCGATAAGCGTCAATACATCCTCGACCGGCGCCGCGTCGTCGCCGCGTCAAGGAACCGAACTTTCGCACAGCAGCGTCCCGTCGGCGGCATAGACGGACAGGCGGGCCGTCCATACGTCGGGCGCGGTACTGACCAGGATCGTCGATAGCTCCTGCCGTCCCGCCTGTTCGCTCGCGAACGCGCCCGCTTGCACATTCGTGGACGATCCCGTCGTTACCTTGAAGTGGTAGGTCCCGGTCTCCGTCCAGTCGCTGTGCAGCGTCGCAACCAAGGAGGTCAGAGTATTGGTTCTGGAATGTTCTATGACACATTCGATCGGGGCATAAGCAACTGTATCCAGGCTGATCATGGCCTCGTCTCCCGCGCGTTGATTTCACGATGGAGGACCGGCCGCGCTACAGCGCCGCGCGTCCCGTTAGGCGCGCAAAGGTCGCTGTAGCCCTTTGAATTGCTGCCTGTCGTTGTCCTTAAAGCGAGGTCGATTTAAGGAGACATGCAGTAGGCGGCCGGTCGATCGAAAATCGATCAGTCCTGCACCGTTATGGAGAGGTTCCCCTCGCCGTCTTGATGGGTCAGCGATTTGTTGCCCCAGCCGAACTGGAACGTGCCGGAGGCGTTGTACTTGCCCTTCTGCAAGGTGATCGACTTGTGGTGCTTTCCAAACTGCGCCGTTCCGGAAATGTTGCCGGTGCCCTTCTGGACCGACACGGACTGGTTACCCTTGCCGACTTGTCCGGTGCCGGAGAAGTTGCCCCAGCCCGACTGGCCGGTAGCGGACATATTGCCGAAGCCCGATTGGCTCGTGACCGATACGTTGTTGCCGGCATAAGCCGAGGAAACGGTGGAGAATGCGAGAAGTGCGGATATTGCGAGTGCCTTGAGCATGACCTGTCTCCCACATGGACGCCATCATGGCGTGAGGAAACGGTCGCAGAATTGGGCTTCTTAGTACTCATGAACATAAGACTAGAAGGAGGATACACTTCCAGCAGGCATTACTAGTTTCATAACAGAAGAATATGCTCAATCATGCAGATATATAGTGAAACAATACCATAGGCATCATAGCAATTTATCAACTCCCACGTTAATCGACTTTGAGATTTGCAATCTGGATTAGGCTTGGCCCGGCCGTCTTCGGCCGCGCCTTCTCAGGCTGGACGAAGTCAAGCAACGCCACTCTTTCTTTACCAATTGCTGAAATACTGCCGACGAACGCCTTGTTCGCCTCGAGATGGATCCGCCAACCGCGGAAAATCCAAGCGGCACGACTGAGCAGTACCGAGTATCAGTTGCTAAGGGGAAACGTTCTGAACGCCGACGATCTGGAGCGGCATCCCTCGAACGAGGAGTCGCACGGCAATATCACCGGGTTCCTTGCTCGATTGCCGGGCCGCTTCGCCGGTGTCTTGGTCATCGTCGTCTGTTGGCAGCAGTCAACCAACGTGCGGGCAGACGAGTCGACAGCAGCGTTGTTGGCCTCGGGACACGCCCCGACTTTCTCCTGGGATTTTGGCGCCCGGTGGGAAGACGTCGACACGCCCGACCTATTCTCAAATGTCATCTTTCCGGGCATGCCCGGGCAACTCGAGCCCGCCGATACCGCCGGCCTCAGAACGAGCCTCTCCTTCCGGCTGCCGCTGCAGGACACGGGGATTGGTCCGTTCTTCCTCGAATGGGATGCAGCGATCTCGCGTGCAGGCGGCTCCTCCGGCAGGGT
This sequence comes from Sinorhizobium sp. CCBAU 05631, assembly GCF_002288505.1. NCBI lineage: Bacteria > Pseudomonadati > Pseudomonadota > Alphaproteobacteria > Hyphomicrobiales > Rhizobiaceae > Sinorhizobium > Sinorhizobium sp. CCBAU 05631. The sequence continues at coordinate 1,994,865 of NZ_CP023063.1, forward strand.
CGTGCAGCCGACGGGCAGCGGCTTCGACCTCGCCGCCGGCGAACCAGCCGGTGGGATCATCTCTCTGGCGACGGTTGGCGATATCGGGGGCGCGACCGCGGCCGGCACGATCCATTTCAAGGATAGTTCGCGCGACCCCGCCCGGATCATGGCCTTCGCCCATTCGCCGGCCGGCGACAATGCAATCACGCAATATGCCACCAGCGGTACACAAACGGGCGCCGCCTTCCTGGCTCTGGTCACCCGCGGAAATACACCGTCGGCCGCCGCTTACGCAGCCTTTGCGGATGATCGAGGTCTGTTCTTCCAAGCGCTCGGCGACCTCGACGGAACTGTCGTGAGATCGACGATCGAGCAACGGGCGCGCCATTTCGATCAGACGCTCTGGCTCGGAGCCGCCCTTGAACTTGGAAACGGCTGGACGGTCACGCCGAGGCTCGGCCCCACCTACCGGTCGACAAGGCAGGACACCACCTTTCGAACGGAAGTCGACATCGCCGAGAGCATCATGTCGGGCGCCTCAATTCCGGCAATCGGCTATCAGGAGAGGGTCAACGTCTCCGCCGACTATTACGGCGTCCTCGCCGGTTTCAGCGCAGAAACGCCCGTGACCGAAAACCTCCTGCTTCGGATCAATGTCAGCGGCGGCGCCGCGCATTACCGGGCTCGCCTCGACAATCGCGCCACGGCAATCTTCCCGGAATCCGACATCACGTTTTCTTCAAGCGAGCAAGGACGGCGCGGCGGTACTTTCCTCGCCGACGCCAGCGCCGTAATAATCCTATCGTCACGCGAAAGCTTCTCCTTGAAGTTCGAAGCCGGCACGAGTTTCCTCGCGGACACGCCGATCTACCGGTCAGGCAAGCTCGGGACAGAGAGCACGCAGAGCTACTATCTGGCTGTCGGGCTGGAACATCGGTTCTGACGAAGGGGCGTGGTGGCCAGCTGAACTGGTGGGCTCTTCGGTGATTGCAACAACGCGCCGCAGCCATCAGATCTCGCGCGTTTCGATAGCATGGCCACCGCCAATATATGCACCAGGTTGCGCAAGATTCGATCGTGCATCGTTACAATTCGCCCTGAAAAGTTACTGGACCGAATCTCCTGATCTGGCGAATATGAACCTGCAAATCAGGGAATTGATTTCAGTAGCAATTTAGATCAGAGCTCGCTGCGAAAGCGAGCTCTGATTGGAGAAGGGAACCGGTTGAGCTCGCGGCGGCTCTCGGGGAAACGTGCTGATCGGTAGCCCACGCACTCACGGGCGGGCGCGACATTGCCGCCAAAACAACTGCGCCATAGGTGGGACATTTCACCGCATTCTTGAAGGGCTCGCTTGCTGACGGCGGGCCCTTCCCTTCTTAAGGCATCGGTAAACTGCGCTTGCGACTTCCCTCAACCGTAGAGGTAGTTCGGCAACCACAGCGTCATGCCGGGCCAGGCATACATGATGATCATGCAGAGGATGACGATCAGCATGTAGGGCATCATGCCCGCGAAGATCTGCCTGAGCGTAACATGCGGCGGGGACACGCCTTTGAGATAGTAGGCGGACATGGCGACCGGCGGCGACAGGAAGGCCGCCTGGAGATTGACGAAGACGAGAACGCCCCAGACGATCGGATCAATGTCGAAGTGCCGGAGCATCGGCAGGAAGATCGGCACGAAGATGATGATGATCTCCGTCCATTCCAGCGGCCACCCCAGAATGAAGATGATCGCCTGCGACAGGATCATGAATTGCAGCGGCGTGAGATCGAGCGCAAGCACCCATTGCTCGACCAGCGCCTGACCGCCGAGGATCGCGAAGACTGCGGAGAACAGCGCCGAACCGACGAAGAGCCAGCAGACCATCGCCGTCGTTTTCGCCGTCAGGAACACCGCCTCCTTGGTTCGCTTCCAATTGAGCGTTCCTGCCTGCAAGGCGAGCAGAAACGCCCCGGCCGCCCCGACCGCAGCGGACTCCGTCGCTGTCGTGATGCCGAAGAGGATCACGGCGAGCACGACGATGGTGAGGATGGCAAGCGGCATGACCGAGGAGACCAGGAGCTTCACCACCTGCAGCCGCTCCGCGGTCATGTTGCGATAGTAGCGAACGATGAGGATCAGCGCCACCGCTGCCGCCAAGCCGAACCACAGGTAGAAGCTCGTGGCCGGTCCGTCGGCGGCGGCCGGCCCGGCATCGGCCGCAGGTGCTCCGAGTTCCTCCAGCCCCTCCGGCGCTTCGGTTTCGACCGCCTGCGGATGAATAACCACGTACCACCACACAAGCGCCAGCGTGGCCGCCGTCAACAGAAAGGGGACGAGCGCTGCAAAGGCATTCTTGACGAGCTTCCAATAGGTAAATCGCCCTTCCTCCGTCTCGATCGCCAATGCCCGCCGCGGCGAGACGAGGGCGGTGAAAAGCCCGGCCAGGATGTTGCGCGAATAGAGCGCCTCGAAACGCCTCATCCAGACCGGCACGGGGACACGTGTTTCTTCTTCCGGCAGGGCCGGCGCGATCTTCGGATTGAGCGCCGCCCAGCCAAGAACATAGGCAAGATAGAGAAGAGCCAGGAAGAAGCCGGGGAACATCGTCGCGGCATAGAGCTTGACCACCGACTGCCCGGCAACCGCCGCATAGACGATGATCATCACCGACGGCGGGATCAGGATGCCGAGCGTGCCGCCCGCGGTGATGACGCCGGAAGCGAGTTTCACGTCGTATCCGGCGCGCAGCATCGGGTTCATGGCGATCACGCCCATCAGCACGACCACCGCACCCACCAGGCCGCTGGCGATGCCCCAGAATGTGCAGATGATCAGCGTCGTCACAGCGAGCGAGGCCGGCACGCGCCGGAAGGAAAGCTGGACGCTGTAGAACATCTTGTCGACGAGGGCGCCGCGCTCCATCACGTATCCCATCAGCACAAAGAGCGGGATGCAGATCAGCACGTCGTTGGTCATCGCGCCATAGGTGCGCTGGACCATGAGATCGAAGACGCGGTTGTCGATCCAGTGTTCGGCGGGATTGTAGAAGGCGTAGAAGCCGAAGACCATTCCGAGACCCATCAGCGTGAACGCCGTCGGAAACCCCATCAGGATCACGACGACGATCAGCATCAGCATGGTCAATCCGAGAAACGGATCGCTCACGGCTCCTCCTCTCCCTTGAGGCCGCGCTGCCGCGCCGCTCTGTCGATGTCCTGCGCCCGCTCGATCGCCGCCTCGCGCGCCTCGAGGTCGACATGCTCGCTATGGGCAAGCTGCTCGGCGACCACGTCCATCTCCTCGACGTCCTCCATCCTGCGCGGCCATTCGCCGGTCCTCAGACAGGCGATGCAGCGCACGATCTCGGCGAACCCCTGCAGCATCACGAGGGCGCCGGCCACCGGAATGACCGTTTTGAAATAGTAGATCGGCGGCCCTTCCGCCGTCACGGTCGAGTGTTCGCGGATCCGCCAGGAAAGGGCGGCGTAATCGTATCCGGCATAGACGAGGGCGGCGACGCCCGGCAGAAAGAACAGGATGTAGAGCGCGAGATCCAGCGCGGCCTGCGTGCGGGGTTTCAGCGAACTGTAGATGAAGTCACCGCGCACATGGGCGTTCTGCGCCAGCGCATAGGCACCCGCCAGCATGAACAGGCTGCCGTAGAGCATGTTGCTCGCATCGAAGATCCAGGCGGTCGGCGCGTTCAGGATGTAGCGCTTGAACACCTCGACGCAGACAAGCGCCATCAGCCCGATGATCAGCCACGCGGCAGCCTTGCCGACCCACACGCTGATCTCGTCGATCCTGATCAGAAAACGCTGGACGTCCACGCGCTCCCCCAATGCCCCCTGCTCCGATCACGCGTCGCCGGCATCTGCCCCGGGGACGCGTGAAGGGTGAAAAGATCAGAGCGACTTCGCCACCCCGTCCTTTCCGAAATAATGGTCGAATGCCAGCCGCCGTCCGACGACGGTGTCCTGTTCCCATCGCGTCGCGCGCTCGGCAAAGGCGATCTGGGACTGGATGACCTCCTTGAACAGCGGGTTTTCCGCCGACTTCTTCTTCACCACCTCGTCATAAACTTCGAGCTGTCTCTTCAGGATCGCTTCCGGTGTCTTGTAGAACTTGACCTGATCGGTGGTCTGCATCGCCACATAGTCGCGCGAATAGCGGTCAATCGCTTTCCAGTGCATGTCCTGCGAAGCGGCTTCCGCCGCATTGGTGATGATCGCCTTTACCTGTTCCGGCAACTGATCGTAACGGGCCTTGTTGAACAGGACTTCGAACTGCTCGGCATTCTGGTGATAGCTCTGCAGCATGCAGATCTTCGATACGTCCGGGAAACCGAGCACCCGGTCGGACGAGGCATTGTTGAACTCCGCCGCGTCGAGCAGGCCGCGATCGAGCGCGGCGACGATCTCGCCGCCCGGCAAGGCGTTGACCGCCGCGCCGAGCCCGGTGAAGACGTCGATCGAAATGCCGACGGTACGGAATTTGAGGCCCTGGATATCTTCGGCCTTGGCGACCGGCTTCTTGAACCAGCCGAGCGGCTGCGTCGGCATCGGTCCGTAGAGGAACGAAACGACGTTGGCGCCGATCGATTCATAGAGCTTGGCGAGCAGGTCCTTGCCGCCGCCATATTTGTGCCAGGCGAGCAGCATGTTGGCGTCCATGGCAAAGCCCGGCCCGGAGCCCCAGAGCGCCAGCGCCGATTGCTTGCCGTAGTGGTAGGCGACGACGCCATGGCCGCCGTCAAGCGTCCCTTGCGATACCGCGTCGAGCAGGCCGAAGGCCGGGACGACGGCGCCTGCCGGCAGCACCTCGATCTTCAGGTCGCCGCCGGTCATGTCGTTGACCTTCTCGGCGAAATCGATTGCGAACTCGTGAAAGATATCCTTTGAGGGCCAGGTGCTTTGCCAGCGCATGTTCACCGGCCCTTGCGCCTTGACGACGCTGGGCGCCGCGACTGCCGCTGCGCCGGCCATGGCAGCGCCGCTCAGGAATTGGCGGCGCGACGTTTTCCCCCGAGTCCGGGTTCCTTGCTTCATGTCTTCCTCCCAGAGCCTGCTGCTTGTTGGGAACAGTTTTCCGCAGGCTAATCAAAGTTCTAAGAGGCTGCACGCCCACTGCGAGGCGTTGCGCCCCCGTCATTTTCGAGCTGTTTCCGAGAATACTCCCGAATGCGGCCCCACGCAAAGATTGCAGGAACAAGTCGGGAACGATGCTGTTTGATGCCCCGACAAGGAATATTGCGAAGCGGCCGCGCGTCTAACGACGAAGCGGCACATGCGTTCCGAGGACATCGCGATGAAGACCCGCCTCCCGCTCGACTTACTCATCATCATCCTCTTGGGCAGCCTCATCGCGGGCTGCACCAGCGTCTCCGCGCAGCGAACCGGCGCAATCGCCGGCAGCATCGGCTACGGCCCGAACCCGACTCTGCCGAAGCCGAGACCGACGCTGATCCCGACGATCAGGATTGCCGAGGCGAAAGGCTGGCAGAGCGGTACGATGCCGACGCGGGCGAAGGGGCTGAGGGTGAACGCCTTTGCGACCGGCCTCGACCACCCGCGCTGGCTGCATGTGCTGCCGAACGGCGATGTGCTGGTCGCCGAAAGCAACGCCCCGGAAAAGAAGAACAGCGGCTTCAGCCTGCGCAAGCTGGTCATGGGAGCCGCGATGAAGCGCGCCGGTGCCGCGACGAAAAGCGCCAATCGCATCACGCTGCTGCGCGACACGGACGGCGACGGTGTCGCCGATCTGCGCCGGCCCTTCCTCGAGGGGCTCAATTCGCCCTTCGGCATGACGCTCTCGAACGGCAGGCTTTACGTCGCCAACACCGACGCGCTGGTCGCCTTCCCTTATAGGAGCGGCCGGACGCGGATAACCGCGAGGCCGGAGAAAGTCGTCGACCTGCCCGCGGGCGATCTGAACCACCATTGGACGAAGGATGTGATTGCGAGCCCCGACGGTCGCAAGCTCTACGTCACGGTCGGCTCCAACAGCAATGTCGGGGAGAACGGCATGGCAGTGGAGAAGAACCGTGCCGCCGTCCTCGAGGTCGACCGGACGAGCCGCAGCACCCGCGTATTCGCCTCGGGGCTGCGCAACCCGAACGGGCTCTCCTGGAATCCCGAAAGCGGCGATCTCTGGGTCGCCGTCAACGAGCGGGACGAGATTGGCGACGATCTCGTCCCGGACTACATGACCTCAGTCCGCGCCGGCGGCTTTTACGGCTGGCCCTACAGCTATTTCGGCCAGAACGTCGATCAGCGGGTCAAGCCGCAGCGCCCGGACCTTGTCGCCAGGGCAATCAAGCCCGATTACGCGCTTGGTTCACATACGGCGTCGCTCGGACTGACATTCTCCAAAGGCGCCTCGCTGGGTCCGAGCTACCGCAACGGCGCTTTCGTCGGCCAGCACGGTTCCTGGAATCGGAGCGTCTACAGCGGTTACAAGGTCGTCTTCGTCCCGTTCCGCAACGGCAAGCCGAACGGTCCGCCGAGGGACGTCCTCACCGGCTTCATCGGCCGCGACAACAAGGCCATGGGTCGGCCCGTCGGCGTCGTTATCGACAGGAAGGGCGCCCTGCTCGTTGCCGACGACGTCGGCAACGTCATCTGGCGGGTGAGCCGCCGCGGGAAGTGACACCTGCTCAGAGCGTTGCGATATCACTTCACAGCCGCACCTGCGATTGCTAGGCTTTGCCAGCGGGATAAGGACTGCAGTGTTCGCCATTCCCGCCGCTCAATCGGGATCGATCGTACCCATGAGTTGGATTGGTCAAGGCCCATCACCGCAGCACATCCGGGAGGTTGCCGCATGAGGCGGCTGGCGGCGATCCTGGACGCCGACGTCGTCGGCTATAGCCGTTTGATGGGGCTCGACGAGGCCGGGACCTTCAAGGCGCTGAAGACCTGCCGCAGTTCGCTGATCCTTCCGACGATTGCCGCGCATAGAGGCCGGATCGTGAAGCAGACGGGCGACGGATTGCTGGCGGAGTTCGCGAGCGTCGTCGATGCCGTCGGCTGCGCAATGGCGATCCAGGAGATGATGCTGCAGCACAAGGAGGAGATCGACGGCCGGCGTCTGGAGCTGCGTATCGGCATTCATCTTGGCGATGTCATTGTCGAGGACGACGACATTCACGGCGATGGCGTCACCGTCGCAACGCGTCTCCAGGAAATTGCTCCGCCCGGGGGCATCTGCGTTTCGCGGCAGGTTCATGATCAGGTCGCATCTAAGCTTGACTTCCCGGCCGTCGATTGCGGCAAGCGAAAGCTCAGCGACGCACATGGTCCCATTCGCATCTGGCGGTGGCAACCGGGCGGAGCGCCCGAACAGTCCCCCGCCGCACAGCCGCCGGACGAACAGCCGGTACCAGGGCGCCAGCGCCCGTCGATCGCCGTCCTGCCCTTCGTCAATCTCTCCAGCGTCGGCGAGCAGGAGCATTTTTCCGATGGCTTCACCGAAGAGCTGATCGCCACGCTCGCCCGCTGCCGCTGGCTGAGGGTCGTCGCCCGCAACTCATCGTTCAGCTACAAGGGCAAGTCCGTCGACGTCAGGAAGGTGGCCGAGGATCTCGGCGTCAAATACGTCATCGAGGGCAGCGTTCGCCGTTCCGGCGACCGCATCCGCATAACCGCCCAATTGCTGAGCGGGGAAAGCGGCATGCTGCTCTGGGCGGAGCGCTATGACCGCACGCTCGACGACATCTTCGTGCTCCAGGACGAGATCGCCGGCCAGATCACCGGCACCATCGAGCCGGAACTCGGGATGATCGAATTCGCGGCACTGCGCGGTCATACCGCCGCTGACATGGATGCCTGGAACATCTATCTGAAGGGCCTCTGGCACCTTTACAAGTTTAACCTCGACGACCTGAAGATCGCCAAGCAGCTCTTCGAGAGGGCCGTAGAACTCGAGCCCAGTTTCGCCCAGGCCCATGCGCGGCTTGCCTATGTCCATATCCAGCTCGGCTGGTACGGTCCGCTCGACGAACGGGCCGAGCGGATCGCCGATGCCACCCGGCTCGCCGAGCGGGCGATCGCCCTCGACAGCCGCGAGCCGGCCGCGCACCTGGCGCTCGGCCGTGCGCTGGCCCTCGGAGGCCAGCCGGAGCGCGGCATCGACCATCTGCGCAATGCCCTCCGGCTCGACGCGAGCTTCGCCCAGGGCCACTTCGCGCTCGGCCAGGCGCTTTGCTATGTCGATCTCCCGGAGGAAGGCATCGCCGCGATCAGCGAGGCCTTCCGATTGAGCCCGCGCGACCCGCATCTCTGGACTTTCTATAACATGCTGGCGATCGCCCACTACCAGGCGGGCCGGCTGGCGGAATCGGCGGCCGCTGCCCGCGCCTCGCTGCGCCAGGAAAACGTCACCTTCTGGCCGGCCATGGTGCTCGCGGCTGCCCTCGGCGCCGAAGGACGGAGCCGGGAAGCGAGCGAAGCGGTCGCCGCCCTCCTCTGCCGCCGACCGGACATGACCGTCGACAAGGCGCGGGCCGAATTCTATTTCGGCAGCGTGCCGGCGATGTCGGAGGATTTCATCGAGCGTTTTGTCGAAGAACTGCGGCGGGCGGGCTTACCGGCTTAGCTTCGCGCAGCCACGCCCCTCATCCGGCCTGCCGGCACCTTCTCCCCGCAAGCGGGGCGAAGGAGACTCGCGGCACCGTTCACGTCCCTCTCCCCGCATGCGGGGAGGGCTAGTCCTTCGGGTTAAACCCCAGGTGAGGGGCGATCCCCTAACCAACTACTGCAGCGTGCGAATCGGTGCGGCCGCCGCCTGGCCGTTCATCGCCTCTGGCGCCGCTGCATCGGCGCTGCGGGCGGCACTGTCGAGGCCGGTGGCGACGACCGAGACGCGGAAGGTGCCGTCGAGGCTGCGGTCGAAGATCGCGCCTACGACGATGTCGGCCTCGTCATAGACCTCCTCGCGGATGCGGGTCGCCGCCTCGTCCACCTCGAAAAGCGTCATGTCCATGCCGCCGGAGATCGACACCAGCACGCCCTTGGCGCCGCGCATCGAGACCTCGTCGAGCAGCGGATTGGCGATCGCCGCCTCCGCCGCCATCATCGCCCTGCCCTCGCCGGCCGCCTCGCCGGTGCCCATCATCGCCCGGCCCATGCCCTTCATCACCGTCTTCACGTCGGCAAAGTCGAGATTCATCAGGCCTTCCTTGACGATGAGGTCGGTAATGCAGCTGACGCCGGAATAGAGCACCCGGTCGGCGATCATGAAGGCGTCGGCAAAGGTAGTCTTGGCATCGGCGATGCGGAAGAGGTTCTGGTTGGGGATGACGATCACCGTGTCGGCGCTCTCGCGCAGCCGCTCGATTCCAAATTCCGCCGTCTGCATGCGCCGCTTGCCTTCGAAGCTGAAGGGCTTGGTGACGACCGCGACCGTCAGGATGCCGGCGCGCCGCGCCGCCTCGGCGATCACCGGCGCTGCGCCGGTGCCGGTGCCGCCGCCCATGCCGGCGGTGACGAAGCACATATGCGTGCCGCCGAGATGGTCCATGATCTCGTCGATCGATTCCTGCGCCGCCGCATTGCCGATATCCGGCAGCGAGCCGGCGCCAAGGCCCTCGGTAATGGCCGCGCCGAGCTGGATCCGCCGCGCCGCCTTCGACATCGCAAGCGCCTGCGCATCCGTATTGGCGGCAATGAAGTCGACGCCCTGCAGGTCTTCGGCGATCATGTTGTTGATCGCGTTGCCGCCGCCGCCACCGACGCCGATGACAGTGATTTTCGGGCGCATCTCCGTGATGATCGGCTTCTTGTACTCTGTCATGGCTCTTCTCCTTGGGCAGTTCCCCGGCCGTCGAAAGCTGCCCGTGCCCGGGAAACGCGATCGAATGCGGTGCGGCGCGAATCACGCGTCTTCATTCTAGGAATTCAAAAAGGCCAGGGAGAAGGCAAGAGGGGCGAAATCAAGGCGAGTCCACAGTTACGTGTAACTCGGGCGAACCATTATCCAGAGTGACAGCAGAAGTTGTAGCTCCCTTCCCTCGGCTGCGGCAAACCTGCCGATCGAATCTTCCAGGGAACAGGAAACTTTCCCGGACGTTGAGGATGACGTTCCGATCAGCGCAGGAGTGTCTGCAATGGGTGTCGAACAAGCCCCGACGGCAAAGGGCAAGAAAGCCGCAAGCGGCCTGCACAAGAGCGCCGCGAAAGAAGAGAAGAAGGTGGAAGCGCAAAAGGGATCCGATCTCGCCAAGGGCGCCGATCGCTTCGAAGAGCGTTCCAAAAGCTCCGACGGCAAAAGTGCCGGGACGAAGCAGAAGCCGAAACGGTAGAGCGCCGTCGCCGCCTCAGTCCTTCCCCGACGCCGGTGCGGTGTAGCGCCGGCGCACGGCCTCCGCGAGCCTCTTCCGGCTCTCGGCAGGTGAGAGGGAACGGTCCTCTTCGATACCGGCCGCCTCCTGCGCCAAATCGGCATCGCCGATGCGCTCGCCGAACCATTTCGAGTAGTCGCCGGCCCTCAGATGATGTTCCCAGGTCTCGTCGTCGATCCCTTCGGCAATCTGCAGGAAGATGATCAGATTGTGGGCGCGCAGGTTCATCTTGTTCTCAGGACCGCGGAAATAGAAGCTCGCGTCCTCGCCGAGATGTCCCTCGGCATATTTGCGGGTGTGCCGCTTGCGCACCTGCTTCGGCTTTTCGGCCCGGATACGCTGCACCGGCGCGCCGGTCGCGCGTCGCCAGAAAAGCACCTCGTCCTCTTGATGGAGTTGATCGAGGCCGGCGGGCGGCGCCTCGCCGACGGCCGTGCAGAAGGTCTCGATCACTTCGCGGGCGCTCGGGCCGAGGGCGACCACTGCCGTCACCGCCGAAAGCGCCCTTGGCGAGACCGCGTCCGGATGCACGGTGATCATGATCGTTCCAGAGATGTCGTCCGAGAGCGCCAGCGACGCACTGTCGCGGGCCGCCGGCATCAGATGATGAGCCTCGTCGATGATCAGCCAATGCGGCCTGCCCGTCCGGGCGCGAAGCGCCGACAGGCCCGGCATCAGCTTGGCGAAGAAGGAAGGGCGCTCCTTGAGCTCGAAGCCGAGCGCGCTCACGACCACATTGTCGTCTGGGTTGGCGAGGATTTCGAGCACCTGGCTCTCGGTCGGCGTGGTCGAACCGTTGCCCACGCTGACGGCGCCCTCGAGGTCCTCATAGTCGCCTTCCGGATCGAACACGCAGAACTGGAAGCGCCGCTCGCGCATACCCTCGGAAAGCGCCGTTGCCAGCGTCGACTTGCCGATGCCGGAACTTCCGGCGATCAGCAGCACGTCGAGCGGCCCGATGTCGACCGGACCGTCGTCGCCCTCGCCGAGCGGCACCTGGTGGCGCTGATTGGTGCAGAAGGCATAGTCGCGCTCGACGATCTCGGCGATCAACTCCTCGACGCCCTCGCCGCGGGCGCCTTCGAGCGCAAGATCGGCAGTCTCCTTCAGCGCCGGCAGAGCATTCGAAACCGCCGCGCCGCAGCCGCACATCCTCAAGAGCGCGTGGTCGTTCTCCGCATCGCCGACGGCCACGACATTCAGGAATGAAAGCTGCATCTCCTTCAGCGCCGCCTTCAGGCCCGTCGCCTTGTTGACGCCGGTCGGAAGGATCATCACCGCGCCCTTATTGAAGATGATCTCGAGCTCGAGGCCGAGCTCATTGATGGCTTCGAGCGCGGCGGTCTGATGCGGCTCCCAGGTGGCGACGATCGAGCGCCCCACCGAGATATTGTCGACGCCCTTCTGCCGCAGCCGTTCGACGAATTCCGGCGGCGGCGCCGGTGCGATCGGCTTTTCCTCTTCGGTCTCGGGCGTGTAGAGCAAGGCGCCGTTCTCGACGACCACCTTGTCGAACAGATCCATGTTGGGAAAGACCCGCTTCAGGTCCGGCAACTCGCGCCCGGTGACGAGCAGCAGCTTGCGGCCCGTCTCTTTCAGCCGCTTGAGCGCTTCCAGCGTTTCCGGCCGAACCATGCCATCCTCGGCCAATGTGCCATCATAGTCCGTCGCAAGGGCCATGAAATACATGCGCGCCGCCTCTCTTGCCGTGTGCCTCGCCGATTGCCGTCCCGACAGGGAACGTGCGGGCACGGCGCTGGTTCCCGCGGCGCGCGGCACGAGGTCTGCGATGTCACCCGCGGCGGAGCGTAGTCCGGCCTCAAGCATTCCAGCTCGGCCGGCTCCTCACCCGCTCGTTCCAGCGCTGCACGTTCTTGAGCTCTGGAGGTATCTCCATGCCGAAGACGTCCGCAAGCCAGCCGCAGACGCCGGCGGTGATATCGGCGACCGAGAACGCCTCGCCGGCGAGGAACGGCCGGCCATCCGCAAGCTCGCGGTCGAGCCAGGCCCATTTCTTCGGCACGGCCCGCCGCTCGGTTTCCGCGAAGGCCGGAAACTGGGTGAGGCGATCCTTGAACAAGGCATCGGAATGGAGGGCCACATTGCCGATGGTGGCGAAAATCACCAATTCCGCCCGCCGATTCCACATCTCCACCTTGGCGCGGCTGACGGCATCCGATCCGAAGAGCGGCGGCTCCGGGTGGACTTCCTCGAAATAGCGGCAGATCGCGACGCTTTCGGTGATGATCGTGCCATCGTCGAGCTCAAGCACCGGGATCTGCCCAAGCGAATTGAGTGTCAGGAATTCCGGCGCCCTGTGCTCGCCCTTGGCAAAGTCGATCTCCACCATTGGGACCTCGATGCGCTTCTCCTTGAGGAAGATGCGCACCCGATAGGAGTTCGGCCCTATGCCCTGATAGAGTTTCATCGTCGTCTCCCTGGTATGGTCAAGGAGGTAGTATGACGCACTTGATTGCATGTTGCAACCAGTCATCTTCTTGATCCGGTTCTTGGAGCGCATCCAACATCGTGGGCTGATTTCATCAACGCCGGCCGCGACCTCCGTCATGCCGGTCAAGTTTCGGTGGCCCACCCACCCTTTCGTCATCCTCGGGCTTGACCCGAGGGTCCAAGCGCAAAGCCGTTCAAAACGCTTCGAAAAACTCGCTTATTGATGGATCCTCGGGTCAAGCCCGAGGATGACGAGTAGCGGACGGAGGCCGTGCGTCCCGAAACGTCGTCGGTTAGCGGAACGCATCCCGCCCCAGCCGCGCCAACGCGTCGCAAGGCCGCCGCACCACCCGCCCTCATTCCTGTGCTCGTCACAGGAATCCAGCAGCGCCGCGTCTGCGGCGCGAGAAACTCTTAGTGCTTGTGAAACGATGACTACATACTGGGAGCCACAGGCAGAGCGGCGACACTTTGTTTCGCGGCAATCGCGATGTCATTCACGGCGCCGACGCGCCCTGGCTGGATCCCTGTGACGAGCCCAGGGATGAGGGTATTCGAGGCAGCCGATGCGCGGCAAAGCCGCGGCGGTATCCGACCCCAACTCAAAGCCGCCAGCCACTGCCGATGACAAAGGCCGCGAGCGTACCCTCCGCAATCGCCGCGCTGCTGAAGGCCTTCAGCCGCTGGCCGTCGGGAAGCGCCAAATCGAGGGCGAAGCGCTCGCCTTCGAAGACGGACGAAAGCACCCGCATCAGCACGCCGTCGGTGCCGGGTGGACATGCTCCGGCCGTACCAGCACGTCGGCAAGCGGCCCGTCCGCGACGCCATCCCGCGACCCGAGCGCCGCCCGCAGCACCGGCCAGCCGAGCTGCCTTTCGCCGTTTTCCGCCATCGGCAGCCGCAGGATGCTGCCGCGGCCGATCAGCCCGCCGACCACCCGGCCCTCCGGCCGGGCATAGATCTCTGCCGGCGGCGCCACCTGCAAAAGCCGGCCTTCCGACATCACCGCGACGTCGGTCGCGAGCGCCATCGCCTCAGCCTGGTCGTGGGTGACATAGACCATGGTGGCGCCGGAGCGCTCGTGAAAGGTGCGGAAGGTCTCCTCCATCGCCTTCCTCAGATGCTGGTCGAGATTGGCGAGCGGCTCGTCGAGCAGCACGACGTCCGGCTGGGTGACGAGGCAGCGGGCGAGCGCCACCCGCTGGCGCTGGCCGCCGGAAAGTGCTGCCGGCCGCCGCTCGGCAAGCTCGGTGAGTTTCACCAGCGACAGCGCCTCGCCGACCCGCTTCTGCCATTGAACCCCGGAAATGCCGCGCACCTTCAAGGGATAGCCGACATTCTGCGCGACCGTCATATGGGGCCAGAGGGCATAGGACTGGAACACCATCGCCATGTTGCGCTTTTCCGGCGGCAGCGCGCCCCCGGCGTCCGAAAGCCGCCGCTCGCCATAGGAGATCGAGCCGTCGCTCGGCTGCTCGAAGCCGGCGATCATCCGCAGCACCGTCGTCTTGCCGCAGCCCGACGGACCGAGGAGCGCCAGGAAGGCCTGCCGGCGCAGCGTCAGCGAGACATCGGCAACCGCCGGCCTGTCATTCCCAGGAGACTTGCCGCTGCCGAAATCCTTGCTCAAGTGGTTGAGGATCAGTTGCGCCACGGCAGCACGCCCTCCGGCAGGTATTTTGCGAAAAACTCGAGCGCCGCCATCAGCGCGATTACCAAGAGCACGATGAGCACCGAGAGCGCCGAGGCGAGGTCGGAGGAGCCGCTGTCGTCGAGATTGAAGATCGCGACGCCGAGCGTCTGCGTGCCCGCCGACCAGAGCAGCGCCGAAACGGTGAGCTCGTTCGCCGCGATCAGGAAGACGAGGATCACCGAGGCGCCGGCGGCCGGGGCGATCAGCGGCAGCAGCACGTCGCGCATGCGGCGGAAGAAGCCGGCGCCTGCAAGCCGTGCCGCCTCCTCAAGCGCCGGGTCCATCTGCGCAAACGCGCTCATGACCGGCTTCAGGCTGACGGCGAGGAAGGAGGAGAAATAGGCGGCGAGAATGATCCAGATCGTGCCGTAGAGCGAGACGCCGACGACCGGCAGCGGGGCGGCGAAGGTAAGGATGAAGGCGACGGCAAGCACGATGCCGGGCAGCGCGTAAGGGATCTCGATCAGGATGGCGACGAGATTGGCGAGCGCCCCCTTCCGCCGCGTCAAGAGATAGGCGGCCGGGACGGTGACGAGGAGTAGCCCGAGGGCGGCGGCAGAGGCGAGGAACAGCGAATTCTTGAGCGCCGTCAGCGTGATCGACTGGCGGAAGAGGATTTCCGCATAGGCGCTGAGCGACATGGTGTTGAAACTGAGCGGCACGCCATAGGCCGGCACCAGCGAACTTGCGACGAGCGCCAGCAGCGGCGCGACCAGCACCAGCGCCAGCACAATGAGGAGCAGCGCCTCGACAGCGATGCGGAAGCGCCCCAGCGAAAAGGCGGCGCGGGCGCCGGAATGGCCGATCAGGCGATAGTCGCGGCCGGCGAGCGCCCGCTGCTGTACGAGAAGCCCGGCGGCGGAGATCGCCGCGATTAAGGTCGAGATCAGCGCGATCTCGCCGAAGGTGGCGGCGCCGAAACTCGCCAAGCGGCTGAAGATCAGCGTCGGCAAGGTCTCGATCCCGGCAGGTATGCCGAGGATCGCCGGAATGCCGAAATTGCCGATGCCGGAGACGAAGGCGATCGCACCGCCGGCGATCAGCCCTGGAGCGCTGAGCGGCACCACGATATCGCGAAACACCCGGAACGGCCCGGCACCTGAAAGGCGCGCTGCCTCGATGCCGTCGCGCGGGCTCGCCGCAAGCCCGGCCTTCAGCGCCAGGAAGACGAGCGGCGCATGCTGAACACCCAAGAGCAGCGCGATGCCGGAAAGCGAATAGAGCGGCTGCGGGCTGCCGAGCGGCGGCGCCAGCCCGAGCGTCTTCAGGAGCGGGCTCGCCGGCCCCGACATCTCCACCCAGGCGAGCGCCGTCACCTGCGGCGGGATCATCATCGGCAGCATGAAAGCGAAGCTTAACGCCAGCTTGCCGCGAATGTCGGTGAGCGCCAGCGCGAAGGCGAAGAGCGAACCGAAGAGGAGCGAGACGACCATGCCGCCGGCGGCGGTGAGAAGCGTGTTGCGGAGTGCCGCAAAGGTCGCCGCCTCGAAGACCAGCCGCGCCGCCTCGCCGTCGACAAGTCCGCTCACCCCCGCCCCGGCCAGGCGGGCGAGCGGCAGCACGGAAAGCAAGAGCACCGCACCAAGTATGAAAGGCAGCAGCCAGGCCGGCTCGCCAGACGGCGCCCGCCGCTTTCGCGGGCGGAAGCCGAGCCCTTCCCGGCCGCGCGGCGGCCTCGCCTTGAGGATGCCGTCTTCCGTGGCGTGAGGCACCGGGGGCAGTTCGACGCCGCGCAAGGTCCGCGTCAGAGCGGCCGGCAGTTTGCCGGACGTCATCTGGGGAGGCCGGCTTTCCGCCGCCTCCTCGCCGCCAAAGAGAAACCGCAACCGGCCGAAGCGCCGCGCCTTCGACAGAAGACGCGACGGATCCGGCATGTTGGACCCGGAGCCTCTTTCCGCGTCCGGCGCTTCGGCCGGAGCGCGCGCGCTCCGGCCGCGGGCGGTCTCGTCCGCTCGCGTCATCGGGCAATCAGTTCGTCCCGAAAATGCCGGAGAAGGTTTTGAGGTCCGCTTCGGAATTCTTGACCGCCGCGGCGGCATCGAGCGGCAGCACCTTGATCGTCTCGCGGGCCGGATAGCCTTCCGGCAGCGCCACGCCGTTGCGGGCGGGGATATAGCCCATCTTCGCCGCCACCTTCTGACCTTCCTCGGAAAGCAGGAAGTCGACGAATTTCTTCGCGGCTTCGACGTTTTTCGCGGTCTTCAAAATACCGACCGGCTCGGTGACGGCGGAAACGCCCTCGGCCGGGAAGACGAATTCCACCGGCGCCCCCTTGGCCTTCTCGCGGATCGCCATGAAATCGACGAGCATGCCATAGGCCTTCTCGCCCGTCGCGACCGCCTTCAACACGCCGCCATTGCCGCC
This sequence comes from Sinorhizobium sp. CCBAU 05631, assembly GCF_002288505.1. NCBI lineage: Bacteria > Pseudomonadati > Pseudomonadota > Alphaproteobacteria > Hyphomicrobiales > Rhizobiaceae > Sinorhizobium > Sinorhizobium sp. CCBAU 05631. Next base: position 2,011,682 of record NZ_CP023063.1, read on the forward strand.
GGCGGCCGTCGCGCCGTTTTCGGCCAGCGCCTTGTAATAGTCCCAGCCGAGGCCGGGAATGGCGGCGAGCGTCTCGGCATGGATCAGCGCCGCGCCAGAGGTGAGCGGGCTCGGCATGGTGACGAGGCCCTTGGCTTCAGGCTTTGCGAGGTCCTGCCAACCTTCCGGCTTCATCCCGGCCGAGCTGTTGTAGACGATGCCGGTGGTGATCATCTTGGTCGAATAATAGGCGCCGTCCGCATCATAGAGCGCCGCATTGTAGCCCGCCGCCTCCGGCGACTTATGCGGCAGCAGATGCCCGCCCTCCTTCAGCCGCTGCATCGTCACCGTATCGGCGATCAAAAGCACGTCCGCCACCGGATTGCCCGCCTCGATCTCGGCCATCAGCTTGGCCATGATCTTCGTCGTCCCCTCACGCACCCACTCGACCTCGACGCCGGGATTTACCGCCTTGAACGCATCCACCGTCGCCTGCGCATCCTCGTTCGGCTGGCTGGTGTAGAGGATAAGGTTTTCGGCATAGGCCGCGGTAGAAAAAAGGCCGGCAAGAAGCGTGGCGGCAACGGCGGAGACAAGCGTTTTCATAGGGAATTGCCCTCGGTGGGAGAAAGATGGCGCCGAGGGATAGAGCGAGTGTTTTACAGGGGTGTGACAGGGGAGTGGGTAGACGAGCGTGGGTCAGCTTTGCGCCACAAGCGGACGAAGCGCCGGGTCCAGTGCCCGGCGCGTTTCTATCACTTAACGACCGCATGGCGTTTTCGCCCGAGGGAAAGCCGGAGAGGGGACGTTTGTACCGACACCACAAGATCAAGGTCTTCAACGACCTCCCCGTCGATCCGCACCCCACGACCGGCGATTGCCCTCCTTGCCTCACTCTTCGACGATGACAGTCCCGTACGGACGAGGAGATCGACGAGAGCGACGCCAGCGGATCGTTCCTCATCATCAAGCTGAAGTGTAGGCAGTCCCTGCGCGGCCTCACCATGTTCGAACGTCTGCCTCGCAGTCGCCGCAGCCTCCCTCGCTGAATCTCCCCCGTGCGCGAGGCAGGTGGCTTCATGGGCAAGACGTTCCTTTACCGCATTGAGTTCTGCGCCCTCCGCCCGGCCGAGGCGCTCGATCTCGTCCATCGGCAGGTCGGTGAACAGCTTGAGGAAGCGCACGACATCGGCATCTTCCGTGTTGCGCCAGAACTGCCAGTAGTCGTAGGGCGACAAGCGGTCCTCATTCAGCCATACGGCTCCGGCGGCCGTCTTGCCCATCTTGACACCTGAAGACGTGGTGAGAAGCGGTGCTGTCATCCCGAAGACCTCTTGTCCCTCGGTTCGCCGCACCAGTTCGATACCATTTATGATGTTGCCCCATTGATCGGCTCCGCCCATTTGCAGACGGCAGCCTGTGCGGCGAGATAATTCAAGAAAATCGAAGGCCTGGAGGATCATGTAGTTGAACTCCAGGAAGCTCAGGTTCTCCTGCTTCTCTAGCCTCGACTTGACGCTGTCGAAGGAGAGCATCCGGTTGACCGAGAAATGCTTGCCGACATCCCTCAGCATGTCGATCCAGCGGATGTTGTCCAGCCAGTTGGCGTTGTTGACCATCACCGCATCCGTAGGTCCGTCACCGAAGACGAGAAGGCGGTCGAAGACCTTTCTAATCCCCTCAATATTGCTGGCGATCTGATCGTCCGTCAGCATTGGACGCACTTCAGAGCGAAAGCTTGGATCGCCAATACGTGTAGTACCGCCACCAATGAGAACGATGGGCTTGTGGCCCGCTTTCTGGAGTCGGCGCAGGGCCATGATCGGGAGAAGGTGGCCGACATGCAAGCTGTCGGCGGTTGCATCGAAACCTACGTACGCAGGCACAATCCCTGCCTCGAAGGCAGCATCGATGCCAGCAAGGTCCGTCGCCTGATTTACGAACCCGCGTTCGAGCAGCGTCCTCAGCACCGACGAACGCGGCTGGAAGTGGTCAGTGATAGTCTCTGAGTGTGTCACGAGAAGTCTCCTGGTGTTGCCGCCAGGGGTTCTCCAGAATGAACAAAGCCGCCTGACGGCGGCTGGTTTCAAAGCATGATCGAAACGCGCCGCTCCTTATGGGAACGTCGCATAATAGGTTGCAGCGGTGAGCGCAGTCTTGATCATGCGCCGCTCATATAGGAGTTTCGCTGTCTCTGCAAGCAAGGCCCTATGACCGCTTTGGGCCGGAAGCAGCCATCTCTTCGACTATTTCCAATGCCAGCCGTGAAATGTCATCGCCGAGTGTCCCTCAGGTCAGCACTCCAATTTTGCGGCCCCTTCCCGGTCTCGACCGCGCTCTTCCTCGAATATCGCCAGCGGGCGCTGCGCGGCGAAATCGGCCGCGACGCCAAGGTGGAGCTGCTGCTGCCGGACGGCACGACCTATCCGAAGAAGGGGACCATCAATTTCGTCTCCAGCGACGTCTCGGCAGGCACCGACACGATCACCGTCCGGGCCGAGTTCGAAAACCCGACTATCTCCTGCTCGACGGCACGCTTGTTCGGGTCACGCTCAAGCAGACCGACAAGCACGAGGTTCTGGCGGTGCCGCACCAGGCGATCCAGCGCGACCAGCAGTAGACGCGCAGGGGCCGCGGTAGCACTTTGAATTGCTGCATGTTTTCATTCCCTATACGAAGGAAACTTGCAGCAGCAACTCAACGGACGGCGCCCACGATATGGGCCTGGATGCGCCGTTCGATCATCCCGCTCCCGAAGCGCTTCCTCAGCGCCTCCGCCACCTCCTCCGTGACCGCGGCCAGCGCCGAAGCGTCGCGTTCCTCGATCTCGCTGCGGACGGGCGTGCCCTGGCAGAAGCCGGTCGCGGCATCGGAAGCGGATATGGGGCCGTTCCTCTTCTCGAGCGTTTCGAGCGTGATGTCGTGAAAGCCGGCGGCCACCAGATCGGCGCGGATGATTTTCGGGTCCGCATATCCGTGCGGCACGCGGCGCATGAAGCTCGGCGGGTTCTCCTGGAACTGCGCTGCCAGCGCCTCCACGGCCGCATGCGCAAGCTCGTTTGCCTCCACCCTGTCCCAGACGTTGAAGAGGAAGCGCCCGCCGGGTTTCAGCACGCGCCGCGCCTCTCGGTAGGCTTTCACCCGGTCCGGAAAGAACATCACGCCGAACTGGCAGAGCACGACATCGAAGCTTTCGTCGTCGAAGGGCAGCGCCATGGCGTCCGCCTGCTGCCAGACGATCCGTTCGTCATCGCCCAGCCTGGCATGCGCGACATCCAGCATCGGCTGGTTGAGATCGGTCACGACGAACTGCGCTTCGACATCGAGCTTGGGCGCCAGCATCCGGGTCACAACGCCGGTGCCGGCGGCGATTTCAAGTACATCAAGGGGCTTGAGCTGCGCTACCCGCTCGGCCAAGTCTTTCGCATAGGGCTCGAAGATCAGCGGCACCATTAGCCGCTCGTAAAGCTCGGGTATCGCTCCCGCAAAGACCTTGTCCGCTTCCGCCATGCTCCCCTCCCGCGTCGGTGAGTGGCGCCCTCCGATGACGCCGCTTTCGCAAGAGTAAGATACAACCTTGCGCCGCATTTCCGAAGCGGTGCGAACGAGACGGTGAATAGCAACATGATTACCGCCTCTTGCGAGCACTTGCGATCGTCCGACAGATTGCCTCACCCCGCGTCAGGAGGAAGCTGCCTCACCGATACCCCGTCGGATCGGCCGGCTTGCCGTCCTCCATCACCTCGTCCATGTAGCGCCAGCAATCCGGCCGGGAGCCGTCGAGGTCGGTGAAGCCGTAGATGTGGGCGAGCCCGCCGCTTGATAGCGACTGGCCGTTGAAGCGGGACTTCTCCGGATCGGCGGCAAGCGCCGCGACAGCCCGGCCGACGAAGCGCGGGCTTTCGGAAATGACGAAATGCGGCTGATAGGCCGTGGCGTCGTGCCAGTTCTCCTCCGTCACCTTGAAGGCCTCGAGCATCATTTCCGAGCGCAGCCAGCCGGGGGTGACCGAGACCGCCGTGGCGCCGTGGGGCTCGAGGTCCTTGGCATGCGCCCAGGCCATGCGGTTCGCCGAGATCTTGGCGAGGTCGTAGAAGGGCGAGAGCCGGTAGTGATCGGCATTGTATTGCGCCGTGCCGTCGGTCACCTCGACCAGCAGCCCGCCCGGTCGCTCGATCAGGAGCGGCAGCGCGTAATGGGCGGTGATCAGATGCGTGTCGATCGCCAGCCGCAGGATCCTCAGGCCGTTCTCGAGATTGTGATCCCAGACCGGCTTATTCCATTCGAAGAGCTTCTCGCCGCCCCAGATGTCGTTGACGAGGATGTCGAGCCTTCCCTCCTTGCGACGGATGCGATCGACGAGCGCCTGCACCGCCGTCGGCTGCAGGTGGTCCACCTGGACGGCGATCCCCTTGCCGCCCGCGGCCGTCGCGAGCTCCGCCGTTTCCTCGATCGTCTCGGGTCGCTGGTATTCCGACGGCTGCGCCCGCGTCGTCCGCCCCGTGACATAGACCGTCGCGCCCGCGGCGCCGAGTTCCACCGCAATGCCGCGGCCGGCACCGCGCGTTGCGCCCGCGACCAGCGCCACCTTGCCTTCAAGCGTCATGGCATCCTCCCTGAGAAATCCCTCTGGCCTTGATCGGCACACACATATATATAAACGCTTATTCGGTTATAAATAAAGGTCAAAAATGCCACGCCCCAAAACTCTGCCAAACGAAGAGGTGCTCGACGCGGCCCTCAACCTCATGCGCAAGGAGGGGCCGGATGCCCTCACCTTCGCGGCCCTCTCGGCCGCCTGCGGCCTTTCCCCCTCGACCCTGGTGCAGCGTTTCGTAACCAAATCGGGCCTCATCCAGGCGGCCTTGCTGCAGGCCTGGGACCGGCTTGACCGGCTGACGGCGGAGCTGGCAGCCGCCGCGCCGAAGACCCCGGCGGGCGCCGTCGCCCTGCTTATTGGGCTCTCCGGCGACTACGGCGGCATCGAAAGCTACGCGGACGATCTCCTGATCCTCCGCGAGGACCTGCGCGACCCGCTGCTGCGCGCCCGCGGCGCGGCTTGGCGCGACGTGCTTTCCGCGGCGCTCGACGAGCGTTTCGCGCGTGTTCCGGCCGCCCCCACCGGCATCGGCCTGATGATGGCCGCCCAATGGCAGGGCGCGCTCCTCTGGTGGAGCTTCGATCCGCGCATGCCGGTCACCGATTTCGTCAAGCAAAGCCTCGAGCACTTCGTCGCGGCTTTCACGGTGGAGCGGGAAACGCATTGAGCTGACGATGGCCTTCACGGCGGATGAATCGCGAAGACTCCCCTTTTCTCTTCGCGCTGGCGCGCTATGCTGATTGCGAAACGCAACCAATCATTATAGGCACGCCCATGGCTCTCACTCTCTATCTCCACCCGCTCGCCTCCTTCTGCCACAAGGTGCTGATCGCGCTCTATGAGGCCGGAACGCCCTTCGAGGCGCGGATCGTCGATCTCATGGACCCGCAGGAGAATGCCCGCTACCTCGAGGTCTGGCCGGTCGGCAAGATCCCGGTGCTGCACGATGGCGCTGAGAACCGGATCGTGCCGGAAACCTCGGTCATCATCGAATATCTCGATCGCCATTATCCCGGCAAAGAACCGCTGATCCCGCGCGACGAGACGCTGGCGCTCGAGGCGCGGCTGTGGGACCGCTTCTTCGATCTCTACATCCACGTCCCGATGCAGAAGATCGTCACCGACACGCTGCGCGCTTCCGGTGAGAACGACCGTCGCGGTGTCGCCGACGCCCGCGCGTCGCTCGCAACCGCCTATGATCTGGCCGAACGCCATCTCACCGACCGGCGCTTTGCCGTCGGCGAGGCCTTCACCATCGCCGATTGCGCCGCCGCACCCGCGCTCTTCTATGCCGGCATCGTCGAGCCCTTCAGCGGCACGCATCCGAATCTTTCGGCCTATTTCGAGCGGCTGCTCGAGCGCCCTTCTTTCCAGCGCACGCTCGCCGAGGCGAGACCCTATTTCGATATGTTCCCTTACAAGGACGCGATGCCGGCACGCTTTCTTTGACCCTTTCGGCGGGACGCCGCTTGCGTTCGCGGCCATGCCGGCTACCCTCTCCGGCGACAACCACGCAAGGGAGCGAGACAATGGAATATCGTCTGCTCGGCCGCTCCGGCCTGAAAGTCTCGACCGTCACCATGGGAACGATGACCATCGGCGGCGGCGGCAAATTCGCACAGGTCGGCAGTGTCGGGGTCGAGGAGGCGCGCCGCTATGTCGACCTCTGCCTCGATGCCGGCGTCAACCTGATCGACACCGCCGATATCTATTCGACCGGCACCTGCGAGGAAATCCTAGGCGAGGTACTGGGCGGCAAGCGCAAGAACGGCGTGCTTCTCGCCACCAAGGCGCGCTTCTCCATGGGCCCGGGTCCGAATGACGGCGGCCTGTCGCGCCAGCACCTGATCAGCGCTTGCGAGGCGAGCCTCAAGCGGCTGAAGACCGACGTCATCGACCTTTACCAGGTCCACGAATGGGATGGCCAGACGCCGCTCGAGGAAACGATGGAAGCGCTCGACACGCTCGTGCGCCAGGGCAAGGTGCGCTACATCGGCTGCTCCAACTATTCCGGCTGGCACATCATGAAGGCGCTCGGCATCAGCGCGCTGGAACACCGCCAGCGCTTCGTCAGCCAGCAGATCCACTATACGCTGGAGGCCCGCGAGGCCGAATACGAGCTGGTTCCAATCTCGATCGACCAGGGCCTCGGCATCCTCGTCTGGAGCCCGCTCGCCGGCGGCCTCCTTTCCGGAAAGCACCGCCGCGGCCAGTCACCGGAAGGCACCCGCCAGTTTGCCGGCTGGAACGAGCCGCCGATCCGCGACGAGGAACGGCTCTGGAAGATCGTCGACATGCTGGTGGCGATCGCCGCCGAGCGCAACGTCTCGCCTGCGCAGGTGGCGCTCGCCTGGCTGATCGGCCGCAAGGCGGTCACCTCGGTCATCATCGGCGGCCGCACCGAGGCGCAGTTCCGCGACAATCTCGCCGCCGCCAGCCTCAAGCTCACCGACGAGGAACGCGAACTGCTCGACGCCGTCAGCCTGCCGCCGGTCATCTATCCCTATTGGCACCAGCTCTGGACCGCCAAGGACCGGCTCGGCGCCGCCGATCTGTCGCTGCTCGGGCCGCATGTTTGAGCGGGAGCGGTGACTGCTTCTCGACTGCAGCAGTGTTGGATTACCCCCTCTGCCCTGCCGGGCATCTCCCCCACAAGGGGGGAGATCGGCAAGCGGCAATGTGTCGCTCAACTTTCAGAGCTGAAATTCTGACGGTGCATTCGCCGACCTAGCATCATTGCGCTCACTCTCGGGCAGGTCTTCGCTTCTGGCCGATCTCCCCCCTTGTGGGGGAGATGCCCGGCAGGGCAGAGGGGGGTGCGCCTCCGAGCCATATTGTCAGCGTCCCCCGAACACCGCTCGCTCCAGGCGAGGCGCGAGCGACTCAGCGTAGGGCGTCGCGATATGGTGGCGGTCGCGGAAGGTGAGCTTGCCGTCGACGACCGCGGGGCATGTTGTCCTGTTGCAGAACAGATCAACCACATCGACATAAGACGCATGCGTCTCCACGGCGGCCTTTCTTTCCGCGGCGGGGATGGTTTCCTCCACCGCCTCGCGGCGCGGCGTGTCGCAGACGGTCGGGCTCTTCTGCTGCCACAGGGCGCGCGCCACGCATTTGTCGAGATAGGATTTGTGCACCGGCACGTCGCGCAGGAGCACGACGTCGCTGCCGGCGCGTTCTAGCGTCTCGACCGAGCGCCTGATGCCTTTCTCCCAATCCCGCACATCCATCTGGTGGCTGGATACGAAGTTGATGTCGTTCTTCACATAACTCGACGAATATTGCGAAAGGATCACCACATCCGGCTTCAGCGCCGCGATCTCGCCGAACGCCCGGCGCTTCCAGGCGTCGCATTCGTCATAGTTCCGCATCAGCACGCCGTTCCAGGTCGGCACATCCGCCGCCGGGCAGGACGACTTCAGATAGGTGACGAGCCGCCAGCCGTTCCTTTCGGCGATCTTCTTCAGCGGCGTCGACCAATGGTCGGCATGGGAGTCGCCGAGGAGGACGACGGTCTTCTTCGGCTTGGCGGCGCCGAATTCGCATGCCTTCGGCTGCACCGCTTCCCTTTCGAGCACGCAGGCCGAATCGAATTCACGCGCCGCCGATTTGCGTTCGGCGCTTTGCTGGATCTGTCGCTGCTCCCCATCGAGGCTGTAGCCGGCCAGGGCGGCGCTGCCATAGGCGAGCGTCGTGCCCGCCCCTGTAAGCAACGCGGCGAGCCCCAGCGAGCGTCCGGTCCTCGCTGCCAGCCAGCCGTTGTGGCGGATCGGATTTTCGATGAAGTGATAGCTAAAGAGCGACAGGGCGAGCGTAACCGCCAGGCACAGAAGCCGGTCGACGAGCGAAAGCTCCGGTTCGATGATGCCCGCATAGACGATGACCGGCCAGTGCCAAAGATAGAGCGAATAGGAGAGCTTTCCGATCTCCTGCAGCGGCCTAAGCGCGAGGACGGACTTCGGGCCTGCCGCTCCCTCATGGGCGCCGCTCAGGAGCAGAAGCACCGTGCCGAGAACCGGCACGAGCGCGATCGAGCCCGGAAAAGGTATTTCCTCCGTCACGGCCAGATAGGCGGTGACGATCAGAAAGAGCCCGAGCCAGCCGAGGGCAGGCGCAAAGCGAGAGCGCCGCGCCCATTGCTGCGGCAGCGCCATCGAAGCAAGCCCCCCGCAGGCAAATTCCCAGGCGCGCAGGGGCGAGAAATAGAAGGCCCAAGGCTGCGACACGGCCGTCATGTGCCAGCAGAGTGCGAAGGAGACGGCGGCGACTAGGGCGAGAAGGAAGAAAAGACCGCCCTTCCCCGGCCGCAGCCGCGCGAGGATCAGCAGCAGCGCGGGCCAGACGAGATAGAACTGCTCCTCGACCGAGAGCGACCAGAAGTGGATGAAGGGATTGTTCGAGGCGTCCGAGGCAAAGTAGTCGACCGTCCACCTAATCAGCCAGAGGTTGATCATATAGGCCGAGGCGAACAGCGATCCCTTGGAATAGAACTGCTGCTCGGACGGCGCGAGGATGAAATAGCCGACGAGCAGCGTGGTCAGGATGGCGAAGAGCGAGGCCGGAAGCAGCCGGCGGGCGCGGCGGGCGTAGAAGCGCCAGAGATCGACAGTGCCGCTTCTCGCAATCTCCTGTTGCAGGTGCCTGGTGATCAGAAAGCCGGAAATGACGAAGAAGATGTCGACGCCGACGAATCCGCCCGGCAAGCTGGTCATTCCGAAGTGGAAGGCGATGACACCCGAAACTGCCAAGGCGCGCAGGCCTTCGATATCCGGACGAAAATTTCCTGAAGTCGCTGGTGTACTCATACGCACAACGCCCCGTCCTAGAGCACTTGCAGTCGGGTCATGTCACCCGACGTCGCGCAAATGCGGCAATGAACAGATGGAGCGGCGTCGCAAACGCATCCCGCTCCGGTTCCGGCCGGCCGAAGGGTATCAGCAAACCGGAAAACAAAGCTCCCTGATGCGCCGCAGCAATCTTGCTGCAGCGCGGCGGAACGGGGCGAGATACTGGTTCAGAATATGGCCTCAATAAGGGGCCGGCGGTTGAAAGGCTCGCGCAACGGCTGACGCGGGGCCTCAGAGAGGCGACGCGGCGCTTCGTTTCCGAAGGCCGCAAGGGCCGCCACGCTCATAGAATATCGAGTTACGCCAAGGACTTCAGCTGAAACCCTCGACTGAAGTAGCAGCTAAACGAGTGGCGCGCCCGGCCAAGGCCTTCATGATTTGTGGAAAACTGCCGATCAGGCGGCTTTCGCCATCCCGCCGCGAATCAACTCGCCCAGCCGGCGGATGCCTTCGTCGATCATCCTGTCGTTGGCGCAGGAGAAGCTCAGGCGCAGAGTGTTCACACCGGAACCGTCGGCGAAGAAGGCGCGGCCGGGAACGAAGGCCACTTTCGCGCTCTGGATCGACTTGGCCAGGAGTTCGGCGCCGTCCGTGCCGTTCGGCAGCGTGACCCAGACGAACATGCCACCCTCCGGCTTGGTCCAGGTGACGCCGGCCGGCATGTATCTTTCGAGCGCCGCGAGCATCGTGTCGCGGCGGTGCTTGTAGACCTTGTGGACCTTCGCCACCTGCTCGTCGAAGCCGCGTTCGGCGACGGTGCAGATCGCCATCTGGTTGATGGTCGAGGAATGAAGGTCGGCCGCCTGCTTCAGGAGCACCAGCTTGCGGATCACCGGCTCTGCCGCGCAGACCCAGCCGACGCGCAGCCCCGGCGCCAGCGTCTTCGAAAAGCTGCCGCAATAGATTGTCCGGGCATTGTTGATGTCGCCCCTGCGGGCGATCTCCAGCGCCAGGATCGGCGGGATCGCCTCTCCGTCATAGCGCAGCGACTGGTAGGCGGCATCCTCGATCACCGGGATATCGAGCTCCTCGGCAAGGTCCAGCACCCGCTCACGGCCGGCGCGGTCGACCGTTTCGCCGGTCGGATTGGCGAAATCGGCCGAGAGATAGGCGAACTTCACCCGGCCGCCCGCCTCGGCTGCCGCCTGGATATAGGCTTGCGGCGTGCGGTTGCCGCCGGGGTTCAGCTGGTCGTAGTTCGGCTCATAGGCGTTGAAGGCCTGCAGCGCGCCAAGATAGGTCGGCCAGGTGACGAGCGCCGTATCCTTGGGCGAGAGAAACAGCTTGCCGAGATAGTCGAGCCCCTGCTGCGAGCCGGAGGTGATGAAGATGTTATCGACGGTCGCGGGAATGCCGAGCGCCGTCATCTGCTTGGCAAGCCATTCGCGCAGCGGCCGGTATCCCTCGCTGACGGAATATTGCAGGGCGGCACTGACCGCCGGCCCGCCGAAGATTTCCGCATAGGCCTGGGCGAACTCCGCTTGCGGAAAGAGCTCGGGATCGGGAATGCCGCCAGCGAAGGAGATGATGTCCGGACGGTCGAGCAGTTTCAAGAGCTCGCGTATTTCCGAAGCCTTCATCCGGCTGGAGCGCGTTGCGAAAATACTTTCCCAATTGAACATGCGGCCCTCCTCTTGGCGTGGGCCGGAGATGATCACAGCGCGCGATTTATGTCAATATTGCTGACCTATATTGCGATCCCCGCCGTCGTGAGGAAGAGGGCAAATCGCCGCCGCGGCATGGCGACTATTGCGGAACGGGAGCCTGGCAGGTTCGGTTGGTATTCAAGGCGATCGGGCCGGGATCAGGCTGCGGAGGCTCACACTCAATCTTCACGCCGACGATGTCGTCCCATCCTTTTATGATGACGTCTCGCGCCCTTTCCTGTTCCTGGATGCTCGGAAAGGCCGGGTCCGAGGCGCCGCGATCACGCTCGATTTGCCGCAGCCTCTCGCGCCAATCAACAGGTATCGCACCTTTGCGCATCAGGTCCGCGCGGCGGATCGGCTCACAATGGCCCGCCAGCCAGGCAAGTTGCGCCTCGTCGGAGTAGAGGTGCTCCATCCACAGCCGGGCGGCGTTCGGATGCGGAGCAAAGGCACTGATCGCCTGGACATAGACACCGGCAATGTTGCCCGTCTTGGGTCTGACGACCTCGATCCTGGTTTTCCCCTTGAGGCGGTCGCGATCACCGAGCGCGAGATACTCCCAGCGGATGAGGATCGGTGTGCGGCCGTCTACGAGTGTGTCGGTGCTACCGACGAGCGGAACGAAGTTGCCTTTGCTGTTGAGATCGGCGAAGAACCTCAGCCCCAGCCTCGCAGCTTCTTCGACGTTTCGGTCCGTTATGGAGAGGCCCGCGGCGTAAACACCGAGGATGGCCTGGTTCGAAGCGAGGTCGCCGGCAAGCGCGACTGCGTTCCTGTAGTCAGGCGAAGCGAGATCGGCCCAATCCCGCGGCATCGTCGAGACCCGGTCCGCATTGATCTCGAAAACGAGCACCCCGTAGTAGTCGCCATACCAATGACCGTCCGCATCCTTGACGGCGTCCGGGATCGTGTCCCAGGTGGAAACCTTGTAGGGCTGCAGCAAGCCGTCTTTTTTTGCGGGTGGGCCGAAGGAGATGCCGACATCGATCACATCCGGTCTCTCTGGGCCGGCCCCGATCCCCGCCTTAATCGCCTCGATCTGTTCTTCCGATCCCGCCTGAGGCTTCAGTTCGTTGACCGCCAAACCGTATTTCGCCTTGAAACCATCGATGATGCCGCCGTAGCCGCACCAGTCGCGGGGCAAGGCAATGACGTTGAGCTGTCCTTCCTCCCTGGCGGCGGTAACCAGTTCGTCCATCGAGCCGGCGGAAGCCACTGCCGCGCATGTCAGGACCGCGAGCGCCGCAGCCGGCGCCACCAGGTTTCTCGCTCTCCACTCCCATTTCATCGCCACGCCCTCCACGGTTCGGGCACCATTGCACCCAGTCTTACCAAACCTGCGCGGACCGCGAAAAACCGCACCTCCGCCCGCTGGCTCAACGAACGACGGCCAGCCCTGCCTTATGCAATCCATCGAGGAAGTGCTCGTACTGGGCTGGTTCTGCATACGGAGTCAGCATCCGCCAGTAGTGTGCGAGGTTGGTCGTCACGTTCGCCATGATGTCCGGAATCAGGGCACGTGCTTCCTGGTTGCGGCCAAGCTGGCCTAGGATGGCCAGCAGCACGACCCGGTTAAAGTATCCCCGGCGGAGCGAAACCCCTCGTTCCGAAGACCGCAACGCCTCGTCGTAATTGGCGAGATGGTAATGCGCGAGCGCGAGCCGATCGAGAAACAGATACGTCAGCGGATCGTGCGGGCTGAGCCTTAGTGCCGTGTGAAGGGAATCGAGCGCTTCTGCGCATTGACCAGTGTAGATCCGGGCCCATCCCAAGCCCAAATGAGCGAGCGCGAGATTCGGATTGAGGTCGACCGCGCGCTGCGCCTCGGCGACCGCCGCGTGTGCCCGCTGCCCGACAAAATGGGCAAGGCACATTGCATAGTGGGAATAGGGATCGCGATCATCCAGGGCGACAGCGCGCTCGGCCGCGGCTCGGAGCTCGGCACCATCGCGATCGACGGCGGCGCTGAAACCATGGAAACATTGTGCATATAGGGCGCGGGCAAGCATCATGTGCGCTCGACCGAAGTCTGGATCGAGAGCAATCGCCCGACGATGCCAGGCGATCGCTTCCTTGAAGTGCTCGGCGGTGTCCTGCGCGTTATGCAGCCACGTGCCGCGCATGTGGCATTCGTAGGCGTCGAGATTGTCCGTTCCGCACGACAGCGCGCGGCGGCTTTCGCCAATTAGGATTTCGGGCTCGATGGCGCCGACGATGCTCTGGGCGAGCTCGTCCTGAATGGCAAAAATGTCGCCGATCTCGCGGTCATAGCGCTGTGCCCAGAGGTGCACGCCGGTGTTCGTCTCGACAAGTTGGCCGGAGACGCGCAAGCGGGTACCCGCTTTGCGCACGCTCCCCTCCACAATGTAGCGCACGCCGAGCTCACGACCGATCTGCTTTGCGTCGATGGCGCGCCCCTTATAGGCGAACGAGGAGTTTCGAGCGACCACGAAGAACCAGCGATAAAGTGAAAGCGCCGTGATGATGTCTTCTGTCAGACCGTCGGCGAAATATTCCTGCTCCGGGTCGCCCGACATGTTGACGAAGGGAAGTACCGCAATCGACGGCTTGTCTGGTAGCGTAAGCGGGCCGCCCAGTACGGCCGCCTCGGCCGAGTCCTCCGGACGCCAATCGAGTCCGAAGACCGCCACCGGCCGGGGGATGTTCTTGAGCTTGCGGTCGCCCAGCCGGACCATTGGAGAGCCGAGCTTGCCCTCGATCTGATCGCGCAATGCGCCCGAAACGCAGATACCGCCGGGCTGTGCAACCTCCTGCAGCCGCGCCGCAACGTTGACGCCGTCGCCGAGCAGATTGGTGCCTTCCACGACGACGTCGCCGAGATGGAGGCCGATGCGGAACTCCATTCGCCGATCCGGCGCAAGATCGGCATTGCGGCGCCTCAATATCCGCTGGATCGCAACGGCGGCGCGCGCCCCTTGCACGGCGCTCTGGAACTCTGCCACGACGCTGTCGCCGGCGGATGCGAATATGCGCCCGCCGTGCTCGCCCACAAGGTCGGCGATGATGGACCCATAAGTCCGCAGCTGCTCGAGGACGCCTTCCTCGTTCGCAGCGACGAGCCGGCTGTAGCCGGCCACGTCAGCGGCAAGGATCACTGCGAGCTTGCGTTCCACGAGAAGAGCCGCTCCTGCGGCACCTGGCCAGGATGTTTCAAGGGTAGCTTAAATACGAAATCCGGAGAAGCGCGAAATGCCAGCTGGACCAAGGTGAGGTTGTGTTCCGGCGGGCCCAATCGGCGCTTCGCGAAAGCGATCTGGCATCGGTCAACGACCGACGCTGCCTCGTCCGCGCATGACCCATCGAATGGCGGCGGCGATCGCCAGGCCGAGCAGCGGCCAGCGCGCCCAAAATTCTCCGCTCCAGCTAAGAAGGTTGATCGTGACGATGGCGAGCCCGGCCACGGCGAGCGTGGCAAATCCGCGGTCCACCCGTGAGGTCCTGATCCAGAGCAATGCTGCGGTGAGCCCGATCCCGAAGAGCGGCCATACCGCCCAGAATTCGCCTCGCCACGAAAGAAGGTTTATGGCGACGACACCAGCGGCAACCATGGCGAGCACCATATAAGCCCGAGAATGTCGGCGGATGGGTGCAGCGGCGGCCGGCTGCAGCGGCTGCGGCTGCCGCCCGAAGACGGGGTCGGCCGTCGGCGCGGCCCGATCTTCCCCGGCGCCGATCCGAACCGCATAGCTCGGAACGCCGCCCTCGATGTTCTTGACCTCGAGCTGCCCGAGAAAGTCGAATCCGACCGCTACCTTGTTGCGTACCTGATCATAGACGGTGTTGGAAATGACGACGCCACCGGCGGGTGCGGATGCCTGAAGCCGGGCGGCGATGTTGACGCCGTCGCCGTAGATGTCGTTGCCTTCGGCAATCACGTCGCCGAGGTTGATGCCGATGCGAAAGAACATCCGCGCCGCGCTTGGCAGCCCGGCGTTCAGTCCGGCCAGTTCGCTCTGGACATCGACGGCCGACCTCACCGCCTCCACCACGCTCGGGAACTCGGCAATCAGCCCGTCGCCCCAGGTGTTGACGACCCGGCCCCCATGCGAGGCGATAAGACGCGCCATGGCATCGCGGTATTGCTTGAGGGTGGCCAGCGTCCCCTCTTCATCCGCCCCCATCAGGCGCGAATAGTCCTGGACGTCGGCACAGAAGATGGTTGTCAGCTTGCGACGCGTTTCGGACATGGCCCTTGATCCTCGCTCGGTCACAGCGCCAGGGCACAACCCGTAGATTGTAGACCCGTTGCACGATTCGCCACTCGAATCCAGTTCGCCTCCAGCATACAGAGTGCAGGCTGTTCCGGCGACTCCGCAGGACACCGGATGCGCAAAGGCGCCAACGCGTGGCATTATCCTCCGACATGCCCGGAACGATGCTGAAGGCCCGGCCCGCAGGAGGACGATATGACGACCATCGATGACGGCACCGCCCGGTTTTACCGCGACAGCGCCGCCGCCTATGCGCGCCGTGCCCGCCGGTCGCCCGCGAGGCGGCTCGATGAGTTCCTGGCGCGGCTGAACCCTGGCGCCGCCGTGCTGGAGATCGGCTGCGGCGGTGGTCAGGACAGCGCCTATATGATCGCCCGCGGCTTCGACGTCACGCCGACGGACGGATCGCCGGAACTGGCGGCCGAGGCCGAACGCCTGCTCGGTCGGCCCGTCGGCGTGGTCCGCTTCGAAGGGCTTTCCTGGCGGGAGCGGTTCGATGGCATCTGGGCGGAGGCCTGCCTGCTGCATGTGCCGCGTACGGCCCTTCCGGACGTGCTCACCCGCCTCCTCCGGGCTCTCAAGTTCGGTGGCGTGCTGCATGCAAGCTTCAAGGCCGGCGGTGGCGAGGGTCGCGATGACTTCGGCCGCTACTACAACTATCCCTCGCACGACTGGCTTCTGCGGCAGTTCGAGGAGACGGGCTGGAGGGCGGTCGAAATCACCGAAGCCGACGGCGGCGGCTATGACGGCAGGCCGACGCGCTGGCTGCATGTGGCGGCCGAGAAGCCGGATCTCCGAAATCGGCTACGGTGCCTGGGGCATCGGCAATAGCGGCTGGCAGGGCGCCAAGGACGAGGAGTCCGCGCGAGCCCTCAACCGCGCAATCGACCTCGGGCTGAACTTCATTCGACACCGCCCTCGGCTACGGCGACGGCCACAGCGAAAGACTGGTCGGCAAGCTGCTGCGCGAACGGTCGGAGACCATCCACGTCGCGACAAAGATTCCGCCGAAGAACCGGATATGGCCGGCTCGACCAGGCACGCCGGTGGAGGACGGCTTTCCGGCCGATCACGTCATCGCCTCGACCGAGACAAGCCTGCGCAATCTCGGCGTCGAGACGATCGACGTACAGCAGTTCCATGTCTGGTCGGACGAGTGGGTCGGCCGCGGCGACTGGCTGGCGGCGGTCGAGCGCCTGAAGCGCGACGGCAAGATCCGCTTTTTCGGCGTCTCGATCAACGACTACGAACCGCACAATGCCCTGAAGCTGATCGAAAGCGGTGTGGTCGACACTGTTCAGGTGATCTACAACGTCTTCGAGCAGGCGCCCGAAGAGCAGCTGTTTCCGGCCTGCGAACGCCACAAGGTCGGCGTCATCGTCCGCGTCGCGCTCGACGAGGGCGGCCTGACCGGTCAAATTCGTGCCGATACGGTTTTCCCGGAAGGCGATTTTCGCCAGAACTACTTCCGCGGCGAGCGCAAGCGCGACGTCGAGGAGCGCGTCCGAAAGATCGTCGAGGACCTGGAGATCGCACCCGACGGGCTCGCAGAAACGGCACTCCGCTTCGTGCTCAGCCACCCCGCCGTATCGACGGTCATTCCCGGCATGCGCTCCGTCCGCAATGTCGAGCGCAACTGCGCGATCGGCGACGGAGGCGGGCTGCCGCAGGCACAACGCGAGAAACTGCGGGCGCACAGATGGCCGCGTAATTTCTACGGCGCCTGACGGCTCCCGGAACGGAACCGCCCGACGGCGGTTTGGCCCCTGCGTATCGCAGAAAGCGATGGCATTGGAGGTTACATATGTTCAAGAAACTGTTGGTTGCAGCCGCGATCTCGACGGCCTGCGTGTCCCCGGCTCTCGCCCAGGCCGATCTCGTCTGCGACCAGGCGGGCATGACCAAGCTCGAAACGGACGTGGGTCAGATCACCGACTCGGGCCGCAAGGAGATGGCGCAGAAAGAACTGACCATGGCCAAGGAAGCTTTGGCGGCTAATGACCAGGAGAAGTGCAAAACCCATATGGCCAACGCCATGAAGGGCAAAGATCCTATGTGATTCTGCGCCGCCTCGTGCCGCACCATCAGTCGCGTTCCGTCACCGCAAATGAGAAAGCCGAGGCACGATGCCCCGGCTTCTCCAGCCTTGGGAGGTAAGGCTTTAGAGCGAGATCCGCTCACATTCGTTCGCGCCCCCCGCTCTATCGTTTTTGCCGCATTTGTGCGACGTCAGGTGATTCCACCTGACTGCAAAATGCTTTAGTTCTTCGCCTTGTCGACCAGCTTGTTCTTGCCGATCCAGGGCATCATGCCGCGCAGCTTGGCGCCGACTTCCTCGATCTGGTGGGCGTCGTTGACGCGGCGGATACCCTTGAAGCGGGCAGCACCCGAACGATATTCCTGCATCCATTCCGAGGTGAACTTGCCGGTCTGGATGTCCTTAAGCACGCGCTTCATCTCGGCCTTGGTCTCTTCCGTGATGATGCGCGGGCCGGTGACGTATTCGCCCCACTCGGCCGTGTTGGAGATCGAGTAGTTCATGTTGGCGATGCCGCCTTCATAGATCAGGTCGACGATCAGCTTCACTTCGTGCAGGCACTCGAAATAGGCCATTTCCGGTGCGTAGCCGGCCTCGACCAGCGTTTCGAAACCGGCGCGGATGAGCTCGACCAGACCACCGCAGAGAACGACCTGCTCGCCGAAGAGGTCGGTTTCGCACTCTTCCTTGAAGTTGGTTTCGATGATGCCGGAGCGGCCGCCGCCGACGCCGCAGGCGTAGGAGAGCGCGAGGTCAAGTGCATTGCCGGAAGCGTTCTGGTGAACGGCGACAAGGCAGGGTACGCCGCCGCCCTTCTGGTATTCGCCGCGAACCGTGTGGCCCGGGCCCTTCGGCGCGATCATGACGACGTCGACGGAAGCCTTCGGCTCGATCAGGCCGAAGTGAACATTGAGGCCGTGGGCGAAGGCGATCGCCGCGCCGTCGCGGATGTTGCCGGCGATTTCGGCCTTGTAGATGTCGGCCTGGAGCTCGTCCGGGGTCGCCATCATCATCAGGTCGGCCCAGGCGGCAGCCTCGGCAACCGTCATGACCTTGAACCCGTCGGCTTCGGCCTTCTTTGCCGTGGCGGAGCCGGCCTTCAGCGCGATGGCGACATTCTGTGCGCCGGAATCTTTGAGGTTCAGCGCATGGGCGCGGCCCTGCGAGCCGTAGCCGATGATGGCGACCTTCTTCGACTTGATGAGGTTGAGATCGGCATCACGATCGTAATAGACGCGCATTGAACTTTCCTTCCCTTTGCTTGTCCGTTTCCCTTTGACGGTCCGCAGTTCGGCCGCCGTTACACCTTTCTGCCGTAAAGGGTGAGAAAGGCGTCGACCGCCCGCTCCGCCCTCAGGCCGAAATTCTTCTTCAGGCCGCCCGGATCCTCGCCGAGCAGCATGCGCAAATGCCAGTCGGAGACGACCAGCCCATAGAGCGCGCCATAGGCCTCCTCCGCATCGCCGAAGGCAAGAAAACCCGCCTTGCGGCCCGCCTCGAGCAGTGCCCCGGCCCTGCGGCCGATCTGCCGGCGCCCGCGCTCCTCGAGCAGACGGCCGAGCTTGGAGCCCTCGCGGCTTGCCTGGCCGATCGCCAGCCGGTTGAGCGCCAGCGACACGTCGCCTGCCAACACGTCGAGCAGGTCCTTGGCAAAGGCGACAAGATGCGCCTTGAGGCTTGCCGCGTCCAGCACCCCGCCAGAAACGTCGAGCGTCCTGACTTTGCTTGCCTGGAAGGCGATCATCGCCGAAAGCAGCCCGTCGCGGTCGCCGAACCACTTGTAGAGGCTCTCCTTGGAGCAGTTCGCCGCGCGCGCAACGCCGGCGGTGGTCAGCGCTCGCTCGCCGCCATCGACAAGCAGACGCAGCGCCTGTTCGAGCACGGCACCCTGACGCTCCGTCAGGCCGCTTCCGCTACTGCTCCGCTTGATCGTTTCGACGCCTTGCACTTCGCTGCCGCTCCATCAGTACCGTACGGTACGGTTCGCCGTTTTAGTGAGATGGTCGCTGGCCGTCAAGCCCAATTCTGCCGATGCGAAACAGGCTCCTGCTATCAACATTGTCGGATTGCAGCATCGACCTGCCCCGGCAGCGGTAAATGATTACGAAAATATAATGATCCCGACGCTGTTCCCTCGCCCCGTTCGCCTTTATTTTGAAAGGAGAAAATCCGCCGGCGGAAAGCCATTGTGCCGATGAGCAAGACAGCGAAGACGATCAGACAGGAAGCGCCGGCTGCGGCGCCGAACGTCACCCTGATGCCGAGCCCGGCCCTACCCGTCCGCCGCAACCGACGCTGGCGCCTGGTATTCGCCGTGCCGGTTCTAATCGCTGTGCTCGGCGCCGGCTATTATGCCTGGAGTCAATACGGCGCGCAGCCCGAGACCGCGATGATCACGCAAGCCGTGACCCGCGGCGACATTGAAGACAGCGTCACCGCCGTCGGCACGCTCGATGCCATCAAGTCGGTCGATGCCGGTGCGCAGGTCTCTGGCCAGCTGAAATCGCTGCATGTCGAGATTGGCGACAAGGTCGAGGCGAGCCAGCTCGTCGCCGAGATCGATCCCGCCTCGATCGAAAACAGGATCGAGATCGACGAGGCGGAGCTTGCCCATCTCGAGGCCCAGCTCGTCTCGACGAAGGCGCAGCTGGTGCTGAAGGAAGCGAATATCGAGCGGCAGCGCAGTCTCGTCGCGACGAAGAGCGTTTCGCAATCGACGCTCGACCAGGCAATCGCGGATCACACCGCCGCTCAAGCCGACGTAAAGGCGATCGAGGCGCAGATCCGCAAGCAGAAGGCGACGCTCGCCGGCGACAAGGTCGACCTCGGCTACACCAAGATCTACGCGCCGATGGCCGGGACGATCGTCGCCAACCCGGCCAAGGAAGGCCAGACCCTCAATGCCAACCAGACGACACCGACGATCGTCACGATCGCCGATCTCTCGACGATGACCGTCAAGGCCCAGGTGTCGGAAGCCGACGTCGGCAAGCTGAAGATCGGCATGGATGCCTACTTCACCCTGCTCGGCCAGCCGGGCAAGCGCTTCACCGGCAAGCTGCGGCAGATCCAGCCGATGCCGGACACGGAAAACAACGTCGTCCTCTATTACGCGCTCTTCGACGTTCCCAATCCGACCGGCGAACTGATGATGTCGATGAGCGCCCAGGTCTTCTTCGTCGAGGCTGCCGCCAAGGACGTTCTTGTCGTGCCCAGCGCCGCCATCCGCACGGCGCGCGGCGATGGTGGAGGCAAACCGGGGACCGAAGTGACCGTGCTTACCCGGTCGGGCGCCACCGAAACCCGCCCGGTCGAAGTCGGCATCCGCAATCGCGTCAGCGCGGAGATCGTCAGCGGCCTGAAGGAGGGGGAGAGCGTCGTCGTCGACTCGGATTCAGGTTCGTCCGGCAGCAGCCAGCGCAGCACGCGAACGCGCGGCATGCGCATGCCGCCGATGTTCTGAAGACGCCGATGCAGCCCCTCATCTCGCTCCGGAACGTCAGCAAGACCTATTTCAACGGCGACCTCGCCGTCGAGGTCCTGCATGATATCTCGCTCGACATCGAGGCGGGCGAGTTCGTGGCGATCATTGGTCAGTCCGGCTCCGGCAAATCGACCTTGATGAATATTCTCGGCTGCCTCGACCAGCCGACCGCAGGCGAATACCTGATCGAAGGCGAAAGGGTCTCCGGCTTCAACGGCGACGAACTCGCAGCGCTGCGCCGGCGCACCTTCGGCTTCGTCTTCCAGGCCTACAACCTGATCCCCACCGCGAGCGCCCAGGAGAATGTCGAGGTGCCGGCCGTCTATGCCGGTGTGCCGGCCCATGGCCGGCGCGAGCGTGCCGAGGCGCTGTTGAGATCGCTCAACCTCGGCGAGCGGCTCGACCACCGGCCGAGCCAACTTTCCGGGGGGCAGCAGCAGCGCGTCTCGATCGCCCGCGCCCTGATGAACGGCGGCCGCGTCATCCTCGCCGACGAACCCACCGGTGCGCTCGACAGCCAGAGCGGTCGCGACGTGATGGCGCTCCTGCGCGAGATGAACGACAAGGGCCACACGATCGTCGTCATCACCCATTCGCGCGAGGTGGCGGAACAGGCCGACCGGCTGATCGAGATCCGCGACGGCCGCATCATCGCCGATCGCGCCAAGAAGGGCCGGAGCAATCCGGAAGCGGCTTTCGGCCTTGCGCAGCGCACGCGCGAGGGCCTTGCCGCGCTCGCCGACGTCTCGGAAGCGGTCAAGATGGCGATGCGGGCGCTGCGGGCAAACCTCTTCCGCACGATCCTGACGCTGCTCGGCATCGTCATCGGCGTCGGCTCCGTCGTCGCCATGCTGGCGATCGGCACCGGCGCGCAGGATTCGGTGCTGAGCCGCATTTCCTCCATGGGCTCCGACCTCTTGCTGGTGCGCCCCAGCATGGCCAATTTCCGCGGCAGCGCCGGCGGCAGCAACGTCACGCTCGTACCGGCGGATGCCGACGCCATCCTCGAACTGCCGAATGTCGCCTTCGCCGTTCCGGAGATGACGAGTACCGTGACGCTCAGGCGCGGCAATATCGACTATCAGACGACCGCCAACGGAACCGTGCCGCAGTTCACGGCAGCGAAATCCTGGCCGATCGGACGCGGCGAGTTCATCAACCGCGACGACATGGAGGGCTATGCGCCAGTCACGGTCCTCGGCCAAACGGTGGTGAGGACGCTCTTCCCCGACGGCTCCGATCCGATCGGTCAATTTGTGCTCGTCAACAAGATCCCCTTCCAGGTGATCGGCGTGATGAGCGAAATGGGCGCCAGCGCCGGCGGCAACGATCAGGACGACGTCGTCCTCGTGCCGCTCACCACCGGCAGCATGCGCATATTCGGCCAGCGCAACATCCGCACCATCACCGTCAAGGTGAAGGACGCCGCGGCCATAGACCTGACTCAGGAACGCATCCAGGCCCTGCTCAACGAGCGCCACAAGAAGGAAGACACGCAGATCACCAACATGTCCTCCGTGCGCGAGGCCTTCACCGAGACCTCGAACACGATGAAGCTCTTCCTCGGCTCCGTTGCAGCGATATCGCTTCTCGTGGGCGGCATCGGGGTGATGAACATCATGCTGGTCAGCGTCAGCGAGCGAACCCGCGAAATCGGCGTGCGCATGGCGACCGGCGCCCGCCAGCGAGACATACTCGTCCAATTCATCGTCGAGGCGCTGGTCGTCTCCGCCATCGGCGGCGCGATCGGCATCGTTGCCGGCCTTGGCACCGCTTACGTCGCCCGCACCTTCGGCATGCCCGTCAGCTTCACCGCCGGTCCGGTGGCGCTGGCCTTTGCCTGCGCCTTTTTGACGGGCCTGCTTTTCGGTTTCCTGCCGGCCCGCAATGCCTCACGCCTGCAGCCCGCCGTGGCGCTGAGTGCCGATTGAAGAGCGTGTCACTGCACCGGACGGTGCCCGTCAGATCTGCTGTGCTCCGGCGATCCGCTCCCAGCGGCTACCGTTTGATTGCGACTGGCGGGCGAAATAATCGTAGGGCGTGCGCGACCAGTCCCTGACAGAGTTGGTCAGATTGTCGAGCACAAGATCTCCTTCACTGGTGCGGACAGTCAGCACCGTATGGCCATCGCCGTGATAACGGGCGACTGTCAGCAACAATGCGGAAGCCGGCCAGCCGCGCTTGAGGAGCTCGCGCTTCTTCAAAATCGCAAAATCCTCGCAATCTCCGTAGGTCGTCGGCACGCGCCAGTCGTCGTCTCTGCCGACATTCGCGCGGTCGCTGCGTTCTTTAATACGAGCGTTGACGGCGCTGTTGACCTGCTGAAGTTCACTGGCCTTGTCTGAGCGAAGGACAACAGCCTTTTGCCCACCATCGGTCCTGCACAACTGCGGTTCGCGCGAGCAGAACGAAGCGAAGGCCGGCGGTGCAAACGCCTTGCCGGCCGTTTTCATGATCGTCCCCGCATCAGCGATCGCCGGGGCAAAAAAAAGCAAAAGGAATGCGGTCTTCGCGATGAAGCGATTCATGAAGTGTTCTCCAACGGCAGGCGTAACGTCCCCCGCGTCCGACGTAGAGATTAAATCAGACGGGTTAATCCGGGGTTGATTAGCCCGGAATAGGGCGATGTTATGGCGACATACTAATAATTCGTAAATTGACCCCAAACATCTTTAAGTAAATCATTGGATTTATTTTCATAGTTATATTTTGCGTGGAGATAAGTAATGAAAAGAATTCATAGATCGATTTTCCATACGTTCTTCCTTCTCTCTACGGCCGCGATAGCATCCGTCGTCGTTACGACGGATGCGAATGCAGTAGAGCGTCGACGTATGACTACTGCGCAATGCAGCCCTTTGACAGAAGACAACTTTGCAGCGTGTTGCGTTGCGATAAATCGCTCGAAAATTCTTACTCCTGCGCAAATCAAAATGTGCCCGCCTCTGTCAACCGCGACCATTGGCAAGAACACGCGCCGAGATGATCGCAGCGACACCGCCAGCCGCGGCAGCGGCAGCGGAGGCTCCGGTGGCTCCGGCTCCGGCGGTAGTGGCTCCGGTAGCGGCGGCTCCGGCGGTGGCGGTGGTTCCGGCGGCAGCGGCGGCTCCGGCGGTGGCGGCTCAGGCGGCGGCTCCGGCGGTGGTGGCGGTAGCTCCGGTGGTGGCGGCGGCTCTGGCGGTGGCTCCGGCGGTAGCGGTGGCTCCGGCGGCGGTGGCAGCTCTGGCGGTGGCTCCGGCGGTAGCGGTGGCTCCGGCGGCGGCGGCTCCGGCGGCGACGGTGGCTCCGGCGGCGGTGGCAGCTCTGGCGGTGGCTCCGGCGGTAGCGGCGGCTCCGGCGGCGGCGGTGGCTCCGGCGGCGGTGGCAGCTCTGGCGGTGGCTCCGGCGGTGGCGGTGGCTCCGGCAGCGGCGGCTCTGGCAGCGGCGGCTCCAGTGGTGGCGATGGCGGCTCCGGCGGCAGCGGCGGCTCCGGTGGTGGTAGCTCCGGCGGTGGCGGTGGCTCCGGCGGTGGCGGCGGCTCCAGTGGTGGCGATGGTGGCTCCGGCGGCGGTGGCTCCGGTGATGGCGGTGGCTCCGGTGGCGGTGGCGGCTCTGGCGGCGGTGGCGGCTCTGGCGGCGGTGACGGCTCTGGCGGCAGCGGCGGCTCCGGCGGCGGTGGCTCCGGTGATGGCGGTGGCTCCGGTGGCGGTGGCGGCTCTGGCGGCGGTGGCGGCTCTGGCGGCGGTGGCGGCTCTGGCGGCGGTGGCGGCTCTGGCGGCGGTGACGGCTCTGGCGGCAGCGGTGGCTCCGGCGGTGGTGGTGGCTCCGGTGATGGCGGTGGCTCCGGCGGCGGTGGCGGCGGTGGCGGATCTGGCGGCAGCGGCGGCTCCAGCGGTGGCGGTGGCTCCGGTGATGGCGGTGGCTCCGGCGGCGGTGGCGGCGGTGGCGGATCTGGCGGAAGCGGCGGCTCCAGCGGTGGCGGTGGCTCCGGTGATGGCGGTGGCTCCGGCGGCGGTGGCGGATCTGGCGGCAGCGGCGGCTCCGGCGGTGGTGGCGGCTCTGGCGGTGGCGGCTCCGGCGGCGGTGGCGGGTCCGGTGGTAGCGGCGGCTCCGGCGGCGGTGGCTCCAGTGGCGGCGGTGGCTCCAGTGGCGGTGGCGGCGGTTCCGGCGGCAGCGGCGGTTCCGGCGGTGGCGGTGGCTCCGGTGGCGGTGGCGGCTCCGGCGGCGGCGGTGGCGGCTCTGGCGGCAGCGGTGGCTCCAGCGGCGGCGGCAGCGATGGCTCCGGTGGCGGTGGCGGCGGTTCCGGCGGCAGCGGCGGTTCCGGCGGTGGCGGTGGCTCCGGTGGCGGTGGCGGCTCCGGCGGCGGCGGTGGCGGCTCTGGCGGCAGCGGTGGCTCCAGCGGCGGCGGCAGCGATGGCTCCGGTGGCGGCGGCAACAATGGAAATGGGAACGGCGGTGGCGACGGGACCCCGGGCAATTCCGGTAAAAGCGACGTCACCCGCTAACGCATTGCGGTTAATGCGCGATCGCATCAAAGTCGTGCAACGCTCGCCTCCGGTAGAGCGCAGCTACCGAGACATACGATCGACAAGGGGCGGGTTCCGGCGGAGCCCGCCCCTTGTTGCTGAGGAAAGTCAGAAACGAAGGCCGCCCGACCTCCGCGAAACCTTTCAGCAACTCCTCGCCAGGATAATGCCCGCGCAATCGAGGACCGAATCGGATGGCCAAGGCAAAATCGCCGCGACGGAAACGCAGCACACGCTCGAAAGGCAGCCGGGGCGGTATGATGCCCTGGTATCTCGCCGCTACGGTTCTTGTCGGGGGCATTATTGGCTATGATAACCGCGAACAACTCCGGGACTGGCTGGACCAAAGCGAAATGACCGCGTTCCTCTCCAAGTCGGAGAAGGCGCCCGAGAAGAGATCAAAGACGACCGTTATCGCCCCGCGTCCGAAGGAGCATGCGGGCACCGTCGCGACAAAATCGGCATTGGTCCCACCGGCACCGGTCGGCAGGCCGATGCAGCAGCCGCCGGCGCAACTCGCCTCCGTTCAAACGGGAAGCAACACTTTTTTCTTCTGCGGCATTCGCCACGATAACTGCGTGATCGACGGCGACACTTTCCTCTTCAACGGAGAAAGAATTCTTATCGCCGATATCGACGCGCCTGAGACGAAGCTCGCGAAGTGCGACGCGGAGCGGTCGCGCGGTTCCTATGCCAAGGCACGACTGCGTGAAGTACTGAACGCCGGGGAATTCACACTGGTCGCTTCATCGGGCGGATTCGCCGACGAGGAGGCGGGCAAGCCCCGCGTCGTCATGAGAGGCGGCAGGTCGCTGGGAGACCTCCTCCTTTCCGAGGGGCTGGTGAGAAAGCGCACCAGCCGGCCGGCAAGCTGGTGCGGCCAGGCTCCGCGCGCCTCCGGCTAAACCCATCAACCGTACCGCAGGTGATCGGCGAGCACTTCGGCAATCACGCGCCGCGACTTTTCGACTTCGAGACGATCGGTGCCCGGCATCTCGGCTGCAACGATCATGGCCTTCCACAGGGTCCAGCCGCGGCCGCGCGCCCAGGTTCCCCGGTCGAGAGGAAGTGCCGCACGAAACGCCTCGCGGCTATCGCCGCTGAACATCGTCCAGGCAATCGAGAGATCGCAGGCGGGATCGCCGACGCCGGACGTGCCGAAATCGATGACGGCGGTGAGACAGCCGCCTTCGACGAGCAGGTTGCCGGAACTGACATCGCCATGGAACCAGACCGGGTTTCCCGTCCAGCTGGCGGCAAGCGCCGCCTCCCAGACAGAGCGCGCCGCATTTGTGTCGATTTGACCTTCAAGTGCATCGAGAGCCCAGCGCGTTTCGTGGTCGTAGACGGTCAGCGGACCGCCCCGGAAGAAATTGTGCTGCCCCGGTGACGGCCCTCCATCGGCGTCGATCCGCTGCAGGGCGGCGAGAAATTCGCCGAGCGTCGCCGCGAAGGCCGGCAGATCGGCGATCGGAGCATGCGTGGCGATCTCGCCATAGCGCCATCGATAGACGGACCAAGGCCAGGGATAACCTTCGCCCGGCCGCCCCATCGCGACGGGCGCCGGAATCGGCAGCGGCAGGTGCGCTGCCAGCTGCGGCAGCCAGCGCTGTTCCTTCTCGACCTGCAGCGCATAGGACGCGGCACTCGGCAGACGAACGGAGAGATCATCGCCAAGATGAAAGGTCCGGTTGTCCCAGCCGCCATGCCGGACCGGTCGCACCGGCAGGTCCGCCCACTGCGGAAACTGAGCCGCGATCAGCCGCCTGACAAGGGAGCTGTCGATTTCGATGCTTTCGGAGGCGTTGACCATCGGCACTCGTTGTTACCTCGGGCAGTCAGGTTGCATTGGCAGCGATCGATTTGCAACCCAAGGCTATCCCTCCCCGCGCATCGTTTCCTTTTGCGTAATCAGGCGCGCGCTGTGCTGACCGCTCAGATAGATCCACAACCAGCTCCAGGCCACGGCGAAACGGCTGCGGGTGCCGATCAGGAAGTAGATGTGAGCGATGCCCCAGATCCACCAGGCAAGGCCGCCTTTGAGCTTTATCCTGCCGAAGTCGATGATTGCGGCCCGCTTGCCGATCGTGGCTAGGCTTCCCTGGTGGCGGTAGCGGAAAGGGCCCGGAGAAGGCCGGCCGGTGAGACGGGCGCGGATCACCCGGGCCACATAGGCGCCCTGCTGCTTGGCAGCGGGCGCAATGCCCGGCACCGGCATACCATTCTCCTGCTTGACCGCGGCGGTGTCGCCGATCACGAAGGCGTCCGCGTTGCCCGGTGCGGTGAGGTCAGGATCAACCATCGCCCGGCCCGCACGATCCGCCTCGATCCCGAGCCACTGGGCGGCTGGAGACGCCTGAACGCCCGCCGCCCAGACGAGCGTGCAGCTTGGCACGAAACTGTCGCCGATCTTGACCCCGTCCGCCGTACAGTCCGTCACCGGCGTTCCGGTGCGCACCTCGACGCCGAGCTTCGCGAGTGCGGCCATAGCATAGGCGGAAAGCTCTTCCGCGAAGGCCGGCAGGATGCGCGGCCCCGCCTCGACGAGGACCACGCGGGCCTGACGCGTATCGATGCGGCGGAACTCGTCCGGCAAGGTTCGGTGCGCCATTTCGGCAATGATACCGGCAAGTTCCACGCCTGTCGGACCGGCACCGATGATCGTGAAGGTCAACAGTGCATCGCGCCTCGCAGGGTCGTCCTCGACTTCCGCCTGCTCGAATGCGAGCAGCACGCGTCGGCGAATGGTCGTCGCATCCTCGAGCGTCTTCAGCCCGGGTGCGACCGCGGCCCATTCGTCATGGCCGAAATAGGCGTGGGTCGCGCCGGTCGCGAGCACCAGCGTGTCGTAGTGGATGGCCTGGCTCCTCGACAGCCGCACGGCCCTCGCCGCCCTGTCGATGCCCTGCACCTCGCCGAGCAGGGTCGTAACCTCCGGTCGATCGCGGTAGAGATGACGGATCGGCCAGGCAATCTCGGAGGTCGCAAGAATGGTGGTCGCGACCTGGTAGAGCAGCGGCTGAAAGAGATGGTGGTTGCGCCGATCGATGAGCGTGATGCGGACCGGCGCGCCCTTGAGGTCATGCACCAGTTGCAACCCGCCGAAGCCACCGCCCACGACCACCACGTGATGTCTTTCCTGCATCGTCGCTGCCTCGTTCGCTGGGTAAATCCAAAATTACACCGGCGCTTCCGACACGCCATGCCCGCGCCGCAGCATCCTACTCAGCGTAACGGACCGGAACCGCCGTGCCGCTTTTCAGCACTTCCATGGAGATCGAGGCGGTAACGTCGAAAAGCTCCACCTTTCGGACGATCTGCTTGTAGACCATGTCATATTGCTCGACCCGCGGCAGGACAACCTTGACGATGTAATCGTAGTTGCCGGTCAACCGGTGCGCCTCGACGATTTCGGGAATGTCGCTGATTGCGCGCCGGAACGTCTCAATCCACTCATCGGAGTGATGCGCAGTCTTGATGAGCGCGAAGACCGTCGTGGGCACGCCCATCTTCTCGCGATCGAGAACGACGATGCGCCTGGACACATAGCCGGCCTCTTCCAGCCGCGCAATGCGGCGCGAGCAAGCGGATAAGGAAAGGTTTACCCGCTCGGCGAGATCACCCATCGCAACGCTCGCATCTTCCTGCAGAAGCGTGAGCAGCTTTCGGTCCCTCTCATCCAGCACGCCCTTTACTCCTCACTCTATGCCACAACGACGCCTGAAACTTGCATGAACTGAAGAAATGACGCAAAAACCTATTGATGATTCTCTTTTAGATAGCCCTCAAAGCAAACAAATCCAACCCGAGTCGCGCCATAATCTTACGGCTGGATCGAGATAGGAAAGTGGCAACGCGCCCTTTCGGCTTCAGTTCCAGCAATTGGATGCAAAAAGGGAGCGAGTTGATGGAAATGCGCAAGATCGGCCTCATCGGCGGCATGAGCTTCGAAAGTTCGGCGGTCTATTACCGGATGGTCAACGAGGCGGTTCGCGAGCGGCTGGGCGCGTTGCATTCGGCCGAGGTGCTGCTCCATTCCGTCGACTTCCAGAAAATCGTCGACCTGCAGAAGGCCGGCCGCTGGGACGCGGCCGCCCGGCGCCTGTCCGAGGTCGCGCGCGCACTTCAATCCGGCGGAGCCGACTGCGTGCTGATCTGCACCAACACCATGCACCTGATCGCCGACGCGGTTGCCGCTTCCGTCGAGATCCCGCTGATCAACATCATCGACGAGACCGCACTTCGTCTCAAGGCCGCCGGGAGTCGCCGGCCGCTGCTGCTCGCCACCCGCTACACGATGGAGCACGGCTTCTATGCCGAGCGGATGAAGGCGCACGGCATCGACGTGGTCGTGCCGGATGCAGACGGACGTACGCTGACCCACGGAGTGATTTTCGACGAACTCTGCGCTGGCAAGGTGCTGGACACGTCGCGTCAAGCGCTGGTGGCGCTGATCGAGAAGGCAAAGGCGGATGGCGCCGACGCCGTCATCCTCGGCTGCACCGAGATCTGCCTGATCCTTGATCCGGCAAACCTGCCCTTGCCCGGCTTCGATTCCACAGCCATCCACGCCGCAGCCGCCGTCGAGTTCTCGCTGAACTCGCGGAATGTGAGCCGCGCCGCCTGAGCCTCGGTGCCGCCTAGATGGCGGCGTCATACTCCGCCCGCGCGTTGCGGATCGCCTCGTGATTTTCGAGTGACCAGTCGACGAACGGCCTCAAAATCGTCAGAAACGATCGGCCGAGATCGGTGAGGCCGTATTCCACGCTCGGCGGCTGTGTCGGATAGACGGTGCGGCTCAAATAGCCGTCACGCTGTAGATCGCGCAGCGTCTGCGTCAGCATCCGCTGGGAAATGTCCGGGATCAGCCGGCGCAGTTGCGAAAAGCGCAGCGGGCCGTCGGCGAGCGACAGGATCATCAGCGAATTCCATTTGCCGCCGATATTGTCCATCACATCCCGCACCGGGCAGTCGTCGATGTCGAGCGGCACGCCGCCGACTAGGGCGACGCGCTTCCCCTTCACCTTGCCGGTCGCCTTGTTCATGGCGGTACCCTTTCCGTAACCTTCGCAGAAAAAACTGCCTCCTTTACAGCTCTTAGCAGATTACGGGATAAGAGCAACTCTCAAAAAGAGACCAGCATTCGACATCGGCCGGTCGAGGCATTGCGGAGCTGGAAAGCAAAGTGAAAGGAAGATCATGTCCCAGAGATTGCTCGTAACCGGCGCTGCAGGTCAGCTCGGCAAACTCGTCCTCGATGCGCTTCTCGCCTCCGGCAAGACGAAGCCCGCCGACATCATCGCCACCAGCCGCGATACCGCCAAGCTCGCCGATTACGCCGCCAAGGGCGTAGAGACCCGCGCCGCCAATTTCGACGACCCGGCCTCACTCGAAAAGGCCTTTGCCGGCGCCGACCGGATCCTCATCATCTCGACCGACACGCTTGACGAGCCGGGCAAGCGGCTGAAGCAGCATCTCGCCGCCGTCGAAGCCGCCAGGAAGGCAGGCGTCAAGCACATCCTCTACACGTCCATGCCCAACCCTGAAACCTCGGTCATTCCCTTTGCCGCCGACCATCTCGGCACCGAAGACGCCATCAAGGCAAGCGGCATTCCCTATACGATCCTGCGCAATGCCTGGTACATGGAAAACCTGTTCCTGGCGCTGCCGCATGCGCTTCAGACGGGCCAATGGTTCTCGTCGGCGGGTGAAGGCCGGATCTCGCATGTGGCGCGCGACGATCTCGCCAAGGCCGCTGCCGCCGCGCTGGAAGCAGCTTCGACGGAAAGCCGCATTTATACGCTAACCGGAACAGAGGCGATGACGACCGCAGAGATCGCCGGCCTCGTCGCCGAAGCCACCGGCAAGCCGCTCGAGGTCGTCCAGATTTCCGACGAGGCTCTGGCGGGCGGGCTCAAGGGAGCCGGGCTGCCGGACTTCTTCGTGCCGATCCTCGTCTCCTTCGACACCAATACGCGCGAAGGTCATTTCGACCTGGTGACCGATGACGTCGCCATCTTGACCGGCAGAACCCCGGTCGGGCTGCCGGCCTTCCTCGCAGCAAACAAGGCTGCGCTCGTTCAGTAGCATCGCCGCGATGGCGATCGGCCCGGCGTCCCGAGCCGGGCCCTCCATGCCCAGCCCGTCGTCAGTCTTTGCTCGAAGCCCGCATCCGCCACCCTCTCGCCGCAGCGCGGCATTATCATGAGGTCCGGTTTGGATTGGGAGTAAGGACGATGACGGCGCCGGTCGACTTCTGGTTCTCGATAGGAAGCCCCTACACATTTCTCGCAGTGATGCGGCTATCAGAAGTCGCCGAAAAAGCCGGCGTCGAGGTTCGCTGGAGGCCCTTCGACGTTTCCGAAATCCAGGCCGAGGCGAATGACGGCCCTTTCGCCGGCAAACCGCTCAAGGCAGCCTATATGTGGCGCGACATCGAACGGCGGGCCGCTAAGTTCGGCTTGCCGCTGCGATTTCCGATCCCCTATCCGCTCGCCGACCTCGCAGCAGCAAACCGCGTGGCGGTGCTCGCCGCCCAGGAAGGCTGGTGCCCCGCCTATGCCATCGCCGTCTACCGGCGCTGGTTCGTCGACCGCGAGCCGGCCGGGAGCGAGCCAAACCTCTCGGCGAGCATCAAGGAAGCGGGGCAAGACCCTGCTCGCGTGCTGGAGGAGGCGAGCACACGGGCGGTCGCCGAGGCGCTAGACGCCGCCACTCAGGAGGCGAAGGAGATCGGCATCTTCGGTACGCCCTCCTTCGTGGCGGATGGCGAGCTGTTTTGGGGTCACGATCGGCTGGAAGACGCCATCGAATGGCAGCACAATCTGGACCAGGGGAATCCGGGGTGAACGCTTAAGCCGCCCGCTGCCCTTCCTTCGCATCAGCGGGCGTTGCAATTGGCTTGCGCACCAGCTTGCCCTCTTCGGCCTTGTAGAAGAACTGGCTGGCGACCAGCCAGCCTTTCAGCGGCCTTAGCGGCGGAATACAGGTCAACAGCATGAAGGGCCCGGTGACGAGCAGATGCACCCAAAGCGGCGCACTGTATTGCACTTCCAGCCAGACGCCGAGAAACACGCTCGGCACGCAGGCAAAGCAAATGACGAAGAAGGCGGGGCCGTCGGCAGGGTCGGCGAAGGAATAGTCGAGGCCGCAGACCTCGCATTCTGGCCGGAGCTTCAAAAATCCCTGGAACAGATGCCCCTGCCCGCAGCGCGGGCAGCGGCCACGGAGGCCCGTATGGAGCGGCGACAGGGGCGGCCACTCATTGGTTGAAGACATCATTCTTCCTTTCCAAGATTCTCTTCGGGCGCGTGGGCAAACCGCCAATGGAGACCGACGTTCCACAGCGCATACATAGCATACACTCCTGGTATTGTATGCATCCGCATCTGCGACAATTCGGCCCGCTTACGACGAAAGGCGCGCCACGAGAAAAACGCAGTGCGTCCTCAGACGACGAGATTGAGCGCCGCGGGCGATTGTGCGAGAAGTTCGGAAATGACGTCGAGGCTTCGCTGCAGATCAGCCTGCGTCTCCGGCGCGCCAAGGCCGAGACGCACCGCCTCCGGTGGCTCCAAAAGCGCGAAGGCATCGCTCGCAACGATACCGATACCCGCCGCCCTGAGCCGGGCGGCAAACTCGCCGCGGCTCCAATGGGGCGGCAATCTCAGCCACAGATGAAAGCCCTCGCGGTCGTTGAGAACATCGGCGCCCGGCAGGCTGACGGAAACCATCTTCTGGCGCCGCCCCGCCTCGCTTCGTATGGCGGACAGCACCGCTTTCGCCGTCCCCTCCTCGATCCAACGCGTAGCAACCGCCGCAGAAAGCGGCGAGGCCATTCCGGCCGTCGCCCGAATGGCGCTCTCCAGGCGACCGGCCGCTATCGGATTCGGCACGACCAGATAGGCGATCCGCAGGGCCGGCGAGAGACATTTGGCAAGCCCCGCCACATGATAGACGAGGTCGGGTGCGAGCGCCGCAAGCGGCGGCACCGGCGTTGCGGGCAATGCCCCATAGGCGTCGTCCTCGACGATGGCGACGCCGTGTCTGCGCGCAATGGCGACGATCGCCTCGCGCCTTTTCAACGGCAGCGTAGCGGTTGTTGGATTGTGCAGTGTCGGATTGCAATAGAGAGCCTTGGGCCGCTGCTCGCGGCACACGGCCTCGAAGGCCTCCGGTACGAGGCCCTCTTCGTCCATGTCAACGCCCAGAACCTCGATGCCGAGATAGGCCGCCACGGAACGAAGACCTGGATAGGTGAGCGCCTCGGCACAGATCATGTCGCCCTTCGCCACCAGTAGGCCAAGGACGGCAAGCAGCGCGCCTTGCGCCCCGGGGCAAACCAGCACCCGCTCCGGCGACACCTCGCCGAGCCGCGGCTTCAGCCAAGCCGTCCCCGCCGCCCGGTCTTCCCGGGCACCACCGACGGGTTGATAGCGCATCAGCAGAGCGACACCCTGCTCGTGCTGCACGTCGGCGATATCGCGCCACATTCGTTCCGCAAGCGCCGGATCATCGAAAAGCGGCGGCAGGTTCATGCTCATGTCGACGAGTCCGCCCGGAGACGAACGGCCCGTGCCTCTCGGCCGCGCCCGCACATAGGTCCCTTGCCCCACGCGGCCTTCGATCAAACCGCGACGCCTTGCCTCGTTATAGGCGCGGCTCACCGTCGTGAAATCGATGCCAAGGGCGGCCGCGAGCGCCCGCTGCGGCGGCAAGCGTGTCCCGGCCGCCAGCCGCCCCGCCGCGCTGTCGGCAGCGATCTGGTCGGCGATGTCGAGGTAGAGCGGCCCCCGGGCCTTGCCGAGCACCGGCACCCATGAAAGACCCTCGCGGTTTCCACCCATGCAAACCTCCGTCGTAATGTATGGATATTGCATGGAAGCGCTTGTTGGGCAAGCACGCGGTTATCGGCACCCAAGCGGATAAATCCGCGGGCCTCGAACTCGTTACGATGCGGTGGACCGCTTACAGGGCTTCCCCGCAGGCGCGGCGGAAGCGGCGCACGGTCTCGGCCATGCCGTATTGCAGCGCGTCGGCCGTCAGGCCGTGGCCGATCGACACCTCGGCAAGCGCCGGGATATGCTTGGCGAGCCGCGGCAGGTTGGCGACGGTCAGGTCGTGCCCCGCATTGACGGCGAGGCCGAGATCGATTGCGATCGCGGCCGTGCGGCCGAGCTCGCCGGCGATCCGCTCGGCCTTCTCCGGATCGTCGTGGCAGCCGCCGTAGGGCCCTGTATAGAGTTCGATGCGGTCCGCCCCGGTCTCCTTGGCGATTTTCAGCGCTTCGGCGTCCGGATCCCCATCGGCAAACAGCGACACGCGGAAGCCCTTCTTCTTGAGACGCCCGACGACCTTGCCGAGCAGAGCCTGGTTCTCGCGAAAGTCCCAGCCGTGGTCGGAAGTCGCCTGCGCGGGATCATCAGGCACCAGCGTCACCTGTTCCGGTTCGTGTCGCTCGACGAGTTGCAGGAACTCCTCGTTGGGATAGCCTTCCATGTTGAACTCCGCGCCCGCGAATTCGTCGTCGATCAGGTCGCGGATCGGCTGCAGGTCGGAAAAGCGGATGTGCCGCTGGTCGGGACGCGGATGCACGGTCAGTCCGCTCGCCCCCGCCTGAAGCGCGATCCGGCCGAGCCCGGTCACGGAGGGCCATGGAAGATCGCGCCGGTTGCGCAGCATGGCGATGGCATTGAGATTCACGGAGAGCTTTGCGGGCATATTGAAACTTTCAAAGCGACAGCTGGAAGGCGGGTGTCGGCGACCAAACCGATCGTCGCAGTTCTACCGCAGATTTTGCAAGACCGGAAACGGCCTTTGCACGGCTTCGTCGCGAAGTTTTGACACCGCGTAAATATGTTGATATCAACGTTATCAATCGCAGCATTCAAGGAGGAGAGCACCATGACGACGCAGGCCCCACTCGTCCCGGCAACGGAACTCGCCGCAAGGAACCGCGCCCGCTTCCCGAACGAGAGTGCGGAGTATCGTCGGGCACGCAACGCTTTGCTCGCCGAGGAAATCGAACTCCGCCGCCATATCGAACGCGTCGCCGCGCAACGCCGGCAACTGCCGCCGGGTGGCGAAGTGCCACGGACCTACGTTTTCGAAAGTGAGAACGGTCCTGTGACGCTCGACGACCTCTTCGGGGACAAGGACACGCTCATCATCTACAGCTACATGTTCGGCCCGAAGCGCGAAAAGCCCTGCCCCATGTGCACCTCACTCATGGCCGCCTGGGAGGGAAAAGTGCCGGACATCGAACAACGCATCGCTCTGGCGATGGTCGCCCGATCACCGATCGAGCGGCTCCTCGAGGCCAAGAAGGCGCGCGGCTGGACCCAGCTGAAGGTCTATTCCGATAGCGAGGGGAGCTTTACCCGCGATTATGTCAGCGCCGAGGACGCGGACGTCCCCGGCTACACGGTCTTCACCCGCCGGGACGGTACGATCCGGCATTTCTGGAGCGGCGAGATGAGCGGCGAAATGGCCGATCCTGGCCAGGACCCGCGCGATGCACCCGACCCCGATCCGTTGTGGCACCTGCTCGACACGACGCCCGAAGGCCGCGGCGCCGATTGGTATCCGAAGCTTGAATATCGCGGCGCTGAGCGCGGTTAACTTGCACACTCTGCAGCGCCGCGCGTCTTATCAGACGCGCAAAGGTCGCTGTAGCACTTTGAGTTGCTGCATGTCTGTGTCCTTAAATCGAGTCCGATTTAAGGACATATGCAGTAGCATACGGCGGGTCGATTTAATCCGGACATCCGGCCGCGCCGCTCGCGCCTTCGCGAGAGGTACGCGGCCTCGGCCGTTCAGAAAAGCCTCAATTTCGTATTACTAAACCTGACAACCATCGTTCTTTCGGTTTAAATTCCGAATCAGGGTATTGTTGCCCGCTTTTCATTCGACACGGCTTCTTCCGGAGCAATTGATGACGCCAGCCGAAAGGCCCTGCGACGCGGCGATCCGCTCCGCGCTCGGCCGGATTCTCGACAGCAAGAGCTTTCAGCGCTCCGAGCGGCTGCGTGCCTTTCTCACCTATGTCGTCGAGAAGGAGATCGCCGGCGAGGCCGGGCAATTGAAAGGCTATTCGATCGCGGTCGACGTCTTCGGACGCAGCCAGGCTTTCGATGCCGATAGCGATCCGCTCGTGCGCGTTCACGCCGGAAAGCTGCGCAAATTGCTGAAAGGCTTCTATGACGCCGAAGGGGCCGGCGAGGAATGGCAGATCAGCATTCCGAAGGGAACCTACGTGCCGGAGTACCGCCGGCTGCGTGAACCTGCGGCGGAACGCCTTGAGGAGCCGGCCACGAATGCCCGAGATCGCCTTTCCAGGCGCCGCCCAGCATGGCAGCCCTCGCCCTTCTCCTCCCCCTGGGCTGTGCTGACGGTGCTTCCGCTTCTTTTGTTCACGCCGCTGCCGTCACCGAACGTCGCGCTCGACTTCGGTGCAGAAGCCAAGCTCGCAAACGGCCCGATGGCCGCCGTCCGGGGACTTCCGTCGGTAAGTTTCGTCATCGACGGGGAGCATGGCACCGCAGAACATTTCGCCGCGCTGTTGCGCGCAGCCGCGCTGCGTCACAGGACCCTTGCCCCGGCAGAGGTTGCGGGCACTTCACATCCGGCCGGTTCCATGGATTCGGCGCTCGCCTTCTCCGTCAAGGTCGCCTGGCACGACAGTCCCGAGCCCGGCCTTCGGCTCACGCTTTCGCACAATGGCGAGCGCGTGCCGCTCCGCCAGGAGTTCATCGGCGCGCAACAGCTCGCCAATGAATCGGACATCCTCTACAAGACCACCTCGCTCGCAGCGCAGTTTTTCGCTCTCAATGGCGAGATCTACGCCCACGCCGCCACCGAGGGGCTGCAGAGTACATTGATGCGATGCATGGTGACGACGGCGCGCTACAAGAAGCTCCTGACGCGCGAGGCCTTTCAGGAGGCCTGGACATGCCAGCAGGAACTTGCCCCGCTCAAAGGCGATGAACCGCTCTTCATCCTCTCCTCGAAGAAACAGAATGAGCTTTTCAGCCACTGAGCAGCTCGATCGGACTATAATTGCCCGCAACCATCGCCAAGATTTTACCCGCAACTTTGGGGCTGTTCATTTCGACGATTCGCGCCTACCGTGAATTCGTGCATTAGAAAATAAATGCCTGGTTGCTCGTTGGGGCATTGCGCGTTCGAGGAGCGCGCGAAGGAGCTCCCGCCCACCACTGCGGCCCCCGCGCCTCCAAAGCGCCGGGCCGGTGAAGGGCAAGCACATTGGTCTGTAGTAAGTCGTGCCGCGCGCACGATGTGCCCCGAGAGGCAGCCGGTAGTGGCCAGTGCGATTGGCGGATCGCATTCGTCACGGCGCGGAAACGGGGGGCGCGAAAATGCCACAGGATTCTTGGAAGAATGCCGAGGCCGGCATGGCGCCTCGCACCGGCGGCTTTCTGCCGAAGCTGCCTATCCCCTATAGAGGCTCGAACGATCGGCTTGCCATTGCCGAAATGGCAGAGGCTTTCGGCGTGACGCACCGCACCTTGCACTTCTACGAAGAGAAGGGACTGCTGAACGCCGCACGCCTGGGCCCGATGCGGGTCTATGGCGAGAGCCATATCCGCCGCATGGCCGTGATCAACGCATGCCGGGAGATCGACATGCCGGTTGCCGGGATCCAGGACCTGATGGCGGCGCTGGACGCGGCCGGAAGCCAGTCCGAGGCCAACCAAATCTTCGAGACGGCGCTTCGCTCGCGCCGGCGCGAGCTTGCGGCCCAGCAATCGATCCTGCGCCGGCAGATGCAACGCATTGCCGAGCTGCTCGAAAACGGCTCCGGCGGGTCCGCTGATCCGGCATCCGGGGGCGTCCACCTGTCGCCGATCGAGAGCGAATGCCTCGGCCTGATGGCGGAGGGGCACGCCGCCGCCCGCATCGCGCAACTGATGGAGATGGATATCACCGCGGCTCTCGCGCTCGAGTCCGGCATTATCCGCAAATTCGATGCGCAAAATCGCTTCCAGGCGATCGCGAAGGCCGTGCTCGCCGGCATGATCGCGTCGGAATAGCACCGTCGGCACGATTCCGCTCCACCAGGACCCGCCCTCCGAAAGGCCGCAGTCCACAAAGAGTTGTCATCATCCGTCCGTGGCGGTAGTATTTGCGCGCAGTTCCGGACGGCTGCGTCGACAGACTGCATGTTTCGTCAATGAGCTGCTTCTGATCGAACACAAGAGCCTCTCGTAGTTCGGGAGACATACTCAGAAGCTTATTTGCATCCGACGCCAAGTTTGGCGCCTCCGCCGATTCGTATTGCATTCGGACGAATATTTTGGAGGAGAAGATGAGCAAGCCTACTGTAACTTTGATTGTCTTTGGCGCCCTCGCCTTATCCGGGTGCCAGTCCGCTGCGACATCCCAGAGGGGAGGCGTCGGCGAATTCGGCTGTATTGCCGGGACCGTCGGCGGCGCGATCGTCGGCGGCGTGGTCGGCGCGACCATCGGTTCGGGCACCGGCCAGCTCTGGGCCGTCGGCGGCGGTGCCACGCTCGGCAGCGCGGCAGGCAACGCCCTGACCTGCGCCTATTAAAGCGGAATGCGCTCGCTTACATTCCCGGCGCCAGTTCTATTGTTTGTTTTTGCCGCATTTGTGCGACGTCAGGCGATTCCGCCGTGCCGCAAGATGCTGAAGCGGAAGGTCGCCATGCTGCCAAGACTCGCTCTTTCCACGGCGCTCGCGCTTTGCCAGCTCGTGTCGCCCGCACAGGCTCAGTCGGCGGCAATGAACCAGGGTCAGATGGATCGCCTCGACCGTGACCGAAACGGAGCGGTTGACCGCTCCGAATACCAGGCGTTCATGACGATGGCCTTCGCAAGCCTGGACAAGAACAAGGACGGCAGCCTGCGCTCCGACGAGGTGGCGCAGGCACTCACCGCCCAGCAATTTGCCGCCACCGACAAGAACGGCGACGGCAGGGTGAGCCAGACCGAATTCCTGAACAGGGTCATGGCCGATTTCCAGGCAGCCGACCGCAGCGGCGACGGCAACCTGGAATAGCGGCTCGAACGCCGCCTGACAGCTCCCATGGACCGGGGACGTACCGTCCTATGCCTTAATCGCGGTGTCGGGCCGGCGCCAGCGCCATGGTTTGTGCATAGGCCATTGGCGAACGGCTGCCAGGCATGTTCTCGTCGAGAACCAGCGTCTTTACATCATCGGAGCGAACGTCGAGAGCAATGACACGTTCGAGCTTGTCAATCTGCCAAACGGCGTAGCCAAGTTCCGGGACATATCCGCAGTCGCATCCACAATCGCCACCGATGATTTCTCTCGGCTCCGCGGGCAGATACATGATCTGCGGCTTCGGCAGCTTGTAGCAATGTCCCTCATAGGCGTAGCCATAAATCACGCCAATGCTCTTTATGTATTTACTGTCGTCTCCGCGAAAATTTCGCGACGGGATGTTTATCTCGACGGTAAGCTTTAGGACTTCCGCCTGGTTCTCATCAACTAAAGCCAAAACTATCTGCTGCTGAAACAGGTCAATGAGTTTCTTTTGGGCAACACGCCTGATGATGCCGGAGATAAGTTTCTTATCTTCGCTATTTATCTCACGACCTCTCAGTTCCTCTTCGAGAGTGAGGTCGATATTTCCGATTTCCTCGGGCGTAAATATCGATAGAGAGACAGCCGGGCGGCCATAAAGACGCACTTCGCTCGGATTGTAAGCGTCATATTGTGGAGCCTCGAGGCCTTTCGCCTGGTTGCCGACGCCGGGATGATTGCAACAATCGCTCATGTTCCTCTCCTTTTCCTGGCCTCACCTTCGACCGATAATCTCGCGCCATGCGAAATTTGCTTCCAACACCTCCGCGGCCGCTCCAGGGGCAGCGGCAATGACGGCTGTTGCCGCCTGATCCAGACGCATCGTCGTGGGATCGAGCGTCCGCAATGAAGAGGCGAGCGCCTGTCCGACCGTGTCACGCGCGGCGGCCAAAGCGAGCTCGAAGATCAACGGCTTCACCCGAAAGGCTTCGGCCGTTGCTGCGCGGAACTCATCGAAATCCCGCTGACTCAACGCGCGAAGGTCGAGGTCGAGAAGCCTGCTGTCGGCGCAATCCCGGGCAACCAGTTCGCGGTGATATAGCTCGACGATCGTATCGAAAATGGCGCCGACGAAGGGGAGCGCGCGGTCGTGGACTTCCCGGGTCACCTCCGACATGCGGCGAAAATTGGTGGCGAGCCGCACCTGGGTCTCGGGACTGGTTTCCGCAAAGCGGTTGAGCTCGTTGTATAAGAGAAGATTGCCCCTCGTTCGTCGCAACAGCCGGTCAATGGCAGAGCCGAAATGGAGGAACGAGATCAGCGAGACAGCGTCGGAAAACGCCTCCGAAAAGGGAAAGAAGTCAGCTTCGGGCGAGACTATCGTCGGCACGCCGGTTTCGGACAGAAGGATCAGATGTCCGACTTCGTGGGCGATCGTATCGAAATTCAACGCATACGGCCGTCGCACTCCGTCGGTATCCGAGCACCCCAATTCCAGGAAGCCGTAACCCGCCTGTGCGTTGTCCCAATTCACAAAGGCAACGATCTCGAGACGCGGAAAGGTCTGCTCGAAGAACCATCGAACCGGCCGGCCGAGATAGCTCTGCCATATGTCGAGAACGAAGTGCACACAGGCATAGGCGTGCACGGCCAGGAATTCACGTGAGCTCGGCGATACATTGTCAAAATGACGGTCCGGCCCCGGCTTCGGTGCTGCGCGCCGCGGCCCGTCGAAGGGCGGCAGGCGATCGAAGCCGTAGGGTTGCTTTTCGGAGAGCGGATCGATGACATACATCGTCGCGTCACTTGGCCCCGCTCCGATCTCGTCCCTCAAAATCGGCAGCCAAACTCGATCCGGTTCCTCGTAACCCGGGAGGAAAGGAGGCTGGGGGAAGATCCAGAAGCGCGTACCTAGACGCGCCTCGCCAGACTCGAGGGCCTCGTTCCGAAGCGGATGCATCGCACAATTGCCCCCTCGATCGGTGAAAGCCGGCAATCAGGGATTCAATTTATAAGTGTTCACTAATTTGGAGTCAATGCCGCCAGCTTCCAGGTCCCGGATGAAGGTGTTCGTCGCGGCCCAAGCATTCTGGCCATCTGCCATCCGTGCCTCTCGCACAAGGCGCGGCGCCCTGTGAAGTGCCAGCAAAGCGTCTTCTCTCTTCTGACGCACCGCTTTCTGCCGTACCTCTTGAATGCGGCTGTCCGTCCATCCCGCGGCACCCAAAACCGCCGCTAGCGTCCGGTCGCGAAAGTTCATGTTTCGCGCCATTGTTGTGAGCTGCGCCCGTTCGGCGGCACTGATGACCCTGCGGCGCATCAGCGTGGAAAAGGTGCGCTGCAGATCGACGAGCGCGTCGGTCAGTTGCAGGAAGCCGAGCTCAGCCGGCCCCGAATGCACCGCCACGGCGTCGTCCGGGGCCAGGGCGGGGGGCGAGACGCAAACCTCCATTCGGGAAGAAAGAGCCCATCGCCGATACCACCTGTAGATCAGGCCGACGCCGATCATGCCGAAATCGCCGAGTTCCGCTGCTCTGAGCGCCCCCATGCTGGCGCCTCCGACCATGACAATTCCCTGGGCCATCGCCCAGAGGATTTCCTTGTGCCTGACGGCGGGCCGGTCTTCGAACCGGCCGTCGATCAGGACCATGGCACGGGGCCTGAAAGCATGGGCGGCCAGTAGAATGTCACCTTGGGCGGCGGGCTGCAGATAGATGGCATCGAGCACCGCACGGGCCTCGTCAAGCCGCAGGGTCGGACCGAGAAACACCAGAATCGGACCGTCGCATCCCGCATCTGGCATCTGCTCACCTGACAACAGAGAAGGGATGGGCGCGGGCAAGGACCGTCCTCACGCACTGGACACCCGCTTCGCGATCATGCCCCACCGGAACGGCGACGACTGGGCCGAGGCCGGCCGCGAGAACGCTGCTCAGCAGGGAGCCAGCATCAGCCGCCGTCGACAAAGACGCCCCC
This sequence comes from Sinorhizobium sp. CCBAU 05631, assembly GCF_002288505.1. Taxonomy (NCBI): domain Bacteria; kingdom Pseudomonadati; phylum Pseudomonadota; class Alphaproteobacteria; order Hyphomicrobiales; family Rhizobiaceae; genus Sinorhizobium; species Sinorhizobium sp. CCBAU 05631. The sequence goes on from NZ_CP023063.1 coordinate 2,054,021, forward strand.
TGCATCGGCCCTGCCGAAACCTCGGCGAGAATCAGCTGGCGGGCTCTCGCTACGACCTCCTCGGTGCTCCGCTTGTAGTGTGCTCTCGTCTGATCATCGCGAGCCCCGGAGATCGCCCCTGCCCTCGCCGCCAGCGCTTCGAGCATGGCGCTTACGCCGGCTGCTTCGACGCTCGGACCTGCGGCATAGCCTTCCGTCGGCAGGGCGAGAATCGGCTCGCCAGAACCCGTCTCGATCGTCTGGCACCAGATGACCGCAAGGCCCGTCGGAGAAGGGGCCTGCCACAGGGCGACGGCTATGCCGCAGGATCCTGCAACGGAACAGACCCGATCGACCACAGCGCCGAGCCCCGTCGCGGCGATGCGCATCCGGTCGAAAAACCCGTGTGTGGCGAAAGCGCGGGCCATGGCGTCGCGCTCGATACATTCGAACAAGCCATGCAGATAGGCACTGTGGGCGTCCACATGGCAGGCCAGACCCGTTGTCGTGCGCACGAACCAGCCGTCGTGGACCGGCGGCGGTTCCGTGTAACAGGTGTGGACCAGCTCTAAAGGAACGGGCAGCGCGTGCCCCGTGGCGACATCGACGCCCATCGTCCAAGCTATGGTCCTGCTCCGCCAATCTTGCGAGCCGGCCACGACAAGAGTATCAAACAGGCCGTTGGCAATTTCGAGTTCCTCGGCCGTTGCGAGAAAGATGCGTTCGGGCGGAATGGCTTCGGCATAATAGCGCTCCAGCGATTCCATGATTGCTCCCACCGACGCTTCAGTTGTCGTGAAGCCTCGCCCCAGAGAGGTGACTTCCGATAGAGCCGCCGGACGAACGGCTTGCACCACGGGGAGCCCCAGCCGGTCCAGCCCCGTCAGGTCGCCGATCCGCGTTATTCGAGCTCTCCTGCAAAGCGGCAGAAGTGCCTGGAACCGTCGTTTGGTTTCGTCAGGAGTGGAGTGAACGGAAAGGGCGGCGCGCGGGCATGATACTAACGAGGCATAAAAATCGGCCAGATCCCTATTCAGGCTGGCTCGATCAGCGCCCCGCGACAAGACCCAGCTCCTGCATCGATCGTCGGGCGCGCCTGACAAGCGTTGTCGCCCCCTGACTTTCGGCAATTTCAACGGCCGATCGAAGGTCTGCCGCGAGCGCATCGCGAGGCACTCCAGCCTGTGCGCCGAGTACCGTACGGCAGCGGTGAAGCTCCGCCAGCCAATAGGCGTGACCGGTTTCCTCGGCCTTTTGGATCGCCTCGTTCACGATGTCGATCGCGTCCCCGAGCGTGCCGGCGAGCCCCACCAAGGTGGCATGCATATAGAGATAGATCGGCAGGTCGGCGACCGCCCCCAACGTCCTGAGAAGCGACAGGCCCTCCCGGAAGACGCTGTGACCACTCGCAAGATTTCCCCGATGAGCCTCGGCCCAGCCCCTGAAGAGTTGCGACAGGCCGGACAGGGACTGCATGTCGTGCTTCCTGGCAAAGTCCGCCATCCGCGCCGAAACCTCGATGAGGCGATCGAAATCGTCCCGGTAAAACGCCGATACGGCTTCCGTATCGAGCGAATGCGCCTTGCTCGGCGCATGGGCTATGCGGTCAACAAAAGCGATCATCCTGGAGAGCGCCGCATCCGATGCCTTGGTTTGCCCGGTCAGCCACAGGGAAAGCGCCATTTGCCCAAGCCCGCAGACCTTCGCGTCGTGCCCACCGAATTCCGTCCGGCTCTTCCTCGCCGTTCGCTCGTCATAGAGCGCCAGGCCGGCCTTGATCGCCTCCTGGGTTTCGCGGTGCCGGCCGAGGTTGAAGTCGATCGCCCAGATGCAGTGGTTCACCTGCAGTTGGATCTCGGGGTCGTCCACCTTCGCCAGCATGGACTGCACTTCGAGCGCCCGGTCGTGCATGATGCGGAAGTCCGACCCGGTGAACCACCAGCCCCAGTAGATCGGGAACCACTTGGACTGCTCCTCCATCGGCTGCCGGCGGGCGATTTCCACGCCGTCTTCGTAGAGCTTGCGCGCGGGAGGCGAGTTCAGCCCCACCAGCCCCGTGAGAATCGGCCCCAGTGCCGTCAACGCCGCCAGCTGCAAAGTCTCGACGGCGCTCCCCTCACCCAATTGGCTGCAGAGCTCCAGTGCATGTTCCAGATATTGCCGCGCCTCGATCATTGCCGAGCGGCTCGAGCTCTCCTTGCCGGCGGCAATCAGCAGTTCGACCGCATTCTCGATGAGCCCCCCCCGCTCCGCATGTTCGGCCAAGGCGCCGGTGTCGATCCAAGCGGCCGTGCCGCGGTTCTGGTTGACGGCGCCGAAGAGCCGCCGGTGCAGCACCTGCCGCTGTTTGCGCAATAGCGCGTTGTAGATCGTCTCCTGGATCAGCACGTGGCGAAAGCCGTAGGCGATCCGTCCGGGCGCCCTGACGCGCGTGAAGAACCCCGTCTCGCACAGCATATCGGCCGCACTTGCGATTGCCTTCTTGCTGAAGTCTGGCAGAAGCACGCGCAGCAGCGGCAGGGTCACCTGCGTGCCGGCGGCGGCGGCCGCCCGCGCCACTTCCCGGGCCGGCCCCAGATGCTGCAGCCGCGCATCCAGGATGGATTCGAACGCCGATAGATGCACCGGCTTCAGGTTCTCCGACAGGCTCGCCTCATCCGCTTCAGCGCTTTGGGACGCCCATTGGCAGATTTCCTCGATGAAAAGCGGGACGCCGCCGGATATCCGTTCCGCCACTTCGAAGAGCTCCGGCAGCCTCGCCAGCCGATGCTCAGGCCACTTCGCCCTGATCGCCAGCCGCGTCTCGTCGCTGTCGAGCGGCCGCAACGACAGCCGCAGCGGGTTTGCCGCATCCAGCCACTCGGCGGGCGAACCGCGGCGCGATGTCAAGATTAGAAAGATCGGGAACTGACCGATGAGCCGGGCCGCTTCGCCGAGCAGATCCCGCGAAGTCGGATCTATCCAATGGATGTCCTCCACGGCGACGACAACGGGGCCGCTTCGCGACACTGCTTCAAGCGTCCGCAAAAGCGCCCGGTGCGCCTTTTCCCGGATCGCCTTCGGGTTGTCGTTCGACAGAAGCTGGTTTCGTCCCTCTGCTCCGAGCAGATAGGCGAAGACCTCGATTGCCTCCTTGTCCTCGATGCCGTTGTGCTCGAACAATGCCGCCACATCGGAAGCCGTGACGCCCATCTGGCCGGTTCGCGTCGTCGAGCCGGGAAAGCTGTGCAGCAGGGGATGCAGCGTCGAGCGCAATCCCCCGGGGAGGCACTGGAAGAAAAACAGCTTCGAGCGCCGATCCCGCGTCCTCCTGCGGATCTCCCGCAAAAGGCGCGACTTGCCGATGCCGGCGTCACCCTCGATGAGCAGGCTTGCGCCCCGCCCGGCAAGAACGCCGTCCCATGTGCGAGCGATCGTATTCATCTCGCTTTCGCGGTTGATAAACGGACCGCGTAGCCGCCCGTAAGCATGGAAGCGATCGACCTCCATCTTGTGCCCAAGCGCCCGCCACACTTTTTCGGGCGTCGAAAAACCCTTGAGCGGCTTACTGCCCTGGAAAACGAAAGCGTGCGATCGACCGGCGAGGTTGCGTGTCTCCTCTGAAACCAGAACGCTGTTCGGCTCGGCGATGACTTGCAGACGAGCGGCCATGGCGAGTGCCGCGCCGGTGACGGGCTCCTGCAGCCAGCTCTCGCGCTCCATGTCGCGGATGAGCGCCGCGGACGTGGCGATCCCGACGCGGACGCGCAGGTCGTCTCGCCCCCGCTCTCGGCCGACGCGCTTGCAGGCGTCAACGATATCGAGCCCCGCCCGGATGGCTAGCGAAGCCGCATCCTTCGCGTCAAGATCGATCGGAAACAGCGCCACGCCGCCATCACCCGCCTCGTGCTGCATCACTCCGGAATGCGCGGCGATCGACTGCCTGCTCGAACGCTGAAAGGCGGACATCAGGTCCTGATAGTCCTCGATGTCCATGACATGCAGGAGATCGGTCGAGCCGACGAGGTCGTAGCAGAGGGCTGTAACGATATGGCGCTCGCTTCCCTGTGCCGAGGCCCCCCCGGCACGCGCGGTGCGACTGACTGCTTTTCGTGGTGTATTGGTCCGGTTCTCGCGCAGCATGCACCACCACCCCGCGTTCGGCAGCGCGCCCCCGAAGACTATACGCGCATGTTCAAGACAAAGAATCTGGTTCTTGCAATTCCTGAAATATCTGGCAGGAGGAGGCGTGTCGCAGACCATACGTCACGCTGCCTCCCTTGGCGTAGCCAAGGCTGCTCACCCAACCGGTCTATGTCAATCGGCGCAGAGTTGCAACGATCGAGAATGCTCTATTGGGTCTGAATGGACAAATCCAGTCCGGCTGCGATGGCGGCCGCGTACACAACAAGCCCGTCCTAAGCGACGGATTTACAGACCATCACCGGACGATCGTCAGCCGCTCCGCCGCGCGGGTGATTGCCGTATAGAGCCAGCGCTCGCGCGTGTCGCGGAAGGCCCAGCTCTCGTCGAAGAGCACGACATTGTCCCATTGCGAGCCCTGCGCCTTGTGCACGGTCAGCGCATAGCCGTAGTCGAACTCGTCGTAGCGTTTGCGGGTGGACCAGGGAATCTCGCCCTCGACGTCCTCGAAGGCTGCCTTCAAGAGCTTGATCTTCGCCGCGCCGCGATCCATATCGTCGTCCTCGGGACGGATCATCAGATTGATTCCAGGCTTCACGGTCTCCTTCGAAGAGCTCATCACCTGCCAGAGCGAACCGTTGAGCAGGCCCTTGGCCGGATCGTTCCTGAGGCAGACGAGCTTGTCGCCCGATTGCGGATGCTCGCTCGTAAAGCCCTTCAGCTCACGCAGACGCTGATTATAGCGCCGCCGCGTCCGGTTGGTGCCGACAAGCACTTGGTCGGCCTCCAGCACCAGCGGCTGGGTGACCTCGCTCTTGGAGATGATCTGTGCCGTGCCGTAGTCGCCCTGCATGATCTCCTTGCCCTCGCGAACATGCATGGCGAGCTGGATGATCGGGTTGTCGCGCGCCTGGCGGTGGATATCGGTCAGCAGATAGTCCGGCTCGTGATTGGTGAAATAGCCGCCGCCCGACACGGGCGGCAACTGACCCGGATCGCCGAGCACCAGGATTGGCGTGCCGAAGCTCATCAGGTCCTTGCCGAGCGCCTCGTCGACCATCGAGCATTCGTCGATGATGATCAGCGGCGCCTTGGCGACCGGGCTCTGGCGGTTGATGGCGAACATCGGCGCGATCGAGGTCTTGCCGGTCTCCTCGTCCGCGACCTCCTCCTCGCCACGAGGCCGGTAGATCAGCGAATGAATGGTCTTGGCATTGCTGGCGCCCTTGGAACGCAGCACCTGCGCGGCCTTGCCGGTGAAGGCCGCAAAGAGCACCTCGCCGTCGACGTGCTCCGCGAAATGCCGTGCCAGCGTCGTCTTGCCGGTGCCGGCATAGCCGAACAGCCGGAAGAGCGGCGAGCGGCCTTCCTTCAGCCAACGCGAAACGGCCTTCAGGGCCTCGTCCTGTTGCGGAGCGAATTGCATGACCTGCAGTGTCAGGATTCGGTGGCCAGGCGCAAGCCCGGATTTCTGTCTGGCATCGGTGTGGATGCTTCGGCGGTCACAATGCCGTCGAGCGGCTTCAGCGCGAAATCTTCTGCGGCGGGAGCACCGTCAATCACTTTCATGCGCTGCGCGCCGAAGCCCTGTCTGGATCAAGATCGCCTGTGGCAGTTTCTTGCCACGGCACTTGAAACGGCTCGCGCGATGCTGCTAACAACAGGGGCGGCTGCATACTGTGTGCACGAGCGGCCGTCCTCGCCGGAGAATGCCGTTGAAGCCGGAACAGCCCGCAACGCCGATGACCCCCGAAAGCAGCCGGCTTGGTCGCTTGCCGCGCATCTGGCAATGGTGCCTGCTGGGCGTGCTTTCCCTGCTGCTTGCTGCTCTCTTCGAAATGGCGGGCATTCCAGCCGGGCTTCTCATGGGCCCCATGGTGGCCGGCGCGCTTGTCGGCATGAATGGCGGCACGATCCGCCTGCCCCGCCAGTTCGTTTTCTGCGTCCAGTTCGTCCTGGCGATGATGATCGCCGGCTCGATGCGGCCCGATCTGTTCGCCACCTTCTCCAGCAATTGGCCGCTCTTCCTCACCGTCATCCTGTCGGTGATCGGCGTCAGCACGCTGTGCGGCTGGACGATCACGCGGATGCGCATCCTGCCTGGAACGACGGCGATCTGGGGGTCCTCGGCCGGTGCGGCCTCGACCATGCTGCTGATGGCCGACGCCTATGGCGCCGATGCCCGCCTCGTCGCCTTCATGCAATATTTGCGGGTCGTCTGCGTCGCCGGCGCCGCGACGATGGTCGCGCATCTCTGGGTCAGCGGCACGGAGGCCGAGACGGCAACCCATTGGTTTGCGCCGGTCGCTGCCCTGCCCTTCCTTGCGACGCTCGCCGTCGGCATCGTCGGCGGCTTCCTCGGCAAGATGCTGCGCGTGCCGGCCGGCGCTTTCCTCGTCCCCTTCGCGATCGGCTCGGCTCTCAATGTCTCCGGCATGCTGACGATCGAATTGCCGCAATGGCTGCTGGCGCTCTCCTTCGCGCTGCTCGGCTGGAACATCGGGCTGGGCTTTACCCGCAGCATCATCGCGCATGCGCGCCGGGCCTTCCTGCCGACGGTCGTCTCCATCCTCGTGCTGATGGCCTCTTCCGGTTTGCTCGCACTGCTCCTCACCAAGGCGGTCGGCATCGATCCGTTGACAGCCTATCTCGCCACCAGTCCCGGTGGCCTCGATTCCATTGCCGTGATCGCCGCCTCGAGCGATGTCGACCTTCCCTTTGTCATGGCGCTGCAGACGGCCCGCCTGCTGATCATCACGCTGATCGGCCCGGCTCTTGCCCGCTTCGTCGCCGACCGGGCCTGACGCCGTCACGGCACCCCAACGCGAACGCGAAGCACCTTCCTGTCATTTGCAACCAGCACGAGCGCCTAGGGAATAAATTCTTGGCCCGCCGTGTCTCATCCATGAACCCGGTTGGAACGGTTCTAGGAAGGAGCCCCGCAATGAGAACGATCCCCTTGACCATCACCATTTGCCTCGTCACCAGCGCTTCCGCTTTCGCGGCACCGCCAGTCAAAACGGTTGAGAGCGAAAAAGGCCCGGTGCTTGCCGCGGCAAACGGCATGACGCTCTACACCTACAAGGATGATCAGAAGGGCGTCTCCACCTGCTATGATCAATGCGCAAAGAACTGGCCGCCCTTCATGGTGGAAGGCGACGCGATGGCAGAAGGCGCCTATTCGATCGTCGAACGCAAGGACGGCAGCAAGCAATGGGCAAAGGACGGCATGCCGCTCTACTTCTGGGTAAAGGACAAGAAAATGGGCGATATCACCGGTGACGGTGTGAAGGGCGAATGGGATGTCGCACGGCCGTGACGATTCGGAAGCAGGTGCGGATGCTTCCGCACCCGACGCTTTCGAGGAAGACGTCCTCACCCTCATGCCGGCGCTCAGGCGCTATTCACGTAGCCTCGCCCGATCCGACCCGGACGGCGAGGACCTTCTCCAGGACTGCGTCGAAAAGGTGCTGGCGCGCCGGCAGCAATGGCGAGGCGTGAACCTGCGCGCCTGGGCCTTCACCATCATGACGAACCTCTACCGCAACCGTCACCGCCATCGCGCCTTGCATCCCGAGGTCGAATATGAGGAGGCTCTTGGCCTCGTCGCCGAAGACCAGAATGCCGACCCCCTGCAAAGCCGGCGGCTCGAGCGCGCGCTGGAGCGGCTGTCGGTCGACAACCGCTCCGTGCTGATGCTCGTGGTGATCGAAGGCTACCGCTATCAGGATGTGGCGGAGATGATGGCTATCCCGATCGGCACGGTGATGTCGCGCCTGTCGCGCGCGCGCCGCCAGCTCGCCGAAGCGATGAAGGACGACAACGTGATCGCCCTGCGGAGACCGAAATGACGGACGAATTCAACACCGTCTCCGAAGACGAACTGCATGCCTATGTCGATGGCCAGCTGAGCGAGCCGGAGCGCAGGCGCATCGAAGCCTGGCTCGAAAGGCACCCGGATCGCGCTCAGGAAGTCCGCGAATGGCAGGCCCAGGCGGCTGCGCTCCAACACCATTTCGCATCCTATGCCCGTGATCATGAAGGCGATCGGGCGCTGGTCTCGGCCCGTCGAGGCCGGGGGCACGGCGTTGCCTCGGCCCCTGCGCCCGTCCTCCTACGGATCGCCGCCGGTCTCCTGATCTTCGCGGCCGGTGCCCTGACCGGGTTCTACGCCCCTGCGATCGTCTCCGGGGATCGGTTGCCCGCGGCGGCCGAGAGCACTGACAGCCTTCCGCGCCAGGCGCAATCCGCTTTTCTCGTCTATGCGAGCGAGGTGCGCCATCCGGTCGAGGTCGGCGCCGACCAGGAGGCGCATCTCGCCACCTGGCTCGGCAAGCGGCTCGATTACGGGTTGAAGATTCCGGATCTGTCGGCTTTCGGATTTTCGCTCGTAGGCGGCCGGCTAATCCCCGTCAACGGCACGGCGGGCGCCCTGCTGATGTATGAGGACGGCTCCCGCCAGCGGCTTACCGTACTTCTCGGCCGCAACAGCGACAATCGCGAGACGAGCTTCCGCATCGCGAGCCAGGGCGATCTCGAAACTTTCTACTGGATTGACGGCGAGATCGGCTACGCGGTTACCGGCGAGGTGCCGCGCAGCCTCCTGCAGCGGGTCGCCGACGCGTGTTACCGCCAGTTCGAGGGGTCGGAGGGCTCATAGCACGCGGGCTCATCCTCGTCGCAGCGGATCGTTCTCGAGGACGATAGGCTTGCCATGCGGCGTCCCTTCGGCAGCACGCTGCCAGCTTCGGACGAGCGCCTCCAGCTCCGGCCCAGAGGTGATGGAAAGCTTCTCGACCAGGTGGCTGAGGGCCGCCACCCAGCAATCATAGTAATCGCTGCCGTCCGGCTTCCGCCCGGGCTTGTGGAGCTCGGCCGAAAGCGCCTCGGCCCACTCGCTCCAGGAAAACACGCATTGTTCATGGAGCCGGACGGTCATGGCGAAGGCGGCAGCCTGCCAGGGCTCGGCAAAGACTGGATCGCCGTCCGCCGATTTCGGCAGTTCGGCAGAGGCGACAAGTGGAGAGGTGGTGCTACACGTACTCAAGATAGCTCTCCCAGGCATCGATCGAGACGGTCAATGACGGATCGCCGCCCTCACCCCAGATCTCCCCGCCATCAAAGACGACCGTGTAGACCCATTGCGGGTTCTCGCCCTTGCCGTGGGCGTTGTCGTCCGGAAAGACAAAACTGCCCTGCACCGCTTCCACCACGCCGACTTTGGCACGGGCGTAGCGCGGCAGGCGCGTGTGGGTTTCCGGATGGAAGTTCTTCGTACGGACACGGTCGCCGACGCCGAAACGCGGCGGCGTAGCGACCGGCCGGTCGCAAGGCCCGCCTCTGGCGAGCACGCCCGCCACCATATCGGCCTTGAGGACCCGCTTCGGCTCCCGCCCCTTCTCGTGCATATGGCCGGCATCGAGCTCCGCTTGGGTCACGAAGCCGTGGCGCTTCAGGAGCGTTTCCAGCGCACGGGTCCAGATCTCGTAATACGGCGCGGCAAGATAGGTGGCGGGGGGCAGGCTTTCGCGCGCATGCCGGCTCTCGTCGATCGTCCAGGCGCCGAAGGCTCCGCAGGAGAGCGTGATCCCGAGTGCGCGCTTTTCCCATTCCGCATGGAAATAGGGCTCGTCCTTTTCCGGCGCGATCGGCCCAAGGCCATGCTGGCCGCCAAGGTCGTGAGGCCCGTTCATGGCTTGGCCTGCGGTGAAAGGGCGAGCCCGGTGCCGATCATCGAGTCGCGCGTGACGAGATCGGCGAGCGCCTCCTCGCTGAAGTCTTCAGTGCCGTCGGGCCGCTCCGGCACCACGAGATAACGCAGCTCCGCGGTCGAATCCCAGACGCGGATCTTCTTGTCGATCGGCAGCTCCAGCCCGAATTCGGCGAGCACGCCGCGCGGATCGATGACGGCGCGCGAGCGATAGGGTGGCGCCTTGTACCAGACGGGCGGCAGGCCGAGCACGGCCCAGGGATAGCAGGAGCAGAGCGTGCAGACGATGAGATTGTGGGTGTCGGGCGTGTTGAAGACGGCGCGCATGTGTTCGCCCTGCCGGCCGGTGAAGCCGAGACTGGCGATCGCCGCCGTTGCATCGCGCTTCAGCGAGTCCGCAAACTCCGCATCGCTCCAGGCCCTGGCAACGACGCGCGCACCGTTCCTCGGACCGACCTTCGTCTCGTAGGTGTCGACGATCGCATCGATTGCCGCCGGGTCGATCAGTCCCTTCTCCGTCAGCACCGTTTCCAGCGCCTTCACCCGCGCTTCCACATCCGTGAAATGATTGTCGTGATGGTGATGGCCGTGATCGCCGTCCTGGCCACGATGATGCTCGGACATTCCGTGCCTCCTCCGCCGAAAACCCGGCCATTTCTAATGCATCAGGGCGGGAATCGGAATCGATATTTCAAGAGTTACTCTACTTTAGCATCGGCCAGAGGCTGACGACGAGCAGCACGGCCATGGTGATGTTGAACCATTTGAGCCGCGCCGGCTCGGAGAGCCATTGCCTGAGCGCCGAGCCGAAGCCTGCCCAGGTCGAGACGCTCGGCACGTTGACGAGCGCGAAGACGAGGCCGACGACGAGCACGCTCGCGAGATAGCGTTCGCCACTGGTATAAGTGGCCATGGCCGAGACAGCCATCACCCAGGCTTTCGGATTGACCCATTGAAAGGCGGCAGCCTGGAGAAAAGTCAAAGGCGCAGCCCCTGACTTGCCCTCGCCAAGCGAGCGCGAGGATCCGATCTTCCATGCAATCCAGACGAGATAGGCGCCACCGGCGAACTTCAGCCCGGTGTAGAGAAGCGGCACGGAGTGAAGCAGCGCGCCAAGGCCCAGGCCAACCGCAATCAACAGCAGGAAGAAGCCGCTACCGATCCCGAGCATATGCGGGATCGTGCGGGCGAAGCCGAATTTCACGCCCGAGGCAAACAGCATCATATTGTTCGGGCCGGGCGTGATCGATGTCGTGAAGGCGAACAGGAACAACGCCAGAAGCGTATCGGCTTGCATGCATTTCTCCCAAGGCATTGTTCGAGACGGTCGTCGGCAGCGACGTTCCGCATTTTGGAAATTTAGGTCAGGTTAGCTGACCTAAATCCAAGGACCAGTCAAATCTTGTCATGGTTACAAAACCGGAAGCGATGAATCGCCCGATACGTCGGTTGGAGGCAACAAAAAAGGCCGGGTGAAAACCCGACCTTCCTCATCATCTCGACCTGCCGATGCCAGTACATCCGTGGTCAAAGGCAGGGAGATGACATCTGTTGAACGAATGTCCCGCACCGAAATGGCCCGCCTTGCGTCTCCGAAAGGCAACCAAACTCGGGAGGACCCAGCGACATCGTGCCTTGGCGCAATAAAGAACGTCGCCGATCAACATCGATGAGCCGCCTGTAGTGAGACAATGTGGTCTTCGCAAGGCATTGGACGAAATTTTCAATCAGGTCTCCTGTCGCCCGCAGATCATGGACTTTTTCCGCCCGGGTGCCATTTTGTCATCGTCAGAAGCGAGCGAGGGCGCATGTCATGCACGATCCTATCCCGACCACCACGTTCCCGGATGGGCGCAAGGTTCCGGTCCTCGGTCAGGGAACCTGGCGGATGGGCGAGAACCGCACCAAGGCTGCCGACGAAATCCGCAGCCTCCAGATTGGGCTTGATCTCGGCATGACGCTTATCGACACGGCCGAAATGTACGGGAACGGCGGCTCCGAGCGGATTGTGGGCGAGGCGGTCCGCGGCCGTCGCGACGAAGCCTTCATCGTCAGCAAGGTGCTGCCCTCCAATGCCAGCCGGTCGGGCACCATTGCCGCCTGCGAGCGTAGCCTCCGCCATCTCGGCACCGACCGCGTCGATCTCTATCTGCTGCATTGGCGCGGCGGCTATCCGCTCGCCGAAACCCTCGCCGCTTTCGAGGAGTTGAAGCGGGACGGCAAGATCGTCGCCTGGGGCGTTTCGAACTTCGATGTCGACGACATGGAGGAATTGATAACGGTCCCGGGCGGCGGCAGCGTCGCGGCAAACCAGGTGCTCTATAACCTTGGCCGCCGCGGCATCGAATACGACCTCCTGCCCTGGTGCCGCGACCGCAGCGTGCCGATCATGGCCTATTCGCCGCTCGACGAAGGGCGCCTGCTCCACGATGCGGACCTCGTTCATATCGCCAAGGCGCACCAGGCGACCCCCGCTCAGGTCGCTCTCGCCTTCCTAAAGACCCGCGCCGGCGTGATCTCCATACCGAAGACCGGCTCTGCCGAGCGCGCCCGCGAAAACCGCGACGCCATGGATATTCACCTGACGGCGGAAAACCTCGCCGAACTCGATCGCATCTTCCCGCCGCCAAGACGGAAGATGCGGCTGGAGGTGATTTGAGAACACAGGAAGATAGCCCTGCCCAAAAGGAAGAATGCCCCTCCCCACAGGTGGGAGGGGCTTAACCTGCCGCGCCCTCTGCGGTAATTAATTCCTGGCCTTTGCAGCGAGCACAAAGCGACTGAAATTGCAGGAGCGCGCCGCGGGCGCCAAGCCCCTCCCACCTGTGGGGAGGGGTTGGGGCGGGGCGCGCACCAAAGGTGCGCAATCCCTCACATCCCCTGCGGGCCGCGGTTCATTGCGGCAATGCCCGTGCGGCAGACCTCGATCAGACCGAGCGGCTTCATGATTGCGATGAATTGCTCGATCTTCGAAGGCTTGCCGGTGATCTCGAAGACGAAGTGATCGATATTGGCGTCGATGACCGAAGCGCGGAAGGCATCGGCAAGTCTCAGCGCCTCCACCCGGTGCTCGCCCGAACCGTGCACCTTGACGAGCGCCAGCTCGCGCTCGACCGGCCGGTCGTGGCCAAGCCCTGCGGCGCGCACGGTGAGGTCGACGACGCGGTGCACCGGCACGAGCCGCTCGAGCTGGTTCTTGATCTGCTCCAGCACGTGCGGCGTGCCGCGCGTGACGATGGTGATGCGCGACAGATGCGCCTCGTGCTCGGTCTCGGAGACCGTCAGGCTTTCGATGTTGTAGCCGCGGCCGGAAAAGAGGCCGATGACGCGGGCCAGCACGCCCGGCTCGTTGTCGACGAGGACGGAGAGCGTGTGCGTCTCCGCAAGCTCCGTCTCCTTGGCGATGAAATAGGCGGAGCCCGTCGGTTGAAGATGTGCGCTCATTCTCTTGTTCCTAATCCTTATCCTCAGACGAGCTGGCGGCCCTTGGCATCGATGGCATTGGCAACCGCCTCGTCCGTCGCCTCGTCGGGAAGCAGCATTTCGTTATGCGCCTTGCCGGACGGGATCATCGGGAAGCAGTTGGCGAGGTTGGCGACGCGGCAGTCGAAGATCACCGGCGCCGGCGTGTCGATCATGCGGCGGATCGCGTCGTCCAGTTCGCCGGGCTTCTCGCAACGGATGCCGACGCCGCCATAGGCTTCGGCCAGCTTGACGAAGTCGGGCATCGCTTCCGTATAGGAATGCGACAGCCGGTTGCCGTGCAGCAGTTGCTGCCATTGGCGGACCATGCCCATGTACTGGTTGTTGAGGATGAAGATCTTGACCGGCAGCCCGTACTGGACCGCGCAGGACATTTCCTGGATGCACATCTGGATGGATGCATCGCCGGCGATGTCGATGACGAGGCTTTGCGGATGCGCCACCTGGACGCCGACAGCGGCCGGGAAGCCGTAGCCCATGGTGCCGAGGCCGCCCGACGTCATCCAGCGGTTCGGCTGCTCGAAGCCGAAGAACTGCGCCGCCCACATCTGGTGCTGGCCGACCTCGGTGGTGATATAGGTGTCGCGGTCCTTGGTGAGCTCATAGAGCCGCTGGATCGCATATTGCGGCATGATGACATCGTCGCTCGGCGTATAGGCAAGCGAATTGCGCGCCCGCCACTTGGCGATCGACCCCCACCAATCGTTCAGCCGTGCCTTGTCGACCGTCTTTGCCGCCGCGTGCCACAGCCGGACCATGTCTTCGAGGACGTTGCCGACATCGCCGACGATCGGAACGTCGACCCGGACGTTCTTGTTGATCGAGGACGGATCGATATCGATATGGATCTTCTTGGAGTTCGGCGAAAAGGCGTTGAGGCGGCCGGTGATGCGGTCGTCGAATCGGGCGCCGATGCAGATCATGACGTCGCAGTCATGCATCGCCATGTTGGCCTCGTAGGTGCCGTGCATGCCGAGCATGCCGAGCCAGTTCTTGCCGGAGGCCGGATAGGCGCCGAGGCCCATCAGCGTCGAGGTGATCGGAAAGCCGGTGAGGTCGACGAGCTCGCGCAGGAAATGCGCCGCCTCCAGCCCGGAGTTGATGACGCCGCCGCCGGAATAGATGACCGGTTGGCGCGCCGACTTCATCAGCGCGACCGCTTCCTCGATCTTCTTGAGGTCCCCTTGGGTCTTCGGCTGGTAGCTCTTCTGCGTCGGCACGGCGGAAGGCGGCGTGTAGGTGCCGGTCGCGAACTGGATGTCCTTCGGGATGTCGACGACGACCGGACCCGGACGACCGGACTGGGCGATGCGGAACGCCTCATGGATGATGCGGGCAAGATCGTTGACGTCCTTGACCAGCCAGTTGTGCTTGGTGCAAGGCCTCGTGATGCCGACCGTGTCGCATTCCTGGAAGGCATCCGAGCCGATCAACGGGGTCGGAACCTGGCCGGAGATGCAGACGAGCGGGATCGAATCCATCAGCGCGTCCTGGAGCGGCGTGACCGCATTGGTGGCGCCGGGACCGGAGGTGACCAGCATGACGCCGACCTTGCCGGTGGAGCGGGCATAGCCCTCGGCCATGTGGCCGGCGCCCTGCTCATGGCGGACGAGAATGTGCTGGATCTCTTCCTGCTGGAAAATTTCGTCGTAGATCGGAAGCACGGCGCCGCCCGGGTAGCCGAAGATGTGTTCGACACCATTGTCCTTCAGGGCCTGGAGAACGATCTCCGCCCCTGTCATCTGGTTTTCAGTTCCGCTCATTGGCCTGCTTCCGTCCCTTTTGTAAGGCTTGGGGTGATTAGCTTGTTTGAGGACATAAAAAAAGGCCCCATCAGGAGCCTCGTTCAGCGCATGGGTGGCTACCGCCGGATGGTTACACCATCCTGCCCATGCGCCGTCCCACCACAAGAATAACCGCGAAATTTTTCATGGGTCGATTTGATAAACAGAAAACCGTGACCCGTCAACGCCGATTTAACGGACGTCCTTCCCGGACCGGACCCTTAGAACACAAGGAAATCCTCTGCGGCGAGCGAAGTGCCACGGCTCACGATGGCGAACCGAACGGCATCTGCGCCCCCGGTGCCATCCGCATCGTAAAATAGCTCCCCACGAGCTTGGTCATATACGATCCGGTCGTCCTCGTCGGACGCAGCCTTGCCAAAAGCCAAGGTCTCACTGTCCAGCGTGCCTACCGAGAGCGCCGCAAATACAGCAGCGTCCAGCCTGAACAGGTCATCGGCCGCGCAGAAGTCGAGGACGCGGTCGCAGCTTGCCGTGTCCGGGGCAACGTCGAACAGGAAGGTATCGGCTCCCTCCCCCCCGATCAGCTTGTCGCGACCGACGCCGCCGCTGAGGATGTCGTTGCCCGCGCCGCCATTCAGCCGGTCATTGCCCGCCATGCCCTCGAGTGTATCGTCGAACCGGCTACCCGCGATCCGGTCGTTGCCGCCCGCGGCGACGACCAGCACAGGGTGATCATATGCCTGATAGCTGATCTTCTCGGCGGCATCTGTCAGTATGATCGATTGCGCGGGCGGAGTGACCGTTATGGTGATGGTCGCCAGATTGCTGTTTCCCTGACCATCGGTGACGTAGATGGTGAACCTGTCGGTCCCGAGAAAACCCGCCTCGGGAGTGTAGTCGAACAGGTTTCCACTGAGGAAATCCTGATGAAAGTGAAGGCTGCCCCCGTATTCACCCTGGGGGAATGGATAGTAGCCGCTTTCGTAGCGCGTCTCCTGTTCCAGCGTGCCATGGGCCGGCCCCTCCACGACGATGAAGGCCAGCAGATCGAAATCGGCGTCCGCCGCACTAAAGGCCACGTCGTCGAGGGACTGGCCAGGGAGAAGCGTGAAGTTCATATCGGTCGCTACGGGGACATGGTTGACGAAGCTGTCCAGGTGCAGCGCGCCATCCCGCAGGATGATCTGGTGTTGGCCGTATTGCGTGTTTTCGCCGTCAAAGTATTGATTTGCGCCGATCCAGGTCACCGTGATGTCGTCGGGACTCTCCGCGGTCACTGACACGATCTGGGCCGAAAGATAGGCGGCCTGATCAGACAAGCTGCGAATGTAATTGCCCTCGTTGTCGAAGACGAGGGTCTCTATCGTCGTTGCGACCTCCGTCCTGCCGTCATGGGTGAAAGTCGTGATCGTGAAGAACCCGTCGAACACGTCGATCGAAGCCACTTCAATCGAACCGAAAGGGTAATCCGCGCGTGCGCCGACGGGGCCGAGAACATCCCCATTCGATGCCGTTATCATGAAGAGGACCGCATCAGGGCTTTGATTGTCGAGGTCCTCCCAGACGGTCAACTCGCTCCCATTGCTCAAGCTCGGCATGGCTTCCCCCTCGTCGACGCGGAGAAATGAATGGCTGCGCGGTCCATTCCGTGGATAACACGAGCCATTCGTGGCTACATCCCTCAATGCTTAGGGATGCGAGCGAAGTTCATTGTGAGCCGTTTGAACCTGAAGGGCGCCCCATAGTGCGCAACCACTTATTAAAATCGTTTCGTTATTCTGGAACGCTATTAGCCGAGGTGTGTCTTGCTCAACAGTGAAACTCAAGCTCCGATCAGCGCCGGAGAACAGGACCGCCGCGACGGCATGAAGCCGGGGAACCGTTTCCTCGGGCGGGTCGTCGCGTGCAACGGCTCGCGCGCAACCATCGCAGCCGTGGCCGAGGGGGGCGAGACCTCCCTCACCGAACTCTGGTCGGTCGGTCGGCTGATTTCGATCTCAGTCGGCACGAACCGGATCGTCGCTCTGGTCTGCTCCATGCAGACCGCGGCCGAAGAATGGAGCGAGGAGACCAACAACACCTTCCGCATCGAGGTCGAATTGATGGGCGAAGTCTTCAAGCGCCCCGACGGACAGGAAGAGTTCTCAGCCGGCATCAGCCGCTATCCCTATCTCGGCGCCATCGCGCACCGGATCCGTGCAGCCGATCTTGCGCGGATCTATGATTCCCGGCAGGCGGACAGTTGCGTCATCGGCAAGCTGACGCAGGACGAAAGCCTCGATGCCACCATCCATGTGCCCTCGATGCTGGCCAAGCATTTCGCCATCGTCGGCACGACCGGCGTCGGCAAGTCTACGGCCGTCACACTGCTGCTCAACAAGGCGATTGCCGCCGATCCGAAGCTACGCGTCCTGATTCTCGATCCGCACAACGAGTTCGCGGCCGCCTTTCCGGAGAGTGCGGTGGTCATCGAGACCGATACGCTCGACCTGCCGTTCTGGCTCTTCCGCCTCGAGGAATTCGCGGAAGTCCTCTTTCGCGGTCGGCCGCCCGTGCCCGAAGAGCTCGATATCCTGCGCGATGTGATCCCGGATGCCAAGAAGGCCTTCAAGGGCGGCGAGTCCGGCCTAATGCGCCGTCAGACCGAAAAAAGCTCGATCACCGCGGACACGCCGGTCCCCTACCGCATCGCCGATCTGCTGGCGATGATCGACGAGCGCATCGGCCGGCTCGAGGGCCGCAACGACAAGCCGCATCTGCGCTCGCTGAAGGTGAAGATCGTCTCGGCGATCAACGATCCGCGCTATCACTTCATGTTCTCGTCGAACACGATCACCGACACGATCCAGGACACGATCGCCAAGATCTTCCGTATACCGGGCGAAGGCAAGCCGATCGCCACCTTCGAACTCGCCGGCATTCCGTCCGAGGTCGTCAATTCGGTCGCCTCGGTGCTCTGCCGCATGGCGTTCGAAATCGGCCTCTGGAGCAATGGCGGCATCCATATGCTGGTGGTCTGCGAAGAGGCGCACCGCTACGTGCCCGCCGATCCGACGCTCGGCTTCCTGCCGACGCGCCAGGCGATCGCCCGGATTGCCAAGGAGGGCCGCAAATACGGCGTGTCGCTCGGCATCATCACGCAGCGCCCGGGCGAGCTCGATCCGACGATCCTGTCGCAATGCTCGACGGTCTTTGCCATGCGGCTCGCCAACGACCGCGACCAGGAAATCATCCGCTCGGCGATTTCCAATTCGTCGATGTCGACCACCAGCTTCATTTCCTCGATCGGCAACGGTGAGGCGATCGCATTCGGCGAGGCCGTGGCAGTGCCGATGCGCATGCGCTTCGGCCGGGTCGAAGAGGCGAGGCTTCCCCGCGCCCACGGCATCATCGACAAGGTCGACGAGGATCAGCCGCCGGTCGTCGACCTTCGTTCGATCGTCAGCCGCATGCGCGCCATGAACGGGCCGGACATTTCGAGCTTTCAGCAAAGCTATCTTGCCGCCCAAAGCAACCTGGCGGTTCCCTATGAGGATCGTACCGGCGATGCGCCCGACGAAGTCGAGCCGATGGATCTGCGCGACGATTTCTCCACGTCCGCGCTTGAATCCTATCGGCCCGAAATGTTGCCGCGCGGGTCCGAGCCGACCAATCCGCAGCTTGAACGCTTCAACCAGATCCGCGACCAGATCCTCTCCGGGCAGGCGGAAAAAGACGCCGCGCGAATGCTGAACACGCCGGCAGTGCCGGAGCGCGGCTTCTCGGCCTCCGCAACCTCTGGATCGCTGCGCGAGAGCCTGCTGAAGCGCCCTCTCGGAAGCATCATCCGCAAATAGCAGGGATCGGATCGCGACCTCCGACGTTGTTGCCATAGAACGCGCAGCAACAGGACGGGAGACTGCAATGGACGAGCGAGAGGCCTGGCAACGGGAACGCGGACTGTGGCTCGAAGGTGCCGGCGCGTACCAGCAACTGCTCGACGACGAATGCCTGATGGCCTTTGCTCCGGTGGGCATCCTCGGCGGGGTGGAAATCATCCGGGCTCTCGATGGCGCGCCGCGCTGGCTGGACGTGGAGATGACGGAGCGGAGGAGCGCTCGGCCGAATGACAGCGTCCTCGTATTGGCCTACAGGGTCGACGCCCAACGCGACTCCGATGCCCCCTATGCGGCCTATTGCACCTCGACCTATGCACGAACCGGGAAGGCGTGGCGGCTGGTTCAGCACCAGCAGACGCCGATCGATCCCTCGGCAAACCAACCGGGCACGGCGCCGCGACAGGAGAACGCAATGGATGAAATCCTTCGTAGCTTTTTCAATCGCTACGAGAGCATGGCAAACCGCGTGCTCGCCAGGGAAATGGACGTAGCCGAGACGACCTTCGCCTTCGCATCCGATTTCATCGCCGCCTCACCGGCGGGCGTCATGGCGGGGAAGAACGACCAGAGCCTCAAAGCGTCGATGGAAAAGGGTTACGCCCGCTACAGGGAAATCGGCACGAAGGAGCTGAAGATCCGCGACCTCAAGACAACGCCGATCGACCCGCTGCATTCGCTCGTCCGCGTCGACTGGCGGTCCGTCTATGAGGCCGATGGGCGGCCCGATGTAGTCATCGATTTCGAGGTCCACTATCTTGTCCAGCTGCGCAATGGAGAGCCGAAGATCTTCGGCTGGGTGAGCGGCAACGAAGAGGCCGTGCTCCGGGAACACGGCATCGGCTGAGCGAAACGCGCCTAGAGAACTTCGTCCGGCTGCGCGATCCGCTGCCAGCTGTCATCGAGCTGGTTGCGGAACCAGGTCATCTGGCGCTTGGCATATTGCCGGGTCGCCGCCGCGCCCGTGGAGATCACCTCCGCCTCCCTCATCTCGCCCCTCAGCATCGCGGCGATCTGCTGCACGCCGATTGCTTTCATCACCGGCATGTCCGGCGAAAGCTTCAGCGCCAGGAGCGCCTGCACCTCCTCGACCGCGCCGCTAGCCAGCATCGCCTCGAAGCGCCGATCGATCCGGCTGTGAAGAAGCGACCGGTCGGGCAGTACGACGATTTTCCGGGCTCGGTCCGGATCGACAATCACCGAGCCGCGCATCTGCTGATAGTGACCAATCGGCTTGCCGGTCGCCTCGACGACCTCGAGTGCGCGGACGATCCGTTGGCCGTCTTCAGGCCGCAATTGTGCCGCCGCCTGCCTGTCGCTGCGCTCGAGCTCGGCGTGGAGTGCGGCAGCCCCTTCGACCGTCAGCCGCTGTCGCAGCCGCTGCCGGATCGCCGGCGGAATGTCGGGCATGTCCGCCAGCCCACCGGTCAGCGCCTTGAAATAGAGGCCCGTGCCGCCGACGAAAACGGGCAACCTGCCCTCGCCGCGCAGTCTCTCGACCAAGACCTCGGCGTCCCGCAGCCAGGCGCCGGTGGAGTAGAGACGCCCGGCCGGCACATGGCCGTAGAGAAAATGCGCGATGCCGCCCATCTCGGGCTCGTCGGGACGCGCGGTCAGCACCTTCAAGGTATCGTAGACCTGCATGCTGTCGGCATTGACCACCACGCCGCCGTGCCGCTTCGCCAGCGCCACCGCAAGCGCGGACTTGCCGCTGGCGGTCGGCCCGGTTATCAGGATCGCGTCCAGATCTCGTTCAAGGTTTTTCATCATGGCTCTCGTTGCCACGCTTATCGCCAATCCGTCAAATCCCGTTCTCACCCCCGCGCTGGCTGAGGCGGCGGCCGCAGCCGTTGAGGCATCAGGGCTTTACTGGCTGGCCGATGGCGTTGCCTGCGACCTTGCGCTAAAGGACGGCACGGATCCCATTGAAGCCGAAGCGCGGCTGCGGGACACGATGGATGGAGCCGCCGTCGACGTCGCCGTGCAGGATGCCGAGACGCGCCGAAAGAAATTTCTCATCGCCGACATGGATTCAACCATGATTGGCCAGGAATGCATCGACGAACTCGCCGCGGAAGTCGGGCTGAAGGAAAAGGTTGCCGCGATAACTGCCCGCGCCATGAACGGCGAGATCGCCTTCGAACCGGCGCTGATCGAACGCGTGGCGCTCCTGAAAGGCTTGCCCGCCACGGTCATTGCCGAAGTGATCGCCAAGCGCATCACACTGACGCCCGGCGGACGCGAGCTGATCGCCACCATGAAGGCAAAGGGCCACTATACGGCGCTCGTTTCCGGCGGCTTCACCGTTTTTACCGGTCCGATCGCCGAAAAGCTCGGCTTCGATGAAAACCGTGCCAACAAGCTTCTGGAAGAGAACGGAGCACTGACCGGCGAGGTCGCCCGGCCGATCCTCGGCAAGCAGGCCAAGGTCGACGCGCTGATCGACATCACGGAACGGCTCGGCATCTCGACGGCGGACGCGATCGCCGTCGGCGACGGCGCCAACGATCTCGGCATGCTGCAGCTTGCCGGCAGCGGCGTGGCGCTGCACGCCAAGGCGGTCGTTGCCGAACAGGCGAAGATCCGGATCGATCATGGCGATCTCTCCGCCCTCCTCTATCTCCAGGGCTATCGCAAGACGGATTTTGTGACGTGATCATCGGCAAGACCGAGCGCCTCATCATCCGCAACTGGCGCGAGGGCGATCGCGATCTCTTCGCCGAGATCAACAGCGATCCGAAGGTGATGGAATTTTTTCCGTTTCGACGTGACCGGGCGGCGGCCGATGCGCTGTTCGACCGCAATGCCCGGCACCATCGCCGAGACGGGCTTCGGCTTCTTCGCGCTTGCGCTGCGCGACGGCGACGTGCCGATCGGCTTCTGTGGGCTGGCCCGCACCCATCTTGAGCCGCATCTGCCCGACGGCACAGTCGAAATCGGCTGGCGCCTTGCCGTTTCCTATTGGCGCAAAGGCTACGTCACCGAGGCAGCGCTGGCGCTTGTAGACCTCGGTTTCGGTGAAGGGAATCTCGGCCTCCTTCGCGGTGGCGACGAACGCGCGGTCGATCGCCGTGATGAGGCGCATCGGCATGCGGCCGGACCCATCTCGCGACTCCGGCAAGCTCGAAGACTGGGCCTCGCTACTCCATCCGCACCGTCACGAAACGCAGCTCGCCGGTCTTGCTGGCGATCATCAGCAATGCGTTGCGGCGGCCGTCGGCCTTCAGTTCGCCGACGCGGGAGGTGACGTCTTCCGGCGAGTCCATTGCCTCCTGACCGACCTCGACAATGACGTCTCCCGCCTCGACGCGGCGCTCGGCGGCGGGCGAGTTCGGCTGGACCTCGGTCACGACGACGCCGCTGACATTCTCGGCGATGCCAAAGCTCTTGCGGCGATCGGCGTCGAGCACCGCGAGCTTCATGCCAAGGACGACGTCCGTCGCCGGCAACGTGGCGGCCGGCGGCTTGCTCGGCTTGGCGCTCTCTTTTTTCAGTTCCCCGCCAGCTCCGGCGGCCGCCAGGTGTTCGCCATCCTCGAGTCGACCAAGCGTCACGCGCACCGTCTGCTCCTTGCCGTCCCGGATGATGACGACCTCGACGGCCTTGCCGACCGGGCTTTCGCCGACGGCACGCATGAGATCGCGCATTTCGCCGATCGCCGTTCCGTCGAAGCGGATGATGATGTCGCCCGCCTTGATCTCGCCCTTGGTAATCGGGCCTCCCTCGATGATGCCGGAAACCAGCGCTCCTTGCGGCGCGTCCATCTTCAGGCTCTCGGCGATATCGTCGGTGACCGGCTGAATGCGTACGCCGAGCCAGCCGCGCCGCGTCTCGCCGAACTCCTTGAGCTGGTTGACGACGTTCATCGCAAGCTCGGTCGGCACCGCAAAGCCGATGCCGACCGACATGCCGGTCTGCGACAGGATCGCGGTGTTGATGCCGATCACCTCGCCCTGCATGTTGAACAGCGGCCCGCCGGAATTGCCGCGGTTGATGGCGGCATCGGTCTGGATGAAGCTATCATAGGGTCCGGCATTGATATTGCGGCCGCGCGCCGAAACCACGCCGACGGAGACGGACACGCCGAGGCCGAAGGGGTTGCCGACGACCATGACCCAATCGCCGATCCTGATCTTTCGTGAATCGCCGAAGGACACCGCCTTTAGTGGCTTCTTCGGCTCGACTTTCAGCACCGCCAGATCGGTCTTGGTATCGTTGCCGACCAGCTTCGCCTTCAGCCGGGTGCCGTCGGAGAGATTGATCTCGATATCGTCGGCATCTTGGATGACGTGATTGTTGGTGACGATATAGCCGGACGGATCGATGATGAAGCCGGAGCCAAGCGAGTTGACCGTGCGCGGGCGCCCGCCCTCGCCGCCCTGCCCTTTGAAGAATTCGTCGAAGAATTCCTGATGCGGCGAACCCTCCGGCACCTGCGGCATCGGCGCATTGTCATCGTCGGCCTTGACGTTCTGCGAGATGGAGATGTTGACCACGGCATCGAGCAGGCTTTCGGCGAGATCGGCGACCGAGGGCGGCCCGGCCGCCGGCCGCGGCAGCGCCGTTTCGGCAAGAGCCGTATTGGAAAAGAGCAGTGCCGTCGCAGCCGCCAACACCAGGCCGCGGAAGATCTTGGGTCGTTTCGACAAGTCGCTGTGCTCCTGTATTCCGTTGCGCCACACGGTCCACGGACTCCGCTCGTCCGCGATCACCACGTGATCCCTTCCCATTCGTTTCCGCGAATTATACCACTGCCGCAAGGCGTTGCCGCGGCTGCTTCGCGCAGCAAACGATCTTCTGTTGAAGATACGGCGGTTTTCCGGAGCGTCCAGACACGATTTCCTGATCTTCGGCGGATCAGCTGGTGATTTCGTGGCCGTGCTCCTTCAGCGCCTGTACCGCCTTTTCGAGATCGGAACCGGCAACGAAGACATAGTCGGTGCTGAAGGTCGAATTGGCGAAGACGCCGACACCGGCCGCCGAAAGCGGGCGGAGCACGGAAGACAGGACCCCCGGCACATCGAAGCTGAAATGCTGTTCGATGCGGAGGCAGCGCCAGCCAAGCGAGCTCTGGACGCTCGAAGGGACACGGGCGGCACGGCAGACGAGCGTCATCTCCTCGCGCGAACTCGAAACGGTCCAAAACCCTGGCCCGGGCAGCCACTCCGGAATAGCGGACCCGATAGTCAGGCGGGTAATCGCATATTCGGCATCGACCAACCGGATCAGCAGTGTATGTGGCATTTCGCACTACCCTCGAAGCAACCAAACAAGTCCGACGCCAACCGCCACCGATGTGAGCCCGGCGAGGCGCAGCTGATGCTCCGGGACATACGGCAAACGCTTCGCCAATTCCACAAGAACCAAAGGGGCCAGTGCGTACACCAGCCCCTCGATGATCAGGAAAAATGCAAACCCGGTCAAAAGATCGGACATCGTCCGTTCAATCTCCGGTCGCAGGCGCTGCCGGTACGGTCGGCGAAAGCGGCGCCGCCGCCCCGTCCGCGCTGTTGAAATAACGGAAGAATTCGGAGTGCGGCGACAGCACGACGGTTGTGTCCGGATTTCCGATCGACTGAGTATAGGCCGCCATCGAGCGATAGAATTCGAAGAAACCGGGGTCGCGTTGGAAAGCGTCTGCGAAGATGCCCGTCCGCTCGGCTTCGCCCTCGCCTCGAAGGATTTCCGAATCGCGCTGGGCTTCGGCGACGATCTCGACCACCTGGCGATCGGCAATAGCGCGACGGCGCTGGCCCTCTTCGTTGCCGCGGGCGCGGATCAGTTCGGCCTCGGCCAGGCGCTCCGCCTTCATGCGGTCGAAGGTCTGCTGCGAGACTTCCTGCGTCAGGTCCGTCCGGCGGATGCGGACGTCCTCGATGTTGAGTCCGAGCGATTCCGCGTCTCCCCGCAGATCGGCGCGAACCTCGCGCATCATCGACGCGCGCTCGTCCGAAAGCGCCGCCTCGAAGCCCCTCAGGCCGTAGACGCGGCGCAGCGACGCGTCTAGACGCGTGCGAAGACGCGCTTCTGCAGATTCGCGGTCGCCGGACACCGTTTCACGGAAGCGGCGGGGATCGGCGATCCTGTAGACCACGAAGGCGTCCACCTCGTAGAACTTGCCGCCGGAAACCTGCACGCGGATATTGTCGAGGTCGAAGCGGAGCGCCTGGTCCTCGACATATTGTACACGGTCGGCATCCATGAAGGCGAAAGGCAGCTTGAAATAAAGCCCGGGCTCGGTCTTCACGTCGCGGATTTCACCGAAGCGGACGACGATCGCCTGCTGGCGCTCATTGACGACGAACACCGACGAGTAGACGACGACCAGCAGCGCCGCGAGGACGATGAGGATGATGGAACTGCGATTGTTTATCATTGGGTACCTCCCGACTGCGCGGGCCTGCCGATTTCGTTGAGCGGCAGATAGGGCAGCACGCCCTGGCCGTTCTTCTCGTCGAGAATGACCTTTTTCGACTTGCCGAGAACATCCTGCATGGTTTCGAGGTAAAGCCGTCTGCGGGTGACCTCCGGTGCCTTGGAATAGGCGTCATAGACCGAAATGAAGCGCTGCGCCTCACCCTGGGCTTCCTTGACGACGCGGTCCTTGTAGGCGGCCGCCTCTTCCCGGATCTGGGCTCCCTGACCGCGCGCCTTGCCGAGCACCTGGTTGGCATATTGGTTGGCTTCCTCGACGAAACGGTCCTCATCCTGCTCGGCGCGCTGCACCTCGTCGAAGGCGTCGGCCACTTCGCGCGGCGGCGCCGCATCCTCGATCGCGACCGTGTTCACCGAAATGCCGGCGCCATAGGTGTCCATGGTGGCCTGGATGGTGTTCTTGACGTCGGCGGCGATCGCCTGACGGTTGTCGCGGAAGATGTCCTGGGCCGGGCGCCGGCCGACGACCTCGCGCATGGCGCTCTCGGCCACCTGCTGCAGCGTGTCGGCCGGGTTTTCGACGTTGAAGAGATAGGACTTCGGATCGGTGACCGAGAACAGTACCGAGAATTGCACGTTGACGATATTCTGATCGCCGGACAGCATCAGCCCGGCGCTCGACTGGGCGCCAACACGGCTGCCGATATTCAGCTGCTGCTCCGTCACCTTGACGATCTCGACGGTTTCGAGCGGCCAGAAATGGTAATGCAGGCCGGGCATGGAGATTTCTTCCTTCGGCTTTCCGAAGCGCATCTCGACGCCGCGTTCATCCGGCTGGACGGTGTAGATCGAATTCAGCAGCAGGAAGCCGACGATCAGCAGGCCCACGATGACGAAGATGCCACCGTTGAAGCCGCCCGGAACGACGTTCTTCAGCTGATCCTGGCCGCGACGGATGATCTCTTCCAGATCCGGCGGGCCGCCCCGGCCTCCGCGCGGTCTGTTTCCCTGACCCCATGGCCCTTGATTGCCGCCGCCGCCCCATGGGCCGCCGCCGCCATTCTGATTGCTCCAGGGCATCAAAACCTCTCTTCAAAGAAAATTCTCTCGCTAGACGCCCCGCAGACATGCGGCCGGTCACGACGTGATCCCGTTATAGGTATCATGTGCATTGCTTTCAACGCGATACGGGCGAGTTCACCGTAAAGTGCTAAAAATAGTTGACGGCTTCTCGACGCGATCGGAAAGGAACGAAGCGAGTATTCGCCACCGGTCGGCTTCGACTATTTTGGCAGCGTTTCGCGGCGACGCCACGTGACAAAATGCATCGCATGGCTGTCCTTCTCACCGCGCGGCAGATCCTCCTCGAAGACCTTCTCGAAAATTTGGGGGTCGATCGGCGGAAAGCGCGTATCGCCCTCCACCTCGGCCTGCACTTCGGTCACGTGCAGCACGTCGGCAAGGTCGATCGACTGCCGGTAGATCTCCCCGCCGCCGATGATGCAGATCTCGTCGGCACCGAGCTCCGCCGCATGCGCTCGCGCCTTGTCGAGCGCCTCCTGGAGCGAAGAGGCGACCTCGGCTCCCGGGGCCGTAAAGTTCAGGTCGCGGCTGATGACGATGTTCGGCCGGCTTGGCAGCGGGCGGCCGAGCGACGCCCAGGTCTTTCGCCCCATGATAACCGGCTTGCCGATCGTCAGCGCCTTGAACCGCTTGAGGTCCGTCGAAAGCCGCCACGGCAGGTCGCCCTCGCGCCCGATCACACCGTTGGTCGCAACCGCGACGACGATGACGATTTTCGGCTCCGGTCCTGCATCAGTCATGGAAGCCACTCGGTTTGCTGTCGATTTCGCGGGCGCGCAGCAGCGCCGGCCGGTCGGTCACGGCGTGGATGTAACGGTCGATCACGTCGCTTTCCGGCAGGATCTTGCGCATCCATTGGAGCGCGCTTGCGAGCAGCAGGTCGGCCGCACTCATCCTGTCGCCTATGAGATAGGGCTGGCGCGTCAAGACATCGATGACATGCGCGCACATCTCGGTGTAGAGGCGCGCCAGCATCGGGTTGCTGACTGTCACGCCGGAAATATGGGCAAGCGCCGTCGGCTCGATCACCCCGGCATAATAGGCAAGCCAGGAAAGATAGGCGCCGCGGTCCGGGTGGCCGGGCGGCCGACCGAGGCTTGAGTCGGGATAGAGATCGGTCAGATATTGCACGACGGCGGCCGACTCCCAGACGAGCGTTCCGTCGTGCAGCAGCGCCGGCACCTGCTTGTGCGGATGCGGATTGTTCTCGTCCGGGCCGCCGGACCCATCCCAGCGGCGAATATTGACGTAGCGAATCTCGTATTCGGCGCCGAGCTCCTCGAGCAGCCAGATGATCCGCGACGAGCGCGACAAGGGTGCATGGATCAATGTCAGCATCAGAACCTCCCGTCCTCGCCGGCATTTTTGGGCGTCACCGGGTGACTGGCCGCCCGATACTCCAGTACATTCGCGTTCAGACCGCGACGGGCGCCTTTATATGTGAATAGGCTTCGTAGCCGAAGAGCGTAAAGTCCTCGAACTTGAAGGAGAAAATGTCCTTGACCGCCGGATTGATCTCCATCCTCGGCAGCGCCTTCGGCGTCCGCGTCAGTTGCAGCCGCGCCTGCTCGAAGTGGTTATGGTAGATATGCGCGTCGCCGAGGGTGTGCACGAAGTCGCCCGGCTTCAGCCCGGTCACCTGCGCCACCATCATCGTCAGCAGCGCATAGGACGCGATGTTGAACGGCACGCCCAGGAAGATGTCGGCGGAACGCTGATAAAGCTGGCACGAGAGCTTGCCGTCCGAGACGTAGAACTGGAAGAGGCAATGGCACGGCGGCAGCGCCATTTCGTCGACGAGCGCCGGGTTCCAGGCCGAGACGATGTGCCGGCGCGAATTCGGATTGGTCTTCAGGCCCTCGATCAGCCCGGCGATCTGGTCGATGTGGCCGCCGGCGGGCGCCGGCCAGGACCGCCACTGGTAGCCATAGACAGGCCCGAGTTCGCCGCTTTCATCGGCCCATTCGTCCCAGATGCTGACGCCGTTTTCCTTGAGGTAGGCGATATTCGTCTCGCCCTTTAGGAACCAAAGGAGCTCGTGGATGATCGAACGCAGATGCAGCTTCTTGGTGGTCAGCACCGGAAAGCCTTCGGCGAGATCGAAGCGCATCTGATAGCCGAAGACGGAACGCGTGCCGGTGCCTGTCCGGTCGCCCCGGTCGGTTCCGTTGCTCATCACGTGGTCGAGAAGCTCTAGATACTGCCGCATGGTCCTTCGCACCGCCGATTCGTTCGTGCCTTGAAAATAGGACGAAGCCAAGGTGTAAGCCATGGGGGAACCACTGGCGTGGCGACGTTTTCCCGCGATTTGGCGCTTCTATCGCATGCGGAACGCGCGGAGCCCGGAACAGCCGGTGATCTTGAACGTTGGAGGGGGCACCGCATCGGAGCCATCGCTTGATGGAAAGACCTCAGTTCGTTTTCATTTTCGGCACCTTGAAGAAAGGCTTTCCGCTGCATCGGCGCGGCCTGGCGCACGCCGCCTATCTCGGGCCCTATCGCACCGCAGCGAACTATCCGATGCTTGTCGCTGGACCGTCGTTCGCGCCGATGATGTTCCATGAGCCCGGCAGCGGCTTGCGTGTCAGCGGCGAACTCTATGCGATTGACCCCGCTACGCTCGAACGACTCGACCGCATGGAGTCGATCGGCAAGCCCGGCAATTTCCGGCGGCGTATTCGCGTGGTGCCGAGGCGGCACGGCTGCCGTTGCGAGGCTTTCGCCTACTTCAAGGCAAGGTTTCTCGCCGGGCCCGTCCACACCGGGTATCTGCGATCCTATGAAGACAGGCGCTTCGTGCCGCCCTGGCGCCGCGGAATGTAGTGCCCTAACCTTCTATTTCGCAGGTCGCCGATTTCCGGCGTGGTCCTGGTATTGCTCTGTCTTCGTCGCGTTCTGGTCAAGCCCCCTCGCTTGAGAGTGCTGTGCCTTGTCGCGGTTGGACAATACGTCGCTCTCGCCGACCATTCCGTCTTTCATAGTGGTGCGGGCACCGCTGCCGGAGCCCTTTCCCTTGTCTGGCTTTCCGATGTTCTTACGACTGGCGTTGGCCATTGCCATCTCCTTTGCCGCTCAGCTTTCGCGAGGCTATAGAATTGCCGAAATGAGGCGATCTACCGCCCGGTGTCCTTGTGGTGCCGGCTTTCCTGGTTCTCGCCTCTCAGAATGCTGCGATCGTTCTCCTCGCGCGCATCCGCATGCGCCGTGTCGAGCTTCTGCCCCTTCCGCTCCGCCCTGCGCAGAGCATCCGATCGGTTGAGCTCCGCTTCGGCATCGAAGTCCTTGCCGGCATTCGATGTTTTCTCGCGGCCCTGAATTATCCGTTGCTGCTGTTCGTGCGTCTTCCTGCCGACCATGATCGGATCTCCTGATGGCTCATTTGTTCGTTCGGCCGCGATGGCCCGGATTGGCACCGCCTTGCGGCGTCGGGTCATTCGCCACATCGCCTTCGATCGTGTTGTCTCGCTTGAGGCTTTCGTGGTCCGACGGTCCGCGAATGCCCTTGGACTGACCGATGCCGGGATCCCGCTTGAGGTCCTTGTCGCTCGGTCGTTGTGTTCTCGGTTGTTTGGAGGTTGTCATCGGGGTGCCCTTCCCTTCCTGCCGATCTTGCCGCGCCAGCGGGCATCGCCGGCCTGATGTCTTAACCGGGCCCGGCAGCGAATGTTCCGAGAATGGAGGACGATTGCAGGCCAAGCCCGCAACGTCTGGACGAGAGCGCTGGACGACGATGCCTGGGGAGGGATGGAGATGGATGGGGGAGAGCCGAAGGCGTCGACCGAGGTAAGGGGATGGTGACGGATCCGCCATCCCCTGCCTCTCCGATCAGAGCGTCTGCAGTTTGCCGAGTTCCTTCGCGACGAGGTAGTAGAAGGTGACGCGGGACTTGGAACGGTCCTCGGCCATGGCCTTCGCAGCCGCGGCGATCGCCGCATCTGCCTCCGACCCGCCGACGCCGAGCTTCTTCTCGCACCACCTCTCTTTGACCCGCTCCAGTTCGTCGGGATCGGAGGCCGAGACGAGCGCCGAATCACGATTTCGAAGTGCGATCCCGAGGCGACGCACGATTTTGTTCGCGACGGCCTCATCGGCACTCTGTCGTATTTCTGTACGTCTGCGAGATAGTCGTTCATGCTTCCCGCCACCTGACGTTTGTTGGCTGAATGCGCACTCTTCGCGAACTGCGTGCAGCAAGGAAAGTTTTGCACGCTGTTCGAGCATATCAAGCGTTTGGAGGCAGGCGCAGGCCCGAGACTTATCCGTCTGATTTCCTTTCCTCACCCCTTTTCTTGGCTGCTTGAAAGACCTATATGACAGGAGCCGTCTTCGGGCGGCTATGGCAATAAACGGGCGATGCAATAAACCCATTGGACCCGGGGGCGGTACCCGGCGCCTCCACCAAAAACCGGTCGCTGGACCGGCTTTTGATGGGGGCGAAATAGGATCGACAAGGGCGTAAAGATCGACTTTTTGCTCGGCATTGTACCACCGTTATCGGGCTAAACTTATAGTTGCAAACGACAACTATGCTGAAGCACGTCTCGCTGCCTAACGGCGGTGCGGCACTTCAAATCAAGTCCTTCCGGGTAGCACCGTAAGGCGGGGTCCGAAGGCACCTGGCAACAGAAGCCTTCACCTTCTCCCCCGTGCTGAAATCGGCTATAGATGCCTTGTTAATTGACTCGTCCGATTTGGACGGGCAATGAGACGAAACATGGCCAGGCACGAACGGCCTGACGCCGACCGCCCCGAATAGGGCATTGAATTGCTGTATGAAACGCGATTTCGATCCGAGCCATCATGCGGTAAAGTGAATTTGAAGAAAGACGGGGATCATATGGGCCAGGACCACATCCGCTACGACATTCTGGCGCAGGACGCGCTTCGCGGCGTCATCCGCAAGGTGCTGGCCGAAGTCGCCGCTACCGGCCATCTCCCCGGTGACCACCATTTCTTCATCACTTTCCTGACGGGGGCTCCCGGCGTACGCATCTCGCAACATCTCAAGGCGAAGTACCCGGAACAGATGACGATCGTCGTCCAACATCAATTCTGGGACCTGAAAGTTTCCGAGACCGGCTTTGAAATCGGCCTCTCCTTCTCCGATACGCCGGAAAAGCTGGTCATCCCCTTCAATGCTGTTCGCGGTTTCTACGATCCGTCGGTGAATTTCGAACTCGAGTTCGATGTCGCGGCCGGCGAGGAGGACGAGTCGGAATCGGCGGAGATTACCGCTTACCCGGTCAACGAGGCCGATGACGCTGAGCAGAAGAGCCCGGCGGGCGACGGCCCGAAGGGCGGCGGCGGTTCGGTCGTCTCGCTCGATTCTTTCCGCAAGAAGAACTGACCGCCGGAGCGTGGCATGAGCGGCGAGGTCGTCAACCTGCGTCAGTTCCGCAAGCGACAGGCCCGCGCCGGGCGGGAGACGCAGGCCGAACAGAATCGGATCTCTTTCGGCCGAACGAAAACGGAAAAATCCCTCACGACGGCCCTGAACGAAAAGGCGACCAAGACGCTCGATCAGGGCCGACTGGAAGGCTCGGCATCGCCAGATCGGCCCGTTGCCGATGGGGACGAGGCCTGAGCCGCCCTCTAAAAAAACGATTCCCCCACAAGGACTTGGAAACGATTCCGGAATCGGATTGCCAACCCGTTGAATCGACTTGTGAGGCCAGGGATGATCGCCAAGCATTCGGCGACGCTGCACGGACACCGCACCAGTTTCACGCTTGAGGATCCCTTCTGGCAGGAGCTGAAGTCGATCGCCAAGAGCCGCGACATGCCGCTCGCGCGTTTGATCGCGGAGATCGACGACGGGCGCGATCCGGAAGCAAACCTCTCCTCGGCGCTGCGGCTATACGTGCTTGCCTGGATAAAAGCCCAGGCAAAGGCCGCGGAATCTCTTTGATCCGCTCAACCTCATTTTCCTGACTTCTTGATCTACCGCACGGTGATGTCGGGCAGCATGTCGAAGTTCAGCCCCTGCCCCGCCGGCGGGCCGGCGTTCTCGCCGGCGGGCGGCGGCGCATTCCGCTGAACGTCTTGGACCGGAGCGCCTTGAGGCTGCGCTGGCGGCCGCGGAAGTTGGCGCAAGCGCTGGCGCTCCTCTTCGGCCGCCCGACGAGCTTCGGCTGCCCGCGCCATCGCCTCGGCCTTCATCCGCGCCGCTTCGGCCGCGGCCGCCTGGCGCCGGCGCTCCTCGATGATCGCCCGCCGCCGCTGGACTTCGCGCTCGGCGGCCCGCGCCCTGTAAAGCGCCACCTCTCGGCGCAGGCGCTGTTTTTCAAGAACGTTCGCCTGCAGCGTTTCCACCCGCCGACGCTCCTTTTCGTAAGCGCGAAGCGACAGGAAATTGGCAAGGTCGGTAACGTCGACGCTGACGCCGGGGGCCGCAAGCAGTCCCGCATAGCCGAAGCGCACGCGCGGCTCAGCGCCGGCAAGCGCCTCTTCACCCGGCCGGAAGGTGAGATCGACCGCACCGCTTATCCGTTCGGCCGGGAGATCGAAGGAGACTTCGCCGGAGAAGGCAGCATTGCCGTCCGCGGCCGTGACGTTCTGTGCCCTGACGGTTCCGCCGGCGATGCTGAAGGGCGCCTTGACGGTACCGACGACCGATTGGCCATTGAAGAGCAGCTCTTCAGCGGCTTTGCGCACGGCGTCCGGCGAAATCTCGGTCTTCATCGCATCGGCCGCGGCCATCAGTTGCGGCAGCGCCGCCGTGTTGATGCCGTTGAGCGTAACGCCATTGAACGTCGCCGAGCCCGAGCCGCTGACCGAACTTGCCATCGCCTTCGGCGTCGCACCGGACGCTTCCATCGCGACGGAAAGGTCGAACCGGCCGGTCGCAACGGGACCGTTCTGCCGCGCCCATCCCGCCGCAGCGAGATCGCCGCCCGTCAGGTCGAACCGCGAGCGCAGGAAACCCGAGCCGTTTGCGTTGCCGACTTGCAGCCGTCCCACGAGCTTACCTCCCAACCAGTCGCCCGCCGCCTCGCTCAAGGCAAGTTCATCGCCCTTCCATTCAAGCTTGCCGCGGAAGCTGGTAATCTCCCCATAGACACCCGGCCAAAAGCGCTTTGCCGTGAGGTCGAGAGCGACGTCGAGCCCCGTCCAGGCGGGCTGCGCGAGGGGCGCCACCGACAATCCACCGGCCGATGGGTCGTGGACCTGTCCAAGAATCCCTTCGCCGAGCCAGGCAAGGTCGATCGTATCGAGCGCCAGTTCGCCGCGCGCCGTGCCGGGCGCCTTGCGGTCGAGCGTCAGACTACCGGCAAACCCGTTCCGGTCGGCGCTGCCTTCGATGGCTGAAAGCGCGACCTTCTCAGGGTCGACTGCGATGTCGGCGGTCAGCTTCACGGGCAGCCCGCTGCCCATCTGCGGCAAGGCAATGCCCTGCAGCAGCAGATAGGGCTCGAAATCCTCCGTCTGCAGCGTCAGCTTGCCCTGACCCTCGAGATAGTGATCCCTCGAAAGGTCGACCGTCCCCTTGGCGGCGATCTGCGTCTTCTCGGTCGTGAAGGTCAGCGAGCCGTTCGCCTCAGAACCCTCCGTGCTCTGCAGCTTGACCGCGAGAATGCCGTTGGCGTCCGCATCGAACGGCAGCGGATCGAGCCCGGCCTGGCCGAGAAGAACCGGGGTCTGCGGGTTCTCGAGCGTCGCCTCCAGCAATATGCCTTTTCCGGCAAGGGCCTGGGCAACGTCCGGCGCCTGATAGCTGGCGGCAATCTTGCCGCCATTGGCGGTGCCGATCACCCCAAAGGTGAAGGGCGCGTTGCCCTCCTTGCTGCCCGCCGTCAAGGTCATGTCGAGGGCAGCGGCGGAATAATAGGGTCCGGCCCTGATCAGCCGCGCCAGGGCCGGGTGGGTGATCGTGTGCCGCCCGACAAGCTCCAAAAACGGCGTCAGCTCTTCGGCGGCAAGCTTCATCTTCGCCGAAATCACCGGCTTCTCGAAACCGCCGCTCACGCGGCCGGAAAAGGCGAGTTGGGCGCCGGAAAGGTTGCCGATTGCCACCCGCTCGGCCTGCAACTGGCCATTCTTGAGCGTTAGGACGGCCTGCACGTCGCGCGCCTCCTCGCCGAAAGCGGAAAACGTCTCGGCGGACAGTTCGGCAGCGATGGCGTGATTGAGCAGGGTTGCGGTCGAAGCATCTCCGGCAACGAGGCCGGCCAGCGCCTGCAGCGCCTCGAGGTCGATGCGGTTTCCCTTGAGCTGCAGCGACAGCGTCGGCTGCTGCTCGGCAAAGGACTGGCGCTCCAGCCTTCCCTTGAGGGTCGCTGGGCCGGCCGCCACTTCGAGCTTCTCGAATTGCTGCAGCGTGTCGGTGAGGTTGACGGTCGCGGCAAAACCCGCCGTCTTAAGCTTGCGAATGGCGGGATCGACCGATCCGGCGAGCCAATTGGCGAGCCCCGACGGTTGATTGGAGGCGACGACGATGTCGCCGCGAAAGGCGCGCTGCCCCATGAGGTTCAGCCGTCCCTTGGCCTCCAGCTGCGTGCGGCCGGGCAACAGCGCCACCGCGTTGTCGACGATCCAGCCGGCGCCGTCAGGTCTGACGTCGAGACGTATGTCGCGCACGGTGGTATCGCCGATGACGATCGCCGGAAGCTTCAGGCTCGCACGGCCCGGCACCTGCGGGATGGGGATGTTGGCGGCAATCGCCATCATCGTTTCGACCCGCTGTCGCAGGGAAACTGCCGGGTCGCGACCGGTCTTGCCGCCCCGGCCGGAATTGCCGATCCGACTGACGTCGATCTGCTGCCCGTCGGCGATCAACAGGAACTTCTGATCCTTGCCGGTATCGAGCGTTGCCTCGCCGGTGACGACATAAGGATCGTCCGGCGGACCGACCTCGAAATGATATTCCGGCACGCGGATGCTCTCATTGGTGAGCTGGAACTCGCCATTGATGCGCAGCGCCCGGCCGGTTCTTCCCTCCTCGGCCGGCCGATTCTCCGTCAGCGTGAAGCGGCCCGCATAGACCGGCCTGAAATCGACGACTTTGAGCTCGCCGTCGAGCTCGACGCCGAAGGGGCGCGCGTCCGGCGTCAGCCGGGCGCGAAGGCTGAGCGCTCCTTCCTCGTCCACCGCATTGCTCACGAAGGAGAAGCTGCCCGCTTCGCCATCGAGCGCGGCACGGCCCTCGACTTTCCAGGGACCGGCCAGCGAACGGGCCGACACGTCGGCGGAAAGATCGCTCACTCGGCGCGTACGCCCGGTCTGCTCGTCGACGAATTCGATCTCGCCGTCCACGATCTCGACGTTTTCCAGCACGACGGTGTTCGCCGGGATCGCCGCGCGCGGGCCGCGCGCCCAATCGAGCGTCCCGTCCGGCTGCAGCCGCAGTTTTGCCCGCGGCCGGTCGAGGCGCATGTCGAAGATCAGCGCCTCGCCGCTTAAGAAGGGTGCGAGCTCGGCGCTCATCGAGAACTGGGCGACCTGGATCAGCGGCTCCCCGCCGCCTTCAGCGCCGACGCGCACGTCGTTGAGGGTCACCGTCGGGAAGGGGATGAGCCGCGCATCGACGCTGCCGTGCACGACGACCGGCTTGCCCATGATACGGCTCGCCTCGCGCTCGAAATCGGTGCGGAAATCGGTCCAGTTTACGAACAACGGTGCGATCAGCGCCGCAAAAAGCGCGACAACCAACAGGCCGCCAGTGATTACGAAAATTCGCGCCAGCACCGTGTCACATTCCCATCTGTTCCGTTCGCGCCCCACTTTGCGAGTTTCATCCGATCCGCCGGGATCACGTGAAGATCTTGCCCGGGTTGAAGATGTCGTCCGGATCGAGCGAACGCTTGATCTGCCGCATCAGATCGATCGTTCCGCCGAGCTCCGCTTCCAGGAACGGCATCTTGCCCTGACCGATGCCATGCTCTCCCGTACAAGTACCATCCATCGACAGTGCACGGCTATTCAGCCGTTCGACGAAAGCCTCGACCCGCGCCACGTCGGCTGGGTCCTTGTCGTCGAACAGCACACCGACGTGGAAATTGCCGTCGCCCGCATGGCCGACGATCGGGGCGATCAGCCCATGTGCGGCGATATCCTCATGTGTCGCGGCGACGCAATCGGCAAGCCGCGAAATCGGTACGCAGACATCGGTCGCCAGGATGGCGGCGCCGGGCTTCAGGCTCTTCTGCGCCCAGTAGGCATTGTGCCGCGCTCGCCACAGGCGCGCCCGCTCTTCCGGGTTGGTGGTCCAGACAAATCCTGTAGAACCAAATTCCGACGCTATTTCGGCGAACTGGCGCGATTGCAGCTCGACGCTCTCGGTGCTGCCGTGAAATTCGACGAAGAGCGTCGGCATTTCCCCATAGTCCAGACCGGAATAGGCGTTGCAGGCCCGCATCTGCACGGCGTCGAGGAGTTCGATGCGGGCTACGGGAATGCCCGACTGAATTGTCAGGATGACAGCGTTGCAGGCGTCGGCAATCGTCGGGAACGGGCAGACGCCGCCCGATATCACCTCCGGGATGCCCTGCAGGCGCAGCGTGATCGAGGTGAGGATGCCGAGGGTCCCTTCCGCCCCGACGAAAAGCCGCGTCAGATCATAGCCGGCCGAGGACTTGCGGGCCCGGTGTGCGGTTCTGACCTCTCGTCCCCCGGCGACGACCGCGGTGACCGCAAGCACGTTCTCTCTCATGGTGCCGTAGCGCACCGCATTGGTGCCGGACGCCCGCGTCGAGGTCATGCCACCGATCGAGGCATTCGCGCCCGGGTCGATCGGGAAGAAGAGGCCTGTATCGCGCAGATAGGCGTTCAATTCCTCGCGCGTCACGCCCGGCTCGACCGTGCAGTCGAGGTCCTCGGCATTGACGGCAAGGATGCGGTTCATCCGCATCATGTCGACCGATATGCCGCCATGCGGCGCATTCACATGGCCCTCGAGTGAAGAGCCGGCGCCGAAGGCAATGAGCGGCACGCAATGCGCCGATGCGATCTCGACGATCTCGCGAACTTCGGATGCACTTTCGGGAAAGACGACCGCGTCCGGAAGCTGTGCCGGGATGTAGGTCGTCGTGTTGGCGTGCTGGGACCGGATGGCCTCTCCCGTCTGAAACCGATCACCGAATCGTCCGCCGAGGAGCGTCTTGGCTGCGGCGATGCCGCTTTCGTTCCTCGACCCCGCCCTGATCGCCTTCAACGCCACGACATCTTCCCTCCTGCGACGTACATGCCGAAAGGCAGCCGCCGCAACGTTCTTTAACGCCCGCACAATCTATCCTCAATTCGACGCCGAATTAAGGAGTTATACAGTCACCAACTGCGGAAAGCCGCCGGGCAGTCCGCTTCGCATCGGATCGCGCTGCGCTCCAGCCGTTCGGTGACCGCTTTGCCCTGACCGTCCGCCAAGGACGCTCGATCGACCTCCAACAGGCCAAGGCAGAACGTCGATGGCGAAGCGCTTTCATTTCAAGGCGCTACTGTGCAAATCGGAATCGGTTTGTCCAGAAGTTACGCGATCCCTTGCGGCGCGCGCATCCCAAATCACCGCCGCTGATACCGGCTTGTCACAAACCTCGCACGCCTCGCGGAAGCGCGCAATGGAGGACGGCCATCAGCCTATAATGCAGCTTTTGTTTGCGAGCCCTTCGGGTATCATGTCTGAAAACGGGAGAGCGTCTGATGTTCGGCCTGCTCGCTTTGATTACGTCATCCGTCTTCTTCGGCGCCGCCATTTACATCAACATTGCAGAACAGCCGGCCCGGCTTCGCCTCGACCACCGCGCCGCACTGGCAGAGTGGGGTCCAGCCTATCGCCGCGGCTTCGAGATGCAGGCCTCTCTGGCGATCATATCCGGTCTCCTCGGCGCTGCCGCCTGGTGGCAGAGCGGCAACCCCCTTTGGGGCCTCGGCGCCGCCGTCATTATCCTGAACTGGCCCTATACGCTGATGCTGATCATGCCGATCAACAACCGTCTGGAGACGACGCCCCCGGACCAGGCGAGCGAGGAGACGCGCGAGCTCATCATGCGCTGGGGCAAATTCCATGCCGGTCGCAGCGCTCTCGGCGCGGTTGCAACGGCAATCTATCTTGCTGCAGCCGCTGACCGGATGTGAGCTAGACGATTTCTGCTAACACCTTGATCGAGCTTGGCGATCTCGGCTGCAACCGGCCGGGCAAGGCGCCCCTACTTCGACACAAGATGTAACCCGCTGCCGGCTGTCATCTCCTGTGGGATCTCGAGTTTTGTATACAAAATCGCATAGCAATGTTGACAATAATGTACTTTAGGCTTTCCCTAACACATCCGCAGCCACATCGCGCCGGATGAAAAATGGGGAGTGAGATGATCAACAGACGCTCGACATTGAAATCGCTGGCGCTTGGCGCCGTTTCATTTCTGGCTATCGTGGCGGGAGGAGCGTTTTCCGCGCAGGCCGAGAACAAGGAGCTCAAAATCGGTTTCGTCGGTGTGACCAGCGGTCCCGCCGCAGCTTGGGGCACATCGAACGTCCGCTCGATGCAGACGCGGGCCGACTGGCTCAACGAAATGGGTGGCGTGAAGATCGGCGAAGATACCTACAACATCAACATCGTCACCTTCGACGACCAGAAGGACCCGAAGCGGGCCATCGCCGGCATGGAAAAAATGGCCCAGGAAGGTATCCACTACGTGGTCGGACCGAATGTAGATGACGGCGCTGCCGCCGTCCGCCCGGTGGCGGAATCCAAGGGGATCATCTATTTCCCCTATGCCTTCCCGAAAGCCCTCTATACGCCTCCGGCTTCGAATGCCGTGCTCGGAATGGTCGCCAACTATCAGTCGGGACCGGCCATCTACAAATATCTGAAAGAAAACAAGGGTGTGAAGAAGGTTGCCTTTATCGCGGCCAACGAATCCGATCCGCTCAGCCAGCGCGACAGCGGCGTTGCCGCGGCCAAGGAACTCGGGCTCGAGGTGGTCGCGGAGAAAGACACCTACCAGAACGACACCCGCGACTTCACGCCCGTGCTGACACCGATCGTGCAACTGAAGCCTGACCTCCTCGTGCTCTCGGGTGTCGCACCGGCAAATGCGCCGCTCCTGATCCGCGCGGCCCGCGAACTCGGTTACGAGGGCCTGATCTCGGCGGAAACTGCGCAGGACGCCACCGTCCTGCAAGAGGGCGCTGGCGAACTTGCCAATGGTTTCATTTCCGTCGGTGGCGCGTCGACGCCGGAAATCCGCACGCCGGTGATGGAGGAGTTCATCGATCGCTACACCAAGAAGTTCGGCGAATACAATGACGAGTCGAACACCAAGGTCTACGCGCTCGAGTACATTATCGAGACGCTGAAGGCGAACCCCAAGGCGATCGATGACGTCGAAGAGTTCAAGAAGACCATGGACACCTTCTCGGCGCCCAATCCCTACGCCAAGGACAGCACACTGAAATATGTCGGCGCTACCTCCTTCGGCCAGAAACGACAGCTCTCCGTTCCGATGGTGGTGACCGAGTTCAAGGACGGCCAATTCCAGACCCTGTTCGTCGGCGAAGTGGACTGACGCTCGCAGACCGAGAGGCCGAGGGCGCGGCTCGCGCCCCCCGGCAAACTCAAAGCGCTTCGCACCGCCAAGCTCGACAGGGGCCGATTCGCCGCATGGAACAGGTAATTGCCAACGGACTCTATCTCGGCGCCCAGTATGCGCTGATCGCGTTGGGGCTGACGCTGATCTTCGCCCTGATGAACGTGCTCAATTTCGCGCACGGGCAGATGTATGTGCTGGGCGGCTTCGTGACCTACACGATCTATGGCCAGCTCAAGCTGCCATTCGTCGTGGCGCTGATCTGCTCGGGCGTGACGCTGGCGATCATCGGCGCACTCATGGAAAAGTTCCTCTTCCGGCCGGTGGTCCGCCGCAGCAAGCGCGAGGAGAGCACGATGCTGCTGGCCGCGGCGACGGCATTCTTTCTTGATGCCGTCATGCTGCTCCTGTTCGGCGAGAAGCAGCGAGGCGTGCCGAAGATCATCAGCGGCGTCTTCGTCTCCGACAGGGTAATCCTGCCCTACGACCGCATTGCCGTCGGCGTGATCGCCATCCTGATGATCGCCGCCTTCATGCTCTTCATGCAATACAGCAAGCCCGGCCGCGCCATGCGGGCGCTGGCGCAGGACCGCGTTGCGGCACAGTTGATGGGCGTCAAGGTCGAGCGCTACTCGATGATCGGCTTCGCGCTCGGGGCGATGCTTGCGGGCGTCGTCGGGGGATTGCTCGTCAGCATCACCGGAGTGAATTCCGGTATAGGCGGGCCGATCTCCATCAAAGCCTTCCTTATGGTGATGATCGGCGGCGCCGGGGTCGTCGGCGGCGCGATTGCGGGCGGCTTCATCCTTGGCATGATGGAATCGGTGGGCCTGACCGTGCTGCGCGAATATGGCGACATCACCTACCTCGTCATCTTTGCTCTGCTGATGATCTTCCTAAGCATCCGTCCGCACGGGCTGATGGGAAAACCGTGGGGTTGATCGCATGCGCAAGACTTCGGCTCCCACCTTCAAGATCGCCTCGGCAGTCCTTTTCCTGCTCGTCCTGCTTGTCGCAGTGCCGCTGCTGATCAACTCCACGGGACGAAGCGACCTCTACTATACGCTGACATCGGTGGCGCTGCTCAGCATCATCAGCGCGGGCGTGTGGATCACCTTCTATATTGGCCGCATCAATATCGGCCAGGGCGCATATGCGTTGATGGGCGGCTATGTCTCCGCCATCCTGGTGATGAATTATGGCATGTCCTTCTGGCTGACACTGCCATTGGCGGGTCTCTTCTGCGCCGTCGCGAGCGTGCTGATCGGCCTGCCCATCCTGCGGCTGCGCGGCGTCTATTTCGCAATGGTGTCGCTGGTATTGACCGAGGTTGCCCGCCTTCTCGCCCTTGCTCTGCCGATTACCAATGGTGCCAGTGGCATCGTCAGCATTCCGCTGCCGACCGGCATTAGCTTTTTCGGCCTAACGCTCGTTCCGGATTTTGCCACACTGGCCAATCCCCGTCTGGCCTTCTATATCGTTGCGGTGCTTTTGATGGCGCTCTGCTTTCTCGGCCTCTACCGGCTCGCTCATTCCCGCATCGGACAACTCTGCCAGTCACTGCAGCAGAACGAGGAACTCGCTTCGTCGATCGGCGTCAACATCGCCTATCTCCGCGTCATCGCCTATGCGCTTTCCTCCTTCCTCGGCGGGGTCGGCGGAGCGATGTTCGCCTCGATCTCCCAATCGATCTATCCGTCGAGCTTCACCGTCGCCGACTCGGTCAACTTCATGCTGAACTGCTTCCTCGGCGGGCTCGGCTACGTGCTCGGGCCGATGCTCGGTACGTTCGTGCTCTATTTCGGCTGGGATCTGCTGTTCCAGACCGGCGAATTCCAGCTCCTGATCTTCTCCGCAGTGCTGATCGTGCTGATGCTGGTCCTCCCCAACGGCCTCCTCAGCCTGGCACTCCCGCGCAAAAGGAGCCTCTAGCGATGCCGGACATCCTGGAAGTTGTCGGGCTTACCAAACGTTTCGGCGGCCTCGTCGCGGTCAACGACGTATCCTTCACCGTCCGTGAGCGCGAGATCCTCTCGGTGATCGGGCCGAACGGCGCCGGCAAGTCGACACTGTTCAAGCTGATATCATCCTTCCTCCGACCGACGCACGGCGAAGTCCGCTTCAATCGCGAGCGCATCTCCGGTCTCGCGCCGCACATCACTGCCCGCAAGGGCGTCGTGCGGACGTTCCAGGAAACGACGATATTCAAGGACATGACGGTCCGCGACAACGTCGTGACCGCCCATCATCTGCGTTCGCGCGCCAGTCTTGCCGGTTTCT
The DNA here is from genome assembly GCF_002288505.1 of Sinorhizobium sp. CCBAU 05631. NCBI lineage: Bacteria > Pseudomonadati > Pseudomonadota > Alphaproteobacteria > Hyphomicrobiales > Rhizobiaceae > Sinorhizobium > Sinorhizobium sp. CCBAU 05631. The sequence goes on from NZ_CP023063.1 coordinate 2,096,193, forward strand.
ACTTCGGGAGCGCTGCGGCGCGGCGCGATCTCGAGGCCTTCGGTGCCTCGGCGGACGAAATCCTTGTGTTCCTCGGACTGGACGCGATGCGCAGCGAGATTGCCAGCACCCTGCCGCACGGTCATCTGCGTGCACTCGGCATTGCGATCGCGCTTGCCACCGACCCCGCCATCATGCTCCTCGATGAACCTTTCGCCGGCATGAACCACGACGAGACCCGCCGCGCTGTCGAAATCGTCCGCAAGCTGCGTGAACGCGGCGTTACGGTGCTCCTCGTCGAGCACGACATGCCGGCCGTCATGAATATTTCCGACCGTATTGTCGTGCTCAACTTCGGCCAGAAAATCGCCGAGGGCACCCCGGCCGAAATCCAGCAGAACCCCAAGGTCATCGAGGCTTATCTCGGTGCCGAAGACGAATCGATCGGAATGTAGTCCATGGAGCCGCTGCTCAAATTCGATGACGTCGAACTCTACTACGACCACGTCTATGCGCTGAAAGGCGTCACCATTGAGGTTCAAGAGGGCGAGACCGTTGCGCTGATCGGAGCCAATGGCGCAGGCAAGTCGTCCATCCTGCGCGCCATCACCGGCTTGCGGAAAATCCGCAAGGGCGAGATCCGCTATCACGGGAAGCGCATCGACGGTGTCGCACCGGACGAGATCGTCCGGATGGGCATCTCGATGGTGCCCGAGGCGCGCCGCGTCTTTCCTTTCATGACCGTGCGCGACAATCTGCTGATGGGCGCCTTCACCCGCAGCGACAAGGCCGAGATTCAGCAGAGCATCGATATGGTGCTGACGCGTTTCCCGCGTCTCAAGGAGCGATATTCGCAGCAGGCCGGGACGATGAGCGGCGGCGAGCAGCAGATGCTGGTCATCGGCCGAGCGCTAATGGCCCGGCCGCGTCTGCTCCTGCTCGACGAGCCGTCGCTCGGTGTCGCTCCGAAGCTGGTGCAGGACATTGCCCGGTCAATCGTGGCGATCAATCGCGACGAAAAGGTCAGTGTGCTGCTGGTCGAGCAGAACTCGCGCATGGCGCTGAGGATCTCGCAGCGCGCCTATGCATTGACGACCGGCAAGGTCGCGCTCAGCGGCAATTCCCCTGAATTGCTAACCGACGAACGGGTCAAGCATCTCTATCTCGGCGGTGAATTCTAGGCAGCTCAATCATGCGCATACTCGTGATAAACCCCAATACGACCACGTCGATGACCGACAAGATCGGCAAGGCGGCACAAGCTGCGGCGTCGCCGGCAACGGAGGTCGTTGCTGTCAATCCCAAGGACGGCCCGCCGAGCATCGAGGGCTACTTCGACGAGGTCTTCTCGGTGCCAGGCATCATCGCGGAAATGGCGAAGGCAGGTACGATGGATGCCTATGTGATCGCCTGTTTCGATGACACGGGGCTCGACGCGGCACGCTGCGCCACCGAAGCACCCGTCATCGGGATCGGCGAAGCGGCCTTCCACCTCGCCACCCTCATTGCCGGCAAGTTCAGCGTCGTGACCACGCTTGCACGTTCGGTGCCGGCGATCGAACACAATCTGCTGAAATACGGTCTCTCGTCCCGCTGCGCCAAGGTCCGCGCCTCGGATGTGGCGGTGCTCGATCTCGAGCTACCGGGCTCGGACGCGCGCCACAAGATTTCCGCCGAAATTGCGCGTGCCGTCGCCGAGGACAAGGCCGAAGCAATCGTGCTTGGTTGCGCGGGGATGGCGGATCTCGCTCACGCTCTCTCGATCGAGCACGGTGTGCCGGTGCTCGACGGGGTCGCCTGCGCGGTCCGGCTCGCAGAAACAGTCTCGGCTCTTGGTCTCAGGACGTCGAAGATCGGCGGCTACGCCGAACCGCGCGCGAAACGATTCTCGGGGCGTTACGCGCCGTGGTCTCCGCCACTACAGCGCAGCGCGTCTAGTTAGACGCGCAAAAGGTCGCTGTAGCATTTTGAGATTGCTGCACGATTTTGTCCTTAAATCGATTTCGATGTTAGGGAATCACGCAGCAGGCAGGAACTCGACCGGCGCTCCAAAGCGCGACGTCCTCCGGGGCTGTCCGATTGGTTGGATTGACCGATGAGCACGCCCTATGAGAATTCATGAGCTTCGAGTCGAAGCGCGGACGTATTGGTCAGCGCGCACCGCATGACGCAAGCTCGCCAGAGACGATGAAATGTTGACGACCCTCAGGCCCGAAAAAGATCGCAAGAAACCGGCGGCGCGCTGGTCACCGATCTATCATGGTCTGAGGGATGCAATCGTCAGCCATCGGCTGACGCCGGGCACAAAACTGCCGGAGGATGAACTCGCCTCGATCTATTCAGTAAGCCGAACCGTCATCCGCGCCGCACTTCAGGCCCTCGCCCATGACTGGCTGGTGCGGCTGGAGCCAAATAGGGGTGCCTTCGTCGCGCAACCTTCGCCAAAGGAGGCACGCGAAGTATTCGAGGCCCGCGCACTGATCGAGCCCCGCGTAGCCGCGCTCGCCGCACAGGTCGCAAGGGCCGAGGACGTAACCTTGCTGCGTGGCCATCTCGAAAGAGAGCACGAGGCGCTGGACGCCGGGCGCGACAGCGATGCCATCATGCTGTCCGCCATGTTCCATGTCGGCGTTGCCGAGATCGCCGATCAAGCCGTCCTGACCGGCTTCGTGCGCGATCTTGTGTCGCACTCCTCACTGATCATCGCGCTTTATTGGAAGCGTCGGGATACAACCTGCGAGAGCCACGCGCATCATGCGCTGGTCGACGCCATCGAGGCACGTGATTCAGATAGGGCCGCGCAACTGATGAAGGACCATCTACACGATCTTCTGTCCGGCCTCGAGCTCAAGCGCACCGGCCGGAAACCGGAACATCTCGCCGACATCCTCCGCTGAGATCTCCTACAGCGCCGCGCGTCTTATCAGACGCGCAAAGGTCGCTGTAGCACTTTGAGTTGCTGCATGTCGTTGTCCTTAAATCGAGGTCGATTTAAGGAGACATGCAGTAGACCGGCCCCTCACCCTTTGAACGCCGCCGCCGCATCCATTTCCTCGTGCAGCTTGCGCTCCTCGTCCGCGTGCGGACTGGTGAAGCGGGCGATGACGAGATAGGCGACCGGGGTCAGATACAAGGTCACGATCACCGCAAGTCCAAGGCCGCCGACGAGCACCCAGCCGAGTGCGATGCGCGCTTCAGCCCCTGCCCCGCTCGCCAGCACCAGGGGCACGGCGCCGACGATCGTGGCGATCATCGTCATCATCACCGGCCTGAGGCGAATATTGGCCGCGTTCTCGATGGCGCTGCGCACGTCCTGCCCGCGGTCACGCAGCTGGTTGGCGAACTCGACAATCAGAATGCCGTTCTTCGCCATGATGCCGACCAGCATGACGAGACCGATCTGGCTGTAGATGTTCAGCGTGTTGCCGGTCATGATCATCGCGAAGACGGCGCAGGCGAGGCCGAGCGGCACCGTCGACATGATGATGATGCCGCTGACGAAGCTTTCGAACTGCGCCGCCAACACCAGGAAGATGATGACGATCGCGAAGCCGAAGGTGATGAAGAGGCCGCTGGCGTTCTCGTCGAGCGTCGCGGCTTCAGCGAGCGGCATGACACGCGACCCCGGCGGCAGCAGCGGCTCGGCCATGTCTTCCACCATCGTCAGTGCCTCGCCGAGTGCGAGGTCGGATTTCAGGCCGGCCGACAGCGAGACGGCGCGGAGCTGCGATTCGCGTGCAAGCTGGGGCGCCACGGCCTTCTCCTCGATCGTCGCGATCGACGACATCGGCACGATCCGGCCGTCGCCGGCCTTGACGAAGATGTTCTGCAGGTCGGTGGGATCGTTCAGCGGCGTGGTGGAGGAGAGCAGCTTGACCGGATAGGCCTCTCCCTCGACAAAGATGTCGACGACGCTGCTGCCGTCGAGCATTGCCTGCATCGCCCAGGAAAGCGCACTGATGTCGACGCCGAGGTCGGAGGCGCGCTCGCGGTCGATGGTCACAGACAATTGCGCCTGGTTCGCCTCGTAGTTCAGCCGCACGTTCTCGAAGCGGCCGGTATCTTCCACGGCCCGCACCAGTTTCGCCGCAGCATCGCCGAGCTTCGTATAGTCGTTGCCGACCAGCGCCACCTGGAGGCCGCTGCCGGCTCCCCGAATACCGAGGCTGTTGGGCTGTATGGCGAAGGCGCGGACCGAGGGAACCTTGGCGGTCACCTTGTTGATATCCGCGACGATCTGCTGCTGGGACCGCTCACGCTGCTCCCAGGAGGCGAGCGTCAGCACCATGAAGCCGCTATTCGCCGAACCGCCCTGGCCGGAAATCGAAAACGCATTGGTGACTTCGCCGGATTTGACGAGGGGCTGCAGCCCCTCCTCGATCCGGCGCATCTGGGCCTGCGTATATTCGAGCGAGACGCCTTGCGGCGCGTTGATCCGGAGCATCACCTGCGACCGGTCCTCGTTCGGCGTCAGCTCCGATTTCAGCGTCATGAACGCCGCCGCCCCGGCAACTGTGAAGAAGGCGGCGACCGTGAAGACGACGAGCGGCGCATTGAGGCAGGCGCGGAGCGTCACGCGGTAGAAGCCGGCGGCACGCTGGCCGAAGCGCGCCATCGGGCCTTGATGCGCATGCGCCTCGCTGGTCAGCATGCGCGAGGCGAGCATCGGGCAGAGCGTCAGCGAAACGAAGGAGGACAGCAGGATCGAGAAAGCGAGCACGAAGCCGAATTCGCGGAAAAGTCCCCCTGTCTGCCCCGGCAGGAACGAGAGCGGCACGAAGACGGCCGCCAGCGTCGCAGTGGTCGCCAGGACGGCGAAGAAGACCTCGAGCGTTCCATGCACGGCGGCCGCGCGTGGACCCAGGCCTTCCGCTCGGCGGCGCACGATGTTCTCCAGCACCACGATCGCGTCGTCGACGACAAGCCCGGTCGCCAGCACGATCGCAAGCAGCGTCAGGATGTTGATCGAGAAGCCGGCGAGATAGATCGCCGCCACCGTTCCGACAAGCGCAATCGGCATGCTGATCGTCGGGATCAGCGTCGCGCGCCAGTCGAGCAGGAATAGATAGATGACGAGCGTGACGATGAAGACGGCGACGACCAGCGCGATCTCCACCTCATGGATTGCGCCATTGATGAACACCGCATCGTCGCTGGTGATCTTGAGCTCGGTGCCCGCCGGCAGGATGTCCGAGGAGATCGTATCGACCACCTTGCGCACGCCTTCGGAAATATCGACGGTGTTCGACTGCGCCTGGCGGATGATGCCGAGACCGATGCCCTGGCGGCCATTGGAGCGCAACGCCGAACTCCCGGTGTCCGGGCCGAGCGTCACCGTCGCCACGTCGCGCAGCCGGACATTGCTGCCGAGGATCAGGTTCTCGAACTGCTCGGGCGTCTGCAGGTCCGCAGTCGCCCGGACCGAGATCTCCTGGCTGGCGCTCGTCAGCGAGCCGGCCGGGACGTCGTAGGAAGCATTCGCCAGCGCCTCGCGCAAATTGGCGACGGTGACGCCGCGCCCGGCGAGCTTCGCCTGGTTGAGGTCGATGCGGAAGATCTTCTCCTGGTCGCCATAGACGGTGACATCGGCAACGCCCTCGACGGCCGCCAGCCGGTCGCTAATCTCGTTCTCGACCAGCAGCGTCATGTCCTCCATCGACATGGTGTCGGAGGTCAGCGCCAGGCGCATGATCGGCTGGCTGTCGGAATCGGCCTTGACGATGCGCGGCTCTTCCACGTCGTCCGGCAGCTGGCCGCTGATCCGGCCGAGCGCATCGCGAATGTCGTTCGCCGCCTGGCCGATGTCGGTCGTGTCGGAAAATTCAAGCGTCACGCGGCTCCGGCCGAAGGACGACGACGAGGAAATGCCCTTGATGCCCTGGACGCGCGACACCGCCCCTTCGATGACCGATGTCACCTCGCGATCGATGGTCTCGGGCGAGGCGCCCTCGAACTCAGTCGTCACTGAGATGACCGGCTGGTCGACCTGCGGCAGCTCGCGGATCTCGATGCCGTTCCAGGCGGCAAGCCCCGCGACCACGATCAGCATGTTGACGACGAGTGCGAAAATCGGCCGGCGGATAAAGAGCGCGGTGAAGCCGGTCTTGCCGCCCTGCCCGCCGGGGTGACCGCCAATGCCGATGTTCATTGCGCGTCCCCCGCCACCTTCTGCTCGCGTTCGGGGCTTGCCTCGCCGGCTATGCGCACCGCGCCTCCGTCGCGAAGCCGCTGCACACCCTCGGTGACGATGCGGTCACCCTCGGCGATCTGCGCCTCGACCAGCACCTTGTCGGGATTGCGCTGGATGATCTTGATCGGCACGCGCTGGCTCTTGTCGCCGCTGACGCGCCAGATATAGGAGCCTTCCGAGCTCCACTGGATAGACAGCGGGTCGACGGTCGGATAGCGATCGCCGTCAAAGGCCATCGTGACCGAGAAGGACATGCCGGCACGCAGCATGTCGTCCGGATTTTCGATCCGCGCCCGCACCCGGAGCGTGCGGCTTGCCTGATCGAGGCGGTTGTCGATCGCATGAATGGCGCCGGTGAGCTGGCGGCCGGCTTGCGCCACCGCATTCGCGGTGACCGGCTGCCCCACGGAAATCTTGCTGGCGAAACGTTCCGGCACCCAGAAATCGACGAGGATCTGCGACCGGTCATCGACGACGGCGATCGGCGTCGACGTGGTGACGTAGTCGCCGACATTGACGGTGATAATGCCGACGATGCCCTTCGAAGGCGCCACGACGTCGCGCCGCTTGAGATCGAGCTCAGCCGTCCTCAGCGCCAGTTCGGCGGCCTGCATGGCGATCTCGGCGTCGCGGATCTCGACCGCAGTAACCGCGCGGGCCGTTCCGAGATTGCGATAGCGCTCGACCTTTTCCCGGGCGCTGTCGCGCGTCAGCCGGGCCTGCTCGGCGGCAATCATCTGCTCGTCGCTGTCGAGCCGCGCGATCACCTGGCCCTCCTCGATCCTGTCGCCGGATTTTACCAGGATTTCCGTCAGATTACCCGTGGAAGCGGGCGTCACGGTCACCGAGCGGATTGCTTCGCCATTGCCAATGGCGTTCAGCCTATTGTTGACGATCGCGCTCTCAGCCGGCCTGACGACCACGAGCGCCGCGTCCGAGAAGCCGCGCCCACCTTCTCCGCGCCCGCCATTGCGGGGGCCGCCGGCTCCCTCGCCGCCCGCAGATCCGGAGAGCGCATCGATCAGCGGATGCGAAACACCAATCGCCCCCAGCGTTTCACCCGCTCCGGGGGCAAAGCGCACCCAGGCGGCTCCCCCGACGACGAGTACGAGGAGGCTGACCGCCAGTTGCTTCAAAAAGCCCATGCATGTCTCCGAATAAGATACGCGCTCCAGCGCGGCGCGTACCGGCGGAACGTTCCGAGTTGCCGCAAGTATCATTGTTTGCGCGCCTTCGGGCAATCTCGGAACGCCATCATTACGCATTTGTAATGAAAGCGGAATTTGTTGTCCGCATCATGGCGCCCCCGCATGCCGGCGCTCGTCGATCGCTGTTTACAGCCGCCGCGGCTCGGCTATTCTGCCTCATGAAACCGGACGTTGAAAAAGGGGGGAGAAAGCACATGTGCGATGCATGCGTGATCGAATCGGTAAAGCAGCAAATGTTGTCGCGGCGCAGCTTCTTCCGCGCCGCCGCTGTCGCATCGGCGGGCGCCGCGGCCGCCGGCATGGGGGTCGCGCCGCCGGCGCTTGCCGCCGGCCATACGAGCGTCACCGACCTCACCCATGAACTCCATGAGGAGTTTCCGACCTTCTTCGTCTCGCAGCAGTTCTTCCGCGAGCAGAAGTTCAACTTTGCCGAACATACGTTCAACCTGTTCGAGCTCCGGGTGAACGAACATACCGGCACCCATGTCGATGCGCCGCTGCATTTCTCCGCCGACGGCCTCTCGGTCGCGGAACTGCCGGTCGAAAAACTCCTCGTGCCGCTCTGCATCGTCGACATTCGCGAGAGGGCGGCAGCCGACCCGGACGCGCAGGTCACACCCGAGGACATCAAGGCGTGGATCGCCGCCAATGGCGACGTTCCGGAGAATGCCTGCGTCGCCATGCTTTCCGGTTGGGCGGCCCATCTCGGCACGGAGAAGTTCCGCAACGCCGACGCCGAGGGAAAGCTGCACTTCCCCGGCTTCCATGTCGACGCAGCCAAGTTTCTGCTCCAGGAAACGAAGGCTGCCGGCATTGCCGTCGACACGCTCTCGCTCGATCACGGCATATCTCCTGACTTCGCCACCCACCGCGCCTGGCTGCCGGAGGGTCGCTGGGGGCTGGAAGCCGCCGCCAATCTCGACAAGCTACCGGCCAAGGGCGCAACGCTCGTCCTCGGCGCGCCGAAGCACCGCGGCGGCACCGGCGGGCCGGCGCGCGTTTTCGCCCTCGTTTAGAACCGCGGAAGGAAGCATCATGAGCACCGTTGCGCCGCCGTCCGACCCGGAATCGAACCTGCGCGTCAAGGCGGTTTTCGACGACATCCGCGCCACGCGGAAATCGGACTTCATCAACAATATGTGGCTGTGGCTCGCCTTCGATCCGGACCTGCTGGAACGCACCTGGGCGGAGGTCAAGGCGGTGATGGCGACGCCCTCGGCGCTCGATCCGCTGGTCAAGGAGATGCTGTACATCGCAGTTTCCGTCAGCAATGGCTGCGGCTATTGCATCCACTCGCACACCGCCGCCGCCAAGGCAAAGGGGATGAGCGAAGCCGAGCATGCCGATCTGCTGCGCGTCATTTCGCTTGCCGCCAAGACCAACCAGCTGGCGACCGCGCTGCAGGTCCCGGTCGATCCGGCCTTCGACGCCACGGCCGAACGATAGCGACATCGAAACACCAGCGCTGAAAACGCCTGTCTTTCCACAGGCTTGCAGAAATCCGACGAGACTCCGGAATAAAAGAAGAACATCCTTTCTGGCCTTTCGGTCCCGAATCACTACATTGGGCCGCATGAGCAAAGGTTTCGACGACATCCCCTTCTTCGACGAGGAGCCGGCGCCGCGCAAACCCGCCCCTGCCGCCGGCGGCATCGCGGCGCGCGCCATGGCTGCCCGCGACAAGGCGCAACGGCCGGACTATCTCTCCGGTCTCAACTCGGAACAGCGCGAAGCCGTCGAAACGCTGGAGGGCCCGGTGCTCGTGCTTGCCGGCGCCGGCACCGGCAAGACGCGCGTGCTGACCACCCGCATCGCCCATATCCTGTCGACCGGCCGCGCCTATCCCTCGCAGATCCTCGCCGTGACCTTCACCAACAAGGCGGCGCGCGAGATGAAGGAGCGCATCGGCGTGCTCGTCGGCCATGCGGTCGAAGGCATGCCCTGGCTCGGCACCTTCCACTCGATCGGTGTCAAGCTCTTGCGCCGCCATGCCGAACTCGTGGGGCTGAGATCCGATTTCACCATCCTCGACACCGACGACGTCGTGCGGCTGATCAAGCAGCTTATCCAGGCCGAAGGGCTGGACGACAAGCGTTGGCCGGCCAAGCAATTCGCCGCCATGATCGACACCTGGAAGAACAAGGGCCTCGATCCGGCGCATATCCCCGAGGGCGACGCCCGCGCCTTCGCGAACGGTAGGGGCCGCGAGCTCTACGCCGCCTACCAGAACCGCCTGGTGACGCTAAACGCCTGCGACTTCGGCGACCTGCTGCTGCACCCGATCCGCATGTTCCGCGCCAATCCGGACGTGCTCAAGGATTATCACGACAAGTTTCGCTACATCCTTGTCGACGAGTATCAGGATACCAACACGGCGCAATATATGTGGCTGCGGCTCTTGGCGCAGCGGCCGCAGAGCGGCAAGGCCGTCGTGAGAGAAACGCCTGCGGGCGAAGCCCGAGCCAGCCAAGGCTGGCCGGACGACGTTTCGTCCGCCCCCGCGGAGCGCAGCCGCGCAGGCGGCGACAGCGTGAGCGCAAACAAACAGCAGCAGATAAACATCTGCTGCGTCGGCGACGACGACCAGTCGATATACGGCTGGCGCGGCGCCGAGGTCGACAATATCCTCCGTTTTGAGAAGGACTTCCCGGGCGCCAAGGTCATCAAGCTCGAGCGCAACTACCGCTCGACCGAGCATATCCTCGGCACCGCCGCGCATCTGATCGCCCACAATGAGGGCCGGCTCGGCAAGACACTCTTCACCGAACGCAGCCACCCGGACGACGAGAAGGTGCATGTGCACGCCGCCTGGGATTCCGAAGAGGAAGCCCGCGCCGTCGGCGAGGAGATCGAACAGCTCCAGCGCCAGAAGCACAATCTGAACGACATTGCGATCCTGGTGCGCGCCTCCTTCCAGATGCGCGAGTTCGAAGACCGCTTCGTCACCCTCGGCCTCAATTATCGCGTCATCGGCGGCCCGCGCTTCTACGAGCGGCTCGAAATCCGCGACGCCATGGCATATTTCCGCCTCGTCTGCCAGCCGGCCGACGATCTCGCCTTCGAGCGCATCGTCAACACGCCGAAACGAGGCCTCGGCGACACCACCGTTCGAACCCTGCACGACTATGCCCGCGCCCGCGACATTCCGATGCTCGCCGCCGCAACCGAGATCATCGAGACCGACGAGTTGAAGCCGAAGGCGCGCAAGGCGCTGTTCGACGTCGTCACCGATTTCCGCCGCTGGCAGACCTTGCTCGAAACGACGCCGCACACGGAGCTTGCCGAACAGATCTTGGATGAGAGTGGCTATACGGCGATGTGGCAGGCGGACAAGTCGGCCGAAGCGCCGGGGCGGCTTGAAAACCTCAAGGAACTCATCCGCTCGATGGAGGCCTTCGAATCGATGCGCGGCTTCCTGGAGCATGTCGCGCTCGTCATGGATGCCGAGCAGAACGAGGACATGGATGCCGTGTCGATCATGACGCTGCACTCGGCCAAGGGCCTGGAATTCGACACCGTCTTCCTGCCGGGCTGGGAGGAAGGTCTCTTTCCGCATCAGCGGGCACTCGACGAGGGCGGCCGCGCCGGGCTCGAAGAGGAACGCCGCCTCGCCTATGTCGGGATCACCCGCGCCAAGCGCCGCTGTCACATCTGGTTCGTCTCGAACCGCCGCATTCACGGCCTCTGGCAGTCGACGATGCCGTCGCGCTTCCTCGACGAACTGCCGGTCGACCATGTCGAGGTCGCCGAGCAGGACGTCTCCTATGGCGGCTACAATCGCGGCGGCTATGGCCAATCCCGCTTCGACAAGGCCGATCCCTTCGAGAACAGCTACCAGACGCCCGGCTGGAAGCGCGCCCAGCAGCACCGCTCGGACGCCACCCGCGACAATTGGGGCAGCCGCTCCGGCCATGCCGTCGAACGCATCGGCTACGGCGAGTCAGGTCCCCGCACCCGCACCATCGAGGGCGAGCTCGTCGCCAAGTCGACGACTGCGGAACCGTCCCGCTTCAGCGTCGGCGACCGCGTCTTCCATCTGAAATTCGGCAACGGCAACATTGCCGCGGTCGAAGGCAACAAGCTGACGATCGATTTCGACCGCGCCGGACAGAAGCGCGTGCTGGATGGATTCGTGGAAAGAGTGTGACGCGCCCCCTCAGATCACCATCCGATACATCACGAAGCCCGACTTCTCCGCCACCTTGTCGTAGAGCCGCATCGCCTTGAGGTTGGTCTCGTGGGTCAGCCAGTAGACCCGCGAGGTGCCGGCGCGTCGCGCTGCTTCGAAGACCCCGTTGATCAGCGCCTCGCCGACCCCTCTGCCGCGGGCTGCCTCGTTGATGAAGAGGTCCTGGAGATAGCAGTTCGGCTGGATTGCCGTGGTGGTGCGGTGAAAGATGAAGTGGGTGAGCCCGACCAACCGGCCCTTGTTCTCGGCAACCAGGGCATGCATCGGTTCATAGGCATCGAAGAAGCGCGACCAGGTCATATGGGTGATGTCGGGAGCGAGTGCGGCTTCGCCCGAACGTCCGTAAAAGGCGTTGTAGCCCTCCCAGAGCAGCAGCCACTGGTCGTAGTCGCCCCGGACGACCGGGCGGATGGAAAGGTTTTCACTCATCGTCGAACCCACCGGAAAGGCCGTTGCGGGGGCGCCAGCATAACCCTTGATTTCGGCAAGGTCTATCTGGCAGCCGCATGCCGTCGATCACTGATTTTTATCTGAATCCGTCGAGGCGGTTGCCGCGCCCTCTCCTTTCGCCCGCCGCATCAGCGCGATCACCTCGGCGTCGGTGGTTTGCTCGAAATCGTCGTAATAGATGCTGACCGCATGAAAGGGATGAGGCGTTGCGAGGCAGACGACCCGGTCCACTTGACGGCGAAGGCCGGCGATTGCACTCGGCGGAGCCACCGGGACGGCCACGACAAGTGCCGCAGCGCCCGCCTTCCGGAGCGCCTGGACGGCGGCCCTCACCGTGCCGCCGGTGGCAATCCCGTCGTCGACGAGGATGACCTTGCGCCTTTCCGGAGAAATGCGCGGCCGGTCGCCGAGGTAAAGTTCGCGGCGGCGCTCCAGTTCCAGGCGCTGACGCGACACCTCGGCATCGATATATTCCTGTGAGGGTTTGACCACGCGCATGACCTCGGCGTTGAGCACCAGTTGCGGTTCGTCGCCATCGACGAGCGCGCCGAGGCCGAACTCGGCCTGTCCGGGAGCGCCGATCTTCCGTACGATCAGCAGTTCGAGCGGAGCACCGAGGACCGTCGCCACCTCGAAGGCAACCGGCACGCCGCCGCGTGGCAGCGCCATCACCAGGGGCTCGGCAATGCCCTCGCTTGCGATGGCAGCAGCGAGCCTTCGCCCCGCGTCGATCCGGTCTGCGAAGCAAGGTCTCTCATCCGACATGGAGCACGCTCCGGAGCATCGTCTGACAGGTTGAACCGATGCATATCATGAGAGGTATCGGCCCCTTAGGTTGGATGAATCGTCCGAGAACCGTGTGCTCCCGTATCCGACTGGATGGCGCGGGTGAAGATTCTTGTCGCAACCAGTGCGAGAAAGACCAAACGCTCAAATTGCAGCGAATTTGGCCGGCCTTCGTTAACACGGCGCCGCTACCAATTTGTTCACGCATACCGCTGCCCCGAAAGCCATCCGCTTCATTTTAGCACGACAGGCCGTTTCGAAATGAGCATTTTCCCTGCCATATCGGTCATTGCGCTTTTTGCCCTACTGCCCGCCCTTCTACGACTGCGAAGCTCCGAAAAGGCCGGCGTCCGGGAATTCGCGATCGCCTGCTCACTATCGGCGATTGCAACGGCGCTGCTGATGGCGGCGACGTCGTTCGGGTTTCCGCTCGCCGCAATGCCCGGCCATGCGGTGCTGATCTTTGCGCTTTTCGCGCTCTTTCTCGGTTTTCGCCGACTCGACGACCAATCCGCCTCAATCGGCTTCTGTGCTACGATGGCATTTGTTGCTGCGGCGGCGGGCCTTCTCGTCGATGCGGGCAGCGAGGACAGCTTCGGCGCGCGCATGATCGTTATCGCCGGCTGCGGCGCGGCTCTGCTTGTCGTCATCGGCCTCCCGACCGTTGATGAATGGGCGAACGACAAGCCGGCTTTGCGCGCCGGCGTCCCCGGCCTTCTGACGGTCGCCTTTGCCGGGCTCGTTCACGCTGTCCGATCCGCGCCCGAGACCTCCCCTGAACTCTCGGCCTCCCCTTCATCGGTAGTCTTCGAATTCTCCCTTGCCTTTCTGCAGATATTCTTCCTCCCCACTCTTTTCGTCGCGGTTATCCTGACGATCGAGAATCGCGTCATCGTTGGTCTCAAGACGATGCTCGCACGTGACCCCCTGACGGGCGCACTGTCGCGCAGGGCGCTCATCGAAGACGGCGAGAAAGCGATCGCCCATTGTCTTGCCGATCATCGTCCGGCGGCCTTCCTCCAGCTCGACCTCGACTATTTCAAGCAGATCAACGACCAATACGGTCACGCCTGCGGCGACATGGCGCTCGCCCATTTCGTCAAGACCGTGTCCGCTTTCCTCGACGGGCGCGGTATCTTCGGGCGGATTGGTGGCGAGGAATTCGGCATCGTGCTGCCGGACCATTCGGAAGAGCAGGCTGCAGCAGTCGCCGAAGCGATCTGCCGCGCCGTGCGCGACACGCCGGTCGGTCGGGCGCATCAGCGCATCCGCCTGACGGTCAGCATCGGCATCGCCGCAGCGGCACCCGGCGACACGATCATGGACGTCATGATCCGCGCGGATCTGGCACTTTACGATTCCAAGGCCGATGGCCGTGATCGCTGCTCGATCGCCAGGCCTCGCCATATCGATGCCAGCGCCCGGGTGCTTGCAGCCGCCGCGGCGCAGCTGCGACAGGCCGACGTCCCTCACCAGGATCAGATGCGCCACAGCGCGTGAGCGGAGCAAGCGAAGCGGCGACGTGACATCTTGCATCGCCGACGCTGCCACCTATGTGAACGGTGCTGCTCGTTGGAGGATCCCATGTCTCGCCGCATCCGCACCCTGCTCCTCGCCGCCGCTCTGGCATTGACCGCCACGGCCGCCCCCCCTGCTCGCGCGGAAACAGTGGGCAAAGTCGGCGTCGACTGGCTCGGCAACGATATCAAGATCGATGCCGTTCGCGATCCGAAGGTCAACGGCGTCACCTGCCACGTCACCTATTTCGATCGCAGCGTCATCGACCGCCTGAAGAACGGCAACTGGTTCGAGGATCCCTCGAACAACTCGATCGCCTGCCGCCAGACAGGTCCGATCAGCATCGGCGATATCGATCTGTCGAACGAGGGAGAGGAAGTCTTCCGGTCCGGCCTGTCGCTTATCTGGAAGGATCTGCTCGTGACCCGCATCTACGACAAGGCGAACGACACTTTGATCTATCTCGCCCATTCGCGCCAATTGACCGACGGGTCGGCCAAGATGTCGATCACCACCGTTCCGCTCTTCGGCCAGACCGTCACTTGGGAAAAGGGCCGTCCCCAATAAGCACTGCCGCCGCAATTGCGGCGGCAGTATGCAAGCTGGCCCCTTCGGGGCCCGATTGCTCAGGACATCAGGGCGTCGGCGGAAAGATGCCGCGATAGTATTGGCCCTCACCCGACTCGTATCTTTCCCTGTAGGTGGTGCCACCGATGGGCGTAACGCGCTGTCCGTCGATGCTGCCCGTGGGCATGACGTCGACGTTCGACGGCGTGGTGCTACGCGGCATCAGCACGCGCGTATTGTTCTGCGTCCCCGGAGGGTTATGCGGGTCTATGCCCTGGTAATAGCTATCCGCGAAGGCTGGTGCGGCAACACCGGCAAGCGCGGACGAGAGGACGAATGCGGCGAATGATGTTTTTAGAGAAAATCTCATGACCTTAGCTCCTATCTCCATTCAGCATCCTCGCCTCCTGACGGATGCAACATGGCAGCATACGGCCTCCTAACGAATGCTGCTGTTACCAGCATAACACCTTTCGCTGCCTTGGCTTCCTCCGCACAGTCAATGTTTCGTCACGATTGCTCCTGCAACCGTGATGGAGATGAAGCAACTTTAACTTGACGCAGTGGCGGGCCTCGATGGCGCGAGATCCTGTCCACGGCCGGAAAAGCCGCGCCGGCGCTCACCTCGCTCGGCCGGCCGGCGGGCTTGCCGGGCTCCTGTCGCTCAGGGAACAGGAGCCGGTGGGATGATACCCTGGTAGTAGTCACCCTGACCGCCGCCCTGGTACTCGTTCTCGTAGCGCTCGCGGACTTGAGAGGGCGATCCGCCGTAGATGCCCATCGGCACCGGCTCGACATACACGGGTGCGGGGTCGACGTAGATGCTGCCGGTCGGCGCTGGATCAACATAGACGCCGCGATCGACGTAATACGGGCTCTCCACCATCGGGACGTATACCGACCCTCTGTTCTGCGTTCCCGGCGGATGATGCGGGTCGATGCCCTGATAGAAGCCGTTCGCAAAGGACGGTGCGGCGGCTCCGGCAAGCGCGAACGAGAGGACAAATGCGGCGAATGAAGCTCTTGGAGAAACTCTCATGGCATTGCTCCTTGTCCGTTTCAGCATCCGACTTCAACGGACGCTGCGACTAACAGTATAAGATCTCCTCACCGACGCTGCACCTTTCATAACTCGGATGCCGTGCAGGTGTTCCTGCACGCGAGCGTCACTGCCTCCCGACCAGCTAGCTGCACCTTTGCCCCTCGCCGGATCTACCGACGCCCCGCCGTAACGCAAAAGGCCCGCTCTCGCGGGCCCCTGCATGTGTCTCTACGAGCATCCGGGCCTATGCGGCCTGGGCCAGCTCGTCGGCAATGACCGTATCGAGGTTGAGGAAGCACACCATCGACTTCTCGAGCGCGACGATGCCGCGGCAGAAGGCACGCTGGGCCTCCGGAATGATTTCCGGCGCCGGCTGCAGGTCTTCGCTGCGGATCGTCATCATGTCCGAAACCTGCTCGACCAGGAGGCCGACGAGCTTGCCGTTGATATCGGTGACGATGATCGCCGAACGCTCCGAGGGCTCGGTCATCTTCATGCCGAGCCGGCATGCCATGTCGATGACGGGGATCACCGCGCCGCGCAGGTTGATGAGGCCGAGCACGTAGGGCGGCGTATGCGGCATCGGTGTCACCGGTGCCCAGCCGCGAATCTCGCGGATCGCCATGATGTCGATGCAGAATTCCTGGTCCCCGAGGTGGAAGGAGACGATTTCGAGATAGGCGCCGGACTGCTTGATTGCGTTGCTCATGATCAGAATTCTTCCCAATTGTCACCGGAGGCCGTGACGGAGGGTACGGCGGCCGATGTGTTGCCGAAAGCGCCCGCCAGCTTGCCCATCAGGGCCTTGGCGGGAGATGGAGCCGGACGGGTGGATGCCTGGGCAGCTGCCGGCTGATGGAGAGCAACGGGTTTGGCGGCCACTGCCTTGCGTGCACCGGCCTGCATGCTCGAGCCTGCCGCGCTAGTCTTGATGGACGGCGCCGCCGCCGGAGCAGCGGCCCGCATCGTCGTTTCGCTGACCTGCCCGTTGCGGAACTGGCTCAGGAGCTCGCTGAGCTTCTCGGCATCCTGGGCGAGCGTGTGGCTCGCCGCATTGGTCTGTTCGACCATCGCGGCATTCTGCTGCGTCATCTGATCGAGCTGGCCGACCGCGGTATTTATCTCGTGGAGTCCGGTCGACTGCTCGCGCGCCGCCTGTACGATGGAGCTCATGTGTTCGTTGATGCGTGCGACATTTGTACCGATGCGGCCAAGGGCATCGCCGGTCGCCTGGACCAGCTTGACGCCGGTTTCGACCTCGGTACCCGAGCGCGTGACCAGCGCCTTGATGTCCTTCGCAGCACCCGCCGCCCGTTGCGCGAGCTCGCGGACCTCCTGAGCGACGACCGCAAAGCCCTTGCCGGCGTCGCCGGCCCGCGCTGCCTCGACGCCGGCATTGAGCGCCAAGAGGTTCGTCTGGAAGGCGATCTCGTCGATGACGTTGATGATCTTGCCGATCTCGTTGGATGCGCCCTCGATCCGGGCCATGGCGGAGATCGCCTCGCCGACGATGCGACCCGATTCCTCGGCATTGACGCGCGTCTCGCCGACCATGCGGCTTGCCTCTTCGGCGCGGTCGGTCGCCGTCTTGACGGTGACCGTGATCTCTTCGAGAGCCGCCGATGTCTGCTCGAGCGATGCCGCCTGCCTTTCCGTCCGCCGCGCCAGATCGTCGGCGGCACTGCGCATCTGCCGGCCGTTGGCGTCGATCGAGATCACGTTCTCCTTCACATTGCCAAGAACATGGCTCAGCCGGTCGACCGTGTTGTTGAAGTCACGCCGGAGCGTGTCGAGTCCCTCCTCGAACGGCTCGCGGATCGATACTGCGAGATTGCCTTCGGCAAGTTGATTGAGCGCCCGGCCGAGAGCGTCCACCGCCGCCTTGATGCGGCCGACCACCTGCTCGCGCTCGGCAGCCTGGTTTTCGCGGTCCCTTTCCATCTCGTTGCGGCTTGCGGCGGTATGCTGTTCGAGCGAGCGCTTTTCCATTGCTGCGGTCCGGAACAGATCGACCGAGCGGGCCATCTCGCCGATTTCGTCGCTGCGGTCGAGGGCGGCGACGGCCGACGTCAAATCGCCGGAGTGGATGCGCTGCATGCTGTCTCGTAGCCCGAGGATACCCCGGCGAAGCGCGTTCCCGTGGAACCAAATCAACCCCAGCATGCCGGCCATGGCTAGGATGCCCACAAAGGATTGCAATAGGAGCGCGTCGCTCGAAGCGACGCGCGCTTCCTCGGTACGCGCCGTGGCAAGATGGGCCGCAGCGTCGGTGATTTCAGTCAGGAGGGCATTCATGCGTTCGCCGCCGCCGTCGATCGCATCGTCCAGGCGGCCGAATTCCTCCGCCGGCGCGCCGTCCTCCACCAGCCTCTTCAAATCTACTTCAATCGCCTGGCGGAGTGCGGCGAGGTCGGATCCGAAACCCGCGAGCTGCCCGGATTTGCCAAGCAGCCGCGCCAAGGCTTCGAGATCGGGCATCTTCGCGTCGAGCAGGGCGAGCGACTCCTTGATCTGCGTCGCCCGCTCCGGCTGGATCCTGCCCTCCTCGCGGTCGATGATCGTATCCATCGCAATGAGTACCAGTTCGATACTGGCAAACCGCATATCCTCGGCGATTTTCATGCCTTTCTCAGCGATGATCGCCTTCTCGAGCGCGGCTTCAGAGCGACTGTTTTGGTAAAAGCCGACCCCAAGCACGCAGCCGAAACCGAGAAAGGCCGCTGCTGCGAGCGTCGCCAGCCGCTGGCTGACAGAGAGGGTGCGGGTTTCGGAAGGAGACGTGGTCATTTGACTGGCAGTCCGTGGCAATGGACCTGCCCGACGCGAGCGCGGTCCTCCGTTGCAATCGATGCGGATAGCCGGGCTCGATCAACCGGATGACCTCATGTCATATCGAAGTGGTGGCACTCCTCCGCGTCAGCCGACAGTGTCAAAGAGACCTTAAACAATCGCTAATACACCGTTCCCACTGCCTCGAAGAAGCTGGATGGGACGGCCTCTTTTCTTGCCGTTTTGTGATGCTATGATCGTCTCATGCGCACGGATACGAACAGATCCCTTTCTCCCCTCGTGCTGACCCTTCTCACCGGGGCGTTCGCGCTTGTCTGCCTCTTCGCATTCCAGGGCTGGCTCGCCCATAGCGCGGATATTTTCCTCGCATTCGCCGAAACGGGCGTTTCCTGGTGCTTCTAGGAAAGCGCGAGCGGAGCAAGTAAGCCTCCAAGACGGGAGCGAAACGTCTGCGGCAATTGGGCCTTTGCGCCGGCTGCGACGAAGCGCTATCAAAAGCCTCCATGTTCATCGACGGCCGGCAATCGGCCGCAACAGGCCGGTGGCAATGATGAAGTCAATCCGCATCGCCCTTTGGGCAGCCATCCTCGTCATGGTGGCCCTCCTGGGCTGGCTCACTTACGACATGACCCAGCCGAAACAACAGGCGTCGGCCGGCCCCTTCGGCGTGCCCTTCACGCTGGTGGCCCAGAACGGCCAGCCGATCACCGAGAAGGCGTTCGCCGGCAAGCCGACCGCCCTCTTCTTCGGCTTCACGCATTGCCCGGAAGTCTGCCCGACCACACTGTTCGAATTGAATGGCTGGCTTGAAAAGGTCGATCCGGAAGGCAAGAAGCTGCAGGCCTATTTCATCACGGTCGATCCGGAACGCGATACGCCGGAGATCCTCGGCCAGTACGTCTCCAACGTGTCGAAGCGCATCACCGGCATCTCCGGCCCGCCGGACAAGGTGCTCGAAATGGCCAAAGGCTATCGGGTCTACTTCAAGAAGGTGCCGGTTGACGAAGCGAAGCCTGATGGCGACTACACCATGGACCACACCGCTTCGGTCTTCCTGATCGACGCCGACGGAAAGTTCAGCGGCACGATCTCCTATGGCGAAAACCCCGAAACCGCGGTCAAGAAGCTCGAAAACCTCGTAAGGGGTTGAGGGCAGTTGCATAGCCTCGAAAGCGCCGGTCATCCGGCGCTTTGCGTTTATGCGCCAATCATGTTAGCGGCGGCCCGCGCGCCCGATCGAAGCGCGCAAAGGCCGTTGGGGCAGCCGAAGGGAAAAACCTTGAGCGAGATACGTCTTTTCGTCACCACCACCGAGAAGCAGGCGGCAGCCGTTCTCGACGTCATCAGCATGATCTTCGAAGACGAGGGTTACGCCGTTGCGACGATGGAAATCGACGAGAAGCGCGACGTCTGGGAAGCCTCCGTCTACATGATGGCGCACGAAGAGGAGAGCGTCGGATCGCGCCTTGCCGATGCGCTCGCCGCCGAATTCTCTCATCTTCCGATCGAGCGCGAGGTGCTGCCGGAGATCGACTGGATCGCCAAGTCGCTGGAAGGCCTCGCACCGGTGCGCGCCGGCCGTTTCGTCGTCCACGGCTCGCATGATCGCGACAAGGTGAAGACCGGCGAGATCGCCATCGAGATCGATGCCGGGCAGGCCTTCGGTACGGGCCATCACGGGACGACCGCTGGCTGCCTGGAAATGCTCGCCTCCGTGGCCCACTCACGTTGCATCCGCAACGTCCTCGACCTCGGCACCGGAAGCGGCGTGCTGGCGATTGCCGCCTGGAAACTCCTGCATGTACCGGGGCTCGCAACCGATATCGATCCGATTGCTACCCGCGTCGCAACCGAGAATGCCCGCCGCAACGGCGTCGTCGCCGGCCTGACCTTCGCGACCGCGCCCGGATTTCATTCGACGGCCTTCGGCGCCCATGCCCCCTTCGATCTCATCATTGCCAATATCCTGGCGCGGCCGCTGATGAAGATGGCACCCGAGCTCGTCGCGAATCTTGCCCCCGGCGGCTCGGTCATCCTTTCCGGCATTCTTGCCGAACAGCGCTGGAAGGTGCTCGCCGCCTATAATGGCCAGCGGCTCAGGCATGTTCGGACGATCTGGAGAAACGGCTGGGTGACGATCCACCTGACGAAATAGGTTTGGCCGTGCAAAGCGCCGCTCCGGGCGGCGCCTCATCTTTCCTGCCGCTCGGCAGCCCAAAATGAAAAGGCCGCCCAATCCTTCATGGAGGGCGGCCTTTTCGAAACAAAGGCGATGCCGGAGCATCGCCCGCTGGCCGGCTTTTGACCGACCATGCCCGCGAGCTTGAGGAGGAGGAGCGCTCAAGCGGGCTCTACCGTTCCGAAATTGGCCACCTTGAGGGAGGAGGAGAACAGATGACCAATTATCTCGGAACTGCAGTCTTTTGAACTGCCGGACCTTCGTCCGTGTTCGTTGGCGCCCTTATACCCCATTATTTCAATAGAGAAAGATACACTGGCGCATGGGAGCCATGCGGGCAGCGCATATGTATGACAAATGGAGTGAGGCGGTTGCGCGGTCGTCGCGCATGGCAGAATGTCGCCTCTTTCCCCCGAAGCGCCCTTTCCGCTAACATGGCACCACCTTCCCTGCGGCTCTCCGCCAAACCCAATTGGAAATTGTCATGTTTCAGTCCTTCGACGTCACCTCCACGCCCCAGTTCGGCAAGGAGCGGGCCACCGCGCTGCGTGCCGCTTTCGCGCCGCTCGGCATTGACGGCTTCCTCGTGCCGCGTGCCGACGAATTTCAGGGCGAATATGTGCCGGTCTCATCCGAGCGGCTGTCCTGGCTGACCGGCTTTACCGGATCGGCAGGCGTCGCCCTTGTCACGCAGCGGGAGGCAGTCGTTTTCGTCGACGGACGTTACGTGACCCAACTAAAGGAGCAGGTCGACGGCAGCGTCTTTACCGGCGGCGACCTCGTTGGAGAGCCGCCGCATGTCTGGCTGGAGGTGCATGCGCCGAAGGGGTTCCGTCTCGGCATCGATCCCTGGCTGCATACCGCGGCGGAGGTCCGCCGGCTCGAAAAGGCGCTTGCGGCAATCGGCGGCGCGCTCGTCTTCCTCGACCACAATCCGCTCGACCGGCTCTGGACCGACAGGCCCGCGGCTCCCCTCGGCGGCGTGACGATCCAGCCGATCGAGCATGCGGGCCAATTGGCCAAGGACAAGATCGCCGCGATCGCCGCGACGGTGGAAAAAGCCGAGGCAGCCGCGGTGGTATTGACCGACCCCTCCTCCGTCGCCTGGACGTTCAACATCCGCGGCAGCGACGTACCGCACACGCCGCATCCGCTGGCCCGCGCCGTCATTCATGCGAACGGTCGCGCCGAGCTCTTTCTCGACAAGCGGAAGACGGGGATCGAACAGGAAGCCTATCTGACCCAGCTTGCGGATATGCTGCCGCCCGGCGATTTTGGCGATCGGCTTGCATCGCTCGCCGCGAGCGGCGCCGCGATCATGATCGATCCGGATCTCGCTCCCTTCGCCATTGGCGAACTGATCCGTTCGAGGGGCGGTGTCATCGTCGAGGCCATCGATCCCGCCCGCCTGCCCCGCGCCCGCAAGAACGCTGCAGAGATCGCCGGATCGCTGCGCGCGCACCTGCAGGACGGAGCGGCGATGGTCGAATTCCTCGCCTGGCTCGCCGGAACGGAGCCCGGCAGCCTTACGGAAATCGGCGCGACCAAGAAATTGGAGGCGGTTCGGGCCGCTGTCGGCGAGCGCATGCAGAACCCGCTAAAGGACATTTCCTTCGATACGATTGCCGGCGCCGGCTCGCACGCCGCGATCATGCACTACCGCGTCACCACCGACACCGACCGGCCGATCGAGGCAGGAACCATGTTCCTGATCGACTCGGGTGCGCAATATATAAACGGCACGACCGACATCACCCGCACCGTCGCGATCGGCAGCGTGCCGGAGGAGCAGAAGCGCTTCTTCACCCTGGTGCTGAAAGGCATGATCGCAATCAGCACGGCGCGGTTTCCCAAGGGGTCCCGCGGTGTCGATCTCGACCCCCTCGCCCGCATCGCGCTCTGGAAGGCGGGTGCCGACTATGCGCACGGCACCGGCCATGGAGTCGGCTCCTACCTCTCGGTTCACGAGGGCCCGCAGCGGATCGCCCGGCTTGCCACCCAGGAACTCCTGCCCGGCATGATCCTTTCCAACGAGCCCGGCTACTACCGCCCCGGCGCCTTTGGCATTCGCATCGAAAATCTTGTCGTCGTGCGTGAAGCCGCGCAGATCGCCGGCGGCGATCTGCCGATGCTCGGCTTCGACACGCTGACCTATTGCCCGATCGATCGGCGGCTCGTGCTGCCGGCCCTCTTGAGCGACGAGGAACTTGCCTGGCTGAACGATTATCATGCGGAGACGCGGGAGAAGCTGATGCCGCTCATTGCCGGCGAGGAAACGCGCCAGTGGCTGAAGGCCGCAACGGAAGCCGTTTCACGTTGAGTAAGCTGTGTAGGTGAGAGGTCGGTAGGGAGGCCCGGCGGCGTGGGCTGGGGCTACAGGGGGCAGCCGGGCCTCCGTTGGGAGGTTTGATGTCTCAACCAACAACGCCGTTATATGCACCCCGGCGCTCGCGTGTAACCCGAGAATTTTACTGGATTGCCGGCAAATCTCCGAATTTTCCGCCTCGGCAAGCCTGGGGCGGAAGCTGAAAAGCCGGAACGAGACCGGCTTCTCCCTCAGATCCCGAGCATTTTCTTTGCTTCGCCGAGGGCTGCTTCCGAACCGGCATGATCGCCGGACTGGTGCAATTGCTCGCCCTGCGCGCGCAGCTCCTTGACCTTGGCCATGTCAGCCTCGGAAAGCGAGGCGTTCGGAATGGCGGCGTCGATTGCGGCCATCATTGAAGGGCACTGGTTGGCGAAGGCGGCCATAGGCGCGAGGGCCAGCATAAGGGCAAACGTGATCCTGGTAATCATTGTCGCTCCTCCACGGCCGGAGGGCTCATGCCTCTCCGGCATTGGATGAATGATAATCCATGACGGTGCCGGCGCCAATGCACCGTCGCGCAACCAAAAGGATGCTGCGAGCCCACGACTACAGGATCACGTGGCGGATCGCCATCACCACGACCCAGCCGACGAGCAGCATCCGCAGCGTCGAGAAGCGGAGCCCCGCGGCGAAGGCGACGAACATCGAAGCGGCCACGTCGAAGCCGCCATAGACGAAAGCGGGTGCCACGAGCGTCGTCAGCACGGCCGCCGGAACAGCGTTCAGCGCCGCCTCGAGGCGTGGGGGGATGTGCTTCAACTGCGTGATCAACACATAGCCGCCGACCCGCGTGGCAAACGTGGCGACCGCCGCGGCGATGATCAGGTAGAGCAGGTTGAGGTGCTGGGCATCCACGGCTCAGGCCTCCCTTTCGATTGCAGCCATTTCCCTTGGCTGCCGATCCTGCGGCAAGCACGCGGCAAGCACTACGCCGGCAAGCGCGCCGATGCTCACATGCCAGGGCGAACCGACGAAGTGCATGGCCGCAACCGAGGCGACCGCGCTCGCCGCGACAACGGGCAGGAAGCGGTCGCGCTTGCGGAAACCGAGAACCAGCCCCAGGAAATAGATTGGCAAGAGCACGTCGATGCCGATGACCCTGGGATCGCCGATCAACTGTCCGAAAACAGCGCCCATTGCCGTGGTGATGAGCCAGGGGAAATAGATGATCAGGCCGAAGCCGAGATACCAGGAAAAGCTGACCGGAAGCCCGCACTCGGCCCGCCTCTCGCTTTCCGCATATTGGGGATCGATCAGCAGGAAGAAGGCGAAGAACTTCTGAACCAGCGTGAAGTGGCGGATGTGCCTGGCGATCGAGGCCGAATAGAGCACGTGCCGGAAGTTGACGGCGAAGACCGACAGCACCACCAGCCAAGGCTGGACATTGCTGCCGAACAGCTCGATGCCGACCATCTGGCTGGCACCGGCATAGACCATGGCGCTCATGAACACCGCATCGGCGATCGTAAAGCCGTTGTCGACGGCGAGCGCCCCGAACAAGGCGCCGAAAGGCGATGCCGCCATCATGATCGGGAAGCCGCCGCGCAGCCCCTCGCGGAACTCGTCTCTGTCCATGGATTTCCTCCGGTCGGAGCCCGGCGCGAGCGGCACTCGCAAGCTCTTCGTGCGGGACAGATAGGCCCTCGGGGAAGCCGCTACAATTCAATTACACTGATGCACAGATTGAATTTTATGATGATTGGTCAGGAGGCCCCTGCTGGTTTCCGGCAGTGAAGGGCGCCCGCCCTTAGGGACGGATCGTCCTGTCACGCGATTCTGCCCCCTCATCCCGCTGCCGCGACCTTCTCCCGGCTTCTGGCGGGGAGAAGGCTAAAGCCGTGCTCTCTTAAGTCCCCTTTCCCGTTTGCGGGCCGAGGGGCAGAGATTGCGATTGCCGTGGCGCTTAACGCTTCGCCTGGAACGTATGCTCGATCCCCGGGAAGGAGCGCGCCTTCACCTCATTGGCATAGTCTTCCGCTGCCTTGGAGATCGCCGGGGCGAGCTCGGCGAAATGCTTGACGAAGCGCGGCTTGAAATCGTTGAAGATGCCGAGCATGTCGTCCGAGACGAGGATCTGGCCGTCGCAAGCCGGGGACGCGCCAATGCCGATGGTCGGCGAGCGCAATGTCGCGGTAATCTCGCGCGCGACCGGCTCGACCGTGCCTTCGACGACGATGGCAAAGGCGCCGGCGTCGTCGATCGCCTTGGCGTCGCGGCGGATCTTCGCCACTTCCTTCTCGTTCCGCCCCACCGAGCGGTAGCCGCCGGTGGTGTTAACCAGCTGAGGCATCAGTCCCACATGGCCGAGCACCGGAATGCCGCGGCTGACGAGGAAATCGACCGTCTCGGCCATTTCCGCGCCGCCCTCGAGCTTCACGGCGCTGCAGCCCGTTTCCTTGAGCACCCGCGCGGCGCTGCGGAAGGCCTGCTCCTTCGATTCCTGATAGGAGCCGAAGGGCAGGTCGACGACGATGCAGGCCCGCTCCGAGCCGCGCATCACCGCCTGGCCATGAGCAATCATCATGTCGAGGGTTACGCCGACGGTCGTGTCGAGGCCGTAGAGCACCATGCCGAGCGAATCGCCGACGAGCAGGAAATCGACATGCGGGTCGAGAAGCCGCGCGATCGGCGTCGTATAGGCTGTGAGGCTGACGATCGGACGTTCGCCCTTCAAGGCTTCGATACTGGCGGGGCTGAGCCGCCGTTTCGTGGTCTGGACGCTCATGTCAGGCAACCTTTGCAAAACGGGCGGATTTCGGAGCGATGACGCGATTGTCGAGCAGCTTGGTCGCGCCGAAGCGGACGAAAAGCAGGAGCAGCACCGGCTTGTCGCCGATCTCGCCGACCGGCTCGAGCGTCTCGGGATCGCGTAGCGCCACCACCTCGGGGCATGCCAACGGCTCGCTCGACAGGAAATCGGTGACGCCCTTCTCGACAACGGCCGGATCGGTGACGCCGCTCGCGATCAGCTGCTCGGCCTCGTCGAGCGCTTTCGGCACGACCGCCGCCGCCCGGCGTTCATCGGCAGTCAGGTAGACATTGCGGGACGAACAGGCGAGCCCATCGGCTTCCCGGACTGTCGGCACGCCGACAACGGTGACGGGCTGAGCGAGATCCGCGACCATGCGACGGATAATCTGCAACTGCTGAAAATCCTTCTCGCCGAAATAGGCGCGATCCGGCTGGACGATATTGAAGAGTTTGGTGACCACCGTCGCGACGCCGGCGAAGTGCCCGGGCCGCACCGAGCCTTCGAGCTCGGAGCCGAGCTTCGGCAGGTCGACGATCGTCTCCATCGGCTGCGGATACATGTCGGCAACACCCGGCGCGAAGAGGAAATCGACGCCGCCTTCCTCGAGCATCTCCTGATCGCGAGCGAGATCGCGCGGATATTTCGCGAGATCTTCGTGCGGACCGAACTGCAGCGGGTTGACGAAGATGCTGGCGACGACCACGTCGTTCTCGCTGCGGGCGCGGCGCACGAGCTCCATATGGCCGACATGAAGATAGCCCATGGTGGGCACCAGCCCGATCGTCTTGCCGCCGCGCCGGTGCTCGGCAAGGGCTGCGCGCAGCTCGGCGATAGTCGCTATCGTCTTCATCTCCGGACCCTCCAATCCGCCGGGGCGGGAAAGACGCGCCCCGCTTCGCTGATATGGCGAGAAGCCAGCCCCGCGAAAAGGCAATTGCACAAATTTTGGCTGCAAGGTCTATCTTGTGCAGCGCAAAAATACAAATGGAATTGGTGTGCGCCCGTTACCGCGGACGGAGGTAAGCCAGCCCTTGAAAGCCGTTTTCCCGGCGCCAGATAAATCTCTTTCCTACCTGTCGGCAGAAGACGTCCGCCTTCGTCCTTGGCCCGTCAACATCATCACGAGGAACGCTTCCATGCGCATGATTTTCGTTAACCTTCCCGTCAAGGACCTGAAAGCCTCGCGGTCCTTCTTCTCCTCCCTCGGCTTCACATTCAACGAGCAATTCTCCGATGATACGGCCGCCTGCATGGTCATCGACGACAATATCTTCGCCATGCTTCTGACCGAGCCGAAATTCCGTAGCTTTATTGTCGGCGAGATCAGCGACACCGCGCGCGCCACGGAGGTCATCACCGCGCTTTCCGCCGGCAGCCGGGCCGAATGCGACGAGATGTTCGACAAGGCGATCGCCGCCGGCGGCAAGCCCTGGAAGCCGGCGATCGACTACGGCTCGATGTATGGCGTGAGCTTTCAGGACCTCGACGGCCATGTCTGGGAATTCATGTGGATGGATATGTCGGCCGAGCAGCCCGCCTGATCGACAGGGTGCAAGAGACCCTCTCCGCACCGCCGACGCGGTGCGGCTGGATTCCTGTGACAAGCACAGGAATGGGAGTGAGAGGCGGCGCCCGCTCCGCATTACCCGCCGATCAATGCCAGCCACTCGTCCTCGTCCATCGTCTGGACGCCGAGCTCGTGGGCCTTATCGAGCTTCGAGCCGGCGCCGGGACCGGCCACCACGATGTCGGTCTTCTTCGAGACGGAACCCGCCACCTTAGCGCCAAGGCTTTCGGCCTTCGCCTTCGCCTCGTCGCGGGTCATCTTTTCGAGCGAACCGGTGAAGACCACGGTCTTGCCGGCGACCGGGCTGTCCGTCGCCACCCGTGTTTCCGCGCTCTCCGGCGTCACCTCTTCGAGAAGATCGGCAACGACTTTCAGGTTGCGCGGCTCCTTGTAGAACTCGACGATGGCACGCGCGACGACTTCGCCAATGCCCTCAATGCTGTTGAGCTCATTCCAGGCATCCCCGGCGAGGCTGCCCGCCTCCACCATTGCGGCGCCGAAGTGCTCGTAAGTTCCGTAAGAGCGCGCGAGCAGCTTGGCGGTCGTCTCGCCGACATGGCGGATGCCGAGCGCGTAGATGAAGCGATGCAGGGCGATCGAACGGCGGGCGTTGATCGCCTCATAGAGCTTGCGAACGCTGACCTTGCCGAAACCTTCTATGTTTTCGAGCTTAGTGAGCGACGCCGCCTGACGGCGCTCCAGCGTGAAGATGTCGGGCGCGGTCCGGATCGACAGCGTCGGATCCTCGCTTTCGAAGAAGAATTCGATCTGTTTCGATCCCAGCCCCTCGATATCGAAAGCGTGGCGCGAGACGAAGTGCTTCAGGTGCTCGACCGCCTGCGCCCGGCAGACGAAGCCGCCGGTGCAGCGGCGCACGGCGTCCACCTTGCCGGTCTTCTCGTTGATATCGCGCACCGCATGGCTGCCGCAGACCGGGCATGTGGTCGGAAACCTGTAGGGCTCCGCCCCCTCTGCCCGCTCATCCATCACCACGTCGACGATCTGCGGGATGACGTCGCCTGCCCGCTGGACGATCACCATGTCGCCGATGCGGATGTCGCGCCCCTCGCGGATCGGCTCACCGCTGTTGCCGAGGCCGCGGATATAGTCCTCGTTGTGGAGCGTCGCATTGGTGACGACGACGCCTCCGACGGTGACCGGCTCCAGCCGCGCGACCGGGGTCAATGCGCCGGTCCGGCCGACCTGGATGTCGATCCCCTTGAGCCGCGTGAAGGCCTGTTCGGCCGGGAACTTGTGCGCCGTCGCCCAGCGCGGGCTCCGCGAGCGGAAGCCGAGCCGTGCCTGCAGGTCGAGGCGATCGACCTTGTAGACGACGCCGTCGATATCATAATCGAGATCCGGCCGCTCGCGCTCGATATGGTGATAGTGCTCCAGCAATTCGTCTGCAGAAGAAAAACGCTGCATCAGCGGATTGACCGGGAAGCCCCAGGCCTTGAAGGTCTCGACCATGCCGAATTGCGTATCCGCCGGCATTGCCGAGATCTCGCCCCAAGCATAGGCGAAGAAGCGCAGCTTGCGGCTCGCCGTCACCTTCGCGTCGAGTTGGCGCAGCGACCCGGACGCCGTGTTGCGCGGATTGACGTAGAGCGGCCTGCCCTGTGCCGCCATCTCGGCATTGAGGGCGGCAAAATCGGATTTCGCCATATAGACCTCGCCGCGGACCTCGACGACGTCCGGCGCATCGGCCGGCAAGGTCTGGGGGATCATGCGGATCGTGCGGATATTGCCGGTGACGTTCTCTCCCGTCGTGCCGTCGCCGCGCGTCGCTGCCGTCACCAGCCGGCGGTTCTCATAGCGCAGCGACATGGAGAGCCCGTCGATCTTCGGCTCGGCGGTGAAGGCGATGGAATGGTCGGGGAGCTTGCCCAGGAAGCGGTAGATGCCGGCCACGAAATCGCGCGCATCCTCATCGGAAAAGGTGTTGTCGAGCGAGAGCATCGGCCGGGCATGGACGACCGCCTGGAAGGTCAGCGAAGGCGCCGCGCCGACCTTCTTCGAGGGGCTATCCTCGCGGACCAGCGCCGGAAAGCGCTGCTCGATCAGATCGTTGCGGCGCTTCAGCGCGTCGTAATCCGCGTCCGAGATCTCCGGCGCATCCTGCCCGTGATAGAGCGCATCGTGGCGGGCGAGTTCGGCCGCGAGGAAGGCAAGTTCCTCCGCCGCTTCGCTTTCGGTCAGTTGCTCGACGGGCTTGTTCTCGTTCAGCATGGATGGCGACTCCGGATTGCGAGTCGTTTTTACTGCATGATTCCTGAAATCGGAATCGATTTGAGGACAGAATAATTCAGCGTTTCAAAGTGCTTCACGGGCTTGGCAGATACTTTTCCGTCCTCACAGGAATGAGGACAGAGGAGAGGCCCTGCCGTACTGCAACCGACCAAGCCCAATAGGCTGCTGTCGTTTAGTGTGTGATTGCGCGCGGCGCTGTTGAGCAACGGGCGAGAATGAAAAGTGGTGCGATCAGCCGCCGCCCGCCAGCAACCGCGCCGCCGCCGCCCTCGCCTCCTCGGTGATAGAGGCGCCGGCGAGCATGCGGGCGATTTCTTCGGTGCGCGCCTCGTCGTCCATGCGGGCGACGCGGGTAGCGATCATCTCGGCCTTTTGCGCCGACGGTCCCTTGGAGATCAGCAGGTGCGTTGCGGCGCGCGCGGCGACCTGCGGCGCATGGGTGACGGAAAGCACCTGGACGGTTTTCGAAAGCCGCTTCAGCCGCTGGCCGATGGCATCCGCCACTGCACCTCCGACGCCGGTGTCGATTTCGTC
This sequence comes from Sinorhizobium sp. CCBAU 05631, assembly GCF_002288505.1. Classification (NCBI taxonomy): domain Bacteria; kingdom Pseudomonadati; phylum Pseudomonadota; class Alphaproteobacteria; order Hyphomicrobiales; family Rhizobiaceae; genus Sinorhizobium; species Sinorhizobium sp. CCBAU 05631. The sequence goes on from NZ_CP023063.1 coordinate 2,126,562, forward strand.
GAAGACGAGCGTCGGCGCCGAGCCGCGATCGGCAAGCGCCACCTTCAGCGCCAGGAGGAAGCGAGAAAGCTCGCCGCCCGAGGCGACCTTCATGATCGGTCCCGGCCGCGTGCCGGGGTTCGTCTGCACATGGAACTCGACGATGTCGATGCCCTCGGCCGAGGGTGAATTGGGGTCCGTGGCGACCTCGACCATGAAGCGGGCGCGCTCGAGCTTCAGCGCCGGCAGTTCTGCCATCACCGCTGCCGAAAGCGCGCTGGCCGTATTGTGACGCTTTTCCGATAACGACCGGGCCGCGGCATCGAAGGCCGCTCTCGCCTCGGCCACCTGCTTTTCGAGCTGCTTCAGCTTCTCCTCGCCGGCGTCGAGATCGGCGAGATCCGCGATCATCCGGACGGCAAGCGCCGGCAGTTCGGTGACCGGAACCGAATATTTGCGGCTGGCGGCACGCAGGGCGAAGAGCCGCTCCTCGACGCGCTCCAATTCCTTCGGATCGAACTCAGTGTTGCGCAGCGCCCGCTCGACCGCCATCTGCGCGTCGGAAAGCTGGTTCAGCGCCCCGTCCAGAAGCTCGACCGTCTCTTCCAGCAGGCCCGGCGCCTCGTGGCTCTTGCGCTCGAGCCGTCGCACCAGCGAGGCGATTAGCGGCACCGGCGACGCATTGCCGTTCAGGAATTCGGACGCTTCGCTGATGTCGCCGGCGATCCGCTCGACCTTCATCATGCGCGCCCGGCTTTCGGCGAGTTCCTCTTCCTCGCCGTCCCGGGGCGCCAGTGCCTCGAGTTCCTCGACGGAGGAGCGCAGATAATCCGCCTCGCGCGCTGCCGCTTCGACGCGCTCGCGGTGCTTCTTCAGCCCCCGCTCGGCGTCCCGCCAGCCGCGATAGAGCGCGCCCACCTCTTCCGCCGCCTCGGTGGTGCCGCCGAAGGCGTCGAGCAGCGCGCGGTGCGCGTCGATGTCGACAAGCGCGCGATCATCGTGCTGGCCGTGTATTTCGACGAGCACCTGCCCGGCCTGGCGCATCAGCTGCACGCTTACCGGCTGATCGTTGATATAGGCCTTGGTACGGCCGTCCGCCGACTGCACCCGGCGGAAGATCAGGTCGCCGTCGTCGTCGATGCCGTTTTCGTGCAGCAGAAGCCGCGCCGCATGGCCGGGCGGCACGTCGAAGACGGCAGTCACCTGCCCCTTGTCCTCGCCGTGGCGCACCAGCGAACCATCGCCGCGGCCGCCGAGCGCCAGCGACAGGCTGTCGAGAAGGATGGATTTGCCCGCGCCGGTTTCGCCGGTCAGCACCGAGAGCCCCGCGTCGAAGCTGAGGTCAAGCCGTTCGATCAGGACGATATCGCGGATCGAGAGCTGGGCGAGCATCCGGTGTCATATCTTCGTTGGAGCGCCGAGGTTATCAGGCGCCGATGAGTTTCTTGCCCGCGCGCGCGATCCAGGACGTGCCGCTTTCGCGCGGTTCGAGACCGCCCGACTGCAGCAGCTTGTAGGAATCGGCGTACCACTGGCTGTCCGGGTAGTTATGCCCGAGAACCGCCGCCGCCGTCTGTGCCTCCGCGGTCACGCCCATGGAGAAATAGGCCTCGACGAGACGCGCCAGCGCTTCCTCGACCTGGTTTGTGTTCGGATATTGCTCGACGACGACGCGGAAACGGGAAATTGCGGCAAGATATTCCTTACGCTCGAGGTAATAGCGCCCGACCTGCATCTCCTTGCCGGCGAGCTGGTCGCGGGCAAAGCGGATTTTTGCCTGCGCGTCATCGACGTATTCCGAATCGGGATATTTGTCGACGACCACCTGCATCGCATCGATCGCCTTCTGGGCAGGCTTCTGGTCCTGCGTCACCGAGGGGATCTGCTTCGTATAGGCGAGGCCCTGGATATATTGCGCATAGGCCGCGTCTTCGGACTGCGGATAGAGATTGAGGTACCGGCTCGTGGAGTTGATCGCGTCCTGGTACTGGCCGTTGCGGTAGGCGACGAAGGCATTCATCACCAGTGCCTTGCGGGCATATTCGGAGAACGGATGCTGCCGGTCGATCGCCTCGAACTTGCGTCCCGCTTCCGTCGTCTTGCCGGCATTCAAATTGGCGAGGCCCTGATTGTAGAGCACTTCCGGCGGATCAGTCTCCGCGGTCAGCTTGGTGATGTCGATATCCGGATCGTTCTGGCAGGCGGTGATCAGGCTCGAGCCGGCGACTGCCGCAAGGACGACGGCGACGACGCGCGCTGATTTTCTCATGTCAACAGAAACTGCAAGGACCATCGGATATTCCCGTTTCACTTACACCGCCGCGCGTCTTATCACACGCGCAAAGGTCGCTGTAGCACTCTAGATTGCTGCATGTCTTTGCTCCTTAGCTCGAGCTCGATTTAAGGAGACATGCAGTAGCGGTTGGCATCCGCCAGACTTGCGCGTTTTAGAGCAAGTTGCCTCAAGACCGCAACGTCATGAGCGGCGATTCATGCAAATTTGTGACATTCGTCGGATATCCGCGCGATGTTCTTCATTTTTCCACCGCATTTCGCCGCGCTTTACTCTAGCCACCATGAAAAACGCCGGCCTTTCGGCCGGCGACTGGAGAAAATGAACTGTGTTTCTTTATGCCGACCAGGGCGCAAAACCCGGAGCGGCAACCGCGACCAATTCGCGGGAGCGCGTGCGCTGGCGCTGGGATGCGGTTTCCACAACCTCATAGGCGGTCGGGTCGCTCAGGAGGGCTTTCAGCGCATTGGCGTTCATCTTGTGGCCGCCGCGATAGGAACGATAGCAGCCGAGGAACGGTGCGCCGGCGAGCGAAAGGTCGCCCACCGCGTCGAGCGCCTTGTGGCGGACGAACTCGTCCGCGTAACGAAGGCCTTCGACATTGACGATCGTGTCGTCGTCCGAAATCACCACCGAGTTTTCGAGCGACGAGCCCAGCGCAAAGCCGGCAGCCCACAGCCGCTCGACGTCACGCATGAAGCCGAAGGTCCGCGCCCGCGACAGTTCCCGCTTGAAGACGGCCGGCGTCATGTCGCCCTTCCAGGACTGACGGCCGATCAGCGGGCAAGCGAAATCGATCTCGACTTCGAAGCGCATGCCGTCATAGGGAGTGAACTCCGACCAGGAAGCGCCCGATTCGATGCGAACCGGCTTGAGAATACGGATATAGCGGCGCTTCACCGCAAGCGCGCGGATCCCCGTCTGCTCGATGGCGTCGATGAAAGGCTCCGAACTGCCGTCCATGATCGGCATTTCCGCGCCATTGACTTCGATCAGCAGATTGTCGAGGCCAAGCGCATAGATCGCCGCCATGACATGCTCGATGGTGGCGATCGATGTTGCTGGCGAAAGTCCGAGCACGGTGCAAAGATCGGTATTGCCGACCTGCGACGAAACGGCTCTGAACTCGCTCACCCGTCCGCCGGCGAGAACCCGCTGGAAGACGATGCCAGCATCCGCCTCGGCCGGATGGAAGGTGATTTCCACCTCGGCGCCGGAGTGAACGCCAATTCCCTTGAGGGTTATCGGGCTTGCGATCGTCGTCTGAAACCCGAGCAGTTCGATTCCCATTCTCTCGTCACTTTCAATCAATTGGGCCGGACAATTGGCCGCAGCCAAACTCTTGCGGCACGCGGGCGACTTTCAGCACAGACCTACCAGTCGTGACCCGACGGCTGTCAGCCGAAGCCACGTTTGAACTGACAGCGTTCGATCGAATCGCGTGCGTCCCTATCCGATGCCGAAAATAAGAGTTCTGAGGCACCATTCCAAATCACTGTTCGTTTCGCTTTGTTACGCAATTCATATGCATGCAATCGAACGAACAACCCATTGAAAATGCCTGACAAAGTGAAAATGCCCGGGCTTTCGCCCGGGCACCGGCAAGGTGAAGGAACGCGTTGGAAATCAGTTAGATTGACGGCGCAGGAACGCCGGAATCTCGAGTTGATCGTCCTCGTGCGAGCGCATCTGCGGCGTGGCGCGGCCCTGATCGTCGAGCTGGCCGCGACGCGGAGCATAAAGGCTCGCCTCCGGCGACAGCGGGCGGCGCTGCTGGGAAGCGGCGCTCGGCGCTGCCGAGGTCATATCGGACGAGACATTCTGGCTCTCGCGCTCGCGCAGTCCGAGCGAGCTGGTGATCCGGTTGAGGAGGCCCATCGGACCACGCTCTTCCTGAAGCGCCGCAGCGGGTTGTGCGCGATGGTCGATCTCGGCCTTCACGACGGGCGGAAAGTCCTCGACCTTCGGCATACGCACCGGCTCGGCATGCTGGCGGACGACCGGCGCCGGCTCCTGGCGGACCGGCTGCGGTTGCACCTGCGGCTGAACCTGAGCCTGGATCGGCGCTTCGACGGGCCGCGGCATCGGCTGCGGCGCGCGGGCTACGGGAGCGGCTTCCACCGGAGCGGCGCCGGCAAAGAGCTTGCTCTGCGGGCGAAAGGCCTCTTCCTGGACCTGCGGAGCCGGTGCAGCGACCTGTGCCCGGGTTGCAATGTCGAGTTCACGCTCCATTTCGGCCTCGCGGATCGCAAGTGCGATCTGATCGACCTGCTGAACCGGCTGTTGGACCGGCTGCGGCGCGATCTGCTGGACCGGCTGTTGCTGAACCGGCTGCTGCGGGGCGGGAACGGCGGCCGACGGGCGGACGATCGACTTCGGCGCTACCGGACGAAAGTCGGCGGAGCGGCCGGGCACCTCTGCGGCTCCACGGTCGATACCGGTTGCGACCACCGAAACCCGGATCAGGCCTTCGAGGTCTTCGTCGAAGGTGGCGCCGAGAATGATGTTGGCGTCCGGATCCACTTCCTCGCGGATGCGCGTTGCCGCCTCGTCCACCTCGAAGAGGGTGAGGTCACGGCCGCCGGTGATCGAGATCAGCAGGCCTTGCGCGCCCTTCATCGAAGTTTCGTCGAGCAGCGGGTTGGCGATCGCCGCTTCCGCAGCGGCCATGGCGCGGCCTTCGCCGGATGCCTCGCCGGTTCCCATCATGGCGCGGCCCATTTCGCGCATTACCGAGCGGACGTCGGCGAAGTCGAGGTTGATGAGGCCTTCCTTGACCATGAGGTCGGTGATGCAGGCAACGCCCGAATAGAGAACCTGGTCGGCCATGGCGAAGGCGTCCGCGAAGGTCGTCTTGTCGTTGGCGATCCGGAAGAGATTCTGGTTCGGGATGACGATCAGCGTGTCGACCGACTTCTGCAGATCGGCAATGCCCTGATCGGCGATGCGCATGCGGCGCCCGCCTTCGAAGTGGAAGGGCTTGGTGACGACGCCGACGGTCAGGATGCCCTTGTTGCGAGCGGCCTGGGCCACGATCGGGGCAGCGCCCGTGCCGGTGCCGCCGCCCATGCCGGCGGTCACGAAGCACATATGCGTGCCCTGCAGGTGATCGATGATTTCATCGATGCACTCTTCCGCAGCGGCGCGGCCGACTTCCGGCTGCGAGCCGGCGCCGAGACCCTCGGTGACGGCGACACCCATCTGGATGATCCGTTCGGCCTTGGTCATGGTGAGCGCCTGCGCGTCCGTGTTGGCGACGACGAAATCGACGCCCTGCAGGCCCGCGGTGATCATGTTGTTGACGGCGTTGCCGCCGCCGCCGCCGACGCCGAAGACCGTGATGCGGGGCTTCAGCTCGGTAATGTCCGGCTTTTGCAAGTTGATGGCCATAGTACCGTTCCTTCTCTTTTTCTGGCCGCCTTGCCGAGCCGGCCAAATCCTTAAAACTCAAAACCCGTCTTGCCCGGCGCCAGACCCGCGCCGGTGAAACTCAGAAACTCTCTTTCAACCACTGGCCCATGCGGGCGATCCGGCTGTTGCCGCCGCCGAAGGAGAACATGCCGCCCTGGCTGGCATGCGTCTCGAGATCGGCGACCTGCGGATAGATCATCAGCCCGACGGCCGTGGAGAATGCGGGGCCCTTGGCGGCCGCCGGCAGGCCGGAGACGCCGAGCGGCCGGCCGATGCGGACGTTGCGCGCCAGGATCCGCCGCGCTGCTTCCGGCAGGCCGGTCAACTGGCTGGCGCCGCCGGTCAGCACGATCCGCTTGCCGACGATCGGGCTGAAGCCGGAGCGCTGGATGCGATCACGGATGAGTTCAAGCGTTTCCTCGATGCGGGCCCGGACTATGCGCGAGACAAGCGCGCGCGGCACATGGGTCGGCTGGTCACGGTCGTCCTCGCCGATCGGCGGAACCGAGACGATGTCGCGCTCGTCGGCGCTGTTCGGAAGCGCCGAACCGTGCACGACTTTCAGACGCTCCGCATCCTCGATTCGCGTCGAAAGCCCGCGCGCCAGATCGGTCGTCACATGATGGCCGCCGAGGCTGACGGCATCCGAATGCACCAGCTTGCCTTCGGCGAAGACGGAGATCGTCGTCGTGCCGCCACCCATATCGATCGCCGCACAGCCGAGCTCGACCTCGTCGTCGACGAGCGCGGCGAGACCGCTGGCATAGGGCGTAGCGACGATGCCTTCGACCGACAGATGGGCGCGATTGACGCAAAGCTCGAGATTCTTCAGCGCCGCCCGTTCGACGGTCAGCACATGCATGTCGACGCCGAGGACGTCGCCGAACATCGCCAACGGGTCGCGGATGCCGCGCTCTCCATCGAGCGAGAAGCCGGTCGGCAGCGAATGCAGGATGGCCCGGTCGCTCCTGAGCGACTGCTGGCCGGCAGCGGCAAGCACCTTCTTGAGGTCGTTCGCGTCGACTTCCTGACCGCCGAGATCGATTGTCGCCGTATAGACGTCGCTCTGCAGCCGGCCGGCCGACACGTTGACGATCAGGCTGTCGATCGTCAGCCCGGCCATCCGCTCGGCGGCGTCGACGGCGAGCCGCACGACGCTTTCCGCCGCGTCCAGGTCGGCGATGACCCCATTCTTGACGCCGCGCGACTTCTGGTGGCCGATACCGATGATCTCGATATTGTGGGTGCGGCCCGGCAGGATCTGGCTCTCGGCGCGCGGCGTCAGCCGGCCGATCATGCAGACGACCTTGGTCGAACCGATGTCGAGCACCGAAACGACATGCGACCGCTTCGAGGAAAGCGGCTTCAGGCGCGGCAGGCCGAAACTGGCGGAACCGAATAGACTCATATCCGCTTCTCCTGGGCCTTCAGCATCTTCTCCCTCGCCTTCAGCGCCACTTCGCGGCGCGCAACCGCTTCCGGTGTGAGTTGTACGGTCGTGCGGTCCTCAAGCCTCAGATCGACGGCAGCGATATCGCGCTCCAGAAGCTGATGACCTTCTTCCATCTCGGCCAGAACCCGCATCGCCCGGGCGACATCCTTCTCTGGAAGCTTGACGACGATGCCGTTGTCGAGGCGCAAGTCCCAGCGCCGTCCGGCGACCCGCACGAAAGCCTTGACGCGCGAGCGGAACTCCGGCCAGCGGGAAAACTCGTCGTAGAAGGCAGCGGCCGCCGTCTCGGCATCGCGCCCGACGAAGAGCGGCAGCTCGGCAAACTTGTTGTCGCGCAAAGGCGCGATCACGCTGCCGCTGCGCTCGATGAGCGACAGATCCGAACCGTGCTGCCAAATGCCGAAGGCCTGGCGCTCCTTCAGGTTCACCTCGATGGTTGCCGGATAGATCTTGCGCACGGTCACGCTCTCCACCCAGGGCAACTCGCCGATCAGGCGGCGTGCCTCGCCGATATCGAGCGCGACCAAAGACGTGGTCCCGTCGAGACCGAGCTGCTGGAGAATGTCGATCTCGGAGGTCTGCTCGTTGCCGGAGACCCGGACGTCTTCGATGGCAAAGCCGGCAGCCGTCGTCGAGGCCTGTGCGAAGTTCTGCGTGTGGCCGCCGAGGGACATGCCGTAGAGGCCGGTCGCCAGAAGGAAAGCGGCGGCGGAGATGGTGCCGGTATGGGCGGGAAAGCGGACGCGGCCTGCGCCGAGGCTGACCAGGAAGCGGACGCCCTTGCGCAGCGGCCGCGGCAATACGAAAGCATCATCACCCTCGGCGGCGACGCCGAGCGGGTGACGAACCCTTCTGCCCCTTTTGCCCCTCAACGCAAGCACGATGCGTCCTCCACCATCCACTTTAGAAACTCACCAAACTGAAGGCCCGCATGCTGCGCCATTTCGGGAACCAGGGAGGTCGGGGTCATGCCGGGCTGCGTGTTGATCTCCAGCCAGATCAACTCGCCCTCGCCATCTCCACGATCATCGAAACGGAAGTCGGATCGGCTGACGCCGCGGCAACCGATCGCCTGATGCGCCTTCACCGCCAAGGATTGTATTTTTTGGTAAATATTTGGTGAAATCTGCGCCGGAATAACGTGCCTCGAACCACCTTTTACGTATTTCGAATCATAGTCGTAGAAGGCATGCCCCTGCGGGATGATCTCGGTAACGCCGAGCGCCACGTCGCCCATAACGCCGCAGGTGAGTTCGCGTCCGGCAATATAGCGCTCAACCATCACGCGGTCGCCGTAGCGCCATTCGCTGGAGGTAATGACCTGCGGCGGATGCGACTGGTCTTCCTTGACGATGACCACGCCGAAGCTCGACCCTTCCCGGACCGGCTTCACCACATAGGGCGGCTTCATCGGATGGACGCTGCCGAAGTCGCGCCGGTCCATGATCAGGGCGTCGGCAACCGGAATTCCGGCGGCCTTAGCGACGTGCTTCGCCTGCGCCTTGTCCATGGCGAGCGCCGAGGCAAGCACGCCCGAATGGGTATAGGGAATCTCGAGATATTCCAGAATGCCCTGGATGGTCCCGTCTTCGCCGAAGGGTCCATGCAAGGCGTTGAAGACGACGTCGGGACGCAAATCGGCGAGCACGGCGGCGACCTCACGCCCGACATCGACGCGGGTGACGCGGTAACCCTCAGCCTCCAAGGCATCCGCGCAAGCCGCCCCGGAAGACAGGCTCACCGGCCTCTCCGAGGAAAATCCGCCCATCAGGACAGCAACATGCCTGCCGCTCATTCAGACCCCCAAACAGTACGCCACTATCGCAAAGCTTGCTTGCGTCTGGCTGTTTCCATCAGCCCCGAGTCGCGAGATCTCCGCGTCGGGCCACTACAACGACATTATGGTTAATGAATCGTTTACTTTGGTTAACTCTTCTTGCGGCGACCGCAGACGCCGCGGGCCAGAATCGACCATACACAGGGCTTCCACGCTGAATCGGCGCTTTGTAAGGCGGGCGCGAGAAATGGTCCGCAAGTCCGGCGAGCCTTGTGTCGAAGGTTCGAGAAACAAGAAAAAAGCCGCGGCGGTTTCCCGTCGCGGCTCGTGTTCATTCCGTTCTTCTCGTCTCAGGCCGTGGCGCGGCCGAGGAATTCCTTGATCTCGTAGCCCGGCATGAAATTGCCGATCCGCTTGATCTCCCATTCGAGCTTGATACCGGAATTCTCCATCACTTGCGCCCTAACGGTCTCGCCGAGATATTCGAGCTCATAGCCGCTCGCCTGACCCGTATTGATCATGAAGTTGCAGTGGAGCGGCGACATCTGGGCGCCGCCGATCATCATGCCGCGGCCACCGGCCTCGTCGATCAGCTTCCAGGCCGAATGGCCTTCCGGGTTCTTGAAGGTGGAGCCGCCGGTCTTCTCGCGAATCGGCTGCACCGTCTCGCGATGCTGGCGGACCGCATCCATGTCGTGGCGGATCTTCGCCTTGTCCTCCGGAAAGCCTTCGAAGATCGCATGCGTGAAGATCAGATCCTTGGCGGCGGCAGTATACCGATAGGCATAGCCCATGTCAGCATTGCTCAAGACGTGCCTGTCGCCCTTGCGGTCGACCGCGTGGACCTCGACGACGCGCTCCCGCGTTTCGCCGCCATTGGCGCCGGCATTCATCCTCAGCGCCCCGCCGATCGAGCCCGGAATGCCGTAGTAGAAGTAGAAACCGCCGATGCCGTGGTCGAGCGCCATGGCCGCGATGTTCTTGTCCGGGCAGATCGCCCCCGCCTTGATGCGGTTCTCGCCGACGATCTCCAGATCGCCGAAGCCCTTGGCGGAGAGGCGAATGACCACGCCCGGGATGCCTCCGTCGCGCACCAGCAGGTTCGAGCCGACGCCGATCACCATCACCGGCACTTCCTGTGGCACGAGCTTCAGGAAGGCGACGAGATCGTCGGTGTCGTGCGGCTGGAACATGAGCTCGGCAAGCCCGCCGGCGCGAAACCAGGTCACCCGGTCCATCGGGGCATCGGGCGTGAGGCGGCCGCGGATTGCACTGACGCCGCTTCCGAGCGCGTCCAGGAGTTTCTGACCGTTAACCTGCTTCATGCTTCAACTTCCTGAAATTTCCGCGAGTTCCTTGGGAAGCGCCGCGGCCCAATAGGTGATGCTGCCAGCCCCCAAGAGAACCACAAAGTCGCCCGGCTGCGCAATCTTCGAGACGACCGGGGCGAGCGCTTCCGGGCCGGCGAGGTAGCGGGCATCGCGATGGCCGGCGGCCTTGATGCTGTTGACGAGCGCTTCGGAATTCACGCCGTCGATCGCGTCCTCGCCTGCCGCATAGACCGGCGCGATCAGGATAGTATCCGCATCGTTGAAGCAGGCGGAGAAATCCTCGAACAGGCTCGACACGCGCGAATAGCGGTGCGGCTGGTGAACGGCGACGATCCGCCCCTGGCAGGCCTCGCGCGCCGCTCTCAGGACAGCCTTGATCTCGACCGGATGGTGGCCGTAGTCGTCGAAAATGTGCGCGCCGTTCCATTCGCCGGTGAGCGTGAAGCGGCGCTTCACGCCGCCGAAGGAGGCGAGTCCCTTGGCGATCGCCTCCGGCGCAATGCCGAGACGCTGCGCGACGGCGACTGCGGCCGTGGCGTTCGAAACGTTGTGCCGGCCGGGCATCGGCAGGCGCAGGTCGTTGAGCTTTATCACCTGGCCGGTGCGGCGCCGGCGAATCTCGACATCAAAGACAGAGGTCGCGCCGTCCATGCGGATATTGTGGTAGCGCACGTCGGCCTGCGGATTCTCGCCATAGGTCACGACCTTGCGGTCCTCGATCTTGCCGACCATGGACTGGACTTCCGGATGATCGAGGCAGAGAACGCCGAACCCATAGAAGGGCACGTTTTCAACGAACTGGCGGAAGGCCGCGCGCACGGCGTCGAAATTGCCGTAATGATCGAGGTGCTCCGGGTCTATGTTGGTGACGATGGCTATATCGGCCGGGAGCTTGAGGAAGGTGCCGTCGGATTCGTCCGCCTCGACGACCATCCACTCGCCGGCGCCCATGCGGGCATTGGTGCCATAGGCATTGATGATGCCGCCATTGATGACCGTCGGATCGAGGCCGCCGGCGTCGAGCAGCGCCGCCACCATCGACGTCGTCGTCGTCTTGCCGTGCGTGCCGCCGATGGCGATCGCATTGCGGAAGCGCATCAGTTCGGCCAGCATCTCGGCGCGGCGTACCACCGGAAGGAATTTTTCGCGCGCTGCAATCAGTTCGGGATTGTCCTTCTTGATCGCCGTCGAGACGACCACCACCTCGGCGTCGCCGAGATTTTCGGCCTTGTGGCCGACCGAGATCTTGATGCCCTTTTCGCGCAGGCGCTGCACATTGGCGCTGTCCGACTGGTCGGAGCCCTGGACCCGGTGACCAAGATTGTGCAGCACCTCGGCGATGCCGCTCATGCCGATGCCGCCGATCCCAATGAAATGTACGAGGCCGATCGTCTTCGGCATTTTCATGAGCGTGCTTCCTTGAACTTGGCGACTGTCGAGCCGCTGGCAATAGCCTCTACCAGGGATGCAAGCAAGCGCGCGGCATCCGGTTTGCCGGTTTCGCGAGCGTTCGCCGCCATCTGCGCCAGCGCTTCGGGGGTGTTCATGGCGTCGGCAAGAATGCCGGCGAGCCGTTCGGCGCTGAGCTCCGCCTGGGCGATGACACGGGCCCCGCCCTTGTCGGCAAGTGCTGCGGCATTCGCCGCTTGGTCGTGATCGAGCGCGTAAGGATAGGGAACGAGGATGGCCGGGCGGCCGATCACAGAGACCTCGGATACCGTCGAGGCCCCGGAGCGGCAGATAACCAGATGCGCCGAAGCGATGCGGGCGGCCATGTCGTTGAAGAAGGGCGAGACCTCGGCCGGTATCCCAAGCTTGTCGTAAGCGGCAATGACGCCTTCCCTGTCTTCCGGCCGCGCCTGCTGCGTCACCTTGAGCCGCTGGCGCTGAGCGTCGTCGAGACGGCAAACGGCCTGCGGCACTGCCTTCGAGAAGAATTGTGCGCCCTGGCTGCCGCCGAAGACCACGAGATGGAACGGGCCGCCGTCCGGCGCCCGATAGGGTACGCCGGCCGCCTCCAATACGGCAGGGCGGACCGGATTTCCGGTCGCCACGGTCTTTGCCGCGAAGCTTCCGGCGCTCTCGGGAAGAAAGCCGCCGGCAATTGCTTGCACCCGCGAAGCCAGCATCCTGTTGGCCCGCCCCATCACTGCATTCTGCTCGTGAATGAGCGACGGAACCCCCATGCCGGTGGCAGCGAGGAGCGGCGGCACCGTGGGGTAGCCGCCAAAGCCGATCACCGCCCTGGGCCTGTAGCGGGCAATCAGGCGACGCGCGGCGCGCAGGCCGGTCCAAAGTTTGAAGACCGATTGCGCCAGCTTGATCGGGTTCTTCGACCCGATCGTGGCGGAGGGCACGACATGCACCTCGTCGGCCGGGAACTTTCCGGCATAGCGCTCGGCACGGCTATCGGTTACGAGATGCACCGCATAGCCGGACGCCTTCAGTTCGTGCGCAAGCGCCTCGGCGGGAAAGAGGTGTCCGCCGGTCCCTCCGGCGGCAAGAAAAATGATGCCCTTGTCCATGTCTTACTCCGCCGGCACGCCGACGCCGGATCGAAAGAGGCTGCGCTCCACCGCACGTTTCTCCGGCCGATGACGGGTGAGTGCCAGGACGAAGCCGGCGGTCACGCAGATCGCCACCATCGACGAGCCGCCATAGGAAATCAGCGGCAGGGTCATGCCCTTGGCCGGCAGCAATTCGAGGTTCACGCCGATGTTGATCATCGACTGAATGCCGATCTGCAGCACCAGGCCAGCGACGGCAAAGCGGTTGAAATCGTTGCGCTCCCGGAAGGCGTGATTAAGGCCGCGCATGACCAGGAAGGCGAAGATCAGCACGATCACCATGCAGAAGACGATGCCGAACTCTTCTGCGGCCACCGAGAAGACGAAGTCGGTGTGGCTATCGGGAATGATGCGCTTGACGATGCCCTCGCCCGGGCCGCGGCCGAACCAGTCGCCGCGGATGATGGCGTCGCGCGCCGTATCCACCTGGAACGTGTCACCCTCGCCGGTCATGAAGCGGTCGATACGTCCGGCGACGTGCGGCAGCATCGTATAGGCGACGAAGAAGCCGCCCGCGGCCGCCCCGGCCAGCACGATGATCCAGAGCCAAGGCATACCGGCCATGAAGAACATGCCGCCCCATACCGCGGCGGTAAGGATGGTCTGGCCGAGGTCCGGCTGGGCGACGAGCAACGCGCCGACGATGCCGAAGAGCAGGATCGACAGCAGGTTGCCGGGGATCTCCGGCTGCTTGGCGTGCTCGGCGAATAGCCAGGCGCAGACGACGACGAAGGCAGGTTTCATGAACTCGGACGGCTGGATCGAAATGCCGGCGATCGAGATCCAGCGGAGCGACCCCTTGACCTCCTCGCCGACGAAGAGAACGAGAACCATCATGCCGAGCGATGCGGCGAGCAGGATGATCGCCGCGCGCCTGACTTGCCGCGGCGACAGAAAGGATATGCCCACCATCACCACGAGCGACGGCAGGAGGAAGACCGCGTGACGCTTGACGAAGTGGAAGCTGTCGAGCCCGAGCCGCTCGGCGACCGGCGGGCTTGCGGCGAAGGAAAGCATGAAGCCGACGCCCATCAGGAGGATGAAGGTCGCCAGGAAAAACCTGTCTATCGTCCAGAACCAGTCGGCCACAGGGCCACGTTCGGCTCGGCTTACCATCTGTCTGTCCCCTTTTCCGGCGCACTATACGCCAACTTCCGAATCCCGCTCCGCCGCGCGTCCAGGACTCACGTATCAGATGAGCATGGTCACGCCTTCGAGGGCCGCCACATGGCCGACGAAGGCATCGCCCCGCACTTCGAAATTCTTGTACTGGTCGAAACTTGCGCAAGCCGGGGAAAGCATCACCGCGGCAGGACCCTGGCGATCCCGCGCCGCATCCGCCGCCGCGTGCGCGACCGCCTTTTCCAAGGTGCCGGAAATCTCGTAGGGCACCGCCTCACCGAGCGTAACCGCGAAGGCGGGCGCCGCCTCGCCGATCAGATAGGCCTTGACGATCTTCGGAAAGAACGGCGTCAGCGAGGCGATGCCGCCTTCCTTTGGCAGGCCGCCGGCAATCCAATAGATCCGCTCGTAGCTCGAAAGCGCGGGGGCAGCCGCATCGGCATTGGTCGCCTTGCTGTCATTGACGAAGACGATCTCGTCCTTTTTGGCGACCGGCTGCATTCGGTGCTTGAGGCCCGGAAAACTCTTGAGCCCGTTGATGATCTCATCTTCGCTGACGCCGACGGCAAGGCAGGCGGCAACGGCCGCCGCCGCATTCTGGGCATTGTGCCCGCCTCTCAGCGTCTGGATGCCGGCGAGATCGCTAAAGAGCGACGACGATCCGCCCTCGGCCCGCATGAGCGACGATCCCTCGGCATAGATCCCGTCCGCCAGCACATGACGGCGCGAGATGCGCACGACCCTGGTTCCCGCCCGCTCCACGCGGTCCCCGATCAGGCTGGAGAAGCTGTCGTCGACGCCGACGACGGCGGTACCGCTTCCCGCCACCAAGCGTTCCTTGATGTCGGCATAGTGCTGCATCGTACCGTGCCGGTCCAAATGGTCCGGCGTCAGGTTGAGGAGAATGCCGGCCGTGGGGTCGAGCGTCGGCGCCAGGTCGATCTGGTAGGACGAGCATTCGACCACATAGAAACGACCCGCTTTCGGCGGATCGAGCGTCAGCACGGCCGTGCCGATGTTGCCGCCGAGTTGCGTGTCCCGCCCGCTGGTCTTGAGGATGTGGGCGATCAGCGCCGTCGTCGTCGATTTGCCGTTCGTACCTGTGATGGCAATGAAGGGGCATTCGGGGGCATGGGCGCGGCGCTCGCGCACGAAAAGCTCGACATCGCCGATGATCTCGACGCCGGCCTGATGCGCAAGATCGACCGCCCAATGCGGCTTCGGGTGAGTGAGCGGCACGCCGGGCGAGAGGACGAAGGCTGCAAAGGCAGTCCAGTCGACGTGGCGCAAGTCCGCCGTCGCGAGGCCAGCGGCGTCGGCCTTCGCGACGCTCTCCGGATTGTCGTCCCAGGCGGTGACCACCGCCCCGCCCGCAACCAGCGCCT
The DNA here is from genome assembly GCF_002288505.1 of Sinorhizobium sp. CCBAU 05631. Lineage (NCBI taxonomy): Bacteria > Pseudomonadati > Pseudomonadota > Alphaproteobacteria > Hyphomicrobiales > Rhizobiaceae > Sinorhizobium > Sinorhizobium sp. CCBAU 05631. The sequence goes on from NZ_CP023063.1 coordinate 2,141,880, forward strand.
CAGCCGTCGCCAGACCCGAACCGCCGAGGCCGAAGAGTGCGGCCTTCCTGCCCTTGAATGTGGTGACCGGTATCATCTCGATTACCGCAGCTTGAGGGTCGAGAGGCCGACCATCGCCAGGATGACCGCAACGATCCAGAAGCGGATCACCACCTGGCTCTCCGTCCATCCCTTTTTCTCGAAGTGATGGTGGATCGGCGCCATCAGGAAGACGCGACGGCCGGTGCGTTTGAACCAGAAGACCTGGATGATGACCGACAGCGTTTCGATGACGAAGAGGCCGCCGATGATGATCATGACGATCTCATGCTTGGTGGCGACGGCAACGGTGCCGATCAGGCCGCCGAGCGCAAGCGATCCCGTGTCGCCCATGAAAATCGCCGCCGGCGGCGCATTGAACCAGAGGAAGCCGAGTCCGGCGCCGATCACTGCGCCGAGGATCACCGCGAGTTCGCCGGTGCCCGGCACGAAATGGATCTGCAGGTAGTTGGCGAAGACCGCGTTGCCGGCGAGATAGGCGATCAGCCCGAAGGCCGCCGAGGCGATCATCACCGGCCCGATGGCGAGACCATCGAGTCCGTCGGTCAGGTTCACGGCATTGCCCGCCCCGACGATGACGAAACCGCCGAACAGCACGAAGAAATAGCCGAGATTGAGCATCAGGTCCTTGAAGAACGGAAAGGTCACCGACGAACCGAAGGTCGAGCCAGCGCTGCCGGCAGACAGCGCCGCCTGCATCATGAAGAAGACCGCGATGGCGGCGATGACGAATTCGATGCCAAGGCGTGCCTTGCCGGAGAAGCCCTTGTCCGACTGCTTGGTGACCTTGAGATAGTCGTCGTAGAAGCCGATGGCGCCGAAGCCGAGGGTTACCAACAGCGTCGACACGACATAGATGCTCGAAAGATCAGCCCAGAGCAGCGCCGAGCCGACAATGCCGGCGAGGATCATCAGCCCGCCCATGGTCGGCGTGCCAGCCTTCTTGAAATGCGTCTGCGGCCCGTCGGCGCGGATCGGCTGGCCCTTGCCCTGGCGGATGCGCAGCGACGAGATGATCGCCGGACCGAACAGAAAGACGATCAGGGCGGAGGTGAAGAGAGCTGCACCCGTGCGGAAGGTGATGTAGCGGAAGAGATTGAAGAATTGAAAGTGGTCCGCCAGTTCCACGAGCCAGATGAGCATAAGGGACCTTTCCCCAAAGGTTTAGAATCGGACATCGCCCAACAGAATCATCTGATGAACGATATCCACTTGCACTTGTCCATGTTAGGCCAATTCCCCTGGCCCGGGCCTTATCCACCAGCCTTGGTGGCGCTGCCCTCTATACTTGCCCCGCTTCGGCCGTCTCTTCGGGATATGCATCGAGAAGAGCCTGAACGATCTTGGCGCAACCGGTGCCCTTCGACGATTTGACCATCACCACGTCACCGGCAGCAACCGCGCCGAGCGCGTAGGAGGTGAGATCGCCGATCGCCTCGCGGTGGACAACCGCAACCTCTACCGGCAGCGCGTCGCGCAGATGCGCCATGTCGGGGCCGGCGAGCCAGACATCGGTTATGCCCGCTTCAACGATCGGGTCTGCAAGGGCGGCATGTACGGCGGCAGCATGCTCCCCCATCTCGAGCATGTCGCCGAGAATTGCGATACGGCGCCCGCCGGCCGGCGGCTCGGCGTCGCGCAACAGGGCGATCGCCGCCCGCATTGATGCCGGGTTGGCATTGTAGCTTTCGTCGATCAGTGTCAGGTGACCCCCGCCGATCTTCAGACGGTGCCGCAAGCCCCTGCCCTTTTCCGGCTGCATGGTAGCGAGCGAGGCAAGGACGCGGTCGATATCCGCGCCCGCAAGCTGTGCGGCGGCAATCACCGCGAGGGCATTCTCGGCAATGTGCCGTCCCGGAGCCCCGATCGTCACCTCCAGCGTCCTGCCGCCGATGCCGGCCCATAGCACGGATCGATCGGCGCCGCCGGCGAACTCGATCAGCCGATATTCCGATTTGGGATTGGCGCCGAAGGAATGGATATGGCTGATGCCCGCCGCCGCGGCAGCCCGTTCAAGAAGCTCGAACTGCGGACTGTCGCGGTTGATGACCGCATGCCCACCCTTGACCACACCTTCGAAGATCTCCGCCTTCGCCGCGGCGATCTCGTCGAGGCTCGCAAAATTGCCGAGATGAGCGGCGGCGATGCTGGTGACGACGGCCACATGCGGGCGCACCATGGCGGACAGCGGCCGGATCTCGCCCGGATGGTTCATGCCGATTTCGAAGATGCCGAAATCGGTCGTCTCCGGCATGCGCGCCAATGTCAGCGGCACACCCCAATGATTGTTGAAGGAGGCGACGGAAGCGTGGACGCGCCCGAGCGGCGACAGGACATGCCTCAGCATCTCCTTCGTCGTCGTCTTGCCGACCGAGCCGGTGACCGCGATGACCTTTGCGGCACTCCGGTCGCGCGCAGCGCAGCCGAGGCGGATCATCGCCTCCAGGACGTCGTCGACGACGATCATCGGCGCGATCAATCGCCCGAGTGCGGGAAGCTTTCCTTCGCTGACGACGAGCAGGGAGGCTCCGTTGGCAAGCGCGATGCCGGCATAGTCATGGCCGTCGACGCGATCGCCCCGGATGGCGAAAAAAGCCTCGCCCTTTTCAATCGTGCGGCTGTCGATCGAGATGCCGATGATCCCTTCGGGCAGGTTGCCGACCGGGCGGCCGTTCATGGCGGCCAGCAGGTCGCTGCTTGTCCAGAGCCAGCTCAAGTCAAAGCCCTCCCAACGCCTTGCGTATTTCCGCATGATCGGAGAACGGCAGCGTCACGGAGCCGATCGTCTGCCCCTCCTCATGTCCCTTGCCGGCAACGATCAGCGTATCGCCGGCCTTCAGCATGCCGACGGCAGTCCGGATCGCGTCGGCGCGATCGGCGATTTCGGTGGCCCCCCTGGCACCGGCCATGATCTCCGAGCGGATCACTTCGGGGATTTCCGATCGGGGATTGTCGTCGGTGACGATCACGACATCGGCTAGCCGCGTTGCAACTTCACCCATGATCGGCCGCTTGCCCTTGTCGCGGTCGCCGCCGCAGCCGAAGACGACGATCACCCGGCCGGTGGTGAACGGGCGCACCGATTCCAGCACGTTTTCGAGCGCGTCGGGCTTGTGGGCATAGTCCACATAGGCGAGCGCGCCGTCCTTTGTCTGCCCGACCAGTTCCAGCCGGCCGGAGGCGCCCTGCAGTTTATCGAGCGCCGAGAAGGCTGCTTTCGCTTCGATCCCCGTGGACATGGCAAGGCCCGCCGCGACAAGCGCATTGGCCACTTGGAAATCGCCGGCGAGCGGCACGTGGATTTCGAATATGTCGTCGCCGACATGCACCTCGGCCGACTGCTTGTGGCGGAAGTGCTCGACCCTCTTCAAGCTGATGAAGTCGCCGTTGCGGCCGACGGTGCGCACATCGTGTCCGGCCTTGCTGGCAGCAGTGATCGCCTCGGCCGACCACTGGTCGTCGGCGAAGATCACCGCTGGCGCGCCCTTCGGCAGAAGCGCGCCAAAGAGGCGCATCTTCGAGGCCATGTAGTGCTCGACGGTCGGATGGTAGTCCATGTGATCGCGGCCGAGATTGGTGAAGGCGGCAGCGGCCAATCGGACGCCATCGAGCCGGCTCTGGTCGAGACCGTGGCTGGAAGCCTCCATCGCCGCGTGGGTGACGCCCTCGTCGGCGAGTTCGGCGAGCAGCTTGTGCAGCGATACCGGATCCGGAGTGGTGAGGGAGCCGTAATCGTTGCGGCCCGGCGCCGTGACCCCGGTGGTGCCGATCATCGCCGCCGAAAGCCCGGAATGTGCCCAGATCTGCCGCGTGAAGGAGGCGACGGACGTCTTGCCAGCGGTCCCGGTCACCGCCACCATCGTCGCCGGCTGACGCCCGTAAAAGGCGGCGGCCGCCTTGGCGAGGAAGCGACGCGGATCTGAAAGCAGGAACACCGGCGCACGCGCGTCCGGGTGGGCATCGGCAGCCACGATAGCCGCAGCGCCGCGCGCGATCGCATCGGCGATATAGGCGGCGCCGTTCGCCTTTGTCCCGGCGACAGCCACGAAAAGATCGCCGGGTTTGACCTGCCGGCTGTCGGCCGTGAGGCCGGAGATTTCCGCATTCGCGGAATCACCGTTCAATTGCGCCGAGAGTTCCGGGAAATCTGCTCCCGCCAGGTCCTTGATCTTCATGAACTGCATGTCTCACTTCGATACCGATCCGCCATGACGAATCGCCCGCATTCTCATTTCACGGTCAATAAGACACAAGCAAGGCAGAACCGTCTTCTCCGAATTTCGGTTCGACGCCGAGGAGCGGCGCCGAGCGGCTGATGATGTCGCGCACCATCGGCGCCGCGTTGGAGCCGGCGGTGCGCCCGCCACCTTCGCCGGTCTTCGGCGCGTCGATTAAGGTCAGCACAATATATTTCGGATCGTCGATCGGAAAGGCCGCCAGAAAGGCGTTGAAGTTCAGGTCGTTCGAATAACGGCCATTGACCACCTTGTCGGCCGTGCCGGTCTTGCCGCCGACGTTGAAGCCCGGCACGAGCGCTCGCTTGCCAGAACCGGCAATGCCGTTCCAGCGAAGCAGGAACCGCATGTCTTCGCTGGTGCTTTTCTTGACGACCGCGGTCGCAAGCTCGTTCGCCTGCTCTTCCGTGCGCGGCAGGAAGGTCGGCGGTATCAGCTTGCCGCCGTTCACGAGTGCCGCACCGGCGACCGCAGTCTGCAGCGGCGTGGTCGAGACGCCGTGGCCGAAGGAGATGGTGATCGAGTTGATCTTCTTCCATTCGCGCGGCTGGGACGGCGATTTGACCTCGGGCAGTTCCGTCGGCAGCTTGGAAAGCAGGCCGAGGCGGGTGAGGAATTCCTTGTGCCCGGGTATGCCGACGAGGTCGGCGATCTTCGCCGTGCCGATGTTCGACGAATACTGGAAGATTTCCGGAACGGTCAGAACCCGCCGCTTGCCGTGGAAGTCCTTGATGGTGAAGCCGCCGATGCGGATCGGCGCCGTCGCGTCGAAGCTGTCGTTGAGCGTCACCTTGCCGGAATCGAGGCCCATGGCGATGGTGAAGGTCTTGAAGGTGGAGCCCATCTCGAACGTGCCGTTCGACATGCGGTTCATCCAGCCCTCTTCGGCGCCTTCGGCCGGCTTGTTGGGGTCGTAGTCCGGCACCGACGCCATCGCCAGCACCTCGCCGGTATGGACGTCCATGACGACGGCGCCGGCGGCGATCGCCTCATAGTTCTTCATGCCGGAAGCGATGACGTCGCGTACGATGTTCTGGACGCGCACGTCGATCGACAGCTTGACCGGCTCGAGCTTCGCATCGCTGGTCATGCCGATCGCCGCGAGGTCGGCAAGCCCCTGGCTGTCGATGTAGCGCTCCATGCCGGCGACGCCGCGGTTGTCGATATTCACGTGGCCGAGGATATGGGCGGCCGTCGGCCCGCCGGGATAGAAGCGGCGTTTCTCGGGGCGGAAGCCGATTCCCGGAATGCCGAGCGCCAGGATTTCGCTCTGCTGCTTCGGCGTCAATTGCCGGCGCAGCCACTGGAAACGCGAGTTCGACTTGAGCTTGTTGTAGATCTCCCGGGCGTTGAGGTCGGGCAGAACCGTGGCCAGACGCTCAACCGCCTCGTCCGCATCGACGATCTTGTGCGGCTCGGCATAGAGCGAGACGGTGCGGATGTCGGTCGCGAGGATCTCGCCGTTGCGGTCGAGAATGTCGGGGCGCGACGCCATGAGGTTGTCGGCGCGACCGATCGAGGAAACCGTCTCCGGCTGCGCCATGCCGTATTGCACTAGCCGGCCTCCGATCACCGCATAGGCGATGCCGAAGCTTGCGATGACGATCGCAACGCGGCTCTTCGCCTGACTGGCGCTCTTCTTGCGCGTCCCTTGAAACGTGACGTTGACGCTCGCCTCGGCAGGGCGGTTGTTGCCGCCGGCAGAGAAATGCGCCTTGCTCTTCAGCACCATGATACGGGAGAGAAACGACATCAGCGCGCCACCGACCCTGTTGCGATGTTATCGGCATTGATGACGGCGGCGATGCCGTCGTCCGTCTTGACTTTGCCCTTCTTATCCTTGCCTTCCTCCGGCGGCGGCACATCCGCCTTCAGCATCGGCAGTTCCTCGGGCCTAGCGAGTTGCGTCGAGGGCGTCGGCACGAGTTGCAGGTCGGCCGCGAAGGCGCCGACGAGCCGCTCCAGCCGGTTCGGCTGGGTGAGGAGCGCCCAGTCGGCTTTGAGCAGGTCGATCGTGTCCTCCTCGAGCTTGATCGCGGCGTCGAGCCTGCGGACCTCCTCGAGCTTGTTCTCGGCCTGGTGCTTGATCGTGTAGGTGACCGTGGCGGCCCCCGTCATGATGACAATCAGCACGATATCCAGCGTTCTGAGCATCGTTTCTTAGCCCCCTAGTCTGGCAAGGCTCGCCAGCTCCGGCAGGTTGAAAATGGACAGATCGTTTCCCGGCGACGGAGCCTCTGTACGGATACCGGCCCTGAGTTTCGCCGACCGGGCGCGCGGATTGCGGGACGCTTCTTCCTCGCTCGCCGCAATCATAGGCTTGCCGACTGGGGTGAAGGTTGCGTCCCGTGCCGCGACCAGCGGAAGGTGACGCGAGCCGCCGGCCTTGCCCGAGCGGTCCTGGAAAAACGTCTTGACGACCCTGTCTTCGAGAGAATGAAAGGTGACGACGACGAGCCGCCCCCCGGGCTTCAGCACCCGCTCCGCAGCAAAGAGCGCATTGGCGAGTTCGCCGAGTTCGTCGTTGACGAAAATCCGCAGCGCCTGGAAGACGCGCGTTGCCGGATGGATCTTGTCCTTGGCCTTTCGGGGCGTGACGATCTCGATGAGGCCGGCAAGGTCGCGGGTGGTCTCGAAAGGCTGCTCGGCACGGCGTTTCTCGATCGCACGCGCGATTCGGCCCGCCTGCTTCTCCTCGCCCAGGAAGCCGAAGATGCGGATCAGATCGGAGACCTTGGCCCGATTGACCACATCGGCAGCCGTCACGCCGCTTGCCGACATGCGCATGTCGAGCGGCCCCTGCTTCTGGAAGGAGAAGCCGCGCTCCGCCTCATCGATCTGCATGGACGAAACGCCGATGTCGAGCACGACGCCGTCGAGCCCGCCGTCCGGCGTATGGTCCGCCAACTCGGAAAAACGGGAATTGATGAGCTTGAGTCTTCCGCCGGCAGTGACGACCATCGGCTGCCCTGCAGCGATTGCCGTCGGGTCCCGGTCGAGAGCGATCACTTCGGCACCGGCATCGAGGATCGCAGACGTGTAGCCGCCGGCACCGAAGGTGCCATCGAGAACGACCTTGCCGGGCGCCGGATCGAGAGCCGCAACGACCTCGGCGAGCATGACGGGAATGTGACGAACCGGTCCGCCGTCGGCTTCAGAAGCTCTGCCGCCTTGATCCGTCACCATTCCGCCTCTCCCCTCTATTCCGGACGCAGCCCCCGTTGCTTGCGCCCTTCCCGGGCCTCCGCCTGCGCCCTCGCAAACGCCTGCGGCTCCCAGAGCTGAAAATGATCGCCACGCCCCACGAAAGTCACGTCGGTCGAAATGCCGGTGAAGTCGCGGATGAAATCCGTCACCATCAACCGACCCTCCGGGTCGAGCTTCACGAAGACGCCGCCCCCATGAACGAGGAGCGACATCTGGTTGGCCGCATCCGAGAACGGATCCTCGGAGGCCATCTGCCTCTCGAACCGGTCCAGAAGCTCCGGCCCGCCGACGCTGATCGCCGGAAAGACGAAGTCCTGGAAGCAGTATAACTCCCTCGCGCCCGCCTCCGTAAGCACGGCGCGAAACGACGAAGGCACGGAAACCCGCCCCTTCGCATCGATCCGGTTCGTAGCATGTGACAAGAAGCGGTTCATGACGCGAAACGGCCGCCCCCGACTGACGGACCCTGGTCATCGGCCCGAAAGAACACTCGCCTGCGCGCACAAAAGACCCCCGCCGGACACGAGCATGTCCGCCTGAACCTCCCGAGGAAGGCACCCTGGAATTTCGAGATGGGCCACGACGCGGCCCTTGCGCAGTACCATTATGGGATAACATGGGACCATATGGGCGTCAATGGGAGAAGCCTGGAAACAGCCTCGCGGATGATCAAATATTGATAGGTTGTTAAGTTTAACGAAGGGTTACGATCGCACCCCTAACGGCTTTGGAATCGCGCAAATAGGCACCTTTCCAGCCACGGTGAGGGCGTGGCTCTTCCGCCGGAATCATCCGCCAATTTGATTCAGAGAAGAATCGCCAGTTGGCCTGTAAGCCGGGTTCTGTATGGCTCCACCTCCGAAGAGGCGAAACGTGGCAGCCATTCATCTGGGACTGCGCTTGCGCACAGCCTCGTGCAACCCACCCGGATGACGGGCCTGGAAACCGGCTGGGCGCTCGCGCGCCCGTGTCATCCCTATTCGGTCTTGCTCCCGGTGGGGTTTACCGTGCCGTCCATGTCGCCATGTCCGCGGTGGGCTCTTACCCCACCCTTTCACCCTTACTCCGCAGGCGGAGCGGTTTGCTTTCTGTGGCACTTTCCCTGGGGTCGCCCCCGCCGGACGTTATCCGGCACCGTGTTTCCGTGGAGCCCGGACTTTCCTCACCCCGCGGCCTTTCGGCACCTGCGAGGCGCGGCTGCCCGGCCAACTGGCAGAGGCTCATTAACCGACCGGAGCGAGAAGCGCTACAAAAAATCGGCGCCCTCACCTCGACATGCTCATCCGCCTATCGGTAAGCGACGGCAAAATCGGTCTCGTACTCACCGGCATCAAGGCGGCCGTTCAGCGCCAGCACCGTCCCGAGCCGCCCGATCTCGTCGGAACTCTTCGCCGCCTGGCCGTTGCCGCCGGTGAGAACGGCGATCCGGTCGCCGGCAAAGCCGATATAAGGATAGCCGTGCCGCGTGAACGTGGTGACGCATGGCGAAAAATGCGTCGATTTCGGCTCGAAGCCCGGCATCACACCGGCAAGCAAGCCACGCATATGCGCTGCCGCCTCGGCGCTCGCGCTGCCGCGAAACCATTCGCGAACCGACGCCTCGTGGGCAAGGACCCTATCGATCGGGTCACCGCCGATCTTGATGTAGTGTTTGCCGTCGGCGTAGACAACCGGCGGCAAGAGATAATAGCTTTGGTGCTGGTCGGAGGCCGCAGAGATCAGCGACGGCATGCCGCCGAATCGGGCGAGATCGTCGGCGCCGACCTCGGAAAAAAGCACGGTACGGGCCTTCACCGCCAAGTCGAGTGGCCTCGGCAGCAGCGCTTCGGAGAGCGAAAAACCGCCGGCAGCGACGAGGACGCGCCCGCCGCGAAGCCTGTGTCCGTCGATGGTCGAAACCTCGACCGAACCGGTCCCCGCGTCGACGGCAACGACTTCGGAGCGGATCACCCGCGCACCCAGTCTCTCTGCCGCAACCGTCTGCGCACGAACCAAGGCGCGAGGATTGATATAGCCGGCGCCGCGCGCCTCATGAATGCCGGCATAGTGCCGTGGGAAGTCGAACCATGGAAAGCGCTCGGCGAGCTGCTCGCCGACGATCAAGGGTGCTTCGACACCGAGTCCGTCCCGTGCAAGCGCAACTCTCTCGATATAGTCGAAATCGCCGCCCGGCGCCGGTGCGGCAATCAGGCAGCCGACCTCGTGGTAGAATTCAATCCCGCTTGTCTCGGCGATTTGCCGGTAGCGCTCGATCGAGCGGCGGGCGAGACGCGCCCAAACGGGATCGTTGTCGATCGTGCGGGTGATGCGGGCATTGTCGTAGTGGCTGGCGAAAACGCCACGGTGGTTCACCCGGTCTTCCGGCTCGTCCGGCCCGACAAGTGCGACACGGGCCCCTGCCAGGCTCAGGTGGCGCGCCGCCGCGGCCCCCATCATGCCCTTGCCGACGACAACGAAATCAAAGCTTTCCGACATGAATATCCCTCGACGCTTCGCTGCGGGAATAGCATGCCACCCGGGCAATGGCACCGAGCTCTCTCTAAGAATATTTCGCCGGAACGCGATACCTATCCGGCTGCCCCCTGGATCAGCGAATGGTCCAAGGATCGATCGTCAACCGCTGCTCGCGGAGTGGCGGCTCGTGCCTCGCGTCAATTCAGTATGCTCTTGACCTTGCCGCAATAGCGCTTGGACACCGGGTTCATGCGCTTGGCGCCATGGCCGGCATTGTATTTGAGGATGGTTCCGCAGGTCGTCCCATCCGAAAGCTCCTGGGCCTTCGCCAGATACAGCATGCCGAACTTGATATTGGTGGCCGGATCGTAGAGGCCCTTGGTCGAACCGGAATAGCCCATCATGCGCGCCGTGGCCGGCTTGATCTGCATGAGACCAACTTCACCCGCGCTGCCCCGCGCACTCGCATCGAAATTGCTTTCGACCTGGACGATGGCATGGGCGAGATCGACGGGAACGCCATACTGCTTGGCGTAGCTCTGGATGAGGATCGTGTATTGCGATCCGCGCGTCAGGTCGAATTGGGGAGCCGGATAGCCTGTGGTTCTCGTCACCGAGGGGATTGCGGAAGTCTTGATGGTCTTGTCGACACCCCCTGCATACGACGTACCCATCCCGGCAACGAACATGCCAAAGCATGCCGCCGCCGCAGCAACAAACGCTATTCTCATGTAGTTTGAAGTCCTCGGTCTGGGGAACTGGCCGGACGGCGCACCCCACCGTCACGACCGATTTCCTGATCGTTTTCCTTGACAGGAGCACGGGACTTAAACGCCGCATCTCCTGCGTTGATGGACCGGAAATGAAGGGCCTAACATGGTAAACATGTGGCAAACGCGAAAAAATCGCGCAGCAAAGCATCGAGGCCGCTAAATCAGCGCGCTCGAAAATCGCCGCCTAGGCACCGAAATTCGGTAGTTCCGAGAGCAGCCGGTGAAGCGTATCAATGGTGGAAATGTCGGCGATGCCGTCTACCCGCGATTGGCGAAAATGCCGCTGGAAAGCGGCCACCACGCCTTCCGTCCGTTCGCAGAAATCTCCAGTAACTTCAATGTTGTAGCCGTAGAGGGACAGCATCGACTGGAGGGCTTCGACCGGCTGTCCGCGGTCGCCGCGCTGAAAAAAGCGCCCGCCCCCAACAGGCGCCGGTTCAACCCAGTGACCAACCCCGCGGCGAAATAGCCCAATCCAGGGAAAATTTTCTCCCGGATCGACCTTGCGAATCGGGGCCACGTCGCTATGTGCGAGCACCCTTTCGGGTGCGATTTGCCAGCGTTCGCCACAGTCCCGACATAATTCGGCGACCGCGTCGATCTGCGCTTCAGGGAAGTCCGGCAGTCCCGCCGGATGGCCTGCATTGGCGATCTCGACGCCGATCGAGCAGGAATTGATGTCCGTCTCGCCTTTCCAGAAGCTCTTGCCGGCATGCCAGGCGCGGCGCTCCTCCGGCACGAGCTGATCGATGCGGCCGTCCTCGTGAACGAAATAGTGGCTGGAAACCTGACTTTCCTCGCGACAGAGCCAGTCGAGCGCCGAGAGCGCCGTTTCCATGCCGGTATAGTGCAGCACGATCATGTCCGGCCGGCGCCCGCCGGCCCGTTCGCCATGATTAGGTGACGGTACGAAGCGGGCCCCCGGAAAGTCGCAGGTGCTGGCGGTCATGCGGCGCGGCGTTCTCTCTCGATCGCCTCGTAGGCTGCGTTCAACGCGGCCATGCGGTCATTGGCTATCGCATGAAATTCCTCCGGCACGCCGCGCGCCACCAGCATGTCCGGGTGATTCTCGGAGACGAGCACCCGATAGCGCCGGCGGATGTCGGAGAAATCGTCCTTCGGCGAAACACCGAGAACCTGATAGGGATCGCGGTCGTCGCCATGGACATGGCGCGCCATGATGCGTTCGAACTGCGCCTCGTCCATGTTGAAGATTTCCGCAACCCGCATCAGATAGGCGAGTTCCTTGTCGTGCACAGCGCCGTCCGACTTCGCGATATGGAAGAGCCCGTCGACGATGTCCTCGAGAATTGGGCAGTTGCGCTCGCAGGACGAGCAGAGCGACGCCATCTTCTCCGCATAGGCCTCATAGCCCGCCACATCCTGGCGTGCGAGGTTGTAGAGCCGAGCGACGTTCTTCGCCTGATCCGCAGGAAACTTGAAGATATCCCGAAAAGCCGCGACTTCGGCTTCGTTGACGATGCCGTCAGCCTTCGCCATCTTCGCAGACAAGGCGATCATCGCCACCGAGAAAGCCACTTTGCGGCGTGTCTCCGGATCCCCTTCGAAAAGTGTACGGACCGCCTCGACCACACCGGCGAGCGCATTGCCGGTGGCCGTTACGATCTTCAGCAGGCTGTCCCAGAATGACATAAGCGCGATTTTTCCCCTATCCACGACCGAGCATGGCCCGATGTGGTGGCATATTGCAAGCGGCCGACTGTGCCAAACGTCACCGATGACGGAATTGTGATGGCCCCTCAATAAATCAGCTCGCCGTGAATCTCAAGTGAATTGCACTGATCCTGCGTTTTGCCGCGCTGATGCCGCCCTTTTCAGACATCCACAGTCCTGTCATTTTATTTCCATCGGAATTGCGTTAGACCACCTTCCCGGTCTTTGACCTGCGCAATAGTGACAAGGCGGTCGATCTTTCGAACGATCGCCTGATGCCGAATCCGAGGAGGAAACATGGCCAAGAAGAAAGTCGCAATGCTGACGGCGGGCGGGCTCGCACCCTGTCTATCATCCGCTGTCGGCGGGCTCATCGAACGCTATACGGATATCGCCCCCGACTACGAACTCGTGGCCTACCGTTCGGGCTATCAGGGCCTGCTTCTCGCCGACCGCATCGAGATCACTAAGGAAATGCGCGAGCGGGCGCATATTCTTCACCGCCACGGCGGATCGCCGATCGGCAACAGCCGCGTGAAGCTCACCAATACGGCCGATTGCGTCAAGCGCGGCCTAGTGAAGGAAGGCGAAAACCCGCTTCGCGTCGCGGCCGAAAGATTGGCTGCCGATGGCATCAGCATCCTGCACACGATCGGCGGCGACGACACCAACACGACCGCTGCCGACCTGGCCGCCTATCTCGGCGCCAACGGCTATGACCTGACCGTCGTCGGCCTGCCGAAGACCGTCGACAACGATGTGGTGCCGATCCGCCAGACCCTCGGCGCCTGGACGGCCGCCGAATACGGCGCACGCTTCTTCGACAATGTCAGCAACGAGCAGAGCGCTGCGCCGCGCACGCTCGTGGTCCACGAGGTAATGGGCCGCCACTGCGGCTGGCTGACGGCAGCGACAGCGCGCGCTTACATTCAGCTGGCCGCCGGCAAGGACTATGTCGACGGCTTCATGATGAACGAGCAACTGAAGAACATCGACGGCCTCTATTTGCCCGAGGTGAAGTTCGACCTCGAAGCCGAAGCCGAACGCCTGCGCCAGACCATGGACCGGAACGGCTATGTTACCCTGTTCGTCAGCGAAGGTGCCTGCCTCGACGCAATCGTCGCCGAGCGCGAAGCCGCCGGCGAAACGATCAAGCGCGATGCCTTCGGCCATGTGAAGATCGACACGATCAATGTCGGCAACTGGTTCTCGAAACAGTTCGCCGCCCTGCTCGGCGCCGAGCGCTCGATGGTCCAGAAGTCCGGCTATTACGCCCGCTCCGCACCGGCGAACGGCGACGACCTGCGACTGATCCAGAGCATGGTCGACCTTGCGGTGGAGAGCGCACTCAACAAGGTCTCCGGCGTCACCGGCCACGATGAGGACCAGGGCGGCAGGCTGCGCACCATCGAGTTCCCCCGCATCAAGGGCGGCAAGCATTTCGATACGTCCGCCAAGTGGTTCGGCGACGCCATGGATGCGATCGGCCAGAAGTGGCAGGCAGCGGACTGATCTGAGCTTCTTTCGCACGCTCAATAGCAGTTGACGGCTCCGCGTTTGAATGGCTCCCTCCGATTTCTCGGCTGGACGCCGTTCAAACGCGGAGCTCTTTCATGTCTTTCGAACACTGGTTTGCCTTCGTCGCCGCCTCGGCCGTGTTGCTCGCCATTCCCGGCCCGACTATCCTGCTCGTGATCTCCTATGCGATCAGTCGCGGGCGCAAGGCAGCGGGCGCAACCGTCGCAGGGGTGGCGCTTGGCGATTTCACGGCGATGACCGCCTCCATGCTTGGACTGGGCGCGTTGCTCGCCGCCTCGGCGACGATTTTCACGATCCTCAAATGGATCGGCGCCGCCTATCTCGTCTGGCTCGGAATCAAGCTCTGGAAGACCCCTCTGGGTGTCAGCGGCGGGAATGACGGTGAAGCGCCCGCAACGCAACGGCCGCTGCGGGTATTCCTCCACGCCTATGCCGTGACCGCGCTCAACCCGAAAAGCATCATCTTCTTTGTCGCCTTCCTGCCGCAGTTCCTTGACCTCTCGCGGCCACTTCTTGCGCAGATGGCGATCTTCGAAGCGACATTCCTCGCCCTCGCCGCCGCCAACGCGATGCTCTATGGGTTTCTTGCCTCCGCCGCGGGAGGCGCGATTCGCAAGCCCAGCGTCCGGCGGGTCGTGAACCGCACCGGCGGCTCTTTGCTCATCGGCGCCGGGCTACTTTCGCTCAGCCTGAAGCGTGCAACGGCGTGACATTCGCCCCGCGCTTGCCGCAACCGGCGGCATAGGTTAAGGAAGATTCAAGCGCAGCGGTTGGCAGCTGCTGATTTGCAGGGGCTACGGGGCCCAGAAGCACGAAAGTGACCGCATGGCGAAGATCCGTATTTCCCTTCCGAAACAGGCATTTACCGCCATCGCGCTAACATCGGCAATTGCTTCGGGTTGCTCCACGGTCGAGCACACCTCTCTCGAAGAACTGACGGCCGTGCAAACGGTTACCCCCATAGCGAAGCCCGGAACGGAAATGACGGCTTACGCTCTGCCGGCGCCAATCGGCGTGGCGTCGAGCACCTCCGCCGCGCTGAACACGCAGACGGCCTCGGCACCGGCGGACGTGGCACCAGCTCCGCAAGGCGCGATCGCTGCCGCCTCCACCGCTCAGCCCAGCATGACGCCGGCGACGGATGCGACGCTCGCCTTCGCGGCTCCCCAGGCGGTTGCGGTGCCCACCGCCAAGCCGGGCCAGGCCTTCGACGCGGCGATGGCAACGCCCGCATCGGCCACTCTCCCGGCTGCCGCGGCTACGCCGGCCGTTGAAAAAAGCGCCGAGGCGCCCGCGACGTCCTCTCTCACGATTGCCGCCTCATGGGAGTCGGATTTCGACACCGGGGAGCCAGTCGGCCTTGAAACCCTGGTGGCCAAGCGCATGATCGTTCCGACGGAGCGGCCCAAGACCGGCGTCATCGGCTCGGCGGTCGGCGCGGTTGCGAGCGTCATCCCCGATTCGTTGAAGCTGACGAAAGCCCCGACCAGTTCCAAGCCGGAACTCGACCGGCTGATCAAGCATTACGCCGAGCTCAACGGCCTTCCCCTGGAACTCGTGCATCGGGTCGTCAAGCGCGAGAGCAACTACAATCCGCACGCCTACAGCAGGGGCAATTACGGCCTGATGCAGATCCGGTACAATACCGCGCGGGGCCTCGGCTATGAAGGCCCGCCCGAGGGCCTCTTCGACGCGGAAACCAACCTCAAATATGCGACCAAGTATCTGCGTGGTGCCTGGATGGTCGCCGACAACCAGCACGACGGCGCGGTGAAGCTCTATGCCAGCGGCTATTATTACCACGCCAAGCGCAAGGGCATGCTCGACATGCTGGACATGCAGTAACGGGCCGCTTCCGTCCCTCCCAGCCTATGACATTGCTGATCGGCGCCGCGCTCAATCGAGCGCAGCAATCACCGCGGTTTGCAGCTTCCGTACATCATAACCGCCGCCTCCGGGGGTGAGACCAAGCCGAACGACGGCGAGTCGGAGCGACGGAACGAGCATGATCGATTGCCCGTCATGCCCGAGCATCCAGAACGTGTCGGGCGGGAAATTACCCGTTCCGGCGCGCGTGCCGTTCTCGATAAGCCAGATCTGGCCGGCGCCGTAGTCGCCACCGGATGCGGCAGTCGGGATTCGCATGAACTTCACAAATCCCTCGGGCAGCAGGGCTCTGCCCTGCCAACGGCCATCATCCAGCAGAAATTGGGCAAACCGCGCCCAATCCTGCGCCGTGGCGTACATGTATGAGGAGCCGACGAAAGTGCCCTGCGCATCCGTCTCCATGACGGCGCTGGTCATCCCAAGCGGCTCGAACAGCACCCGGCGGGGATAGGCGAGCGCCTGAGCGGGGCTGTCGAAAGTCTGCATCCACAGGCGCGACAGGACGTTCGTCGTTCCGGTCGAATAGTTGAACCGGGCACCCGGTGCCGCTTCGAGCGGCTTCGAAGCGGCGAACCCGGCCATGTCGCTTTCGAGAAAGAGCATCCGCGTGACATCGGTGACGTCGCCGTAATCCTCGTTGAAGGCAAGCCCGCTCTGCATCGCCAGGAGATCGGCAAGCTTGATCCGCGCTCGTTCATCCCCGCTCCATTCCGGCAGAAGGTTGGCCTTCTCCAGGTCCATGCGCCCTTCGGCGATACGCATGCCGACCAGGGCCGCGGTGACCGATTTCGTCATCGACCAGCCAAGCAGACGCGTCTCGCGGTCGAAACCCTGGCCATACGCTTGGCCGACGAGATGCCCATCCTTGACGACAAGGACGGCCCGCATGCCTGAACCGGCCAATTCGGGATCTTCTGCCAGTTTCTGGAATGCCGGGTGGATCTCCGCCTTGTTGCCGACGGGCCAGGCAAGGTCCGGGCTCTTTGCAGCCGCGGCAGCCCCAGTGGCGCTATCGAGCGCCGGCGCGGCCAGCGCCTGCATGGTCCCCTCCGCGGTTACCGTGCAGCCAAGTCCCGGGCGATAGACAGCCCGTGCCGGGGCCGCGAAGCCGAAGATCCTTGCCGTCACCGCATGCTGATCGCGGTCGACCGACACGCTGACGAACTTGAGCAACGGATGACCGGGCGCCTGCACGTCTTCGGCGAGCACCGCCTGCGGGTCTCGTCCCGCCAGGAAGACGTTGGAACAGACGATCTTGGCGGCATAGCCGTCCCCGACCTTGAGCAGTTCCGGTGGAAAGAGGGCCAACCAGCCGGCGGCCGCCGCGGCGATCGCAATTAACAAGGCACCGGATTTCCGCAATAAACCCTTCATAGCCGCCTCCTGGGCCACAGGAGATCAGGTTTTCAGGGAAAGGAAAAGTGGATTTACCATGATCGGGAACTCTGTTGAAGAACGCCCGTTCCGGCCGCCTTTCGCTCTTAGAGGTCTCGGCGAAGTGCCGCCGGCCTGTGGGAATCCCGTCATCAAAGTGTAGTCGAGTCGCTCTAGAAGCGCCTTAGTTTCAACTGGATGGCAGGCAAATGACACAACTCGCCCACGATGCCGGCTTTGGCGGAAAGAACGCCAAGCTGAAGAGCGCGCTTCTCCAGCACCGGGCCCTTTCCCTCGCCGGACTGTCGGAGCGCGTGTTCGGGCTGCTCTTCTCCGGCCTGGTCTACCCCCAGATCTGGGAAGATCCGATTGTCGACATGGAAGCAATGCAGATCGAGCTCGGCCACCATATCGTGACTATCGGCTCCGGCGGCTGCAACATGCTGACCTATCTGTCCGCCGGCCCGGCGCACATCGACGTGGTCGACCTCAATCCCCACCATATCGCCTTGAACCGGCTGAAGCTTGCCGCCCTCCGTCACCTGCCGAGTCACAAGGATGTCGTACGGTTCCTGGGCAGTGCCGGCACGCGTTCGAACATCCAGGCCTTCGATCTCTTCATAGCGCCCAAGCTCGATCAAGCCACTCGCACCTACTGGAACGGCCGCGACATGGCGGGTCGCCGCCGCATCGGCGTCTTCGGCCGCAATATCTATCGCACCGGCCTTCTCGGCCGCTTCATCGCCGCCAGCCACCTTCTGGCGCGGCTCCACGGCGTCAATCCCGCGGATTTCGTCGAGGCACGCTCCATGCGCGAGCAGCGGCAATTCTTCGACGACAAGCTCGCACCGCTCTTCGACCGGCCGATCATCCGCTGGATCACCGGCCGCAAGAGTTCGCTTTTCGGCCTCGGCATCCCGCCGCAGCAGTTCGACGAACTCGCCAGCCTCAGCCAGGAGAAATCGCTGGCCCAAGTGCTGCGCCATCGTCTCGAAAAGCTGACGTGCCACTTTCCGCTGCGCGAGAACTACTTCGCCTGGCAGGCTTTCGGCCGGCGCTATCCGCTCCCGCACGAGGGCGAGTTGCCGCCCCATCTGCAGACATCCAATTACGAAACTATCCGCAACCACACGGACCGGGTCACGGTCCATCACGAGAGCTTCACCGATTTGCTCGGCCGCAAGCCGGCCTCTTCCGTCGATCGCTATGTGCTCCTCGATGCGCAGGACTGGATGGCCGACCGGCAGCTGAACGACCTCTGGAGCGAAATCACCCGCACCGCCGCGCCGGGCGCCGTGGTGATCTTCCGCACCGCTGCAGAAGCGAGCATCCTGCCGGGACGTCTCTCCGAAGCCCTGCTCGACCAGTGGCACTACGATGCGGAGACTTCGTCGAAGCTCGGTGCCGAGGACCGTTCGGCCATCTATGGTGGCTTCCACATCTACCGGAAGAGAGCATGAGCGGCCCGCCGTCCGTTGGCAACAGCCATGCCCGGCTCATGGACCGGATGTACCGCTACCAGCGCTACATCTATGATTTTACCAGGAAATATTACCTCTTCGCCCGCGACACGCTGATCCGCGAACTGGACGCGCCGCCGGGCGGTTCGGTGCTCGAGATCGGCTGCGGCACCGGGCGTAACCTGGCGATGATCGGCGATCTCTATCCAACGGCACGCCTTTTCGGTCTCGACATCTCCGCCGAGATGCTCGCAACCGCCAAGGCGAAGCTTCGGCGCCACGGACGGCCGGATGCAAACCTGCGCATAGCCGACGCGACGAACTTCACTGCCGCCTCTTTCGGTGAGGCGGGCTTTGACCGAATCGTCATCTCCTATGCGCTGTCGATGATTCCCGACTGGCAGAAGGCGGTCGACGCGGCGATCGGCGCCCTCCATCCGGGCGGCTCGCTGCATGTCGCCGATTTCGGCCAGCAGGAGGGATGGCCGGGCGGCTTCCGCCGCCTCCTCCAGGGCTGGCTGAAGCGCTTTCACGTCACGCCACGCGAATCGCTGTTCGACGTCATGCGCGCCAGGGCCGAGCGGGACGGCGCCGCACCGGAGCTCAGGACGATCGGCAGAGGCTATGCATGGATCGCTGTCTACCGCCGTCCGGCGGACGTGCAGGCTCCGTGATCGGCCAGCGCGACAGCAATGCAATTGCCGCTTGAGCTAACTCAAATTTTACGATGTTATGGTGAAAAGGAGGTCAAGCCTCCCTGGGGACATCACCATCATGGAAACCATCGCGTGAGGCAGGATCGTCGTTCGTCTGCAAACGGAACCCTCATGCGCCGGCTCCTCCTGGCTTTGCTGCCCATCGCCACCATTCTCTCCGCCTGCACGTCCACCGACTACGACCTCGTGCGCACGGCCTCCATACCGCCGCGCTTCCAGGACACCGATCCGCAGGATTTCGGCGATCGCACACCGCACCATCACAGCGTCCACGGCATCGACGTTTCCAAATGGAACGGCGACATCGACTGGATGAGGGTCAAGAACTCCGGCGTTTCCTTCGCCTTCATCAAGGCAACCGAGGGCAAGGACCGCGTCGATTCGCGCTTCCACGAATATTGGCCGCGCGCGCGCGCCGCCGGGCTCGCCTATGCCCCCTACCATTTCTACTATTTCTGCTCGAGCGCGGACGCGCAGGCCGACTGGTTCATCGCCAATGTACCGAGGAGCGCGGTCCATCTGCCGCCGGTTCTCGATGTCGAGTGGAACGGCGAATCGAAGACCTGCCGCTACCGCCCGTCGCCGGACACCGTGCGCTCCGAGATGAAGCGGTTCATGGACCGCTTGGAAGCGCATTACGGCAAGCGGCCGATCATCTACACCTCCGTCGATTTCCACCGCGACAATCTCGTCGGCGCCTTCAACGACTATCACTTCTGGGTGCGTTCCGTCGCCAAGCACCCCAAGGACATTTACGTCGACCGACGCTGGGCCTTCTGGCAATACACCAGCACCGGAGTCATTCCGGGCATCGAAGGCCATACCGACATCAACGCCTTCGCGGGCTCCGCCAAGAATTGGAAGAAATGGGTGGCGGCGGTTTCGCAATAGGCGAGAATGCCGCCCGCACCGACGCCTGGCGGACCGATTTCTTCATTCGGTCATAATGCTCTGAGAAAGCACCGGCATATTGATCTGCGCAATTTCGCAAGCCCGACGGCCGCGCCAGGCCACGCGGGCCCTCGAAAGGAATTATGATGATTGGCAAGGCTCGCAACGCGTTCCTCACCCTTGGCCTGCTCGCCCTCTCCAGCACCTCGGCGCTGGCTCAGACGCAGCCCCAACCGCAGACCCCCGTTGCCTGCGGCGGCGATCTCGCTGCCTTTCTGGAGGGCGTCAAGGCCGAGGCGATCGGCAAGGGCATCCCCGCCGATGTCGCGGACCGGGCGCTCGCCGGGGCGGCCATCGACCAGAAGGTATTGAGTCGCGACCGCGCCCAGGGCGTGTTCAAGCAGACCTTCACCGAGTTTTCCAAGCGCACCGTCAGCAAGGCGCGGCTCGACATCGGCGCCCAGAAGATGAAGGAATATGCCGACGTCTTCGCCCGCGCGGAGAGCGAGTTCGGCGTGCCGGCGCCGGTGATCACGGCGTTCTGGGCGATGGAAACCGATTTCGGCGCCGTTCAGGGCGATTTCAACACACGCAATGCGCTGGTGACGCTGGCGCATGACTGCCGCCGGCCGGAAATGTTCCGGCCGCAGCTCCTTGCCGCCATCGAAATGGTCCAGCACGGCGATCTCGACCCGGCGGTGACCACGGGCGCCTGGGCCGGCGAGATCGGTCAGGTGCAGATGCTGCCGGAGGACATCATCGCCTATGGCATCGATGGCGACGGCGATGGGCACGTAAATCTGAAGAAGAGCGCGCCGGATTCAATTCTGACCGCGGCGAAGTTTATCCAGAGCCTCGGCTTCACCGCGGGACAGCCTTGGATCCAGGAAGT
The DNA here is from genome assembly GCF_002288505.1 of Sinorhizobium sp. CCBAU 05631. Lineage (NCBI taxonomy): Bacteria > Pseudomonadati > Pseudomonadota > Alphaproteobacteria > Hyphomicrobiales > Rhizobiaceae > Sinorhizobium > Sinorhizobium sp. CCBAU 05631. The sequence continues at coordinate 2,163,021 of NZ_CP023063.1, forward strand.
CAGCGTGCCGGATGAACTGCCCTGGGAAAAGACGGGCCTGCAGGCGGGCATGACGGCGGGCGACTGGTTCGCTCTTGGCGTCACTCCGCGCGACGGCAATACCTCGCATGGGTCGCTTGGGGCCTCGCTGGTGCTGCCCCAGGGGCGAAAGGGCGTAGCCTTCCTGACCTACCCGAACTTCAAGATCTATCTCGAATGGAACCAGTCGTTCATCTATACGACGTCGGCCGCCTATTTCGCCACCCGCCTCGCCGGCGCCCCGCCCTACCAGGCCGGCAATCCGGAACCGGGCCTCGGCGATGCGGAGATGAAGGCACTGCAGACGAAGCTGCAGGCGCTCGGCCACGACGTCGGCAAGATCGACGGTATTCTCGGCTCGGGCACACGCACGGCCCTGCAGAAGGAGCAGCTGAAACTCGGCCTGCCGGCCGACGGTTGGGCGACGCCGGATCTGCTCCAGGCGCTCTGACGCCAAAATCGAAACCCCTGAGCAATTTCGCAGGAAGCGGGTGGCAACGCCCGCTTCCTCGCATTATCGCTTGCGCAATCGCAAATTGCTGGATTGGATACGCCCGGCGAATCCAATCCGGCTTCGATCGCAGCAGGGCCCAAATGCTATCATCCGGCAGAACCGCCACCACCCACATGACCCTGCGGCTTTGGCTGCTGCTGATGCTGCTCGGCCTGATCTGGGGCGGGTCTTTCTTTTTCGCCCGCGTGGCGGTTGCCCATGTCCCGCCCTTCACGCTCGTGCTGCTGCGCCTCAGCCTTGCCGCGATCGCCCTGCACATCTACTTGCGCGGCAATCATGGCCTCTACCCGGCGCTCGTTGAACGCTGGCGGGAATTTCTGGTCATGGGCCTCGTCAACAACGCCATTCCGCATGCTTTCATCTTTCTCGGCCAGACCCATATCGGTGCCGGGCTGGCCGCCATTCTGAACGCGACGACGCCCGTCTGGACGGTGCTCATTGCCAATGTCGCAACGGAAGACGAGCGCTTGACCGCGGCCAAGATCAGCGGCTGTCTGCTCGGGCTCGCCGGCACCGTGGTGCTCATCGGCCCGAGCGCGTTAGCAGGCCTTTTCGGGGACGCGGGGGACGTACCGCTCTGGGCCCTCGTCCTGCCGGTTCTCGCGGCCGTGAGCTATGGCCTGTCCGCCACCTACGGCAAGCGCTTTCGCAATCTGGCGCCGCCGGTGACGGCCGCCGGACAGCTGACGGCCTCGACCATCGTCATGCTGCCGGTCGCCGCCTTCGTGGACACCCCATGGATCCTCCCGATGCCGCCGCTCTCCGCCGTGCTGGCGATCCTCGGCCTGGCGCTCGTCTCGACCGCCTATGCCTATATTCTGTTCTTCCGCATCATGGCAGAGGCCGGCGCTACCAACACGTCGCTGGTCACGCTTCTCGTGCCGCCAAGCGCGATTCTTCTCGGCTATCTCTTCCTTGGCGAGACGCTGCAGGTCACCGACCTCGCCGGGATGGCGCTGATCGCGGCGGGCCTCGCCGTCCTCGATGGACGCATGTTGCGGCCGCGCTCGTCGACCTGAGGGGAATCAAAAACAGCTGCCGGGTACGGCTTTGAGACGCTTCACAGACCGTTACAAGCGTTCACATTAACCTTCCGGCAGCAATTGTGAAAATAATGTGGCATTTGATTCATAAAACAATTCAGGCACTTAGGGCTGTGAATATCGGAGCTGGGATACACGGTTTTCGCGCTGCAGCACAAGTTTCGCTTTTATGCGCCGCTTTTTGGCCCTATGTTTTACCCGTCAACGCAGGGAGGATCCTATGGGACTTACACATTCGTTGAATGTCCTCATGATCAGTGCAGCGTTCGCATTCGTGGCGGTTATGCTCTTCGTCTGACGAAAGGCCGCTGAAAGTCCAAACCGAGGGACTTAAATTTCCGGAAACTCCAATTTTCAGCAGAAGAGGTAACGAAGGCCGCTCCGAGAGCACCCGGCCAGAGCTGCGACATCAGAAAAGCCCATGAACGACGAACCGTTCATGGGCTTTCGCTTCTCTTGGAGTCGGATTCAGGCCTACAGCGCCGCGCGTCTTTTCAGACGCGCGAAGGACGCTGTAACACTTTGAATCTACGCATCGTGCTTTCCGAAAATCCATTCCGATTTTCGGGCCGATGCGCTAAGCCGTAGCGACCGCCGGATAGGAGGGTGCGGCGGCGGGCCTGACCGGTCGGCGCCGATAGCCGACCAGTTCACAGACGGCCGCGATGAGCGGCGACCGGTTCATCGTATAAAGGTGGAAGTCGCGTAGACCCCGACGCGCCAAATCGACGATCTGTTCGGCAGCGATATGGCTCGCCTCCTTGAACCGCTCCTCCGGCTGGTCGTCGAGATGAGCAAGCCGCGAGATGATCGCCTCCGGTACCTTCGAGCCGCAAAGTCCGGCGAAACGGATGACCTGCGTCAGATTGTTGATCGGCAGGATGCCCGGGACGACCGGGATCTGCACGCCGGCGCGCCGCACCCGCTCGAGATATCGTTCGAAATCGTCATTGTCGAAGAAGAACTGGGTGATCGCGCGCGTGGCGCCGCTGTCGACCTTGCGCTTCAGCATGTCGATATCGGCCGCGACATCAGCGCTCTCCGGGTGCTTTTCCGGATAGGCGGAGACGGAAATCTCGAAATCGCCGCGGGCACGAAGCGCCTTGACGAGCGACGCCGAGCTTTCATATCCGCCCGGAAAGGGCTCGTAGGCGCTGCCGATACCGCCTTGCGGATCACCCCTCAGCGCTACGAAATGCCGGACGCCACAGGCGACGAACTCGTCGATGACCGCATCGACTTCGGCTTTCGGCGCGCCGACGCAGGTCAGGTGGGCCGCCGTGTTGTTCAGCCCCATCTCCCCAATCATCCGCTTGACCGTGGTCAACGAACGCGCCTTGGTCGAGCCGCCGGCTCCGTAGGTCACCGTCTGAAATGCCGGCGCGAAGACCGAGAGATCCGATATGGTCTGGAAGAGCTGGATTTCCATCTCTTCGTTCTTCGGCGGAAAGTATTCGAAGGAAAGTCTGAGATTGCCGCGCTCCGCGGGATAAAGCGTCCGTGCGTTCATTCTCAAATTCCCCCTGCCTGTAGGCGCTGTCGCGGCATATCGGCCACAGCGGCAGCCCGCTCGTCGCGCGCCAGCCAGATCGTCACCGTCAGTTTTCCCTCTTCCCCGCCTTCCGGGGCAAGATCCGTCGTCTTCTCGAGTGTCAGTCCGGCCTTCTGCAGCCAATCGGCCATCGTCTGATGGGCAAAGCCAAGGCGGGCATGAGCGTGCTCGTTGCGCAGATATTCGAGGCCATGCGGGGCAAAATCGATGATCACGAGCCGCCCTCCGGGCACGAGCATGCGTGCCGCCTCGGCGATCGCCGCTTCCGGATCTTCGAGGAAGTGGAGCACTTGATGGATCGTCACGAGATCGAAGGACTGGCCGTCGAGCGGCAGGTTGAAGATGTCGCCGTGGCGGATCGAAGCCTTGGTGATGCCGGCACGGTCGAGATTGGAACGTGCCACCGCCAGCATGTCACGGCTGGCGTCGACGCCGATACCGCGCCGGTAGAGCCCCTCGAAGAGCTGCAGGATGCGGCCCGTGCCGGTTCCGAGATCGAGCAGGCTGTCGACCGGTTCGTCGCCGACCATCGTCTTCAAGGCTGCCTCGACGTCGCCTTCGCTGACATGCAGGCGCCTCAGTTCGTCCCACTCGGCAGCGTTGCGGCTGAAATAGGCCTGGGCCTTCTCGGAGCGCGCCTTCTTCAGGGTCGCAAGCCGAATGGAATCTCTGGCAAGGATCGCATCGTCCGGTGCCGACGCCGCGAGAAGCTCGCGGACAAGCGCGACCCGCCCGCCCTCCTGCCGCAGACGGAAATAGGCCCAGGCGCCCTCCTGGTAGCGATCGATCAGCGCCACTTCCGCAAGCAGTTTCAGGTGCCGGGAAATGCGAGGCTGCGACTGGCCGAGAATTTCGGTAAGATCGGTCACGGTCAGATCCCCGGCCGCAAGCAGCGCCAGAAGACGCATGCGCGTCGGCTCGCCCGCCGCCTTCAGGACGTCGACCAAGGCATCCAAGCCAAGCGTTCCACGGTTCATCATCGCGATCCTCATCAACACATAAAGATATGTTTATGTGATTTGAAGACGGCGCGCAAGCGGGATTTGCGCGGAAAGGCAAGGAGATGACGCTTCCCGGACATGAAAGCGGGCAGACCTTACGATCCGCCCGCGCAGCGATGTTACGAGTTCTGGACGCGGCAGCCGCGGACATGAGCGGCGGGGCTGCTCAAGCGCGGCTCCCGTCCCGTCGCACAAGTTGCCACATCCGCGCGGCAAATGCGCCGAAGCACACCGGGACATCCGACGGCGTGTGCGGCGCCCCCGAGTGGTTGATTACCGCGTCAGGCGTTTGTACGTCACCCGCTTCGGGTTGACCGAGTCGGGACCGAGCCGGCGGATCTTGTCCTTCTCGTAATCCTCGAAGTTGCCTTCGAACCATTCGACATGGCTGTCGCCCTCGAAGGCGAGGATATGGGTCGCCAGCCGATCGAGGAACATGCGGTCGTGGCTGATGATCACCGCGCAGCCGGCGAAGTTTTCGAGCGCATCCTCGAGTGCGGCAAGCGTCTCGGTGTCGAGGTCGTTGGTCGGCTCGTCGAGCAGGATGACGTTGCCGCCGGCCTTGAGCATCTTGGCGAGGTGCACGCGGTTGCGCTGGCCGCCGGAAAGCGTGCCGACCTTCTGCTGCTGGTCACCGCCCTTGAAATTGAAGGACGAGCAATAGGCCCGCGAATTGACCTCGTGCTTGCCGAGCCTGATGACGTCGTTGCCGCCGGAGATTTCCTCCCACACCGTCTTGTTGCCGTCGAGCGCGTCGCGGCTCTGGTCGACATAGCCGAGCTGCACGCTGTCGCCGATGCGGATCGCGCCCTCTTCGGGCTGCTCCTGGCCGGTGATCATCCGGAACAGCGTCGTCTTACCGGCGCCGTTCGGGCCGATGACGCCGACGATGCCGCCCGGCGGCAGCTTGAAGCTCAGGCCCTCGATCAGCAACTGGTCGTCATAGCCCTTGGAGATGTTCTCCGCTTCGATGACCACCTGGCCGAGCCGCTCGCCGACCGGAATGATGATCTGGGCGTCGCCCGGACGCCTGTCGGCCGCCGCCTTTACCAACTCGTCATAGGCGCGGATACGCGCCTTCGACTTCGCCTGGCGGGCCTTCGGGCTCGAGGCGATCCACTCCTGCTCGCGGCTGATGGCCTTCTGGCGGGTCGCCTCTTCACGCCCTTCCTGGGCCATACGCTTGGCCTTTGCCTGCAGATAGGCGGAATAGTTGCCTTCATAGGGAATGCCGCGGCCACGATCGAGCTCGAGAATCCAGCCGGTGACGTTGTCGAGGAAGTAGCGGTCGTGGGTGATCATCAGCACGGCGCCCGGATATTCGCGCAGGTGCTTTTCGAGCCAGGCGATCGTCTCGGCGTCGAGATGGTTGGTCGGTTCGTCGAGAAGCAGCAGGTCCGGCTGCGACAAGAGCAGCTTGCAGAGTGCCACGCGGCGCTTCTCGCCGCCGGACAGATTGGTGACCTCGGCGTCGCCCGGCGGGCAGCGGAGCGCGTCCATCGCCATTTCGACTTGGCTGTCGAGATCCCAGAGGTTCTGGCTATCGATGATGTCCTGAAGCTTGGCGCCCTCTTCCGCCGTCTCGTCGGAATAGTTCATCATCAGCTCGTTGTAGCGGTCGATGATCGCCTTCTTCGCGGCCACGCCTTCCATGACGTTCTCGAGCACGTTCTTCTGCGCATCGAGCTGCGGCTCCTGCGGCAGGTAGCCGACGGTCGCGCCTTCGGCGACCCAGGCCTCGCCGGTATATTCGTGGTCGAGCCCGGCCATGATCCGCAGAACCGTGGACTTGCCGGCGCCGTTGGGGCCGAGAATGCCGATCTTAGCGTCCGGATAGAACGACAGATGGATATTCTCCAGGACCTTCTTGTTGCCATAGGCCTTGTTGAGCCCGGCCATGTGGTAGATAAACTGACGTGCCATAAAGGAATGCTCCGCATCGGAAGGGGAAATTTGCCCGCTATGTAGGCGAATTATGGTGGCGGGGCAATCGCCAAAGGGCCCTGCCCGCGCCGTTCCCTTGCTGCGATAAGCCTTCCAGTTCAGCCCCGCCCGGCGGCGTCGGCGATCCCCTTGGCGCATTTGAACTCGGTCGGCCCGGCCGCCTTTATGAGGCCCGCGAGACCCGCTTGGCCCGAGAGATCGCCGGAAAGCCCAATGGTGAGACCGGTGATTACGCTGCGGCCCTCGACGGTCTGGCAGCGCATGCGCACCCGATCACCGGCCCCTGCTCCGAAACTCTGTTCGAAGGCCGCCTTGATCTGCTTTTCGCCAATCTCCGAACCGATCCTGTCGGCAAACAGGGCACGCACCGCCGATGCGTTCAGCTCGTCGAGAAGACGAAGCTGGAGCGTGAAATAGTCGTCGGCGTTGTCGGCCTGGCAGGTGCCGCTTCGCAGCCATTGGTGCCGGTCGAGGCCGGATTTCACCCCCGGCATGGCGACGATGAGACGCGCGGCGGTCTCGTCTGCCATGGCGAGTTTCGGCAGCTCGAGCCACTCCCCCTTGCGGTCTTGCGCCTTCAGTTCCGTCTCCACGCCGCAATAGCTCTTCTTCAAGGGCCAAAGGCCGTGGAGCGAGAAATGCGTCGCATCGAACCGGTCCGAGGTCTGGTCGACGCATTCCTTGCGCGTGGGCCGCGTCTCGCAAAAACCGGGCTGCCAACTGACCGCCAGCACATATTCCGTCCTTGCCCCATCCGGTACCGTCTTCATCTCTTCACCCGGCGACTCCTCTGCGGCGGCCAGAGACGACATCCCCAACCCAAGAGCAAGCGCTGCAACTCTTACCACCTGTACGATAGCTCGCACTGCCATAACGGCCTCCAGTAAATACAAAACGAGAACAAACTAACAACAAAAGCGGGAAAGTTGCAACCCCCAATATGTCTCTTCGAATCGGTTCTGATCTCATGCGCAAGAAGCAACAAGCAGCGATTGCCTTTGACCGCCAAATCGATTTGATATCGCGTGGAGTGTTGGGCGGATGGTGGATCAGCCTCCATCGCAATAGCTGCTCTGCGGCTATTGGATTTGATTGGAGTGAGGCATGTTCGGGCAGGTAAGGACACTTCAAAGCCCGACGGGTGCGACGCTCGCATGGCGCCATCGGACGGCTTCCGATGCGCCGCGAGGCATATTGCTGGTCAGCCATGGGCTTGCCGAACATTCCGGCCGCTACGCCCGCTTTGCCGAAGCCATGGCCCAGCATGGCTTCCATGTCTACGCACACGATCATCGTGGCCACGGCGAGAGCCGCGCGGCCGATGCGCAGCTCGGTCTCTTCTCTAAGCGCGGTGGCTCCGAAAAGGTGATTGCCGATCTGCGCGCCGTGCGGCAGATGGCCGCCGCCAACCATCCCGGGCTGCCGGTCGTGCTGTTCGGCCACTCGATGGGTGGGCTGATCGCCCTGAACGCTGCCGAGACCGATCCGGAACTTTATGACGCGCTCGCCGTCTGGAACTCCAATTTTCGCCCCGGTCCCGCCGGCCGCGGCGGCCAACTGATCCTCGCGATCGAACGAATGCTGAAGGGCTCGGACGTCCCGAGCCCGCTGCTTTCGCAACTCACCTTCGGCGCCTGGAGCAAAGCCATTGCCGCTCGGAAGACCGAATTCGACTGGCTGTCGCGCGACGAGGACGAAGTTGCAAAGTATATCGCCGATCCGCTCTGCGGCTTCGAGACCAGCGTCTCACTCTGGATCGACGTCTTCGAACTTGCCTTTGCCGGTGCGCGGTCCGACCGGCTCGCCCGCTTGCCGGCGACGCTGCCGGTCCAGCTGGTCGGCGGCAGCGCCGACCCCTCAACCTTGAACGGCGACGTCGTCGACTGGCTCGGCCGACGCATGAAGGCGCGCGGCATGGCCGACGTGACGATCACGATATATGAGGGAATGCGCCACGAGACGCTCAACGAAATCGGCCGCGAAACCGCGACGGAAGATTTCGCCCGCTGGTGCCTGAAAGCCGTCGGGGTGAGGAACCGCATAGACGAAACAACATGACAGATCCCGCAAGCCGGCGATCTGATCGAAACGGACGATAGCATTGGGAGGTGCTGACATGAAGACGGGCGGGCAACTGGTGGTCGAGGCGCTCATCGCAAACGGCGTCGAGCGCATCTCCTGCGTGCCGGGCGAAAGCTACCTGGCCGTTTTGGATGCGCTCCACGACACCGACATCGACGTCGTCGTCTGCCGCCAGGAAGGCGGTGCGGCAATGATGGCGGATGCGTGGGGGCGGCTGACCGGCGAGCCCGGCATCTGCATGGTCACGCGCGGCCCCGGCGCCACCAATGCCTCCGCCGGGCTTCACGTCGCCCGCCAGGATTCGATCCCGATGATCCTCTTCATCGGCCAGGTGCAGCGTGACGCCCGCGAACGCGAGGCCTTCCAGGAGATCGAATACCGCCGCGCCCTCACCGAGGTCGCCAAATGGGTGGGCGAGATCGACGATCCGGCGCGGATTGCTGAATTCGTCACCCGCGCCTTTGCCGTCGCGACCTCCGGCCGTCCCGGACCGGTGGTTCTGACACTGCCGGAAGACATGCTGACGGAGCGAACGGACGCTCCGGCCGCCCGCCCTTACCAGCCGGTCGAAAGCCATCCGGGACCGAGCCAGATCGCTCGGCTCGCCGATCTCCTCACGGAAGCGAAGCGCCCAATTGCCATTCTCGGCGGCACCCGCTGGTCCGCGGAAAGCGTTGCCGATTTTGAGCAATTCGCCGAACGCTGGCATCTGCCGGTCGGCTGCTCCTTCCGGCGCCAAATGCTCCTCGATCACCTGCATCCCAGCTATGCCGGCGACGTCGGCATCGGCGTCAACCCGGCGTTGGCAAAGGAAATCAAGGAAGCGGATCTCGTCCTGCTTCTGGGCGGTCGCTTCTCGGAAATACCCTCCTCCTCTTATACCCTCCTCGATGTCCCCTATCCGAAGCAGAGACTGGTGCATGTCCATCCGGATCCGTCGGAACTCGGCCGCGTCTATAGGCCGGATCTGGCGATCGCCGCGAGCCCGCGCGACTTTGTAGCCGCGCTAGCGGGGATTGAGCCCACCGGAACGCCTGGCTGGGCGCCGCGCACGGCCGCCATGCACGAGACTTATCTCAGATGGTCAACGCCGCCGGAGACCGGGCCGGGCGACGTGCGGATGGGACCGATCATGAACTGGATCGAGGCGAACACGGCGCCGGACGCAATCTTCACCAACGGCGCCGGCAACTACGCCACCTGGCTGCACCGCTTCCACCGCTTCCGCCGCTACGGCACGCAAGCCGCGCCCGCCTCAGGCTCGATGGGCTACGGCCTGCCGGCGGCGGTCGCGGCGAAACGCCTTCACCCAAACCGTGAGGTCATCTGCTTTGCCGGCGACGGCTGTTTCCTGATGCATGGGCAGGAATTCGCCACGGCGGTTCGTTACGCCCTGCCGATTATCGTGCTGGTCATCAACAACGGCATCTACGGCACCATCCGCATGCATCAGGAGCGGGAATATCCCGGCCGCGTCAGCGCCACGGATTTGACAAATCCGAATTTTGCGGCGCTTGCCCGCGCCTATGGCGGCCATGGCGAGACGGTCGAGCGGACGGAAGAGTTTGCCGATGCATTTCTCAGAGCGCGTGCCAGCCGCAAGCCGGCGATCATCGAGATCAAGCTCGACCCGGAGGCGATCACGCCGGCACGGACGCTGAGCGAAATACGCAAGGGCTGAGGGAAAAGACGGCGCCTGAATGAGAGCCCGGCCGGGAGCGGGCGTCGGCAAGTCCTTGCGCTTTCAAACCGTCCGAATCATCTCCCAGAGCTGGTCCGGCTCTTTCACGCCGGCCTGATAAAGCTTGGCAATCTTCCTGGCGAGTTGGTCGGCCGCCTCGCTGCCGATCGACAGGTTTCGCTCTTCCAGCGCGCGGTGCCAAACGCCTTCGAGGATCGCCACGTGGCCGGGAAGAATCGGATAGTCTCTGAAACTATTGAACGGATCCATGGCCGGTCGCCTCTTTAAAGCTGTCCGCCGAGACCCTCGCGCGCCCGACGAGACGGCGATGTCTAACAATTTCGCGGCCAGCAGGAACGGCGTCAGAAACGCGAAAGCGCGCTTGTTTGGGCCAAGCGCGCTTCAAGCGAACGATCTTCAAAGGGCGCCGGCACCCTCGATCGAACAAATCCAATATAGCACCGAATACCGGCTGGAAACAGTGAAAAGCGGTCGTTCGCCCGTCCGACCTTTGCCGCCGAACGCACGATCGCGGGTCTAGCTGCGAATATGTTGCGTCTGCTGGTAGACGGCCGTCGAGCGGGCGCCGGAGCGGCAATAGCCAAGCATCGGGCGCTCGAATTCGTCGAGCGCGTCGACCATGCGGGTCACCGCATCGGCGGTCACGCCCATCGGGCCGACCGGGATATGGGCGATGTCCAGCCCGAGTTCCTGGGCACGCGCGGCAATCGCGTCGAAGGTCGGCTGGTCGGGAGCCTCGAAATCCGGACGGTGGCAGACGATGGACTTGAAACCGAGCGCCTTGATCTCGTCGAGGTCCTCGACCGTGATCTGACCGGAGACCGAGTATTCATCGTTGATCTGGCGAATGTCCATGATGTCGCTTCCTCAAGACTGCGTTGCCTTGGTGTAGGCCGCAGGCCCGGCGGCGTCAATCGCGAAGCGATCTCAGACGACGCCGAAGGTAAGCGCGTAGTCGCGTGACTGTCCGGGCTTAAGCAGACCGAGCTCGCCGGCGGCCGAGAGTTCCACCCGCTTGGCAATTCGGTGCGACGCCGGCTCGATGCTGAGGACATTCGCACCGCCGCGTTGGCAGCGCCACATCTGCAGGAAAGGCAGCGTGTCGGCCAGGAATTGCACATTTAAGGCGCGCCCTTGAAGCCCGGGCAGAGCGGACAGCGTAACCTCGGCCCAGCGGTCTTCGCCGGCGACTGCCCTCCGGCAGAAATGCGCGCTCTCGCCTTCCCCGAACCGCCAGGCAATTGACCCGCCCTCCACCGAGGCACTGTCGATCCGCGTTTCATCGCCAAGCAGCCGGCCGCCGATATTCATGTGGTACATCATCATCGGCGCGAAGGCGGAGGCGCCGATATTGACGACACGGTCCTTGAGCATCACGCCATGCCCGTTCCCGTGGAGCTGCCAAACGCGCTCGACCGCCGCCCTGCCGCCGCAGGCAAGGTCGACTTCCGTAACCGCCGAGCAGCGCGAACCATCGGCGGACATCTCCGTCCGGCTGACCGGCGTACCGGCAAGCGACCCGTGCAATGGGTAGCGTACCTTATCGTCACGCCCCGCGATCGGCTCCGGATGGCGGATATGGTCGGGACCGCAGGTGAACAGGAAGCCGGCCAGAGCCCGGTCGATCCGCGGGTCGCCGTCGGAGGGGATCGCCTCTCCCGGCGAGAGATCTGTGCCCTCTGTGACGAAAGCGGCGATATCAAGCGCCGAGGAACGGTCGAACAGGAGATGGCTCTCCAGGCCATTGTCGGCGCTCAAGATGGTCCCCATTCTCGCCTCCCGGCCGCACTCAGAATCACGAATCGTGAGGTATGATAGCGCAGTCGCCCCACTGAAGTGGCCGGTCTTTTGGATTGAACCTTCCGCGAGGAAAAACGTTATAAATTCAACGCGGTTGGAGGGCATTCCCGTCCTCTGACAGAGTTCCCGTGTTGCAACCGCTCGGAAGCTCGCCTAACTAGATTTTAAGGGATCGTTCATGATGAATTCATTTTTTTCACATTAACGTCGGAATCGGTATGTACCGCCGCAAAGCAGCCACCATGAAAATAGGTTCCAACTTGTCAGCGACCCGCACCGGCCTTTCGCTTCTCGCCGCACTCGGCCTTCTCGCAGTGGAGCTCGTGCCCGCCCGCGCCCAGGATGGCTATGGCGGCTATTGGGGCGGCGGCGATGTGATGCTGGTCACTCCCGAGGGCGATATTCTCGACTACATGCCCGGACCGGACGAGGTACAGGCGATGCGCGACCGCCGCGGCCGTACGGTGCTCGTGGATCCCTGGGGAAATATCGTCGCCACCGTCGTCCCGAATGACGGCTACGACGTGCGCCGCCGACAATACGGCGATGACGGGTATTCCAACGAGCGGGAGCGCGGCTACGGCTATTCAGAGCCCGGTGAATACACCGGCACCGTTCCCGACTATCGCGACGCGACGCCCGCCCCGGTCGAACGCGAGGAACTGCCGAACAGCCTTCCGAGCCTTGGCGAAGAACAGGCCGCCTACGATCCGCAGTATCAGGATCCACTCGGCCAGCCGATGCCGCCGGCGATCGAGATGAAGGGCAAATCGCGGGCCGAAATCACCGCCCTCCAGGTCTTCCTCGACCGCGAAGGCTTCTCGCCGGGCGTCATCGACGGCAAGATGGGCTCCAACGTCACCAAGGCGATAGAGGCCTTTCAGCAGGCGACCGGCGAAAAGCTCGACCCGAACAATACCGAGGACATTCTCGAGCGGCTGCGCTTCAATGGCGGCCTGCCTATCACCACTTACACGATCACCGCTGCCGACGCAGCCGGGCCCTATGTCGCCGCGATCCCGGAAGACTATGCCCACAAGGCGCAGCTCCCGCATCTCTCCTTCACCTCCACGGCCGAGATGCTGGGCGAGAAATTCCATATGGACGAGAACTACCTGCGCGAACTCAACCCGGGCGTCGACTTCTCCATCCCTGGTACGACGATCAAGGTGATCAATCCCGGCGCGAACAAATCCGGCAAGGTGGCGCGGATCATCGCCGACAAGGGGCGCAAGCAGGTCTTCGCCTATGACGATGCCGGCAAGCTCATCGCCGCCTACCCCGCTACCATCGGTTCTGCCGATACGCCTTCACCGTCGGGCACGGTCTCGGTCGAGCGGATAGCCTTCAATCCAGGTTACACCTACAATCCGAAGATCAATTTCCAGCAGGGCGCCAATGACAAGATCCTGACGCTGCAGCCTGGACCGAACGGCCCGGTGGGCACCGTCTGGATAGCGCTTTCGAGGCCGACCTACGGCATTCACGGGACGCCGGATCCATCGAAGATCGGCAAAACGCAGAGCCACGGCTGCATCCGGCTCACCAATTGGGACGCCACCGAACTCGGAAAGATGGTCAGCGTTGGCGTGACCGTCGAGTTCATCGACGAGCCGGGCGCTCCGGTTTCTGAGGATGTCTTGAATCCTTATTGAGAGCTGTCGGATGGGCTGAGTCAGGCGGAGCCGCGCGGTCATCCGCGCCCGTTTCTGTTCGCTTTGCCCGGCATTGTCGGACTTCATGACTTTATGAAACATTGTCATGAAGAACTTTGCCCCGTTGGTTCTATCAAAGGCAAAGGAATCCCTCGATTACCGCAAAGGAATGGCCCGCAATGGCGACGGAGCGCCCTCTTCCCAACCTCTGGCATGCAACGGCTCCAGCCGCACCCGAAACAGGCCGCCTCAGCGGTGACATGGCTGCAGATGTGGCCATTATCGGCGGAGGCTTCACCGGGCTCTCGGCCGCCCTTCACCTCGCCGAAATGGGCGTCAAGGCCGTTGTGATCGAGGCGCGCATGATCGGCTTCGGCGGTTCCGGCCGCAATGTCGGCCTGGTCAATGCCGGCATGTGGGTGAAGCCGGACGACCTCATTGCCACGCTCGGCGCGGAGGCCGGCGGCCGCCTGTTGAGCGAGCTCGGGAACGGCCCCTCGCTTGTCTATGACCTTGTCGAGCGTCATCGCATCGCTTGCGAAGCGGTCCGCAACGGAACGCTGCACATGGCGGTCGGACCCGAGGGGCTCAAGGAGATCACCGCGCGCGAGGCGCAATGGCAGAAGCTGGGCGCCCCGGTCGAAGCGCTTTCGGCGGAAAAGGCCAAGATGCTTTCAGGCGCCGAAGGATTTACTGGCGCATTGCTCGACCGGCGGGCCGGCACGATCCAGCCTCTCGCCTATGCGCGCGGCCTGGCTCGGGCGGCGCTGAAGGCAGGTGCCCAGATCTTCACGGAAACGCCGCTGGTTGCCGCCGAGCGCAGCGGCGACGCCTGGAAGCTTTCGGCCGGCCGCGGCACGCTGACGGCCCGGCATGTCATCGTCGCCACCGAGGCCTATGGCGCGCTCGTGAACGGCGCGCCATGGAGGACACAGACGCAGGAACTCACGGTCCTTCCCTATTTTCAATTCGCGACCAATCCGCTGCCTGACGATGTCGCGGGCCGCATCCTCCCCGAGCGCCAGGGCGCCTGGGACACGGGCCTCGTCATGACGTCGTTCCGCATGGATCGGCAGAACCGGCTGATCTTCGGCTCGATCGGCCGCCTCGACGCCATGGCCGCGGGGACGCATCGCGCCTTCGCGGCGCGCTCGGTGCGCAAGCTCTTCCCCTATATCGGCGATTTCCGCTTCGAATATTGGTGGGACGGCCGGATCGGCATGACGACCAATCACCTGCCGGTCATGCACGCGCTGGCGCCGAATGTCGTTTCCGTCAGCGGTTACAACGGCCGCGGCATCGCCCCCGGCACGGTCTTCGGCCGCGCCCTTGCCCGGCATGTCACGGGCGACGTCTCGGCGATCCCGCTCGCCGAGACCCCGATCACGCCGGATCCCTGGCGGAACCTCAAATCCGCCTTCTATCATGCCGGCGCCCAGGCCAAGCATTTCATCGACAGGCGGTTCTGACGGAAGATTTCGACCGGAACGGCCTACTGCATCTCTCCTTGAATCGACCTCGATTCAAGGACAAAGACAAGCAGCAATTCTAAGTGCTACAACGACCTTTGCGCGTCTGATAAGACGCGCGGCGCTGTAGGCCAGTTCCGGCCGGCCTTGGGAGGCAATAGGGGCCGCCCGCTTCAGGCCGCGCGAGGCAGGGCCGAGCGCAAGCGAGACATAAGGGCACGGCGTGGCGTTACCGGCAGCAGGCTTTGCACCTCGCTGGCGAGCGCGAACGCGTTTTCGCGCGCTTTGTCGAGATTGCTGACGCGGTTTGGGTCCATGGTCTCCAAGGTGCCGCCCAGTTCGAAGATCTCCCGATAGGCGGCGCGTTCGATAATCGGCGTGTCGAGGACAGAAACGCCGCGCGAGGCGAGCAGCGCCTTGATCGCCTGCAGCGCCCGCGTCGTCACCAGGGAATTGACGCGCGTCAGGACCACCGAGTGGTTGATGCACACCCTGGCCTTCTGTTCGATCTGGCGAATGAGCTCCAGGATCTGGACTGCGCCGCGCGCGTCCATGGCACAGCCCTGCACCGGGATCAGCACCTGATCTGAAAGCCCGAGTGCCAGCGCGACGATCGCGTCCCTGGCACCGGCGAGATCGACCACGATGTAATCGGCCTCGTCTTTCAGTTCGCGGATATGGCAGGGCAACGAGGCGGGCGTAATGTGCGAGATCACCTCGAGATTGGCGATGTGACCGGAGGCTTCCGACCAGCTGGTGATCCATCGCTGCGGATCCGCATCCAGGATCACCACGCGGTTGCCCTGCCGGGCCAGTTCCGTCGCCAGGATCAGGGCAGCCGTCGTCTTGCCGGCGCCGCCCTTTGCGTTGGCCAAAGTAATGACCGCCATCTTGTCACCTCATTCTCTCAGTGCCCCCGTCGCCTGGGCTCGGGTGCAGGTTCGGTTAACAGAACCTTTCAGAAGATGGTTAACAAAATGGAAACTTTGGCTGGCAAAGATTAACCGGCGCAGCCGACGGCTTGCGGCTTCCCAACAAAAAAGCCCGGGAAATCAACGCTTCCCTGGGCCTTGGAAAAATTAACGCGATGGCTCAGATGCACTCGGCAAAGAGCTTCTTCGCGGCGTCGAGCGTCAGTTTCACCGGATTGCCGCTGGCGGTCGGGTCTACGATCGCCATTTCCGCCATCTCGCCTATTCGGTCAGTGCCGACGCCGAGCGCGAAGAGCTTGTCCGGCACGCCGAGTTCCTCGCGCAGTTGCAGCACATAGTCATAGAAGCCGTCAAACCCGCCGGCGATGCCGAGATAGGCCGCAGCCCGCGCGATCTTCTCCTCGATTGCCGGCCGATTGAAGCGCAGCACCGGCGGCATCACCACCGCATTGGTCATCCCATGATGGGTGTTGTAGATGGCGCCGACCGGGTGCGAGAGCGAGTGGATCGCACCAAGCCCCTTCTGGAAGGCGACTGCGCCCATTGCCGCCGCGCTCATCATGTTGGCGCGCGCCTCGATATCCGTGCCGTCCTTGTAGGCGCGCGGCAGGTATTCCTTGACGAGCCGCATGCCTTCGAGCGCGATGCCGGCAGACATCGGATGATAGAAGGGCGATGAATAGGCCTCCAGGCAATGGGCAAAGGCGTCCATGCCGGTGCCTGCCGTGATCACCTTCGGCATGCCGACCGTCAGTTCCGGGTCGCAGATCGTCACGGCCGGCAGGAACTTCGGGTGGAAGATCACCTTCTTCACATGGCTCGCCGAATTGGTGATGACGCTGGCGCGCCCGACTTCCGAGCCGGTTCCCGCCGTTGTAGGCACGGCGATGATCGGCGCAATGCCTTCGACGCTGGCGCGCGTCCACCAGTCGCCGACGTCCTCGAAGTCCCAGACCGGCCGCGTCTGACCGACCATGAAGGCGACGCATTTGCCGAGGTCGAGGCCCGAGCCGCCGCCGAAGGCAACGACACCGTCATGGCCGCCATCCTTGAAGGCCCTGATCCCCGCCTCGAGATTGACGTCGTTCGGATTCGGGTCGACCTCGGCGAAGATGGCACGCCCGAGACCGCCGGCTTCCAGGATATCCAGCGCACCCTGCGTGATCGCCATCGGCGCCAGACCGCGGTCGGTGATCAGCAGCGGCCTCTTCATGCCGACGGCCTTGCAATGGTCGGCAAGCTCCTTGATCCGGCCGGCGCCGAACTTGACGGTGGTCGGATAGCTCCAGTTGGCGGTGATCGTCATGCTGTGACTTTCTTCAGATGGAAGGATTTCGGACGGGTGAGATTGTGGAAGCCGAGGACCGAAAGCGAGCCGCCGCGGCCCGTCTCCTTGACCCCGGTCCAGCAGAGTGCCGGATCGAGATAGTCGGCGCGGTTCATGAAGACCGTGCCGGTTTCGAGCTCCCGGCCGATGCGGGCGGCGCGCTCGGCGTCCCTGGTCCAGAGCGAGACGGTGAGACCATACTGACTGTCGTTCATCAGTTCGATCGCCTCGGCATCGTTCTTCACCTTCATGATGCCGACGGCTGGACCGAAGGTCTCCTCGCGCATGAACTCCATCGAGTGATCGACATCGACGAGTATCTGCGGCGCGAGATAGGCGCCGCCGTCGTCCTCAGGAAAAAGCTTCTGATCGATCAGCGCCTTGGCGCCCTTCGACACGGCGTCGGCGATCTGGTTGCGAACGGTCGCGGCAAAGCGCTTGTTGGCCATGGGTCCGAGCGTCGTTTCCGGATCGAGCGGGTTGCCGAGCTTGTAGTTGGAGACCCAGGCAACCGACTTCTCGACGAAGGCATCGTAGAGCGACTCATGCACGTAGATGCGCTCGATTCCGCAGCAGCACTGGCCGGAATTGTAGGTGGCGCCGTCCATCAGCGTATCGACAGCCGCATCGAGATCGGCGTCCTTCATCACGTAGCCGGGATCCTTGCCGCCAAGCTCCAGGCCGAGCCCGGTGAAGGTGCCGGCCGCCGCGCGCTCGATCGAGCGCCCGCCTTCGACCGAGCCGGTGAAGTTGATGAAATCGAAGCTTTTCGCGGCAATCAGCGCCGCGGTCGTGTCGTGGTCGAGGAAAAGGTTCTGGAAGACATCCGCCGGCACGCCCGCCTCGACGAAGGCGCGCACCATGCGCTCGCCGACGAGGATCGTCTGGCTGGCATGCTTGAGGATCACCGTGTTGCCGGCCATCAGCGCCGGCGCCACCGTATTGATCGCCGTCATGTAGGGATAGTTCCAGGGCGCGATAACGAAGACGACGCCATGCGGCTCGCGCTCGATGCGCCGCTCGAAGCGGTCGCTCTCCTCGACGACAAGCGGCCTCAGCGCATCTGCGGCGATGGAGGCCACGTAATTCGAGCGCTCGTTGAAACCCTTGAACTCGCCGCCGTAGCGGACCGGACGGCCCATCTGCCAGGCAAGTTCGGGCACCACGTCGTCGACCATCTCGTTGAGTCGGGCCACACCGGCGAGCACCAATTTGACGCGCTCGTCGAGCGGCCGCTTCGCCCAGCTCTTCTGCGCGAGCCGCGCCTGCGCCACCGCCTGTCTGGCGAGCTCCAGCGGCAGTGCGGGCCGCTCGGCAAAGACCTCGCCATTCACCGGCGAAATGCATCTGATCATCGTCATGATCGTTTTCCTGTTTCTGCTTTCAAAATAATGACCCCTCCCCAACCCCTCCCCACAAGGGGGAGGGGCTACACTGCCGCACCCTCGCCTCGCTGCCTGAAGCGTCGCAACTCGCGAAAACGCCGGGGTGGGCAAGACGGTGCCGCCGCGAAGCCCCTCCCCCTTGTGGGGAGGAGTTGGGGAGGGGTAGACCCTCGTACGGAGGGGATTCCCTACGCCCTCTCGAATCCGCGCGCGACCTCCCAATCCGTCACCCGCCGGTCATATTCCTCCTGCTCCCACCGAGCCGCACGGGCATAGTGGTCGATGACCTCTTCGCCGAACGCTTCCCGCAGCATTTTCGAACCCGTCAGCGCTTCGGTTGCCGCCCTGAGCGTATGCGGAATTTCGCGCACCTCCTTGCCCTGATAGGCATCGCCGACGAAGGGCGCCTCCAGTTGCATCTTGTTCTCGATGCCGGATATGCCGGCCGCGACCAAGGCGGCGAAGGCGAGATAGGGGTTGAGGTCGGAGCCGCCGACGCGGCATTCGATGCGGATCGCCTTGGTGTCTTCGCCGCACAGGCGATAGCCGGCGGTGCGGTTGTCCTTGCTCCAGATCGCCTTTGTGGGCGCGAAGGTGCCGGCCATGAAGCGCTTGTAGGAATTGATGTAGGGCGCCAGGAAATAAGTGATCTCGCTCGCATGGGCGAGCAATCCGGCCACGTACTGCCGCATCAGCTCGGACATGCCGTATTGCCCCTCCTTATCGTAGAACAGCGGCGTCTTGCCGTCGACGCTCCACAGAGACTGGTGGACATGCGACGACGAGCCGGCGGCGGAATAGTTCCACTTGGCGAGGAAGGTGATCGCCTTGCCCCGAGACCAGGCAATTTCTTTGCAGCCATTCTTGATGATGGCGTGCCGGTCGGCCATGGTCAGCGCATCGGCATAGCGCACGTTGATTTCCTCCTGGCCGGCGGATGCTTCGCCCTTGGAATTCTCGACCGGAATGTCCGCACCCTGAAGGCCGTTGCGGATCGCCCGCATCACATCCTCTTCCTTGGTCGTCTGGAAGATGTGGTAGTCCTCGTTGTAGCCGCTGGCGAGATGCAGGTCGCGGTATCCGGAAAGCCGCGCATCCTCGTAGGACTGATCGAACAGGAAGAATTCGAGCTCGCTCGCCATGAAGGCCTTGAGGCCCATGGCCTCGAGCCGTGCGATCTGCCTCTTGAGGATGGCACGCGGCGAATGCGGCACTTCCTCATGCGTATGATGATCGAGCACGTCGCAGAGAACCAGCGCCGTGCCTTCCAGCCAGGGGATGCGCCGAAGCGTCGCAAGATCCGGCTTCATCGTGTAGTCGCCGTAGCCCTTCTCCCAGCTCGTCGCCTTGTAGCCGGGCACGGTTTCCATTTCGATGTCGGTCGCCAGCAGGTAGTTGCAGCTATGCGTTTCCTTCCAAGCACTATCGACGAAATATTGGGCGTGAAAACGCTTGCCCATTAGGCGGCCTTGCATGTCCACCTGGCAGGCGAGCACCGTGTCGATACGCCCGTTGGCGACATCCTCTTTCAGTTCCTCGAACGAGTAGCTCATGAAAGTACAATCCCATGTTTCGGCGCGGCCGTTCCCATAGCCGCTAATACGAAGCGGAGATCGCAAGCGCGATCTCCGCCCTCTTTCCATCTTCTCAGACTTCGCCGACGGCCTTCTCGGCGGCAGCGATCTCCGCCTGGCGGCGCGCGACCTCGTCACCGATCGGCGGCCCGCGGAAGCGGCGGCTCTCGAAACCGAACCAGATGATGCCGGTGACGACGAGGAAGCCGACGGTGATGTAGAGCGCCCAGTCGTTTGGCGGCTGAATGCCGAGCACGAAGATCAGGACCATGGCGATGATCGACAGGATGGCGAACAGCTTGAATATCCCTTCGCCGAGATTCCACGGCCCCATCTTGTCCCACTTCGACGTTCCCCAGGCGAACAGACCGAGCGTGATCGGGATTGCGAAGGAGAAGAACAGGAAGATGACCGTGCAGGAGACGACGATCGTATAGACCGGCGTTTCGCCGATCGAGACGAGCGACGAACCCCAGACGAACAGCACCGAAAGGATCGAGCCCGTCCAGATCGCAGCAACCGGCGAGCGATAGGTGGGGCTTACCTTCGAGAGTGCCTTTGAGGCAGGTAGACCGCCATCACGCGAGAAGGCGAAGATCATGCGCGAAACCGAGGTCACCGTCGCCAGGCCGCACAGCCACTGGCTGACGAAGATGGCAAGGTAGAGAATGTCCTTGATGAGCGGATGGACCTGCGCGTCCATTGCCCAGAAGAACACGTTCCAGCCCTGCTTGGCGGCTTCGTCCATGTTCGGGATCATCAGCACGAAGGCGCATAGCATGATATAGCCGAAGAGCGCCGACCAAAGCACGGAGGAGACCATGCCGCGCGGCACCGATTCCGCCGCCTTGACGGTCTCCTCCGACGTATGCGCCGAAGCGTCATAGCCGGTGATCGTGTAGATCGGCAGCAGCAGGCCGAGCAGGAACACCCAGGTTCCGGAGGTCTCAGGCCAGACATTGCCGCCCGCCTCGCCGGAATAATTCGAGAAGGTGAACAGCCTGCCGATCTCATAGCTGTCGGCCGCCGCGAGGCAGACGATCGCCAGCAGGATCGCGGTGGCGAAGATCAGATAGCCGGAAAAGTCGGTGAGCTTCGCGGTTAGGCCGATTCCCATGTGGTTCACCAGCGCCTGCCCGCCGGTGATGATCGCCAGGAACACGATGCGGGTCGTCGTCGTATCTTCCAGGCCGAAATAGGGTGTCCCGAATGAGCCCATGAAGAAGTAATAGGTGCCGACGTTGATGGCCCCGAGAACGGTCACCAGGCCGAGGAGGTTGAACCAGGCCGTGAGCCAGCCGGTGAAGCGGTTCCCGAGGATCGATCCCCAATGATAGAGGCCGCCGGCGGTTGGATAGGCCGAGCTGATCTGCGCCATAGCCACGGCAAAGACCAGCGAGATGAAGCATCCGAGCGGCCAGCCGATGCCGATCGCCGCTCCGCCCGCACCTGCGGTCGCCTGCGCCAGCGAATTGATGCCCCCCGAAAGAATGCAGATGATCGAGAAGGATACGGCGAAATTCGAGAACTGGCTCATTCGCCGCTCGAGTTCCTGGGCATAGCCCATCGAATGCAGGATGTGCATATCCTGCTTCTTATCGGTTTCGGTATAGTCTGACATCTCTTTCCCCTGTTTCTCCTGACCCGGCGCGCCATTGCGAAAGGTCACGTCACCACCTGTTCCGGCACCGGAACAGGACCGCGGCTTTGCCGCTCCCCTGGGTCTTTTATTGTTTCGGAAGGGCGGCTACGCTTTTTGCGAGCAGCCCCTCCAGATAGTCGGCCATGACCCTCTGGCCGGCTTCGGTGCGAATGAGATCGTTCCTGATCTCGATCATCACGTTCGGCAGCCCGTAACGGACGCCGTATTCTATCAAGCTATGGGTTACGCCGTCAGTCGGCCCGTAGGGCTCGTTGCGACGGATGTCGTATGCAACCTCCCCGCTCGTCGCGACCGCCAGCATGCGGTCGGCGAGCCGGCCGTCGGCATCGTGCAGGATGCCGATCTCGACGCTGCGGCGTTTGCCGAAATAGACCGGCGTAAAGCTGTGCATGGTGACGAGTATCGGAAGCCGCCCCGCCGCCTTGCGACCGGCGATGAACGCGGACACCGCGTCGCGGAACGGCTGATAGATCTCGTCGACGCGCGCCTGGCGCTCCGACGCCGACATCACCCGGTTTCCCGGAACCTCGTAGACCTCGCTGACGACCGGCGTTGCGGCGTCGGACTCCGGCGGTCTGTTGCAGTCATAGACGAGGCGTGAAAAACGCTGATAGATGAGCGTTCCATCCACCTTCCCCGCAAGGAGCTTGGAAACCGCCAGCGCTCCCGGATCCCAGGCGATGTGGCTGGCGAGCGCTTCCTCGGAAAGGCCGAGCGTTCCGAGGCGCTCGGGCAGACGGCTCGACGCGTGTTCGCAGACGAAGAGAAAATCTCCCTTCGCATCGGCACTCTCGATGGCGACCGGACCGCCCTCTGCCTGGGTCAAAAGCCCCGTCAAAACCGGCTCCCCTTTGCCTCGTCAGACGATGTTGCTGAAAAGAATTCTTCACGAATCGACGGGTGTCAATCAAAATTTGAAACGATCTTTTCAGTTTCCCATTGACTTCGGTTACGCCCGCGATGTTTAATTTCCTTCAAGCTGGCAAAGACCGGCTGAGGGGCACGACATTGAACGGCAACACGGCATCCATGACGGTGTCGGATGTGATCAACGCGCATTTCGCGGTGCTGACGCGCGCCGAGAAACGTTTGGCGGAGACACTTCTCGACAACTATCCGGTTTCCGGCCTCGGCTCGATCACGACGGTCGCCGAGAACGCCGGCGTTTCCACGCCGACCGTGGCGCGCATGGTGCAGAAGCTCGGCTTTCGCGGCTTTCCCGATTTCCAGGCGAGGCTCCACCAGGAGCTGGAGGCGACGATCTCCAATCCGATAGCCAAGCACGATCGCTGGGCGGCCAGCGCACCGGGCACCCACATCCTCAACCGCTTTGCCGATGCCATCATGGGCAATATGCGCCAGACACTGTCCCAGCTGGAGCCGGTCGAATTCGACCAGGCGGCCGCCCTCATCGCCGACCGCAAGCGCAACCTCTATCTTGTCGGCGGCCGCATCACCCGCTCGACGGCCGATTACCTCTTCACCCATCTCCAGGTCATCCGCACGGGCGTCACCCAGATTGCCGCCAATCCGAGCTCGTGGCCGCACTACGTGCTCGATATGAAGCAGGGCGACGTTCTGATCCTGTTCGACATCCGTCGCTATGAACAGGAAATGGAGACCCTCGCCCGCTCCGCCCGCAACCGCGGCGTCGAGATCATCCTTTTTACCGACCAATGGGGTTCGCCCGTCGCTAAGTCGGCTTCCAAGGTCTTCCGCGCTCAGATCGAAGTCCCCTCGGCCTGGGATAGTTCGGTCATGCTGCTGTTCCTCGTCGAGGCGCTGATCGAAGCGGTGCAGAGCTCGAATTGGGACGAAACCAGGGACCGGATGAGGACGCTCGAAGGGCTCTTCGATTCGACCCGCATCTTTCGCAAGCCAGGTTAGGAGGTACCGGTCGAAGACTGAATGTCCGGAGGAAGAAATGGGGGTGCAAGGCGCGCCGTACACCGCTTGGAACACCCACCTCCCGAGGCGGCGTTCTCGCCGCAAACGGGAAAATGGCCTGTCACACAAGTTTCATCGCGCCGCTTTAACAGCATCGCCGAAATTGACTGAAAACCGATAAGGAGAACGCCAGTGATTTCAAAGACTCAACGCCTGCTCTCGCTCTCGACCGCCATTCTGCTGGCAACCACGGCCGTGGCCGCTGCCGAGCCGAGCGAAGAGCTCATCGCCGCCGCCAAGAAGGAAGGCACGCTCACCACCATTGCGCTGCCGCACACCTGGTGCGGTTATGGCGATCTCATCGCCGGTTTCAAGGCGAAGTACGGGATCGAGGTCAACGAGCTGAACCCCGACGCCGGTTCCGGCGACGAGATCGAAGCCATCAAGGCCAACAAGGGCAATACCGGCCCGCAGGCACCCGACGTGATCGACGTCGGCCTGTCCTTCGGCCCCTCTGCCAAGGCCGAAGGCCTGATCCAGCCCTACAAGGTCTCGACCTGGGATACGATCCCGGATAGCGCCAAGGATCCGGAAGGGTTCTGGTACGGCGACTATTACGGTGTTCTCTCCTTCGTCGTGAACACCGATATCGTCAAGGAAGTGCCGAAGGACTGGGCCGACCTCAAAAAGTCGGACTACGCGAACGCGGTCGCTCTCGCCGGCGACCCGCGCGCCTCGAACCAGGCCGTGCAGGCCGTCTACGCCGCTGGTCTCGCCGCTGGCGAAAAGGATGCGGCCAAGGCCGGTGAAGCAGGCCTCGCCTTCTTCGCGGAAGTCAACAAGGCCGGCAATTTCGTTCCGGTCATCGGCAAGTCCGCTTCGCTCGCACAGGGCTCGACCCCGATCATCATCGCCTGGGACTATAACGGTCTCTCCTGGCGCGACAGCCTGAACGGCAACCCGCCGGTCGAAGTCGTCGTTCCGGCGTCGGGCGTCGTCGCCGGCGTCTATGTGCAGGCGATCTCGGCCTTCGCCCCGCATCCGAACGCCGCCAAGCTGTGGATGGAATATCTCTACTCGGACGAAGGCCAGCTCGGTTGGCTGAAGGGCTATTGCCACCCGATCCGCTTCAACGATCTCGCCAAGAACGGCAAGATCCCGCAGGAAATGCTGGACAAGCTGCCGCCGGCAGCTGCCTATGAAAAGGCCGTATTCCCGACGCTCGAGGAACAGGCCAAGGGCAAGGAAGCGATCACCACCAAGTGGGACAGCGTGGTCGGCGCCAACGTTCAGTAATCATTGCCATGCCTCCCCGCTCGATCGGCGGGGAGGCTGTTTCATTTGACTGAGGAACATCGAAGCCTTCATGACCACGACAACAGCAACCGCACCCCTGATCAACAAACGAGCGGTCATCGATTGGCTCGGGATAGCCCCGTTCGCGATTTTTGCGCTGATGTTCCTGATCGTTCCGACGCTCTACCTTGTCACCGGCGCCTTTCTGACGCCCGAAGGAACCTTCACGTTCAAGAATCTCGCCGATCTCTTCACGCCGACGATCATGAGCGCCTACTGGATCTCGATCCGCGTGTCGGTCGCCTCCTCGCTCGGCGGCGCGCTGATCGGCTTCTTCCTCGCCTGGGCGGTCGTGCTCGGCGGAGTTCCGAACTGGATCCGCTCCGGCCTGCTGACCTTCTCCGGCGTCGCCTCCAATTTCGCGGGCGTGCCGCTCGCTTTCGCGTTTCTTTCGACGCTCGGCCGCACCGGGCTCGTCACCGTCTTTTTGCGCGACTGGTTCGGCTTCAATCTTTACGGAACCGGTTTCAATCTCCTGAGCTTCTTCGGCCTCACCATCACCTATATGTATTTCCAGATCCCGCTGATGGTGCTGATCCTCACCCCGGCGCTGGACGGCCTCAAGAAAGAGTGGCGCGAGGCGGCCGAAATCCTCGGCGCCTCCACCTGGCAATATTGGCGCATGGTGGCGCTGCCGATCCTCTGGCCGAGCCTGCTCGGCACGACTCTCCTGCTCTTCGCCAATGCCTTCGGCGCCATCGCCACGGCTTACGCGCTGACCGGCAGTTCGCTCAACATCGTGCCGATCCTGCTCTACGCGCAGATCCGCGGCGACGTGTTGCACAACCCCAATCTCGGCTATGCGCTGGCCCTCGGCATGATCGTCATCACCGGCATTTCCAACATTCTCTATATCTGGCTGCGCATGCGCGCCGAACGGTGGCAGAAATGAAAGCACAACGCCTCGGCGCCTGGATCGCCATCGCCATCGGAGCCAGCTATTTCATCATTCCGCTGCTCGGCACGCTGGAGTTCTCGCTGCGCATGCGACGCGGCGCCTATTCCTTCGACGCCTACCAGTCGGTTTTCTCCGACATCCAGTTTCGCGAGACCTTCGGCTATTCGATGCTGATGGCCGTACTGACGATCGTCTTCGGCATGCTGCTCGTCGTGCCGACGGCGTACTGGGTGCGGCTACGCCTGCCGCAGGTGCGGCCGATCGTCGAGTTCGTCACGCTGCTGCCGCTCGTCATTCCGGCTATCGTTATCGTCTTCGGCTATCTGAGGCTCTACAATTCCTCGTCGATCCTGCCGCTCACCGGTTCGACCTCCGGCACCAACGCGCTGTTGATGTTCTCCTACATGACCCTGTCGCTTCCCTACATGTACCGCGCCGTCGACACGGCGATGCGGGCGATCGACGTCAGGACTTTGACGGAGGCCGCCGAAAGCCTCGGCGCCAAATGGCCGACGATCCTTTTCCGCTGCATCTTCCCGAATGTGATGAGCGGCGTGCTTTCCGGCGCCTTCATCACCTTCGCCATCGTCATGGGCGAATTCACCATGGCGGCGCTGCTCAACCGCCCGGCTTTCGGTCCCTATCTGCAGCTCGTCGGCGCCAATAAGGCCTATGAGCCTTCGGCGCTCGCCGTCATCGCTTTCGCAATCACGTGGCTGAGCATGGGGCTGATCCAGCTCGTCTCCCGCTTCCAGAAATCCGCTTCGCCCAAGGCTTGATCACATGGCTTTCCTGACACTGACCAATATTCAGAAATCCTTCGGCCCGGTTCAGGTCGTTCATAATTTCAACATGGGCATCGAAAAGGGCGAGTTCGTCTCCTTCCTCGGCCCGTCCGGCTGCGGCAAGACCACGATCCTGCGCATGATCGCCGGTTTCGAGACGCCGTCCGGCGGCTCGATCGTCATCAACGGCCAGGACCAGGGCGCTCTGAAGCCGAACCAGCGCAATATCGGCATGGTCTTCCAGGCCTATGCGCTGTTTCCCAACATGAACGTCCATGACAATGTCGCCTTCGGCCTGAAGGTCGCCGGCGCCACCAAAACGGACATCGATATCCGGGTGAAGCAGATGCTCGGGCTCATCAAGCTCGAGCACCTGGCGGACCGCTTCCCCTATCAACTGTCCGGCGGCCAGCAGCAGCGTGTGGCGCTCGCCCGCGCGCTTGCCGTGAAGCCGCAAGTGCTGCTGCTCGACGAGCCGCTCTCGGCGCTCGATGCGAAGATTCGCATCTCGCTGCGCGAAGAGATCCGGCAGATCCAGCAGCAGCTCGGCATCACCACGGTGTTCGTCACCCACGACCAGGAGGAGGCGCTGTCGATCTCCGACCGGATCGTGGTGATGAATGCCGGCCGCGCCGACCAGATCGGCACCCCGTTCGAGATCTACAACACGCCGGCGACCCGCTTCGTCGCTTCCTTCGTCGGAACGCTCAATATCATCGAGGGCAAGGTCGCCGATCCCGCCACCGGTGCGGTCACCATCGGCGGGCAGCGGATTGCCCTGAAAGAGCCGATTGCCGGCCTCAAGGGCGGGGACAGCATTTCGCTGGCGCTTCGGCCGGAGGCGGGTTCGATCGCCGAGGGCTCCAAAGGCGATACCGCGCTGCCCGGCGAAGTCGTCTCGACGAGCTTCCTCGGCTCGGTCATCCGCACCAAGCTGCGGGTTGGCGATGATGTCATCTCGTTCGACATGTTCAACGATCCGGGCATTACACCGCCTGTTGCCGGCGAGAATGTCAGCCTGCGCTTCGCCGCCAAGGACCTGTTGGTCATCCGCGAGTAGTGATGGCCGGAACGATTTCGTTCCGGCCTCGATCTTTCCCGGAAAAATCTGTCGTGATTTCTCGCATTTTTGTCGGAGCCTGCGTTTGACGGGCGCTGCTCTCCGTATATAGTCGCACGCGTTCTCAGGGCGGGGTGAAATTCCCCACCGGCGGTAGCGATCGGCGGACCAGCGGTCTGATGATCGAAGCCCGCGAGCGCTTCAGGCAATGCAGCTCCGCGCGTCCATGGACGCGCAAAGGTCGCTGTAGCACTTTGAGTTGCTGCATGATTCTGTCCTTAAATCGATCTCGATTTAAGGAACTGTGCAGTGTCTGAAGGTCAGCAGATCCGGTCAGATTCCGGAGCCGACGGTCACAGTCCGGATGGAAGAGAGCAAGCAGTGCGAACCCTTCGCGGGGTTGTCGTGCATGCATGTTCGCCCGACGGGATCATTGGAACAAACGCCAACCCTGAAAGGCTTGAGACCATGACCATTCTTTCCCACCCCTCCACCAAGATCGCGATCGTCCGTGCCCGCTGGCACGCCGACATCGTCGACCAGTGCGTCGACGCCTTCGTCGCCCAGTGGTCGAAGCTCGGCGGCAACGCGGCCGACGTCGAGATCTTCGACGTGCCGGGAGCGCTGGAAATTCCGCTGCATACGCAGAAGCTCGCCAAGACCGGACGCTATTCGGCAATCCTCGGCACCGCCTTCGTCGTCAACGGCGGCATCTATCGCCACGACTTCGTCGCCGGAATCGTGCTGGACGGCATGATGCGCGTCCAGCTCGACACGGACGTGCCGGTGCTCTCCGCAGTGTTGACGCCGCACAACTTCCAGGAAAGCGAGCCGCTGATCGCCTTCTTCCGCGACCATTTCGTCGTCAAGGGCGAAGAAGCTGCGAATGCCTGCGCACAAATTCTCGACGCGCGCGCCAAGTTGGCGCTGGTCAACGCCTGACGGACTGCAAATCGACGCAAAGGAGAGGGCGCAGCCGGCTGGCGCGCCCTTTTTTGCCTCGCCAATAATGCGGCTACCGACAGGTGTCAGTGGCCGAGATTCTTGATGTAGAGCGACAGCAGCTGCGTTTGCGAGGAAATTCCGAGCTTGCGATAAACGTTGCGCCGATGGACTTTGACGGTCCCGGTCGAGATGCCGAGCCTTAATCCGATCGACTCCGATGAATGCCCCTGCAGGACCAGTTCGATGATTGCCGCTTCTCGATCGGTGAGGTTGAGATGTTGCCAGACCCCGTCCGCGGGCGGATGCAAAGCCTTGCGGCGGCTGCGGCCGGTTTTCGCGAGCGCCGCGTCGAATCGGTGGTCGAGGTCGGCCCAATGATGGCGAGCGAGTGCGGCCACCAAGGGCTCGGCCCTCTTGAGCAGGGCAAACTCGGCGGCGCCGAAAGGGCCGGTCGCCTCCCGCCGCATCAGCGATAGCACGACGGTGACCTGTTCGCTGATCGGAACGAAGAAACCCACCTCCTCCGCAAGCCCGGTCTGCACATAATAGGTGCGGTAATATTCGCTGGAGAAAAAGCGATCGGGCGCCAGCTCCCGCATCCGCCACACGCCAGGTCGGGGCGCACAGGCGGCATGATAGAAGGGATCGAGCAGGTATGGACCCGCCTGGTAGAGGCTCACGAAGAGCACATGGTCCTTGGCATCGAAAGTACTGTAGAGATCAAGCGGACGCTCCTTGCCACGATAGGCGAAGACGACGACATAGTCGAAGGCTATCAGGCTCGACATCAGCCGGCGGAACGCAGTGCCGACGGCCTCGTCGCCCATCGCCGAACCATTCATCAACGGCGCCAGGGCCTGGAAAAGCTTCTCGAAGTCGACGCCCAAACCGCCCTCCCCAGTCCCCTGCGCTGCCACTTGGACGGCTTAACCAGGGTATACTCCTTTCACAAGCAAATTCCGGCGGGAATACCTCTCTCGGGGTATATACCGACGCGGCTTCCGGTGACTAGGCTGTCAGCAATGACGGTGGGAACAGGAGGCGCAAGGACCGCGTCCGATTCCTATAATAGCGCCGCAGGGAACAGACGTGACATCCGATTCAAACGACATCGAATTCCGTTCGGTCGCCAAACGCTATGGCAGCGTGACGGCGGTGTCGGATATCAGCCTCGGGGTGCCCAAGGGGGCTTTCGTCGCGCTGCTCGGCCCGTCCGGCTGCGGCAAGACCACCTGCCTGCGAATGATCGGCGGCTTCGAACAGCCAAGCGCGGGGATGGTCTATATCGGTGGCCAGCCTATGAACGGCGTGCCGGCCTATCGGCGCCCGGTCAATATGGTCTTCCAGCAATACGCGCTGTTCCCCCATCTTGATGTCGAGCAGAACGTCGCCTACGGGCTGAAGCAAATTCGCCCGCGCATTGCGGCGGCCGAAATCAGCCGCCGCGCCCGAGAGGCGCTGGAGATGGTCCGTCTTGCCGGCTTCGGCAAGCGCCGCATTCACGAGATGTCGGGCGGACAGCAACAGCGCGTGGCGCTTGCCCGCGCCATCGTCAACAAGCCGAAGGTGTTGCTCCTCGATGAGCCTCTTGCCGCGCTCGACAAGAAGCTGCGCACAGCGATGCAGATCGAACTCCAGAGCCTCCAGCGCGAGCTCGGCATCACCTTCATGCTCGTCACGCACGACCAGGAAGAAGCGCTGTCGATGAGCGATCTCGTCTGCGTTATGAATGCCGGGCGAGTGGTCCAGATCGGACCGCCGCAGGAAATCTACGATCGCCCGGCGAATCTTTTTGTCGCCGATTTCGTCGGCAAGACCAATCGCATCGAAGCGACGGTCGAGCCCGGCGCGAATGCGGTGCGGCTGGCAAATGGCGTCGGTTTGGCAAAGCCCGCGCGTGCCAATGGAACCGCGGGTGCGGCCATGGTGGCGCTCCGTCCGGAATCGATAAGCCTTGTGCGTGACGATACCGCCACGCTGCATGGCACGGTGACCCACCGCATCTTCCTCGGCTCATCGGTCGAATACTCCGTCGAGGTTGACGGGCTTGGCGATTTTCTGGTGACCGCCGACCGCCGCAGCCTGGATGAGTCCGACCTCGCAGAACCTGGAGAAAGGATCGGACTCCGCTTCGATCCGAACGCAATGCATGTCTTTCCGGCCTGAACGGGCCGACGCTCTGCCATCAAATGCATGCCAACGACAAGGGAACAGCATCATGACCAAGTGGTACAGAGAGAATGCCCCGATCACCGCGGAAAAGCTTGCGGACGAGCTGATGCGCCTGAAACGCGGTTCGGTGACCCGCCGCCATTTTCTCGGCGTCACCGGCCTCGGGCTTGCCACTGCCGTCCTGGCGCGCGCGCCCGGCCTCTTCAACGCGGCGGCTTTTGCCGAAGACCTCGGCACGCAGATGTCGCTCGCGACCTGGCCGAACTATCATGATCCCGCCACCTTCGAAGCCTTCAGGGCCGCGACTGGCGTCGCCGTAGAAGTCAACGTTTTCGGCTCGAACGAGGAAATGCTTGCGAAGCTGCAGGCAGGCGGCACCGGTTGGGACCTCTTCGTCCCGACCAATTACACGATTTCGACCTATGCAAAGCTCGGCCTCATCGATGAGCTCGACCTGTCGAAGCTCCCGAACTACGACGCCTCGACGGAAAACGCCCGCTTCACCAATGAAGGCGTCATCGACGGCAAGACCTATGCGGTGCCGAAGAACTGGGGCACGACCGGCATTGCCGTGAACAGCGACAAGATCAAAAAGCCGGTTACGAGCTGGAAGGAGTTCTTCGAGGTGGCGATGGCCGAGGCCGACGGTCGCGCCATGGTGCATGACTACCAGCTCACCACCATCGGCAACGCACTCGTCTCGCTTGGATTTTCCTTTAACTCAATCAAGCCGGAGGAACTCGCCAAGGCCGAGGAGCTGCTGATCAAGGTCAAGCCGCATCTCTACGCGATCAACAGCGACTACCAGCCGGCGATGCGGGCGACGGACGCCTGGATGACAATGTGCTGGACCAATGACGGCGCCCAGCTCAACCGCGACATGCCGGAAATCCAATTCGTGCTCGGCAAGGATGGCGGCGAAATCTGGTCGGATTTCTACGCGATCCCGAAGAGTGCGGCCAATAAGCCCGCCGGCTATGCGCTGCTCAACTATCTGATGATGCCCGAAAACGCCGTCAAGGAGCACATCGCCAACGGCGCGCCGACGACCGACAGCCGCGTCTTGAAGTTGCTGCCACCGGAGGTGACGTCGAACAAGATCGTCTATCCGGACGAGGCGGCGCTGACGCCGCTCGAATTCGGCGCCGCGGTGACGCTGACAGATCCCGGTCGCGCCGAACTGATGGCCCGCTTCAAGTCGGCGTGAGGTCGAAAGTTCGCCCCTCACCCTAGCCTTCCCCGCCAGCGGGAGAGGGGACGGGCGCCGCGGGTTCCCTCTCCCCGTTCGAAGGGGAGAAGGTGGCCGGCGGGCTGGATGAGGGCCCAGTTCAATACACGTTTCAACGGACTGACCATGCGTGCGGCAAAGAACACGAAGAGGAACCTGGTGACGGCGGCGCTGGTAGCGCCGGCGGCGGCGTGGCTTTGTGTCTTTCTCGTTCTCCCCTTCATCGCCATGCTCGTCTTCGCTTTCGGCGAGCGGGCGCCGGAAGGCGGCTATCAGGCGGCTTTCACCTTCGCCCAGTTCGCAAACCTGCCGACGCGCGCCGCAGCCTTCTGGAACACGCTGATGCTTGCGCCAGCCGGCGCTCTGCTCTGCCTTCTGGTGGCCTATCCTGTCGCCTACTACCTCGCCGTCAGGGCAAACCCGCGCTATCGCCTGATCCTCGTATCGCTGGTCGTCGTGCCGTTCTGGACGAGCCTTCTGGTGCGCACCTATGCCTGGATGTACATCCTCGGCTCGCGCGGCATTCCCAATCTGCTCGCGATGATCGGCATCGAGGACGTGCGCATGCTCAACACGCCCGGCGCCGTGCTGCTCGGTATCGTCTACGGCTACCTGCCGCTGATGATAATGCCGATCTATGTGAGCCTCGAGAAACTCGACCGGCGGCTTCTTGAGGCTTCCGCCGATCTTGGCGCCAAGCCGGTTTCCAGCTTCCTCGGCGTCACCCTGCCGCTATCGCTCCCGGGCGTCATGACCGGCATCGCGCTGGTGACGATCCTGCTCCTCGGCGAATATCTGATCCCCCAGCTTCTCGGCGGCGGCAAGGTCTTCTTCATCGGCAACGCGCTGGTCGATCTCTTCCTGCAATCACGCAACTGGCCCTTCGGCTCGGCGATCGCCGTCACGCTGGTTGCCGTCGTCGTCGTCGTGCTCATGGTGGCGATGCGCATCGCCTGGAAGGTCGCCGGAACAAGACAGGTGGATCTCGTCTGATGCGTGCCCTCGTCTCCTCCGTCTATCTCTTCCTCTATGCGCCGATCGCGCTCGTCGTTCTGTTCTCCTTCAATGCGGGGCGCAATGCGAGCGAGTTCACCGGCTTCTCCGCTGCCTGGTACGGCAAGGCTCTCAGCAACACCTTCCTGGTTTCAGCACTGCAGAACAGCCTGATGATCGCCTTCACGAGCGCTGCGCTTGCGGCGGTCTTCGGGACCATGGCGGCGCTTGGCATGGAGCGCCTCGGGCCGCGCATGCGAGCCTTCTTCGATGCCCTCTTCGCCGCTGCCATCGTCGTTCCGGGTGTCGTCATCGGAATCGCCACGCTCGTGGCGCTGGTCGCCGTCTTCTCCTTCGTTAATCCAGCGCTCGCGACGATCTGGCCGGGCGATCACCCGCCACAACTCGGTCTTGGCTACGGCTCTATCATCGCCGCCCATGGGCTGTTCTCGATGGCACTCGTCGCCATGATCGTGAAGGCGCGGATCGCCAGTCTCGGCCGTGACATCGTCGAGGCGTCCAGCGATCTCTACGCGACGCCGCTCACCACCTTCCGACTGATTGTGCTGCCGCAGATCCTTCCCTCGATTCTTGCCGGCTTCCTGCTCGCCTTCACCTTCTCCTTCGACGATTTCATCATCGCCTTCTTCGTCGCAGGCTCGAAGACCACCTTGCCTATCTATGTCTTCGCCTCGATCCGTCGCGGCGTGACGCCGGAGATCAATGCGATCGCAACCTTGGTTCTCGTCGCGTCGCTTCTCCTGATCCTGACTGCGCGCGTGCTGATGCGCGAGACGAAAAGCAAATCCGGGGAGTGAAACCATGATCCTGAAAGACCGGATCGCGATCGTGACCGGCGGCGGCTCCGGAATCGGTCAGGCGGGTGCCGCCATCATGGCGCGCGAAGGCGCCCATGTGGTGGTCGTCGACCGTAGCGCGAAGGCTTCGGAAGAGACCGTGACATCGATCGCCGCCAAGGGCGGCAGCGCCGAACCTCTAGCGATCGACGTCACCGACGACGGAGCGCTGTCGAACGGCATTGCCGACGTCCTTCGACGGCATGGCCGCATCGATATTCTGCACAACCATGCCGGCGCCCAGGTGGCCGGCGACCTGGAACAAGTCGAGGTGGCGGGTTTCGATCGCTCGTGGAACCTGAACGTTCGCGCGCACTTCATCGCGGCTCGCCTCGTCGTGCCGTCGATGAGGGCGGCGGGGCGCGGCGTGATCGTCAACACCTCGTCCTCTTCCGGCGTCCTCTACGACCGTGAGATGATCGCCTACACCACGACAAAGCACGCCGTCATCGCCATGACGCGGCAGATGGCCGGCGACTACGCGAAACATGGGGTGCGAATAAACGCACTCTGCCCCGGCTGGGTCGACACGCCGTTCAACGAACCTTTCATCAAGCAGATGGGCGGTCGGAAGGCAATCGAGGCCTATATCCGCGAGAAGGTGCCGCTCGGACGGTGGGCAAGCGTCGACGAGATCGCCGAAGCGATCCTCTTCCTTGTCTCCGACCGTTCCTCTTATATGACCGGCCAGGTCCTTGTGGTCGACGGCGGCGAGACAGTCGTCTGAGCTACTGGCATCCTGCTCCGGTAGCAGATGAGAAGAAACTGCGCGAGCTTTCACTTCGGTGGCAGCGAGAGCACGTAGCCGAGCGCCGCATCGAGCAGGCGCTTGCGCAGCGCGTCGTCGCCATAGGCCGCGGCGCCGGCACGCACCCATCCATGCATCCCCCGCTCGCCCATCACCATCTGGGCGACGCCGGGCAGCGCCAGCGCCCAGTCATCACTGCCCTTGCCGAGCCGCACCAGCATCCCGTCATCGCGTGCGCCGCAGACGAGATTGCCGTTCACGAGAAAAGCCAGGCCGCCGAACATCGGTTTCTCGGAAAGCCCCGGCCGGTCGCCGAGTTCTTGCCTTACCAATTCCTCCAGTCCCGTGTCGCGCATGGGTCGTCTTCCTCCTTCTTGTGCCGCAGGGCGGCGCGTGCCTGAATCACCTTCCCACGAGCCGGCGATAGATCGCTGATTCGATTCATCAAAACGCCCTTGCTGAATCGCCCTTTGAAGTGATTCAATCAACTCTTGAGCTTCAGCCGCCGGCGTGTCTCGCTCGGGCTCTCGCGATAGTGTGCGCGATAGCTTCGCGAAAACGACGACGACGAGTTGAAGCCAGAAATTGCCGCGATGTCGGCGAACTCCATCCGCGTCTCGATCACCTTGCGGCGCGCCGCATTGAGCCGCAGCGCCAGATAGTGTTCGTGCGGCGCCACGCCCATGGTGTCCTTGAAGAGGTCCTGCAGGTGGCGGGCGCTGACGCCGACCCGGCGCGCGAGCCGTGCAAGCGTCAACGGCGCCTCGACCGTCTCCTCCATCAGCTTGACCGCCGCACCGACCCGCGCGTCAAGGATGCGCATATTGCCGATTGCCGGCACCTGTAAGAGGTCGCCGCGCGTGCGCTCCTGCTCGTAGATGAAGAGACGCGAGACTTCGAGCGCCAGCGAATAGCCGTGCGCGCGGCGGATCAATTCCAACATCAGGTCGAGCGTGGGCAGCGAGCCGCCGGTGGTGATGCGCTTGCCATCGATGACGAAGCGCTCGCGAACCATCGTCACCTGCGGATAGGCGCTGGCGAAATCCTCGAAGTCTTCCCAGTGGGTCGTGGCGGAAAAATCGTCGAGCAGGCTCGTCTCCGCCAGAAGCCAGGACCCGGATTCGATGCCGGCCATCGCCTCCCGGTGCCGGGCCGTCTGCGACAGCAGCATCTTGAGCTGTGAGGTAGCGCTGCGCCGCCAGTTGTAGCTCGACAGCACGAAGAGCGGCGCCGTTTCGCGTTGCGGCCGGAAGGGGCCGGACACCGGAATCGGGATGCCGCTTTTCGTCTCGATCGCCTCGCCGTCCGGGCTGAACATTGTCCAGCTGTAGAGCGTTCGCCCGGCGATGCGGTTGGCGGCGCGCAGCGGCTCGATAACCGAGGCGACCAGAATGAGATTGGTCTCCGGCAGGATCAGCAAATCGATATGCTGCGCCTGCGAAACACTGCCGTCCATCGCGAAACTTCCCGCGGCTGTCTCCGAAAATGTATAGGATCGTTCCACTTTTGGAAAGCAGCCTCGCCGTTTCTGGCTCGTAATGGGTCCAACAAAAAGGGAGACAGCCATGCCGCTCAGCATGAACCGCGAGGTTTTCATCACCTGCGCCGTCACCGGCTCCGGAGACACCGTTTCGAAATCCAGCCATGTTCCGATCACGCCGAAACAGATCGCCGAAGCGGCAGTCGAAGCGGCCAAGGCGGGTGCCGCGATCGTCCATTGCCATGTCCGCGCCCCGGAGACCGGCGCGCCGGCCCGCCGCCTCGACCTCTACAGGGAAGTGACCGACCGCATTCGCTCCGCCGATATCGACGTCGTTCTCAACCTGACCGCCGGCATGGGCGGAGACCTGATCTTCGGCAATGTCGAAAGCCCTCTCCCGCTCAACGAGAAAGGCACCGACATGGCCGGCGCCACCGAGCGCGTCGCCCATGTCGCCGAATGTCTGCCGGAGATCTGCACGCTCGACTGCGGCACGATGAACTTCTCGCTCGGCGACTACGTGATGACCAACACGCCGTCTATGCTGCGCGAGATGGCGCGCCAGATGACCGCACTCGGCGTGCGTCCCGAGATCGAGGCCTTCGACACCGGCCATCTCTGGTTCGCCAAACAGCTCGTCGAGGAAGGTCTGATCGAGGATCCGGTGCTGATCCAGCTCTGCATGGGCATTCCCTGGGGCGCACCCGACGACCTCAACACCTTCATGGCGATGGTCAACAACGTGCCGGCGAACTGGACCTTCTCGGCCTTCTCGATCGGCCGCAACGCGCTCGCATATCCGGCGGCGGCGATCCTTGCCGGCGGCAATGTCCGCGTCGGACTGGAGGACAACCTCTATGTCGGCAAGGGCCAGCTCGCGACCAACGGCCAGCTCGTCGAAAAGGCGGTGTCGGTGATCCAGGGCATGGGGGCGAAGATCATCGGGCCCAAGGAGGTTCGCGAGAAGCTGAAGCTGACGAAGAGATAGGACCCCTCCCAACCCTCCCCACAAGGGGAGGGCTCGACATGCGTCGGCGCCGAACTCCGAACGAAGCGCATGTTTCCGCGGAGATGTTCGCAAGAAGGCCGGCCCCCGCCGCGGTTAGTCGCCGGAGAGAGGGCCGCAGAGGATCCGGAGCCACCCATCCCTCCCCCTTGTGGGGAGGGTGGCCCAAAGGGCCGGGAGGGGCTCCCACGGAACGATTTGGATGGAGAGGCAATGACCATCATCACCAAGGCCGCCTGCGTTGGCGGCGGCGTCATCGGCGGGGCCTGGGCGGCGCGTTTCGCGCTCGCCGGCATCAACGTCAACATTTTCGATCCGCATCCGGAAGCCGAGCGCATCATCGGCGAGGTCATGGCCAATGCAGAGCGCGCCTATGGCATGCTAACCATGGCGCCGCTGCCGCCGCGCGGCAATCTCACCTTCTGCAAGAGCATTGAGGAAGCCGTCCACGATGTTGACTGGATTCAGGAAAGCGTGCCCGAACGGCTGCCGCTGAAGCGCGGCGTCATCACCGAGATCGACGCAGCCGCCCGCCCCGACGCGTTGATCGGCTCGTCGACCTCGGGCCTGCTGCCGTCCGACCTCCAGGCCGAGATGAAGCATCCCGAGCGCATGTTCGTCGCCCACCCTTATAACCCGGTCTACCTGCTGCCACTGGTCGAGCTCGTCGGCGGCAGGAAGACATCCCCCGAGACGGTCAGGCGCGCCGAGGAAGCCGTCGCCGAGATCGGCATGAAGGGCGTCGTCATCGCCAAGGAGATCGAGGCCTTCGTCGGCGACCGCCTGCTCGAAGCGCTCTGGCGCGAAGCGCTCTGGCTGATCCAGGACGACATCTGCGATACCGAGACGCTCGATAATGTCATGCGCTATTCCTTCGGCATGCGCTGGGCGCAGATGGGTCTCTTCGAGACCTATCGCATCGCCGGCGGCGAAGCCGGCATGCGCCACTTCCTCGCCCAGTTCGGCCCCTGCCTCAAATGGCCCTGGACGAAGTTCACTGATGTCGTCGATCTCGACGACGCGCTGGTCGAGAAGATCGGCGCGCAGTCCGACGCCCAGGCCGCCGGCCGCTCGATCCGCGAACTGGAACGCATCCGCGACGAAAACCTCGTTGGCATCATGCAGGCGCTGAAAGCCGGCAATGGCGGTGAAGGCTGGGGTGCCGGCAAGCTGCTCGCCGATTTCGAGGCGCGCCTCTGGGCAAAGGGCGGCAATCAATCGAAGTCTTATGACGCCTCCGGCCCGCTGCGCCTCGTCGAAACCAAGGTCAACGCCGCCTGGGTCGACTATAACGGCCACATGACCGAGCACCGCTATCTGCAGCTCTTCGGCGATACGTCGGATGCGCTGCTGCGATTGATCGGCGTCGACTTCGCCTATGTCGAGGCCGGCCACAGCTACTACACGGTGGAGACCCATATCCGCCATCTCGGTGAGGCGAAGCTTGGCCAGGCGCTCTATACGACCCTGCAAATTCTCGCCTCCGACGAAAAGCGCATCCACTTCTTCACGCGGATCCACGATGCCGCCTCGGACGACGTGATCGCCACCGCCGAGCAGATAATGCTGCATGTCGATGCCAAGGCCGGCAAGTCGGCGCCGGCGCCGGCCGATGTGCTGGCGAAGCTGAAGCCGATCGCGGAAGGGCATGCGAGGCTTGAGGTGCCGGGGGGCGCCGGGCGGCATGTGGGGCAGAAGCGGTAAAGGTGATGAGAGCGGACGATTGCCCCTCATCCGCCTGCCGGCACCTTCTCCCCGTTCTGACGGGGAGAAGGGACATGCCGCAACGGCCTGCTTTTTGCTGGCGGAGGAGGCTGGTAGCCAAAGTCCCCTCTCCCCGCATGCGAGGAGAGGGTTAGGGTGAGGGGCAAAGCCGCACCCGGGAAGCCTGCGGATCGATGGGGAGATCGGCCGGATGACAGGCGGACTAAAATGACGAGGGAGAACAATGAATTTCGCACTGACCGAAGAACAGCAGATGATCGTCGACACGGTCCGCGGCTTCGTCGAGACCGAGATCTATCCGCATGAAAACGAGGTCGAGCGTACCGGCACCGTACCGCGCGAGCTCGGCCAGGAGATCGCCCGCAAATGCAAGGAGCTCGGCTTCTTCGCCTGCAATTTTCCCGAAGAGGTCGGCGGCGCCGGTCTTGATCACCTCACCTTCACGCTCGTCGAGCGCGAGCTCGGCCGCGGCTCGATGGGCCTTACCGTCTTCTTTGGCCGCCCCTCCGGCATCCTGATGGCCTGCAACGAGGAACAGCGCGAGCGCTATCTGCTGCCCGCCGTGCGCGGCGACAAGTTCGATGCGCTTGCGATGACCGAGCCGGATGCGGGCTCCGATGTGCGCGGCATGAAATGCTTCGCCCGGCAGGACGGCGACGACTGGATCGTGAATGGCACCAAGCACTTCATCAGCCATGCCGACATCGCCGATTTTGTCATCGTCTTCATCGCCACCGGCGAGGAGCAGACGCCGCGCGGGCCGAAGAAGAAGATCACCTGCTTCCTCGTCGACCGCGGCACGCCCGGTTTCGAAATCCGCGACGGTTACAATTCCGTTTCACATCGCGGCTACAAGAACTGCATCCTCACTTTCGACGACTGCCGCCTGCCCTCCTCCCAGATTCTCGGCGAACTCCACAAGGGCTTCGATCTCGCCAATGACTGGCTCTATGCCACCCGTCTGACGGTTGCCGCCACCTCCGTCGGCCGGGCCCGCCGCGCCTTCGACTACGCGCTCTCCTACGCCGCCGAGCGCAAGCAGTTCGGCAAGCCGATCGGCGCCAATCAGGGCGTCTCCTTTAAGCTCGCCGACATGATAACCGAGATCGATGCCGCGGACCTACTGACTTTGTCTGCCGCCTGGCGTCTCGACCAGGGCCTGCCGTCGAACCGCGAAATCGCTTCCGCCAAGGTTTTTGCGACGGAAATGCTTGCCCGCGTCACCGACGAGGCGATCCAGATCTATGGCGGCATGGGCCTGATGGATGACCTGCCGCTCGCCCGCTTCTGGCGCGACGCCCGCGTCGAGCGCATCTGGGACGGCACATCCGAAATTCAGCGGCACATTATCAGCCGCGATCTGCTGCGGCCGCTGGGGGCGTGAGGGAATGGTCGTCTTTCCGCAAGTCACCCCCCTCTGCCCTGCCGGGCATCTCCCCCACAAGGGGGGAGATCGGCAAGACGCGACCACCCCGTTTCTTTTTCAGACAACCGTCTGGGCGACCCGCCGCCCATTGATAGTCTTTAAGCACTCCTCGACGGCCACTGACTCGCGAAAACATTGCGCCGTCCAATCTCCCCCCTTGCGGGGGAGATGCCCGGCAGGGCAGAGGGGGGTATTCCGCGGATCGCGCACCCTTGAGGCGTTCAACGAGGGCGCCGCATGACCACCTCTCCCCGCTCTCTCGACCGCCTCATCCGCCCGCAATCCATCGCCGTCTTCGGCGGCAAGGAAGCGCGGCGGGTCATCGCGCAATGCGACAGGATGGGCTTCGCCGGCAAGATCTGGCCGGTCCATCCGCGCGAGGATGAAATCCTCGGCCGCCGCTGCTACCGCTCCGTCGCCGACCTGCCGGAAGCGCCGGATGCTTCCTTCGTCGGCGTCAACCGGGCGCTCACCATAGAGATCATCCGCGATCTCGCGGCGCGTGGCGCCGGTGGCGCCGTCTGCTACGCCTCCGGTTTCCGCGAGGCAGCGAGCGAACTTGCCGATGGCAACGACCTCCAGGAGGCGCTGGTCGCGGCGGCCGACGACATGCCGATCGTCGGACCCAATTGTTACGGCTTCATCAACATGTTGGACGGCGCGCTGCTCTGGCCGGATCAGCACGGCATGCTCCGCGTCGAACGCGGCGTCGCGATCCTTACCCAATCCTCGAACATCGCCTGCAACATCTCGATGCAGAAGCGCGGCCTGCCGCTCGCCTATGTGATGACCGCCGGCAACCAGGCGCAGACCGGCCTTTCGGACATCGCCTGCGCCGTTCTCGAGGATCCGCGCGTCACCGCCGTCGGGCTGCATATCGAAGGCTTCGACAGCATCGAGGCCTTGGAACGGCTCGCACACCGCGCCCGCGAACTTCGTAAGCCGGTCGTGACGCTGAAGGTCGGCAAGTCGGAGGCCGCTCGTCTGGCAACGGTCTCCCACACCGCTTCGCTTGCCGGTAACGACCGCGTCTCTTCGGCGTTGCTTGCCCGCCTCGGCATCGGCCGCGTCGATACCCTGCCGGAGCTGCTCGAAACATTGAAGCTCCTGCATCTCCACGGCACCCTCCCCAGCGCCGACATTTCGTCGATGAGCTGCTCCGGCGGCGAAGCGTCGCTGATGGCGGATGCCGGCGTCCGGCGCAGGGTGAACTTCCGACCGCTCAAGGAGGAGCAGCGCCAGCCGCTCAGGGAAAGCCTCGGCGAGATGGTGACGATCGCCAATCCGCTCGACTACCACACCTTCGTCTGGGGCAACCGCGAAAAGCAGACCGCCGCCTTCACCGCCATGCTGCAGGGCGGCTACGCGCTGAACCTGGTCGTGCTCGATTTCCCCCGCCTCGACCGCTGCGATGCCGCCGACTGGGTAACGACCTGCGATGCGGTCATCGACTCCGCCAATGCGACGGGCGCCGTCGCCGGCATCGTCGCCAGCCTCGGCGAGAACATGCCGGAAGAAACGGCTCTCTCCCTGATGGCAGCCGGCGTCGTGCCCTTCTTCGGCTTGGACGAGGCCCTCGCGGCGGCCGAAACGGCTGCCGCGATCGGCACCGTCTGGGCAAATCCGGCGCCACCGCCGCTCGTCAAGATGGCAATGGGCGGCGGAGATCCCGAGACGTTGACGGAGGCCGAAGCAAAGGCGGAGCTCGCCGCGGCCGGCGTGTCGGTCCCGAACGGCAAGACCGCCCGGACGCCTAAAGAAGCGGCGGAAGTCGCCGAAACCCTTGGCTTCCCGGTCGCGCTCAAGGGCCTCGGTGTTGCCCACAAGACCGAAGCCGGTGCCGTCAGGCTCAATCTCGCAAAAAGGGAAGAGGTCGTCGCCGCCGCGGAAGGGATGGCCTCGGTCGCCTCCGGCTATCTGGTGGAGAAAATGATCGCCAAGCCGGTCGCCGAAGTGATCATCGGCGCTATGCGCGATCCC
The DNA here is from genome assembly GCF_002288505.1 of Sinorhizobium sp. CCBAU 05631. Classification (NCBI taxonomy): domain Bacteria; kingdom Pseudomonadati; phylum Pseudomonadota; class Alphaproteobacteria; order Hyphomicrobiales; family Rhizobiaceae; genus Sinorhizobium; species Sinorhizobium sp. CCBAU 05631. The sequence goes on from NZ_CP023063.1 coordinate 2,205,228, forward strand.
GTGGCCGGTCCGGTGCTGACCATTGGCGCCGGCGGCATTCTCGTGGAAATGCTCGATGATTCCGCGATCGTGACGCTACCCGCCACCGAAGAGATGATCGAAGCAGCGATCGACGGCCTGAAGGTCAGGAAACTGCTCGACGGCTACCGCGGCGGTCCGAAAGGCGATGTCGCAGCGCTGACAAGGACTGTCGCAGCCGCGGCATCCTATGTCGTTGCAAACGCTTCCAAACTCGAAGAACTCGATATCAATCCTATTATGGTATTGCCGGACGGCCATGGTGTTGTCGCCGCCGATGCCTTGATCCGCCGGAGGAAATGACGCCTATGACCGGACCGATCCTCACCCGCCGCGAAGGTGGCATTCTCGAAGTCACGATCGACCGGCCGAAGGCGAATGCCATCGACCTGAAGACCAGCCGGCTGATGGGTGAGATCTTCCGCGATTTCCGCGACGATCCGACGCTCCGGGTCGCTCTCGTCACCGGCGCCGGCGAAAAATTCTTCTGTCCCGGCTGGGACCTGAAGGCGGCGGCGGACGGCGATCCGGTCGACGGCGACTATGGTGTCGGCGGGTTCGGCGGCATGCAGGAGCTTCGCGACCTCAACAAGCCGATCATTGCCGCCGTCAACGGCATCTGCTGCGGCGGCGGGTTGGAGATCGCCCTTTCGACCGACCTCATCCTCGCCGCCGAACACGCGACCTTCGCGCTGCCGGAGATCCGCTCGGGCACCGTTGCCGACGCCGCCTCGATCAAGCTGCCGAAGCGTATCCCCTACCACATTGCCATGGACATGCTCCTGACCGGGCGCTGGCTCGAGGCCGCGGAGGCCCATCGCTGGGGCTTCGTCAACGAGATCCTGCCCGCAGGCCGGCTGATGGAGCGTGCCTGGGAACTGGCGCGCCTTCTCGAGAGCGGCCCGCCGCTCGTCTATGCGGCAATCAAGGAGGTCGTGCGCGAAGCCGAGGGCCGCGACTTCCAGACCACGATGAACAAGATCACCCGTCGCCAGCTCAAGACGGTCGACGTGCTCTATTCCAGCGAGGACCAACTGGAGGGCGCGCGCGCCTTCTCCGAAAAGCGCGATCCCATCTGGAAGGGGCGATAGCTTACCGGCGGAAGGAAATGATGATTTAGGACGTTACAAGCTTCGGCCGAGAGGATAGCCTTATGGTTGAAGCCCATAGCGCCCCCAGGTGAGGGAGGACGGAGGAAGGACATCAAGCGGAACAGTGCCTTGGGCCATCTCACGATGGCGATACGCAGTCTCTACCAACCACAATGAACGGCGAATGCCGGCAACGAAAGGGAACAGGGGAATGAGCGATTACAAGGATTATCTGACACGACAGATCATGCTGGGCAAAATGAACCGCCGCGAATTTCTCGGGCGCGCTGCCGCCCTCGGCATTGCCGCATCGACGGCCAACACGCTGTTTGCGGCGAGTGCCGCGGCGCAAGAGCCGAAGCGCGGCGGCCATCTGAAACTCGGTCTCGAAGGCGCGGCCGCAACCGATTCGAAAGACCCGGCAAAGGCACTCTCGCAATTTCTGTTCGTCGTCGTTCGGACCTGGGGCGATCTGCTGGTGGAGAGCCATCCGACGACCGGCGCGGCCGTACCGGCGCTTGCCGAGTCCTGGGAGCCTTCCGCCGACGCGGCCACTTGGACCTTCACGATCCGCAAGGGCGTCAAATTCCATGATGGCAAGGAACTGACGGTAGAGGACGTCGTCAAGACGCTGCAGCGACACACCGACGATAAGTCGGAGTCGGGCGCCCTTGGCGTGATGAAATCCATCAAGGAAATCAAGGCCGACGGCGGCAAGCTCGTGCTGACGCTGACGGAAGGCAACGCCGACCTGCCGCTGCTGCTTTCGGATTATCACCTCGTCATCCAACCGAACGGCGGCATGGACAACCCCGACGCCATGATCGGCACCGGCCCCTATAAAGTCGCCAGCTTCGAACCGGGCGTGCGCGCCACTTTCGAAAGGAACCAGGACGACTGGCGTACGGACAGAGGTTATGTGGATTCGATCGAACTGATCGCCATGAACGATGCGACTGCACGCATCGCGGCGCTCTCCTCGGGTCAGGTGCATTTCATCAACCGCGTCGATCCGAAGACAGTCAACCTCTTGAAGCGCGCGCCGACCGTCGAAATCCTCAACACGTCCGGCCGCGGCCATTACGTCTTCATCATGCATTGCAACACCGCGCCGTTCGACAACAACGACCTTCGGATGGCGCTGAAGCTGGCCATGGACCGCGAGACCATGGTCCAGCGCATCCTCGGCGGTTACGGCAAGATCGGCAACGACTTCCCGATCAACGACACCTATGCGCTCTTCCCGGAGGGTATCGAGCAGCGCGTCTATGATCCGGACAAGGCAGCCTTCCATTACAAGAAGTCCGGCCACAGCGGGCCGGTATTGCTGCGCACCTCCGACGTCGCCTTCCCAGGCGCGGTGGATGCCGCGGTCCTCTACCAGGAGAGTGCCAAGAAGGCCGGCATCGAGATCGAGGTCAAGCGCGAGCCGGGCGACGGCTACTGGACCAATGTCTGGAACGCCCAACCGTTCTGCACGTCGTATTGGGGCGGCCGTCCGACCCAGGATCAGATGTATTCGACGGCTTATCTGTCGAACGCCGACTGGAACGACACCCGCTTCCAGCGTGAGGACTTCGACAAGCTCCTGCTCGAAGCGCGTTCCGAACTGGACGAGGCCAAGCGCAAGGACATGTATCGTACCCTAGCGATGATGGTGCGGGACGAAGGTGGCGTTATCCTGCCGATGTTCAACGATTTCGTGAACGCATCGACTAAACAGGTGAAGGGCTACGTCCACGACATCGGCAACGACATGTCGAACGGCTATGTCGCAACCCGGGTCTGGCTGGACGCCTGACCATGGAGAGCGGACCGATCACTGGTCCGGTCCTGACCGATGGGGTCGCGGGTGAAACAGTCCCGCGCTCCGCCGATCTTTCCGGAGTGCCAGCAAAGCCCAACCCCGCCGCCGCCACGGGCGAGATCGGTGGATCGTTCTGGCGGCGTTTCGTGTTTCGCCGCCCTCTCGCGGCGCTGATCCTTCAGCGCCTCGGCCTCAGCGTCGGCCTGCTTTTTGCCGTGTCGCTGATGATTTTCGGCGGCATCGAGGCGCTGCCCGGCGATTTCGCCACCACCTATCTCGGCCAGTCGGCGACGCCGCAGGCGGTCGAGAACATCCGCAAGGATCTCGGCCTCGACCGGCCCTGGAGCGAGCGCTATCTGAACTGGCTCGGCGGCGCGGTGAAGGGCGATTTCGGCACCTCCTGGGCGAGCAAGAATTCGGTCAGCGAGCAGATCGGCAATAGGCTCGGCAATTCGCTCTTCCTCGCCTTTTTCGCGGCTCTCATCTCCGTGCCGCTCGCCGTCGGTCTCGGCATGCTCGCGGTGCAGTTCCGCAATCGACTGCCGGACAAGATCATCAATGTGATATCGCTGGCGGCGATATCGCTGCCGGAATTCTTCATCGGCTATCTGCTGATCATGTTCTTCGCGGTCCAACTGGGGGTCGCCACATTCCCGGCGACGGTCTATGACAGCATGACCTTCAGCGAACGGCTCTCGGCGATCGCCCTGCCCGTCGCAACCCTCGTGCTCGTCGTTCTCGCCCACATGATGCGCATGACGCGGGCGGCGATCCTCAACGTCATGTCCTCGGCCTATGTCGAGACCGCCGAGCTCAAGGGTCTCGGCACTTTCCGCATCATCGCCCGCCATGCGGCACCCAACGCCGTGGCACCGGTCATCAACGTCATCGCGCTGAACCTCGCCTATCTGGTCGTCGGCGTCGTCGTCGTCGAGGTCGTCTTCGTCTATCCCGGCATGGGGCAGTACATGGTGGACGCGGTGACGGTGCGCGACATGCCCGTCGTGCAGGCCTGCGGGCTGATCTTCGCGGCCTTCTACATCTTCCTCAACATGGCGGCCGACATCCTCGCCATTCTCGCCAACCCGAGACTGAGGCACCCGCGATGAACTTCAGATCTATCCCCATCAGCGCCTGGATCGGCATCGCCGGCATTGCGCTGGCAATTGTCTGCGCGCTCTTTGCCCCCATTCTTGCCCCCTTCGGCGAACGCGACGTTGTCGGCGAGATCTGGATGCCGGCCGGCGGCGATTTCCTGCTCGGCACCGACAATCTCGGACGCGACCTGCTGTCGCGTCTGATCTATGGCGCCCGCACCACCATCTTTGTGGCGCTGGCGGCGACCCTGATCTCCTTCGCACTCGGCATGATCCTGAGCTTCACGGCGGCCGTCACCGGCGGCTTCGTCGACCAGCTGTTCTCGCGCTTCAACGACCTGATGATGGCAGTCCCGACGCTGATCTTCGCCCTCGTCGTGCTCGCGGTCCTGCCGCAGCATCTCTGGATCCTGATCCTGGTAATGGCGGTGCTCGATTCCACCCGCGTCTTCCGCATCGGCCGCGCCGTCGCTCTCGACGTCGCGGTGATGGAATTCGTCGAGGCGGCCAGGCTTCGCGGGGAGGGCTCGCTGTGGATCATCTTCCGGGAAATCCTGCCGAACACGCTGTCGCCGCTCTTGGCCGAATTCGGCCTGCGCTTCGCCTTCTCGATCCTGTTCCTCTCCACCCTCTCCTTCCTGGGTCTCGGCATTCAGCCGCCGGCTGCCGACTGGGGCGGCATGGTCAAGGACAACAAGGACGGGATCATCTTCGGCATCTCGGCCGCTCTCGTGCCGGGCGCCGCGATCGCAACGCTCGCCATCTGCGTCAACCTCGTCGTCGACTGGCTGATGAAGCGCACCTCGAGCCTGAAAGGAGGGCGCGGCGATGCCTGATCTGCTTTCCGTCAAGAACCTGAAGATCGAGGCGACAAGCTATCCGCCGGGCGAGCCGCCGAAGGTGGTGACGCTCGTCGAGGGCGTCTCCTTCAATCTCGAAAAGGGCAAGGTGCTGGGCCTCATCGGAGAGTCCGGCGCCGGCAAATCGACGATCGGCCTTTCGGCGCTTGCCTATGGCCGCGGCGGCGTGCGGATCACCGGCGGCGAGGTGCTGCTCAATGGCCGCGATATCCTGAAGCTCGACCGCAGCGGCATCAATTCGGTTCGCGGATGCCATGTCTGCTATGTCGCTCAATCCGCCGCGGCTGCCTTCAACCCGGCGCACAAGCTCGGCGACCAGGTGATCGAGGCGTCGCTCCGCCACGGCATCATGTCGAAAGAGGACGCGAAGAAACGCGCACTCTATCTCTTCCGGGTGCTGGGACTTCCCAATCCCGAGAGTTTCGGCGAGCGCTACCCGCATCAGGTGTCGGGCGGACAATTGCAGCGCGCCATGACCGCCATGGCCCTCTGCCCCAATCCGGAACTGATCGTCTTCGACGAGCCGACGACGGCGCTCGACGTGACGACCCAGATCGACGTTCTCGCGGCGATCAAGCACGCCATCGAAGAGACCCATACGGCGGCGCTCTATATCACCCACGATCTCGCCGTGGTCGCCCAAATCTCCGACGACATCATGGTGCTCCGCCACGGCAAGACCGTCGAATACGGCACGACCAAGCAGGTGATCGAGGCGCCGAAGGAGGACTATACGAGAGCGCTCGTCAGCGTCCGGCAGGCAAAACGCGACGAAGCTCCGGACCAGACCGGCACGCTGCTCAAGATCGAGCATGTCCATGCCGCTTACGGCAACGGCTTTAAGGTGCTGCACGACGTCTCGATGCACCTGTCGAAGGGCCAGACGCTGGCGATCGTCGGCGAATCCGGCTCAGGCAAATCCACCCTCGCCCGCGTCATCACCGGGCTGTTGCCGCCGACGGAGGGCCGCATCACCTTCGACGGCAAGGAACTGCCGAAGGCACTGAAGGGCCGCACGAACGAGGAACTGCGCCGTATCCAGATGATCTACCAGATGGCGGACACGGCCATGAATCCGCGCCAGACGGTGCGCGACATCGTCGGCCGGCCGCTCTCCTTCTATTTCGGCATGCACGGTGCGAAGAAGACCGAGCGCGTCGGGGAACTGCTCGATCAGATCGAGATGGGCTCACGCTTCCTCGATCGCTACCCGGCCGAACTCTCCGGTGGCCAGAAGCAACGCGTCGCGATTGCCCGGGCGCTCGCCGCCAGGCCGGAGCTCATCCTCTGCGACGAGCCGACCTCGGCGCTCGACCCGCTGGTCGCCGAAGGCATCCTGAATCTGCTTATGAAGCTTCAGGAGGAAACCGCTGTTTCCTATCTGTTTATCACCCACGACATCGCCATCGTCCGGGCGATCGCCGACAGCGTGGCCGTGATGCATCGCGGCCGGCTGGTGCGCTTCGGGCCGAAGTCGAAGGTGCTCTCGGCGCCCTTCGACGACTACACCGACCTCCTCCTGAAGTCGGTGCCGGAAATGGAAATCGGCTGGCTCGAACGGGTGCTTAAGACCAGACGCATGGAGAGTGCGGGGAATTGACCCGGAGAGCGGGGCGCCTCCGTCCCGCACACTCACTCCGATCCGCTGTAGATCGCTCACGCGCAGAAAATCGGGAGAATATAAACGTGTCCGATCGCAACTTCACCGTCATCGAAAACGAATGGATCACCCTCAAGGACGGGACCCGGCTGGCGGCGCGCATCTGGATGCCGGAGGGAACCGAGCAGAATCCGGTCCCGGCGGTGCTCGAATACCTGCCCTATCGCAAGCGCGACGGCACCTGCGCCCGCGACGAATCCACCTATCCGGTCTTCGCCGCGGCCGGCATTGCCGGCGTTCGCGTCGACATCCGCGGCTGCGGCGAATCCGAAGGGGTGATCGACGGCGAATATACGCCGCGCGAACTCTCCGACGGCTGCGAGATCATCGAATGGATCGCGACGCAGCCCTGGTCAAACGGCAAGGTCGGCATGATGGGCATCTCCTGGGGCGGCTTCAACTGCCTGCAGGTGGCCGCTCTGAAACCGCCGGCGCTCAAGGCCGTCATCTCGATCGCCTCGACCGTCGACCGCTACAATGACGACATCCACTACAAGAACGGCTGCCATCTTTCGGCGCAGCTTTCCTGGGCCGCGACCATGCTCGCCTACCAGTCGCGCTCGCCCGATCCGGAGCTCGTCGGCGAGCGCTGGAAGGAAATGTGGCTGGAGCGGCTGGAGAACGAACCCTTCTTCCTGGAGGAATGGCTCGAGCACCAGCGTCGCGACGATTTTTGGCGCCACGGCTCCATAGCCGAGGATTTCGAAGGCTTCCCGGTGCCCGCTCTCGTGATCGCCGGCTGGGCCGACGGCTACCGCAATACGCCGATCAAGGCGATCGAGGGGCTCGGCGACAGGGCCAAGGCGCTGATCGGACCATGGGTTCACAAATACCCGCATTTCGCCTGGCCGAAGCCGCGGGCGGATTTTCACAGCGAGGCGATCCGCTGGTGGAACCGCTGGCTGCGCGATGAGAGAAACGGTGCCGAAAGGCTACCGCAGATCCGCGCCTATATTCTCGATGGCCCGAAGCCGGCGCTGAGACGCAACGAAGATCCCGGCCGCTGGATTGCCAAGGACGTCTGGAACACCCCCGACGCGCGCAGCTTCACGGTATCGAGCGACGGCAGCCTCGTGACCGGGGCCGCTGCCAAGAAGGGGATCGGCGACATCTATCTCCGCTCGCCGCTCGATACCGGCACGGCCGCCGGCGAATATTTCACCTTGAAGCCGGATGCCGAGATGGCCGGCGACCAGCGTATCGACGATGCGGGTTCCCTCACCTTCGATAGCCATCCCCTGCTCGAAGCGGAGGACTACCTCGGAGAACCGGCCCTCACTCTGGAGGTCGCCTGCAGCGCGGAGACGGCCAATCTTGTCGCCCGTCTCGTCGACATTCATCCGGACGGCACGGCAACCCGCGTCGCCTTCGGCGTCCTCAACCTGGCCCACCGCAACGGCAACGCAAAGCCGATGCCGATGCAAAAGAACCACAAGACACGCATCACGCTGGTGCTCGATGCCTGCGGCTATCGCTTTCGCGCGGGTCATCGCATCCGCCTGTCGCTCTCGACATCCTACTGGCCGATGATCCTGCCGCCGCCCACCGATCCCGGCCTGACGATCGATACCGCGAGCCTCTCGCTGTCGCTGCCGCTCCTCGGCGAGCACCGCGAGATCGTCGTGCCGCAGCCGACCAATCCCAACCCTCTACCCACCTATATCGAGCATTCGCCGGCGCAAACCCGCCGCAGCGTCGAGCGCGATATGGCCAAGGGTGTAACGCATAATCGGATCTACGAAGACACCGGCCTCGTCGAACACCCCGATACCGGCAACGCCACGCGTGACATCCGCGACGAGGTTTGGTCGATCGCCCCCAGTGATCCGCATTCGATGACGGGCCTCTCGACCTGGACCTGCATCGCCAGGCGCGGCGAGCAGTCGCTGAAGACCGTTTCGACCTCCCGGCTCGGCTGCACGGAAAGCGAGTGGGTCACATCGGCCAAGGTCGAGGCTTTCGAGGGCGAAGAGAAGATCTTCGAGAAGATCTTCGAGAAGCGGATTAAGCGGGATTTCATGTAAGGGACCGCCTTTCGCTGAGCGCATGCGGCCATCATCCTGCTGCCGCGACTTTCTCCCCGCACGCGAAGAGAAGGGACTCGCAGATCGCTCGACCACCATTCCGCGCCTGTGAAGATGGAAAGTGCGGCGCCCGTGACGGTGTCTCCTCCCCCGTCGCGACCGGGCTCGGGTGAGGGGCAAAGTCACTGAATTCCGTTGGTCTCGCGGCTCAATTCCTGCAACGCCTCCAGCGCCCGCTCCGCATCCGCCGCCGGCACGAAGATGTGGTCGTGATAATACTCGGCCACGACATTGGCACTGATGCCGGCCCGAGTGAGTGCCGCTGAAACAGCCGCCGTCAAACCCACCGCCTCAAGTGCGGAATGAACGCTGAGCGTTATCTGTCGCAGCACCGGGCCGTAGGAAAGTCTGGCCGCATCGGCCTTCGAGCGTTCGAGTATCAGCGTCAACCCCTCCACCTCGCGGAAGGTGCCGATCGGTTCAAGGGCAAACCAGAACGCGGCATCGCCCTCGACCGTGCAGTAGACATACTCGCCTTCGCCCAGGATCGGGTTCATCCCGCCGAGCAGGTGCCGCAGATCGGTGTCTCCGCTCATGGTTGCCTCAGAGGGCCCCAACCAGCCGTGCCACACCACGAACCAGATGGTCAAACCCTGCGCGGGCGCCTGGACTCATGTGCCGTGCCCGGAGCCAGGCATGGATCATCTGCGGCTCTTCGCGATAGGTGACGTCCACGCCTGCCTGCGCAAGGCGCACCGCATAGCCTCGCGCATCGTCCCGCAAGGGATCGAAGTGCGCCCCGGTGATATAGGTGGGCGGCAGACCGGACAGTTCGGCCGCTTTCAACGGGTAGGCGAACACATCGTCGGCCGGGGCCTTCAGTACCTCGCGATAATAGGCCACGTCGGTCGTCGACAGGCCCGGCGCCTCCGCCATCTCGGCATAGGAACCGCTAACGAGATCGCCGCCGAGGCCGGGATAGACCAGCGCCTGGCCGATAATGCCGGATAGCCCTCTGGCCTTCGCCTTGAGCACGATGCCCGCAACCAGATTGCCGCCGGCGCTGTCGCCGACAGCGACGAGCGGCCGACCATCGGCAAGCAGGCTTTCGAGCACGGCGGAACAGTCATCGAAAGCCGCCGGCCAGACATGCTCCGGCGCGAGCCGATAGTCCACCGAAATCAGCTCAGCCCGCACTCCATGCGCAAGCTCGGCACAGATCGCATCATGGCTCTCGAGCGAGCCGACGACAAAGCCGCCACCATGGATATAGAGCACGCGCACCGCGGTCGCGACCTCCGCCGGCCGATAGTGCCGGATCGGAATCCGCCTGGCTACAAGCGCATCGCGCCTTGTCAGCCCCTCCGGCGACGGCGCGTCGAACTCCGCACACAAAGCGTCGTACCATTGTCGCTGTTGTGAGATCGAAGCGGTCACGGCATCGGCCGGGTAGAACGCCTCACAGCGCTCGTGGAATGCCAGGATTTCGCGCTCCGTCGGCATCGGTCTTGATCGTCTCGAATCCATCCTGCGCTCCCTTGAGCCCACCTTAGCACCGGCCTGCCGCCACGCACGACCAGCTGCGCCAAATCGTGGCGCTGCATCGGCCGGCTTGCCATCCGCTTGTCGCCCGGTGTTAATTCGCTCATGGCATTCACACTCAGGCAATTGCAATATTTCGTCGCTGTCGCCGAACAGGGCACGGTCACCCGCGCAGCGCAGAACCTGTCGATCTCGCAGTCATCGATCACCGAAGCGATCAAGGAGCTGGAGACAGATCTCGGCGTCGAGCTCTTCGACCGGCATCCGCGCGGCCTGTCGATCACCCATAACGGTCACCAGTTCCTCCGTCATGCGACGAAGATTCTCGCCGATGTGTCCGATGCGCGACGCAGCTTCTCCGATAGCCGCGAGGAGCGCGGCGGCAGGCTTAATCTCGGCGTCACCTCGCTCGTCGCCGGCTACGTGCTCTCCGACCTGCTGGCCCGCTATCGCCGCGCCTGCCCCGGAGTCGAGGTGAGTGCCATCGAGGACAACGGCTCCTATCTCGAGCACCTGCTGGTCGGCGGCGAGCTGGATGTCGCCGTGATGGTGATCTCCAACCTGCGCGACCGGATGGCGCTGCAGGCGGAAATCCTCGAAACCTCGCCTTACCGGCTCTGGCTGCCGATCGGCCATCCGCTCGTCAGCGCCGACATCATCTCGGTCGAGGATATCGCCAGGGAGCCGCTGATCATGCTGACGGTCGACGAAATCGAGGAAAACACCGGCAAGCTGCTGACGGCGCTCGGCGCCCGGCCGCATGTCGCCTTCCGCACCCGCTCGGTCGAGGCGGTCAGAAGCCTGGTCGCCACCGGCGCCGGCATCGCGCTTTTGCCGGACCTCGTCTATCGCCCCTGGTCGCTCGAAGGAGACCGTATCGAGAGCCGCGACGTTTCCGGCGCCTTGCCGGTCGTGCAGGTCGGCATGGTGTGGCGCAAAGGGTCAAGCCTGCCGCAATCGGCGCGCGATTTCGTCGGCATCGCCGAAGCCCTTCGCAGTGCCCGTCCAAGGTGAATTGATATCGGGAAAACCGATAACGCCATTCTGATTAATGAATTTGCGAATACGGAGAAATAGAGGCACGCTTCATCCCAGGGAACAAGGCCGCGGACGCGGCATAACTGGGGAGACTTCAATGAAGCAGATGTTGAAATCCTGCACGGCGCTTACCCTTACGCTCGGCCTCGTTGCCCCGGCACTTGCCCTGGAGCCGCAAAAGGAGCTCGGCCAGGGTGAGGGCGAGCTCTCTATCGTAGCCTGGCCCGGCTATATCGAGCGCGGCGAGACCGACAAGAACTTCGACTGGGTCACCGAATTCGAGAAGAAGACCGGCTGCAAGGTCAGCGTCAAGGCCGCCGCCACTTCCGACGAAATGGTGGCGCTGATGAACGAGGGCGGCTTTGACCTCGTCACCGCCTCCGGCGACGCCTCGCTTCGGCTGGTGGCCGGCAAGCGCGTCCAGCCGATCAATACCAGCCTCATTCCGAGCTGGAAGACCATCGACGAGCGCATGCAGAACGCGCCCTGGCACACGGTCAACGACGTCCATTACGGCACGCCCTATGTCTGGGGCCCGAACGTGCTGATGTACAACACGGAAGCCTTCAAGAGTCAGCCGCCGAAAAGCTGGAATGTCGTCTTCGAGGAGATGACGCTGCCTGACGGCAAGTCCAACAAGGGCCGCATCCAGGCCTATGACGGTCCGATCCACGTCGCCGACGCGGCCAACTACTTGATGGCCCACAAGCCGGAGCTCGGCATCAAGGATCCCTATGAGCTCAATGAAGACCAGTACAAGGCGGCCCTCGACCTGCTTCGCGTGCAGCGCACGCTAGTCGGCCGCTATTGGCACGATGCGATGATCCAGATAGACGACTTCAAGAACGAAGGCGTGGTCGCGTCCGGCTCCTGGCCGTTCCAGGTCAACCTGATGCAGGCCGAGAAGCTGCCGATCTCCTCGGTCATTCCGGAAGAAGGAGTAACCGGCTGGGCGGATACGACCATGCTGCATGCCGAGAGCGAGCATCCGAACTGCGCCTATATGTGGATGGAGCACACGCTCTCGCCGAAGGTCCAGGGCGACGTGTCCGCCTGGTTCGGCGCCAACCCCTCCGTTGGCGCCGCCTGCAAGGGCAACGAGCTCCTGACCGACGAGGGCTGCGCCACCAACGGCTACAACGACTTTGAGAAGGTCAAGTTCTGGAAGACGCCCGTGGCCAGGTGCGCAAGCCAGAGCGAATGCGTGCCCTATCACCGCTGGGTGTCCGACTATATCGGCGTGATCGGCGGCCGGTAAACCGCCGCTTTCCCTCCCCCTTGTGGGGAGGGTGGCCCAAAGGGCCGGGAGAGGTTCGTCTCAAAGTCCCCTCCCCAACTCTCCCCACAAGGGGGAGGGAGTCGATCCTGCATGCCGCACCGACCGCAGGCCCCTTCTCCCCGCTCGCGGGGGAGAAGGTCGCGGCAGCGGGATGAGGGGCCAGAATCCCGGAGCATTTCCATGACCACCGCCGTTCTCTTCGACAATGTTTCCCGCCATTTTGGTGCGGTGCGCGCCGTCGATTGCGTCAACCTCTCGATCGCCGAGGGCGAATTCTTCGCGATGCTCGGGCCCTCCGGCTCGGGCAAGACGACCTGCCTGAGACTGATGGCCGGCTTCGAGCAGCCGAAGACGGGCCATATCGAGATCTTCGGCGAAACCGCCGAGGGCGTGCCGCCCTACCGCCGCAGCGTCAATACCGTCTTCCAGGACTATGCCCTCTTCCCGCATCTCTCGATTCTCGACAACGTCGCTTACGGGCTGATGGTCAAAGGAGTCGGCCGCGAGGAAAGACGCAAAGCCGCGGAAGATGCGCTCGCCATGGTCAAGCTGCCCGGCTACGGCGCGCGCCGGTCCGGTCAGCTTTCCGGAGGCCAGCGCCAGCGGGTGGCACTCGCCCGCGCCCTCGTCAACAACCCCAAGGTGCTGCTTCTCGACGAGCCGCTCGGCGCGCTCGATCTGAAGCTGCGCGAGCAGATGCAGGAGGAGTTGAAGAGCCTGCAGAAATCGCTCGGCATCACCTTCGTCTTCGTCACCCACGACCAGGGCGAGGCATTGTCGATGGCCGATCGGATCGCCGTCTTCAACGAAGGCCGGATCCAGCAGCTCGGGCGGCCGGAAGAGGTCTACAACCAGCCGAAGACCCGCTTCGTCGCCGATTTCGTCGGCTCGTCGAACGTGCTCTCTGCCAAGCTCTGCCAGAGGCTCGGTCTGAAATCCTCCTTCGCGAGCCTTCGGCCGGAGTCGGTTGCGCTCGCGCCGGCGGCGGACGGCGCCCTCAGCCTCTCCGGCATCGTCGCCGGCCGCAGCTTTCTCGGCGCGACCAACCGGATTGTCGTCGATGTCGACGGCAACCGCATTGCCGTTGCCAGCCCCGCGGCGCAGAGCGTGCCCGCGATGGGCAGCCCGGTCACGATCAGCTTCGCCGCCCGCGACCTTCACCCGATGGAGGACGCATGACGATTGTTGCCGAAAGCTTCGTCCTTCCGGAGCGCCGCAGCACAACCGGCCGTCTCTCGGACTTCTTCTGGCGGCACCCGCCTCTGCTCCTGACGGTGCTGCTCGGGCCGCCTTTGCTGTGGCTCGGCATCGGCTATCTCGGCTCGCTTTTCGCGCTGCTTCTCCAGAGCTTCTTCTCGATCGACGAGTTTTCCGGACTCATCAATTACGAGTTCACGCTTGCGACCTACCGGCAGCTGTTCAGCGAAGCCAATCTCGACATCATCCTGCGCACCGTTTCGATGGCGGCACTGGTGACGCTCGTCTCGGCGTTCATCGCTTTTCCAATCGCCTATTATGCGGCCCGCTACGCGCGCGGCAAATGGAAGGCGCTTTTCTATCTGGCGGTCATGCTGCCGCTCTGGTCGAGCTATCTCGTCAAGGTCTACGCCTGGAAGCTGATCCTTGCGAAAGAAGGTATCCTCACCTGGTTTTTCGAGAAGCTGAACCTTCTCTGGCTGCTCGATGCCTGGCTTTCGCTGCCGGTCGTCGGCGGCAATTCGCTTTCGGTCAGTTACACGGGCACCTTCATCGTCTTCGTCTATGTCTGGATGCCTTTCATGATCCTGCCGATCCAGGCGGCGCTGGAGCGCGTGCCGGCCAACCTAGTCGAAGCCTCGTCCGACCTCGGCGGTACGCCGGCGCAGACTTTCCGCCATGTGCTCTTTCCGCTGGCACTGCCAGGCATCGTCGCCGGCTCCATCTTCACCTTCTCGCTGACTCTCGGCGACTACATCATCCCGCAGATCGTCGGTTCGTCGCGGCTCTTCATCGGCCAGGCGGTCTACGCCCAGCAGGGCACGGCCGGCAACATCCCCCTCGCCGCCGCCTTCACGGTCGTGCCGATCGTCATCATGGGCGCCTATCTCTGGATGGCCAGACGCATGGGGGCCTTCGATGCGCTCTGAGAAGATGAATCGCGCGCCCCTTGGCCTGAAGATTGCCGCAGCCGCCGGCCTTGCCTTCATGCACCTGCCGATCCTGCTGATCTTCCTCTATGCCTTCACGACGGAAGAAAAGACCTATCAGTTCCCGCCGCCGGGGCTGACGACGCAATGGTTTGCCGTCGCCTGGAACCGGCCGGATGTCTGGGCGGCTCTCACCCTCTCCGTCAAGGTCGCCGCGGTCGCCACCGCCGCGGCACTCGTCCTCGGCACCCTTTGCGCCGCCGCGGTCAGCCAGACGCGCTTCTTCGGCCGCGAAACCGTGTCGCTGCTGGTCATCCTGCCGATCGCGCTTCCCGGCATCATCACCGGCATTGCGCTGCGCTCGGCCTTCTCGATCGCGGACATCCCGTTCTCGTTCTGGACGATCGTGCTCGGCCACGCCACCTTCTGCATCGTCGTCGTTTACAACAACGCGATCGCCCGCTTCCGGCGGATTTCCGGCTCGCTGATCGAGGCCTCGATGGATCTCGGCGCCGACGGCTTCCAGACGTTCCGCTACGTGATCCTGCCGAACATCGGCACGGCGCTGCTTGCCGGCGGCATGCTCGCCTTCGCGCTTTCCTTCGACGAGGTGATCGTGACGACCTTCACCGCCGGCCAGCAATCAACCCTGCCGATCTGGATGCTCGAAGAGCTGATCCGCCCGCGCCAGCGGCCGGTGACCAACGTCGTCGCGATGATCGTCGTCATCGTCACCTTCCTGCCGATCCTCGGCGCCTATTACCTCACCCGCGACGGCGACCAGATCGCCGGCGCCGGCAAATAATATCGAACATAAAGGGAGAACAGACATGGACACCCAACTCCTGATCGGATCTCGTTTCGAAGCCGGGACCGAGGCCGAGGAGCACATCCTGAACCCGCGGACGGGCGCCAGGATCATCGACCTCGCCGAAGCCTCCCATGCGCAGATCGACGCCGCCGTCGACGCGGCCGAACGCGCCTTCGTTACCTGGTCGCAGACGACGCCTGCGGAACGCTCGAACCATCTGCTGAAGATCGCCGACGCGATCGAGAGGAACGCCGACGACTTCGCAGCACTCGAAGCCTTGAACTGCGGCAAGCCGATCAACGCGGTGAAGAATGACGAACTACCGGCGATCATCGATTGCTGGCGATTCTTCGCGGGCGCGGTTCGCAACCTGCACGCGCCCACGGCGGGTGAATATCTTCCGGGCCATACCTCGATGATCCGCCGCGACCCAATCGGCATCGTCGGCTCGATCGCCCCCTGGAATTATCCGCTGATGATGATGGCCTGGAAGTTGGCGCCGGCAATCGGCGGTGGCAACACCGTCGTCTTCAAGCCGTCGGAACAGACGCCGCTGACGGCGCTGAAGCTTGCGCGGCTGCTGGCCGATATTCTTCCCGAGGGTGTCGTCAATGTCATCGCTGGCCGCGGCGAGACGGTCGGCAATGCGCTGATCAACCATCCCAAGATCTCGATGGTGTCGATCACCGGCGATATCGCCACCGGCAAGAAGGTGCTCACCGCCGCCGCCAAGACGGTCAAGCGCACCCATCTCGAACTCGGCGGCAAGGCGCCGGTCATCGTCTATGACGACGCCGATCTGGAAGCGGTCGTGAACGGCATCCGCACCTTCGGCTATTACAATGCCGGCCAGGACTGCACCGCCGCCTGCCGCATCTATGCGGAGGCCGGTATCTACGACAAGCTCGTCGCCGATCTGACATCTGCCGTGTCGACCATCCGCTACAACCTTGCCGACGATACCGAGAACGAGATCGGACCGCTGATCTCCAAGCGGCAACGCGATCGCGTCGCGAGCTTCGTCGAGCGGGCATCAGACCAGAAGCATATCGAGATCACCACCGGCGGCCGCACGGGCAGCGACGACGGTTTCTTCTTTCAGCCGACGGTCGTCGCCGGTGCCACCCAGGAGGACGAGATCGTTCGCCGCGAGGTTTTTGGTCCGGTCGTGTCGGTCACCCGTTTCTCCGGCACGGACGATGTCGTCGCCTGGGCAAACGACAGCGATTACGGCCTCGCCTCCTCCGTCTGGACGAAGGATATCAGCAAGGCGATGAGGGCCGCCTCCCGCCTGCAATATGGCTGCACCTGGATCAACACGCATTTCATGCTGACCAACGAGATGCCGCATGGAGGCGTCAAGCAGTCAGGCTATGGCAAGGACATGTCGGTCTACGCGCTGGAGGACTACACCGCCGTTCGGCATATCATGATCAACCACGGATAAGGCCGCTTGTCACCCGTGTCGTAGGCAAGCAAGACCAAATGAAAATGCTCGCCGCCCGTCGCCACTCTCCGGCGGCGGGCGTTTTCGTTCCGATCGGCTAATTGCCCGTACCCTGCGGTAGCGTCTTTGCCACCCGCGCAGCGTGTTGTTGCACATTTCCCACAAGCGCAAAAACATGAGATTTCTCACAAAATCCTGTTGCGCGCGCAATAATCAGGAGTGAATAGCTCATCTTACAAGCTCACTGTCCAGAAGGCTGCAGTTGCAATGCCCAGCCAAGCCAACCACCGCTGCTTCTACAAGCGCGACATCGAGCGCCCAATGGATAAGCTCTCGGCGCCACGACGGGTGACGCCGTGACGACGGGCAGCTCCATCAGCATGCCGGAGGCCGCGGGGGCGAAGGGCCTGTCGGCGGCCTTTGCCGGTCCGCATGCCTGGTGCAACGAAAAGATGCGCTTTGCGGCGGTTCCCTTCGACGGGGCCTACTGGATCAGCCTGAAGAAATGAACGAACGCAGGCGCGTCGTAGCGATTCCCCCGCTCGGTCGGGGCGGCAATGCCAGCTTTGCTCGAACAGCATGTAAATCGGATTCGATTTAGCGGAAAAAACATGCAGTAATTCAAAGCGCTACAGCGACCCCTTGCGCGTCCTGGTGGACGGCCGCCGCTGTAGGAGGGTCTTTATGCTGTGGGTGATTGCGTTACTCCTGGGCCTGGTGATCGTGTATCTCGCGGCCCGCTATGGCCGCTTTCGGAGTTGGGTAGAGCCCGTCCTCTCCATTGCGGTCGCCGTGGGGCTTGCTGCCGCCTTTCTGATCTGGCTGAGTGAAAGCACACCCGAACCGGCTGC
Organism: Sinorhizobium sp. CCBAU 05631; assembly: GCF_002288505.1. Lineage (NCBI taxonomy): Bacteria > Pseudomonadati > Pseudomonadota > Alphaproteobacteria > Hyphomicrobiales > Rhizobiaceae > Sinorhizobium > Sinorhizobium sp. CCBAU 05631. The sequence goes on from NZ_CP023063.1 coordinate 2,222,879, forward strand.
ACCCGCCCCCTTCCCGCCCCCGGCCGGGATCGTTCCTTCAGACATCGTCCTCGAGAACCTCGCCTTCGAGCGAAACCAGTCGAAGCGCAGCTATCGACTGCATGGGACGGCCAGAAACACCTCGGCAATCACGCTGGAATATTTCCGCCTGACGGTCACGCTCGAGGATTGCTCGGCAGGCGCCTGCAGGCGGATCGGCGACGACACGGCGCTGGTGCTGGTGCGCGTGCCCGGCGGCGAGACCCGCCCCTTCGAGACGTTTCTCACCTTTCCCTTCCGCCCGGACGAGATCCCAAAGGCACCCAGATGGAGCTATCGGATTGTGGAGGCGAAGAGTGCTACGGCGCGATGATCACGCCGCCTTTATAGCTCCGAGCGCGCTCAGCAATTCGCCAGTCGTCACGACGTCGGCAAACTCGGCCCTGAGTGTCGCCACATGCGCACGGTGAATTTCCCGCGCCGCAATCACGCCGCCCGCGCCATCCGCCACATCGAAACAATCGCAAGCGTCTTCGACGAGGAACACGCGATAGCCGAGATTGGCAGCGACCCGCACCGAGGTCGAGACACACATGTCGGTCGAGATGCCGAACATCACGACGGTATCGGCTCCAAGGCGCCTGAGCCTCAGATCGAGATCCGTGCCGATGAAGGCCGCGTTGACGCTCTTGGTGACGAGGCTTTCCCCTCCCATCGGGCCGAAGCCTGGGCGAAAGGCGTTGCCCGGCTGCTCTGGATGCAACGTCGAGCCTTCCTTGATGCTGTCGTGCCGCACATGAATGATCGGCCGCTTCGCCGCGCGCCAGGCGGCGAGAACTGTCAGCCCGTTTTCATCGACGCGTCCATTCCAGCGCGGCGGCCAGGGCGCCGCATCAAAGGCGCGCTGCATGTCGATCGGGATCAGGACGGCATTTTCCTGCAGTTTCAAGCTGTTCATGAGATCGGCTCCTTCGTTGTCCGGAGACGCTAACTGCCTTATCGTCCGGTTTCATTGGGCATGATGCCGTCCCGCCGGACATTTGTCCGGCACAGGCGGCCGAGGACGACGAATTGACCGAACTTGATGAGAAGGATCGCCTGCTGCTTGCGGCATTGCACAAGGATTCTCGCCAGAGCCTGGTGGCGCTTGCCCGTCATGCCGGCCTTTCGCGCAGTGCGACGCAGGAACGGCTGCGCCGGCTTGAAACCAGGGGCGCCATCGCCGCCTATACGATCCGGCTCGGCGCAGAGCAGAAGGCCCCGATGGTGCGCGCACTTGTTGCCGTCGCCTTCCATCCCGGTAAGAATTGCGACCATGTCGTGCCGCACCTTTCGGGCATGCCGCACGTCGTCAGTTGCTGGTCACTTGCCGGCGCGACGGACCTGATGCTGCTCGTCGAATGCGATTCGAACGATGACCTCGACATGATCCGGCGGCGGATCGCCATCATTCCGGGTGTCGCAACCGTCCAGACACATGTGACGCTCAGGACGCACTTCGACCGGCGCGGCTGAGCCTTCTTCAGCAAGAGATCCTGAATTTTTCGCGGATGGCACGGTCAATTTCGGGCGCAATGACGGACGGCGCGGCCTCGCCGAGAATGCGATTCTTCCTCTCGATGGCGCGGGCGACGAGATCCGGTCGGCCGATCTCCACCCATTCCTTCGGGCTCGTTCGGTCGGCCACCGCCGGATAGATGTACTCCGTCTGCATCAGCCCCAGCGTCTGGGAATGACCGAGATAGTGGCCTGGGCCGTCGAGGCAGACGGAACGCATGGTGTCGAGCGAGACGGAATCCTCGGTCACATCTATGCCGCGGATGCAGCGCTGCACCTGGCCGAGCAGATCGTCGCCGAGGACCAGCGATTCCAGGCAGAAGCCGAGCAGCGAAGCATGCATGCCGACCGCTTCATAGACCATATTGAGGCCCGAGAGCCCCGCCATGACGTTGGAGATCGCCTGTTCCCAGCCAGCCTGCATGTCGGGAAGTTTCGCATCCGCAATGCCGGCGGCGGCGCCGCCCGGCAAGCGATAGAACTGGTGCATCTGGGCGCAGCCGGCCGTCAGCAGCGCCTGCTCGCCGGAGCCGCCGGACATCGCACCCGTTCTCAAGTCTGAAACGAACGGCCAGGTTCCGAAGACGGCCGGATGACCGGGCGACATTGCATTGACATAGACGACGCCCGCCAGGCATTCGGCGACCGCCTGGACGATCGCGGTTGCGAGCGGTGCCGGCGCGGTTGCCCCCGCCTGCCCGGCCGAAAGCAGTAGGATGGGCATGCCGCCGCGGATGCACTTCTCCATCGTGGTGCAGCTCTCTTCCGCAAATTTCATCGGCGGCACGACGAAGCAGTTGGAATTCGAGACGAAGGGCCGCGCGCGCCACTTGTCCTCTCCGCCGGCGATCATGTGGATCAGATCGAAGCAGCCCTCCACATGCGACGGATCGGAAAAGCTGGTACCGACATGCTTGGTGGTGCCGGCGCAGCAGGCATAGAGCGTGTTGATGTCCATCAGGAAATTGTCGGGAATGTCCCGGCAGACCATGGCGCGCTGGAAGAAGTGCACATTGTCGAGATGATGGACGAGTTGGGCGGCGTTCAAGAGGTCCTTGGTGGTCGACTCGCGATATTCGCGCTTTTCGACATCGACAACGTGCACCGCCGCCCCGGCCGTGCCGTAATAGACACGCGTGCCGGTGAGCTCGAGATCCTGCTTCGGATCGCGGGCGTATAGCGTAATGTCACGCGCGGCAATCGCCAGCATGTCCTCGACCAGCGCACGCGGGAAGCGGATGCGCCCGTCGTCGCCGAGAATGGCGCCGGCGCCGGTCATGATCTCGATGCCGGATTTCGGCGCATTGGCCAGGCCGATCTGCTCCAGCGCATCGAGCGCCGCCTCATGAATGCGCTTCACACCCGCCTCGGTCAGCGGTTTGTACTGGCCGCCGGAAAGACCCGGGCGCACCGGTCGGATGTTTTCCGCAAGCGGTGACGAGCGCAGCGCCACACGCGCCGCCCGTCCGCCGGACCGTCTCGAAACCGCAACTGCGCATTCGTCAGCCATCATCATCTCCCAATGGCGTTCGTCGTCTTACTCGTTGCGCCTCACCCTGACCCTCTCCCCGCACGCGGGGAGAGGGTCAGGGTGAGGCGTCGCGGCTTGTCCCTTCTCCCCGTCACGACGGGGAGAAGGTGCCGGCAGGCGGATGAGGGGCCATCCTTTTTCGCCTGATCTAGCAGTAAGCCGCTTACATCCGCACCCGCTCCGCCTTCGGATCGTACATCGGCTTCAGCGACGCCTCGGCTTTCACCCGCGTTCCAGCGATCTCGATCTCGTAATTGGACGCCAGCACATCCGCGGCGCTCTCGCCGCTGCAGGGCACGTAACCAAGGCCGACCGCGCCGCCGAGGTGGTGGCCGTAATTGCCGGACGTGATCGTCCCGGCAATCTCGCCATCGCGAACGATCGCTTCGTTGTGGAAGAGAAGCGGCTCCGGATCGGCGAGCCGGAATTGCACCAGCCGGCGGGATAGGCCCTTCTCCTGCTTGGCGAGCACCGCCTCACGGCCGATGAATTCGCCCTTGTCGGCCTTCACGGCAAAGCCGAGACCGGCTTCGAGCACATGATCCTCGTCGGTGATGTCATGGCCGAAATGACGGAACGCCTTCTCGATGCGGCAGCTGTCGAGCGTGTGAAGGCCACAGAGCTTAAGGCCGACATCTTGCCCCGCGGCCTCCAACGCCTCGAAGGCATGGGCCGCCTGATCGGTCGACACGTAGAGCTCCCAGCCAAGCTCGCCGACATAGGTGACGCGGTGGGCGCGGGCGAGGCCCATGCCGATCTCGATCTCGCGCGCCGTTCCGAAAGGATGCGCCTGATTGGAGAAATCGTTCGGGCTCACCTTCTGCATCAGTTCGCGCGCTTTCGGCCCCATGATACAGAGCACGCATTCGGCAGCCGTCACATCGGTAATAACCACGAACTCGTCGCGAAGATGCCTGCGCAGCCAGGCGAGATCGCGCTGCAGCGTCGAGCCCGGTACGACGAGCAGGAAGGCGGTTTCCGAAAGCCGGGTGACGGTCAGGTCGCTCTCGATGCCGCCGCGGGCGTTGAGCATCTGCGTGTAGATGATGCGACCGGCTTCGACATTCAGCTCATTGGCGCAGAGGCGCTGCAGGAACGAAAGCGCATCACGGCCCTCCACCCGGATCTTGCCGAACGACGTCATGTCGAAGAGACCGACTCCATTGCGGACGGCGAGATGCTCGGCCCGCTGGTTATCGAACCAGTTCTGCCGTTTCCAGGAATAGCGATACTCGCGCTCCTGGCCGTCTTTCGCAAACCAATTGGCGCGCTCCCATCCGGCAACCTCGCCGAAGACGGCGCCGCGCGCCTTCAGATGCTCGTGCAGCGGCGAGCGGCGGACACCGCGCGCCGTCGCCATCTGCCGATAGGGGAAGTGATCGGCATAGAGCAGCCCGAGCGTCTCCGACACCCGCTCCTTGAGATAGGCGCGGTTTTTCTGGAATGGCTGGGCGCGGCGGATATCGACCTCCCAGAGATCAAAGGGCGGCTCGCCGTCGTTCATCCATTGCGCCAGCGCCATGCCGGCGCCGCCGGACGAAACGATGCCGATCGAGTTGTAGCCCGCGGCCACCCAATAGCCTTTGAGCTCCGGCGCCTCGCCGAGATAGTAGCGGTCGTCGGGCGTAAAGCTCTCCGGACCGTTGAAGAAGGTGTGAATGCCCGCGGTCTCCAGCATCGGCATCCGGTTGACGGCCATTTCGAGGATAGGGGCAAAATGGTCGAAATCCTCCGGCAACTGGTCGAAGCAGAAGTCCTCGCGGATGCCGTCCATGCCCCAGGGCTTTGCCTTGAGCTCGAAGGCACCGACCAGCATCTTGCCGGCGTCCTCCTTGTAATAGGTGCACTCGTCCGGGACGCGCAGGACCGGCAGGCGAGCGAGGCCCGGAATGGCCTCGGTGACGATGTAGAAATGCTCGCAGGCGTGCAGCGGAACGGTGACGCCCAATTGGCGGGCCAGTTCCCTGCCCCACATTCCGCCGCAGTTGACGACAGTTTCCGTCTCGATCGTGAAGCTCTCGCCGTTCTGCTCGCAGGTGACGCCGGTCACACGGCCATCCTTCGTCGTCACCGACGTGACCTTCACGCCTTCGATGATCGTCGCGCCGTGCTGCCGCGCGCCTTTGGCCAGCGCCATGGCGATATTGGCCGGGTCGCACTGCCCGTCGAGCGGAAGGTGCACCGCCGCCTTGACGTCGGAAACGTTGAGGTGAGGATACATCTCCTTCACCTCTCTGGACGTGATCTCGCGAACATCGACGTCGAAGGCGCGGGCGAGCGAAGCCTGGCGGTAGATTTCTTCCTTGCGCTCATCGGTGAGCGCCACGGTGATAGAGCCGTTCTGGCGCATGCCGGTGGCGATGCCCGTTTCTGCCTCCAGCTTGACGTAAAGGTCGGCCGAATATTTCGCGAGCCGCGTCATGTTTTGCGAGGCGCGAAGCTGGCCGATCAGCCCGGCTGCGTGCCAGGTTGTGCCCGAGGTCAGCTGCTTGCGCTCGAGCAGCACGACGTCCGTCCAGCCGAGCTTCGACAGGTGATAGGCGACCGAACAGCCGGAAACGCCACCGCCGATGATGACCACGCGGGCCTTTTCAGGGATGGGCTTCGTCATGCTTTCAGTCTTTCATTCGAGGGATCCCAGAGCGGCTGATCCGGCTGAACGATTGCCTTGAAACGCTCTCCGAAAATCTCGACCTCGATTTCCTGGCCGGGCGCGGCTAGATCGGCACGCAGCATGCCGAGCGCGATCGATTTGCTGACGCGATAGCCCCAATTTCCGGAAGTGGTCTCGCCGACCACTTCGCCGCCCGACCAGAGCGTCGACATATAGGGCGCATCGCACTCGCCGGCCTCGACCGTCAGCGTGACGAAGCGCTTTGTGGCACCCCGCTGCTTCTCGCGCTCGAGCGCCGCCTTGCCCTTGAAGCTCGGCTTCGACCAGTCGACGAAGCGTTCGAGCCCGCCCTGAAGGACGGTGTAGTCGGTCGAAAGGTCGCCCTTCCAGGCGCGGTAGCCCTTTTCGATGCGTAGGCTGTCGAGCGCCTCCATGCCGAAGGGCTTGAGGCCGTGTTTCTGGCCGGCCTCCCAGACGGCATTGAAGATCGCTGCGGTGTCCTCGACCTTGGTGTGGATTTCCCAGCCGAGCTCGCCGGCAAAGGAGACTCGCACGAGTTGGCAATAGCGCCCGGCGATCTCAGCCGTCTGATGCGTCAGCCATCCCTTCGAAAGGTCGGCACCGGAAACCTCGGCAAGGATGTCGCGCGATTTCGGACCGGTGAGGATCTGGCAGGAGAAATTCGCGGTCACATCGTCAAGCGCGAAGGCGGCATCGGCCGAACGGTGCTTCTGCAGCCACTCGAAATCATGCCACTGCGCCGTCGCCGCGGTGATCAGAAAGAAGAAATCCTCCTCGATCGCCATCACCGACATTTCCGTGATGATGCGGCCCTTCTCATCGGCGAAATAGGCAAGGCCGATGCGCCCCGGTTTCGGCACGCGGCCGGTGATGAGCTCGGACAGCCACTTGCGGGCACCCTCACCTTTCAGCCGAAAGCGCGAGAAACCCGGCAGGTCGAGAATACCCGCAGCATCGCGCACCGCCAAACACTCCTCCTCGATGCGCTTCGCCCAGGGGCCCTCGCGGCCCCAGGTCTGCGTCGCCGCGTCGGAGATATCGTCGCCGGGCTTCGCGTACCACATGGCCCGCTCCCAGCCGTTATAGGGCTTGAACTGCGCGCCAAGCGCGGCGATGCGGTCGTGGATAGGCGACAGCTTCTTGTTACGCCCGGCCGGCCAGTAGTGTTTGGGGAAATGCATCGCGTATTCATGGCCGTAGATCTCCTTGCCCTTGGCGATGCAATAGTCTTGATCGGTATAGTCGGTGTAGCGCCGCGGATCGCAGGACCACATGTCCCATTCCGTCTGGCCCTCCGTCACCCATTCGGCCAGCACCTTGCCGGCGCCGCCCGCCTGGCAGATGCCGAAAGTGAAGACGCAGGCCTCGAAGGCGTTCGGCACGCCCGGCATCGGCCCGATCAGCGGATTTCCGTCCGGCGCATAGGGGATCGGTCCGTTGATCACCCGGGAAAGCCCGGCGGTCCCGAGGATCGGCACTCGCTCGACCGCATCGTTCAGATACCATTCCAACCTTTCCAGATCGTTCGGGAAGAGCTGGAAGGAAAAATCCTCCGGCATCGGATCGTCGGGCGCCGTCCAGTGGGCACGGCAATTCCGCTCGTAAGGCCCTAGATTCATGCCGAATTTCTCCTGCCGGAGATAGTAGGAGGAGTCGACGTCGCGGAGCAGCGGCAGCTTGCGCCCGGCCTCCTTCGACCAGGCGGCAAGTTCCGGGATCTCGTCGAAGAGGATGTACTGATGGCTCATCACCATCATAGGCACGTCGCGGCCGAACATTTTGCCGACCTCGCGCGCGTAGTAGCCGGCAGCGTTCACCACATATTCGCAGCGGATTTCTCCTTGCGGCGTGGTGATCACCCATTCGTCGCTCTCGCGCCGTGCCGCCGTCGCCGGACAGAAGCGGATGATTTTCGCGCCCATGTCGCGCGCACCCTTGGCCAGCGCCTGGGTAAGCTGCGCCGGGTCGATATCACCGTCATAGGGATCGTAGAGCGCCCCCGTCAATTGGTGCGTCTCGAGGAAGGGATAGCGGCGGCGCATCTCGTCGGGCGTCAGGATGTCGAGGTCCATGCCCTGGTAGCGGCCCATGCCGACGACGCGCTTGAATTCCTGCAACCGCTCCTTCGAATGACCGAGACGGATCGACCCGGTGACGTGGTAGTTCATCGGGTAGTCGATCAGCTGCCCAAGCTCGCGATAGAGCGACGCCGAATAGCGCTGCATGTTCATGATCGACCAGGAGGAGGAGAAGGTCGGAACATTTCCGGCCGCATGCCAGGTCGAGCCGGCGGTGAGCTCGTTCTTCTCCAGCAGCACGCAATCGGTCCAGCCGGCCCTGGCAAGATGGTAAAGCGAGGACGCGCCGACCGCTCCTCCGCCTATAATGACGACACGCGCGTGAGACGGCAAATTCGACATGCGTAATTCCCTCTTTTGACCGGATATTTGACGAGGAGTCCGAGGCCATCAAGCAGGGAGAATCGGCTTTATTAATTGACATTTTCGATTAGATTGATTGCAGCATGCGTGAGGAGCAGCCCCAAGATGCAAGTCGATCTGATCGAAACCTTTCTGGATCTGATGGAGACGCGGAATTTCAACCGCACCGCCGAGCGGCTGAACATCACCCAGTCGACGGTTTCCCACCGCATCAAGGCGCTCGAGGCCCAGTTCAGCCGCAAGCTCTTTACCCGCAACAAGGGCGGCACGGTCCCGACCGCCTCGGGCCTGCGCTTTCTCGACTATGCGAAGGCCCTGCAGAATCAATGGCATGAGGCAACGCGCGCAGTCGCGAGCGCCGGCGCCTTGGAGCGCTCGATGCGGCTCGGCATCCAGCACGATCTCGCGGAAGCATTTGCCGGCCAATGGGTGGCGGCCATCCGGCGCGAATTGCCTGCAACGGAAATCTATATGGAGGCGGATTACTCGAACCAGATGAATCGCGATCTTGCCGCCGGGGAACTCGACCTGGCGCTTCTCTTTACACCGCATTATTTGCCTGACCTTCATTACGAACGGATCGGCGAACTGCATTACGTGCTGGTCAGCACCGAGGCCGGCGACTTGGCCGGCGTGAAGCCCGAGACCTATATCCGCTCCAGCTATTCGCCCGCCTTCGACCGCGCCCATCGGCTGGCGCTGCCGCACCTCTCGGCTGCCTCGCTCGCCGCCGGGCAGAGCATGGCGATCACCGGGCTGCTGCGCACTCTCGGGGGCGCCGCCTATCTGACAATCGCCACAGCCGAGCGGCTTTCCAACGACGGGGCCGCGGTCGTGGTCGCCGATGCGCCGGTCATCCCGCAGGCCATCTACGCCGCAACGAGCCTTCGCACCCGCCACGCGCACCAGCACCGCAAGATCATCGGCGCGATGGAAGGGCTGCTCGCCAATTCGGCGACGCCGTAATGCAGATCAGAACCTGCCCTTGAACTCCGCCTTCAGCCGCGCGACATCCTCCCCCGTCACCCCTTGCGGATCGGTCACCGCCACCCAGGCGTCGATATAATGTTCCGGCGCGTAGACGTGGCCGTAACCGATCGGCGAGGTCGTGGCCAAAGCCATGTCGGCGAGGAGCTGCAGGCCGGTGACGACGGGAAACCAATTCAAGGCCGGAGAAACATCGGGCCCGCGCGGCGCCTTCATCCAGTCCGGCTCGCGATAGAAGGCGTGCGGATCGAAGAAGGTCACCGGGTCGCTGGCATATTGCAGATAGACGATCCGCATCGCGCCCCATTGCGCGCCGGGAATACCGAGTGCGTTCTCCTGGTTGGTGAAGCGGATGATGGAACTGTCCCGGTAGCGCGGAAGCCAGGCGGGCGAACCGGCGACGCGGTCCGCCGTTACCGAGCGCCACAGCCCGCTCTGAAAGGGCGGGCCGCTCCAGAGCGCACCCTGGAACGGGTCGCTGATAACATCGAAGAGATCGACAGACCCTTGTGAATTCATTGCCCCGAGACTCAATCCATGCAGATAGAGCTTGGGGCGCCGGTCCTTCGGCAGCGTGGTCCAGTAGCGGTAGACCTCGTCGAAGAGCGCGTTCGCCGCATCGGCGCCATAGCCCGGCTCGACGAGCAGCGACAGCCAACTCGTGAGGTAGGAATATTGCACCGCGACGCTCGCAACGTCACCATGCAGCAGATATTCGAGCGGATCGAGCGCTGCCGGATCGATCCAGCCGGTGCCCGTCGGAACGACGACGATCAGCGACTTGCGCTCGAAGCCTCCGGCGCGCTTCAGTTCTTCCAAAGCCAGCTTCGCTCTTTCCGGCGCCGTGTCGGCGGAGTTCAGCCCGACATAGACGCGCACGGGGTTTGACGCCGCGCCGTCGTAGAAGTCGCCGATCTGGGCGCCTGTCGGCCCCGAGGCGACAAACTGCCGCCCCTGCCGCCCAAGCTCGTCCCAGCGCACCAGCGACGCGTCGCTGCCGGTCTTGGCGGGATCGGTCGGGGGCGCGACGTCGGGATCGATCAGCGCATCGAGCTGCTGGAACGAACTGTCGGCGGCACGAAGCGCGAACTTGAAGATCACGCCATTTGCCAGCGACCAAAAGAGCGCGAGGGCGACCAGCCCACCAAGGGCGTTGGCGATCGGTCGCGTCAGGAAAACTTGCAGCCAGCGAGAAAGAACGCTGAAGGTGAACCGGAAGAGCCGTGCCAGGAAGATGAGAGCGGCGAACACCATGGAGGCTATGAGGCCGAGTTTGATGGGCTCGGCGCTTTCGATGGGCTCAAGCCCCATGATGCCACGGACGGTATTTTGCCACCCGGCTGCCTGCCAGAGAAACACGGCAGCTGCCGCTATGCAAACGATGGCGGCAGCGATCTTCAGCGTGCGCGCCCGCCGCGTCGTTGGCTCGGGCAGTTCGAAAAAGGACCAGAGCCAGCGCAGGAATGTCCCGATTGCGTAGCCGGCGGCGAGCGAAGCGCCGGAAATCACCGCCTGAATCAGATAGGGATGAGGAATGAGGCTCGGGGTCAACGAGACCGCGAAAAAGATCACGCCGACAAGCAGGCCGCTCGTCGAAAAGGACCGCAAGAGGTTTGCCAGATAGCGCGGGGCAGGCCGCGTCGCCGTCGACAGGTCCGTCTGTTGAAGGTGTTCCATGGCGGGCCTCCACGCTGCGGCATTGTCACTTTGTCGCCCGATAGCCAAGCGACGCATTGCGGCAATGTCGCCTTCCGCTCCCGCACAGTCAATCGGCACAACCCGACGATGAGCGGCAGTCACGCGCTAGATCCTCCTTTCCTTGATCGTGTTCATCACGAAGCTCGTCTCGATCGAGGCGACGCATTTCAGCCGGGCGATCTTCTCCTTGATGAAGCGCTCATAGTGATCGAGGCCGGAACTCATCACCTTCAGCACGTAGTCGCGCGAGCCGGTGACGAGGTGGCATTCGAGCACCTCGTCCCAGTCGCGGATCGCCTCTTCGAACATGACGATCTCGTCCTCGTGCTGGCGGCTGAGGCGGACCGTGGCGATCGCCGTCATCGTCCAGCCTTCGATGACCGGATCGACGAGCGCCGTATAGCCGCGGATGACGCCGGTTTCCTCCAGACGCCTGATCCGCCTGAGGCAGGGAGACGCAGAAAGGCCGACGCGCTCGGCCAGTTCGTTGTTGGTCATCCGGGCATCGGCGACCAGTTCCTTCAGGATGCGGCGATCCATCTCGTCGGCAATTTTCTGCGTCATCTTGCTGTAACCTCGGCAAAAACTTGCGCTCATCAAAACGAAGTGATCGCAAATAGCAAGGATCAGCCCGGCCGTTTGATATAAATTGGCGGATAGTGGAGTCCGCTAGCGCCCAGGGAGAGAAACCATGACCGCGCCGCATCCGTCGAAGACCCATATCGGCAACCACAAACTGCATCCCGAGACGCTGATGCTGAACTACGGTTACGATCCCGAGCTCTCGGAAGGCGCCGTCAAGCCCCCGGTGTTCCTGACTTCCACCTTCGTGTTCCACTCCGCCGAGGAAGGCCGCGACTTCTTCGATTTCGTCTCGGGACGGCGCGAACCGCCGGCGGGCGTCGGTGCCGGGCTCGTCTATTCCCGTTTCAATCACCCGAACAGCGAGATCGTCGAGGATCGGCTTGCCATATACGAACGCGCCGAGGCCGGCGCGCTCTTCTCCTCCGGCATGTCGGCAATCGCCACGACCCTGCTTGCCTTCGTGCGGCCCGGCGACGCAATCCTGCATTCACAGCCGCTATACGGCGGCACCGAGACGCTGCTCGCCAAGACCTTTCTCAATCTCGGCATCCACGCAGTCGGCTTTGCCGACGGCGTCGATGAAGCGGCCGTCAGCGCCGCCGCCGAGGAGGCCATGAGCAGGGGCCGGGTCGCCGCGGTCCTCGTCGAAACGCCGGCCAATCCCACCAACAGCCTCGTCGACGTCGCGATGATCCGCCGCATTGCCGAAAAGATCGGCGAAAGACAGGGGCAAAGGCCGATCGTCGCCTGCGACAACACCCTGCTCGGCCCGGTCTTCCAGCACCCGATCGACCACGGCGCGGACCTGTCGCTCTATTCGCTCACCAAGTATGTCGGCGGCCACTCCGACCTGATCGCCGGCGCCGTGCTCGGCTCGAAGGCGCTGATCAAACAGGTGAAGGCGCTGCGCGGCTCGATCGGCACGCAGCTCGACCCGCATTCCTGCTGGATGCTCGGCCGGTCGCTCGAAACGCTGTCGGTCCGGATGGAGAAGGCGAACGAGAATGCCCGGATCGTCGCCGAGTTCCTGCGCGACCACCCGAAGGTCGAAGGGATCCACTATCTGCCCTTCCACGACGAAGCCTCGCCGGTCGGGCGGACCTTTGCCGCGCAATGCACCGGCGCCGGCTCGACCTTCTCCTTCGACATCGCCGGCGGCCAGGAGGCAGCCTTCCGTTTCTTGAACGCCCTGCAGATCTTCAAGCTCGCCGTCAGCCTCGGGGGCACGGAATCGCTTGCGAGCCACCCGGCGGCGATGACTCATTCGGGCGTGCCGATCGAGGTGCGGCGCCGGATCGGCGTGCTCGAATCGACTATCCGCCTGTCGATCGGCATCGAGCATCCGGACGACCTCGTCGCCGACGTCGCGAACGCTCTGACGACCGTCTGATCCGTTGAGCGGGGGCCGTCCCCCGCTCAATGCGTCAGAATATTGACTACGTTGCCGAACGGATCGCGCACGAAGAAACGTCGCACACCCCAGGGTTCGTCAGTGATGTCATAGACGATTTCGATGCCGGCCGCCTTCGCGCGCCGATAGACTTCGTCGACATCGTCCACCTCGATCGAGAGCGCCGGCACCGGCGTTCCCGATCCGCCATCAATGGCAAAGCTGACCTGCGGCATTGCCGATCCGCCTTCCGCCGCAAAGGTGACCAGCCAGCCGTGATCCATCACCACGTTGAGGCCAAGCAGATCCGTATAGAAACTGCGCGCGCGTTGCGGATCGGATACTTGAAGATTGGGCACGATGCGTCGGACGGCCATTGGATCCTCCCCAGTTTCATCGTCCTCTTTCCTAGGCTTCAGCCGCGTTGAAAGCCAAGCGTGAAAAGGGCGAGCGAAGCTATCGAAGCGATCGTGCGGACATGGTTCCACCAGACCCAATCGGTCAAGTAGCGCTGCTGCCAGACTTCGGTGACGGCCTCGACCGAAGTGGCATTCGCCAGCGCGTTGTTGAGCGGAACGTTAAAGACCATCGTCACCGCGAATGTGCCGGCGAGGTAGACGAGTCCGCCCGCCGCAGGAGATAGCTCCCCTCCCCGCCCCAGATGAAAGCGGCAGCTATGAGGATCACGCCGAGCAGCGCCGTGCCCATGAAGGCGGCGAAGAACAACGGATTCTGAATCACGACGTTGATCGCGTTCATGGCAGCAACGCCCTGCTCCGCCGGCAATCGCCGCAGCGCCTGCATGATGCAGACGGAAAAGACGAAGAAGAGCCCGGCCATAAGTCCGGATCCGATGACGGCGGCAAAGGACAGGGCAGGAACAAGGGCAAGCATCGCACGGACCCCGGGTCGATCGTGCGGCCTGCGGCCGCACGCGCTGCCCAAGAGATAACCGACCAATGCGATATAGTCATCAGGAGTTGTTCCCCATGTGGCGCTGCAACGCGAATGCGCGCAACCCTCTCCTCCACTTTCCACCGCGGCGCGATTGACATCATTGTCGGCCACACCTAATCATCGCTGATCGGTTGGTTCCCGGAATGCGAACGTGTTTCGGGAGTAAACGGGAATGTGACGGATGGACCCAAGCTGGGCATCTCAATCACTGCCGACCCCGCGACTGTAGAGCAACGTGAATTTGCCGTTCCGGAGCAATCCGGAAGAAGCCACTGGAACAGCCGCGAGAGGGCGGTTCGGTTCTGGGAAGGCGAGGCAAATCCTTGGTGACTAGGCTAGCCTGGGCACCTGACGCTGCGAGCCAGGAAACCTGCCAAGCGATACGGGCATAGTGCCCAAGGGGAATATCCCATTGCCATCACGGAGGTTGTCATGGCTACGTCTACAGTTTCGAGCATTCCGCTCTCCCTCAGCGACCGTCTGACCGCGGGCATCATCGCCCTCATGATCGGTGGCTTCCTCGTTTTCGGTGCCGGCCTGGCGAATTCGGCCGTGCTGCACGACACGGCACACGACACGCGCCATTCCTACGGCTTCCCCTGCCACTAAGCGAAGTCATGGAGCGCCTGCCGCGTTCCACACCGAACGATACAAAAATCGACCCTCCGGTGCTCGGAGCGCGCGTCGTGCGTCTGGCACGCGCCCGCGCCTTCAAGCGCCGGCTTGCGTCGATGGAATCGGGCCGGCTTACCGCAAGGCGGCCACGCCCGCTGAGGAAAATCGACAATGATCGTCAAGACACTTCTGGCCGCGGTCGTGGCCGGGCTGATCGCCGGCGTCTTCATGACCGGCGCCCAGGAATTGCGGGTCACGCCGCTTATCCTGCATGCGGAAGAATTCGAGGGCGAAGCGCCGGCTGCAACCGGGCAGCCCGCCGGCGAGCAGCCGGCCACGGATCATCAGCAGCATTCGTCGCTGAAAGGATCCCAGATGTTAGGCGAGATGCTCGCAGCACTTTCGCCGGTCACCCCCGCCTATGCCCATGAGGGCGAAGAACACGAGGAAGGCGGCATCATGTTCGGCATGAGCCGCTTTTCCGGCACGCTTGCCGCCAATCTGGTCACCGGCGCCGGCTTCTCGTTGCTGCTTGCAGGCATCAGCCTGATGATCGGCTACCCGATCACGCTTGCCAATGGCGCGCTCTGGGGCGCCTTCGGCTGGCTCGCCGTGCACCTGCTTCCGGCCGTAGGCCTGCCGCCGGAACTGCCGGGCTTTCCGGCGGCCGAACTTGGCGACCGGCAGCTCTGGTGGGGGGCGACGGTGCTACTCTCGGCCGTGGGACTCTATCTGCTGGCACTCCGCCCGGAAATCGTCGCCAAGCTCGCGGGTCTCGTCCTAGTCGCCGCTCCCCATCTTTATGGTGCGCCGCAGCCGCTCGACATTTCCAGCAACGTGCCGGCTGTGCTCGGCGCCGAGTTCGCCGTCGCCGCGCTTGCGACGACGCTCGCCTTCTGGCTGGTGCTCGGCATCGTCTCCGGTTTCATCAACGACCGGTTTCTCCGGGCGCACTAACCGGCCCCCGCGCCTTCGCCGCTTGTCCTCTCCCCGCCTGCGGGCAGCACGCGGGGAGAAGGCAAGGGTCTCATTTGCTATCGAGCAGGTGGGCCCGCAGCATCTCTCGTCGAAGCTCGGGCTCGAGCAGCACGCAGGTGTCGCAGAAGCTGCCGCCCTCGGCACGATAGAAAAGGCAACAGCCGCCGCGGATCCGGTAGGTCCTGGAGCGAAGCTCTCCCCCACTGCCGGAGGCCGCTTCGATCTTTTCGTAGTGAAGCTGCCGCGAGACAAGCGGCGAGTGGGCCCTTTTGACGATCGCCAGCGCCTGCCCCGTCGCCCTGTCCTCCCGTTGCCGCCGCCGCCCGATCTCCAGGAAAGCGCCGGCGAGACTGTCCGCGGCCAACCGCCATTGCGCGCGCGCTGACAGGCCGCAGCGGCGTTTCAGCAGCGCGATCACCGGCTTCAGATGCGCAACGAAGGCATCGTGAAAGCGTCGAGTCGGCTCGTCCGGCTCGATCTCACTCTCGCTCCGCGGAAGGTCGACGAGGAAATGAAAGCGGCCGGCCACAAGCGACCTCCCGTCGCGGGCACGCAAATAGGTTTCGAACCGCAGGCCCGCGACCACCGGAACAAGGCCGCTCACAAGATAGATCGCGCCCGCCGCAAGGCTCAGCTGATGGCTGTAGAAGGCGACCAGGTGCGCCGCTCGAATCTTATCGTCCATGCCGGACGCGAAACGGTCCTGATAGGCCAGGCAGGTCTCGAGGTTTGCCGGCTTCGACCAGAAAGCGTCTGGCGATTGGAAATGTGCGTCAGAGGTCGCGACCGAACAGGCGACCTCCGGAATGGAGGCCGCCAGCCATTCGATCGCGGCAGCCGCCTCCATGACCGCTCTGCTTTCCCGCTGCCGATGCCCCTGCCCCATGCTCCGTCCCATCAAGCCGCGCCGGGTGTCAGCCAGCCCCCTTCGAATCCAGCCCTTTTCAGCCCCCGGCTGAAGACCGGGATACTGCGCGTCAGTTCCCAGATGAGGCCGCTTCTCCAGTTCTCGATCATCATGACGGACAGCCCCTGGTCAAGCCCGACAATCCTGTCGTCGACCCAGCCCTCGCGCCCTGCGCCCGGCAGGCTCGGATTGAAGCCGCCGGGAAGGCGGCCGTCGCGAAGCAGTGCCGGAAATGCGCGAGCAGATGCGAAAGGCTATCCAGGCAGTCGTCCGGTGCGAAGGGCAGTCCGGCAAGCGGAGCCCAAGCGACCAGGGTCCCGTCATCGGCGCCGAACGGAGCGCCTCGTGCCGCATAGCCCAGAAGCCTCTGCCGCCGGCCGTCACGCAGCCGCATCCAGCCCTTCGGCGCATGGCAGGCGCTGAAGCCCCAGAGGTTGCGGCAATAGCCGGAAAAGCCATGAGGATTCGCTTCCGCATGCGCCCGCTGAAGCGCGATCGCTCGGCAGCTGTTCGCGAAATAGTCGCTGCTTACCGCCCGCATTCCCGTATCGCCTATGCCTCGGAAGTCGATCCAGGCATGGGGAAAGAGGTGGATGAACAACGCGCCCGCGTGCAGGTGCGACATCCCGCCAATCGTCAGCCATTCATGTGCCACCGAATAGGCGCCGTAGTTCTCCGGCGCAATGGGTAGGCTAGTGGAGCCTAGCGCCAGGACATAGAGGAGCAGCGCCTCGCTATAGCCGCGCCAACGGTGCTTCAGGAAACGCCCCGGCGGCCTCCAGCCCATCGTCAGAGTATCGCCGCGGTTGAGCGCCCAGGCCCAATCCGCCCGCTCATATAGTCGCGCTGCAAGACTGCGGATTTCCGTTTCGTTCGGATCTGGCCCCGAGAAATAGGCCGCGGCCGTCAGTGCGCCGGCCAGAAGCAGCGCCGTGTCGATGGTCGAGAGTTCGCTGTTCCAGGCGCGCTCGCCCGTTCGCATGTCCAGAAAATGAAAGTAGAAGCCGCGGTATCCCGTTGCGAGCCTATCGCTCCCCTGCCGGCTGCCATCAAGAAAGCGCAAGGTCGTGAGTACGCGGTGACCTGCATCCCCCCGCCGCATCCAACCGCGCTCGAGGGCGACCGGATAGCAGGACAGTCCGAAGCCGGTGGCCGCGATACTCGATGGCGACCCCGCCCGCGAGGTGTCGGCGACGAGCCCCGTTCGCGCATCGGTGTAATCAAGGAAATACTCAAAGGCGGCGCGTTGCAGCCGATCGGCGAGGGTGATGTTCTCCGGCGGGAAATGAAGCATGGCGAGGTTCTGTTGGACGATCATGGCCAGATTGGGTGCAAGCGGCGCCGGCGACAGCGTTGGAAGATGCGAATTGGCCCCTTTTTTTCAAAGTGACCGTTCGAGCCGCTTCCCTCTCTCAGACGCCAATCAAATAATATTGAGATCGCGGCCGACCGGGACAGTCGCCGATTTGCAATCCTGTGGTACATTCTGTTTTGAAGCTCGACGGTTTTGAGACGCGGGCTCGGAAGTCCGACTGTAGATCATGACGATTGGCGGATGCGATGTTGAGCATGCTGGCATTGATCATGGCGCTCAGTGGCAGCCCGATGCAGACGGCCGCCACGCCCCCGAATGTCGATGTGGAGCTGGTTCTCGCTGTCGACATGTCCGGCTCGATGGACATGGAGGAAGCGCGGGTGCAGCGTTCCGGCTATGTGCAGGCGCTTAGGCATCCGGATTTCATCAACGCGGTAAAGGGGGGATATCTCGGCCGCATTGCCATCGGCTATTTCGAATGGGCGGGCATGGTGAACGAGGCTTCTGTCGTCACGTGGCAGGTGATCGAAGGTGCCGAGGATGCCGAAGCCTTCGCGGCCAAGCTCGAGGCCCGGCCGATCGGAACGCGGCGCGGCACCTCGATTTCGAACGCGATCATCTTCGGCACGAGTCTGATCGATACCAATGCCTTTTCGGGCGTGCGCCGCGTCATCGACATTTCCGGCGATGGCCCCAACAATACCGGGCCGCCCGTCGCCCCTGCCCGCAACGACGCGGTTGCGCGAGGCATTGTCATCAACGGTCTCTCGATCCTGATCCGCCCGTCCGTGTCGACCGGTCCGCTCGATCAGTATTATGCGGAATGCGTGATCGGCGGGCCCGGCTCCTTCGTTCTTCCGGTGCACGAGGCAGAGGATTTCGCAATCGCCATCCGTCAGAAGCTGATCCTCGAGGTGAGCGGGGTGGCGCCTCCCCTTAGGCTCAGCTTCGCTGCGACCGAGACGGCAACGGATTGCATGATCGGTGAAAAGCTACGGCCAGGCTTTCTCGACAGGGTCTATCCGGAACTCGACCGGTAAGCCTTTGGCTGAAAGACTCTGCCGCGCTGCGGAGGCGGCGCTGCTGGATCCCTGTGACAAGCACAAGGATTGGGGCGCGAAAATGTGACCGGCGCTATAAGCACAGCCCGGCGCGCTCACTGCAGCAGGCGAACGCCGCCCGCGAAATCGGCTCCTGCGGCTGCGAACTCACGCCGATCGCGCAGTTCGCTGGTGACAGCCTGAAGCGCCATGTCGATGCAATATTCCAGCGCCTGCGCGTCCAAGGCGCGGGCGCTGTCGCGGATATGGGCCAGCATTCTGGCAATGCTCGCAAGTTCCGCTTCATGGTCCGCCGCTGCCGAAATAGAGTTAGTCATCCGAACCCCCATAGCCTGTACTACCCTCGCGAAGGGACTATAAAGGAATTTCCCGTTCGCGCGCGTTGCACGAGCGTTGCACACCCTTCAGTGGTGTTACGCGCCAGTTTCGCCAATCCGCGCCGGGGTAATTTACGCGCGCTCGCCTGCCTCTTGCAGTTCCATTTGGCACAGGAAGCTCCGGGCGCGGCCGCACCGCCTCACGACGAAATCGCCCTCGACAGCGCACGCGACCCGAAGCGGCGCGCCCGCTCGCCGTCGGGACTCTCAAGGTCCGGCACGAGCACTTTGACGACAGCGAAGGGCAGATCGTCACGAGAGAGCGTGACCGCGATGACAGACCGCACACCCGCCTTCTTCACACAGGAGATCGTGTAGCTTAGCAATTCCTCGACAGGCGTGACCGTGTGGGCGACCGGTGTCGTCATCGGCCGCGGCGTTGCGAGAAAGGCGCGCCGCGTCGACTCCGGCAAGGGCCGGCTGAAGGTCTCGGGGTAAACGTCGTCGCGAGCGCCGCCGATATAGGTGAGCCGCGACTGCGCTGCCTCCGTCACCGCGCGGATCGCAGCCCGGACGGCGGACGGATGCGCGCCGCAACCGCTCGTGACCTCGACGAAGCGGAGATTTCCGGTAGTCGCCGTGCCGCGCGGGCCGAGCAGCGCCAGCAAGCACGGAATGCCGGTGTCGCTGGTGATGTCGAAAAGCCGCAACTCGAGCTCCGCCGCCTCGATGCGGCCGATGAGCGCGTCGAGGGCCGGGTCGTCAAGATCCTCCGGGGCCACGCATGCCCGGTGGCGGGCCTCCTCGCCGGAGACGCGCCACAAGACATGCGCGTCACGCTCGACCCGCTCGAGCAAGCCATGCAGGATTGCCTCCGGCATGGTGTTGCCCGATGCCAGCCCATCCGACGACATCCAGAAACGCGAAGGCCTCGTGCGATCGAGGCGCACCGCTTCGAGCGGGACGAGGACCTCGTGGCCGGAGATCAGATCGGTGCCGCCGGCCCATTCGATCGCCTCGTCCGGGGGGATATCGTCCCACCCCGCCGCGATCAGCGCGCCGAGGCTATCGTAAGCCCGGCCGGAGGCACGCAGATTGTCGGGCGTCTCCACGACCACCTCGACGTCCGGCTCGCCGGCGACTGCCCGCTCAAGCGCCTCCATGACCGCGGATGCACGCGCCTCCGCATCCGTCCGCCCCTTGCCCTGCGCGACGACGATCGACTGCGAGTTCGGCGTATAGGCGCACCAGACCGGGATCCCGATCTTGTCGAGCCCCGTGTGCCGGGCGACCCTCGTCACGCCGAAGGCGGCGAGACAGGGTCGAACGCGATGAAAAGTTTCGTCCGGCGTGCATACCCTGTCGTAATAGCCATCCCCAGGGTTCGCCAAACCGTCGATATCAGGTTCGGTCGCCGTCAAAGTGGCCCGCAAAGACATCATCGACTGACGATACGGCGACCGCGAGATCGACATTCTTGGCGATGACGGCGCCCGGCTTTCGGAACCCGTTCACGACCGCTAGATCGCCCGTCACCGAGTTAAGCGGCGTGACTGTTCGGTTTCCAAGATCTGCCACCCAAAGGCCCGACTCCCCCGGAATCCCGATCACAACGACTTTGGCCATATTTCCCCCTTAAGCCCCTGTTAAAAACCCGCCTTCTTCAGCCCTTCTCGATAAAGATCTTTCTGCCATTGCTCCTTCATCGGAACGACGGCCAACCATTTGTCCAAGTCGAAAGACGGGTTTGCCTTCAAAGCCCGCATCCTGTGCTGCCGCGCCTTCTTTCGGTCGCCAAGCATCGCCCAACTTGCAGCGACGATTCTGTCAGCCGGCGTCTTGTCCTTCATCCTTTGAACGAAACCGATGCAGTCCTCGTACTGTCCTAGGAAATAGCTGGCACCCGCGGCACTCCACAGATAGGCATCCGGTGCTAGTGGATTGAGCGCCAGCGCCTTACCGAGCTTGTCAAGAGCTTCGGCCGGACGCGCGACGTGGACCAGCGTATCCGCGTGGCTGTAAAGAACGTCGGCATAGTGCGGGCCCAACTGCTCTGCCCGGTCGAGGGAATCAAGGCTTTCGTCCAGATCGCCTTGGTAGAGTTTTACGACCCCTGCTTCGCGGTGAGCCGCAGGGAGGTGATCGTTGCTCGCAATGGCGTCCTTCACATGGCGCTCCGCTGTCGAAAGGAGCTCATTGTCGCCGCGAGCGGTTAGAAGCCATTCATTGACGTAGGTTCGGGCAATGCCGCTCAGCGCCGGTGCAAAGTCCTGCCTATACTTCAATGCCTCGCGGAAATCGCGGCGCGCCCTGCGAACATCTGGGAGGCCGAGTCCGGAAAGATGTCGCAATCCCCCGAGATAGGCATAGTAAGCCTCCGGATGCGTCACGAAATCGAAGTGGTCTGCCTGTCTCGTCTCCACCTGCTCTGTCACCGCCCGGGCAACATGGTAAGCGATATCCTGCCGCTGCTTGACGAGGCCCGCGGGCGAGATTGAAAAGCGATCGGCCCAGACGATCTGGTCGGTGGGCAGGAAAATGAGCTGCGTGAAGAGCCCCTGGTCCGACATGCGGCAATCGAGCGCGTAGGTGACGCCGTGCCGCTCGAGAAACGCCGCCTTGTCCGCCGCTTCTCGGATGCGCTCGGCGGTATAGGGTGCGACGACCGTCATCGACCTCAGCGAACAGAGCCCGATCGTTATGTCCTCGATCACCGCCACGCTGACCGCATGAAGCATCGGATCGCTACCGAAGGCGGCCGGCGGAAGCAGCGCGACACGCGGCAAGCGCACGGTTTCCGACCCACCCGCTTGCGTCCCCCATTCAGAGAATTCGGCTTGCTGCAAAGTTGCTGCGCTCGGAGTTCTGATACTTAGAAACTGACCGTGGCTTACGCGCTGGAGGATCTCGCGAACGGCTCCATCTGAGGGGTCGAGTTCCAGCAGATGCGCACAGGCGGCGCGCAACGTCGGCCGGTCCGCGGACCGTCGTTCCACATCGATGAGTGCGCTCCGCAGTACCTCCGTGAAGCTGCGTCGCTTTTCCATCGCCCAGTCCGCGTAGCGTCCGGGCGGCAGATCCGCCGAAGACAGGAACGTATCGCGCCAGAGCGAAAGGCCGTTGCGGAAGCTCTCTTCGGAGCCGTCTAACTCCTCGAAGCCGGAGACATCGCAGGAGATCGGCCCCAACGCCACCTCCGTCTCCGTGGCAGACAGAACCGCACCGGCGGGCGTCACCAGGTGTTGCATGCGCCATAAGGTCGAGCGCAGGTTCTTGAACGCGACGCTTTTTTCCCTGTCCGGCCAGACCATGGTCGCGAGCTTGTCGCGGGTCACGACTTTTTGCCCGGACGCCGAGAGATAGGCGAGGATCAACAGGCCGCGCTCGGGACACGCGACAGCGCCGCCGGCCGCATCGCTCAGCCGCAATTCGCCGAAGGTCCTGAGGTGATAGCCAGCCCCCGTCAAGAGCACCTCAACCGACCGATAGAACCAAGGTCCTGCCGCCCCAGAGACCGGGCCGGATGATACGCCACCGCCTGACGATCCGCGATCGGAAAACCATCGATGTGCTCACGTCTTTCCCTCCAACCGTCTTCGGCACCCCGCCATCCGTCGCCCCCAGCGCATCCTCGAAGAAAAACGAAAAATGCACCTGCAGAACGTCCGCCATCGTCAGCAACTGGGTCGCGCACACGCGGCCTGTCCCCTGTTCGTAGCTTCGGACTTGCGCTACCGACACACCGAGCGCCGCGCCGAAATTCTTCTCGTCCATTCTCAATCCCTCGCGGCGCATTCGGATACGTTGGCCGACGAAAGCGTCAACTGCATTGGCCTGATCGGGCACTTTTCGCCTCCGCGCGAGCTGGCTGAGCTGCTTATTTTCAAGGATGCTTGAAAAGCGGAAGCGATGCAACTCGGGGCTTCGCGTGATGCACAAGGTTCTCGTTTGCGTTTTGGATGCACTGCACGCCCTCACCGCAGTGCAGCACCGGAACGTGCCTCCTCCGACGCAAAGAAAACCCCGCACGAAGCGGGGCTAGTTTTGGGGGTCAGTTCCAGGTTTGTCGATTGTACCAATCATCGAGATCCCGATGCACACGGTCCTTTTCGATGCCGTACCGCTCCTGAATCTTGCCCTCCAGCTGATCCATGTTGCCGTTGATCTGGTCAAGATCATCGTCGGTCAATTTGCCCCACTGCTCCTTGATCTTGCCCTTCACCTGTTTCCAGTTACCTTCGACTCGATTCCAATCCATGCCGTTTTCCTCCTGGCTTGTGACAGTCCTGTCAGGAAAACTCATGACGGCGGCAATGGTTCATTTCCGCTTGGAGGAAGGCGGAACGAATCCGCATTTCCATGCATTTACCGGACAAGTACGGAGGTCCAAGTCGAAGTCGCCCATCCAGTCCCGGGCCTCCTCCGGGTGGGCAGCCGCCTCGGCCCCGGCGTCATGTCGTTGGGTCGACCTCCGCATTACTCCCATCGAAGAGCCAGTACACCCACCAGCTCAGAGACAGACGACGCGAGGCTAGTGTATAGTCAAGGGGAAAGTCCGGTCGCGTGTTTCAACTGTTGGATAAGTAGCTGCGGATCATGGAGCTTGTCGTTGCCCTTGGCTTGATCGTCTTCAAGGTCGCGCTGCTGATTGCGATCCTCTTGCTGTTGCCCCTGCCACTGACCTGGGTAGAGCGGAAGATTGCCGGGCACATCCAGCAGCGAATGGGGCCGATGCGCGTGGGCTGGCACGGACTGCTGCAGCCGGTGGCGGACGGCATCAAGCTCCTCACCAAGGAAGACCACATCCCCACCGAGGCCGACCGCTTCCTGTTCAAGCTGGCGCCGATCCTGGCGCTCGCCCCGCCCTTTGTCGTGTTCGTCGCGATCCCCTTCGGGGAGAGCGTTTCGGTGCTCGGCAACGAAATCACCCTCTACGTATCCAACATGAACGTGGCGCTGCTCTTCGTCTTCGCGGTGATCGGCCTTGAGGTCTATGGCGTCATCATCGGCGGCTGGGCGGCGAACAGCAAATACGCGGTCCTCGGCAGCCTCAGGACCTGCGCGCAGATGATCAGCTACGAAATCCCGATGGGCTTTGCGGTGATCGGCGTCGTCATGCTGGCGCAATCCATGAGCCTGCTCGAAATCGTGCGGGCCCAGGCCGATGTCTGGAACATCGTTTACCAGCCGATCGGCTTCTTCGTCTTCTTCGTCGCCGGGCTCGCTGAAGCTCAGCGTATCCCCTTCGACCTGGCGGAAGCGGAAGGCGATCTCGGGGCGGGCTTTCATACCGAATATAGCGGCATCCGTTTCGCCTTCTTCATGGTCAGCGAATACGTCATCATGCTTTTGGTGTCGGTCCTGACGGTGATCCTGTTCTTCGGCGGCTGGAACGGCGTGCTGATCCCGTTGCCGCCGCTCCTCTGGTTCGCGCTCAAGGTCGCATTCTTCGTCTATCTGTTCATGTGGTTCCGCTTTACTTTCCCCCGCTACCGCTACGACCAGCTGATGGCGATCGGATGGAAAGTCTTGCTTCCTTTGTCGATGGCGAACATAATTATTACTGGGATTGCTTTCTCTTAGAGGGGCCCTGGCGGCTCCATAGCGGGGCGGCGATGTCGCGCGCACAGGACATGATCGGAACATGGATCGGCTGGACGTTCTTTGCCGACCTGGCGAAGGGTCTGGGGCTGACCTTCGGCTACATGTTCTCCAAGACCGTGACCATGCAGTATCCGGATAAGGAGAAATGGCTGCCCTATTCGCGTTATCGCGGCCACCATTTCCTGAAGCGTGACGAAGAGGGCGAGATCAAGTGCGTGGCCTGCGAGCTCTGCGCGCGGATCTGTCCCTGCTACTGCATCGAGGTCGTTCCTTACGAAGATGAGAAGGGCAACCGGCGCCCGATCAAGTTCGAGATCGACACTGCCCGCTGCCTGTTCTGCGGCCTGTGCGAGGACGCCTGCCCGGCGGATGCAATCGCGCTCGGCCAACAGTATGAATTCTCGAGTTTTTCCTCGCGCGATTTGGTGATCGGACGCGACGACCTGCTCGCCAAGCCCGGCAAGGCGGCGACCGGCGGCGGCGTGGTCGCCGCGCGCCTGAACACGGAAAGAGACGTGCTGGTCGAGACGAACGAGCCGCAGGGCTACAACTGGTGGCGAAATATCCGGAGACGGTGAAAGCGCGCTCGTTGCCAAACCGACGTGCTTGGAAAGGAGGCTCAGATGTTTGTCGGCGAAATCGTGAAAAACAAAGGCGTCGGAGTGATCGCGGTCACCCCGGATCAACCGATGGTGGAAGTCCTGCGGCTGTTTCGCGATAACAATATCGGCTTCGTGGTCGTCAGTCAGTCGCCGGGGGAGTTCCTTGGAACGCTCTCGGAACGAGATTGCTGCAATGCCATGGCCGAGTACGGCGGCGAGGCGACCATGATGCCTGTCGCCGACATCATGAACCGCAGCGTGGCGATCTGTTCGACTGAGGATCTGCTCCCCTTTGTAATGGCGATCATGACGCAGCGGCGCACCCGCCACGTGCTGGTCATGGAGGGCGACGACGTCGTCGGCGTGGTCAGCATCGGCGACGTGGTCAAGCACAGGCTCGACGAAGCGCAGCGCACCGAGCAGGATCTGTACGACTATATTAGCGGAACCCACTATCACTAAAGAGATCACCGACTGCGGGTGAGAAACGGGGTCAGGGCGAGCCGGCAATGCCTTGGCCGAGATCCCCAGCGCTCATCGCGGGTTCGGCATGGGGACCGATCTCGAATGGCGCAGGCGCCCTTTGAACCTCCACCGGACAAGGATACTCACCCCGCTGCATCAGACTGTTGAGGCGCAGGGCCCGGTAGTTCTCGGGAACAAAGACGAGGCTACGCGGAAAGCGCCTGTTGACCTTCAGCTTCGCGGTCAATTCGCCCCGGGCGGATCGCACGACGACCTGATCGCCATCCGAAAGGCCGAGTCGCACGGCATCCTGCTCGCTCAACTCGACATAGGGGTCATCGGCGACCGTATTCAGGATCTCCGAGCGCTCGGAATGGTATCCATTGTGGAACAGGCAATCGCCAGTCATCAGCATCAGCCCGTCGTCGACCTTCGGTCTCGGCGGCGCCGCGAAGAACACGCCTGACGGTGGCGTCGGAATCGCACTTGTGAACGCGCCATCGGAACCAAGCCCGTCCTGCGTCAATCCGTGATAGGCTGGGACAAGCCGGGCAATCTCGTCGAAAATCTCGCCTTGCGACGATGGCTGTAGCGCATGATCACGGAGCTGCGCGACGAAGTCGAATATCTCCAGATTGCCCCGGGCCTCGAAGGCGGGTTCGCGGAACTTGCGCAGCTTCTGGATCCGGCCCTCGTTGTTGGTAAAAGTGCCCGCTTCCTCTCCATAACTTGCAGCGGGCAGCACCACATCGGCAACGCCGGCCGTATCCGTGAGAAACGCGTCCTGCACGATCAGAAGATCGGCGGCGCCAAGCGCCATCTGCGCGATCCTTCGATCGGGATAGGTCATCACGGGATCGCTTCCGACGATATAGAGCGCACCCATTCGCCCGATATCGCAGAGTTCCAGCATGGCGTCGAAACTCGCGCTCGGTGCAGACGGGATCTCGGCGCCCCAGGCCCGCCCGAGAGCTGCACGCGCAACATCGTCGTCGATGGCCGAAAGTCCCGGCAGACTTTCCGGCAGAACCCCCATGTCCCAGGCGCCCAGCTGATTGGCCCTGTCGAAGAGAAACTGCATCGCCACGTCCTTACCGAGCAGGCGGAGAGCCTGCAGCAGGTTGTTGACTTGCTGCAGCGTCGCGCGCGCTTCGGATGATCTGAGGAGGCCGACGCTGACAAGCACGCTGACGCTGCGGACTTCCTTGAGAGCGGCAACAAAACGGTCCGGCCCTTCACCGACCGTCGTGGCGCCGATGTCCGCAAAGGCCTCGCTCGGCAGGAGTCCTGCCACCACTGCCGCAAGGCTCGCCGCTTCTCCGCCCGGCGGCACGCGAAGCACCGCCCGGGCATCGGCGTCGAGACGGGAGGGCCGCGCCGAGAGCATGAGCAATCCGGTCTGCCGCCGCCTCGCCGCATCGCGCAGCAGGTATTCGGTAACCGGGTTTTCCTCCGTTACGTTGCCGCCGATCACCAGCACACAGTCCTTGCCGATCACTTCGTGCAGGGAGGCACGCGTGTAGAAGCTTGCCAGCAGCGGGCCGAGCGCATCGAAGGGGGCGGGCCAGCGCGCCGAGCAGTCGATGTTGTTGGTCCGGAATACCGTCCGCATCAGCTTCTGGAACTGGTAGAGCACCTCATTGGGCAGGCGCGCAGAGGCGAGCCCGCCCGCTGCCTTGTTCTCGACGGCCGACAGGCGTAGGCGCAGGTAGTCACCGGCCTCACTCCATGAAACCGGCACCAGGGCGCCATCACGACGGATCATCGGTCGCCTGATCCGGTCTCGGCTCTCGACGAAGTCAAGGCCGAAACGTCCCCGCACGCAGAGCGTTTCGCGGTTCACCCCGTGCTCTTCCTTCGAGCGGACCCGCATGAACTCGCCCTTTCGCGCGCCAACGGTGAGCTGGCAGCCCGTACCGCAATGCGGGCAGACCGTATCGGTCTCGGCCAGGTCCCACGGGCGCGCCTTGTAGCGGTAGGGGAAGCTCATCAGCGCGCCGACCGGACAGACTTCGACGCAATTGCCGCACTGGTCGCAACTCGCGAGGCTGCCCTCAAAGCCGGTGACGGCAGTATCCATGCCTTTTTCGACGGTGCCCAGGGCGACCGCGCCAACCACTTCCTCGCAGATCCGCACGCAGCGCTGGCACTGGATGCAGCGGTTGACGTTCATGATGATCACCGGGCTGAGGCGGATGTCGCGGGAGTGAAAGACGCGCTTGGGATCGCGGAACTCGCTTCGGCGGGGCCCGTAGTCCATCACCATGTCCTGCAGTTCGCACTCGCCGCCCTTGTCGCAGATCGGACAGTCGAGGGGATGGTTGGCGAGCAGCATGTCGAGCATTGAGGACCGCGTTTCCTCGATCAGCGGCGTGTTCGTCCGCACGACCATGCCATCAGTGACCGCCGTCGCGCAGGAGGGCTGCAGCCGCCGCAGTCCCTCGATCTCCACCAGACACATGCGGCATGACGCGAGCGGCGGCAGTCGCTTCAGATAGCAGAATGTCGGGATTTCGGTGCCCAGACGCTGGGCGGCCTGCAGTATTGTGGAACCGGGCTCCACATCCAGCATTTGCCCATCGATCGTGATCCTAACCATATTCCCTCCCGGCCCGCCTTCAGTGAAACGGGCACCGCCGCTCTTCGATATGGGCGACGAACTCATCGCGGAAATGCGCGAGTGCGGCCCGCAGGCCCATCGCCGCGCCGTCGCCCAAGGCACAAAACGTGTTGCCGAATATGCCCTTGCAGAGCTTGTCCAACTGCTCGAGATCCCCGGGGGCGCCCTCCCCGGCCTCGATCCGGCGCAGCACCTTGACGACCCAGTTCAATCCTTCGCGGCATGGCGTGCACTTGCCGCAGGACTCGTGATGGAAGAACTCGATGATGCGGGTGGCAACCTTGACCATGCAGGTCGAGTCGTCCACCACGATCACCCCGGCCGAGCCGAGCATCGAGCCTGCGACTGCCAGCGAGTCGAAGTCCATGCCGACATCCAGACCATCCCGCGGGATGACCGGGGCCGAGACGCCGCCCGGGATCACCGCCTTGATCCGGCGTCCCGGCAGCGGTCCGCCGGCATGGTCCTCGACCAGTTCGCGCAGCGGTATGCCCATCGGCAGCTCGTAGAGCCCGGGTTTCTTCACATGACCGCTGATACAGTAGAGCTTCGGACCGGGGCTCTTGTCCGGGCCGATACTCCGGAACCAGTGAGGCCCCCGCATCACGATATGCGGCACACAGGCGAGCGTTTCGACGTTGTTGATCACCGTAGGGCTGGCGTAGAGCCCGGCAACTGCCGGAAAGGGCGGCTTCAATCGCGGTTGCGCCCGCCTGCCCTCGAGCGATTCGAGCATCGCGGTCTCCTCGCCGCAGATATAGGCGCCGGCGCCGCAGTGAATGTGGATCGTGAAGTTGAAATCCGATCCGAGGACTCCCTCTCCGAGATAGCCCTTTTCCCGCGCCTCGGCGATCGCCTGTTCCAGGCGACGAATGGCCTTCACATATTCGCCGCGGACGTAGACATAGGCGGTTTCCGCCCCGATCGCATAGGCGCTGACCGCCAGCCCCTCGACGAGTTGATGCGGGTCGCGTTCCATGATGATCCGGTCCTTGAACGTTCCCGGCTCGCCCTCGTCGGCATTGCAGCAGAGATATTTCGGCTTGTCGGCAAGCTTCGGCACGAACCCCCACTTCATCCCCGTCGGGAATCCGGCGCCGCCGCGACCGCGCAGATTGGACTGTTTGACGAGCTCGATGACCTCGTCGGGCGTGTGCTCACGCAGCACCTTGGCTAGAGCCTGGTAGCCGCCGCCGGCCTCGTAGGT
Organism: Sinorhizobium sp. CCBAU 05631; assembly: GCF_002288505.1. Lineage (NCBI taxonomy): Bacteria > Pseudomonadati > Pseudomonadota > Alphaproteobacteria > Hyphomicrobiales > Rhizobiaceae > Sinorhizobium > Sinorhizobium sp. CCBAU 05631. Next base: position 2,252,330 of record NZ_CP023063.1, read on the forward strand.
AGCGAGCAGATGGCCATCCGGCGCATTGATATTCTTGAGGAGAACCGGTTCGAACATGACTCTATTCTCCCGGCGGTGCCGCGGCGGCGGTATCGGCGCCGCCTATCACTTGCCCCGCCTCGGCCCGCAGCCTGGCGAGAAGCGCATCGATCCGGCCGATATCGAGGTCGCCGTAATAGTCGTCGCCGACCTGCATTACCGGAGCCATCTCGCAGGCACCGAGGCACTCGACGGTCGAAAGCGTGAACACGCGGTCCGGAGAGGTCTCGCCCGTCTTGATCGCCAGCACCGCTTCCAGATGCTTCAAAAGCGCCTCGGATCCGCAGAGCATGCAGGAGACATTGTCGCAGAGCTGCAGGTGGAAGGCTCCGATGGGCTCCGTATGGAAGAGCGTGTAAAAGGTCGCCAACTCGTAGACCCAGATCCGCTCGACGCCGAGTATGTCGGCGATTTCCTCCAGTATCGGACCGGGCAGATGGCCATGTTCCTGCTGCGCGATGAGCAGTGCGGGCATGATTGCCGAGCGCTGGTCGGGATACCGCGCCGCCGCTTCCTCGATCTTTTCGCGCATGCTCATCGGGTTCAAACTCCTGCTACTTGTCCACCTCCGCCATCACGGGATCGAGGCTGCCGAGCACTGCGATCATGTCCGCCAGGTAACGGGCATTACTGACCCCGAAGAGCGCCTGGAGGTTGACGAAGGACGGTGCCCGCACCTTCATGCGGAACGGCTTTTCCGACCCGTCGCTGACGATGTAGAAGCCGAGCTCGCCCTTCGGCGCCTCGATCGCCGAATAGACCTCCCCGTTCGGCACCTTGAAGCCGTAGGCCGACAGGTCGAAATGCTGGATCAGCGCCTCCATCGAACAGTGCACGCGATCCTTGTCCATGGGAAAGGCGATCGTCGGCATGTCGACCTGGAACGGCCCGTCCGGCATCTGGTCGAGACATTGCTCGATGATCCGCACGCTCTCCCGCATTTCCTCGACCCGGCACTGCCAGCGCGCATAGCAGTCGCCCTCGTCGCGGGTAATGACGTTGAAATCGAGCCGGTCGTAGATCTCGTAAGGTTCGTCGCGGCGAATGTCCCAGTCGACGCCGGACGCGCGCAGGTTGGGACCGCTCAAGCCGAGGTCGATGCCGTCCTCGGGCGAAATTATACCGACGCCTTGGGTCCGCTTCAGGAACACCCGATTGTCCTCGATCAGCCGTTCGTAGTCGCGGATCCGGTGCGGGAAGATGTCGCAGAACTCCCGGACCTTGGGGAGGAAGCCGTCCGGCAGGTCCTCGCGCACGCCGCCCACCCGGCAAAAGGAAGTGTGCATGCGCGCGCCGGTGACCATTTCCAGGAGGTCCATGATCATTTCGCGCTCGCGCATGGCGTAAAGCAGCGCGGTCATGGCACCGAGATCCATCGGCAGCGCGCCGGTGATCAGCAGATGGCCGGAGATCCGCGCCAGCTCGGCCATCAGCACGCGGATATATTGCGCGCGGATCGGCGCTTCGATGCCCAGCAGCTTCTCGACTGCCAGCGCGAAGGCGAGGTTGTTCGAGGGCGGACAGACATAGTCGAGCCGGTCGGTGAGCGGAAAGATCTGCGTGTAGGTGAAGCTCTCGGCGAGTTTCTCGGTGCCGCGGTGCAGATAGCCGATATGCGGATCGACGCGGGCGACATATTCGCCGTCGAGCTCGAGCACGAGCCGCAGCACCCCGTGAGTGCTCGGATGCTGCGGGCCGAGATTGAGAAGCACCTCCTTGGTGTCGAGCGCTTCGCCCTCAGGCCTCATGAGCTCAGTGACTTCGGTCATCTCACGTTCCCGGTGTCGTACGGCCCCCCGATGGAATGTCCCTGGTGGCAAGGTCCGGCTGGTTTGGCGCCGGCCCTTCGGCGCCGAACGGGTTCAGTTCGTCCCTGTAGCCTCGAAGTGGAAAGTCCTTGCGCTGTGGGAAGCCCTCGAAGCCTTCCCACATATAGATGCGGCGCAAGTCGGGATGTCCCTCGAACGTGATCCCGTACATGTCCCAGGCCTCGCGCTCATGCCAGTTGGCCGTGCGCCAGACGCCCGTCACCGAGGGCACCCGCGGCGGATCGCCGAGGCGGCATTTGATCCGGACGCGCCATTTGTTCGGCAGCGAATAGAGGTGATAGACGGCCTCGTAGCGCGGCCGCTCGGGATAGTGGTCGACACCGCAGACGTCTGACAGGAAATCGAAGCGCAGTTCCGGGTGCTCCTTCAGCAACCGGCAAAGCTCGACGATCCTGTCTGGCGGAGCAGCAAAAGCGTGAACCCCAAGCGAGAAGCCAAGGTCCTCGATGGCCTCTCCGAAACGTTCCGCGATAAGGGTGCTGATAACGGACGTCGTTACGCTCATGATGCGGCGATCCGGTCCAATGGCGTCCCGGCGAGCGCCCTGGTCTTCTTGATCTTCTCCTGAAGCAGCAGGAAACCGTGCATCAGCGCCTCAGGCCGTGGCGGACAGCCCGGCACGTGAACGTCCACCGGCACGAAAGTTTCCGCCCCCTGCACCACCGCATAGGTGTTGTAGACCCCGCCGGAAATGGCGCAGGTGCCCATGGCGATTACCCAGCGGGGCTCCGGCATCTGGTCATAGAGCCGGCGCACCACGGGCGCAAACTTCCGCGTCACGGTACCAGCGATGATCATCACGTCGGACTGCCGGGGCGACGGCCGGAACACCACCCCGAACCGGTCGAGATCATAGCGGGCGCAGCCTGCCGAGATCATCTCGATGGCGCAGCAGGCGATACCGAAAGTCTCGGGCCACAGCGCCGACCGGCGGCTCCAGCTGATGACGCTGTCGGCCGTGGTGAAGAGCACGCTGTCGCGGAATGCGTTGTTCAAGCCTCCCATTCGAGCGCCCCCTTCAACCAGGCGTAGGCGAAGCCCACGAGAAGCAGAACGATGAAGACGAACATCTCGACAAAGCCAATCAGGCCGATCTCCTTCAGCACGACGGCCCAGGGAAACAGGAACATCGTCTCGACGTCAAAGACGACCAGCAGGATCGCGAGAATATAGAACTGCACCCGGAAGCGGCCCCCGGCGGCCTCGCCGGCCGGGTCCATGCCGCACTCATAGGGCATGTTCTTTTCGGGATAGGGATTGGAGGGACGCAGCAGCGATGAGACAAACAAAGTCGCCCCGACCACCAGAACAACTCCGGCGATCATCACAAGAACCGGCAGGAATTCGATCGCAGTCATCTCGCATGCCCCGTTCATCGAGGGCTTTCGTCAGGGCCGACCCCATGCCGGGTCAAAAAAGCGCTCGCCCTGGAAGCGAATTTGAGCAATTCTTTCTTGAACTTGCAGTCTATTCCGTCGAACGGACCATTGCAAATCCAATCCATCAGCCGCCAAAAGCCGAGTGTTGGGCAAGCCTCAGGAACCACTCCGGAAAAAGGCCGATGCCGATGGTGCCGGCGGCGGTGCAGGCGAGCGTGGCGCGGACAAAGGGCGTCAGTGCCGGTTCGAAGGCCCGCTCCGGCTCGCGCATGTAGATCACCATGACGATGCGGATGTAAAAATAGGCGGCGACGGCACTCAACAGCACCGCGACCACCGCCAGGAAGACGAAACCGCGCTCGACGAGCGCGGTGAGCACGTAGAACTTGGCGAAAAACCCGGCAGTCGGCGGGATGCCGGCAAGCGAAAACAGATAGATGAGCATGAGAAGCGCCAGCCCCGGGTGCGACTTGGCGAAGCCGGCATAGTCTTCGATGACCTCGCCGGAAAAATCACCGCTCCGCATCATGATAACGGCGCCAAAAATGCCGAGATTCATGAAGGCGTAGATCAGCAGATAGAGCATCACGCTGGCGACCCCGTCCACCCCGCCGGCCACCACGCCGAACGTGGCGAACCCCGCATGGGCGATACTCGAATAGGCGAGCAGCCGCTTGAAATTGTCCTGCACCAGCGCCACAAAGCTGCCGAGCGCCGCCGTCACCACCGCAATGACCGCGACTATGATCCAGACGTCCGAGGCTGCGACCAGCGGATTGAGGAACACCCGAAGGATCACCGCGAACCCCGCCGCCTTCGGCCCCACCGACATGAAGGCGGTGACCGTCGTCGGCGCGCCTTCATAGACGTCCGGCACCCACATATGGAACGGCACCGCGCCGACCTTGAAGACCAGCCCCGCGACGATGAAAACCACCGCCAGCAGCAAGCCCGGATCGAGCGGATCGCCGCTCACCGCAGCGGCCATGGCATCCAGCTGCGTCGTCCCAGTGAGCCCATAGACAAGCGAAACGCCATAAAGGAAAATGCCGGTCGAAACGGCGCCGAGGATCACATATTTCAGCGCCGCCTCGTTCGACCGCCGCTCATGCCGGAGGAAGCCGGTCAGCACATAGGTGCAGAGCACCATCAGTTCGAGGCCCACATAAATCGACAGGAGATCGGTCGCCGAGGCCATGATCATCATGCCCGACAGCGCGAAGAGCAGCATGACATAGTATTCGCTGCTGCCGATCCCTTCGATATCGGCATATTTCCGCGAAAGCAGGAACGTCAGGACCGTGGCCAGATAGAAGACGAACTTGAAGAAGATCGCGAAGCGATCGGCAACGAACATGCCCGAATAGGCCGGCCGCACCTCGCCCGCCAGCAGAAACGTCGCGAGAGCGGCGATCAGTACGACCGCGACGGAGGCCCAGAAGAGCAGCTGTTCCCGCCGTACCAACTGCCCCAGGATCAACAGGATGCAAGCGCCGGTGATCACGATGATTTCCGGCAGGCTTGCCAGCATCCATTGGAAAAGCACGGCGGCGGTCATTGTCCGCTCTCCTGGCCGTGCACCTCGGTCAGCAGATGCTTCACCGAGGCGTCGATGACGTTGAGGAAGGGTTTCGGATAAAGCCCGACCCAGAGCACGAAAACCGCGAGCGGCACTATCGCCGCCATCTCGCGGCCGTTCACGTCGCGGATCTGATACCGGGCACCGACGCTCGCCGGACCGAGTGCGACCTTGCGATACATTCCAAGCAGATAGGCGGCGCTCAGCAATGCCCCCAGAACCGCCGCTGTGCCGACGGCCATGTTGGCGGCAAAGCCGCCCGACAGCACCAGCAGCTCGCCGACGAACGAATTGGTGCCCGGCAGCGCCATCGACGAGAGGGTGAACAGCGCAAGAAATCCGGTATAGACTGGCGCCACCTTCATCAGCCCGCCATAGTTGGCGATGCTGCGCGTATGGGTCCGTTCGTAGATCACGCCGACGAACAGGAACAGCGCGCCCGTCGTCACGCCATGATTGAACATCTGCAGGATGCCGCCTTCGAGCCCGCGGAGATTGAGCGCGAAGATCCCCATCGTCACGAAGCCCATGTGGCTGATGCTGGAATAGGCGACCAGCTTCTTCAGATCGTCCTGCGCCAGCGCAAGCAGACCGCCATAGACGATGGCGAGCGCCGAAAGCGCCAGCATCAGCGTCGAATAATAGACCGATGCCTCCGGCAGCATCGGCAGCGAGAAGCGCAGGAAGCCATAGGCGCCCATCTTCAGGAGTACGCCGGCGAGAATGATGCTCCCCGCCGTCGGCGCCTGGACATGCGCGTCCGGCAGCCAGGTGTGGACCGGAACCATCGGTACTTTTACCGCGAAGGCGATCAGGAAGGCGAAGAACAGCCAGGCCTGGACATCGAACGGCAGATCCTGCGCGCTCAAAGCAAGGATATCGAAGGTCCGGCCGCCGTGGAAATAAAGCACGATGACGCCGATCAGGAACAGCAGGCTGCCGGCCAGCGTGTAGAGGAAGAACTTGAACGCCGCATAGACCCGGCCGTCGCCCCCCCAGACGCCGATGATCAGATACATCGGGATCAGCATCGCCTCCCAGCAGACGTAGAACAGGAACAGGTCGAGCGCCGAGAACACTCCCAGCATCAGCGTCTGCATCGAAAGCAGGGCGACCATGAACTCCTTGACCTTGCGGTCGATCGCCACCCACGAGGCGAGGACGCAGATCCAGCCGAGTAGCGCCGTCAGGAACACGAAGAGAGCGCTGATGCCGTCGACGCCGAGCGCATAGGTGATCCCGATTGCCGGCACCCAGGGGTGCCTCTCGGTGAACTGCATCTCGTGGGTCGTGGTGTCGAAAGCGGCCAGCATCGCCACCGCGAGCGCGAGGTCGGCCACCGTGAAACCGAGCGCCGTCCAGCGCACCGCGTCGTCGTTGCGCAGACACATCAGAACCGCTGCCCCGGCAGCGGGCAGGAAGACGATAAGGCTGAGCAGCGGGAACGTCATCGCACCCCCTATCGCCACACGACGGCGAAGACCGCGATGGCCGCGATCAGACCGGCAATCATCGCCAGCGCATAATGCGTCACGACGCCGGTCTGCAGCCGCCGCAACACCCCGCCGCCGTCAAGGATCGCATGCGCCACGCCATTGACGATGGCATCCACGCCGTTGAGGTCGACCCGCAGCCCGGTCCGTGCCGTCCCGTGCAGCAAGGGCAGCGCCGTCGTCTCGGAGACGTCGCTCACCGCCTTCTCGTAACGGGCCAGCGGCCGCTCGGCGAACCACATGAAGGCCCGCGCCCCTTTGCGATAGAACCAGTCGGTGTCGATGCTGATGGTGCTCTCCGGGTCGAGCGCCTTCAAGAACAGCACGAAGCCCAGGGCGGTGAACATCAGCACGCCGAGGCTCTCGGTGATGTGAGCGCCGGTATAGGGTTCGAAGGCAACCGGAAAAGGAAGAAGCGCGTAGAGTGGCCCTGGGAAAACCCCGATCGCAACGCAGAGCGTCGCCGCCATGGCCATCGCCACCAGCATGTTGCCGGGCGGCTCCCGCGCCTGAAGGCCGCGGTCGGTGCCGAAGAACATGTAGTAGGGCAGCTTGAGCCCGGTATGCAGGAACGTCCCCGACGAGGCCATCGTCAGCGCCAGCATCACCAGCGCACGGTGATCCTCTCCGGCGGCGGCCACCACCATCGACTTGGTGACGAAGCCCGAGAAGAACGGAAAGGCCGAGATCGCGAAGGCGCCGATCATGTAGAGCGCCACCGTCAACGGCATGGTCCGGTAGAGACCGCCGAGTTCGGTGAGCTTGCGCCGTCCGGTGACGTAGATCACCGCCCCTGCCCCCATGAACAGCAGCGCCTTATAGAGGATATGCGCGAAGGCATGGCTGGTCGCACCGTTCACGGCCACCTCGGTGCCGATGCCAACGCCGGCCACCATGTAGCCCACCTGGCTGACGATATGATAGGCGAGCAGGCGCCGGCAGTCGTTTTCCAGCACGGCGTAGACGACCCCGTAGAGCGCCATCGCCGTGCCGAGCCAGACCAGGAGTTCGGTCCCCGGAAAGGCCCGCGCCAGCACATAGACGGCAGTCTTGGTGGTAAAGGCGCTCATGAAAACCGCCCCGGTAACCGTCGCCTCCGGATAGGCATCGGTCAGCCAGGCATTGAGCGGCGGCACGGCGGCATTAAGCAGGAAGCCGGCAAGGATCAGATAGGCGCCGGCACCGATATTGCCCTCGATCGGGCCGAAAAGCAGCGATCCGCTGGCAAGCGCGTGAAGGACGACGCCGCCGAGCAGCACGACGCCGCCGGTGACATGGACCATCAGGTAGCGGAACGCGGCGCGGATCGCCTTCTCGCCTCCCTGAGCGAAAACCAGGTAAGCGGAGGCAAAGGCCATGCCCTCCCAGAAGAGATAGAGCGTCAGGTAGTCGCCGGCGAACACCACGCCGAGCGCGCTGCCGACATAGACGAAGGCCGCCACGTGCTGGCCGGCCTCGGTCAGGTGCAGCGCATAGACCATGCCGATCAGCGCCATGATGGTGAAGACCGTGGCAAAGATGATGCTCAGCTTGTCGACCTTGGCGATCAGGATCTCCTGGCCGAGAAACTGCGCCGCGCCATAGCTTCCCGGCTGGAGAGCGAGCACGGCGAAGATCGCCAGCACCGGGATCAGCAACAGATAGGCCTTGCGGATCGATCGCGGAAGGAAAGGGATCGGCACGGCACCGAGAATGAACAGCAGAGCGGGATGGACGAACTCAATCATAATAGTCCTCGCGCCGCATGAGCCCGCCCTGATGGCCGAGGAACTTGGAAACGAAAATCAGCAGCACGCAGGAGACGAAGCCGTAGACGGCCGACCAGCCAGGCAGCCGCTCCCACAGATATTCGACATGGTCGCGCGGGACGACGAAGTCGGCGACGACGATCAGCGCGAGCACCAGATAGAACAGCCGGTGCCGGTACCGCGCATAGGCTTCATCGCCAAAGAAATCGACGATGCTCTTGATCATCGAACCACTCCTTCCGCCAGGGCGAGGAAATAGCCGGGGAAGATGCCCATCAGCACCGACAGGACCGCCGTCGCAACCAGAGGGACAGTCACCAGCGGAATTTCACGGACCTTCGATAGCCCCTCGGGCCCCTCTCCGCCAAAAAAGGCGACATAGCTGACCGGTAGGAAATAGGCGGCGTTCAGCACCGAGCTTGCCAGAAGCACGATCAGGAACGCGATCTCCCCCGCCTGGACGGAACCGAGCGTCAGGTACCATTTGCTGACGAAGCCCGCGGTCGGCGGCACGCCGATCATGCTGAGCGAGGCGACGAAGAACGCTCCCATCGTCCAGGGCAGCCTCCGGCCGATACCGGCCATGTCGCTGATGTTGCGTTTTCCCGAAGCGCAATAGATCGACCCGGCGCAGAAAAAGAGGGTGATCTTGGAGAAGGCGTGCGCAGCGATGTGGATGATCCCGCCGACCATCGCGACCGGCGAGAGCAGAACCGCGCCCAGCACCACGTAGGAGAGCTGGCTGACCGTCGAATAGGCGAGCCGCGCCTTTAGATCGTCGCGCGTGAGCGCATAGATCGACGCCATCAGGATCGTGAAGGAGACCAGGTAGGCGGTCGCGATGCCGAGACCCAAGCCGCCCATCAGCCCCGTGCCGAAGACGTGGAACACTATCCTGAGCACGCAGAACACGCCCATCTTGACGACGGCCACCGCATGCAGGAGCGCGCTGACCGGGGTCGGCGCCACCATTGCGGCAGGCAGCCAGGCATGCATCGGCATTACGGCCGCCTTGGCGAAGCCGAACAGATAGCAGAAATAGACGACCGTTAGCAGCGCCGCCGAGGCATCGGCCTTCGCCAACAGTCCCCCGGGCGCGAAGTCGAGCGACCCGGAGATGTGATAGGTGAGCGCCAGCGCCGCCAGCAGCACGCTCTTCGAGGCGCCCATCAGATAGACGAGATACTTGCGGCTGCCCGCCCAGCCCGCTTCGTCTTCGTGGTGGTAGACGAGCGGATAGGTGACGAGGCTCAGCACCTCGTAGAAGATCACCAGCGTGAACAGATTGGCGGCGAAGGCGCCGCCGACGGCGGCCGCGAGGCTGGTGGCGAAGCAGGCGAAGAAGCGGGTCTGCGCGTGCTCGTGCAAATGCCGCATATAGCCGATGGAATAGATCGCCGCCACGATCCATAAGAGTGACGAGACGGTGGCAAACACCATGCCGAGCGCATCGACCCGGAACGCGAAGTCGATCCCGGGCAGGATCTCGAACAGCCGCAACTCGACCGTGCCGCCCGAAAGCACCGTCGGCGCCATTGAAGCGACGATCGCGAACATGACGACCGCGGCGAGCGGCGAGACGAGATCGCGGACATTTTCACGCTTGTGGAGAAAGAGAACTGCCAGAGCCGCCAGGCCCGCGACGGCGACGGCAAGCAGGGGCCGGATGGAGATCACCGGATCCAAGCGGCTATCCTTTCATCACGGTGACGTCGTCGACCTTGAGGGTCGACTTGTTCCGCACGAGGGCAACCAGGATACCGAGGGCGACGGCAACCTCCGCGGCGGTGATCGCGATGACGAAGATCGCGAAGATCTGGCCGCGGAAATCGGCATAGTAACGCCCGAAAGCGATGAAGTTGATATTGACCGAGTTGAGCAGCAGCTCCAGCGACATCAGCACGACGAGGATATTGCGCCTCAGGAGCACACCCGCCGCCCCGATCACGAAGAGGATCACGCCGAGCGAAATGTGCCACCAGAGCGGAACCATCACCCCGACTCCTTCCGTGCCAGCACGATCGCGCCCACGAGCGCCGCCAGCAGGATGACGGAGGCGGCTTCAAACGGCAGGAGATAATCGGCAAACAGGGTCGTGCTGAGTGCTCGGATCTGGTCGCCCTCCGCCATGGCGGCGGGTTCCGTGGCCGAAAAGCGGTCGCTCGACAGCACCAGCACGAGCATCTCGGCCCCGAGCAGCCCGAGCAGCGCCAGGGCCGGCAGGTTTCCACCCGGCACGAACCGCTGCAACACCGCCTCGCGCACATCGATCATCATGATCACGAAGAGGAACAGCACCATGATCGCGCCGACATAGACGAAGATCTGGACGACCGCGAGCAAGGGTGCCTCGAGCAGCACGAAGACGGCCGAAATCTGCAGGAAACAGGCCATCAGGGCCAGGGCGCTGTGAACCGGATTGCGGGCCAGCACCACAATCAGGGCGGTGATCACAGCTACAGTGGCGAACAGAAGAAAGAAGCCTTGATCCATCGACGCCGACCCCTCACACGCGAACTGTCACTCGGCGCGAGATGGCCAGATTTGAGGTAGCGCCGCACTTCAGATGCGTTTACAAATTGTGCCCTAGTCTCGGATTTTTCACAAGAATATTGTCGGCGGAGAAGTAAAGCCCGCGCGCCGCAGTGACGTGCCGTCCCGGAACGTCACTGCGTTCTTGAACTCGATCCTGGAGGGCGAGGTCAGCGGATCAAGGCAGCAGGGTGGTAGTGGTCCAGGCCGGACCGCTACGCTCTTCCTGCTTGAGCGTCGAAGAGCCGAAGTTGTAGCGCAATCCCGTTGTCAGCGTGTGGCTATTTTCCGGTTCGAAATCGATGCCGCCGCTTTCGAGGCTCGCGCGGTCGTAGCGGTATCCGGCGAACACCGTGAAGGGCATGGCCTCCGGACGGTAATTGCCGATGATCGAGGCCGTCGTCAGATCGAGCTTCGCATCGGCGACGTCGAAGTCGAAGTTGTGCAGCCCGAGTTCGCCGTCGATCCGCATGTTGTCGGTAAGATAGAGTCGAGCGCCGATCTTTCCGAAATAGTGGTCGGCATCGAGGCCGACGATGTCGGACTTGCCGTAGCCCAGTTGAGTATAGGCCGTGCCCACGGCGTCGAAATAGGCAGCTTCGATGCCACCGGAATTGTCGGTGACATCGTCGCTTCCTCCCGCCAGCCCCGACGCAAAACCAGTTCCGAGCCGCGAGCTTTGAAAGAATGCGCCCAATGCATAATCCTGGGTTGGGCGATAATAGACGTGCGCTGCGCCATAGGCGTTGTCATAATCGGCGTCATCGATATCCGTCTGGCCATACCCGCCGTCAGCCTGGAGGTTGAGGCCGGAGCCGGCGTCGAAATTGACTGCGCCGCGCAGAGCCCAGCCCTTGCTGTCCAGATCGGAGTCCGACGTCTTTCCGGCATGAAGCTCGCCCTCGACATAGCCAACCACGGGACTTGCTACAGCAGGCGAGGCTTCTTCATAGGACGCGCCACTGTCGGCAAAATCGCCAACCAGCGGCCCATCCATGTCGGCAGCTTCAGCACTCATTGCTGAAATCAAGATCGCAGTCGTTGCGAACAGGGTTTGTTTCATGACGATATTCCTAGAAAGAGAATATCGTCACCCTATCCACTATTGGTTAACCATAACTTTAGTCTGCAGGCTGTATTGAACCACACAACCCCGGATAAGCATCCTCTAGATCACCGCCGGGTCCCGAAACCCCGGCGATCAGCCTTCCAGCCAACGCAACTCTTCCGGAGCAAGCGTGATCTGCAGGGCCGAGAGACTGTCATCCAGTTCCGCCACGGTCCGCGGGCCGATCAGCGGGATGACGGGGAACGGCTGGGCAATGACATAGGCAAGCGCGATGTGGATCGGGCTGCAGCCGTGCTTCCTCGCGAGTTCGATTGCCCGGTCGCGGCGTTGGAAATTGCGCTCGGAATACCAGACCCGGACGATTTCCTCGTCCTCCCGCTTGTCGCGCCCGGCCCTGTCGGTGAAAAACCCCCGCCCCTGGCTCGACCAGGCAAAATTCGGAATCTGCCGCTTCGCCAGCCAGTCTTTCCAGCCGTCGTCGGACGCCGCGACACAGCCGGGCCAGATGGGATCGAGCATCTCCGCCAACGAGAAATTGTTGGAAAGAGCGGCCGGGCCCACCTTGCCATTTTTCTCGGCATAGGCGATCGCTTCGTCCATGCGCGCGCGCGTCCAGTTTGATCCACCGAAGATACCCCGGATGCGCCCGCGCCGGACCTCGGTGTCCATGGCATCGACGAATTCGCCGACCGGGATGTCCGGATTGTCGCGGTGCATGAAGTAGACATCGACATAGTCGGTCTTCAGCCGCTCCAGCGACTGATCCAATTGCTGGGCGATCACGTCCGGGTAGCAGAGCGGCGAATGGGCCCCCTTGCCGATCAGGATGATGTCCTCACGATCGACCTTTCGGCTCGTGTGCCAGTCGCCGAAAATGCTCTCGGTCTTGCCGGCACGGTAGACGAATGCAGTGTCAAAGACGTTTCCTCCGGCCTCGTAGAAAGCGTCGAGCGTCAGCGAGGCGGAGGCGAAACTCGGAAAAAACTCGAAACCCAGCGCAACATTTGAGGCCGGCTTGGCGACGCCCGGAATCTGCCGTTTGGGCACATTGCTCCCGGCGACGACGGCCGCACCTGCGAGATTGGTGGTCCGTTTGGCGGCCGTCTCGATCGCATATTCGAGGCCGACGGATGCGCGCCAGCGATCGAGAACGCGTAGATTGGCGCGGGTATCTTCGGCGCTCATACCGGGGAAAGAGAACTCGGCGCGGCCGGCACGGATCGCCTCGCCCACCGCATCGACCTCGAACGAATAGAGATGGCGCTTCTCCTCGACCTCGATCGTCCGCTGTCGGTCGCCCCTGATGATCTCGATGCGCCCTATCCCGCCCTCGGTGCCGGAGGCGAACCAGAAGTCCTTCACCTCGATGCGGCCTTTCGAACCGATGATGCGCAACACGTTGTCCTGCTGTGCCATGATCGAGCAGGACACTTCCGCGACAATGTCGTTCGGGAACTTGAGGACCGCCGAGGCCCACTCGTCGACCCCGGATGGCCCCAGACGCGCCGCACCGGATACCGTCTGCGGTTCGAGGAAGGTCTTTTCCTCTGCGGCACCGGCGAGCATGCAAACCATAGAGACCGGGTAACCGCCGACATCGAGAATGCCGCCGCCGGCGAGATCATTGGCAAAGAGGCGGTGCTCCGGGCGATAGCCGCCCATGTCGAAGCCGAAACTCGAGCGGATGATCCGCACGTCGCCGATCGCGCCCTCCCGCACGAGTTCGACCAGCCGGGCCGTCTGCGGATGGAACCGGTACATATAGGCTTCGCCGGCGAAAACGCCGGCCTTTTTCGCCTCGTGGAAGATCGACTGCGCCTCGAAGGCGGAAAGCGCCATCGGCTTTTCGACCAGCACATGCTTGCCGGCGCGCACCGCCTTGATCGCCCATTCTGCATGGCCGGGATGCGGCGTGGCGATATAGACCGCGTCGATCTCCGGATCCTTAAGCAGCATTTCGTAACCCTCGACAATGCGCGCCCCGGGAAAGCCGTCAGCGAGGCCAGGCCTGTCCGGATCGCGGCTGCCGATAGCCACAAGGTGGCCCGTCCTGGACCGGGCAATCCCCGCGGCGAATGTCCGCGCGATGGTGCCGGGGCCGATGATACCCCAACGGATCAGCTGTTCTGGGCGCATGGAACTTCCTTTTGGTCAGCTTTTTGGACGGTGATGGGTTGATCAGCGCCGTCGCTTGCCTTCGGCATCAAACGGGACGCGGGTGTCTGGCGGAGGATCAGGCCCTTGCCGCAGGCGATTGTGCAGGACAGCCATACGGATGGAAGATCGATGGAACCGAGGTAAATGCCAGAGCCCTGAAATGCTTGACACACCTTGAAAACCTCCCTTTTCAAGTGCAGTCCTCAGCAAACAAGGGCACATTAACGCCCCGCGGATATCTGTCTCGTACGAAGGGAATGCGGATTTGGCGGATAGTAAGATTGTCGAGCGAGCGGTCTACCAGCCCGGTGCCTGCGGCATCGAGGGCATGCCGACCCGGCTGCATTTCTTCCACGCCCACCCCCCGATCATGCTGCGCGCCCACTGGCATGCGCAGGTCGAGGTAAACTACGTGATGCGGGGCTCGGTGCATTATCGCATGGCTGGCCATGACCTGAGGCTCGGCCCCGGACAGATGTGCCTCTTCTGGGGCGGGCAGCCGCACCGGATGGACGAATCCTCCGACGATTCCATCTATGCCGGCGCGCATCTGCCGCTCGTGCACTTCTTCCGCATGCGGCTGCCGCCGGAAATCTCGGCCATGCTCATGGGCGGGGCCACGATGCTGACCTCAGAGACCGACGGCGCCGACGACCGGAACTTTCCGCGCTGGCGCAACTGGGCAAATTCCGGTGACGAGGTGAAGGCCCAGCACGCCGTCGAAGAACTGCTGCTGCGCGTCGAGCGAATGTTCATGGACCCCTACACGATCGTTGCACCCGGCAAGGAACGCCAGACCGAAACCGCCTCGGCCCCGCCCTCGCCCGGCGTCGTGCGCATGTGCGATTTCATCGCCGCCAATTTTCTCGAGGAGATCGACGCGGTCGCGATCGCCGCGGCAGCCGGATTGCACCCGAAATACGCCATGAACCTGTTTCGCAAGTCGACGGGCATGACGCTGATCAAATATCTGACGCTGCTGCGCCTTTCGCGGGCGCAAGCCATGCTGATGAACGGCGCCGACAGCATCCTGGAGGTGGCGATGGACAGCGGCTTCGGCTCGGTAAGCGCCTTCAACAAGGCCTTCCGCCAAATCGCCGGCATGCCGCCCTCGGATTTCCGCCGCGAGGTTCGCGCTGTGGCGAGGTGATGGGCTAGAGCTAAGTGGTGGGCCCGGAGGGACTTGAACCCCCAACCAAGCGGTTATGAGCCGCCGGCTCTAACCATTGAGCTACAGGCCCTGCCGGGTAGTCCGGCCGCCGCGAACCAATGGCAGTTCGAAGCTGCAAATGGCTCTAGCGGAAAACCTTTTTGCCGACAAGCCATTGCCGCAATGCCTACACAATCGATAAGCATGGATTTGGCGAATAACAACCGGAGAGTAACATCCATGATTTCCACACGCATTGCCCGCTCGGTCCATGTCGCGGCGATCGCCGCCGCCTTTGCCGGTGCGTTTGCGGCGGCAGCGGCGGCGCAGGACAGCGGTGCCGGCAAGGCAGAGGGCAAGGGGCGCCCTGATGCCCCGAAAGGGCGCCAGGCGCTGATCAAGGTTTCGGGCGAAGGACAGGCGACGACGGCGCCCGACATGGCGATCGTACAGCTGAGCGTCGTCAAGGACGCCAAGACCGCTCGCGAGGCGCTCGACGCCAACAACAAGGCGATGGCCGAGGTGCTGGCAGCACTCAAGCAGTCCGGCATTGCCGAACGCGACCTGCAGACAAGCGGCTTCTCGATCATGCCGCAATACAACTATCCCCAGAACAGCGACGGCAGCGCCCGCCCGCCGGAGCTCGTCGGCTACCAGGTCGTCAACGGCGTCAGCGTGCGCGTGCGCGATCTGGCGAAGCTCGGCGAAGTCCTCGACAAATCCGTGACGCTCGGCGTCAATCAGGGCGGCGGCATCGAATTTTCCAACGACAAGCCGGAGACGGTGATTACCGAGGCCCGCAAGGCCGCTGTCGCCGATGCGATCAACAAGGCAAGAGTGCTGGCGGAAGCGGCCGGAGTCTCGCTCGGCCGGCTGATCGAGCTTTCCGAACAACCGGCCCGCGACGAGCCGCCGGTGCCGATGCGCAGCATGGCCAAGGAATTCGCCGCCGATCAGGTGCCGATCGCAACCGGCGAGCAGGCCTATAGCGTCACGGTCAACGTCACCTTCGCGGTCAATCCGTAACGGTGACAATCAAGCCTGAAAACCCAGGCTGGTCTCTCATTGAACGTAAAAAAGAAGAGCCCGGCGCCAGGCGCCGGGCTGTTTTCCGTCAGCCGGGGAGACAAGACGGAAAACCGTCCTTACCAGCGACCGATGATCGGGCAGCCGCGGACATTGGCGAAGATGATCGCCTGGCGATCGCCATGACGGCGGCCCTGGACGACGACCTGGCGGCGCGAAACGTCGGCTACATGGGCGCGGCGCAGACCACGGTCACGTGCCTTGTCGACGGCGAGCCACGGTTCACAACGGCCACGGCGTTCCCAGCGGTCGCGGCGCCAGTCGCGACGGTCGTCCCAGCGGTCATAGTCGCGTTCGCGGTATTGTACGCCGCCTCCCTGGCCGAATTCGAAGACCAGCGCATCGGCCGAAGCCGTGGTGGTGGTGCCGACAAGGGCGGTCAGTCCGACAACGGCGGCGACGGCTGCATTGACAAGAAACTTCCTCATGACATTTCTCCGTTAGCGAAAGGGTTGCGGTCACTCTCTCATCGATGATCCAAATCTAGACCGGACAAGCTGAACGGCACCGGAACCCTTCGTTCATGCGGCGTTCAGGATGAGTCCCACCCCACCGCGCGCATCTCAGGCGATTCGGCCGGATTTGCGGCAGGTGGTCAGCGGGGGACGTGAACGGACGACCGCTCGCGCTTTCCTCTTCCCGTTCGAGGGGAAACGAAGAATGAACGGAATCGTTCCTTCCAGCTGTGCAGGGGGAGTGCTAACGCATTGAAACGCGACGCGTTTCATTCTGCTCCATTCAGCCGCCGAGTTCCCGTTCGAACAAGCGCAGGTTGCGATAGTGGCTGAGTCGGGTGATGACACCCTCCTCGACCTCGAAGATGAAGACGCTCGGGACGGCATAGCTCTGACCGGACGCCTCTGGGAAGCCGACCATTGTCTCGCGGTACGTGCCGCGCGCGGTCGTATCCGCCGCCACCCGCTGCCCGAAGGCATCGCGCATCAGCACGACGTCGCCGAAGCTCTCGTCGAAATGGCGCAGGTAGCTCATCACCCAGGTTCTGAGCGGCCCGATCCCGAGCGTGCGCTGTCCGGTCAGCGAATCGAAGGCGACATCGTCGTCGAGGAGGCCGGCAAGCGCTTCGAAATCCCGGTCGTTCACGGCCTCGATGAAACGTCCGGCAATAGTCTGGGCGTCCGTCATCGTTTCCTCCTGAGGTCAGCTGGTGAGATGCAGGATAATTTCGCGGCGATGCGGCCGGTCGCGGTGCTCGAAGAGATAGATCCCCTGCCAGGTGCCGAGCGCCATGCGCCCGTCGATGACTGGTACGCCGACCGAGACCTGGGTCAACGCCGCCTTGATATGGGCGGGCATGTCGTCAGGCCCTTCCTGGGTATGGATGATCCAGCCCATCGAAGGCGCCGACGACGGGGGCACCAGACGATGGAAGAATTCGCGCAGATCGCGTCGAACGTCCGGATCGGCGTTTTCCTGAATGATGAGCGAGGCGGAGGTGTGGCGCACGAAAACGGTAAGAAGCCCCTCCGAGACCCCGCACTCCCGCACGAAATCCGCCGCCTCGCGAGTGAACTCGTAGAGCCCCTGCCCCTTGGTAGTGATGGTGATGACGGTCTGCGGCATGGCTGTCGTCCTGCATGGCCGGGCGCCGCACCTTCGCCGGCACCCGTCTCCAAAGGACTGTACTGCGAAGCCCGTCCGAATTGAAAGAACTGCTCAGCATCAGCTTGCGCAGAGCAGGCCCGACACCCAGCGGCTGGTCAAAGTTCCAGGAAGGCCTGGAAGCCGCCATAGATCATCCGCTTGCCGTCAAAAATGGATTTCCATTCATCGCCCTGAAGCCGCGGATCGGTCATCACCTTGGCGACGATCACGTCGCGGTCCTCGCGCGACCGGTATGCGACCCAGGAGAAAACGACGGTCTCGTCTTCCTTGGCCTGCACGGCCCGCGGAAAGGAGGTGAGCTCGCCATAGGGCACGTCGTCGCCCAGGCATTCGACGTAATTCAGGGCACCGTGCTCCTTCCAGACCTCGCCGGCCTTGCGGGCCAGATCCTTGTAGGCCTCGACGTTTTGCTTCGGCAGCGCAATCAGAAAACCATCCACATAGGCCATGTCCGTCTCCTCCGTTGAAAGTCGACAAAGGACGGCCGGAGCGGAAAGGTTCCGACAGCGGAAGGCAATTTTTTCACGGCGGGGTGACTGATCCTCGAAAGAGACTTGAACGGCCCTCAGCCGCCGCAGCCCTGCAGCTGCCGCGCATAAAGCGCGGCAACGTTGCTGGCGCGCTTGGCGCCCGTCTTCGCCGTTTCGCTCCAGTTGCCGCGCTGATAGCCGCCCTGGCCGTGGTAATAGGCGATGTAGAGCCGATAGGGATCGTTGAGCGCGATGCCGTTCTGCTGGTGGCTTTGATTGTGGTACCAGGCGATGAAGCGGATGGCGTCGGCGAAATCGGTCCGGCGTGCCATCCAGCGCCCGGTTTCGGCCTGGTAGCGCGCCCAGGTGCCATCGAGAGCTTGTGAATAACCGTAAGCCGTGGAGACGCGCGTCCAGGGAATGAAGCCGAAGAGCTTGGTGCGCGGCGGCCGTGCATTGTGGCGATAGCCGGACTCCGTGTAAATCGTCGCCATCAGCACCGGTACGGGCACGCCATATTCGCGCTCGGCCGCATAGGCGGCCCGGCGCCAATTGTTGAAAAGGCCATCTCGCTGCTCGAAAACCGCGCAGGCGTTCCGGGTATCTCTCGGCACCGTTCCGCAGCCGGCCAGCAACAGGAGGACGGCGACAAAAACGCAACGCATCGCGGAACCTCTCATATGCGAGAGATTGATAAAGGGTAAATGTTAAGGAACGGTTTTGAAGCGAAGTTGAAGGACTTCTGCGTCGCCGCGCGTTTCAGGCGGCAATACCATCCGCGGCGCAGCGCAAATCTTCTGAAAAGGTGCGCCGCGGCAATAACAGTCGCTTACAATCTTGCTAGCCGAGCGTGCCGATCAGTTCGCGATAGGCAGCCTCCGGGAACGCCTTCAACGTGCGGGTGCGCACATTGCCGTAGGTGCCGAGTGTCAGCGAGAACCGCGCGGCCACCGCATCGTCCGGTGCCTCGCAGATTGCCACCATGTCGTATTCGCCCATGGTGAGATAGAAGTCCTTGAACGATCCGCCCATTTCTTCAAGGACCTTCCTGGCTGCATCGAGCCGCTTGGGGGACTCACGCACGCTTCTGATACCCTGATCGGTCCAATTGAGGAGCACGACGTAAGTGGTCATCTCACACCTCCCGCAGAGCATCCCGCCTTCGACGGAAAGCGCCTAAAGATGCTCCGAATTTAGAAGGGGCAGAGCGCTTTTTCCGGGTTCAAGTGCCGGCGCTCCAATGCACGGGCGGACGCCTGCGGTGCAACTACTTCTCTCGCACTGCAACCAGTGCCCCCTTTCGCTGCAAGCTTAGAAGTATAATCCCGCGATGAAATCCGAACAAGTTCAGCGCCCAAAAGACCATGGCATGGCAGGCGTTGACGAAGACGAAAAAGCCGGACGCTGGGCCCGGCTTTTCAAGTTCGTTCAGGTCGTTGTTCTCTGCTCAGCTGTCCAGGAACGAGCGCAGCTTGCGCGAACGGCTCGGATGCTTGAGCTTGCGCAAGGCCTTCGCCTCGATCTGGCGGATGCGCTCGCGGGTGACCGAGAACTGCTGGCCGACTTCCTCGAGCGTGTGGTCGGTGTTCATGCCGATGCCGAAGCGCATGCGCAAGACGCGTTCCTCGCGCGGGGTCAGCGAGGCGAGGACGCGCGTCGTCGTCTCGCGCAGATTCGCCTGAATGGCAGCGTCGATCGGTAGCAGTGCGTTCTTGTCCTCGATGAAATCGCCGAGATGCGAATCTTCCTCGTCGCCGACCGGGGTTTCGAGCGAGATCGGTTCCTTGGCGATCTTCAGGACCTTGCGCACCTTCTCGAGCGGCATAGCGAGCTTTTCCGCCAGTTCTTCCGGCGTCGGCTCGCGGCCGATCTCGTGCAGCATCTGGCGCGAAGTGCGGACGATCTTGTTGATCGTCTCGATCATGTGCACCGGAATGCGGATGGTGCGGGCCTGGTCGGCGATCGAGCGGGTGATCGCCTGCCGGATCCACCAGGTCGCATAGGTCGAGAACTTGTAGCCGCGGCGGTATTCGAACTTGTCGACCGCCTTCATCAGGCCGATATTGCCCTCCTGAATGAGGTCCAGGAACTGCAGGCCGCGGTTCGTGTACTTCTTGGCGATGGAGATCACCAGGCGCAGGTTTGCCTCGACCATCTCCTTCTTGGCGATCCGCGCCTCGCGCTCGCCCTTCTGGACCATCGAGACGATGCGGCGGAACTCGGCAATCGAAATGCCGGTCTCGGTCGCGAGATTCTGGATCTCCTGGCGGATGTCGCGGATCGTCTGGTTCTCGGCCCTGGCAAATTCCTTCCAGCCCTTGCCGGCAAGATTGCTGATCGACTTCATCCAGTTCGGATCGAGCTCGGCGCCGGAATATTGCTCGAGGAAGGAGTCGCGCTTGACGCCGTAGGATTCGGCAAGGCGCAGCAGCCTGCCCTCGTTCTGCATGAGGCGCTTGGAAATGTCGTAGAGTTGCTCGACCAGCGCATCGATGCGGTTCTGGTTGAGCGACAGCGACTTCACCGCCTTGATCAGTTCGTCCTTCAACTCCTTGTAGCGACGCTCCTGCGCCGGCGAGAGCGTGCCGGTCGCGGCGAGCCGTGCTTCCACCTGCTGGTCCTGCAGCTTACGGAGCTTCTTGTAGGTCTCGGCGATGATGTCGAGCGTCTCCATCACCTGCGGGCGCAGCTCCGCCTCCATCGCGGCGAGCGAGAGGTTCGACTCATCGTCGTCCTCTTCCTCTTCCTCGACCGGCTGGCCCTCGCCGCCGACATTGGTGATGTCGTCGTCATTGGCCGCAACGCGTGACTTGCGGGTCTTTTCCTTCTCCTCGGCCGCCTTGCGGTCGGCCTCGATCTTTTCCGGGCTCTGGAACTGCGGGGCAGCCTTGGCCTCGGGGCCGGAATAGGTGGTCTCGAGATCAATGATCTCGCGCAGCAGCGTCTGGCCCTCGTTCAGCTCGTCGCGCCAGATGATCAGCGCCTGGAAGGTCAGCGGGCTCTCGCAGAGACCGGCGATCATCGTTTCGCGGCCGGCCTCGATGCGCTTGGCGATGGCGATTTCGCCTTCGCGGGAGAGCAGCTCCACCGAGCCCATCTCGCGCAGATACATGCGCACCGGGTCGTCGGTGCGGTCTGTCGGCTCCTTCTTCTTGCCGGTGGCAAGCGCCGTCCCGCTGACCGTCGCCAGTTCGCCGCCTTCGCTCTCGCCGTCGTCGCCTGCGTCCTCGTCGTCGCCGCCGGCCGCCTCCTCGGCTTCCTCGTCCTCGATGACGTTGATGCCCATGTCGGAGAGCATCGCCATCGTGTCTTCGATCTGCTCGGAGGTGACTTCCTCGGAAGGCAAGACGGAATTCAATTCGTCCATCGTCACATAGCCGCGCTTCTTGGCGGCCTTGATCATCTTCTTGACAGCGTCGTCGGAAAGATCGAGAAGCGGACCGTCCGGAGTGCCTTCGCGTTCAACGTCTGCTTCTTCGTTTTCTTTGACTTTTGTTGCCATTTATTTCGTCGCTTTCCTTGTCGCAACCGGCCTGCACCCGGTGCCCAATGCCGCTCGGGGTTCGGGCGCGCCGCGCACCCGCCACCGATTCATTTCCCCTGACGTAACGGGATGATGTTTAATTCCTGATTAACCACGACAGCGATCGCGGCTGAGCGGGCAAGCTTCGACAGTCCTGCCACTGAATCGTCTCTGGCATGATTTCCTATCCGCCGTACCATGTCGCCATTTCTGCTTGAAATGGTGATTCCCAGAATTTTTCATCCCGTCAAGCTTTTCCGGTGAAAAACCGCGCAAATCGGCAAAAAACGCATATCGACGGGACTATCTCGCCGTTCACCAGGGTTGCTCAAGATGTAGGAGCGCCCTTTTAAAAGACAAGAGGCGCGGGCTTTTTCCGGGATCGTCGCGTCGTTCCATTTCGGAATGTAACCCGCAGTCACATCACAGCCAATCCATCACCACCTTGCCCGAATTGCCAGAGCGCATCGCCTCGAAACCGTCGCGGAACTCGTCGATACGAATGCGGTGGGTGATGACCGGCGAAAGGTCGAGCCCGCCCTGGACGAAGGCGATCATCTTGTACCAGGTCTCGAACATTTCACGGCCATAGATGCCTTTCAGGTTGAGCATCTTGAAGATCACCTTGTTCCAGTCGATCTCGAAGCCGGCCGGCGCAATGCCGAGAATGGCGATCTTGCCGCCATTGTTCATCTTGTCGATCATGTCGCGGAACGCCGGTGCAGCGCCCGACATTTCGAGGCCGACGTCGAAGCCTTCGGTCATCCCGATCGAGCGCATCACATCGGCGAGATTCTCTTTCGAGGCATCGACGACGTAGTCGATCCCAAGCTTGCGGGCGAGATCGAGGCGTACCGGATTGATGTCGGTGATCACCACCTTTCGGGCGCCTGAGCGCTTGGCGACCAACGCGCCCATGATGCCGATCGGTCCGGCGCCGGTGACGAGCACATCCTCACCGACGAGATCGAAGGAAAGCGCCGTATGCACCGCATTGCCGAAGGGATCGAAGATCGCGGCGATCTCGTCCGGCACGTCGTCCGGGATCGTCACGACATTATATTCCGGCAGGCAGACGAACTCGGCGAAGGAGCCCGGCCGGTTGACGCCGACGCCGAGCGTATTGCGGCAGAGATGTCCCCTGCCCGCCCGGCAATTGCGGCACTTGCCGCAGACGATATGGCCCTCGCCGGAAACCCGCTCGCCGACATGGTGCTTGGTGACCGCCGAGCCGACCTCGGCGATTTCGCCCATGAACTCGTGGCCGACGACCATCGGGACGGGAATGGTCTTCTGCGCCCACTGGTCCCAGTTCCAGATATGGACGTCGGTGCCGCAGATCGCCGATTTCTTGACGCGGATCAGCACATCGTTCGGCCCGACCTCCGGCACCGGCACGCGTTCCATCCACAGCCCAACCTCGGGCTTCGTCTTGACCAGCGCCTTCATCATGTTGGTCATTGCAGGATCCTCACTCCCTCCGCGTCTCGCATAGCTTAGCTCCTCAAATCACGCCCAGCTCGCGGCCCACTTCCTCGAACACCGCAATCGCACGCCGCACATCCTTCTCGCTGTGCGCCGCCGACATCTGAGTGCGGATGCGTGCCTGTCCTCTCGGCACTACGGGGAAGGAAAAGCCGATGACGTAGACGCCTTTCTCCAGCATGCGCGCCGCCATTTCCTGCGCCAGCGCCGCATCGCCCAGCATGACGGGAATGATCGGGTGCCCCTCGCCGGCGAGCCGGAAGCCGAGCTTCGACATCTCGGCCCGGAAGAGTGCCGAGTTCGCATAGAGCCGCTCGCGAAGCGCATCGCCGTTCTCGATCAGTTCGAAGACCTTGAGCGAGGCCGCGGCGATCACCGGAGCAAGCGTATTGGAAAAGAGGTAGGGTCGCGAGCGCTGGCGCAGCCAGTCGACGACCTCGGCCTTTGCCGACGTGTAGCCCCCCGAGGCACCGCCCAGCGCCTTGCCGAGGGTGCCGGTGATGATGTCGACGCGGCCCTCGACGCCGCAATGTTCGGCGGAGCCGCGGCCATGCTTGCCTACGAAGCCGACCGCGTGGCTGTCGTCGACCATGACCATCGCACCATATTTCTCCGCCAGGTCGCAGACGCCCTCGAGGTTGGCGATGATGCCGTCCATGGAGAAGACGCCGTCGGTAGCAATCAGCTTGAAGCGGCTGCCCTCGGCCTTCTTCAACTCCTCCTCCAGCGCCGCCATGTCGTTGTTGGCGTAACGGAATCGCTTCGCCTTGGAGAGCCGGACGCCGTCGATGATCGAGGCGTGGTTCAGCGCGTCCGAGATGATCGCATCTTCCTCGCCGAGCAGCGTCTCGAACAGACCGCCATTGGCATCGAAGCAGGAGGAATAGAGGATCGTGTCCTCCATGCGGAGAAAGGAGGAAATGCGCGCCTCGAGCTGCTTGTGCTCCTCCTGCGTGCCGCAGATGAAACGCACCGAGGCCATGCCGTAGCCGTAACGGTCGAGCGCCTTCTTGCCGGCATCGGCAAGTTTCTCGTTGTCGGCAAGGCCCAGATAGTTGTTGGCGCAGAAGTTCAGGACCCTTTCGCCGGACGCGACTTCGATCTCGCCCGCCTGCTTGGAGGTGATGACGCGCTCGGACTTGTAGAGCCCGGCCTGCTTCAGGCCATCAAGCTCCGAACGCAGGTGGGAGAGGAAGGCAGAGGTCATGGCAGCCGCTTTCGAACAAAGGAGTTTGTATAGACAAATAACACGATGGCTGGCGACGCACAGCAATTTCTTACCGCATTGTTGAGGTGAAACGCGCGGGATTCAAGCACCTTCCGCGCCGTGGACACGGCGTCGCCACAGTACGCACAGGCAGCGTGCAGCCTCATCGGCTACGGTACGGCAAAGGCTTCACCTCCCCGCCTCATTCCTGTGCTTGTCACAGGAGGCCAGTCAGCCCAGTCCTTGGGGTGAAAGACTCTTCCGCGCCGTGGACACGGCGCTGCTGGATCCCTGTGACAAGCACAGGGATGAGGGAGGCGTGGGCCTTACTGTCGATGCACACTATATCCCGTGGAGGTAGTGGGAATATCCTCCGGGTTCATCTGCTCTATGAGGTTCAGCTTCCACTGCCTCGGCCACTTCTTGATCGTCTTTTCCCGCGTGATATCGGTCGTCAACAGATCGAAATCCTCGAAGCAGACAAGCGTTTTTACGCCGTATTTGGAAGTGAAGCCCGGGGTTAGGTCGTTCTGGTGTTCAAAGAGGCGGCGAGGCAAACACGGGTGACGCCGGTATAGAGCGTCCCGTTTCGCTTGGATGCGAGAGTATAGACATAGCCCCTCATGCAGTCACAACGTGCATGATCAGCTGCAATTATGCAACCAAGGTTGCTTAATTGGCGAAAAGCCTACACTCACCCTCCCTCATCCCTGTGCTCGTCACAGGGATCCAGCCACGGCGCGTCCGCGCCGTGAATGCGCCAGATAAGAAGGAAAGCGGTGGAGACCCCAACCGAATATTGAGACACTTTCAGCGCCCAAGGACTTGGGCGCGCCGGATTCCTGTGACAAGCACAGGAATGAGGGAATGCAAGTTGACGCCCCCGCGACCTTCTGGACCTGCCCTTCTCAGCCCCCCTCCTCGAATGCATCGATCACCGCCAGGAAAGCCTCGCCATATCTCTCCCGCTTGCTCTCGCCGATGCCGGGAATGCCGATGAGATCGTCAAAGTCGCGCGGACGCTGCTTGGCGAGCGCGATCAAGGTCGTGTCCGGGAAGACGACATAGGGCGGGACGTTCAATTCCTTGGCGATCGAAAACCGCTCGGCCCGCAGCTTCTCGAAAAGCTCGAGATCGGAGCCGGCAAGATCCGAACGCTCGCGGGCCGAGGCCGATTTCTGCCCGCGTGCCGCCTTGCCGGAACTCGGCCGATCCTTGCGGAAGAGCACCTGCCGCTCGCGCTTGAACACCGCCCGCGCTTCCGGCTCGAGTTTCAGGGCGCCGTAGGCAGCGTGGTCGACTGTGATCAACCCCATTGCGAGCAATTGCCGGAAAACCGATTGCCAGGTTCGCGCCGGCAGGTCCTTGCCGGCGCCGAAGACCGGCATGTCGACATGGCCGAAGCGCTCGGTCTTCTCGTTGACGGCCCCGATCAAAACATCGATGACATGGCCGGTGCCGAACCGCTCGCCGGTCCGGTAGACGGCGGCGAGTGCCTTGATCGCCGCCTCCGTACCATCCCAGGTCTCGACCGGCTTCAGGCAGGTGTCGCAGTGGCCGCAACGGCCGGGATGCGCCTCGCCGAAATGCGCGAGGATCGCCTGCCGCCGGCAGCCTGCCGTCTCGCAGATCGCCAGCAGGGAATTGAGCTTTGACCGTTCGATGCGCTTGATCTCGTCCGGCGCGCCGCCCTCGTCGATCATGCGCCGGCGCTGGATGACGTCGGCCATGCCATAGGCCATCCACACTTCCGACGGCAATCCGTCGCGACCGGCCCTGCCAGTCTCCTGATAGTAGGCCTCGACCGAACCGGGCAGGTCGAGATGCGCGACATAACGGACATCCGGCTTGTCGATCCCCATGCCGAAGGCGACTGTCGCCACCAGGCAGAGGTTCTCCTCCTTCAGGAAGGCGTCCTGATGCCGATCGCGCAAGGCGCGGTCCATTCCGGCGTGATAGGGGAGAGCGCGGATGCCCTGTCCGTTCAGCCATTCGGCCGTGTCCTCGACCTTGGCGCGCGACAGGCAATAGACGATGCCGCTCGAATCCTTGAAGCGCGACAGGAAGCGCAAGAGCTGCTGGCGCGGCTGGTCGCGCTCGACGATCTCGTAGGCGATGTTCGGCCGGTCGAAGCTGGAGGAAAACACCCGCGCGCCGCGAAGCGCCAGCCGCTCGATGATGTCGTCGCGCGTGTGTGGGTCGGCGGTGGCCGTCAGAGCAATGCGCGGCACGCCCGGGAAACGCGAGGCAAGACAATCGAGGCCGCGATATTCGGGCCGGAAATCGTGACCCCATTGCGAGACGCAGTGCGCCTCGTCGATCGCAAAGAGGGCGATGTCCATGTCGCCGATCATTTCGGCGAAACCGTCGGTGACCGCGCGCTCCGGCGTGACGTAGAGCAGGTCGAGCGTATCCGCCGAGAGAGCCCGGCGGACGGCGATCGCCTCGTCGCGGCTGAGCGAGGAGTTGAGCGCCGCAGCGCGAATGCCGGCCTGCTTCAGCGCCTCCACCTGGTCGCGCATCAACGCGATCAGCGGCGAGACGACGATGCCGACGCCCTTGCGGCAAAGCGCCGGGATCTGGAAGCAGAGCGACTTGCCAGCGCCGGTCGGGAACAGCACCACAGCATCGCCACCCGCCACGACGTGCTCGACGACGGCCTGCTGCTGACCGCGGAAGGCGGAATAGCCGTAGACGCGCTTGAGGACATCGAGGGGATTGCGGGCGCCGTCGTTTCCGAAGCGGAGGATGGTGGAGGCGTCGTCATTGTATGGCATGAAATCGCTTTCGTCGGCGGGCAGTATGCGGCTCACGAAAATCGGACGCGAAGGCGGGTAGAGAGATGCCCCTCACCCTGCCCTCTCCCCGCAGGCGGGGCGAGGTTGCGTCGCATCTGAGGCTCGTGTCGTGCACCAACTGCAAGGACGTTTGCTGAGCTGGCGCGGCATTCCCTTCTCCCCGCCTGCAGGGAAAGGGTCGCGGCAGCGAGATCAGGGGCCGCCAGAAGCAGGGCATCACCGCGCCGCCGGCCCCTTGACCCGTCCGGAAAGCACTCCGAAGCCTTCGATGATCGCTTCCTGGTTCTCCAGCCGGGTGACTTCCAACTGAACCTCCTGAAGCGTCCGCAACAGCTGCGGCACGACCTCGAGATCCCCTTCTTCCGTGGCATGCGCCAATTCCCTTTCGAGCTCGCGGCGCTGCCAATTGAGCGCCTTGGTGCGCTTGTGCAGCGCCAGGGCCTGCAGGTAACCCTCGCGCGCATCTTCTGGCGCAGCCGCCGTCGTCGCGGTCCATAGCCGCGCATAGCGAATCTGCTGGTCGAGCGCGCTGATCAACGGGGCAAAACCTTCAGCCTCCAATTGCTCGACCAGCCCTTCCCGCGTCAGCCGCGGGCCGTTTGCCGCCGCGGCGTTCAGAACCGCTGCCCAGCAACGCTGCAGCTCACGATGATCGAACTCGATCGTCGAGATCTCGTCATATTCGTCGAAAAGCAGTTGCGGGTGGTTGACGATCGTGAGCGCAAGGACGCTCTCGCGCAGCATCGGCGCCGCCTGCTGACCGCTGACCAGCGACGAGCGCGCCAGCCGGTCGGAAATCGAGGTCGGGCCGGCAGCGTTGCGCGCACCGCCATAGTTTCGCGGACCGCCGCGCTCGCGCCCACCGCGCTCGAACGGCCGCCGCTCGCCCCTGAACGGCGCGCTCACCTGCAGAAAGGCGTTCAGCCGGTCGCGCATGTCCTGGCCGTAGTGGCGGCGCACGCTCTCGTCGGCGATGACGGAGGTCACCTGCCTCAGCCGGGCCTCAAGCTCGGCGCGCTTTTCCGGCGTATCGAAGCCGCCGCCCTGCACCTCGCGCATCCAAACCATCTCGGCGAGCGAACGGGCATTGGCAAGCACCTTGTCGAAAGGCTCTCGCCCATCGTGACGGACGAGGTCGTCCGGGTCCTTACCGTCCGGCAGCATGGCGAAGCGCACCGAACGGCCGGGCTTCAGATGCGGCAGCGCCAGGTCGACGGCACGGTTGGCCGCGCGGATGCCGGCCCCGTCGCCGTCGAAGCAAAGCACCGGCTGGGGCGTCATCTTCCAGAGGAGATCGAGCTGGTTCTCGGTCAGCGCCGTGCCGAGCGGCGCCACGGCATTTTCGATGCCTGCCTGATGCAGCGCGATCACGTCCATATAGCCTTCGACGGCGACGATCGTGCCCGCGCCGTCGGCGCCCTGGGAAGCGCGCCGGGCGCGCGCGAAATTGAAGAGCACATTGCCCTTGTGGAAGAGCTCGGTCTCGTTGGAGTTCAGATATTTGGCGGGCGCATCGGCAGACATCGCCCGGCCGCCGAAGGCGATCACCTTTTCGCGCGCCGAGAGGATCGGAAACATGATCCGGTCGCGAAAGCGGTCGTACGAGACCGGAACGTCCGGCCCATAGACGACGAGGCCGCAGGCCTCGATCTGCTCCTTGCCGACCCCCTTGCCGGCGAGAAATTCCTTCAACGCATTTCGGCTATCCGGCGCATAGCCGAGCCGGAAGGTCTCGATCGTGCGGCCGGTGAGGCCCCGTTCGCGCAGATAGGCGCGCGCCTTGGCGCCGGACGCGGTCTGAAGCTGGTCCTGAAAGAACTGCGTCGCCAGTTCCATGACGTCGAGCAGGCTCGTGCGCTCCTTCTCCCGCCGCTCGGCCTGCGGATCGGGCTGCGGCATGGGAACACCCGCCATATCGGCGATCTGCTGCACCGCTTCGGGAAAGCTCAGGCCCTCGAGGTCGGTCAGAAAGCGAAAATGGTCGCCGGAGACATTGCAGCCGAAACAATGGTAGCGGCCCTTGCGGTCCTCGCAGTGGAAGCTCGGCGACTTTTCGCCGTGGAAGGGGCAGCAGGCCCAGTAGTCGCCGCGCGACACATTGGTCTTGCGCCGGTCCCAGGTGACGCGCTTGCCGACCACGTCCGAAATCGGAACGCGGTCGCGGATCTCGTCAAGGAAGGACGGTGAAAAGCGCATGGATACCTCTGGCCAGCTTCCATATAAGCGGCCTGGCCGGAGGAAGCCACCGTTCCTCTCGGTCTTGCCCGCTTTTCACAGGCGGCCATCAAAAGAGGCGGGAAACTGAGGCGCCGCCGGAGATCAGGCGCCGGCGCAGCGGCTTACTTCAACAGCTCCTTGACGATGCTGGAAGCCTTGGCGAAATCCATCTGGCCGGGATAGCGCTCCTTCAAAGCATTCATCACCTTGCCCATGTCGCGCAGGCCCTGAGCGCCGAGTTCCGCGATGACTGCGGCGCAAAGCTCGTTCACCTTCTCCTCGGAGAACTGCTCGGGTAAAAATCCGTTGATGATGGTGATTTCCTGCCGCTCCTGCTCGGCGAGCTCCGGGCGGCCGCCCTCGTCGTAGATGCGGGCCGATTCCTCGCGCTGCTTGATCATCTTGGCGAGGATCTGCATGATCTCGTCATCGCCGGCCCGGTCCTTGCCCTGGCCGCGATTGGCGATGTCGCGGTCCTTGATCGCCGCCTGGATCAGCCGAACGGTCGAAGTCCGCCGGGTATCCTTGGCTTTCAGCGCTTCCTTCAGGGCGTTTGCGAATTGCTCGCGCATCTCTTTCTCCATGCAGAAACGGCCCCGCGTCGACGGCGCCGGACGACTGCTATTGCCTCGTTATGGTCGTTCTCTTAAACCACGGCGGCAGCCACAATCAAACCCTTCGCGCAACCGGTTGAATTGTAAGGGACATTATTTCCGGACAATTCACGGGCGCCCGGTTGACCCGGCTAAAGCCTTTGTCTATTTTCCGGCACCTGCACGAACATCGGCATGAACCTCTTTCTCGCGGGGCTTCCGCGCGCCATGCCGCATGCAATTTTGAAATGGGGCTGAACCGACCGGCTTTAAAGCCGCGCCTTCCGCCGCAACGGGATAGGAACGATGACCGCGACACCCGCATGGACAACCCAGAAACCCACTGCCCTGCTCGTTCTGGCCGACGGCACGGTGATCGAAGGCAAGGGCATCGGCGCGACCGGCAAGGTTCAGGCCGAGGTCTGTTTCAACACGGCGCTGACGGGGTATCAGGAAATCCTCACGGACCCCTCCTATCTCGGCCAGATCGTCACCTTCACCTTCCCGCATATCGGCAATATCGGTGCCAATGACGAGGACATCGAGGACCTGACCCCCGCCGCCCGCCACGGCGCCGTCGGGGTGATCTTCAAGGCCGACATCACCGATCCTTCAAACTATCGCGCCGCCAAGCACCTCGACGCGTGGTTGAAGGCACGCGGCGTCATCGGGCTCTGCGGCATCGATACCCGGGCGCTGACCGCCTGGATCCGCGAAAACGGCATGCCGAACGCCGTGATCGCCCATGATCCGGCCGGCGTTTTCGACGTCGAGACGCTGAAGGCGGAAGCCAAAGCCTGGAGCGGCCTCGAGGGGCTCGACCTTGCGAAGGTCGCGACCTCCGGCCAGTCCTACCGCTGGAACGAGAAGCCCTGGGTTTGGAACGACGGCTACTCCACGCTCGGCGAGACCGAAGCCGCCTATCATGTCGTCGCCCTCGACTATGGCGTGAAGCGCAACATTCTGCGCCTCTTCGCCGGTCTTGATTGCCGCGTCACGGTCGTCCCGGCCGACACAAGCGCCGAGGAAGTACTGGCGCTCAAGCCGGACGGCATTTTCCTGTCGAACGGCCCGGGCGACCCCGCCGCCACCGGCGAATATGCCGTGCCGGTGATCAAGAGCCTGCTGCAGAGCGACATCCCTGTCTTCGGCATCTGCCTCGGCCACCAGATGCTGGCGCTGGCGCTCGGCGCGAAAACCGAGAAGATGCATCAGGGCCACCACGGCGCCAACCATCCGGTCAAGGACCACACGACCGGTAAGGTCGAGATCGTCTCGATGAACCACGGCTTCGCGGTCGATTCCAAGTCGCTGCCGGAAGGTGTTGAAGAGACTCACATTTCCCTCTTCGACGGCACCAATTGCGGCCTGCGCTTGAGCGGCAAGCCGGTCTTCTCCGTCCAGCACCACCCGGAAGCCTCCCCGGGCCCGCAGGACAGCCACTATCTCTTCCGCCGGTTCCTCAACCTGATCCGTGAGAAGAAGGGAGAACCGGCGCTCGCCGAACGCTAGAAAGCCGAAGAGAACGAATGAAGGCCCGCTTACGCGGGCCTTTTACTTCAGCCGTCGCCGAGCCGCTCCGCTATGAAGTCGATCGTCGCACGCACCGAAGGCAATTGGCCGCGACGATGTGGCATCAGGATCGTCGTCGTCACCTTGCCTGCAGTCCACTCCGGGAGGATGTGGACGAGTGCACCGCTTGCAATTTCCTCCTGACAGAGCGTGCCAGGCAGCGCGGTTATCCCAAGTCCTGCCAGCGCTGCCGCCAGCAGGACCCGGGATTCGTCCGCCACAAAGCGCGGATTGAGTGAGATCTGCACGCTCGTGCCGTCTTGGTGCTCGACCGTCCAGCCCTGCGAGGTAAGTGACGTCATCAGCCCATCGTGCTCCTGCAACGCCTCTGCTCGTGCAGGCACTCCCCGCTCTTGCAAATAAGCAGGCGCGGCGACGAGAAGTTTGCTCTGTGAGCCGACGCGACGCTGCACGAGACCAGAGTCCGGCAGGGGCGCAAAATGATCGCGCACCGCCATATCGAAGCCTTCCTGGACGATATCGACGAAGCGGTCAGTCGCGTGCAGGACGACGCGAAGCTTGGGATAGGCGAGAGCGAGTTCGGGCAATAGCGGGGCTAGCGAAAGCTGCGCCGTCGGAACGGAGGCCGTGATCCTGACAGCGCCGCTCGGTTCGGCAAGCCTGCCTTTGACGACATTTTCCGCCGCTTCGGCCTCCACCAGCATCGCCGCCGCGTGGCGGTAGAAATCTTCCCCCGTTGCAGTCACCGCGAACCGGCGCGAGGTCCGGTTTATGAGGCGGACCCCGAGGTTCTTCTCGAGCACCGCCACCCGCTTGCTGAGCGTCGATTTCGGCACGTTGAGCGCACGCGCCGCCGGCGCAAAACCTCCGTGGTCCACGACGTGGACAAAGAAAGTGAAGTCATTGAGATTCGCCATGGCCGTCATTGTCTGCAATTGTGGACGATATGTCCACGACCAGCCGTCTACCACAAGACCGTCCACGAATGCATCTCTTTCTCATCATTCAATCGTACCGAAGAGGAAGACATAATGGCGATTTATCAGGGTAAGAAGGCGATCGTGGTCGGCGGCACCCACGGCATGGGGCTGGCAACGGTCAGGCGGCTCGTCAATGGCGGCGCTGAAGTGCTCCTGACCGGACGCAACGAGGAGAATGTCGCCAAAGTCAGAGAGGAGTTCGGTCCGCGCGCGCACGCCGTGCGCTCGGATATCGCCGATCTCAGCGATATCGCGGTCCTTGGCGCCTCCGCCGGCCAGAAGCTCGGGGCCATCGACCTCCTCCACGTCAATGCCGGCATTTCCGAGCTTGAGCCCTTCGATCAGGTCAGCGAAGCCTCCTACGATCGCCAGTTCGCGGTCAACACCAAGGGCGCCTTCTTCACCGTCCAGCGGCTGGCGCCGCTGATCCGCGAGGGCGGCTCGATCGTCTTCACCTCCTCGGTTGCAGACGAGGGTGGGCATCCGGGCATGAGCGTCTACAGCGCCACCAAGGCCGCACTCGTCTCCTTCGCCTCGGTGCTGGCGGCAGAGCTCCTGCCGCGCCGCATCCGGGTCAACACGGTGAGTCCCGGCTTCGTCGACACGCCGACCAAGGGTGCAGCCGGCCTTACCGATGCGGAACGCGCCGAGTTCAAAGCGCTGGGCGATGCGATCACGCCGATGAAGCGCAACGGCACTGCCGACGAGGTGGCCCGCGCCGTGCTGTTCCTCGCCTTCGAGGCCACCTTCACAACGGGGGCAAAGCTCGCCGTCGACGGCGGCCTCGGCCAGAAGCTCTCAACGGCCGGTTGAAGCGAAACAGGAAAGGAAAAAGCATCACCAGGATTTTCGATCGACAGCGGTCAGCACCACCGCAACGTCGTCTCCGACACGGCAATGCAGACCATCCCGTTGACACTATAGTCCGTGGGAGCCGCGAGCAGGACCTCGCCCCGGACTTCATCGATGCCATGCGAAGGCTTGCCACCATGCGAGTCGACAGAGGCCAAAGCGGCGCCGCATCTCCGGCGTGATCGAACTAATCCGAAGGCGGGAATGAATCGAATTTCAAAGAGATAGGACTGCCGCCTGAGATGGGTTGTCCGGTCGTTGAATCGGCATCTGAGCACGAAAAAGCCCGCCGTGTCCGGCGGGCTTGATGTTTGTTGCTCTGTCCGGCGCTTTACTTGCAAGCGGCGCAGAAACGCTGGATGCGCCGGCAAGCCTCTTCCAGCAGCGCCTCGGAGGTCGCATAGGAGATGCGGAAGTTCGGGCCGAGGCCGAAGGCCGAACCATGCACCACCGCCACGCCTTCGACCTCGAGGAGCTCGGAGACGAAGTCCTCGTCGGTCTCGATGACCTTACCCGACGGGGCGGTCTTGCCGATGAGACCGGCGCAGGACGGATAGACGTAGAAGGCGCCTTCCGGCGTCGGGCAGGAAATGCCCTTCGCCTGGTTCAGCATCGACACGACGAGGTCGCGGCGGCCCTGGAAGATTTCCTTGTTGCGCGGAATGAAATCCTGCGAGCCGTTCAGCGCTTCGACGGCTGCCCATTGCGCGATCGAGGTGGCGCCCGAGGTCTGCTGGCCCTGGATCATGTCCATCGCCTTGATCAGCGGCAAGGGTCCGGCGGCATAGCCGATGCGCCAGCCGGTCATCGCATAGGCCTTGGAGACGCCGTTCATCGTCAGGGTGCGGTCGTAGAGGCCGGGCTCGACCTCGACCGGCGTCGCGAACTTGAAGTCACCATAAGTCAGGTGCTCGTACATGTCGTCCGTCAGCACCCAGACATGCGGATGTTTCATCAGCACATCCGTCAGCGCCTTCAGTTCGTCATGCGAATAGGCAGCGCCCGACGGGTTCGAGGGCGAGTTGAAGACGAACCACTTGGTCTTGGGCGTGATCGCCTTGTCGAGATCCTCGGCCTTGAGCTTGAAGTTGTTTTCCTGGGCCGTCGCGACGAAGACCGGCGTGCCGCCGCAAAGCGCCACCATCTCCGGATAGGAGACCCAGTAGGGAGCCGGGATCACGACTTCGTCGCCTGGGTTGAGCGTCGCCATGAAGGCGTTGAAAAGAATCTGCTTTCCGCCGGTGCCGACGATCGTCTGGGCGGCGGTGTAGTCGAGGTTGTTCTCGCGCTTGAATTTCTTGGCGATCGCCTCGCGCAGTTCCGGAATGCCCGAAACCGGCGTGTACTTCGTCTCGCCGCGGTTGATCGCGTCGATCGCCGCCTTCTTGATGTTGTCCGGCGTATCGAAATCCGGCTCGCCTGCTCCAAGACCGATGACATCGCGGCCTTTCGCCTTCAATTCGCGGGCTTTCTGCGAAACGGCGATGGTGGCGGAGGGCTTTACACGAGAAAGGGCATCGGCAAGGAAGGCCATGGTGTGAGGTCCTGATCGTTTCGAAACGGGCGTGAGACGCTACGGAACGGAAGACCGGCCTCCATAGCGGTTAGGTCTATGTCGAAAGACGCCCGGTCTTGCAAGCGCTCCATCGAGAAAAACGGCGGCCGAACCTCGCAAAATGCGTCACCATGACAAAGTTTCATCAAAGCGATCACGGCCGCAATGGATGACGGGCAATCCGGAACCTCCGTCCGCAATCTCACCGCCCCTCCGTGCCCCAGAAGACCGCCCCTCTTCACGCGTTTTCCCACGGCCCATATTTCGCCACAATAACTGTCGCAGAGCGCCGCAATTCCGTCCTTCAAGAGCCGATATCCAGGCGTCATGTCGTGTGATGCGAACGCATTGGCATCGTGGGGGTGTGCTATGTTTCTCGATGAAGAGATCGCTTCGACGCGAACCGGCCGAAACGAGGCGCGCTGGGGGTTTTATCTGGCGCTCGCGGCGCTCGCGGTCTGCATGGTGATGATCTTCGGCCTCGTGGTCGAGACGAAGGCCCAGGCGGCTTCCGCCGAGCCGGACCAGCAATCGGCGATGCTCGTCGTCGCCGAACCCGCCCCCGCGGCGGTGCTGGGCGAGCGGCAGATTGCCGTCGGCGCAACGCTGCTTGCCGCCGCGCTCACGGCCGGCACCGCTTTCGTCGTCAGCAACCGGATCGCCGCCTTAAGCAGGGCGAGAAGCAGGCGCCATGGCCGATAACGAAGACGATCTGCCCGAGCAACGTACCGGCTTCCTTGCCCGGCTGTCGGCGATCGAGACGATCATCGTCGCGATCATCGCCATGATTGCCCTTGCCGGCCTGATGCTGATCGGCAAGGGCTTTTACATGAAAGCGACCGCCGAGCTTTTTGACTTGGAAGGGCAGATGGCAAATCAGTCCTTGATTGGCACCAGCCGGTCGCTGCAGCCCTTTTTCGAGAGCTTGTAAAGGGGTCGCTGCAGCGCGCACGTCCGATAAAGCCGTTTTGATCGGATTTGACTTGAAGCGAAGGCGACTGGGCACCAGTTTCTCTCCTGACCTGTAATGGCGGTCATGCAGGAGCTTGGGAGCGTCGAATCGCATGTGGCACTGGGCAAAAATCAAACCGAGCGAAATCCCCGTGACGCTCCTTTCGGCCGCCCTGCCTCTGGCCGCGGCTCTGTTCCTTTCCGCCGCTCTGCCTGCCGCTGCACAAGAGGCCCGGGAATTCCAGACACAGACGGGGACCGTCCTTGTCGAGACACTCGCGCACGGCCTCCAGCATCCCTGGGCGGTCGAAGTCCTGCCCGATGGGGCGCTTATCGTCACCGAGCGGCCGGGCCGGCTCCGCATCCTGCGCGACGGCAAGCTCTCGTCCGCGGTCGAAGGCCTTCCTGATGTCGCCGAACATGGCCAGGGAGGCCTGCTCGACGTCGCGCTCGACCCGCAATTTTCCGCCAACCGCACCCTTTACCTCACTTTCGCGGCCCGAGGCGACGACGGTTATGGCACCGCTCTGGCGCGAGCGACGCTCTCCGACGACGAGCGAAGGCTGACGGACGTCAAGGAGATCTTTCGGATGAACCGGTTCACGCGGACTGGCCAGCATTTCGGCTCCCGCATCGCCATCGACCGCGACGGCAGCCTTTTCCTCGGCATCGGCGACCGCGGCCATGGCGAGCGGGCTCAGGACCCGCGCGACCATGCCGGCGCCATCCTGCACATCAACGCCGATGGCTCCGTCCCCTCCTCCAACCCCTATCGCGGCGGTACCGAGGGCCTGCCGGAGATCTGGTCGAAGGGCCACCGCAATCCCCAGGGCCTCACCTTCGATACGGCCGACGGCAAGCTCTTGACCGTCGAGCACGGGGCGCGCGGCGGCGATGAAGTGAACAACCCGCAGCCGGGCAAGAACTATGGCTGGCCGGTGATCACCTACGGTAAAGACTATTCCGGCGCAGAAATCGGCGAAGGTACCGCCAAGGAAGGCTTGGAGCAGCCGCTTTACTACTGGGATCCTTCGATCGCCCCCGGCGCGCTCGCGGTCTATCGCGGCACCATGTTTCCGGAATGGAACGGCGACCTGCTGGTCGCGGCGCTGAAATACCAGTTGCTGGCCCGGCTCGAGCGCGACGACACCGGGGCGATCACGTCCGAGGAGCGGCTTTTCGACGGCGAGTTCGGCCGCATCCGCGATGTGATCGTCGCGCCGGACGGCGCCCTGCTGATGGTGACCGACGAGCAGAATGGCGCGGTCCTCAGGGTCTCGAAGGCCCCGACCCAATGAGGCGCGCTTCAGAGCGAGGCCCTGATCTCCTTTCGGAACATAAACTTCAGCCCGGACCACACCGCGTCCACGGCGCAGACCTTCACGTCGACGAGGCCGAGCGGCAGGAAGATGTCCCGAAGCGCATCCTCGGTCAGCGTCGTCGCAACGCCTGAGGCGCGCTTGGGCCAGGATACCCAAAGCATGCCGTCTGGCTTTAGCCGGCGAGCCAGGGCAGTCGCCCGTGCTTCGAGTCCCGCCCTCTCCGTATCGAAGCTGTGAATGTAATCGAACCGGCGCGAGACCGTCCCCTCAATCGAGGTGACGAGATGGGCAAACCCGGGAAAAGCGGCAATCTCCTGCAGATGCTCAGGCACATAGAGAAGCAGCGCCGCCTGCCCGCCGCGCAGGCCGAGCTTCTTTTGAAGCGGCGTGCCCGAATAACCCGCCGCGTTCATATGCGTTTCAATCCGTTCGGCATCGTCGCGTCGCATCGTCGTCGTGCCAGCTCTGGGCGTCGAGGATGAGACTTGCGCCAGGAAAACGCAACTGATAGAGCGGCGGCGCAATCAAGAGGCGAAGTTGCCTTTATTGCTTTCCGCCCAGTCTCGCCCGGGAGCCCTCCGTGACTCGCATCCAGGCCAACCTTTTCCTGTTGCTGTCCGGCGCGATCTGGGGCGCAGGATTCGTAGCCCAGTCTACCGCGATGCAGGCGATCGGACCGCTCTCGTTCATCGGCTTGCGTTTCGCAATTGCCACCCTGGTGGCCTTGCCCCTGGCACTGGTCGAGGCCCGACGCGCCACGGCGCCACTGCCGCGTGCGGCCATGCGCAACTTCATCCTTGTCGGGCTGGCGCTGTTCGGCGGAGCGGTGACGCAACAATACGGGCTGCTCACAACCACCGTCACCAATTCCGGCTTCTTGACCGGCCTCTACGTCATCTTCGTGCCTGTCCTGACGGTCGTCTTCCTGCGCCGACGGCCGCACTGGATCATCTGGCCGGCGGCGCTGATGGCGAGTTTCGGCATTTTTCTCTTGAGCGGCGGCACCCTGTCGGGACTGAACCGCGGAGATCTGCTGACCATCGTCTGTGCCTTCTTCTGGGCGATTCAAGTTTTGCTGATCGGCGTCTTCGCCGCAGCCACCGGGCGGCCGATGCTGCTGTCGATGACGCAATTTGCCGTATGTGCCGTTTCAGGAATCCTGCTCGCCGCCGCCTTCGAGCCCTTGAGTCTCGATCGCATCGCGGCCGCCCTGCCGCAGATTCTCTATGCGGGTGTGTTTTCGAGCGGCATCGCCTTCATTTGCCAGGTGGTCGGCCAGCGCTATACGACGGCACCGCAAGCGGCGATCTTCCTGTCCAGCGAAGCGCTTTTCGCGGCGCTTTTCGGCGTGCTGCTGCTGGACGAGGTCATCACCCCGAGCGGCTATCTCGGCTGTATCGTCATCTTCGCGGCGATACTCGTCGTCGAACTCGTGCCGGAATTGGCGAAGCGGCGCCGCCGGGCGGCAGGGGCCGCCGCTTAGACCAGCAAGATTTAGCTACATTGGGAGTCAAGCTGGACTTACTATATTACTTATTACTGTACACAACCGCTCTACTTTGCCCCAAAATGGATCAGCATGCGGTGGAGCCGAGCAACGGCCAGAGTTCTTTGCATTTTTTCTGCAAGATTATTCGTCGGCCTGCCCGAGCGTCGGCTCTCCTTGAAGGATGAGCCTTATCAGAGGGTTGCGACTCCCATGACGAACTGCCCAACATAGAGGCATGCTTGCAAGCGACATGATATGGCGCAAAAAATCCACTGCCTGCAACGGCCCATCAAAAAGCTGTGGATTCAACGGCTTGCAGCGCCTCCCGAATATCTTCCGCCGCCGGCCGAATTGATCTGTTTTTGAGCAATGAGAAGACTCAATACCTCGCCGGAAAAGTTTTGCTTGCCAATTCAAAATAAACTGATCACTCTTACTGTGTTCGGGCAATTTGCGAACGCGGGAAGATCTTGAAATAAATGCGAGCCGGAGACGCAAGCCACTCCGGGCGGTGAATCTGGGCCCACCAGGTCCGTCGCGATAACAGGACCCTTTCCTCAATTGTCGAGAACTGCCTGCCCCACGCCCTTCTGGGCAAAACTGTAATGCCACCCTTCGACCGGGTGGAGAGAAAAGGACCTGACGCATGGCCGAAACTGGCACTGTTAAATTCTTCAACACCGACAAAGGCTTTGGCTTCATCAAGCCGGAAAATGGTGGTGCAGATATCTTCGTACATATTTCAGCCGTACAGGCCTCGGGCCTGAGCGGTCTGAGCGAGAACCAGAAAGTCTCCTTCGATACCGAGCCGGATCGCCGCGGCAAGGGACCGAAGGCGGTCAACCTGCAGATCGTCGGCTAACGCCGCGCTCTGTCAATAGTTGCATTTGTAGCCCGGCATTTTTGCCGGGTTTTTTCGTTCAGGCTCCGTTCAGTTTGGGCTATATACAGTCTTGCTCATCATGAAAGCCGGGCCTTCAGTCCGGTTCCTCCATGCACAGGATTGAAGCCCATGAACAAGTTCCTCAAAGCAACCGTTCTCTCGCTCGCCGCGGCCGCCATGGTCCTCCCAACGTTCGGCACGGCCCAGGCAGGCGACGATCACGATGATGCGTGGGCAGCAGGCGCAGTGGGTCTGGTGACAGGCACGCTTATCGGAACCGCGATCGGTTCACAGCCCCGCTACAGCGAACCGGTTTATATCGATCCGGAGCCGGAATATTACGAGCCGCGTCCGGTTTACCAGCCCCGCCCCGTCTACCGGGCCCGCCCGGTCTATCGTCAGGTTGTCGTCGACAGCTACGATCTTGAGCCCTGGACTCCGGCTTGGTACCGCTATTGCTCGCAGCGCTACCGCTCCTTCGATCCGGAGAGCGGCACCTTCGTCGGTTACGACGGCCGCAGCCATTTCTGCACGGCCGGCTGATCAGAGCGTCGCCCAATTTTAGACGAGAACCCCGTGCCTCATACGAGTCACGGGGTTTTCTAGCGCATCGGCCCGAAAATCGGAATCGATTTTCGGAAAGCACGATATGTAGATTCAGAGTGTTGCAGCGTCCTTTGCGCGTCTGAAAAGACGCGCGGCGCTGTAAGCCTGTAATCCGATCAGAGCCCGCGCAGATATGGGTTGCTACGGCGCTCCTCGCCGATCCGGCCGCCCGGTCCGTGGCCGCAGATGAAACCGACGTCATCGCCGAGCGGCAGGATCTTGTCGCGGATGGAATCGAGAAGTTGTTGATGGTCGCCGCCGGGCAGGTCGGTGCGGCCGATCGAGCCGTGGAACAGCACGTCGCCGACATGGGCGAAGCTCTGCGCACGGTTGAAGTAGACGACATGGCCGGGCGCATGGCCGGGGACGTGCAGCACTTCGAAGACGTGATTGCCGAAGGAGACCGTGTCCCCGTCTTCCAGCCATTGGTCCGGCAGGACGTTCTGCACCTTCATCGCCAGGCCGAAACGCTCCGCCTGGCCCTCCAGCCGTTCGAGCAGCGGCCGGTCGTCCTTGTGCGGACCGATGATCTTGAGCTCCAGCGCCTCCTTCAATTCCTTGGCGCCGCCGGCATGATCGATATGACCGTGTGTGAGCCAGATCGCCTGCAGCTCGATGCCGTTTTCGCGGATCGTCTGCAGGATGACGTCGACGTCGCCACCGGGATCGACAATCACGCCTTCCTTCGTCTCGCTGTCGAACAGCACCGTGCAGTTCTGCTGAAAATGCGTAACCGGGATGATGCCCGCCTGTAACATGCCGACCGTGCCTCGTTCTTCCTTAGCTGTGGGCGGTGTCGCCGCCAGGTCACCTATAGCGGGATATGAGGCCGGAGACAGCGCAAATCAGCGAAGCGCGACAATTTCCGTTCTGTTCGACTCGGTCGGCAATTGCACGGTTGTGAGCAACAGAGTGGATACGGCAAGTTTCGCCGCCACGACAACAAGGACCAGCGGACGCAGCCGCTGTGCAGTGAGTTCGGCCTCGTCGATGGTCTCATGCTGCATGGTCCGGACTCCCGGTGAGAACGCCCTTGGTCAGAAGGCGTGACTTCGTCCAACGTTCAGCGGGCGCGGCGATCTCTCAGTCGAAGCGCTCCACCGTCGGCCGAAGCAACGCTCGGCGGCAGCAATATGTTTCATGTTCACATTTCCTGATGTCACGCCGGGAACATCCGAGGCGTACGGGGCGTTTGGCCCGCATCATAGAAGAGGAGCAAGACAATGAAGACCCTCTCCCCCCACCTGTTGAAAGCGGTCGCGGCAGCGGGTTTGATCCTCGCTGCGGGCGTCTCCGCCGCCGCTGCGGCAATGAGCGCGACGGCAGTGACCGATCTCAACGTACGCGCCGGCCCCGGCCCGCAATATCCGGTCGTTGGCCTGGCGGCGCGCGGCAGCACGACCGTGCTCGAGGGCTGCATCGAAGGCAGCCTGTGGTGCCGGGTCAATGTCGGCGGCGTCAGCGGCTGGGCCTATGCCAAATATCTTGCAATGGCCCAGAGCGGCTCGACGGTGGTAATTTCCGAGCGGCGCGCTGAACTCGGCGTCCCGGTCGTGACCTACGAGGCGACCGGCAGCACGGTGGCCACCCCGGCCGAACCGCTTGAGTTGATCGGGCCGGTCGAAGAGGTCGATGCCATCACCCCGCCTCCGGCAGTAGGCACCTACATCACTTCCAACCCGGTGGACCCGGTCTATCTCGATGGCGAGGTGGTTCTCGGCGCGACGCTGCCGAGCACCGTGGCCGTCCGGCCGATCCCGGAGTACAACTACGAATACGTGATGGTAAACGGGCAGCCTGTGCTTGTTGAACCCTCGACACGTCGGATAGTCTACATCTATCGCTGACGTTCAATCGTAGTGGACGTGATTAAGTCGCAGCGCGTCGTGAACGCGCTGCGACGCATTTCCGTGTCAGTCTCCCGCCGAGCCTCAACAATCTCCCAACCTCACGGTGCGCATCGACCTATTCTGCCGCAGACGGTTCGACTCGCCGGTAGAATTATGTCAACAAAGCTGACATTTTCTTTCTATTATGTCGCTAGTGGACGTTTTCTTAAATCCCAGTCGATTTAAGGATTAAGAGCATGCAGCCTTCAAAGTGCCACAGCGAGCTTTGCGCGTCCTACAAGACGCACGGCGCTGGAGGTGCAATCTGCCGGGAAAGGAAAGTGACCGCGTGGCCGGCCAAACT
This sequence comes from Sinorhizobium sp. CCBAU 05631, assembly GCF_002288505.1. NCBI lineage: Bacteria > Pseudomonadati > Pseudomonadota > Alphaproteobacteria > Hyphomicrobiales > Rhizobiaceae > Sinorhizobium > Sinorhizobium sp. CCBAU 05631. The sequence continues at coordinate 2,294,671 of NZ_CP023063.1, forward strand.
AGGGACAACAGCCAGTACATGACAGATGTCACCCGCAAGGAGGAAGACACGATCGATTTTGAGATTATCGAGCTGCTGTTTTTCGCCTATCGCGACTTCACCGGCGATCCGGACGCCATTCTCGAAAAGAGCGGTTTCGGGCGCGCCCACCACCGCGTCGTGCACTTCGTCAATCGAGAGCCGGGCATGACCGTGGCCGATCTTCTCGACACGTTGAAGATCACCAAGCAGAGCCTTGCCCGTGTCCTCAAGCAACTGATCGACTCAGGCTATATTCGTCAGGTGGCCGGTCCGGAGGACAGGCGCCAACGCATGCTCTATACGACGAAAGAGGGCCAGGCACTGGCGCGAGCACTCGCCGAGCCACAGTCCCGCCGCATAGCGGATGCATTGGCGAAGACGGGTCCCGGCGCGCGGGAAATCGTCAAGCGGTTTCTCGTCAACATGAAGAACAGCGCCGCGGACTGATACCGGGGCTCCGCCTAGGATTTTATTAGGATTAGCGGATAAACCCCTGGAATCAGGGAATGGGGCGACCGCGGCGCATCTGCTTCAATGCGCGGTCACTCAAATTCGGGAGGAGGACGCGGCTGTGATCCGGTTCGGTTCGATCGCAGTCGCGCACCGCAGGGGAAATAAGGCTCTGCCGAGAAAAGGGTTTGCCAAGCATGATTGCCAAAGCGAAAGTGGCCGATGACGCGGCGCACCTTCTGATCGTGGATGACGACCGACGCATTCGCGACCTGCTGAACCGCTTTCTGGTGGAACAGGGGTTTCGCGTGACAACGGCGGCCGATGCCGGCGAAGCGAGGCGAAAGCTCATCGGGCTCGATTTCGATCTCCTGATCGTCGACGTGATGATGCCCGGCGAAAGCGGCATCTCGCTGACCCAGAGCTTGAGACACATCAAGACCGTACCGATCATCATGCTGACGGCACTCGCAGAAGCGAATTCCCGCATCGAAGGTCTTGAGGCGGGCGCCGACGACTACTTGCCGAAACCCTTCGAGCCGCGTGAGCTCGTGCTCAGGATCAATAACATATTGCGTCGGAACCAGCCCACACAGGCGCCGAAGGTCGATCAGGTCATCTTCGGCCCCTATACGTTTTCGGTGGTGCGCAAGGAGCTTCGCCGCGGCGCCGAGCACATCCGGCTGACCGACCGCGAACAGGAGATCATGACCCTGTTTTCGCAACGCGCCGGCGAAACCATTCCACGCCACGAATTGATCGGCGACGACGCCGAGGTCGGCGAACGGACGATCGACGTGCAGATCAACCGGCTGAGGCGCAAAATCGAGGACGATCCCTCCAATCCCGTCTGGCTGCAGACGGTGCGCGGCATCGGCTATCGTTTGAGTGTGGACTAGTCTAGGCTCAAGACGAGCGGGATGCCACACCTGTTCAACAAAGGACCGCTTCGGCAACGACTGAGACGACGATGGTAAGCCTCGACAGCCTCAGGCGCACAAGATCGAACAGCGCCGACAGCGCCTGGAAGCGCCTCATCCGCTGGCTGCGTCGCCGCCTGCCGATGGGTCTCTACGCCCGCTCGCTGCTCATTGTCGTGATTCCCATGGTGTTGCTGCAGTCGGTCGTCGCCTTCGTCTTCATGGAGCGGCACTGGCAGCTCGTCACGCAGCGTCTCTCGGCCGCGGTCACCAACGACATCGCGGCTATCGTCGACCTGATCACGACCTTCCCGCAGGACGGCGACATAGATCGGATCGTCCGGATCGCCCGCGACGAGCTCGACCTCAACATCGCCGTCGAGCCGGGCGGAGAACTGCCGCCACCCCGGCCCAAACCCTTCTTCGAGATCCTCGACCAGATCCTCAGCGAGGAGATTTCGAACCAGATCCGCCTTCCCTTCTGGATCGATACGGTCGGCAACTCGAAGATCGTCGAGATCCGCATCAAGCTCGAAGACGGCCGTATCCTCCGTGTCTATGCGCGGCGCAACCAGGCCTATGCGTCGAACACCCATATCTTTCTCGTCTGGATGGTCGGCGCGTCGCTCGTCCTGCTGGCGATCGCAATCCTGTTCCTGCGTGGACAAATCCGCCCGATCCTGGCGCTCGCCAATGCCGCCGAAAGTTTCGGCAAGGGACAGAAGATCGATGACTTCGCCCCACGCGGCGCCGAAGAGATCCGCCGCGCCGGCCTGGCCTTCATCCTGATGCGCGAACGCATCGAACGCCAGATCGAACAGCGCACCGCGATGCTGACCGGTGTCAGTCACGATCTGCGCACCATCCTGACGCGCTTCAAGCTGCAACTGGCGCTCGCCGGCGACACTCCGGACCCCAGCCTCAACCAGGACGTCGAGGACATGCAGAACATGCTGGAAGGCTATCTCGCCTTTGCCCGCGGCGAGGCGGAGGAAGACGTCGGCGAGTTGAAGCTCAGCGACCTGATGGCGCGGCTCTTGGCAGAGGCCGAGCTTTACGGCAAGACCCTGACCACCTCGATCGAGGGAGAGGACAACATTCGCGTCCGGCCGAACGCCTTCACGCGTCTCGTCGCCAACCTGGTATCGAACGCCTACCGCTATGCCGACACGGTTCGGATCGACGCCCGCCATACCGCCAAATGGCTGACGATCACCATCGACGATGACGGTCCCGGCATTCCGGAGCCCTCGCGCGAGGATGTCTTCAAGCCGTTCTTCCGCCTGGACGAGGCGCGCAATCTCGACAGTTCCGGCACTGGCCTTGGCCTCGCCATTGCGCGCGACATCGCCCGAAGCCATGGCGGCAACGTCACCCTCGGCGACAGCCCGCTTGGAGGGCTGCGCGCCACAGTGCGCGTCCCGACGTGAACCCTCCCGGAGCTGCTAAAATTAGCGCGAATAGTCTACAGCGCCGCGCGTCTTATCAGACGCGCAAAGGTCGCTGTAACACTTTGAATTGCTGTAGGTCAGACCGCGCCGTTCGTTGAAACGGCGCCAAGTTCTATCTCAAACGCCATGCCTCGTCACATCAGCTTTCTGCCGTTCGGAACGGGCTTGTCGGTCGCGGCCAGCACGATCGCGCCCTCTTCGTCTGCAAAGCCGAGCGTCAGGACCTCGGAGCGGACGGGCCCGATCTGACGCGGGGGGAAATTGACTACGCCCAGCACCTGCCGGCCGACGAGATCTTCCGGCTTGTAGTGCACGGTGATCTGTGCAGACGACCTTTTTATGCCGATCTCGGCACCGAAATCGATTCTGAGCTTGTAGGCGGGCTTGCGCGCCTCGGGAAAGACCTCGGCCTCGATGATCGTGCCGACGCGGATATCCACGCGCTCGAAATCGCAAAATTCAATGAGGTCCGCCATCAAAATACCTTTGGAAATCCGGCCGGCCGCTTAACCGGCCAGTTCTTCGGCGCGCTTGCGCGCTGCCGCGATGGCCTTGTCGAAAAGCGGCTGCATGCCGTCGTCCGCCATCAGGACGGCGAGTGCGGCGGCGGTCGTGCCGCCCGGCGACGTGACGTTCTGGCGAAGGCGTGCGGCGTCGTCGGGGGACTGATGTAGGAGTTCACCAGCCCCCGCGACGGTTTCCCGAGCGAGCCGCATGGCAAGGTCCGCCTGGAGGCCGAGCTTACGCCCAGCCTCCGCCATGCACTCGACGAGATAGAAGACGTAGGCCGGTCCGCTGCCGGAAACCGCAGTCACTGTATCGATGTCGGCTTCGCTGGCAACCCATTCGACCGGCCCGCTGACCTTCAGGAGATCATGAACCAGCCCGCGTTGCTTTTCGGTCACGCGGGCATTGGCGAAAGCGCCCGTGACGCCGCGACCTATCATGGCCGGCGTGTTCGGCATCGCCCGCACGGTCGCCGCTTCGCCGAGATGGCGCTCGATGAAAGCAAGCGTCTTGCCGGCCGCGACGGAGACGATCACTGTGCCGGATCCGACGAGCCCCTTCAGCGGCGGGAGTGCCGCTTCCATGACTTGCGGCTTGACGGCGAGAAAGATCACACTTGCCTTGACGCCCTGCGGGACGGCGGCCGCATGAGCCACGCCGTTTTCGGCGATGAGTTTTTGCATGGCCGGGGGTGGGCCCGGATCGACGACGAGAACATCGCCGCCGCTGACACCGCTCTTGATCCAGCCGCCGAGCATGGCGCCGCCCATGTTGCCGGCGCCGACCAGGACGATGGGACCGGAAACGGCGATGCTCATCTCATGCCTCCCCAACAGTCGCGAACAGGACAGTATCGACGGCGCGCTGCGCGTCCATCCCGGACCAGACGACGAATTGGAACGCCTGGAAATAGGTTTCGCAGGCGTCGAGCGCGCTCGACAAAAGCACTTCCACCTGCCGGTTTGTCGGCTCGGCGCCTCCGGCAAGCAACAGAGATTGCCGGAAGATGATGACCTCTTCTTGGCGCCAGAGATCGAAATGTCCCATCAGGACCTGGCCGTTGATCTGGGAGAGCAGGCGGATCACCTCGTTGACGCGGCTATCCGGAACCTTGATGTCGAAGGCGCAGGCAAGATGCAGCGCCTCGAACTCCTCCATCCAGGAAAAGGAAACGTGATAGTCCGCCCACCGGCCCTCGACCGTCATGGCGATCTCGTCCTCGCCCGACCGCTCGAAGGACCAGTCATTGTTGGCGGCGACGAACTCGATCATATCGACCGGGTTGGACTGGCGCTCGACTTCCATTTCCAAAAGGCTCATGCATCACCCTAAAGGCACGGCGCAAGGCGCGCGAGGTCACGTTCACAAGACGCAACGCTGCAAACCCGACACCGGATACCGACACACTCTGATTGCTGGACCTGCGGTTATCCTGGCTTACTTACCCTGCCCGGAGCTTGCGTGGCCCGTTTCGAATCATCATTTAAAATCAGTGTATAACGGCAGAGTCACCCTGCCAGCCCCTGAGCCGAAAAATTGCAGGGAAGACCTCTCGTCGCGTTAGGATTTCGATTCAGCGGGGATGCTTAAACGACTCTGCGATAAGGGTTTTTTGGCAGTGTCCACAGGTGGAAAACTTTTCAGCTTTCATTAACCCTGAAGCTGACGCAGCGACTGCCGCGTGAAAAGGTGACTCGGCTGCGGAGAAGCAGCTCGAAGGCGGCATCCAATCGTATGCTGGCCGGAAATTACTTGCCGGTGGTGATGTCGCCGACCGGTTCTGTCGCGGCAAGGCGCGCTTCGAGCGCTGCGATCCGGGCGAGCAGGGCGTCGTTTTCGTCGCGCGCCCTGGCAGCCATCTCCTTGACGGCTTCGAACTCCTCGCGCTTCACCACGTCGAGCGAATTCAGCCAGCCTTCGGCCTGGGCGCGAAAGGCCGTCTCGACCTCCCGCCGTACGCCCTGGGCCGCACCGGCAGCATCCGTCATCAATCTCGCAAGATCATCGAGAATGCGGTTGGCCCCTGTGCTCATCGTATTCGTCTCCATTTCGCTCGCGCCCCATGGGCGAGCCCTGTCATTTTCAGGTAGGGTCGCGCGCACGAGGATGCAAGGAAAATCAGAGCCTGAAACGGGAAGAACGGGAGAGCCGCTTGACCCCGCCTGCTTCGATCGCCATGTTCCGCCCAACCGATAGGCCCGGCATGAGAGAAGACCTTGGAAACACTTGCTACCCGCCTCGCCATTCTCCCCTTTCCCGAAATCGATCCCGTCATCTTCACGATCGGGCCCCTCGCCGTCCACTGGTATGGGCTGGCCTATGTCGCCGGGATCCTGCTCGGCTGGTTCTATGCCCGACGCCTGGTCCAGAATGCCCCGCTCTGGCGCAACGATACCGCCCCTCTCACTCTGGCGCAGCTTGATGATTTCCTGCTCTGGGCAGCCGGCGGCATCGTGCTTGGCGGGCGCCTTGGCTACATTCTCTTCTACGATCTCGGCTCGGTGCTGCAGGACCCGATTCGGGCCGTCGAAATCTGGAACGGCGGCATGTCCTTCCATGGCGGTCTTCTGGGCACGACGCTGGCGATGATCGTGTTTGCCCGTAGGAACGCCATTCCCGTCTGGAGCCTGTTCGACGTCGTCGCCGCCGTCGTGCCGATCGGCCTTCTCTTCGGCCGCATTGCCAATTTCGTCAACGGCGAGCTCTGGGGCCGGCTTTCGTCCATGCCGTGGGCGGTCGTCTTCCCGACCGGAGGGCCGTTCCCGCGCCACCCGAGCCAACTTTACGAGGCTCTTCTCGAGGGCGTCCTGCTTCTCGTCGCCCTCGCCTATTTCGTCTATCGCAGCAAAGCCCTGAAGACGCCCGGCTTCGTCACCGGCGCCTTTGCCTGCGGTTACGCCTTAAGCCGCATTTTCGTCGAATTCTTCCGCGAACCGGACGCGCAGATCGGCTATCTTGCCGGCGGCTGGCTGACCATGGGCATGGTGCTCTCGCTGCCGCTGGCTCTCGCCGGGATCTGGGCGATGGCGCGGGCGCGCAGGGCGGCAACCGCAGCCGCATAACTGGACTGGTGCATGACGAATCCTCTCGCCGACAAGATCAAGGCGCTGATCAGGACCAATGGGCCGATCAGCGTCACCGACTTTTTTTCCCTCTGCCTGGCGGACCCGCAATACGGTTACTACCGCGTTCGCGAGCCGTTCGGACGGGAGGGCGATTTCACGACGGCACCGGAAATCAGCCAGCTCTTCGGGGAAATGATCGGCATATTCCTGGTTCACGCCTGGCAGGAGCACGGTTCTCCCAGCGAGCCGATCATCGCCGAGATCGGGCCGGGCCGCGGCACGATGATGGCGGATATGCTGCGCGTCCTCCGCCGCCTAGCGCCGGAGCTTTACCAGACCGCCGAGGTTCATCTCGTCGAAACCAGCGAAAGGCTGCGCAAGGTGCAGGCCGAAACGCTCGCCGGTCATGAAGGCAAAGTCCATTGGCATGCAAGCTTCGACAGCTTGCCCGCGGGCTTCCTGCTTCTCGCCGCAAACGAGCTATTCGATGCGATCCCGATTCGCCAGTTTGTGAGAACCGCACAGGGGTTCCGCGAACGCATGGTCGGGCTTGATGCCGACGATGAGCTGGCCTTTGCCGCCGGTGTGGCGGGCATCGATCCCTCCCTGCTGCCGACGCCGGTGCAATCGGTCGCCGAAGGCACGATCTTCGAGGCCGCCCCGGCGCGAGACGCGGTGATGGCCGCGCTTTGCGAGCGCCTGCGTGCGAACGGCGGGACGGCGGTCCTCATCGACTATGGTCATCTCTCGACCGGCTACGGCGACACGCTGCAGGCCGTCCGCAACCACCGGTACGATCCTCCGCTCGCCAACCCGGGACTTGCCGACCTCACCAGCCATGTGGATTTCGAACAACTGGCGCTGCGCGCCAAGGCGGAGAGCGTGCAGGTGAACGGCCTCGCGCATCAGGGTGACTTTCTGGTCGGTCTGGGCCTGCTCGATCGGGCGGCGGCCCTCGGCCGCGACAAGGATGCGGCGACTCAGGAAAGCATCCGCGACGATGTCGAGCGGCTTGCCGGTGCCGGTGCCGCAAAGATGGGCGAACTGTTCAAGGTGCTGGTCGTCAGCAGCCCTGAAGTCGCCCTGGTGCCGTTCCGCAAAAAGGCGCGCTGACGCGCGGGAAAACGCACATTTCCAGCCGGTGCAGGCTCTTCGCTTTCTGGTCGCGAGAGGGAATGGCCGGGAGGGATCAGGACCTCGTCTCGACGTTCCGCAATTGACAGTTCTGGCCTGCCGGGCCAACATCGCCCGGCAAATCAGCCGCAAATCATCGGGCCAGACGCGCCCTCACCCCAACGCGAAACCACGAAGATTCGAGGGCGAGAACACCGAATGCAGGACGATGCCTCGCTCTCACCCGTGCAGAGCCCGCTCTTCGGCGCCGAGGCGGGGCCAGAGATCGCCCATGGCTACTTCACCCGCAAGGGCGGCGTTTCCGAAGGCATCTATCGCGGCCTCAATGTCGGCCTCGGCTCCCATGACGATCGCGAGCGCGTCGCCGAAAACCGGGCCCGAGTCGCCAGCTGGTTCGATGCCGAGCCGCGACGTCTTGCAACGGTTCACCAGATCCATTCCCCCGATGCGATCATCGTCGACGACAGCTACGACGGCGCGCGTCCGGACGCCGATGCGCTGGTGACGGCGACGCCGGGCATCGTCCTCGGCGTGCTTTCGGCCGATTGCGGACCCGTGCTCTTCGCCGACCCGAGGGCGCGCGTCATCGGCGCCGCCCATGCCGGTTGGAAGGGCGCGCTCGGCGGCGTTCTCGAAAGCACGATCGATGCAATGGTCTCGCTCGGCGCGCGCCGGGAGCGCATCGTCGCCTGTCTCGGACCGTCGATCAGCCGCCAGCATTACGAGGTCGGCCCGGAATTCGTCGAACGTTTCATGTCCACCGACGACAGCTACGCGGCGTTCTTCAGGCCGTCCGGCCGCAACGGTCATGCGATGTTCGACCTGCCCGGGCTCACGGTCCGCCGGCTCGTCGCGGCCGGTGTGACGGCGGAAAACCTCGATATCTGCACCTATGCCGACGAGGACCGCTTCTTCTCCTATCGCCGCACCACGCACCGCCAGGAGCCCGACTACGGGCGGCAGATATCCGCAATTTGCATACGGGAGGCTTGAGATGGCGCTTCACTTCGCCGAAGAGGAATATGCATCGCGCCTGAGACGGCTCACGGCCAAGATGCAGGAAGAGCGGCTCGATGCCGTCCTTCTCTTCGCGCAGGAGAGCATGTATTGGCTCACCGGCTACGACACCTTCGGCTATTGCTTCTTCCAGACGCTGGTCGTCAAGCAGGACGGCTCGATGGTGCTGCTAACCCGGTCGGCCGATCTGCGCCAGGCGCGCCACACGTCGAATATCGAGCGCATCGAGATCTGGGTGGATCGCGTCAATGCCGATCCCGCCATGGACCTCAAGAACCTGCTCAGCGAGCTCGACCTGCTCGGCTGCCGCATCGGCGTCGAATACGACACGCATGGCATGACCGGCAGGACGGCCCGTCTCGTCGACAACCAGCTGTCGACCTTCGGCGAGCTGATCGACGCATCGATGCTCGTCAGCCGCCTGCGCCTCGTCAAGAGCCCGGCCGAAATCGTTCATGTCGAAAAGGCCGCGAGCCTTGCCGACGACGCACTCGACGCGGCCTTGCCGCTGATCCGCCCCGGCGGCAGCGAGGCCGATATCCTCGCCGCCATGCAGGGCGCCGTCTTTGCCGGCGGCGGCGACTATCCGGCCAATGAATTCATCATCGGCTCGGGCGCCGACGCGCTGCTCTGCCGCTACAAGGCCGGCCGGCGCAGTCTCGATGCCAGTGACCAGTTGACCCTCGAATGGGCCGGCGTCAGCGCCCACTACCATGCGGCAATGATGCGCACGATCGTCGTCGGCGAGCCCACCAACCGCCATCGCGAACTTTACAGCGCCTGCCGCGAGACGATCCAGGCAATCGAAATGGTGCTGAGGCCCGGCAATACCTTCGGCACCGTCTTCGACGTGCATGCGAGGATCATGGACGAGCGCGGCCTCGCCCGCCACCGCCTGAACGCCTGCGGTTATTCGCTCGGTGCCCGCTTCTCGCCCTCCTGGATGGAGCACCAGATGTTCCATGTCGGAAACCCGCAGGAGATCGAGCCGGACATGTCGCTCTTCGTGCACATGATCATCATGGATTCCGACAGCGGCACCGCCATGACGCTCGGCCAGACCTATCTGACAACCACCGAGAGCCCGAGGCCGCTGTCGCGCTACGGACTGGACTTCATATCTGCGTAAGGAAATCGTCCTATGCTTTCCGGCGAGAAATGAAAGGCAGCACGGCAGTCGGCTTTCCGACCGCCGGCCTCGCCGAGTTCGAGCCAGACGGTGGGAACGATGCGCAAGCAGATCATGCCTATCGCAAGCCTTGGTCTTGCCGCAGCCATTGCCGGCTGCAACACCACCGACGCCCTGATCCCGCAAGTGGACGTCGGCGGAGGAACCTTCCGCTCGCCGCCGGTGACCCAGTCCGATCTCGAAGCCATGTCCACGCAGACCGCCGTGATGCCGGTCGAAAGCGTGCCGCCAAGCCGCACCGCAGCCTTCGCAGCGCAGCCGAACATTTCCGTCCCGCCGACCCACTACGCGACGAGCCACACCGACTACACGGATCCCGCCGGCACGCTCGAGGCGCAAGCCAGCCGCCTCGCCGAAGGCGTGGCACCGGTGCAGACCATGCAGCCCCAACCGTCGGTGCCAGAAAATCTGCCGCCGCAGGCAGAAAATCCGCCGCCCCAGGTCGAAAGTCAGCGGGCGCAGGCGAGAAACGTGGCGCCGCCGGAGGAAGAAAGCGCAGAGCAGCCGGCGCAGCCTGACGTCGCGGCCGCAGCGGAGAAGACGCAGCAGGCTGCCGCTTCGCCGGCTCCGACGGCGACCGGTGCCGGCGGCATCCGCTTCCTGCCGATCATCGGCGCTCCGGTTCAGGCCGTCACGCCCCTCTCGAAGCAGCTCGGCGCCTCGGCCCGGGCGCAGGGGATCACCATCAAGAGCTCCACCGACACGTCGAGCGACCATATTCTCAAGGGCTATTTCTCGGCGCTCAACGACAGCGGCAAGACGACGGTCGTCTATGTCTGGGACATTCTCGACGGCGGCGGCAATCGCCTGCACCGCATCCAGGGGCAGGACACGGTGGAAAGCAGCGCTGCCGAACCCTGGAGCGCCATTCCGCCGGAAACAATGCAGGCGATCGCCGAAAAGACGATCGACGCCTATCTCGAATGGCGTCAGTCCCAGCGCGGTTGACGCAAAGATTTTAGGATAATAGGCGCTGCGCCGCAGCAATCCCCTTGCATTCACCTTCAAGGACGCTAAAAAGCGGCCGATCAGCTCTGACAGCGGCCATCGCAGCGATTGCCCGCGATCGGAATGGCTCAGGGATTTTGCGCGGACGATCCTGCCCCGGACTGGACCGGACGGTGGCCGCGCCAGCTCAAGGCGGACCGTCTATGAAGGTTTTCGCAGGCAATTCGAACCGGCTGCTGGCCGAAGCGATCTGCAACTATCTCAACCTGCCGCTCGGCAGAGCCACCGTGCGGCGCTTCGCCGACCAGGAAATCTTCGTCGAGATCGGCGAGAACGTGCGCGGCGAGGATGTGTTCATCGTCCAGTCGACCTCCTTCCCCACCAACGATCATCTGATGGAACTGCTCATCATGATCGACGCGGTCCGCCGCTCCTCCGCCCGCCGCATCACCGCCGTGCTTCCCTATTTCGGGTATGCCCGCCAGGACCGCAAGCCCGGACCGCGCACCCCGATCTCCGCCAAGCTGGTCGCCAATCTGATCACCGAAGCCGGCGCCGACCGCGTCCTCACCCTCGATCTCCACGCCGGCCAGATCCAGGGCTTCTTCGACATCCCGACCGACAACCTCTATGCGGTTCCGATCCTGGCCCGCGACGTCAAGGAGCACTACGACCTCAAGAACGTCACGGTCGTTTCGCCGGACGTCGGCGGCGTCGTGCGCGCCCGGGCGCTTGCCAAGCGCCTCGACTGTCTGCTGGCGATTGTCGACAAGCGTCGCGATCGCCCCGGCGAATCGGAGGTCATGAACGTCATCGGTGACGTCCATGGCAAGGATTGCATCCTGATCGACGACATCGTCGATTCCGGCGGCACGCTCTGCAACGCCGCCGAGGCGCTGCTCAAGAACGGCGCCACAAGCGTCACCGCCTATATCACGCACGGCGTGCTTTCCGGCGGCGCGGTCGCCCGCGTCACCTCATCGATGCTGAAGGAACTGGTGATCACCGATTCCATCCAGCCGACGACGGCGGTGCAATCGGCCCACAATATCCGCGTGATCTCGACCGCCGGCCTAATCGGCGAAGCCATCAGCCGCACCAGCCAGGAAGAATCGGTGTCGAGCCTTTTCGACTGAGAGCGGAACGTCCGACTTCAGCCAATCACAACGCCGGCTCTAACTGCCGGCGTTTGTTTTTGACTACGGAACGGCGCAGGCCTCGCCGCCTCCAAAGAGCCGCGAGCTGGTGAGGAAGCGCTTCTCGCGGCCATTGTCGAGCGAGAACATCCCGCCCCTGCCCGGCACCACATCGATGATCAGTTGGGTGTGCTTCCAGACCTCATGCTGACTGGCGCTGATATAGACCGGCACGCGGTCGGTCTCGCCGAGCTTCACGTCGTTGTCACCGACGATGTAGTCGTCTGCCGGGTAGCACATCGGGGACGAGCCGTCGCAGCAGCCGCCTGACTGATGGAACAGGATCTCCGGATGATCGGCGCGGATTTCGCGGATGAGTTCGATCGCCGCGTCGGTCGCAAGCACGCGCGGCTCGCCGATTGTTTCCGTCATCATTCTCTCCTTCCTGAAAAGCCGGCATGCTCCCGGTGGAACGCCACCGGGAGCATGCCGGGAGGATCGCCGGCACCAGCGGGACGAGCGGTTTACCGCCATCCCGCTCCAATTCTGGGGCGGGTATCAGAAGAAGCCGAGCGCCTCGGGGCTGTAGCTTACCAGCAGGTTCTTCGTCTGCTGGTAATGGTCGAGCATCATCTTGTGCGTCTCGCGGCCGATGCCCGATTGCTTGTAGCCGCCGAAGGCGGCATGCGCAGGATAGGCATGGTAGCAGTTGGTCCAGACACGGCCGGCCTGGATCTCGCGGCCGAAGCGGTAGCAGCGGTTGGCATCGCGGCTCCATACGCCGGCGCCGAGGCCATAGAGCGTGTCGTTGGCGATCGCGAGCGCCTCCTCCTCGGTCTTGAAGGTCGTCACCGACACGACCGGGCCGAAGATTTCCTCCTGGAAGATGCGCATCCTGTTGTGCCCGCGGAACACCGTCGGCTTGACGTAGTAGCCGCCCGAGAGATCGCCCTCGAGCACGTTGCGCTCGCCGCCGGTCAGCACTTCAGCGCCCTCCTGCCTGCCGATGTCGATATAGGAGAGGATCTTCTCGAGCTGCTCGCCCGACGCCTGCGCACCGATCATCGTCGCACTATCGAGCGGATTGCCCTGCCTTATTGCTTCGACCCGCTTCAGCGCCCGCTCCATGAAGCGGTCATAGATGCTTTCCTGGACCAGCGCCCGGCTCGGGCAGGTGCAGACCTCGCCCTGGTTGAGCGCAAACATCGCAAAGTCTTCGAGCGCCTTGTCGAAATAGTCGTCGTCCTCATTGAGCACGTCGGCGAAGAAGATATTCGGCGACTTGCCGCCGAGTTCGAGCGTCACCGGGATGAGGTTCTGGCTGGCGTACTGCATGATCAGCCGGCCGGTCGTCGTCTCGCCGGTAAAGGCGATCTTGGCGATGCGCGGGCTGGTCGCCAGCGGCTTGCCCGCCTCCAGGCCGAAGCCGTTGACGACGTTGAGCACGCCCGGCGGCAGCAGATCAGCGATCAGTTCTGCGAGCACGAGGATCGAGGCCGGCGTCTGCTCGGCCGGTTTCAGGACGACGCAGTTGCCGGCCGCAAGCGCCGGCGCCACCTTCCAGGCGGCCATCAGGATCGGGAAATTCCAGGGAATGATCTGTCCGACGACACCGAGCGGCTCGTGGAAATGATAGGCGATGGTATCGTGATCGACCTCGCCGATCGACCCTTCCTGTGCCCGGATGCAGGCGGCGAAATAGCGGAAATGGTCGATCGCCAGAGGAATGTCGGCGGCCATCGTCTCGCGGATCGGTTTGCCGTTGTCCCAGGTCTCGGCCCGCGCCAGAAGTTCCAGATTGTCCTCCATCCGCGCCGCGATCCTCATCAGGATGTTGGAGCGCTCGGTGGTCGAGGTCCGGCCCCATTTCTCCTTCGCGGAATGGGCGGCATCGAGCGCCAGCTCGATATCGGCGGCATCCGAACGGGCCACCTGGCAGAGCGTGCCGCCGGTGACGGGAGTGGTATTGTCGAAATAGCGGCCGGCCACCGGCTCGCGCCATTCACCGCCGATGAAATTTCCGTATTTGTGCTTGAACGGGTTATCGAGAATCTTCTGATGCAGCATGGCTTCCTCCCTTGGAAAAACAGCACTCCAATCTGCTGTGGAGGAGAGTGAAGCCGGATGGAGATTTGCGGTAGGGTGCCGCGGCACGCGGCTTCGCCGTGTGTTTCAGAATTGAGACAGGTGGCCCCCGCTATCGCACGTCATTTGAGTTTTGCCCCTCATCCCGCTGCCGCGACCTTCTCCCCGCATGCGGGGAGAGGGCTAGTCCTCGGGTTAAACCCGAGGAGAGGGGCATCTCAATTAAGCGAAAGCCGCTTCATTTTCCGATAGAGCGTTGCGCGGCTGATTCCGAGCAGATCGGCGGCCATCGACACGTTGCCATTGGTCCGCGACAAGACGCGTCGCAAGGCCGCCCTTTCAGCATCGGGCAATTCGCGCGCCTCGCTGGAGGCCCGCTCCTGGAGCAGGTCGGTGGCCGGAATGCCGGTGGCGATGCGCTTGTCGTCGAGCCCGAGCCACTGCCGGGCCGCTCGCGTCGCGCCGAGCACAAGGTCGTCACGGTCGACGGCGAGCAGAGCCGGCCCTGCCCGATCGGCCGGCACGAGCACGATCCGCGCTTCGGCAAAGGCGCGCCGGAAGAGGTTTGCCTCGATGCGAGCGGCAGCATCGCGCACTGCCTGCGAAAGGATCGCGAGCGTCGCCTCGGAAGCGTCGTCGCGGCAGGTGGATATGTCGAGCGCCGCGGCAAGCCGCCCGGCCTCGTCCCGGATCGGTGCGGTCGCACAGCTCAGACCGATATTGCGGCTCAAAAAATGCTGATCGCGATGTATGACGACTGGGCGCTCGTCGGCAATCGCCGTACCGATGCTGTTGGTTCCGACGCTCGCCTCGCTCCACACGGTGCCCGACCAGAGACCGACGCCGCGGAAATCCGCATCGTCCCCGCCTGCCCCGCGCCGTTCAAGCGCAATCCCCTTCTCGTCGGTGAGCAACAGGCAGCATCCGGCCTTGACGACCACGCCGAACAGCCGGTCGAGTTCGCCGACCGCTTCCGCAATCAGCACCCCCGAGCGTTCGCGCGCCTGCCGAAACTCGCCATCGGAGAGCCGCGAGGGCAGACGCGCCTCTTCGGGGGCGAGGCCGTGCAGGGTCAGGCAGCGCCGCCACGAAGCGGCGACCGGCGAACTGACGGCGGCTGCCGATTGTTGCGCGGTCCTGTAGACGTGTTCCGTATGGTCTCTGACTGCTGGCATTCGCTCCCTCCCTGAAAGCGTCCTCCGGCCATGGATCGCCTGCACCCGTCTCCCCGTTCGGTGCACCGCGTTGGCGGCCACTATAAACAGAGGTCCCGCGGCCGGTCCAGGCAGACGAAGGTCGTGCAAGCACCCCCTCCTACAAGACGTTGTTGGGCGGTACCGAGCGGGCCTGCGATGTGCTACGCCGTCGGGCAACTCTTGTGACTCGCCCGAGACCCCGGTTGCCCATGCTTCGTGATTTCTCCGTCCAAAGCCTCTTCATGGGCGTGCTGATCGCCTTCGTCGGCTTTGCCAGCTCCTTCGCCGTCATCCTGCATGGCCTTGCCGGCGTCGGCGCCACCGAGGCCCAGGCGGCCTCGGGTCTGATGGCGCTCTCCGTTTCCATGGGTGTCTGCGCGATAGTCGTCAGCATCGTCACGCGGCTACCCGTCAGCATCGCGTGGTCGACACCCGGCGCGGCGCTGCTGGCGACCTCCGGTTCCGTTCCAGGCGGCTTCAACGCGGCCGTCGGTGCCTTCCTTGTTTGCGGCCTGCTGATCGTCGTCGCCGGGCTGTGGAAGCCGCTCGGCCGCATGGTGTCGGCCATTCCTGCAGCTCTGGCGAACGCCATGCTCGCCGGCGTGCTCCTGAGCCTCTGCTTCGCCCCGGTGAAAGCGATCGCCTTCAATCCGCTCTTCGGCCTGCCGATCGTCCTCGCCTGGGCGATCGTCGGCAGCGTCAACAAGCTCTATGCCGTTCCCGCAGCGCTTCTCGCCTTCGTCGGCGTGATCGCCCTCGGCGTCGAGATGCCCGAGACCGCCTTTGCGCAACTATCGTCCGCTCTCGTGCCGAAGGCTGAATTCGTCCCGCCGGTCCTCAATGCGGCGGCGATGATCAGCATCGCCCTGCCGCTCTTCATCGTCACCATGGCGTCGCAGAACATTCCCGGCATCGCCGTGCTGAAGGTCAACGACTATCACCCAAACCCCGGCCCGCTCTTTGCGGCGACCGGGCTTTTCTCGCTGTTCAGCGCACCCTTCGGCGGCCACGCCGTCAATCTCGCGGCGATCACCGCCGCCATGTGCGCCGGGCCCGATTCCCACCCGGACCGCAACCGCCGGTATTGGTCGGCGATCATCGCCGGCATCGCCTATATCGTCTTCGGCCTGCTCGCCGGCGCCGTTACCACCTTCGTCAGCCTGGCGCCGCCGGTGCTGATCGAAGCGGTCGCGGGCCTAGCGCTCATCGGCGCCCTTTCGAACTCCGCCGTGGCCGCCTTCACGGAGGCCCGGACCCGCGAAGCCGCCGCCATCACTTTCCTCGTCACCGCGTCCGGTGTCAGTTTTGCCGGCGTCTCCGGCGCCTTCTGGGGCCTGATCGGCGGTGGCCTGATGCTCGCGCTCGCACGTTTCTCCCGGCGCAAAGGTTGAGAGGCGCGGCGTGCCTTGCATTTCGGCCCGTTCTCGGCTATGGACCCCGCGTCCGCGCAGACACCCTTGGAGGCAACGCGGATGGAACCGCCATGCGGTTTCAGGTTTTTCCGCTTTACGGACGAACTCTCCAAATAACCAGAAAGGTCTATCCATGAGCCAGACTTACGAGCTCAAGGCCGAGACGCGCGAACGGGTTGGTAAGGGGTCCTCCCGTGAACTTCGCCGCAACGGTCTTATCCCTGCTGTCATCTACGGTGACAAGCAAGCCCCGCTTTCCATCGCGCTTTCCACCAAGGAAGTGACGATGAAGATCCACGCCGGCGGTTTCATGACCACCGTCGCAACGATCGACGTCAACGGCGAGAAGATCCGCGTCCTGCCGAAGGACTATCAGCTGGATCCGGTTCGCGACTTCACCATGCATGTCGACTTCCTGCGTGTCTCGAAGGGCAGCCAGGTGTCGGTCCAGGTTCCGGTCCACTTCGAAAACGAAGAGAAGTCCCCGGGTCTCAAGCAGGGTGGCACGCTGAACATCGTTCGCCACGAAGTCGAACTGAACGTTTCCGCCGACAACATTCCGGATTTCCTGAGCGTCGATCTCAGTGGCCTCAAGATCGGCGACACCGTCCACATCTCGGACGTCAAGCTTCCGGCTGGTACGACCCCGGTGATTTCCGACCGCGACTTCACGATCGCCACGATCGCCGGCCGCGCGCAGGAAGTTGAAGCAGAAGAAGAAGCAGCCGAGGGCGAAGCGGAAGCTTGATCCGCGACTGCCGCAACGGCTGCCGGCCCTTACGGCCACAACATTCGAGAGCCCGTCCCAATCCTGGGACGGGCTTTTTGCTTTCATTGTGCACCGCACACGGACCGCGGGCTGACGCCGCGGCTTATGAAATCTCGGCGTGCAATTTCAACAACATTTAAGGTTTTGATGATGTTCTGCACGCGAGGGACATGGGCGTGGCAGTGCAAGAGTATCCGAATGTCGAGAGTGATGACGTCCGCCGGCGGGAGCATCCGATGATGCACTCGGTGGAAAACCGGTTTATTGCGATCATCTGCGGCGCGATGCTTGTATTCGTGGCGCCCCTCTTGGCACTGTTCCTCGCCATATCCGGCGAGCGCGTTGCGCGGGAGCGCCTGCAGAACGTCGAACTGCTGATGGAAACCAGCGCCGAAGCCCTTGGCAAGCCGATCTGGGACTTCGACCAGGACGGCATCAAGCGGATCGCTCTTTCGCTGATGAACGCCACCGATATCGACGCCGTCACGATCCGCGACACGGCGGGAAACGTCCTTGCCCAAGTGCCTCCGGGCAAGCTTGACGCCGCAGCCGGCAAGCCCTTGGAAACGGCCATCTCCTATGACAGCGTCAAAGGCCCGGTGCCCGTCGGCGCTTTGACCGTCGTCGTCCCGCCCTCCGGCCTGCTGCTACGCTTCAGCAAGGACGAGTGGACGATCCTCGGCATCCTTCTCTTTGCCGTCGCGACGGTCTTCGCTGCGGCACTGATCGGCAACCGCTTCATCGTCATCCGGCCGCTGATGCGGCTCACCGCTGCAGTCGAAGCGACGCGGCGCCTCGGATCGCGCCACCGGGTCGACTGGAACGCGGATGACGAGATGGGCGCCTTGGCCGGCAACTTCAACGCGATGCAGGACCGGCTCGAGCGCGAGGAACAGGAGCTGAAGAGCGCCCATGCCCGTGCAACGGAGACCTACAACCTGACGCCGGCCATGCTCTTTTCCCTCGACGCCGCGGGCCGGCTGACGGCGGTCAGCGACTACTGGCTACTCGCGACCGGATATCGCCGCGACTCGGTCATCGGGCGCAGCTTCACTGATTTCATCGATCCCTCATGGCACGACGCCTACCATCAGCGCACAAAAGCGACAGCGCGGGACGGTCACGACGTCAGCGACTCGACCCTGCCCTTCCGCAAGGCGGATGGCGAGTTCATGACGGTGCTCATCCTGGAAACGGAAACGAGCGGCGGAGAAATTTCGCTTTCGGTGATGACCGACGTCACCGCCTTGAAACAGGCCGAGAGCCGCAACCATACCCAGGCGATCACCGATCACCTGACCGGACTCTTGAACCGGCAAGGATTCGAAAACGCGCTGGACGAGGCGATCCTGAGCGCCGACCAGTGCGGCATGCAACTTGCCTGCCTGTTCATCGATCTCGATCGCTTCAAGTGGATCAACGACAATTTCGGCCACGCCGCCGGCGATGCGGTCCTGCGCCAGACGGTGGAACGCATTCGGGCAGCGCTTCGGCCCGAGGATGTGATCGCGCGGCTCGGCGGCGACGAGTTTGCCATCTTGATTGCCGCAACGGATGTCGCAGCCCTGGCAAGCGAGATCGGCGAGAGCATCTGCGCGGCGCTGCACGAACCGATGCCGATTGCCGGCAACGAGCTCTTCGTCAGCGCCAGTGTCGGCGTCTCGGTCTACCCGACCCATGCCTCCGGCGCCTCCGACCTGTTGCTCAAGGCCGACATGGCGATGTATGCCCGCAAGCGCGACGGCAAGAACGGTCTGCAGATTTTCGACGCCGGCATGCTCGACGCCGCACGCGAGCGCCACGAGATCGAACAGTGCATCGAGGCCGGTCTCAAGGAAGATTGGTTCGAGGCCTGGCTGCAGCCGATCGTCAGCCTCGACGACGGGCAGATTGTCGGCTTCGAAGCGCTGGTGCGGCTCAATCATCCGGAAAAGGGCCTGATTCCGCCGGGCAAGATCATCGGCATTGCCGAGGAGACCGGCACGATAGGCCGCATCGGCGACTGCGTGCTCGAAAAGGCGATCCGCCATCTCGCCGCCATCTCCGAACTGGACGGCACCCAAGGCACCTATCTCGCCGTCAATTTCTCGCCATTGCAGTTCGAGCTGACGTTGCCTCACAAGCTCGCCGCGCTCCTGCTCAAACATCACATTTCGCCGCAGCGCATCGTCGTCGAGATCACCGAAGCGGTGCTGATGCTCGACAATCCGGAAGTCCATTCGGTGTTGAAGCAGCTGAATGAATTCGGTTGCCGCATCGCTCTCGACGATTTCGGCACCGGCTACTCGTCGCTTAGCTACCTCAACCGCTTCCCGGTCGATATCGTCAAGGTCGACCAGTCCTTCACACGCTCCTTGAGCTCGCCAGCCGCCGACGTCCGGCGCAAGAGCCGAATGTTGATCAAGGGCATCCGGACGATCTCCCACCAGATGGGCTGCACGGTGGTCGCCGAAGGCATCGAGGCGAACGAGCAGTGGCAACTCCTGCGCAAGCTCGGTGTGGATTATGGCCAGGGCTATCTCTTCAGCCGGCCGATGCCGATCGACGGTATGCTGACCATGCTGGAAAACGAATCCGAAGCCAAGACCAGTGCTCGTCTCTAGCCGGGAGCCAGAAGGAGTTATGGCGTGAAACACTTGATCTTGGCATTTTCCATCGGTCTTTCCGCCGCTGCCCACGCCGAGACGATCCATTTCGTCACCGAGGAGTACCCGCCCTACAATTTCTCGACCCCGAACGGCGCGAGCGGCGCCTCGGTCGACCAAATCGCCCTGATCATGAAGGCCGTCGAGCTCCCCTACGAGATCGAAGTCCTGCCTTGGGCGCGCGCCTTTGCGCTTGCCGAAAGCGAACCCTTCCACTGCGTTTTCACGACCGGTCACGACGCCGAGCGGGACAAGAAGTTCAGATGGATCGAACCGCTTCTCGTCGACCAGATGATCATGGTGCGTCACAGGCATTCGGCGATCGAGCTACGGACGCTGGATGAGGCCAAACAGTTCATCGTCGGCACCCAACGCGAGGACTTTTCCGCCAGCTATCTGAAAGAGCATGGCTTCCAGAGGATCGACTATGCCTCCAGCCTCGATTCGACGCTCAGGAAGCTGATCGCCGGCCGCGTCGACCTGATGATGACCTCCGAAAAGACCTTCGAGACGATGCGGGCCGAAGGCAAGCCTGTCGAGGCGGCGCTGGTGCTTGAAGGCAAGCAATACGGTATTGCCTGCCACATCGACACGCCCGACGAGATCGTCAGCCGCATGCAGGTCGAACTCAACCGCTTGATCGCCACGGGAAGCCAGGATCGGATCTACGAGCAATACGGCCTTCGTCCGGACGGAATAAAGCAGGCGGCCAAATAGAGATTGACTTGCCCGGCCGACGGTGTTTGGGGTTGAGAGACGGGTTTTGCCCCTCTCCTCGGGTTTAACCGAGGACTAGTCCTCTTCCGGCGCGCGGAGAGAGGGACTGGGAGAGCGCGGCGAACCCCTTCTCCCCGCGAGCGGGGAGAAGGTCACGGCAGCGGGATGGGGGGCAAGCATTCCACTCTCCGCATGACCATCGTCGGTGAAGCAGGAACCATCAGGAGTTTGCCGCATGCTGATCATCGCGGGACTTGGCAATCCGGGGTCGAAATACGCCGGCAACCGCCACAATATCGGCTTCATGGCGGTGGATGCCATCCAGCAGCGTCAAGGCTTTCCCTCCTGGTCGAAGAAATTCAAGGCGGAGATCGCCGAGGGCGAGATCGGCGGCGAGCGCGTCCTGCTGATCAAGCCGCAGACCTTCATGAACCTTTCCGGCGAAGCGGTCGGCGAAGCGATGCGCTTCTACAAGCTCGCGCCGAAGGACATCGTCGTCATCTATGACGAGCTGGATCTCCCTGCCGGCAAGGCGCGGATCAAGACCGCCGGCGGCCATGGCGGCCACAACGGCATCAAATCGATCGACGCCCATTGCGGCAAGGAGTACCGCCGCCTGCGCCTCGGCATCGGCCATCCGGGCGTCAAGGACCTGGTACATGCGCATGTGCTCGGCGATTTCGCCAAGGCCGATCAGGCCTGGCTTTCGGCCCTACTCGATACCATCGCCGACAACGCCGGCATGCTCGTCAAAGGCGAGGACTCGCAGCTCATGAACAAGATCGCCCTTGCCACCGGCGGCAAGCCCGACACGCAAGAGCCGCAGGCGAAGAAGCGGGTCGCCGCTCAGTCCCATATCCACCAGGCCCGCAACGCCGCGCAGCCGAAAAAATTGCCGGCGACGGGACCGATGGCCGACATGCTGAAGAAGATGTTCGGCCCCAAGGGGGACTGACGGACGGGCCGGAACTCACTCCTCCGGCTCGGTCGTGAACATCAGGGGGAAGCCGGCTTCCTTGCCGAGATCGGTCGCTTCCTTCGCCTTGGTCTCGGCGATGTCCCGGGCGCAGACCACGACGACCGAGGTGCCCAGCTTGTGAGCGGTCATCATCACTCGATAGCCGGTCTCCTCGCTCATGCGAAAAATGGCCTTCAACACCATCACCACGAAGTCACGCGGCGTGTAGTCGTCGTTGACGAGGATGACCTTATAGAGCCGCGGCCGCTCGAGCTTGGGCTTCACCTTCGTTTTTCGTTTTGGGGCGACTTCATTGTCACTCATCGGAACCTGCACCCGTCGATGACATGCGATGGAAAAAATCCAGTATCGCGCCTGCAGTACCCGCATTCAAGTCGAAGCCGGCCAAGTCCACCCAATGCGCGCGAAGCGCTTGACCGCCTCGCTCCTTTCCCCCATAGCCACGGCCAAGAAATTCGAGAACGACAGGTTTAGGCCATGGGCTTCAAATGCGGTATCGTCGGGCTGCCGAATGTCGGCAAGTCCACACTCTTCAACGCGCTGACCAAGACGGCGGCAGCGCAGGCGGCAAATTATCCCTTCTGTACGATCGAGCCGAATACCGGCGAGGTCGCGGTGCCGGACGCGCGCATGCGCAAACTCGCCGACATCGCCAAGTCTAAGGAAATCATTCCGACCCGCATCTCCTTCGTCGACATTGCCGGCCTGGTGCGCGGCGCCTCCAAGGGTGAAGGTCTCGGCAACCAGTTCCTCGCCAACATTCGCGAGGTGGATGCGGTGGTGCACGTACTGCGCTGCTTCGAGGACGACGACATCACCCATGTCGAGGGCCGCATCCATCCGGTCGAGGACGCCGAGACGATCGAGACCGAGCTGATGCTCGCAGACCTCGAGAGCCTGGAGCGGCGCACCGAACAGACGCGCAAGCGCGCCACCGGCAAGGACAAGGAATCGATGGCGCAGCTTCCGATCATGGAGGCGTCACTGAAGCTCCTGCAAGAAGGCAAGCCGGTGCGCACGCTGTTGCCGAAGCTCGATGCCGAGGAGCTGCGCATTCTTCAGGGGCTGAATCTCCTCACCGCCCACCCGGTTCTCTACGTCTGCAACGTCGCGGAGGCAGATGCCGCAGCGGGCAACGAGCACACCCGCGCCGTTGCCGAGATGGCCAAGGCGCAGGGCGCCGAAACCGTCGTCATCTCCGCCGCGATCGAATCCGAGGTCGCCCAACTGCCGGAAGAGGAGGCCAAGGAATTCCTCGGCGCTCTGGGCCTCGAGGAGGCCGGCCTCGACCGGCTGATCCGAGCCGGCTACAAGCTGCTCGACCTCATCACCTATTTCACCGTCGGCCCCAAGGAGACGCGCGCCTGGACGATCCCGCGCGGCACCAAGGCGCCGCAGGCGGCCGGCGTCATCCATTCGGACTTCGAGCGCGGCTTCATTCGCGCCAACACGATCGCCTATCACGACTACATTGCCTGTAACGGCGAGACCGGCGCCAAGGAGGCCGGTAAGGCCCGCGACGAAGGCAAGGAATATGTCGTCCAGGACGGCGACGTCATCCACTTCCGCTTCAACACGTGACGTGCGCAGGAGGCGGCCCGGAGGTTGGCATGCTCTATTTCGAGGACTTCACGCCGGGGCGGCGCTTTGACTATGCGCCGGTTCGGATGCAGGCCGCAGACATGATCGCCTTTGCCGGCGAGTTCGACCCGCAGCCGATGCATCTGGACGAAGAAGCCGGCAGGCGCAGCATCCTTGGCGGGCTTTCCGCCTCCGGCTGGCATACCAGCGCTATCGGCATGCGGATGATGATCGACGCCTTCCTCGGCCATTCGTCCTCGCAGGGCTCGCCCGGCATCGACTTCATGGACTGGAAGAAGCCGGTGCTTGCAGGAGACGTGCTTTCCGGATTCAGCCTCGTCCTGGAGGCGCGCCCTTCGAAGTCGAAGCCGCAGATCGGTCTCGTCAAGTTCCGCAACGAAATCAGCAATCAGAGCGGGGCGCCGGTTGCTGTCTCCGAATGTTCGATCATGTTTCGGCACCGCGCGGGTGGGCGCTGATGATGACGCTCGAAGAACTCTATGCGGCCGGCCGCAAGACCATGATCGGCAGCCTGGCATTCACGGCGGAGGACATCGTCCGTTTCGCACGCGACTTCGATCCGCAGCCCTTCCATCTCGACGAGGAGGAGGCAAGGCGCTCGCTGTTCGGCGGCCTTTGCGCCTCAGGCTGGCACACCAGCGCCGGCTGGATGCAGTGCTTCGTCCGTTTCTGGGCCGGCGAAGCCCGGCGGCTGGCCGCAGAGGGGCTGCATGCTCCCCGGCTCGGCCCGGCTGCCGGTTTCCGCGAGCTTCGCTGGCTGAAACCGGTCTATGCCGGCGACACCGTTACCTATGCCGTCACGCTCCTCCAAGCCCGCGCCCTCGCCTCCCGCCCCGGCTGGCGCATCAACACGATCCTGTGCGAGGGCGAAAACCAGCATGAGGAGCCGGTGATCCGCTTCGAAAGCAAGGTCCTCGAATTCACCTGAGCACGCGAGCGCCGGGCGCCCGCCCCCTCACTCAGTGCCCCTCGAACTCGATCAGCGTGCGGACCTTGACGCCTAGCGCCTCGAGCTTCTTGCGACCGCCGAGCTCCGGCAGGTCGATGATGAAGCAGGCGGCGACGATGTCGGCGCCCATCTGCTGCAGGAGCTTGGTGGCGCCCTCGGCGGTTCCGCCGGTGGCGATAAGATCATCCACCAGGATCACCTTCTCGCCGGGTTCGATCGCATCCTTGTGCATCTCCATCTCGTCCACGCCATATTCCAGGCTGTAGGCGATCCTCACCGTTTCGTGCGGCAGCTTGCCCTTCTTGCGGATCGGCACGAAGCCGGCCGACAGCTGATGCGCAATTGCACCGCCCAGAATGAAGCCGCGCGCTTCGATCCCGGCGATCTTGTCGACCTTGGTTCCGGCATAGGGGTGGACGAGTTCGTCGATCGCCCGCCGGAACGTCTTCGGATTGCCGAGCAGAGTCGTGATATCGCGAAAGACGATGCCGGGCTTCGGATAGTCCGGAATGCTCCGGATGGCGGAAATCAGTTCCGATTGGACAGCGAGCATGGTGTGGAAGCGGCCTTTCAAGTCTGGAGGTGGCAAAGCCATAGCACCATCGCGCCGCATGTTCACAGGGTTTCTTTGCGCAACTGGCCGGGCCGGAACAATTTGGCCGAACCTCCGGTTGATGTTACCCTTGCCCATGGACAGATCCCGACGGCGGCTCTGTCAGTTGCATTGATGACTGAGCGGGATGAGACGATCTCGGCGTCTTTCTGACCGCATCCCGCTCCGAACTTCTTGGATGAGATCACGCTGCATTTCGCCCGATGCGAAAGCATGCCGATCCAGAGAAAGGAGGAACACCATGCGCCTGTTCGAATGCGGTTCTCTCGTTCCGGGTTGCCCCTGGCATACCCGCGCCGACAACGACGCGGAAATCGTCCGCCGTGTCGTCGAACACATGCGGGACACCCATGGCGAGACGGTGATCCGCGAAAACATGATCGACAATATTAAGGCTCGCATCGTCGACGAAACCCAGGCCGCCTGACGCGCCGCCCTTTCGCCTCAGCCGGAACGCAGCTGGGCTTCCAGCCGGGCGACGAGCGTCGCCCGGTCGACATTGAAGTTGCGCTCGATCCAGAAATTCTCGAGTTCCGCCAGCAGTTCCCCGATCTTTGGTCCGGCGGGAACGCCGGCCTTCAGGACATCGGCCCCGTTCACGGGGAAGACGGGACGCTGCCACTTCTCCGCCCGTGCCAACAGCCGCTGGTAGGCGGCTGTCTCGGCGAGAAAGGCCGGATCGGTTTCCGATTTGCGCCGCGCTGCAGCGAGCGAAAGCTTGAGGCGTGCGATGATGCCCTCGGCACCGTTCCGGTAAAGCGTGCGATCGAGCGCTGCGTCCGCGAGCGTGGCGGCAATGGCCGGCGCCTCGGCAAAGCGGGCGAGAAAGGCCGCCTCCGTTTTCGACAGGCGCAGCCGCGCCGCCATCGCCTCGAGCCGCCCCGCATCGGGCGGAACGATTGCGGCAAGCCGCAGAAGCGGCTCCGGCGTCCAGGCAAAGACCTTCTCGGCGGCAATCAGGCCCGGCACTGCATCGATCCCCCATTTTTCGGTTTCAGGCAGGACCTCGCCGAGCACGCCTGCCTGGCGCATCCAGAGAAGGGCGCGGCCGGGATCCTCCGCGGCAAGCAGTTTCTTCATCTCGCCCCAGACGCGCTCGGCCGAGAGCGTCGCGATCCTTGCTCGTGCCTGCGCGCAGGCCCTGAGCCCCTCCGCATCCGGGCGGCCCTGCCCGTAATGGGCAAAGAAGCGGAAGAAGCGCAAGATACGCAAATAATCCTCCGCAACCCGCTCGGCGGCGCTGCCGATGAAACGCAGGGTGCGGCTCTCGATATCGGACAGGCCGCCGACATAGTCGAATATCTCGCCTCCGGCGTCGGCATAGAGGGCGTTGATCGTAAAGTCGCGGCGCTCGGCATCCGCTTTCCAGTCGGTGCCGAAGGCGACCTCGGCGCGGCGGCCGTCCGTCGCAACGTCGCGGCGCAACGTCGTCACCTCATGGGGAATTCCGTCGATCACCAGCGTGACTGTGCCGTGCTCGATCCCCGTCGGCACCGCCTTGATGCCGGCGCTCTCCGCCCGCGCCGCCACATCCTCCGGCTGCCAGGTTGTCGCCAGGTCGACATCCCCCACCGGCAGACCGAGCAGGCTGTTGCGGACGGCGCCGCCGACGACCCGCACCTCGCCGCCCTCGGCATTCAAAAGCTCGAAGACGCGGCGCAGCGATGGAGCCTGAAACCAGTGCTCGGCGGCGATAGATATCATGCATAAAGCCTTTCATAGAGCATGCGGACGATGCCGGCGGTGATCCCCCAGATGTTCCGCTCGCCATAGGGCATCCGGTAGAAATGCCGCTCCGCACCCTCCCAATGGCGGCTTCCGCGGCCGTGATTGCCGGAATCCATGAGGAAAGAGAGCGGCACTTCGAAGACGCTCTCGACCTCTTCGGGATTGGGCACGAGCTCGAAACCGGGCTGGACAACGGCCAGCACCGGGGTGATGCGGAAGCCGGACAATGCCATGTAATGCGGCAGGCGGCCGATTGTCTCGACGAAACGCGGATCGAGCCCGATCTCCTCCTGCGCCTCCCGCAGCGCCGCCACCTCGATCGAGTGGTCCTCGGGATCGACGGCGCCTCCCGGAAAGGCCACCTGGCCCGAGTGCTTGCGCAGATGCGAGGTGCGCTGCGTGAAGATGACGCTCGCATCGTCACCGTCGTCGACCACCGGTACGAGCACCGCGGCGTCCTTCAGATGCAGCGACTCGAGATGGGGCACGATGCCGGGATTGAGGAGAAAGTCGCCGTGATCGCGCCAGGCGGTCTCGATCGGGCCGCCCGTCTGCTTGAGCGCACGGCGACGGAACTCGTCGGCGGAGAAAATCGGACGGCTCATCGCGACAGCGCTTCCAGCTCGGCCGCCGGCATGACCGGGAAGACGGCCCCCGCGGATCTGACGCAGAACGTCTCGACGCCGTCGATCAGGGCGGTCTCGCCAAGTTCGACGATCTCGTACATGACCGGACGGGAAACGAGCGCCTCGAGGCGTCCGCGCACGTGCAGATAGGGCTTCAGCTCGCGGTTGTCGCCATGGATGACGAAGCGCAGCGGATGCTCCGGCCCCGCCTCGACCACGTCGCCGACATTGGTGCGGAAGGTGACCACGGTCTCGCCCTCCCTTGCCGTGACGCTCATCTCGACGGCGATGAAGGGCGCATCGGCGACGCGGATGCCGACTTTTTCCACCGGAGTGACCAGATAGGTCCTGCCGTCGTCGTCCTTGCGCAGCACCGTGGAAAACAACCTCACCAGCGGCTGGCGGCCGATCGGCGTGCCCATGTAGAACCATGTTCCATCGGCGCGGATTTCCATGTCGATGTCGCCGCAGAATGGCGGGTTCCAGCGCTCGACCGGCGGCAGCCCTCTCGCTTCGCCTCCCGTCTGGCTGGCAGCGCGGGCAATTAACGCGGCAAGACCCGCCGCATCTCCCGTCTGCTGAATCTTGGTCTCTGCCATCGTTCTGTCCCGTTTGGCCCCAATCTTCCTCGGAGGCGTCGCGTGTTCAAAGGCGTGCGGGATGTTCGTCAGCGGTTACGAGCACCTTGACCGCACTTCGCGCTTCGCAGAGAAGCACTTAGTATGCTTCAGGGCTTCTTGAAGCTCACGAGATAGTGCGTTGGCGGCGGCTTGTCAGCCGTCTGCCAGGGTCTAAATTGAAAAAAGGGAACCGGACGCCGGGTGATGCCGAATCGGGTTCGACACGCACGAGCGGGAGACAGGCGATGAGTGTGATGAAAACCGCGGCCGAAGCGGCCGACGAGAAGGCGATCGTCGCCGCCGCGGAAGCGGCTCGCGGGGAGATAGCGCTCATCCGGACGGAGGTCGGCAAGGTCATCTTCGGCCAGGAAAACGTCGTCGAGCAGACGCTGCTGGCGGTGCTTTCCGGCGGCCACGCGCTGCTCGTTGGCGTGCCGGGTCTCGCCAAGACCAAGCTCGTCGCGACGCTCGGCACCGTGCTGGGGCTTGCCAACAGCCGCATCCAGTTCACGCCGGACCTGATGCCCTCGGATATTCTGGGCTCCGAGGTGATGGACCAGGATCAGGCCGGCCACCGCTCTTTCCGCTTCATTCCCGGTCCGATCTTCACCCAGCTCCTGATGGCCGACGAAATCAACCGAGCCTCTCCGCGCACCCAATCGGCGCTGCTGCAGGCCATGCAGGAATATCACATCACCATTGCCGGCGCCCGCAAGGACCTGCCGCATCCCTTCCACGTGCTCGCGACCCAGAACCCGCTTGAGCAGGAAGGCACCTATCCGCTGCCGGAAGCCCAGCTTGACCGCTTCCTGATGCAGGTCGACGTCGGCTATCCGGAGCTTGCCGCCGAACGGCAGATCCTGCTGGAGACAACCGGCGTGACCGAGATCGAAGCCCGCCCGGTCATCAACGCCGAACGCCTGCAGCAGCTTCAGCATCTCATTCGTCAGATGCCGGTTGGCGAAAAGGTGGTCGATGCCATCCTGTCGCTCGTCCGCTCCGCCCGCCCGGGCAACGGCAATCCGGCCACCGACAAGAACGTCGCCTGGGGGCCGGGTCCGCGCGCCGGCCAGGCCCTGATGCTCTGTGCCCGCGCTCGCGCTCTCTATGACGGCCGGCTGGCGCCCTCGATCGACGATATTCTCGCGCTTGCCGAGCCAGTGCTGCAGCACCGCATGGCGCTGACCTTCGCGGCCCGCGCCGAGGGCATGACCGTGCGGGACGTCATCGCCGACCTGGTGAAGCGAGCCAAGGGATAGCGCATGGCCGCGATCGGGCAGACAGTCGCGCGTACACCGTCCGGGGAAGTCTTGTCGCGCGCCCAGCAGCGGGCGATGCTCGTTCCCGATTGCCTTGTCGAGGCGCGTCGCATCGCCAATACGGTGATTGCCGGCTGGCACGGCCGGCGCAAGCGCGGCATCGGCGAGAATTTCTGGCAGTTCCGCCCCTATAGCCAGGGCGAAAGCCTGTCGCGCATCGACTGGCGCCGCTCGGCCCGCGATGATCATACTTATGTCCGCGACCGCGAGTGGGAGGCGGCGCACACGATCTGGCTCTGGGCCGATCTTTCGCCCTCGATGATGTACAAATCGACCCTCGGCGCAGTGTCGAAGGAAAGCCGCGCACTGGTGCTGATGCTGGCGCTGGCCGAAATCCTCGCCCGGTCCGGCGAACGGATCGGCTGCCCAGGGGTGATGGAGCCGGTTTCGGCCCGCAACGCCGCCGAACGCCTGGCGGCGGCGATCATGCTGAGCCCGCTTGGCGGCGGCCTGCCCGAGACCGGCATGATCCGCGGCGCCAGCGATCTGGTGCTGATCGGCGACTTTCTCGACCCGGCCGACAAGGTGATGGAGCGGCTCGGCCCGCTCGCCCGCAGGGGACTGCGCGGACATATCGTCGAAATCGCCGACCCGGCCGAGGAGGTCTTCCCCTATGCCGGCCGCACCGAATTCACCGATCCCGAAAGCGGCGAGAAGCTGACGGCCGGCCGCGCCGAAATCCTGCGCGACGACTACCAGCGCGCCTACCGCGCCCGCCGCGACGGCCTCGGCGCAGGTCTCCGCCACCTCGGATGGACCTTCATTCCGCATCGGACCGACCGGCCGGCCTCGGAGGCGCTGGTCGCCGTCCATATGTATCTTTCCGGGATGCCCACCCGCGCGACACACGGGGGGCAGCTATGATCGGCGGCCTCGCCTTCGCCTTTGCCAACCCCGCGATACTGGCCGCCCTCGCGGCCTTGCCGGTGATCTGGTGGCTGCTGCGCATGACGCCACCGAGGCCCGCGGCCGAGGTCTTCCCGCCGCTTCGCATCCTTGCCTCCGTAATCAAGCGCGAGGAGACGCCGTCGAAAAGCCCCTGGTGGCTGACGCTTCTCCGAATGCTGATGGCCGCCGCGGTCATCTTCGCGATCGCTGACCCGGTCTTCAATCCCCGCAGCAATACGCTTGCCTCTTCCGGACCGTTGGCGCTCGTGATCGACAACAGCTGGGCAACAGCACCCGACTGGGAGCGAAGGGTCGAGGCTGCGTCGGCATTGATCGACGACGCCGAGGCCAGGGATCTTGCCGTTTCGGTCCTTTTCACAGGCGATCGCCAGCACGACGCGACGCCGGCATCGGCCGCTGCCGCACGCACCCGGCTCGCGGCCGCTGCGCCGGAGCCGCTTCCCGCCGATCGCCGACCGGCGCTAGCGGCGCTGAAGACCGCATTCAACGACACCCCGCCGGGGACGATCGCCTTCGTCACCGACGGCATCGAAGCGGCCGATGACAAGACCATGGCAGCGCTGAACGAAATCGGCGCGGCGGAGCTCCGGGTGATCGACGCGGACGGCAGCCAGGCCGTGGCACTGACCGGCACGAGCAACGAGTCTGCCGGCATGTCGGTGACGGCCACCCGCCTGAAGACCGACGACCGCCGGTCCCTTCCGATCGTCGCTTACGACAGCCGCGGCCGCGCCATCGCCGATAGCGCAATCGAATTTGTCCCCGGCGCCGCTGTCGCCAAGGGAACGATCGAAGCACCGTTCGAGCTGCGCAACGATTTCGCCCGCATCGGCATCCAGGGCGAGGCGACCGCCGGTGCCACCCATCTCCTGGACGACGGTTTCCGCCGGCGTCGCGTCGCACTCCTGAGCGGCGAGGCGCGCGACCTGTCGCAGCCGCTTTTGTCGCCGCTCTACTATATCAATCGCGCGCTCGGCCCCTATGCCGATCTCATCGAGCCGCGCGAGACCGACCTCGCCGTCGCCATTCCCGAGCTCCTGGAACAGCGCCCTTCCGTCCTGATCATGGCCGATATCGGCCGGTTGCCGGAAGAAACCTATCCGCTGCTTTCGAAGTGGATCGACAACGGCGGCATGCTGATCCGTTTCGCGGGTCCGCGCCTTGCCGCGGCACCGGCCGACGACCCCCTCGTTCCCGTGACGCTCCGGCAAGGGGAGCGGGCGCTCGGCGGCGCCCTCTCCTGGTCCGAACCGCAGCCGCTCGCCGACTATCCGGCCAACAGCCCCTTCGCGGGGATGGCGCGGCCGAGCGACATTCTGGTCAAGCGCCAGGTTCTAGCCGAACCGACGGCAGATCTGGTCGAGCGCACCTGGGCAAACCTCGCCGACGGCACGCCGTTGGTGACTACGGCAGCACGCGGCACCGGCCGCATCGTGCTCTTCCATGTCAGCGCCGAGGCAACCTGGTCGAACCTGCCGATTTCCGGGCATTTCGTCGAGATGCTTCGCCGCAGCGTCCAGCTTTCACGCAGCGGCGGCGTCGCCGGTGAAAGCAGGGCGGCGCAGGCGCACACGCTGGCGCCCTTCCGGCTCCTCAATGCCGACGGTGTGCTCGTCGCGGAGACCGGCAATGCCCGGCCGCTCGATATGCAGCCGGGCAAGGCTCCCGTCACGACGCCGGACAACCCGCCGGGCCTTTACGGTTCCGAGGACGGATTCACCGCGCTGAACCTCTTGCGGCGCGACGCCGAACTCAAGCGGATCGACATGACCCTTGCCGGAGCCCACACCGTGGAACGGCTCGTGCGGGCAGAGAGCTGGTCGCTGAAGCCGGCTCTGTTGACGTTCGCCCTGCTCCTGCTCATTGCCGACGCCATCATCGTGCTTTTCATGAGCGGCGCCTTTTCCCGGATCCGCATGGTGCGCACTGCATCTATGCTGGTCTTCGCGCTTGCCGCAGGCGTTCTCTTCACGCCGCCGCAGGTCCTTGCGGACGATGCGCGACCGGACGACGAGCGTATTCTCGAACGTCTGGACACGACGCATCTCGCCTATGTCGTCACCGGTGAGGACGAGGTCGACCGGCTTTCGGAGAGCGGGCTTCGCGGGCTGACCGATTTCCTCACCTACCGCACGACGCTCGAGCCCGGTGCGCCTGTCGGTCTCGACATCATGCGGGACGAACTCAGCCTCTATCCGATCATCTACTGGCCGATTTCGGCGAGCGCCCCGATGCCGAGCCCGCAGGCGGTCAGCCGCATCGACGCCTATATGCGCGCCGGCGGCACCGTGCTCTTCGACACGCGCGACCAGTTTTCCTCGCTTGGCGCTGCATCGAGCGGCACCAGCCCGAACACGGAACGGCTGCAGGCCATTCTGGCCAATCTGGACATCCCGCCGCTGGAGCCGGTGCCCGCCGACCACGTGTTGACCAAGGCCTTCTACCTCCTGACCAATTTCCCCGGCCGCTACACCGGCAGTCCTCTGTGGATCGAGGCGCAGTTCGAAAACAGCGACGAGCCGAGCAACCGGCCGGCCCGCTCCGGCGACGGCGTAACGCCGATCATGATCACCGGCAACGATTTTGCCGGCGCCTGGGCGGTGGACGCCAACGGCGTCGCCCTGCTGCCGACCGTTCCGCCGGACGAGATGCAGCGCGAATATGCCTTCCGCTCCGGCGTCAATATCATGATGTATATGCTGACCGGCAACTACAAGGCCGACCAGGTACACGTCCCCGCCCTGCTCGAGCGGCTCGGACAATGAGGCAGCGATGACGATCGATTTCTCACCGCTCCTTCCCTGGCCCTATCTTGCCGCACTGGCGCTCGTTGCGGCCGCCTTGGCGGCGTTCGGCATCTGGCGAGGCGTTCGCGGCGCCTGGCTCCGCGCCGCGGCCCTTGCAGCATTCTTCCTTGCGCTTGCCAATCCCGTGCTGTTCCAGGAAGAGCGCGAGCCCCTCTCGACCATCGTCGCCGTCGTCGTCGACCGCAGCCAGAGCCAGGACAATGACGGCCGGCGCGAACAGGCCGACAGGGCGCTTGCCGACCTCAAGGAGCGACTCGCCCGTTTTCCGCAGATCGAGACGCGTGTCGTCGAGGCCAAGGACGGCGAGGAGACCGAGGCGCCCTCGACGAAGCTCTTCGGCGCGCTCGCGACGGCCATAGCGGACGTGCCGCCCGCCCGGGTCGGCGGCGCCATCTTCATCACCGACGGCCAGATCCACGACGTGCCCGATATCAACCAGAAGCTCGGTTTCGAGGCGCCGATCCATGGACTGATTAGCGGCAGGCCGGACGAGGTCGACCGGCGCATCGAGATCGTCAACGCACCGCGCTTCGGCATCGTCGGCGAGCAGCAGAAACTGACCTTCCGCGTTGTTGACGATGGCGCTGCCAACGGCGGCAGCGCCGAGGTGACGATCCGCCTCAACGGCAACGAGATCGCGACGGAACATGCGGAACCGGGAACGGATGTGCCGTTCAGCTTCACCGTTCCGCGCGGCGGCAACAATATCCTCGAATTCGCAGTCAACCCGATCGCGGGCGAGGTGACGGAGGTCAACAATCGCGCCGTTCACGTGCTGGATGGCATCCGCGAGAACCTGCGCGTCCTTCTCGTCTCCGGCGAGCCGCATGCCGGCGAACGCGCTTGGCGCAATCTCCTGAAATCCGACGCCGCCGTCGACCTCGTGCATTTCACGATTTTGCGGCCGCCGGAAAAGCAGGACGGCACGCCGATCAACGAACTCTCGCTCATCGCCTTTCCGACGCGCGAGCTCTTCGTCGACAAGATCAGCGAGTTCGATCTGATCATCTTCGACCGCTACCAGCATCGCGGCGTGCTGCCCATTCTCTACTACGACAACATCGCCCAGTACGTGCAGAACGGCGGCGCGCTGCTGATTGCGGCGGGGCCGGAACATGCCGGCGACGATTCGATCGCGGCAACGCCGCTTTCGACTGTGCTGCCGGCAAATCCGACAGGCGTCATGAATGAGAAGGCCTTCTTCCCGCGGCTTTCGGAGGAAGGAAAAAAACATCCGGTGACGCGCGGGCTCGAAGGCGCATCGAGTGAACCGCCAAGCTGGGGACGCTGGTTCCGCACCGTCGACGTTGATAGGCCGCTCGGCCAGACCGTCATGGAGGGAGCGGACGGCAAGCCGCTGCTCGTGCTCAACCGTGTCGGCAAGGGCCGCGTCGCCATGCTGCTCTCCGACCAGGGCTGGCTCTGGGCGCGCGGCTTTGAAGGCGGCGGCCCGCATATCTCGCTCTACCGGCGCACCGCCCACTGGCTGATGCAGGAGCCGGCGCTTGAGGAAGAAGCGCTGACCGCGCGCGCCCTCGGACGAACGCTGGAAATCACCCGGCAGACGATCGAAGGCGACCCCGGACAGGCGACGCTCACCTACCCTTCCGGCCGCACTCAGGAGATAGGGCTCACCGAGCGCGAGCCGGGGCTCTACAAGGCGGAGGTGAAGACCGACGAGATCGGTCTTTTCGAAGTCGCCAATGACGAACTGACGACGCTCGTCCATGTCGGCAATGTCGATGCGCCGGAGTTCAAGGCGGCGATCTCCACCGAGGAAAAATTGAAGCCTTGGGCCGAAAAGACCAAGGGCATGGTCCGCCGGCTTGCGGATGCCGATGGTGCCGTCGACCTGCCAACCATCCTGCCGGTCCGGGGTGCGGTGCGCGTCGCCGACGACCAGCGCCTGTCACTCAGAATGACAGACGAGACGGTGCTCAAGGGCGTCAATTCGCTGTCGCTCTTCGCCGGCCTCTTCGGCCTCGCCGCCCTGCTGTTGTTGATCTCGGCAATGTGGTACCGCGAAGGGCGGTGAGTGGGCGCATTGAGGTCTATACGGCTCGGTGTGCTGCCGCACGTTTGGGCGAGCGCGTTGGATGCCGAGCCCCCTGGGATCGTCATCCTCGGGCTTGACCCGAGGATCCAAGTGCAAGCATCTGGACACACCCAGGTCATCAGTAATGTAGCGCGAACCCCGAGGCCGATTGCTTCTTTTTGAGCTCGTGAATGGATCCTCGGGTCAAGCCCGAGGATGACGAGTGGAAGGGGAGCGGCCATTCCGTTGAATGGCCCAGCGCCCAGCAAATCAGGCGGCGGCGCCTTCAGCGGGTGGCGGCACAACGCCCTTCGCTGCAGGCACTACGCTGTCATCCCGCCAGGCAATCACACCCTCAAGCCGCGCGTGAACGTCGGCTGCGATCGGCACGACCAGCACCCGGGCCGGATCGACCGGACCGGGGAATTCAAGCGCGCCGTACCGGACCTTCGCGAAGCCGAGCGGCTGGTAATAGGGCGGGTCGCCCACCAGGATGACCGCTTCGGAGCCCTTCCGCCGCGCCGCCTCGACGGCGATCCGCACGAGTTCCCGACCGATGCCCTTGTTCTTGTGCGACGGCCGGACGGCGAGCGGACCGAGCAGATGCCCCTTGACGGACCCCACGCTCACCGGGGTCATCCGCACGGAGGCGATCGTTTCGCCGTCATCGGTGCAGATGAAGGACAGCGCCCGGTCGTGCGGGCCCTGCTCGCGGATCCGCGCAGCCGCCCGGGCAAACCGGCCGGGGCCGAAGGCTTCCTCATTGATGATTTCGATGGCTGCGTCGTGGGATGCGTCTTCAGTCAGATAGACGAGATCGAGCTTTTTCATGGATGTCGAGAACCGGCAAGCGAACAGACAATAGGGATGGCGCGCCCCAAGGGCGTTTGCAGCATCAGCGTCGTCGCAGGCTTCCCGACAGGATCATCGTTACGGTCGCTTTCGAAAAAAGAAAAAGCTTCGGATCGCCGATAGCAGAAAATCGCCGCCGGTCAAAGTCTAAAACGCACTGTTCAGAATTTCATGCCTATCGGCGAGGCGATGCCGCGCTATCTATCGAGAACAGGAAGAACTGGAAGGATCGCGCTGATGGGCAGGCTTGTGGACGGCGTCTGGCAGGACGTCTGGTACGATACGGTCGAAACCAACGGGCATTTCAAGCGAAGCGTGTCGCAATTCCGCAATTGGGTCACCGCCGACGGTTCACCCGGCTCTTCGGGCGAAGGCGGCTTCGAGGCCGAGGCCGATCGGTACCATCTCTATGTCTCGCTTGCCTGTCCCTGGGCGCACCGCACGCTGATCTTCCGCAAACTCAAGAAGCTTGAGGAGATCATCCCGGTCTCGATCGTTGATCCGCTGATGCTGGAAAACGGCTGGGAATTCAAGGGCGACAACGGCGGCACCGTCGATCACCTCTTCGGCTCGCAGGCGCTTTGGCAGATCTACACGCGCGCCGACTCCAACTATTCCGGCCGTGTCACCGTACCGGTGCTCTGGGACAGGAAGAAGAACACGATCGTCTCCAACGAGTCGGCCGAGATCATCCGCATGTTCAATTCCGCCTTCGACCGTCTCACCGGCTCGGCAGCGGATTTCTATCCGGAGGACCTCAGGGAGGAGATCGACGCGCTCAATGCGCGCATCTACGACAAGGTCAACAACGGCGTCTACAAGGCCGGCTTCGCCACGCGCCAGGAGGCCTATGCGGAGAACGTCACGGCGCTATTCGCGATGTTGGACGAACTGGAAAGCCGCCTTGCCTCGCGACGCTATCTGTTCGGCGACCGCCTGACCGAGGCGGACTGGCGCCTGTTCACCACCTTGCTGCGCTTCGACCCGGTCTATGTCGGCCATTTCAAATGCAACATCCGCCGCATTGCCGACTATCCGAACCTAAGCGGCTATCTGCGCGATCTCTATCAGGTGCCGGGCGTCGCCGAGACCGTCAACATGCGCCATATCAAGGAGCACTATTACCGCAGCCACAGGATGATCAATCCGACCGGTATCGTGCCCGTCGGGCCGGAACTCGATCTTCAGGCGCCGCACGGACGCGAGGATCGGTAGGGTCCCTACCAAAACATAGCCGGCGCCGCCGTTCCGGCAAGTTCGGCAAGCCTGCGGCGCGTTGCCGGCGTGGTGTCGGCGGGCAGATCGTCGGGCGCAAAGAAGCCGGCCGCCGCGATTTCCAGGTCGGCAACTTTCGGCCGCACCTGGCGGACATCGTCGCACCGGAAGAAGACGACATGATCGCGCTTGCTTGTTCCCGGGTTGTAGTAGACCTGCACGAGGCGCGGCGGCCCGGTGAGCTCCAGATTGCCCTCCTCGCGGAGCTCGCGGACCAGCCCGTCAAACGCCGTCTCGTGCCGGTCGACGCCGCCACCGGGCAAGTGCCATCCGGGCAGATATGAGTGCCTGACGAGGAAAACCCGGCCTTGGTCATCGAAGCAGGCGGCCCGCACCCCGAGCGTCATGCCGCGCGAGACGGCGAAATACATGTGAGCGAGCCGTGTCAGGGGCCAGAGCCAGTTGCGCACCTCTTTCGGCCGGTCCTGGTCCATCGGCTTCTCCTTCCCGGCAATTCGAAGTGCTGCAACGGGGCCTGTGGCCCTGCGTCGGACATGTGCCGCTGCGGCGGGATAACCCATTCAAGTGATTCCCCTGCCGCCGAATATGCGCTAGACCGGGGCGATGTTCAAACTTGCGCATATTTCCGACGTCCATCTCGGCCCCCTGCCCGATCTGTCGTTTCGCGAACTCGCCTCCAAGCGCATTACCGGTTTCGTCAACTGGCACCGCAACCGGGCGCGCCATCTCTTTCCCGACACGCTCAAATGCCTGATGGACGACATCGAAACGCGCGACCCGGACCATCTGGCGATCACGGGCGACCTAGTCAACCTTGCATCCTCTCTGGAAATCGAAGCGGTCACCGAATGGCTCGCCGAGGCCGGCGACCCGCAGGACATCTCCGTCGTGCCCGGCAATCATGACGCCTATGTGCCGGGGGCCTATGAGAAGACGGCACGCGCCTGGTATCCTTTCATGCGCGGCGACAACGGTCCTTCCGGTTGGATGAAGGACCATCACTGCTTTCCCTATCTTCGCGTACGGGGCTCGGTCGCCCTCATCGGCTGTTCGACGGCGGTCGCCACGCCTCCCTTTGCGGCAAGCGGCTATTTCGGCCCGCGGCAGGCCCGCGCCACGGTCAACCTCTTGCGTGCGGCCGGCGAGGCCGGTCTGTTTCGGGTCGTCATGATCCACCATCCGCCGATCCGCGGCGCCACATCCATGCACAAGCGCATGATCGGCATCCGCCGCTTCGCCGCGACCATCTCGTCAGGTGGCGCGGAGTTGGTGCTGCATGGCCACACGCATCTCAACACCGTCTACTGGCTCAGGGGACACGCGGCGCCGGTGCCGGTTGTCGGCATCGCCTCCGCCTCGCAAGGGCCGGGCGGCGCCAAGCCGGTCGCCGCCTACAACCTTTTCTCGATCGGAGGAGAGCCGGGCAATTGGAAGCTGACCCGCGAGCGCTTTGCCCTTGGCGCGGACGCCAAGACCGTCAGCCTCGCCGAGACAACCCAGTTCCATGGTTGAGAGAGCGCTTAGGGGGCATCGTATCGGGGGCGCTTTTTTTGAACTGCCGCCCGAATAATCGGCAAGGCTCCGGCGTCTATGTCGCGTTGGAGGTCAAACGCCGCCGGAGCGACATCTGCGTCGGCCGGTCATCGGCCGCCGCATCGTTCACAGGAGAAAGGCATCATGAACGGCAAGATCATCCTCTTCACCCTTTCCGCCTTCGCGGCCTCCGTGGCAAGCCAGGCGGCGTTGGCCGTCGGCGACGACAACAGCGCGCCGCCCAAGAAGACCAAGACGACCACCCAATGCAGGGACGGCAAGGTCTGGGACGCCAAGCGGAACCGATGCGTCGATGCGAAGCGGAGTGATCTTGGCGACGATGTCCTGTTCGACGCGGCACGCGAGCTCGCCTATGCCGGCCAATACGAGAACGCGATCAAGGTCCTCGGCGCGATGAACGAGCAGCAGAGCGCCCGCGTCCTGAACTATCTCGGCTATAGCAACCGCAAGGCCGGGCGCATGGAGCTCGGCATGCAGTATTACAAGCGCGCCATCCAGGCCGACGAAAACTATATTCTCGCCCGCTCCTATATGGGCCAGGCCCTGATCGAGCAAGGTCGGGTCGAGGAGGGGAGAGCACAGCTCGTCGAAATCCGCGACCGCGGCGGCGAAGGCACATGGGCTTACAGGGCCCTGCTCGAATCGCTCGGCGGCGTTCGTCAGTATTGACGGCGCGGATCTTCCTCCCCGCCGAACGCCGGGCTGCCGGCGTGCAAAACCTTGTACGCCGGACCGCAAAAAACTCATTGCGATCCGGGTCTTCCCTTGCAGACTTCCGATCAAGTTTCATATCATGAGCCGTGCGTTCGCAGCGCGAACAGACGGATGATCCGGCACGTCTCACTGGAAGAGAAATGCGCCCAGCGGCAGAGATGAAGGACTTCAGACGGGATTTGGTCAGCCTGCTGCCCAAATTGCGCCGCTTCGCGATGACGCTGACGCGCAATGCCAACGATGCCGACGACCTCGTCCAGGAGGTTTGCGAGCGGGCGATCGGCCGCAGCCATCTGTGGAATGGCGAGGGACGGCTGGAGAGTTGGGTCTATGCGATGACCCGCAATCTCTGGGTGGACGAGGTCCGCAAGCGCAAGGTCCGCGGCACCGGCAGCATGGTCGACATATTCGACCAGCGTGAACTGAATGTCGAAGCCGCGGCCGAGAAGGCGGTCTATGCCAATCAGCTGCAGAAGATGATCCTCTCCATGCCTGAGGGACTGGCAAGCGTCTTCCTGCTGGTCAACGTCGAAGGTCACAGCTACCGGGAGACCGCGACGATCCTCGGCATCCCGATCGGCACGGTGATGAGCAGGCTCTCGACAGCGCGCCTGCGGCTCGCGGCCATGCTGTCCGAAGATACGGAAAGGAGGGCCTGACCGTTGCAGCAGACGAAAGGGATGGCGCTCGAAGTGCGGTTGTCCGCCTATATCGACGGCGAACTCGGCGAGGCGGAAAGATCCGAGCTCGACGCTCTGCTTACGCGCGATGAGGACGCCAGGGTGCTGCTTGACAAGCTGAAGGCGGGCAGCACATTCGGCAACAGGGCCTTCGAGGATTTCCTTCACGATCCGGTGCCGCTGGCGCTGGTGCGGCAGATAAAGCAGGGAGGCGGCATCAACCCGAAGCTCGAGCGGGTAACGACGTCGAACCTCCCGACACGAGGCGCCCGGGTCTTGCCACGCCTTGTTGCCACCGCGATCGGCCTGCTGCTGACCGGCGGCGTCGCCGGGTTCATTCTCGGCAGCACGGCCAATTTCGTCGAACCGGTCGGCGAGACCGCCGCGAGCCCGTGGGTCAACGAGATTGCCGACTACCATCGCGTCTATTCGCGCCAGAAGGAGCATCTGGTCGAGGTCCCGGCCTCGCAAGCGGCCCACATAGAAACCTGGCTGACCGCGAGCGTCGGCGTCCGCTTCAAGATTCCCGATCTTACGAGCACGGGACTTGCCTTCGAAGGCGCAAGGCTGCTGGTCGCCAATGGCAAGCCGGTCGCCCAGCTCGTCTACCGTGACCAGGAGGACGAGATCTTCGCCATCTGCTTCTTGAGGAGCGCCGACGGGGCCAAGGCGGACACCTTCAGCGAGGTTATCCGCGGCGATCTGGGATTGGTCTCCTGGCAGAAGGAGGGCGCCTCCTTCGTCGTCGTCGGGCCGTCATCGGCCGCCGGTCTGCAGGATCTGGCGCGCACGGTGGCGGCCGCCATCTGAGCACGTTGGAACGTCGCGGTTCGGCCCCCGGGCACCTTCTCCCCAAAATGCGGGGCGAAGGGGTTTGCCGCGTTGCCTTAGTCCCCTCTCCCCGCAAGCGGGGAGAGCGCTAGTCCTCGGGATAAACCCGAGAAGAGGGGCAATCGCAGGCGAGGGCCGTCTTCAGAACAGCCCGCCGGCCATCGTCACGGGCTCACTTCGCCACCGTCTCCAACACGCGATTCGCGGCCGAGACGATCGCTTCGAGCGAGGCCGCGACGATGTTGGTATTGATGCCAGCACCGAAGAGCGTGCCGCCCGGGTGCTCGACCTCCACATAGGCGATTGCGGCGGCGTTCGAGCCGTGCTGCAGCGAGTGCTCGGAATAGTCCGCGACCGAGAGCTCGATGCCGAGATAGATCGACAGCGCGTTGATGAAACCGTCTATCGGGCCGGTGCCCTTGCCTTCGATCCGCTTCGTCTCGCCGCGATCGGTGATCTCGGCGGCAACGACTCTGAGCCCCTTGTGGTCGCCCACCGGATAGGTGTGGTGATCGACGAACTTGATGCGTGCGCCGGGCTGCTCGACATAGCGCTCGATGAAGCGCTGATGGATGCGCTTCGACGGCAATTCCTTGCCTTCTTCGTCGGTGATCCGCTGAATGTCCTCGCGGAACTCGATCTGCAGGTTGCGCGGCAGGTTGATGCCGTAGTCTTCCTGCATGATATAGGCGATGCCGCCCTTGCCCGATTGCGAGTTGATCCGGATGATGGCCTCGTAGCTGCGGCCGACATCGCGCGGGTCGATCGGCAGATACGGCACTTCCCAGATGGGCTTGTTGGCCTGCTTAAGCGCCTTCATGCCCTTGTTGATGGCGTCCTGATGCGAGCCGGAGAAGGCGGTGTAGACCAGTTCGCCGACATAGGGATGGCGTTCCGGAATGACCATCTGGTTCGAATATTCGTAGACTTCCTTGATCCGCTCGATATCCGAGCAGTCCAGCTTCGGATCGACCCCTTGCGTGAACATGTTGAGCGCCAGCGTCACCACGTCGACATTGCCGGTGCGCTCGCCATTGCCGAACAGCGTGCCTTCGACGCGATCGGCGCCGGCCATCAGGCCGAGTTCGGTCGCGGCGATGCCGGTGCCGCGGTCGTTGTGCGGATGCAGCGAGACGATCAGGTTCTCGCGGTTGTCGAGATTGCGGCACATCCATTCGATCTGGTCGGCATAGACGTTCGGCGTCGCCATCTCGACGGTCGACGGCAGGTTGATGATCAGCTTGTTGTCCGGGGTCGGCCGGACGATCTCGGTGACCGCATTGCAGATCTCCAGCGCCACTTCCAGTTCGGTGCCGGTGAAGCTCTCGGGCGAATATTCGAACCGATAGCCGCCGCCAGCCTTTGCCGCCATGTCGGTGATCATCTTGGCGGCGTCGGTTGCGATCTGCTTGATGCCGGCGACATCTTTGGCGAACACGACGCGGCGCTGCAGCTCGCTCGTGGAGTTGTAGAAGTGGACGATCGGTCGGTGGGCGCCCTCAAGCGCCTCGAAGGTACGGGTGATCAGTTCCGGCCGGCACTGCACCAGCACCTGCAGCGACACGTCGGCCGGCACATTGCCCTCCTCGACGCACCAGCGGGCAAAGTCGAAATCGGTCTGCGACGCAGACGGGAAGCCGATCTCGATTTCCTTGAACCCCATGTCGACGAGCAGGTGGAACATGCGGGCCTTGCGGTCGTGCCCCATCGGATCGACGAGCGACTGGTTGCCGTCGCGCAGGTCCACCGAGCACCAGATCGGCGCCTTGCTGATCGTATTCGACGGCCAGGTGCGGTCCGGCAGCGCGACCTGCGGATAGGCCTGATATTTCACCGCGGCCTCGGGCATGCCGGCCTTGATGGGATGCGATCTCAGTGTCATGTGCAGCTTCTCTTCGTCACTGGAGCGTGGCTTGCCGGATGCAATAGCCGATCACGGACCATATTGCGAGGCTGATGCCGACGCCATTGTTTCAGTTCTGGGGTGTTCGAGGAGAGGAGCATCTGCCGGCAAGGCTTTCGGCCGCCGGGCGCCCCTCACCGGACCCGGCAACCGCGAGTAAGGCCGAGAAGAAGAAGAAGCGAGGCAAAGGCGCGCGAGGGGGCACGATCGTGATCGTGTCCAAAGGAGATCGCTGAGATCTTGTGCGCGTAAGCCTTGGTCATAAGAGTGCCTATACACGGCTTGGCGAAGCGGAGCAAGGGAGCTGATGGGTGTAGCCCGTGTTAGCTGAGGCTTCACCAATAGCCTGCGGGGCTGGCGTCGAAGTCAACATAAATAGGCAGAACGGTGCGGCAGAACCCTTCTCCCCGCCTGCGGGGAGAAGGTGGCAGCAGCCGGATGAGGGGCGATTCGCTGGGGTGACCCGACGTCAAATCTCCGCGACCGATGTGATGATCCGCGAGACGAGTCCATAGGACTTCGCCTCGTCGGCGCCGAGCCAGTAGTCGCGGTCCGTGTCCTTGGCGATCTTCTCGACCGGCTGGCCGGTCGCTTCGGAGAAGATCTTGTTAAGCCGTTCGTTCATCTTGATGATTTCACGCGCCTGGATCTCGATGTCCGAAGCCATGCCGCGGGTGCCGCCGGACGGTTGATGCAGCAGGAAGCGGGTATTCGGCAGGCAAAGGCGCCGTTCCTTCGGCGGAGCGACGAAGATGAGCGCGCCGGCGGAGGCCACCCAACCCGTGCCGATCGTCCAGACCTTCGGCTTCACGAACTTGATCATGTCGTGAATGCTGTCGCCGGATTCGACGTGTCCGCCCGGCGAGTTGACGAAGATGCGAATGTCTTCGTCGCTGGCCGAGGCAAGCGCCACCAGCTGCGAGCAGACCTTCTGCGCCAGTTCCTGGTTGATCGTTCCGTA
Source organism: Sinorhizobium sp. CCBAU 05631 (assembly GCF_002288505.1). NCBI lineage: Bacteria > Pseudomonadati > Pseudomonadota > Alphaproteobacteria > Hyphomicrobiales > Rhizobiaceae > Sinorhizobium > Sinorhizobium sp. CCBAU 05631. Next base: position 2,338,251 of record NZ_CP023063.1, read on the forward strand.
GATGAAAATCGAACGAGACTTGAAAAGGTTCGCCTCGGTTTCCTTGCCCAGCGGCAGTTCGGTCTTCTTTTCTTCCTGGTCGTCGTCGTTCATCCGCATTCTTCGGACTCCTCGTGAAATGTCTCAAGGTCAGATAATGCGACTCGATGCCGATGACAATGCAAACCGCCAGTGAATAAAGGTTCGGACCCCGAGCGCTGCCGCAATGGTAAATGGGTGCACCGTCAAATGCCGTATGGACAGCGCGAAAAAGCCCAATAAGATCAGCGCGTCATCAGAGCGGACGGGCTGCCTCCCGTGCACGCCGACAAGTGGGGACCATAATGAAGACACGCATGCTCATTGCCACCGCCGCACTCGGCGCTTCCGCGGCGCCCGCCTTCGCGCATCTCGACCCGGTCGAGCACGGTTCGCTGGCGGCCGGTCTTTCCCATCCGTTTTTCGGCGCGGACCATGTTCTGGCGACGGTCGCCGTCGGCCTCTGGGCCGCGCAGATCGGCGGCCGCGCGCTCTGGACTGTTCCTGCTGCCTTCGTCGGGATGATGACTGTCGGCTTCGGACTGGCGCTCGCCGCCGTTTCCCTGCCCTTCGCCGAGCCTGCGATCCTCGCCTCGGTCGTCGCCTTCGGCCTGATCGTCGCGATCGCCGTGCGCCTCGACGTGGCGCCGGCCGCTGCGATCGTCGGCATCTTCGCCCTCTTCCACGGCCATGCCCATGGCAGCGAACTGGGGCTGGCCGGCGCCTGGCCCTTCGCTCTCGGCTTTATCGCCGCAACCGCATTGCTGCACGCCGCCGGCCTTGGCCTGGGTATCGCGCTCGCGAGGCTTTCGAGCAACGGCACGCTTGCCCGCCTTCTCGGCGGCGTCACCGCGCTGGCCGGCGCCGCGATGATCTTCGGCTGACCATACCGGCGCAAGGGCGGCGGGCTTCCCGCCGCTTCAGCCGCGGCCGCGATAGGTCGGCACGCCCTGATCCGGCAGCCAGACGCCTGCGGGCGGATTGCCGGTCTGCCAGAACACATCGATTGGGATACCGCCGCGCGGGTACCAGTAGGCGCCGATCCTCAGCCACTTCGGAGAAAGAAGCGACACCAGCCGCTTAGCGATGTCGATCGTGCAATCCTCGTGGAAGGCGCCGTGATTGCGGAAGGAATGCAGGAACAGCTTCAGCGACTTCGATTCGACCAGCCAGCCGTTCGGCACGTAGTCGATAACGATGTGGGCGAAGTCCGGCTGTCCGGTCATGGGGCAGAGCGAGGTGAATTCCGGCGCCGTGAAGCGGACGAGGAAATCCGTGCCCTCATGGCCGCTCGGCACGCGTTCGAGCACCGCCTCCTCGGGGCTCTGCGGCAGGTCAACCTTCGCCCCCAGTTGTGAAAGTCCTGATACGTCGGTCTTCGGCATTTCCCTGGTTCCTTAAGTTTGGAGCGATGCGGGCAAAGCACCGCACACCCCTTTTCGTCATCCCGTTCTGGTTTTGACGCGCACGCCGTGCGCTTTTTCGCCTTCCGGCTCGACGTGGATGGCGATCCTTGCGCCCGGATGAACGGCGCGGATAGCATCCTCGATCCGGTCGCAAATATCATGGGCGTCGCCGACCGGCATCGCCTCCGGCACGACCATGTGAAAATCCACGAAGGTCGCCGGACCCGCCTGCCGCGTCTTCAGGTCATGGACGCCGAGCGACCCGCCGGCATTGGCGGCGATCGCCTGCTTGATCGCCTCTTCTTCCTCCGCCGGCACAGCCTTGTCCATCAGCCCGTCGATCGAGCGCGAGATGACCTTCCAGCCCTGAAACAGGATGTTGGCGGCGACGACCACGGCAAGCAAGGGATCGAGAATTGCATAGCCGGTGGCAACGGCAAGAACAAGACCCGCGAGCACCCCGGCCGACGTGACGACGTCGGAGAGGATGTGATGTCCGTCGGCGCTGAGTGCCGGCGAACGATGCGCCCTGCCGGCGCGGATCAGGACATAGGCCCAGATCGCGTTGACGACACCGGCAGCGAAGTTGATTGCCAGGCCGAGCGCCGGCGCCTTCAGCAAGGACGGCGCCATCATCTCGGGCACGGCCTCCCAAAGGATGGACAGCGCCGCCACGACGATCAGGACACCTTCGATGACCGCCGAGAAATACTCCGCCTTGTGATGCCCGAAGGGGTGGCCGGCGTCCGCCGGCTTCGCTGCGTAGCCGATCATCGCGTAGGCGATCACCGCGGCAACGACGTTGACTACGGATTCCAGGCCGTCTGACAGCAATGCGACCGACCCTGTCACCCACCAGGCAAGCAGCTTCAGCCCCATGACCCCGAGAGAAAGCGGGATGCCCCAAAAGGCGAGCCTTAGAACCGTTCGATTGTCGGACGCGGTCATCTTCATTCCTCGTGCAGATGCAAACGATGCAAATGCATGCCCATTGAAACGCAAAACCGCCCGCGCGGGTTTTCGCGCAGGCGGATTTTAATGCCTCATATGGGCGATAATGAACGGCTTGTCAAAGGCGCGATCGCGCTCTCGCGATTACTCTCAAGGGGTCGTCAGCGAGGGCCTCAGGCGGCCTTGATCTTCGCCCTCTTCGCCAGGTGCGCCACGACGTTCTCGATCATCCGCATGCCGGCGTCTCCGCCGAGCGTCATGATCGATTCCGGATGGAACTGCACGGCCGCCACCGGTTCCTTGAGATGCTCGATGCCCATGATCGTTCCGTCCTCGCTTTCGGCGGTAATCATGAAGTCGCGCGGCAGGCTCGACGGATCGGCAAAGATCGAATGGTAGCGCCCGACCGTCACTTCCTTGCCGAGGCCGGAGAAGACGATGCCCGGCTCCAGCACGCGGATGCGCGACGGCTTGCCGTGCATCGGGACCGCCAGTTGCCTGAGATCGCCGCCATAGGCCTCGGCCAGCGCCTGCAGGCCGAGGCAGACGCCGAAGATCGGAAGTTCACGCGCCCGCGCCTTCTTGATCGTCGCCTTGCAGTCGAAATCCTTCGGGCTGCCGGGGCCGGGAGAAAGCACGACGAGGTCCGGCTTCACCCGATCGAAGATTTCCTCGGCAACCGGCGTGCGCACGGTGGTCACCGTCGCACCCGTCTGGCGGAAATAATTGGCCAGCGTATGGACGAAGCTGTCTTCGTGATCGACCAGCAGGATATTGACGTCGGCGCCGACGGGGGCGACGTCGCGCGCCGCCTTGGCGCTGTTGGCGGATTTCGCGTCGCGAATGGCTGCAATCATGGCGGAGGCCTTCAGTTCGGTTTCGGCTTCTTCCTCTTCCGGATTGGAATCATAGAGCAGCGTCGCCCCCGCCCGCACCTCGGCAATGCCGTCCTTGATGCGGATCGTGCGCAGCGTCAGCCCGGTGTTCATGTCGCCGTTGAAGCCCACCATGCCGATCGACCCGCCGTACCAGGCGCGCGGGCTCTTCTCATGGCTCTCGATGAAGCGCATCGCCCAGAGCTTCGGCGCGCCGGTGACGGTGACCGCCCAGGCGTGGCTGAGGAAGCCATCGAAGGCGTCCATGTCGTCGCGCAGCCGCCCCTCGATATGGTCGACCGTGTGGATCAGCCGCGAATACATCTCGATCTGGCGGCGGCCGATCACCTTGACCGAGCCCGGCACGCAGACGCGGCTCTTGTCGTTGCGGTCGACGTCCGAGCACATGGTGAGCTCGGATTCGTCCTTCTTCGAGTTCAGGAGCTTGAGGATCTGCTCGCTGTCGGCGATCGGATCGTCGCCGCGCTTGATCGTGCCGGAGATCGGGCAGGTCTCGATGCGGCGCCCGGAAACGCGCACGAACATCTCCGGCGAGGCGCCGACGAGGTATTCCTGGTTGCCGAGATTGATGAAGAAGGAATAGGGCGACGGGTTGATCACCTTCAGCCGGTTGGAGATTTCGGAGGGGCGGCTTTCGCAGCGCTCATAAAATTTCTGCCCAGGCACCACTTCGAAGAGGTCGCCGCGGCGGAAGCTCTCCTTCGCCTTGACGACGAGCTCGGCGTATTCGCCCGGGCGATGATCCCCGTGCGGCGGGATGCTGTCGACGGTGCGGAACGGTTCGGAAGCAATCTCCGCCGCCTTGCCCTCGGTCGAGACACCGTCCCTGGCGAAATCGTAGCGGTCGATCCAGGCCTTGGCGGCATAGTGATCGACGACGAGGATTTCGTCCGGCAGGAAGAGGACCATGTCGCGCTGGTCGTCCGGCCGGGCGAGCTTCAGGTCGATTGCGTCGAACTGGAAGGCAAGGTCGTAGCCGAAGGCGCCGTAAAGGCCGAGGCTCGCATCCTCCTCCGAATGGAAGAGGTTCGTCACGGCGCGAAGCACCGTGAAGACCGTCGGCATCTTCGAGCGCTCTTCCTCGGTAAAGACGCGGTCGGGCTCATTGATGGTGAGATCGAGACGGCGGGCCGTCAGCGTCCCGAGCGTGATGTCGGCAACCATTTTCAGGTGCTCGGCGATCAGCGCCAGCAGCACCTCGCCGCGTCCGTTATAGGCCTCGATCCAGAGCGAGCGGCCGAAGGAGGAGATGGCGAGCGGCGGGTCGACGACGGCAGTGTCCCAGCGGGTATAGCGCCCCGGATATTCGTAATTCGACGAGAACACCGCACCGCGGCGCTCGTCCAGCCTGTCCACATAGGAGGCGATTGCATCCGCATAGGACGCGTCGCGCCGCCGGCGCGTCACGACAATGCCGCCATTCGTGGTGTAACTCTCCGCGCCGTCTTTCAGAATTACCGTTGCCATTCGCCTCGCTCCGTAAAAGCCCGGTCATTCCACGCGGCTCGAATACGAAAAAAGCCGCCTCGAAATTTCCGGGCGGCTTCATGTCTCAATCACGCATGACTGGTCAAGGCCGCCTCAGCGAGCCCACCACCAGATCGAAATGTTCTGCGTGTTTGCCATGGGCGAAGTGTTAGCGTGGCTTGCGGCCTCACGCAAGCGGGAAAACAGCACCGAATGTTCGCGCGCCGAAAGAAAAGAGGCGGCCCTTTCGAGCCGCCTCTCCATGCAGTCAGGCAACGGAGCCTAGAACTTCGCCTTCGCGGTGACGAGGAACGTCCGACCGCGGCCGGTGTCGACCGTGCTGCCGGCGATCGTGCTCGACGCCGGCGTGTAGGTCTTGTCGAAGACGTTCGTCACACTGCCGGTGAGTTCGAGACCGTTCTCGAATTTGTAGTTCGCGAAGAGGTCCACCAGTCCGTAGCCGGGAACGGTGGCAGAGCCGCTTGCCCCCGCATTCTCCTCGCCGATGAAGGCATTGGAAACGGCATAGATCCGCGTGCCTACCGTGAGGCGCTGTTCCTCGAGGAAGCGTGCCCCGAGGGTCGCACTTACGATGTCATCGGGAAGGAAGCTCTGTACGCCAAAGCCGTTGACCTGTGACGGGAGGTCGCTCTCCGTATGCGTGTAGGCAAGGTCGCCGAAGACATAGCCGGCATCATAGGCTGCCTGCAGTTCAAAGCCTTGAACCGTGGATATTCCCGGATTGTTGACAAAGAATATTTGCATCCCGCCGTTGGCCAAAGCCGCAGTGATGTAATTGTCCACCCGGTTATGGAAATAGTTCGCCTTCAGGCGGAAGCTGTCTCCCGTAGCAATGAGGTCGTCCAGATTGATGTTCGCGCCGATTTCCCAGCCCTTGGATATTTCTGGCTGGAGGAACGGGTTGGGGAAGAACATCTGGAAGCCGCCCGGATGCGAACCGCCCACGAAGATTTCGTTGACCGTCGGAGCACGCGAGGTCTCGGCATAGGTCACGTAGGGCTGCAGCCACTCGGTGGCATTGACGGCGAGCGTAACGCTCGGGTTGAGGCGGCCGTCCGATTCGTCGACGCTATAGGCGCCTGCCGGCATGCCGAGCGGATTACCGGCGCTCACCGATCCGGTGCCGTCGATGTTGAATTGGTCGTAGCGCAGGCCGGCAGTGAGGTCGACGATGCCATAGGTGAAGGTCGTCGAATTGAAGATGCCCGTCGTCGCGTTCTTGCCGCCGCCGTTGACGCCGCCGGTCGGCTGCGCCGTGCTGTTGATCACATCGTAGTCATCCTGAAAATATTCGACGCCGTAGTTGGAGCGCACGGCAACTTCGCCCAAATCGAATGTCGAGGTGTTCGAAATGTCGAAGCCGATACCCGTGTCGGTGATCCGCCGCCCCGCCGCGCCGCCGGCACCCAGGAGGTTGGTATCGTACTTCATCCGCAGGCGGTTCCAGTAGGCGTTGGCGCGGAAATCGATCAGTTCATTGTCGGGCGTGTAGGCGTAGTTCGCGCTGACCGTCTGGTTTCTGACGTTTTGGAAATAGGAGTTCGCGAAGAAGTCATTGTCGTAGGAGATTGCGCTGAACTTGAAAGAATGGTCCTTGTCCGGCGTGATCTCGGCCTTCAGGAGGCCGGAAAGCAGATCCTCCTCGGTGAAGGAAACTTCGATGCCGTCGCCATTGTCGTAATTACCCGGATCGCTCTTGCTGATCCCGCCAAGCACAGAGAAGACGTCGTTGAAGCGATAGGCGCCGAGCAAGGATTCCGACCAGCCGGCGCCATTGCTGCCGTAGGTGGCGACGGCCTGACCGCCATAATTTTTGCCGTCCTGGATCAGGTCCTCGATGTCATAGGTCTTGAAATTGACCGAACCGGCCAGCGCCCCGCCTCCGATGCCAGTGACGGCGCCGCGGGTCAGGTCTATCTCGGAAAGGAAGGCCGGATCGACATAGGCGAAGCCCTGGGCCTCGTGGCCGGTGAAGCGGAAGTTCTGGCGAACGCCGTCGATCATCATGTTGACGCGGCCGGAGCCCTCGAAACCGCGAATATTGACGGCAACGCCGGGATTTTGCGGGTTGTTGGCCGTCGACGTGCCGGGCACGCTGCGCAGCAGATCGTCGGTCTCCTGGCCCGCCTGAAGCTCGATTTGGTCCGTGCTGACGACGCTCGAAGGACCGGGCTTCGTATAGGGATTGGCCTCGCGTCCGCCCTTGGCGACGATCGGCGAGAGATAGGTCTCGCCCTTCTTTGCCGCTTCCGATTCTTCGGCCTCTGTCGGCTGGGATGTTGTCGCGCTTTGCGCGAAGCTGCCGGAGGCGACGGACAATGCGAGTGTCGCCGTGCATGCGAGAAGAGCCAGGCGATGATGCCGGTTGAGCATGGACCAGTCCTTTGAGTTTGTTGGCCGGGCTTGCTGTTGAGCGGCAAACTCAAGGGCTGGCTGGGCAGGTGTCGGAATCGGCGAATCCTGTCACGTCATCGCCTTATTTGGGCCACATAAAAAACATGACTGAAAGAGTCAATATAAATTTAGGGCACGTATATCCCGTCCGTCCTCCTCAGTTTCAGCACATTTTGAAACAGGATGGTCTTTCGTGCGTTTGACCGTGACAAACGGAAAGGACCTGCATGCGCGCTGTCGGAGTGGTACTGATTTCCGCCCTCGTGCTCTGGGGGGCGGCGCTTCCGCAGGAAGGCCCGCTACCCGTAGCGAGGCCTGACACCGATCAAGGCGAACAGCCGACGCCCACGCCAAAACCTGCCGCGCCGCAGAGAAAACCTCAAGCGAGCGATCAAAAAAACTTAAATGTCGGGGCTGGCAAAGACCTACCGCCTGGGTGGAAAGACGACTCTCTCCGCGAGGAAGCGCTTCTGACGATCGAAAAGGAAGACCCGAAAGCCTATGCCTCCTGTCTGGCCGCGCTCAAGGAGATCGGCAGCGCCTTTGCGGAGACTGCCCGCATCGACGACGGCAAGGGCTGCGGCATCGACAGGCCGATCAGAGTCAGTTCGGTCCTGCCGGGCGTCGCTCTTGAGCCCGAGGGAGTGATGCGCTGCGAAACGGCCCTGGCACTCGCCCGATGGGTGAAGGAGACGGCCGCTCCGGCAGCAAAGGCCGCGTTCGGAGCCGACGCCCGTCTTTCGGCCCTCAATCAGGCCTCCACCTATGTCTGTCGGCTAAGGAACAATGCCGAGACGGGAAAGATCTCCGAGCACGCACGCGGTAACGCTGTCGACATCGCCTCTTTCAGCCTCGCAGACGGCAAGACCGTCGAAATCGAGCCGCGCGACGAAGACGGCACTCTGACCGGCGCCTTCCAGCGCGCCGTGACCGCCTCCGGCTGCCTCTACTTCACGACCGTCCTCGATCCGGGCAGCGACGCGGCGCATGAAACACACCTGCATTTCGACGTCATCGAACGAAAGAACGGCTATCGCTATTGCCGCTAGCCGCCTCCGTCAATGCTCGCGTTCCCGTATCCAAGTGCCACGAATTCGCCGGAGAAGGTGCCGGCGACCTCACCCTCGGCCATGAGTTCGGCCGTCACCGTCAGACGCGCCCTGCCCCGCCGTTCGAGCAGACGCAGGAAGCCTGGCCATTGGTCGGCGTCTTCGAGCCGCGAGCGGGCCGAGAAGGAACCGTCGATCGGCCTAAGATAGTCCATGCGGTTGCTCTGGATCACCAGGCGGCTTGCGATGCCACTCCCACGAAGCCGGACATGCAGCAGCGACCAGGCAGCGAGTATCGAAAGTGCCGAAGCGCTGCCGCCGAAAACCGTGTCGCGATGGTTGATGTTCGGTGCCAGAGGCGCCCGGAGGAGGACATGGTCCCACTCCACCGCAGCCACCTCCACCTGCATCGCAGCGGAGAGCGGGATATGTGAATAAAGGTAGGTCTGCAGTTCCGAAGGTGTCATTGTGGTTCCATGGTGGCGCGCAATCGAGCCAACATCAGCACGAATTCTCTTTCGGATTGGCAAAGATCTCCGCCGCCGATTGAACCCGCCGCAGAGCGACACGATCTAACAGCGGCATCGTCCGCAACGCCTTATCGAGGAACGACCCATGCCTTTGAGAATGTATTCGCTCTCCGTCCCCGTCTTCACACGCGGCTTTTCCGCGCTCGGCGGGCTCCTCGACAAGGGCGAGGCCTTTGCCGCCAAATCGGGCACGCCGCTCGACGAACTCTTCGGCGCGCGGCTCGCGCCGGACATGCTGCCGCTGTCGGGTCAAGTCCAGCGAGCGAGCGACACCAGCAAGAACGCCATCGCTCGACTGACGACGCTTGAAGTGCCGCGGTTTCCCGACGATGAGCAGAGCTTTGCCGATCTGCGTCAGCGGATCGACAAGACGGTGGCATTCTTCGAAACCGTGACACCGGAACACCTCGAGGGCAGCGAGAAGCGCGAGGTGACCCTCAACTTCCCGAATCTGAAGGTCACCTTCAGCGGCGACGACTATCTGCTGAAGTTCGTGCTGCCGAACTTCTATTTCCATCTGACCACGGCCTACGACATCCTGCGCCATAAGGGCGTGCCGCTCGGCAAGGCGGACTTTATCGGCGGTCTCGATTGAGCCGGCACTACTGCACCACCGTCAGAACAGCCCCTCTATGTAGCCCGCCTCGTTGAGGCGGATCTTCTCCGAGGACGGCACCTTCGGCAGGCCCGGCATCGTCATGATCTCGCCGGTGATGACGACGACGAAGCCGGCTCCGGCCGCAAGGCGGACTTCGCGGATCGGCACCGCATGGCCGCTCGGAGCGCCGCGCAGGTTGGGGTCGGTGGAGAAGGAATATTGCGTCTTCGCCATGCAGATCGGCAGTTGCCCGTAGCCCTGGTCCTCCCAGGTTCTCAGCTGATCCCGCACCACCTTGTCGGCAATCACTTCACTGGCGTGATAGATGTCCTTGGCGATCGTCTCGATCTTGTGGAAGAGCGGCATGTCGTCCGGATAGAGCGGCGAGAACTGCGAGTGTCCGGCATTGGCGAGATCGACGACCTTGTGCGCCAGTTCCTCGATGCCGGCCGATCCCTCGGCCCAGTGCCGGCACAGGATCGCCTCGGAACCGAGCGTCCTGACATAGTCCTTGATCGCCCGGATTTCCGCCTCCGTATCGGAGGTGAAGTGGTTGATCGCGACGAGCACCGGCACGCCGAATTTCTTGACGTTCTGCACGTGGCGGCCGAGGTTGGCGCATCCCTTCCTGACCGCCTCGAGATTCTCCTTGCCGAGATCGTCCTTCTTCACGCCGCCATTCATCTTGATCGCCCTGACGGTGGCGACGACGACGGCGGCGTCCGGCTTCAGGCCGGCCTTGCGGCACTTGATGTCGAAGAATTTCTCGGCGCCGAGATCCGCTCCGAAACCGGCTTCGGTCACGACGTAGTCGGCAAGCTTCAGCGCCGTCGTCGTTGCCACCACCGAGTTGCAGCCATGCGCGATATTGGCAAAGGGGCCGCCATGGACAAAGGCCGGATTGTTCTCGAGCGTCTGCACCAGGTTCGGCTGCATCGCATCCCTGAGCAACACCGCCATCGCCCCGTCCGCCTTGATGTCGCGCGCATAGACCGGGCTCTTGTCGCGCCGGTAGCCGATGATGATGTTGCCGAGGCGTTTTTCCAGATCCTTGATGTCGGCGGCAAGGCACAGGATCGCCATGACCTCGGAAGCGACGGTAATGTCGAAGCCGGTCTCGCGCGGATAGCCATTGGCGACACCGCCGAGCGAGCCGATGATCTGGCGCAACGCCCGATCGTTCATGTCCATCACCCTCCGCCAGGCGATGCGGCGAATGTCGATCGCCTGCTCGTTGCCCCAATAGATGTGATTGTCGATCAGCGCGGCGAGCAGGTTGTGGGCCGAGGTGATGGCGTGGAAATCGCCGGTGAAGTGCAGGTTGATATCCTCCATCGGCACCACCTGCGCATAGCCGCCGCCGGCAGCACCCCCCTTGATGCCGAAGCAGGGACCGAGCGAGGCCTCGCGAATGCAGACGATCGTCTTCTTGCCGATGCGGTTGAGGCCGTCGCCGAGGCCGACGGTGGTCGTCGTCTTGCCCTCGCCGGCCGGCGTCGGGTTGATCGCCGTCACCAGGATCAGCCGGCCGTCTCTCTTATCCTTCTGCGCGGCAATGAACTCGGCGCTGACCTTCGCCTTGTCATGGCCGTAAGGCAGCAGATGCTCCGGCGGAATGCCGAGTTTAGCCCCGATCTCCATGATCGATTGCTTGCGCGCAGCACGCGCGATTTCGATGTCGGACTTGACCTCCCCCATGGCTTCCCCCTGTTTGGTGCGTACATCCCGCCTCCTCTGCCGGATGCGCGCTCCGTTTCCTTGTGCTTACGCTGCCATGCCGGCCGTCAGCGGGCAAGGATGTCGCGCATCTCCACCAGGTTGGAGCGCACGCGAAGAATATAGAAGCCCATCGTCGCCAGATGCGTCGGCATGATCCAGCCGTCCTCGCGGCCGTTGGAGATGATCAGCGGCTGGATACGCAGCGCGGAGCGCAATTGCTTCAGCGTCTCCGTATAGATCGGCGTCAGCCCGCGCTGGGCGACGACATTCTCGAAATCGGCACCGGCCGCCGAGAGAATGCCGTAATAACCGTAGAGCTGGCCGAAGGCGAACCAGAAACGGTCGTCAGCGCGCGTATCGAACCAGCCGCCATTGTGGAATTCCGAACGCTCGCGGATGATCGCCGACGTATTGCCGAGATCGTTGGCGATGCGGTCGAGGAACTCGACCATGTTGTCGGACCGGCCGTCGAAGATCGCCTCGCATTTGCCGAGCGAAACGTTGAATTTCCGAAGGTCGCGCTCGGCGGCACGGTAGAAGCTTGGCGTCGGGGTCTTCGGACCGAAAGGATTGATGCCGAAATACCAGGTTTCCTCGTCGAACTGAATGTTGCCGCGTGCGGCCTGCAGGTCGTTGTTGACGCCGGAGGTACCGCGCACCCGGCCAAGCGAGTCGACCAGTTCGACGCTGGTGCGGCGCACCGCCTGGTTGATGCCGCGCTGGAACGACGCCTTGTTGTCGAGCCAGGGCGTGTCGTCCCAGTCCATCCCGAACAGGCCGAGCTTGTAGGCGAGCATCGAGGAAATCCAGGCGTTCTGGTTGACGTTGAGGTCGATGAGATCGGCCGCGACATCGACGGTCGCCGAGGTCTGGCAGACCGTGCCGGCCGGCAACTGCACCATGTCGAGCGCTTCCGTGGTCGACCCGTCCGAGGGCACCACGGCTGCGGCCTGGCTCGTAGCCGCCGCGCTACCGGATTGTCCCGTCGTGGCCCCCGGGCCGCTGATCGGCGAACCCGCCGGCACCTTGCGCTCGGCGAGCTTGTAGCGATTGACATAGTCTGGATCGAAATTGGTCCAGGCCTGCGTCTGCCAGATGAAATAGCCGTAGAAGAAGATCAGCCCGAGCAGCACCAGTCCGATCGGCCCCTTGATGATCCAGCTCCGCGCCCGATACCAGTCGCCGAGCGCCACGAAGGGCCAGAGGAGCCAGGAGACCGCCAGACCTATGCCGCGGCCGATCGCCGTGAACACGCGCTGAAAAAACACAACGATCGGATCGAGCATGTCCTATTCCTCTTTGAGACCGTAGAGCTTGTGGCGGAAGGCGGTCTTGTCTTTCAGATATGTGCCCGTCAGGGTCGCCACAACATATTCGCGGAACTTTTCGCCGTAGTGTTCGTAGGCAGCATAAAAGCCCTGTTTGTCGAACACGAAGCGGGAGACGAAGTCGCGCGGAACGAGCTGCGAGACGAGTTGGTTGACCAGCCATTTGTCCGGATGGTCGGGAGCGGCCCGCACCAGCAGGAAACGGTTCTCAGGGGCGATCTCCTGCATCTTCACCGTCCCCGTTGCGGCGATCGCCCGCGCAACTTCCTGCAGGAACGGGTAGGTGCCATCGCGCGCCACCAGCGCGGCGTTGCGATGGATCCAGGTCTGTAGCCAGATTCGATCGGCATTCAGCAGATCCGCATCCGGATCGGCTTCGTTGATCAGCCCGCGGATTGCCATGTCGGCCCGGTGCTGGAAGAGGCCCGACTCCTGCACCCAGGAGGCCTGCGGCAGTTGCAGCCGGTTCGTCGTCGTCAGGAAGTCGTAGATGCGCGCGTAATCGCCGATCGCGATATAGCTCACCTGCCAGGGCCGCGAGCGCCTGAAGCCGGGCACGGAAGGATCGCAGATCACCGTCGTCGTCTTCTGGTCGAGGAAGACATAGACGCCGCCGAAATGATTGGCCCAGAAGGCCTCGTGCCGAAACACCAGCTCCTCTGGGACAAGAGCATTCTGGCGGATGTCGCCGGTCAGCTTGGCGAGTTCCACCATCCGGTCCAGCATGGCGTCGTCCGCCCACGCGTCCGGCACTTTCTTCAGCCGGTCGACGAGCTCCCGGAGCTCCGCCGCCTTTCCGAGCATGTCCTCGGCGGAAAGCACGCGGAAGCGGACCTCGTTGATCGACAGCAGATCGTCGATGTCCTCGACCACCGACACCGAGTCCTCGATCTCGCCATAGAGCGCATCCTTGATGGTGACGGCGTTGATAGCCCGGCTGTTGGCGTTGAAGAACTCATGCATCAGCGCCGCGGTGTTGGAAAAGCTCGTATGGACCACCGGCAGGTCCGCCTGGGCGGGCGTCAGGATGATGAAGCGCCGGTTGACCCGGTTCGGATCGAGATAATCGCGGTCTCCGAGCTCCTCAGCAATTTCCGGCGAAAAGCCGGTCACATCGATGCTGAAGCGCTCGAGCGCCGTCGGCTTCAGCCCCAACCCTTCGAGCGCCTTGTTATAGCGCGCCACAAGATGCGGCTCGGAAATATCGAGCAGCCGCCCATAGATGAGCTCGGCTTCGAGAAGGCGCTTCATGGGGCGATGTTCTCTTCTGTCATCCCTGCCATCGGCCCTCGCGCTTCATTGTCTCGATCTCGCGGATCGCCTTCTCGCGTTGCCGCTCGCGGCGGATGATTTCGGCAATGGCGGCGTCGTCCGACTTGTCGGTATAGCGGAATTCGCTATCGGCGTAGCGGTTGATCTCCTGCAGCACCATGTCGATGGTGATCGGGCCGCGCAGGTCCTCGATCATCGCCTTCTTCTCGTCGTAGGGTTTGTGCATGAAGGTGCCCGCATCCTTGAACCAGTCGTCCGGCAATTCGACGTCCATCGCCCGCATCTTGATCGCGTCGGTGATGTTGCGGATCGCCCGGCCGGTGAAGCGCGGCTCCGCCTCCTTGATCATGTGCAGATAGGCGCCGACATCGGCGAGCGAGGCGATCTTGCCCTTCTCTTTCTCATAGCGTTCCCAAACCGCCGCAAGCCCGTCCTCCTGCGGCCGGGCATGGGCCGCATAGGATTGCGAGACGGCGCGCTTGATCTCCTGGCCGGCATAGAGATCGTGCTCCCCGAGCGGGATCTTGTGGTTCTTGCCGACGAGCAGCGCGAAGATGTCGATATAGTCGGCCTCCGTCTGCGGCCCGTCGACCAGCCAACGTGCGCCGGCGCGCTGGCGCAGGGCATCGTCGACATTCTCCGGATGGTTCGAGAACATGCCGAAGGTGCAATTGCCGCGCACCACTGTCGAGGCGCCGGCGAAGCTCTCCATCAGCACCGCCGTCACTTCGTGCTGGCCGGCGGAAGCGCGATCGTCGGAGCGCTTCGCCGTCACCTGATCGACGTCGTCGATCGTGCCGAAGCCGATCGCCCGCGGGTTCATCACGTTGTTGACGAACTCCTTGCAGTTCTGGCCCGATTTGCCCTGATAGGAGGAGATCTGGTCGACGCCGAAATTCTCGTAATGGAAGGCGTAGCCGGCGACATCGCAATAGTCGTGGAGCATGCCGGCAAGCATCTGGATCAGGATCGTCTTGCCGGTACCCGGCATGCCGTCGCCGATGAAGGTGAAGAGGAAGCCGCCGAGTTCGACGAAGGGATTCATCTGCCGGTCGAAGTCGTAGGCCATCAGCATCTTGGCAAGTTTCAGCGCCTGATACTTGGCAATGTGATTGCCGATGATCTCCTCCGGCTTCTTGAAGGTCATCACCAAGGGCTTGCGCTTCTGCCCGGGCGCGACATCGAAACCGTTCAGGGTGAAGTCATCCTGGTCGAGCCGGATGTGGACATTCTCGAAGTTCTGCAGCCCGGTGAAGCGCGCCTTGCGGGCAAGCAGCCCTTCGATCGCGACGCGAGAGAAGGCGCGGGCCCGCGCCGTCAAGGCCAGATCGTCCGGCGCACCGGCAAGACTGCGATCGAGCCCGGCGACCATGCTCTTCAGTGCGTCCTGGGGCGTATCGAAGAGGAAATCCGGCTCGGCGGCATCGTCGACCGGCTCGCCCTCACCCTGCAGCGTCGCGCCGAGATAGGCGGCAAGGGTGAAGGCGGCGATATAGGCGGCGGCCGAGAGCAGCGCCTTGAAATGACTTGCGTCTTCGCCGGAAAGCGACGTGCCCGCGTTACGCGCCTGCAATTGTTCGAGATTCGTCTGCCGCGCGAAAACATCCGAAACCGCGAGCGCCACCTGGATGCCGCGCCGGGTACGGTAAAGCGCGGCGTGCTGGGCCGGCGAAAGCAGCGGATCGGCGCCGCGCACCGCTTGGATCGTCCGGGCGAGTTCCACCTCCCGGCTGCGGCGCTGGCCTCCCGTCGATACGGTCGAGACGAAACGGCGGCCGGTGCCGGCAAGGGGTGTGCCCGCCGATGGCTCATCCCGCTCGAGAATGAAGAGCTTGGTGACGAGGCTCTGCGCCACCGCCTGATGCTTGGCGATGTCGTCCTCGTGCAGCGTCGTCAGGCCCGTGTTCAGCGTCATCGATCAAACCTCGCTCACCACCTGGTTGCCGGAGATAACATGCACCTTGTAGTCACCGAACACCTGCGCCGCCTCGCCTGCCGCGTAGAGCGCCTGATAGGCGTCGTGCGGCACCAGCGCATGCTTCTCGTAAGCGCTCACGCCCATGCGCGCGGCTTCGAGATTGCCGGTGTCGATGTGAAACTCCTCCTGCGCCGGCGTCGTCGACCAGAAGCCACGCTCCGCCGGCCGCTCGGCCTTGGAGAAGACCTCCTGCACCGTCCAGGTCAAAAGCCAGGCATTCTCGGTCTTGCGCACCTTCGAGAGGATGTCGTTGATCCGCGCGTTGTTCTCCGTGATTCCAGCCGAATAGAACGGCCCGAGCACGATGCGCCGAAGCTGTTTTGGATGCAGTTCCGGAAAATCCCTGTCGAGATTGGTGGCGATCGTCACCGGCGTCAGCGAATAGGCGCTGTTCTTCGAGGCGAAATCGTCGAAACGGCTCGCCAGTTGCGGATTGAGCAGTCCGCCGACCGGCAGCGGGATCTCGATCTCCGGATTGAGCTTGCCGTCTTCGGTCACCAGCATCTCGACGATATTGTCGGAAGAATCCTCGACCGTCGCCATATAGATCATCGGCAGCGTCTGCGTGCCGTCGAAGGCGCCCCAGGCGACCACATAATAGGGCCGCATCGTCTTCGGGTTGACGGCGACCCGGATCGTCTCCGGCAGGATGAAAGGCGAGAAGATGTCGCCCTTGCCGATCTGCTCGAGATAGAGCCGTTCGGCCATGCGCGCCTGCAGCGCCTCCGGAAAGGCCTTTTGCCTGAGGATGAAATCGACCATTTCCTCGCGCAGCGCATCCGCGGAGGGAATGCTCGCCAGCCGCTTTTCCGCGCTCTGCCGGTCGTTCTCGAGCTCCAGCACGTTCTGGAAGACCGGAAAGCCGCTCTCGGCCCGCGAAATCCGGAAATGCTCTACGAATCCGATGCGATTCTCCCAGCAGGCAACCGATGCCTTCAGCCGGGCGAGATAGGGAACGATGACCTCGCCGACGACCGTGTTGCGGTAAAGCGGTGAATTGCGGTCGCCGAGAAACAGCTCGAGACCGGCCAATGCGGCCCTGATCGAGGTGAAATATTGCCTGACGGCAGGCGATACGGCGGTGTTCATGTAAACCCCTCCGGCATATGCCGAAAGGCGGTCGGAAAGCCGGTCATTGCCGCCTTGCCGATCACTGCTTCACGTAGTTTGCGGCATTGTGCTTGTCCATCACCGTCTGGAAGCGACGGGCAAAGGCGTCGTCGGCCAGTTTCTTGCGCCGCTGGATATCCTGGGTCGCGAGCATGTTCTTTTCATGCATTTCGAGAAGGTCGCCGATATGCCGCTGGGCGGCGGCGCCGATCCCGGCCATCGTTTCCTCGGCGGCGGTGTCGACCTGACTGCCGAGCGTATTGATCTTGTGAGCCACGTCCTGCTGCGCCGCGGTCTTCAGCGAATCTTCCAGCGACTTGTAGAGGACGATGCGCTGCTCCGTATCGATCGTCAGCTTGTTGATCAGCGTGTTCTGCGCGGCGATCTGATTGTTGAGCGAATCGACGAAGGTCTGGAACATCGCGGTATAGCGCTCGAGCGTCTGGCTCTCGGCGAGCAGTTCCTGTTCCTTGGCCTGTTTCTCGTTGTATTCCGTCGCCAGCCGCGAGCGCTCGGACTCGAGGTCGGTGCGGGTCGTTTGGTCCGTGGAAGCGGCGATCCGATTCTCGACGTCGAGCAGCAGAGGGTTGAGCTCCTCGATGCGCTTCTGGGTCTCCACCAGCGCAGCCATCGTGCCCTTGCGGCGCTCGATCACCTGGATGAGGCTCTGCTCGGAGGTCTTGTAGCGCTGGTCGAGGATCGCCTTCTGCTCCTTGAGGATGCCGACGATGGTGTCGGACTTGACGAGCAGTTCCTGAAGGTTTCCGGCGAGCGACATGTTGCGCACCCGGTCGGTGCGCATCCGCTGCATCGACTGCTTGGAGAACATGCCGATGAACTTCTCGTAACCCGTATAGCTTTTCATGCTCTCGAACTCGGCACCGAAGACGTTCGTTGCATCTTCGAGACCGATGATCAGATCGGCGATGTTGGCTTCCATCGCCTTCTGTTGTTTGAGGACGTCCTGAATGCGGGCGTTCTCGATGTCGAAATTGACATCGCCGAGCTTGGTGTCCGCCTTGGCGAATTGCTCTAGCACGACGCCCGACTGTTCGAGCTTGCCGCGCATCTCGTCGACGACACTGCGCGTCTTGGCGATTTCGGCGTCAAAATTCTGAAGAGTGGCCATGTCCTATCCCCTTTGTCCGTCCGGGCGGCTGTGCCCGCGGACCAATCTGCTCAGCCCTTGATTGCAGTTATATAAAGGGTGTTTAGCAGGTCAGGACAAGAGACGCCGGCGGGCTTTTTTCGCAGGTAAGGCGAGGCTGCGCGGCCCGCTCATTGGCCGGCGGTGGGATTTTTGAGATAGGCGATAAGGTCGACAATGTCCGACGGCCTCCTCAGTCCCGGAAAACTCATTCTGGTGCCGCTTACCAGAGTCCGTGGGCTCAACAGATATTCGGAGAGCGTAACCTCGTCCCACACTTTACCTTGAGTGCCGAACGCCTTCATTGCATCGGAATAGTTGTAGCCGCCGAACGAAGCGACGGGACGGCCGACAACGCCCATCAGGCTCGGTCCCACCCGGTTCGCCGGTTCCGTCGCCGTATGGCAGGCACTGCATTTCCGAAAGACCGCGGCGCCCGCCCTGGCGTCGCCATCCGCCAGGCTCGGTGTCGCGACGAAGGCGAGACAGCTGGCGAAGGCGACGGACCGCATGCTTGGAACTCCCGTTGAAGATCGGCGCGCCGCCGTCAGCCGGCGCGCATCTCGTCTTCCCAATGGCGGCGGCAGAAGGAGACGTATTTCTCATTGCCGCCGACATCGACCTGCGCCCCCTCGCGCATGACCTTGCCGTTGCCGTCGAGGCGCACGACCATCGTCGCCTTGCGTCCGCAATGGCAGATCGTCCTGACCTCGCGCAACTCGTCGGCAATCGCCAGCAACGCCATAGAACCCGGAAAGAGCTTCCCCTGAAAATCCGTTCTCAAGCCATAGGCCATGACCGGAATGCCGAGGCGATCGGCGACGCGCGCGAGCTGCCACACCTGGTCCTCGCCGAGGAACTGCGCCTCGTCGACGAAGACGCAGGCGATCTGGCCGGATCCGTCGCCGTTCAGCCGCTCGACGAGTTTGAAGAGGTCGTCCTTCCCACGGAACGGGATCCCCTCCGATTGGAGCCCGATGCGCGATGCGATGCGCCCCGTGCCTGCCCGATCGTCGAAGGCGGCGATCAGCATCACGACGCGCATGCCGCGCTCCTGATAGTTGTAGGCGGCCTGCAGGAGCAGCGTGCTCTTGCCCGCATTCATCGTCGCGTAGCTGAAATAGAGTTTGGCCATGACCAGGGTTCCCAGACGTCGTCTCCGCTACATGACCTTGCAAAGAGCTGATGACCAGAGCGCGTCGGCGCGACCCACAGATTTTCGCCGTCGGCGGAAATTGGTCCACCCGCGCCGCTCGTGAGCCTATCAATGTTTGTGGAGCGCCATTTCGCAGGCATTGCGACATTCAGCGTCGTTTTGTGCATCCCCTCAATGGAATGAGACAATACACTTCCCTCGACGCCAAGGCCTTGAATTCGGGGCGCATTGGTGTTTGGCTAAAAAAAGAACACAGGCAGGGGAACGACAACGATGACAAGGACATTCTCGCTCAAATTCATGCTGGCAGGTGCCATCTGCATGGCGGCCTTGACCGCCGGCAATGCGGCCGCGGCCGAGGCGGAAAGCTGCGGCACCGTCCGCTTCTCCGACGTCGGCTGGACGGACATCACCGCCACGACGGCGACGGCAACCACCATCCTTGAGGCGCTCGGCTACGAGACTGACGTCAAGGTGCTTTCGGTCCCCGTTACCTACACGTCGCTGAAGAACAAGGATATCGATGTCTTCCTCGGCAACTGGATGCCGACCATGGAAGCCGACATCAAGCCCTATCGCGACGACAAATCGGTCGAAACCGTCCGCCAAAATCTCGAAGGCGCCAAATACACGCTGGCGACCAACGCCAAGGGTGCTGAGCTCGGCATCAAGGACTTCAAGGACATCGCCGCCCACAAGGATGCGCTCGAGGGCAAGATCTACGGCATCGAGCCTGGCAATGACGGCAACCGCCTGATCATCGACATGGTCGAGAAGGGAACGTTCGATCTCAAGGGCTTCGAGGTCGTCGAATCCTCCGAACAGGGCATGCTGGCGCAGGTGGCGCGCGCCGAGAAGGACGGCGAGCCGATCGTCTTCCTCGGCTGGGAGCCGCATCCGATGAACGCCAACTTCAAGCTTACCTACCTCTCGGGCGGTGACGACATCTTCGGCCCGAACTTCGGCGGCGCCACGGTGCACACCAATGTGCGCGCCGGCTATACGACCGAATGCCCGAATGTCGGCGCCTTGCTCAAGAACCTGAACTTCTCGCTTGAGATGGAAAACGAGATCATGGGCAAGATCCTGAACGACGGCGAAGATCCGGAGAAGGCCGCTGCCGCCTGGCTGAAGGACAACCCCTCTGCCATCGAGCCCTGGCTTGCCGGCGTGACCACCAAGGATGGTGGCGACGGACTGGCTGCGGTGAAGTCCGAACTCGGCCTCTGATTGCGTGGCGCCGCGCGGCCGCCCGTCGCGCAAAGGTCGCTGCAGCACTCAAAAATTGCTGCATGCCTCTGTCCTCAAATCGGCTGTGATTGAAGGAAACCATGCAGTCGGGCGGGAACCTCCCCGCCCTTCCACCGCTTCATGCGATCCAGTGTTTGACCCTGACAAGAGGGATCCAGTTTCGTGGAATTTCTAACTGATAATCGCATCCCGATCGGCGGCTGGGCCAAGGCGTTCGTCGACTGGCTGACGACGAATTTCGAACTGTTCTTCGACCAGCTCGCAAATCTGCTTTCAGGCATCATCGCCGTCCTGCTCTACATCCTCCAGACACCGCACCCGCTCATCGTCATCGCGGTCGTGACCGCCCTGGCCTGGTGGTTTCGCCGCTCGGTCGGCATCGCCGCATTCACCTGTCTTGGGCTGCTCCTGATCGTCAACCAGGGCTACTGGCAGGAAACCACGGAGACGCTGGCGCTGGTGCTCGCGGCCAGCTTCGTCAGCATGGCCGTCGGCGTGCCCCTTGGCATCGTCGCTGCGCGGCGTGCCTGGGTCTACTCGATCATGCGGCCGATCCTCGACCTGATGCAGACGATCCCGACCTTCGTCTATCTCATTCCGGCGCTGATCCTGTTCGGTCTCGGCATGGTGCCCGGGCTGATCGCCACGGTCATTTTCGCCATTCCCGCGCCGATCCGCCTGACGCGCCTTGGCATCATCTCGACGCCGCCGTCACTGGTCGAGGCCGCCGAGTCCTTCGGCGCCACGCCATGGCAGGTGCTGCGCAAGGTCGAGATTCCCTTCGCCATGCCGCAGATCATGGCCGGGCTGACGCAGACGATCATGCTGTCGCTGTCGATGGTGGTCATTGCCGCGCTCGTCGGTGCCGACGGCCTCGGCGTGCCGGTCCTTCGGGCGCTGAACACGGTCAATATCGCCAGGGGCTTCGAGTCTGGTCTCTGTATCGTCATCCTGGCGATCGTCCTCGACCGTCTTTTCCGCTCGTCCGATGAAGGAGAAGGCGCATGACCGAAGCCGTCGTTTTCAAGAATGTCGACATCATCTTCGGCAAGAACCCCCAGCCTGCCCTTCAGATGGTCGATCAGGGCAAGACGCGCGACGAGATCGGCGCTGCCACCGGCCTCGTGCTCGGCGTCGCCGGCGCCTCGCTGGCAATCCACGAAGGCGAGATCCTCGTGCTAATGGGCCTGTCCGGCTCCGGCAAGTCGACGCTGCTGAGAGCCGTCAACGGCCTTGCCCCGGTCGTTCGCGGCGAGGTCGAGGTCAAGACTTCGAGCGCACCGCTGAACCCCTATCGTTGCAACGCCAAGGCCTTGCGCGACTTCCGCATGCACACGGTGTCGATGGTGTTCCAGCAGTTCGCCCTGCTTCCCTGGCGCACGGTGGCCGACAATGTCGGCTTCGGCCTCGAACTGGCCGGCGTCGGCGATGCGGAGCGAAAGAAGCGCGTCGGCGAACAGCTCGAACTCGTCAATCTGACCAAGTGGGCAGACCGCAAGGTCAACGAGCTTTCGGGCGGCATGCAGCAGCGCGTCGGTCTTGCGCGGGCTTTCGCCACCGGCGCTCCCATCCTGCTGATGGACGAGCCTTTCTCGGCGCTCGACCCGCTGATCCGCACGCGCCTGCAGGACGAACTGCTAGAGTTCCAGCGGCGGCTGAAGAAGACGATCATCTTCGTCAGCCACGATCTCGACGAGGCCTTTCGCATCGGCAACCGCATCGCCATCATGGAAGGCGGGCGGATCATCCAGTGCGGTACGCCGCAGGAGATCGTCAAGAATCCCGCCAACCAATACGTGGCCGACTTCGTCCAGCACATGAACCCAATCACTATGCTGACGGCAAAGGACGTGATGCAGTCCGGCGTCGGGCGGACCGCTGCCACGACCGGCGTGACGGCGACCGCCAAGCCGACGACGCCGCTCGTCGACATCCTCGACGCCATGTCCCGCCAGCCGGGCAGCATCGGCGTCGTCGATAACGGCGCTGTGGTCGGGACCATCGACGCCCAAAACATCGTCGAAGGCCTGACGCGTCACCGCAGCAAAGATTGACGCCACGAAGCGCGGGGTTCAAAAGAAGCCTGGAGCAGCCGCTCCGGGCTTTTTTGTTTTGACTGACCCGAGGAAGCGCGTCATGAGCGACAAACCGAACGTCTTGAGAGAGACCGACGACGAGGCGCGCAGGCTTGCCCGGGTGTTGCTCCGGTCCGCGCGCAGCGGCGCGCTGGCTGTGCTCGAACCCGACGGCAGCGGCTTTCCCTTCGTCAGCCGCGCCTTGATCGGCATCGATATCGACGGCGCGCCGGTCATTCTCGTCTCACGGCTTTCGACCCATACCCAGGCGCTCCTTGCCGACCGACGCGCCTCGCTGCTGACCGGAGAGCCGGGCAAGGGCGATCCCCTCGCCCATCCGCGCCTCACCGTCCAGTGCGAAGCCGAAGAGGTTGCGCGCGACAGCGCCGCGCATGGCCGCATCCGGGAGCGTTTTCTGCGGCGCCATCCCAAGGCCCGGCTCTATGTCGATTTTCCCGATTTCGGCTTTTTCCGCCTGGCGCCGCTGCGCGCCAGCCTCAATGGCGGTTTCGGCCGCGCCTATGTGCTGACCGACAAGGATCTCGTCATCGCTTCGCCTGCGGCCGCCGCGCTCGCCGAGATGGAGAGCAGCGCCATCGAGCATATGAATTCCGATCACCAGGACGCGGTGAAGCATTATGCGACCGTTCATTGCCGCGCCGGCGATGGCGACTGGAAGATTGCCGGAATCGACTCGGCTGGCCTCGACCTTTCCGACGGGGAGAGACTGCAGCGCCTGGAATTCGACGCCGTTCTCGAGGACACGGCCCAGTTGCGGCCGATTTTGAAAAAACTTAACGGTTAATCGGCACTTAGCTACCCCCAATTCTTGCAGTGGGTGGTTGCCCTTTTATGCATCACGTCTAATTATCGTGCTTCGTAAAACATAACTACGTGTGATGTAATTCTCGCATGGAGCACGCAATGCAGCCTCTTTCGCCTGAAAAACATGAGGAAGCGGAAATAGCAGCCGGTTTCCTCTCGGCCATGGCAAATCCAAAACGCCTGCTCATTCTCGACTCGCTGGTCAAGGAAGAAATGGCGGTAGGCGCATTGGCCAACAAGGTCGGGCTGAGCCAGTCGGCTCTTTCCCAGCACCTCTCGAAGTTGCGTGCCCAGAATCTGGTTAGCACCCGTCGTGACGCCCAGACGATCTATTATTCGAGTTCGTCCGAGGCGGTCATGAGGATTTTGGGCGCACTCACGGAGATTTACGGAGCCCCCACGAGCGTCGTCATAGAAAAGCCCTTCGTGCGCAAGTCGGCGTAACTCCCAAGACGCCGACAAGAGCTGCAAGGCCAAAGCCCCGACGAGCAATCGCGGGGCTTATTTCTTGCGCGCCGGCAGGCTTGACGCTCACAGGGGCACTGATAATTTGACCAACAGGTAAAAGAATTCGGACCCCAGCCGACTTTTCGCGCTGGACGCCCCCGAGGAGAACAGACATGTCGAACCGCCTGACCACCACCCCGAACGATCTCCGCGCCTTTTGGATGCCCTTCACCGCCAATCGGCAGTTCAAGAAGGAGCCGCGGCTCTTCGTCGGCGCCAAGGACATGTACTACACCACCCATGACGGGCGGACCGTGCTCGATGGCACGGCCGGTCTCTGGTGCGTCAATGCCGGTCACTGTCGGCCGAAGATCACCGAGGCGATCCGCGAACAGGCGGGCGAACTCGATTATGCGCCGGCCTTTCAGCTCGGCCATCCGAAGGCCTTCGAGCTCGCCAACCGGCTCGTCGACATCGCACCGGAAGGTCTGAACCACGTCCTCTACACCAATTCCGGTTCGGAATCGGTCGACACCGCGCTGAAAGTCGCGCTCGCCTATCACCGCGCCAAGGGCAACGGCTCGCGCTTCCGCCTCATCGGCCGCGAGCGCGGCTATCACGGCGTCAATTTCGGCGGCATTTCGGTCGGCGGCATCGTCGCCAACCGCAAGATGTTCGGCACGCTGCTGACGGGCGTCGACCATTTGCCGCATACGCACCTGCCGGGGAAGAACGCCTTTGCCCGCGGCGAGCCCGAGCACGGGGCCGATCTTGCGAGCGAACTGGAGCGGATCGTCACCCTCCACGACGCCTCGACTGTCGCCGCGGTCATCGTCGAGCCGGTCGCCGGCTCCACCGGCGTGCTCATCCCGCCGAAGGGCTACCTCCAGAAGCTGCGCGAGATCTGCACCAAGCACGGCATCCTGCTGATCTTCGACGAGGTCATCACCGGCTATGGCCGTCTCGGCACGCCTTTTGCCGCGCAATATTTCGACGTCAAGCCAGATATCATCACCACCGCCAAGGGCCTGACCAACGGCGTGATCCCGATGGGCGCAGTGTTCGTCACCTCGGAAATCCACGACGCCTTCATGACCGGCCCGGAGCATCTGATCGAGTTCTTCCACGGCTACACCTATTCCGGCAACCCGATCGCGTCTGCCGCGGCACTCGGAACGCTCGACACCTACAAGGAAGAGGGTCTGCTGACGCGCGCCGCCGATCTCGCGCCCTACTGGGAGGAGGCGCTGCATTCGCTGAAGGACTGCCCGCATGTGATCGACATCCGCAATATCGGCCTGATCGGCGCGGTCGAGCTCGAGCCGATCGCCGGCGAGCCAACGAAGCGCGCCTTCTCCGCCTTCCTAAAGGCCTACGAGAAAGGCCTGTTGATCCGCACGACCGGCGACATCATCGCGCTGTCGCCGCCGCTGATCATCGAAAAGCAGCAGATCGACGAACTCTTCGACAAGCTGCGCGACGTCTTGAAGAACAATATCTGAGACATCTCCGCGTTGTTTGCGAAGCCCTTTCCCCGCCTCAGGGGAGAGGGGTATTGTCATCGGCAAAGCAGCAAAGGGGCGAGGTGCAGGCATGTCCGAGGCGCTGGAACGGTTCATCGATCAGGGCGTCGGCCGCAAGCCGGCCGACATCGTGCTCAAGGGCGGGCGCTTCTTCGATCTCGTCACCGGCGAACTCGTCGCTTCCGACATTGCCATCTCCGGCGACCGGATCGTCGGAACCTGCGGCGACTACGAGGGCTGCGAGGAAATCGACATCTACGGTCGCATCATCGTCCCGGGCTTCATCGACACGCATCTGCACATCGAGTCCTCGCTCGTCACCCCGCACGAATTCGACCGTTGCGTCCTGCCGCTCGGCGTCACCACGGCGATCTGCGACCCGCACGAGATCGCCAACGTGCTCGGCACCGAGGGTATCCAGTTCTTCCTGGACTCGGCGATGGAAACGATCATGGACATCCGCGTCCAGCTTTCCTCCTGCGTGCCGGCAACGCATCTGGAGACGGCCGGTGCCGACCTGCCGATCGAGCGGCTTACGCCGTTTCGCCATCACCCCAAGGTGATCGGCCTTGCCGAGTTCATGAATTTCCCCGGCGTCATCCACAAGGATCCGGTCTGCCTCGCCAAGCTCGACGCCTTCCAGGGCGGTCACATCGACGGCCATGCGCCGCTGTTGCGCGGCAAGGAACTGAATGGTTACCTCGCGACCGGCATCCGCACCGACCACGAATGCACGAGCGCCGAGGAAGCCCTCGAAAAGATCCGCAAGGGCATGCACATCCTCGTGCGCGAAGGTTCGGTGTCGAAAGACCTGCATGCCTTGATGCCGATCATCACCGAGCGGCTATCGCCTTATCTGGCGCTCTGCACCGACGATCGCAACCCGCTCGACATCGCCGAGCAGGGCCATCTCGACCACATGATCCGCACGGCGATCGCGGCGGGCGTCGAGCCGCTGGCGGTCTATCGCGCCGCCTCGATCTCGGCGGCGCGTGCCTTCGGTCTCAGCGACCGCGGCCTGGTAGCGCCCGGCTGGCGGGCCGATCTCGTGGTCGTCGACAGCCTGGAGACCTGCAGGGCCGAGATGGTCTTCTCCGCCGGGAAACGCGTGACCGGCGCGCTCTTTGCCCGCCGCAAGCCGGTCGAGCCGGTGGGGCTCGACAGCGTCAAGGCGCGAGAGGTCAAGGCGGCGGATTTCGCCGTGCCCTACAGCGAAAGCGAGACCTCGGTGATCGGCGTGCTGCCGGGAAAGATCATCACCGAGCATCGACGCTTTCGGCTGCCGGCCGAGGGCAACCAGACAGGGCCCGATCTCGGCCGCGACATCATCAAGGTCGCCGTCATCGAGCGCCACGGCATCAACGGCAACCATGCCAACGGCTTCGTTCAGGGCTTCGGCCTGAAGAAGGGCGCGATCGCCTCCACCGTCGGCCATGACAGCCACAATATCTGCGTCGTCGGCGTCGGAGACGAAGACATGGCCCTTGCCGCCAATCGGCTCGGCGTGATCAGGGGCGGTTTCGTCGTCGTCGAAGACGGCCGGGTGACCGGCGAGATCGCCTTGCCGATTGCCGGACTGATGAGCCTCGAACCCTACGAGCGGGTGCGCGACATCCTCCACCACCTGCGCCAGGCCGCCTTCGCCCTTGGCGCAACGCTGGAGGAGCCTTTCCTGCAACTCGCCTTCCTGCCGCTGCCGGTGATACCGCACCTCAAGATTTCGGACCGCGGGCTGGTGGATGTGGACAAGTTTGCGCTGATTGGCTGAGACTACTGACACGATGACCTGCTGACGGAATGCCGCCCTCTCCACACTTGTCATCCTCGGGCTTGACCCGAGGATCCATTCACAAGCCGCCCGTGGCACATTGACCACGACGCGATCTCGAATTCACGCAAACTGACCGCGACGCTCGATAGTTTCGGTGATGTCTGTGCGTGGATCCTCGGGTCAAGCCCGAGGATGACGGAGGGGTAACGAACGCGTTTCCCCTGACCCCAGCCGTCCACAGAAGACGTCGTAACCGGCAAGCGCGATTGCGTTCTCAGCTAACTCGGGCGCAAATCCCGCCATTGGCAGCACTTCAGCGACATCCATGTCGACGGCGAGCTGAACCGTTTGCGGCTCGCCCGTCAGGTTGAAGACGAAAAGCAACCTCTCGCCGTTCTTCTCCCTGGTGAAGGCCAGCACATCCTGGTTGGTCGCAAGGAACGCCATGTCGCCGTCTAGGAGGGGCGCGTGGGCGCGACGGAAAGCGAGCGTAGTGCGATAATGTTCGAGCACCGACCCCGCGACGCCCTCCTGTGCATCCACCGCCAAGGCGCGCTGTTCCTCGCGCACCGGCAGCCAGGGAAAACCGGCGGAAAAGCCGGCATTCGCCTCATCCCTTTCCCAGACCATCGGCGTCCGGCAGCCGTCGCGACCCTTGAAGGCCGGCCAGAAGCGGATGCCATAGGGGTCGCGCAATTCCTCGTAAGTGAGTTCCGCCTCCGGCAGGCCCAGTTCTTCGCCCTGGTAGAGGCAGATCGAGCCGCGCAGGCTGGCAAGCAGCGCAATAGCGAGCTTCGCCATCCGTTCGCGGTCCGCCTCGCGGAGCACAAAGCGGCTGACATGACGCATGACGTCGTGGTTGGAGAAGGCCCAGCAGACCCAGCCATCGGTGACGATCGCCTGGAAATTCTCGACGCAGCGCCGGATATGGCGGGCCGAGAGTTCCGGGCCGAGCAGGTCGAAGGTGTAGCACATGTGCAGCTTGTCGCCACCGCTCGTATAGGCGGCAACCGTCTTCAGCGACCGGGCGCCATCGCCGACCTCGCCCACCGTCGTGCGGCCGCCATATCTGTCGAGCAAGGCCCGCAGCCGCTGCAGGAAGGCGATATTCTCCGGCTGGGTCTTGTCGTAGAGATGATCCTGCATGCCGTAGGGATTGACCTCCGGCGCGTCGCTGCTCGTCGCATCGGGATCCGGAACGAGCGGCGGGTTGTCCCGCAAATGCCGGTCATGGAAGTAATAATTGACCGTGTCGAGCCGGAAGCCGTCAACGCCGCGGTCCAGCCAGAAGCGCACCGTATCGAGCAGCGCCTCCTGGACCTCGGGATGATGGAAATTGAGGTCCGGCTGCGACGTCAGGAAGTTGTGCATGTAGTATTGCCTGCGCACCCCGTCCCATTCCCAGGCCGGGCCGCCGAAGATCGAAAGCCAATTGTTCGGCGCCGTGCCGTCCGGCTTCGGATCGGCCCAGACGAACCAGTCCGCCTTGGCATTGCTACGGCTCGAGCGGCTCTCGACGAACCAGGGATGCCGGTCGGACGTGTGCGAGATCACCTGGTCGATGATCACTTTCAGTCCCAGCCGGTGCGCCTCCGCCATCATGGCGTCGAAATCGGCAAGCGAGCCGAACATCGGGTCGACGTCGCAATAGTCCGAGACGTCGTAGCCCATGTCCGCCTGCGGCGACCTGAAGAAGGGCGACAGCCAGATGGCGTCGACGCCGAGCGAGGCGATATGAGAAAGCCGCCGGGTCACGCCGCGAAGATCACCGATGCCGTCGCCATCCGTGTCCTGGAAGGAACGCGGATAGACCTGATAGACCACCGCGCCGCGCCACCAATCGTCGCCAGACCTCGTTCCGACCGCCATCCGCACACCCCGCTGTTCCTGCTGCTGCACGAAAGATGTATCGCCGCGATTTCACCGAGTAAACGGCGCGCGCAACATTCGCTTGCTGCGAAGCCGACAGATCGCTAACCCATTGGCGGCGACACCGATGGCGGGAGGAAGAGCGGATGGCGGGCAGCATGCTTTCAATCGGCGAATGCATGGTCGAACTGATGCAGGCGGAAGGCGGCATGCTGCGCAAGGGCTATGCGGGCGACACCTTCAACACCGCCTATTACGCGCGTCTGTTCGCACCGGCCGGATGGACCGTCGAGTATCTGACCGCCGTCGGCACCGATGTCGTCTCTGACGAGATGCTGTCATTCATCGAGGGGACCAGGGTCGGCACGGCGCATATCGCCCGGATCGAGGGCCGCATGCCGGGCCTCTACATGATCCATCTGAAGGAGGGGGAGCGCAGCTTCTCCTACTGGCGCTCAACTTCCGCCGCGAAGCTGCTTGCCGACGACCCGGATCGGCTGCGAAAGGCGATCGGCTCGGCGGACGTGGTCTTCTTCTCCGGGATCACGCTTGCAATCCTTGCTGCCGATGCGGTCGAAACCTTGCTGTCGGAACTGCGGCGGGCGAAGGCGACCGGCAAGCGCGTGGTGTTCGATCCGAATATCCGCCCACGCCTCTGGGACGACGTGGCACGGATGCGCGCAACCATCGAGGCGGGCGCGCGGGCGGCGACGCTGCTGCTGCCGAGTTTCGACGACGAGGCAACGCATTTCGGCGATGCATCCGTCGGCAGCACGATCGAACGATACCGTGCGCTCGGCGTCGCCGACATCGCCGTCAAGGACGGCGCCAACGGCGTCACCCTGCAGTTCGGCGAGGGAGCGCGCCAGCACATCCCGGCAGCACCCGTTGCCCGCATCGTCGACACCACCAGCGCCGGGGACAGTTTCAACGGTTCCTTCCTCGCGCACCTCGCCGCCGGCGACACCCCGGCAGATGCCGCCGCCTTCGCCGCACGCATAGCCGCAGCGGTGATCGGCCATCACGGGGCGCTGGTGGAGCGGGAGAAGTTGCCGACTGTTTGGTAGGTGGCTTTTCACCGATCGACGGGATGTCACCGAGCCTTTCTACCGATGAGCCAAATAACCTTTGGATGGACTCCCGCGCCGCAGACGCGGCGCTGCTGGATTCCTGTGACAAGCACAGGAATGAGGCCTTGATTGTAGAGCGGCGATGCTTCCTTCAATCACCGCCTCTTGCGAGCCTTCGATTCGTAAGGATTATCCGCAGCCCGGAAATGGACGCGGATCGGCACGCCCGGCATGTCGAAATCGTTGCGCAGGCCGTTGATCAGATAGCGGACATAGGATTCCGGCACCGCTTCCGGGCGCGTGCAGGAGATCATGAAGCCCGGCGGGCGGGCCTTCACCTGGGTCATGTATTTGAGCTTCAGGCGACGGCCGGAGACGGCCGGCGGCGGGTGCTGCACCTGCTGCGATTCCAGCCAACGGTTGAGGCGCGCCGTCGAGATGCGCCGGTTCCAGACCTTGTCCGTCTCGATGATCGCCTGCATCAGCCTGTCGAGACCGTAGCCCGTATGGCCGGAGATCGGCACGGCGCGGATGCCGCGGGCCTGCGGCAGCAGCCGTTCGGTCTTTTCGCGCAGATCTGCAAGCACCGCCTGCCAGTTCTCGACCAGGTCCCATTTGTTGAAGGCGAGCACGGCCGCACGCCCCTCGCGCAGCACCAGATCGACGATCTGCAGGTCCTGCTTCTCGAAGGGAATGGTAGCGTCGAAGACGATGACGACCGTCTCGGCAAAACGGATGGCGCGCAGCGCATCGGCGACCGAAAGCTTCTCGAGCTTTTCCTGGACCTTCGCCTTGCGGCGCATGCCGGCCGTGTCGAACATCTTGATCGTGCGGCCGCGCCAGTCCCATTCGACCGAGATGGAATCGCGGGTGATGCCGGCCTCGGGGCCGGTCAGCAGCCGGTCTTCGCCGAGAAAGCGGTTGATCAGCGTCGACTTGCCGGCATTCGGCCGGCCGACGATCGCGACTCGCAGGGGCTTGGTTTCATCATAGGCGGGCTCCGCCTCTTCGTCCTCGCCTGCCCCCGTCGGGCGAATATCGACATCGGTCTCGGCGACGTCCTCCGCCGGCGGGAAGACCCTATCCTCACCGAGGGCGGCGACGATCGCGTCCCGCAGGTCGATCATGCCCTGGCCGTGCTCGGCCGAGATTGGGCACGGTTCGCCGAGGCCGAGCGTGAAGGCGTCGTAGAAACCGCCGTCGGATCCGCGTGCCTCCGACTTGTTGGCGACGACGATGACCGGCTTGCCGCGCCGGCGCAGCATCTCGGCAAGCGTTTCATCGGCCGGCGTCAGGCCGGCCTTGGCGTCGATGACGAACAGCGACAGATCCGCCTCGTCGATCGCCTGTTCGGTTTGCGCCCACATCCGCCCCTGCAGGCTGTCGGGCGCCGATTGCTCGAGACCGGCCGTATCGATAATGCGGAATTTCAGGTCGACGAGTTTTGCGTCGCCGGGTCGCCGGTCGCGTGTGACCCCGGGCGTGTCGTCGACGAGCGCCAGCTTCTTGCCGACCAGACGGTTGAACAAGGTCGACTTGCCGACATTGGGGCGCCCGACGATGGCGACGGTGAAACTCATATCAGAAGCCTCAAGCTTTGCCGCTCGCCGCAATCACGTCGAGCAGCATCTGCGCCCGGTTGACGACGCCGCGCGGGCTTTCGGTATCGTCGGCGATCTGCTGGAACCAGCCCTTCGCCTTGGCGTAATCGCCCGCCTTGTAGGCCGCAAGGCCGAGCGCCTCGCGCGCCGAATGGCGCATGGCGTTCTGCGGCACCGCCAGCTGTTCGACCTCGGCCGAGACCTGGTCGTAGGTGCCGGCATCGATGAGCAGGTAGGCCGCGCGCAGCCGCGCCGCATCGCGGAGAGCCGCGGGAATGCGCGTGTCCTTGCCGATCTCGGAAAAGGCCGCGACGGCCGCGTCGCTTTCGCCCTTCTGAGCCTTTAGCGTCGCCGCGCGCAGGCGAGCGAGAACCGGATAGGAGCCGTAGCCCTCCTGCTCCAGCTTGGTGAGTGCAGCGAGCGCCTCCTCCGACTTGTTTTCCTTGGCAAGATCAAGGGCTACGAGGAAGGCGTCTCCCGATTGCGACGAGGAACTCTCCTGCCAATAATCGTAGCCGACCTTGCCGACGGTGCCGAGGACGATGAGTGCCGCGATCCCGATGATGATGCCGCCGAAGCGCGTCCAGATGGCTTTCATCTGATCCGAGCGGAGTTCTTCGTTCACCTCGCGGATAAAGCTGTCGTCCTGGTTTGCCATCTGTTGCCCCGGCCTTCCTGCACGCTGGCGCGTAGTCCCGACATTCGACGCCGATGTTCGGAAGGGAAACGCGCAATCTCAAACTGTTCGAGCATCCGTTGCGCGTCCGGCCGGACGCGCGTGCTCTCTGTGGATTTTGCGCCTTCTACCCGATTTTGCGTCGCTTGTAAGGGGGCCCATGTCATTTAGCCCATGATGTCATTTAGCCCATAACGATGGGAGGGACGCCGATCAGCCAATCGTGCAGCTTCCAGACGAAGAGCACATAGGCGGCGAGGCCGATGAGCACCGCCAGCGCGTCGTTGCGCGTCGACTTGAACACCGGCAGCACGGATTCGCCCGCGCGCTCGCGTCGCTTCAGCGAGATGCGCACGATCACGGCCCAGGCGAGAAACGAGGCGAAGAGCAGGACAGAAGAGGTCTCGCCGTTCGAGAGCAGGTGCGCCAGGGCCCAGATCTTGATCGAGAGGATCTGCGGATGCTTGACCGCGACGGCGATGCGACCGGCCGGCAGGGAACCCGCGGCAAGGAAGACAAAGGCGAAGAGCATCAGCAGGAGGGCGATGTGGCGCAGGAATACCGGCGGATCATAGAGCATCCCCGTCTCGCCGCGTGCCTGGCCGAAGCCATAGATGATGAGACAGAGACCGACGAGGCTGACGGCCGTAAAGAGCCCCATCCATGTACGCTTGCCGCGGCTCTCGATGACGCCGGCGCGAAGGCCGGGCGCAACCACGCGAACGAGATGCATGCCCAGAAAAATCACGATACCCAGGACCAGTAGAGTCATAAGTCACCCACGCTAGATTGCATCGAACCGGGGGGAATCCGGATTGTGAACGCATCGATCAACAATTCGGAGCGCGATGCAAGCGATAGCCTACATCGAACCTCCCGCATCCCGCTTTATCCCTTTATTTACCATCGCATAGCTTAATCCCCAGAGAATTTCCGGCGGGACCTAAGGATTGCCGCATTGTTGAAGAAGGGACGGCGAATACAACTCGTCATATCTGCTGATTCTCCCAAGAAGCCGTCCCATGCCACGCAAGATCCTCGCGCTCTCGCTCTGTCTCCTTCCCACAGTAGCGTTCGCCGATCCGCCTTCGGCGCCCCTGCCCGCCAAGGAAAAGCAACTCGTGATCGTCTCCTTCGACGGCGCGCACGACAATGCGCTGTGGGAAAAGAGCCTCACCATGGCAAGGCGCAACCGGGCGCACTTCACCTATTTCCTCTCCTGCACCTTCCTGATGACAAAGGCGGACGGCAGGGAGAGCTACAGGGCGCCGGGACAGAAAGCCGGCCGATCCAATGTCGGCTTCGCCCAGAGCCGCGAGGAGATCGCCGTTCGCGCCGGCCATATCTGGCAGGCGCATCTCGAAGGTCACGACATCGGCAGCCACGCCTGCGGTCATTTCGACGGCAAGGGCTGGAGCGAGGCGGACTGGGAGAGCGAATTCGCGGCCTTCCGCACGGCACTCGTCGACGCCTGGAAGAAGGCCAGCAGGCCGGAGGCCGAGCCGGAAGGTTGGGCGCATTTCGCCCGCAACGGCGCCAAGGGATTCCGCGCGCCTTATCTCTCGGTGAGCGACGGCCTCCTGCCGGCGCTCAAGGCCTTCGAGTTCAGCTATGACGCGAGCCTCGTCACCAAGGGGCCAGGCTGGCCCAGGACCGAGGCCGGTATGCCGCGCTTCGGTCTGCCGCTCATCCCGGAAGGCCCTTCGCACCGGCCGGTCATCGGCATGGACTACAATCTCTTCATCCGCCACTCGATGGGCGTCGAAAACCGAAGGAACAGCACCCGTTTCGAGGAGCGGACGCTTGCGGCATACCGAGAGGCATTCCGCAAGGAATATGACGGCGGGCGCGTTCCGCTGCAGCTCGGCTTTCACTTCGTCGAGATGAACGGCGGCGCCTATTGGCGGGCGCTTGATCGCTTCCTGACGGAGACCTGCCGCAAGCCGGACGTCGCCTGCGTCAGCTATGCGGAGGCTCTGCCGCAGATCGAGGCGGCAGAAGAGAAGGCGGATCGCTCCGCCTTCTGATCAGCGCGAGCTACAGGGCAAGTTCTTCCTTGCCGCCGGCCTCAATGAATTGGCGGTCGATATCAGGCAGCGGCGCTTCATCGAGCACGGATTCGAAGGCGCGGAGACGCTTGTAGATCGAAAGCAGCTCAACTATCGTCGGCCAGGAGTTGACGAGGTATTGGAAGGACGAGCTCACTTGGCCGAACGCACCGGAAATCTGGTTCAGCGCGCCGAGGGAAATCTTGCCCGCAATAATCGAGGGCGCGAGGATAAGCAGCGAGAAGATATTGTTGATCTGCAGATAGAAAATGCGTGCAATGTTGAAGTACAGATAGTGGAAATAGAGCCGGAAATAGTTCCTGCGAACGTTGCTGAAAAGCTCGACAACCGTTTCCGGTTGGGCGCGATCGATGTGATCCTCGCCGTAAACTAGCTCCTTGCGATAGGCGGCTTCCACACGCTGGTTGCGGAATTCCAGTCCCGGCAACTTGATCCCAACCAAGGCGAGGAACACCGTACCGAAAAGCGACCATAGGACGGCTGCCGTGACCAAAGGATAGGGAATGCTGCCGACGATTGGCAGTTCGGTGACGTTCTCGGAAAGCCGGATCAGGACAGGTGTGAAGGCGATCAAGGTCATGACACTGTCGATAAGGCTAACGCCAAGGCCCTCGACCGTCGAGGAGAAGCGCATCGTATCTTCCTGTACGCGCTGCGAGGCCCCCTCGATGTGACGCAGCTTGCCCCAGTTGGTCATGTAGTATTCGTTCATGGCCGTACGCCAACGGAAGATGTAATGGCTGACGAAATAGCGCGTCATCACCGCGACTGCCACGGCGACCATGGCGATTCCGAGGAACGTCCCGATCTGAGCGTAGAACTGTTCCGCCGTGACAACTGCCGCCTTGGAGACCGCCGCCTGGATCAGGTCCCAGAAGGGTCCGTACCAGTTGTTGATTGCCACGCTCACCTGCACTTGGAAATAGGTGACAAAGAGAATGAGAGCCGATCCCCAGATAGACCAGCTCTGCCAGCGATGGGGAGCGTAAACCTGCCAAAAGGCGGCGAAAATCGCCACCACCAATCCAAAGTAGATGTAGAACCAGAGGAAGGCAGGCGACCAGAAGGCCGAGATGCCGACGATCGGCGGGGCATCGGCCGGTGCGGGCGGCAAACCAACGACCGCGCCGAGCCTTTCACCCCAGCCGTACCAGAAGGCAACGGCAATCAGCGACCAGACAATGACGGATATGAAGAACTGCTTCGGCTTGGGGAAGAAGGATTGGAACAAGGGACGGCACTCTCGCTATTTGGAGGACAACGACTTGCCTCCTGATGCGGCCGAAACTAGGGCAAATTTCCCGTCGCAACAATTCCACATTGCGAATGTTACTGTTATTTCATGAAGCTCCGCCGGGAATAGTTCCGCCTCGGGCGCGCGGAATTCGTGGCTTCACCGACCCAATGCCGCCCTGATCCTCGGCAGTTCAACGACCACCACCACGCCGCAGCCGAACAGCACCACGGCAGCCACCAGTGTCGGCAGCGCGAAGCTCCCGGTCCGTTCCGCCAGCCAGCCGGCGACGAGCGGACCGACGATCTGGCCGATGCCGAAGGCGGCGGTCATGAAGGCGAGGGCCCGGCGCGGGCTTTCGGGTGCAAGCTGGCGGCCGATCTGCAGGCCGTAGGCGGTGACCATCATGAAGGTGGCGCCGAGCATCAGGCCGCCGACGAGCGGCGCGTAGGGCGAAGGCAAGGATATGGTCAGCACCAGGCCGGCGGCCTCGACCAGGAGGCCCGCGGCATAGACGCCAGCAAGCCCGAGGCGCGGCACGGCGAAGCGCCACAGAGAGATCGACAGCGCAGCGCTGATGCCGGTAATCAGCCAGGCGAGGAATTCGACGCTGTGGCCGCCGCTCGGGTCCCGGGCCATGGCGACGAGGAAGGTGGCGGTAATCACATAGCCGAATCCGAAGAAGCCGTAAGTGAGCGTCATGGCTGCAAGCGGCCGGGTCCAGCTGAGCGGCGCCTCACGTCCGGCGCCATTTCCCACATGCTCGCTGCCCGGCAGCAAGGCGGCAACGAGGACAGTCCCTGCCAGTGCGACAAGCGCGCCGGTGAACCAATCTCCTTGCGAGGCGGAAAGGCCCGCGACCCCCGCGAGCGGTGCCGCCCAGACGCAGAGCGAGGAAAGCGCGATGCCGAAGCCGACGCCGCCAAAATGCACCGACGGCACATGTTCCGACTTGGCCAGCAGCCCCTGCCCCAGAACAATCCCGGACACGAAGATCATCGCGAAGGCGCTCGCGAGGCCCGCAAGGAAACGGACGGCTGAATAGACGAGAACGGACGAGGTGAGCCCCATCATCGCCAGCAACAGGGTCGTCGCGGCCAGTGCAGCAAGGCCGATCCGCCGCTCGTGGCCATGCGCCCAGCCATAGGCGGCCAGCACGGCGCCGGCGAGATAGCCGACGAAATTGGCCGAGGCGATCAGCCCGGCATCCGCCGGCGAGAGCCCCGCATCCGCCATCATAGCCGGCAGGATCGGCGTATAGGAGAAACGGCCGAAACCCATGGTGACGGCCATGGCGATGGCGCCGGCGATTGCCGTCGCGGCCAGGCTGCCGTGTGCGAGCGCATGGGGCGCAGAAGTCGACAGCGCCTCTGCCTCAACCATGCTACGCGGATCGATTCCGCTGGCCGTGCCGACGTGCTTCTCGTCGCGATCCGGCAATCTGTGAAGCGTGCTCATGCCTCCTTATTGCATCGCAGCAAGAAGCCGACAAATCATTATAATTGAAGCTTCGATTGATGGAATCGAACGATCGCAGCCCTGGCGCCACCGCCCGGCCGCATCACCTCTGCTCAGCCCGGCAGCGTGACGACCAGCGGTCCGCCGCGCGTCACGACGACCGTGTGCTCGTACTGCACCGTTGGCGCACGCGGCTCACTGTAGAGCGTCCAGTCGTCGTCGCCGCCCTCGGCCCAATGGGCGCCCATAGACAGAAACGGCTCGACCGTGAAGACCATGCCCTCTTTCATCCGCCGACGTTCGGACGGATCCGGCCAGGTGGCGATCTCGGCCGGCTCCTCGTGCAGCGACCGGCCGATGCCGTGGCTCGCCAGGTTGGTGACCAGCGAATAGCGGTTCTTGCGGGCGAATTCGCCGATGGCATTGCCGATCGCTGCCAGAGACTGATCCGGCCGCACCTGCTTCAAGCCCACCCACATGGCCCGTTTGCCGTCGCGGCAGAGCCGGTCGATGGCCGATGTGACGGGCGGCACGGGGAAGGAGGCGCCGGTATCGGCAAAGAGGCCATCCTTCTCGGCGGAAACGTCGATGTTGACCAGATCGCCGGCGCGGATCACCCGGCTGCCCGGAATGCCATGGGCGATTTCCTCGTTGACGCTGATGCAGGTCGCGCCGGGAAACTTGTAGCAGAGCTCCGGCGCCGAGCGCGCGCCCGCTTCCTCGAGCACCTTGCGGCCGATCGCGTCGAGTTCAGCCGTGGTGATGCCGGGCGCGAGCGCCTCGCCCATCGCCTGCAGCGCATTGGCGCAGATACGGCCGATTTCTTTCAGCCGCTCGAGATCTTCGTCATTGTTGAGGGTCATCGTATCTCGCTTTCGCGGCCACATGTAGCGTGGCGACGCGGCGGATACCAGTGCCGGCCGGTCCGCTACCGGCTTGCTTCCGCCAGCATCTCGCGAACCCGCGGCGCGACCTTGGTGCCGTAGAGCTCGATGCCGCGCATGATCTGGTCGTGCGGCATCGGGCCGATCGCCATCTGCAAGAGGAAGCGATCGTTGCGGAAGAGCTTTTGATGCGCGACGATCTTTTGCGCCACCGTCTCCGGGTCGCCCAGGAAAAGATTGCCGGCCGGGCTGCGCGCCTGGTCGAAATGGGCACGGTTCGTCGGCCCCCAGCCGCGTTCGCGGCCGATGCGGTTCATCACCTCCGCCTGCGGCCCGTAGAACTGGTCGGCCGCCTCATCCGTCGTGTCGGCGATGAAACCGTGCACGTTGATGCTCGTCTTCAGCTTCGATGCGTCCTGGCCGGCGCGGCGCGCCGCCTCGCGGTAGAGGTCGAAGAGCGGCGCGAACCGCCGCGGCTCGCCGCCGATGATCGCCAGCGCCATCGGCAAGCCGAGCGCGCCGGCGCGGGCCACCGATTGCGGCGTGCCGCCGACGGCGATCCAGAGCGGCAGCTGGTCCTGCAACGGCCGCGGATAGACGCCGCGACCGTCGATCGGCGGCCGCAATTCGCCCGACCAGGTGACCTTCTCGCTGTCACGGATCGCCAGCAGGAGATCGAGCTTTTCGGCAAAGAGCTGGTCGTAGTCGTCGAGAGACTGGCCGAAGAGCGGGAAGGACTCGATGAAGGAGCCGCGCCCGGCCATGACCTCGGCGCGGCCATTGGAAAGAAGATCGAGGGTCGCGAATTGTTGGAAGACGCGCACCGGATCGTCGGAGCTCAGCACCGTCACGGCGCTCGTCAGCCGGATACGGCTGGTGCGCGCCGCCGCGGCGGCGAGGATCACCGCCGGCGCGGAGGCGGCGTAGTCGGGCCGGTGATGCTCGCCAAGGCCGAAGACGTCGAGGCCGACCTGGTCGGCAAGCTCGATCTCTTCGATGAGATTGGCAAGGCGCCGGCGCCCCTCGGCACCCTTGTCGGTAGCATTGGGGTCCACGTCGGCGAAGGTATAAAGCCCGAGTTCCATGATGACGTCCCGTTGTCGATCGCCCAGAGATAATCGGCGCCCGGCACGGCCACAAATGCGGGATTTGGAAACACACTGTTTCTTAAGGCAGGAATTTTGCCCCATCCCGCTGCCGCGACCTTCTCCCCCGCAAGCGGGGCGAAGGGAGCTGCCGCACCCGTCCCGTCCCTGCTCCCGCATGCGGCAATTTCTATGGAGTAAGGGGAACGCTCGAACTCATGTCCCCTCGCCCCGCCTGCGGGGAGAGGGCTAAGGTGAGGAGCAATTCTCGGCGTGAGCTGCCTACGCCGCCATCAGCGTCCGCTTCACCGCGCTGCGCCAGCCCTTCAGCTTGCCCTTGCGGGTCGTCCCGTCCATCTTCGGCTCGAAGCGCCGGTCGCGGGCCCACGATTTGGCGAACTCCTCCTGGTTCGGCCAGACGCCGGCGCGGCTGCCGGCGAGCCAGGCAACGCCGAGCGCGGTCGTCTCGAGGATGACAGGCCGGTCGACCGGCGCGTCGAGCAGATCGGAGAGCCTCTGCATCGTCCAGTCCGAGGCGACCATGCCGCCGTCGACCCGCAGCACCGTGTCCTTGCCGTTGCTGCGCCAGTCCCGGTGCATGGCGTCGAGCAGATCGCGCGTCTGGTAGCAGACCGACTCGAGCGCCGCCCGGGCGAATTCGGCGGGTCCGGTATTGCGCGTCATCCCGTAGATCGCGCCGCGGGCATCCGGGTCCCAGTGCGGAGCGCCGAGCCCGGTGAAGGCCGGCACCAGATAGACCTCTTGCGTCGGATCGGCGCTTTCGGCCAGCGTGCCGGTGTCGGGCGCCGCCTTGATGACCTTGAGCCCGTCGCGCAGCCATTGGACGGCAGCGCCCGCGACGAAGATCGAGCCTTCGAGCGCGTAGGTCGTCTTGCCATCGAGGCGATAGGCGATGGTGGTGAGCAGTCGGTTCTTCGAGCGGACGATGTCCTTGCCGGTATTGAGCAGCGCGAAGCAGCCGGTGCCGTAGGTGGATTTCAGCATGCCCGGCTTGAAGCAGGCCTGGCCGATCGTCGCCGCCTGCTGGTCGCCGGCCACCCCGAGGATAGGAATCGCCGCACCGAAGAGGGAAGGATCGGTAACGCCGAACTCGGCCGCGCAATCCTTCACCTCCGGCAGCATCGTCCGCGGGATGCGGAGGATGTCGGTGAGTTCGGCGTCCCAGCCATTGTCGACGATATTGTAGATCAGCGTCCGCGACGCATTGGTGGCGTCGGTCGCAAAGGATTTGCCGCCGGTGAGCCGCCAGATGAGGAAGGTGTCGATGGTGCCGAAGCAGAGCTCGCCCTTGGCGGCGCGCGCCTGCGCTCCCTTCACATTGGTCAGCAGCCAGTTGAGCTTCGTACCGGAAAAATACGGGTCGAGCAGCAGTCCCGTCTTCTTGGTGAAGGTCCTTTCGAGGCCCTGCTTCTTCAGCTTGTCGCAGAAGGAGGCAGTGCGGCGATCCTGCCAGACGATGGCATTGTGAATCGGCTTGCCGCTCTCGCGATCCCACACGACGACCGTTTCGCGCTGGTTGGTGATGCCGATCGCCGCAATATCGCTGGCGGCAATGCCAGCCTTCTCGATCGCCTGCCGGATGGTGAAAAGAACGGTCTCCCAGATTTCTTCCGGGTCGTGCTCGACCCAGCCCGATTTCGGGAAGTGCTGCTTGAATTCCTTCTGGCCGACGCCCGCGACCTGCTGCTTGCCGTCGAAAACGATCGCGCGCGTGGACGTCGTACCCTGATCGATCGCGAGAATATATCCGCCCATATGCCCCTCCTCGGCACGCACAGACGCCGCCCTTCCTCTAGGGGAGGCCTTCGAAAGACTTCAATACGACGCTGAAACGAATGTCAAACGAAAACAAAACGCAACTCGACCACCCTTGCGAACCCGACACGAACTCTGCGTCGCCGGACGGAAAAACACAATTGTCACCGCTGCGCTTTTGCGCGTAGGCTGCGGCTGTTGCATCGCAAAAATGCGCGCGCGCGGGTGACAGTACGGCGCATCGTTCGATTGCAGAAACGAGGGCGGTTTGCAGCGCCGAGGGAGAGATCGAGAATGACGAAGACAGCGGTCATAACGGGTTCGACGAGCGGCATCGGCTTGGCCATCGCCAAGGCCTTCGCGAAGACCGGGGCCAACATCGTGCTGAACGGTTTCGGTTCGGCGGACGAGATCAGGACGGTGACGGACGAGGTCGCCGGCCTCGGCGCCGGCACCGTCCTCCATCACCCGGCAGACATGACGAAACCGGCCGAGATCGCCGACCTGATGGCGACCGCCACCGCGCGCTTCGGTGGCACCGACATCCTCGTCAACAATGCCGGCGTGCAATTCGTCGAGAAGATCGAGGATTTTCCCGTCGAGCAATGGGACCGGATCATCGCCATCAACCTCTCCTCCTCCTTCCACACCATCCGAGCGGCGATTCCCTCCATGAAAGAGAAGGGCTGGGGGCGCATCGTCAACATCGCCTCGGCACACGGCCTCGTCGCCTCGCCCTTCAAGTCCGCCTATGTGGCGGCCAAGCATGGTATCATGGGTCTTACTAAGACCGTGGCGCTCGAGGTGGCGGAAAACGGCATTACCGTGAACTCGATCTGCCCCGGCTATGTGCTGACGCCGCTCGTCGAAAAGCAGATACCCGACCAGGCGAGGACACGCGGCATCACCGAGGAACAGGTGGTCAACGAGGTTATGCTCAAGGGCCAGCCGACCAAGAAATTCATAACCGTCGAGCAGGTGGCCTCACTGGCGCTTTACCTTGCAAGCGACGACGCGGCGCAGATCACCGGCACCCATGTCTCGATGGACGGCGGCTGGACGGCGCAATAACGGATCGAGAAGGACGTGATGGCACAGGCATCCGACAGCATCCGCTTCATCCTGAACGATACGGAAATCGCACTCTCGGACGTTGCGCCGACAGACACATTGCTCGACTTCCTCAGGCTTCAACGCCGCCTCACCGGCACCAAGGAAGGCTGCGCCGAGGGCGATTGCGGCGCCTGCACCGTGCTCGTTGGCCGGCTTGCCGGCGACCCCCAAGGGCGTGAAAGCCTCGTCTATGAAACTGTCAATGCCTGCATCCGGTTCATCGGCTCGCTCAACGCCACGCATGTCGTCACCGTCGAGCATCTGGCGGCAAGCGACGGGGCGCTGCATCCGGTGCAGCAGGCGATGGTGGATTATCACGGATCGCAATGCGGCTTCTGCACGCCCGGCATCGTCATGTCACTCTATGGCCTGTGGCTGACGAACGACAATCCGAGCCGTGCGGCGATCGAAAAGGCGCTGCAAGGCAATCTCTGTCGCTGCACCGGCTATGAGCCGATCGTGCGGGCGGCGGAAGCCGCCGCCAAAGAGCGCCCCTCGGCGATTTTCGATCCGATCACCCGGACACGGGAGACCGTAGCGGCCCGGCTAAAGGCGTTTCAGCCGACGGAAACGATCGTCATCCGTAATGGCGAGAACTGCCTTGTCTTGCCGGCGGATACGGCCGGCCTCGCAACGGCGCTCGCCGAGTACCCGACGGCGACGATTGTCGCGGGCTCGACCGATGTCGGGCTCTGGGTGACGAAGCAGATGCGCCCGATCAGCCCGGCGGTGTTCATCAGCGGCATCGCCGAACTGCAGCGGATCGAAAGCTCCGGAGCCGGCCTGACCATTGGCGCCGGCGTCACTTATTCATCCGCCTTCGAAGCCCTTTCCTTGGCCTTTCCAAGCTTCGGACCGCTCCTCGACCGCGTCGGCGGCGAGCAGGTGCGCAACATGGGAACGATCGGCGGCAACATCGCCAATGGCTCGCCGATCGGCGACAGCCCGCCACCGCTGATCGCTCTCGGCGCAACGGTCAGTCTGCGCTCGAAGGACGGCACGCGCTCGCTGCCGCTCGAGGATTTCTTCATTGCCTATGGCAAGCAGGATCGCAGGCCCGGCGAATTCGTCGAGAGCATCTTCGTCCCGGCCCTGCCGGCGGGAGACCGCTTCGCGGCCTACAAGGTGACCAAGCGCCGCGACGAGGACATCTCCGCCCTGCTCGGCGCGTTCCGCATCGCGCTCGACGGCGGACGGGTGAAAGCCGCCCGCATCGCCTTTGGCGGCATGGCGGCCACCCCGAAGCGGCCGAAGGCCGTCGAGGCCGCGCTGATCGGCCAGCCCTGGACAGAGGATACGGTACGCGCAGCCCAGGCGGCCTTCGAAACGGATTATCAACCGATAACCGACTGGCGCGCCAGCAGCGCCTATCGCATGCTGGCGGCAAAGAACCTGCTGATGCGCTTCTTTCTGGAGAGCGTCGGCGAAAAGGCGCAGCTTGAGCGTTTCGAGGATGTGGCATGAGCGGTGGCCTCGAAGTCAGCGTCGTCAAATTGCCCCTCACCCATCCCCTCTCCCCGCGCGCGGGGAGAGGGGATGGAGGCAGCGCCCCGCTTCGCTCGGGAAGTGGCAGGAAGGAAAGTGGCGCGGTAAGTGCCTTCGCCCCGCTCGCGGGGAGAAGGTGGCCGGCAGGCCGGATGAGGGGCAGCAACTCCCTCAGTTGGGGGCGCTAAGCGATGGATAAATCCGCCTTCGAAGAACGCACCACCATCGCCGGCCCGATGCACAGCGAACTGCGCCACGACAGCGCCCACAAGCACGTCGCCGGGACCGCCGACTATATCGACGACATGCCGGAGCCCGCCGGCACCTTGCACGGCGCACTTGGCCTCACCGACCGGGCCCATGCGGAAATCCTCGAAATGGACCTCTCCGCGGTTGCCGCCCTGCCCGGCGTCGTCTCAGTGCTGACCGCAAAGGACATGCCGCATTCGAACGACATCAGTTCCACGCATCTCCACGACGAGCCGGTGCTCGCCGACGGCCGCGTGCAGTTTCATGGACAGCCGGCCTTCGCGGTGATTGCCGAGACGCGCGACATTGCCCGCCGCGCGGCGCGGCTGGCGAAGATCACCTATCGCGACCTGCCCCACAGGATCGATGTGGCCGACGCAATCGCCGGAGGCGGAGAGCTGGTCACCCCGCCATTGACTCTTCAGCGCGGCGACGCGGAGGGCGAACTGGAGCGCGCGCCACGCCGGCTCAAGGGCAAGATGCGCATCGGCGGCCAGGAGCATTTCTACCTGGAGGGGCACATCGCGCTCGCCATTCCGGGCGAGGATGACGACATGACCGTCTGGGTATCGACCCAGCATCCGA
The DNA here is from genome assembly GCF_002288505.1 of Sinorhizobium sp. CCBAU 05631. Classification (NCBI taxonomy): domain Bacteria; kingdom Pseudomonadati; phylum Pseudomonadota; class Alphaproteobacteria; order Hyphomicrobiales; family Rhizobiaceae; genus Sinorhizobium; species Sinorhizobium sp. CCBAU 05631. Next base: position 2,382,337 of record NZ_CP023063.1, read on the forward strand.
GCGAAATCCAGCATATGGTCGCGCAGGTGCTCGGCGTCCCCTCAAACGCCATCACCGTCAACGTCCGCCGTATGGGCGGCGGCTTCGGCGGCAAGGAGACGCAGGGCAACCAGTTCGCCGCACTCGCCGCCGTCGCCGCGCGCAAGCTGCGTCGTGCCGTCAAGTTCCGGCCCGACCGCGACGACGACATGGTGGCGACCGGCAAGCGCCATGACTTTCTCGTCGATTACGACGTCGGCTTCGATGATGCCGGGACCATCCTGGCAGCGCAGGCGACGTATGCGGCGCGCTGCGGTTTCTCCGCCGATCTTTCCGGGCCGGTGACCGACCGAGCCCTCTTCCATGCCGACAACGCCTACTTCTATCCACACGTGAAGCTGACCTCGCGACCCTTGAAAACCAATACGGTTTCCAATACCGCCTTTCGCGGTTTCGGCGGGCCGCAAGGCATGGTCGGCTGCGAGCGGATCATCGAGGAGGTTGCCTATGCGCTCGGCAAGGACCCGCTCGAAATCCGCAAGCTGAACTTCTATGGCGACAAGGATTCGGGACGCAACGTCACGCCCTACCATCAGAAGGTCGAAGACAACATCATCCGGCAGATCGTCGAGGAACTGGAGGCGAGCGCCGACTATCAGGGCCGGCGTGCCGCGATCATCGACTTCAACAAATCGAGCCGGGTGATCCGCAAGGGCATCGCCCTGACGCCGGTCAAGTTCGGCATTTCCTTCACCCTGACCCATCTGAACCAGGCCGGCGCGCTCGTTCACATCTACACGGATGGCTCGGTCCATCTCAATCACGGCGGCACCGAAATGGGCCAGGGCCTCAACACCAAGGTGGCGCAGGTTCTCGCCGACAGTTTCCAGATCGATATCGACCGGGTGAAGATCACCGCGACGACGACCGGCAAGGTGCCGAACACCTCCGCAACCGCTGCCTCCTCGGGCTCCGATCTGAATGGCATGGCTGCCTTCGACGCCGCCCGCCAGATCAAGGAGCGCCTCGTCGCCTTCGCCGCCGAGCGCTGGCAGACGACCGCCGACAATGTCAGCTTCGTGCAGAACCACGTGAAGATCGGCGAAGAACGCGTGCCCTTCGCCGAATTCATCGGCCAGGCCTACATTGCCCGTATGCAACTATCGGCCGCCGGCTTCTACAAAACGCCGAAGATTCACTGGGACCGCGCAGCCGGACGCGGCACGCCCTTCTACTACTTCGCCTATGGGGCGGCCGTCTCGGAAGTATCGATCGACACATTGACCGGGGAATACCTCGTCGACCGGGTCGACGTGCTGCACGACGTCGGCCGCTCGCTCAATCCGGCGATCGACATCGGCCAAGTCGAAGGCGGCTTCGTGCAGGGCATGGGCTGGCTGACGACGGAGGAACTCTGGTGGGACGAGAAGGGGCGGCTGAGGACCCATGCCCCGTCGACCTACAAGATCCCGCTCGCCTCGGACCGGCCGAAGATCTTCAACGTGCGCCTCGCCGAATGGTCGGAAAATGCGGAGAAGACCATCGGCCGCTCCAAGGCGGTGGGCGAGCCACCCTTGATGCTGCCGATCTCGGTGCTGGAAGCACTGTCGATGGCGGTCGCCAGCGTCGCCGACTATCGCGAATGTCCGAGGCTCGATGCGCCGGCGACGCCGGAGCGTGTCTTGATGGCGGTGGAGAGATTGAGAGGGATTTGAGCTGTTCAGGGGCAAGTTTGGCTCAACGATTTTCAGCAACCGTGGAGGCCCCTAACCCTCTCCCCGTTCTGACGGACTTGGGAGGTGCCGCGAGTCCCTTCGCCCCGGCCTGCGGGGAGAAGGTCGCGGCAGCGGGATGAGGGGCATTTGTCGACCTACCGGAGCCTTTCATCCTCCCGCCGCGGCACGTCCCAGTCCATGAGACCCAAGTCTCTCTTCATGTAATCGGACGTCGTTTCGAGGTCGAGTTTCAAGCTCCGGCCTCTCATCCGACGAAAGGCAGAGGTGACTGTGCGGATTGCTCCACGCACTGAGCGAACTGGCTTTCTTTCAGCATATTCCAATACATCGCAGGACATCTGAGCACCCTTTCGAAAGCTGTGAACTTGACTTGCAGCATGCCGCCAAAGATGCTCGAACTCCAATCGAACATCTGCCTGCATGCATCAAGAGAACTTATCCATGAAGATGTCGAAGCAGTTTCCGCTGAATGCGCTGAGGGTCTTCGAGGCAGCCGCACGGCTTGGCAGCTTCACCAGGGCCGGGGAGGAGCTCGGCATGACCCAGACGGCGGTTAGCTACCAGATCAAGCTCATCGAAGAGAGCGTCGGAGAGCCGCTGTTCCTCAGGAAGCCGCGCCAGGTGACGCTGACGGAAGTCGGCCATCGGCTGTCGCCGAAGGTGACCGAAGCATTCGAACTGCTGCAGGACGCGGTCGCCTCGGCGCGCCGCGACACGGAAACGGCGCTGCTCATCAACTCGACGGCGACCTTTGCCTCGCAATGGCTTGCCCGAGAGATCGGCACGTTCCAACTTGCACACCCGAATATCGCCGTACGTCTGGCGGCGAACGACGCAATCATCGATTTCAACAAGGAATCGGTCGACGTGGCGATCCGCTCCGGAACGGGCGATTGGCCGGGCCTTGTCAGCCATCGGCTGATGCGGGTGGAATTTGCCCCGATGCTCAGCCCCGCGCTTGCGTCGACGATCGGCGGCGTACGCACGCCGCGAGACCTTCTGAAGCTCCCCATTATCGGCCCTGGGGATCCGTGGTGGCCGGCATGGTTCCGCGCCGCCGGCGTCGACGACCCGGATTTGGCCGGCAGGCCGGCAATCCGGCTCGGCTCCCAAGCCTTCGAGGCGCGGGCAGCGGTCGCCGGCCAGGGCGTCGCCATTCTGATGCCGGAATTCTATAGCGACGACGTGGCGCTCGGCCGGCTCTACCAGCCTTTCAAGCTGCGCTGCAGCGAGGGTCACGACTATTGGCTGGTCTATTCCTATGCCCGCCGCAATGCCTTCAAGATCCGCGCCTTCCGCGACTGGATCCTTGGCAAGCTAAATCCAGGCGAGCCGGCAGGCCAGCGATGAATCGGTTTAGGAGAACGCCGCTCTAACCTTTTGGAAAAGATTGGTTTCAAGCGCGCTGGCATTGGCGGTGAAATACCACCGAGTGATCACGTCACCCCTTCCCCGCTCCCGTTTTTTCTCGCAAGCTGCGACACCGGAGAGAAAGGGGATCTGAATGTATGAATTCGCCATTGCCTGGGAATGGCTGGCCTTTGCCGTCCGCTGGCTGCATGTGGTGACCGCCATTGCCTGGATCGGCTCGTCCTTCTACTTCATCGCGCTCGACCTCGGCTTGGTGAAACGCGACCACCTGCCGCCCGGCGCCTATGGCGAGGAATGGCAGGTGCATGGCGGCGGCTTCTACCACATCCAGAAATATCTGGTGGCGCCCGCCACGATGCCGGAACATCTCACCTGGTTCAAATGGGAGTCCTATTCCACCTGGCTCTCCGGCTTCGCGATGCTCTGCCTCGTCTATTACGGCGGCGCCAATCTGTTCCTGATCGACCGGCATGTGCTGGACATCTCGGCGACGACGGCAATCCTGATCTCGCTTGCATCGCTCGGTGTCGGCTGGGTCTTCTACGATCTCCTCTGCAAATCGCCGATCGGCAAGAATACCTGGGGCCTGATGGCCCTTCTCTACCTGGTGCTGGTCGCCATGGCCTGGGGCTACACGCAGGTCTTCACAGGCCGCGCTGCCTTCCTGCATCTCGGCGCCTTCACGGCGACGATCATGTCCGCCAACGTCTTCTTCATCATTATCCCCAACCAGAAGATCGTCGTCGCCGACCTGATCGCCGGCCGCACGCCCGATCCCAGGCTCGGCGCCCAGGCCAAGCAGCGTTCGCTGCACAACAACTACCTGACCTTGCCCGTGATTTTCTTCATGTTGTCAAACCACTATCCGCTTGCCTTCGCGACGGCGTTCAACTGGATCATTGCGGCCCTGGTGTTCCTGATGGGCGTGACGATCCGCCACTGGTTCAACACCACGCATGCGCGCAAGGGCAAGCCGACCTGGACCTGGCTCGCGACAGCGATCCTCTTCATCCTGATCATGTGGCTGTCGACGGTGCCGAAGGTGCTGACCGGACAAGAGCGGGCCGAGGCCGCACCAGCGTTCAAGCGCTTTGCCGAAAACGCGCATTTCCCGGCCGTCAAGGACACGATCGCCACCCGCTGCAGCATGTGCCATGCGGCCGAGCCTGTTTACGAAGGCATTGGCCGGGCCCCGAAGGGGGTCACGCTCGAGAGCGACGCCGAGATTGCCGCTTTGGCGCGGGAAATCTATATCCAGGCCGGGCGCAGCCACGCCATGCCGCCCGGCAACATAACCGATATGACGGCGGACGAACGCAGGCTGCTGACGGCCTGGTTCGAGAGCGCCGTCGGGGAGGCAGAATGACATCCATCCTGATCCGCGGCCGCACATTGAGCTTCAACCGCGCGCCGGAGAGCATCGACGACAGCGCCGGCTATGCCTATGAAGGCGACGGCGCGCTCCTTGTCGAGGATGGCGTCATCAAGGCTTGCGGCCCCTACGCGACTGTAAAGACGGCAGCGCCGGAAGGGGTGGAGGAGATCGATCACCGGCCGCACCTCATCGTGCCGGGCTTCATAGACACGCATCTGCACTTCCCGCAGATGCAGGTCATGGCCTCCTACGCGGCCAACCTGCTCGAATGGCTGAACACCTACACGTTTCCGGAGGAATGCCGCTTCGTCGAAACCGCGCATGCGGAGCGGATCGCCCGGCACTTCTTCGACGAGATGGTCCGCCACGGCACGACGACGGCAACGGCCTATTGTTCGGTGCACAAGGCGTCCGTCGACGCCTTCTTCGCCGAGAGCCTGAGGCGCGGCACCTGCATGGTCGCCGGCAAGGTGATGATGGACCGCAACGCGCCGCAGGGCCTGCTCGACACGCCTGAGATGAGCTATGACGAGACGCGGGCGGTGATCGCCGACTGGCACGGCAGGGGCCGCAATCACGTCGCCATCACCCCGCGCTTCGCCATCACCTCGACGCCGGAGCAGATGGAGGCGGCGAAATCGCTCGTCCGCGAGTTTCCTGACCTGCACGTACAGACGCATCTCTCCGAAAACCCCGACGAAATCGCCTTTACCTGCGAGCTCTATCCCGAAGCCAAGGATTATACCGACGTCTACGCCCGCTACGGCCTGCTCGGGCGCAAGAGCCTTTTCGGCCATTGCATCCATCTCTCCGAGCGCGAAGCCGATGCGATGAGCGAGACCGGTTCTGTCGCCGTCTTCTGCCCGACATCCAACCTCTTTCTCGGTTCCGGCCTGTTTCCGCTCCACGCCCTGACGCGGCGGGCGAAACCGGTGCGCGTCTCGGTCGCTTCCGATATCGGCGGCGGCACCAGCTATTCGATGCTGAAGACGCTCGACGAGGCCTACAAGATCGTCCAGCTCCAAGGCGAACGGCTGAACCCCTTCGACAGCTTCTACATGATGACCCGGGGCAATGCCGAGGCGCTTTCGCTTGCCGATCGCATCGGCACGCTGGAGCCGGGCAGCGATGCCGACCTTGCGGTCCTCGACATGGCGGCCACACCGGCCATGGCGCTCAGGGCCGAAGTGGTCAATTCGCTCGCCGACGAGCTCTTCCTCCTGCAGACGATGGGGGACGATCGCTCGATCGTCGAGACCTATGTGGCAGGCAAGCCGGCGAAATCCACGCTCGGCACCACCTGAGGCAAGAGGTAAATTTTTTTGACCACTTGCCTCAGGCGACTATTACAACCCTTCCGAAAAGATGTTAAGGCGTCCGTCTTCTCCATTCGATGAGGGCCATCCATGACGCAAATCCTCGACATCAGCGACCTCAAGGCGCTTGCCAGGCGGCGGGTACCGAAGCTCTTCTTCGACTATGCCGACAGCGGCGCCTGGACGGAGGGCACCTATCGCGCCAACGAAGAGGATTTCGCCAAGATCAAGCTGCGTCAGCGGGTGCTGGTCGACATGACCAACAGGTCGCTCGAAACGACGATGATCGGCCAGAAAGTCTCGATGCCGGTGGCGCTTGCACCGACGGGTTTGACGGGCATGCAGCACGCCGACGGCGAGATGCTGGCGGCGCAGGCGGCAGAGGCCTATGGCGTTCCCTTCACGCTGTCGACGATGAGCATCTGCTCGATTGAGGACGTCGCCTCGGTGACGACGAAACCCTTCTGGTTTCAGCTCTATGTGATGCGCGAGCGCGAATTTGTGCTCAACCTCATCGACCGCGCCAAGGCGGCCAAATGCTCGGCCCTCGTCCTGACGCTCGACCTGCAGATACTCGGCCAGCGGCACAAGGATCTCCGCAACGGCCTCTCGGCGCCGCCCCGCATGACTCCGAAACATCTCTGGATGATGGCGACGCGCCCGGGCTGGTGCATGAAGATGCTCGGCACGAACCGACGCACCTTCCGCAACATCGTCGGCCATGCCAAGAGCGTCACCGACCTCTCCTCGCTCCATGCCTGGACCGCCGAGCAGTTCGACCCGCAGCTTTCCTGGAAGGACGTCGAATGGATCAAGGACCGCTGGGGCGGTCCGCTCATCCTGAAGGGCATCCTCGATCCGGAAGACGCGAAAATGGCGGCGAAAACCGGCGCCGACGCAATCATCGTCTCGAATCACGGCGGCCGCCAGCTCGACGGGGCGCCGTCCTCGATCAGCATGCTGCCGAAAATCATCGATGCCGTCGGCGACCAGATCGAGGTTCATCTCGACGGCGGCATCCGCTCCGGACAGGACGTGCTGAAGGCAGTCGCGCTTGGAGCCAAGGGCACCTTCATCGGCCGCCCGTTCCTCTATGGCCTCGGGGCGATGGGCAAGGACGGCGTGACCCTGGCGCTCGACATCATCCGCAAGGAGATGGACATCACCATGGCGCTCTGCGGCAAGCGCAACATCAACGACGTGGCTCGCGACGTCATAGCCGACTACGCGATGTGAGGCGCCAGATGCGGGCGCCGTGCGCCCACATCCTTCTCGTCCGGCTCAGCTGCCGCGATAGGTCGAATAGCCGTAGGGCGAGAGCAGCAGCGGCACGTGGTAGTGGCTGGCGGCGTCGGCGATGCCGAACCGCAACGGGATGAGGTCGAGGAAGGCCGGCTCGACAAGCGCCACTCCGGCCGCACGCAGATAATCGCCGGCGTGAAACACAAGTTCGTACTGCCCCGCCTTGAAGGCTTCGCCCTCCGCAAGCGGCGCATCGACGCGACCGTCGCTGTTCGTGCGGACCGTGCAGATCGATTGCCGCTCCTCGCCTTCCAGCCGATAGAGATCGATGCGCAGGTTCTCTGCCGGCTTGCCGAGCGCCGTGTCGAGAACATGGGTTGTCAGCCGGCCGCTCTTCTTCATCGGACTGTTCCCTTCGAAGGCAGATCTGGGATAACGAAAGGTTCCTCGTAGAAGAACTCCTCGAGATTGTTGCCCGGTCCGCCGCGATCGACAACGAGGAAATCGCTGACGGTATCGACCGTCATCAGCGGATGATGCCAGACGTTGCGGCCATAATTGACCCCCTGCCGGCCCCCTGCCAGGAAAACCCGCGGCCTGCCCGGGCGCCCGCCCTCATCCTCGGCGGCAACCGCGAGCCAGGGCCGATCTTGAAGTGGCGAAAAACTCTGGCTGCCGAACGGGTGGCGTTCCATCATGGTGATGCTGTAAGGAAAGCTCCGCGGCTGGCCGCGAAAGATGCTGATGATCACCCGGGCGCCCTCCCCGATCACGTCGGCCTCGGCAAGCGCATGAAACCGCTCTGTATTGCCGCCATTGATCAGCCGCGCCGACGCGGGGTCGGCCTCGATGACGCTGCCGAACGGGGCGAACGCCTCCTTCGTCAGGGGCTCGATCGAAAGCAGATGCGACATCAGGCCCGGGTCCCAACTCTCCGGCCATGGAGATCCGGGCGCAGTGCGGCGCCGGTAGGCGGAACGGTCTTGTCAGGCATTGTCATCTCCCGGAAGCATGGAACTGAGACGCAGCCGGGCGATCCGCTCCACCTGCGCGCAGGCGGTTTCAAATTCCTCTTCCGCGGAATTGTCAATCCGTTGCTCGAAGGCGGCGAGAATCTCCGCCTTCGTCAAACCCTTCACCGCGATAATGAAGGGAAAGCCGAATTTCTTGGTATAGGCGGCGTTGAGCTTCGTGAACTGCGCATGCTCTTTCGGCGAGAGCCGGTCGAGGCCCGCCGATGCCTGTTCGGACGTCGATTCCGCCGTGAGCTTGCCGGCAACGGCGAGCTTACCGGCTAGATCGGGATGGGCGCGCAGGACCGCCAGACGTTCTGCGGGCGATGCCGCGCGAAAAGCGTTGCAGAGGGCCGAATGGACGTTTCCGGCCGTCAATCCCGACGAGGCGGCATGGTCGAACGCACGCTCCGCCACCCAGGGGGAATGCTCGAAGATACCGCCGAAACGGCGGACGAAATCCTCGCGTTCCGACATCAACGCATTCCCTCCGGTCTGTGGTGTTCATACCAGTGGCGGGCGATATCGATGCGCCGCGGCACCCACACCTGATCGTGCGACAGGACGTAATCGATGAAGCGGCCGAGCGCCGCCGCTCGGCCCGGCCGGCCGACGAGACGACAATGCAGGCCGACATTCATCATCTTCGGGCTGCCTTCCTTGCCCTCCTCATAAAGCACGTCGAACGTGTCCTTGAGATAGGTGAAGAACTGGTCTCCCGAATTGAAGCCCTGATTGGTGGCAAAGCGCATGTCGTTGGCGTCGAGCGTGTAGGGGATGATGAGATGCGGCTTGTCGGGTGTCAGCCCCGGGACCCAATAAGGAAGTTCGTCCGCATAGGAATCGCAGGAATAGAGGAAGCCGCCCTCCTCCAGCACGAGCCTCAGCGTGTTGACCGAAGGCTTGCCCTGGTAGATGCCAAGCGGCCGCTCGCCCGTCAGCTCCGTATGGAGCCGCACGACCTCGCGAATATGCTCGCGCTCCACCTCCTCCGGAAAATCCCTGTATTCGAGCCAGCGCAGCCCGTGGCTGGCGATCTCCCAGCCGGCCTCCTTCATCGCCGCAACCGCCTCCAGGTTGCGGGCCATGGCAAGCGTCACGCCATAGACCGTTAGCGTCACGCCACGGCTCGTGAACATCCGCCACAGGCGCCAGAAACCGGCACGCGCGCCGTATTCGTAGATTGATTCCATGTTGAGGTTGCGCTGACCCGCCCAGGGCTGCGCGCCGACGATCTCCGACAGCAGGCACTCGGATGCCGGATCGCCATCGAGAATGCAGCTTTCGCCGCCCTCCTCGTAATTGAGGACGAACTGCACGGCGATGCGCGCATCGCCCGGCCAATGCGGCTGCGGCGGCGTGCGTCCATAGCCAACAAGGTCGCGCGGATAGGAAGTCTCGGCCATGAAATCACCTTCGATTTTCCGAGACGGTAGCACCGCGCAACGGATTGTCGAGATGAAAATGACGGCGCGAAAGGAGGTTAGCGGATTGCCGAAACGGAATTGGCCAGCAGCGGCGAAGCGCCGCCGGCGTCACCCGTTGACTTACCCGATAACTGAGGCTGCGCCGAGGACCGAACCGTCCTTTCGCTCCTTGGACGGACGGAAATCTTGCCGAGCGGATGCTGGGAATGGACCCGCATCGGCGCGCCCTTCTCCGCTTCGACGAACAAGGCGAGGCTTTCGACCGCAAGCGGCTTCGTCAGATGCGGTTCGAAGACTTCGCGCAACGGCGCCTCGAGGCCTCGTCCGGCTTCAGCACCCAAAGGACCAGTGAGCTTCATATGGAAGCGGTACTCTTCCATCACGAAGGGATCGCCCCACCGATGCAGATTCGAAAATTGCGGGGCAGTCAACCGGTCGGGATCGGAACGTTCGATTTCGTCCTCGCCGAGCGGCGCCCGAAAGCGGTCGAATGCCTGCAGGACCCGCGCGGCGAGCATATGCATCGCACGGCTCGGCACCGTCGGCGTCAGCCCCAGGCATTGCCCGAGGCGCGCCACCTCCAGCCGCTCGATCGCGAACGGCGTCTCGGCGCTGGTGAAGTGCATCAGACTTCTCAGCAGCTGCGCTTCATCGGCGCCTTCCGCGAGGCGGAAGGGCGCCATGATCATCGCGTGGAAGCCGAAGCGGCGCGGAACGGCCGTGTGGAAGGCGATCTCGGAAACGCGAAGGCCGGCGATCGACGGCGGCTCGACGGGTTCGCCCGAATAGACGCTGCGGCCAAGCCAGCTTGCCGCCGCCGCGGACAGCGGGTCGCCCATCGGCGGCGTAAAACAAATGGCGTACCGCATTGCAAGGCTCCGAAATTCGGTTCGATAGCCGCCTCTTAGGTGATTTGCGTGACAGATTGACGAAGTGGAATGGGGGCTACTGCAACGCCGCGATATGGGTTTCGCACCGGAAGGATTGCGGCAGTTCGGCGGTCCTGCGCCCGGCAATCTCGTCGATGACGAAGCCCGCCAGAACATGTGCCAGTCCAAAACTGACCTTGAAGCCGCCCGTCAGCACCGACAGCCTTTCATATTCCGGATGGCGGCCGACCATCGGCTCCCGGCCGGTGGCCTTGGGGCGCAGACCGGCCCAGCGTTCGATCACCGGTGCATCGCGCAGCAGCGGGGTGAGTGCAACGGCGCGTTCGATCAGCGCATCCAGTTGCGCGTCCGTCGAAAAGGGCTCGGCGAATCGGTTCTCGCTGGTGCTGCCGACGGCCACAAGGCCGTCCTCATGCGGAACGATGTAGAGCCCGTCGGTGAAGATGATCGGCGCGGCCGGATCAATATCGGCGCGGAGCAGCGCCGCTTGCCCCTTGACTGGGCCGCCGCTCGCCGCCTGCGGCCGCTCCGCCAACCGATCGACCAGCGGAAAACTCGCGACACCGGCGGCGAGGATGCAATGCCCGAACGCGACCTCGCGGCCATCGAAGAGTGCTAGCCGAGCGTGCTGCGGGTCGATCGACAAAACGTCGGCGCCCTCTTCGATCTGGACATGAGGAAATGCATCGAGTGCCGCCCGCAAGGTCGCCAGGAGCCTGCGCGGCGCCACGCGTGCGGCAAGCGTGTCCTGGACGAGGCCGAAGGGTGCGGCGTTCGCTGCCGGCCAGCCGTCGGTATCGGCGTCGCGGACGTGCCAATGATACCGCTGGTCGCCAGCGACCCAGTGCCGCTCCGCGTCCTGCTGGTGGCCGAGCGCGATATCGCGCAGATGCTGTCTGCCGAGCGGCATGATCCGGCCCGAGCGGCGATAGCCCGCCGATAGACCCGTCTCGCCCTCGAGCCGGGCAATCTCGCCCTCCAGCGAAACAAGCGCATCGAACTGGAACTGTTTCTTCGCGTTCCAGCGGTCCGGCATGTGCGGCATCAGCGCTCCGAGCAGGCCGCCGCTTGCGCCTGCACCGATCCCCTTCCGCTCGAGGAGGCGCGTCTCGATGCCGGCACGGCCGGCCATGAGCGCCGCCCAGAGCCCCATGATACCGCCACCAACGATCAAAACTTCGCTCATCGATTGACCTTACCCCGCCGCAAGTCTATCGCCATCGCCATGACAGAGACCGATCTCCGCCAGAACCAGCCGACCGCAAGCCAGAGCCTTGAATGGCATGCGGGCGATATGCCCTATTCGGTGAAATTTGGCGATCACTTTTACTGCCGCACTGACGGCCGGCTGGAATGCGGCCATGTCTTTCTTTCGGGCAACAGGCTGCCCGCGCGCTGGAGCGCAGGCGGGACCTTTACGATCGGCGAGCTCGGCTTCGGCACCGGCCTGAACTTCTGCGAGACCTGGCGGCAATGGAAAGAGGCACAGGTCCCCGATGGCCGGCTACACTTCGTCTCCTTCGAGCGCTTCCCGATGCGCGCCGGCGAAATCGACCGGGCACTCGCCCATTGGCGGGAGATCGACGCCGAGCGCCGCGCGCTTGTCGTCCCTTGGCCGGATGCGCCGGCCGGCCGGATCGACATCGACTTCGACGGCGTGCGTCTCACCGTCGTCTGCGGCATGGCGCTCCAGGGCGTTGCCCAAACGCGGGAAAGTTTCGACGCCTGGTTTCTCGACGGCTTCGCCCCGTCGCGTAACCCCGACATGTGGTCGCAGGAACTCATGCAGGCGGTTTTCGACAAAACCGTCAAAGGCGGCACCTTCGCCACCTATGCGGCGGCAGGTTTCGTCCGCCGCAATCTCGCTGCGGCCGGCTTCGTGGTCGAGCGCCTTCCGGGCTTCGCCGGCAAACGCGAAATGCTGCGCGGCGATAAGCCCTGAAGCGATCTAGCCGGGAAAGACCACCGACTTGACCGTGGCGATCAGTTGCTCGGTCGGCACCGCCACGCAATTGCGGTCGATCTCGGCGACGGTCTTTTCCTTGACCTGATGGGAGAGCAGCTTCCTGAGGTCGCCCAAGGTCTTCGGCGCGGCGCAGATCACCAGGTTCTCGAAGGCGTTTTCCAGCGCATAGTGGTCGAGCTTCCCGGCAATTTCCACGGCGAAGCGGTGCTGTTCCTCGCGAACCGGATCGCTGCTGTATTCCATGGCCGAGCGGCCGTGTCCGACCGACGAATGGCTGCGGCCCGGCTTGTCGGCCATGATGTCCTGAGCGCGCCTCGCCTCGATCTCGTAGGATTCCACCTCCGGCTGCTGATGCCCGTCCTTCAGCAAGTTGACGTCCTTGACGATGCGCGCGGCGTTGCCATCGGCTGCCAGTATCCAAATCCGGTTCCGCACTGGTTCCTCTCCTGTATCTCGATTGGCAGATAGGTCGGCGAAGACTAAAGGGATGGAACGGCTGAAGCCGCGTCAGGTTCCCGAATCGCCGAGCGTCCAATTTTTGTCCAGCTTCACACGGCTTGGTTGCGAACGCAGCTGAGCATCGAAACCGGGTTTCGGCGCCGGCCCGTATCGCTCCCGCTCCTGCCGAACTGGACCACGCAATTCCTGCAATATGCGCACCCGGCCTAGCCGAGATGCCGGGGGCCGAGCCGCAGAATTGTACGCTCCGGCGCCTGTTCTGCAAGCTTTCATCCATGATGCTTGGCCGATCCTGGCCATGACGAACTTTCCTGAACGCCGGCCTTCGAGAAGGCTGCTGCGGCGGGCCAATCTCGCACATGCAAAAGATGCCGCTTGACTTTTCGGGCCAAAACAACGACATGGACAGCGCGTCACCTTCCGGCCGCCGCGTGAGCGCGCCCTCGGCAAACACTTCGAGCCGTGAAGAAGGAATAGCGCGAGACATCGCCGCAACCGGCGGCAGCACAGACGCTTGACGATTTTCTCTAAACCACAAGTTCCCAATTCACGCGGGGTTCTTGACGCCAGACGACACCGGAATTGCAAGAGGCGATTCCGGCGCATGCGTTTGGCGCCCCGAAAGGTATATCCATTGTCCACTTTCAAAGACCTCGGCCTATCGCAGCAGATCCTGGCGACCCTCTCCGCCAATGCCTTCGAAAAGCCGACGCCCATCCAGATGCAGGCCATCCCGCTTGTTCTCAAGGGTCATGATCTCATCGGTCTTGCCCAGACGGGCACCGGCAAGACCGCCGCCTTCGGTCTGCCGATGATCGAGAAGCTTCTCGCCGATGGCGGGCGCGCCGACCCGCGCAACATCCGCGCGCTCGTGCTGGCCCCCACCCGCGAACTGGTCAATCAGATCGCCACCAACCTTAAGCTTTTCGTGAGAAAGAGCCCGCTGAAGATTGGCGTCGTTGTCGGCGGCGTCTCGATCAACAAGCAGACCGAACAGCTCGCCCGGGGCGTCGACATTCTCGTCGCAACGCCCGGCCGCCTGCTCGACCTCGTCGCCCGCAAGGCCGTGACGCTGACGCAAGGGCGCTACCTCGTGCTCGACGAGGCCGATCAGATGCTCGACCTCGGATTCATCCACGATCTGCGCAAGATCTCGAAGCTGGTGCCGAAGAACCGCCAGACGCTGCTCTTCTCCGCGACCATGCCGAAGCAGATCGCCGAACTCGCCGGCGAGTATCTGACCGATCCGCTCAAGGTCGAGGTAACGCCGCCCGGCAAGGCCGCCGACAAGGTCGAGCAATATGTCCATTTTGTCCCCGGCAAGGACCTGAAGACGACGATCCTCAAGAAATCGCTGACCGACAATCCCGATGGTCTGTCACTGGTCTTCAGCCGCACGAAGCACGGTGCCGAGAAGCTGATGAAGCATCTCGACCATGTCGGCTTCAAGGCCGCCTCAATCCACGGCAATAAGAGCCAGGGCCAGCGCGAGCGCGCGCTGAAGGCGTTCCGCGACGGCGAAATCCGCGTGCTCGTCGCGACCGACGTCGCCGCACGCGGCATCGACATTCCGGGTGTGACCCATGTCTACAACTACGATCTGCCGGAAGTGCCGGACGCCTATGTGCATCGCATCGGCCGCACCGCCCGTAATGGCCGCGACGGCATTGCGATCGCCTTCTGCTCACCGGACGAAATCCGCCTGCTGCGCGACATCGAAAAGCTGATGGGCATCCAGATCGCCGTCGCCAGCGGCGAGGCGCCGGCCGACCAGGCTCGTCCCTCCAAGGGTCGCGGCGGTCGCGGCAACGGCCAGCAGCGCGGCAATGGCGGTGGTCAACATCGCGGCAGCGGCGGCGGCCAGCGCCGCGACGGAGCTCAGCGCCCGCAGCGTCCCGCGCGGGAGCCGGCAACGAGCGGGTTTGCAGGCGACGAACTGCTGCGCGACGATCGTCCGCAGAAGAGCGAGCGCCGCGATCACCGGGCCGCCGGCCAAGGCCACCACGACGGCCGGCCGGAGGGCAACCGCAATCACGAAAACCGCAAGCACCATGGCCGCCCCGGCCCGAAGCATGACGGCCGGCGCCAGGGCGACGGGCAGCCCGGCAATCGCCGCGGGCGCGGTCAAGGCATGCGCCGCGCAGACAATGGCGGCGGCCGCCAGGGCTGAGCCGCCTGCGATAACAGTGACCCTTGCGCCTCCGAAAGGACGCGAGGGTCGCTGCAGATATTTCCTACTGCATGTCTCCGGCCGCGGGCCCGACCTCCACCTTGGCGCGACCTGCGTCGAGACCACCAAGCGTTCATCGTGGTGCGCAACGTTCTCGGGAAACAGCAAGGCCCCGATCCGCGCTCGTCTGAGCTCTCGCATACGCTGCGCTGCTCTATTTCGCTGAGCCTGCCGCAACATTGATTGCGCGTTCCCCAGCCGGCGCCTCGCCATTGTTCTTGCGATTGGTGAGGTAGACGCCCGTCACCGCAATAACGGTTCCGACGATCATCGGCCAGGTCAGGGCTTCGCCGAAGAAGAGCGCCGCCTGGACCGCCGCGAGCGGCGGCACCAGATAGATGAGCGATGCGGCGCGCGAGACCTGGCCGCGGCGGATGAGATAGAGCAGGAGCGCAATCGCCCCCATCGACAGGCCGAGGACCGACCATGCAAGCGCTGCGACGAGCTCGAGGTTCCAGGTGACGCGCAGATCCTCGAGCATCAGGGCCAACGGCACGGTGACGACCAGGGCGCCGACATATTGCAGGGCGGCGATCGACCGAATGTCACCGTTTTGCAGATATCGCTTCTGGTAGAGCGTGCCATAGGTCACCGCCGCCATGCCGAGGACGTTGATGGCCACCGGCAGGAAATGAATGGGCGTCGAGGCGGTGTCGAGCGCCAGCGTCTTCGGCAAGACGGCAAGTGCGATGCCGCAAAAGCCGAGCACCAAACCGAGCCGCTGCTGCCGGCTGAGATTCTCGCCGATCAGGAACGGCGCGACGGCCGCCGTCATCAACGGCTGCAGCCCGGCGATGATGCCGGATATGGCCGCGGGCACCCCCTGCCCGATCGCCCACCATACGGCGCCAAGATAGAGGCCGTGCAGGAAGATCCCCGACACAATCGCGTGGCCGATCAGGCTCCAGGAGCTGGGCCAGCGCGCGCCGGTCGCGGCGCAGAAGCCGACGAAGAGCAGGATCGCCACGCTGTAGCGCAGCGCCAGGAAGGTCAGCGGATCGGCGAAGAATGCAGCATATTTCGCCACCACCCAGCCCGTCGACCAGAGCAGCACGAAAATGGCCGGGGCCAGGCGGGCAAGCATCATAGGTGTTTTTCCCGATCGAGGCGGACCTCGATGAGCGAGACCGTCGCCGCGGCGATAGACCGCGTGCCGCCCCTGGTCAAAGCAATTTTTCTGATGGTTGCGATCAGCGAATTGGAACCATCAGTCGCAGAGAGGAGGCAGACGGGGAGACGAAGCCGGGCGCGTATTCTTCGCGGTAGTGTAGATGGGTCTGATCGACGACGTGGCCCGCAGCCGCAATCCACTCGAACATCTTGCGGTACTGAACGAAAACATCTCCTCCTTCAGGGTGGTGCATCGTCGTCGCAAAGCGCATGGCCGGCAGGTCCATGTAGTCGGGCGCTGCAAAGGTCTCGTGATCTTCTCCGGCATAGCCGATCAGATAGGTGAAGCCCTCCGGCCGGAAATTCCAGGAGAGGCCTATAAGGGCGGCGTGATCGCGCGGATGCGTGCGGCGTCGATGCTCCTGCGTCTCGGCGATCAGCCGGTGGATGGCGCCGTCGGCCGCTTCGATGAATGTGCCGTCCCAGAGGCGGCCGGTAACCCGTTGCGCCGGCCGTTCGGCGATCTCGTATATTGCGTCCATGCCGTCACCGCCTTGCCGTCACCACCTGACCAGCGCCGATATCTTATTCCTGCCGCATCGATGAACAAGATCGGCAATCAAGGCTTCCACCGAGACCGCAACCTGGGGTGGGGCGCCAAATAATCAGGCATCTGCCCATTTCCAAATCAGCAGGAGAAATCCGGCACGCACAAATCGCAAGCCGGAGAGACGAAAGCGCCTTCAATTTTCGGACCGGCGCAAGCCGAAAATTCTTCGCGCGCGACTGTGCACGCTTCTTGCATTGCGGCAACCGTTGTACTCAAATGGACAAAAATAAGGGGATCTACGCCTTTGGCATTTGACGAAATGATCAATGCGGACAGCAGTCCGCGCCAGCCATATTCGACCTATCATCAATGGTATGCCAGCCAGGACAGAAACCGGCTCATAGCGAAATCGAGAGAAGCCGAGAACATCTTCCGCAAGACGGGCATTACTTTCGCAGTCTACGGACACGCCGATTCATCCGAAAAGCTCATCCCCTTCGATCTCATTCCCCGCATCATATCCGGACGTGAATGGCGACGCCTCGCCCAGGGCATCGAACAGCGCGTCATTGCGCTTAACGCCTTTCTGGACGACATTTACCACAAGCAGGAAATCATCCGCGCCGGCCGGATCCCGCGCGAATTGATCGAGAAGAACGACGCCTTCCTGCCGCAGATGATCGGCTTCCGGCCGCCGGGAGGCGTCTATACCCACATCGTCGGCACTGACATCGTGCGCACCGGCGAAGACCAGTTCTACGTGCTCGAAGACAACGCCCGCACGCCTTCCGGTGTCAGCTACATGCTGGAAAACCGGGAAACCATGATGCAGATGTTCCCGGAGCTCTTCCATCAGAACCGCGTGCGGCCGGTGGAGAACTATCCCTATCTGCTGCGCCAGAGCTTGTCATCGCTGGCGCCTCCCGGCTGCTCCGGCAAGCCGCGCGTCGCCGTGCTTACCCCCGGCATCTACAATTCCGCCTTCTACGAGCACGCCTTCCTCGCCGACATGATGGGCGTCGAACTGGTGGAAGGGTCGGACCTCAGGGTCATCGACGGCAAGGTGAAGATGCGCACGACGCGCGGTTACGAGGCGATCGACGTGCTCTACCGCCGCGTCGATGACGATTTTCTCGACCCCTTGACCTTCCGACCGGATTCGGCGCTCGGCATTCCCGGCATCATGGACGTCTATCGCGCCGGCAACATCACCATCGCCAATGCGCCGGGCACCGGCATTTCCGACGACAAGGCGATCTATTCCTACATGCCGGAAATCGTCGAGTTCTATACCGGCCGCAAGCCGTTGCTCGAAAACGTCCCCACCTGGCGCTGCTCGGAACCGCAGAGCCTCAAATACGTGCTCGAACATCTGGAAGAGCTCGTCGTCAAGGAAGTGCACGGCTCCGGCGGCTACGGCATGCTCGTCGGCCCGACGGCGACCAAGAAGGAGCGTGCCGCCTTCGCCGAGAAGCTCAAGGAGCGCCCCGGCAACTACATCGCCCAGCCGACATTGTCGCTCTCGACCGTGCCGATCCTCGTCAACAAGGGTATCGCGCCCCGGCACGTCGACTTGCGTCCCTATGTGCTCGTTTCCGACAAGGTGCAAATCATTCCCGGCGGGCTGACGCGTGTCGCCCTGAAGGAGGGCTCGCTAGTGGTGAATTCCAGCCAGGGCGGCGGCACCAAGGATACCTGGGTACTGGAGGACTAAGGCCATGTTGGGAAGAACTGCAAACGGCCTCTACTGGATGTTCCGCTATATCGAGCGCGCCGAGAACAGCGCCCGGCTGATCGACGCGGGCCTGCGCATGTCGCTGACCCGCAGCGAATCGAGCGAGGGCGACTGGGACGGCGTCTTGCAGAGCGCCGGCGTGCGCGAGCTCTATGACGAGGTGCACGACACGCTGACCAGCAGCGACGCCATCGATTTCCTGCTGCGCGACCGGGCCAATCCGTCGAGCGTCATGTCCTGCATCGAGGCGGGCCGCCACAACGCCCGCATGGTCCGCACGGCGCTGACCCGCGAGACCTGGGAAGCCACCAACGAATGCTGGATCGAGCTGAAGGCGATGCTCGCCAAGAAGGCGCGGCCGGCCGACATGCCGGAGATCATCGACGCCATCAAACGCCGCGCCGGCCTCATCCGCGGCGCCTTCCACGGCACGATGCTCCGCAACGAGATCTTCAACTTCTCGCGCATCGGCACTTTCATCGAGCGGGCCGACAACACCGCCCGCATCCTCGACGTGAAGTATTACGTGCTGCTGCCGGCGGTCTCCGCCGTCGGATCGTCGATGGACAATGTCCAGTGGGAATCGATCCTGCGCTCCGTCTCGGCGCACCGCGCCTATGGCTGGGTCTATGATGCGGAACTGAGGCCGGCCAATATCGCCGATTTCCTGATCTCGAACGGCCGCATGCCGCGCTCGCTCGCCTATTGCTACGAAAAGATCGTCAGCAATCTCGGTTATCTGTCGCGCGAATATGGCGAGAGGCATGCCGCTCACGAGACCGCCGAGGAAACGCTTGCTTCGCTCCGCAGCCAGTCGATCAGCGACATCATGGACCGGGGCCTGCACGAATATCTGGAAGAGTTCATCAGCCACAACAACCGTCTCGGCCAGGAAATAACCGACGGCTACCGGTTTTACCAATGAGGTCCGGGAGAGTGGAATGCACCTGAAAATCAGCCACACGACCGAATACCATTACGACGAACCGGTGCCCTATGCGCTGCAGCGGCTGCGGCTGACGCCGACGACGCAGCCCGGCCAGAGGGTGTTGAACTGGCGCACGCTCGTCGAAGGCGCGGTGGTCGAGGTCAGCTACGATGACCATTTCGGCAACCGCACGCATCTCGTCAACGTCGACGCGGATCGGACGACCTTGCGGATCGAGGCGAGCGGTGAAGTGGATACGGAAGACCGGGCCGGCGTCTTCGGAGCGCACCAGTCCTATGTGCCGCTCTGGCTCTATGCCCGCGAAACACCGCTCAGCGAGGCGGGCAAGCTGGTCCGCGAGCTGGCGAAATCGGCCGAGGGCGCAACGGATCTCGAGCGCATGCACGCGCTGATGGGGACGATTCACGAGGCGGTCGCCTACGAGCCCGGCGAGACCCATGCCGGTACCACCGCCGAGGAGGCGCTCGAGCGCGGCAAGGGCGTCTGCCAGGACCACGCCCACATCCTCGTCTCGGCCGCCCGAACCCTTGGCCTGCCGGCCCGCTACGTCTCGGGCTATCTGCTGACCGAAGGCCATCCCGAGCAGACCGCGAGCCATGCCTGGGCCGATGTGCACCTGCCCGGTCTCGGCTGGGTCGGCTTCGATCCGGCCAACAAGATCTGCCCCGACGAACGCTATGTCCGAGTCGCCACCGGCCTCTGCTACCGCGATGCCGCGCCGATATCCGGGCTGGTGCATGGCGTCGCCAGCGAGACGTTGAAAGTCACCGTAACGGTGGAACGGCAAGGGCAGACGCAAAGCCACGGCGAGCAGAGCCAACGCCAGAGTCAGTAAGCCGAAAATCAGGGAATCACCGCCGGCGGCGGCCCCTCATCCGGCCTGCTGGCCACCTTCTCCCCACAAGCGGGCGAAGGAGACTCGCGGCGAACGCTTGCCCAATAGTCCGCAGGAACAGCGACAACGGCCCCTTCTTCCCCTCTCCCCGCAGGCGGGGAGAGGGTTCGGGTGAGGGGCAACTACGGCACCCGAAGCCGAAACGGTGGTCGCTGTTCAGCCCGTCAGTGGCTGTCGCGGTCCATCGGGATGCGATCGCCGCGCGGCCCGACGAGGAAGTCTAGATCGGCACCGCTATCGGCCTGCATGACGGTCTTGATATAGAGGCCGCCATAGCCGCCGGTGAGCGGCTTGACCGGCGACACCCAGGCCGCACGGCGGCGGGCGAGCTCCTCGTCGGAGACATGCAGGTGCATCGTGCGGTTCGGGATGTCGACCTCGATCAGGTCGCCGTTCTGAACGAGCGCCAGCGGCCCGCCCTCGGCCGCTTCCGGTGCCGTGTGGAGAATGACGGTGCCGTAGGCCGTGCCCGACATGCGCGCATCGGAAATGCGGATCATGTCGGTGATGCCCTTCTTCAGGACCTTGGGCGGCAGGCCCATATTGCCGACCTCGGCCATGCCGGGGTAGCCCTTCGGACCGCAATATTTCAGCACCATGACGCAGGTCTCGTCGATGTCGAGGTCCTCGCGGTTGATGCGGGCGTGGTAGTCCTCGATGCTTTCGAAGACGACAGCGCGGCCCTTGTGCTGCATCAGATGCGGCGAGGCGGCCGAGGGCTTCAGGACGGCGCCGCGGGGCGCCAGATTGCCGCGCAGCACCGCAATGCCGCCGGATTTCGTCAGTGCCTTTTCCCGGGGCAGGATCACGTCTTCGTTGTAGTTCGTTACGCCCTTGACGTCGTTCCAGATCGTGTCGCCGCTGACGGTGATGGCGTCGTTGTGGAGCAGCCCCATCTCGGCGACCGCCTTGATGACCACCGGCAGGCCGCCGGCATAATAGAACTCTTCCATCAGGTACTTGCCGGAGGGCTGCAGGTTGACGATGGTCGGCACGTCGCGACCGAGCCTGTCCCAGTCGTCGAGCGAAAGATCGACGCCGATGCGGCCGGCAAGCGCCAGCAGATGCAGCACCGCATTGGTAGAGCCGCCGACCGCGCCGTTGACGCGGATGGCGTTCTCGAAGGCTTGCTTGGTGAGGATGTCGGAGGGCCTCAGGTCTTCCTTGACCATCTCGACGATGCGGCGGCCGGTGAGCTGCGAAATCACCCGGCGGCGGGCGTCGACGGCCGGGATCGCGGCATTGCCGGAGAGCGTCATGCCGAGCGCTTCGGCCATCGACGCCATCGTCGAGGCCGTGCCCATGGTCATACAGCTTCCCGCAGAACGAGCCATGCCCTGCTCGGCATCCATGAATTCTTCGAGGCTCATTTCGCCGGATTTGACCATTTCCGAGAACTGCCAGATCGCCGTGCCGGAACCAACGTCCTTGCCGCGCCACTTGCCGTTCAGCATCGGGCCGCCGGAGACGACGATCGCCGGAATATCGACGCTAGCCGCGCCCATCAGCAGGCTGGGGGTCGTCTTGTCGCAGCCGCCGAGCAGCACGACGCCATCGACCGGATTGCCGCGGATCGCCTCTTCGACGTCCATTGCCGCGAGGTTGCGGAACATCATCGCCGTCGGGCGAAGCGTGCTTTCGCCAGTCGAGAAGACTGGGAATTCCACCGGAAAGCCGCCGGCCTCGTAGACACCGCGCTTCACCCGCTCCGCAAGGTCGCGCAGATGCGCGTTGCAGGGCGTGAGTTCCGACCAGGTGTTGCAGATGCCGATGATCGGCCGGCCGTCGAAGGTGTCGGCAGGCAGCCCCTGGTTCTTCATCCAGGAGCGGTGCATGATGGCATTCTTTCCCGTACCGCCGAACCAGTCCTGCGAACGCAGCTTGCGCGGCCACTCAGCTTTCTTCTTCATTTCTTCCTTCCTTCGGGCCCGTGGGTGCGGGCTGGAGCACGATGGCTTTGCAGCGGGATGAGGATGGCACTTGCCTCCTCATCCCGCTCTTGGGCTTAAGCCAGCGTGTAGACTGTCTTGACGGTTGTGTAGAATTCGGCGGCGTATTTGCCCTGTTCGCGCGGGCCATAGGAGGAGCCCTTGCGGCCGCCGAAGGGCACGTGGAAATCGACGCCGGCGGTCGGCAGGTTGACCATCACCATGCCGGCCTCAGCATTGCGCTTGAAATGCGTCGCATGCTTGAGGCTGGTCGTGGCAATCCCGGAGGAGAGCCCGAACGGCGTGTCGTTGGCGACGGCGAGCGCCTCGTCGTAATCCTTGACGCGGATGACCGCGGCGACCGGCCCGAAGATTTCTTCACGCGAGATCCGCATCGCATTCGTCGCCTCGGTGAACAGCGCCGGCTGCAGATAGAAGCCGGGGGTGTCGCGCGAAATGACCTCGCCGCCGAAGGCGAGCTTCGCGCCTTCTTGTCTGCCGATGGCGATATAGTCGGTGTCCTGGTTCAGCTGGCTCTGGTCGACGACCGGGCCGATATGGGTGCCGGCCTTCAGCGCGTCGTCGACGACGAGGCCTTGCATGCGCTCACCCATTGCCGCGACGAACTTGTCGTGGATGCCCTCGGTGACGATGATCCGCGACGAGGCGGTGCAGCGCTGGCCGGTCGAGAAGAAGGCGGAGTTGACCGCCGCCTCGACGGCGACCGGAAGATCGGCGTCGTCGAGGACGACAAACGGGTTCTTGCCGCCCATCTCCAGCTGGAACTTGCGATTGTGCTCGACCGAGGCCATGGCGACGCGCTTGCCGGTGCCCACGGATCCGGTGAAGGTGATCGCCTGGACATCCGGGCTTTCGAGCATCGCCTGTCCGACGACCGAGCCCTTGCCCATGACGAGGTTCAGCACGCCCTTCGGCAGGCCGGCGCGATGCAGGATGTCGACGATCGCGTGAGCGCAGCCCGGGACGAGTTCGGCTGGCTTGAAGACGATGGTGTTGCCGTAGCAAAGTGCCGGGGCGATCTTCCAGGCCGGAATGGCGATCGGGAAGTTCCACGGCGTGATGATGCCGACGACGCCGACTGCCTCGCGGGTGATTTCGACGCCGATGTTCGGACGCACCGAGGGCAGCGTCTCGCCGGCGAGACGTAAGGCTTCGCCGGCGAAGAAGTCGAAGATCTGACCGGCCCGCACCGTCTCGCCAATGCCTTCGGCGAGCGTCTTGCCTTCCTCGCGCGACAGCAGCCGGCCAAGTTCGTCCTTGCGGGCGAGGATTTCGTCAGCGGTCTTTCTCAAGATAGCGTGGCGCTCGAGGATGCCGGAGCGCGACCAGGCCGGAAACGCCGCCTTGGCCGCGGCGATCGCGGCTGAAGCATCGTCGGCGGTGGCACGGGCATATTCGCCGATGACGTCGTTGGTGTTCGAGGGATTGACATTGGCGACGCCGTCGCTGCCGACCCATTCGCCGGCAATGAGATTCTGGTGAAGTGTCATGGGCTTCAGCCTCCTTGTCTTCTTGTCGCAAGGGGCCGCCCGTCGCGGCCCGACGCTGCTTTAGCAGATATATCAGAGCTGATGTATGGCGATGTCTACTTCTTGGGCGATCGCCAGCGGATTGCGCAGCGCAAGGCCGAAGTCCTTGGCCTCGATCTCGAAGACGTCTCCCGCCTCGGTGCGTATGCCGTCGCCGAAGGAAAGCGTCGCGGTTCCGAACATGTGCACATGCACATCGCCCGGCTCGCGGAAGAGACCGTATTTGAAGTGGTGATATTCAAGATTGGCGAAGCTGTGCGACATGTTGGCTTCGCCCGAGAGGAACGGCTTTTCCCACAGGACCTTGCCGCCGCGCAGGATACGCGACGTGCCGCGGATGTCGTCCGGCGCCGCACCGATGCGGATTTCCGGGCCGAAGCTTGCCTGCCTGAGCTTCGAATGCGCCAGCCACAGGTAATTGACCCGTTCGGTCTTATGGTCGGAGAACTCGTTGGCGACCGCGAAACCGAGACGATAGGGCATGCCCTTGTCGGAGATGACATAGATGCCGGCCATTTCCGGCTCTTCGCCGCCGTCCTCGGCAAAGGAGGGGGAGGTGAGCGGCTGGCCGGGGGCGACCGCGGCGGTGCCGTTGCCCTTGTAGAACCACTCCGGCTGCACGCCCTTTTCGCCAGCCCTCGGCTTGCCGCCTTCGAGCCCCATGCGGAACATCTTCATCGAGTCGGTGAGCGTCTCTTCGGCCGCCTCGGTGGTTTTCTTATGCATCGCATCGCGCGTCGCGGCGGAGCCGAGATGCGTCAGCCCGGTGCCGGTCAGATGCAGGTGCGCCGGATCGGGATGGGTGATCGGCGGCAGCATCCGCCCCTCGGCATAGGCCGCCTCGAGGTCGATCGTCTCTCCGAGGCCCTTGGCATCGATAACCGCCTGGAGGCCCTTGCCGCCATTCGCCGCCTTCATCGCCAATGCGTAGACGCTTTCCGCGTCCTTGACGAGGCGTGCCGTTTCGCCCGGCTCCCGCACTGCGACTGCAATCGATCCGTCTTGCTTCCTGACTTGGGAAATCAGCACGTCTCTATCCTTCCTGATCGAGTTGGCTTCGGGCATTGCTGTCAATGCGAACGGCAATGCTCCGCCTCGAGAGTGGCTCGCGCCACCCAGCTATGACGGCCATGATCGGCCGCCCGTTCATGATGTGGTCAGTGAGAGCTGCCCGGATCCCCGATCAGCCCTTGCCCTTGTTCTTGTTGTAGACGTCGAAGAATACGGCTGCGAGCAGCACGAGGCCCTTGATCAGCTGCTGGTAGTCGATGCCGATACCCATAATCGACATGCCGTTGTTCATCACGCCCATGATGAAAGCGCCGATCACCGCGCCGGTGATCTTGCCGACGCCGCCCGAGGCCGAGGCGCCGCCGATGAAGCAGGCCGCGATGACGTCGAGCTCGAAGCCGACGCCGGCCTTCGGGGTCGCCGAATTCAGCCGTGCCGTGATGATCATGCCGGCAAGCGCCGCCAGCACGCCCATGTTGACGAAGGCATAGAAGGTCAGCCGCTCGGTGTTGATGCCGGAGAGCTTGGTGGCCTTCTCGTTGCCGCCCATGGCATAGACCCGGCGGCCGATCGTCGAGCGCGTCGTGATGAAGGTATAGGCGGCGATCAGCACGCCCATGACGATGAGGACGTTCGGCAGGCCGCGATAGGTCGAAAGCTGGAAGCCGATGAACAGGGCCACGACACCGATGACCGCCATCTGAACGGCGAAGAACACGAAGGGCTCGTTTTCGGTGCCGTGCTGCTCGTTGATCCGGCGGTTGCGCAGGCCGGCATAGATCGCGTAGCCGACGAGAGCCAGCACCGCCACGAGGGCCACCATGTTCTTGACGATCTCCGGGCTCGGGTTGAGGAAGTAGAGAAAATCAGGAACGAAGCCGGTCGAAAGGATCTGGAAGTCCTTCGGGAACGGACCGATCGGACGTCCGCCGAGCACGACATAGGTCATGCCGCGGAAAACCAGCATGCCGGCGAGCGTGACGATGAAGGACGGGATCTTCTGGTAGGCCACCCAGTAGCCCTGGGCCGCCCCCATGATGCCGCCGACGACGAGACAGGCGGGAACGACGACGATGGCCGGCAGACCCCATTTGACCAGCATGATCGCCGAAATCGCCCCGACGAAGGCGACGATCGAGCCGACCGACAGGTCGATGTGACCGGCCACGATGATCAGCAGCATGCCCAGCGCCATGATGACGATGAAGGAGTTCTGCAGCACCAGGTTGGTGATGTTGACCGGCTTGAAGAGGACGCCGCTGGTGACGAACTGGAAGAACAGCATGATGATCACGAGCGCGACCAGAAGGCCGTATTCGCGGATGTTGTTCCTGAGGTAGTCCCCGATCGACGGTTTGGTGGTGTGGGTGCTCGTATCGGCGACCATTAGTGTTTCTCCCCTGAACGCATGATGGCGCGCATGATGGATTCCTGACTTGCTTCCTCCTTGGAAAGCTCCGCCACGATGCGGCCCTCGTTCATGACATAGATGCGATCGCAGGTTCCGAGCAGTTCCGGCATTTCCGACGAGATCATCAGGATGCCTTTGCCCTCGGCTGCGAGCTGGTTGATGATGGTGTAGATCTCATATTTCGCGCCGATGTCGATACCGCGGGTCGGCTCGTCGAGTATGAGGACTTCGGGGTTGGTGAACAGCCACTTGGACAGCACGACTTTCTGCTGGTTGCCGCCCGAAAGGTTCACCGCCTCCTGGTAGATCGAATGCGAACGGATCCGGAGCTTCGAGCGGTAGTCGGAGGCGACTTTCCTCTCCTGGCGCTCGTCGATGATGCCGTTGGCGGCCACCGCGCTCAGATTGGCAAGCGTGGTGTTCTCCTTGATGTTGTTGATCAGCACGAGTCCCAGCTGCTTGCGGTCCTCGGTTACATAGGCAAGGCCCGCCTTGATCGCCCGCGGAATCGTGCTGACATCCACCGGCTGGCCGCGCATCGTCACCTCGCCGGTGATCTTGTGGCCCCAGGACTTGCCGAAGATGCTCATCGCCGTCTCGGTGCGGCCGGCGCCCATCAGGCCGGCGATGCCGACGACCTCGCCGGCGCGCACCTTGAAGCTGACATCGTGCAGGAACTGCCGGTCGCGGTGGTGCTGGTGGTAAACGTTCCAGTTCTTCACCTCGAGCAGCGTGTCGCCGATCTTCGGTTCGCGCGGCGGGTAGCGGTCTTCCATCGCCCGCCCGACCATCCCCTTGATGATCCGGTCCTCGCTGATGTCTTCCTTGTGACAGTCGAGCGTCTCCACCGTACCGCCGTCGCGCAGGATGGTGATCTGATCGGCGACCTTTTTGATCTCGTTCAGCTTGTGCGAGATGATGATCGACGTCATGCCCTGGTTGCGAAACTCCATGAGCAGCTTCAGAAGCGCGTCGGAATCGGTTTCGTTGAGGGATGCGGTCGGTTCGTCGAGGATCAGCAGCCGGACCTTCTTGGAAAGCGCCTTGGCGATCTCCACCAGCTGCTGCTTTCCGACGCCGATATCGGTGATCAGCGTCGCCGGCGATTCTGTGAGGCCGACCTTCTTGAGCAGTTCCTGCGTCCGGGAGAAGGTCTGCGGCCAATGGATGACGCCCTTGTTGGCGATCTCGTTGCCGAGGAAGATATTCTCGGCGATCGACAGCAGCGGAACGAGCGCCAGTTCCTGATGGATGATGATGATGCCGAGTTCTTCGCTGTCGGCGATCGTGCTGAAGCGGCGCTCCTCGCCGTCATAATGGATCTCGCCCTCATATGTGCCGGCGGGATAGACGCCGCTCAGCACCTTCATCAGGGTCGACTTGCCGGCACCGTTTTCGCCGACCAGGGCATGAATCTCGCCCTCGCGGACCTTGAACGAAACATTGTCCAGCGCCTTGACGCCCGGGAACGTCTTCGTGATGCCCCGCATTTCAAGAATGATATTGTCCATATTCAGCTATTCCAGCGGCAATCTGCGAGAGACTGCTGGCTTCCACCCGCTGCACGGCCCCCGGATCGGTTA
The DNA here is from genome assembly GCF_002288505.1 of Sinorhizobium sp. CCBAU 05631. Classification (NCBI taxonomy): domain Bacteria; kingdom Pseudomonadati; phylum Pseudomonadota; class Alphaproteobacteria; order Hyphomicrobiales; family Rhizobiaceae; genus Sinorhizobium; species Sinorhizobium sp. CCBAU 05631. Next base: position 2,410,063 of record NZ_CP023063.1, read on the forward strand.
GGATCCGGGGTCCCCATGAGCAGTTCAAATTATCACAGCGACTATTATGCGTCTGCAAGGATGCACGTCGCATCAGGCGAAAGGGTCCGCGGTCAGCCGCAGACCCCTCGAGCAAGATCAGTTGTTGATCTGGTCTTCCGTGTAGTAGCCGGAGCCGACGAGAACGTCCTTGGCGTTGGTCTTGTCGACCGAAACCGGCTTCAGCAGGTAGGACGGAACGACCTTGACGCCGTTTTCATAGGTCTTGGTGTCGTTCACTTCCGGCTCCTTGCCATCCATGATCGCATTGACCATGCCGACGGTCACCTTGGCGAGTTCGCGGGTGTCCTTGAAGACCGTGGAGTACTGTTCGCCGGCAAGGATCGACTTGACCGACGGCAGTTCCGCGTCCTGGCCGGTGACGATCGGCATCGGCATGTCGCCGGAGCCGTAGCCAACGCCCTTCAGGGCCGAGATGATACCGATGGACAGGCCGTCATAGGGCGACAGAACGCCATCGACCTTGGCATCGGTGTAAGTGGACGAGAGCAGGTTTTCCATGCGCGACTGGGCAACAGCACCGTCCCAACGCAACGTACCGACCTGGTCCATGCCCATCTGGCCGGACTTCACGACGATCTTGCCGCTGTCGATCAGCGGCTGCAGAACCGACATCGCGCCGTCATAGAAGAAGAAGGCGTTGTTGTCGTCCGGCGAACCGCCGAACAGTTCGACGTTCTTCGGCTCCTTGGCTTCATCGAGCTTCAGGCCCTGGACGAGCGAGGTGGCCTGCAGCACGCCGACCTGGAAGTTATCGAAGGTGGCGTAGTAGTCGACGTTGCCGGAGTCGCGAATCAGCCGGTCGTAGGCGATGACCTTGACGCCGGCGTCTGCTGCCTTCTGCAGTATGTCGGAGAGCGTCGTGCCGTCGATGGCGGCGATGACGAGAACCTTCGCACCCTTCGTCACCATGTTCTCGATCTGCGCGAGCTGGTTCGGAATGTCGTCGTCGGCGAACTGCAGGTCCGGCGTGTAGCCGGCTTCCTTGAACAGCTTCTCCATGGTTTCGCCGTCGGAAATCCAGCGGGTCGACGTCTTCGTCGGCATGGAAATGCCGACCGTGCCCTTGTCCTGGGCAAATACCGGCGCAGCGAAGGCTGCGACGGACATCGCCGCGGCGGCGAGAAGCGAAGTAATCAGTTTCATCAGATCTCTCCCTGAGTGTTGAAGCCGGCGGCCGGAGCCCCCGTCATATGCGCAGCGATTCGCCTGCCCGGAGAGATCGTCCCCGGCGGCGTTTCAAGATAAAGGAAGGTCCTCCCTGTCTTAGCATACTCCCGCATGCGCTGGCGCACATGGGTGGAAACTGGAATCAATTGCCATAACTGTCAAATACAATATCGCTTTGCATACATATCAAAATTGATATACGACTCTTAAAGAGTGTGATTTATGAATCTCTTGAATAGCGGGGCCGAACAATGACCCTCGACAGCAAGCCCAGCGTCGCGACCCCGGCCGGCGAGTCCTTCGACACCGGCCTTTTCCGGTCGGGACTGAAGATCAACCACCTGCGGCTGGTCCTGGCGATCGACGACCATCGCCGCATCAGCGCCGCGGCCGAATCGCTCGGCGTCTCCCAGCCGGCCGCCTCGCGCATGCTCGCCGAAATCGAGGCGATCGTGAAGGCCCCGATCTGTGCGCGGGTGGCCCGCGGAGTCGAATTGACCCGCTACGGCGAAGCGCTCGCGCGGCGGGCACGGACGATCTTTCTCGAATTGCGCGAAGCCGCGCGCGAAATCACCGAATTGAAGACGGGGAGCGGCGGCTCGGTGTCGCTCGGCTCCGTCACCGGCCCCGCCCTCAACCTCGCCGTGCCTGCAATCCGCCAGGTGTCGACGGCCTATCCCGGCATCGAGATCAATGTACAGATCGACAACAGCAACGTGTTGACGCGCGAGCTGCTTGCGGCACGCCACGACTTCGTCGTCGGCCGTATCCCGGACGACCTCAATCCCCGGCTCTTCAACCTGGTCGAAATCGGCTTCGAGGAGGTCTGTCTGATTGTCCGCCAGGGCCACCCGCTTCTCGACCACGCCTCCGCCGGCGCCGACGACCTGCCGGGTTATGACTGGGTGTTTCAGCCGCCGGGGACGCTGTTGCGCCGCGCCGTCGAGGACAGTTTCATCTCGGCCGGCGTGCGCCTGCCTTCGACCGTCATCAACACATCCTCGATCATCCTCACCCTGTCGATCGTCCGCAACACCAACGCCATCGCCCCGGTCGCGCTCGACGTGGCGAAGCTCGTCGCCGGCAACGGCACCCAGGCCGGCGAAATCCGGATCCTGTCGACTGAGTTCCCGATCCGCATCAAGCCCTATGGCCTGATCACCGCCGAGGGCCGGGCGCTCCCCCCGAGCGCGAAACTGCTCTACGACCTGATCCTCAAGCAGAGCCGCACGTGATCAGCCCCGCATAATTCTCGACCGGCAAGATCGTTCGGCTCGCACGCGCTCCTCGCGCGCGGCAGATCACGGGAGTCGCCATGTTCGGCATGTCGGTGTTTCAATCGGTACTCGAGCGCCTGAGGGCCGAGCAGGCGCTACCGGACGACACGGAGGCGGACGGGGAAGACACGGCGCGCGAACGCCCGCAATCGCCGTTCGGCCGTTCGCCGGCATTCGTCGTCGAGACGCCGGCGCGGACGACCGCCCCCTTCGCCGCCGTAGAGAGGGCCTACATGGACCTCGCGCCGGCCGAACGCAGCGAAGAACCGCCGGTGATGCCCGACCACCTGCGGCGCACGAGCCTCGCCGATGTGGCGGCCGAACTTGATCTCGGCGAAGGGGAGACCGGGCTGACGCTCGCCGCCAAGCGCCGCCGATTTGCCGCCATGAACCATCCAGACCGGCTGCCGCCGGAGTTCCGGGCGAATGCCACCATCCGCATGAAGCTTGCCAACATGTTGATCGACGAAGCGTCGCGACGGCTCGAGCAGTGAGCTAGCCGCTACTTCGGCTCCTCACCCACGCCGGTTCCTTTTTCCTCGGCCTGCTTCGGCTTGTAGAAGATCAGCAGCGCCGCTCCGGCATAGGCGGTCACGACGAGGAAGATCGTCGCCCACATCATCTGGCCGCCATAGAACTCGACAGCCGTCCACACCACACAGAGGGCAACGATAAGCAGGCGGATCCACAGGGGCCGGTAGAACGGGTGATCCGGATCGATGAATTTGATCATGACATTGCCTCTGACGACACTCAGCGCCTCGCCTCTCCGTCTATCGCAAAATTCTTCGGATCGATACCGACTAAAGGACAAATTGTTCGGCAATTGTCGGCGTTGGAAAAGGGCGCCGTGAAGACGAACGGCGGGATCGACAGCCGTCGTCTCCGCTTGACGCCAGCGCCGCGAATGGAATAAACATTCTGAAAATGAAAGAGTTGGCCGTTTCATTCCGATTTGATCCGTGTGCAACGAGGCAGGGTGCTGGATCGGACGTGACGGCGTGGGAGGAACGACTGCTACCCCTCTCATCGATCTAATCCCGCGGACGCCATCGCGCCCGCAACGCCTCTGTGCGATGAGCGTCAATATCATTGCGCACCCACCCGGTCTGGAACCGGAATTTGAGAGAGACGAAGATGACAGTGAGATTTGGTCTTCTGGGCGCCGGACGGATCGGCAAGGTTCACGCGAAAGCCGTCAGCGGCAATCCCGATGCCGTCCTTGTCGCGGTTGCCGATGCCTTTCCGGCAGCGGCGGAGGCAATCGCCGGGGCCTATGGCTGCGAGGTTCGCACCATCGAGGCGATCGAGGTCGCTTCCGACATCGATGCCGTCGTCATCTGCACGCCGACCGACACCCATGCCGACCTGATCGAGCGCTTCGCCCGGGCCGGCAAGGCGATCTTCTGCGAGAAGCCGGTCGACCTCGACGTCGATCGCGTCAAGACCTGCCTCGAGGTGGTCTCCGAAACCGGGGCGAAGCTGATGGTCGGCTTCAACCGCCGCTTCGACCCGCATTTCATGGCCGTGCGCAAGGCGATCGACGCCGGCACTATCGGCGACGTCGAAATGGTGACGATCACCTCGCGCGATCCGGGCGCCCCGCCCGTCGATTACATTAAGCGCTCGGGCGGCATCTTCCGCGACATGACCATCCATGATTTCGACATGGCGCGCTTCCTGCTCGGCGAGGAGCCAGTTTCGGTGACGGCGACCGCCGCCGTGCTCGTCGACAGGGCGATCGGCGAAGCGGGCGACTATGACAGCGTCTCCGTCATTCTGCAGACGGCATCCGGCAAGCAGGCGGTCATCTCCAACTCGCGCCGCGCCACCTATGGCTACGACCAGCGCATCGAGGTGCACGGCTCGAAGGGCGCCGTTTCGGCCGAGAACCAGCGACCGGTCTCGATCGAGATCGCCACCGGCGAGGGCTATACGCGCCCGCCGCTGCACGATTTCTTCATGACGCGCTACACCGAAGCCTATGCGAACGAGATCGAAAGCTTCATCGCCGCGATCGAGAAAGGCGCGGAAATCACCCCGTCCGGCAAGGACGGGCTTGCCGCCCTCGCCCTTGCCGATGCGGCCGTCCGCTCTGTCGCCGAAAAGCGCCAGATCAGCGTCGCCTGAAGCTCAGGCAATCTGAAGGGACAAAGGCCGGGCGTTCCTGGCCTTTGTTTTTTGGCGACGCCGTGTCAGACGGCGCACTACACGACAGCGTCTGCCGCCCCTCGGTTGCGGTACGGCATGGCTTCACCTCCACACCCTCATTCCTGTGCTTGTCACAGGAATCCAGTCCGCCCAAGTCCTTGGGCTGTAAGACTCCTCCGCGCCGCAGACGCGGAGCTGCTGGATTCCTGTGACAAGCACAGGAATGAGGGCGAAAAGAAAGTCTCCGTCGAAACCCATTTGACTGCAACAGGCAGACTACGCCTCGACTGACCGGAGCACTGGAGCGTCCGATGACACATTCGCTCTGGCACTCGGCGCACGTCCCGGCCGGCCGGTGAGGAACCCCTGAACCTGCCGGCACCCCTCCTCGACGATGATCTGCTTCTGCCGCTCGGTTTCGACGCCCTCGGTCACGACCGGCAGGTCGAGACTATGGCCGAGCGCGATGATCGCCCGGATGATCGCATGGGCGGCCGGGTCCTTGTCGAGCGCCGCCGTGAAGCTGCAATCGATCTTCAGCTTGTCGAAGGGGAAGGTCTGCAGGTTGGCGAGCGACGAATGTCCCGTACCGAAATCGTCCATGACGATCCGCACGCCGAGCAGCCGAAGCCGCACGAGTGCCGCCAGCACGTCTTCCCGGTTGTGCAGCAGCGCCGCCTCGGTGAGTTCCAGTTCCAGCCGCCGCGGCTCGAGGCCTGTGCGTCGCAGGATGCCGGCGATCTGGTCGAAAAGGCTCGGCACGAGGAACTGGACCGGCGAGATGTTGACGGAGACCGGCAGCGGCTCCGTCCAGCGGACCGCTTCGGCGCAGGCCTGTTCCAGCACCCATTCGCCGATCTGGATGATCGAACCGCTTTCCTCGGCGATCGGGATGAAGACATTCGGCCCGACAAGCCCGCGCTCCGGATGTCTCCAGCGCAGCAGCGCCTCGTATCCGACCACCCGATCGTCACGGACATCGACGAGCGGCTGGTATTCGAGGAACAGCTGATGCCTGAGGATCGCGTGCCGGAGGTCGCTCTCCATCTGACGGCGCGAGCGCACCGCCTCGTCCATTTCCGCATCGAAGAAGCAGGCGATGCCCTTGCCCGTCTGCTTGGCCCGGTAGAGCGCCGTATCGGCATTGTTGCAGAGCCGCTCTGCCGTCGCGCCGTCGCCGGGGTAGATCGCCACGCCCATGCTGACGCCGACGGCCATCGGATCGCGGTGGGTATCCATCTCCTCGGCGAAGAGCCTGAGGATGCGGTCCGACAATTGCCGCGCCGCTTCCGGCTGCGCGGCGCCGGTCTGCAGGATGGCGAATTCGTCGCCGCCGAGCCGCGCGATCGAATCGGCCTCGCCCGCAGCGGCACGCAGGATATCGGCAACCTTGCGCAGGATCCGATCGCCTTCGCCATGGCCGAATATGTCGTTGACGGCCTTGAACCGGTCGAGGTCGAGACAGAAGATCGCGAGCTGTTCGTTTCTCGCGGCGGCGACCGCCAGAGCCTGGTTCATCCGCCTCTCGAAGGAACTGCGGTTGGAAAGATCCGTCAGCGCGTCATGGTGGGCGAGATGCTCGATGGTCCGCTCGGCCTCCTTTCGGGCGCTGAGGTCGCGCACGAAGATCACGTCGGATTGCCGGCCGCGGTATTCGATCGTCCGGCAGAGGTGCTCGACCGGCACATGCCACCCGTCGGCACGGAGGAGTTCGACCTCCGCGGGACCATCATCGATCTGGCGCTCGCGCGCTTCGCGCCCCTGCGGTGGCGCGAAGAGCTCTTCAGGCCTTCTGCCGATGAGATCGGCCAACTTTGTGGCACAGAGGCCGACAAACCGCTCGTTCGCATCGATGATCCTGCCGTTGCAGACGATCACCATCCCTTCGAGCGAGGCGTTGGCGAGGCCGCGCAGGTCGGTCAAATGCCGATCGATGAACAGCGCGCCCAGCGCCGTGAGGATCAGCGTCGTCGAAGCCACGACGACACCGCCGGCGAGCCAGACGGGATCGAAGGCGTCCGCTGCCGCCGCGCTCGGATCGGGCACCAGGGTGACGCCGCTCATCGAGGTGAAGTGCAGGACGCATATCGCCAGCACGAGCAGCAGCGTCGGAACGACCAGCTTGCGCACGCCGCCGAGAGCCTGAAAGGCATGGAGCGCAAAGCCGGCGATCAGCGGCCCGAAGAGGACGGCGGCGAAACCCATTTGCGGATCGAATTCGATGCGCGCCTGCGTCTCGACGGCGCGCATGCCCGTTACATGCATGGCGGCGATGCCGAGGCCGAGGAAAATGCCGGCGCCGGGGAAGGCGTAGCGGGACGTGCCGAGAAGGGCGGTCGCAAAGGCGAGCCCGGAGGCGACCACCGCGACCAGCGCCGAAAACAACGTACCCCAGGCGTCGTAGGCAATAGGCACGCCACCATCATAGGCGAGCATAGCGATGAAATGCGTCGACCAGACCCCGACGCCGCAGGCACAGGCGCAGGCTGCGGTCCAGAGGTGCCGCTGGAGGCCCTCGCTGCGCTCGGCGCGCTGCAAGAGCAGCATCGTCGCCGCGCTGCCGGCCAGACAGACGATCGCCGCCACCGCAACCAGGCGCCAGTCGTGACGATCGCTTATGCATGCAATTACTGAGAACATGGCCGTCTCCCGTCCCGGAAACAGCTTGGCAAGCAGACGCTAAATAACTGTAAATTGCACCAGTATGATAATTCGCCTCTGGAATGTTTAGCGGTGTCTCGAAAGACCTAGGCATGCCCGGCGGCGGTGATGTCGCTGTCGACGGCGCTCAAGGCCCGGTCGAGATGGCCGGCGAAGACAAGCCGCTGCTCGTCGCCGACGACGGTGATCTCCGGCAGGCCTTCGAGGCGAACCTGCAAGGATTGCGCAAGCCCCTCCTCAACCCCCTTTTGCAGCAGATCGAAATAGCGCGTCCCCTGACCCGTGACGTAGATCGGCATCGGCTCGTAGAGGCTCAGCATGCGCGAAATGCCGTTGCCGAGCGCGATGCCGGCCTGGCGGAAGGCATAGCCGGGCATGCGCTGGCCCTGACGCGCACCGGTGGCGATCTTGTCCATTTCGGCAAGCGGCACGAATTTCGCGGGAATCGTGTCGGACGGCACCTCGAAGGCGGCGCGCAGAATGCCGTAGAAGCCGGCAGCGGCCTCGATGCAGCCATGGGAGCCGCAGCGGCAGAGGCCGGCGGAGGAGGCGTGCAGCATGTGCCCGAAATTCGGCGCGGAAACGTCGAGTTCGCCCGACCGCCCCCTTCGGGCAAGACCGAGACCGATGCTGTGGCCGAGTGAGACGGCCGCCAGCCCCTTGAAGGCGTCGCCCTTTTCTTCCGCCTTGGCCGCCAGCGCCTGGGCGACGAGCAGTGTCTCGTTGCTGAGCATGATCCGGGCCCGCCAATCGGGCCCGAGCAGTTTCGAAAAATCGAGTTCTTGGCGGCCGAAGACCGGCGACCAGAGGAGCCGCGCCCCGTCGCCCGCCACCAGCCCCTTGCTGCTGATCGAAACGGCAAGCACCCGCTCTTTCTCAATGCGCGAGCGCTGCAGCAGACGCTCGAGCGCCGCCAGGAAACCCTGGCCGAAAGCCACCGCGTCGCCGGCGTCATGGCTTCGCGCCTCCTCGAAGCGATCGAGGAGCACGCCGCCATAGTCGGCCAGCGAATATTGAACGATGTCGGAGGAGATCCGCACGACGATCACGTAGCCGCAGTCCCGCCGCTGCGCAAAGAGAACGCGCGGCCGCCCCCTGCCCCCTTGAACATGCTGCTCGGTCTTGGCGATCGTCCCCGACCGTTCCAGTTCGGCGGTGATGACGGAGATCGTCGCCGAGGCAAGGCCGGTCTGCTCGGCAATCTCCGTATGGGACAGCGCGCCCTTTCGCCGAAGCGCAGAAAGGACGAGCGCAGTGTTTTGCTGACGCACGGCTTCGGTGCTCGTTTTGGTCAGCATTGCACGTCCCTGGGCTTGGCGGATTGCGCGATCACATGCCCTCTCAAAGCACCTGTTGACTGGCGAAACAAGACGTTACGGGCCTTGTTGACAGCCTTCCAAAACTCTGACATTTATTTTCTCGACTGTCGAGAAAAAAGCCTTGCACCTGTGGCAGCGCTCTTTGCGACAGCAGTTCACGGCTCGTCGGGGATGCGTGCGGGAGGTTCGTGCGCGCGGCGCTGCCACTTGGGAGGATAGAATGAAATCCATTTTGAAGCTGATGGCAGGGGCTGCCATCATCGCGTCCATGCATTCCGCAGCGGTCGCCAAGGACCTCGTCGTCGGCGTTTCCTGGTCGAACTTCCAGGAAGAGCGCTGGAAAACCGACGAGGCGGCCATCAAGGCAGCGCTCGAAGCCTCCGGCGACAAATATATTTCCGCTGACGCGCAGTCCTCTGCCGCCAAGCAGCTCACCGACATCGAATCGCTGATCGCCCAGGGCGCCAACGCGCTGATCGTGCTTGCGCAGGACTCCGATGCCATTGCCCCGGCAATCGAAAAGGCCACCGCGGAAGGCATTCCGGTCGTCGGCTACGACCGCCTGATCGAGAACCCGGCGGCCTTCTACATCACCTTCGACAACAAGGAAGTCGGCCGCATGCAGGCCCGCGAAGTGTTCAAGGCGAAACCGGAAGGCAATTTCGTCTTCATCAAGGGCTCATCCTCCGATCCGAACGCCGACTTCCTCTTCGCCGGCCAGATGGAAGTGCTGAAGGAAGCCGTCGACGCCGGCAAGGTCAAGAATGTCGGCGAAGCCTATACGGACGGCTGGAAGCCGGAAAATGCGCAGAAGAACATGGAGCAGTTCCTGACCGCCAACGACAACAAGGTCGATGCGGTCGTCGCCTCCAACGACGGCACCGCCGGTGGCGCGATCGCAGCGCTTTCGGCCCAGGGCCTTGCCGGCTCCGTTCCGGTCTCGGGCCAGGACGGCGACCATGCGGCGCTCAACCGCGTGGCGCTCGGCACGCAGACCGTCTCCGTCTGGAAGGACGCCCGTGAGCTCGGCAAGAAGGCGGCAGAAATCGCCGCAGCACTCGCCGGCGGCAAAACGATGGACGAGATCGAAGGCGTTCAGACCTTCAACGGCGGACCGAAGGGCGTCGCCATGAAGTCCGTCTTCCTGGCACCGATGGCGATCACCAAGGACAATCTGAACGTCGTCATCGACGCCGGCTGGATCTCCAAGGATGCCGCCTGCCAGGGCGTGGCTGCCGACTCCGTCGCCGCCTGCAAGTGACGGACGGACGTTTGAAGTGACCTCAAAACGCCGCAACGGAACCCGTTGCGGCGTTTGCATGAGGTCGGAATGGTCTGGCCGCACGGTGCTATGATAGCGGCACGCCGCGCAAACGACCGGCAAATGCATGAAAACAAGTGGGGGACGGCGGCCATGGCCGATACGACACATACCGCACATTTCAACCGCACCCGCAGCGCGGAGGAAAGCCCGGTGAAGCGCTTCTTCCGCGCCACCGAAATCGATACGCGCCTGCTCGGCATGATCGGCGCGATGCTGATCATCTGGATCGGCTTCCATTTTCTGTCCGGCGGCCTGTTCCTGACGTCGCGCAACCTCTGGAACCTGTCGGTGCAGACAGCCTCGATCGCCGTCATGGCGACCGGCATGGTGCTGGTCATCGTCACGCGCAACATCGATCTCTCGGTCGGCTCGATTCTCGGCTTCGTCGGCATGATCATGGGCGTGCTGCAGGCGGAGCTCTTGCCGCAGCTCCTCGGCTTCAACCATCCGGCCACGTGGATCATCACCCTCTTCGCCGGCCTGTTGCTGGGCGCCGCGATCGGCGCGCTGCACGGCGTGATCATCGCCTTCCTCAACGTGCCGTCCTTCATTGTCACGCTCGGCGGGCTGCTCGTCTGGCGCGGCGCCACCTGGTTCGTGACGAGCGGCCGCACCGTGGCGCCGATGGATTCCACCTTCCGCCTGATGGGCGGCGGCACCGAGGGCTCGATCGGCGCGACGGCGAGCTGGATCGTCGGCCTCATCGCCTGCGTCGCGATCGTCGGCAGCATCATCCACTCGCGCAGGCAGCGCAAACGCTTCGGATTTCCGCGTCGCCCGATCTGGGCCGAGTATTTCCTGTCGGCGGTCGGCTGCGCCCTCGTGCTCGGCGCAGTGGCGATCGCCAATAACTACGGCTGGCCGGTCAACATCGCCCGCAAATACGCCGACGCCAACGGCATCGCCTGGCCGGACGGCGGCCTTTTCATTGCCCACGGGATTGCCATTCCCGTGCTGATCGCCATCCTGATCGGCATTATCATGACCTTCATCTCGACGCGCTTGCGCTTCGGCCGCTACGTTTTCGCGCTCGGCGGCAACCCGGAAGCGGCCGAGCTCGCCGGCATCAAGACCCGCTGGGTCACGGTCCGGATTTTCGCGCTGATGGGCATGCTCTGCGCCGTTGCCGCGGCGATCTCGACGGCCCGCCTCAACGCCGCCACCAATGCGCAGGGCGAGCTCGACGAGCTTTATACGATCGCGGCGGCCGTCATCGGCGGCACCTCGCTTGCCGGCGGCATGGGCACGATCGCCGGCGCCATGCTCGGCGCTCTCGTCATGCAGTCGCTGCAGTCGGGCATGGTGCTGCTCGGCATCGACTCGCCGCTGCAGCGGATCGTCGTCGGCATGGTGCTCGTCACCGCCGTCTGGCTCGACACCGTCTACCGCGCCCGCGCCAAGTAATCAGGAGTTCGAACAATGACTGAACAACGCACTCCGCTCGTGGAAATGAAGAACATTTCCATCTCCTTCGGCGGCATCCACGCGGTCGACAACGCCTCCGTCGACCTCTATCCCGGCGAGGTCGTCGCCCTTCTCGGCCATAACGGCGCCGGCAAGTCGACGCTGATCAAGATTCTCGCCGGCGCCTACCGGCGCGATGCCGGCGAGATCCTGATCAACGGTGAGCCGGCCGACATCAGCAACCCGCGCGACGCCAAGAAATACGGCATCGAGACGATCTACCAGACGCTCGCCGTCGCCGACAATGTCGATGCCGCCGCCAACCTCTATCTCGGCCGGGAGCTGCGCACCCCCTGGGGCACGCTCGACGACGTGGCGATGGAGGCGAAGGCGCGCGAGGTGATGGGCCGCCTCAACCCCAACTTCCAGCGCTTCAAGGAGCCGGTGAAGGCGCTCTCCGGCGGCCAGCGGCAGTCGGTGGCGATCGCCCGCGCCATCCTGTTCAACGCCCGCATCCTGATCATGGACGAGCCGACCGCGGCGCTTGGGCCCCAGGAGACAGCGCAGGTCTGCGAGCTCATCAAGCAGCTGAAGCGCGAGGGCATCGGCATCTTCCTGATCAGCCACGACATCCACGACGTCTTCGACCTCGCCGACCGCGTCTCGGTGATGAAGAACGGCCAGGTCGTCGGCCACGCCCGCACCGAGGACGTCACCAAGGACGAGGTGCTCGGCATGATCATCATGGGCAAGGTGCCGGCCAAAGCCACCCCCGGCCCCGGCGCCATGCAGATGGCGTGAGGATTGAGCGGCCGACAGGCCGAAGCGCGACCCCGAACACCGCTCCGGCCAGAGAAATCCGCTCACGCCTCGATGCCGCATCCCCCGGGATGCGGCATTTTTCTTGGGACGGCGGGCGCACGCCGAGCGATGCACCGCGACCACAGCTTCCGCGCGGAAATCGAATTTCCCCTACACTCTCTTGCAATTGGCCATTGAAGCGGCACGCAAGCTAGGCTAAGAACCGCTCACAGCCTGCTTCGGCGGCCTTGGCCGCCAACGGATGCACCCGTAGCTCAGCTGGATAGAGTGTTGGATTCCGATTCCAAAGGTCACAGGTTCGAATCCTGTCGGGTGCGCCATCAGCTTCTTAATAGGCCAATAAAGTCAATGTTTGCAGGCTCTTAAGCGCTCCTCTGGTACACCGCTCGGTCCACAGGGAGACACACAATGGGGCTAACTTTGCTCTACGTCCAAGAACCAACTCGCGATAGAAGCACCTTCCATTACCGTCGAAGGGTCTCGCCGGAACTGAAGCCTTTCATCGGTAAGGGCGAGATCAAGGCTTCACTTGGACGGACCAGAGAGGAGGCGCTGAAGAAATATCCGGCTGTCCACGCCGCCGCTGAGAAGGCACTTGCCCGCGCTCACAGGGAGCATGAGAAGGCCCAGCGTCGAGCGTCTGGTCTCGAGACAGTGACCAAGCTGGAGCGCTACCACGAGCTGATGGAGGAGATCGAAGCCCTTGGTCTCGATGATCCCGACCATGCGTCCATCGTGGCTGAGACGATCGCTGCTCGATACCCTGAGGACGAGGAGACTGGCCGTCCAATCATCGACGACGAGGAGGACACGATCAGGATAGCGGCTATCCAAGGTCGCCCTCTACAGCCACCTCTGGCCACGCTCTCGGACGCCAAGAAGCTCTACGTATCGGAGCGCCTACACGGGAACGATCTTGAATACCGAAAGAAGCTGCTGAGGGTCGAGAGGATCATTAGCGCTGCTGAGGAGGCCTTAGCCCCCACCGTCCCTGCCCTTTCTGAATGGACGAGAGACCACGCCAAGCAGGTTCGAGATCATTATATCAAGGCCAAAGGCCTCAAGCCTTCCTCGGTCAAGCGCGAACTGAACACGCTGAAGGGCATCTGGTCTCTGTGGATCAAGGAGAAAGACCCTGCCCTTCGCAACCCCTTCGCGGGTCTCGAACTTCCCAAGTCTGTCGAAGCAGAGAGTGAGGCCCGACACCCGCTTCCTGAAGCTATCGAGATCGCCGTAGGTGAGGCCGTCCAGGCAGGTGCTAATGACGACCTCAGGCTGATCTGGCGTCTACTTCGTGGCACCGGCTGCCGTCTCGCTGAGATCACAGGCCTGAGGGTAGAGGACGTTGATGTATCGAGCCATCTGCCCCATCTGAAGATCGCGGCCCACGAAGGGAGACGCTTGAAGACCAAAAGTCGTCTGCTCGTGAAGTGCCGATTGTTGGCGATGCTAAAGGGGCTGCTGAGGAAGCGCTGAAACTGACGAGAGATGGTTCATCCTTGTTCCCCCGCTATGCCGGTGAGCTTGGACCGACGACTGCTTCCGCCACGCTCATGAAGTGGATCAGGCTGAAGACCAAGGACAAGAAGCACACTGTCCATTCACTCAGGCACGGGATGAGCGACAGGCTGGTGATCGCCGAGGTAAGCGCGGTCGATAGAAACGCCATACTGGGCCATCTGAATGCCGGTGTCGGAGAAGGCACTTACGGGGGACGGCTGGCGAAACTTAAGGCGTTGACCAAGGCGATGGAGAAGGCTTGGCAGGTGGAGTAGCCGCTTGTCCCGGCCAGTAGAGCGCCGCTCACCGTCCCCGCTCCTGCACATCATCCGAGGTCGTCGAAGCGCTTCCACGGTCGATACGCCGCAACAAAGAAGGCCGGTCTGTGACTGGTGGGTCTAAGCGCCCTGCATTTCGCGTTCAGCGGGTTTTCACATGCGTATTTCAGTCACCGTGTTCCGTCGTCCGATCACTATCGAGACTTGCGGCCTGTCCTATCTCTACATCGAGACCAACAGCCGAGAGTTCACGTATGATAGCCATCAATGGCTCGAGCTTCCGACAGGTGAGTTCCGGCACTGGCTGCTGGAGAAGAAGCGGCCTTATCAATCGCCGGCCGACGTTGGACGATCAGCTACCGAACGCGGCTTGACCAGTCCCCATCAGGTGACCTTCACGGCCCCCGTTGATCGATCTGCGGGGGCTTTGCTTTTTTGACCGACGTATCGACCGTGGAGAGGCGGGGACGGATGGTCGGTCGATTGCCACCACTATAAAGAAAGAACCGCATTGGCGTGTGAGCTGACCACCGCCACCCAGTCAGTAGGTGTTCTCGGTTGTGACGGGCGAAATCACCAACCTCTAATTACCCCACCCATACAGATAAAGACAGGCGCTCGATTGCCCCCAGCATACGGATAGAAACGAGCGCTCGATTGCCACTACCATTAGGATAGAGAGCAGTCGTCTGTCCCCCGCTGGCCCCGGTCAGCCCCCTTCAGACTGGCGTAGCCAGCCTACCGCACCGCCACGTCATGGCGACCCGACTGTCGGGAGTGCGGCGTGATGAGCTTCATCACATCCCTCGTTGGTCCTGCTTACGGTCTCCTTGCCCCTGACGGTTCGGGGAGATCGTCTTTTTCAGGGCCACCCGAGGGAGCACGCAGTCGACAAGAACAACATCATGACCAACGAAACGAGGACGTTCCAGATGGACGCACAGGTAGACCAAGGTGGCGAAACGCTGCCGACTGACATCCATAAACAACCCTTCGCACCGGCGCTTGAGGCCCTTCGCCGCGTCGAGAAGAAGACTGAGCAGGTGGAGGTCGAGCCTACTCACCTCGCTCAACGAGACTTGAAGGAACTCACCCAGGTATTCCAGATCAGGGACACCACGGTGAACGAGCGCCATGTGAGCGATCTCGTGAAGCTCTTGTCCATCCACGGCACGATTGACCCTATCCGCGTCTGGCGATGTGGAGGAGCGGTCATCGTTATTGACGGCCATCATCGTCTCGAAGCCTTCCGGCGTTGGAACCGGAGAGCGCCTGTGCCGGTGAAGTTCTTCAAGGGCACGGTAGATGACGCCATCAGGTTCGCTGAGACGGCGAACAACCAGATCAATCTACAGCTTACCTATCAAGAACGCGCCGACTATGCGTGGAAGCTCGTGGTTCATGCTGACGAACTCGGCAAGCTATCTAAGGCGCAGTTGATCGCCCGCACGACAATCTCCAAGGGCACGATTGACACCATGAGGAAAGCCGCGCGTGAACTCGGCGTGAGGGCGAGGCAGATTCGTAGCTGGTATGAGGCCCATCAGGAGTGGAAGCACGGACAAGGCGAAGATGATCGCGAGTACAACAGCAGTTGGCAGGAGGCCGAAGCGATGAAGATGGTGGACAGGCTCGGTGATGAGTTCGGTAAAATGCTGGCCAAGCGGCCAGAGATCACGGCCAAGGCGTTCCGGCACATCCTCGGCAGGATGACGCCTGACGTGGCTGTACGGATGCTGGAGGAGTACGGGCTGCAGGTCACCCTACGTGATCAAGACGGAAACGAAGTTGATGATCCCGAAGACTTCGAGCCGCAGCAGCCGTCCGACCCCGATATGGACCTGCCGTTTTAGCACCGGACTGCCCAATGCTCAGGTGCCCAATCTGGGCAGGCGTCCCCTCCCATCAGGCGCATGCTCTCGCCTCCGTCACTGCCATATCAGGGTTTGATCCTGTCCCGCTTGATGGCAGCGATGGAGGCTCGAAGACGTGGTCTGGTTGGAGGGGGCCGGAATTTCTGGTGCGAAATAATTTGACCCCAGATCAGATAGAAGGAACTGCGCAGTTCCCCCGGTGGCCCCCTCGATCTCGCGCTTTCGTCGGCCTTCGGTCCACCAGCCGGGGGCCTTCGTCGTGATCAGCGGTGATGTCGCGGCCTGACAGCCAATCGGCTTGGTCCCAGACGGACAGCTCGACCTCTCCGTTGCTCAGGCACTTAAAGACGCGCTTCAAAGTTATCTGACCTTTGCCGCCGAAAATAAGGACGGCATTGCAGCGGCCGAAGACCTCACAAACTTGATCCTCCGGGCAGTGGCCTTCGCCGGGTCGCCGTTCGTGGGATTGTTTGCACTTCTGAAGTTCTTGAACGGCCGGAAGCCCGATAAGATAGAGCGTGATCAAGACGCGGTTTCCGTTCAAATCGGGGACACTTACGTCATCACGCAACACAAAACGCGCCAACTGGCCGAAGACCTCTCGGTAAGGGAGGGAGCTAAAAAGTTCATTTCTGTACTGAAAAACCGGTATCGAGAGCGTTGCGACCAAGACGCCCGGGGAGCCAGAAGTTCAATATACACAGGCCGATCTTGCTGCGTTTGATGTTCCGCCTCAGGTTGACGAAGAACTACTTGACGAAGTTCGGCAGATGAACCTTCAGATCGTCCCCCTCAGCTTCAAGGATGATAACAAGTGGCGTGTTACGGACGGTGGTGAACCCTTCAGCGTGTCGATTGAGGACGCCGAATTCCTGAAACAAGTAGCCAACAGCGAGATTTCATTCTCAAAGGGTGACTATCTCGTCTGCGATGTTCGTGAGCGCCAGACGATAACCTCGAATGGACTTAAGAAGGATCGGGCCATTATCGCTGTGAAGGCACATCGCCCGGCAGCAAGGCAGATGAAGCTCCTTTAACGTTCATCTGCCCTGAGGATGAGGAACCCAGACGGCTGGGTCTATACCGATTACGCGGTCGATAACAGACCACGTCGCGCTGTCCCACACCGCACCTCGTTCGGTAGTTGCCTGCATAGCATCTCGCACTCGTTGCGGGTTGATAACGGGACCCTCAAGCCTTCTCCATACTTCATACATCTCTGTCCAAAGTTCGAACGGTCTCTCTCGGGGGTCAGGCTTTCCTCTGGCCCACCGGAGAACCCTCCCGAGCAGCCGGACGACACCCAGCGTGAGAGCCAAGAGAACGATGGTCACGTAGATACCCGCTATCCACCACCCGAGATCGGAGTAGTTAAAGTGGAATGCCGCCCAGATCGCCCCTACGGGGAGGCCAAGTCCGCACCAGAACCACGCATTCCATCGCTCGAACGCTTCGTTCCAGTCGAACTTGCTCATGACCTCCAAGTTGCCGGCGGCCTTGAAGTAACGATGATGCATCCCCACGAAATCGCGGCGGCCAGGAAGCCAATGCTTCTTGAGTTCCTCCCCATAACTGCACAGCTCACGGCTAACGGTGGCATCCACGATCACCCAGTCGATGAACGGATGCCGGAGCCATGATTGCTCAAGATAATCCGCGACTGTTTGAGCAAAGTCTTCGGGATGGAAGCTTGTTTGAGACGGACTGTTGTATCCCTCCCGGTATGCCTTCAATGGGTCTCTGCGGTGCCAAATCACGTGGCGCGCCTTGTCTATTCGGTCCTGTTCCTCTTCATCGGAACGAAAGCTGGTCGCGTAGCTCGGAGCGAGCGCAAACCAGATGCTGTGGACGATATCCCATGCGCTAACAAGGCGCGCACAAAGCTGGCCCTCGCCTTCTCCATGTCGTATCGTTTCGTGAACGCATAACTTACCAAGGTCATCCATCAGCCACCGGGTCTGTGAGTGACCGAGGACCGAGGGCTGTTCAATCGTATTATCGATCCACTCACGCGCGATTGAAAACGCTTGGTATACGTCCAAGACATCACTCTCCGGCCGATCTTCCCCGACTACCATTCCTCGCCCCTCGTACCGCATTGCTGTCCCACTATACGAAGAATGGTTGAAGGTGAAAGCCTACAAGTACCCGCGCTGCGTGTTTGTCCAAGGATGCCGGGTTGCAGCGAACATACCGGAACATTTAGCCAACCGTCCGAACCTGCGAGAACGCGGAATGAACCAGCCTGAGACGCTGAACTCTCGTCTATGAGCCTTGAGCTCTTGTCATCACCTACAGCGGCAGGTACACCGATCGGCACAAGGGCTGGTACACACAGTCTTTGATACATCCACTTCAGGAGACGCCTAAGGCCTTCTACTCATTGACTTATTCTTCCTCCTGAAGCTCAGGGCCATGACGCCCGAATACGCCTGTCGGGTGCGCCAGTTTTCCTGTCTCCCACCCAGTGCGCCAGCACGCGCCACCGATCATCCAGGCCGTCAGTCTTGCAGCGGTTGAAGATCTCGTAGCCGGTCTAGCGCGAGATGGCGAACTCCCGGCACACGTCGCCCAGCTGGGCGACAAATCGAGGGTTCCTCCATCACCGAAGTCGCTCTCCACGGCGTCAACTCCTCCCGCGCAAGCGAGAAGTGTTGCCCATGCTCCGGTTCGCCGGCATAGGTTCCAGTCGCATCTTTACAGCGGAACCGCGATACCACACTGTCCGAGCATTACACTGCGCTGGAGTGCGATTATGGGGCTTGTTGAAACCGTAGCCTTCGCCAAATCAGGCGACCTCCATTCTTAATCTGCAAATGCACTTGGTTCGCTTTTTGCACTATTCGCCTCCCTGAGTTACGCTATTGTGAAGCAGGCACCGGAGTCGATCCGAGACTATCACCCCCAGTACATACCGGCTCCTCTTGCAGTCTCACTCACCCACCGAGGCAATCATGACCGCGTTCAACGTCGTTCGTTTCAAGGTAAAGCCCGGCATGGAGGACGGCTTCCTCGACGCGCACCGAAACATCGCGGCGAGCTGGCCGGGCATGCGGCACGCCAACATCGTCAAGACCGGTGAAGGGCGCTACTGCATCATCGTCGAGTGGGAGAGCATGGAGGCGTTGGCCTCCAGTCGGCCTCAGATGATCGCCACGCTCGACAGCTTCCGCGAGTCGCTCGAGGACCTGGGCGGCGGATTGGGCGTGACCGACCCGGTCGCGGGACCGGTGGTTCTTTCGTTGAAATAAGGCCGGATGGATGTCGCGCGGCCATAGCCGGTCGACGAGATGCGCGTCCCGTCCCCGCCTCCGACGCCTCGTTGTCGCACTTCAACCGGAGTGATGCCATCCGATCCCCGCGAGAGATCCGAGGGTGGCCGTCCATCCCCACTCCGGCGACACCATGAAACCTCTCACACCGCAATTTGCAGCCTCCCATAACGGCTGACTTCTGCCTCAATCTCCCTTACCAACGTTTCCAGTGCCGTGTTCCGCGGCTTGCGGGCGCGCCGGACCACGTAGGCGAGATCCGGGGGCTTGGGAAAGTCCTTGTCGATGATCTCCATGTCGGCTCTGAGGTGCCGCTGACTTAGAAGCGCGACGCCGAGCCCCGAGGTGACGGCCGCGGTGATCCCCGCCGCGCTTGAGCATTCGAACACCGTCTCGAACACCGTTCCCTCGTCCTGCCCGAGGTCGATGCCCCAGCGCCGATAGAAGCAGTTGTCATCGAAGGAAAGGAACGGGATTGCCCCGCCCTTGGGCAAGGTCAGCTCGGGCGATTTGACCCAATGCAGGGTCTCGCGGAAGAGCAGGAGATCGGTCGGCCGGACCTCGTGCTGGAACACCTGGATGATGGCGGCATCGAGCGCCCCTTCGGCAAGCAGTGCCTGCAGGGTGAGGCTCATGCGCACTTGCGTGCGGACCGTCACCTCCGGGTGGAGCCGGCGAAACCGGCCGAGGATGCGCGACAGGTCGGTACAGGTCGTATCCTCGGTCATTCCAAGCGCGATCTTGCCCTGCAGGGTACTTTTCGACAGGCTCAGAATTGCCTCATCATGGATGCCCAGAATGCGCCGCGCATAAACCAGAAGGTCCTGACCAGCCGTCGTGAATATCGGCGCGTTTGGTTTCCGGCTGAGAATTTCGCAATCGAGGCTCGTTTCCAATCGCCTGATCTTGTGGCTGACGGCAGACTGCGACAGGCCCAGAACCTCGGCCGCGCGCGTGACACCGCCGTGTTTCTCGATCGCGACAAGCGCCCGCAAAGAGTCGACATCCAGACGGCGCGTCATCACCCCAGCCATGACGATCCCCATTCACAAATGAAGCTAGGTGTCAAATTCTGACGCAAAGTCGGCATTAAGGCAAATTCTTATGCCGAATTTCTTGCCCTGTTCATGGCCTCATCGAAATTTGTCATGTGCGGAAATATGGCCGTTGACATAGATCTCTCGGGAATACCGCCCACGACGCGCTTCCGGCGCAACGGGCGAGCTCCTTGAAATCTACAGAGGCCCCATGACAGTGCGCGCTTTCCAGACCCGACCGCATCGCCTCCTATGGCCGATCATGGCAGTAGCACTCGTCGCAAGCTGGAGTTCCGGCTTCCTCGGAATCCGCTATGCCAGCGAGAACGCCGACGTGATGCTGGTCCTGTTCTGGCGGACCCTTATGTCGGGACTGATCTTACTGCCATTCGCCCTCCTGATCGGACCACGGATCAGCGCACGCGCCGTGGTCCAGCAGGTGGTGTTCGGCGTGGCGATGATGTTCCTCTATCTGGGCGGGTTTGCGCTTGCCATCGGCCAGCGGGTGCCGACGGGACTTGTGGCACTGATATCGGATCTTGTCCCTCTCGCCATTGCAGCCCTGTCGCAGCCGGTTCTGGGGCATCGATTGAGCGGAAGACAATGGGCGGGTACGGCTCTCGGCGCGATCGGAGTGCTTATCGCCTCGGCCGACAGCGTAAGTCTCGGAACGGCGCCGATCTGGGCCTACGTCCTGACGGTTGCCTCAATGCTGGTTTTCGCACTGGCAACGGTGGTACAGAAGCGAATGGGAAGGATCAACATGCCCATCCACCAAGCCCTGTGCATCCAGTGCCTGACGGCAGCGGTCCTCTTTGCGGCTGCCGCCGGATGGAATGGTGAGCTGATGCCGCCTCTCGACGGCCGTTTCGAGTGTGGCATCGCTTGGCTGGTGCTGTTTTCGACCTTCTTCTGCTACGGCATCTACTATATGAGCCTTCGACTCTACGCCGCCGCGGAGGTCAGTAGCGTGCTCTATCTCAGCCCACCGGTGACGATGCTCTGGGCATGGCTGATGTTCGACGAGCCACTTTCGATGCTGATGTTCCTTGGCCTGACAGTGACACTGTTCGGTGTCTGGCTCACCTCGTCACGGGCGGCATCACCGCAAACGCGTGCTTCCTACTGATCCCTCTCCAGCCACGCCTTCAGCGCCACCGCATTGTTATGGCTCTCGTCGCGCGCCGCATAGAGCAGCGTCACCGGCCCTTTCTTGAGCTGATCGCGCAGCTCTTTCACCGCCGCCTGCGCCGCCTCGCCTTCGAGCTCCTTGGCATAGGCTTCGCAAAACGCCTCCCAGTCCTCCGGCTTTCCGTGGAAGCGCTTGCGCAGCGCGTCGCTGGGCGCGATGTCCTTCAGCCAGAGGTCGATCCGCCCCTTGTCCTTGGCGACGCCGCGCAGCCAGAGGCGGTCGACGAGGATGCGCGTGCCGTCCGACGCTTCCGGCGCCTCGTAGACGCGCTTCAACTTGAATGACGTCATCCGCCCTCGCAACATCCTGGGGCCGGTGACGGCCGGCCCTGCAGCAAGGAACGTAGCGGACGGTCGCTAGTTGTGGAAGTAGGCCTGGATTTCCTCAGGCGTCGCCTTGCCGTCGCGGTTGACGTCCACCTTGTCGAAGATCCGTTTGTGGATGGTGCTGATCTCCTCGAAGGAGAGCGCGCCGTCATTGTCCGCATCGGTGATGGCGAACATGATCTTCATCATCTGCCGGTGCATCATTCCGGCCCGCATCCGGTTGCCGTGCCGCATCCGGTCGCGCATGCGCTCGCCGCGCCTGCCGTCGCGCCAACCGTCGTCGCGCTGCATGTCCGGCTGATCCGCCTGGGTGTCCTGATCCCGGTCGGGCGGTTCCTGATCGGGCGCTTGCGCCGCCGGCGGAGGGGGCGCGGGCGTCTGCGCGGCGGCGAAGCTCAAAGGGCTGACGATCATCAGCGCGGCAAGCGCGGCCGCGATTGGCGGTCTCATCGGTGACATGGGAATTCCTCCTCCCGTTCGATCAAAGTCAAACTGGCCGGGTGAAGCGGCCTGGACGGCCTTGGCACGGCCAAGCCGTCGCGGTCGTCCTGCGCCCGTTCCAAAAGCTGATAACCACAGCCGCGGCAGAGAGGTTCCCCGCTATGGTCGCGATCCGTTCGACGCCGCTGGATCCTTCCGCTGGCGCGGGAATGTGGATGCCTAGATGCCGCGGTCACGAGCCGGCGCGTTCGCCGGTCGTTCTGACAGCCCTCCAGGCGGCGATGATCGCGTCCGCGGCCGTGTCTCCAGCGCTGTCGTAGGTCAGCCATGTGATGACCGAGACACGCATCACCTTTCGTCCGCGCCAGCTGGCGCCGCCGGCAAAGCAGACGCCGTCGGCCTGCAGCCTTTCAATTGTCTGTTGCGTCAGCCGGTCGGCCTCCTCGTCCGGTCGTCCCGCACCGAAGCGGAGCATGAACTGGTTGAGCACGATCTCATTCAGGACGGTGATGCCCTCTTCGCCGCTCAGCCGCTCGGCCATGGCGCGGGCGACCCGGCAATGGCGCTCGACCATGGCGGCGATGCCTCTTCGGCCGAGATGCCTGATCATCGCCCAGGTAGCAAAGCCGCGGGCGCGGCGCGACAATTCCGGCACGAAATGGCTCGGGTCGCGTTCGCCTTCGTGGCTCGGCGGCAGATAGCTCGCCGCGATCGTCATCGCCCGGCGATGCGCCTCCTCGTCGCGGATGATGGCGTAGCCGCAATCATAGGGCGTCTGCAGCCATTTATGGCCGTCCGTCGCCCAGGAGTCGGCTTCATCGGCTCCGTCAGCGAGCGCGCGCTTCGGCGGACAGGCGCGGGCCCAGAGCCCGAAGGCGCCGTCGACATGGACCCAGGCGCCGATTCGCCTGGCGACGGGGATGAGAGCGGCGGAATCGTCAAAGGCGCCGGTGTTGATCTGCCCGGCCTGGAGGATGACGATTGCGGGGCCGGTGACCTTGGCCGACTGGTCCTCGAAATCCGATACGCTGATCCGGCCGAATTCGTCGGTCTTCAGGCGAATGACGCGGTCGTTTCCGAGGCCCAGAAACTGGAGTGCGGAGAAAACCGTCGCATGGGCGTCGTCGCCGATCAGCACGGTGATCGGCGGCGCGCCGAAGAGACCCTGCGCCTCGGCGTCCCAGCCGACGCGCCGCAAGACTTCGCCGCGCGCCGCGGCAAGGCAGACGAAATTCGCCACCGTCGCCCCGGTGACGAAGCCGACGGAACATGTCCGCGGCAGGGCGAGGAGGTCGAGCAGCCAGCCCGCGGCGACCGCTTCCGCTGCCGCGGCCGCTGGAGCGGCATGGTGGTTACCGGCATTCTGGCCCCAGGCGCTGGTCAACCAGTCGGCCGCGACCCCGACCGGATGCGAACCGCCGATGACCCAGCCGAAGAAGCGCGGGCCGGTCATGACGTGAAGCCCGGGCTCCGCCTTGGCGGCAAGCGTATCAATCACCTCGGCGCCGGCTGTCCCCTCCTCCGGAACCGCTTCGCGGAACGCATCAAGCGATCCGAGATAGGAGACCTCAGGGCCTTGCCGGCGATCGGAGATCGTCTCGCGAAACCGCGCGGCGTGATCGGCCGCGCGGCGAAAAAGGTCACGGACCGATCGGTCATCCATGCGGCCTCTCCTTCAGCTTGCGTAACCCTTGGTCATGCCGCTCCGGCCAGTTCGCTCGGCCGCACGTTCTGGTTCATCCGGAACAGGTTTTGGGGATCGTAGCGGCGCTTGACCTCGACGAGGCGACGGTAGTTGCCGCCATAGGCCGCCTCGACGCGGTCGCCCTCGTCCTCCGGCATGAAGTTGATATAGGCCGTGCCGGCTGCATGGGGCTTGGCCGCCTCGAAGAGCCGGCGTGCCCACGCGATGCAGGCCTGATCCATTGAGGGTTCGCGCCAGCGGGCATGGACGTTCATGATGAAATGTGAATTGCGCTGCGGAAAGGCGGTCTCCTCCACCGCAACCCGGCCGGCGGCGCCGCCGATATGGGCGATGAAGATCTCGCATTCCGGCCCCGGCAATTGGCGGATCGCATCGGTGAGGATGCCGATCGTCTGGTCGGAAAGCTCCATGAAGTCATGGCTCTTCCAGTAGTTGCGGGCGCCGGGCGAAAGCAGCGGATCGAAGGCCTGCTGCCAGGCGACGAAGGGAACGGGACCGACGACATCGGCGATCGGCTCGCCGATGGAACGCAACTCCGCGGTTGGCTTCTCGCCTGCTTCGGGATCGCCGCAATAGCACATCGCGAGCGCGAGGATCTCCTTCCCATGCCATTCCTCGGGCAGGAAGGGCAGCGGCGGCGCCTGCCGCATCACCACCCAGCAGGTGAGCTCGTCCGGAGCGTTTTCCAGGGCCTGCCGATACTGCCTGAGGACGTTTTCGGCATCGGCGAAGGGATGCACGACCAGCCCCGCGACAACGTCCGGGCCGAGTTCGTTGAGCGCGAATTCGAAGGCCGTGACGACGCCGAAATTGCCGCCACCTCCCCGCAATGCCCAGAAGAGATCGCGGTGTTCCGTCTGGCTGGCGCGCAGCAGCTCGCCATTGGCGGTCACCACATCGACCGAAACGAGATTGTCGATCGTCAATCCGAATTTGCGCGTGGTCCAGCCGAAGCCTCCCCCGAGCGTCAGGCCGGCGATGCCGGTGGTCGAGTTGATGCCGGTCGGCAGCACCAGGCGGAAGGCCTGGGTTTCCTTGTCGACGTCGGCAAGCGTCGCGCCTGGCTCGACCCAGGCGCGCTTCGTCGTCTGGTCGACGCGCACCGATTTCATCGGCGAGAGGTCGATCATCAGTCCACCGTCGCAAACCGCATTGCCGGCGATATTGTGACCGCCGCCGCGGACGGAGAGGAGCAGCTGGTTCTCCGCCGCGAAGCGAACCGCATTGATGACGTCGGAGGCGCCGGCCGCCTGCACGATCAGGCCGGGCCTGCGGTCGATCATCGCGTTCCAGACGGTGCGCGCCTCGTCATAGGCCGGGTTGCGCCCGTCCAGCACGCGGCCGCGCAGCCGCCCCGCAAGGACCTCGACGGCCGCGGCGCTAATGCTTGTCTTTCCTGCCTGCAGATTGGTGAGGCTCATATCATTCATGATTCGATCCTCCCTCGGTGAACCATGCCCCAGCGCGCGGCATTCTGCGCCTTTGCCGGGCACCCGGCAAGCGACGCCGCCCGCCGGGCGGCATACTCATTTCGGGTTAGCCGGCAGAGCCGACCAACCCGGTTCCGGCACCGCAATTGTTGCAATCAGGCTGAAAATGCTCCAATGAACCGCCGGAACGCCGGCCATAAGGGCGGCAGATTGGGTAGAGGCAGGTTAGGGCATGAAGGTCGTCATTCTCGCCGGCGGATACGGCACCCGCATCTCCGAGGAAAGTCACCTGAGGCCCAAGCCGATGATCGAGATCGGCGGTCGGCCGATCCTCTGGCACATCATGAAGATCTATAGCCATTACGGCTTTACCGATTTCGTGATCTGCCTCGGCTACCGCGGCTACATGATCAAGGAGTATTTCTCCAATTACATCCTGCACTTGTCCGACGTCACCTTCGACATGGCCACGGGCGAGACGATCTACCATTCGAGCAAGGCCGAGCCCTGGCGGGTGACGCTCGTCGATACCGGGGCGGAATCCATGACCGGCGGGCGCCTGAAGCGCGTCGGCGAATATCTCGGCGACACGTTCTGCCTCACCTATGGTGACGGGGTCGCCGACATCGACATCCGGGCGCTCACCGATTTCCACCTTCGGCATGGCCGCGAGGCGACCGTCACCAGCGTCGTGCCGCCGGGACGCTACGGCGCGCTGGCGATCGACTCCGGCAAGGTGCAGAGCTTCATCGAGAAGCCGGCGGGCGACAACGGCCGGATCAATGGCGGCTTCTTCGTGCTCAACCGCGCCGTGCTCGACCGCATCGATGGCGATCACGTGGCGTTCGAGAGCGCGCCGCTCGAGGCGCTGGCGCGCGACGGCCAGCTGATGGCCTTCCCGCATGACGGCTTCTGGCGTCCGATGGATACGCTGCGCGACAAGAACCAGCTCGAGGAGCTCTGGCAGCAGAACCGCGCCCCCTGGAAGCTCTGGTCATGAGCCGCCTGCCCGATCCGGATTTCTGGAAGGGAAAGCGCGTCCTGCTGACCGGTCATACCGGGTTTAAAGGCAGCTGGGCCGGCCTGTGGCTCAAGAAGATGGGCGCAGCGGTCACCGGCTACGCCCTGCCGCCCGCTTCCGACCCGTCGCTGCATGCGCTTCTCCATGCGGACGGGCTGCCGGACGGGCAGTTCGGCGACGTCCGCGACGGCGAGGCGCTTGCCGCCGTCCTGCGCAAGAGCGAGCCGGAGATCATCCTGCACATGGCGGCCCAGCCGCTGGTGCGCGAGAGCTATGCGACGCCCGCCGAGACCTTCGCCGTCAATGTCATGGGCACGATCCGGCTGCTTGAGGCGGCGCGTGACGTTCCCTCGGTGAAGGCGATCCTCGTTGTGACCACCGACAAGGTCTACCGCAACGACGAGAGCGGCAGGCACTTCCGGGAGAGCGATACGCTCGGCGGACACGACCCCTATTCCGGCTCCAAGGCAGCCTGCGAGGTGGCGGTCGCGACCTGGCGCAGCGCCTTTCTCCAAGAGCGCGGCATCCGCATCGCCACGGCGCGGGGCGGCAACGTGATCGGCGGCGGCGATTTTTCGGCCGATCGGCTGGTGCCGGATATCGTCCGCGCCGCCCTTTCCGGCACCAGGCTCAATATCCGCAGCCCGCTCGCGACGCGCCCCTGGCAGCACGTACTCGATTGCCTGAACGGTTACTTCCTCTTCGCCGAAGCGATCTATAATGGCGCGAGCGCGGTCGATGCCCTGAACTTCGGCCCCTCGCCCGCCGAACCGCAGATCCCCGTGCGCGATGTGGCGAACGCCATCCAGGCGGCCATGGGGCTTGAACCCGAATGGGACGACGTCTCGTCGCAAAAGCAACCCCGCGAGATGCAGACGCTCGGCCTCGACCCGGCGCTTGCCGGCGAAAGCCTCGGCTGGCGCGCCCGGTTTACCCAGCGGCAGGCGATCGAATGGACCGCCCGCTGGTACGACGGCTGGCGCCAAGGCAAAGCCGCACTGCCGCTGACGCTTGATCAGATCGACGCATTCACGAAAGGCCGCTGATGTCTCACTCCTGCCGCTTCTGCTCGAGCCCGCTTGAAACCGTTGTCGCCGACCTCGGCGTCACACCCTGGTCGAACTCGTTTCTGGAGCCGAGCAAGGAAGCGATCGCGCGGGAAAAAGCCTTCCCCTTGAAGGTGATGGTCTGTTCGGAATGTCTGCTCGTCCAGACCACCGAAACGGTGCCGGCGGACGAGATCTTCAACGCCGATTATCACTATCTTTCGTCCTTCTCGACGAGTTGGCTGGACCACGCGCGGCGCTATGCCGAAAAGATGACCGAACGCTTCGGCCTTGAAGGCACGTCGCAGGTCGTCGAGGTTGCCTCGAATGACGGCTACCTGCTGCAATATTTCGCCGCCAAAGGGATACCCGTGCTCGGCGTCGAGCCGGCCGGCAATGCCGCCAAGATCGCCGAAGGCCGCAACGTGCCGACCCATGTCGCCTTTTTCGGCCGCGACACCGCCAACGAGCTCGTCGGCCGCGGCATCCGCGCCGACCTGACGGCCGCCAACAATGTCCTCGCCCATGTGCCGGATATCGCCGATTTCGTCGGCGGCTTCGCGATCCTCCTGAAGCCGGACGGCGTCGCGACCTTCGAGTTCCCGCATCTCTTGCGCCTGATCGAGGGCATCCAGTTCGACACGATCTATCACGAGCACTATTCCTATCTCTCGCTCGTGGCCGTCGAACGCATATTCGAGGCCAGCGGCCTGAAGGTCTTCGACGTCGAGGAATTGCCGACCCACGGAGGCTCGCTGCGCGTCTTCGCCCAGCCGGCAACCGGCACACGGGCTGCGACCGAGGGGCTTGCGAAGGTGCGGGCGGACGAGGCCAAAGCCGGCCTTGCGGATATGGAGGCCTACGTCGCCTTCGGCAAACGGATCGCCGCCGTCTGCGCGGGTTTTCGGGCCTTTCTGGAAAAGGCGAAGAGCGAGGGCAAGCGGGTGGCAGCCTATGGCGCGGCCGCCAAGGGAAATACTTTCCTCAATGTTTGCGGCGTGGCCTCGGCCGATATCGACTTCATCGTCGACCGCAATGACCTGAAACAGGGCAAGCTCTCGCCGGGCAGCCATATTCCGATCTACGAACCGGCCAGGCTCGAGGCGGCGAAGCCCGACTACGTGGTCATCCTGCCCTGGAACCTGACCGACGAGATCGTCGATGCGCATGCCTATATTCGCAGCTGGGGCGGCCGCTTCGTCGTCGCCATCCCGGAAGTGCGGGTGATTTGACCCGGCGGCTCGGCGCAGCGGGGCCGAAAGCAAAAGGGGCCGTCGCTGTCGCGAACGGCCCCCTCTTCAATTGCTGTGGTGATCCCGTCGCTGCACGGTTATAGCCGCTTCAGGAACCCGTCCGGGGCAACCGTGACCATCAACTTGTTCTGAACGGACCTGTCGATCTCGAACTCCGGATGGGTTTGCAGATACTCATGCACCGCAGTCTTCGGGTTGTCGCCAACGTCCCAGGGACGGTCGCTGAAGAAGCCGGCCGGCAGGTCCTCAACCAAAGTGTCGAACACGACGCAGTAGCAGCCGGGCGTCACCAAGGGCGCATAGGCCTCGAGCTCAGCAAGCACATGCGCGTGGGTATGCATGGAATCGAGGCAGACCATGACGCGCTTGTAGCCAGCCGAGGCCTCGCGCACCTGTGCGACGATCTCGGGGTCGATGGCCGAACCCTGGAACATCTGAATGCGGCTCGCCATCGGGTGGCTTTCGATCGCCTCGCGATTGTGGGCGCGTATGTCGATGTCGATGCCGATCACCTTGCGCTTGGATTGGCTGGGATCCAACGAAACGCCCGCTTCGATGGCATCGCACATGTCGAGCATGGCAAGCAGCGAGGCGCTGAGGATTAGCGAGCCGCCATGGGCGATGCCGGTTTCGATGACCAGATCGGGACGCGTCGCCCAGATTATTTCCTGCATCGCCACGATATCCTGCGGATACTGGATGATCGGACGGCCGAGCCAGTCGAAATTATAGACATAGCGCTTGGCCATGGTGGCTTCGCGCCACTGATCGGAGAGCGCCTGGAAATCGCCGTCGCGGCCATAGCTTTCGATCGTCGCCACCCGTTCGGAGCGGAATTGTTCGATAGGGTCCATGTCAGGTCCTGTCTTCATGTGGAAGGCCGCGGATCGGTATCGGGCCCCGATCCGCTCATGCCCAGGATTTCAGAGATGCGCTCTAGCACAGGTGTGGCGGCAAAAGCGAATTCCTCTATCACCCGTTCATTGGAGATCGGCGCAAGAGAAACGGTCGGCGCCTCGTCGTTTACAGCAACGGTGCATCCCGTGCGGGATTGAATTGCCGCGCACCAGTCCGCGTGGCTGGTCTGCCCGCCGCTTGCCGCGTTGTAGACCGTGTGACGCCCCTGCTCAGCGATGCGGAGCAACAGATCGACGGCATCGTCAATCCAGATATAGTCCTTTGCGGAATCGAGCGCCGTCTGGAGCTGGATATGGCCCGCCTTCGCCTCT
Organism: Sinorhizobium sp. CCBAU 05631; assembly: GCF_002288505.1. Classification (NCBI taxonomy): domain Bacteria; kingdom Pseudomonadati; phylum Pseudomonadota; class Alphaproteobacteria; order Hyphomicrobiales; family Rhizobiaceae; genus Sinorhizobium; species Sinorhizobium sp. CCBAU 05631. The sequence goes on from NZ_CP023063.1 coordinate 2,439,834, forward strand.
CGGCAGAGCGCCCCCAGGAACGTATCCGCCTGTGCCTCCTCGGGGCCGACGACGTTCGACAGCCGAGCCACCCGCACATTCTCGCGTCCGGAGGCAAGGCAGATCGCCTCCCCCGTCAGTTTCGACAGATTGTAGAGGTCCGAGGGATTGAGCGGCGACGCCGACAGATGGGCAGTCTCGCGCGTATCCTGGCCGTTCGCGTAAACCCGCGTCGAGGAAAGATAGAGAAAGGAGGAAAACGCGTTGTGGCGCAAGACGTCGGCCGCGAGCGACACATGCGCCTCGATCGTGTCGAACGCCCGGGTACGAAAGTCGGCGGTCAGGCCGATGGCATAGATGACATGGCCGAGATCCCTGCCGGCGAGCGGCAGGTCGGCCCGGGCGGGGACATCGACGACATGTCCGAGCGCGCGCAACCGGCGGACCAGGTTGCGCCCGATGAAGCCGGAACCGCCGAGAACCGTGAACATCACGACCTCTCGCCGAGCCGGCGCAGCGGATTGCCGCCGCAGATCGTGTAAGCGTCGACCTCGCGGCGGACGATCGAGCCGGCGGCAATGACGCAGCCTTTCCTGAGAATGGCGCCGTCGAGGATCACCGAATTCGCGCCGATCCAGACATCCTCCTCGACGACAATGCCGCCGCGGCTCGGCTGGAACCCCTGTTCGCGGATTAGGCGATCCCTGTCCTTGAAGCCGTGATTGACCGGGGCGAAGGTGCAATTGGCGGCGATCAGCACGTTGTCGGCGATCCGAATGCCGTTGCCGGTATAGAAGACGCAGCCGCTATTGACGTAGCAGAAGCGGCCGATCGTGAGGTCGCCCGAGCCGCCGGCCGGCTTGATCTTGACGAAGCTGTCGATGACCGACGCCTCGCCGACGACGATCCGCGTCCCGCGAACGGAATCTTCGATGTCGCTGAGCGGGCTGATCCTCGCCGTCGGATGCACGTCGATCATGGTGGCTCCAATGTCGTTCGCCCTCTTTTCCAGTTACCGCTTGCCGCGTCAACGCTTGATCGTGCAAGAAGCGGTACGAAATAGCACCACCTCGCGAGGACCCTTATGTCGCGCTTCAACCGTATCCAGACCCCTCTGCCGGACCTGATCGTGATCGAGCGAAAGAAGGCCGGTGACGAACGTGGTTTCTTCTCGCGCTTCTTCTGCCGTGACGAGCTGCGCGATTTCGGCGCAGACGGCTGCGTCGCCCAGATCAACCACACTTTGACGCGCATCAAGGGGGCGATCCGCGGCATGCATTTCCAGCGGGCGCCGCACGACGAGACGAAATTCGTCTCCTGTCTTTCCGGCGCCGTCTTCGATGTGGCCGTCGACATCAGGCCGGATTCACCGACCTATCTCCAATGGCACGGCGAAATCCTGAGTGCCGAAAACGCCCGCTCGATGATGATCCCCGGCGGCTTCGCGCATGGCTTCCAGACGCTGACCGAAGACTGCGAGCTTCTCTACCTGCACGACAAATTCTATGCGCCGGAGGCCGAAGGCGGCCTCAATCCGCTCGATCCACGCCTCGCCATCGCCTGGCCGCTCGAGGTGACGCAAATGTCGGAGCGCGATCGGGGTTTTGGCTTGCTCTGAGCGGGAAAGCGGGTGTGGATAACCCCCCTCTGCCCTGCCGGGCATCTCCCCCACAAGGTTGGAGATTGGCAAGACGCCAAGCCCCTGCTTCAACTTTCCGACAGCATTAATCGCGAAGTAGAGGCGGCGCGATAAGCCCGTAGCCCAATCTGCGGCGTTGCCGACCGGCGAAAGCGTCGACCCTTGCCGATCTCCACCCTTGTGGGGGAGATGCCCGGCAGGGCAGAGGGGGGTTCTAGCCTCGGCAGCTCAGAGACGCCGCTTTACTGTATCTGAGGATCGCCAACCGGAAGTTTACGCCGTCTTCCGTCGAAACCCCTTGCTCGCCACCATCAGGTTGCGCGTATAGTCCTCGGCAATGCGGCCGGCGACGAGGTCCGCTGACGTCAGCCGCTCGACCACACGGCCGCCCTGCATCACCGCCAGCCGCTCGCACATATGGGTGACGACGCCGAGGTCGTGGCTGACCATGATGAAGGTCAGCTTGCGGTCGCGGCGCACCTGTTCGAGCAGGTTCAGCACCTCGGCCTGGACCGACGCATCGAGCGCCGACGTCGGCTCGTCGAGCAGCAGGATCGAGGGCTCGAGGATCAGCGCCCGGGCGATGGCGACGCGCTGGCGCTGGCCGCCGGAGAGCTGATGCGGGTAGCGGAAGCGGAAGCCGGAGCCGAGGCCCACTTCGTCGAGCGCCTTCCGGATGCGGCGTTCGCCGTCACCGATGCCGTGGATCGCCAACGGCTCCACCAGCTGCCGGTCGATGGTCTGGCGCGGATGCAGCGAACCGTAGGGGTCCTGAAAGACCATCTGGACGGCGCGGTAGAACGCCTTGTCGCGGCGCGCGCCGCGAAGCTCGCGCCCCTCGACCCGGATCGTCCCTTCGCTGACGGGCGCGAGGCCGGCGATCGCCCTCAGCAGCGTCGACTTGCCCGAACCGGACTCGCCGACGAGCCCGAAGGATTCGCCGGCCTCGACTTCGACGCTCGCGGCGTCGAGCGCGCGGAAGTCGTCATAGACGACGCTGAGCTCTTTGACGGAGACGGCCGCGGTCATAGCGCCCACTCCGGCTTGCGGTCGAGAACCGGCAAGGGATGGCGGTCGGTACCGATCGCCGGCATGCAGTTCAAAAGGCCCTGAGTATAGGGATGCTTGGCGTTGCCTAGGTCGGACGCGGCGATCTCCTCGACGATCCTGCCGGCATACATGACGAGCACCCGGTCGCAGAAGGACGAAACCAGCCTCAAATCGTGCGAGACGAAGATCAGCCCCATGCCGCGCTCGGCCACAAGCCGGTCGAGAATCGACAGCACTTCAAGCTGCACGGTGACGTCGAGCGCCGAGGTCGGCTCGTCGGCAATCAGCAATTCCGGGCCGCCGACGAGCATCATGGCGATCATCGCCCGCTGGCCCATGCCGCCAGAGACCTCGTGCGGATAAAGGTCGAAGACGCGGGCGGGATCGCGGATCTGCACCGCCGCCAGCATGTCGAGTGCCCGCTTGCGCGCCTCCGCACGGCCGACCTTCTCGTGGCGTTGCAGTGTCTCGACGATCTGCCGGCCGATGCTCATCACCGGGTTCAGCGAGTATTTCGGATCCTGCAGGATCATGGCGATGCGCTTGCCGCGAAGATCGCGCCGAAGCTTCGGCGGCGCAGAGAGGAGGTCGATACCGTCGAAGGCGAGCCGCTTCGCCGTGACTTCCGCATGCGGCGGCGTAAGGCCCATGATCGCCCTGCCCGTCTGCGATTTGCCGGAGCCGCTCTCGCCGACGATGCCGAGGCGCTCGCGTGCGAGCGTGAAGGAGACCCCGCGCACCGCCTCGACGACACCGGTGCGGGTCGGGAACCGGACGCGAAGGTCTTCGACAGTCAGCAAGGCGCTCATTGGCCGCTCTCCCGCGGATCGAGCGCGTCGCGCAGGCCGTCGCCGAGCAGGTTGAAGCCGAGGCTGACGACAAGGATGGCGATGCCCGGCATGGTGGCGACCCACCACTGATCGAGGATGAAGCGGCGGCCGGAGGCGATCATCGCGCCCCATTCGGGAAGCGGCGGCTGTGCGCCGAGGCCGAGGAAGCCGAGGCCCGCCGCCGTCAGGATGATGCCGGCCATGTCGAGCGTCACGCGGACGATCAGCGACGACATGCACATCGGCATCACGTGCCGCAAGACGATGCGCGTCGGCGAGGCGCCCATCAATCGGACGGCGGCGATGTAGTCGGAATTGCGCACGGTCAGCGTCTCGGCGCGGGCAATGCGCGCATAGGGCGGCCAGGAGGTGATCGCGATGGCGATCACGGCGTTTTCGATGCCGGGGCCAAGCGCCGCGACGAATGCGAGCGCCAGTACGAGCTTCGGAAAGGCGAGGAAAATGTCGGTGATGCGCATCAGGATCGCATCGATCCAGCCGCCGGCATAGCCAGCGGCGGCGCCGACGACCAGGCCGACCGGTGCGGCGATGATCGCGACGAGCACCACGACGGCGAGCGTCAGCCGCGAACCGTAGATCAGCCGCGACAGGATGTCCCGGCCCTGGTCGTCGGTGCCAAGCAGATAACCCTCGCTGCCCGGCGGCAGCAGCCGCGCGCCGGCGAGATTGCCGATGACCGGGGAATGCGGCGCGAGGAGATCGGCGAATGCGGCGACGATGCAGAGGCCCAGGAGAATGAGCAGGCCGACCACCGCGAGGCGGTTCGCCGAGAAGCGGCGCCAGGTCATGTAGGCGCGGCCGAGGCGCGCCTGCAGCCGCGACTGCGGCCGGTCGGAAAGCAGCCATTCGCGGCGCGTCAACGGGCGAGTTTGCGTGGCAAGGCTCATCGGGCGCGCGTCCTCGGGTCAAGCGTCCGGTAAAGCAGATCGGACAGGAGATTGATGCCGATGAAGACCGAACCGATGATGATTGTGCCGCCGAGAACGGCGTTCATGTCGGCATTCTGCAGTGAATTGGTGATGTAGAGGCCGAGCCCCGGCCAGGCGAAGACGGTCTCGGTCAGCACCGACCCCTCGAGCAGGCTGGCATAGGAAAGCGCGATCACCGTGACGAGGGGCACGGCGGCATTGCGCAGCGCATGGCCCCAGATGATCCGTGCGTCGGAAAGCCCCTTGGCCCGAGCCGCGACAATATACTCCTGCTGCAGCTCGTTCAGCATGAAGCTGCGGGTCATCCGGCTGATATAAGCGAGCGAAAAATAGCCGAGCAGCGAGGCCGGCAGGATGATGTGCCGGAAGACGTCGCGCAGCACATCCCATTGCCGCTGCCAGAGCGCATCGACGAGATAGAGGCCGGTGATCGGCGAGAACGTATATTCGTAGACCACGTCGATACGGCCGGGATAGGCGACCCATTTCAGCCGCGCGTAGAAGACGAGGAGTGCGAGCAGCGCCAGCCAGAAGATTGGCACGGAATAGCCAACAAGCCCGATGACGCGGACGATCTGGTCGGCAATGCTGCCGCGTTTGACGGCGGCAAGGACACCAAGAGGAACGCCGATCGCGGCGCCGATCAGCGTTCCAAGCGTCGCAAGCTCGATCGTCGCCGGGAAGACGCGGCGGATGTCGGTCATCACCGGATTGGTTGTCAGCACCGACACGCCGAAATCGCCCGAGAGCGCCTGCCGGCAGTAAAGAAGGAACTGCTGGTAGAGGGGCAGGTTGAGGCCCATCGCCTCGCGGGTCCGTTCGACCAGGTGCTGCGGCGCCCGGTCGCCGAGAACAGCCAGCGCCGGGTCGATCGGGATGACGCGGCCGATGAAGAAGGTGACGGCAAGAAGACCGAGATAGGTGGTCGCCACGACGACGACAAACTGCAGCACCGTGGCAACGGCCTTGCGGGAACGGGCGCGCCGGCGCCCGCTCATTCGCACTGTATCGCTCATGCTCAAGGGAATGGTCCTCTCGACTATTCCTTGGAGACGTTCCAGACGTAGTTGGTGTCGAAGCTCGGACCGAGCTTGAAGCCCTTCAAGTTACCCCGAAGACCGGCGACCTCCGTCTGCTGGAAGATGATTACGAAGGGGCTGTCGTCGAGAACGCTCTTCTGCAGTTCCTTGTAGATCTCCGCACGCTTGGCGCTGTCGCGCTCAAGGAGTGCTTCCTTGGTCTTCTTGCTCAGTTCCGGAACGTCCCAGGCATTGCGCCAGGCGAGCGTCTTGTTCGTACCCGCATCGGAATTGTCCGGATTGTTGGTGAACGTATCGGCATTTGAATGCGGATCGAAATAATCCATGCCCCACTGGCCGATATACATGTCGTGATTGCGGGCGCGGTACTTCGTCAACGTCTGCTTACCGTCACCCGGAATGATCTCGAGCTTGACGCCGGCCTGCCCCAGCGTCTGCTGGAAGGATTCGGCAATGCCGGTGACCGGCTGGGTATTGCGCACGTCCATGGTGACGGTGAAGCCGTCCGGATAGCCGGCTTTGGCCAGCAGTTCCTTCGCCTTGGCGACGTCGAATGTATAGGGGTTCTCGTTCAGAGCACCGAGCACGTCTTTCGGCAGGAAGCTCTGGTGGATCTCGCCGATTCCCTTGATCAGCGTGGCGCCGATCGCGTCGTAGTCGACCAGATATTTGAAGGCCTTCTGCACCTCGGGCTTTGCGAGCGTCTCGTTCTTCTCGTTGAGGCTGATGTAATAGACCGTGCCCTTAGGCGCGCTGGTCGTCGCCAGATCGGCGTTCTTCCCGACCGCCTCGTAGTCGCCCGGCTCCAGATTGCGGGCAACGTCGATATCGCCGGCCTCGAGCGCCAGCCGCTGGCCGGAGCTTTCCTTCATGTGCCGGTAGATGACCCGGGCGAGCTTGGCCGGCTCGCCGTAGTAATTGTCGTTACGCTCCAGCACGACCACTTCGTTGGCCCGCCATTCGCGCAGTTTGAAGGGGCCCGAGCCCGCGTAGCCGGTTTTCAGCCATTCATTGCCGAAATCGTTGTCGTACTTGTAGTCCTTGGTCGGTTCGACGGACTTGACGTGTTCGAGCACCAGCTTCTTGTCGACGACCGAGGCGACGGTCGCGGTCAGGCAGTTCAAGACGAAGCTCGGTGCGTAGGGCTGGTCGACGGTGAAGACGAAGGTATGCTCATCCGCCGCCTTGGCCTTCTCCGTGACGTTGTCTCCGCTGAGGCCGAACTGGGTGAGGATGAAGGCCGGGCTCTTGTCGAGCTTGACGGCTCGCTCGAAGGAATAGGCGACATCCTCGGCGGTGATCGGATTTCCCGACGCAAACTTCATGCCCTGCTTCAGCTTGAACGTATAGGTGAGGCCGTCATCGGAAACGGTCCAGCTTTCCGCAAGGTCGCCGACCACCTTGGACGTATCGTTGAGGTCGAGACGGACGAGCAGGCTGTAGGTGTTGCTGGTCACTTCCGCGGTCGAAAGCTCGAAGGCTTCGCCCGGATCCATGGTGATGATGTCATCGAAGGCGAACCCCTCGACCAGCGTGTCCTTCGGCGTTTCGGCAAATGCCGGCAGGGCGGCACCCAGCGCGAGCGCAAGCGCCGCGGAAGCAGTCAGAAGTCGAAAACGTCCATTGAGCTTATGCATCATTTTGCGCTTCCCTCTATCTAGCCCTTTCCGGGCTCTTCTTCATGGGTTCAGGCAGCCTCGTGCCAAGCCTGTCCCAGAACTCTAAGCCAGTTGCCGCGGCATATTTTTTCGAGCTCGCGGTCACCATATCCGGCGCTCTTGAGCGCTGCAACGAGCTTCTGATTGCCTGCGGCATCGGCGATTTCCTCGGGTATCGTCGCGCCGTCGAAGTCCGATCCGAGCGCGACGCAGTCGATGCCGACACGCTCGACCATATAGTCGATGTGGCGCACCATGTCGGAAAGCGGCGTGGCCGCATTTTCCTGCCCGTCGGCGCGCAGCATGGTCGTCGCATAGTTGAGGCCGACCAGGCCGCGGCTCTCACGGATGGCATCCAACTGCCTATCGGTCAGGTTGCGGGCGACCGGCGTCAGTGCGTGGGCATTGGAATGGCTGGCGACGAGCGGCTGATCGGTGGTTTCCGCCACATCCCAGAAACCTTTCTCGGTGATATGGGCGAGATCGATCAGGATGCCGAGCCGGTTGCAGGCCTGGATGAGTTCAAATCCCGCTTCCGTCAGACCCGGTCCCGTGTCGGGCGACGAGGGATAGGCGAAGGGCACGCCATGGCCGAAAACATTGTGGCGGCTCCAGACCGGTCCGAGCGACCGCAAGCCGGCCGCATGGAAGGTCTCGAGTGCGGCGAGATCCGGCCCGATCGCCTCGCAGCCTTCCATATGCAGGACGGCCGCAAAGATGCCATCGGCCATCGCCTCGCGGATCTCGGCGGTCGAGCGGCAGAGCCGCCAGGCGCCCGCCCGGTCGAGCCTCATCGCGATGTCGGCCAGCTCGATCGCCGTCGCGAGCGACGGCATTCGGTCGAGCGGCACCGATAGCGGCGTCACGTAGTGGCCGTTCTTGTCCGGGGTTCTGAGCACCAGATCGCCCGATGGAATGTAGATGGCGCATAGGCCGCCTGCGAGGCCGCCCGCCTTGGCGCGCGGCATGTCGATATGGCCCTTGTCGGTTCCCTCGATGAATTCGGCTATCGGGTCGCTCCCGCCGCGCGCATGCTGCCAGAGGCGCAAAAGCACATCGTTATGGCCGTCGAAAACCGCCTGCATTCCCTCTATTCCTTTGGTATTTCAGGGAGATCGGATGGATCATCCGCTATCGCCGCACCCCGGTCAGGATAGGCGCGATGCTATTGAAAGATATCCGCCATTTCAATGAATATCCGGGGGATTCTCCGCCTGCGCATTGTAGCGAAAACTTGCATGCACGCCGCGGCAGGATGGAGCGGAGACCATGCGGGACGATCAGAAAAATCTCAGGCGGGGTGTCGCGCCAAGCAAAAATCTGCCATTGCTGTCCGATGGTCGCCGGTCATGACGACCGGTCGCGAGTTGTGCTCATGAGGGGCTCGGGGTGCCGTCGATCGCTGATGCAAGCCTGGCTGCGCGGATGAACCGCGTCCTGCTTTGCCTGGGGCTGATGCTCTGCCTTGCCGGCTGCGGCGGGCGCCCGGTCGGCGTGCTTGCTCCCTCCGGCACCGCCGCCGGGGCCTCGCAGGTGGACCTGCTCGTGGCGACCACCCGCGCCCAGTCGAATGATCCTGGCATCCTCTTCACCGGCGAACGCGCCCCGGAGCTCTCGCTGACCGAAATCGTCGTCTCGATTCCCCCGGAGAAGAACCGCAAGGTCGGCCAGGTCCAATGGCCGAAGAGATTGCCAGCCGATCCGAGCCGCGATTTCTCCACCGTCAGCGTCAAACCGCTGGAGCCCGGGGCGGAGACGCAGGCCTGGCTTCACGGCCATCTGCCGAAGAGCCGACGCGTGCTGATCTTCGTCCACGGCTTCAACAACCGCTTCGAGGACGCCGTCTACCGCTACGCCCAGATCGTTCACGATTCCGGCGCCGATGTCGCGCCGGTCATCTTCACGTGGCCGTCGCGCGCCAGCATCTTCGACTATAACTACGACAAGGAAAGCACCAACTATTCGCGCGACGCGCTGGAAGAGCTGCTGCAGCGAGCCTCGAAGAACCCTTCCGTCGGCGAGATCACACTGATGGCCCACTCGATGGGGTCGTGGCTCACCGTCGAGGCGCTCCGGCAGATGGCGATCCGCGACGGCCGCGTCGCCCCCAAGATCACCGACGTCATTCTCGCCTCGCCCGATCTCGACGTCGATGTCTTCACCAAGCAAATGCAGGCCATGGGCAAATCGCGGCCGAAATTCACCCTCTTCGTCTCCCGCGACGACCGGGCACTGACCGTTTCGCGGCGGATTTCCGGTAATATCGACCGGCTCGGGCAGATCGATCCCTCAGTGGAACCCTATCGCAGCCAGCTAGAGCGGGCGGGCATCACGGTGCTCGACCTGACGGCCCTCAAGGGCGGCGACCGCCTCAACCACGGCAAATTCGCCGAAAGTCCGGAGGTGGTGCGGCTGCTCGGCAACCGGCTGATTGCCGGCCAGACCGTGACGGATTCCGATGTCGGCCTCGGCGAACGGGTTGGCGCCGTTGCGCTCGGCACTGCCCAGACCGTCGGCAGCGCCGCAAGCGTCGCCGTCTCGACGCCGATCATGATCTTCGATCCGCGCACCCGACAAAATTACAACGCGCAACTGCGACGCTTCGGCCAATCGGTGGAAAACACCGTTGGTTCGACCGTCGCACCGTAGGGCGAAGCGCTCCGCCAAAGCGATGGCAACGGCGTCAGTGAAAGGTCGACTTCGAGAAGAGATTGAGCACCAGCACGCCGGCGATGATCAGCGCCAGGCCGAGGATCGCCGCCAGGTCGAGCTTCTGGCCGAAGGTGATGTAGCCGACCGCCGAAATCAACACGATGCCGAGGCCGCTCCACAGCGCATAGGCGATCCCGACGGGAATATAGCGCAGCGTGTAGGACAGGAAGAAGAAGGCGACGGCATAGCAAACCACCATCAGCACGGTCGGCGCCAGCCGCGTGAAATGTTGCGCCGCCTGCATGGCCGAAGTGCCGAGCACTTCGAAGACAATGGCGATCACCAGGACGGTGTAGAGCATTGCGGGGTTCACGGCACGTCTCCGATCGATTGGTGTAAAAAAGTCAGCCCGTTCCGGGCGGCCTCACTGCAACGAAAGCGCCTTGAGCTTCCGGAGCAGCGCCGCCCGCGTGGATGCTTCGATGGCGTGGCTCTCTAGGAGATCCGCCAGCCAGACGCCGTCAGCGGCGAAGCGGGCAAGAAGACAATCCTGCGAGCTGTCTGTCGCGGCGAACTCGGCCGACCGTCTCTCGACCCATTCCCGCCAGCGCGCCTTCAGATGCGGCTCCGCCAGCAGAGCGATCGCCAGCACCTGCCAGTCCTTGCCTTCCTCTTCCAACGCAAAACAGACAGTGAGATAGGCGCGGGTGAAACGTCCCCGGTCCACCGAATCATCGGCCATTGCCGCCTCGATCGCCCGGTCGAAACGAGCCACCAGTTCGTCGAACAGGCCGTCCAGCAAGGCGAGTTTGTTGGGGAAGTGGTGCAGCAGCCCACCCTTGCTGACGCCAGCCGCCTGAGACACTTTATCGAGCGTCACGGCGGCGATCCCCTCTTCGAACGACAGCCGCGCCGCGACATCCAGCAATTGCTGGCGAACCCGCTCCGGCTGCTTCTTTCTCTGATAGGCGCTCGTCATGCTCCATAAAGATACCGTCTGGACGGTTTTGTCAACCGAGGGGAGGCAACGCGATGAAACGCCGCAAGGTACGTGCGGATGTTGTGCGCGGGGCGGCGCCGCGATACGAAGTCGGACAAGGATACGCTCATGACGGAAACGAAAACCACGACGCTCTACGAGGCGATCGGCGGCGATGCCGCGGTTCGCGCCCTGACGCGTCGGTTCTATGCGCTGATGGACAGCCTGCCGGAGGCGGCTCGATGCCGCGCCGTGCATCCGCCGGACCTCTCCGGCAGCGAGGAAAAGTTTTACGAGTATCTGACCGGCTGGCTCGGCGGGCCGCCGATCTATGTCGAGAAGCGCGGCCATCCGATGCTGCGCCGGCGGCATTTCATCGCCGAAATCGGTCCGGCCGAACGCGACGAGTGGCTACTCTGCTTCACCCGCGCTCTCGAGGAGACCGTCCCCCACCCGCAACTCCGCGACATCATCCTCGAGCCGATCACCCGGCTCGCCCATCACATGCAGAACAAGAAATGAACGTCTAATGCCGAACCGACGAATGCGTGGAAGCGTGCTTTTCATCGCCGGGCTGATGGGGGTTTTCGGCGTCGCCGCCGCTGCAGCCGCCTCGCACGGTACAGATCCGCGGCTGATCGGCGGCGCCTCCGCCATGTGCCTCGCCCATGCGCCGGCACTGGTCGCGCTTCATGCCGGATGGTCGCACTTCCGGACGGCGGCGATTGCTGCGCTGTTGCTCGCGCTCGGCACAGCCCTCTTTGCCGCCGACCTCACCATGCGCCATTTCGCCGGCCACGGTCTTTTTCCAATGTCGGCGCCGCTCGGCGGCGTGACGATGATGGCCGGATGGCTCGCAGTGGCGCTCGGAGCGCTGCTGCCTCGCAAAGCCGATTAGAGACGCTCAGGCGCCCTCGACAACCGTATATCCTTCGAACTTCGGCGGCCCAGATACATGGCCCGATTGTCGGTGGCATTGCGGTGCGCGGCCCGGAAGTTTTCCGATTTCGTCCAGGCGACGAAGGCGTCCCTGCTTTCCCAATTCGATTTCGAGATGAACGGCGTGTAGCCCTCTTCCGGCACGCTCTCGCCGCGCAAGAGATGGAAGTCGATGAAGCCCGGCATGTCCGAAAGGCTTGAATCCCGTGCCTTCCAGACGGCCTCGAATGCCTCTTCCTGACCGATGGCGACGTGGAAACGGTTCATGGCGACAAACATGGGGCTACCTTTCGCGTGCCTTCTTTTCCGGGACTCCGGCTTCGCTCCGCGGGAACGGCAGGATAACGGCGCTCGACGATGGTTCAAGCCCGAACGGTTCACGGGCCAGAGGGCGGGTCTGCCAGGCCGGAAATTCCGCCACATTGGGGTTGTCCTCCAGCATGCGCGAGCGGCGCGTCAGGACTTCATAGAGCTCCGGCACCAGACCCTCGCCGAGCTGCGAGGCTAGCTTGTGAAGACCGATCATCATCATTTGATCGGGACGTTCGTCGTTCATCATCGATACTCCGAGTGACCGCATCAGGCTGTGAAATGCGCCGTCGCTTTCATCAAAGGTTCAGTTGTCGCCGCTGGCGGACAGGTCCTGAAGGGCCCGCTCCAGGCTCGATTTCGAGCCGTTGCGCAGCGGCACGAAGGCCTTGCCCCACTTCTTGCAGCCGGTCTTCACGCGCAGACACGCATCGTGGCTGATGCAGTCGATGGGGCAGAAGACGCAGTCGACCGAGGGAAGGACCCGGTCGATGCGCGATACCGCCTCTCGTAAACCGCCGTCGTGATGGATGAGTTCCGCGCCATAGGAACTGGCGATCTCCCGCAAATGGGCGACCTGGCAATCGCGGCCGCCGACATAGAGGAAGCTCCACCCCTCCAGCGTTGCCTTGCCGCCGTTCGGCTGCACAGCAGGCGTTTCCTCCCTCGCCTTTCCCTTGCCGCCCTTGCCTGTGTTCTGGTGCCGCTTGCCGCGCATCCGTTTTCTCCGTTCTGTGGGCGACGTGCGGACCTTCCGCTGACCGCCATCAAATATTCGTTCGGCACACCGCTCGGTTGTGCGACGGCGGCAACTTATAAAACTTGACTGTTTGAGTAAAGTATAAACATGAGTACAGTAATCGTATTAAATTTCGGCCTGCCGAAGCCCTCTGCGGCGTGGTGCCCAGGGGAATTATCGTTTGAATTCAACGGGGACGGTGAACTGCCAGCTGTCACGTCGGGCCGCGGCAGGAATAGCCGGAAAGGGTGCGGCGCGTCGCACGGTCTCAAGTGCAGCTTGGTCGAGAATCGGCGACCCCGTGCTTCTTGCCAGACTGACGCCGGCGAGCCCGCCACTGGAGGTGACGGTAAAGCGCACCTGCGCGACGCCGCGCAGCCCTTGGCGCTTGGCTTCGGCCGGATAGCGCATGGCCCTGTTCAGCTTGCGCTGGACCTTCCCCTTGTAGTTGTCGACTGCGGCATTGCCCGCTTCCCGGGCCACTGAACTCTGTCTCGCGCCGGTGGCCGCGGTCGCATTTGCATTCTCCACGCCGTCCGCCTGGCCCTTGCTCTGCGAATTCGCCTGCTCCCCGCGCTCGCCGGCCTTCTTGCGCACGATTTTTTTCTTCTTCACCGGCTCCTTCTTCGGTTCCGGCTTCTCGACCTTCTCTTCGATTTTTTCCGGCTCCGGCTTCTGTTCCGGAACCACGGTTTCCACAGGCGCGACAGTGGCCGTGACCGGCGCCTCGGCGACCTCGGTCACCGGCATTTGATCTGCCGGCAGGATGACGTCCGCCTCCGTCGGCGCAATGTCGGTCGGCTGCTCGGAGACGCTCTCTGGCATTGCCGGCGGGATCTCTTCCGCCATCTCCTCCGTCGGCTGGACCTCGCTCGGCTGCACCTCCTCGGGCGTGTCTTCGGTGGGTTCTACGACGTCCGAGAGGTCGCCGGCTTGCAGCGTCTCCTCGAAGGCGTTGCCGAGCAGCGTAACTTCGGTCGCCGCCCCGCCGGCCATCTGGAAGTCGTCTTTGCTAGGCTCCAGCAGCATCGCTCCGCCGGCATGCGCCAACAGAGAGAGGCCGACCGCGCCCGTCCATTTCACGATGTGCTTCATCCAAGTCTGCCTTCCAACGGCACCTCAGTGATCGGGCAATCAGCCCTTGAGTTCGACTGCCGACTTCGAGCCGGTCTGGAGCCCCGTCATGCAGGCGCCCTTGTCGATGCCCTCACCGACACAGGCCGGTGCATCGTTGATCAGCAGGCTCTTCACCGCCTCGCATTTCGTCCCCGGCAGGTCGAACTGACGGACCTTCGTCTTGCCGGCAGGCAGGTCGCGAAAATCGAGAACGGCCATGCGTTCGACCAGGCCCTTCTGATCGAAGAGGACGAACTCGAACGAGACCTTGGAAAGCGATTGCTGCAGGCCGTTGCCGGCGACGAAGGTCAGCTTGCACCCCTTCTCGGAAGGCGCGACCTCGTTGAGCTCGACCGTCAGCCCGCCGACGGCCGTTGGCTCCTGTGCCACGGCCGTCCCGGCGATCGACAGGATCATCGCTGCGGTCGAGGAAGCGAAACGGGAAAGACAGACCATCATTAACACCACCCATGCTCCGCATCCGAGCCGCCCGCCTTGAGCCAGCGACGGAGGCGATAAACTAAACTTGACTGCAAGTCTCCGGTATTGCGTCCTTAATGAAATATGAGTAATGCAGTCAAGATACTAATTGGAAATGCACGAGCGAACAGGGGACATCGACCCGCTTCCACCCTCGTGAACTGGCCGAAACTGTGACACCGAACGACACCGATACCCCCCTCTCCTCGCCGGCGCCGAGCGCGACCACCCGCTCGCAGCCGATTGTGGAAAGCCACGAGCTCTTCCGCGGCGCCAGCGAGATCCTGATTTCCCATGACGGCGCGATCTACCGGATGCGGATCACCCGGCAGGGCAAGCTGATTCTGAATAAATAGCGAGACAACGATGATCGACAGCACGCGCCCCACTCCCTCCGAGATTCGCGCCTACCGCGCGGCGAACCCGACGATGCGCGAGCGCGACATAGCCGCCCAGCTCGGCATTTCCGAAGCCGCCCTCGTCGCCGCGGAATGCGGCCTGACGGCAAGCCGCATCGATGCCGACGCCAATCGTTTCCTGGGCCGCGCCAGGGAGCTGGGCGAGGTCATGGCGCTCACCCGCAACGAATCCGCTGTCCACGAGAAAATCGGCATCTACGAGAACGTCAAGACAGGTCCGTCTGCGAGCCTGGTTCTCGGATCGGAAATCGATCTGCGGGTCTTCCCGTCCGCCTGGGCGCACGGCTTCGCCGTCACGAAGACCGATGCCAAGGGCGAGATCCGCCGCAGCCTGCAGTTCTTCGACAAATGGGGGAATGCGGTTCACAAGGTTCACCTGCGCCCGACGTCTGATCTTGAAGCCTATGACAGGATCGTCGCGGACTTCCGCCTCGAAGATCAGTCGCAGCAATTTGTTGCCGAATCCGCTGCAACGGCGAGCGACAACGCGACCGGCACCGTGGATACGCAGGCGCTGCGTGAGCACTGGACGAAGCTGACCGACACCCATCAGTTCCACGGAATGTTGCGCAATCTGAAAATCGGCCGGCGCCAAGCCTTGCATGCGGTCGGCGACGATCTGGCCTGGCAGCTCGACGCGCGGGGCATCGAGACGATGATGCGGGGCAGTGCCGAGACCGAGCTGCCCATCATGTGCTTCGTCGGCAATCGCGGCGTCATCCAGATCCACTCCGGCCCGGTCAAGAATATCGCCTCCATGGGCCCGTGGCTCAACGTCATGGACCCGACCTTCCACCTGCATTTGCGCGCGGATCACATTGCCGAGCTTTGGGCGGTGCGCAAGCCGACTTCGGACGGCCATGTGACCTCGCTCGAAGCCCTCGATGCCAAGGGCGAGATGGTCATTCAGTTCTTCGGCCAGCGGAAGGAGGGCTTTGCCGAGAGACCCGAGTGGCGCAGCCTGGTCGAGAGCCTGCCGCGCCTCGACAGCATCGCCGCAGCCTGAGGAGACAGGGGATGAACCGCTTCGACTTCCGTCGCCTGCGCCGCTGGGAATGGGCGCTCGCCGCCTTCGCGCTCTCGACGCCCTTTCTGCTGCCGGCGCTCGCGCCCGTTTCCTCGTCCCTCGTGCGCCCCGCAATGGCCGAGACGGTCGGGAAGCCGGACGCGTCTCGGATCGTTTCCATCGGCGGCGCGGTCACCGAGATCATCTATGCACTCGGGGAAGAAAACCGGCTCGTCGGCCGCGACTCGACCAGCACCTATCCCGAGGCGGCGGCGAAGCTCCCCAATGTCGGCTATATGCGGCAGTTGGCGCCAGAGGGCATCATCGCCGTCAACCCGGCGGCGATCGTCGCCATCGAAGGCAGCGGCCCGCCCGAGGCGCTTGCCGTGCTGAAGCAGGCGAACATTCCCTTCACGACGATTGGCGAGACCTATGACAAGGCGGGCATCCTTGCCAAGATACGCGCCGTCGGCGCCTTTCTCGGCGTGCCTGACAAGGCCGAAGCGCTCGTGAAATCCGTCGAGCAGGATCTGGACGACGCACTCGCCGACAGCGCCGCACGCCCGGAAAGCGAGCGCAAGCGGGTTCTCTTCATCCTCAGCACCCAGGACGGCAAGATCATGGCGTCGGGCACCGGCACGGCCGCAAGCGGCATCATCGAGCTTGCCGGCGCCGTCAATGCCGCCGGGAAGTTCCCCGGCTACAAGCCGCTGACCGACGAGGCGATCGTCGAGGCGAAGCCGGACGTCATTCTGATGATGGATCGGGGCGGCGCCCATGGGATGAGTGCCGACCAACTCTTCGCCCTTCCCGCCCTCAGCCTGACGCCGGCGGCGAAAAGCAAGGCACTGGTCCGCATGGATGGCTTGCATCTGCTCGGTTTCGGCCCGCGCACCGCAAGCGCGATCCGGGAACTGAACACCGCAATCTATGGAAAGAAGACCAATGCCTCGCAGTGAGGCGATGGACGGCGCGCGGGGGCCTGCCTTGGCTGCAAGGATCGTGCATGCGTGGCGGAAGGGCGACCGTTCCGGTCTGGCGCGCACACTTATTGCCGCCCTCGCAGCGCTTGCCGCCGCGACCTTCGCGACCTCGATCATGACGGGAGCCGCCGACGCTTCGCTTGGCAATGTCCTGCGATGGCTCGCCGGTGGCGCGTCCGGCGACCAGGCCCTGAGCATGCGCGATCGCATCATCATCCTCGATATCCGCCTGCCGCGCGCCGTGCTCGGCATGCTGGTCGGCGCCGCGCTCGCCGTTTCCGGCGTCGTCATGCAGGGACTGTTCCGCAATCCACTGGCCGACCCCGGTCTGGTCGGCGTGTCGTCCGGGGCGAGCCTCGGCGCCGTCCTGCTTATCGTCCTCGGCAGCACCACCTTCGGGCCGGTCTTTGCGCTCTTCGGCTTCTATGCGCTGCCGCTTGGCGCCTTTTGCGGCGGCCTTGCGACGACCATGCTCCTCTATCGCATCGCCACACGCAGCGGTCAGACCTCCGTGGCGACGATGCTGCTTGCCGGGATTGCGCTCGGCGCACTCGCCAGCGCGGTAACGGGCGTGCTCGTCTTCGTCGCCGACGACAAGCAGCTCCGCGATCTCACCTTCTGGGGGCTTGGTTCGCTGGCCGGCGCCAATTGGACGAAAATCCTTACCGCCGGGCCAATCATCCTCCTGTCGCTCTGTGTCGTCCCCTTCCTGGCGAGAGGCCTCAACGCGATCACCCTCGGCGAGGCGGCCGCCTTCCACATGGGCGTGCCAGTGCAGCGCCTCAAGAACATCGCCATTTTGAGCGTCGCCGCGGCGACCGGCGCATCTGTGGCGGTCAGCGGCGGTATCGGCTTTGTCGGCATCGTCGTGCCGCATCTGCTGCGGCTCGTCATCGGCCCGGATCACCGCTACCTTCTGCCAGCTTCGGCGCTGCTCGGCGGCACCATGCTGATCTTCGCCGACATGCTGGCCCGCACCATCGTTTCCCCCGCCGAACTGCCGATCGGCATCATCACCGCCTTCGTCGGGGCGCCGTTCTTCCTGTGGGTTCTGCTCCGCGGGCGCTCGAACATGGGACTTTGACCTAAGATGATCCGCGCCTCCGATCTCTCCGCCCGCCTCGCCGGCCGGCCCGTGCTCCACGGCGTCTCGTTCGAAGCCGTTCCGGGGAGAATGACGGCGATCGTCGGTCCGAACGGCTCCGGCAAGACGACGACCTTGAAGGCGATCTCCGGCGAGCTGCACCTGTCCAAGGGCAAGGTGACCATAAACAATCATGACATCGCCCGGCTGAAGCCCTTTGAACTCGCCCTGAAAAGAGGCGTCTTGCCGCAATCGACGGTCATCTCCTTTCCGTTCACGGTCCGGGAGATCGTTGGTCTGGGTCTGTCAACCGGCGGTGCCGATATCGCCGGCAGTGGCCGCACCGTCGATGAGGCGCTGGAAGCCGTCGACCTCGCCGGCTTTTCCGGCCGCCTTTACGAGGAGCTTTCGGGCGGCGAGCAGCAGCGCGTCCAGCTTGCCCGCGTGCTTTGCCAGATCGCCGCGCCGGTCGGCGACGGCGAGCCTCGTTACCTCCTGCTCGACGAGCCGGTCTCGAGCCTCGACATCCGCCACCAGCTGACCATCATGCAGCTGGCGCGCCAATTCTGCGAAGGCGGCGGCGGCGTCATCGCGGTGATGCACGACCTCAACCTGACCGCAATGTTTGCCGACCAGATGGTGATGATGAAGGCCGGCCGCATCCGCGCCCTCGGCACCCCGAAGGAGGTCCTCACCGACGAGACCATGGAAGCGGTCTTCGGATGCCGGATGCGGGTCGGCATCGCGCCGGCACGCGATGTCCCCTTCGTTCTGCCGCAAACGGCATCGCTTTGACCTCGGCGCTGAGAGCAACGTCAAGATTTATCGAAACAAATTCCTCCCTCATGCGTTGATCCCCGGCGTGCCACGTCCGGTGCGCCGCCGAGAATGCGCCGGCCTTCAGCCGGCATCGCAGCGAAGCGAAGGGAGCGACAGGATGGCCACGGGTCTCTTTTCAGGTTCAGGCAGCAGGAAGCGCAACGGCGGTGCGGTCGATGCATCGATCGAGGACCAGCTTCATGATCTTCGGGAAGACGTTGCGCAACTGATGGCGCTGATCGCCGATCGGGGTGAGGCGGCCTCGCGAGAAGCCAAAGCTAAAGCGCGCAGCACCCGCAAGCAAGCCGAATCGGAGTTGCAGGACCTGCTGGAGAGCGGTGAGGAGCTGCTGTCGGATCTGCGCGGCCGCTATGCGGACACGGAAAAACAGGTCCGCCGCGCGGTGCGCGAACATCCGCTCGCCACGCTCGGCGCCGCAGCGGCAATCGGCCTGATCGCTGCAGCCCTTCTGCGCCGCTAGCGGGCTTCGGCGCTTTCGGCGTGTTGTGAAGGGGAGACAATGGCATGCAGTCCCTAGGCGCCGTTCTCACCGCCTTGCTTGCAGTCGATTTCGGTGCCGCGGCCTCGCGCTTCAAGCGCAATGCGGCTCTATGGGGGATCGTCGCGGTGCTTCTCGTCACCGCCTATGTTTTCGCCCTCGTGGCGATCGCACTCGTTCTCGCCGAGTATTATTCGCCAATCATCGCCTCTGTAGCGATCGCCGTGGCGCTTCTGGCAGTCGCCCTGATCATTGTCGCGCTCATGGCTGTACGAAACGCACGCGACCGGCGTCTCGTCGACGAACGGCGTCGCCGCTCCTTGCTTCAGACGAACCTGGCACTTGCCGCGGCGACCAGCATCCTGCGTAAGCAGCCGCTGATCGGCGTCGGTACGGCGATCGCCGTAGGACTCCTGCTTGGGCTCGGCAAAGGGCGGCGGCGCAGCGACCGCCGTTGATTTCCGGCGCGCCCAACGGTTATCTCAGAGCGGCAGGCGGATCAGCGCGGTAACGCCGGCCGGCAGATACTCGACCTTTACGGAACTGCCGATAATCTTGTCGAGGCTCCGCTCGATCAGCAGCGAGCCGAAGCCGCGCCGGCGCGGTTCCCGGACCGGCGGTCCGCCGACTTCCGTCCAGGTCAAATGCAGCACGGCACTGCCTTCCTCGACGACGCTGCGCGCCGTCAGCACGATCTTGCCTTTTGGTACGGAGAGCGACCCGTATTTCACGGCATTGGTCGCCAGCTCGTGCAGCACCAGGCCGAGACCAACCGCCTGGTCCGGTCCGAGCAGGACTTCGTCCTTGTGGATCTCCACCTGCTCGGCATAGTCGCTGACATAGGGTTTCAGCTGCTTGGAAATCAGCTCCGCAAGGCGGATCGTCCCCCATTCGTAGTCCGAAAGCAGCCCATGCGCCTCGGAGATCGCCTGTAGCCGGCCCGCGAAGGCGGTCATGAACTCGGCCGGGTCACTCGTCTGACGAAGGGTCTGGCGCGCCAGTGATTGCAGCATTGCCAGCGTGTTCTTGACCCGGTGGTTCAATTCCTTCAGCAGCAGCCTCGTCCGCTGCACGGACGCCTGCTGTTCGGAGACGTCGATGGTCATGCCGAGAAAGGTCAGCGCCATACCTCTGCTGTCGCGATCGTGCACCCGGCCTCGGCCGAGCAGCCAGCGCCCGTTCGCCCGAATCCGGAACATGCCGTCATATTCCTCGTTGGCAGCCATCGCCTGCCTGAGCTTCGAGAAGGTTGCACCTCGGTCGTCCGGATGGATCGCGCCGAAGACCGCCTTGGCGGTCAGGGTCCGTTCCGGCGGCAGGCCGAACATGCGCATCATCGCACCGTTGCCCGCCACGGTTCCGGAGCGGATATCCCAGAGCCAGCTGCCGACATTGGCGGCGTCGAGCGCCATGGCGAGCCGCTGTTCTTCGCGCGATAGCGCGGCCTCCTTCAGCGCACGCCGACGCGCCTCGTCCTTCAACTTGAGGAGCGACGCAGCCGCGTCGGCGATTTCCTGCAACGCATCGAGCTGTTTCGCCGCGATTTCGGCGCGGGGTGTTCCATCCAGCACGCAGACGGTGCCCACCGCCTGCCCTCCGAGAACGATCGGAGCGCCTGCATAGAAACGCAAGAAAGGTGCTTGCGCGACCTTTCGATTGTGCCGCAAAACCGGGTGGGCCGACGCGTCGAGCACGAGAAACGGGCCACGGTCGCCGATCGCATGGGCGCAGAAGGACTCCTCGGTGCGCGCCCGAGTTTCCGTCGTCCCGACAGCCGCCTTAAACCATTCCCATTCGTGATCGACGAGCGTGACAAGGGCGATCGGCGCGTCGAACAGACTGGCGGCGAGCCTGGCCAGCGGTTCGAAGTCGCTGTCGGCGACCGTCATGTCCGGTGCGGCCGCATGCAGGACACTGAGCCGCTCGCGCGAACCAAGCGTGTCAGCCACTGCGGGAAGCATTGCGTCTGCCCTCTCGTGCATTCGGCCCGAACTCCAATCCCGCTCCCGCCGGCAAGACCGATTGGGAATTATGCGACAATTCCAGAGGCTGCCGCAATCCTTGCTTCGAGTAAACGCGCATAGCAAAGCAGAAATAAGGAAGGAAGTGCCGAGGGCGATGAGGGTCTGTCAGGACACGAAGGCACGCGAAGTAATGGGCGCCGAGGTCTCGTCCGGCCCATAGTCGTTCTCGCCCTTGATCTGGAGGATCTCCTGGAGGCGCTGGCGTGCACGGTTGACGCGGCTCTTGATCGTGCCGAGCGCGCAACCGCATATCGTCGCGGCCTCTTCGTAAGAGAAGCCAGAAGCGCCGACGAGAATGATCGCCTCGCGCTGGTCCGGCGGCAATTGGTCGAGGGCGCGGCGGAAATCCTGCAGGTCGAGCGATCCGTATTGCTCCGGATGGTGCGCCAGCGTTTCCGTGAAATGACCGTCGCTATCCTGGATCTCACGGCCGCGCTTGCGCATCTGGCTATAGAGTTCGTTGCGCAGGATGGTGAAGAGCCAGGCTTTCATGTTGGTGCCCATCTCGAAGTGGTCCTGCTTGGCCCAAGCCTTCATGATGGTGTCCTGCACGAGATCGTCGGCCCGGTCGTGGCGGCCGATCAACGACATGGCGAAAGCGCGGAG
This sequence comes from Sinorhizobium sp. CCBAU 05631, assembly GCF_002288505.1. Taxonomy (NCBI): domain Bacteria; kingdom Pseudomonadati; phylum Pseudomonadota; class Alphaproteobacteria; order Hyphomicrobiales; family Rhizobiaceae; genus Sinorhizobium; species Sinorhizobium sp. CCBAU 05631. The sequence continues at coordinate 2,461,634 of NZ_CP023063.1, forward strand.
GCTCGGCAGCGCCGCAAGCATCTCACGCTTGAACTCTTGATTTTCCGACATTCCGGCGCTCACTCCTTGCCATCCAGCATGGATCGTTGTTCCACGGCCTCAAGTTTTTCCAGAAGGTCGAGGAAGCGAGCCGGAATTCCCTCCTCCTGTACCGAAAGATAAAGCGCTTTGAGCTTCGCCGCGATCTGCGCATTCGGATCGTCAGACTTCGGACGCATGCTCACCGTCCGCCCTGCCCCTGAATTATATCTCATCGTATGACTGCCGCCCTAGAAACTTCGCCTGCCCCATAACGCGACGAAAAAATGAAATGTTCCACTCCGGAACCTTTTTTTCCTCGGCACGTTTCCGCAGCGGAACAAAGATCAAAAGACACGGATTGAGGGAGTCCTGCATGACATTGTCCACCCGCATCGCGCCATTTCTTCCCTATCTGCGCCGCTATTCGCGCGCTTTGACCGGATCTCAGACATCCGGGGACGCCTATGTCGCAGCGGTGCTCGAAGCGCTGATCGCCGACACTTCCATTTTCCCCGAGGCCAGCAGCGACAGAGTCGCGCTGTTTCGCCTCTTCACCTCGCTCTTCGGCTCCTCGTCGGTGCTCGTCCCGGAACCCGTCTCGCCGTTTGCCTGGGAGCAGCGCGCCTCCGTCAATCTTGGGGCCGTGTCGCCGGTCGCCCGCCAGGCGTTCCTGCTCGTCTCGGTCGAGGGCTTTACGCCCCAGGAGGCCGCGGAAGTTCTCGACGTCGACACCGCCAAGCTCACCTCGCTGCTCGACCGCGCCTCGCAGGAGATTTCGCGCCAGGTGGCGACCGACATCATGATAATCGAGGACGAGCCGCTGATCGCCATTGATATCGAGCAGATGGTCGAAAGTCTCGGCCATCGGGTGACAGGCATCGCGCGGACCAAGGACGAAGCCATCGCTCTCTTCAAGACGGCCGAACCGGGAATGGTGCTCGCCGATATCCAGCTCGCCGACGGCAGTTCCGGCATCGATGCGGTCAACGAAATCCTCAAGACCAGTGCCGTGCCGGTGATTTTCATTACCGCTTTCCCTGAGCGGCTGCTGACCGGCGAAAGGCCCGAACCGACATTTCTTGTGACGAAGCCTTTCAACCCCGAAATGGTCAAGGCGCTGATCAGCCAGGCACTGTTCTTCAATGAATCGACCAAGGCTGCCGCTTAGGGTCAATTCCTCGCTGAAACAGACGCCCTGCCGGAGCAAACTTCGGCAGGGCGTCCGCGTACCTGGGCGGCGTCACACGAGGCAGGGCTCATTTGGAAATCCGGAATTCAGAAGCAAAACAGCCAGTGCCGAGGGAAGGGCACTGGCTGAGGTTATGCAACTCACTGAGGGGGATGTGAGTTGGCAACCGGCGGTATGCCTCCGACGTCACATTGGGGGCGATGTGCGTCACCGCTCGGCTATACGCAATAATCCGCGAGCGAGAAAAAGGTTCCGCGATAAGCGAAGATTCAGCTATTCGATCGATTCCAGTTCGGCGCGGTGGCGATAGAGCGCCAGCAAGCGGCGATAGTCGCGGTCGTAGAAATCCTGCAGGGCCGGATTCGGACGCCTCTCCTGTCCGCCCGAGGCCATGGCATCCCCCGCATGCGCAAGGTCGGGATAGAGGTTGCCGGCCACGGCCGCGGCCATGGCCGTCCCGAGCAGAACGGCATCCGGCGCGTCGGGCACGACCACCCGGCAGCCGGTCGCGTCGGAGTAAAGCTCCATCAGTAGCGGATTGCGCACGTGGCCGCCGGTGACGTGCAGCGTATCGAGGTCGTAGCCCGCCTCCTTCATCATCTCGAGAATGTGGCGGATGCCGAGCGCGATGGCGACGCAGGTCCGCCAATAGAGGCGGCAAAGCGCGTCGAAAGAGCAATCGAGCGCCAAGCCGCTAATCACGCCGAGCGCATGCGGATCGGCAAGCGGCGAGCGATTGCCGTGGAAATCAGGAAGAACGTGCAGCCGGTCGGCGAAGCCGTGGCCATGCTCGGCGCGCAGTTCCTGGACGCGCTCGATGATCTTCTTGTGGGTTTCGGTCGTCGGCTCCAGCCCGCCGCCATGCAGCCGGACGACATGGTCGAGCAGCGCGCCCGTCGCCGATTGGCCGCCCTCGATAAGCCAGAGGCCGGGCAGCACCGCCTCGAAATAGGGCCCCCACATGCCGTAACCCGGCTTCATCTCCTTCGAGAAGGCGACGATGCAGCTAGACGTGCCGGCGATCAGCGCCAGCTGGCGCTCGAGCTTCGCCGTATCGCCGGCGAATCCTCCGAGCACACCGAGCGCGCCGGCATAGGCGTCGATTAAGCCCGGCGCGACCCGGCATTCGGTATCGAGGCCGAGGTCGGCGGTCGCGGTCGGCGTCAGTTTCCCCACGGCGCGCTCCACCGGCAGCGTCTCCTCGGGCAGGCCGCCGCGCGTCAGAAGGTCTTCGAGACCGATCCGCTCGAGATAGTCCTGCTGCCAGCCGCGTTCCTTGTGCGCGAGATAGTTCCATTTAGCCGTGAGCGTGCAGCGCGACCGCGCCGTGTTTCCCGTTGCCCGCCAGGACATATAATCCGCCAGGTCGAAGAAATAGCCTGCCCTCTCCCATTGATGCGGCAGATTTTTCTTCAGCCACATCAGCTTCGGCATCTCCATTTCCGGCGACATCACCCGGCCCGAATGATCGAGCACCGGATGCCTGGTCGCCGTACAGAAATCCGCCTCCGCAAGCGCCCGGTGGTCGAGCCAGACGATCGTGTCCCAGCGTGGCTCGCCCCGCCGATTGACCGAAAGCGGCGCGCCGTCACGGTCGCGGACCACCAGCGAGCAGGTGGCATCGAAGCCGATTGCCGCAACGCTCTCGGCGCCTATACCCGCCCTTTCGCGCGCCGCCCGCACCGCTTCGCAGACGGCCGCCCAGATATCCTCGGAATCGTGCTCGGCATGGTTCTCCTCGGGCCGGTTCATGGCAATGGCCCGGTCGGCACGCGCAAGAAGCGCACCCTTCCTGTCGAAGATGCCAGCGCGCGCACTGCCGGTTCCTATATCGACCGCCACGACATATTCGCGCATCAATGGATGACCCCGTCCCGAGATGATGATGGATTTTCAGTGTGCCTGAAGAGCGCGCCGGGCCGCTCCACCCTGCCCTGCCTATTGACGGACAAACTGTACCAATTCGCCCATGTCGTCAAACAGGAGGTCCGGCCCGAGACCGGCGAGCAGCTGCCGATGCCGCTCGCTGCGGGCGTGGCTGGCGCCCGCAAACGCAAAGACCCGCATGCCCGCCGCCTTGGCCGCCTCGATGCCAGCCGCACTGTCCTCGACGACGATGCAATCGGCCGGCGCGTAGCCCATTTCAGCACTCGCATGCAGGAACAGGTCCGGCGCCGGCTTGCCGTGCGTCACCATGGTGGCGCTGAAGATATGCGGCTCGAAAAGGTCGGCAAGGCCGGTCACGCTCAGCGACAGACGAATGCGCTCCGGCTGGCTTGAAGAGGCGACGCAGCAGGCCGCGTCCAGCTGCTCGACGGCCTCACGTATGCCGGGAATCGGCTTCAACTCCTGGCGGAAACGCGCATAGAGCCGCGTCCGCATCGCTTCGAGAAATGCGTGGTCGGTCGCAAGGCCGTAGTCGTCATGAAGGATTGCCGACATGCTCTGGAGGCTGCGGCCTAGGAAGCGCTCGCTCGCCTCCTCCGTTGACATCGAAACGCCGGCGGCCGCCAATGAATCCACCAGCACGCTGAGCGAGATCGGTTCGCTGTCCACAAGCACGCCGTCGCAGTCGAAGATGACCAGTCTGGAGGCGTGCCCCGCCATCGCGCTATTCTCCGAGTTTATCGTCCAGATAAAGTTGCAGCGTGGCGCGCGTACCCTTTTCCCAAAGTGTTTTCAAGGCATGGGCAAAGCGGCGGCGGAAAAGATCAGAGTGGGCGACATCGCCGAAAATATCGGAAAGCGCGAGGAAGGCCATCGGATCGTCCTTCGCCGCAAGCGCTGCCGCCTGCAAACGATCGGCGTTGGCGTCGTTGAAGACGATCGCCTTGCCGCTGTCGGACGTGCCGGCGAAATAACGGCACCAGAGTGCGGAGACAAGAGACAGGCCCACCACGTCCTCGCCGCGCCGCAGGCGATCGGCCGTCGACGGCAGGATGAATTTCGGCTGCCGGTTCGAGCCGTCCTGTGCCAGTCGGGCTACCGTGTCGCCGATCTTCGGGTTGGCGAACCGTGTTTCGATCAGCTTGCAATAGTCCCTCAGGTCCGTATCCGGTACCGGCGGAATGACCGGGATGATCTCCTCGTGCTCGAGCTTCGCCAGGAAGGCGCGGATCAGCGGCTCCTCCATCGCGTCGTGGACGAAATGAATGTCGAGCAGCGCCGCCGGATAGGCGATTGCCGCGTGGCCGCCGTTGAGGATGCGGATCTTCATGTGCTCATAGGGTGCGACATCCGGGACGAACTGCACCCCAACCTCTTCGAGCGCCGGGCGGCCTTGCGGGAAATTGTCCTCCAGCACCCATTGCTTGAACTCTTCGCAAAAAACCGGCCAGGCATCGTCGATGCCGTAGTCAGAGGCGACGATGCCGATCTCGCGCGGGCCCGTCGCCGGCGTGATCCGGTCGACCATGCCGTTCGGAAAGGCGACATTGGCATCGATCCAGTCGGCGAAGGCCGGATCCGACAGGCGGGCGAGGCCGGACACGGCCGCATGGGTAACTTCGCCATTGCCGGGAATATTGTCGCAGGACATGACGGTGAAAGGCGGAACGCCGCGCGCCCTGCGCTCGGCAAGGCCGGCCAGGATGAGCCCGAACACCGTCTTCGGCGATGCCGGGTTGCGAGCGTCCTCGGCGATCGCCGGGTGGCCAGGGTTGAACTCGCCCGAGGCCGGGTCGATGAAGTAGCCGCCCTCGGTGATCGTCAGCGAAACGATGCGAATGTGCGGACTGGCCAGTTGCGCGACGATGGCCGGAATATCGCCCGGTTTCAGATAGGCAATCATCGCGCCGGTGACATGCGCGCCGGTGCGGTTGTTGTCCTGCTCGACCACCGTGGTCAGAAAATCCTGCGCCTCGAGCTTGGCGCGCATGACCTCGTCCGACGGCAGGACGCCGGCACCGATGATCGCCCAATCGTGGTCGCGCCCGAGATTGAAGAGATCGTCGAGGTAGACGGCCTGATGGGCGCGATGGAAGTTTCCGACGCCGAAATGGACGATCCCGGCGCGCAGATCGTGCCGGTCATAGTTCGGGACGCCGGCCTTGGCCCTGATGACGTCGAGTGCGGCAAGCGAGAGTTTGGTCGTCATTCTATCGTTCCTTTCGAGCACCCGTCCTTGGACGAAGCCTCAGCTCATCCATTGGCCGCCGTCGACGTTGTAGGTCTGCGCCACCACGTAGTCGCTTTCGGAAGAAGCGAGAAAGATTGCCATGCCGGTCAAGTCCTCGGCTGTGCCCATGCGCCCATAGGGAACGGCCTCGCCCACCAGACGCTTCTTCTCGCCGAGAGGCCGGTTCTCGTACTTCGCGAAGAGCGCGTCGACACCATCCCAATGCTCGCCCTCGACGACGCCCGGAGCGATGGCGTTCACATTGATGCGGTGCTTGATGAGATCGAGGCCGGCGGATTGGGTGAGGCTGATGACCGCCGCCTTGGTCGCGCAGTAGACCGCGACCAGCGCCTCACCCCGCCGCCCCGCCTGGCTTGCCATATTGATGATCTTGCCGCCCCGCCCCTGCCCGATCATCTGCTTCGCCGCCGCCTGCAGCGTGAAGAGCGTGCCGGCGACGTTGATCGAGAAAAGCCGCTCATAGCTTGCGCGCGTGATCTCGACGATCGGCGCAAGGTCGAACAGCGCGGCATTGTTGACCAGGATGTCGAGACCGCCGGCTTGGCGGACGACCGTGGCGATCGCCGCATCGATCGAATCCTGCCGGGTGACATCCATCTCCACCGCGTAGGCCGCCGGTCCGATCTCCGAGGCCGTCTGTCTTGCGCGCTCGACATTGATATCGGCGATCGCCACGGTGGCGCCTTCGCGCACATAGGCCTCCGCGAAGGCGCGGCCGATTCCCCGCGCCGATCCGGTGATCAGTACGCTTTTTCCTTCAAGACGTTTCATCGAATTGCCAGCCCTTTTTCATCGAATCTGTGCAGGCGCTGCGGGTCCGGCGTTAGGAAGACCCGGTCGCCATGCGTGACGGCAAAATCGCCGCTGACGCGCGCCGTCATCGTGCCGATGCCGTCGGCGTTCACATGCAGGAAGGTATCGGAGCCGAGATGCTCGGCCACGCCGACCGTGCCCTGCCATGTGCCGTGGTCCTTCGACAGCACCAAGTGCTCCGGGCGGACACCGATCGTATGGGCCTGATGGCTGGCCGCCGGGCCGCCGGAAATGAAATTCATCTTCGGCGAGCCGATGAAGCCGGCGACAAAAAGATTGTCGGGCCGGTGGTAGAGCTCGAGCGGCGAGCCGACCTGCTCGATGCGGCCGCGGTTCAAGACGACGATCTTGTCGGCCATCGTCATGGCCTCCACCTGGTCGTGGGTCACGTAGATCATCGTCGTCTTCAGTTGCTGGTGCAGCTGGCTGATCTCGAGCCGCATGTTGACGCGCAGCGCCGCGTCGAGGTTCGAAAGCGGCTCGTCGAACAGGAAGGCCTCCGGCTGGCGCACGATCGCCCGGCCGATCGCCACGCGCTGGCGCTGGCCGCCGGAGAGCTGGCGCGGCTTGCGGTCGAGATAGTCGGTGAGGTTCAAAACGCGGGCGGCGTCGGCCACCTTCTTGTCGATCACCGCTTTGTCCTCGCCCGCCATCTTCAAAGGGAAGGCGATGTTGGCGCGGACGCTCATATGCGGATAGAGCGCGTAGGACTGGAACACCATCGACAGGCCGCGCTTGGCCGGCGGCAATTCGGTGGCGTTCTTGCCATCGATGACGATGGCGCCGTCGCTGACATCCTCGAGGCCGGCAATCAGCCGCAGAAGCGTCGACTTGCCGCAGCCCGAAGGGCCGACGAAGACAACGAACTCGCCGTCATTGATGTCGAGGTCGATCGACGGGATCACGGCATGGGCGCCGAAGACCTTCGAGACGTTCTTGAGTGTGATGCTTCCCATGAGTCTGACCCTTATTTGACCGCGCCGAAGGTGAGGCCGCGCACAAGCTGCTTCTGCGAGAACCAGCCGAGAATGAGGATGGGGGCGATCGCCATCGTCGAGGCCGCCGACAGCTTCGCGTAGAACAGGCCTTCAGGGCTCGAATAGGAGGCGATGAAGGCGGTGAGCGGCGCCGCTTTGGCCGCACTGAGATTCAAGGTCCAGAACGCCTCGTTCCAGGCGAGGATGATGTTCAGGAGCAGCGTCGAGGCAATGCCCGGTATCGCCATCGGCGTCAGCACATAGATGATCTCCTTGGCAAGCGAAGCGCCATCCATGCGCGCCGCTTCGAGGATCTCGCCCGGGATTTCCTTGAAATAGGTGTAGAGCATCCAGATGATGATCGGCAGGTTGATGAGCGTCAGCACCATCACCAGCCCGGTGCGGGTGTCGAGCAGCCCCGTGTTGCGGAAGATCAGATACATAGGCACCAGCACGCCGACCGGCGGCATCATCTTGGTGGAGAGCATCCACATCAGGACGTCCTTGGTTCGCTTGGTCGGTGCGAAGGCCATGGCCCAGGCCGAAGGAATGGCGATCACCAGGCCGAGCAGCGTCGAGCCGAAAGAGACCACCACCGAGTTCATGAAGTGCTTGAAGTAGTCCGAGCGGCTCTGCACCTCGAAATAGTTCTCGGTCGTCCAATCGAAGAACAGGAAGGCGGGCGGCGAGGCGATCGCCTGCGCCTCCGTCTTGAAGCTCGTCAGGAAGGTCCAGAGGATCGGGAAGAAGATCAGGATGCCGACCGTCCAGGCCAGGGCAGTGGTGACCAGTTTGCGCTGGGTCGAGACATTGCGTGCCATGATATCAAGCCTCCAGCGTCTTGCCGATCATGCGCATCAGGAAGAATGCGACGATATTGGCGAGAATGACCGCGATGATGCCGCCGGCGGACGCGCCGCCCACGTCGAACTGCAGCAGCGCCTGGGCATAGACCAGGAAGGTGAGATTGGTGCTCTGCGTGCCGGGGCCGCCATTGGTGGTGACGAGGATTTCGGCGAAGACCGAAAGCAGGAAGATCGTCTGGATCAGGATGACGACGGTGATCGCGCGCGAAAGATGCGGCAGGACGAGATAGATGAACCGGCTCCAAGCGCCGGCGCCGTCCATCTGCGCTGCCTCCTTCTGCTCCTCGTCGAGCGACTGCAGCGCCGTCAGCAGAATGAGCGTCGCGAAGGGCAGCCATTGCCAGGCGACGATCAGGATGATCGAGAAGAGCGGCGCATTGGCGAGAAAATCGAACGGCTGCAGGCCGACGAGCTTGGCAAGCCAGGCGAAGAGCCCGTTGACCGGGTTCATGAACATGTTCTTCCAGACGAGCGCCGCGACCGTCGGCATGATCAGGAAAGGCGCGATCACCAGGATCCGCACGATCCCCTGCCCGAACATCGGCTGGTCGAGCAGCAGCGCCAGGGCGATGCCGCCGACGACGGTGATGAAGAGCACGCCGAGCACGATTGCGAGCGTGTTGAAGACCGCCTGGAAGAAGGCTGGATCGGTCAGAAAATAGGTGTAATTGGTGAGGCCTGCGAACTCCTCCATTCCCGGCATCAGCAGATTGTAGCGCAGGAGCGAGAAGTAGATCGTCAGCGCCAGCGGCACAATCATCCAGGCCAGAAGCAGAAGCACCGACGGTGCGATCATCAGCCGCGCGGCGGAGCGGGTATGCAAGGTCGCCATGGCGTCCCCCATGTGGTCTCAACGGTGTTCCAAGAAGAGGCAGGCGCATCGTGCCTGCCGAACGCGCGCCCATCGGCAAAAAAGACAGAGCGGGACGCGGGTGAAGGCGGGGTTCGCCCCTCCCTCGTCCCGCTCTGGAGGTGGCCGGGGCGCCTGCCGTTTCCGAACGGCGCCCCGGCCCCTTGGGAGCCTCACTTAATGTAGCCGGCCTTGGTCATCTCGCGTGTGGTCAGCTGCTGCGCGCTGGCGAGCGCCTGATCGACGCTCATCTGGCCGGCGAGCGCGGCCGAGAACACCTGGCCGACCGCCGTGCCAAGACCCTGGAATTCCGGGATCGCCACGAACTGCACGCCGACATAGGGCACTGGCTTCACTGCCGGGTTCTTCGGGTCGGCGGCGTTGATCGAGTCGAGCGTCATTTTCGCAAACGGCGCCGCCTTCTGGTATTCCGGGTTCTCGTAGAGGGAGGTGCGGGTGCCGGGAGGCACGTTCGCCCAGCCTTCCTTCTCGGCGACAAGCTTCAGATAGTCCTTGCCGGTTGCCCAGGCGATGAACTTCTGCGCCGCTTCCGCCTTCTGCGAACCCGCCGGGACGGCAAGGTTCCAGGCCCAGAGCCAGTTGCCGCGCTTGCCGAGGCCGGTATCCGGGGCGAGCGCAAAGCCGACCTTGTCGGCGACCGTCGACTCGTGCGGGTTGGTCACGAAGGAGGCCGCCACCGTGGCGTCGATCCACATGCCGCATTTACCGGTCTGGAACAGCGACAGGTTTTCGTTGAAGCCGTTGGAGGAGGCGCCGGGCGGGCCGGCATCGTTCATCAGCTTGACGTAGAAGTCGAGCGCGTTCTTCCACTCCGGCTGGTCGAACTGCGGCTTCCAGTTCTCGTCGAACCAGCGCGCTCCGAAGGCGTTGGCCGTCGCCGTAAGGAAGGCCATGTTCTCGCCCCAGCCCGCCTTGCCGCGCAGGCAGATGCCGTAGATCTCATTGTTCTTGTCGGTGATCTTGCGCGCCGCGTCCGCGATGAACTCCCAGGTCGGCGCCTCAGGCATGGTGAGGCCGGCCTTCTCAAACAGGTCCTTGCGGTACATGACCATCGAGCTCTCGCCGTAGAACGGCGCGGCATAGAGCTTGCCGTCGATGGTCAGACCGCTGCGGATCGCCGGCAAGAGGTCGTCGACGTCGTAGTCGGCACCGAGGTTGTCGAGCGGCAGGAGCCAGCCCTGCTTGGCCCAGATCGGCACTTCGTAGGTGCCGATCGTCATGATGTCGTACTGGCCACCCTTGGTGGCGATGTCGGTCGTGACGCGCTGGCGCAGCACGTTTTCCTCGAGCGTCACCCACTCGAGCTGAATGTCCGGGTTTTTCGACGTGAACGCGTCCGTCAGCTTCTGCATCCGGATCATATCGCCGTTATTCACGGTCGCGATGGTCAGGGTCTCTGCTTGGGCCAGGCCTGCCAAAGCGACTGCCGAGCACGTGCCCAGCAGGAAAGTTCTCAAATTCATCGACTTCCTCCCAGAAGAAATTGAGCATTTGCTTTGCTCGTGGGCAATTACTCACCCATTGGCAAAAAAAGTCAATGCGCATTCGCCGCCGCCAAATAGCCAACGCGCTAAGAGTTCATTTTTGTTGAGGATTTTTTTGTGGTGATGGGCCGGGAGGACGCAGCCCATTCGGTAAAACGCCGCTGCCGGACTGCTCCCCGGAAGTAGACTCAATCGCCTAGCAGGTACTCGGCAGTTGTCTCGTCGGTGATGAGGCCGTTGATGATCCGTCCCTTGAGAGCCGCTCCCAGGGCTCCGTATTTTCGCTTGCCCTTGGCGATGCCGATCACCGCGGCCCGCTCGCGCGGCGGCAGCGGCACGGAGGCCACGCGCTCGTTGATGCTGCCGGTGAGCAATTCACCGTGATGATCGAACATCCAGCCGCAGATCTCGCCGGCGGCACCCGCCGCCGTCAGCCGCTCCATCTCGTCGCGCGCCAGAAACCCATCCGCACAAAGCGGGGCATCCGGCCCGAGCTCGCCGACCCCGACAAAGGCGGCATCGGCCTCGGCGCCAAGCTCCAGAGCCATTCTGACGAGGCTCTGCTTGTGCAGCACTTCGCGCTCCTCGGCCGACGAGACGAGCACCGGCAAGGGCATCGGGAAATGCCGCGCATTGATGGTGTCGGCCATGCTGAAGATGACGTTGTAATAGGCGGCCGAACCGTCGAGGCGGATATTGCCGGTGAGGGAGACGATGCGGTGCTGCGGACAATCCATCGACGGCAATTGGTCGATCGTCGCCTTCAGCGTCCGGCCGGTGCCGATCGCAAGCACGACCGGCTCGGTTGATTTCAGCCAGCGCTCGATTTCTGCCGCCCCGGCTTCAGCGATCCCTACGGTCGTCGAATTGGATCCGGGATCGCTCGGCACGACATCGACATGCCGCAACTCGTATTTCTCCTTGAGCCGCGCCGCTGCTTCGAGGCAGGCGGCGATCGGATGATCGAGCCGCACCTTGATCAGCCGTTCGGCCATGGCGAGCGACACGAGGCGCTGCGCCGACTGGCGCGAAATCCCCATGATCGACGCGATCTCGTCCTGCGTCCGGCCGGCCACGTAGTAGAGCCAGCCCGCCCGGGCCGCATCGTCCAGCCTGTTGTTGCTCTCCGCCCTGCGCGCCATCGCCAGCGAGTCTCCTTCCCCCGATTTGCTGCCATTATTTGCCGTGTACTGTCAAACAAAGGCGTAACGTATCGCTGCCGGCAAAAACGCCCGCAACACCGGGACTTCGCGGAAAGCGCACCCAAAATTTTACCGTTTGATAAAAAAATAAAGCGTGTTACCGTTCCCCATCCTGAGAATACATTGGGAGCTAAAAATGGGAACGACACAATCTGGGATTCTCTACGGGCGGCTGCCGCTCGCGGAGTACGAAACCAATTTCTCCGATCTGCATCCGCCGCTCGACAGGCACGAGGCGCTGGTTGCTTCTGACCGCTGTTATTTCTGTCATGACGCGCCGTGCATGACGGCCTGTCCCACCTCCATCGATATCCCGCTGTTCATCCGGCAGATATCGACAGGCAACCCGATCGGCTCGGCCAAGACGATCTTCGACCAGAACATCCTCGGCGGCATGTGCGCCCGCGTCTGTCCCACCGAAACGCTCTGCGAACAGGCCTGCGTGCGCAACACGGCGGAGGAACGGCCGGTCGAGATCGGTCGCCTGCAGCGCTACGCGACCGATGTCGCGATGAAGGAGAACAAGCAATTCTATGCGCGCGCCGCCGCAACGGGACGCCGCATCGCCGTCGTCGGCGCCGGGCCGGCAGGCTTGGCCTGCGCCCACCGGCTAGCCGTCAAGGGTCACGACGTGGTGATCTACGATGCGCGTGAAAAATCCGGCGGCCTCAACGAATACGGTATCGCCGCCTACAAGACGGTGGACGATTTCGCCCGGAGGGAGGTCGACTACGTCCTGTCGATCGGCGGCATCGAGGTGCGCCACGGCGAGGCTCTCGGCCGCGATTTCTCGCTCGCCGACCTCACCGAGCAATATGACGCCGTCTTCCTCGGCCTCGGCCTCGCCGGCGTCAACGCGCTCCGGATCGAGGGCGAGAACGCCGAAGGCGTCGAGGACGCCGTCGACTTCATCGCCGCACTCCGTCAGTCGAAGACCAAGGCCGACGTTCCGGTCGGCCGCCGCGTCGTGGTGCTCGGCGGCGGCATGACCGCCATCGATGCCGCCGTCCAGGCCAAGCTGCTTGGCGCCGAGGAAGTGACGATCTGCTATCGCCGCGGCAAGGAGCACATGAACGCCTCCGAATTCGAGCAGGATCTCGCGGCATCCAAGGGCGTCACCATCCGCCACTGGCTGCAGCCGAAGCGCGTTGCCGTGAAGGACGGCAAGGTCGCCGGCATCGAACTCGAATACACGGCCCTTGAGGAAGGCAAGCTGACGACGACCGGGGAAACGGGTATTATTGCCGCCGAGCAGATCTTCAAGGCAATCGGCCAGAGTTTTCAGGCCTCCGGCCTCGGTGCCTTGCAGATGGAGAGCGGACGCATCGTCGTCGATGCAGAAGGCCGCACCTCGTTCGCCAGGGTCTGGGCGGGCGGCGACTGTGTGCTCGGCGGCGAGGACCTGACGGTTTCCGCCGTGGCGATGGGACGCGATAGCGCCGAATCGATCAACCGGGCTTTCGCCGCGGACGCGCCGCTGGCGAGCGCCGTCGCCTGAACAGGATCGAGAGGACGAGAACAATGGCTGATCTTCGCAACAATTTTGTCGGCATCAAATCCCCGAACCCGTTCTGGCTCGCATCGGCGCCGCCGACCGACAAGGCCTATAACGTCGAGCGCGCCTTCAAGGCGGGCTGGGGAGGCGTCGTCTGGAAGACGCTCGGCGAGGAAGGGCCGCCGGTGGTCAATGTCAATGGCCCGCGCTATGGCGCGATCTGGGGCGCCGACCGCCGCCTGCTCGGCTTGAACAATATCGAGCTCATCACCGACCGCGATCTTTACGTGAACCTGCGCGAGATGAAGCAGGTGAAGATGAACTGGCCGGACCGGGCATTGATCGCCTCGATCATGGTGCCCTGCGTCGAGGATGCCTGGAAGGCGATCCTGCCGCTGGTCGAGGAAACCGGGGCCGACGGCATCGAGCTCAACTTCGGCTGTCCGCACGGCATGTCCGAGCGCGGCATGGGTTCCGCCGTCGGCCAGGTGCCCGAATATATCGAGATGGTGGTGCGCTGGTGCAAACAGTACACGCGCATGCCGGTGATCACCAAGCTGACGCCAAACATCACCGACGTCCGCAAGCCGGCCCGCGCCGCCAAGGCCGGCGGCACCGACGCCGTGTCGCTGATCAACACGATCAACTCGATAACCTCGGTCAATCTCGACACCTTCTCGCCGGAGCCCTCGATCGACGGACGCGGCAGCCATGGCGGCTATTGCGGCCCGGCGGTGAAGCCGATCGCCCTCAACATGGTCGCCGAGATCGCCCGCGATCCGGAAACCTACGGTCTGCCGATCTCCGGCATCGGCGGCATCACCACCTGGCGCGACGCGGCCGAATTCCTGGCGCTCGGCGCCGGCAACGTGCAGGTCTGCACGGCGGCGATGACCTATGGCTTCAAGATCGTCCAGGAAATGATCACCGGCCTGTCCGACTGGATGGATGCCAAGGGCCACCGGACGCTCGACGACATCTGCGGCCGCGCCGTGCCGAACGTCACCGATTGGCAATATCTCAACCTCAACTACGTCACCAAGGCGAAGATCGATCAGGATGCCTGCATCAAATGCGGCCGCTGTCACATCGCCTGCGAGGACACCTCGCACCAGGCGATCACGCAGTTCGTCAATGGCGTGCGCCATTTCGAGGTGATCGAGGAGGAATGCGTCGGCTGCAACCTCTGCGTCAATGTCTGTCCGGTCCAGAATTGCATCACCATGGAGCCGCTCGCCGCCGGTGAACTCGATAAGCGCACCGGCAAGCCGGTCGACCCCAATTACGCCAACTGGACGACTCACCCGAACAACCCGATGGCGCGCCAGGCGGCCGAGTAAGCACAGTCGACAGGACAGCATGGCCGCCGGCAATCGCCGCCGGCCATGTTCATTGTGGCGCGATCAGAACTCGATCACCACCTTGCCGAAAGGGCCGCGATCGAGATGCGCGAGCGCCTCACCGACTTCGGTAAACTTGTAGCGCTTGTCGATGACCGGCTTCAGCCGCAAGCGGTCGACGGCACCAACCAGATCTTCGAGCGCCCGGCGATGCCCGACGCTGATACCCTGCAGCACCGGCGATGATTTCAGGAGCAGCGGCGCAACCGGGCCGGAAACCTCGAAGCCTTCGAGCACGCCGATCACCGATATACGCCCGTCCGGCGCGACCGCCTTCAGCGACTGGCCGAGGCCGGCGCCGCCGGCGATCTCCAGGATGTGGTCGGCGCCATGGTCGCCGGTGAGCTCATAGACGCACTCTACCCAATCTTCGCTCCGGCGATTGATGCCGTGGTCGGCGCCAAGGGCGAGCGCCTTATCGAGCTTTTCGGAACTGCTCGAGGTCACGATCACCTCGGCGCCGACGGCCTTGGCAATCTGCAGCCCGAAGAGTGCGACGCCGCCCGTGCCCTGCACGACGACGCGGTCGCCGGGTCTCAGGTGGCCCTTCTCGACCAGCGCGAACCAGGCGGTGAGGCCGGCGCACGGCAAGGTGCTCGCCTCGGCGGCATCGAGGCTTTTCGGCGCGGCGACGAACCAGTCTTGCGGAAAAGCGACATATTCCGACAGGACACCCGGATGCACGCCGCCAAGTGTGGCGTAGGCCGGCGTTCTGCCGCTTCCCGGCCGCAAGCCATCGAGCCATCCAGGGGCGAAGGTGGAGATGACGCGGTCGCCGGGGCGGAAGCGGGCCACACCCTTGCCGACCGCTTCGACGACGCCGCTCATGTCCGAAGCCGGCACGAAGGGAAAGGTGAGATCCAGCCCCATGCCGCTTTCCAGCATCAGCTTGTCGCGGTAGTTGAGCGACACCGCCGTCGTGCGGACGAGCACATCAAACTCGCCGGTTTCCGGCATCCTGCGCTCGGTGATCTTCAGGTTGTATGGGCCGACCGTCTCCGTGCTCCACTCCTGCATCCATTTCGACATGCTCGTTCCTTTCGGTTGTGATTGGACAAGCATAGTGTTGAACCAGGATCGCCAGTTGCGATAAGATTTCCCGAGATTGGTTCCTGGGCGGATACAATTAAATGGAACATCTGAATGGCATCTCGGTGTTTGTCGAGGTGGCGGAGGCCGGCGGCTTCTCTGCGGCGGCAGAACGGTTGAACCTCTCGCGCTCCGCGGTCGGTAAGACGATTGCCCACCTTGAAGAACGCCTCGCCACCCGCCTCTTTCACCGCACGACACGGGCGCAGAGCCTGACCGACGAAGGACAGCTCTTCTATGAGAGCTGCCAGAAAGCACTCGGCGAGATCAGGACGGCCGAAGCCCTACTTGAATCCGGCAAACAGGAGATTCGCGGCCGGTTGCGGATCTCCATGCCGGTGCTCTTCGGCCGCCAATGCGTGGCTCCCGTCTTTCGCGACCTCGTCCGCATTCACCCCCGGCTTGAGCTCGAACTCTCCTTCAACGACCGCGTGGTCGACCTGCTCGACGACGGTTTCGACCTCGCGATCCGCAACAATGTATTGGGCAATGATTCCGGCCTGATGACGCGGGTGATCGCCGAACAGCGCATGACGGTCTGTGCCTCGCCGGCCTATCTCGCGGCATCCGGTGCGCCCCAGACCGTGGCGGACCTCGCAGATCACGACGCCGTGGTCTACTGCCGCGCAGGCCAACAGCGGCCATGGTCGTTCCCCGCCGGAGGCAGTGCCGCAGACACCATCCTGCCGAAAACCCGGCTGCGGCTCGACGATCTCGCGGCGATCGCCGATGCGGCGGCCGAGGGACTGGGCCTTGCCTGGCTGCCATGCTGGTTGGTGCGCGAGCGCGTACAGCGCGGCGAGCTCGTCCGGGTTCTGACGGATCGGCCGGGTCTCGTTTTCAAGGTCCATGCCGTTTGGCCGCAAACACGGCACCTGCTGCCGAAACTGCGCCTGGCGATCGATGCTCTCGCCGCCGGACTGCCGCGCATCATGGAATAGATTTGTCGGGCCAAGGCCCCTGGCGTGGTATCGCCGAGCGAACACGAACGCGAAACAGATTGTGTAGAAAACGTAAGTTGTCGCCACCGGCAAACTGGTCGATAAGGGGAAAACCAGCAGCGGCCGGTCGCCGCCGGCAGACCCCGGGCAGACTGTTTGACGATCCTTTCCGCCAATACACGCAAGAAGACGCACCTGATTTCCGGCGCCGTGCTCAGCGTCTTCGTGCTAACGCATTTCACAAATCACTCCCTCGGCCTGATCTCGATCGGCGCGATGGAAGCCGGCCGGCAGGTCTTCACGATCGTTTGGCAGAGCGTACCCGGAACCGTCCTGCTCTACGGCGCGCTACTCCTGCACTTCCTGATGGCACTCGACAGTCTCTATCGCCGCCAGACGCTGAGGATGCCGGTCGGAGAGGCCGTGAAGATCATCTTCGGCCTGAGCCTGCCTTTCCTGCTGATCCCCCATGTGGTCGCCACCCGGGTTGAGCCGCTCCTGACCGGGGTCGATGCCGACTACCCGGCCATCCTGCGCGCCCTCTGGTCGAGTTCGATCGGCACGACCCGACAGACGATTGCTCTTCTTTTTGTTTGGAGCCACGCCTGCCTCGGCGCCTGGTTCTGGATGCGCGGGCGTGACTGGTTTCCGCGCTACGAGTTCCTGCTCTATACCGTTGCTCTGCTCGTGCCGATCTTCGCGCTGCTCGGCTTCGTCAACGGCGCCCGTTCTCTCGGTCGCGACTATGCTGAGCATGGCGGCTATGGCGACCGGGCCTATGTCAGCGAGCGGCCGCGCCTCGATCCGGCCCTCGCCGAAAACATCCGGCTCGCCTTCTATGGCGGCTTTGCCGGCCTGATCGGCGGGACCTTGGCGCTGCGCGCGCTGCCGGCGCGGGGCCGTATCCGCGTCCGCTATCCGGATGGGCGCGTCGCGGCGGTCGGGATCGGATTCAGCGTGCTTGAGGCAAGCCGCGCCGCCGGCATCCCGCATGTCTCGGTCTGCGGCGGCCGCGGCCGATGCTCGACCTGCCGGGTGCGGGTCATCGAGGGTCTCGACGGGCAGCCGGCGCCCGAGGCCGCGGAACGTGCCACGCTTGGCCGGATCGGTGCCCCCGACAATGTCCGGCTGGCCTGCCAGTTCCGGCCCACTCACAACGTCACCGTCGTCCCCATCCTCGACACCGACAGCCTCGGGATCAAGACGCAGCTTGCCCGGCAGAACGGCGGCGGGCGTGAGCGGCGCGTGGCCGTGCTCTTCTGCGACCTGCGCGACTTCACCCGCATTGCCGAGCACAAGCTGCCCTACGATACGGTATTCCTGCTCAACCGCTACTTCGAGATGGTTGGCGAGGCGGTCGAGAGTTCCGGCGGCGTCATCGACAAATTCATCGGCGACGGAGCGCTGGCGATCTTCGGGCTGAAGTCGCCGCTGCCCGAAGCATGCCGCCAGGCGCTCGCCGCCGCCTCGCGGCTGTCGACGGGTATTCGCGCGCTCAACCAGACCTTCGGGGACGAGCTCGAACGGCCGCTCCGGCTCGCGATCGGCCTCCATGCCGGACCGGCCATCGTCGGCGAGATGGGCTATGGTCAGGCGACCTCGCTGACGGCGGTCGGCGACACCATCAACACCGCGAGCCGGCTCGAGGGCCTGGCCAAGGAGCACGATGCCGAGCTTGCCGTCTCCGTCGAACTCGTCAAACGCGCCGGCCTCAGTCTCGAGGGCGACAGGCGATTGGATATCAGCCTGCGCGGCCGAAAGGCGACGCTCGAGACCTGGATCGTCGACGATGCCGCGCGCATTGCCAAGATCATCCCGGCGCAGGGATAGCTATATTGGCCAACGTGAGCACAAGAGCCGGTTCTGCCGCTCCTCGGGTTTAACCAAAAACTAGCACTCTCCGGCGCGCGGGGAGAGCGGACTTGAGGCGGCGCGGCATACCCCTTCCCCCCGCTTGCGGGGAGAAGGTCGGCAGCGGGATGAGGGGCGGCACCGCCATTGCAATTGAATGTCGACCGCTACTCGCGCACCTGTAGCCCGTCGACGAACAGCCGCTCGAGAAAGCGCGCCGCATCTTCGAAGCGCCCCTCGCCTGCGTGCTCCTGGCCGAGCACCGCCCGCACCTGTACGTCGAAATCGGCATAGTGCTGCGTCGTCGACCAGATGGCAAAGATCAGGTGATAGGGATCGCAATTGGCGATCTTGCCGGCCTTCGCCCAGGCCCGGATAACCTCGGCCTTTTCGTCGACCAATTGCTTCAGCGGCCCCTTCAGCTCGTCCTCGATATGAGGAGCGCCCTGCAGCACCTCATTGGCGAACAATCGGCTTTCCCGTGGGAAATCCCGCGCCATTTCGAGCTTGCGGCGAATGTAGCTGCGGATCTCGGCGACAGGGTTGCCCTCGGCGTTGAATTCGCGCAGCGGATCGAGCCAGGTATCGAGGACGCGGTCGATCAAGGCGCGGTGCATGGCTTCCTTCGTCCGGAAATAATAGAGCAGGTTGGGCTTCGACATGCCCGCCACCTCGGCGATCTGGTCGATGGTCGAACCGCGGAAGCCGCTCGCGGAAAAGACCTCAAGCGCGGCTTCGAGGATCCGCTCCTCCTTCTCCTCCTGGATACGCGTGCGCCTCTGGGTTTTCGCCGCTCTCGGAAGTACCATCTCTCCCCCTGCCGATGCCCGCACCGTCGCGTTTTGCCCAAATTTCGGACGCGCCATTTATTTGGGCAACAAACTGGTTTTTTTTCTTTTTCCGGCTTGAGTGCCGCCACGGAAGTTGTAATGTTTACCAACCGGTCAAATTATCAGTCAGATTGCCGACAAAGGCAACGGCTGATCGAAGGGCGCAAAGGAAAGCTCCGATTTGACCGACGGGAACATGGCTATCCCCGGGGAGGGCCTAGCCGGCAAAAGAGGAGAGCGCCATGGCTGCACCTGGCGAGAATAGGCGCGTCAATGCCGACCGCCTGTGGGATTCGTTGATGGAAATGGCGAGGATTGGCCCCGGCGTTGCCGGCGGCAACAATCGCCAGACCTTGACGGACGCCGACGGCGAGGGCCGCCGGCTGTTCCAATCCTGGTGCGAAAAGGCCGGGCTCTCCATGGGTGTCGACAAGATGGGCACCATGTTCATGACCCGTCCGGGCACCGACCCGGATGCCCTCCCCGTCCATATCGGTTCCCATCTAGACACGCAGCCGACCGGCGGTAAGTATGACGGCGTGCTCGGCGTCCTGAGCGGCCTCGAGGTCATCCGCACGCTGAACGACCTCGGCATCAAGACCAGGCATCCGATCGTCGTCACCAACTGGACCAATGAGGAAGGCGCCCGCTTCGCGCCGGCAATGCTCGCCTCCGGCGTCTTCGCCGGCGTCCATACGCTCGATTACGCCTATGCCCGCAAGGACGCGGAGGGAAGGAGCTTCGGCGACGAATTGAAGCGCATCGGCTGGGTGGGCGACGAGGAGGTCGGCGCCCGCAAGATGCATGCCTATTTCGAATATCACATCGAGCAGGGACCTATCCTCGAGGCCGAGAACAAGCAGATCGGCGTCGTCACCCACTGTCAGGGCCTGTGGTGGCTGGAGTTCACGCTGACCGGCAAGGAGGCCCATACCGGCTCAACGCCGATGAACATGCGTGTCAATGCCGGCCTCGCCATGGCGCGCATCCTCGAAATGGTGCAGACCGTCGCCATGGAAAGCCAGCCGGGCGCCGTCGGCGGGGTTGGCCAAATGTTCTTCTCGCCCAATTCCCGCAATGTGCTGCCGGGCAAGGTCGTCTTCACCGTCGACATCCGCTCGCCGGACCAGGCCAAGCTCGATGGGATGCGCGCCCGGATCGAAGCCGAAGCGCCGAAGATTTGCGAACCGCTCGGCGTCGGCTGTTCGATCGAGGCGGTCGGCCATTTCGACCCGGTCACCTTCGATCCCAAGCTGGTGTCCACTGTCCGCGGCGCCGCCGAGAAGCTCGGCTACAGCCATATGAACCTCATCTCCGGCGCCGGCCACGATGCCTGCTGGGCGGCAAAGGTCGCCCCGACCACGATGATCATGTGCCCGTGCGTCGATGGACTCAGCCACAACGAGGCGGAAGACATTTCCAAGGAATGGGCCGCCGCCGGCGCGGACGTTCTCTTCCACGCTGTTCTGGAAACGGCCGAGGTCGTCGAGTGAGTTTGCGGGCGGGACGACAAGTTCCGCCCTTTTTACTTGGTGGCCCCGGCCGCCGAAGCACCATCCAGAGGAAGATAACCAATGAGCACTGTCATCAAGGGTGGAACCGTCGTTACCGCCGACCTGACCTACAAGGCCGACATCAAGGTCGAAGGCGGCAAGATTGTCGAAATCGGCCCCAATCTCACCGGCACCGACACGCTGGATGCGACCGGCTGCTACATCATGCCGGGCGGCATCGATCCGCACACGCATCTCGAAATGCCCTTCATGGGCACCTACTCCTCCGACGATTTCGAGAGCGGCACCCGTGCGGCGCTTGCCGGCGGCACGACCATGGTCGTCGATTTCGCGCTTCCCTCGCCCGGCCAGTCGCTGCTCGAGGCGCTGACCATGTGGGACAACAAGTCGACCCGCGCCAATTGCGACTATTCCTTCCACATGGCGATCACCTGGTGGAGCGAGCAGGTCTTCAACGAGATGCAGGCGATCGTCAAGGACAAGGGCATCAACACCTTCAAGCACTTCATGGCCTATAAGGGCGCGCTGATGGTGGACGACGACGAGATGTTCTCGTCCTTCCAGCGCTGCACCGCGCTCGGCGCCCTGCCACTGGTCCACGCCGAAAACGGCGACGTCGTCGCCCAGCTCCAGGCGAAGCTGCTTGCCGAGGGCAATAGCGGCCCCGAGGCGCACGCCTATTCGCGGCCGGCCGAGGTCGAGGGCGAGGCCACCAACCGCGCCATCATGATCGCCGACATGGCCGGCTGTCCCGTCTATATCGTCCACACCTCCTGCGAGCAGGCGCATGAGGCGATCCGGCGGGCCCGCGCCAAGGGCATGCGCGTCTTCGGCGAGCCGCTGATCCAGCATCTGACGCTCGACGAGACGGAGTATTTCAACAAAGACTGGGATCATGCGGCCCGCCGGGTGATGTCGCCACCCTTCCGCAACAAGCAGCATCAGGATAGCCTGTGGGCCGGCCTTGCCTCCGGTTCGCTGCAGGTGGTGGCGACCGATCATTGCGCCTTCACGACGGCGCAGAAGCGCTTCGGCGTCGGCGATTTCACCAAGATCCCGAACGGCACCGGCGGTCTTGAGGACCGCATGCCGATGCTCTGGACCTACGGAGTCAATACCGGCCGCATCACCATGAACGAATTCGTTGCGGTGACGTCCACCAACATCGCCAAGATCCTCAACATCTATCCGAAGAAGGGCGCGATCCTCGTCGGCGTCGATGCCGACCTCGTCGTTTGGGACCCGAAGCGCTCGAAGACGATCTCGGCGAACAATCAGCAATCGTCGATCGACTACAATGTCTTCGAGGGCAAGACGGTCACCGGCCTGCCGCGCTTCACGCTGACGCGCGGCGTCGTGGCGATCGAGGAAGGGGCGGTGAAAACGCAGGAAGGCCACGGCGAATTCGTCCGGCGCGACCCCTTCCCGGCGGTCAGCACGGCGCTGTCGACCTGGAAGGAAGTGACCGCACCGCGCGCCGTGCAGCGCACGGGCATTCCGGCGACCGGCGTGTGACGGATTTCGGATGCTGCGTTCGTCATCCGCCACGTGTGAGAGGATCGGCCGGAACCAGTCCATCGAGTTCCGGCAGCAGCGCGACGCTCTCCTGCTCCTTCGGATCTGTCCGGGCGATGACCGCCGTGCAGGGACTGTCGGAAAGATTGGCCGGCAGATGCGGCACGCCGGCCGGGATGTAGAACATCTCGCCGGCCCTGACGATCACATGCTCCTCGAGCCGCTCGCCGAACCAGGTATGCGCCTCGCCGGCAAGCACGTAGATCGCCGTCTCATGGCTCTCGTGGAGATGCGCCTTGGCGCGCGCACCGGGCGGCATGGTCAACAAATGCATGCAGATGCCGGTGGAGCCCACCGTCTCGGCGGCGATGCCTTCGAAATAGTTGAGCCCCTGCTTGCCGGCATAGCCGCTGCCCGGCCGCACGACGCGACAGCCAGGATGGGATGATCGAGACATGACCGTTCTCCAGAATTCGCTGAAAAACCTTGAACAGGAGCCTTCCGCGGCAAATCCGCGATTGCAAGTTGCTGGCCCCGATAGCAGTCTGGCACAGGCAAGACATAATGAGAATCCATCCATGACATCCAATCCCGCCTCCGTGGTCTCGGCCCGAAATCTCGGCCTGACATTTCAGACCAGCGACGGGCCGGTCAATGCGCTGACGGGCGTCAACCTCGACGTCGCCAAGGGGGACTTCGTCTCCTTCATCGGCCCTTCCGGCTGCGGCAAGACGACATTCCTGCGCATCATCGCCGATCTCGAGAAGCCGACCGCCGGCACTATCGCCGTCAACGGCATGACGCCGGAGGAGGCTCGCCACAATCGCGCCTATGGCTACGTGTTCCAGGCGGCCGCGCTCTATCCCTGGCGGACGATCGAGAAGAACATCGCCCTGCCGCTCGAGATCATGGGCCATTCCGGGCACGAGCAGAAGGCGCGGATCGAACGGACGCTGGAGCTCGTCAACCTTACCGGCTTCGGCAAGAAATATCCCTGGCAGCTTTCCGGCGGCATGCAGCAGCGCGCCTCGATTGCCCGCGCGCTCGCCTTCGACGCTGACCTCTTGCTGATGGACGAACCCTTCGGCGCCCTCGACGAGATCGTCCGCGATCACTTGAACGAGCAGCTCCTGAAGCTCTGGGCGCAGACGAACAAGACGATCTGTTTCGTCACCCACTCGATCCCGGAGGCCGTCTATCTCTCGACCAAAATCGTCGTGATGAGCCCGCGCCCCGGCCGGGTGACCGACATCATCGAATCGACGCTGCCGAGGGAACGGCCGCTCGGCATCCGCGAAACGCCGGAGTTCTTGGAGATTGCCCACCGGGTGCGGGAAGGCCTGAGAGCGGGGCACAGCTATGATGAATAGTGCCTGCGCCGCCCAGGTTCGCTGTCGGGATGCAACCTTGGCGGACATGAAAGCCTGCGCCGACATCTTCAATCGCTGGGTAGATGCTACGGTCTGGATGCCGAGGATCCACGGGCCCGCCGATGTAGAGCGCTATTACCGGGAAACGCTCTTTGCGAAGGGCACGGTCATCATCATTGCCGAGTCTCGAGGCGAAATTGCAGGCTTTCTCGCCCTCGCCGAGGAGCAATTTGTGTCGGCGCTCTATCTCGATCCATCCTACAGGGGCGCGGGAATTGGGGCCGCGCTACTCAGCGAAGCGAAGAGGCGAGCAAAGGGCGAGCTCAAGCTTTGGACCTTTGCAGAAAATGCCCGCGCCCAGCGCTTTTACGAACGCCAGGGCTTCGTGCCGATACGCCGAACGAGCGGCGACAACGAGGAAGGCTTGCCCGATATTCTCTATCTTTGGCGCGCCGAGCCGTTGAGCGGCGGAGGCGCCGATGCATAAGCCGAGCTTCCCCCGCGACAAACTGCTGCCGATCGGCACCGTCGTCCTGGTTCTTATCGCCGTCTGGTACGTCGCCGCCGTCTTCCTCAACGCCCCCTTCGAGCGCGACACGGCGGCGCGTGCCGGCACGGAGATCACGTTCTCCGACCTAGTCAGGAACACGATGGTGCAGGAAAGGCCGGTGCTGCCCGCACCGCACCAGGTCATCGCCGAAATCTGGGACACGACAGTAAACAAGGCGATCACCTCGAAGCGCAGCCTCGTCTACCATGCCTGGATCACGCTTTCGGCCACCCTGCTCGGCTTCGGCATCGGCGCAGCGCTCGGCGTGCTTCTCGCCGTCGGCATCGTTCACAATCGCGCCATGGACCGCTCGCTGATGCCCTGGGTGATCGCCAGCCAGACGATACCGATCCTGGCGATCGCGCCGATGATCATCGTCGTCTTGAATGCGATCGGCATCGCCGGCCTCTTACCGAAGGCGCTGATCTCCACCTATCTGTCGTTCTTCCCGGTGGTGGTCGGCATGGTCAAGGGCCTGCGC
Source organism: Sinorhizobium sp. CCBAU 05631 (assembly GCF_002288505.1). Taxonomy (NCBI): domain Bacteria; kingdom Pseudomonadati; phylum Pseudomonadota; class Alphaproteobacteria; order Hyphomicrobiales; family Rhizobiaceae; genus Sinorhizobium; species Sinorhizobium sp. CCBAU 05631. Next base: position 2,486,231 of record NZ_CP023063.1, read on the forward strand.
AGTCCCGAAACGATCCAGCTCGACCTGATGCACACCTACAATGCCTCGGCGGCGCAGACCTTCTGGAAGCTGCGCTGGCCCTCCTCCATGCCCTATCTCTTCACCTCGCTGAAGGTCGCCGTCGCCATCTCGCTCGTCGGCGCCATTGTCGGCGAACTGCCGACCGGGGCCGTGGCGGGGCTCGGTGCGCGACTGCTTGCAGGCTCCTATTACGGCCAGACCGTACAAATCTGGGCGGCGCTGTTCATGGCGGCTGCCCTAGCGGCAGTTCTCGTCATGATCGTCGGCTTCGCGCACACGGCCGTCCTCAAGCGCATGGGAGCCAAGCCATGAATTTTACCGCTCTCGCCGGCGCTGTTTTCTTCTGGCTGGTCGCCTGGGCCGTCAACGAATGGCTGGTCCGCCAGCGCTTTGAGAGCGAAGCGGCCAACAGTGCGGCGCGCTCCGCCGTGCCGCTCCTTTTCGGCGTCACGATCCTGGTCCTGTGGGAGGGCATCGTTCGCGGCTTTGCCATCCCGTCTGTGCTGCTGCCGGCGCCGTCGATGATCTGGGCGCGGCTCGTCAATTCGGTACCGACGCTGACTGCCGATTTCCGCCAGACCTTCCTGAAATCCGTGCTGACCGGCTATGCACTTGGCTGCGGCCTCGGTTTCCTGGTGGCAATCCTCATCGACCGCTCTCCCTTCCTCCAGAAAGGCCTGCTGCCGCTCGGCAATTTCGTCTCCGCCCTCCCCGTCATCGGCGTCGCCCCGATCATGGTCATGTGGTTCGGCTTCGACTGGCAATCGAAGGTGGCCGTCGTCGTCATCATGACCTTCTTTCCGATGCTGGTGAACACCGTCTCCGGCCTTGCTGCCGCCAGCCAGATGGAGCGCGACCTGATGCGCACCTATGCGGCGACCTGGTGGCAGACGCTCGTCAAGCTGAGGCTGCCCGCCGCCTGGCCTTTCATTTTCAACGCACTCAAGATTAACTCGACGCTGGCGCTGATCGGCGCGATTGTGGCCGAGTTTTTCGGAACGCCCATTGTCGGCATGGGTTTCCGGATCTCCACGGAAGTGGGGCGCATGAACGTCGACATGGTCTGGGCCGAAATCGCCGTTGCGGCGGTGGCTGGCTCCGCCTTCTACGGGGTGGTCGCGCTCATCGAGCGCGCCGTCACCTTCTGGCATCCGTCCATCCGCAGTGGCCGAGCCTGACAATCAAGCAATGATAAGAGGGAACTGACATGAACAAAAAACTTGCATCTCTGCTGGCAGCGGGCGCCTTTTCGCTTGCCGCCTTCCACGCCAATGCCGCCGACAAGGTCACGCTGCAATTGAAATGGGTGACGCAGGCCCAGTTCGCCGGCTACTACGTCGCCAAGGACAAGGGGTTTTACGAGGAAGAGGGCCTCGACGTCGACATCAAGCCGGGCGGTCCGGACATCGCTCCGCCGCAGGTGATCGCCGGCGGCGGCGCCGATGTCATCGTCGACTGGATGCCGTCCGCTCTCGCCACCCGCGAAAAGGGCGTGCCGCTCGTCAACATCGCCCAGCCCTTCAAGAAATCCGGCATGATGCTCACCTGTCTCAAGGAATCAGGCGTGAAGACCCCCGAGGATTTCAAAGGCAAGACGCTCGGCGTCTGGTTCTTCGGCAACGAGTACCCGTTCCTCTCCTGGATGTCGCAGTTGAAAATCCCGACGGATGGCGGCCCGAACGGTGTCACCGTCCTGAAGCAGGGCTTCAACGTCGACCCGCTGATCCAGAAGCAGGCGGCCTGCATTTCGACGATGACCTACAATGAATACTGGCAGGTCATCGACGCGGGCATCAAGGCGGAGGATCTCGTCACCTTCAAATACGAGGACCAGGGCGTCGCCACCCTCGAGGACGGCCTCTATGTCCTCGAGGACAAGCTCAAGGACGCGGCCTTCAAGGAGAAGATGGTGAAGTTCGTCCGCGCCTCGATGAAGGGCTGGAAATATGCCGAGGAGAACCCGGACGAGGCGGCGGATATCGTGCTCGAAAACGACTCGACCGGCGCCCAGACGGAGAAGCACCAGAAGCGCATGATGGGCGAAATCGCCAAGCTGACGGCAGGTTCGAACGGCGCGCTCGACGAGGCCGACTACAAGCGCACGGTCCAGTCGCTGCTCTCCGGCGGGTCCGATCCGGTCATCTCCAAGGAGCCGGAAGGCGCCTGGACCCACGAGATCACCGACGCAGCGCTGAAATAGGCCGCGGCTTGCGTCAGACCGAGAAGCGCGCGGCGGTATGCCGCGCGCTTTTGGGCAACCCGCCCCAGTTGTTAAGCTTGCATTTAACTCGCTCCACTATAGCCTCCCGGCAGATCACCAGGGAGAAATATTGAGGCACCATCGTTTCCGGCCTCTTGTAAGCATTTGCTACCGCGCTTACATAGCCCGGAACGATTGACTGGAGACGAGGCGCAGGGAGGAACCGGTTTTCTCTGGTTTCGCTTCCTTGAGTAATTTCTCCCGCGTCGGTACCTTCGATTTGATGCTCTGGGTCGGGCATTTTGAACGCGTGGATCGCACCGGTCGGCAATGCCGGCGGAACACGCGGGAAATAGCATGATTGCAGGCGGAGCTTCGCCCTTGATGAGCGGCGAGGCAGCATGATTTACTTCTGTCAGGACAATATGCCGATGGCTCAGAAACTTCTTCCTCTTCTCGGCGCATGTGCAGCAATCACGCTCGGCACGTTTTCGGGCGTCTCGGCCGAGGAGGCCGCAAAGCCGCAGCCGTCGCAGGCACTGCCATCGATCGTCGTGACGGAAGCGGCAGAACGCAAGATCAGCGACCGCGTCCTTGCCACCGGGTCGATCCAGGCGGTCGAGGAGACCTATGTTGCACCGCTCGTCGACGGGCTTTCCATCCGCTCGTTGAATGTCGATGTCGGCGATCGCGTCGAAGAGGGTAGCATCCTTGTCGTCCTCAACGACGACGCGCTGCTTCTGCAGAAAAGTCAGCTGGAGGCCAATCTCGCCAAGGCGGAAGCCTCGCTCGCGCAGCTCAAAGCCCAGCTTGCCGAGGCGACGGCGAATTCCGAAGAGGCGACGCGCGTCGCCGATCGCGCCGTACGGCTTTCGGAGAACGGCACGGTCTCGACCGCCGAGGCGGACCGCCTGAAGGCACTCGCCGCCGCCACGCGCGCCCGCCTTCGCTCGGCCGAGCAATCGGTGGGCGTCGCCAGAGCGGACATCAAGGTTGTCCAGGCGCAGATCGACGATATCGACCTCAGGCTTGCCCGTACCGAGGTAAAGGCCCCGGTCAGCGGCGTGATCTCGGCAAAGAACGCCAAGGTCGGCGCGATCGCCAGCGGCAATGGCGAACCGCTCTTCGCAATGATCCGCGACGGTGCGATCGAGATGAAGGCCGATGTCGCCGAGTCCGATATCGTCAAGCTTGCCGTCGGGCAACCCGCAACGGTGAAGCTCGCCGGAAGCAATGCGACCGTCGCGGGCAAGATCCGCCTGATCGCGCCGACGATCGATCAAGACACGCGGCTAGGCAAGGTTCACATCAGCCTCACCGACACGACCGAGGCGCGCGCCGGCATGTACGCGAGCGCGGTCATTACGGTCGAAGAAAAGCAGACGGTCGTCCTGCCGCAAACCGCCGTTACATCGGAAGACGGCAAGACCATCGTTCGCAAGGTCGAAGACGGCATCGTTCGGCTGGTTCCGGTTGAGACCGGCATCCAGGACGGGCAGTTTGTCGAGATCCTTTCTGGCCTCAAGCCGGGCGAGCAGGCCGTGGCCAAGGCCGGCGCCTACGTGCGTGACGGCGACCGGATCAATCCGGTCAAGTCCGACCAGCCGATAACCAATTGACGGGAACAGAGACCATGAACTTCTCCGCCTGGTCCATCCGCAATCCGGTCGCGCCGATTCTGGCGTTTTTCGTGCTCGTCGTGCTCGGCTGGCAGTCCTTCAATTCGCTGCCGATCACCCGCTTCCCGAACATCGACGTCCCGATCGTCTCGATCGTCGTGGCGCAGAGCGGAGCCGCCCCCGCCGAACTCGAGACCCAGGTGACCAAGGAAATCGAGGACGCGGTAGCCGGCATCTCCGGCGTCGACCATATCGAGTCGACGATTACCGACGGGACATCCACCACCGCAGTCATCTTCCGCATGGAAGTGCCCACGCAACAGGCCGTTCAGGATGTCAAGGACGCGATCGACCGCATCCGCGGCGACCTGCCGACCTCGATCGAGGAGCCGATCGTCTCCAAGGTTGACGTGGAAGGCCAGGCCATCCAGACCTTTGCCGTCTCCTCGCCCGGCATGACGCTCGAGGAGCTGTCCTGGTTCGTCGACGACACGATCAAGCGCGCCATCCAGGGCCAAAGCGGCATCGGTCGGGTCGACCGCTATGGCGGGTCCGACCGCGAAGTGCGCATCGAGCTCGATGACGACCGGCTGAATTCCTTCGGGATCACCGCGGCTGACGTCAACGGCCAGCTCCGCCGCATGAACATGGATCTCGGCTCGGGCCGCGGTCAGGTCGGCGGCAGCGAACAGGCGATCCGTACGCTCGGCGACGCGCGCGACGTTTCCCAGCTCGCCAACACGATGATCTCGCTGCCGAACGGACGCTTCGTGCGTCTGTCGGAGCTCGGCAAGGTTACCGATACCTACGAGGAGCCGAAGTCCTTCTCGCGCTTCAACGGCCACCCGGGCGTTACCTTCGCGGTGTTCCGTGCCAAGGGGGCGAGCGAGGTGAGCGTCGCCGAAACAGTCGCCAAGACCCTCGACGAGATCCGCGCCAAGCATCCGGACGTCACCATCGAGATGGTCGACGATCTGGTCTACTTCACCTATGGCAACTACGAGGCGGCGATACATACGCTGATCGAGGGTGCTCTGCTCGCCGTCATCGTCGTTATGCTGTTCCTGCGCAACTGGCGCGCCACCTTGATCTCAGCGGTTGCTCTGCCGCTTTCAGCCATCCCGACTTTCTGGGTCATGGAGCTCCTTGGCTTCTCGCTGAACCTCGTGAGCTTCCTGGCGATGACGCTCGCAACCGGCATTCTCGTCGACGATGCAATCGTCGAGATCGAGAATATCGAGCGCCATATCCGCATGGGCAAGTCGCCCTACAAGGCGGCGATCGAGGCAGCCGACGAGATCGGCCTGGCGGTCATCGCCACCACCTTCACCATCATCGCGGTCTTCGTGCCCGTTTCCTTCATGCCAGGCATTCCGGGGCAATACTTCATCCAGTTCGGGCTGACGGTCGCTGTCTCGGTCTTCTTCTCGCTGCTCGTCGCCCGCCTGATCACGCCGGTGATGGCGGCCTATCTGATGAAGCCGACGGATGTCGGCGGCGGTCACCACGATGATGACGGCTTCATGATGCGGCAGTACACGCGGGTCGTGCACTTCACCACGAAACGCTGGTATACGCGCTACTCCACGCTGGTCGTGGCAATCCTGCTCACTATCGGCTCCGTCGCCGCGCTCATCGCCTTCGTGCCCGGTAGTTTCCTGCCGCCGGAGGACAATTCGCGCGTCAGCCTGTCGATTGAACTGCCGCCCGATGCGATGCTCGAGGACACGGACCGGACGACCACGGAAATCTACAACCGCATCAAGGATATCGAGGGAGTCGAGAACGTCTTCGTCCTCGGGGGCGCCTCGCCGAAGGGCGATCTCGAACTGCGCCGCGCCGCCGTCACCGTGCTGCTCAAGAAGCTCGATCACTCGCTTGTCAACAAGGTCGTCAACGACGTTATCGGGCGCACGCCGCTGATCGGTGAGTATCTGCCGAAGCTGCCGCCGGCTGGCCGCACCAAGCCGCAATCTCAGATCGAGAAGGAAATCTTCGCGCGGCTGCAATCGATCCCGGATCTCCGCGTCACCAAGTTGAACGATCGCGGCGAGCGCGACCTGTCGTTCAACCTGCTTTCCAACAACGAGGCGGATCTGGAGACGGCCATCGCCACGCTCGAAGCGAAGCTCCGCAGGGATCCGCTGCTCGCCAATGTCAGCCCCGACGGTGCCCTGCCGCGGCCGGAACTGCAGATTCGTCCGCGCGATGAGCAGATGTCCCGCCTCGGCATCACCACGGCGCAGATCTCGGAAGTTATCCGCGTCGCCACGATCGGCGATATCGACGCACAACTGACGAAGATTGCGCTCGACGGGCGGCTGATCCCGATCCGGGTCCAGCTCAACCGCGATTTCCGGACAGATCTGGCTGCGATCCGCAATCTCAGGGTACAGACGGCGTCCGGTGCGACAGTCCCGCTCGCGAGCGTCGCCGACATCAACTATGGAGAAGGGCCGAGTTCCATCAAACGCTATGACCGCAACCGCGTTGTGAAGCTCGGCGCCGATCTGCCCGTAGGCGTCGCCCTCGACACCGCGTCGGCCCGCTTCAAGCAGATCGCCTCCGAAGCGAAGCTGCCGGGGACCGTCGAGTTCCTCGAAAGTGGCGACGCCGAAGTGCAGGCGGAAATGCAGCAGAGCTTCGGCAATGCGATGCTGCTGGGCCTGATGATGGTGCTGGTCGTGCTCATCCTCTTGTTCAAGGACGTCATCCAGCCATTCACTATCCTGTTCTCGCTGCCGCTGGCGATCGGCGGCGTGGCAGCCGCTTTGATCCTCACGCAGAATGCGCTCTCCATGCCCGTCCTGATCGGCATCCTCATGCTGATGGGCATCGTCACCAAGAACGCCATCCTGCTCGTCGATTTCGGCATCGAGATGATGCATCACGGCATGGACCGGACGCTGTCGATGATCGAGGCTGGCCGCAAGCGCGCCCGGCCGATCGTCATGACCTCCATCGCTATGTCCGCCGGTATGCTCCCCTCTGCACTCGGCGTCGGCGAAGGCGGCTCGTTCCGGGCGCCGATGGCGATCGCGGTCATCGGCGGCATCATCGTCTCGACGGTGCTCAGCCTCGTCGTCGTCCCCTCCTTCTTCCTGATCATGGACGACCTGTCGCGTCTTCTCGCCTGGACCTTCGGCCGCATGGTCGGCAAGAAGGAGGAAGAAGACCTGCCGCTCGACCGCGAGGCGCTCAGCAAGCTTGCCGCAGAACAGGGCACGACGATCGAAAGCCTGGAGGAGCGTGTCAAGGCGCTGGAGGCCGAGCGGCGCGGCAAGTCCGACCGCAAGGTCATCAGCCATCCGGCACTCGCCGCCGAGTAAGCCGTATTTTCTAAGAACTACTGCTGCACCCGTTCCGAGCAGGGACAAGCAGCAGCGCCTCTTTTCGCCAAGTTGTTTGATACGGGTCAAGTTAGGACCGGCGCGAAACCGCTAGCTTAGTCACGATTTTTCGGACGAGCGGTATGAAGACCTTGCGATTGACCTCCAGCGACCGGGCCATCCTCCTCAATGCGCGATTCTTTTCGCGGCTGCCGCGATCCGCGATAGGGGCGATTGTCGAGGGCGCGACAGTTTCGACGCACGAAGCGCACGTCACGCTGTTTCGCCAGAACGAGCCGCTCGACGATGTGCTGGTCGTCCTCTCGGGGCTCGTCCGCCTCTATCGCCTGGGCAAGGTACGGGCGCGAAGCCGGTGTCGCAGTCTTCCCGAAAGGCGAATTGATCGGCGTCAACGCCATGTTCCTGGATCGCCGCGCGACCGCCAATGCCCAGGCCGCCGAACACTCGATCATCGCCCGGCTGGAAGGCGGCAAGCTGCGCCGGCTGGCCGCCGAAGACCCGGCCGTTGCCCAGGCGCTTCTCGAAATTCTTTGTCACCACGGCAAGCTGGCCGAGGACTGCCTTGCCGAAGACCGGCTTCTCACCGCGCCTCAGCGCGTCGCGAACTACATTCTGAGCCATTGCCCGAACGGTTCCCAGAGCTTCTCCTTCCGCCTGCCGTTTCAGAAGAGCGTGCTCGCCGGCAAACTCGGCCTCGCCCCCGAGGCACTGTCGCGCGCCTTCTCCACGCTTCGTCAATCGGGCGTCGTGGTGAAGGGCCGGGTGATCGAAATTCGCGACCGTCAGGCGCTCGAACAGTTCTAAGGTCCCGAGTTTAGAGCCCGCCCTGCACCGTCAGGAACTCGACGATCCGGTCGATGCCGTCGCCGCGCTTCATGTCGGAAAAGACGAAGGGCTTTTCGGCGCGCATACGTGTCGCATCGCGCTCCATAACTTCGAGATCGGCGCCCACATAAGGAGCGAGATCCTTCTTGTTGATCACCAGCAGATCCGACCTGGTGATCCCCGGGCCACCTTTGCGCGGGATTTCCTCCCCCTGGCAGACGGAGATCACATAGATGGTCAGGTCCGCCAGGTCGGGCGAAAAGGTCGCAGCGAGGTTGTCGCCGCCCGATTCGATGAAGACCACGTCGAGATCGGGGATGCGGCGGTTGAGGTCGGCAATCGCCTGAAGATTGATCGAGGCGTCCTCGCGAATCGCCGTGTGCGGGCAGCCGCCGGTCTCGACGCCGACGATTCGCTCCGAAGGCAGCGCCTGCATCCGCACCAGCGCCTCGGCGTCCTCTTTCGTGTAGATATCATTGGTGACGACGGCGACCGAATATTTCTCGCGCATCGCCTTGCACAGCTTGTCGGTCAGCGCCGTCTTGCCGGACCCGACCGGGCCGCCGATGCCGACGCGAAGGGGACCGTTTTTCGATGGCATTTTCTATGTCCTTTCCGGGCGCCTGAGTCTTTGCTTTCCATGCATGTCGTTGGCCCAAAACCGTTGCCACTTTTGGGCGACATGCATCACGAACGAAACAGGCGCGAATGCAGGGTTTCATGTCTGAGCGATGCAATATCGGCCATGATCGCGGCCGAGCCAAGATCGTCGAGCGAGCCGCGCGCGGCGCGAGCGGCAATCGCCGCCATCGCCGCCTCCAGCCCGGCAAGCAAGCCGACGCCGTCGCGCTGGCCGATGACGCCGCAACGGATGGCGACCGATACGGCATTGGAGGTCGTTGCGTTGAGAAAGGCCGCGATCGTCGGCTCAAGTCCGGTCCGATGCGCACCGGCGACGGCACCGACCGCCACCGGATAGGCGGCCGTCGATCCGAGCGTCTCCAGCACCGGGTGCGGCCAGTGGCCGGCGGCGGCAAGGAACGCCTCGCCAAGAAGCATGGTTTCCATGTGCCGCTCGCGCGAGCCGGCAAGCGCCTCGGCAATTTCGCCGACCGCCCGTAGCCGGGCTGGATCGTCATGGCCGCGATAGCTTTCCGCCAGAAGCAGCGCGTCGTTCCAGATCGGGCCGCGGTTCACCAGCGTTTCCAGCCACTGCCGCAGATCGCCGGCACTTGTAACGAGGCCGTCATGAACGGCCTGCTCCAATCCGCCGGAATAGGAAAAGGCGCCGACCGGAAAGGCAGGCGAGAGCCAGGTGACGAGGCGCAGCAGAGCCTGCGTGGCGGCCTCGTCAGCCATGGTCGTGGTGGTGACCGTGCCCATGGTGGTGATGGCCGGTGCCGTGATAGGCGCCGCGCAAGGGTTGGAACGGCTCGACCACTTCGCTTACCGTCGCTCCGAGCCCTTCGAGCATGGCGCGGATGACGGGATCGCGGGCGATCAAGATCCGCCCCTCCTCGATCGCTGCCGGCAGGTGCCGGTTGCCGAGATGCCAGGCGAGTTCGACCAGATGCAGCCTGTCGCGCGGAAGGATTTCGTAGAGCGCCTCCTCAGCCGCTTTCACTTCGATATAGCCGCCGCCCTCCAGCACCAGCAGGTCGCCGTCGGCAAGCATTACCGGCTCCTTGAGGTCGAGCATCACCACATCCTCGTTTTCGAGATGCAGGAGCTTGCGGCGCAGATGCCGCTGGTCGTGGGTGAGCGTCACCTGGTGAAGCGGCGCCTTGTCGGCGGCACCCGGAGAGAGGATCTCCGTCGAACGATAGGGCACGTCAGATGACCTCGACCTTTTCCGGATGCACGACCTCGATACGCGCTTCGACGAGCAGGTCGGCCATCGCCGCCTGGAAGGATTTCAGATGCGGTTCGGCGAAGTGCGCATCGAGGGCCGCCCGGCTCTTCCAGGTCTCGACGAAGACCAGCGCGTTCGGCTCGGCGGGCTTTAGATAGAGATCGTAGCTGATGCAGCCCTCCTCCTTGCGGGTGGCCTCGATCAGCGGTGCGGCACGGGCCACGACGTCGTCGCCCTTGCCCGCATGCGCCTTCAGATATGCGATGACGTAAACCATTTGAGTTCCGTGCCTCTGACGGGCTTCACATTAACAAGAAAAAGCCCCGGCGCCAGCAGCAAGAGGGAAATCCGAACGACTTTCCAACCTGCGTGCGGCAGCGGGGCTTATACGATCACAATGCCGGATCAGGCAGCGATCTTCTGCGACTTCAGCGCCTCGAGAATGTTCTGCGGCGAGGAGACGCCATAGGGGTCGCTATCGCAATTGTCGGAATAGCCTTCCTCTTCGAACCACTGCTCGACCGTGCCGTTGTTGACGATGGCGGCGTAGCGCCAGGAGCGCATTCCGAAGCCGAGATTGTCCTTGGCGACCAGCATGCCCATCTTGCGCGTGAACTCGCCCGAACCATCCGGAATAAGCTTGACGTTTTCCAGCCCCTGAGACTTGCCCCAGGCGTTCATGACGAAGGCGTCGTTGACCGAGATGCAATAGATCTCGTCGATGCCGAGCGCGCGGAACTCGGGCGTCAGCTTCTCGAAATCCGGCAGCTGGTAGGTCGAGCAGGTCGGGGTGAAGGCGCCCGGCAGCGAGAACAAGACGACGCGCTTGCCGACGAAATAGTCGTTCGACGAGACATCCTGCCAGCGGAACGGATTGGAACCGCCAACGGATTCGTCGCGGACGCGGGTGCGGAAGGTTACAACGGGAACTTTTCTGCCGAGCATCAACATCTCCTTCGAGTGGCAGCCGGCCGTCAAGTCTTGGGAGGAAGCGCAGCCGGCGAAAGGGAGGCCCCTTCTATCGGAGATTCCGCTGCAGTGCAGCATCAAAGCGGCGATCTCGGTGGCTGCGCATGGCAGGCATGCGACTGCCGCATGGCTGCACCCTGGGGACTCAGTTGTAGATGCTGAGAGAAAAGTCCAAGGACACAGGAATGGGATTCCACAGCCCCGTTCGCAGGCCGGCATTTCGCAGCGCACGCGCCGTCCACGTGTTGCACCCGAACAGAGCGTTGAAATAGCCGTGCGCCTCGAAAAAACGGTCATTCGGCCCGTAGGAGAAGCCGGCTACAGGCATTGCCACTCCAGCCTCCCGTCGGAAGCTGTCGTCGATGAAGTCCAGCAAGCGCTGGTGATCTTCGGCATCAATATCAAAACCGGCGACAGCGTCCTGCGGCTCGACAATATGTCCCGCGGTATCGACATGCATCACGGACCGATCGAGGCTAAGTGCCCTCAAGACCGGCAATGGCTTCAACGCGCTCCAGGTCGGCGTCTCCAGATAGAAGGAGCGCCCTCCCCAGCCAAAGATCAGCCATTGGGCGTCGGGATGCCGGAGCGGTACGTCCGCATCTTCGAGAAACGCGAATTTCGCCCGAACCTCGTCGTCCACCCTGACGGCGATATCCGTGTGAATAGGACCGGAAAGCACCAGGATGCGATGCAGCCCGGTCGTGTCACCCGACGCATAGGCAGGCATAAGCGGCTTGGGAACCAAGGTTCCGCCAACCGCCGCGAGCATCAGGACGAGGATGGTCCCGCAAAGCCATCTGACCGCACGCTTTATTCGCATACTGAGAGCGGCGACTAAAACAGGAAATACCGCTGCGCCATCGGCAGCACGGTCGCCGGCTCGCACGTCAACAGCGCGCCGTCGGCGCGCACCTCATAGGTTTCCGGATCGACCTCGACATGCGGTGTGAGGCTGTTGTGGATCATCGAGGCCTTGCCGATGCCGCCGCGGGTATTCTGGACGGCGACGAGCTCTTTGGCGACGCCGAGCCGTCCCGCCAGGCCGGCGTCGAGCGAAGCCTGCGACACGAAGGTGACCGAGGAATTGGTCCGGCTTCGGCCATAGGCGCCGAACATCGGCCGGTAATGGACCGGCTGTGGCGTCGGGATCGAAGCATTCGGGTCGCCCATCGGCGCGGCCGCGATCGTTCCGCCGAGCAGCACCATATCCGGCTTCACGCCGAAAAAGGCAGGGTTCCAGATGACGAGGTCGGCGCGCTTACCGACTTCGAGCGAACCGATCTCATGGCTGAGGCCATGGGCGATCGCCGGGTTGATCGTGTATTTGGCGACATAGCGCTTGACGCGGAAATTGTCGTTGTCGCCGATCTCCTCCTTCAGCCGGCCGCGCTGGCGCTTCATCTTGTCGGCCGTCTGCCAGGTGCGGATCGCCACCTCGCCGACACGGCCCATGGCCTGGCTGTCGGAGGAGATGATCGAGAAGGCGCCGATATCGTGGAGAATGTCCTCCGCGGCGATCGTCTCCTTGCGGATGCGGCTTTCGGCAAAGGCGATGTCCTCGGGGATCGACGGCGACAGGTGGTGGCAGACCATGAGCATGTCGAGATGCTCGGCCAGCGTGTTCTGGGTGTAGGGCCGCGTCGGGTTGGTCGAGGACGGAATGACGTTCGGCTGGCCGCAGATCTTGATGATGTCCGGTGCGTGGCCGCCGCCCGCCCCTTCCGTATGGAAGGCGTGAATGGTCCGGCCCTTGATCGCCGCAATCGTGTCCTCGACGAAGCCGCTCTCGTTTAGCGTGTCGGTGTGGATCATCACCTGAACGTCGTATTCGTCCGCCACCGACAGGCAGCAGTCGATCGCTCCCGGTGTCGTTCCCCAGTCCTCGTGCAGCTTCAGCGAGGTGGCGCCGCCGAGCACCATTTCAACGAGCGCGCCCGGCAGCGAGGCGTTGCCCTTGCCGGCGAAGGCAAGGTTCATCGGGAAGGCATCGGCGGCCTCGATCATACGCGCGATATGCCACGGCCCCGGCGTGCACGTCGTCGCCAGCGTGCCATGTGCGGGGCCCGTGCCGCCACCGAGCATGCAGGTGAGCCCGCTCATCAGCGCCTCTTCGATCTGCTGCGGGCAGATGAAATGGATATGGCTGTCCATGCCGCCGGCCGTGACGATCTTGCCCTCGCCGGCGATCGCCTCGGTGCCCGGTCCGACGATGATGTTCACGCCCGGCTGCGTATCGGGATTGCCGGCCTTTCCTATTGCCGCGATCCGCCCGTCCTTCAGGCCGATATCCGCCTTGACGATGCCCCAGTGGTCGACGATCAGCGCGTTGGTGATGACCGTATCGACCGCGCCGCCCTCGCGCGTCACCTGGCTCTGGCCCATGCCGTCGCGGATGACCTTGCCGCCGCCGAACTTCACCTCTTCGCCATAGGTGGTGAAGTCCTTCTCAACCTCAATGAAGAGCTCCGTGTCGGCAAGCCGCACCCTGTCGCCGACCGTCGGACCGAACATGTTGGCATAGGCCGCGCGCGACATTTTGTAGGACATGGTTCAGGCTCCTTGGGACAAGTCTGACGAAGGCAATGGATTGAGGCGGCGGAGGCGGCCTGCGGCGGCATGCGCATCGACATAACGCCGCTCGGCGGCGAAGGGATGCCACTCCCAGCCGCTGTGACCGAAGCCGGCGAGCACGATCTCGTCGCCGGCGGAAGCGACGTCGGACAGGATGTCGGCGATCACCACCAGACCGCTCGATGGAGCGACGTAAGGCGGCGGCGCGAAACGGGCGAGATCTTGCTCCAGCCGCTCGTGCGCTTCGATCGGGACGACCCGGTGCCGTCGGCCGGTCGCCCGCGCGAAGGTCTCGAAGCCGGTGGTGTAGTCGTCGCAGAAATCGTCGAGGTCCGGATGGGTCTTGGCGAGCGCTGCCCGCATCGCCGCGAACTTGGCAGCGGAACGCACGCTCCAGATTTCACGCGCCTGGCGCACCGGCTCGCTCGTCTTCCAGCGGCCACCGCCGAGCATTGCAAGCGCCGGGCGGCCCGTGTTGCAGACGGCGACGATGTCGGTGCGGGTGCCGCCCCGGCCGACCGAGCGGCAATCGTTGAAGCGGACTACCAGGTCGGCTGCGTCGATCGTCGCGGCAGCACCCTCCGGCACCTCGCCATTTCCCACGATCATGACGCGCCGGCCCAGCAACACTCAGTTTCCTTGCGCCTCGAGAAGTTCCTTGAGTTCGGCGGTGCGCTTTCGGGTCAGCTCTGCGAGGCAGCCCGAGACGAGCATGGGCTCCATCGAACCGCCCCGAGCCTCGAAGCCGGCGAGTTCGCACTGGCCGTCGCGGTAGCCGATCCAGGCCCGCTGCGCCTTTTTCAATGCCGCGATGGCACCTATATAAGCCGCGTCGATATCACCGAGCTCCTTGTCGGTTTGCTGCATCGCGGTCATCGCCTGCTTATAGATCTTGTTCAGGTCCGCATCCGCGGCCTGGTATTCCCGATCGGCGCAAATGTTCAAATCCATCTGCGCTACCGCCTCTTGGCAATTCACCTCAGGCTGTTCCTGAGCGAGCGCAAAGGTCGTGAGAATTAGAAGCAGGCCAAGGGCGGATGCGGCTACTCTCATAGCTTGCCCATGACCTGTTGACGGAACCCGAAAACCTCGCGCTTGCCGGAAAGCGGGATCAGCGTCACCTGCCGCGTCTGCCCCGGTTCGAAACGCACCGCCGTGCCCGCCGGGATATCGAGCCGCTTGCCGCGCGCCGCACCACGGTCGAAGATCAGGCCGGCGTTCGTTTCCGCGAAATGATAATGGCTGCCGACCTGAACCGGCCGGTCGCCGGAATTGGAGACTTCGATGGTGATCGTCGGAAGACCGACATTGAGTTCGATGTCGCCCGCGGCTGCGATGATCTCGCCTGGAATCATGCTCGTCTCTCCTTACGCGGCCTTTTCCGGCGCGCAGCCTTGCGGCTTCAGCACGCGCTGGGTCGAGGCCGGACATTTCCTGAGCATTGCCGTCGGCCGCATAGGACGGCGGACCAGCTCGCCGCTGCAGTTTGGGCAGATCCCGCCGAGCTTCCCCTCGGCGCAATCGGCGCAAAAGGTGCATTCGAAAGTGCAGATCATCGCCTCCCGGCTTTCGGGCGGCAGGTCGCGATCGCAGCATTCGCAGTTCGGGCGCAAGCTCAGCATCGTTGTCTCCTAGCGGATCGGCTCGTGAACGGTGACCAGCTTCGTCCCATCCGGGAAGGTCGCCTCAATCTGGATGTCGTGGATCATCTCGGGGATGCCTTCCATGACCTGGTCGCGGGTCAGCACATGGGCGCCCGCCTCCATCAACTCAGCGACGGACCGGCCGTCGCGCGCACCCTCGACGACGAAATCGGTGATGAGGGCGATGGCCTCCGGATGGTTGAGCTTGACGCCTCGCTCCAGTCGTCGGCGCGCGACCATTGCCGCCATGGAAATCAACAGCTTGTCTTTTTCGCGCGGAGTGAGATTCATGCGTCGCTATCCGGATTGATTGCGGGATCAGAGAGTCCAGACTTTCGGCACAGATGCGTCCTCACGCAAGTGCGAAATGAGCGGGATCAGGATTTTTCTGAGCGCAAATCCATCGACCGCGGCGACACGGGCAACGAGCTTGTCGCAGCCGCCGACCTTGTAGTGGCTGACTCCCGCCTCTACCACCGGCGCGAGCATTGCACGCAGCTTCGAAAGCATCGCTTCACAATCGGGCGCGGCATAAAGCAAGGTTGCGAAGGCAGCCGCACCGCCGAGCGTCGCTGGCCGGGCGGCAAGCCCTGCGATGTCGTCGGCAAGGGCCAGATCCTCGGCATGGACAAATCTGCCGCCGCTCCGCACGCGCCAACGATCGCGAAACAGCCCGGCATGCACCGCCTCGCCCATCGCCTTGCGGCCGAGAAGCACCGCCTCGACCGCGAGAAAGCTTGCATCGGGCGCCAGTTCTACCTCGAGCGAGCGCGACAGCGAGGCGCGGTCGAAGAGGATCGTTTCCTGCGGAAGCCAATCGACCCGCGCTCCGGCGGCGACGGATATGCACGTGGCGATTGAGGCCGTACCGGCGCTCGCCTTGTAGATCTTCTCGCAGGCCTGCGTCGTCAGCGTGAGCTCGGTCCCCTCGCCGGCTTCGAAATCCCATTCGAGCCGGTCGCCGCCGGTTACGCCGCCCGAGGAGTTGATGAGCACCGCCTCCATCGAGGCATCGAAGGTCTTCGGCAAGCGGATCTTGGCGCAACCTTCCTGATAGAGTTCGGCGATGCGCGTGCGTCCGCGTTCGGACTTGGCAACAAGCCGCCCTTTTCCCCACGCCCTTTGCGGAGCGATGATCGCCGCGTCATTCAAGGTGTTCAGATATCCCCAGCCGGCACGCCCCTGCGACGTGCATCGTCATGCGGCATCGTCCGAAATGGCATGATCAATGTCAAGTCACTGTTTCACAAGCACAATCGGGTCCGCCGAAAGAAACTCGTCGGACCGGCCAACTTTGAAGAGGCTGAGGGCCCACCAAAAAAGAGGGCGCCGGTTTGCGGCGCCCTCCGAACAACAATTTTGGCACGCGCCATCCTAGGAGCGGGCGAACTCCAGCAGGTCCTTGTTCAACTGATCCTTGTGGGTGTCCGTGATGCCATGCGGCGCACCCGGATAGACCTTCAGATCCGCGTGCGGAATGAGCGTCTTCGAGGCCCGGGCGGCGGCGTCGATCGGCACGATCTGGTCGTCGTCTCCATGGATGATGAGCGTCGGCACGTCGAACTTCTTCAGGTCCTCGGTGAAGTCGGTCTGCGAGAAGGCGACGATCGAGTCATAGGTATTTTTGTGGCCCCCCGCCATGCCCTGCAGCCAGAAGCTGTCGATCATCCCCTGCGACGGCTTCGCACCCGGACGGTTGAAGCCGAAGAAGGGACCGGAAGCGATGTCCTTGTAGAGCTGCGAGCGGTCGGCGAGGCTCGCCGCCTGCAAGCCATCGAACACCTCTTTCGGGAGGCCGCCCGGATTCTTGTCGGTCTTTACCATCAGCGGCGGCACCGCCGAAATCAACCCAGCCTTGGCAACGCGGCTGGTGCCGTGACGACCGATATAGCGGGTAATCTCGCCGCCGCCGGTCGAGAATCCGGCTAGAAAGATACCTTTCAGGTCCAGTTGCTCGATCAGGTCGGCAAGGTCGTCGGCATAGTGATCCATGTCGTTGCCGTCCCAGGGCTGGCTAGACCGGCCGTGGCCGCGGCGATCATGAGTGACGACGCGGAAACCGTTATTGGCGAGATGGAAGGCCTGGGCTTCCCAACTGTCGGACGAGAGCGGCCAGCCGTGGCTGAGGATGACGACCGGCCCGTCCTTCGGACCCCAGTTCTTGTAATAGATTTCAACGCCGTCGCGCGTGGTGATCCTGCTTCCCATGGTCCTTGCTCCTTCCGTTGTTGATGGCTTTGCTGTGTCCGCTGCGGCTGGCCGGGCGGCTGCGAATGCGGCGGCCGCGCTGGCGGCGCCGAGTGCTCCCGCCAGCATCTCCCTTCTGGAAACGGCGGTCGCGCTGTCTTGAACCTTTGTCATGGAATTGCTCCTTCCCTTCGTGGCGGCAAATGGGATCGTTGCGATGTAACCTTTGCGATAAGACGCCCGTCCCGCCTCTTAATTAGGCAACGATTAAATCGTACACGATCTTTATTGCGCCAGCACATCGATGTCAATACCTTGCGATTATATCGCGAACGATTTACTGTACTGCCTCGGCGAATACGGAAAGACAGCGATGGCGAAGGCAAATATCCCCTCTCCCGAAGAGTTGATGAAAATCGATAATTTCCTGTGCTTTGCAATCTATTCCGCGAACCACGCGTTTACGCGCGTCTACAAGCCACTACTCGACGAGCTGGATCTTACCTATCCACAATATCTCGTAATGGTTGTCCTGTGGGAAAAAGATGATCAAACCGTCGGCAGCCTGGGAGACAAGCTCTTTCTCGAATCGAGCACCCTCACGCCTATGCTGAAGCGCCTGGAGGCAATGGGCTATATTTCGAGAGTCCGCGACCGCGCCGACGAGCGGCAGGTGCGCGTGCGCCTGACCGAAACCGGCGAGGCGCTCAAGGAAAAGGCCAGCACCGTCCCGTGCGGCATCATCGAAGCGACCGGAATGGAGCCCGCGGAGATCGGGCGCCTAAAAGGGGAAATCGCAGCGCTCCGGGCATCGCTGCTGCGGTAGGCATGCTTGGAGCGGGGTGCAGCAGACTGCAGTTTCTTAGATACCGAGGAGCACGGCCCCTCCGGTCAGCCCCGCGCCCGCCCCGGTGAGCAACAGCCTTTCTCCGGGAACGAAGGCCTTGGCCCTGTGTGCAAGTGAAAGCGACAGCGGAATCGTCGCGGCCGACGAGTTCCCGTACTCCTCGATGGTGCGCACGGTCCTGGACGGATCGATGCCGAGATTGGCGCAAACCGCATCGAAGATCCGGACATTCGCCTGATGCGGCACGAAGCGGCCGACCTCCGCGGGGCCGATGCCCGCGGCGGCGAGCGCGCGAGCGGCGCAGGCCGTCATCATCTCCACCGCACGGACGAACACCTCCCGCGCGTCGCGCATGGTCATCAGCACGTCCTCCGCCGGCATATCCGGCGCAAAGGGCCGGCTGCTGCCGCCGACGGCAATGGTGATCAGATCGTAGCGGCTTCCGTCTGACGCGAGGTCGATGCCGAGCACGCCCTTCTGGGGATCGTGCGAGGGCGCGACGACGACTGCGCCGGCAGCGTCCGCGAAGAGAACGGCACTTGCCCGCTCAGCCGGGTTGATGCGCCGGCTCAGGATGTTGGCGGCAACGACAAGGACCGGCTTGCCCTGCGTGCGGACGAACCCGTCGGCGAGCGTCAGCGCGTAGAGGAAGCCCGAGCAGGCGCCGGCCAGATCGATCGCACCGGAATTGCCAAGCCTGAGGCGATGGGCGAGCAACGGTGCCGAGGGCGGCAGCAGGTGATCGGGCGTTGATGTGGCGAGCAGCGTCAAGGCGATGTCGCCGCGCGCGATAGCCGCATCCTCGAGTGCCGCCTCCCCGGCCTTCGCCGCAAGACCGGTCAGCGTCTCTCCGGGCTCGACCCAGCGTCGTGCCCGGATGCCCGTCCGCCGTTCGATCCAGCCCGATTCAAGGCCGAGTTTCGCTTCGATTTCGGCGTTCTCGACGCGCCGCGTCGGCACGGCGTGGCCAAATCCGGCAAGGCGGGATGACCGGACGATGCTCATAGCCGCCCCCTCGCGAAGGCAAACGCAGCCTCGTCGATCGCGTCATAGGCCCGATCGAGATCCGCATCGGCGATGCAATAGGGCGGTATCAGATAGATGACATTGCCGAGCGGCCGGATGAGCAGCCTGCGCTGGCGGAAGAAAGCCCTGAGCCGCGGCCCGACATCGGCCAGGTAGCCCCCCGCCGGCACGCAAAGGTCGAGCGCGGCGATCGTACCTGCCTGACGTACATTGCGGAAGCGCGGATCGGCCGCGAAGCGCTTCAGATGTCGCCGTTGCTTCGCGGCAAGCGCTTCGATGCGCCCGCCGACCGGCTCCTCCTTCCACACAGCGAGATTGGCGACGGCCGCGGCGCAGGCGATCGGATTGGCGGTATAGGAGCTCGAATGAAAGAATGTTCGGCGCCGGTCCGGTGAAAGATGCGCGTCGAATATCTCCGCCGTGCAAAGGGTTGCCGCGAGCGGAAGCGCACCCCCGGTCAAGCCCTTTGACGTGCACAGGAAGTCGGGCGCGATCCCCGCCTGCTCGCAGGCAAAGAGAGTTCCGGTGCGGCCCCAGCCGGTCATCACCTCGTCGGCAATCAGCAGAATGCCGTGCTGTTCGGCGATCCGCTTCAGTTCGGTCAGCGCGAAGGCCGGATAGATCTTCATCCCGCCGGCCCCGAGAACCAGCGGCTCGACGATGAGCGCCGCCACCTGGCCGGAAGCGCAAAAGTGCTCGAAAGCGTCGAGCGTCTCCTGTTCGCGGCCGGGCTCCGGAAACGGCAGGCGGTCGACGGCGAAAAGAAGCGGCTCGTAGGCCGAATTGAAAACGCCGCGCTCGCCGGCCGACATCGTGCCGATCGTGTCGCCGTGATAGCTGTGCTCCATCACGCAGATGCGGCTACGCGGCGCGCCGATATTGTGGAAATAGCCGATCGCCATCTTCAGCGCTACCTCCACGGCGGTCGAGCCGCTGTCGGAATAAAAGACGTGCTTCAAGCCGGCGGGCGCGATCTCGATCAGGCCGCTCGCCAGTTCCTCCGCCGGCGCATGAGTGTACTCGGCAAAGATCACCTGGTCGTAGCTTTCAACGGCGCGCCGGATCGCCTCCATGATCGCCGGGTGCCGATGGCCGTGGGTGATCACCCACCAGGACGAGATCGCATCGACAATGTGCGAGTCCTCCTCGTCGATCAGATAGGCGCCCTCGGTGCGGACGATGCGCTTCATCGCCGGCTCCAGCGCATGCTGGGTGAAGGGGTGCCAGACCGGAGAGGCGCTCATGCCAGCGCCTCGCGGAAATCGTCCATATTGAAGCCTTCGCAAAACTTCCGGCGAAGACTATCCGGCGTCAGCGGCGCGAGGTGCGGCAGCCGACCGAGCACCCGAACATGACCCAGTTCCGCGATCGTCCTTTCCGTGTCCGCCTGCTCGTCGCCGATGAAGGCGACGCCGAGAACCGGGATCGAGCGGGCCCGCAGCGCTTCGAGCGACAGCAGCGTGTGATTGATCGTGCCGAGTGCCGTGCGGGCGCAGAGGACAACGGGGATCCGCCAGCGCTGAAAGACGTCGGCGAAGACCGTCCGCTCCGTCAGCGGAACCATGAGCCCGCCAGCCCCCTCGATGACAAGGGGTGCCTCGACCGGAGGGGGCGAGAGGCTTTCCGGCCGGATCGTCACGCCGTCGAGCCTGGCCGAGAGATGCGGCGAGACGGGTGTGGCGAGCCTGTAGGACTCCGGCAGGATGCGGCGAGCCTCTATTCGGCCCAGCCGACGGACCGCTTCGCTGTCCGTTTCGCCGTCGAGCCCAGACTGGACCGGCTTCCAGTAGCAGCCCGAAAGCGCATCGGTGAGTGCGGCGGAAAAGACGGTCTTGCCGACGCAGGTATCCGTGCCGGTGATCACGACGCGGGCTGCCATCATAATTCCTCCGCCATCGCCGTCTTCAGCCGTGCCAGCATCTGCGCAATCGCCTGCCTGTCGACGTTCAGCGTGATCGCGATCCGAAGCCGCGCCGTGCCTTCGGGAACGGTTGGTGGCCGGATCGCGCGGATGTCGAATCCTTCCTCGCGCAGCCGATCGGCGATCTTCACGGCACGGCCATTGTCGCCGATCATCACCGGCAGGATCTGCGATCCGCTGCCTTCGATCCCGGTTGTCGCGGCAAGCGCCGCATTAGCAAAGGCGCGGAGCGCGTCGAATTCGGCGCGACGCTGCGGCTCGTCCGCGGCGATCCGCAATGCCGCGCGAACTGCGGCTGCCGTCAAGGGCGACGGCGCGGTCGAATAGATGAAGCCGCGGGCGCGGTTGAAGAGATAGTCGCAAAGTGTTCCGCTGGCGCAGAGCAACGCGCCGGAGACGCCGAGCGCCTTGCCGCAGGTATGCAGGACGATCACATTCTCTCGGCCCTCGAGCGCCGTCGAAAGGCCGCGGCCGCCGGGACCGAAAACGCCGGTGGCATGCGCCTCGTCGATGACCAGAAAGGCGTCATGCTCTTCGGCGAGCGCCGCAAGCTCCGGGAGCGGCGCCCGATCTCCGTCCATCGAATAGAGGCTTTCAACGGCGATCCACGGGCGTCCCGTTCCGCCAGCACCACGCCATTCCCGAATGGCGTCGGCGAAGGCCCCGACACCATTGTGGCGGACGGCGACCGCCTGCGCACGGCTTGCCGCGATGCCCTCATGGGCGCTCGCATGGATCAACGCGTCGTGGATGATGATGTCGTCGCGCTGCGGCAGGGTCGAAAACAGCGCAACATTGGCCATATAGCCGCTGCCGAAAAAGAGCACTCGTTGCGAACCGAAGAACTCGGCCGCCTCCGCCTCCAGCGCCTCATGCTCGGGATGATTGCCACGCAGCAGTCGCGATCCGCCGGCGCCGACCGGCACGTCCCGGTCGAGGGCGGAGGCGATCGCCTCCTTCAGCCGGGGAGAGCCTGCGAGGCCCAGATAGTCGTTCGAGGTGAAATCAATTCCGGCTCGGGCGACCAGCGCACGCCGCCGCCCCTTTCGCTCCAGTCCTGCCAGGATCTTCTCGTAGCGGCCCAGACGCGCGGCGATCATTCGGCCGGCTCCATCGGCTCCAGTGCCATGGGCTTCAGCCCGAGGCGGCGGAACAGCGCCGCATCGTGATCCTCCCCGGGATTGTCCGCCGTCAACAGCGTCTCGCCGACGAAGATCGAATTCGCCCCGGCGAAGAAACAGAGCGCCTGCATTTCGTCGCTCATGTCGGTCCGGCCGGCGGAAAGGCGAACATGCGATTTCGGCATCAGGATGCGGGCGAGCGCGATCGTCCGGACGAAGTCGATCGGATCGACCGGCGGCGCATCCGCAAGCTTCGACCCGGGGATGGGGATCAGCATGTTGATCGGCACGCTTTCCGGCGCGGCCGGAAGGTTGGCGAGCGTCACCAGCATCGAAATGCGATCATCGACGCTTTCGCCCATGCCCAAGATGCCGCCCGCGCAGACCTTGATGCCCGCCTCGCGGACATTGGCAAGCGTTTCCAGCCGGTCGGCGAAGGTTCGCGTGGTGATGATCTCGCTGTAAAAGCGCTCCGAGGTGTCGACATTGTGGTTGTAGTAATCGAGACCGGCCTCTGCGAGCCGCTCCGTCTGGGCGGGCGACAGCATCCCGAGGGTCATGCAGGTTTCCATCCCGAGCGCCCTGACGCCGCGCACCATGGCGACGATAGCCTCCATGTCGCGCTCCTTCGGGCTGCGCCAGGCCGCTCCCATGCAATAGCGCGTCGCGCCGCCGTCCTTGGCTTTGCGCGCTTCCGCGATCACACGCTCGCCTTCCATCAGCTTCGACGCCTTGAGGCCGGTTGGGTAGTGCGCCGACTGGCTGCAATAGCCGCAATCCTCGGCGCATCCCCCGGTCTTGATCGACAGGAGCCGGCTCATCTGCACCGCATTCGGATCGAAATGCGTGCGATGGATGGACTGCGCACGGAACAGAAGGTCGTTGAAAGGTAAATTATAGATTTTTGTCGCCGCAGCGAGAGTCCAAGCTGTTACATCGGAGCCGGAGCTCATCGAATCCGCTCCGCTCGTTCCCAACGCATCCTGCATTCGCGGCTGTCCCCCTCTGCCTACTGCCATCGATATAGATATAATCGGATTTTATCTATAGTTCGGCGGTTGAGAGGGACGCAACTGCCTATCGATCCTTCCATGCCGTAATTCAGCCGCGCCGGACCGGGCTGCGGCAAATCTCCCGCGTCAGGGATGCTCAAAAAGCAAGGGCCCGGCGCTTCCACGCCGGGCCCTGCTTCGCTGTTAAAGCGTTAGAACGAGACTATTCGTTCTGGAAGTAGCTGTACTTGCCGTCTTCACCCTTCTTCCAGGTGTACATGACGTAGTCCGGGCGGGTGATGTCGCCCTTTTCGTCATAACCGAGTTCGCCGATCGCGGTCTTGAACGGACCCTTCGCCTTGATCGCTTCGGCAACCGCTTGCGGGTCGTTGCCACCGGCGGCCTTGGCGGCATCCGCAATCACCTGCAGCGCTGCGTAGGAATAGAGCGTGTAGGCTTCCGGTTCGAAGCCGGCGGCCCGGAACTTCTCGACGAGTTCCTTCGAAGCCGGGTTCTTGCGCGGATCCGGCGCGAAGGTCATCAGCGTGCCGTCGACGGCGTCACCGGCGATCGAAGCCAGCTCGTTCGAAACGATGCCGTCGCCCGACATGAAGGTTGCCTTCAGGCCCTGGTCCTTCATCTGACGCATGATGAGGCCCGCTTCCGTGTGCAGGCCGCCGTAGTAGACGACCCCAACACCGGCTTCCTTCATCTTAGCGATCAGCGCCGAGAAATCCTTGTCGCCGATGTTGATACCTTCGTAGAGAGCTTCATTGAGGCCCGCTTCGTTCATCGACTTCTTGGTCTCATCGGCAAGACCCTGGCCGTACGGCGTCTTGTCGTGGATGACGGCGATCTTCGCGTCCTTGAAGTTGGCAGCGAGGTAAGCGCCGGCAACTGCACCCTGCTGGTCGTCACGGCCGCAGGTGCGGAACGTGTTCCACATGCCGCGCTCGGTGAACTGCGGGTTGGTCGCGGACGGCGTGATTTCCAGGATGCCGTTCTCGGCATAGACTTCCGATGCCGGAATGGACACGCCGGAGTTGAAGTGGCCAATCACGAACTTCACGCCGTCAGCAACGAATTTGTTGGCGACCGAAATGCCCTGCTTCGGGTCCGAAACGTCGTCGCCGAGGACGAGCTTGATCTGTTCGCCATTGATGCCGCCAGCCGCGTTGATGTCGGCAGCCGCCTGCTCCGCACCTTTCTGGAGCTGAGCGCCGAACGCGGCGTTCGGGCCGGTCAGCGGACCAGCGACGCCGACCAGGAGATCGGCCCATGCGGTGCCGCTGAAGGCCACCATTGCTGTCAGCGCCACAGCCGACAGAAGAGACTTTTTCATTTTGTTACTCCCAAATATTCGAGCGGGTCTCAATTTCATAAGCCTGCGCAATGCCCACCATAATTGCGCCGGTGTTCCTTCGCACCGGCCGCACCCGACCGGCACGCGCTGTTCCCTTATTTGGCCTTCCAGGAGAAAGGCGAGGTCTTCTCGTAGAGCCAGTAGTACATGTTGGCCATTTGCTTGGTCCGGTAGTACCGGTAACCGGCGGTAGCAAACAACAAAAGCACGAGCGTGTCTACGATATAGTACTGCAGGCTGAACATCGTGCCGCCGAAAAGCGCGTGGTGCACAAAGCGGATAGCAAGCCCCAGAAGCGCCACGTAGACGATGAGCCGCGGAACCTCTCCCCAGCTTTCGGCGACGCTCTTGCCGGTGCGCCAGGCGGTCCAGCCGCCGAGGACGCAGGTGATGAACAGAAACTGCCAGATGGAGGCTTCTTCGTAAAGAATTCCCTGCATGTCACTTAACTCCAGCGTGCATCAATGCCGGCCGCCTTCGAGATAGGCCGCACGGACCTCCGGATTGGCGAGCAGGTCCTTGCCCGTTCCGCTCATCGTAACCCGGCCGTTCACCATGACGTAGCCCCGGTCTGAAAGCTTCAGCGCCCCAAAAGCGTTCTGCTCGACCAGGAACACCGTGAGGCCCTCCTGCTTGTTGAGCTTCTTGATCGCCTCGAAAATGCCCTTGACAATCAGTGGCGCAAGGCCGAGCGAAGGTTCGTCGAGCAGCAGCAGCTTCGGCCGCGCCATCAGCGCCCGGCCGATCGACAGCATCTGCTGTTCGCCGCCCGAGAGCGTTCCGCCGCGCTGCGCCTGCCGCTCCTTGAGCCGCGGGAACAGCGTGAAGACCTTTTCCACGTCGTCCTTGAAGTGCTTCAGATTGTCGAGGCTGGCGCCCATCTGCAGATTTTCGAGCACCGTCATGCGCGGGAAGATGCGGCGGCCTTCCGGGGACTGGGCGATCCTGAGACGGGCAATCTCATGGGTCGGCATGCGCGTGATGTCCTGCCCTTCGAAGAAGACCGAACCGGTGCGCGCCTGCGGCTTGCCGCAGATCGTCATCATCAGCGTCGATTTCCCCGCGCCGTTGGCTCCGATCAGCGAAACGATTTCCCCACGATGGACCTCGACATCGACGCCGTTCAGCGCCCGGATATTGCCGTAATAGGTCTCGACGCCTCTCACATTCAGCAGCGGAGCAGTCATTGCGGGGCGCCTCCCTGCTCGCTTCCGATTTCCTCGATCTGTTCGATCACCTCTTCAACCTCTTCGTCCTCGACGCCCAGATAAGCCGCGATGACCCGTGGATCATGCTTCACGAAATCCGGATTGCCGTCGGAAATCTTCTGTCCGTATTCGAGCACCACCACATGGTCGGAAATCTCCATCACCACCGACATGTCGTGCTCGATCAACAGAATGGAGGTACCGGTGTCGCGGCGGATGGTCTGCAACAGGTTGTTGAGAGCGGCCGATTCACGCGGATTGAGGCCCGCAGCCGGCTCGTCGAGGCAAAGCAGTTCCGGTCCGGTGCACATGGCGCGGGCGATTTCGAGGCGCCGCTGCGCACCATAGGGAAGATCGCCAGCCGGATCGTCGGCACGATCGATGAGCGACGCCATCTCGAGCCAGTGGCGGGCGAGATCGATCGACTCCTTGGAAGCCTGGCGGTAGGCCGGAAAGCCGAGCAGGCCGAGCAGGGTGTAGCCGGAAGCCTGCATCAGCTTGTTGTGCTGCGCCACCAGGAGATTTTCGAGCACCGTCAGGCCGGAGAACATCCGGATGTTCTGGAAGGTGCGCGCCACCTTGGCGCGCTTGGTGATCTCGAAATCCGGAAGACGCTCCAGCAGGAACTCATTGCCGGACTTCTGCCGCAGGGTGATCATGCCCATGGTCGGCTTGTAGAAGCCGGTGATGCAGTTGAACACCGTCGTCTTGCCCGCTCCGTTGGGGCCGATGAGCGCCGTGATCTCGCCGCGCTCGGCCTCGAAGGAGAAGTCGTTGATGGCCATGAGACCGCCGAAGCGCATCGACAGGCGCTCGACCTTGAGAATGGGGTCTTTTGTCATTGTATTTGTCTCGAAGGTCATCAGCCGTGCCCTTCCTTGGTGAAGCTGCCGGAGACCGCTCTGCGTTCGCGCAGGAAGGCGGTCGGTTCGCGCGATCCGACGAAGCCGCGTGGCTTCCAGACCATGACGACCACCATGGCAAGCCCGAAGATCAGCATGCGATAGAGTTCAGGCGTGAAGTTCGGCCCGAAGATCATCTTCAGGAAGGTGAGTTCGCGCAGGATCTCCGTACCGCCGATCATCACGACCGCAGCGACGAAGATACCGGTCAACGAACCCATGCCTCCAAGCACGACGATGGCGAGGATGACGGCCGACTCCAGGAAGACGAAGGATTCCGGCGAGACGAAGCCCTGGCGCACCGCGAAGAACGAGCCTGCAAACCCGCCGAACATGGCACCCGTGGCGAACGCCGTCAGCTTGGTCGTGACGGTGTTGATGCCGAGCGAACGGCAGGCGATCTCGTCCTCGCGAAGCGCCTCCCAGGCCCGGCCGATCGGCATGCGGCGCAGCCGGATGGTGACGAAGGCCGTCAGCAGCGCCAGGGCAAGGATCAGGTAGAAGAGGAAGATCTTGTAGTAGGCCGAGGAAATCGGCAGCCCCATCAGCGCCGCGAAGCCGTCCTTCGAAGCATCGAACTTGATGCCGAACAGCGTCGCCTTGGCGATACCCGACACGCCGAACGTTCCCTTGGTGACCTCCGTCCAGTTGATCAGCACGAGGCGGATGATCTCACCGAAGGCAAGCGTCACGATCGCCAGGTAGTCGCCGCGCAGGCGCAGCACCGGGAATCCGAGAATCACGCCCCAGCAGGCGGCGAGGATGCCGGCGACCGGCAGCAGCACCCAGAAGGACAGGCCGAAATAGCTGGAAAGCAGCGCGTAGGAATAGGCACCGACCGCGTAGAAGGCCACATAGCCGAGATCGAGCAGCCCGGCGAGGCCGACGACGATGTTGAGGCCCCAGGCGAGCATCACATAGATCAGGATCTGGATGCCGAAATTGTCCACCCATTTAAGCGAACCCTGGACGCCGAAGAGCGCCATGATGACCGGCGGATAGAGGATGAGCGCAACGATCGCGATCTTCGAAAAGTTGCGGCTGAAGAAGCTCTCCTCCTTCGCCACTTCCGGAACGGCGGCTTTCGCTGCCTTGCGCTGGGCGAACCAGGGCTGCACATAGGCAACCATCAGGAAGCGGCCGACCATGGCGACGACCACGAAGATCGCCAAGAGGCCCCAGCGCTGGTTGAGGATCAGCTCGTTGCGGATGTTCTGGTCGGTCTTGAGGCCGACGAACAGCACGAACAGCCCGAGCGTGATGAGCCCCGAGAAGACAGCCTCGCGCAGGGCCCGCGCCGTCAGCTCACTGCCGGCGCTTGCAGTAGTAGATGCAACATTTGCCATGGAACTATACCTTCTCGACTTCCGGTCGTCCGAGAATACCCGACGGCTTGAAGATCAGGACGATCGCGAGAATGGAGAAGGTCGCGACATCCTTGTAGTCGATTGTGAAATAGGCCGACCACAGTGACTCGATGAGGCCGATCAGCAGTCCGCCGAGAACGGCGCCCGGCAGCGAGCCGATGCCTCCGAGGACGGCGGCGGTAAACGCCTTGACGCCCGGAGCGAAACCGTCGGTGAAGACGACGACGCCGTAATACATGAGATACATGGTGCCGGCGACGGCAGCGAGCGCTGCGCCCATGATGAAGGTCACCGAAATGGTGCGGTCGACGTCGACGCCGAGCAGCGCCGCCATCTTGCTATCCTGCTCGGTGGCCCGCTGGGCCCGGCCGAGCGGCGTCCGGTTGACGATATACCAGAAGACGGAAAGCAGGATCGCGGTGATGACGACGATGATGATCTGCTTCAGAGAGACGGTGATCCCGAACAGGTCGTAGACCGACGAGACGAGCGGCGGGATCGGCTTGTTGCGCGGACCCTGTGTCACCTGGATGAAGTTCGACAGCACGATCGACATGCCGATCGCGGTGATCAGCGGCGCCAGTCGGAACGAACCGCGCAGCGGCCGGTAAGCTACCCGCTCGATCGTCCAGTTCCAAAGCGCCGCCGTCAGCATGCCGACGATCATCATAAGCAAAAGCGCCAGTACAACCGGTATGCCTGCCATGAATGTCGTGAGAAGCAAGAACACAATCAAAGCGGCAAAGCCGCCCAGCATGAATATATCGCCGTGGGCGAAGTTGATCATGCCGATGATGCCGTAGACCATGGTATAACCGATCGCGATCATACCATAAATAGACCCAAGCGTCAGCCCGTTGACGAGCTGCTGGATGAAATACTCCATCAATCTTCCCCTGGACCGGATCCTGTTGGTCCGATCTCTTTTTATTAGTTTTCCTTCATGAGCGTGCTCTCAGAGGATTTCATACCTCTTTCAAGCGAAAATGAAAGTCAAAAATTGCGTGGCCCGCAGATTCTTCCGCTATAAAATCGATTTGACGTTTTTCCTGCCAGAAAAATCAAAAAATTTGCAGCTCTCGCTGCGAAAACAATCAGTTTTCGCCCGGAAACCGGAAAAACGCGAACGCCGGCGGTATTAACCCATGACGAAAGAGCATGACTTTATCGGCGGTAGTTTACAGTTGATGTGGCCCAACAGATCGTGGTTTAGAACCGACGGCCACTCGCAAGGATTGCCGCCCTATATGACCTTGGAGCAGGGGAACGATGCTGGAGATTTTGGAACGATCGGCGCTTGCGGCCGGGCGGGCGATCATGGAAATCTACAATGCCGGACCGGCCGTGACCTACAAGCCGGACACCTCGCCGGTGACCGACGCGGATCACCGCGCCGAGCGCATCATCCTCGACGAGCTTGCCGCCGCCTTTCCAGACATACCGGTCATCGCCGAGGAAGCCGTCGCCGCCGGGCACGTCCCGGACATTGCCGGCAAGCGGTTCTTTCTCGTCGACCCGCTCGATGGCACCAAGGAATTCGTCGAGCACAATGATCATTTCACAGTCAACATCGCGCTCATTGAAAATGGGCTTCCCGCCGCGGGTGTCGTCCATGCGCCTGCCCTTGGGGTGATCCATGCAGCAAGTGGCGGAATGGCACGAAAGGCGCCGGTCGAAGACGGCCGGATTGGACACTGGCAGCCTATCGGCTGCCGCCCCTGCGGCGGCCGACCGGTCGCGCTGATCAGCCGCTGGCACAACAGCGCCGAAACGCTCGCCCACCTCGCTGAAAACGGCATCAGTGATTACGAGGCTGTCGGCTCGTCGCTGAAATTCTGCCTGCTCGCCGAGGGCAAGGCCGATGTCTATCCTCGCTTCAGCCGCACGATGGAGTGGGATACGGCCGCCGGCGATGCGATTCTCCGGGCGGCGGGCGGCGAAACGCTGGTCATCGACGGCCGGCCGCTCGCCTATGGGAAGCGCAACCAGCCGAACGACTGCGACTTCGCCAATCCCTGGTTCGTCGCGCGCGGCAGGGTGTGATTCTCCGCTTAAGGACTTTCCGGGCGAAAAGCGGCCGCGATGAGACTGCTGAGACTGCCTTCGCTGAAGGGTTTTTCGATCCGCGGAATATCGCGGAGATGGCCGGGCAGAGCCAGCAAATCACCGTAGCCGCTGGTAAATCCGAAATGGATCCCCCGCGCCATCAGCGATTCGGCAACGGCGAAGCTTGTCTCGTCGCCGAGATTGATATCGAGAATGGCGAAGTCGACCGGATGTGCCGAGACGATCTCCATCGCCTTTTCGACGCTGTTGGCGATGTGCACGCTCTTGACGCCGAGCGCACTGAGGATTTCTCCCATATCCATGGCGATGAGGAAATTATCCTCGAGAACGAGGACCGATTCGATGGCCGGCGAAATCTGACTTGTCATCTACTAGCATCCCTCGGTCTCCTCGTTCTGCCGAGAACCGACCACTTCGCGCACGCTAGGCCAGACGGACAGACGTGGCATTTAAAAAAGACATATCGCGCTCTTCGAACGAATTATTCGGCGTCAAATCAGCGGCCTCTTCAGTTCCCTCAGTCCCTCCCATCCCGCTAGTGACAACAGGCCGTCGATCTCCAGGACATTGCACCCTCCCTCGGCCCAACGGATAAGCTTGAGCGCGGCTAGTTTCCTGAGGGTCTTGTTGGTGTGGACGATCGACAGGCCGAGCGTGTCGGCAAGATGTTGCTGGGTGATGGGAATGACGCCGCGGCCGCCACGGAAAAGCTCCAGCGTCTCAGCCCTCTGATAGAGAAAAGCAACGAGATAGGCCGCCCGTTCGAGCGCGGAACGCCGGCCGATGCTCAAGAGGTTCTCGTCCAGAATGCGCTCCTCGCGGGCCGCGATCCAGGTCAGGTCATAGGCGAGTTCGGGATAGCCCCGGTAGAGCTCGCCGAGCCTGCTTCGCTTGAACACGCACAGGGTGACCGGCGAGAGCGCCTCGATCGAGTGCTGCATCTCGCCCATGAGGCTGCCCTGCAATCCGACGATGTCGCCCGGCATCACATAGTTCAGGATCTGGCGGCGACCGTCGTCGAGCATTTTGTAGCGGAACCCCCAGCCGGAAAGCACGGTGAAGAGATGCGCGCTCGTCTCGCCCTCGGAAAGGATCGTCCCGCCGCTTTCGACCGTTTGCTCGCCCATCTTGAAGTCGGACACGAAGGCGAGTTCCTCAGGCGTGAAAGGGCGGAACGCGTCGAGCGGCCGCAGGGGACAGTCCTGACAGGGTATGCCTTTGCCGAACTTGCCTTCAACAGCCATGGAAATCTCGCGGGGAGGATGAACGCACACACTCAGCGACCGGCCAGGCGGGAGGTTGTTTCGAAAAAGTGTCGGCAGCCATCCCTCATGGACTTGTGCGCCGCCAGGCCCTATCTCTCGTCGATCGTCCGTCGTAAGCAGGATTGTGAACCATGTTGTCCTTTTCCGCCATCGCCAAAAACAACGTCGCCGTTATCACCGGCTCCGCCTCCGGCATCGGGCTTGCCGCCGCAAGACGTTTCGCCGATCGCGGCATGAAGGTCGTGCTTGCCGATCTCGCCGGCGAACGGCTGCAGGCGGCCGCGGCGGAAGTGGCGAAGCTTGCCCCGGGCGGGGCGGCGGACGTCGCTGCAATTGCCACGGACGTCTCCCGGGCCGACGAGCTCGTCGCCCTGGCGCGAGCGACGCATGAGCGGTTCGGCCATGTGCATGTGCTGATGAACAATGCCGGCATTCAGCCCGGCAGCTCGATGTTCGGCCCGTTGGAGAACTGGGAATCGGTGCTCGGCGTCAATCTGTGGGGCGTGATCAACGGCTCGCGCATTTTCGCACCCGCCATGATCGCCCACGGCGAGCCGGCGCTGATCATCAATACCGGCTCCAAACAGGGAATCACCACGCCGCCCGGAGACCCGGCCTACAATGTCTCGAAGGCGGGCGTGAAGGTCTTCACCGAGGCGCTGCAGCACGAGTTGCGCAACACCGAGAACTGCCAGGTCAACGCGCATCTGCTGATCCCCGGCTTCGTCTACACGGCGCTGACGGCGCATGGCCGCACCGAAAAGCCGGCCGGCGCCTGGACGCCGGAACAGACAGTCGATTTCATGCTGGAGAGCCTCGCCCGCGGCGATTTCTACATCCTCTGCCCCGACAATGAAGTCGAAAGGTCCACCGACGAAAAGCGCATCCTGTGGGCGGCCGGCGACATCGTCGAGAACCGCCCTCCCCTTTCCCGTTGGCACCCGGACCACGGCGAGGCGTTCCGCTCCTTCCTCACCGGAAATCGGGATTGATCCGCATCCCGGCTTGATCGATCCTTTGGCAATGAAGCGCCCCAACGGTGGCAAGGAGGGCTAATACTGTGACCAGCGGCATTCACCACATCACGCTGATCAGCCGCAGGGTTCAGGCGAATGTCGATTTCTATGTCGGATTCCTCGGCCTGCACCTCGTCAAGCGAACCGGCGGCTTCGAGGATCCCAATCAGTTGCACCTCTTCTACGGCGATGCGTCGGGCTCGCCCGGCTCGCTCGTCTCCTTCCTGATATGGGAGGATGGCTCGCCGGGGCGCGTCGGCTCCGGCCAACCGAGCGAGATCGCCTTCGCCGTCCCAACGCAGAGCATCGGCTTTTGGCTGACGCGCGCCCTGCGGTTCAACATCCAGGCGACCGGTCCGGCGCAGGAGTTCGGCGAACCGGTGCTGCGGCTCAAGGATCCGGACGGGGTGATCGTCAAGCTGGTCGGCACCGACGCGCTCGCCGAGCCCGCCCCCTGGGCAAGCCGCGACATCCCGGAGTCGGATTCGATCCGGCGCCTGCGCGGAGCCACCGTGCTGACCGAAAAGCCGAAGGAAACGGCGCATTTTCTCCAGAGCCATTTCGGCTATCGGGAGGCCGCCGCGACGGAGACGATCCATCGCCTCGTCTCCTCATCCGGCGATGTCATCGACGTGCGTGACGCAACCGGCTTCTGGGCTGCGGCACCCGGGACCGGGACGATCGATCACATCGCCTTTCGCGCCCCGGACGAGGCGACCGTGCTCGCCGTGCGCGCCGATCTCGAACAGGAACACGCCGGCGCCACCAACGCCCATGATCGGAAATATTTCTTCTCGCTCTATGTGCGCGAGCCCGGCGGCTCGCTTTACGAGCTTGCCACCGACGGCCCCGGCTTTGCGGTCGATGAACTTCCTGACGCGCTCGGTTCAAAACTCTTCCTGCCGCCGCATTTGAGCAGCGATCCCGCCGCGACGCTGGTCCGGCTGCCGCAATTCGCGCTTCCCGATGAGCCGCGGCTGACGCTCCGTGACCTGCCCTTTATCCACCGCTTTCATCATCCGGAGCGGATGAACGAGCGGACCTTTGTGCTGCTGCATGGCAGCGGCGGTAACGAGACCGACATGCTCCCCTTCGGCCATCAGCTCGATCCGCGCGCGACGCTGATCGGCGTGCGCGGCCGCAGCACCGAGGAAGGGTTTCCCCGCTGGTTTCGCCGCCTGTCGATGACCACCTTCGACCAGCGCGACATCCGCTCGGAAGCGGAAGCCTTCGCCGCTTTCGTCGACGAGGCGCGCGAGGCCTACGGGCTTGATCTCGCAAGGACCGTGTTCATCGGCTATTCGAACGGCGCCAATCTGCTCGCGGCCGTCATGCTCCTTCACCCGGGCGCCATCAGGAATGCGGTGCTGATGCGGGCCATGGCGGCCCTCGAGGATGCACCGAGGGCCGACCTCGCGGGCACGAACGCCTTGATGCTGACCGGCAAGGACGACATCTACGGCAGACACGCGCCGCAGTTGAAGGCGGAACTGCGGGAAAGCGGCGCGAATTTCGAGGCGGTCGACCTCGACACCGGACACGGCATCGGCCCGGAAGACGTCGCCGTCATTCGTCCTTGGCTCGCGGAACGAGGGCTATAATCCCAGCGGGCGCAGCTACCGATGCGCCTTCACCGTCGCCGCATATTCCGCAAAGGCCTGAACGAAGGCGCGCAGTCGCTCGCGGGTTTCCTCATCTGTCAATTGCGCTTCACTGTCGAAAACGGTGCGGGCTTTCGGCACCATCAGCCGCTTGCCCGACCAAAGCTCGGCACCAAGCGTCCGAATCACCGGGAGCCAGGCATTCTGGCTGAGAATGGTTCCGAAATTCCCCGGCGAGGCGCCGGCGAGCGCGAAGGGACGTCCGCCGAACACCTTGCCAATGTCGGCGGCCGGGCGGCTCAGCCAATCGACGGCATTTTTGAGAACGCCGGGCACGGAGTTGTTGTATTCCGGCGTGAAGAGAATGACGCCGTCCGCCGCGATGATCCGCTGTTTCAGCGCCTCTACCGGAGCCGGCACGCCGCTCTCCGCCTCGACATCCCCGTCATACAGCGGAATGCCGTGCAGCGTTGCGGCCTCGAACTCGACCTCCTCTGGTGCGACCGCCTTCGCGGCCGTAAGCAGTCCGGTGTTGAAGGAAGCCTTGCGCAGGCTTCCCGATATGCCGAGTAGTTTCGTCATCGCTATGTGTAACCTTTCAATCTGTTCGGTTGCGCATCCTGGTTGCCAAGCAAACTAGGCGTGAGGCGGCGAAAGGAAAGCCGGCGATCGCACCGGCTTCGCTTGTTCGGCGACCAATACAAGAACGGGCGCGCCACGCTATTCCAGCGGCTTAAGCCGCGCCTCGATCTGCGCCCGCTTCGGCTCCAGGAAGGGCGGCAGCGATAGGCTCTCCCCGAGCGACTCCAAGGGCTCGTCGACGGCAAAGCCGGGGCCATCTGTGGCGATCTCGAACAGGATGCCGTTCGGCTCGCGGAAATAGAGCGAACGGAAATAAAAGCGCTCCACCTCGCCGCTCGAGGGCAGATGGAAGGCCTTCAGCCTCTCCGTCCACTGGTGCAGATGGTCGACATCCGGCGCGCGGAAGGCGACGTGGTGGACGGCGCCGGCTCCCTGCCGGGCGATCGGCAGGCCCGGCTGGACCGCGACATGGAGTTCGGCACCCGCCCCGCCCTCGCCCATCGAGAACACATGCACCTTGCCGTTTCCGTCCGGCGAGGGATAGTGGCGCACCTCGCGCATGTTCATGACATGGGTGAGCACGAGCGCCGTATTGGTGATATCCGGTACGCTGATGGTGATCGGCCCGAGACCCCTGATCTGGTGCTCGGCCGTGACCGGACTCCTTTCCCACGGATGCGAAGGCGTGAGTCCGCCGTCGTCCACCAGCCGGAACCGCTGGCCCTCGCCGTCCTCGAAATCGAGAGACATCCGGCCATCGATTTCGCCGATTTCGCCTGACGACACTTCGAGCTCGTCGAAGCGCCGCTTCCACCATTCGACGCTTTGCGCACCGCCGACGCGCAGCCCGGTGCGCGAGATGCTGTGCGTCCCGCGCCCTTCCGGTCCGACCGGCCAGTCGAAAAAGGTCAGATCCGAGCCCGGCGTCGCCTTACCGTCGGCGTAGAAGAGATGGTAGGCCGAGGTGTCGTCCTGGTTGACGGTCTTCTTGACGAGCCGCAGCCCCAGCACTTTCGTGTAGAAGCGCAAATTTTCCGGCGCATTCGCGGTAATCGCCGTCAAGTGGTGAATACCTGTCAGTTGCAAGCTCATGATTGCCCTCCTGAGGCCTTCCGTTGACCCGAATATCGGCCTCCGGCCAAGCGTTCTGCAAGTGGGACGGCTCGAACGGATTGTTCCCTGCCAGAGAACGATCGAAATCAGACCCGTCTGAGGTCCTTGAGGTAGTTATTCTCCGCCCGCGAAATGGCAAAGGCCTGCGGGTCGATTTCCGCGAAGATCACCGTTTCGTCGGCGGAATTGGCTTTCGCCATGACCTGTCCGTCAGGCGATGCGATGCAGGAAAGACCGGCGAAGGAGAACATCGCGTCCGAGCCGCAATGGTTGACATAGGCGACGAAGACCTGGTTCTCGAAGGCCCGGGTCTGAATCATGTGATCGGTTATGAAGGTGCCCGACCAGCCGGCCGGCAGCGCCGTCGGCACCAACACGGCATCGGTCCCGGCCGCTGCCAGGCGCCGGACATTTTCCGGGAATTCGACATCGTAGCAGATCAGCATGCCGCAGGTGACGCCGCGATGCTCGAAGAGGCGCGTCGAGGGCTCCGCCGGCGTAAACAGCGATCGCTCGTAGTCACCATAGAGATGCGATTTCCGGTAAACCGTCGGCGCGGCGTCCCCGTCTACATGGACGGCGCTGTTGTAGACGGCCGCGCCTTCGCGCTCGGCAAAGCCGGCGATGATGGCGATTCCGGCGTCACGCGAGATCCGCCGCAAGGCTTCAACGGTCGATCCGTCGGCAGGCTCGGCGAGCGCCCGGATATCCTCACCCGCGCCGTAACCGGTAATCCCGAGTTCGGGCGTCACCAGCAATGTCGCCCCCTTGGCCGCAGACTCGGAAGCCGCGCCTTCGATACGGGCGAGATTGGCGGCGATATCGCCGCCGACGCTTTTCATCTGCAGGGCCGCGAGCTTCATCATTTTTGATCGGATGCCATGGCGCCGAGCAGCTTCGGTAGATCGCCGAAGCGGGCGACGAGACCGAAGATGAGCGCCGCCGTCGAAACGAAGAGGACCGTCACCGAAGCCATGGTCGGCGTGTAGCCATAGCGCAGCGCGTTGAAGATCTTAATCGGCAGCGTCTCCATCGTGAACCCAACTGTCATATAGGCGACAATATATTCGTTGAGCGACAGCACGAAGGCGAAGGCGTAGCCCGAGACGATATAGGGCAGGATCAGCGGCAGCACCACGGTACGGAAAATGGTGCGCTCGTCGGCGCCCATCGTCGCGGCGGCCTCGACCAGCGAGCGATCGATCGAGGTGAAGCCGAGCGACAACGTCACCAGCGGCAAGGTCACGAAGAAGATCGCGTGGCTGACCACCGCCGTCCACGGCTGACCGTAGAAGCCGGCGGTCGCCCAGAAGGTCAAGAGGCCGAGCGCCGTGATCACCGGCGGCAGCGTGAAGGGGGCGACACCGAGGAGCTGGAAAATATTCGCCCAGGGCGCCACCCGCCGCCACAGGAACCAGGCGAGCGGCAGGGCGATCGCGACGGCAAGTGCCGCCGAAAGGACCGCAAGCGTCACCGAGGCGAAAAGCGCGTTTCGCCATTCCGTGTTCATGAAGATCTCCCCATACCAGGAGGTCGAAAAGCCTTCGGGCGGAAAGGCGAGGGTCTGCTTCTGGTTGACCGAGACGCCGGCGACGACGATCAGCGGCAGCGCCAGGAAAAGGGCGATCAGGAAGAAATAGAACTTGCGGAAAACGGATG
Source organism: Sinorhizobium sp. CCBAU 05631 (assembly GCF_002288505.1). NCBI lineage: Bacteria > Pseudomonadati > Pseudomonadota > Alphaproteobacteria > Hyphomicrobiales > Rhizobiaceae > Sinorhizobium > Sinorhizobium sp. CCBAU 05631. The sequence goes on from NZ_CP023063.1 coordinate 2,523,521, forward strand.
TCATGCCGCCTCTCCTTTGCGTCCGGCGATCACGGTGAGCGCCACCAGCCCCAGCGTCACCAAGACGAGGAACACGGCCATGGCGGCGGCGAAGGGCATGTTCGACTGGTAGATCGCCTGATCGGTGATCAACACCGAGAGCGTCCAGTGCTGCGGCCGGCCGAGAAGCTGCGGCAGCAGATAGGAGCCGAGCGCGAAGATGAACACCATGATCAGCGTCGCGACGATGGTGTTCCTGAGCGCCGGCACGACGACCGTGAAGAAGGCCTTGAGCGGCGAGGCACCGAGCGTGCGGGCTGCCTCGGTCAGGGTCGGATCGAGGCGAACAAGCGCCGGAAACAGGACCAGCACCGTATAGGGAAAGGCCTGGTAGACCATTCCGGTCAGCACCGCCGCGAAGCTCGGCGTCAAAGCCTTGGCCTCCCCCATCAGGCCGAGCGCGACGAGAATATTGGTGATGCCGGCGGTGCGCGAGAAGAGCGTCGACCAGGCAAAGCCGATGATCACCTCGGAGAGCGAGAGGATAGAGAGCAGCGCGACCAGCCAGACGATCTGCACGCGGCGTGCCATGCGCGTCAGCAGATAGGTGAATGGCAGCGCCAGCACCACGCAGCAGATGGCGACGGCGATCGCCATCATCAGCGAGAAGCCGAGCACGCCGCCGAAGAAGGCCGAAAGGAAGCGCTCGTAATTGTCGAAGACGAAGGCCGGCGTGTAGAAGCCGCCCTGCTGGCGCTGGAAGAAGCTGACGGCGATCATCGTGCCGAACGGCACGACGAAGAAGATGGTGAGCATCGCCGCGGGGAAAAGGAGCGGCGAATAATCGCCAAGGGTCTGGGGCGGTTCGCGCCTCATTTGCGCAGCACCACGCAGACATCCGGCGTCAGCGCCACGCCGACTTGCTGGCCGACGGAGACCTCCGGCCGGGCGCGCGGCGTCGAGACGGCGACGATCTGGCGGCCGGCGACATCGACGAAGGTCTCGATCGTGCCGCCGAGGTCGCGCACGAAAGTGACGGTGCCGGTCAGCGCCCCGGCCCCTGGTGCGGTCAGATGAACGTCCTCCGGCCGAATCGAGATCGTCGCCTTGGCGGCCCCGGTCGGCAGTTGCAGGCCCGGCACCGGCTGGCCGAGCACGGTCACATGATTGCGGCTATCCGATTCGGCTTCGATGAGGTTGGTCTGGCCGATGAAGTCGGCGACGAAGCTGTCGGCTGGCCGGCGATAGATCTCGATCGGCGAGGCCGCCTGGCGGATTTCGCCGCCGCTCATGACAACCACTGTATCGGCCATGGTCATCGCCTCGCGCTGGTCATGGGTGACGACAATCGTGGTGATGCCGAGCTTCTGCTGCAATTGCCGGAGCTCCACCTGCATCGCCTCGCGCAGCTTCGCGTCGAGTGCCGAGAGCGGCTCGTCGAGCAGGAAGAGCTTCGGCGAGATCGCCAGCGCCCGGGCGATCGCGACACGCTGGCGCTGGCCGCCCGAGAGCTTGGAGACCGGCCGGTCCGAGTAACCGGGAAGATGGATCATCGACAGGAGTTCGTCGACCCGCTTCTTCTGCTCCTCCTTCGGCGCACCGCGGATGCGCAAGGGGTAGGCGATGTTCTCGCCGACCGTCAGATGCGGAAAAAGCGCCAGCGACTGGAACACCATGCCGAGGTTGCGCTTGTGGGTCGGCACGCGGGTGATGTCCTCGCCGTCGAGCCGGATGGCGCCCGCGGTCGGCAGGTCGAGCCCGGCAATCATCCGCAGAAGGGTCGTCTTGCCGCAGCCGGAAGGGCCGAGCATGCAGACGAAGGTGCCGTGCGGCACGGTGAGGTCGACGTCGTTGACGGCCCGGAAGGCCCCGAATTCCTTGACGACGTTCTGAAGGGCAAGTCCCGACATAAGTTCCCCTGCTCTCGCGCCTCATGCGCGGATGCCGGCCGCGCCCCCGTCCAGACGCGGGCGATACGGCACAGCAGCATCTTCAATTTCCGCATAGGTTATCCCCAAAACGCTTGCGGTTTAAGGGATCATGCATCGAGCCATCCAAGCCCGCCCCGGATCTTCAGGGCGGGCGGAGTCTCGTTGCCTGTTTCAGCCGACGATCAGTTCCGTCCACTTCTGGTTCAGCCAATCGGATTTCGTCTGATAGAGATCGTAGCGCGGGACGATCGGCTCGATATCGGACGACACCGCGGCAAATTCCTTGTCCGTCAGGTCGGTCGACTCGCGCTTGACGGTCGGTGAGGTGCCGACCTTGCGCGACAGCGTCGCCTGGATGGCGGGCTGGCACATGTAGTCGATGAAGATGTGCGCCTCCGCCGACTTCTGCGAGGCGCGCGACAGGGCCCAGCAACCGGAATCCTGGATGCCGCCTTCCTTCGGGAAGGTCGAGCGAACGGGGTGGCCGTCTGCAGCGGCAAGGCCGGTGACGTCGTGATAGTACTGGCCCATTGGGATTTCGCCCGACTTCAGCGCCTGCTCGAACTGCGCCTCGTCGCGGTACCAGAGGCGGACATTCGGCTTCACTTCGGCGAGCTTCTCGAACGCCTTCAGGATGCCCTCTTCCGTGTCGAGCGCATTCGTGCCGCCCATGTGGGTCTTGGCGGTCACTTCCAGCAGGAAGGAGTTCGAAACCAGCGCCAGCAGGCCGAGCTTGTCGGCGTTCGCCGGATCCCAGAGGGCTGTCCAGGAGGTCGGCGCCTCCTTGTAGACATTGGTGTTGGTGACGAGCGTAATGTACCAGGAGACCGCCCCGACGCCGGCAACGCGGCCATCCGGATATTTGTTGACGAAGCGGTCGAGAAGGTCCGACGCATGCTTGATCTTCGCCATATCGATCGGCGTCCACAGCTCGGTCGCCTGACCCTTGAGCATCGCGACCTGCGACATCATCGAAACGTCTGCCGGCGCCTGACCGGCACGGGCAGCCTGCTCGAGCTGAACCAGCCAGGCCTCGCCGGTCGGCTCGGCGATCGACTCCACGGCAATCCCGGTTGCCTTGGTAAACTCCGGGAAGATGTTCTTATCGAAGGAGTCCTTGAAGTAGCCGCCATAGACGCCGACCTTCAGCGACTTGTCCTGGGCCCTCAGCACCGCCGGCATTGCCAGCATCGATGCACCGGCAAGCCCCGCCCCCAGCAGCGTGCGGCGCTTGATGGAACTGATGTTCATTGCATGTCTCCTTTGTTTTGACGGCAGTCGCCGCGTTCCCTGTTGTCGTTGATTGCTTACATCTTCTTGGTCTCAATGTGCTGGCGTACGTCGCTCGAGCATTCGCGCATATTGCGTCAGAGGGTAGCACAGCACGAAGAAAATCACCGCGACCAACCCATAGACCGTGAAAGGTTCGAAAGTGGCATTATTGATCGCATTGGCCGTCCTGAGAAGCTCCTCGAATCCGATGATCGAGGTCAGTGCCGTACTCTTGATGAGTTGCACCAGGAACCCAACCACCGGCGGACGGGTGATCGCGAAGGCCTGCGGCAGGATGACGAGACGCAACTCCTGGAGATAGTGGAGGCCAAGGCTCGCACCGGCGTCCCACTGGCCGCGAGGCAACGCTTCGACGCCCCCTCGCCAGATTTCTGCTAGATAAGCGCTGGCGTAGAAAGTGAGTCCAAGGGCTGCGGCCGTCCAGGGCTCGATGCGGAAGCCGAGCATCGGCAGGCCGAAGAACATCAGGAAGAGCTGCATCAGCAGCGGCGTGCCCTGGAAGAGCGCGATGTAGCCGGCACCGAAGCGGCGCAGCCACGGCCGCTTCGATATACGCGCAAAGAGGATCAGCAGCCCGACCGCCGCCCCGCCTGCGAAGGCCACGATTGAGAGCAAGAGTGTCCAGCGCGTTGCGAAAACCAGATTGCGCAGAATGTCCCAAAAGGTGAATTCGATCACGACACACCCGCCCCTAACACCCGCCGGCCGCCGGCGACAAGAAACCGTCTGATCGCCATCGACAGGCCGAGATAGATCATGGTGACCACAAGATAGGTCTCGAAGGAGCGGAAAGTCCGCGCCTGCAGCAGGTCTGCCTCGTGGGCGAGTTCGCGCACGGCGATCTGCGAAACGACCGCCGATTCCAACATCATGATGACGACCTGGCTGGTCAGTGCCGGGAAGATCACCTTGAGTGCCTGAGGAAGGATGATCTTGATGAAGACCTGCCGCTGCTTCAGGCCGAGTGCCAAAGCCGCCTCGCTCTGCCCCTTTGGCACGGCATCGAGACCCGCGCCGACGATCTCGGTCGTGTAGGCGGCCATGTTGAGGGTCATCGCCAGGATCGCCGCGATGACCGGATCGAGGCGAATGCCAATGCTCGGCAAGCCAAAAAAGATGAAGAAAAGCTGTACCAGGAAGGGCGTATTGCGGATCACTTCGACATAGGTCGCCACAGCCTTGCTCAGAAGGTCATAGCGGCTGCGGCGTGCAGCCGCCAGGAGAACGCTGATGAGAATGCCGAGCACCGTCGTGCAGGCGATTAGCAGCAACGTCATGGCAGCGCCGTGAGCGATCGCGCCCATTGCACCATTTAGCCAACCGAAATCGAGGCTGTAGCCCATCGTTGCAACCCTTCCAGAGCGAGCCTGCGGAAAAGGCCTCCGCAGGCCGCCCGTGCCTTAGCGTGAGCGGCTTAGTCCTTTAGGTTGTCGGGGTTGAGCGGCGTTTTCAGCCATGTCTGCGAGCTTTGGTCCAATTTGCCGTTCGCGAGCATCTTGGCGACTGTCTCGTTGACCGATTGCTTCAGGCGTTCCTCGTTCTTGTTGAGGCCGATATGCGAGGGTGAGGTCAGCAGCTGAAACTTCTGTTCCGGCTTCAAGGCCTCCTGCCGCGCGAGAACCTGTGCGCCGACGTCATTACCGACGACCATCAGCTGCGTCTGGCCGGAGATGAAGGCCTGAATAACCGCATTGTAGTTGTCGAAGCGTTGAATGTTGGCAGAGGCCGGTGCAGCCTCGGTCAGCGACGTGTCCTCCAGCGTTCCGCGATTGACGGCGATCGTCTTGTCGGCGAGATCGTCCTTGCCGGCGACCTTGAGTTCGGCCGGACCGATGACGGCAATGTAGTAGGGCGCGTAGGCGGCCGCGAAGTCGATAACCTCGGCACGCTCCTTCGAGTAGCCGACGCTCATCAGGATATCGACGCGCTTGTCATTGAGATAGGGAATGCGGTTCTGGCCGGTCACGCTGACGAGATTGAGCTTCACGCCGAGCGCATCGGCGATCTGCTGCGCCACGTCGACGTCATAGCCTTTGATGCTCATATCGGCGCTGGCCGACGAGAACGGTGGGAAATCCGAGAAGATGCCGACATTGATCTGGCCTGCGGCCTTGATGTCGTCGACGGCATCGGCATGCGCCATTCCAGCCGCGGCACCGATCATCAGTGCGGCGGCAAATACTGCTTTCAGCTTGGTTTGGATTGTCATCTTTGTTCCCCAATCTGGAAGTTTGTCTGCTCAGGATGGTCCTGCCACCGCTTCCAGTTCGGCGGCAGAACCGGTTTCAAGGATCAGCCCGCCTTGCCGGTGATCGTCGGACTGAAAACCATCAGGCTCAGGATTTCGAACAGCACCTGCGCACCGGCATGGGCCGTGTTGGTCGTCGCGTCGTATTGTGGGGCGACCTCGACGACATCGCCGCCGACGAGATTGACGCCCTTGAGGCCGCGGATCAGTTCCAGCACCTCGCGCGTCGTCAGGCCGCCGATCTCGGGCGTTCCGGTGCCAGGAGCAAAGCTCGGGTCGAGGCTGTCGATGTCAAAGGAAAGGTAGGTCGGACCATCGCCGACGATCTTCTTCGCCTTGTCAATGATCGCCGGGATGCCGAGACCGGAGACCTCCTCCGCGTGGATCACGGTCATGCCGGACTCGTAGGAGAACTCCCAGAGATATTCGGCCGAGCCGCGAATGCCGATCTGGATGACCCGGGTCGGATCGAGAACGCCGTCGAGGACGGCATTGCGGAACGGGCCGCCGTGATGGAACTTGGTGAGGTCGTAGGCGCCGCCGGTATCGCAATGCGCATCGATATGGATCATGCCGACGGGCTCTCGTTTGCCGACGGCCTTGAGGATCGGATGGGTCATCGAATGGTCGCCACCGACCGAGAGCGGCACGACACCGGCATCGACGATCTGGTTGAGGCGCTTCTCGATGTCCTCATGGCTGAGTTCCAGCCGGTAGCGGCTGCGGAAAGGCACGTCGCCGATGTCCGCCACGCGCAAATCATGCACTGGTGCGCAGCCGAGAACGTGGTTATACGGCCCGATCCGCTCGATGGCGCGCAGCGCCCGCGGTCCGAAGCGGGAGCCCGGGCGGTTGGTTACGCCGAGGTCCATTGGGATGCCGACGATCGCCACCTGAAGATTGCCGAAGTCCGGCTGCTCGGGATCGACCGGCATATAGGGCGCGGTCAGGAAGGTGGGGATGCCGGAATAGGGCGCCAGCCGCGTGCCGCTCTTCGTGAAGATCTTGTCCGCCACCTTGCGGAAGGTCGGATCGAAAAGTTCGCCGCCATGGCTTTCGCCATACTTCGCCCTCAGTTCGCCGAGCTTCTTCTCGTCCCAGGCCATGTGCCGGAGCCTCCATGTCTGTCGCCGGGGGAAGAAAGCATCGCAACGCCGATCGCAACCGGCGGCGTTGCCGAGCAATACAGGCGCAATCGTGTTCCCCAGGCTTTTGCCCTTGTTGGAACCTATTAGGTGACAAATCCTCTAGAAAATCAATTGACATTGTTATAGCATTTCGTGTGAGAAAAATTCACATAATCGAACCCGTCGGAGTTCCCGTTGTCGAGCCGCCTGCCCCCCTTGAACCCGCTGCGCGCCTTTGAGGCGACCGCCCGGCGCGGCTCGGTTTCCGCGGCGGCCCGCGAGCTCAACGTCACGCATGGGGCGATCAGCCATCAGATCCGTGCGCTCGAACTCTCCTTCAACGCGGCCCTTTTCGAGCGCGGCGGCAAACGCCTGAGGCTGACCCCGCAGGGCGCGCTGCTGCTGCCGGCCGTCACCCACGCCTTCGCGGAGATCGCCGCCGCAACGGCGGCGATGACCCGGCCCGCCACCAGCGGCGAACTCCGGATCACTTGCGTGCCGGCGCTGCTCTCCTTCTGGATGATCCCGCGCCTGCATCAGTTCACCGAGCAGTTTCCCGACGTGCAGCTGACACTGATCGCCTCCAATGACGCGCTGCATCTCCACTCGCCCGAAGTCGACGTCTGCCTCCTCTATGGCGACGGCAATTGGGGAGACTGCTGGGCCAAGCTCTGGAGTCGGCTCGAGCTGTTTCCCGTGGTCAGCCCAACCCTTCTCAACATGCGGCCGCTGCGCTCGATCCGGGATCTGCGCGATCATGTGATGCTGCATGGCGACGACGGCCGCGAATGGAACACCTGGCTTGCCGCAGCCGACGCGGCCGACCTTCAGCGCGGCCGCCAGCATTTCATGAGCGACGCGCGGCTTTCGACCGAAGGCGCCCTACACAACCAGGGCGTGGCGCTCGGCGATACGATCACCGCCGGCAGCCTGATCGCCCGCGGCGAGCTGATCGCGCCTTTCGATCTGACGGTGCCGGCCAACGACGCTTTTTTCGTTGCCTGCCGTAACGAGATCCGCGCCGCGCCAATCGTCCGCGTCTTCATCGACTGGCTGTTTGCGGCACTCGAAGGCGATCCGATGCCAGAGCTGCAGACCTCCGCCCGGACGATCATTCGGTCCCGCAGGCCGGAAGATCCGAAATCGGCAGCGGAGAGCTTCCGGCCGGTTTCGTCACCCCGCAAGCGGCGCTTGGAAACCCCGCAAAAGCGCAAGACCAAGCCGTAGTGCCGGCACCTCGCCCATGCCACTCGCCCAACCACAGGAACGCCCGATGCCTCATCTCAATCCGCTCGTCGCAAAGCTCTCGCCGCCGCCGGTCCCCTCCGTGCTTGCGTGGGCGAAGGCCTATGACGGGGCAAAGGGACCGCTGATCGATCTCTCCCAGGCGGTGCCCGGCTATCCTGCCCATCCGGATATGCTCAAATGGCTTGGCGAAGCCGCAGCGTCGCCCGCCTATACCGGCTACGGCGCGATCGAGGGCGAGCCTGAACTGCGCAGCGCCTATGCCGATGAGGTGGCAAAACTCTATGGCGCTCCCATTGGCCCGGAAAACATTCACGTCACCTCCGGCTGCAACCAGGCCTTCATCTGTGCCGCCATGGCGGTTGCCGGCGCCGGCGACACGGTGCTGATGACCAATCCCTATTATTTCAACCAGGAAACCACCCTGGCGATGCTCGGCATCAATGTCGAACTCGCACCCTGCGATGCCGGCGCCGGCTTCCTGCCCGAGGTCGAGACCATCGCCTCGGCCCTTCGGCCCGGCATTCGCGCCCTCGCCCTCGTTTCGCCGAACAACCCGACCGGCGCCGTCTATCCGGCCGACCTGCTGCAGCGCATCTATGAGGTCTGCCGCGCAAACGGCACCTGGCTCATCCTCGACGAGACCTATCGCGACTTCCTGCCCGAGGCCGCGGTGGCACCCCATCGCCTCCTTCAGACCAAGGGCTGGCAGGACGGCTTCATAGGCCTTTACAGCTTCTCCAAGTCCTTCTGCATCCCCGGCCACCGCCTCGGCGCGATCACCGCCGGACCCGCGCTGATCGAGCAGGTAACCAAGATCATGGACAACCTGCAGATCTGCGCCCCGCGTTCGGCCCAGGCCGCCGTCGCCAGGGCGATCCCGGCACTCGCCCACTGGCGGCTCGCCAACCGCGCCGAAATCACTGCCCGCGCCGACGCGCTGAAGGACGTCATGGGCCGCCTGCCGCAGTGGAAGCTGCAGGCCGTCGGCGCCTATTTCGCCTATGTCCGCCACCCCTTCCGCGATATCGACTCGCAGTTCGTCGCCGAGAAGCTGGCAAAGCTCGCCGGCATCGTCTGTCTGCCGGGTGACTATTTCGGTGAAGGCCAGGAAAGCTATCTGCGCTTTGCCTTCGCCAATGCCGGCGTGCCCACGATCCGGAAATTGGAGGAACGGCTGGCGGGATTTGCGCTGCCGGGCATTTGAGGAGCGCTAAACCGCGTCGCGTTCAAACGTATTCACGCGGCGCGCTTTAGCTCTTTGTTTTTGTGCATGTCGTCATCCCAAAAACCGCTGCACACTTTTTCGGCGACATGCCTTAGCCGCGGCGGGCGATCAGGATGCCGATGAGCACGATCGCCCCGCCCGTTGCCTGCATGACACCGACGGGCTCGCTCAGCAGGACCCAGGCGAGCACCGCAGCCACGACCGGCTGCACGAGCAGCGTCAGCGATGAAAAGGCGGGCGCCAGGAAGGCGAGCGCATAGGTGATCGCCACCTGCCCGCCGGCATGACTGACGAAGGCGAGTCCGAAAAGGATCGCCCAGCCGAAGCCCGTCGGCGGCAGGAGCGCGGGCTCGGCGAGCACTGCCATCGGGAGCGTGCAGACGGCGGCCGAGGCGGTGCTCCAGATCATGATGCGGTTGGTGCCGAAGCGGCTGCGCAATTGCCCGATGGCAAGAATATAGCCGGCATAGAACATCGCGGCGACGATCGCGATGCCGTCCCCGATGAGATCGCCGCCGCCAAGCGCACCCGGGCCGCCTTTCAACACCACGACGCCGGCGACGGCCGTGACGAGACCGGCCAGGAAAATGCGGCTCACCGGCGAGCGGAACAGTGCCCAACTGGCAAGCGTCACGAAGACCGGAGCGAGATTGGCAAGCAGCGTCGCATTGGCCACGGAGGTCATGGTGAGCGAGAGGTGCCACGCCCCGAGGTCGATGGCGAGGAACACGCCCGGCAGGACGAGCAGCGCATAGTCGGACAAGCGCTCCGGGCGCCGGTCTGCGCCTGTATCCTTGGCGAGCCACGACCAGGCAAGGAGCGGGATCAGCGCCAGCGCCACGCGCCAGAAGGCCGTTGCCATCGGCCCCACTTCCGAGAGCCTGACAAAGATCGGCGATCCGGCAATGGCGACACCGCCCATGAGCAGCGCGGCCATGGCGAGCGACTGTTGCGGGGAGGCGGAACTGACGGCTTGACTCACGGTGATGTCCGGGTACTGGGAGGGAGCGCCAAAAGGCGCCCCCGCCAGCTATCAGAACTGCGGGTCAAGCAACAGCCCTGAAAAATCGCCGGTAGGCAATCGTTGGCAGCCGCAGACAACGTCGCAGCCGGCGAGCTCCAGCCGCCGATCAAGTCGCGTCCGGCAGATGCACCGTCTTCACCTCGAGAAAATCCTCGAGGCCGAAGGTACCGCCCTCACGACCGTTGCCGGACTGCTTGTAGCCGCCGAAGGGGCTGCCGTAGCGGTGCGGCCCGCCATTGATATGCACCATGCCGGCCCGCAATCGCACCGCGACCCGCTCGGCGCGCTGCCGATCGCCCGTCTGGACATAAGCCGCGAGACCATAGTTCGTGTCGTTGGCAAGCGCGATCGCTTCCTCCTCCGTGTCGAAGGGAATGATCGCCAGCACCGGCCCGAACACTTCCTCGCGTGCGATCCGCATCGAATTGTCGACGTCCGCGAAGATCGTCGGTTTGACGAAATATCCGGTCTCGAAGCCGTCCGGCTTGCCGGGGCCGCCGACGAGGAGCCGCGCCCCTTCGCCGACGCCCGCCTCGATCAGCGCCTGCACCCGCTCGAACTGGATGTGGCTCACCAGCGGACCGATATGCGCGCCTTCCTTGCTCGGATCGCCGACGGTCGCCTCCCGGCCCACGCGCCTTGCGATCGCCACCACGTCGTCATAGACGCTGCGCTCCACCAGCATGCGGGTCGGCGCATCGCAGGACTGGCCGGAATTATTGAAGCATTCGAGGATGCTGGCCGTCACCCGCTGCTCGAGATCGGCATCGGCGAAGACGATGTTCGGCGACTTGCCGCCGAGCTCCAGCGTGACGCGCTTGACCGTATCGGCGGCGTCCTTGCTGACGGCGATGCCGGCCCGCGTCGAACCGGTGAAGGACATCATTTCGATGTCCTTGTGCTTCGACAGTGCGGCGCCGGCGTGAAGGCCGTCGCCATTGACGAGGTTGAAGACGCCGGGCGGGAAGCCAGCCTCTTCGATCATCTCCGCATAGAGCATGGCATTGAGCGGCGTGAACTCGCTCGGCTTCAACACGCAGGTGCAGCCGGTCGCAAGCGCTGGCACGACCTTGAGCGCAATCTGGTTGACCGGCCAGTTCCACGGCGTGATCAGCCCGCAAACCCCGATCGGCTCGCGCATCAGCGTGTCGCCGTTCGGAAGTTTTTCGCGCAGCTTCAGCCGCTTCAGCGCGTCGATGTAACCCTTGAGGTGGCCGACGCCGACATCGGCCTGTTGCTCGCGGCTCATGGTCTTCGGCGCGCCGAGTTCCGCGGTGATCGTGTCGGCCATCTCGTCGTAGCGGCGTTCATAGATCGCCAGCAGCTTTTCAAGAAGCGCCAGCCGTTCCCCCAGGCTGGTCCGGCTGTAGGTCTCGAAGGCCTTCTTGGCGGCCGCAACGGCCCGGTCGATGTCGACTGCAGTACCGAGGGAGATAACCGCGATCGGCTTTTCGGTGGCAGGATTGAGCACATAGAGGTCGTTCTGTGCTGCCGGTTCGACCCATTCGCCGTTGATGTAGAACTTGCGTTTGTCGAGCATGCCGCTCCTCCTTCCCGTCAAGGTGTCTCTTGTTTTGCGACAGACAGGACATCGTCACCTGCCGGCAAGCGACTTCCGCGCATTTGCGACGGCTTTGAGCGTGGATGATTGGTTTGCCGCCGCGAGTGCAGTCCCGCGTGCCAAGTCACGCTACGACGCAGGCGGCGTGGCCCGCAAGGGGTACGATGGCGCGGCCGCGGTGTCGAGCGTCAAGCGCGGCGTTCGCGACGCGTCCTGAAGAGTGCTGTGGTGGGAACCGTCAGATGGCGCCGATGATGAGGGCCGAGACGAAGCTGAACGCTGCGACGATGGCGATCGTGTGGGGAACGAGGTTGGCCGGCAGGCGCCTAGTCGGCTGCGCCACATGAAACGCGTAGCGGGAGTGGGTCATCGCCTTTGTCGGGTTCATTTTTCTCTCCGCTGCTGACCTTCGACTGTAGCTATGTTCTCCTATATTCTCCATTGGGTTTATAGATATTATTTTCCCCGGAACGTGCGGGGGGATGAAAAATCCGTTTCCCGACTTCAGTGGCTGTTGTTGCCTTCGCGCTCCTGAAGGTGGCGCGACCAGGTCTCGCTGAACCACGGGGTCAGCAGCGAAACGTCGGCGGAACTGTGCGAGCGGCTGAGCCGGCCGTCGGGCTCCACCGACGTCCAGACGGTGAAGTGCGTCAGCCGATGCTTGCCGAAGGTCTGGATCAGCGGAATGTCTGCCGCATCCCGGCCGCGGGCGACAGGAATGCGGCCGGCCCGCCCGCCATTGTTCTTGGCGTCGAACGTGTACCATCGGTCGCCGAGGAACACCTCGAACCAGGCGTTGAAATCCATCGGCGCCGGGCTGTTTGGAGCGCCAATGTCGGCCATATAGCCGTGAACGTAGCGGGCCGGCATGTTCATGCAGCGGCAGAGAGCGACGGCGAGATGGGCATAGTCGCGGCTGACCCCAAGCCGGTCCTCGTGCGCTTCGAGCGCCGTACGCATCGCCTGCGCATAGCCGTAGCTGAAGATCAGCCGATCATGCACATAGTCTGAGATCGCCTGCACCCGTTGCCAGCCTGCCGGAATGCTGCCGAAGAGCCGCCAGGCAAGCGCGCTCAGCCGATCGGTCTCGCAATAGCGGCTGGCGCAAAGGTGGGGTAGCAGAGAGGGAGGCAGCTTTTCGACGGGCACCGCCTCCGCCAGCGGATCCGACGCGTCGAGCCGCCCGTCGTCGCTGATCACCGCGTCGTAGCCGAGCCGGGTTTCACCCTGAGAGAGAACCATGCGCAAACAGATACTGTGATGCGGTCGGTGATTTCTTCCATCGGGATGAGCGGTGACGCGACCGGCCCGCGCTCCGTCACGACTGCATTGCGCCGTTCCTTGGCGACGGACAGAAACGTCATCATCGGCGTGGGGTTGCGGACAATCGATGCCAATCTCATAACCGAAGCGGATGAACATGTTCGACCTCCGCACGGTGATTTACCGACACTTGCTCCCGCACGCCAAAACGCCGGTGGCAGCCCGGGTTTGCAACCCGTTCGAAGCTCTTCCCTGAAGTTCCCTTGATGTCCGCGTCAAGCCGGCGGGCGACCCGCCCGCGAGCCGGAATACTAGCGCATCGTTGCAGCGAGCGGTATCGATTTCGGCGAGAAGCCGGCAGCCGCAAGCCTACCAGCCGACGGCGTCCTTGAAGGAATACCACCAGGAGCCGATCGTCGAATACTGCGCGCGGAACAGCCGCCCGCCAGGAAAGGGATACCAGGGCAGTTTCTCGAACATGTCGAAGCGCGTCTGGTCGCCGTCGATCGCCTCGGCGAGCGTCCGGCCGAAGAGATGCGAGCCTGTCACCCCGTGACCGCTATAGCCGTGGGCGAAATATGTGTTGGCGCCGATGCGGCCCATCTGCGGCATGCGCGTGAAGGACAGCGCGAAATTGCCGCTCCAGGCATAGTCGATCTTCACGCCCTTCAGGCGCGGAAAGACCTTTTCAAGATTGGGCCGGAGCTTCGCCACCACATCGGCTGGATCGGTTCCGCCATAGACGGTGCCGCCACCGAAGATCATCCGCTTGTCGGCCGACAGCCGGAAATAGTCGAGGATGTAGCGCACATCCTCGACGCACATGTCGCTCGGGATCAGCGCGTCCGCGAGTTCCTCGCCGAGCGGTGCCGTGGTGATCATCTGCGTCGAGACGGGCATGACGCGCGAGACGAGCTCGGGCACCGCCTCGCCGAGATAAGCATTGCCGCAGAGCACCACAAGGCGGGCTGAGACTTCACCTTCCCTGGTATGGACGGTCGGCCGCGCCCGCTTATGGTCGACGCGTGCCACTGGAGACATCTCGTAGATGGTGCCGCCGAGGCTCTCGAAGGCGCGGGCCTCTCCGAGCACCAGATTGAGCGGATGCATATGGCCGCCGCTGATATCGAGCATGCCGCCGCAATAGGCCTCGGAATCGACGAGCTTGCGCAGCGCCTCCCGGTCGAGAAGCAAGTGGTCGTCCATGCCATATTTGCGCCAGAGCGCCTGCTTGGCCTCGAGCTCCTTCATATGCGCGCCGGTATAGGCGGCGTAGATGTTGCCGGATTTCAGGTCGCAGTCGATCCGGTATCGGCTGACGAGCCGGCGGATGATCCGCCCGCCTTCCTGGACGAGGCCGCCGATGAAGCGCGCCGCGTCCTCTCCGAAGCGACTCCGGATCGTCGAGAGGCTAACGTTGAGGCCATTGACGATCTGGCCGCCATTGCGCCCGGAAGCGCCCCAGCCCACCTGGGCGCCCTCCACCACTGTAACCTTGTTGCCCTTCTCGGCGAGATGAATGGCCGTCGCCAGACCTGTGTAACCGGCGCCGACGACGCAGATATCGGTTTCGACCCGCCCCTGCAGCTTGACCGGCGTGCGGATGATGTTGCGGGTGGCAGCGTAGTAGCTCGCCGGATAGCCGCCGTCGCCGGCATAGGACTTTGTGACGCTCACCCCGAGGATTCCCCTCTGCCGCAGGTCTTTGTCGGTAGGAGCCATATCGCAAATCTTGCCCCTTGACCATGCGGCGCAACGGCTGTCATATTGCTCAGATGTCAGACCAATTTGAGAGCGAGTGCATGCCCGAGCCGGAGAAAGCGATGCTTCTGCCCCTGCCCCCGGTCGATCGGGTGCAGCAGGTGATCTCCGCGCTCGCCGACTATGTCCAGCGCTCCGGCTTGAAGCCCGGCGATCGCCTTCCGGCCGAACGCGAATTGATGGCGGCGCTCGCCGTCGGGCGCTCCACCATCCGCGAGGTCATCAGCCATTTTCAGGCGCTCGGCGTCGTCGAGGCGCGCAAGGGCAGCGGCACCTATCTGTTGCGCGCCATTTCCGGCGCCACCATCCACATGCCGCTGACCCTCGACACCGCGCACCTTCGCGATGCGCTGCTGCAGACGCTGGAAGTTCGCCGCGGCATCGAGGTCGAGGCCGGCATGGTCGCTGCGCGGCGCCGCACCGAGGCCGACCTCATCAACATCGAAACGAAGCTCGACGCGATGGAGCGCGTTCACCTTGCCAAGGGCACGTCCGGCCCCGAGGACCTCGCCTT
Source organism: Sinorhizobium sp. CCBAU 05631 (assembly GCF_002288505.1). Lineage (NCBI taxonomy): Bacteria > Pseudomonadati > Pseudomonadota > Alphaproteobacteria > Hyphomicrobiales > Rhizobiaceae > Sinorhizobium > Sinorhizobium sp. CCBAU 05631. The sequence continues at coordinate 2,538,695 of NZ_CP023063.1, forward strand.
CCATCTGGCGATCTACGACGCGACCCACAACCCGCTCTTCCGGCAATTGCTTGAGCAGATGCGCGAGGCCTTCGAGCGCTTCTGGGAAAAGCCCTTCGACCGGCCGGACTTCGCGCGTCGGTCGTTTCCGTATCACCGGACGCTCTTCGACGCGATCGCCTCGCAGAACCCGAACGCCGCCCGGGAAGAGACACTGAAAATTCTCGCGATCGTCGAGGAAGACATCAAGGAAATGTCCAAATGAATGACGGCCTCAACCCGTTCGACAGAGCCTCGCTGATTGCCGCCCATGACGAGGCCCATGCCTTCGACGCAGTCGTTCCGCCGATCGTCCAGACCTCCCTCTTCACCTTCAAGGACTATGACGAGATGATCGCCTCGTACCGAGGCGAACGCGTCCGGCCGATCTACACCCGCGGCCTCAATCCGACCGTCAGGCTGTTCGAGGAGATGCTGGCGAAGCTCGAGGGTGCCGAGGATGCGATCGGCTTTGCCAGCGGCATGTCGGCGATCTCCTCCACGGTTCTGTCCTTCGTCGAGCCGGGCGACCGCATCGTCGCGGTCAAGCATCTCTATCCCGATGCCTTCCGGCTGTTCGGCACGCATCTGAAGCGCATGCGCATCGAGGTCACCTATGTCGACGGGCGCGATGAGGAAGCGGTTGCCAAGGCACTTCCCGGCGCCAAGCTCTTCTACATGGAAAGCCCGACGAGCTGGGTGATGGATACCCATGACGTGGCGGGCCTGGCCGCACTTGCCAGGGCGCAAGGGATCGTCACCGTCATCGACAATAGCTGGGCGAGCCCGGTGTTCCAGCAGCCGATTTCGCTCGGCGTCGATCTCGTCATCCACTCGGCCTCGAAATATTTGAGCGGCCACAGCGATGTCGTCGCCGGTGTCCTCGCCGGCTCCAGGGAACTCGTCGGCCGCATCCGCTCCGAAGCCTATCCCTACCTCGGCGGCAAGCTCTCGCCCTTCGATGCCTGGCTGCTAATCCGCGGCCTGCGTACCCTGCCGATCCGGATGAAGGCGCATGAGCGCTCGGCGCTTGCCCTTGCGCGCCGCCTGCTCGAGCATCCGCTGGTCGAGACCGTCTGCCACCCCGGGCTCGGCAATCACCTGCCGCCGGGTCTTTCGGGTACCTCCGGCCTGTTCTCCTTCATCTTCCGCGAGGGCGTCGACATCCGCCGCTTCGCCGATCATCTCGAACTGTTCAAGCTCGGCGTATCCTGGGGTGGCCACGAAAGCCTCATCGTCCCGGGCGAGGTCGTCCTGGCGCAGAAAGCGCAACCCAATTCCGCGGCCGCCTTCGGCATTTCTCCGCGGTCGGTACGGCTCCATGTCGGCCTGGAGGGAACGGAGGCCCTCTGGAGCGATCTCGAAGCGGCGCTCGGCGCCGCTTCACCAGGCTGACGACCAGCGGGAAGGCGGCTCTCCGCATCCCGCCCCAAAAAAATCGATCAACGCCAAGAACAAAGGGAACAAAAATGAGGAAACTGATCACAGTCACCCTGCTCGCCACGCTGATGGCCGGCAGCGCGCTTGCTGATACCAAGCTGAAGCTCGTCGAGGTCATCACCAGCCCCGAGCGCACCGAAACGCTGAAGTCGATCGTCGCCAAATTCGAGGCGGCGAATCCCGGCACCACTGTCGAGATCATCTCGCTGCCCTGGGGCGAAGCCTTCCAGAAATTCGCCACGATGGTCTCGGCGGGCGAAATCCCGGACGTCATGGAAATGCCGGACACCTGGCTGTCGCTCTACGCCAATAACGGCATGCTGGAGAGCCTCGAACCCTACCTCGCCAAGTGGGAGCACACGCCAGGCCTCACCGAGCGCGCCCTAGAACTCGGCCGCGACGTCAACGATACCGCCTATATGCTGCCCTACGGCTTCTATCTCCGGGCGATGTTCTACAACAAGAAACTGCTCTCGGAAGCCGGCGTTGCCGAGCCGCCGAAGACCATGGACGACTTCGTCAAGGCGTCGGAAGCGATCTCCAAGCTGCCCGGCAAATCCGGCTACTGCCTGCGCGGCGGCCCGGGCGGCCTCAATGGTTGGGTGATGTTCGGCGCCACCATGGCCGGCGACAACACCTTCTTCAAGGAGGACGGCACCTCGACGATGAACAGCGAAGGCTGGATCAAGGGCCTCACCTGGGTGATCGACCTCTACAAAAAGGGTCTGGCGCCGAAGGACAGCGTCAACTGGGGCTTCAACGAAATCGTCGCCGGCTTCTATAGCGGCACCTGCGCCTTCCTCGACCAGGATCCGGACGCGCTGATCGCCATCGCCCAGCGCATGAAGCCGGAGGATTTCGGCGTCACCACCATGCCCAAGGGCCCGAGCGGCAAGGCCTTCACGACGATCGGCTTCGCCGGCTGGTCGATGCTTTCGGCAAGCCAGAACAAGGACCTCTCCTGGAAGCTGATCGAGACGCTCGAAGGGCCGGAAGGCAACATCGAGTGGAACAAGCGCACCGGCGCGCTGCCGGTCCACAAGTCCGCAGAGAAGGACCCCTTCTATTCGGGCCCGCAGTTCAAGGGCTGGTTCGACGAACTGGCCGACAAAGACGTCGTGCTGACCGTCATGCCGACCTACCTCGAGGAATTCGCCTTCTTCAAGGATTCACTCGCCATCAAGACGAGCCAGGAAGCGCTCCTCGGCGACATCACGCCGGAAGAGCTCGCCAATCAATGGGCGGACTACCTGACCAAGGCACAGCAGAAATATCTGGCCAACAAGAAGTGATCCGACATGAAGGGCGACAGGGTCGCCTGCCGCCCTTCATCAACATGGACTGCGCCCGCCCGCGGGGCGGCCAGGAGGAACTCCGATCGATGGATTATGCCGCACGCCAACAGCGCCAGTCCGCAAGCCGCCGGCCGCTGATGAAGCGCATCGCGGACGCATCGGCGCCCTATCTTTACAGTGCGCCGGCGCTGATCCTGATCGTCACGGTGATGCTGGTGCCGCTGGTGCTCGGCGTCTCCTATGCGTTCCGCGACGTGCAGCTCCTCAATCCCTTCTCCGGCGCCTTCATTGGACTCGATCATTTTCGGGCGCTCTCTCAAGACCAGGCCTTTTTCCGCTCGCTGCGCAACACGCTCTGGTGGACCGGTGCATCCGTTCTTCTTCAGTTTGCCTTTGGATTGATTCTGGCGCTGCTGCTCGACAAACCGTTTCGCGGCCGCGCCATCGCCCAGGCGCTCGTCTTCCTGCCCTGGGCGGTGCCGAGCTTCCTTGCCGGCCTCAACTGGGCCTGGCTCTTCAACCCGGTCGTCGGGCCGCTGCCGCACTGGCTCTATGCGCTCGGGATCATGAGCCAGCCGGCGAACATCTTGTCGGATCCGCAGCTTGCCATGTGGGGACCGATCGTCGCCAATATCTGGTGGGGCATTCCCTTCTTCGCAATTACCCTGCTTGCCGCCCTGCAGGCGATCCCGCGCGACCTCTACGAAGCGGCGAGCATAGACGGCGCCGGCGCCTTTCAGCGCTTCCTGTCGATCACCCTGCCTTTCCTCGCGCCGACGATCGCAATCACCATTCTGTTGCGCACCGTCTGGATCTCGAACTTCGCCGACTTGATCATCGTCATGACCAATGGCGGTCCGGCCGACCGGACCCAGATCGTCGCCAGCTACATCTTCACCCAGGCCTTCAAGCGGCTCGATTTCGGCTACGCCTCGGCGATCGCGCTGGTGCTCCTGGCGCTGCTGCTGGCCTATTCGCTGCTGATCGTCATCCTGCGGCAATGGCTCCTGAGCAAGGATTGAACCGATGCGCGTCAAGTCAGCCCTCCTCACCGTCGCGCACCGCCTTGCGATCCTGACCTATATTGCCTTTGCCCTCTTTCCACTCTTCTGGCTGCTGAAGGTCGCGGTGACGCCCAACGACCTGCTCTATTCCGAAGGCATCCGCCTCTGGCCGTCGCGCGCCAGCCTCGAGCACTTCGACTTCGTGCTGCGGCACAGCGCCTTTCCGGTTTTCTTTCGCAACAGCCTGATCGTCTCCGGCTCGACGGCGGTCGTCGTGACGATCCTTGCCTCGCTTTCCGGCTATGCGCTGTCGCGTTTCCGCTTCCGCGGCAAATACTGGCTGGTGACGCTGATGCTTTTGACGCAGATGTTCCCACTGGTCATGCTCGTCGCGCCGATCTTCAAGATCCTCTCGCCGCTCGGGCTCACCAACAGCCTGACGGGCCTCGTCATCGTCTACAGCGCCTTCAACGTGCCCTTCGCCACCTTCCTGATGCAGTCCTTCTTCGACGGCATTCCGAAGGATCTGGAAGAGGCGGCGATGATCGACGGCGCCACGCAATTCGTCGCCTTCCGCCAGATCATCCTGCCGCTGACCTTGCCCGGCATCGCCGCAACGCTAGGCTTCGTCTTCACCGCCGCCTGGAGCGAACTGCTCTTCTCGCTCATGCTGATCTCCGGCAACGATCAGGCGACCTTCCCGGTCGGGCTCCTCTCCTTCGTCTCGAAATTCTCGGTCGATTTCGGCCAGATGATGGCTGCCGGCGTGCTTGCGCTGATCCCGGCCTGCCTCTTCTTCCTGCTCATTCAACGCTATCTCGTCCAGGGCCTCACGGCCGGCGCGGTCAAAGGCTGAGGATTGCTCATGGCTTCCATCGACATCGCCAATATCCAGAAATCCTACGGCGTCCACCCGGTGCTGCACGACGTCGACCTCAAGATCCGCGACGGCGAATTCGTCGTCCTCGTCGGCCCGTCCGGCTGCGGCAAGTCGACCTTGCTGCGGATGATCGCCGGGCTTGAAAGCGTCACCGGCGGCGAGATCCGCATCGCCGGCAAGCGGGTGAACGAGCTCGCACCAAAGGACCGCGACATTGCCATGGTGTTTCAGTCCTACGCGCTCTATCCGCACATGTCGGTCGCCCGGAACATGAGTTACAGCCTGAGGCTTCGCAAGACGCCGAAGGAGAGGATCGCAACCGTGGTGACCGGTGCCGCCGCCAAGCTTGGCCTCGAGCCGCTGCTGGAGCGTCGGCCGAAAGCGCTTTCCGGCGGTCAGCGCCAGCGCGTCGCCATGGGCCGCGCCATCGTGCGCCAGCCGAAGGCCTTCCTCTTCGACGAGCCGCTCTCCAATCTCGACGCACGGCTGCGCGAGCAGATGCGCGCCGAAATCAAGAAGCTGCACAAGGATCTCGGCGCCACCTCGATCTACGTGACGCATGACCAGATCGAGGCGATGACGCTCGCCGACCGGATCGTCGCCATGAATGCCGGCGTCGTCCAGCAGGTCGGCAGTCCGCTGGACCTCTACGACCGTCCCGCCAATCTCTTCGTTGCCGGCTTCATCGGATCGCCCGGCATGAACTTTTTCGAGGGCACCTGTCGCGCTGCCGACGGGCCGCTGTTCGAAATCGCCGGAGACATCGGAATTCCCCTCGACGCATCTCCCCCGCTTGCGAACAACGCCAGGGCGACGCTCGGCATCCGCCCGGAGCACATCGTGCTTGCCGGCCATGGACCGGAGACGCTGCTCGCCGCCGTCGACCTCGTCGAGCCGACCGGCTTCGGCATCATCCTGCACCTCTCGCTTGGGCGGGCGGGCTTTAAGGTCTTCACCAACGATCGCTCCTTCCTGACCGCCTCCGGCACCATCCCCGTCCACTTCCCGGCGCATAGCCTGCACTTCTTCGACAGCGAGGGGACCCGCGTCTGACGGGCGCCCTATCCGTCTCTATCCCGAAGGAGCAATTGACTTCTCCCCGGTGTGGACTAGCTTCTTTTTGTCGCAAGTATCAACCGCTCCGGCGCGCATTCTTAGAGAGCAAGCACCGTCCAAAGCCACGATTGACGATACTCTTCTTTGCCCGCGCCGGGCGAAAATGGGGAAGTATCATGCGAATTGCAGTTGTTGCCCTGTCTTTTTCGGCACTCCTTCTCTGTCCGACCGCCGGACAGGCGCAGGAGGGCGACGCCGAGGCCGGCGCCACCGTCTTCAAGAAATGCTCCGCCTGCCACGTCGTGGACAAGGATCAGAATAGGGTCGGGCCATCGCTCATGGGCGTCATCGGCCGAACCGCCGGAACTCATGCGAACTTCAAATATTCGAAAGCCATGGTCGATGCGGGCAAGAACGGGCTCGTCTGGGACGAGGCGGCGCTGAATGAGTATCTCCGAGATCCCAAAGCCAAGGTCAAAGGCACCAAGATGGTCTTCCCCGGCCTCAAGAAGGACGATGAGATCGCCAATGTGATCGCCTATCTCAAGCAACACCCCAAATAGGAGCATCTCCCGGGTAGGCAGAATTCTCCGCCTTACCGAGGATTTGCCAGTATTATCCGTTCGTGCAATAATTCTGATCGGAACGCCGCGGATTGCGTATTCGTCTCACGGCCAATCGCGGCGGGGAGGGACAGAAAATGGCGGTGGTAGTGATTCTGGTTGTGTTGGCCGCCGGATCAGTGTTGTTCCATTTGCTCAGTCCTTGGTGGTGGACGCCGATCGCCTCCAACTGGAATTACATAGACAATACCATCATCATCACCTTCTGGATCACCGGCATTGCCTTTACCGCCGTGGTCCTGTTCATGGCCTATTGCGTTCTGCGCTTCCGCCATCGTCCCGGCAACACCGCCGCCTATGAGCCCGAGAACAGGAAGCTCGAAGGCTGGCTGGCGACGAGCACGACGCTGGGCGTCGCGGCGATGCTGGCGCCCGGCCTGTTCGTCTGGAACCAGTACATCACCGTCCCGCAGGGTGCTTCGGAAGTGGAGGTGATCGGAGCGCAATGGCTCTGGAGCTTCCGGCTTCCCGGCGCGGACGGGCGGCTCGGCACCAGCGAAACCCGCGACATCACCCCGGAAAACACGCTCGGCCTCAACCGGAACGACGCCGCCAGCCTCGACGACCTGATCATCGAGGGCGGCGAGCTTCACCTTCCCGTCGGCAAGCCGGTGAAGGTGCTGCTCCGCTCCGTCGATGTGCTGCACGATTTCTACGTACCGGAATTCCGCGCCAAAATGGACATGGTGCCGGGCATGGTGACCTATTTCTGGTTCACCCCGACGCGCACCGGCACCTTCGAAATCCTCTGCGCCGAGCTCTGCGGCGTCGGCCATCCGCAGATGCGCGGCACCGTCGTGGTCGATACCGAGGAAGACTATAGGACCTGGCTCGCCGAGCAGCAGAGTTTTTCGCAACTATCCGCATCGTCCGAAACTAGCCCGGCGGCAACGGTTGCCGCCGCAGCGGCGCAGTAGGAGGCGCCGTGGCGTAGCGACCTGGGAGGATTATGATGGTCGATGTCCGGTCCGGTATTGGCGAGGCGCTTCCGCCTCCCGAAGTCGAGGATGTTGAGCTCTACCATCCGCACAGCTGGTGGACGCGCTACGTCTTCAGCCAGGATGCGAAGATCATCGCCATCCAATATGCGACGACCGCGATCGCCATCGGCATGGTGGCGCTGGTGCTGTCCTGGCTTATGCGCCTGCAGCTCGGCTTTCCCGGCACGTTCGACTTTATCGATGCCGATGCCTATTACCAGTTCATCACCATGCACGGCATGATCATGGTGATCTACCTCTTGACCGCGCTCTTCCTCGGCGGCTTCGGAAATTATCTCATTCCGCTGATGGTCGGCGCCCGCGACATGGTGTTCCCCTACGCCAACATGCTGAGCTATTGGATCTATTTGCTCGCCGTGCTTGTGCTGGTCGCGAGTTTCTTCGCACCCGGCGGACCGACGGGCGCCGGCTGGACGCTCTATCCGCCGCAGGCCGTGCTTTCCGGCACGCCGGGCGGCAAGGATTGGGGCATCATCCTGATGCTCGCGTCGCTGATCATCTTCATCATCGGCTTCACCATGGGCGGCCTCAACTATGTCGTAACGGTACTCCAGGGCCGCGCCCGCGGCATGACGCTGATGCGCCTGCCGCTGACCGTCTGGGGCATCTTCACGGCGACGGTGATGGCGCTGCTTGCCTTTCCCGCGCTATTCGTCGCCTGCGTGATGATGCTGTTCGACCGGCTGCTCGGCACCAGCTTCTTCATGCCGGCGATCGTCGAAATGGGCGAGCAGCTGCAGCATGGCGGCGGCAGCCCGATCCTGTTCCAGCATCTCTTCTGGTTCTTCGGGCACCCGGAGGTCTACATCGTCGCGCTCCCCGCCTTCGGCATCGTTTCCGATCTGATCAGCACCCACGCGCGCAAGAACATCTTCGGCTACCGGATGATGGTCTGGGCGATCGTCATCATCGGCGGCCTCTCCTTCATCGTCTGGGCGCACCACATGTATGTGAGCGGGATGAATCCCTATTTCGGCTTCTTCTTCGCCACCACGACGCTGATCATCGCCGTGCCGACGGCGATCAAGGTGTACAATTGGGTACTGACCCTCTGGCGCGGCAATATCCACCTGACCTTGCCGATGCTGTTTTCGCTGGCCTTCATCGTCACCTTCGTCAATGGCGGGCTGACGGGCCTCTTCCTCGGCAATGTCGTCGTCGACGTGCCGCTCTCCGACACGATGTTCGTCGTCGCGCATTTCCACATGGTGATGGGCGTGGCGCCGATCATGGTCATCTTCGGTGCGATCTATCATTGGTATCCGAAGATCACCGGCCGCATGCTCAATGAAGCGCTTGGCCAGATCCACTTCTGGGTCACCTTCATCGGCGCGTATTTGATCTTTTTCCCGATGCACTATGTCGGCCTCGTCGGCGTGCCGCGCCGCTACTACGACCTAGGCGAAATGGCTTTCGTGCAGGACTCGGTCCACAGCCTCAACGCCTTCATCAGCGTCATGGCGCTGATCGTCGGCGCCGCCCAGATCGTCTTCCTGTTCAATCTCGTCTGGAGCCTGCGCCACGGCCGCGAAGCCGGCGGCAATCCGTGGCGGGCGACAACGCTCGAGTGGCAGACGCCGGAGACGCCGCCGCCGCACGGCAATTGGGGTCATCAGCTGCCGGTCGTCTATCGCTGGGCTTACGATTACAGCGTTCCGGGGGCACCGGAGGATTTCATCCCGCAGAACCAGCCGACGCCGAGCCGCGTCGGTCATGAGGCGGCTTCATGAGCGTCGCTGTCATCTTCCTCACGCTGGTCGCCGCCGTCATCGTCTGGTGGCTTGCCCGGCAACGGCTCGCTTCGCGCCCCTGGCTCGAAGTCGGCCACGTCTACGACCGCCGGAGCGGCGCGCCGCTGCCAGCGGCAAAGATCGGGCTCGGCGTCTTCCTCGGTGTCGTCGGCGCGCTGTTCTCGCTCGCCATCAGCGCCTATTTCATGCGGATGGCCTCGTCCGACTGGGGCTCCCTTCCCCTGCCCGCTCTGCTCTGGGTCAATACCGGCATTCTGGCCGCCGGCAGCATCACGCTGCACCGGGCAAAGGTCGAGGCCCAGAAGCGCCACGACGAGGCGACCAGAACCGCCCTGCTTGCAGCGCTGGCCGCCGGCCTCGCTTTCCTCGTCGGACAGCTATTCGCCTGGCGCGAACTGACGGCTGCCGGCTATTTCCTGGCCGGAAATCCCGCCAACAGCTTCTTCTACCTGCTGACCGGCATGCACGGCCTGCACATCGTCGGCGGACTTGCCGCGCTCGGCCGGCTCACTGTCCGCGCCTGGGGCGGAGCGCTCGACCGCAGAATACGCCTGACAGTCGAGCTCTGCGCCATCTACTGGCATTTCATGCTGTTCGTCTGGCTGGTGCTCTTCGGCCTCTTTTCCGGCTGGGCCAGCGACGTCGTCGATTTCTGCCGCCAACTCCTGACATAGGAACCGCTGACAATGTCTGCCCCGATCAAGACCCCCGCCGCAGAAACGCTTCCCCGCCCGGCCGGCCTGGCCGGGCTGGCGTCGGACTGGGCCTCGGACCAGCGGACGTTCAAGAACGTCTCCTGGGGGAAGGCCATGATGTGGATCTTCCTCCTCAGCGACACCTTCGTCTTCGGCTGCTTCCTGCTCGCCTATATGGCGGCGCGCATGTCCACCACCGTCCCCTGGCCGAACCCGAGCGAAGTCTTCGCGCTGGAGATCGGCGGAACGCATATGCCGCTGATCCTGATCGCGATCATGACCTTCGTGCTGATCTCCTCGAGCGGCACCATGGCGATGGCGGTCAATTGCGGTTATCGCCGCGACCGCAGGAAGACCGCAATTCTCATGCTGGTGACCGCCCTGTTCGGCGCCACTTTCGTCGGCATGCAGGCATTCGAGTGGTCGAAACTGATCGCCGAAGGCGTGCGGCCCTGGGGCAACCCCTGGGGAGCGGCGCAGTTCGGCTCCTCCTTCTTCATGATCACCGGCTTCCACGGCACCCATGTCACCTTCGGCGTGATCTTCCTGCTGATCGTCGCCCGCAAGGTCTGGCGCGGCGATTTCGACACGGAGCGGCCCGGCTTCTTCACCAGCCGCAAGGGCCGCTACGAGATCGTCGAGATCACCGGCCTCTACTGGCACTTCGTCGACCTCGTCTGGGTCTTCATCTTCGCGTTCTTCTATCTCTGGTGAGGAGGGCACCATGGCGCATGCAGAGGCTCAAGCCGCGCAACATACGGCACATACGGAACAGCAGCAGCACCCGATCAAGCTCTACCTGCTGGTCTGGGGCCTGCTCTTCGTGCTCAGCGCCTTTTCCTACCTGGTCGATTATTTCGGCCTGCAGGGCTATCTCCGCTGGTCGCTGATCCTGATCTTCATGATGCTGAAGGCCGGATTGATCGTGGCGGTGTTCATGCACATGGCCTGGGAGCGGCTCGCGCTCACCTATGCCATCCTGCTGCCGCCGCTCTTGGTCCTGGTCTTCGTGGCGCTGATGGCGTCGGAGTCGAACTACGTCCTGTTCACCCGCCTCGCCTTCTTCGGCACAGGGCCCTGACAGTCGAGGCGAGCAAATGAGGGCGCAATATCCGCTTTTTTTGCACACGCCGCCTGCGACACAGGTCAAATCAAGGATTCTTACGGGAGTGACCTAAAATTCATCGCCGGGGAGTAGCAGTTTCAGTGAAACTGGCTTGCAGATTAATTCACCAAAAACTATTTACTTAGTGAGAAATAATGGACGTGCCCGCGCGCCACCCGGCGCGTGCGCGATCGACACCATCCGAGTGCCACGATGCTTACGAAAAAAGGCAAGTACGGATTGAAGGCGCTTGTTGATCTGGCGCGCCTTGGTCCTGGAGAAACCGCGTTCGTGACGGAGATTGCGACGCGCAACAATATTCCGAAGAAGTTCCTCGACACCATCCTCCTGGAACTGCGCAACACCGGCATCCTGCGCTCGAAGAAGGGCCCCAACGGCGGCTATTCGCTGTCGAAGCCCGCCACGGAGATCATGATCGGCCAGGTCATCCGCGCGCTTGACGGTCCGCTTGCCCCGATCCGCTGTGCGAGCCGAACGGCCTTCGAGGCCTGCGACGATTGCAACGATCCGGTCGGCTGTCAGGTTCGCCTGTCGATGACGGAGGTTCGCGACGCAATCGCCACCATCCTCGACAACATGACGCTTGCGCAGTTCGTCTCAAAGGACCGGACGAAGACGGTCGAGGAAGCGCTCATCGCCGGCGAGTGATCCCGCGTTCACTCAGGTGAACAGCATGCGCCCGAGCTCCGCAAGCAGGTGCCCGGTGCCGCGCGTGACTTCCAACGGAAAGGCGATTTCGATCGTCGTCGCTAGCCTACCCACGGCCGCGACTGCGGTGGGCGTGGAGTTCACCTGCGCGAGGTCGAGGGCGGTCGAAGCTCGGTCGATCAACGCCGCTAAGGTCTCGATCTCAACTTGGAACCGCCCGATCCGTTCGTCCCAGGGCCGGTCGCTGGAAGGCCGGCCGTCGCGCCACATGTTCAGATTGCCGGCCAGTTGCCGGCGCTTCTCGCCAAGGACGACCGCGGCCTGCAGGATCGTTCCGAGCGATCGGGCAAGCAGAAGCGCATCGCGATTGAGGGCAAGCACCGCGTCGGCCGGCACATGCGCCTCGCCGAGCCGATAAAGTGCCGGCTCGCCGGTGTGCACGACACGGGTTTCCGTGCGGCCACGCTGGACGAGCAACAGGCTCGACGCCTCGGCGTCGTTCAGTGCCAGGACGGCGAACCAATCCGGTTCGCCGAGACAGGCGGCCTCGAGCGCATCGGTCAACTTGAAGCCGATGCCATCGGGCACGTAGCGTGGCGTGCCCTGATCGCTCGGGGCTGCGGCCGACAGCCTCTCACCGGACGCCACATGCGAATAGATGCTGCGCCGCTGCTCTTCGCTGCCGGCGTTACGAACCAATTCTAGGGCGCGATAATGATGAACGAGGGCACCGGCCGCAGCGGGTTGCACTTCGGCGATCTTCGACACGGCGTCGGCTATCAGCCCGTTCGAAACGTCCGCACCGTCGAAATCGGAGGGGATGGAGATCGCGAGCAGGCCGGAGCGCACCAGCGCGTCCGCCAGGACAATGGCGGGAGCCTCGGCGCCAAGCGCCACGAGCTCGCCGGCCGCCGTCAATACCTCCTCGTCGGACGCTATGCGAAGCGGCACCGGCCGAAGACGCTCATGCAGATGTGTAATGGACCCCATCTCGTGCATCCTTACTGATGCGGGCTCAGCTGGAACCGGCGGGTCGATCGCAAAGGCGGCGCGTCCGACATTAGGCGCGGCATCGTAGGATGATGGCTCGCGGCGAGGCTCCATTCCATTGGCCGGACTGCGATCTGCACAGAGGCCGCATACATTGCTCGCCATTCCGCCTCAGAGAACCGGGAACAGTCCCCAGAACAGGGCCTGGCGGCGCTCCTGCTCCTCGTCGCTGCGGTCGACCGTGTCGGTCCTTGTCTCGTCGGCAGCTTTCCTCGGTGCGCTTTCGGAGCGGATACGAAACTGCTCGCGCCAAGGTGCGAACAGGTCGAAAGAGAAGTTCACAATACCGAGCGGCATTTCGGCGTTCCTCCCGTTGAGCCCTTCATGGGTCGGCGCGCAGTGTCGCCGCATTCTGCTCGTTCGTCAATAATTTCGATGTAAACTGTGCATTACAAGTGCTCGGCCACATCGCTCGACGAATGCCCTATCGGGACAGTGCAAAGTACCGGCCCTCCCGATAGATTAGGGTTTCACCCCCGCCAATACGGATGCCGACCACACGGCCGAGCACGATTGCGTGGCTGTGCCTTTCGATTGCCTCTTCCACCTCGCAGTCGATCGCCGCCACCGCATCCTGAAGCACCGGCGCGCCGCTGGCAAGGCGGGTCCATTCGCCGCCACGGTAGCGGTCCGGCCCCTTGAGCCCGCCACGGCCGGCGAACTGGTTGGCGAGGAACTCGTGCTGTTCGCCGACGATGTTGACGCAGAAATGACCGAACCGCTCGACGACCGGCCACGTCGATGACGCACGATTGAGGGAGACGAGCATACGCGGCGGCTCGACCGAGAGGGCGGTGGCCGAGGTGACGGTCGCCCCGGTCCGCGCCTCCCCTTCTCCCGCGGTTATGATGCTGACGCCGCCGCCCAAGGCGCGCAATGCCGCCTTCAGACTGTCGGCATCGGCCGGCCGATTCGTGGACCGGCTGGCGTTCTCCTCGATCTCGAAGGCTCGTACTGAAGGCTGAACCGACATTTTTCCGCTCCTCTATTCGGCAGATCCACGATTTCCCGATTGGTAACAGCGACGGCGCGCCCCCGGTAGACATCCGGTTCTTTAGTCTATATATTTTATAGAAAATATAACTATCCTCTCGTGCGAGGCACTTCAAGGCCGCCGCTCCAACCGAAGGGAGATCGGAATGCTGAGAATAACGCTGCCATTGCCGAAGGACATCGCGCCGGCTCCGACCACCAGCAGAGTAGCAATCATCGGCGGAGGCTTCACCGGAGCAAGCCTTGCCCGCCTTCTTGCCGTGAATGGTCAATACGGGCCTGACGACATCATCGTCTTCGAGCCCCGCGCCGGCCTCGGCGCCGGCTTAGCCTATGATACCGATGATCCCTCGCTCCGCCTAAACGTCGCGGCTCACCGTATGCGCGCCGTGCCCGGCGACCCGCAAGCCTTCGTCCATTGGCTGTCGGGCTCCGGGCGTTTCGATCTGGACCCCGATGCCGTGGCAGATGGCGGGATCTATGCGCGCCGGGCCGATTTCGCAGCGTTCATGGCCGAGCAGATCCAGCCCTTCCTCGACAGGGGAAGCGTCAGGCATGTCCGCGAGCGCGCTGAGCGAATCTGCCGCCGGCACGGCCGCTGGCAGATCGAGGGAAATGGCGGCGCAGCGGTGCAGGCCGATATCGTCGTGATCGCGACCGGCCATCCGCCGCCGACGCCGCCGGACGTGCTTTCCTACCATCTTGGCTGCGACGCTCGCTTCATACCGGACCCTTTGCGGTCCGGCGCCCTCCGGCCGATAAGACAGGACGATAAGGTCCTCGTCGTCGGTGCCGGCCTGACGGCGCTCGACGCCGTGGGTGCCTTGCACGCGCAAGGCCATCGCTCGGAGGTGACGCTCCTTTCACGAACGGGACAGCTGCCGCAGCCACAGGCATCCGGCGATTTCGCGCCGCATGGCGACTTCCTTATCGGTCTCCCGAACACCGCCCTTTCGCTTCTCGAGCGGGTGCGCTTCGCCCTTGAAGAGGTGACCGAAGCCGGCCTGCCCTGGCAGAGCGTCTTCGACGCCTTGCGTCACCAGGGCCAAACCATCTGGCAGGCATTGCCGCTCGTCGAACAGCGCCGCATCCTGCGCCACCTTCGCCGACGCTTCGAAGCGCATCGCTTTCGCATGTCGCCGCAGATCGCCGAACTTGTCGAGCGCGAAAGAGCGGCGGGACGCCTGCGAAGCCGTGCGGGTCGGATCGTCGCGGTCCGCCCGGGCCACGCTGAAATCGCCGTCGATATTGCGACGAAGCCACATGGGATTGTGGTGCGCCACGCTGCAAAATGGATCATCGCGGCGACCGGACCCGACCACGGCAACGTGATCGGTCGCCAAAGCTGTCTTGCCGATCTGAAAGGCTCCGGCCTCCTGAGGAAGGACCCGCGCGGTCTCGGCATCGCATGCGATCAAGACAGCCGGGCCGTGGCGCGGGACGGCTACCCGGTGGAGGATCTGTTCATCGCCGGACCGCTGGCGCGCGGCGCCTTCGGCGAACTCACAGGGGTGCCGGAGATCGCCGCCCAGGCGGAAAGGATCGTCCAGAAAATCTTGGCGATGCGCTTCGCCACGACGCGGACGATCACGATCCGATCGCTGTAGCGGGCAAGGCCCGGGCGTCGTCAGCCGAGGATGGCATCCAGCAGGCGGCGCTCGAACACGGCGAGACCCGGATCGCCATGGCGCCGCGGATGCTCCGTCGGATTTTCGAGATCGAGCGCCACCTTGCCGCCGTCGAGGACAATCACCCGGTCGGCCAGATGCACCGCCTCGCTGACATCATGGGTCACCAGGACCGCCGTGAATCCCAACTCCCGCCAGACCCGGCTGACGAGTTCCTGCATCGTGATGCGCGTCAATGCGTCGAGCGCACCGAGCGGTTCGTCGAAAACCAGCAGACCGGGGCGGCTGACGAGCGAGCGAGCGAGCGCCACCCGTTGCCGCTGGCCGCCGGAGAGCCGCGCCGGCCATTGATCCGCCTTGTCGGTCAATTGTACGTCGTCCAGCGCCATTAGCGCTTTCACGCGCGCCGTATCCTTGTCGATATCCTGGCCGAGGCCAGCCGCCACATTGTCGACCACCCTCGCCCAGGGAAGCAGCCGAGGCTCCTGGAAGACGATGCGCGCATTGGCCTCCACCGTGTTTCCCGATCGGTCGGCGAAGCGAAGCGAGCCGGCGGTCGGGCGGTCCAGCCCGACGAGCAGGCGCAACAAGGTACTTTTGCCGCAGCCGCTCTTGCCGACGATCGCCAGGAACTGCCCGGCCAGGACGTCAAGGTCGATGCCACGAAGGACCCGGTTTTGACCGAAGGATTGCTCGACCCGCCGCAGCTCGATCGAGACCGCTTCGGTCGCTGCGGCGGAGACCGTTCGCCCCTGTTCTCCCAAGGGTTCGACAGTGCCTTGGCGCCCCTCGAACCTGCTGACATAGCCGCTCATGCTGGCCTCCTATTTCTGATAGACCGGGTTCCAGGACAGGGCATTACGCTCCAGGGCCCTCGCAATCACGTCGGCGAGCTTGCCAAGCGCCGCGTAGATGAGCAGTGACAGAACCACCACGTCCGTCATCATGAATTCTCGCGCCTGGTTCGCCATGTGGCCGATCCCGGATGATGCGGCGATCGACTCCGAGACGATGAGCGTCAGCCACATGATGCCGAGCGCATAACGCAGTCCGACGAATATCGAAGGCAGGGCGCCGGGCAGGATGACCTTCCTGAACAGTGTCCAGCCGCTCATTCCGTAGATCCGGCCCATCTCGATCAGCTCGCGGTCGACGTTCCTGACGCCGTGAAAGGTGTTGAGATAGATTGGAAAAAGCACGCCCAAAGACGTGAGGAACAGCTTCGATTCCTCGCCGATCCCGAACCAGAGGATTACCAGCGGGATCATGGCCAGATGCGGAATGGTCCTGAGCATCTGCAGCGAGGTGTCCGTCAATTGCTCGGAAAGCTTGGAGACGCCGTTCGCAATGCCAAGCAGCAGACCGATCGTTCCGCCGACGATAAGTCCGGCCAGGGCGCGCGCGCCCGAAACTGCCACGTTATGAAGCAGCGCGCCGGAGAGCAATTGCTCGACGAAGGCGGCTGCCACATCCGTCGGTGCCGGCATGATCCGCGTCGAAATCCAGCCGAGCGACGAAAATAACTGCCACACCAGAACCAGGACGATCGGCACGGCATAGGGCAAGAGCCCCTCCAGACGGATCCGCCGCGCCGGTGGGGCCGGCAAGACCCAGCTCCGTCTTTGCCGCGGGCGATCGCTTGCAACGTCGTATGCGGTCATATTCTTCTCCTTCTCGATTGGCGAGCGCGGCCCGCACGGATTCCCGTTCGGGATCAGGAGCCGGCGACGACTCGCAGATTGCCTCCATGGCCACCGCCAGCGAAAAGCGGCTGTTCTCCGAAGGACGAGCGGACCTGGTTGCGCGGACCAGCAAGGCCGATTTCCGGAAAGAGCAGTTCGGAAACCCGATAGACCTCCTCGAGATGGGGATAACCGGAGGCGATCACCGTATCGATGCCGATTTCCTGGTATTCCCGGAGGCGGGCGGCCACCGTCTTTGGCGAGCCGACAAGCGCGGTCCCGGCGCCCGAGCGGACGAGGCCGATGCCGGCCCAAAGGTTGGGCGACACTTCGAGCCTGTCTCGACGGCCGCCGTGCAGCGCCCGCATGCGAGCCTGGCCGACGGAATCGGAGTTCCGGGCAAATCCTTCCTGGGCAGCGGCAATCGTCTCGTCCGAGAGCTTGGAGATCAGCCGGTCGGCGGCAGCCCAGGCCTCCTCGTCGGTCTCGCGGACGATGAAGTGCAGGCGAATGCCGAAGGTCACCTCCCGCCCCTTGTCGAACGCGGCCTTGCGGACCGTGGCAATCTTTTCCGCGACCTGGGCCGGCGTCTCGCCCCAGGTCAGGTATTTGTCGACCACGCCCGTCGAAAATTCGATCGCGGCATCCGACGATCCGCCGAAATAGAGCGGCGGGCGCGGCTGCTGTACCGACGGGAAGCCAAGCTGTGCTTCGTGCGCCTTTATGTATTTGCCGTCGAGATGCGCCTTGCCTGTCTCGAGGAGCTGGTTGAAGACCTGGAAGAACTCCTCGGCATGCGCATAGCGTTCGTCATGCGGCAGGAAGACGCCGTCGCCGGCAAGCTCCTTGGCACTTCCGCCCGCGACGATATTGAGGAGCAGCCGCCCCCTCGAGACGCGGTCGAGCGTCGCGGCGAGCCGCGCGTAGTAGGCGGGCGAAGCGATGCCGGGTCGTATGGCCACGAGAAACTTCAGGTTCTCCGTGGAGGCCGCGAGGTGTGCTGCAAGGATGAAGGATTCCTCGCAGGCGACCCCGGTCGGAATGAGCACGCCGGAGTAACCCAGCCGGTCCGCCGCCGTGGCGATCTCGCGAAAATAGCCGATGTCCGCAGGGCGGCTCAGATCATCGGAGCCGAGATAGGCGCCATCGCCGGAGGTCGGGATGAACCAGAGGAAATCGAGTGGTTTGTCTGTCTTTGTCATGGCCTGATCCTTTCAGCGTGCGGCGTTTCAGCTTGCCTTCGGTCGCCAGGCGACGTCGGCGATCGTCAGGGTCTTCGGCAGGATGCCGAGGCCATGGAATTCGTCCGCGAGCGCCTGCTGGTAGGTCAGCGCGTCATCCGACAGGGGCGCCACCTTGCTGAGGTCGGCCCCCTTTCGCGTCAGGATCGTTCGGGTCACCTCGGTTGGAATGCCGGTGATCTCCGCGAGCGCCGGAACGGTCTCATCGAGATTGGCCTGCGCCCAGGCTCCGACCTTGGCCAGTTCATCAATCACCTCGGCGATGACCTCCGGCTCGGAGGCGGTGAAATCGCCATTGCCGAAGAAGAAGCTCCAGTTGTCGACGATGCCTTCCGCCGTGGTCAGGACCCGTGTCCGCGGATCCGCCTCGGCAACGGCAAAATAGGGGTCCCATATCGCCCAGGCGTCGATACCTCCGGTCTTGAAGGCGGCCGCCGCGTCTGGCGGGGCGAGATCGGCCGCTTCGATGTCGTCGGTCGTCAGGCCGACTTTGCGCAGCGCCTTGACTGTGAAATTATGGGCGCTGGAACCGCGCTTGAAAGCGATCTTCTTCCCCTTCAGCTTCTCGAGCGCAGTGATCGGCGAATCCTTCGGCACGAGGATGGCGGAGCCCGATGGCGTGCCCTTGTAGCTCCCGACGTAAAGAAGATTGGCCCCGGCAGCCTGGGCGAAAAGCGGCGGAACGTCGCCGGTCGGACCGAAGTCGAGCGAGCCGGCGCCGAGTGCCTCGAGGAGCGGCGGGCCCGAAGTGAACTCGGCCCAGCTCACCGTCAGGCCGCGTTCAGCAAGCCGCTTCTCCAGCGCGCCGGTACGCTTCGCCAAGGCGAGCACGCCGTTTTTCTGCCAGCCGATACGAAACTCCTTTGCCGCCCTTGCCTGCCGGATGTTCGGCGCGCTCAAGGCCGCGGCGGTTGCGCCGATGAGCGCGAGGGTCTGCCTGCGAGTGATCATTTTCCACCTCTGTCTGGTCGCTGAGGAACAATGCAGTTCGGGAGAATGATAAGATAGTCTATAAATTTACTAAGGAAACTTGTTCCAAAAAGTCCCTCGCCGGTGGAGATTATCGTTACTCCCGGACGCAAGACGCGAATGGATTGCTGCAACTCCAGAAGACGAACGGCAGCCTTGTGGCGCAAACCGCCCACTTGAGCACCAAGCTGAGCGGCTGCATCCCCCCTAGCCACCAGCGTTGCCATTCGCTACGGCATGGCTCTGGTCGTGCAGCACGATGATTATGTCGTAGACAGGCGCAACTCGCGTCGCTGCAAAATCTAATATCCGGCTTCCATACCAACTAGGGTCGCAAGCAATGGCAGAGTTTCCGCAAAGGGCGAAGGTCGTAATCATCGGTCTGGGTGGCATCGTTGGCGCGTCGATCGCCCATCACCTGATCGAGCGTGGCTGGGACGATATCGTCGGCATCGACAAGTCGGGCATCCCGACCGACATCGGCTCGACGGCGCATGCCTCCGACTTCTGCTACACGACGAGCCACGACTTTCTCTCGGTCTGGACGACGCAGTATTCGATCGACTTCTTCGAGAAGATGGGCCACTACGCCCGCATCGGCGGCCTGGAAGTCGCACGCACCGGCGACGACATCTGGATGGAGGAGATCAAGCGCAAGCTTTCCTCTGCCAAGGCCTTCGGCACTCGCGCGCACTATGTCTCGCCGGCCGAAATCAAGAAAATGTTCCCGTTGATCGAGGAAGATCAGGTCATGGGCGGCATGTTCGATCCGGATGCCGGCCTCGTCGTCCCGCGCTCGCAGACGGTTGCCGGCAAGCTGGTCGATGCGGCGGAAAAGTCCGGCAAGCTGCAGGTCTTCGGCAATACGCCGGCAACGTCGCTCCTCGTCGAGAACGGCCGCATCAAGGGCGTGGTCACGCATCGCGGCACGATCATGGCCGACCATGTCATCGTCTGCGCCGGCATCTGGGGTCGCCTGATCGCCGAAATGGTCGGCGAAGACCTGCCGGTCATGCCGGTCGACCATCCGCTGACCTTCTTCGGCCCCTATAACGAATTCGAAGGCACCGGCAAGGAAATCGGCTTCCCGCTGCTGCGCGACCAGGGCAACTCCGCCTATATGCGCGACACCGGCGACCCGAAGACCACCGAAGGCGGCCAGATCGAGTGGGGCTACTACGAGGCCACCAATCCGCGCCTCTGCCATCCGCGCGACATTCTCGAGAAGCACGAGGCACGCCTGTCGCCCTCGCAGCGCGATCTCGAGATGGAGCAGATCATCGAACCGCTCGAGCGCGCCATGGAACTGACGCCGATCCTCGGCGAGCTTGGCTATAACGAGGGCCACTCCTTCAACGGCCTGCTGCAGGTATCGGCCGCCGGCGGCCCCTCCTGCGGCGAGAGCCAGAAGGTGCGCGGCCTCTGGTATTGCGTCGCCATCTGGGTGAAGGACGGCCCGGGCTACGGCAAGCTGATCGCCGACTGGATGACGGACGGGCGCACCGAGATCGACCATGCCTCGATCGACTATGCACGCTTCTACCCGCACCAGCTCGAGGAGAAATTCATCGAGGGCCGCTGCTTCGAGGCGGCACAGAAGATCTATTTCCCGGCCGTGCATACGCGCGAGCCCTATGCGAGCGGCCGCAACGTCAAGCGCTCGCCCTTCTACGAGCGCGAGAAGGAGCTCGGCGGTTACTTCATGGAGCTCGGCGGCTGGGAGCGCGCCCACGGCTATGCCGCCAACGAGCACCTCCTGGAAAGATACGGCAACCGGGTTCCAGTGCGCGAGAACGAGTGGGACAACCGCCATTTCTGGCGCGTCTCCAATGCCGAGCATCTGGCGATGAGCGAGGATTGCGGCATCGTCAACCTCTCGCACTTCCACATGGTCGACATCGAAGGTCCGGACCATGTGGAGCTTCTCGAGTGGCTTTGCGCCGCCAAGATCGGCGGAGACGGCAATATCGGCAAGGGCATCTACACCCACTTCCTCGATGACGAGGGGATGGTCAGGGCCGACTTCACGGTCTTCCGCATGGCCGACCGTTGCCGTCTCGTGAACGGCGCCGATGCCGGCCCGCGCGACTTCCACTACATGCGCCGTGTCGCGGAAGACCGGGGCCTCGACGTCACCATTACCGACGTTTCGGAGAAGTTCGTCACCATCGGCATCTGGGGCCCCAATGCCCGCCAGACGCTGAAGAAGGTGGTTGCCGATCCGGCCGGCCTCGATCCTGAGAACTTCCCCTTCGCCGCGATCAAGCCGATCGAGATCGCCGGCAAGCCGGTTTCGGCCTTCCGCATCTCCTATGTCGGCGAGCAAGGCTGGGAATTGCACATGAAGTATGAGGACGGCCTGGCGGTCTGGGATGCGCTGCGCACCACCGGCGTCATGGCCTTCGGCGTCGAGACCTATGCGAACTCGCGGCGCATGGAAAAGAGCCTGCGCCTGCAGAACGCGGATCTTCTCACCCAGTACAATCTCATCGAGGCCGACCTTGCCCGTCCGAAGGTCAAGGAAGCGGACTTCCGCGGCAAGGCGAAGCATCTGGAGTACAAGGCGCGCGAGCATCAGCCCGCCATGCTCTGCACGCTCGTCATGACCGAGAACACCGACAGGAACGGCGTCAAGCGCTACCCGGTCGGCAACCTGCCGGTCATGGACCCGGAAACCGGTGAGGTGCTGATCGACGAACTCGGCCGCCGCTCCTACACCACCTCCATCGCCTACGGCCCGACGATCGGCAAGAACATCGCGCTCGCCTATCTGCCCTGGGCCTATTGCCAGGAAGGTCGCAAGCTGAACGTCGAATATTTCGCCGAGACCTATCCGGTCGAGGTCGCAGGTGTCGGCTACAAGCCGCTCTACGACCCGGAAAACCTCAAGCCGCGCAGCTAGCGTTTCCGAAGGGCCTAATAGCGAACAAGCGAGCCTCTCCAGCCGGAGGCTCGCTTTTTTACTGTGCTGTTCCCCGCGGTTTGGCCGAGCCGCGTCTACCCGGTTTCAGCGCCGATCAGCACGAAGGCTGAAAAGAGCCTTCGCGCCGCAGACGCGGCGCTGCTTCATCGCTGTGACAAGCACAGGGACGAGGACGAGAAGCATCCAACAAGGTCCAATTTGCGCTACTGTCGCGTACTGTGGCATCTGATAGGACGCGCGGCGCTGCAGAGGCACCTCGCGCGGGTCCCCGTCTCCAGATGGCCATCGGCTCCATGGGACCACGTTGGACGCATTTGGCTGCGGCTTTTCTTCTCGGCGCCAGCACCGCCGCGACACAGGATCCTGTTGCCGTGGACCTCCAACTGGTCCTCGCCGTCGACGTATCCTATTCGATTGGATTGGACGAACTGCAGCTTCAACGGACGGGCTATGTGGAGGCGTTTCGCAGGCCAGAGATAATGAGGGCGATAGGGACAGGGCGGCTCGGCAGGATTGCCGTGACCTATGTTGAGTGGGGCGGCAAGGCCGTCCAGGTGCTGCCCTGGACGCTGATCGAGGACCGGCAGAGTGCGGCACAGTTTGCCGAGGCCTTGCGCCGCCAGCCGATCCGACGGATCTCGTTCACCTCCATCTCCAATGTGCTTGCCTTCGCGCGCAGGCTTGTTCACTTGAGCCCCTATCGGGGAAGCCGGCGCGTCATCGACATATCGGGCGATGGACCCAACAATGCCGGGGTACCGGCGCCGGTTGCCCGCAACAGCACCGTTGCCCAAGGGATCGTCATCGACGGGCTGGCGATCATGTTGAGAGACACGCCGGATTCGGCCTCGATCCCGGATCTCGATGCCTATTACAGGCAGTGCGTCGTCGGCGGAGAAGGGGCGTTCGTCATGAAAGTGTCGGAGGCCAGCCAATTCTCAGCCGCTATTCTGGCCAAGCTCACGGCCGAGATTTCGGGACTGAAAGTCAGCGGCGCCAGGCAGCCCCGTCCGGAGCCTGCTGAATATGCACAGTCCTACAATTGCTTTATAGGCGAAGAGATGCAGGAGCGTTCCATCGGAAGATAGGACTCCTGTCGCGCTTGTCGGCAGCCGACCTTGGAGGTCGAGAGTATCAAAGGCGCCCCCCAAGGCGCCTTTGACGACAGGCGGTCATTTCCGGATGGAGAGCGCCGGATTATGGGCGAAGAAGTTGTGCGGCATGATGTGCACGGTCTTCCATTCGGTCGACATGACCGGCCAGTCTTCCATGCGCGGAATGTGGTGGAAGCCTGCCGAGAACCAGGTGACGATGTCCTTGCCCATCAGCGGACGATCGGCCTTCACCCACTCCGCCAGCGTATCGCTGCCGTCGCTCTGCATCGCGTACTTGCCGCCGGCATAACGCTGGTCCTGATCGTAGACGGTGTTCCAGACCGAGTACTCGATATAGGCATTGCGCTTCATCGGCGGATCGTTGGCATAATCGAACGGGCCGTAGGCAACGTTGCCGTGGTGAATCATCCAGCCCGGCTCGTGGCCGAGATAGCTTTCGCGGTTCGGGTTCGAGACATGGAAGTAGCGTGGCTCGGCCGCCGAAAGCTTATAGCGCGCCTCCATTTCCGAATGCGGCATCGAGTGCTTGACCGTCCACATCGACTTGCGCGGGCTGTTCGGCTCGACGTCCGCCGGCACGATGTCCATGGTCGAGAAGTGATTGGCGGGCTGGTCGACGTCGAAATCGATGCGGAAGTTGAAATAGTGGTCGTGGTTGGCGGCGACGAGATTGGGCGCGATCAGCGTGCCATAGGCGGTGTCGGCCTTGGCCGTCGGATCCTTCATCGAGGTCGATGCGACACCCTTCACCGCGTCCAGGCCGCTCGCGCCGATGTAGATGTTGATCTGGCCATTCTGCTGCAAACGGTAGTCGATGAGGTAGTCGTAATTGCCGACTTCCGATGCGGTGCGGACCACGAGCTCCGTCGCCGGCCGGCCTTCCGCCGGAACCGGCTTTTCCGGCGTCTGGGCGAAGACCTCGAAGTGCCGCCAGGCCGGATCGCCGATGCTGCGTTCGAAGATGCAGATCGCGTTCGGGATGACGAGCGGATTGCCCTTGTCATCGGCGATCGTGGCAGGCAGAAACGTCGCATTGTCTGGGCAGTCGATCCCTGCGGTCAACGGGCTCAGGAAGAGGCCGAAACCATACTCCCCGCTGTCCATGTAGGTGCGCCAGTACCAGCCTTCGGTTGGGTCCATATAGGGCACGAATACCTCCGAGAGGTGCGCCTGATAGATCACCGACCGCCAGGTGTCGCCGTCGTTCACGTCTAGGTTTGAAACGACGAGGCCCGGACGCTTGTCCACTCTCAGATTAAGCCGCCAGATATCCCATTCCAGATGGCTGCCGTTGATTTTGTAGTTGGGGCCGCCCTCCTGGGTGAGCGCGACCTTGTTCGTCTTCGGCCTCAGCGGCGTGCGGGCGGCGACCTCATCCTCGGTATAGCCCCAATTGTCCTTCGGTAGATCGACCGCTCCGCTATCGATGACCTTGATCACGCTCTTCTTGCCGATGTCGTAGACGGCGAAAAGGCCCTCGATCGGCTTCGCATAGAAGTTCGACCCCTCCGGAACCCGATAGCAGGGCACCTTCATCAGCCGGCTGTTCTCGTAGTCCTGGGTGAAAAAGTTGCCGGCCGTCAACGGCAGGCAGAAGGCCTCTTCCGGTTTCAGCCCGCGTTTGGCGAGACCGGCAATCATCTCGGGATGGCCGAGCGCGCCTTCGAGCGCATTCATGAACTCGGCGAAGAGGACCATCGGCTGGCCCTTGATGGCCGCGGTGCTCTCGACCTTGCCCTGAGTGATGTTGACGACCGCCTCCTTGAACCCATCCGGGCTGGTGAACTGCACCATGGCCTTGCGGTCGAGCGCGTCGCCCTCCTTCCAGGAGAGCACATCGGCCTTGGCGGGCTCCTTGAGCTCGATCAGCGGGAAAAGCGTTTCGGCGTCGACGATCTTCTCGTTCCGCAGGATCCGGTTGATGTTCTGGTATTCCTCCGCCGTCAGCCCATCGAGCGGATGCGCGATCGCCGCCGGCGTTGCCGCGCAGGCGATCAGAGCGACGAGCGTTGCTCCTCTGAAATGTTTCATCTCTTTGTTCCCTTCGTCTTTCGTTTTTTCTTCGCGATCAGGCAAAAACGACCTGAATGTCAGTGTATTCCTGCAGGCCCTCCTCTGCGAATTCCACGCCGAGCCCGGATGCCTTGATGCCGCCGAACGGAGCGTTCGGCTGAATCGCCCCATGCTTGTTGATCCAGACCGAGCCGCACTGCATTCGGCCGGCAACGTTGCGAGCGGCATCGATGTCCGACGACCAGACAGATCCTCCGAGCCCGTTCGAACTGTCATTTGCCATGGCGATCGCATCCTCGACGTCGCTGTAGGAAACAACGGGCAAAGCCGGACCGAATTGCTCCTCGTCGACGAGCGGATCACCGTTCTTCAGTCCGGCAATGATCGTCGGCGGGAAGAACAGCCCAGCGCCCCGCTCGCCGCCGAGCAGAACCCTGCCACGGGTCTTCGCGTCGGCGACGAGCGCCGCCACCTTGTCGAACTGCATGCGATTCTGGATCGGGCCAAGAATGCTGGTCTCATCCATGCCGTCCCCGACGGCGATATTGCGGGCGAAGGCGACGAGCGCATCGCAGACGGCGTCGTGGACCGATTCATGGACATAAAGGCGCTTCATCGCCGCACAGGTCTGGCCATTGTTGATGAAGGCGCCCCAGAACAGGCCCTCGGCGATCTCTTCGGGATCGGCATCGGGAAGGACGATGCCGGCATCGTTGCCGCCCATCTCCAGCGTCAGCCGCTTCATCGTCGGCGCCGCCGACGCCATGATCTTTTGCCCGGTCGCGCAGGAGCCGGTGAAGACGATCTTGCGGATATCCCGATGTGCCGACATCGCCGCGCCGATGTTGAAGGCCTTGTCGTCGCCGGTGACGACATTGACGACACCGGGCGGCAGCACCTCGTTGATGATCTCGACGAGCCGCAGAGTGGAAAGCGGCGTATACGGCGACGGCTTGATCACCACCGTGTTGCCGGTCCGCAGTGCCGGCATGATGTGCCAGATGGCGATCATCACCGGGAAGTTCCAGGGCGTGATAGAACCGACGACGCCGAGCGGCTTGCGGTGCAGTTCGACGCGGCCCCGTTCATTGTCCTGCAGCACTTTGACCGGCAGCGACAAACCGGTCGTATAGCCGGCCCAGGCGATTGCCCCGCCGATTTCCCAGCGCGACCCGAGGCCGTTGAGCGGCTTGCCCTGCTCGAGCGTGACCATCCGCGCGAGTTCGTCGGCCTGCGCCTCGATCCTGGCGGTCACCGCGGCGCAGGCCGCCTGCAGAGCCTCGTCGCTACGGGCGGACCATTCCGGAAATGCCGCCTGCGCGGCCGCGACCGCCGCGTTGAGCTCCGTCGCATTCATGTCCGGCGCGCGACCGATCTCGCCGCCGGTCGCCGGATTGAGGACGGCAAAGCTCGCCCCTCCGGAGACGGGCTTTCCGTTTACCGTCGCAAAGTGCTGCGTCATGATCCTCGTCCTCCCATTGTGTCCTGCCATGCCGGCAAGCCCATCATGGAAGACTAGGAGGGCGACGCATGTCCCGCTTGGACGGGAACGTCCCTTCGATTGGACAAATCCGTCAGTGGCGGGCGACCGCGCCCGGCGTGGTGCCGTATCGCTTGCGGAACTCGCGATAGAAATAGGAAAGGTCGTTGAAGCCGGAATCGTAGGCAATGCCCGCGACCCCTTCCTTCGCCTGTTCCGGCAGGCGGCCGGAGAGCCGCGCATGCGCAAGCTCGAGGCGGCGATTGAGCAGCCGGTGGCCCGGGCTCTCGCCCAGAGCTTGGAAGTGCCGCTGCAGCATGCGCTCCGAGACGTTCAGCCGTGTGGCGAGCTCGCGCGGGCCGAAGCCGGGATCCTCGCGATGGCGGTCGATCAAGGCGAGTGCCCGCGACAACAGGGTCTCGTACCCGCGGCTGCCGGTCCGGCCCGCCTGAAGATAGGCGCCCATCAGGCACAGGAAGGCTTCCCGGAGCTGCACCTGAACATCGAGACTGGTCAGCATTTTCGTCAGCACCGCTCGCATGGCGACCCAGAGAGGGTCGTGCCGGTCGATCGCAACGCCGCCCATGCAGGACTGGCCAAAACGATGCAGCATCTCGTCGCGCGGCATATGCACCGAGATCTGGTTCGAGCGCCTTCCCTCGTAAACGAAGGACGAGGGTTCGACGGAATCGACGAGAAACATGTCTCCGGGTGCGAGCTCGAGCGACTGGTCTCCCTGCGTGACGCTGCAATGGCCCTCGTCCTGGACCAGCAGAAAGAGATGTTCGCCCGGATCCTGGCGGATCGATCGGACGCCGCGCTGCACATATCGGGCATCGAGCGCCACGACCGCGGCATCGAAGTATTCCATGCGCCGCAGCGAGACATCACCGGCCACCAGGCCTGTGCCCCGCATCGGCTCCAGATCGAAGGCGCCGCAAACATTTCGGATCTCGCCTTGCAAGATCTCGACCGGCAACGGCCTGTAGACCGGAACTGTAAGCGCCTGCATGCTCCCCTCCGTCGCGACGCGTTTGTTGTGACCTCATCACGCAAATTCCATGCCGATCCGGCGTCCGCGCACTCCCTCCTCGTCCCGCCGTTCTATGGAGGTCGTGCTCCCCCCAGACCACCTGCACATTTTTGGACTACAATGCCTCAACGAGAGGCGTCGGGAACCCGCCGCGCCGGGCGGCCTCGAGCAAGAGGTCGCAAGGCGGCTCGGCCAGCCCCTCGCCGGCAAGCGCGCGCAGTGCATCGACGACGTTACCGAGTCCATGGGCCTCTGCACAGTGCATCGGCCCGCCGCGCCAGCGCGGAAAGCCGTAGCCGTGGATCTTCACCAGGTCGATATCGGACGGCCGTAGCGCCGTGCCGTCCGCAAGGATGCGTGCTCCCTCGTTGACCATCGGCCAGAGAATGCAGTCGGCAATGGCGTCCTCGTTCCAGTCCCGCCGAGGCCGGCCTTTCGCCTCCTCGGCGATGACCGCCGCGACCGCATCCGAAGGCCGCGGCGTGCGGTCGCCTGGCTCGTAGTCATACCAGCCGCCGCCGCTCTTCTGGCCGAAGCGCTCGATCGCGCAAAGGCGATCGGCGATCGGCGCGAAGGGCGTCTCGCCGCGCGCACGCGCGGCCTTGCGCTGGAATGCCGCGATGTCGAGCCCGCCAAGGTCCTGCGCCTCGAAGGGTCCCATGGGAAGTCCGAAGGCACGCATGGCGGCGTCGACGGCCGCGGGCGTGGCGCCGGAGAGCAGCAGTCGCTCGGCCTGCGCCCTGGTGACCTTCAGGATACGGTTGCCGATGAACCCGTCGCATATGCCGGCGCGCACCGGGATCTTGTTCAGCATCCGCGCCAGCGCGAAGCCGGTCGCCAGCACCTCCGGCGCCGTCGCCTTGGTCGGCACGATTTCCAATAGCTTCATCACATGTGCCGGGCTGAAGAAATGCAGGCCCAGGAAGCGCTCCGGCCGGCGGACGCCCTCGGCGATCCGCTCGGGATCGAGATAGGAGGTGTTCGTCGCGAGGATGGCATCGTCACCGCAGCTGTCGGCAAGACGCGCAAAGACGTCCCGCTTCACGTCCATGTCCTCGAAGACCGCCTCGATAGCGAGATCGACATCGGCGAGCGCCGCGTAATCCGTGGAGGCGGTGATGCCCGCCATCCGCTCGGTTGCCACGTCAGCGGAAATGCGGCCGCGCTTTGCCGCGCCGTCGAAGATCGCCCGCAAGCTGGCGAGCCCTCGTTCGATTGCCGCACCATCGCGCTCGATCAGGATGACCGGCAGGCCGGAATCGCGCAGCGCCGCGGCAATGCCGGCGCCCATGGTGCCGCCGCCGATCACCGCCGTCGAACGGATCATGCGCGGCGCCACACCGGCAAGCTCCGGCGGCCGGGTCGCTGCCCGCTCGGCGAAGAAGACGTGACGGAGTGCGGCGGCCTGCGCCGAGCCGCGCAGCGCCAGGAACGTTTCGCGCTCGAAGGCGATCGCCGTGTCGAAGTCCGTCTCGGCGGCGCGCCGCATACAGGCCAGCGCTCTGAGAGGCGCATCTTCCCGTTTGGCGCGGGCCGAAACGGTCCTTTCCGCTGCCTCCCAGAAACCCGCAGGCGGTGGCGCGACGGGGCGATCGCAAAGCGCGGGGGGCAGCGGCCTGTCGAGAACAGCGCGGGCGAAGGCCGCGGCACCGGCGACGAGATCGTCCTCGATCAACGCGTCGAGCAATCCGGCCTCGTGGGCCTTGCGCGCCCCGAGCGGCTTCCCCGTCGTGGCCATGTCGACCGCCGTCTCCACCTCGGCGATCCGCGGCAGACGCACCGTTCCGCCGGCGCCCGGCACGATGCCGAGGCGGACCTCCGGCAAGCCTACACTTGCCGAAGGAACCGCGACGCGGAAGCGGCAGCCGAGGGCGACTTCGAAGCCGCCGCCAAGCGCGCTGCCGTGGATGGCGGCGACCCATGGCTTTGCCGCCCGCTCGATCCGCGACACGAGATCGGGCAGGTGCGGCGGCATCGGCGGCTTGCCGAATTCACCGACATCGGCCCCGGCAATGAAGGCGCGCCCCGCGCAGGTCAGCACCACCGCCTTCACCGACGGATCGGCATCGAGCGCCTCCGCCGCCTCAAGAAGAGCCTGGCGCACGACCTGCGACAGCGCGTTGACCGGAGGATTGTCTACGATGACGACGGCGATCTCGCCACGGTGTTCGATGCTGACGGCCATGGTTTAGATTCCTAGATAGGCTTCACGGATACGCTGGTCGGCGATGAGTTCGGCGGCCGGGCCGGTCATGGTGATGCGGCCGGTCTCCATCACATAGCCGCGGTCGGCGATCGACAGGGCACCGAAGGCGTTCTGCTCCACGAGGAGCACGGTGACGCCGAGCCCGCGCAGGCCTTTGACGACGTCGAAGATCTGCCGCACCAGGATTGGCGCGAGACCCATGCTCGGCTCATCGAGCAGCAGGCAGGACGGCCGCCCCATCAGCGCCCGGGCGATAGCCAGCATCTGCTGCTGCCCGCCAGAGAGGCCGCCGGCGGCGAGATTGCGCTTTTCTCTCAAGACCGGGAACATCGCGAAGGCATCCTCCATGTCACGCGCCACCCGGTCGTCGGAGAACAGGTAGGCGCCGAGGCGGAGATTTTCCTCGACCGTCAGATTGGTGAAGATCTGCCGTCCCTCCGGCGATTGTGCCAGGCCGCGCTCGAGGCGGCGATAGGCTGGAACCGCGGTCAACGCCTCGCCTCGGAAGTGGATCGCTCCGCCGGAGACGGGCTGGATGCCGGAGAGACAGCGCAGCAGCGTCGTCTTGCCGGCGCCGTTGGCGCCGACCACCGCGACGATCTCGCCCGAGCCGATTTCGAGATCGATGCCGTGCAGGACCTCGATGCGCCCGTAGCGCGAGCGCAATCCCTCAACGGTGAGCATCGGCCGCCTCCCTCGCCTGCGGCCCGAGATAGGCCTCGATGACGCTCGGGTCACGCGACACTTTCGCCGGTTCACCTTCGGCAATCTTTTCGCCGTGGTCCAGGACGACGATATGGTTCGAGATGCGCATCACCATCTTCATGTCGTGCTCCACCAGCAGGATCGCGACACCTTCAGCCGCGACTTCGGCGATCAGCCGATCGATCTCCTCCGTCTCCACGGCATTGCAGCCTGCGGCCGGCTCATCGAGGAGAAGGACACGCGGTTTCAGCGCCAGCGCGCGAGCGATCTCGAGCCGCTTCAGCGCCCCATAGGAGAGCGACCCGGCCTCCTGGGCCTCCGCACGGCCGAGGCCAACCCGGTCGAGCAGCCTGCGTGAGCTCGCCTCGGCCTCGCGGGCACGGCGGCGGGATGACGGCAGGCCGAAGAGATCGGCGAGCACCGACCCCTTTTCGTGCAGATGATGCCCGGCAATTGCATTCTCCAGCACCGTCATCGCCTGGAATATCTGCAGGTTCTGGAAGGTGCGGGAAAGGCCCCGCCGCGCCAGCAGGTGCGGCTCCATGCCGGTCACGTCCTCGCCGGCAAGCTTCACGCGACCGTGGCCGGGCCGGTAGATGCCGGAGACCATGTTGAAGAGGGTCGTCTTGCCGGCGCCGTTCGGGCCGATCACCGAGACGATCTCGCCTGCATTGAGGGAAAAACTGACATCGCGGACGGCACGCAAGCCGCCGAATTCGATGCCCAGCCCTTCGACCTGAAGCAGATTCATTGACCCCTCCCCCGGATTTTGCGCGAAAGACTCGGCAGCAGGCCATCACGCATGAAGATCATCACCAGCATCATCACGAGACCGAGCATCACCTGCTCGTACTCCTGGAAGACCGTCAGGACCTGTGGCAGCGTCGTCAGGATCACCGCACCGCTGATCGCGCCGATGACCGAGCCGGCGCCGCCAAGCACCGTCATGGTGACGAGTTCGATCGAATGCATGTAGCCCGCCACGTCCGGCGTGATGAATTTGTTCTGCAGCGCCAGCAGCGAGCCGGAGATCGAGGCATAAATGGCCGAGATGACGAAGGCCTGCAGCTTGAACCGGGCCACGTCGACGCCGACCGTCCGGGCCGCGACCTCCGATCCATGAAGCGCGCGCAAGGCCCGTCCGGTGGGGCTATGATAGAGGTTCAAAGCGAGCCAGGCGCCGATGACGAGCACGACAGCTGAGAAGGCATACCAGAAGGCGGCGTTGGAGAGATCGATGGCGACCGACTTGAGCAGGGCCCGCAATCCCGGATCGGGCACCGTCATCCCGTCCGGGCCGCCGGTGAGCCCCGCCTCGTTGGCGAGCACCATCGACACCAGGGCGCCGAAACCGAGGCTTGCCACCGCCAGATAATAGCCCTTCAGCCGCAGGATCGGCCGGCCGACCAGCCAGGCGATCGCGCCCGACAGCGCGGCGCCGAGGCCGGCAGCGACGAGCGGATTGAGTCCGAGATGAACGGGCGCCAAGGCACAGGCATAGGCGCCGATGCCGACGAAGCCGGCGTGGCCGAGGCTGATCTGGCCGCCGGCATAGCCGATCAGGACGACGAGACCGGTCACCGCCAGCCCGTTGACGAAGATCAGCGAGCCGACCCGAAAATAGTAGGAGGACGGGAAGAACAGCGGCGCCAGCGCAATCAGTGCGGCGAGCGCGAGCAAAGTGTTTGTCTTCGACGAGAGCCGCATGGCTACACCCGATCCGTTGATTGCCGGCCGAACAGCCCCTGAGGCATGGCAAAGAGCACGGCGAGGATGATCACGAAGGCGGCGGCATCCTTGTATTGCGAGCTGAGATAGCCGGCGGTCAGCGCCTCGACGACGCCGAGCAGCAGCCCTCCGACCAGCGCACCCTTGGGATTGCCCATCCCGCCCAGCATCGCTGCCGCGAACCCTTTCAGGGCAAGGGCGATGCCGATGTCGTAGCCGGTGAGCGTGATCGGCGTGACGAGCACGCCGGCAAGTGCGCCGATTGCCGCCGACAGCGCGAAACTGAGCGTCATCACGTATCTGGTGCTGATGCCGACGAGCTGCGCGGCAATGCGGTTGTTGGCGGTGGCGAGAACCGCCCGGCCGGTGAGCGTTCGGGTGAAGAACAGCCACAGGCCGACGAAGACCGCCAGCGCCCCCGCGATCACCCAGACGCTCTGCGGCAGGACCGTCGCGCCCATGATCTGAATGGGCGTCTCGCCGGAGAAGGCCGGGAAGCGGTGGAGCTGCTTGTCGAAGGCGATCTGCGTCAGACCGCGGATGAGAATCGACGCACCGATGGTGATGATGATCAGCGAGACGACCGGCGCGCCCCGCGCAGGCTCGATGGCGAGCTTGTTCAGCGCCACACCGATCGCCGCCGTCGCCAGGATGGCGATCGCCGCCGCGAGCGGCAGCGGGATCCCCGCTTCGAAGGAGAAGACGGTGAACATGCCGCCGAGCATCACGAATTCGCCTTGGGCGAAGTTCACGACGTCGGAGGCGTTATAGATGATGGTGAAGCCCAGGGCGACCAGGGCATAGACCGCGCCGACGGTCACCCCGGACAGGATGAATTGCATGAGTTCGGGCATGGATGCCTCCGCTACGGCACGCGACGATCTGTCGACCGGACGCGCGCCGCGCGTCCGGTATCCCACGATTGCCGACCTATTCGACGAGCTTCCAGCCGCCGTCCTTGATCTCGAGCATCCGAAAGGCGCTGAGGTCGAGGCCGAGATGGTCCTCCTCCGACATGGTCACGACGCCGGTGGTGCCGACGAGACCGGATGTGGCTTCGATCGCGTCGCGGATCGCCTGCGGCTCCGCCTTGCCGGCCCGGTTGATCGCATCGACGAGGATGCGCAGCGCGTCGTGCGCATAGCCGCCAAAGGTCGAGACCGGCTTGCCGGTCGCCGCCTCGTAGCTCGCCTTGTAGGCGGTGACGACCGGGCGCTGCGGATCGTTCTCGGGCAGCAGCTTCGCCACCAGCAGCGCCGTGCCAGGCAGGCGGATGCCCTCGGCGGCGGGCGCGCCGGCAAGCTCGATGAAGCCGTCCGAGGCCACACCATGCGACTGGTAGAGCGGCAGGCCGACTGCGAGCTGCTGATAGTTGCGCGTGACGATCGCCGGCCCCTGTCCGAAACCGGCGTTCAGGACCGCCTGCACGCCTTCCTTGCCCTTGATGTTGGTAAGCTGCGGCGTCATGTCGGCGTCGCTCGGACCGTAGGTCTCGTCGGCGATGACCTCGATGCCGTAGTCGCCGACGATCTGGAGGCACTGCTTGTGCATCGACGCGCCGAAACCGTCGGAACCCGAAATCATGCCGATCTTCGTCAGGCCGCGCGCCTTCATGTCCTCGAAGATCTTGGCGCAGGCCATGCGATCGGTGTGGGGCGTCTTGAAGGTGAAGGGCCGCACGGGGTCGATGATCTCGATGGCGCCGGCAAGCGAGATGAAGGGAATCTCCGCATCCTCGAAGACCTGCAGGATTGCCATGGAGGTCCCGGTCGTCGTGCCGCCGATCACGGCAACGACTTCATCGTCTTCGACGAGACGGGTGGCGAAGGTACGCGCCTTGTTCGGGTCGCCGCCATCGTCATAGACGATCAGTTCGATCTTCTCGCCGTTGACGCCGCCCGCGGCATTGATCTCGTCGACGAGCAGCTTCAGCGTCTTGGCCTCGGGATCGCCGAGGAAGGCGGCGGGGCCGGTCTCCGAAAGCGTCGCGCCGATGCGGATATCGGCCATCGCCGGAGCCGCGAGGCCGAAGCCAAGCACCAGCGTTGTTAGCGCAGTCGTGGTGTGCAGTCTCATATCGGCATCTCCTCCCAAGAGTGCAGGTGTCAAGACTATTGCGGGTTTAAGTTCGCCGCCTATGCCGCCACTGGACGGCGCCACATGGCGACGCGGAAGCGGTTGGCGACGAAGGCCGTGTCCGTCAGGCTGGCATTGCCGGCCGGGTTGGCGCCGGTGACGTGGAAATCACTGAACGCGGCGCTCTGGTTGACGAATATCCCGCCGGTCAGATTGACGGACAGGTTCACGCCCGCAGCCGCAAATGCGTCGGCCGCCGCGGCAATGCGGGCATCATCGGTGTCGTAGAGCGCCGCGGTAATGGCGCCCTTGCGGCGAGCAAGACTTGCAGCGCGCGCGACGCCCTCCGCGGCATTCTCCACGGCCACCACGAAGGAAATCGGGCCGAACCGCTCCTCCTCATGGGCGGATGTTTGATCGGCGTTCACCGCGAGAATCAGCGGCGTCGCGGTGCGCGCGCCTTCGGCGCCCGGGAGCGGCGCAGAGTCGCGGACGATGCGACCGAGACTGCGCGCCGCCTCGATCCGCCCGAGCGTTGCCGGATTGGCGATGGCGCCGCAGACGCCGGCGGCGCGCGCCTGATCGGCGATGAGCGCGTCGACCGCCGCAGCAATGCCCGCCGCTACCGCATCGAAGCACTTCGGCCCCTCATCGGTTTCAATGCCGCCGCGCGGCACATAGATGTTCTGGGGCGCGGTGCACATCTGGCCACTATAGAGCGACAGCGAAAAGGCAATGTTGGCGCACATGCCGGCAAAGTTGTCGGTCGCGCCGATCACGATCGAGTTGACGCCGGCCTCCTCGGTATAGATGTCGCGCATCGCCGCGTTCTTGCGCACCCAGTCGCCGAAGGCATTGGAGCCGGTGTAGTCGACGATGGCGACCGCAGGGTGCGCGACGAGATCGCGGGTGATTTCCGCGCCGGGCTCGTCGGCCGCAAGCAGGACCACGTCGGCGGGAAGGCCTTCTTCGGCAAGGACCTCGCGGGCCACCAGGACCGTGAGAGCGAGCGGCAGGATGGCGCCCGGATGCGGCTTGACGATCACCGTATTGCCGGTCGCAAGGCTCGCGAACAGGCCGGGATAGCTGTTCCAGGTCGGGAAGGTCTGGCAAGCGACCACCAGCGACACGCCGCGCGGCACGATGCGCCAGTGCTTCTCAAGCACGATCGGCTCACCCTTGCCCTGCGGCTTCGCCCAGGTCGCACTCCGAGGCGTGCGCGTCATCTCGGCCCAGGCATAGGCGACGGCTTCCAGGCCGCGATCCTGCGCATGCGGGCCGCCCGCCTGGAAGGCCATGGCGAAGGCCTGCCCCGTCGTGTGCATCACCGCATTGGCCATCTCAAAGCTCATGCGGTTGAGGCGCGCCAGAATTTCCAGGCAGACACCGACCCGCGCCTCCGGCGAGGCATTGCCCCATGCGGCTGCCGCGCCTTTGGAGGCGGCCATGAGGGCATCCGCGTCGGCCGCCGGATAGGTGATGCCGAGCGACGGTCCGTAGGGCGAGACTTCCTTGCCGACCCTCTTTGCACCGGGATGCCCGGGCAGGTCGAACGCCTTGCCGAGACGTGCCTGGTAGGCGGAGAGGCCATCGTCCTTGGCGGTCTCTCCATAGATCTTGCCGCTCGGTATTTCCGGAAAGGCGGACCAATAGCCGCGATCCTGCGCCGCCTGCAAGGCCGCGCCGAGCACCGTGCGGTGCCGGTCGAATAGGTCGCTCATGTCCATTCCTCCCTGCTGCTGGGATTATCATTGACTGACCGGTCGGTTTATGCAAGTGTTTTTTTCAGGCCGCCCATCCAGCTGGCGGCAGGGAGGAATCATGGCCGAATCCGACACCGTCCTGTCGGCGCTTGACGCCGGCGTGCTGCGCCTGACGCTCAATCGCCCCGACAAGCTGAACGCCTTCAACGAGGAAATGCATCTGGCGCTGCGCGCTGGTTTCGGGCGCGCTCACTCGGATGACACGGTGCGGGCCGTGCTGCTGACGGGCGCCGGGCGCGGCTTCTCCGCCGGCCAGGATCTCGGCGATCGTGACCCGCGCAAGGGCGGTACGCCCGACCTCGGCCACACGATCGAGACCTTTTACAATCCGCTCCTCAGGCTGATCCGCAGCCTCGAAAAGCCCATCGTCTGCGCCGTCAACGGCGTCGCCGCCGGCGCCGGCGCCAACATCGCCTTCGCCTGCGACATCACCCTTGCGGCCCGCTCGGCCCGCTTTATCCAGGCCTTTGCGAAGATCGGCCTGGTGCCCGACTCCGGCGGCACCTGGAGCCTGCCGCGGCTGATCGGCGAGGCCCGCGCCAAGGCGCTGGCGCTGACGGCAGAGCCGCTCGATGCGGAGACGGCAGCGAACTGGGGGCTTATCTGGCGCGCCGTCGACGACGCAGCGCTGATGGACGAGGCCTCCGCGCTTGCCGCCCGTCTCGCCGCCGGCCCGACCAAGGGGCTTGGCATGACTAAGCGGGCGATCCAGGCTGCCGCCGTCAATTCCTTCGACGAGCAGCTCGAGCTCGAACGCGACCTGCAGCGCGAAGCGGGCCGCAGCGGCGACTATGCCGAGGGCGTGACAGCCTTCCTGGAAAAGCGCAAGCCGGAGTTCAAGGGGCGATGATGGACGCGGCAAGAATGAACGCCGAGGAGCTCGCCAGCGCCTGCGCCCGTGTCATGTGGGACGACGACCAGGCGTCGCAGCGGCTCGGCATGGCGCTCGATCGCGTTACGCCGGGTACGGCAACAATCTCGATGACGATTACGTCGGAGATGACCAACGGTCACGGCACCTGCCACGGCGGCTACATCTTCACCCTCGCCGATTCCGCCTTTGCCTTTGCCTGCAACAGCTACAACCAGCGCGCCGTCGCCCAGCACTGCTCGGTCACCTATATCGCGCCGGCCTTCGAGGGCGACCGGCTGACGGCGGCGGCCAGCGAGATTTCGCGGCGCGGCCGCGGCGGCATCTACGACATCCGCATCACCAACCAGCGCGGCGAACACATCGCCGAGTTCCGCGGCCATTCGCGCACCGTCAAGGGCACGCACCTGCCGCAAGCAGACGGCGCACCGGAGGCGTGAGCGCCGCCATACTTTGAAAGCTGCATGATTCCGCGGGCCAATGGCAACGCGGGGGCATCATGCGGGAGGACAATTCCCGGAGGAGAGATTCATGGAAGACCTTTCACCCCGCCCCGGCGATCTCGAGCCGATCGAAACCGCGTCGCGCGACGAGATCGCCGCGCTTCAATTGGAGCGGATGAAATGGTCGCTCGCCCATGCCTATGAGAACTCGCCCTTCTACCGCGCGCGCTTCGACGCGGCCGGCGTCCATCCGTCCGATCTGAAGACGCTCGCCGATCTCGCAAAATTCCCCTTCACCACCAAGCAGGACCTTCGCGAAAGCTATCCCTTCGGCATGTTCGCCGTTCCGCGCGAGAAGCTCTGCCGCATCCACGCTTCTTCGGGAACGACCGGCAAGCCGACTGTCGTCGGCTATACGCTGAAGGACATCGATAGCTGGGCGAACGTCGTGGCGCGCTCGATCCGCGCCTCCGGCGGCAGGCCCGGCGACATCGTCCATGTCGCCTATGGCTACGGCCTCTTCACCGGAGGGCTTGGCGCCCATTACGGCGCGGAAAGGCTCGGTTGCACCGTCGTGCCGATCTCCGGCGGCATGACCGAGCGGCAGGTGACGCTGATGGCGGACTTTAAGCCGCGCATCATCATGGTCACCCCCTCCTACATGCTCTCCATCCTCGACGAGTTCCGCCGTCAAGGGCGGGACCCGCGCGAGAGTTCGCTCGCCGTCGGCATCTTCGGCGCGGAGCCATGGACGAATGCCATGCGCGAGGAGATCGAGCATGCCTTCGACATGCATGCCGTCGACATTTACGGCCTTTCGGAGGTCATGGGGCCCGGCGTTGCCAACGAATGCGTGGAGACCAAGGACGGACTGCATATCTGGGAAGACCATTTCTATCCCGAGATCATCGATCCGGTGACCGACGAGGTGCTGCCGGACGGCGAGATGGGCGAACTCGTCTTCACGACGCTGACCAAGGAAGGCCTGCCGATGATCCGATACCGCACCCGCGATCTGACGCGGCTGCTGCCCGGCACGGCGCGTTCGATGCGCCGCATCGAGAAGATCACCGGCCGCTCGGACGACATGATGATCCTGCGCGGCGTCAATGTCTTCCCGACCCAGATCGAGGAGCAGATCCTGAAATGCCGCGGCCTGGCGCCGCACTTCCAGATCGAGCTGACGCGCACGGGCCGGATGGACAACATGACCGTCCACGTCGAATGCACGATCGAGGCGGCGGACGAAACCGCGCGAGCCGGATCGGCGCGCGAACTCGCCCACCACATCAAGAGCGTCGTCGGTGTCAGCACCAGGATCGAGGTACATGATCCGGGCGGCGTCGCCCGCTCGGAAGGAAAGGCAAAAAGGGTCGTCGACAACCGCCCGAAGGAATGACAGGAGCGACGGCACGCGTAGACCATAGAGACGGGAGGACTTTACGGTTCTCCCTTATTCGTGGGATTGAGCAGGTAGAGAGTGAGAGCAGGATCAACATGGCACGAACACGCGCAGTCGATTTCGAGGAGAAGCAGCGCGGCATTCTGACGAGCGCCGCCGCAGTGTTCGCCGAAATGGGGATGGAAAAGGCCTCGATGGCGCAGATCGCTGCTCACAGCAACGTCTCGAAAGCACTGCTTTATCACTATTATCCGAGCAAGGACGCGCTGATCTTCGATATCGTTCGCACGCACCTTGCCGAGCTCGACGCGGCCATAGAAGCTGCCGACCGGCCGGATCTCGCTCCGGGGGAACGGTTGCGGCTGCTCGTGCGCCAGGTGCTCGAAAACTATCGCGACGCCGACGACCAGCACAAGGTGCAGCTGAACGGCACGAGCGCGCTCTCGCCCGAGCAGATGGCCGAGATTCGCGCCATCGAGCGACGCATCGTCAAGCGCTTCTCGAGCGTGCTCAACGACATCAATCCGGATCTCAATAATGATCGTCCACTGCTGATGCCGGTGACGATGTCGCTGTTCGGCATGATGAACTGGGTCTATATGTGGTTCCGCCCCGACGGCCCGATCAGCCGGGACGAATATGCCGAGATCGCCACGACCCTGATCCTGGAGGGCGTCAAGGCGGTGCGCTGACTTTTCGCGCCCTCGTGCGTGGACCGCATCCCCTCTGATAAGACGCGCGGCGCTGTAGGCGCGACGTCGCTATCCTCTCGTCTTCGCCACCATCGTCAGTACATCGTACTGCGCCACGGTCGCGCCCGTCTGGTTGGTGACGCGGCAGTCCCAGCGGACCTCGCCATGCTCGGCATTGATCCGGGGATTGATCTCCTTGCAGGTGAGCGCGACCTGCAGCGTGTCGCCGGGATAGACCGGCGTCAGGAGGCGCAAATTGTCGACGCCGTAATTCGCGAGCACCGGCCCGGGGGCCGGATCGACGAAGAGCCCGGCGGCGAAGGAGACGATCAGGTAGCCATGCGCGACGCGTCCGTCGAAGAACGGATTCGCCCGCGCCGCCTCCTCGTCCATGTGGGCGTAGAAGGTGTCGCCGGTGAAATTGGCGAAATGCTCGATGTCCTCGAGCGTCACCGTGCGGGTCGCCGTCACCAGCTGGTCGCCGATCCGGAGCTCGGCAAGCGACTTGCGGAACGGATGTTCGCCGTCGGCGCGCACCGGGGCACCCTCGATCCATCGGCCGGTGACCGCCGAGAGCAGCCCCGGTGCTCCCTGGACGGCCGTGCGCTGCATGTAGTGCTTGACGCCCCGGATGCCGCCGAGCTCCTCGCCGCCGCCGGCCCTTCCCGGGCCGCCATGGACGAGGCCCGGCAGCGGCGAACCGTGCCCGGTCGAGGTCTTGGCGCTCAAGCGGTTGCCGATCATCACCCGGCCATTGAATGACGCGATGCCGAGCACCAGCTCCTCTGCAACACGAGGATCATTGGTGAAGACGGAGGTGACGAGGCTGCCCTTGCCGCGCTTCACAAGATCCACAGCTTCTTCCGCGGTATCGTAAGGCATGACGGTGCTGACCGGACCAAAAGCCTCGACATCGTGCACGGCCCGCGCGGCGCCGGGGTTGCCGCAATAAAGCAGGACCGGATTGAGAAAGGCGCCCGCTTCCGCGTCGCCGGAAGCCACCTGGGGGTTCGTGGGATCGCCGGCGACGATCTCCGCATCGGCGGCAAGATCGCGGATGCGCACCCTGACCTCCTCGCGCTGCCCGAGGCTTGCGAGCGGCCCCATCCGCACGCTCTCGGCAGCGGGGTTGCCGAGCGGAACCTTGGCAAGTCGTTCGCCCAGTGCCGCGATAAGCGCATCGCAATGGGCACGCGGTGCGATGACGCGGCGAATGGCGGTGCATTTCTGCCCGGCCTTGGCGGTCATCTCGCGAGCGACCTCCTTGACGAAGAGATCGAATTCCTCCGTCCCGGGGCCTGCGTCGAGACCGAGAACGGCCGCGTTGAGACTATCGGCCTCCATGGTGAAGCGCACGGAATTCTCGATGATCGCGGGATGCGTCTTCAGCTTGCGCCCGGTCGCGGCCGAGCCAGTGAAGGTGACTACGTCCTGTCCGTCGAGGTGATCGAGAAGATCGCCGACCGAACCGCAGACGAGCTGCACGGCTCCTTCCGGAAGCAATCCGGTCTCCACCATTCGCCGCACCACGAGCTCCGTGAGATAGGCTGTCTGGCTTGCCGGCTTCACGATCGCAGGCATGCCTGCAAGCAGCGTCGGCGCCAGCTTCTCGAGCATCCCCCAACAGGGAAAGTTGAAGGCGTTGATGTGGATCGCCACGCCTTCGAGCGGCGTCAGGATGTGCCGGGCCGAAAACGTGCCGTCTCGCGACAGCGTCTCGACCTCACCATCGACCAGCACCCGGGTGTTCGGCAATTCCCGTTTGCCCTTGGAGGCATAGGAGAACAGCGTGCCGATGCCGCCCTCGATGTCGATCCAGCTGTCTGTCCTGGTGGCGCCGGTGGGGGTCGAGAGCGCGTAGAACTCCTCCTTTCGATCCATCAACGCCTCAGCGAGCGCCTTCAGCATCGCCGCCCGTTCATGGAACGACATGCGACGGAGCGCCGGACCGGCCTTTTCGCGCCCATAGGCGAGTGCGGCGGCAAAGTCGATGCCGGTGGAATCGATCATCGCCACCGGCGCGCCGGTCGCGGCGTCGAGCAGCGCCGCGCCGTCGCTGGCACCCCTCATCCAGGCGCCGCCGACATAGCTTTCAAGCCGACGGGCACGATCTGCCAGTATGTTCATCGAATATTCCTTCCGTCAGTTCAGGTTCAGCGCGGCAAGCTCGGCGTCGGTGGCCTTCTGCCACGCGGCGAGCAGCGCCTCATTGGGCGTGTGGCGCAACCCGAGTCGGGCGAGCATGTCGTAGCGGGTCGAGCCGGAAAGGCCGAAGCTCGCGGCAACCCGCGGACGCCAATAGGCGACCGCTTCCCGGGCAGCACGGCGCCCCTCCTCCGTCTCGGCAATTCGTTTCAGCCCGTCGATGCCGAGTTCGGCGTGGCGGGTTTCGCGCGGCAAAATCGCCCGGAGGACTTCGGCAAGCGGCTGGTAGGAGACGCGCGCCAGTTCGCCGAGCTGAATGACGACCGCCTTGCCCATCAGCACGTTCATGACGACCGCATCGATCCAGCCTTCGAGCGGGTAGTGTAGGACCGAAAGGCGCATGTCGCCGCCGCGGCGCTCCGCACCGATATCGGCATTGCGGGGAAGCCGCGCCGACCACGGGTGATGGACCGCATAACGCACCGTATCGGCACCAAAATCGCCCATTATCTCGAGCACCCGCCCCGCATGGTCCGCCTTTTCCAACACGATCCGGGCGGCCGCGATGCGCTCCTTGATCCCCGGAGCATCGTTGATGACATCGGCGAAGCCGGCAGAACCGGCGAGTTCGCTGTCGACGAAGCTCGCCATCAGCCGGAGAAGTTCGCCGCGATAGCGCGGCGGCACGTTGTCCGGCGAGGTGAGCAGGCCGCCTTGGGCGAGATAGTCCTCGATCGGCATCGTCTCATCGGACATGGAACTCCTCCCTCGAAGCGTCACTGGTCGTAGCTGACGACGATGCGGTCGCTCAGCGGAAAGCACTGGCAGGTCAGCACATATCCCTGCTCCACCTCGTAGTCCTCCAGCGCATGGTTGGTCTCCATCTCCACCTCGCCCTCGATCACTTTGGCGCGGCAGGTAGAACAGACGCCCGCCTTGCAGGCGTATGGCGCATCCAGCCTGTTTTCGAGTGCGGCTTCGAGGAGGCTCTGCCCCTGTTTCGGAAAGCTGAAGTTGCGGGTCGTACCATCGAGGGTGACGGTCGCCTCGCAACTCGATTGCCTGTCGGCACCGGCAGCACTTGCGACCTTGCGCCGTGCACGGCCGGGCTGCGAGGACGCGAACAGCTCGAACTTGATCTGCTCGTCGCGAAGTCCGTGCGCGCGCAGCGCCGCGGCGATCGCCAGCATCATCGGTTCCGGGCCGCAGATGAAGACGGTGTCGACCGATTTCAGATCGATCCAGCTGCGGAACAGCGCCTCGCATTTCTCCGCGTCGACCCGTCCGGTAAAAAGGTCGATATCCTGGGCTTCGCTTTCGAGGACATGCAATGCCGCAAACCGCCCGAGATAGAGGTTCTTGAGGTCTTCGAGCTCCTCGCGAAACATGATCGAGCTGACGTGTCGGTTGGCATAGACCAGCGTGAACTGGGACCGCGGCTCGCGCGCAAGCGTCGTCTTGATGATCGAGAGGAGCGGCGTGATGCCGCTGCCGCCGGCAAAG
Source organism: Sinorhizobium sp. CCBAU 05631 (assembly GCF_002288505.1). Classification (NCBI taxonomy): domain Bacteria; kingdom Pseudomonadati; phylum Pseudomonadota; class Alphaproteobacteria; order Hyphomicrobiales; family Rhizobiaceae; genus Sinorhizobium; species Sinorhizobium sp. CCBAU 05631. The sequence continues at coordinate 2,581,893 of NZ_CP023063.1, forward strand.
CCGAGATAGTGTTTTGCCGCATCCGGCTCAATCGGCGTGAAGAAGCCCCCCATCGGCGGCATCGCCTCCAGCATCTCGCCGCGCTTGAGCTCCTCGTTCGCCCAGGTGGAGAAGCAGCCGCCGTCGACGCGCTTGATGCCGACCCTCAGCACACCTTCGTCCTTTCCGGCGCAGATCGAATAGGAGCGGCGCAGCTCCTCGCCGTCGAACATCCGGCGAAACGTCAGGTACTGGCCTTGCGTGAAATCGAAGGCGGCGCGGTCTTCTTCCCGCGGCATGAGCGTCACGACCACGGCATCGCGCGTTTCGCGCCGGACTTCGGTGACTTGCAGGGGGTGGAAACGTGCCATTTAAGCGGGCCTCACTCTGGATCGCGTCAGATGCACTTGAAATAATCGAACGGTTCTAGGCAGTCGGAGCAGCGATAGCTCGCCTTGCACGGAGTCGACCCGAACTGGCTGACCTTTTCGGTCCGTGAGGATCCGCAGCGGGGACAGCCGACCGTCAGACTCGGGCGACCGGAGAGACGGTCGATCCGCTTGAGCAGCGTTCCGTCCGCGGCCGTACCGTCGACCGGCGGCGCGATCCCATAGGTCTTGAGCTTGTCGCGGCCCTCGGCGCTGATCCAGTCGGTGGTCCAGGCCGGCGAGAGCCGGCGTTCGAGCCTGACGCGTTTAAGCCCCTTTTCATGGAGCGCCCGTTCGATATCCAGGTTGATCACCGTCGTGGCGGGACAGCCCGAATAGGTCGGCGTCACCGTCACCACCACCGTGCCGCCGTCCCAGGCGACATCACGAACGATGCCGAGATCCGTAACCGAAATGACCGGAATCTCCGGGTCGGGCACTTGCGCCAGCCAGTCCCAGACATCCTTGATCGACGGAAGCGTCGCGGTTGCCATCAAAGCCTCCTACCAGGTGGCGCCCGGATAGGCGCGCTGCAGGAACTGCAGCTCGGCGAGCACGTAGCCGAGATGCTCCGTATGAATGCCGCGCTTGCCGCCCCTGTGCATATAGCCGTCGGCGGGCTTCTTCAGCGTCGCCTCTGAGAGCGCTTCCGCAACCAGCGCATCCCATTCCGCCTTGAGGCTTGCGGGCTCGGGCGCCACACCGGCGGCGACAAGGGCCGCGTCGGAGGCTTCGTTCATGAAAATCTCGCCGGTATAGGGCCAGAGATCATCAAGCGCTTCCTGCATGCGGGCATGGCTTTCCGCCGTTCCGTCACCGAGCCGGATGACGAGGTCGCGGCTGCGCTGGAGATGGTAGGCCACCTCCTTGGACGCCTTCTCGGCGATCGCGGCAACGCGCGCATCGGAAGAGCCTAACAGCGCCCTCAGACAGAGGTAGTGCCACGCGTCGAAAAGGAACTGGCGCATCAGCGTCTTGCCGAAATCGCCGTTCGGACGTTCTGTAAGCAACAGATTACGGAAATCGCGCGCGTCCCGGAGATAGGCGAGATCGTCGGCGCTGCGGCCCTCGCCTTCGACCTCGCTCGCGAGACCCAGCCACAACTGCGTCTGGCCGATAAAGTCGAGCGCCGTGTTGGCGAGCGCGATGTCTTCCTCGAGCGCCGGGCCGTGGCCGCACCATTCCGAAAGGCGATGGCCGAGGACAAGGGTGCTGTCGCCCATGCGCAGCAGGAACTCGAAAAGTGCGGCGCGGTCGACGGCCGTGTCCGTCACGGTTGCTCTACCCATCACATGTGCCCCACTTCGTCGGGAATGTCGAAGAAGGTCGGATGGCGGTAGACCTTCGAATTCGAAGGCTCGAAAAGCGGCCCCTTTTCAGAGGGCGCGCTGGCGACGATGTCGCTCGAACGCACCACCCAGATGCTGACGCCCTCATTGCGGCGCGTGTAGACGTCGCGGGCGTTGTTGATTGCCATTTCCGCGTCCGGCGCATGCAGGCTGCCCACGTGTCGGTGGTTCAGCCCGTGTTGGCCGCGGATGAAAACCTCCCAAAGGGGCCATTCGCTGGACATGCTGCTCTCTCCCTATCTCTACTCGGCAGCGATCGACTTGGCGCGTCGAGCCGCGACCTTCTCCGCATGCGCCGTCAGGCCGTCGCGGAACCAGGTGCCATCCTCCCAGGCCTTCCTGCGCGCCCCGAGGCGTTCAGCATTGCAGGGGCCGTTGCCGGCGATCACCTCGAAGAACTCGCTCCAGTCCGGCTCGCCGAAATCGTAGCCGCCCTTTTCGTCGTTCCACTTGAGGTCCGGATCTGGAACGGTGAGTCCTAGATACTCGGCCTGGGGCACCGTCTGATCGACGAACTTTTGACGGAGCTCATCATTCGAGTTCTGCTTGATCTTCCAGGCCATCGACTGGGCCGAGTGGACGGAGGCATCGTCGGAGGGGCCGAACATCATCAGCGACGGCCACCACCAGCGGTCCAGCGCATCCTGAACCATCGCTTTTTGGGCCCGCGTGCCCTTCACCATCTTCGCCAGAATGTCGAAGCCTTGGCGCTGATGGAAGCTTTCCTCCTTACAGATCCTCACCATGGCGCGCGCATAGGGCCCGTAGGAACAGCGCTGCAGCGGCACCTGGTTCATGATCGCCGCGCCGTCGACCAGCCAGCCGATGGCACCGATGTCCGCCCAGGAGAGCGTCGGATAGTTGAAGATCGAGGAATATTTTGCCTTGCCGCTGTGCAACTGGTCATACATCTGATCGCGGCTGATCCCGAGCGTCTCGGCGGCGCAGTAGAGATAGAGGCCGTGGCCGGCCTCATCCTGGACCTTGGCAAGCAGTATCGCCTTGCGCTCCAGCGTCGGCGCACGGGTGATCCAGTTGCCTTCCGGCAACTGACCGACGATTTCGGAATGGGCGTGCTGGCTGATCTGGCGGATGAGCGTCTTACGGTAGCCTTCCGGCATCCATTCCTTCGGCTCGATCTTTTGGCCCGCATCGATGCGCTGCTGGAAGGCGCGCTCTTGCGCATCCATCTCGCCGAGACCCTTGACGCGGGCAGCGTCGGTTTTCACCATTTGCGCATACATGGTCCTACTCCTCCGTCAGAGAATGATGGCAAAGGCCTGGCCGACGCCGATGCACATCCTGCACAGCGCACGCGCGACCGCCCTGGCGGTGAAGCTGATGGGTGGCGGTCGTCACCAGCCGTGCGCCGCTTATGCTGAGCGGACGAACCCGCACTTTGTGCCGCGGCCCCGCGCGCTTCGTTGCGTTCGGCGACTGCATCCTGATCGGCGCAGCTGACGCCGAAGTCCTCGCCCATATTGTCGGCCGTCTCCGGCAGGGAATCAACACAGAAGGCCGCCAGGAGCTTCGGGCCCGCGAAGCGTCGGCTGGTGCTGGGGTCCATAAAGGACGCAGGCTGAAAGCCTCAGGCATGTGACTCCTCCCACTGGATCGGTAATTTTCATTAACCGACCGATCGGTCAGATATATAGCGCAAGTTATGTCACGCCGCAACGGCGATTATGGATTTTTTTGTGACATGTCGGGGGAGCTGGCGGTGGGAGGTGGCGGCCGGTGCGGGGCCATGTCTTCGAGGGGCGCAGGCGGTACTGGAGCGCGACTTGGCTCGCCGGAATGGCGGCGAGCCGTCGGGCGAGCCCCCTGCGCTGACCGTAAAGGCAGCCTTCGGCGCGGATTTCGGCCACAGCTTGTACGGTCGCCACGTAGGAGCGCGGTCGCCGGGAGCGGCGCCGAGTGGCGGAAGATCGCTGCGTGGTCGTTGCCCGGTCTAAAGAGGTGCGCTGCCAATGGCAGCTTAAGGCCCCGAGCCGACCAGTCCATGTCTCGCTTGCGCCGATTCGACCAAAGAGGAAGGCAAGAGCCTGCGGTTCAGTGTCTTTGGACTATGCATTATTTCAAGGATTTACAACGGTTAGCCCTGCCGCTTCAAAGGGGCCGATGTCGCGTGTCGCTATGATGAACCCGTTAGAGGAGGCAATGGCGGCAATATATCCGTCGGGGGTCGGAAACCCCTTGCCGGCCGTTCTGGCTTTCACAGCCAAGGCGGCGTAGTGCCGAGCAGCGCCGGTGTCGAACGGCAATATGCGATCGCCGAACAGGCCGAGCATGCCATCAAGCGTTTCGGTCAGTGCTGCTTTCGCCGACCGTCCGGCAACGCAGCGATGCCGAACAGCATTTCGGCCAGCATTACATTCGACAAATACAGGGTTTCGGCGACCTGCGCGTTCAGCCAGGAACGGACGGCCGGGTTGGGCTCTGGTTTCATCGCCTCGGAAACGACATTCGTATCCAAGACGATCATTCGAACCTTATTGGCTCTGCTGCCTCGTCACGACGCTGGTCGAGTACCGCGAAATCATCATTGGTCAGCCCCTGCCGCCGGCTGAGATCAGCGAGGACGTCTCCCATGCGGACGCGCTGCTCCGGCTTCACGACACTTTCCAGAATGTCGCGGACTTCCGCCTCCGTGCTGCGGCCGTGTAGCGCAGCCCGCACGCGCAGGGCGCGATGCACTTCATCGGGCACATTCCGAATTGTCAGAATGACCATCGTCGAAACCTCGCGCTCGCCTTTATTGACCGCAATATGATGATCGTGCAGTTACACCGCAAGCCGTTCGCCTTGCCGCCGAGTCACCAATCGCTGTCGAGAAACTCGATAAGCGCAGCATTGAATGCCGAAGCCGACTCGACATTGACCATATGGCGGCCCGGCAATGAGACGTGGCGACCCCAGTGCACACCAACGGCGATGCCCTCCAAATCGGCCGGCGGACACACCGGATCGTCTTCGCCGGAGACGGCAAGCACGGGGTTTGCGATCCGGCCGACTTCCTCCCGCAGATCCGCCCCGGCCAGAGCTGCGCAACAGCCGATATAGCCGTCGACCTTGGTCGCGGCGAACGTGTCACGCATCTCGCGGACGGTGCCGCCTTCAGCGGTTCTGAACTCCGGCGTGAACCAGCGCTCGGCGGTGGCGGCGGCGAGCTCCCCAATGCCGTTTTCCCGCACGGCGGCAATGCGCGCGACCCAGCTTTCCGCGGTGCCGATCTTGGCGGACGTCGCGCACACAACAAGCTTGTCCAGCCGTTCTCCGGCATGAATGGCCAGCCACTGTCCGGTCAGACCGCCGATGGAGAGGCCGCAGAAATGCGCCCGCTCTATCTCAAGCGCATCGAGCAGCGCGATGACGTCGTGACCAAGATCGGACAGCGCATAGGGCGGCGGCGGTGCCGAAGACAGGCCATGACCGCGGCGATCGTAACGCAGCAGGCGATATTGGTGCGAGAGCGCGGCCACCTGCGCAGCCCACATGTGCAGGTCGGTACCGACCGAATTGCAGAACATGAGCCAAGGCTTGCCGGAAGCGGCCGTATCGCCGTCGATACGGTAATGAAGGCGGTGACTTTCGAGATCTAGATAGGGCACGGCTCGAGGGCTTCGGTTTTTTTGAAGAGGCTTACGGGCGATTCGGACGAACACTCATCCTATGACGTAGTGTCGACCGTGCTCGCCGCGAGAAAGGCGCCGACGGCCGGGTTACGATCGGCCGTCGGCAGAAGCGTGATGAGCGGCTCGGGCCACCGCTCATCGTACCACCGCCCTACGCGGCAGCGAGTTGGACGGTGCCGGCGCGGCGGGCGTTGCTGACCGCGAAGACCAGCATGGCGAGCGCCGAGACCGCCGCGGGGATGGCGAAAATCAGGAAGTTCTGCTGGAGCGGAAGTTGCTGCGCGAGGAGCACGCCGCCGAGCGTCGGGCCGACGATGGCGCCGATGCGGCCCACGCCCGAGGCCCAACCCAACCCGGTCGACCGGACGGAGAGATTGTAGAGCTGCGCGACGCTGGCATAGAGCAGGATCTGCGTGCCGATCGTCGTAGCGCCGGCAATAAAGACCATCAGGAACAGCAGTCCCGCCGGCAGGTTGAAGCCGATCAGCGCGATCGAGGCAGTCGCTGCAACGAAGAAGGCGACCACCACTTTCGGCAAACCGAAGCGGTCGCCGAGCCAGCCGCCGGCGATCGCGCCCGCCATGCCGCCGAAGTTGAGCGAGAAGAGGCTGAGCAGGCTCGCCTTTTCGGCATAGCCGGCTTCCTGGAGAACTTTCGGCAGCCAGGACGAGAGCAGATAGACGAGCAACAGGCAGCAGAAAAAGGCGACCCACAGCATCAGCGTGCGCAGCGTCCGCTGGTGCCGGAACAGTTCGGCGACCGACGCAGACGCGCCCTTGGCTTCGGAGAAGACCAGCCTGTCTTCACTGACGAGGCGCGCGGACGGGACGATCTTCGCATAGATTTGTCTAGCCTTTTCCTGCTCGCCCTGGCGAATGAGGAAGCCGAGCGATTCCGGCAGCTTCCACAGGATGACCGGCAGCAGCACCAGCGGCAGCGCGGCGACGAAGAACATCGGCTTCCAGCCGAATTGCGGGATGAGACCGATGCCGAGGCCCGCCGCGACCATGCCGCCGACCGAATAGCCGGAGAACATCAGCGCCACCATGGTGCCGCGCAGGCGCTTCGGCGCATATTCGTTCATCAGCGCCACGGCATTCGGCATCAGCCCGCCGCAGCCGAGCCCGGCGAAGAAGCGGAAGACCTTGAACTGTTCCGGCGAACCTGCAAAGCCGGTGAGAAGGGTCGAGACGGTGAACAGCAGAAAGCTGATCGCGATGCCCTTCTTCCGGCCGATCCTGTCGGCCAGCGGCCCGAAGAACAGGGCGCCGAACATCATGCCGAACAGCGCCCAGGCCTGCAGCGCGCCGGCCTGGGGTTTGCTCAGACCCCATTCGGCGATCAGCGTCGGCAGGACGGTGCCGGCGACGAAGACGTCGTAGCCGTCGACGATCAGCAGCACGGCGCAGAGCCCCACCACCAGCCACTGGAATCCCCCGAACGGATTGTTGTCTATTGCTTCATTCACATCGATAGTGCGCATCATCGCTCCTCCCCGAGTTGCTACGCAGTCAGTCTTGAAATGTCAGCCGGTATCGCCCCCGGCCACGGGCAGCACGCTGCCGGTGATGTAGGACGCCTCGTCCGAGGCCAGGAACAGGATCGGCGCCACCTGTTCCTCGATGGTCCCGTAGCGCTTCACGAAGCTGGATTGCTTCACCTGGTGAACGACCTCGGCCATCCAGCCCTTCTCCGCCTCCGTGTCGCCGCCGGCATTGCGCGGGACGCGCCGCGGCGGCGCTTCCGTGCCGCCCGGGGCGGTAGCGACCACGCGGATGTTGCGCTCCGCCAACTCCATCGCCAGCGACTGGGTGATTGCATTCACCCCGCCCTTGGCAGCCGAATAGGGCACCCGATGGATGCCGCGCGTCGCATTCGACGACACATTGACGATGGTGCCGCCGCCGCGCGCGACGAGATGCGGCAGCACGGCGTGGCAGCAGTAGAGCGTCGGCATCAGCGAGCGGCGGATCTCGGCATCGATCTGCTGCGGCTCGAATTCACCGTAGGGGCGCATGCGGATCGCCCCGCCGACATTGTTGATGAGGATGTCGATGCCGCCGAAGCGTTCTTCGGCGAAGCGCATCGCGGCAGCCGCACCTTCATAGGTTTCTAGGTCGGTCCTGAAAGCCGCGGCTTCAGCGTCGCGGGCCTCGGTCGCCACATCGGCGACGAAATTGGCACGATCGACGAAGACGACCCGTCCGCCCTCCTCCGCGGCGCGGATCGCCACGGCGCGGCCGATGCCCTGCGCCGCGCCGGTCACCACCAGCACCTTGCCGGCAAAACGATCCGCGAAGCGCACCCTGCTCACGCAGCCTCCTTCACGACCGCATTGGGCGTGAACTTCTCATAGTGAAAACTGTTCGGCTTAACGCCGCTGTCGTCGAAATGCCTGCGAACAGCATCGACCATCGGCGGCGGGCCGCAGAGATAGACGTCGACGTCGCCGCCGTGCAGCACCTCGGTGGGCATATGCTGTGTCACCCAGCCCTTGCGCGGGTGGCCGGAAGAATCCTCGGCCACCACCGTCGCGAAGCTGAAGTTGGGCAGGCGCGCCGCATAGGCTTCGATTTCGTCGACGAGAACCAAATCGAGATCGCGCGTCACGCCATAGATTAGGTGGATCTTCTGCCCAGAACTCTCGCGGGCGAGCACTTCCAGCATCGACAGGAACGGCGCGAGCCCCGTGCCGCCGGCCAGGAACAAGAGTGGCCTCTGGACGTGGCGGAGATAAAAGCTCCCCAGCGGTCCTGTCAGCTCCAGCTTCGCGCCGACTTCGGCGCGCTCCAGCCAGCTGCTCATCAGGCCGCCGGGTATCTTCTTGATGAGGAAGCCGATGCGGCCTTCGCAGGGCGCTGTGCTGAACGAATAGGAGCGGCTCTGACCGCTGCCCGGCACCTCGATATTGACATACTGGCCAGGCAGGAAGGCAGGCGCGGCCTCCGCCTCAAGCTCCAGCACGGTCGCCGCGTCGTTGTGCAGGCTGACGCGCGCCACTGTGGCCGAGAATCTCTGCTGCCCGGTCTTGCAGGCCACGGATGTCGTCGGCACCGCGATCACGCAATCCGAAGCCGGCTTCATCTGGCAGGTCAGCACAAGCCCGCTTTCGGCCTCCTCCGCCGTCAGCGCATCGTCGATGAAATCGTTGCCTAGGTCGTAGCTGCCGCTCTCGGCGCGACACTTGCAGGTGCCGCACACGCCGTCGGAACAGTCCATTGGCAGGTTGATCTTGTTGCGGAAGGCCGCATCGAGAACCTTCTCGCCGTCCTTGCACTCGATGAAGCGGGTCACCCCGTCCTCGAAGTTCAACGCAATTCTGTAGCAGGCCATAGAACCCTCCTCATCAATTCCTGTGCCGGCCGGCAACGCCCGTCAGATGTGATAGACGTCGATGACCTGGCGGATGTAGTCGTTCTTCAGCACGATCTTCTTGTTGGAGATCAGCAGCTCGTCGTCGCTCTTGCGCAGCGTCACGAACATCGTGCCGAAGAACTGGTCGGTGACCTTGTAACGATGGTTCAACGTGTGGAAGTTGTAGCGCACGTCGACTTCATCACCGCGGACTTCCAAGACTTCGACATTGGTCACGCTGTGGCTGGTGCGCGGCTCCGGCGTGGAGGCGCCGGAGCGCTCGGTCTTGATGCGGAACACCCTGTCTTCCAGACCGTCGCGGTTCGGATAGTAGATCAGCGAGATCTGCGACTGCGGGTCATCGGTGATCTGGTCGTCGTCGTCCCAGGCCGGCATCCAGTAGGTCACGTCTGGCGCATAGCAGGTCAGCCATTCGTCCCACTCGCGATCGTCCAGCAGACGGGCTTCCCGGTAAAGGAACGCGCAGATGGCTTCGTAGAAAATGCTCATGCGACGACTCCGCTCTTCTCGGCCGTCAGCGCCTCGCGCATCACCTTGGCCCAATATTCGTGCTGGCGGACGAACAGGCCCTCGTCTTCGCTGCGCTCGCCGGACAGGAGCGGCTCGATGCCCATTCGCTTCGCGTTCTCATCAGGACCGTCGATCCAGAGCGGTGCGCCCCGCGACAGGTCGTTCCAGAGCGCGGCGGTGCCGGCATAGCCGGCCTGGCAGGCGCGGAATTCTTCCAGATCGTCGGCCGTGCCCATTCCGGACACGTTGAAGAAGTCCTCGTATTGCCGGATGCGCAGCGCTCGGTCCGCAGCGTTTTCTCCTTTCGGCGCGAAGCAGAAGATGCTGATCTCGGTCTTGTCGACGCTGATCGGCCGGGTCACGCGAATTTGCGTCGAGAACTGATCCATCAGGAAGACATTGGGGTAGATGCAGAGATTGCGCGTCTGGTTGACGATGAAATCCGCCTTCACCTCGCCGACGCGTGCCCTGATCTCGTCGCGTTGGTCGTAGACCGGACGCACTTCCGGGTTCATCGTGTTCGTCCACAAGAGGATATGGCCGTTCTCGAAACCGTAGACGCCGGCGACGGATCGGCTCCAACTGTTGGCATCGACCGCCTTCGTGCCCTCCTCCTTGCGCCGGCCCATGGTGGCGGCGTAGTTCCAGTGGACCGAGCTGACGTGATAGCCGTCGCAGCCGTTCTCCATCTGCAGCTTCCAATTGCCGTCATAGATGTAGGACGAGTTGCCTCGCAGCACTTCGAGCCCGTTCGAAGCCTGGTCGACGATCTGGTCGATGATGACCTTCGTCTCGCCGAGGAACGCCTCGAGCGACGCGACGTCCTCCTTCAGGCTGCCGAATAGGAAGCCGCGATAGCTTTCGAAGCGGGGCAGGCGCTTCAGGTCGTGCGAGCCGTCCTTGGCGAACTGCTCCGGATATTGGGTGGACTTCTCGTCCTTGACCTTGAGCAGCTTGCCGGTGTTGGAAAAGGTCCAGCCGTGGAAGGGACAGGTGAAGCTGCCCTTGTTGCCATGCTTGCGCCGGCAAAGCATTGCCCCGCGATGCGCGCAGGCATTGATGATCGCATTGAGTTCGCCGTTCTTGTCGCGGGTGACGACCACCGGCTGACGGCCCATATAGGTCGTGTAGTAGTCGTTGTTTTCCGGGATCTGGCTCTCATGTGCCAAGTACACCCAGTTGCTCTCGAAGATGTGCTTCATCTCCAGCTCGAACAGGTCTTCATTGGTGAAGATGTCGCGGCGGCAACGGAAAATGCCGGCCTCCTTGTCGTCCTGCACGGCGGTGGCGAGCAGATGATCGAGATCCCGGGCTTTGTCGATGATCGCAGACATGACCTATCTCCCGCAAAGGGCGCGCTGTCCTTGGCACAGCCTTTGCAACAATGTCGGTGGTGACGTTGGTTACTCACGTGGCGGCCGTTCGGCCGCCGAGCCTCATGCGGCCGCGCGCTTGCGCTGCTCGTTTATCTGATTGTCGACACCGTTCACCAGGGCCGTCAGGTGAATGTCGAACTTGATCTCCGCAAACGGGCCGTTCAAGCCGTTCGCCCTGATGCTGACCTCGTCGGTCCTTTCGACAACGGATGGCACAAGCCCCTCACGGGTCGCATAGGCGAAATCGTCGTTGACCAGCGGATCGCCTTCGATGTTGATTTGGGTCGTCAGCTTGCGATGACCGTCGGCGCTGATGAAGAAGTGGATATGTGCCGGGCGCTGGCCGTGTCGGCCGAGCGCGGAAAGAAGCTGCTCCGTCGGGCTGCCGGGCGGCACGCCGTAACCGTGCGGCACGATGCTCTGGAACTTGTAGCGGCCGCTTTCGTCGGTGACGATGGTGCGGCGCATGTTGAACGGCGCCTGCTTTCCCGTCGGATCGAAGTGCGAGTAGAAGCCGCGGGTGTCACAGTGCCAGACTTCGACGGTCGCGCCCGGCAGCGGCTTGCCGTCGGCATCATGGACGGTGCCGTGCACGATGAGCGTGTGACCGTCGGCATCGGTGCCGTCGTCCAGTCGCGCAAAGCCTTCCGAAACCGGCGCGCCGGCGACATAGAGCGGCCCCTCGATCGTGCGCGGGGTGGGATTGTCGATCCCGAGCGCCTCGTCGATGGCGTCGAGACGCTCGTCGAGGAAGTGGTCGAGGCCGAGACCGGGCGAGATCAGGCCGGCCTGGCCGGCCGCGCCGATCTCGTTGAGCCAGGCGATGCCGGTCCAGTATTCGTCGGGGGTGATGTCGAGATCGTCGATGGCCTTGAACAGGTCCGACATGATCCGATGAACGATCTCTTTGACGCGCGGATTGCCGCCTTCCTTGTCGAGACCGCTGAGGGTCTTGAGAAAGTCCCGAATGTCAGGCCTGTCGAAAATCTTCACGTTCATGTTCGTTCCTCCACTTGGATTGTCTTGAACTGCAGCGGCTCCATCCTCCCGGGAGTGCCGCCGACGAAGGGTCTAGGTATCGTCCTCGCGGATCGACGAAGGGTGCCGACAGAGCGGCACGACCTTGACGTCCATGAAGGGAAAGAGCGGCAAGGTGGCCAGGACCTCGTGCAGTTCTCCCGGCCCGCTCACATCGAAAATGCTCACATTCGCGTAGCGGCCGGCCACGCGCCACAGGTGGCGCCATTTGCCGGAACGCTGCAGTTCCTGTGCCCGCTCGCGTTCCGTGGCCTTGAGCTCCGCAGCGACGCCCGAGGGCAGATCGTGCGGCAGACTGACGGTCATCTCGACATGAAACAGCATGATCTCACCCCACCACGCGCAGGGTCGAAGCGTGCTTGCCGTCCCTGCGGAAACGATCGACGGCTTCCATTGAAAGAGCCACGCCGAGCCCGGGACCTTTCGGCAGTTGCAGTTGGAAGTTCTCGAAGCGAAGCGGCTCGTCCAGGATCTCCTCGGTCAGAAGCAGGGGACCGAAGAACTCGGTGCCCCATTCCAGCTCCTTGACGCTTGCCATCAACTGAGAGGCAGCGATCGTGCCGATCGGCCCCTCCAGCATGGTGCCGCCATAGATGCTGACGCCTGCGGCTTCCGCGATCGCGATCACCCGGGCGGCGGCAAACAATCCTCCCGCCTGCTCGATCTTGATCGAGAACACGTCGGCAGCCCTTGCAGTCGCCGCCTCCAGCGCACTTTCTGGCCCGACCAGAACCTCGTCCGCCATGATGGCGATCGGTGAAGTCCGCCGCAGGCGGGCGAGCGATCCGATCCCCTCTACCGGCTGCTCGACCAGCACGCAGCCGGCGTCGGCCAGAGCCGCGATCGCGTTGCGCGCCTCCCGCTCGCGCCACGCCATGTTCACGTCGACGCGGATGGAGGCCATGTCCGGCAGCGCCTTGCGGATAGCGGCCACGTGATGGATGTCTTCCTCGATCGACTTGACGCCGATCTTCAGCTTGAAATCCCTGTGGCGCCGCCGGTCGAGCATGGCTTGCGCCTCGTCGATGTCCCGGGCGGTGTCTCCGGAGGCCAGCGTCCAGGCGATGGGCAGGCTGTCGCGCCGCCGCCCGCCGAGCAGTTCCGACATCGGCAGACCGAGGCGGCGTGCGTGGCAATCGAGCAGGGCCGCCTCCACCGCGCATTTGGCGAAGTGATTGCCCTTGACCGCCTTGACGACGACGTCCATGGCAGCCTGGATGCGCGACGCATCGCGGCCGATGAGCAGCGGCGCGATATATTCGTCGATCGTCAGCTTCATGCCTTCCGGGCTTTCCGGCCCATAGGCGAGACCGCCGATCGTCGTCCCCTCCCCGAACCCCTCGAAACCGTCGGAGCAGCGAACGCGGACGATGGTCATGCTCTGCCGGTTCATCGTCACCATCGACAGGCGATGCGGCCGGATGGTGGGCAGATCGAGTATAATGGTTTCGATCGCGCTGATGCGGATTTCGGTAGACACCCGGCTTTCCTCCCTTGATCGCAAGGAAATTAGCGCCCACTGTAAAATCAGTCCAAAACTATATAAGTTGGATTTGATACCTGAAAGGTATAGCCATGGAGCTGAGGCAGCTGCGCTATTTTCTTGCCGTCGCGCGCGAGCGGAACTTCTCGCGTGCGGCGGGAATCCTGCATATCGCGCAGCCGCCTCTCAGTCGGCAGATCCAGCAATTGGAAGACGAACTCGGCGTTCTGCTGATCGACCGGTCGAGCCGGCCGCTCGATCTGACCGAGGCCGGTCGCTTCTTCTACGAGCAGGCCGGACAGATCATTGCCCGGACCGAGCATATGCGCGAGCAGACGCGCAAGATCGGCCTGTCGAAACGCGAGCGTTACGTCATCGGCTGCGTCGGCTCGACCCTTTATGGCGGCATGCCGGACCTGGTCCGCCGCATGCGCCGGCGCTGGCCGGATCTCGACATCGAAATCCGGGAAATGATGTCGACCGAGCAGGTCACGGCCCTCAAGGAGAGGCGGATCGATCTCGGCTTCGGCCGGGTTCGCTTCAACGACAGGGAGGTCGAGAGGCTGACGCTGCGGGAGGAACGACTGGTCGTCGCCTTTCCGAAGGGGCATCCGAAATCGGTATCGACCGAGCCGATCGCGCTCGCCGAACTGGAGGGGGAACCGCTCATCGTCTATCCCTCGGCTCCGCGCCCGAGCTTTGCCGACGAGGTCCTCAACATGTTGTCCGAACAGGGCATTTCGCCTGGCAGCGTGGAAGAGGTTCGCGAAATTCAGACCGCATTGGGCATTGTGGCGGCCGGAATGAGCCTGTGCGTCATTCCCGCGGCGTCGCAGCGGCAAAGGCCCGACGACGTGTGCTATCGCACCATAAAGGACGAGAACGCCACCTCGCCGATCATCATGAGCTTCAGGCGCGACGACGCGAAAGGCCGGGTCGAAGAGATCAAGCAGCTCATTCGCGAAATGTACGCCGACAACCCGCCCTGGCTGCAGCTCTCCAACGTGCAACTCGACGGTGCATGAGGCTTCCGCGGCGGCGGGGACCTATGTGAGGCTCCGACTCCAGCAAGGCAGCGCCGGAGCGGCCGGAAGGCCGCCGCCGCCGGCTCCCATGACTTCGAATGCGGCCGCCTACCTCGCAACGGAACCGGGGCCGTGGTCTTTCAGTCCTACAAAAGCGAATGCCCGCCTGAGTGAGGCGGGCATTCGGCATCGAAGCGCCGGCGTCACGCCTCAGTGATTAATGGCCTTGACGATTTCCTCGGTGACCTTCTTGGCGTCGCCCAAGAGCATCATCGTGCCGTCCTTGTAGAACAGCGTGTTGTCGATGCCGGCATAGCCGGAGCCGAGCGAGCGCTTGACGAACAGGCAGGTCTTGGCCTTATCGACGTCGAGGATCGGCATGCCGTAGATCGGCGAGGTCTTGTCGTCGCGCGCCGCCGGGTTGGTGACGTCGTTGGCGCCGATGACATAGGCGACGTCGGCCTGGGCAAACTCCGAGTTGATGTCCTCGAGCTCGAACACCTCGTCATAGGGGACGTTCGCCTCGGCGAGAAGCACGTTCATGTGGCCGGGCATGCGGCCGGCAACCGGATGGATGGCGTATTTGACCTCGACGCCGGCCGCCTTCAGCTGGTCGCCCATCTCGCGCAGCGCATGCTGGGCCTGGGCCACCGCCATGCCGTAGCCGGGCACGATGATCACCTTCGAGGCGTTTTGCATCAGGAAGGCGGCGTCGTCGGCCGAGCCCTGCTTGACGGTCCGCTGGATGCCGTCGTCGCCGCCCGCGGCTGCCGTCTCGCCGCCGAAGCCGCCGAGGATCACCGAGACGAACGAGCGGTTCATGCCCTTGCACATGATGTAGGAGAGGATCGCGCCGGAGGAGCCGACCAGCGCCCCGGTGACGATCAGCGCCAGGTTGCCAAGCGTGAAGCCGATGCCGGCCGCCGCCCAGCCGGAATAGGAGTTCAGCATCGACACCACCACCGGCATGTCGGCGCCGCCGATCGGGATGATGATCAACACCCCGAGGACGAGCGACAGGGCGACGATCAGCCAGAAGACCGTGGTGCTCTCGGTGAAGACCAGCATGATCACCAGCGCCACGAGCGCGGCCGCAAGGCCCGCATTGACGAGGTGGCGTGCCGGCAAGAGGATCGGCTTGCCCGACATGCGGCCATCGAGCTTCAGGAAGGCGATCACCGAGCCGGTGAAGGTGATCGCGCCGATGGCGACACCGAGCGACATTTCGACCAGCGCCTGCGAATGGATGTCGCCGATGGCGCCGATGCCGAAGCTTTCCGGCGCGTACATCGCCGCGGCCGCCACCATCACCGCGGCGAGGCCGACGAGCGAGTGGAAGGCGGCGACCAGCTGCGGCATCGAGGTCATGGCGATGCGCCGCGCGATGACGGCGCCGACACCGCCGCCGATGGCAAGGCCGACGACGATCATCAGAAAGCCGCCGATCGACGGCAGGGCGAGCATGAGCGTCGTGACGATGGCGATCGCCATGCCGATCATGCCGTAGGTATTGCCCCGGCGGCTGCTGGTCGGATGCGACAGGCCCCTGAGCGCCATGATGAACAGCACGCCGGAGACGAGATAGAGGAAGGCTGCGAAGTTAGCGTTCATCGGCCCGCCTCACTTGTCTTTTTTCTTGTACATGGCGAGCATCCGCTGGGTGACCAGGAAGCCGCCGAAGATGTTGACCGAGGCGAGCACCAGCGCGACGAAGCCGAAGCCGGTGGCCAGGCCTGAGGCCGAGATGCCGACCGCCAAGAGCGCGCCGACGACGATCACCGAGGAGATCGCATTGGTGACCGCCATCAGCGGCGTGTGCAGCGCCGGCGTCACCGACCAGACGACGTAGTAGCCGACGAAGATCGCCAGCACGAAGATCGCCAGCCGGAAGACGAAGGGGTCGATCGCCCCGCCGGTGGCGCCATGCGCCACCGCGCCGGCCGCATCCGGCACGTATTCGGCCGCGGTCCTCACCGCCTCCACCGCCCGTTCGAGGTCGGTGAGCGCCTTGTCGAGAAGTTCGTTCGCCATTTACTTGTCCCCCCCATTCGCGCCGCCGAAGGCCGGATGCACCACGGCGCCGCCGTGGGTCAGCGCCGTCGCCTTGACGAGCTCGTCCTCCATGTCGACCGCCAAGGCCTTTTCCTCCTTCGAGACCATCGTCTCCAGGAAGGTGACGAGGTTTTTGGCATAGAGCAGCGAGGCCGAGGCAGCGATGCGGCCGGGCACGTTGAGGTGGCCGACGACCTTGACGCCGCCGATCTCGACGACCCTGCCGGCCTCGGCGCCTTCGACATTGCCGCCGCGCTCGACGGCAAGGTCGACGACGACCGAGCCGGGCTTCATCGAATCGAGCATCTGGCGGGTCACCAGCCGCGGCGCCGGCCGGCCGGGGATCAGCGCCGTGGTGACGACGATGTCCTGCTTGGCGATGTGCTCGGCGACCAGCGCTGCCTGCTTTGCCTGGTAGTCCTTCGACATTTCCTTGGCGTAGCCGCCGGCGGTCTCGGCGGCCTTGAACTCGTCGTCCTCGACGGCGATGAACTTGGCGCCGAGCGAGGCGACCTGCTCCTTGGCCGCCGGGCGGACGTCGGTCGCCGACACCATGGCGCCGAGCCGCCGTGCGGTGGCGATCGCCTGCAGGCCGGCAACGCCGGCGCCCATGACGAACACCTTGGCCGCCGGCACCGTGCCGGCCGCCGTCATCATCATCGGCAGCGCCCGGTCGTATTCATGCGCCGCGTCGACCACCGCCTGGTAGCCGGCAAGGTTCGCCTGCGAGGAAAGCACGTCCATCGATTGCGCCCGGGTGATGCGCGGCATCAGTTCCATCGCGAAGGCGGTCAGCCCGGCCTCAGCCATCGCGGCGATCGCCGCGTCGTTGCCGTAGGGATCCATGATGCCGATGACGATCGCCCCGGACTTGTAGCCGCCGATTTCCTCGGCCGTCGGCCGGCGCACCTTGAGGATGACGTCGGCGCTGCCGGCATCGGCGGCGCTGCCGATCCGCGCCCCGGCCTTCTCGAATTCCTCATCCGGCACCCGCGACCGCGAGCCCGCGCCGGCCTCGACGACGACGTCGAAACCCAGCGACTTCAGCTTTTTGACGCTTTCGACGGAGCCCGCGACGCGCGGCTCGTCGGAATCCGATTCCTTTGCGATAAAGACAATCTGGCTCAATACTCCCCCTCTCCGCCCCGCAACCAGGCCCTCGCTGAATGCGGGTACATGTTCGATTGCCGAGTCGGCGCTTGAACCGAGCCGCCCGAATGCTCGCTCCCCAAATCAAATCCCCGATCCAAGGAGAAGCCATGCATCACTTCAATGCACTGCAGCGAGGTTTGTGCGAACCAAGGCACGGATCGCTGCAGCGACAGACACACTTCTTTCGCAGGCGGAATCTGTCCGCCGTCGAAAACTCTCCTCACGCGGTGAGGTCAGTCCGGATTGCATCCGGCGACGAAGGCAGGGGCGTCCTCCTCCCCTGCCTTCGACAGGAAATGTCGGAAAGATCGCTCAGCGCAGGAAAAAGTAGCCGGCGACGTTGAGCAGGATGAACAGTACGACGGAGCTGATGAAGCCCATGGTCGTGAAGAAGCCGGCGGCCATGGCGATCAGCAGGGCGACGCAAAACAGCGTGCCGTATTTCGTTGCGTTGAGAAAGAGCGTGTAGGTCTTCTCGTGCTCGGAATAGTCCATCGGGGCGCCCGTCTCGGCCGGTCCCGTATGATGCTCTGCCATCTCCAGTTCTCCAGAATGCTGTGGCACCGCCTTTCGGCGGTTCGCTTTGACCCACTATTCGGAACCGCACCGCGAGTGATGCGAGAGAGCGGTTCTTTAGCTTCCGCATACACAAAGCGGCGGCCCTTCGCAACGAAAACCCGCCCCACTATCGCGCCGCGCGTCTTATCTGACGCGCAAAGTTCGCTGTAACACTTTGAATGGCTGCATGTCTTTGTCCTTAAGTCGAGGTCGATCTAAGGAGACATGCAGTAGGCTGCGGCATAGTCGAACGCACATGCCGGCGAATTGTTTCGGCGTGACGCAGGCGGAACCGGAGAGGCGCCTAATCGCCTGTCTAAGCCCGCAGGAAGGAGCGGCCCTGACCCAGCTGCGCGAATCGCGCGGTTGGCAGGATCGTCAGCGGCGCAAACGGCACCTCGTCGCGCCCGGCGAACATCAGGCGGCGCTCGAACGGCTCGGAATCGAAGATCGGATAACGATCCAGAATGGACGGCCGCTGGCCGCGCACCTGCGCAACGAGGAGCGTGCCGTCGGCATTGTAGACGCCGAGGTTCTCCCGCCGCTCCACCATGGTCGCCGATCCGAAGATGCGCTTGTAGAAGGCGGCGTGGCGCGGGCGGCAGGCGGTCAGGCACCGGTCGGCGGCAAAATACTCGCAGGCCATCGCCACCGGGCGTAGCGTCAGATACGGCAGGGCTTTCAGGTCGTCGCCGAGGACCTCCGGATGGACTGCAAGCCGCCCCGGGTCGATAAGCACCATGCCCGCATCCAGGAAGACCTCGATCTCTTCGTGGAAAATCAACCCGGACGTGCTGGAGCGATGATCCGGCGTCACATGGTGGACGCGCACGGTGCTGACCAGCCTCTCGTCGAGATAGATGCCGAAGACATAGGCGTGACTGTCGAAGTCCAGCCCGTCGACGAGCGTCGAACCGGTCAACTCCATGAGGTTCACGGCCTTGTAAGCCTTGAATCTCAGTCGTGCGATGTCCTCCATATCCTCGCCGCCTTCGACCCGCCGGTACTCGACGCGATCGAGGAGCAGCATGAGCTTCTCGGAAAAACTGCCAGAATCGGCCTGGCCCCCGTTGGCCCGCATCACCCCACCCGATGGTTAACAGGAGGTTAAACCTATTGATGGGACGACTGTCGGCAACAACAAAATGGCACAACTCACAATTAACGTTCTGTTAACCTTAACAAAAAGTAAATCGCCGTGGCGAACGAACGGCGAGTGGTGCACGACTGTAGCCTATTGGGGCTTAAGCGATCTGCGAGCGCGACGCTTTCGCGTTCCGTTTTCGGACGCGCGGCTTGCACAAGTCGCTGATCGCCGATGCCGGCATCGGCGCCGAAAACACGAAACCCTGGATCAGATCGGCACAGCGGTAATCGTTGATGAGCTGCAACTCATCGACCGTCTCCACCCCTTCGACGACAGCTTTGAGACCAAGGGCACGGCCGAGATTGACTGCGCTGCACAGCAGCTTGAAACGGCGCGCATCGTCGCGGATGTTCCGGACGAAGGATCGATCGATCTTGATGATCGAGACGGGCAGCGCGTCGAGATAGCTGAGGCTCGAATAGCCGGTCCCGAAGTCGTCGATCGCAAGCGTCATGCCGAGCTCGCGCAACTCGTAAAGCAGCGACTGGCCCTTGGCCGGCTCATCCATCAGGCAGCTTTCCGTCACTTCGAGATGCAACCGGGCCGGGTCCAAACCTGTCTCGTCCAGAGCCTTGCCGACGATCTCGACGATCTGCCTGTCGCGAAGATCAAGCACCGACAGGTTGACCGAAACCGAGACGCCGGCTGGCCAGGTCGAGCAATCGCGGCAGGCCTGCCGGAGAACGAAGCAGGTGATCTCGGTCACGAGCCCCATCTCCTCCGCAAGCTGGATGAAGACGCTCGGCGGCACCGGCCCGCGTTCCGGGTGGGTCCAGCGCGCCAGGGCCTCGCAGCATTCGACGCGCGTCCCGTCGGGCGTGAACATCGGTTGGTAGGAGACGCTGAGGGCGCCGGACTTGAGCGCTTCGCGCAGATCGCCCTTGAGCTTCTGCCGGTCGAGGTAGCGCGCATCCATCTCGGCTTCGAAGGCGGTGCACCCTCCCCTTTCGCGGGATTTTGTCTCCGCCAGCGCCAGGTCGGCCTTGATCTGCAGATCCTCGAATCGAAAGGCGCTGCTTTTGCCAATGACGAAGCCAGAACTAATGGTCATGTAGAATGTGAAACCGCCGGCCTCGTAGGTGCCGCGCATCCTGGCGTGGACATCGCGAATGCGCTCGTCGAGGTCCGGGGCGTTTTCCCTGTTCGGGAAAAAGACAAGGAACTCGTCGCCCATCAGCCGCGCCGCGATCGCGCCGCTGCTCGCGATATCCTTGAGGCGCTCGGCGATCGATTGCAGCAACTTGTCGCCGACCACGTGACCGCGTGTGTCGTTCACGTGCTTGAACTCGGCGATATCGATGAGCAACAGCCCGATATCGCGATCAGGCACAGTGTCGCCGGCGACCGCATTGTGCGCCAGCTCGAAAAGATAGTCACGGCTCGGCAGCCCGGTCAGCGTGTCGAAGCGCACCATCTGCAGGATCTGCTTTTCCGCATGAACCCGCGCCGTCACGTCTTCGAAGATCAGCACGATCTCGCCGTTCTCGCGCCGGCTCGCCGAAAATTCGAGAAAGTAATCCTCGGAAACGGGAACGAGTGCGCGCGACCGCTTTCCCTTGAGCAGGAGGTCGAGCCGGCGAATCATGGTCGCGGTCTTTTCCGCGTCCAGCGTCATCTCGCGGGCGCCGCGCCGGAGCACCTCGTCGAGGAGCACATCCCTAGTTTCCGCCTTGTCGCCGAGCTTCAGAAGCTCGCAGGCGCGCTCATTGGCGACGACGATCCGGTTGTCGCCATCCAGCATGAACAGGCCGTGCGTCATGTTGTTGAGGGCCGCGTCGAACTGCCCGTTGATCGATCTGATTTCCCGAGCGGCGAGGACATTGTCGTAGAGAAAGGCGCGCACGTTGTTCGCCATCTTCCAAATTGTGAAGATGAACGGCAGGATCAGGACCGCCAGTATCAGCATATAGGGGTCGCGCAGCGTCATGAGGCCGATGACGATCGGCAGGCAGGCCGACGACGACAGCAGCAGCACCGCGCGTTCGGAGCCGTAATTGCGGCCCACCAGCGATATCATCGAGGCAAGCGTCACGGAGATGCAGGCGAGTTCCGCGAAGGAATCCCGGCTGACGGCAATGGCATAGCCACAGGTGAGGCCACAGGTCAGCGTGACGCCGATGCCACCGACAATATATCGGTTTTCCCATCTTCTGACGACGGCGCGATCGGCATGAGAGAAATCCTCGCGATCGAAGCGCCGCATGTCGAGGTTGCGGAGAGTCCAGATGACTACGATCGCAACGGCGCAGCCGAGATAGAAGGGATCGGACGTCTTCATAAAGACGAGCAGAAAGGTCACGACGTGCGACAGCATGCCGATCACCAAGGCCCGGCGATGTTGGTAGAGCGAGCTTACAGACGACAGGTAGATGTCTGTCGGGAAAGCGCCCTGTTCATTGCGCGTCATGAACCAAGCTCCGGTCTGCCGGATTGTTAGAATTTGAGGACTTAAGGAATGATTTCGTCTAACTGTCGAAAATAGCTGCAGAACTCCAGAACTGGGGCAACTCGGTTTTCGTGTTTCCGGCAGAGATTCAACCTTCTCTTGCGGCCAGCTGCCAATAATGCACGGGTTTTGCAACCGCGCATAGGCATACTTTAAGAAAATCGAAACCAACCGAACTTCCATGGTTGCTGGGCGGCCAACCGCTTCCGAAGAAAATGGTTAGCCGATCTTGAAGAAACGGCGCCGAATGCCTGTTGCGCGCCAGGAAACGACCGGAAAACTAGTCCGGCAGGCCCTGCATGGCGCCCGCCTCTCTCCGTGGTTGACTTTGACCGCGGTCTGGCGGCAAGGCTTTTCAGAACGATAAACGGAGTTTGATGATGCCGAAACCTGTCGTCGCCATCCCCTGCGACTTTCGCGAATTCGACGGCAATGTCTGGCACGTGGTCGCCCATCAATATGTGCGTGCTGCCGTCGAGGGGGCTAGCGTCATGCCCTTCCTCGTTCCAGCGCTCGAAAGCGGCAATGACATCGATGAAATCCTCGATCGGGTCGACGGGGTGCTTGCCAGCGGCGCCCGCTCCAACGTCCACCCATCCCTTTACGGTCGAGACGCGACGGATGCGGATGGACCCTTCGATGCCGGCCGCGACGCGACCAGCCTCCCCTTGATCCGTGGGGCGCTCGATCGCGGCATTCCGCTGCTCGCCATCTGCCGCGGCATTCAGGAGCTCAATGTCGCGCTGGGCGGCACGCTCGCCACCGAAATTCAGGATCTGCCGGGCATTTCGGACCATCGTAAGCCGGACGTGCCCGATCTCGACATCGCCTATAGCATCCGCCAGGACGTGGTCGTCAAGGAAGGAAGCTGCCTCGCTCCCGTTCTCGGCACCGGGCGGATCCGGGTCAACTCGCTGCATCGCCAGGCTATCGCAGCCACCGCGCCCAGGCTCGCGGTCGAGGCGGTCGCAGACGACGGCACGATTGAGGCGGTGTCGGTCATCGGCGCCAAGGCGTTCGCCGTCGGCGTCCAATGGCATCCGGAATATTGGGTGCGCACCGACGGCCCCTCCGCCGCCCTCTTCAAGGCTTTCGGCGACGCGGCGCGCGGCTATCGGGAGAGCAAGGCGAAATAGCCGCTCCTAATGGCCCTTGCGCTCGAACGGCGTCTCGGCCACCGGCGTCAGCGCCCGTCCGGTGGAAAACCAAGCCTTCAGATTGTCGACGACCAGATCAGCCATGGCGTTGCGGGTGACGACCGACGCGGACGCCACATGCGGCAGCAGCGAGACGTTCGGGAGAGCGAGAAGCGCCTCCGGCACATGCGGCTCGTTCTCGAAGACGTCGAGCCCTGCCCCGGCGATGGTGCCGCTCTCGAGCGCCGCGATCAGGGCGGCCTCGTCCAGCGTCGAACCGCGGCCGACATTGATCACCACCCCTTGCGGTCCAAGCGCCGCGAGCACTTCCGCATTGACGGCCTTCGCCGTGCTCGCCGTCCCCGGTACGATGACGATCAGCGTGTCGACTGCCTCCGCCAGAGCCAAAAGGCTCGGGTAATAGGCGAAGGGCAGTTCCTCGCGCCGGCTGCGCGTGTGATAGGCGATCGGCACGCGGAACGCTTCCAGCCTGCGGGCGATCGCCAGGCCGATCCTGCCAAGGCCGAAAAGCCCGACACTCCGGCCCCGGAGCGACAGCGGCGACAGCGGAAACCCGCCGTCGCGAACCCACCGGCCCTGCCGCAGCCATTGCTCCGCCTGCGGCAGTTGCCGCACGGTGTTGAGGAGCAGCCCGATCGCCGTATCGGCGACTTCCTCCGTCAGAACATCCGGCGTATTGGTGACGACGATACCGCGCTCCGCTGCGCGGGCGACATCGACGCCGTCATAGCCGACGCCGAAATTCCCGATGATCTCCAGCCGAGGGAGGGCATCCATCAGTTCGTTCGGAAGACGACCCGAAACGGCGATGCCGACGACATCCGCCACGTCCGAAGTTACCAATGCCGCATCGGCACGCTCGATGCGCACAGTCTCGAACATCTCCGGCAGTCGCTCGAGGACGCGCGGGTTGATCTTGCCGGGCACGAGGATTCTAGGACGGCTCATCGAGGTTCCCTTTTCGGAGCGTCGCGAAAAATGCGGTGCCCGCATCCTGTTCCGACTCGGAGGAAAGGATCAAGCCGTTACCCGCAGCGGACCGGTCGACTGGCGGATGCGCATTTCCGGCTTGATCAGGTGGATGCCATCCGGCTCATGGCTGCCGGAAAGCTTGTCGAGGAGCGCGCGGGCCGCACTGCGGCCGACCTCCGCCTGACCGTTCCAGACGGTCGTCAGCGCCGGCGTGGCGATCGAGGCTTCCTCAAGATCGTCATAGCCGGTGACCGAAATATCGATGCCCGGCACGAGGCCGGCGCGGGCGATGCCGTTCATCATGCCGATTGCAACCAGGTCGTTCCAGCAAACCACGGCGGTGGGCTTCTGCGGCAGCGACAGGAGATGCACCGCCGCCTCGAAACCGCCCTGCTTCGAACGGGGCCCGGGAATACGCAGGTCCGGATCGACCTCGATATTCGCTTTGCGCAAAGCGTTGACATAGCCCTGGTAGCGGTCGCGCCCGGTCGAGGTCTGGTCGGTGCCGCCGACCATCGCGATGCAGCGGTGGCCGAGACCGATCAGATGGTTGGTGGCCAGCGCGATCCCGTAAGCGTCGTCCCCGCGAAAGATCGGCACGTCGAGTCCTTCGATCGAACGGGCGATCAGGATCGCCGGCATGCCGTTGTCCTCGGCGAGCTGAATATCCTCAGGTGGCGTGCCGATCGCCGGCGACATGATGACGCCGTCGCCGCCGAGCTGCAGCAACGTTTCGATGAAATCGCGCTGTTTCTCGACGGAATCGTAGTGATTGGAAAGAATGAAGGTCTGCTTGTCGCGATCGAGCTCCGCCTCGATCGACTTCAGGATCTCGCCATAGAACGGGTTCATGATGTCGTGCACGACGACGCCGATGATACCGGAGCGAGAGGTCCTGAGGCTCGCGGCGCGGCGATTGTAGATGTAGCCGAGAGCGCGCGCCTGTTCCTTGATCTTCTCGCGGGTGGCGATCGCCACGAGCGGGCTGTCTCTCAATGCCAGGGATACGGTCGCCGTCGAAAGGCCGAGTGTTTCCGCAATTGTCGAAAGCTTGACCTTCTGCGCCACCGTGCCCCCCGTTTGCCCGTCTATTCTGCCGGCCTGTTTTAAACCCTCTTTAAACTGTTTAAATCGCCGCTGCAATCGGGAATTGGCCATACGAGCTGCGTCAGTCGGCAGCACGCGCCGCCTGCAGGTTGCTGTCGACGACGCGCAGGAGTTTCAGAAGGGTGCGCACCTGCTTTTCAGTGAGGCCGCGCGTGGCGAGCTTTTCGGAATGCTGGCCGGCCTCGGCAATAGTCTGCAGGCGGTCGCGCCCCGGACCCGTCAGAAAGACCTTGGTCAGCCGCGCGTCGTCTTCGTCCGGACGGCGCTCGAGGAAGCCCTGAGCCTCCATGCGGCCGATCGTGCGCGTCATCGTCGGCGCCTTGACGCCGAGTCTCGCGGCGAGCGCCCCAGCAGTCAGACCGTCCGTTTCGGCCAAGGCGAGCATAACGCCGTCCTGGCCGGCATAGAGGCCGCTCTCAACGAGGTTGCGGGAAAGCACGGTGCGCATCGAGCGGGCAGCCTGGACAAGCAGCGAGGCAAGGTCGTGGTCCTGCACGTCGGCATTCAGCTCGTCTCGCTTCTTGCCGTTCTTGCCCTTCTTTTCGGCTTTGCTCTTCTTGCCCATTGGACCTCCGGCCGAATCCCTGACACTGTCTTTATAGCAAGTCGGCTTGCGAATACGAACTGTATGACTCAAATACCAATTTTACGACAATCGCCACTGAGGACCGAACAGAAATGTCGCTGCCGAAGCCCCGCTGGGAGGACAATCCCGCCGATATTCTACCGGCCGAACGGCGCAACTGGATCGCCGTTCTGCCGCTCGGCGCACATGAGCAGCACGGGCCGCATCTCCCCTTCGAAACGGACCGGCTGATCGCCGAAGGCATCGTCGACCGCATCATTGCCGGCATGCCGGACGGACTGCCCGCAACCTTCCTGCCGGCCGAACCGGTCGGCTACTCGATCGAGCATATCGACGTTGCCGGGACTCGGACGATTGCCTATGGCGAAGCGATTGCGCGCTGGCTCGGCATCGCCGAAGGCCTCAGCCGGTTGGGCATCCGCAAATTCGTGATGCTGAATGCGCATGGGGGCAATTCGCCGCTGATGACCGTCGTGGCGACCGAGGCACGCATTCGCTTCGGCATGCTGGCGGTCGCGACGAGCTGGACCCGTTTCGGACAGCCGGACGGCTGGATCGGACCCGATGAGAAGGCGATCGATATCCATGGCGGCGACATCGAAACATCGGTTATGCTGACCCTCCATCCGGACAAGGTGGACATGGCAAAGGCACGCAATTTCCCCTCCCGCCAGAGCGAGTTCCAGCAGCGTTTCAAGCATCTGCGCGCCTATGGCCTGCATGCCTTCGGATGGAAGATGGCGGACCTCAACCCGGACGGCGCGGCCGGCAACGCGGCCGCCGCCACGGCGGAGCGCGGCGAAGCTCTCCTCGGCCATGCGGTCACCGGCATCATCGAGCTGCTCAAGGACGTGCAGGCCTTCGACCCCGACGAGCTCGCGTGAGCGGATGACGGCGGCGAAAAGGCGCGCCGCACATTTGCGCATCGCTGCGTCATCTCCTATATGAAACCCCAACGAAGATGCCCGCGGCGCATCGCCAATCCTCGAGGCTCCCATGACCGAAACGACCACCCAGAAGCCGATACCCGTCACCGTGCTCACGGGCTATCTCGGCGCCGGCAAGACGACGCTCCTCAACCGCATCCTCAGCGAAAACCACGGTCGCAAATATGCGGTCATCGTCAACGAATTCGGTGAGATCGGCATCGACAACGACCTGATCGTCGAGTCGGACGAGGAAATCTACGAGATGAACAACGGCTGCGTCTGCTGCACGGTTCGCGGCGACCTGATCCGCGTCGTCGAAGGGCTAATGCGCCGTCCCGGCCGTTTCGATGCGATCATCGTCGAGACCACCGGCCTTGCCGATCCGGTGCCGGTCGCGCAGACCTTCTTCATGGATGACGACGTGCGCGCCAAGACCGAACTCGACGCCGTTGTCGCACTCGTCGACGCCAAGCATCTGCCGCTCCGACTGAAGGACAGCCGCGAGGCGGAAGACCAGATCGCCTTCGCCGATGTGGTGCTGCTCAACAAGACCGATCTCGTGACCCCCGAAGAACTCGAGCGCATCGAGGCGACGGTCCGGGTGATCAATCCCTCCGCCCGCATCTACCGGACGCAGCGCTCCGATATCGATCTCGGCAAGGTCCTCGACCAGGGGGCATTCAATCTGGAAAAGGCGCTGGAGAACGATCCGCATTTCCTCGACCAGGACGAGCATGACGATCACGTCTGCGGCCCCGACTGTGATCACGACCATCATCACCATCACCATCACCACGATCATGCCCCGTCGCCGATTCACGACGTGACGGTGCAGTCGATCTCCTTGCGTGGCGGCGAGATGAATCCGGAGCGCTTCTTCCCCTGGATCCAGAAGATCACCCAGACGGAAGGACCGAACATCCTTCGCCTCAAGGGCATCATCGCCTTTGCCGGCGACGCCGAGCGCTATGTGGTGCAAGGCGTGCACATGATCATCGAGGGCGACCACCAGCGGCCGTGGAAGGATGGCGAGAAGCGCGAGAGCCGCCTCGTCTTCATCGGCCGCGACCTCGATCGCGAGAAGCTCGAGCGCACCTTCAAGGCCTGTGAAGCCCAGGCATGATCCTCGAACACCACGGGTCATGCCGTTGAGATCCGCGCCTCCGAACGAAATCATGCTGAACGAAGAAAGCCCGACTATCTGATGCCGACCGTCGCTCCGCTCGATCTCGAAGGCCACGTCGTCGGCGTCGCCTTTCTGAAGGACATTCCCTTTTTCGCCGGGGCCGCCGGCACCATCCACCGTCTGGACCAGGGCCACAAGACGACCGACCTGCACGACGGCCTGCTGTCGCTCGCCAATGACGAAGCGACCGATACGCTCTTGACCGGCGGCGAGGACGGCAAGGTGATGCGCGTTGCGGCCGACGGCACGGCGAGCCTCGTCGCCGAGACACCGCGCAAATGGATTGCCCAGGTCGCTGCCGGCCCGCAAAAGGCGGTCGCCTATGCCTACGGCAAGACGAGCTATGTCCGCCTTGCCGACGGCACCACGAAGGAATTTTCAGAAGAACGCACAGTCGAGGGCATCGCCTTCGCCCCGAAAGGGCTGCGGATAGCGGTTGCGCGCTACAATGGCGTGTCGCTGCATTGGGTGGGAATGGCCGGCCAGCCGATCGATCTCGAATGGAAGGGCGCCCATACCGGCGTCACCTTCTCCCCCGATGGCCGTTTCGTCGTCACCACCATGCAGGAAAATGCGCTGCATGGCTGGAAGCTTGACGCGAAGCCCGGCGCCGAGGCGCGCCACATGCGCATGACCGGTTACCCGGCCAAGGTGAAGTCGCTCTCCTGGTCCGCCAAGGGCAAGTGGCTCGCCTCCGCGGGCGCCCCGGCGGCGATCGTCTGGCCCTTCCAGGGCAAGGACGGGCCGATGGGCAAGGCGCCGCTCGAACTCGGCACCCGCGGCAACACGATGGTGACGACGGTCGCCTGCCATCCGGCCGAGGACATCGTCGCGATCGGCTATGAGGACGGCATGATCCTGGCTGCCCGCTTCGCCGACAGCAAGGAAGTCCTGCTGCGCCGCCCCGGCAAAGGTGCGATCACCGCGATGGCCTGGAACGGATCCGGCCGCCAGCTTGCCTTCGGCTCGGCCGCCGGTGATTGCGGCGTGGTGGATCTGGCGGGATAGCCTGCCTCACGGTGTCGGGGGAATGCCTTCTAGCCGTTCCAACGGGGAGAGGGAACGGAGAGAACGCCGCGAATCCCCTTCGCCCCGCTGGCGGGGAGAAGGTCGCGGCAACTGGATGAGGGGCTGCCCCCGCCAATCCTCACCACTCGAGCTCCAGATGCGGCCTTCCGTTCGACGTCCTTTCGACCGTGCGGCCGCTTTCGTCGACGGTTGCCGTCACCCTTTGCCGGAAGGCCGAGAAGCTTTCGAACGTGACGACATCCACCGGCTCATCGAACTTGAACGTCAGCCGGTAATGGCCCGGCTTCGCGGTCAGCGCCTGGGCTGATAGGATTTCGCCCTTGAAGGGCTGTCCGAGGTAGCGGCCTCTGACCCGCGCGCCCAGTATCCACGGGTTGAAGGGCGGCCGGTTACCGACAGCGGCACAAAGGGTGTTCCAATCTCGATAGCCGTATTGCGCGGCGATCAGTTCGAGGGCTTTCGAGTGGCCAATCTGCTCGCCTTCGGCGGAAAGCCGGGCGCGCAAGCGTTTGGCCTGATCCTTCAGTGTCTCCAGAGATGGGAGCGCGCGTGATTCATGCGGCATGACAGGGTCTCCTGCTACGGCATGCGCTCATTCGGATGGGGGTCCGCATTGCCATCGGTTCGCATGCCGTTCCGGCGTGACCGTGTCGCAAGGAGGGACTTCACCAAAGCTTGCGCTCGCGGACGGCAGGGGCCCTCGCCCGCGGTCTGCATAAGCGGATCCGTGTGCGCTGTCAAATGTGCTGGTCCGGCTTGCGGTTCGTGAGCTTTCGACCGTGCAATTCTTCGTTGCAGCGATTTCGGAGATGTGGAACGACTGTAGGCGCGAGAGGAGATAGCCATGAACGAGACGACCATCCTTGCATTCGCCGCCGTCGCCTTTATCGGCATCGCGACACCGGGACCGACCGTGCTCCTGGCGCTGACCAACGGGTCGCGCTATGGCGTCCGCCGCTCCGGCTACGGAATGATCGGCGCGATACTTTCGGACTTCGTGCTGATCGGCGCCGTGGCGCTCGGCCTCGGCGCGCTGCTCGCCGCATCCGAATTCTGGTTCTCGGTGGTCAAGTGGCTCGGCGCCGCCTATCTCGCTTTCCTCGGCGTCACGCTGCTGCGCTCCCAAGGCACGCTCGATGTCTCGCAGGAGCCTCAGGGCACCGGAGCCTGTACGCGGCGCGCGATCTTCCTGAAGAGCTTCCTCGTCGCCGTCACCAACCCCAAGGGCTATCTGTTCTTTTCCGCCTTCCTGCCGCAATTCATCGACGTGGCGCTGCCACAAGCACAGCAATACGCCGCGCTGGCCCTCGTCTTCGCCTCGATCGATTTCATGGTGATGTTCGGCTATGCGCTGCTTGGTTCGCAGGCCCTACGCTTCCTGAAGCGCTCCGGCGCGGTCTGGCTGGATCGCGTCTGCGGCGGCGCGTTGCTGGCGCTTGCCGGTTCGCTGGCATTCTATCGTCGCGCCACCACCTGACACAGCTCGCAAAACGCGACAACGCCCCTGCCTCGCGGCAGGAGCGCTGTTCGTTGTCCGCCTCCGCAGGGTGAGAGGCGGAAAATCAGGCGGCGCGCTTGACCGGCGGCAAAGCGAGCTTCCGGCCGCTGGCGACGAGCATGCCGACGGCGCCTTCCAGCCAGTCTTCCTTGAGCTCGAGCGCCAGGAAACGGTTGCGCTCGAACGGGCCGGGCATGACGAGATGCTGCGTCCGATCGGCGAAGAAGCCGAAGCGCTCGTAGTAAGCCGCGTCGCCGACAAGCAGGACCGCACCGTGGCCGCGGTTCTTCGCCTCCTGGATCGCTACCCGCATCAGCATGCCGCCGATGCCCTTGCCCTCCTGCGCCGGATCGACGGCAAGCGGGCCGAGGAGCAGTGCGGGGACGGCGTTGCCCTCCCGGTTCACACCAGCCTCGACGTTCCAGAGACGCACGGTGCCGACGACGTGGCCGTCGGCGTCGCGGGCCACCAGGGAAAGCCCCTCGGCCGGCACGCGGCCGCGGCGCAACTTCTCCGACGACTTCCTGCGGCGGCCGGGTCCCATGGCCCGGTCGAGCAAGTTTTCACGCGCGACGACGTCGCCCGGGTTTTCCGAGTCGATTACAAAGGTGGATGGCGCGAAGAACGCGCGCAGGGTGTCAACAACAGCGGCCATCGGGGCCTCCCGTCATCAAAACCGCTTCAGGCGGACCAAGGATGATTGTGAAGTCGCCGCTCCCGCTTGAAGCGGGAGCCGGCAGGATCAGATCACATAGGCCTCCAGCGGCTCGAAGCCATTGAAGGCGACGGCCGAGTAGGTGGTCGTGTAGGCGCCTGTGCCCTCGATCAGAACCTCGTCGCCGATCGTCAGCGAGATCGGCAGCGGGTACATGTTCTTCTCGTAGAGCACGTCGGCCGAATCGCAGGTCGGGCCGGCCAGCACGCAGGGCTCCATCGCGTCGGCGTCGCGCGCCGTGCGGATCGGGTAGCGGATCGCCTCGTCCATCGTCTCGGCGAGACCGCCGAACTTGCCGATGTCGAGGAACACCCAGCGATGGCTGTCGTTGTCCGATTTCTTCGAGACGAGAACGACCTCCGCCTTGATCACGCCGGCATTGCCGACCATGCCGCGGCCCGGCTCGATGATCGTCTCCGGAATGTTGTTGCCGAAGTGCTTCTTCAGCGCACCGAAGATCGCCTGGCCATAGGCTTCGGCCGACGGAACGTCCCGGAGATACTTCGTCGGGAAGCCGCCGCCCATGTTGACCATCTTGAGCTCGATGCCCTGCTTGGCAAGCTGCACGAAGACCCGCTTGGCATCGGCGAGCGCCGCATCCCAGGCGTCGAGCTTCGTCATCTGCGAGCCGACATGGAACGACACGCCATAGGAGACGAGGCCGAGCTGGTGGGCGTAGACGAGCACGTCGACGGCCATCTGCGGCACGCAGCCGAACTTGCGCGACAGCGGCCATTCGGCGCCCTCGCCATCGGTCAGCACGCGGCAGAAGACACGGGCGCCAGGAGCGGCGCGCGCGACCTTCTCAACCTCTTCATGGCTGTCGACCGCGAAGAGGTTGATGCCGAGCGCGTGAGCGCGGGCAATGTCGCGCTCCTTCTTGATGGTGTTGCCATAGGAGATGCGAGCCGGGGTCGCACCGGCATCGAGCGCCATTTCGATTTCGGCGACCGACGCGCAATCGAAGTTGGAGCCGAGACCGGCGAGCAGGCGCAGGATCTCCGGTGCCGGATTGGCCTTCACGGCGTAGTAGATGGCGCTATCGGGCAACGCGTGACGGAAAGCCTTGAAATTGTCGCGCACGATGTCGAGGTCGACAACGAGGCAGGGGCCTTCGGGTCGTCGGGTGTTGAGGAAGTCGATGATGCGTGCGGTGGTCATGGCTATATTCCCCGATCCATTAGACTCCACAACTGTGGAGGACAAAGGGCATACGCGCGCTTGCACTGGAACCAGCCGGTGGAGACCCCGGAACCATGCATGCGCTCGATGCGCGAACGATGAATCGAAGCCCGCAAAGGCTAAGATTCGGCTTTGTCTGCCATGGATTGGAGGGAATAACCCAACCGCACTTCCGGCAATGAAGGTGTGCCTCTTCAGTAACCCCGGCTGTTGGAGAGCCGGCAGACACCAGAAAGGCCCGCACCGTCGTTGCTTCAAGATGTCCTCGCATTTCCCGGTTGGCCGGAATAGCGACTGGAGGGGTTAGTTCCAGGTACCTTACCGAGATCCTCACCTAATCGAGGGTCGGCGGACACCCACAGGCACGTGCGACTTTGGGCAAGGGCGTAGGTAAGAAAATTCGCTGTCGTAATCAAGAGTTTTTTGCCGCTTCGCCGCTAATTTTTTCTGGACCGGGCCAGAGCGCGCATGTTCACTTTCGATGAACGACTGCAGCCGCGCCGGTGCGCGCCGCGGAGACAACCTAAGCCGGGGATTCGGCGGGGCTTTGCGGCTCCGCGCGGGTCAGAAGAGAAAGACGAATCATGGACACTTTGACCCGCATCCGCGCCTTCATCGATGTCGTGGACGCGGAGGGCTTTTCGGCGGCCGCCCGGCGCGTCGGCAAATCCAAGGCATTGCTGTCTAAATATGTCCGCGAACTCGAAGACGAGCTCGGCGCCCTGCTCCTCAACCGGACGACGCGGCAATTCTCGCTGACCGAGGCCGGGCACACCTATTACCGCTCCGCCTCCGAAATCCTGAAGGAGATCGACAATCTTGCCGATCTCGTCCGCGCCAACAATTCCGATCTGCGCGGACGGCTGCGAATCACCGTGCCGCGGACCTTCGTCGATGCGGAGATCGGCCAGTCGTTGATCGACTTCGGCCGGCAGCACCCGGAACTGTCGCTGGAAATCGTTTCCGACGATCGCTTCATCGACCTCGTCGAGGAGGGCTTCGATGTGGCGATCCGCATCACCCGGCTCGAGGACTCGACGCTGATCGCCCGCAAGCTCGACGACTTCCAGGTGCTGGTCTGCGCCTCGCCGGACTTCATGGCGAAGGCCGGTCCCTTCGCGCATCCGAGCGAGCTCTCGAAGATACCCTGCATCCTCGACACCAACGGCCGGTCCTACTCGAACTGGCGTTTCATCGAGCCGGACGGGTCGCCCTTCTCGGTCCCGGTGAGCGGTCCGATCGAGGTCAACAGCCCGCTTGCGGCAGCCCGCGCCGCGGTGACGGGCATCGGGATCGCGGTCCTCCCCGATTTCATCGCCCGGCCGAGGGTCCAGTCCGGCGAGCTCGTGACGCTCTTCGACGACTACCTGCCCAAGGACCGCGGCATCTATGCCATCTATCCGCACCGGCGCTATCTGCCGACGAAGGTGCGGACTTTCGTCGATTTCCTGCATGGCTGGTTTCGCAAGACGCAATGAAGGCGCCCAGCGCTTTGCCCGGCGAAGTCCCAATTCCGTCCCATTTGCGGTACATTCCGGGGCGATTCGTACGGTCCGCTTCGACCGAAAAGGAAATCCCGCTCGATGAACACACGACGCCTCGTCCTGGCCGGCCTCATGACCCTGCTGACGCCCGGGCTCGCCGCCGCCCATCCGCACATCTTTGCCGAGGCGCGGCTGGAAATCGTCTCCGACGAACAGGGCAACATCGGCGAGTTGCGCAATGTCTGGCGCTTCGACGAGCTGTTCTCGGCAAGCGTCGTGCTCGACTTCGATAAGAACTCCAACGCCACGCTCGATCCGGAGGAACTGAAAGAGGTCGGCCAGACCGTGCTGGAGTCGCTTTCCGAGTACAACTACTACACGACGATCTTCGACAACGGGAAATCCGTGAAGGTCAATCGGCCCGACGGCATCACCGTCGACTACAAGGACAACCAGCTCTTGATGATGTTCGCGGTCAAGCCGGCCGAGGCGATGCCGCTCAAGGGCAAGCTCTCTTTCGGCGTCTACGACCCGACCATGTACACGGCGATGGACTTCCCGACAGACGATGACCTGACCGTCATCGGTGAGAAGATCGAAGCGTGCAAGCATCAGGTGGTGCGGCCGGACCCCGACGAGGTGCTGGCCGAGAACAAGGACACGCTCACCGACGCCTTCTGGAACGATCCGACCGGGACCGACATGTCGAAACTCTTTGCAACCAGGATCGAGGTCACATGCTGAACCTGCGCAGGATCGGCGGTCCGCTCGCCGCCGGCCTTCTGCTGGCGGCCCTTTCGGCGACGCTCGCAATGGCGCAATCGCCGCTCGGCATCGGCTCCGCCGAGCCTTCGATCCAAGCGACGGGCCTCTTCGGCGGGTTTTTCGCCTGGGTGAACATGGAGCAGCAAAGCTTCTACCGGCTGCTGACCGGGGCACTCAAGGGCATGCGCGAGAACCCCTGGCAGCTCTGGTCGCTGATCGGCCTTTCCTTCGCCTATGGCGTCTTCCACGCGGCCGGCCCCGGCCACGGCAAGGCGGTGATCTCCTCCTATATGATCGCCAACGAGACGGAACTGAAACGCGGCGTGCTCCTGTCGTTCCTCTCCTCGATCCTGCAGGGCGTCGTCGCGATCCTGCTGATCGGCGCCGTCTATCTGGTGCTGCGCGGCTCCTCGATCAACATGACACGCGCAACCCATTCGCTCGAGGTCGCAAGCTACGCGCTGATTGCCGCCTTCGGCGGCTGGCTGGTGTTCCGCAAGCTGCGATCGGTGATGCGGCCGGCCGCCAGCGACCACGCCCACCGCGAGCACGCTCATCACGATCATGGCCACTATGATCACGGCCATCACGGCCACGATCATTCGCATCACCACCATGAGCACCCCCACTCCCATGACGCCGGCGAGGTCTGCGCCACCTGCGGCCACGTCCACGCGCCGGATCCGCAGATGCTCAAGGGCGACCGCTTTGCGCTCAGCGAAGCCTGGTCGGCGATCGTCGCCGTGGGTCTACGCCCCTGCTCCGGTGCCTTGATCGTGCTTTCCTTCGCGCTCCTGAACGGCCTCTACCTCGGCGGCGTGCTCTCGGTCTTCGCCATGTCGATCGGCACCGCGATCACCGTCTCGATCCTCGCCACCCTCGCCGTCACCGCCAAGGGTTTCGCGCTCCGCTACGCCTCCAGCCAATCGGCCGCGGCCCGCCTCTCGAACGGCATCGAGATCGCCGGCGCGCTGCTGGTGCTGGTTCTGGGGCTTGTTCTGCTGGGGGCCGCGCTGCAAGGCTGATCAGGAGAATTTCAGCCGAGGCGGCCCCTCATCCCGCTGCCGCGACCTTCTCCCCGCACGCGGGGAGAAGGCTAGGTGAGGGGCAATCACTTGCATCAAGGCGGCTTTGCGCCGGCAGTATCAAAGCCCCTTCCGCCGCTGATGCCGGGCGCGCAGCCAGAAGAGCAGGAAGAAGCCGAGCACGAAGAGGGCCCCGACGCCGGCGGCGAGCCATGGGGAAATGTCGCCGAGCCGCACCATGATCGACGGCAGCACGAAGAAGCCGATGCCGACGACCGCCAGGATGATGGCGGCGGCGATCGCCGGCGACTTATCCTTCTTCTCCGGCGTGTTCACGCTTGCTCCCTTGCCGCGAGGTCCGCGCGGATGTCCTCCAGCCGCCGCTTCTGGCGCCCCTCAGGATCGAAATTCTCCGGCGAAAGC
Organism: Sinorhizobium sp. CCBAU 05631; assembly: GCF_002288505.1. Classification (NCBI taxonomy): domain Bacteria; kingdom Pseudomonadati; phylum Pseudomonadota; class Alphaproteobacteria; order Hyphomicrobiales; family Rhizobiaceae; genus Sinorhizobium; species Sinorhizobium sp. CCBAU 05631. Next base: position 2,617,504 of record NZ_CP023063.1, read on the forward strand.
CAGGCCTCGAACGCCGCCTTGAGGAGCGGCCATTCGCTGTCGATCATCGAAAACCAGGCCGTGTCGCGATTGGCGTGCTTGGAAATCATGTGCTGGCGGAAAATGCCTTCGAAGGTGAAACCGAGCCTGAGCGCCGTGGTGCGGCTCGGCTGGTTCTCGCTGTGGCATTTCCACTCGTAGCGGCGATAACCGAGGTCCTCGAAAACGTGCCTCGCCATCAGATAATGCGCTTCCGTCGAAAGCGGCGAACGCGACATGGCCGGTCCGTGCGCGACGCCGCCGACCTCGACGACGCCGTTGGCGGGGTCAGCACGCATATAGTTCGCCATGCCGACGACCTTGCCGGTCGCCTTGTCGCGAAACACCTCGGTGATCCATCCGGACTTCGTCTGGACCGCCGAGAGCCAGGCGTCGAAGGCCTCGATTCCCGAAAAATCGTCCTGGGTGAAATATTTGAGCAGCGGGTTGATCGCTAAGCCGCCGAAGGCGTCGTGCCAGAGCGGATCGAGATGCGCCGCCCGGTCATAGGGCTCCACCCGGACATATCGGCCCTCGATCGAGACCGGCTGCGGCGCCGGGCATCCCTTCCACTTGGCAAGATCGCGCATCGATCACTCCTGCGTTGCACTTGCTTCGCAATAGGACAGACGCCGGCCGGTTTCAAATTCAAACTGGTGATCGAACCATGAGCGGAACGGATGTGCTCCGCTCCGCCTGCGGCCTAAATGGAAACCTTCGCCGCGGACACCGTCGCCTCGATATGGTCGACAAGCGCATCGGCAAGTCCAAGCCGTCCGGCTAGAAGATCGAGGTAGCCGCGCTCCGCCCGGCCGTCCGGCTCGATTGCAAGCCGCGACGCCGTGTAGATCTCGACCCGCTCCTCCTCCGTCTTGCCGGCAGCGACGATGGCGTCCAGATCGATCGGATCGGCGAGCTCTTTTTCAAGGAAAGCCGCGGCATCCGCCGAAAGACCGGAAAGGGAGAGCTTGTCCAGGATCCGGCCGCGCTCGGTTGCGTCGATATGGCCATCCGCCCGGGCTGCAGCGATCATGGCGCGAACGAGCACCAGCGCGAAGTCGTTGCTGAGCGCTTCCGGTGCCGCGAAGCCGGAATCGGCCGGCGGTGCGGGGAGTTGTGCGGGTGCTGAAGACGCCGGTTGCGGCGCCTGGCCGGCCTGGTAGTTCTTGTAGGCCTGATAGCCAAGGCCGGCGATCGCCGCCAAGCCGCCGAGAACAGCCGCATTGCCGGCCAGCGTGCGTCCCGACTTCGTGCCGAGCAGCACCGCCGCGATCGCGCCGGTCGCCAGAGGATTGTCCTTGGCGAGCTTGGTCACCTGGTCGGCGCGGCCGCCGACCGTGCCGCCGGCGCCGGGCATCTGCGAACCCAAGAACTGATCCAGCAATTTCTTCGCGTCGAACATCGGCCTCGCTCCTTAGGTTTGACGCGCGGAAGCTTTCGCCTCGCCGCGTCGTTGCGGTGTGAGACATAGGAACCGCGAGGCGAAAATACAAATACGCCCCGGACACGAAAAAGCCGGACAGGAGCCCGGCTTCTTGTGAGTTGCCTGTTTGGCCTGTTATCCTTTGAGGGCGAAGGCCTCGGCGGCAAGCTTGGTAATGCCGGCCCAGTCGCCCTTCGCAACCAGCTCCTTCGGCGCCACCCAGGATCCGCCGACGCAGACGACGTTCGGCAGCGAAAGATAGTCGCGCGCATTGGCGAGCGAAATGCCGCCGGTCGGGCAGAACAAAGTGCCGGCAAGCGGCGAGGACAGCGACTTCAGATAGGCGGCACCGCCGGCCTGTTCGGCCGGGAAGAACTTCATGACGTCGTAGCCTTCCTCGCGCAGCCCCATCACTTCGCTGGCCGTTGCCGCCCCCGGCAGCAGCGGCACCGCGTGGTCATTGGCGACATCGATCAGCTCCTGCGTCGTGCCGGGAGTAACGATGAACTCGGAGCCGGCCTTCACCGCCTCTTTGAACTGCGCGGCGTTGAGGATGGTGCCGGCCCCGGCAACGGCGCCCTCCACTTCGTTCGCCACGGCGCGGATCGCCTCGAGCGCCGCCGGCGTGCGCAGCGTGATCTCGATCGCCTTCAGGCCGCCTGCCACTAGCGCGCGGGCGAGCGGCACAGCGGTTGCCGCATCGTCGATCACCAGCACCGGCACAACCGGTTGCAGCTTGAGGATGGAAAGAAGCTTGTCGGTCTTCGCACTCATGCCCGCGTCCTTTAAAACGATTGAATCCGCCCCTCGCATACTCTTCCTGCCAATCGATGTCGAGCCCGAAAGACGCGCGCATTCCCGCCCCGCATGCAAGCAAATGACAAAATATGATTTGGCGCAAAGACATGGCTTGAGCCTCTGCTACAATCCGATAGTTTCATGACATTCCACTTCTCGAAGTGACGGGACATTTCATGGCGAAGGAGATAGAGCGCAAGTTTCTGGTCGCTTCCGACGGCTGGAAGGAGCGCGCCGACGGAGGGATCAGGCTGCGCCAGGCCTATATCGTCACCATGGAGGATCGTTCGGTGCGCGTGCGGATCCACGGCAACAAATGGGCACGCCTCACCGTCAAGATCGGCAAATCAGCCCTTGTCCGCAACGAATACGAATACGACCTGCCGATGGACGACGCCCGCGAGCTGCTGGCCCAGGGCGTTGGCATCGTCATCGAGAAGCGCCGCTACCGCGTGCCGCACAAGGGCTTTACCTGGGAGGTCGACGTTTACGAAGGGGCACTCGAAGGGCTCGTCGTCGCCGAAGTCGAAATGAAGCGCGAAACGGATTTGCCCGCCCTGCCCTCCTGGGTCGGACGAGAGATTACCGGCGACCGCCGCTATTCCAACCAGGCGCTTGCCACCGAGGGACTCTTGGTCGCGCAACGATGACCTGCGCCTTCGGTCCGGGTCGTCGTCTTACCGGGGACTTTCGCGAGATCGAGCATGCGGTGGCAGTCCTGAACGAGCAGCCGGCCGGAGTGCACCGTGCATCCACCAGGGAGATAGCCGGTAAGGGCTTTCGGTTGCCGCCCGCCGCGATTGCGCTTGGCCGATGAAAGCTGTATTTGCGTCCCGCATGACCGACATGTTCACGACACCGCACCCGGCGGCGCAGGGCCAGTTTCTCGTGGCCGCGCTATACCATTTCGTTTCCTTCGCGCGTTTCGCCGAATTCCGCGAACCGCTGCAGGCGGTCTGCGACGCCAGCGGCGTGAAGGGCACGCTGCTCCTCGCCCACGAAGGCATCAACGGCACGATCGCCGGCAGTGACGGAGGGATTGCGTCGGTGCTCGCCTTTCTGCGCGCGCAACCGGAATTCGCGCGTCTCGAGCACAAGGAAAGCCGGGCCTCGGCCATGCCCTTCCTGCGCATGAAGGTGCGGCTGAAGAAGGAGATCGTCACCATGGGCGTCGACACCATCGACCCCAACAAGGTGGTCGGCACCTATGTGGAGCCGAAGGACTGGAACGCGCTGATCTCCGATCCGGACACGCTGGTCATCGACACGCGCAACGACTACGAGACGGCGATCGGCCTCTTCCGCGGTGCCGTCGATCCGAAGACCAAGACCTTCCGCGAATTTCCCGACTGGGTGCGCAACAACACCGGTCTGCACAACAAGCCGAAGATCGCCATGTACTGCACCGGCGGCATCCGCTGCGAGAAGGCGACCGCCTTCATGAAGGAAGAGGGCTTCGAAGAGGTCTATCACCTCAAAGGCGGCATCCTGAAATATCTCGAGGAAGTCCCGGCGGAGGAAAGCCTCTGGGACGGCGCCTGCTTCGTCTTCGACGAGCGCGTCTCCGTCACCCATGGCCTCGCCGAGGGCGAGCATACGCTCTGCCACGCCTGCCGCCAGCCTCTGGCTCTGGCGGACCTGCAGTCGACGCTTCACGAAGAGGGCGTCTCCTGCGTCCATTGCCACGAGATCCGCACCGACGAGGACCGCGAGCGCTACCGGGAGCGGCAGCGGCAGATCGCCCTGGCGAAGAAACGCGGCGAGCGGCATTTGGGAAGCTGAATTGGTTGCCGTCCGGTCCGCCACTCATCCGCCTGCCGGCACCTTCTTCCTGCCAGCGGGGCGCATCAAATCTCGATCGCCGCTTCGTCCTGCGTATCGATCGCCAATGAGCCGGCTCCGGTGATCGCCATCCAGTCGGCCTCGCTGGCGAGGACCACCGGACAGGACTTTCCATAGAGCTCGGCCGCCACCATCGCCCCGACCGTGACGATCGCGTCGCGCGCCAAGAGCACGATGCCGGCCGGACCGGTTCCACGGCGAAGCGCTTCGGCCAGGACCGAACTGCCGGAGCTCGAGCCGCGCCCTGCCCGCATCACCAGGATGCGGCCGCTCATCACCGCGTTCTTCTGCGGATGCCACTGGTCGATGATCCGGCCGGACGCCGAGTCGAGGCCGCCCCAGAAGCTTAAAGGTTCCGACAGCACCAGGGTTTCCGCCGCCGCCGATCCCGCAACCAGCGTTGTTGCCCGGAGCCGCACCGTCACAGCCGCACCACCTTTCCGGCCCGGGCCGATGCGATGCAGTCCGCAAGCGGGCCGAAGGCGACGTCGACGCCGATATTGCCAGGCGCATAATAGGCCCACTTGCCGGAATTGGTCATGACGGCGCCGGACAAGTCGCGCATTACCGCCGTCACATAGGTGCAGGTATCGATGACCAGCGTCACGCCGGCCTCCCTCAGGCGCTCCTCCCAGCCGCGTCTTTGCAGTTCCTCGAGCACCGCCCGGTGGGTGTTGACATAGACATCGATCGCCGGCCGTGCACCGTCGATCAGTGGCATCAGCCGCCCGAACTCCGAGAGCGAGAAGTGCGGCGTGCCCAAGCTGACGGCAGTCAATGGGGTTCCGTCCGGGACGGTCGAAAGCTTGTGCACGGTTTCCCGGAGGTCCGCCGCCCTCAGCCGGATCACCTCTTCCGGCGCCCTGCCCTGGAAGGCCGCCTCGATCGTCGGCGCCTCCGGCGTCAGCCCTACCGCATGAAAGAGCGCAACGGCGCCAGCGGAAGCCGCGACCGCACCGAGCGCCTTCAGATCGTCCTCGTTCGTCGAGACCGGCAGGCCGGTGATCGCCGGCACCCGGTCGCCGCAGCGCCTGCCGATAGCATGTCCGACGGCGACGCAGGCGAGCCCCGCTTCCGCCCATTCTTCGGGCAGGCTCTCGACCTCCACAAGGATGCGCGCGCGGCGGTTCTCGCCGATATGCAGGCCATAATAGGGCGCACGACCGGTCAAGGCGCAACAGAGATCGATGAAATCGCCATAGCGATTGGTACGGGCGCCGAGCACCGAATTTGCAAAGACGATGGCGTTCGATTCGGCCCAGGCGATCTGGGCGCCGAAGCGCGGCCGGAAGATCGTTTGATAGGGCGCGCAGGTGAAGGTCGGCACGCAGCCGAGCTCCTCATGCGCCCTCATCAGCCGCGCCCCGCCATGGCTGACCTCGTCGCTCCCATGAAAAAGCTCCGGGTGGATAAGGTCGACGGAGCCGACATTGAGCGTCGTCGGCACGCGAACGCGGCCCCCGAGGCTTACCAGATGCTCGACGAAGTCGAGGCTCACCTGGCCGAGATAGAGACAGCCGTCGATATGCGCCGCCTCGATGTCGACGAAACGCTCCGCGCCGACCGCCTCGGCGAAGCGGACGAGCAGCCGCATGGCGAAGGCGGCCGCTCCGCCTTGCTCGCCGGACAGCAGCGATTCGTCGACAGATGAAAGCGCTATGGACATACAGCGGATTAAAGTCTTCCCGTGGCGCAAGTCAATTCGACCACTTGCCGGCATTCAGCCCGGAAGGGTCTCACACTCGTCAAGCACAATGGCAAGCCTGTCCCAAGCTTGGCGGCTACGGGTGAAGACCGCATCTGTCGGCGTGAACAGCGAAGGATCGTCGAGCGTCCCGGCATAGACCGTCCATCGATCATCCTCGAGCGGGCCGGAGCCGAATATCTGGCTGCCGCATGTGACGCAGAAATGCCTGAGCGTGACATTGCCGTTCTCGGCAAATTTCGAATAGGGCTTGAGCTCGCCGGTGAACTCCACATCGGCGCGCGAAAAAATCATGTAGCAGCAATGGCCGGTGCCGGTTGCCCGCTGGCAATCGCGACAATGGCAAAACCCGGAATAGATCGGTGGCCCCTTCGCCTCGTAACGCACGGCACCGCACAGACATCCACCCTTCATGTGCTTTCCTCCTCGAAAGCGGGAAGAATAGCGCTGCGCCTGCGTCAATCAATGGAAGCCGCGCGTCAGGACGCGCGGCTTTGCATGGACACTTCCTGAACCCCCTCGCCCCGGGGAGAGGGCCAGCCCTCGGGATATTCCGCGGTCACCAGCCGGCGATGACCGAGCCCTTGAAGGTCTCGTTGACGAACGCCTTCACCGTGTCGTTGTGGTAGGCGTCGATCAGCGTCTTGACCCAGGGCGCGTCCTTGTCCTTGCCGTTGACGGCGATGATATTGACATAGGGCGCCTTCTCGCCTTCGCGGGCGATCGGGTCCTTGGACGGGTCGAGTCCGGCTTCGAGCGCATAGTTGGTGTTGATGACGGCAGCGTCGACATCATCGAGCGAGCGCGGAAGCTGGGCCGCATCGAGTTCGGCGAAGGTGAAGTTCTTCGGGTTTTCGGCCACATCGGCGGGGCCGACCTTGAGACCGGCGCCTTCCTTAAGCTTGATCAGCCCCTTGTCGGCGAGGATCAGCAGCGCCCGGCCGCCATTGGTCGGGTCGTTCGGGATCGCGACCGTCGCACCCTCGGCAAGCTCTTCGAGGCTGTTCACCTTCTTCGAATAGACCCCCATCGGGAAGTTGACGGTATAGGCGACGCTGACGATGTCGTAGCCGCGGTCGGCGACCTGATTGTCGAGATAGGGCTTGTGCTGGAAGGAGTTGGCGTTGAGCTCGCCATCGGCGAGCGCCTGGTTCGGCACGACGTAATCGGAGAATTCGAGGATCTCGATGTCGAGGCCCTTGCCGGCCGCCACTTCCTTGACCTTTTCCATGATCTGGGCGTGTGGGCCGGGTGTCACGCCGACCTTGATGGTTTCGGCGTTGGCCGCCCCGGCCGCAAAGGCAAGGGCGAGCGATGCTGCGAGGAGGATTTTCTTCATGGGAGGCTCCTTGTTATCTGAAGGAAGTCGCGTGTGGGAGGAAGGGTCAGGTCTTGCGGCTGCGCTTGTCGAAGCGGCGCGCCAGGCGGTCGCCGGCGCTCTGCACGAGCTGCACCAAGACGATCAGCACGATGACGACGATCAGCATCACGTCGGGCATGAAGCGCTGGTAGCCGTAGCGAATGCCGAGATCGCCGAGGCCGCCGCCGCCGACGGCGCCGACCATTGCCGAATAGCCGATGAGGCTCACGATGGTCATGGTGAGCGCCAGCGTCAGCGCCGGCCGGGCCTCGGCGAGCAGCACCTTGAAGACGATCTGCATCGGCGTGGCGCCCATGGCGCGGGCCGCCTCGATCAGCCCCCTGTCGACGTCACGGATCGCCGCCTCGACGAGGCGGGCGAAGAACGGGATGGTCGCGATGGTCAGCGGCACGATCGCCGCCTTGGTGCCGATCGAGGTGCCGGTGACGAGCCGCGTGAACGGTATGATCGCCACGACGAGAATGATGAAGGGCGTCGAACGCGTGGCGTTGACGATAAGACCGACGGCGCGGTTGACATTGGGTGCCGGAAAGAGTTCGCCCTTGCCGCTGGTGGCGAGGAAGATGCCGATCGGCAGGCCGATCAGCGCGCCGACGAAACCGGCGATCGCCACCATGCGAAGCGTGTCGAGCGTGGCCTTGCCGATGAGCATGAGAAGATCAGGCGACATAGCCAAGCACCTCCGTCACCAGGCCGTTCTCGGCGAAGAACCGATCCGCCCTCCCCGCGGTTTCCGGATCCGCGCCATAGGCGACGACCAGCGAGCCATAGGGCTTGCCGCCGATCTCATCGATCGTGCCGGCGATGATATTGACCTCTGCGCCGATCGACTGGATGAGCCGGGAGATCAGCGGCCGCTCGGCCGCCGCGCCGAAGAAAGTCAGCCGCACGACGACCCGGTCGCCAGCCGCTGCAGCGGGCCTGATGTCCCTTGCAACGGCTTCCGGCAGCTTCGAGCCCGGCAGTCCGGATAGAAGGGCCCGCGTCGTTTCGTGCTTCGGATGGGTGAAGACGTCGAAGGTGTGGCCGCGCTCGACGATCTCGCCCTTGTCGATCACCGCCACGTCCGAGGTGACCGCCTTCACCACCTCCATTTCGTGGGTAATCAGCAGCACCGTCAGACCCAGTTCGGCATTGATGCGCTTCAGCAGTTCGAGGATCGATTGCGTCGTTTCCGGATCAAGCGCCGAGGTCGCCTCGTCCGAAAGCAGCAGCTTCGGCTCGGTCGCCAGCGCCCGGGCGATGCCGATGCGCTGCTTCTGGCCGCCGGAAAGCTCGGCCGGGTAGCGGCCGTGCTTGTCGGCGAGACCGACGAGGTCGAGGAGCGGTCGCACGCGCTCATCGATCGCCCGCCTATCCATGCCGGCGATCTCCAGCGGCAGCGCCACATTGCCGAAAACGGTCCGCGACGAAAGCAGGTTGAAGTGCTGGAAGATCATCCCGACCGAGCGTCGAAGGTCGCGCAATGACGCCTCGTCGAGTGCGCCGACATCGACGCCGTCGACGAGCACCTTGCCGGTTGTCGGCTTCTCGAGGCCGTTGACCAGCCGGATTAGCGTCGACTTGCCGGCGCCGGAGCGGCCGATGATACCGGTGATCGAGCCGCGACCAACCGTCAGGCTGACGTCGTTCAGCGCCGTGAAGGCAGCGCTTTGGCCGGAGGCCGCGAAGCGCTTGGAAACGCCGTCGAAGACGACGGCGGCATCCCCGGTCTCAATAGGGGAAGTTGAAACGGTCATTGTCCGGTCGCCTCCGCAGGAGGGATCACAGGGATGTCAGGATACATGATGCTCTCGGATGTTCGAAACTCTCGTCCCTGTCACGTTGCTGGACGGGAGGCGTGTCGGGTCACTCGGACCTGCGACAACGCATTCGGAACGGGGAGCAATTCTCTATCATCGGGCAACCGGTCGGTTCAAGGTCGCGTGCGGCATGGCTGCCATGCCGCCTCGTCTAGGTTGTTATGCCCTTCGCCCCTCCCGTTTCACAGGCACGATTTTTCCTAACGCGGGAGCCCGGCGCAAAAGTCTACTCTTTTTATGTAGAACGATTGCGCCCGCAGTGCGGCGCTGGGAGTCAGGCCGGCTTATGGTTGCCCTTCGGAAACTGCTCCGCGAGCGCCTTATACCAGTGGCCGCTCTTCTTGATCGTGCGGGCCTGAGTCTCGTAGTCCACGTGGACGATGCCGAAGCGCATGCGATAGCCTTCCGCCCATTCGAAATTGTCCATGAGGCTCCAGGCGAAATAGCCGCGCATCGGATAGCCCTTGGCAATCAGGTCGGCGGTGACCGACAGGTGGTCGGCGATGTAGTCGAGCCGCGGCTGGTCGTCGACGACGCCGTTCTCGACGCCCATATTGTAGCAGGCGCCATTCTCGGTGATGTAGCAATCCGGAAGCGTATAGCGGGCGTTGAGGGTTTCCACCAGCGCCCCGAGCGCCGGCGCATAGACCTCCCAACCGATATCGGTCTTCACCTCGCTCACCGGCTTCGCATTGACCGTTGCCGGATATTCGGCACCGGCGGCCGGATCATGCGAAACGCGCATCGGCGTGTAGTAGTTGAGGCCCCACCAGTCGAGCGGCTGGGCGATCGTCGTCATGTCGCCGTCCTCGATCAGCGGCATGCGGGACCCGAGCGCCGAGAGGAAGCCCTCCGGGTACTCGCCCTTGAAGATCGGCCCGAAGAAGACGCCGTTGTGGAAATCGAAGGCGCGCTCGGCCGCGGCCTTGTCCTCGGCGCTGTCGCTGCCGGGACAGACCGGGTGAGCGTTGATGACGATGCCGACCGGCAGGTCCGGCTTTTCGGAGCGGATCACAGCGACGCCAAGGCCGTGGGCGAGATTGGTGAAATGCAGTGCGGCGAGCGCCGCATCCATATTGCGCTCGCCCGGCGCATGAATGCCGTAGAGATGGCTGAGCCACACCGAGCACCACGGCTCGTTGAAGGTCGCCACCGCATCGAGCCGGTCACCGAGCCGGGCGATCACCGTCTTCGCATAGCGCTGGTAGGCATAGGCGGTCGTCCGCGCCGTCCAGCCGCCGTCGCCCATCAGCGCCAGCGGCAGGTCCCAATGGTAGAGCGTCGCAAAGGCCTTGATGCCGCGGGCCTTCAGGCCATCGACTAGGCGGTCATAGAAGTCGAGCCCCTTCTCGTTGATCGGCCCGGTGCCCTCCGGAATGATGCGCGGCCAGGCGATCGAGAAGCGGTAGGCCTCGACGCTGAGGCTCTTGATGAGATCGAGATCCTGTTCCAGGCGATTGTAATGGTCGCAAGCGACGTCGCCATTGTGGCGCTCGAAGACGCGGCCCGGCATGCTGGAGAAGGCGTCCCAGATGGACGGCTTGCGCCCGTCGGCCTTGCTGGCGCCCTCGATCTGGAAGGAGGCGGTGGCCACGCCGAAGACGAAGTCGCCCGGAAATCGTTCTGCGAGTTTCTTGGCTTCGATCATCGTTATTGTCCCGTCGTCTGCACAGCGCGTCGGAAGGGGCGCGGCTGCATTCGTTTCCAATGGGAGAGCGGGGCGCGCGAAAAGACAGGCGTCTTCCATGCCGCTCTCGTTCGTGAGCGTGGCCTAAAGCTGCCGCAGCAAATGTCAACCCCGACAAAAAAGGGCGAGGTGCACCCCCGCCCTTTCCTGAACTTGCCGGATGCGGCTCAGACCTTGATCCAGGCGCCGTTGCGCTGCGACGAGCGTACGCAGGCATCGACGAAGACCATGCCCTTCATGCCATCGTCTATCGTCGGATATGTGACAGCCGGATCCACGGTCTCGCCGTTTCGCCTGGCGTAAATGGCGCGGGCGGCCTCCGTGTAGATATTGGCGAAGCCTTCGAGATAGCCTTCCGGGTGGCCCGACGGAATGCGCGAAACCCGAGCCCCTGCCGCCGAGGCGCCGGCTCCGGCGCGCGTCAGCAGCCGCTTCGGCTCGCCGAACGGGGTATGCCAGAGATAGTTCGGGTCCTTCTGCGTCCATTCGAGACCACCCTTGGTGCCGTAGACGCGCACCATCAGGCCGTTCTCGTGGCCGGGCGCCACCTGGCTGCACCACAGCATGCCCTTCGCCCGCGCACCGTCCTTCTCCTTGAAGCGCAGCATCACATGGGCGTTGTCGTCGAGCTGGCGACCGCCGACGAAACTGTCGAGATCGGCCGACAGTTCGTCGAGTTCGAGACCGGAGACGAAGCAGCCGAGATTATAGGCATGGGTGCCGATATCGCCGGTCGAGCCGCCGGCTCCGGAGCGTGCCGGGTCGGTCCGCCACGCCGCCTGCTTCTGGCCGGACTGCTCGATATTTTCCGTCAGCCAGTCCTGTGGATATTCCATCTGCACCAGCCGGACGGCGCCGATCTCGCCGTTGGCGATCATTTCGCGCGCCTGCCGCACCATCGGGTAACCGGTGTAGTTATGCGTCAGCACGAAGAGCGCGTCGCTGTCCTCCGCCGCCTTCTTCAGCTTCTTCGCGTCGGCAAACGTCGAGGTTAGCGGCTTGTCGCAGATGACGTGGATGCCGCGCTTCAGGAACTCCTTGGCGGCAGCATAGTGCACATGGTTCGGCGTGACGATCGCCACCGCTTCGATGCCGTTCTTGAGCTTCGCCTCTCGGATCGCCATTTCCTTGAAATCCGAGTAGACGCGCGCCGAGTCTAGCCCGAGCTCGCGGCCTGAGGCCTGCGCCTTCTCGGGCGTCGACGACAGAGCGCCGGCCACCAGTTCATAGTGGTCGTCGAGCCGCGCCGCGATCCGGTGCACCGCGCCGATGAAGGCGCCCGAGCCGCCGCCGACCATGCCGAGCCGTATCCGCTTCTGACGAGATTCCGAACTGCTTCCCTCGATTGCCATCGTGCTTTCTCTCCTGAAACTAGCTGTTTGGCGAAGTATCCGCCTGTGCCCCTCCCCAACCCCTTCCCACAAGGCGGAGGGGCTTGAACTGCCGCCTCCGTTCCATTCCCAACTCGACAGATTCGCAAGCGGAGATGTCGCAGGTGGAGACGGAGGGAGCAGCCCGAAAGCCCTCCCCCTTGTGGGGAGGGGGTGGGGCGGGGTTTTGTTCCTTAAATACCCAACATCCGCCGGTTCGCCGCCTCGTCCGTGCCGCTATCGGCAAAATCGTCGAAGGCCTTTTCGGTGACGCGGATGATATGCGCCTTGACGAAGTCCGCGCCCTCGCGCGCGCCGTCTTCCGGATGCTTCAGCGCGCATTCCCACTCGACCACCGCCCAGCCGGCGAAATCATTCGCGGCCATTTTCGAGAAGACTGCGCCGAAATCGACCTGGCCGTCGCCGAGCGAGCGGAAGCGGCCGGCGCGGTTCACCCAGCCCTGATAGCCGCCATAGACGCCCTGCCGGCCGGTCGGGTTGAACTCCGCATCCTTGACGTGGAACATCCGGATGCGGTCCTTGTAGATGTCGATATTGTCGAGATAGTCGAGGCACTGCAGGACGTAGTGCGACGGATCGTAGAGCATGCAGGCTCGGGCATGGTTGCCGGTTCGCTCCAGGAACATCTCGTAGGTGATGCCGTCGTGCAAATCCTCGCCCGGATGGATCTCGTAGCAGACATCGACGCCGCACTCCTCCGCATGGTCGAGGATCGGCTTCCAGCGACGGGCAAGCTCGTCGAAGGCAGTCTCGACCAGCCCTGCCGGTCGCTGCGGCCAGGGGTAGAAGAAGGGCCAGGCGAGGGCGCCGGAGAAGCTCGCCATCGCGTCCAGGCCGAGATTCCTGGAAGCGGTCAGCGCCAGCTTCACCTGTTCGACCGCCCATTGCTGGCGCGCTTTCGGATTGCCGCGCACTTCCGGCACGGCGAAGCCGTCGAAGGCCTCGTCATAGGCAGGATGCACGGCCACCAGCTGGCCCTGCAGATGGGTCGAGAGCTCGGTGATCTCGATGCCGTTGTCGCGCGCCTTGCCGGCGATCTCGTCGCAATAGGCCTTCGATTCAGCCGCCCTCTTCAGGTCGAAGAGCCGACCGTCCCAGCTCGGGACCTGTACGCCCTTGTAGCCGCAATCGGCCGCCCATTTCGTAATTGAATCCCAGGAATTGAAGGGCGCCGCGTCACCGGCGAATTGCGCAAGAAAAAGCCCCGGTCCCTTGATGGTCTTCATGCAAAATTCCTCCCTAGTGGATCGGTTTTCTGAAACACCGGCCTGCCGGTTGAGTGGTATTCAAGCGCTTCGCCCCGCAATTTTCGGGATATCTTATAATACCTGCAACGTTGCAGGAGCGAGAAACTAGCAGATTCTTCGCGAGGGGCAATGGGCTTCTGCCCTGTCGCGAAGAGCTTTTGAATGGCACTCGCGGGCGCCAAAATTCATCCGCGAGTGCAGCGGGTAATCCAATCGCCAGGTCAGACGTAGCGATTGACGACGTTTTCCAGGTACTCCTGCTTGCCGGACTTCGGTTGCGGGTTGAGATCGGCCTTGCGCACCCAGCCCTCGATTTCCTCGAGCGAGAAGCCGCCTTCGAGCATCTTGTTCGCCTCCGGTACCTTCCAGCCGGCATAGCGCTTTTCGAGCGGTGCGGAGAGCGCCTTGTCCTCGATCATCTTCGCCGCCGCCTTGAGACCGCGGGCGCAGCAGTCCATGCCGCCGATATGACCGATCAAGAGGTCTTCCGGATCGATCGACTGGCGGCGCAGCTTCGCGTCGAAATTGGTGCCGCCGGTCTTGAAGCCACCGCCTGCGAGCACATGATAATAGGCGAGCGCCATTTCCGGCACATTGTTGGGGAACTGGTCGGTGTCCCAGCCGGACTGGTAGTCGTTGCGGTTCATGTCGATCGAGCCGAAGATGCCGAGCGCGTTGGCGAGCGCCAGCTCGTGCTCGAAAGAATGGCCGGCCAGGATCGCGTGGCCCTGCTCGATATTGACCTTCACCTCGTTCTCGAGGCCGTACTTTTTCAGGAAGCCGTAAACGGTCGCGACGTCGAAATCGTACTGATGCTTGGTCGGCTCCTGCGGCTTCGGCTCGATCAGGATCGTGCCCTTGAAGCCGATCTTGTGCTTGTATTCGACGACGAGGTTGACGAAGCGGCCGAGCTGGTCGAGCTCGCGCTTCAGGTCGGTGTTGAGCAGCGTCTCATAGCCCTCGCGCCCGCCCCAGAGCACGTAGTTCTCGCCACCGAGCTTCTGCGTCGCGTCGATGCAGGTCTTCACGGTTGCCGCGGCGAAGGCGAAGACGTCCGGATCCGGGTTGGTCGCGGCACCGCCCATATAGCGGCGGTTCGAGAATAGATTCGCCGTCCCCCAGAGCAGCTTGACGCCGGTCTCGGCCTGCTTCCTGGCGAAATGATCGACGATCTCTTCGAGATTGCTGGTGTTTTCAGCGAAGTTCTTGCCCTCCGGGCGCACGTCGGCGTCATGGAAGCAATAGAAGGGCACGCCGAGAAGCTGGAAGAACTCGAAGGCGACGTCGGCCTTCAGCTTCGCCGCCTCCATCGAGTCCTTGAACCAAGGACGTTCGAAGGTCTGCCCGCCGAACGGGTCGCCACCCGGCCAGACGAAGCTGTGCCAATAGGCGACGGCGAAGCGCAGATGGTCTTCCATCCGCTTGCCGAGGACGACCTCGTCGGCATTGTAGTGACGGAAGGCGAGCGGGTTCGTGCTCTCCGGTCCCTCATATTTGATCTTGGCGATATCGCCGAAAAACCCGGTGCTCACGGCTGTCTCCTATCCTGGGCTGTTGCCGGCCCGCTTGTGCGGAACCCGGCGATTTCGTGGAAAGTAATCGTTTTCATATCAGGTTCGGATGCGGCCGGCGGTGCCGGCCCGACTGGGCTTGGCTAAATCGTCGCTCCCTTGATGGCGGGGTAAAGCCGGCGGTAGCGCTGGTAGGCGTCCTCATAGGCCGCCACCAGCGAAGCGTCCGGCGCAATGGTCTCCGCCGTCGCCGGCGCAGAGCAGGTCGCTACCGGGTCGGCGACGGTGGCGGCGATCAGCCCGAGCCGGGCCGCCCCGAAGGCGGCACCGAAATCACCATCTGCTGGCAGGTCGACCGGCAGGGCGAGCGCGGTTGCGATCGACTTCAGCCAGTAGCGCGACCGCGAGCCGCCGCCGATCGCCGTGACGCGATCAAGCGTCGTACCGGCGGCGCGCAATGCTTCCAGGCTGTCGCGGATCGCGAAGGACACGCCTTCGAGCACCGCCTGGGTCAGCGCGGCGCGGGAGCTCTCGTGGCCAAGGCCGGAAAAGACGCCGCGGATCGCCGCATCATTGTGTGGCGTGCGTTCGCCGGAGAGATAGGGAAGGAACGAAACGGAACCTGGCGCCTTTAGCGTGTCGCCGAGCTCGCCCGTCAGGTCGGCGGCACTTCTTCCTGTAATGCCCGAATGCCAATTCAGCGCATCGGTCGCCGAGAGGATCACGCCCATCTGGTGCCAGGTATTCGGGAGCGCGTGGCAGAAGGCATGAACTGCGCTTTCCGGATTGGGAAGATAGCTGGCATTGGCGGCGAACAGCACGCCGGAGGTGCCGAGCGAGACAAAGGCCTGCCCCTCGCCGACCGTGCCCATGCCGCAGGCGGACGCCGCATTGTCGCCGGCGCCGCCGGCAATGACGATCCCCGGCCCCATGCCCCAGCGAGCGGCAAGTTCCGGCCTGAGCGTGCCCGCGCTGTCCGTGCCCTCGACCAGATCCGGCATCTGCCGTTCCTCGAGATGCGTTGCGGCAAGCAGTCTTTCAGACCACCGGCGCTTGCCCGTGTCGAGCCAGGCGGTGCCAGCGGAATCGGACATTTCCGACATGTGCTCGCCGGTCAGCCACAGGCGGAGATAGTCCTTGGGCAGAAGCACCCAGCGCAGCTTGGCAAAAGTCTCGGGCTCGTTCTCGCGCACCCAGGCGAGCTTCGGCGCGGTAAAGCCCGGAAAGACGATATTGCCGGTCAGCGTCCGGAATTGTGGATCGCCATCGAGCGCGGCTGCCTGGCGGAAGCTGCGCGTATCGTTCCAGAGGATGCAGGGGCGAAGCACCGCATCGTCCTCGCCCAGCAGCGTCGCGCCGTGCATCTGCCCCGAAAGGCCGATGCCGCGGACCGCCGCAAGGGCATGCGGATGCGCCGCCTTCAGCCCGGCGATCGCCTCTTCCGTCGCACGCAGCCAGTCGGCCGGGTCCTGCTCGGACCAGCCGGGATGCGGCCGCGACACCTCGAGCGCAGCCGAGGCGGAGCCGATGATCTGCTGCTCGCCGTCGATCAGCATGGCCTTGACGCCGGACGTGCCGAGATCCAGTCCGAGATACATTCGTGCCTCCTATGCCTGCTCGATCGGCAGGTTGTCCTTCAGGAAAATGTCGATGCGAATGCGTTCCTGGGCCTCGAACACCGGCAGCCCGTCGGCCTTCGCCTTCAGCACCCGGATCGCACTCCTGACCTCGTGGCCCGCATCCTGGTTGAGCAGGACATCGATGGTTCCGGAAAGGAGAGCCGCGCGGCTGTGGGGCGTCAGTTCGTGGGCGATTGCACAGACCGCCTTGGCCCTGCCCGCCTTCTCCAGCGCGGCGACGAGACCGCGATTGCCGGCGCCGAGACTGTAGACTCCGACCAGATCCGGATGGCACCCGATGAGATCGCCGACGAGTTTCTCGACGAGGGCCGCATCGTCCTGCCCCTCGACGACAGGCAATAGCAAACGGGTTTGGAAGCATTGGCGCATCACCGCCTGAAAGCCTTCCAGCCGCTCCCGATGGTCGCGCACGAGCATCGAGCCCGCTACCACCGCAACCGGCCCGGTCCGATCACCCAGGAAGCGGCCCATCAGGTTTCCGGCGGTGCGCCCGGCAGCGATATTGTCGACGCCGGCAAAGTGATCCCGTGTCGATCCCGGCAGGTCCGAGACGAGCGTGACCACGGCAATCCCGTCCTCGCGCAGTTCTCTTACGGACTGCACCACCTCCGGGGCATCGACGGCAACGACGGCGACGCCGGCGGGCCGCTGCCGGCGCGCCTCGGAAAGGGCATCCGCCAGAGCACGCGGGTCGAAAGCGGGAACACAGAGGATCGCGATTTCCGTCCGCTCCGCTGCCAGATGCGCCTTGGCGGCCCTCACCTCGGCCTCGAGCCCGCGCATGAAGGAATTTTCGCCGGCCGGCAGGATGAAAATCAGCGAATAGCTGCGGCCCTTGGCGAGATTGGCCGCGGCAACGTCGCGCACATAACCGAGCGTCGCGATCGCCTGCTCGACCTTGTCGCGCGTGACCGACCGAACGCCCGGACGGTTGTTCAGAACGCGGTCGACGGTCGCCAGGCTGACGCCGGCTTCAGCGGCGATATCGTGAACGGTCGGTCGCATGCGTTCCTCCTCGCGGAAAGCCCTTAAAGGAAGTCTTGATGTACGTAAATCAAAAATTTCGAAGGCGCGACAAAGCCTTTGAAAAATGGGCGTCAAGCCTCAGTCGAAACGCCTGCTGAACGCATGCGTGAAAGCGGCGTGACCCGCCTCGCCACTCGCCTCTCCGAACACGACGTCCAGGAACTTGTCGGTAACCCGGACCAGCGCGAAGCCGCCGAGATAGGCCGCCTTTGGCTTGAAGATGTCGATGTCGCCGGCGCTGTAGGCCATCACCCGGTCATGTTCGTGGCCATGGAAGAGTCCGACGACGTTGTAGCCCTTGAGCGCCGCGAGCAGCGCATCGCGCTCGCCGGGGCTCCACCAATGCGGCTCGCCGTCGCCCTGAGCGTCGAACGTCTTTGCCGCAGCGTCCCACACCTCGGTCGAAAACGCGTCCCAACCGTAATGCTGGAACAAGACGACCGGGCGCCCATCGGCGGCATAGGTCGCGAGATCGCGCTTCAGCCACGGCAGGCCGCTCACCGCACCCTTGTTCTCGTCGCCGCCGAAGCGCTGCAATTGCACGAGATGGAGACCGCCCCAGTCCCAGGAGTAATTGTCCGAGAGCGGATCGTAATTGGTCACCGGCACCGGGGGTCTGTAGAAAACCGACCGGCGATGGGTGAGTTCCACATAATCGCGCAGCTCGCGACGGTACCAGTCGACGTTCGGCGGCGCGCCGTCCTGATCGAGATCATGATTTCCAAGCCCGACATAGACGGGATAGTGGATGTGATGCGGCCCGACGCCATGCTCGTAGCGGCTCTGAAACTGTTGCAGCTGCCGCCCTTCTCTCGGCTCGCGGACCTGGCCGCCGCCGTCGTCGGTAATATCGCCGCCGAGCACCAAGCCGAACGGCCGGGCAATCTTCGCGCCGGCGCTGGCAAGACCGCTCGGCCTGCCGTCGATTGCTTGCGGCCAGTGCTGTCCCGGAAGTCCGTTGAGCGCCGCAATGTGGCGCAACAGATTGGCATCGGTCTTGCCCTCCTGCTCGCAATTCGGCGCAAGGCCTTCCGTCGAGACGAGGCAGGCATGGATGTCATTGGAAAAGACGAATGTGGCATCGACCGGTGGCCGTGCTGCGGCACGCCCGCCGCCTGCGATCAGCGAAAGGCCTAGACCAGCCGTACCGGCAAGAAATCTCCGCCTGGAGGGGTTAAGGAATGGATTGTCGATCATCGCCTGCCCAGCACCTTGGTCGATGCGACGACTCAAGGACGGCCGGAATAGTGCCGCAAGGTTTTCAGAGCGTAAAGCATGCATTCGCGCTGAAGGCGCTCGCCACGAGCCCCTTCTCACTGCGCGGTGAGAAGGTCGCGGCATCAGGATGAGGGCAGTCTGGAGCAGAAAGCCGGCTCTCGTTCTCCCGCCTCAGTGCCCGCCGCCTCCCGAGCCGGCGCCCTCCGGCTTCTTGATCATCAGCACGCCGAGCACCATCCCCAGGAACAGGACGGTCAAGATCAGGAACACGTCGATGAAGGACAGGATCACCGCCTGCTGCTGAACCATCTGGGCCAGTTGCTTGACGGCAGCGGTCGCGCCGTCGAGGCCGTAAGCGTCGAAGTTCGATGCTATGTTGTTCAACCGATCGACCGCCTCCGGACTGCCCCACTGGATATGCTCCGCCAGACGGGCATAGTGGAGATCCTGGCGCTGGGTCAGGATCGTGTTGATGATCGCCAGGCCTACGGCGCCGCCGAGGTTGCGCGTCAGGTTGAAGAGACCGGACGCGTTGCGGATCCGTGCCGGCGGCAGCGTGCCGAGCGCGATGTTGTTGATCGGCACCATGCAGAGCATCAGCGAGCAGCCGCGCAGGATCTGCGGGACGAGCAGTTCCCAGAAATCCCAATCCGCCGTCAGCTGGCTCATCGTCCACGTGCCTGCCGCAAAGCCCGTGAACCCGATCGTCATCATCACCCGCGGGTCGAGCCTGCCGGCGAGGAAGCCCGCGACCGGCGCCGTCAGAAACATGGCGAGGCCGGAGACGAACATGGTCTCGCCGATCATCAGCGAATCATAGCCGCGGATGCGCCCGAGATAGAGCGGATAGAGATAGGTGAGGCCATAGAGGCCGATGCCCATCACGAAGGAGAACAGCGAGCCGAAGGTGAAATTTCGATTGGCGAAGGCGCGGAGATCGACCACCGGAAACTCGACTTTGAACGCCCGGTAGAAGAATATCGCGGCGGCGACAGCCGTGGCGACCGCCCCCATGACGATATGGTCGTCGTTGAACCAATCGTTGGCATTGCCTTCCTCGAGCACATATTCGAGCGAACCGAGGAAGACCGCCATCGAGAACAGCCCCCACCAGTCGAACTTCTTGATGAGGCCGAGTTCCGGTTCGTCGAAGTCGATGAAAATCCAGGTGAGCGTCGCGACGACGATGCCGGGAATGACGTTGACGAGGAACAGCCAGTGCCAGGAGAAGGTGTGGCTCAGATAGCCGCCGACAGTCGGGCCGATGGTCGGCGCGAGCGTGGCAATGAGGCCGATGATCGGCGACACGATGTTGCGCTTCGACGGCGGGAAGATCGTGAAGGCGGCCGCGAAGACCGACGGGATCATGCCGCCGCCGATGAAGCCCTGGATCGCCCGATAGACGATCATCTGGTCGATATTGGTGGCGGTTGCCGCTAACGCACTCGAGGCGGTGAAGCCGGCGGCGGCGACGGAGAAGAGCACGCGCGTCGAAACGATCCGCGCGAGCGTTCCCGACAGCGGGATCATAATGACTTCGGCAATCAGATAGGAGGTCTGCACCCAGCCGATCTCGTCCGATCTGGCGGAAAGTCCCGCCTGGATTTCGGCAAGCGAGGCCGAGACGATCTGGATGTCGAGGATCGCCATGAACATGCCGACGACCATCGCGAGAAACGCGATGAGCCGCCGCGGATCCATGCGCTCCTCTGCCCCGGCGCCGCCTGTCGCCGCCGGGCTCGCTGTTGCCGTCGAAGCCATGTCCGCTACTCCTTCGCGCGCTTACTTCGCCTCGGCGACCTTCGTGGCGTCCGGCGCCGTGCGGGTATCGACGTCGACGACGACGCTCAGCCCCGCCCTGAGGTTGCCTTTGGCGAGCGCATCGGCCGGGAGCGTGATCCGAACCGGCACGCGCTGGATGATCTTGGTAAAGTTGCCGGTGGCGTTTTCCGCCGGCAGCAGCGAGAAGACCGAGCCGGAGGCCGGCGAGATCGATGCGACGGTGCCTTCGATCGTGTGCTCGTCATAGGCATCCACATGGACCTTAACCTTGGAGCCGGGGACCAGATGGGAGATCTGCGTTTCCTTGAAGTTGGCGTCGATATAGAGCTGGTCCACCGGCACGAGGGCCGCAAGCCGCTGCCCGGCCGAGACGAGGTCGCCGACTTGGACGGCGACATTGCCGATGACGCCGTCATAGGGCGCCTTGAGCACGGTGAAGCCGAGGTCGCGATTCGCCTTGTCGCGCGCCAGTTCCAGCGAACGGATCGTGCTTTCCGATTCCGCGCGCTGCGCTTGGAGCACGGTGATATTGGCCTTGGCGGCGGCGATATTTGCCTCCGCGCCGACGAGATTCGCATTCGCCTGGTCGAGCGCGACTTGGGCGCTGTCGCGCGAAGCGTCCGTTCCGAAGGCTTGCAGGTCGCTGGCGCGCTTCTGGGTCAGTTCGGCGCCGCGGACGGTCGCCTCGAAGGCCCTTTTCTGCGCCTCGGCCTGATTCAGGCTCGCCTCCGCACCCGCGATCTGCGCGTCGAAACGGCTGAGCGCCAGCTTCTGCGTGGCGATCTGCGCCTCGGCCTGTTCCGCCGCGATCCGGTAATCGCCGTCCTCGAGCGTGACGAGCGGGTCGCCGGCCTTCACGTGCTGGTTGGCGACGACGTCGACCTTGGCAACATAACCGGAGACCTTCGGAGAGATCGTCGCGATGTCGCCCTCGATATAGGCATCGTCGGTCGAAACCATGAAGCGGCCATTGGTCCACCAGTCGTAGCCGTACCAGGCGCCGGCGGCGAGCAGCGCCAGCCCGATTGCCGGAAGGATCGGCTTGCGGCGTTTCTTGGCGGGAGCGGCAGCCTCAGCGGCCGAAGGCTCCGTCACCGCCGGCGCCTCTGCTGCGGGTGCCTTGGCCTCGGTGGTGGGAACTTCGACGGCCTCGAAATCGTCACCGACAGGACGGACGCGCGCGGCACTGGAGGTGCTGGAAGGGGACATGAGACACCTGTTTCGGCTAAATTAGCTAAATTGAACTGAACCGTTCGGTTCGATTAGCCTTGACATAATCCCTTTCGCAGCGCATATCAAGAGCAAATCGAACCGAGCGGTTCGAAACGCTTGCCGCGGGCTGAAATAAATGCGGATCCAATTCCGCACCCGTTGCTTTTTATTGAAACGGTCACGCTAATGGGTCGGAGCGAGTTCTTAAATCCACCGTGATCTACAGGAGTGGAAACGTCCGGGTAATCATGACGTCAGCGAAAAGTGCACGGCAGGAAAGGTCCCTGCAGCCGGAACAGCAGCCTTCGAGTGGCGGCCGCCGCGTCGCCGGCGAGGATCCGGTCAAACGCGAGCAGATTCTTGAAGGCGCCAAGCGTGTCTTCATGCGCAGCAATTTCGATGCCGCCAGCATGAACGACATCACCCGCGAGGCAGGCGTATCTAAGGGCACGCTCTATGTCTACTTCGAGAACAAGGAAGATCTGTTCGAAGCCCTGATCGCGCGCGAACGCAGCCGCATCGTCAACAGCATCAAGCAGTCGCTGAACGACATCGAGCCCATCGAGGAAGCGCTACACGATTTCGCCGTCACGCTCGTTACCAGCGTGACATCGGATTACACAATCCGGGCCATGCGGACCGTGCTCGGCGTGATCGACCGCATGCCGCGGCTAGCGCAGCGTTTCTTCACCGCAACGCCCGAAAACGGCTACACGGTGCTGAAGGCCTATCTCGACCAGCAGAAAGCGGCAGGCAGGCTGTCGATCGACGATACGGAACTGGCCGCCAAGCAGTTCATAGAACTCTGTATGGCCGGCCTGTTCAAGGGCCGTCTCTTCGGGATGTGTGATGCGGTTCCGCCCGAACAGATCGAAAAGAACGTCGCCTCGGCCATCCGTGTTTTCATGGCCGCCTACGGGCAGCGCGCTGATCAGAAATCTTAAGCCGGGCTGCACATCTGCATGCGATTGCCGAAGGGATCGTAGAAGCTCGCAAAGGTGACGAAGCCGGGAAAGACCTGCGCATCCTCGCTCCGGACACCGCGGCGCCGCAGCTCCTCGACCGCCGCATGGCAGTCCTCGACATTCAAGACGAGCGTCGTCCCCGTCGAGGGCGTCCAGCCGCTCTCCGCCAACGTCACCGAAACGTTGCCGTCCACGCCGCCGGCGGAGAATTCGATCCAGCCCGCTTCGGGCAGATCGTAGAGCGGCGGCCCGAATCCGAGCACCTCCCCATAGAACGCGCGGGCACCATCAAGGTCGGTCACCGAAATCGAGACCACATTGATGCCACGAAAGAGAGGACCGGTCGTTGCCATGACGGCGGATGTAGGACGCGGACCCCGTTCGTCCAGCCTGCACAATCGGGAAATCCAGAAGGCGAATTTGCCGTCGGCAGGCCGTGCCGATTAAAATCCAGCAACCGCGATCAAACGCGTCCTCCTATGAATCCGTAAGAGCTAGGTCGCTTGCCACGGGAGTGAACATGAGTGCCATCGGACGGGCGATCTGGTTCATCGAAAGCCATTTCGCCAAGGATATCTCACTGGAGCGGATTGCCGACGCCGCCGGCCTGTCGCGCTATCATCTATCACGCGTCTTTGGCCTCGCGACCGGCCATTCGATCAGTGCCTATATCCGCGGACGCCGCCTGAGTTCGGCGGCGCTTCGCCTTGCCGACGGCAACTCCACCATTCTCGAGGCGGCCCTCGACGCGGGCTATGGCTCGCACGAGGCATTCACCCGCGCCTTTCGCGAGCAATTCGGGGTCACGCCCGAGTCGGTGCGCAAGCAGAGGCATGTCTGCAATATCGAACTTGTGGAGCCCATCAGGATGGACGATACGCGCAATCAGAAGATCGAACCGCCGCGCTTCGAGGAGGGCCCTGCCCTGCTCCTCGCCGGCCTTGAAGAAACCTATGCCTACGATCGCACCGAAGGCATTCCCTCGCTCTGGCAGCGCTTCAATAGCCACTTCGGTCATATTCCGGGCCAGCGCGGCAACGTCGCCTATGGCGTCTGCACCCATTCGGATGCTGGAGCCGGAAGCTTCCGCTACATGGCGGCCGTCGAAGTCGCGGATGCGGACGGACTGCCGAACGGGTTTTCGACCCTGAAGCTGCCGAAGCAGCGCTATGCGGTGTTCCTGCATCGCGGCCACATCTCGGCGATCTCGGCCACTGCCCATCACATCTTCGCAACCTGGTTTCCGCAGTCTGGACTCGAGCACGGCGAAACGCCCGATCTCATGGAACGCTACGACGAGCGGTTCGACCCGGATTCCGGCATGGGCGTCGTCGAGATGTGGGTTCCGATAAAACAGTAAACGGTAAAACGCTGCCGCAAAGTCGCGGCAGCGCTTGCTACTTCGGCACTACTCCTTAAATACTGCGGCGAACCTGGCGCCACGAGGCGCCCTGGAGGGGAAGATGCGCTCGCATTCCGCTCCGGTTTGTTGGGACCGGTCACCGCCACTGACGTTGGGTCGGACGACGCGACATCAGTGATCGTCATTTAGAAGGAAGAGTTCGCCGATGCAGGAAATCCTCACGCTCGCTCAAAGCCCGGAGGCTTGGGTCGCTCTCATTACGCTGATTGTGATGGAAGTGGTCCTCGGCATCGACAACCTGATCTTCATCTCGATTCTGACCAACAAGCTGCCCGCCGAGAACCGCGTCAGCGCCCGGCGCATCGGTATCGGCCTCGCGCTTATCATGCGCCTTGGGCTGCTCGGCACGATCGCCTGGATCGTGCAACTCACAGAGCCGGTCTTCGAGGCCTTTGGCCATGGCTTCTCCTGGAAGGACATGATCCTGATCGCCGGCGGCCTTTTCCTGGTCTGGAAGGCGACGAAGGAGATCCACCACAATGTCGATCCGAGCGACCATGACGAGGATTTCATCGCGAGCTCGGCGATCAACGGTTTCACGGCGGCGATCGGCCAGATCCTGCTGCTCGATCTCGTCTTCTCCGTCGACAGCATCATCACCGCCGTCGGCATGACCCCTCACCTGCCCATCATGGTCATCGCCGTCGTCGTCGCCGTAACCGTGATGCTGGTTGCAGCCAACCCGCTCGCCAACTTCATCGAACGGAACCCGACGATCGTCATGCTGGCGCTTGCCTTCCTGCTGATGATCGGCACGACGCTGATTGCCGAAGGCATGGGCTTCCACGTGCCGAAGGGCTACGTCTATGCCGCCATGGCCTTCTCGGCGCTGGTTGAAATCCTCAACATGATCGCCCGCAACGCGCGCCTAAAAAAGCAGCAGGCCACGAAGCTGCATTAAGCTTGCAATCGGCGAAGACGACAAAGAGGCCCGCATCCGGCGGATGCGGGCCTCTTGCTGCGGGAGGGAGGCGAGGATGCGAGCTGGACAGGTCAAGAGCTCGCCTGCCGTTTCGTTGGCCACGGGAAGAAACCGGCAAAATTCCCATGTTCTCCTGGTCTGTCGCGTCCGGTTGCCACAGTCCGCGTCCTCGCAGCGGATAACGCAGCCACGCCGCTAGCGTTCCAATCCCTGTTCGGGGGAGAGGCGATTGGACCGCGCGCTTCCTCTTTCCGTTGACATCAGGGGCTTTCTATGGTCTCACCCCTGCCGACTGGAATTGCCCGCCGATACCGCTCAAGCGGCACCCTTGCGGGCCTTCCTTCCCATAAAATACGCGCCCGTCAGCTGGTAGGCACTCCGGCCAAGGGCTCAAGAGCACGTCAGGACGGGCAAAGACCATGGCAGATCCTGCAGTCCGGGTACGCATCGCACCCTCCCCCACCGGCGAACCGCATGTCGGCACCGCCTATATCGCGCTGTTCAACTACCTCTTTGCGAAGAAGCACGGCGGCGAATTCATCCTGCGCATCGAGGATACCGACGCGACGCGCTCGACGCCGGAATTCGAGAAGAAGGTGCTCGATGCGCTGAAATGGTGCGGGCTCACATGGTCGGAAGGTCCGGATATCGGCGGCCCCTACGGCCCCTATCGCCAGAGCGACCGCAAGGACCTCTACAAGCCCTATGTCGAGAAAATCGTCGAGAACGGCCACGGCTTCCGCTGCTTCTGCACGCCCGAGCGGCTGGAGCAGATGCGCGAGGCACAGCGCGCCGCCGGCAAGCCGCCGAAGTATGACGGCCTGTGCCTGAGCCTGTCGGCCGAGGAAGTCACCTCCCGCGTCGCCGCCGGCGAGCCGCATGTCGTGCGCATGAAGATCCCGACCGAGGGCTCCTGCAAGTTCCACGACGGCGTCTATGGCGATGTCGAGATCCCGTGGGATGCGGTCGACATGCAGGTGTTGCTCAAGGCAGACGGCATGCCGACCTATCATATGGCGAATGTCGTCGACGATCATATGATGAAGATCACCCATGTCGCGCGCGGCGAGGAGTGGCTCGCCTCGGTGCCGAAGCACATCCTGATCTATCAGTATCTAGGCCTCGAGCCGCCGAAGTTCATGCATCTGTCGCTCATGCGCAATGCCGACAAGTCGAAGCTGTCGAAGCGCAAGAACCCGACCTCGATCTCCTATTACACGGCGCTCGGCTATCTTCCGGAAGCGCTGATGAACTTCCTCGGCCTGTTCTTCATCCAGATCGCCGAGGGCGAAGAACTGCTGACGATCGAGGAACTGGCGGACAAGTTCGACCCGGAAAACCTGTCGAAGGCCGGCGCGATCTTCGACATTCAGAAGCTCGATTGGCTGAACGCCCGCTGGATCCGCGAGAAGCTTTCGGAAGACGAGTTTGCCGCGCGAGTCTTCGCCTGGGCGTCCGAAAACGAACGTCTCAAGGAGGGCCTGAAGCTCTCGCAGTCGCGCATCTCGAAGCTCGGCGAGCTGCCGGATCTGGCCGCCTTCCTCTTCAAGTCCGATCTCGGCCTGCAGCCGGCCGCCTTTGCCGGCGTGAAGGCCTCGCCCGAGGAGATGCTCGAAGTCCTCAACACCGTTCAGCCGGACCTCGAAAAGATCCTCGAATGGAACAAGGAGTCCATTGAGGCCGAACTGCGCGCCAGCGCCGAGCGGATGGGCAAGAAGCTCAAGGCCGTCGTCTCGCCGCTCTTCGTCGCCGTCTCCGGTTCGCAGCGTTCGCTGCCGCTCTTCGACTCGATGGAGCTGCTCGGCCGTGCTGTGGTGCGCCAGCGGCTCAAGGTGGCGGCACAGGTGGTCGCCTCCATGGTTGGCAGCGGAAAGTAAGGACGATAACCATGAACGAGAAGACAGAAACCGCCGGCCTTTCCTCCGACGCGACCGAAGTGCGCGCCCAGAAGCTCGACCTCTTGCGCACGCAGATCGGCGACGTCTATCCGGCGCATTTCCACCGCACGCTCACCAATGCGGAACTCGCCGAAAAATATGCCGGGCTCGAGCCGGACACGGAAAGCGGCGACCTGGTGACGGTCGCCGGCCGCGTCTTCTCCTCGCGCAATTCCGGCATGTTCATGGACATCCATGACGCCTCCGGCAAGATCCAGATCTTCTCGCACAAGGACACGGCGCCGGAGGAGGCGCGCGCGCTGCTGCCGATGATCGATCTCGGGGACATCGTCGGCGTCACCGGCGAGGTGCGCCGCACCAAGCGCGGCGAGCTGACGGTGAACGCCAAGGAAATCACCATGCTCTGCAAGTCGCTCCTGCCGATGCCGGAGAAGTATCACGGGCTAGCCGACATCGAGACGCGCTACCGCAAGCGCTACCTCGACATCATGGTCAACGAAGAATCGAAGCTGCGCTTCCAGCAGCGAAGCCGCATCGTCTCCGGCATTCGCCGCTTCCTTGAGGACGAAGGTTTCATGGAAGTCGAGACGCCGATGCTGCAGCCGATCTATGGCGGCGCCACGGCCGAGCCTTTCAAGACGCATCACAACACGCTGAAGCTCGACATGTATCTGCGCATCGCGCCCGAGCTTTACCTGAAGCGCGTGCTCGTTTCCGGGCTCACCGACAAGGTCTTCGAGATCAACCGCAACTTCCGCAACGAAGGCGTCTCCACCCGGCACAATCCGGAATTCACCATGATGGAGTGCTATTGGGCCTATGCGGACTACGAGGACATGATGGGCCTCGTCGAGCGCATGTTCGAAAAGCTCGCCCTCGCCGTCCACGGCAAGACCGAGTTCGAATTCAGCGACAAGCAGCTCTCCTTCAAGGGTCCCTTCCCGCGCGTCTCCATGCCGGAGGCCGTCAAGGATGAGACCGGCATCGATTTCCTTGCGATCCGGAGCGACGAGGAAGCCCGCCAGGCGGCCCGCAATGCCGGGATCGAGGTCGAGAAGGATGCGACCTGGGGCGAAGTGCTCGCCTTCATCTTCGAGGAGAAGGTCGAAGCGACGCTGATCCAGCCGGCCCACGTCATCCATTTCCCGAAGGATATCTCGCCCTTCGCCAAGGAGGTGCCGGGCGAGCCGCGGCTCGTCGAGCGCTTCGAGACCTATTGCAACGGCTGGGAGATCGGGAACGCCTTCTCCGAGCTCAACGACCCGGTCGAACAGCGCGCCCGCATGGTCGAGCAGATGGAACAGGCCCACGCCCGCGGCGAAAAGGAAAAGACGCTCGACGAGGACTTCCTCGACGCGATGGACCAGGGCATGCCGCCCGCCGGCGGCTTAGGCATCGGCGTCGACCGGCTGATCATGCTGCTCACCAACTCGCCGTCGATCCGCGACATCATTCTCTTCCCGGCCCGGCGCCACAAGGCCGATTGAGCTGATAAGCAGATGCCGGACAGCATTGAGCCCATCGCGTTAGCGGTGGGCTTTTCCTTTGATGGGGAAGTTTTGCGGGCGGCTCAATGCCCGCCATGCGCCTCGGCAGTCTTGGCCGGATGCTCGCTCGCTTCCGACACGGCCGGAGCCTCCGCGCCTTCCGCGTCGGCCGCAGCCGGATCGATGCAGGGCGAGTGATCGTCCATCTTGGCCATAATGGCACGAACCTCGTCGAGACCGAGGCTCACGAGCTTGCCATGGAACATGCCGCCCGGATTGGCCGTGCCGTCGTTGTAGGAAGCACGGAACGGTTCGTCCATGCCCTTCACACTCTGCGGACCGGGCGCGAAAAGCACTTCGGCACCGATCGCGGCACCACGCGCCGCAGCGCGCTCCTCCGGACCTGCCGTATCGAGCACGACGACCTGGTAGAGGTCGGCCTTTTCCTTCTTCGCGAGTGCGCCGACGACGCGTAGCGCCGTGCGGACGCGCTCCGGGCCAGCCGCGCTGTCGGTCTTCACATGCATGCGGATCCAGCGCTGGCCGCGGTGGTCGAGCTTCAGCGTCCGAAGCGCCGTGCATTCGAGACCGGAAGCGGAAGGCTCCGAGAGCCGCGCGACGAGCCTGTCGCGCCCCACATAGACGGCGGCACCGCCGGACGCGGCCGAAACGGCAAAGGCCGCGGCAAGGATGACCACGAGCCGCTTCGAAGGGCGCAGTTTACTCAAAATAGCCTTCACAGGCGGCTCCGCTGCGGACGCAAATACAAGAAAAGCCAGAACGCCTCTGAAGATAGGCGAAACACCCTTTCGGAAAGTTTAAGCGGACGGATGCAGGACACTTGCTCTCCTGCCCGTCATCACTAAAAACGAAGCGTCATTTCTTGATTTTGAGGACGGGGGAGATCATGGCGCGCATCGGAATCGTCGGAGCGGGTATCATCGGCTGCGCCTCGGCGGTCCATCTGATCGCCGAAGGTCACGCGGTCACCGTGTTCGAAAAGGACGTCGACGGCCTGCCTGCCTCCGTCGGCAACGCCGGCATCCTCGCGGTTCCAGAGATCGATCCGATGGCGCGCCCCGAAATGCTGTTCGCAGCCCCGAAATGGCTAATCGACCCGCTCGGACCCCTGACGCTGCGCTGGCAGGATCTGGCGGCCTTTACGCCATGGCTCTTGCATTTGCTTCTTGCGGCTCGGCCCGCCCAGGTGGAACGCTCCCGTCGGGCCCTGCTCGGCCTGATGCGTGAAGCTCTCGCCGCGCATCAGGCAATGACGAGGCTCTGCGGCATTTCCGGCCATATGAAACCGACCGGGGCGCTGACGATCTTCGACAGCGAGACTGCCCTCGAGGCCGCGTTCCGGCACGAGCAGGCGACCGCCCGGCTGCTCGGCTTTGCCGTCGAACGCCTCGACGCCCGCGCCGCCCGCGGCCGCGTCCCCGCGCTAGAGGGCGCCTTCGCCGGCGGCGTCTTCAGCAGCGGATACCAGACGTTTCCCGATCCGCTCAAACTGCTGCGCGATCTGCAACACCATGTCAGGCAACAGGGCACGCTCGTCGAAGCCGGCGTCGAGGCCGTGCAGCCAAGCACCGAGGGGATCACCATAGTCGCCGACAACGGCGACCGGCAGGCCTTCGACAAGGTGGTGATCGCCGCCGGCGTGTGGTCACGCACCCTCGTCCGCAAGCTTGGGCTGAAGGTGCTGTTGGAAACGGAGCGCGGCTACAACACCACCTTCGCTGATCCACCGGTGACGCTGGAAATGCCGATCTTCTTTGCCGAGCACGGCTTCGTGGCGACCCCGCTTGCCAACGCCCTGCGCATCGGCGGTGCGGTTGAACTGGCGCGGCCGGAGGCGCCGCCGAACTATGCGCGCGCCGCCGCCATGCGCCGGAAGATGCGCCGCTATGTGCCGGCCCTGCCGGAGAGCGGCGGCAAGGAATGGATGGGCAGGCGCCCTTCGACACCGGATTCGGTGCCGGTCATCGGCCTTCATCCGTCCGATCCCCGCATCGCCATGGCCTTCGGCCACGGCCATCTCGGCCTGACGCTCTCGGCGATCACCGGCGCAAGGATCGCCGCCCTCCTTTCCAACCGGGCCGGCACCGACCTCGAACCCTTCAGCATCCGCCGCTTTCAATAAGCTGAGCGAATCGATCGATTGACTTTCGCCCGCAGCTTGTCCATTGCCGCCAGCACGCAGGACCAGGTTCAGGCAAATGGGCCCGATATCCCCAAGAAGGAAGACGCTATGCACAAGGTTATTTTCGATACGGATCCCGGCGTCGACGACGCCATGGCGCTTCTCTTCCTGCACCGGCACCCGGAAATCGACCTCATCGGCATCACCTCGGTGTTCGGCAATGCCTCCATCGAGACGACGACGCGCAACGCGCTCTTTCTCAAGCAGGCCTGGGGAATTGCAGCCCCGGTCGCCAAGGGCCTCGGCGAGATGTTCAATCCCGACCGGCCGCATATCGATTGGCCGACCGGCATCCACGGCCACGATGGCCTCGGCAATATCGACGTGCCGGACGTGATCGACCTGCCGCTCGACCCCCGGCCGGCCCATCGCTTTATCATCGACACGGTGCGCGCCAATCCCGGTGAGGTGACGCTCGTGGCCGTCGGCCGCATGACCAATCTGGCACGTGCGCTGCGCGAAGACCCGGATATTGCCGGCCTCGTCAAGGCCGTGGTGATCATGGGCGGCGCCTTCGACGTTCCCGGCAACATCACCCCGGCCGCCGAGGCCAATATCCATGGAGACCCGGAGGCGGCCGACGCGGTGATGACTGCACAATGGCCGGTGGCGGTGATCGGCCTCGACGTGACGTCGCAAACGGTGATGACCCGCGCCACGCTCGCCGACATCGCCGAACGTGGCGGCAAGGCGGCAAAACTCCTCGCCGACATTTCGCAGTTCTACATCGTCTTCTACGAGCAGCATGTCGATGACGGCATGGTCGTGCACGACAGCTGCGCCTGCGCCTATGTCGTCGCCCCGGATCTGTTCCGCACCCGCAGCGGGCCGATCCGCGTGCTCTGCGGCGGCATCGCCGACGGCCAGACGATCCAGAAGCCGGACGGGCGGCTTTTCCCGCCGACTGCCTGGGACAATCTGCCGAGCCAAAAGGCCTGCATCGGCATCGATGCCGAGGCGGTGCTGAAGCTGATCGGCGATACGCTGGCGCACGGTCGATAGCCCTCGGTCTTTCTCAGCCGACGAAAAACTTGCGGCGGATAGCTGGCAGACCGTCGACCGCCAGCTATCTTTGTCTGCATGAAGCCGGAATCATTGCTCTATCCCGCTCCGAAGGGACTCTATTGCGAGAAGGGAAACTTCTACATCGATCCGGTTCAGCCGGTCGAAAGGGCGCTGATCACCCATGGCCATTCCGATCATGCTCGCGCCGGACATGGCCGCGTGCTTGCGACACGCGAAACGCTCGACATCATGCGCATCCGCTACGGCGACGGCTTTTGCGGTGAAAGCGAAATCGCCCGGCTCGGCGAAACGATCGCGATCGACGGCGTCCGGGTCTGCTTTCATCCGGCCGGCCATGTGCTCGGCTCGGCGCAAATTTCGGTTGAGGCGGGTGGGAAGCGGATCGTCGTATCGGGCGACTACAAGCGGCGGCCCGACCCGACCTGCCCCACTTTCGAGCCCGTCCCCTGCGATGTCTTCATTACCGAGGCGACCTTCGGCCTGCCGGTCTTCCACCATCCGGACGACCGGGCGGAGACCGCCCGGCTTCTTGCATCGCTGAAGCAATTTCCCGAACGTGCCCATGTCGTCGGCGCTTACGCGCTCGGCAAGGCGCAACGGGTGATCGCGCTACTTCGCCAGCAAGGCTACGACGAACCGATCCATATCCACGGCGCGCTTGCCAAGCTCTGCGAATATTACCAGGCCGAGGGTATCGACCTCGGCGATATCCGGCCGGCCACCCTTGCCGGCGACAAGAGGCCGGATTTCGCCGGCGGGATCGTCATCGGCCCGCCTTCAGCCTTTGCCGACCGCTGGGCGCGACGCTTCGCCGAGCCCGTCGCCGTCTTTGCTTCAGGTTGGATGCTCATTCGCCAGCGCGCCAAGCAGCGCGGCGTCGAACTGCCGCTCGTCATCTCCGACCATTGCGACTGGGCCGAACTGACCGGCACCATACGCGAGATCGCCCCGGCCGAAGTCTGGGTGACGCATGGCCGTGAGGAAGCCCTGGTGCGCTGGTGCGAATTGCAGGGCATTCCGGCGCGACCGCTGCATCTCGTCGGCTACGACGACGAGGGGGAGTGACGGATGAAAGCCTTCGCCGAACTGCTCGGCCGCCTCGTCCTGACGCCGCAGCGAAACGCCAAGATCAGGCTGCTTGCCGACTATTTCCACAGCACCCCCGATCCAAGCCGCGGCTATGCACTCGCGGCGATCGGCGGCACGCTTTCATTCAACACGGTGAAGCCTGCCTTGATCCGCGACCTCTTGCTCGAGCGTATGGACGAGGTGCTGTTCCATTATTCCTATGACTATGTCGGCGATCTCGCCGAGACGGTGTCGCTGGCCTGGGAACCGCAGGCGGGAGTCGTTCCCGAGGACATTCCGCTTGGCGAGGTCGTCGAACGGCTTCAGCGGGCGGGACGTTCCGAGGTACGCTCGCTCGTCCGCGACATGCTCGACCGGCTCGACACCGCCGGCCGTTTCGCCTTTCTGAAGCTCGTCACCGGGGGTTTACGGATCGGCGTCTCGGCGCGGCTCGCCAAGCAGGCGCTCGCCGACCTGGGCGGCAGGGACATCACCGAGATCGAAACCTTGTGGCACGGGCTTTCGCCGCCTTACCTGCCGCTCTTTCTGTGGCTTTCCGGCGAAGCGGAGATGCCCGTTCTCACCACGCCGGCCGTCTTTCACTCGGTGATGCTCGCGACTCCAATCGGCGAGGGCGATCTAGAAGGACTGGATCCGGCCGACTTCACCGCCGAATGGAAATGGGACGGCATCCGCGTCCAGCTCGCCAATATCGGCGGGGTGCGGCGTCTCTATTCCCGCAGCGGCGACGAAATATCCGGCGCTTTCCCGGAGATCATCGAGGCCGCCGACATTGCCGGCGTGATCGACGGCGAGCTGCTGGTCGGCGGAACGATGCGCACCAATCGCGCCACCGCCACGTTCGGGGACCTGCAGCAGCGGCTGAATAGAAAGTCCGTCAACCGCAAGCTTCTCGAGGATTTTCCGGCCTTTATTCGCGGTTACGACATCCTCTTTTCGGGCGAACGCGACATGCGGCCCGAACCCTTCCACGTCCGCCGCCAAGCCCTGGCCGCCTTGATCGAAGCCGCTTCGCCACAGTACTTCGATCTTTCGCCGCTTGTTCCCTTTTCTACCTGGGAGGAACTGGACCGGCTGCGCTCGGAGCCACCGGATCCGGTCATCGAGGGGATCATGCTGAAGCGGCTCGACTCGCCCTATCTGGCCGGGCGGATGAAAGGCCCGTGGTTCAAGTGGAAACGCGCGCCCTTCAACATCGACGCGGTGCTGATGTACGCCCAGCGCGGCCACGGCAAGCGCTCGAGCTACTATTCGGATTTCACCTTCGGCGTCTGGACGGAGGCAGAAGGCGGCATGGCCCTGGTTCCCGTCGGCAAGGCCTATTTCGGCTTTACCGATGCCGAACTGGAGATACTCGACCGCTATGTGCGCGACAACACGGTCGAGCGCTTCGGCCCGGTGCGCGCGGTCCGCGCCGAACCGGACGCCGGCTTTGTCGTCGAAGTGGCCTTCGAAGGGCTGAACCGCTCGACCCGCCACAAATCGGGTGTCGCCATGCGTTTCCCGCGCATCGCCCGGCTGAGACCAGACAAACTGCCGCGGGAGGCCGACAGGCTGGAGACGCTGCAGGCGATGCTCGGCATGAAAGGTTAGAACCGCGGTTTCCCGCCCTCGCCTATTTCAGCGGTTCCGAATGAAGAATTATTAAGGAGAGTTTGGAATATTCGGGCTGTCTGTCTCGCCGTCCGCATTCGCAGGGTCGTCTTGTGGCAAAAATAAACGGTAAATATTTCAGGAAATACCGGCTCTCGCGGATTCTGACGCTCAATTACGTCCCGGCGCTGATCGCCACCTTCGTCGTGCTGATTGCCGGTATTCTCGCCGACAATCAGAACCGGGTCGTTTTCGAAGCACGTCTGCGCTCCGAGGTGGCGGACGAACTCAATCCGATACGCTCGCGCCTGGAGAGCAGCGTCAACGGCAATATCCAGCTCGTTCGCGGCCTGATCGGCACGATTGCAACCGAGCCCGACATGCACCAGCAGCGCTTCAGCGAACTTGCGCAGAGCATCTTCAGCGAGCGCTCGCAACTGCGCAACCTCGCCGCAGCGCCCAATCTCATCGTCTCGATGGTCTACCCGCTGGCGGGCAACGAGAAGGCGATCGGCCTGAACTACCGCAACAACGACAAGCAACGCGAGTCCGTCATGCGTGTGGTGGCAAGCGGGAAGATGGTGCTTGCCGGGCCGGTCGATCTCGTCCAGGGCGGACGCGGATTGATCGGCCGCTTTCCGGTGACGGCCAATGCCGGCGGCGGCAAGCGCTTCTGGGGCCTGGTGTCAGCGGTCATCGACATCGACCAGCTCTATCGCGACAGTGGCCTCGTCTCCTCGGCCCTCGGTATCGACATCGCCATTGCTGGCCGCGGTCAGGGACGCGATGGCGCGATTTTCTTCGGCGATCCGGCGATCTTCGGAAAGGCGCCGGTGGAGGTGGACGTGACGCTGCCGGGCGGCTCCTGGCGGATGGCGGCGATACCGAAGGGCGGATGGCCGCCGACGCCGGACAATGCCCTGCAGGTCCGCCTCCTGATCGTGCTCGGGGGCCTGATGATCGTCGTTCCGATGATCATCACGGGTTATCTGACGACGGAACGCCAGCGAAATATCCGCGCCCTGCGGCAGAGCAAAGATCAACTGCTCGAACTTTCGCATCGCCTGAAGATTGCGCTCGACACGTCCAAGATCGGCATCTGGGAACTCGATATCGACACCGGCAAGCTGCTGTGGGACAACCGCATGAAGGAGCTCTACGGCGTCGGCCCCTCTATCCGCGAAACCTTCGACGACTGGAAAGAGGCGCTGCATCCCGACGATCTTCCCCGCGCCAAGGCGGAATACGCCAAGACGGTCGCAAGCGGCGGCGCCTATAATTCCGAATTCCGCATTCGTCTGCCCGGCGGCGACATCCGATACATCCGCGCCAGCGGCTCGGTTCACATCGGCGCCGGCGGCAGCCGCAAGATCATCGGCGTCAACTGGGACGTGACGGCCGACGTCGAAACGCGGGCAAGACTCTCGGAAGCCAAGCGCCTCGCCGAGGCGCATAGCGCCGAACTGGAGGCGGCGCGGCACCGGATGGAATTCAACGCGCTGCACGACCCGCTGACAGGACTCCCGAACCGACGCTTCCTCGACCAGATCCTTGCCGACCGGACGCGGCACTTCGACGCCAAGGACAGGATCAGCATCTTCCATATCGATCTCGACCGTTTCAAGCAGATCAACGACACCATGGGCCATGCTGCGGGCGACGAGATTCTCAGGCACGCCGCCGGACTGCTGCGCTCGAGCGCGCGGGAGAACGACTTCGTCGCGCGGATCGGTGGCGACGAGTTCGTCATCATTCGTGCCGGCGGCAACGCCGAGGAAGATGCGGCGCTCGCCTCGGGCATCATCGAGGCGATGAGCACGCCAGTTCGCTACAAGGACCAGGAATGCCGCATCGGCGTCAGCATCGGCATCGCCGCCCAGGCCGCCGCGACCGACGAGCTCGCCCACATCCTCGTCAATGCCGACATCGCCCTCTACGAGGCGAAGAGGCGCGGCCGCAACCGGCACGAAACCTTCACCGGCGCGCTCAAGACCGCCGTGTTCCAGACGAAGCAGACGGCCGATGAGATCCTTCGCGGTCTTGAGCAGAACGAATTCGTCGCCCATTTCCAGCCGCAATTTTGCCCGGCGACGCTGGAGGTCATCGGCGTCGAAGCGCTGGCGCGATGGGATCATCCGACCAAGGGGCTGATCGGGCCGCATGCCTTCCTGAAGACAGCCGAGGACATCAACGTGGTCGCAGCCATCGACCAGGCGATCCTCGAACAGGCGCTGTTCCAGATCTGCCGCTGGGAGGCAAACGGCATCCGCATCCCCAAGGTGTCGGTCAATCTTTCCTATTCGCGCCTGCGCGACGAGGGGCTGATCGAGCGGCTGGAGCAGATGCGGATACCCGAGGGCCGGCTTTCCTTCGAACTGCTCGAATCGATCTCTTTCGACGAGAACGACACGACGCTGCTGTCGAACATCAGACGCATCAAAGAACTCGGCATCGACATAGAGATCGACGATTTCGGCACCGGCTACGCCTCCATCCTCAGCCTGTTGAAGCTGACGCCGCGCCGCCTGAAGATCGACCGGCAACTGGTGCTGCCCATTCTCGTGTCACCCCAGGAGCGCCGGCTGGTCGAATCGATCATCGATATCGGCACCTCGCTCGGCATAGAAGTGATTGCCGAGGGCGTCGAGACGCTCGAACACGCCGCCATCCTCAAACAACTCGGCTGCCACGGGCTGCAGGGCTATGCCTTCGCCCGGCCGATGAGCGCCAACGATCTCGCGGCCTTCGTCTTCGAGCGGAAGTGGCGCGCCGCCTAGGGCTCCCTCGGAAACGCGGCGCTCTGCTCCGGGGCATTTGTCTCGCCGGACGGCCGTGTTTTTCTCTGCCGGAAGGCTTGGCAGTAGAGCGCAAAAAAGTCATAAAAACATATGCCTCTGCCGCTTCGCGGATCATCCGGGCATGCCTGGTGACCGTTGCTTCGGCGGCCGTCCCATCGGAACCAGCCGTTCCAATCTCCGAGACCCCGAGACCGAGAGGGCTGAACGATCGAATACGCGGAAAAATTGCTGTCAGTCTTCATTCTCGCCCCATTCGGGGGAAGCCTCCTCGCAATCTTCTTTCCGTCCGATCAACGCGGCGCCACGGCCTGGTTCGCTGGCGCGATCGCCCTCATCTGCTTCCTGGTGACCGCCGGCCTCTATCCCTTCGTCGCCACCGGCAGCGGCGTGCTTCGCTTCGAGATCGACTGGATCCCCGAACTCGGGTTGAACTTCAAATTGCGCATGGACGGGTTTGCCTGGCTTTTTTCGGCGCTCATTACCGCAATAGGCTTCTTGGTCGTCCTCTACGCCCGCTATTACATGGCCGAGGAAGACCCGGTGCCGCGCTTCTTCGCGCTGTTTCTCGCCTTCATGGGATCGATGCTCGGCGTCGTGCTTTCCGGCAACCTGATCCTGCTCGCGGTCTTCTGGGAAATGACGAGTATCGTTTCGTTCCTGCTGATCGGCTACTGGCATCACAACGCGCATGCCCGCGATGGCGCGCGTATCGCACTGACGATGACAGGCATGGGCGGCCTTGCGATGCTCGTCGGCCTGCTCCTGATCGGACGCGCCGTCGGCAGCTACGATCTCGACACCGTGCTCGCCTCGGGCGAGGCGATCCGCAACGATCCGCTCTACAACGCGATCCTGGTTCTCGTCCTGCTCGGCGCCCTGACGAAGAGCGCGCAATTTCCCTTTCATTTCTGGCTGCCGCATGCCATGGCCGCACCGACGCCGGTTTCCGCCTATCTGCATTCGGCGACGATGGTGAAGGC
The DNA here is from genome assembly GCF_002288505.1 of Sinorhizobium sp. CCBAU 05631. Taxonomy (NCBI): domain Bacteria; kingdom Pseudomonadati; phylum Pseudomonadota; class Alphaproteobacteria; order Hyphomicrobiales; family Rhizobiaceae; genus Sinorhizobium; species Sinorhizobium sp. CCBAU 05631. The sequence continues at coordinate 2,655,571 of NZ_CP023063.1, forward strand.
CGGCGTTTTCCTGCTGGCGCGGCTTTGGCCGGTGATGGCCGGCACGGAGGCCTGGTTCTGGATCGTCGGTCTTGCAGGACTGACGACCCTGCTGCTCGGCGCCTATTTTGCGATCTTCCAGCAGGATTTGAAGGGGCTGCTCGCCTATTCGACGATCAGCCATCTCGGGCTGATCACCGTTCTCCTGAGCCTCGGCAGCCCGCTGGCCGCCGTCGCCGCGGTCTTCCATATCGTCAATCACGCGACCTTCAAGGCCTCACTATTCATGGCCGCCGGCATCATCGACCATGAAACCGGCACGCGCGACATGCGCCGGCTGAGCGGACTTTTTCACTACATGCCGATCACCGCGACGCTCGCCATGGTGGCGAGTGCCGCCATGGCCGGCGTGCCTCTGCTCAACGGCTTCCTGTCGAAGGAAATGTTCTTCGCCGAGGCGATCGAAACGCATCTCGTCAGTGCGCTCGACACCGCAACGCCCTATGTCGCGACGATTGCAAGCATGTTTGCGGTCACCTACTCGCTGCGCTTCATTCACAGCGTCTTCTTCGGGCCGCTGCCGTCCGACCTGCCGAAGAAACCGCACGAGCCGCCGCGCTGGATGCGCGCCCCCGTCGATTTCCTGGTGCTCGCCTGCCTGGTCGTCGGGATCATTCCGGCGCAAACGATCGGGCCCTTCCTCGACGCCGCCGTGATTTCGATCCTGCGCGAGGATACGCCGAGCTACAGCCTTGCCGTCTGGCACGGCCTGAACATTCCGCTGATCATGAGCTTCGTGGCGCTGTCGGGCGGCGTCGGCCTCTATTTCCTGATGCGCTCCTATCTCGCGACGGGCATTGAGGGTCCGCCTGTCTTCCGCCTGCTCCAGGGACAGCGCATCTTTGAGCGTGTCCTGGTGACGCTGTCGTGGAAATGGGCCCGCTCGCTCGAGCAGCGCCTCGGCACCCGCCATCTGCAGCCGCAGATGCGGCTCCTGGTGTTCCTGGCGCTCCTCGCCGGTGCCTTGCCCCTCGCGATCGGCGGCTTTCGGCTGCCGCCGCTCGTCGTCCGCGGCATCGATCCGGCCTTCGCCCTGCTTTGGGGTGTCGGCATCGCCTGCGCAGTCGGCTCGGCCATCCTGGCGAAATTCCACCGTTTGGCATCGCTCGTACTGCTCGGCGGTGCCGGGCTCGTCACCTGCCTCACCTTCGTCTGGCTGTCTGCTCCCGACCTTGCCGTCACCCAGCTTCTCGTCGAGATCGTCACCACGGTGCTCATCCTGCTCGGCCTGCGCTGGCTGCCGAAGCGCATCGAGGAGCCCGCGACGGCGGATATTCCGCTGAAGGTCCGCTTCCGGCGCCTGCGCGACTTCCTGCTCGCCACCATGGCGGGCGGCGGCGTGGCGCTGGTAGCCTACACGGTGATGACCCGGCCCCTGGTACCGGAGACCATCGCCGGCTACTTCCTCGGGCAGGCCTACCACGAGGGCGGCGGCACGAATGTCGTCAACGTCATCCTGGTGGATTTCCGCGGCTTCGACACCCTCGGGGAGATCGCCGTCCTCTGCATCGTCGCGCTCACGGTCTTTGCGCTGCTGCTGCGCTTCCGCCCGCACCTGGACAGTCTGGAATCGCCCGAACAGCAACGAGTGCAGAACGCCTATGACGACGATCATCCGGAGCGGACCGCGGGCGACAGCGTCGCTGAATATCTACACATCCCTTCGGTGATCATGCGCTGGATGTTCCCGGTCACCGGCATGCTCGCCGCCTATCTGTTCCTGCGCGGCCACGACCTGCCGGGCGGCGGCTTTGCCGCCGGAATTGCCATGTCGATCGGCTTCATCCTGCAATATATGTCGGGCGGCACCCGCTGGGTGGAGGAGCGGCTGCGCATCCACCCGCTTCGCTGGATGAGCATCGGTCTGCTCGTCGCCCTGGCGACGGGCGTCGGATCCTGGCTCTTCGGCTATCCGTTCCTGACATCGCGCGCCGAATATGCCACCCTGCCGGTCATCGGCAAGGTTCCGCTCGCAAGCGCCATCCTCTTCGACCTCGGCGTCTTCTCTCTGGTGCTCGGCGCCACGGTGCTGATGCTTATCGCGCTGGCGCACCAGTCGGTCCGCCGCGCAGCGCGCGCCCATGCGCGGGCCGCGCGACCTGAAAGGGAGGCGGCACAATAATGGAGCTCATTCTCTCCGCCGGCATCGGCGCCCTCGCCGCATCGGGCGTCTATCTTCTGCTGCGACCACGCACCTATCAGGTGATCGTCGGACTTGCGCTGCTCTCCTATGCGGTCAACCTCTTCATCTTCAGCATGGGGAGGCTCCGGGTAAACGCGCCGCCGGTGCTCGAACCCGGCGGCGCGGGCGACCTCTTGCGCTACACCGATCCCGTGCCGCAGGCCCTCGTTCTGACCGCGATCGTCATCGGCTTCGCGATGACCGCGCTCTTTCTCGTCGTGCTGCTCGCGTCACGCGGCTTCACCGGCACCGACCATGTCGACGGAAGGGAGCCGCCGCGCGGTGACTGATTGGCTGCACCATCTTCTAATCCTGCCGATCCTGCTGCCGCTTGGCGTCGCGGCGATGCTGATCCCGATCGACGAGCGTGAGCGCACGCTGAAGGGAGCGATCGGCTTCGCATCGACGCTCGTCGTCTTCATCGTCACGATGATCCTGATGCGGCTTGCGGCGGCAGGCGAAGGCAGCCTGCCGGGCGCCGGCGTCTACCAGCTCGGCAACTGGCCGGCGCCGTTCGGCATCGTCCTCGTCCTCGACCGGCTGTCGGCGCTGATGCTCTGCCTTACGAGCGGCCTGGCGCTTGCCGCCCAGGCCTATTCGATGGCCCGCTGGCACACGGCCGGTCACCATTTCCACTCGCTGTTCCAGCTGCTCGTCGCCGGTCTCAACGGCGCCTTCCTGACGGGCGACCTGTTCAACCTCTTCGTGTTCTTCGAGATGATGCTGGCGGCTTCCTACGGACTGCTGCTGCACGGCTCGGGCCCGTTGCGCGTCAAAGCCGGGCTGCACTATGTCGCCATCAATCTCGCCGCCTCTTCGCTGTTCCTGATCGGCGTCAGCCTGATCTACGGTACCACTGGTACGCTCAATATGGCGGATCTCGCGACGAAGCTTGCCACGCTCGCGCCGGAAAGCCGGCGGCTCGTCGAAACCGGCGCCGCGGTGCTCGGCGTCGCCTTTCTCGTCAAGGCCGGCATGTGGCCGCTGAGCTTCTGGCTGCCGGCGGCCTATGCAGCGGCGACCCCACCGGTCGCCGCTGTGTTCGCCATACTCACGAAAGTGGGCATCTACGTCATCCTCCGCCTGCACATGCTCGTCTTCGGCACGGCCGCCGGCGCATCGGCCGGTTTCGGCCAGGATTGGCTTCTGACCGGCGGCATGCTGACGATCGCCTTCGGCACCATCGGCGTGCTGGCTTCGCAGGCCATGGGCCGGCTCGCCGCCTATTCCGTGCTCGTCTCTTCGGGCACGCTGCTTGCGGCGATCGGCCTCGGACGACCGGAAATGCTCGCCGGCGCGCTTCTCTATCTGGTCAGCTCGACGCTGACGATCGCCGCCTTCTTTCTGCTCATCGAACTCGTCGAACGCGGCCGCGATGCCGGCGCCGACGTTCTGGCGGTGACGATGGAAGCCTATGGCGACTTCGACGAGAATGAGGAAGAGGAGGAAGTGGGCGTCGCCATTCCGGGCACGATGGCCATTCTCGGCCTCTGCTTCTGCCTCTGCGCCATTCTCCTGTCAGGCCTGCCGCCGCTTTCGGGTTTCATCGCCAAATTCGCACTGCTGCGCGGGCTCTTCAACGTGCCCGAGGCGAACCAGGCGATCGCGATTTCCGCCGCCGACTGGATCTATGTGGCACTTCTCATCCTTTCGGGCCTCGCCGCCATGATCGCCCTGAACCGTGTCGGCATCCGCACCTTCTGGGCGTCGATCGAGGGAACCATACCGCGCGTCGTCGTCATCGAGATCACGCCAGTTGCCATCCTGCTCGCCGCCTGCGTCTTCCTGAGCTTTCAGGCCGGCCCCGCGATGCGATACATGCAGGCGACCGCCGACGATCTGCTTGCTCCCCTCGTTCATAGCGAGCGAGTCCTTTCCGCGCCCCCGGCGGGAGGAGAGTAGCGATGCGTGCCTGGCTTCCCTACCCGCTGTTTTCGCTTGCCCTCTTCTTCATGTGGTTGTTGCTCAACCAATCGGTTGCGCCGGGCTCGATCATCGTCGGCGGCTTCCTGAGCGCGTTGCTCGGCTGGGTCATGGTGAAGCTGCAGCCGACCCGATCGCGGCTGCACCGTCTAAGCCTCATGGGAGGCCTTGCGCTCGCGGTCGTCGCCGACGTTGTTCGTTCGAACATCGCCGTTGCGGGGATCATCCTGCGGGCCCGGGGCAGGCCGGCGAACACCGGTTTCATGAGCGTCGACGTCGATCTGGAAAACGAGAACGCGCTGGCGCTGCTCGCCTGCATCTTGACGGCGACGCCTGGCACCGCCTGGCTCGAATACGACCGGCGCCGCAAGAGCCTGCTCATACATGTGCTCGATATCGACAACGAGGATCTGTGGCGGCGAACGGTCAAGCGCTACGCAGCAGGACTGAAGGAGATACTTCAATGATCGCGCTTGCAATCGTCTGGTCGATCCTGCTCGCCCAGGTCATGCTCACTTTGGCGATGGCCTTCGCGCTCTACCGGATGATCAAGGGACCCCGCGCCCAGGACCGCATCCTCGGGCTCGACACGCTCTATATCAACGCGATGCTGATGCTGCTTGCCTTCGGCATCCGCACCGCCAACTCGATCTATTTCGAGACCGCGCTGATCATCGCTCTGATCGGTTTCGTCTCCTCCATCGCATTCGCGAAATTTCTCATGCGCGGCGAGGTGATCGAATGAACCATCTGGCCGACCTGCCCGCCTGGGCGGCGATCGCCGTCTGCGGCTTGCTGCTTCTCGGAGCCGCGATGACGCTCATCGGCTCGCTCGGCCTGTTGCGCCTGCCGAGCTTCTACGACCGTCTGCACGCCCCGACAATCGCGACCAGCGGCGGCACGATTCTTATCTGCCTCGCCTCGATGCTCTGCTTCGCGGTGCTGCAGAGCCGCTGGATCTTCCACGAACTGCTGATCATCTTCTTCGTCACGGTGACGACGCCGGTGACGCTGATGCTGCTCGGCCAGGCGGCTCTTTACCGCGACCGCGTCGAGAACCGCCAGGACGTGCCGCGCAAGCCGAAGCCCGCCGCGGAACTGGACTCCGAATGATGCCGCTCTATTCGCGGCCGCGGAAGCGGCGCTGATAGACAGGATCGTAGAGCGAGCTCTCCCGGAAGTCCGATGCTTCCAGCCCCGGTCCGACAAGGATCAGCGCAGTGCGCTCGATCGGATCGGCGGCGACCCGGTCGGCAATGTCGCCGAGCGTGCCGCGCAGCACGCGCTCATCCGGCCAGGACGCCTTGACGACGATCGCCACCGGGCAATCGGCGCCGTAGAGCGGCGTCAGTTCCTCGACGACGCGGTCGAGCGCATGGATGGCGAGGTGGATCGCCAGCGTCGAGCCGGTGGCGCCGAAGGCGGCGAGCGTCTCGCTGTTCGGCATCGGTGATGCACGGCCGGAAACGCGCGTCAGCACCAGGCTTTGCGACACCGCCGGAATGGTCAATTCGCGGCCGAGTGTCGCCGCGGCGGCGGCGAAGGCAGGCACGCCCGGCGTCATCGTATAGGCGATATCGTGTTTCTCTAGCCGCCGTATCTGCTCGGCCACCGCACTCCAGACTGAGAGGTCGCCGGAATGCAGCCGCGCGACATCCTCGCCGGCTTCGGCCGCGCGCACATATTCCGCCTCGATCTCGTCGAGCGACATCGGCGCCGTGTCGATGACGCGGGCGCCGGGCGGGCAAAATTGCAGGAGCTCCGGCGAGACGATCGAGCCGGCATAGAGGCAAATGGGGCAGCGGCCGATCAGGTCCCTCCCCCTGACCGTGATGAGGTCTGCTGCGCCCGGTCCCGCGCCGATGAAGTGAACGGTCATTGTCTATCCTCTTGAGTATTCCCGGCTCAGTCCTTGACCCAGGACCATTGCGTCACCGGCATGGCCGGGCGCCAGCCCGTCATCGTGCCGACCGGCGACGCGCGGGCGATGTCGATCCGGATCAAAGAGCCGCCGAGCCGGGCGTGATGGGCAAGCAGCACCGCTTCCATTTCCGTCGTCACGGCGTTGGCGACCAGTCGGCCGCCGGAGGGAAGCGCGGCGATCGCCGCCTCCATGACGCCGGCATCACTGCCGCCGCCGCCGATGAAGATCACATCCGGACGGGTGAGCCCGCGAAGCGCTTCCGGCGCCTGCCCCTCGATCACCGTCAGGCCGGGCACGCCGAAGCGAGCGGCGTTGCGGCCGATCCGCGCAGCCCGCTCGGGCGAAGCTTCGATGGCGATCGCCTGCATCGCCGGGTTCGCCAGCATCCATTCGATGGCGATCGAGCCGGAGCCAGCGCCGATGTCCCAGAGAAGCTCGCCCCTGCGCGGTGCCAGCGCCGAGAGCGTCAGCGCCCTGACCTCGCGCTTGGTGATCTGGCCGTCATGCTCGAACAGCGCATCGTCGAGCCCGCCGGCAAGCGGCAGGACGCGTGCACTTCCATCGGCGACGACCTCGACCGCGCAGACGTTCAGAGCAGCGATGTTTTCCAGCGCGAAGCTCGCGGCAAGGTGCCGAGAGATGCGCTCCCGTTCCCCGCCAAGCGCTTCGAGCACGGTAAGCGGCGACCGACCGAAACCGCTTTCGCAGAGCAGTCCGGCGAGCGCCGCCGGGCCGTTCCCGTCCGAGGTCAGCGCCAGCACGCGGGCGCCCGGCTGCAGCTGCGGCCGGATGAGGTCGAGCGGGCGGCCATGCAGCGAGACGGTTGCCACGTCCTGCAGCGGCCATCCGAGCCGCGAGGCTGCAAGGCTGAAGGCCGAGGGCGCAGGGATCGTCCGGATTTCGCTCGCGTCGATGCGGCGCGCCAGCGTGGCGCCAACGCCGTAGAGGAAGGGATCGCCGGAGGCGAGCACCACGACGGGACTGCCGCGCCTCGAAGCGATCGCCTCGACCGATTTCTCAAAGGGGCTTTGCCAAGCTTCGCTCTCGCCCTGGATCAAGGACGCGGCGAGTTCTATATGACGGACGCCGCCGAAGACGACGGGGGCTGCCGCAATCAGCCGCTTGGCCTCGTCGCCGAGACCGGCTACACCATCTTCCCCGATCCCGATGACGGTCAACCAGGGAGCGACAATGGCCGAGCCGCTATTCGACATGTCAGCCACGGGCAGACCTCGCATCCTGATCCTCGGCGGCACGACCGAGGCGCGGCACCTTGGCGAGCGCCTTGCGGCCGATCCGCGCTACGACGCGGTGATCTCGCTCGCCGGCCGAACCGCCGATCCGCGGCCGCAGCCATTGCCAACGCGCGTCGGCGGCTTCGGCGGCGCCGAAGGGCTGGCCGTCTTCCTGGAGCTCGAAAACGTTTCCCTGCTGGTAGATGCGACCCATCCCTTTGCGGCGCGGATCTCCCACAATGCAGCGACCGCCGCGGCGGCGACCGGAACGCCGCTCTTCGCGCTGCGCCGGCCCGCCTGGGAGGCACAACCGGGCGATCGCTGGGCGCGTGTCGCAAGCGTCGCCGAGGCGGTGTCGGCCCTTGGCGCCTTGCCGCGCCGCGTCTTTCTGGCGATCGGCCGCCAAGAGGCCTTCCTTTTCGAAAAGGCGCCGCAGCACAGCTATCTCGTCCGCAGCGTCGATCCGGTGACGCCGCCGCTGAGCCTTCCCGATGCTACCGCGATCCTCGCGCACGGCCCCTTCGCCGAGACGGACGAGCTCAAGCTGCTCCGAGAGCATGCGATCGATGTCATCGTCGCCAAGAACAGCGGCGGCACCGCCACCTACGGCAAAATCGCCGCCGCCCGGAAGCTCGGGCTCGAGGTGGTGATGGTCGAGCGCCACAAGCCCGCCGATGTGCCGACGGTCTCCACCTGCGATGAGGCGCTCGAACGCATTCATCAATTCCTATCCCCGGTGAAGGACCGCGGCGTGTAGACGAGATCCTGTTTGCCGCTACGGGCAACGATCCGCGTCTCCGGCGAGCCGATGATCACGCAGGTTGCCATGTCGGCGCGGTCGGCATCGGCTTCGCCGAGCGGCATCACCGCGATGTGCTCGTCCGGCCGCCCGGCCGCCCGGCCGAAGATCACCGGCACGCGGGGCGGCAGGGCCTCGCGAAGGACATCGAAGGCCTTGCCGAGTTGCCAGGGACGCGCCTTGCTGATCGGGTTGTAGAGGGCGATGACCAGTCCCGCTTCCGCCGCGAGCCGCAGCCGCCTGGTGATGACCTCCCAGGGCTTCAGATTGTCCGACAGCGACATGACGCAGAAATCGTGGCCGAGGGGCGCACCGATCCGCGCCGCCACCGCGAGCATGGCGGTGACGCCAGGGGTGATCGTGAGATCGACCTGCCGCCACGCCTCCGGCCCCGTGTCGATCGCCTCGCAGACGGCGGCGGCCATCGCGAAGATGCCCGGATCGCCGCCGGAGACGACGCAGACATCGACGCCGGCGCTGGCGCGCGTCAGCGCGGCTCTCGCCCGGTCCAGCTCTTCGCGATTGTCGGAGGCGATCCGGCGCTGGTCGGCTCTCAGATGCAGCCGGTCGAGATAGGGGCCATAGCCGAAGAATTCGCTCGCAACGGCAATCGCATCCTGCGCCTCCGGCGTCATCTGCGCCGGATTGCCAGGGCCGGTGCCCACGATGAAGAGCTTGCCGGTCATGACCTGCCCTCCGCACCGGGCCTATCCTTCCAGCCGGGCCGATCCTTCCAACCGGGAACCAGGACCAGCGAAAAATATGGCGCCTCGTCGTCCGGCTTGTCGCCGAGCGGAATCATCGCCGCGTTCGTCATCGTGCCGCGCTCGACATAGACGGCAGCTTCGAGCTTGCCTGCCGCCGCAAGGGCGCGGCGGATCTTCGGCAGGTTGCGCCCGACCTTCATGATCACAGCGGCTTCAGTGTCGGCGAGGCGGCGCTGAAGCTCCTTCTCGCCCATCGTGCCGGGAAGAACCGAGAGAACGTCATCCCCCTGCACCAGCGGCAGGCCGGCAACCGACCAGCAGCCGGACATCGCCGTGATCCCGGGAATGACCTCGACCGGATACCGGCCTGCGAGCCGCACGTGCAGGTGCATGTAGGAACCGTAGAACAGCGGGTCGCCCTCGCTCAAAACGGCGACGGTCCGACCGGCCTTGAGATGCACGGCTACCGCTTCCGCGGAGGCATCGTAAAAGTCGGTGATCTGCCGCTTGTAGGCCTCGTCGCCCTTGTCGATCTCGGTCGTCACCGGATAGTAGAGCGGCAGTTCCACCAGGTCGGGCTTCAAAAGTCCCTCGACGACGGCGCGGCCGTTGCCATTGCGCCCCGCCTTGGCGAAATAGGCGACGACATCCGCCTCGCCGAGCGCCCGCACCGCCTTGACGGTCAGAAGCTCCGGATCGCCGGGACCGGTCCCGACGCCGATCAGTCGGCCCGCCGCGCTCACAGCCCCGGCCTCGCCAGCGAATTCAGCGCCGCCGCCGTCATTGCACTGCCGCCGAGGCGGCCGCGAACGATCGCGAAGGGAACGCCATAGGAATTCTCGGCAAGCGCGTCCTTCGATTCCGCCGCGCCGACGAAGCCGACCGGCATGCCGAGGATCGCCGCCGGCTTCGGCGCGCCGTCGCGTAGCATTTCCAGGAGATAGAAGAGCGCCGTCGGCGCATTGCCGATGGCAACGACCGAGCCCGCCATCCGCTCGCCCCAGAGCTCGAGCGCCGCCGCCGAGCGCGTATTGCCGATTTCGGCGGCGATCTCCGCCGTGCGCGGATCGCGAAGCGAGCAGATCACCTCGTTACCGGCCGGCAGCCGCGCCCGGGTGACGCCATGGACGACCATTTCCGCATCGCAGAAGATTGGAGCACCGTTCTTGAGTGCCGCGCGTGCGGCAGAGACGAAGTCGGGAGAGAAGACGAACTGACGCGCCGCTTCCACCGAACCGCAGGCATGCACCATGCGCACCGCCAGATCGGCCTCCTCCTCCGAGAAGCCGGAAAGATCGGCTTCCGCCCGGATGATCGCGAAAGAACGCTCGTAGATGGCATTGCCATCGCGGATATAATCGTAGTCAGGCATTTCTATCCCTGTTCAAACGCGTCGACGATGTGCGCCGTCCCGAGCCGTGTAAGACAGGAGCGCGCCGATTCGCCAGCGTCTTTGTTTTCCCTGACCAGCGCATTGAGCGCGGCCAGCGCGGCTTTTATCCCGCCCTCATCGGTGTAGGCGCTCGGCGCGACGGAAGCAGCCCCATTTACGACAAGCGCGTATCCTGATGGCGCACCGACAAGCGTCAGGGGAGAAGCTACCGGTCTGGCGCATCCCTTGGGACAGCCCGAGAGATGGATTGCGAGCGAGCCGTCGAGAAGGTCGGCACCGACCTCGAGCAATAGCCCGGCCATCACCTTGGTGTCCATCAGCGCCGAGGCGCAGGCAAGCCCGGCGCAGGTGGCGACGTTATTTCGCGGATCATCGGCGGAAACCAGGAAACCATGGGAAAGCGCCAGTTGTTGCGCGAGGGCGGCAGCTTCCCGCGACAGGCCGAGGACGAGGAGACCATGGCGCGGCGCGAGGCGTATTTCCGTTGCGCCCAATTCCCCGGCGCTTTGCAGGAAGGCGATGAGGCTGGCGCTATCGGTTTGCGCAAAAGCAAGAGCGACACCGAGCACGGTGCGACCGTCGCCGAAGTCGTGAATGCCCGCCGGCAAGAATGGCGAGGTGCCGCCGGCCGCCGGCAAGGGGTCGAGGCCGGCGGATAAACGCTGCCGGATGGCGTCCGCATCAAGATCGCGACCGCGTGCGGCTGGGCCGAAATGATCGAGCTCCGCCAGAATTTCCATCAGCGCAGGGACGACCCGCTCCGCCTCCAGCAGCGCAACCGGCCGCTCCGGGCGTCCCGCGCCGCCGAAGGACAGCAGCCAGCGAAGGCCATCCTCGCTGTTCCGCGCCTCAAGGCGGAGATCGGCCGCGACATCCCGCAGGTGGAAGCGGCCATTCCCATCGATGACGATGGACAATTTCGGTGCGAGCGCAAGCGCCGGACGACGTTCGGCAATCGCGTCGCGCAGGGCCGCGGCCAATGGCCGGGGGTCGGCGATTTCGCGCGGATCGAACCCGGCAAGCGGCGGCGTCTCGATCGCGACGCCGTCTGTAACGGCGATTCCCGCCTCCCCGATCGCGGCGGCAAGTGCCGGAACGCTTGAGGCGATCAGCCCGCGGACCTGCAGGTTGCCCCGAGCGGTTACTTCGATAATGCCGCTGCCGCAGTCTGCGGCCGCTTCAGCCAGTGCCCTTAGCTCGGCGGGCGTCAACCCACCGGTCGCCGGACGCAGCCGCACGAGCAGACCATCTCCGGTCTGCATCGGCGCTGCGAGCGACGGACAGGCGCCGCGGCGCATCGATGTGCCGGGTTCAGTTTGTGACCTGGGCGCAGCGCAGCTCGTCATCCTGTTCCAATATCCTCGGGGCGCATTGCGGGCACACACTCCGCGTCTGTGATAAAGCCTATATCACAGCCGCCTTCCTTGAGAGAGATCAAAGCCCAGGCAAGCGGCGTCTACTCGTCGAAGTCCGCACCCTTGCGCAGCAGATAGATATCCATGATCCAGCCCATGCGCTCGCGCGCGTCGGCCCTTGCCTTCAGGATTTCTTCCTTTACGTCGGCGAGACGCCCGGAAATGACGATCTCGTCCGGCGTACCGAGATAGGCGCCCCAGTAAATCTCCGCATCCGGATCGTCGATCTTCTGAAACGCCTGTTCGCCATCGAGCATGGCGACGGCCGTCTCGCTTTTGTGCGGAAAGCTCTCGGCAAGCCGGCGACCGGTGGTGATCTCCACGGGCTTGCCGACGAGGTTGAGCGGAATGCGATGGCTGGCGCAAAGCGCCTGAAGGCTGGTGATACCGGGAACTACCTCGAAGTCGAAGGCCACGCTGCCCCGCGCACGAACCCTTTCGACAATGCGGATCGTGCTGTCATAGAGCATCGGATCGCCCCAGACGAGAAAGGCGCCGGTCTGCCCGTCCGCGAGTTCGCTCTCGAGCAGCGCCTCATAAGTGGCGGCGATGCTCGCATGCCAATCATCGACGCCTTGGACGTAGCTGCGTCCCTCGGTCCGACGGACCGGCACGGTGAATTCAACGGTCCGGCTGTCGCTGCGCGTCACGTAGCGGGCGCAGATGTCGCGGCGCACCTCGGCAAGCTCCGTCTTCTTCGCACCCTTGGTCGGGATGAAGAGCACGTCGGCGCGGTTCAGTGCATTGACCGCCTGGACCGTGATGTGTTCGGGGTTGCCCGCCCCGATCCCGATGATCAGGATATGCCGCATGCCGTTTCTCCCGCTACGCGCAGTGCATGTCGCCCAAAAGTGTGCAGCGGTTTTGGGGCACCGACATGCACAAAACAAATCCCTAAAGCGCGTCGCATGTTTGAGCGCGCCCGCTTTAGACGCCAGTCTTTGGCGGATCGCGACCGGCCGCGCAAGGTCCAGGCACGACAGGAGAGGCCACCACGGCGTCAGCAGGGTGCCGCAGCCTGCCGATCGACGGCGAGAGGAGGATCGTCCGGCAGCCGCCAATCGATCGGATCGAGCCCCTTCGACGTGAGAAAGGCATTGGCTTTGGAGAAATGCCTGCAGCCGAGGAAGCCGGAATGTGCCGACAGGGGCGACGGATGCGGCGCGGTCAACACCAGGTGGCGGGAGCGGTCGACGAAGGCCGCTTTCTTCTGCGCATAGGAGCCCCAGAGCATGAAGACGACCGGCTGGGCCTGTTCGTTGACGGCGCGGATGACGGCATCGGTAAAGCGTTCCCAGCCCTTGCCCTGATGCGACGCCGCCCGGCCCCGCTCGACCGTCAGCACGCTGTTCAGGAGCAACACGCCCTGGCGCGCCCAGCTTTCAAGGAAGCCATGGCGGGCCGGCGGAATGCCGAGATCGTCGCGAAGCTCCTTGTAGATGTTGACCAGCGACGGCGGGGTACGCACGCCCGGCCGGACGCTGAAGCAGAGTCCATGCGCCTGACCGTCGCCGTGATAGGGGTCCTGGCCGAGTATCACGACCCGAACCTTGTCGAGCGGGGTCAGGTCAAGCGCCCGGAAATATTCGCTGCCTCTCGGAAAGATCTGTCGGCCCTGCTGCTTCTCGTCCAACAGGAAGCGCTTGAGATCGGTCATATAGCCGTGGAGGAATTCGTGCGCCAACGCCGTCTTCCAGCTCTCTTCTAGCCTGATCGTCGCATCCATGGATTCGCCTCGTTCTTCGTCGCTCCGGAATTTAGCCCCGCTATTGCCCACTGCAAGCATGCGCGCCGGATTTAGCCCGTTCCGTTCACTGCTTCGATTAGCCTTCTGGCAGAGCATTGTATTTCGTCCGATATAGCGCTAACGAGAACGGAGAGACCGTTATATCCTGCAAAATATCACGAGAGAGATGGAGGCAAATGCGATGAGGGGAGGGAGACATTGGCTTAAGGGTTTGATGCTGGCGCTCGGCCTGATTTTGGCTGGCGCAGCATTGGCTCCTGCCCAGGCGGAAGAAAAAGTTACGGTATTTGCCGCGGCAAGCCTGAAGAATGCCCTCGACGCGGTCAACGCCAAATGGAAAGACGAGACGGGCAAGGAGACGACCGCCTCCTATGCGGCAAGCTCGGCGCTCGCCAAGCAGATCGAACAGGGCGCGCCTGCCGATATCTTTATCTCGGCCGATCTCGCCTGGATGGATTACCTTGCCGAGAAGAAGCTGATCAAGGACGACATCCGCTCCAACCTGCTTGGCAACCGTCTCGTCCTCGTTTCCGGCAACACCGACGCCGCGCCTGTCGAGATCAAGCCGGGCCTAGACCTCGCCGCTCTTCTCGGCGAAGGACGCCTGGCAATGGGCGCCGTCGATTCGGTTCCCGCCGGCAAATACGGCAAGGCCGCACTCGAAAAGCTCGGCATCTGGCCGACGGTCGAAGCAAAAGTCGCGGGAGCCGAAAGCGTGCGCGCCGCCCTGCTTCTCGTTTCGCGCGGCGAGGCCCCCTATGGCATCGTCTATCAGACGGACGCGGCCGCCGATCCGGGCGTGAAGGTTGTCGGCACCTTTCCGGAATACAGCCACTCGCCGATCATCTACCCGATAGCGATCACCGCAGAGAGCAAGAACCCGGACGCGGCTGCCTATCTCGAATTCGTCAAGTCGCCCAAGGCCGCGGCGTTTTTCCAAGCCCAGGGGTTCATCGTGCTTGAATAGGGTCTTGCGCCACCGGCCTTCGACCGGGCAGAACGTGTTCGCGTCGTGCATGCAATCGGTGCACGGCGCGGCACCTCTATGACGGGAGCATAAAATTGGACTGGATGGTCTTGAGCGACGCGGAATGGACGGCCGTCCGCTTGAGCCTGCGGGTGGCAACGGTCGCAATGCTTTCGAGCCTGCCGGTCGCGCTTCTCGTCGCCATGGCATTGGCACGCGGTCGCTTCTGGGGCAGGTCGATCCTGAACGGCCTCGTGCACATGCCGCTGATCCTGCCGCCGGTCGTCACCGGCTTCGTGCTGCTCCTGCTGTTCGGCCGGCGCGGACCGATCGGCGCCTTCCTCGCCGACAATTTCGGCCTTGTCTTTTCCTTCCGCTGGACGGGTGCAGCACTCGCCTGCGCCGTCATGGGCTTTCCGCTGATGGTGCGCAGCATCCGGCTGTCGATCGAAGCGGTCGACCGGAAGCTGGAGGACGCCGCCTCAACGCTCGGCGCCAATCCGATCTGGGTGTTCCTGACCGTGACCTTGCCGCTGATTCTGCCCGGTATCGTCGCCGGCATGATCCTTTCCTTCGCCAAGGCGATGGGCGAATTCGGCGCGACGATCACCTTCGTCTCGAACATCCCCGGCGAGACCCAGACGCTTTCCGCGGCGATCTACAGCTTCACCCAGGTGCCGGGCGGCGACGCCGGCGCCATGCGGCTCGCCATCATCTCCATCATTCTTTCGATGACGGCGCTGATGCTGTCGGAATTCCTCGCCGTCGCGGCGGCGCGACGGACGGTCGCCGCATGAGCCTCGAGGTCGAAGCGCGCCACCGGATTGGCTCATTCGCCATCGACGCCGCCTTCCGCTCGGAGGGCGGCGTGACGGCGCTTTTCGGCCGTTCCGGCTCCGGCAAGACTTCGCTGATCAACATCGTCGCCGGGCTGCTGCGACCCGATCGGGGCCGCATCGTTCTCGACGGCGATGTGATCGCCGACAGCGAGGAGCGGCTCTTCACCCCCGTTCACCGCCGGCACTTCGGCTATGTCTTCCAGGAGGCCCGGCTCTTTCCGCATCTGAGCGTCCGCCACAACCTCGCCTATGGGCGCTGGTTCGCCGGCGCCGGCAAATCCGCCTCCGAGTTCCACAAGGTCGTCGAAATGCTCGGCATCGGAGATCTGCTCGAGCGCCGTCCTTCGACTCTCTCTGGCGGCGAACGCCAGCGCGTCGCCGTTGGGCGGGCGCTGCTTGCAGCACCCCGGCTGCTGCTGATGGACGAGCCGCTCGCCGCCCTCGACGAGGCCAGAAAGGCGGAGATCCTGCCCTATCTCGAGCGGCTGCGCGATGAGACCAAGATACCGATCGTCTATGTCAGCCATTCCGTCGCGGAGGTGGGGCGGCTGGCCGAGCGCATCGTGGTGATCGAGGAGGGCCGGGTCAAGGCATCCGGCACGGCGTCCGCGATTCTCAACCAGCCGGCGGCCGCGATCGTGCGGCGGGAGACAGGCGCCTTGGTTGAAGGCGTGGTCGTAAGCCACGATTCCCAGCATCGACTGACGGTGGTGCTGGCCGGCGAATGCCTGATCCGCATACCGCATCTCGTCTCCACACCCGGCAATCGCCTCCGCCTTTACATCGCCGGGCGCGACGTGATGCTCGCCACCACGAAACCGGAAGGGATCAGCGCCCTCAACGTCCTGAAGGGAACGATCATCGATCTTTCACCGGCGCAGGAGGGCAGCGTCGACGTCCGCGTCGACTGCGGCGGCAATGTCATCGTCTCCCGCATCACCGCCCTCTCCCGCGAGACGCTCGGGCTCGAGCCGGCCAAGCCCGTCCACGCGATCATCAAGACGGTCGCGTTGGACTATTAGGACGGTTGCGCAGGTCGTTTCGCGGATGAGCTTTCCGTCCGGCGCGATGCTTCGCCCGATCGCGCCGCCTCCAGCCAGTCGAGGTCTTCTGCGATCGCGCTCCTCGCCTTGGCTTCCATCCCCCGAAAGCGCTCGATCAGCGTCTCGCCGAAGACGGTAAGCGCCGCACCCCCGCCCTGCTTGCCGCCCCGCTGCGACTCGACTGCGGGCTCCTCGAACATCCGGTTGAGCGCATCGACCAGCAGCCAGGCACGCCGATAGGACATGTCCATGGCGCGGCCGGCGGCGGAGATCGACCCGGTCTCGCGGATCAGTTCGAGAAGCATGATCTTGCCGCGCCCGAGGCGACCCTCGGGCGGGAAATCGATGCGCAGGACGAGGCGAAGCTCTTTGTCGGCTTTGGGCATGCGCCGCAGCATAGACATTGCGGTAGGCGGCGAAAAGGCCTGCGCTCAGAGGCTCATGCCGCCGTCGACTACATGCACATGGCCGGTCGTATAGGCCGAAGCGTCGCTGGCGAGATAGACGGCGAGCGCGGCGATTTCCTCCGGCGTGCCGAGCCGGCCCATCGGCTGGCGGGCGATGAAAGCGGCGCGCGCCTCCTCGTAGTTGCCCTGCGCCCGCATCCGCTCCTCGAGCGACGGCGATTGCACCGTGCCGGGCGCAATGGCGTTGCAGCGAATGCCCTTGCCGATGAAGTCGATCGCCACCGACTTGGTGAGGCCGATGACCGCCGCCTTGCTGGCGGAATAGACGAAGCGGTTCGGCACGCCCATCGGCACGCCGGCGACCGACGACATGTTGATGATCGAGCCGCCGCCCTTTTCGACCATGCCCGGCAGGAAGGCGCGGATCATCCGGAACATCGATTTGACGTTGAGATCGAAGGCGAAGTCGTAATCCTTGTCGCTCGCTTCCAGGATCGTGCCGGCATGGACGAAGCCGGCGCAGTTGAAGAGGACGTCGACAGGACCGGTGCGCGCCGCAAAATCGGCGATCGCCGCTTCGCTCAGCACGTCGAGCTTCGCCAATTCAATCCCGGTGGCTGCGAGCTCGGCGAGCTTGTCCTCGTTGATGTCGGTTGCGATCACCAACGCCCCTTCCCGGCTGAACGCCTCGGCCGCCGCGCGGCCGATACCTTGTGCCGCAGCCGTGATCACAGCACGCTTGCCCGCAAGAAGTCCGCTCATTGTCCGCCTCATCGATCCGGTATGATTTGTCAGCGGGCGCCTGCTCTGCCGCCCCGCATCTCGCTTCTCAACAGACATCGAAGCCTGACGGCCTGTCAACCGGACAATGCGTATTTTTATCGGAAAAAGACAGAACACCGGCGATGATAGAGCTGTGCATGACAGGCTGGCGAGATCTCTTGCTGGCTTGATCTCGGCGGCCGAAAATTGCAGCGATAGAAAACCGCCCCTTGCCCTTCTGCGAGAAATGCGATGCCCGGCCCCACCCTTGATCCCGTCGTCACCGACCCGTCGCTGCCGCGCAAAGCGGATGTCGTCATCATCGGCGGTGGAATTATCGGGGTCAGCACGGCGCTTTTTCTGGCCGAACGCGGCGTCAAGGTCGTGCTCTGCGAAAAAGGCGTGCTTGCCGGCGAGCAATCGAGCCGCAACTGGGGCTGGGTGCGGGTTATGGGCCGTGATCGGCGCGAGATCCCGATGGCGATGGCCTCGCTGAAGATCTGGGACACGCTCGATGCGCGCATCGGCGGCGAGACCGGCTTTCGCCGCAGCGGCATCCTCTACATATCGGAAACGGAGCAGGACCTCGCCAATCGCGATGCCTGGCTGGCGCTTGCCAAACCGCATGGCGTCGACAGCCGGCAGATCGGCCCGGACGAGACCCAGGCGGTCATGGGCGGCGCGGCTATCCGCTACAAGGGCGCACTTTACACGCCGAGCGACGGCAGGGCCGAGCCGCAGAAGGCGGTGCCGGCGATCGCGGCCGGAGCCCGCCGCGCCGGCGCGACCATCGTCACCGGTTGCGCCGTGCGCGGCATCGAGCGGAGCGGCGGACGAGTCAGCGCGGTCGTCACCGAGAAGGGCCGCATCGAAACGGCGACGGTGGTGCTTGCCGGCGGCGCCTGGTCGCGGCTCTTCTGCAAGGGGGTCGGCATCCGCCTGCCGCAGTTGAAGGTGCGCAACACGGTGCTCAGGACCGCCCCGGTCGAAGGCGGGCCGGACGGCGCCGGCGCAACGGGAAGCTATGCCTATCGCAAGCGCCTCGACGGTGGCTATACGATCGCCACTGCCGGTGTGAACCTGCATCCGCTCGTCCCGGACAGCCTGGCTTTCTTCCGTGACTTCCGGCCGGTGCGGAGGGCCGACCCGGACTCGGTCCAGGTGGGCTTCAGCGCCCAGAGCTGGCGCGAACAGTTCGAGATCACGCCCGTTCCGCTCGACCGCCCGGGCGCCTTCGAGCGGCACCGCATCCTCGATCCGCGACCGGATGCACGCTCGGTCCTACCCGCCCTCGAAGCGGCGAGACTCGCACTGCCGGTCCTACGGCAGGTCGAGCCAGTGCAGATCTGGGCCGGGCTGATCGACGTCACACCCGATGTGGTGCCGGTCATTTCGCACGCAGAAGCTGTGCCCGGCCTCCTCATCGCCACCGGCTTTTCCGGCCACGGTTTCGGTATCGGACCCGGTGCCGGACACCTGGTGGCCGACCTCGTCACCGGCGACCGACCGATCGTCGATCCCACCGAATTTCGACTGTCGCGATTCTCCGACGGGACGCCGATCGAGCTCGCACCGCCCGTCTGACGGCGATTCTGGTCCGTTGCCACGAGCCGATCACGAAAGAAAATTACGCGCCGCCGGGGGCCCGTCGCGGCTCCGCAATCGGCCCGGCGCGGGCGCCGGCACGAATCTGTCTTTCTTCATCCGGACGTCCGGCCTGCTGCCGAAATCCCTTCATCAAACCCCGAACTCGTGGCAGTCTGTGGCTGTAACCCTTTGGGAGAATGAGGGTTGTCTATGACCTGCACGGCCCGAGGCGTAGGAGCGCCCCGGGCAATTGCCGATGGTCATCGGCGTCGCACGACCGCGAGACCGTTCGCTCAGCGGTTGACCCACGTGCGATGCGCAATCCGGAAGGGAGGCCGGAACCCGCATGGATGAATTCAGCCGACTGAGCCTGCATGTCCCCGAACCGGCCGTCCGGCCCGGCGATCAGCCCGATTTCTCCAACGTCAAGATCCCGAAAGCCGGTTCCGTGCCGCGGCCCGAGGTCGACGTGGAGCCGGAAGCGATCCGCGATCTCGCCTACTCGATCATTCGGGTGCTGAACCGCGAGGGCGAGGCAGTCGGCCCCTGGGCCGGCCTCCTCTCGGACGACGAGCTTTTGACTGGACTTCGCCACATGATGCTGCTCAGGGCCTTCGACGCCCGCATGCTGATGGCCCAGCGGCAGGGCAAGACCTCCTTCTACATGCAGCATCTCGGCGAGGAGGCGGTGAGCTGCGCCTTCAGAAGAGCGCTCCGCAAGGGCGACATGAACTTTCCGACCTATCGCCAGGCGGGGCTGCTGATCGCCGACGACTATCCGATGGTCGAGATGATGAACCAGATCTTCTCGAACGAGCTGGATCCCTGCCACGGCCGGCAATTGCCGGTCATGTACACGTCGAAGGAGCACGGCTTCTTCACGATCTCCGGCAACCTTGCCACCCAATATGTCCAGGCGGTCGGCTGGGCGATGGCCTCGGCCATCAAGAACGATACCCGGATTGCCGCCGGCTGGATCGGCGACGGCTCGACGGCCGAGTCGGATTTCCATTCCGCGCTGGTCTTCGCCTCCACCTACAAGGCGCCGGTCATCCTCAATATCGTCAACAACCAATGGGCGATTTCCACTTTCCAGGGCATCGCCCGCGGCGGCTCCGGCACTTTTGCCGCGCGCGGCCTGGGCTTCGGCATTCCGGCGCTGCGCGTCGACGGCAACGACTACCTCGCCGTCTATGCAGTCGCCCGCTGGGCGGCCGAGCGGGCGCGGCGCAATCTCGGTCCGACGCTGATCGAATACGTGACCTACCGGGTCGGCGCCCATTCGACATCGGACGATCCGAGCGCCTACCGGCCGAAGACGGAATCGGAAGCCTGGCCGCTCGGCGACCCGGTGCTGCGGCTGAAGAAGCACCTGATCCTGCGCGGCGCCTGGTCGGATGAGCGGCATGCCCAGGCGGAGGCGGAGATCATGGATCAGGTGATCCAGGCCCAGAAGGAAGCCGAGAGCCACGGCACGCTGCATGCCGGCGGCAGACCCTCCGTGCGTGACATTTTCGAGGGCGTCTATGCCGAGATGCCGCCGCATATCCGCCGTCAGCGGCAGAAGGCAGGGTACTGACATGGCCAGAATGACGATGATCGAAGCGGTGCGCAGCGCCATGGACGTCTCGATGGGGCGTGACGAGGATGTCGTCGTCTTCGGCGAGGACGTCGGCTATTTCGGCGGCGTCTTCCGCTGCACCCAGGGGCTGCAGGCGAAGTACGGCAAGACCCGCTGCTTCGATGCGCCGATCAGCGAATCCGGCATCGTCGGCACCGCCATCGGCATGGCGGCCTATGGGTTGAAACCCTGCGTCGAGATCCAGTTCGCCGACTACATGTATCCGGCCTATGACCAGCTCACCCAGGAGGCGGCGCGCATCCGCTACCGCTCGAACGGCGACTTCACCTGTCCGATCGTCGTGCGCATGCCGACCGGCGGCGGCATCTTCGGCGGCCAGACCCACAGCCAGAGCCCGGAAGCGCTCTTCACCCATGTCTGCGGCCTGAAAGTCATCGTGCCGTCGAACCCCTATGATGCCAAGGGCCTGCTGATCTCGGCGATCGAGGATCCGGACCCGGTGATGTTCCTGGAGCCGAAGCGGCTCTATAACGGCCCCTTCGACGGCCATCACGAGCGCCCGGTGACCCCGTGGTCGAAGCATGAGCTCGGCGACGTGCCGGAGGGGCATTACTCGATCCCGATCGGCAAGGCGGAGATCCGCCGCAAGGGTTCGGCAGTCACCGTGATCGCCTATGGAACCATGGTGCATGTGGCACTCGCCGCCGTGGAGGAGACCGGCATCGATGCGGAAGTCATCGATCTGCGGAGCCTGCTGCCGCTCGATCTCGAAACGATCGTGCGGTCCGTCACCAAGACCGGACGCTGCGTCATCGTGCACGAGGCGACGCTGACATCCGGCTTCGGGGGCGAGCTCGTCGCCCTCGTTCAGGAGCACTGCTTCTATCACCTCGAGGCTCCGGTCGTCCGGGTGACCGGCTGGGATACGCCCTACCCGCATGCCCAGGAATGGGACTATTTCCCCGGTCCGGCGCGCGTCGGTCGCGCGCTCACCGAAGCTATGGAGGGCTGACCGTGGGCGAATTCATCATCAAGATGCCGGATGTCGGCGAAGGCGTTGCCGAGGCCGAACTCGTCGAATGGCACGTCAAGCCCGGCGATCCGGTCCGCGAGGACATGGTGCTCGCCGCCGTGATGACCGACAAGGCGACGGTCGAGATCCCCTCGCCTGTTTCCGGCAAGGTCCTCTGGCTCGGCGCAGAGATCGGCGACACGGTTGCCGTGAAGGCGCCGCTTGTACGGATCGAGACTGCCGGCGAGGCTGGCGAACCCCCGCCGGACAGCGTTCCGGAGGCGCTCGCCGAAGCCGTGCTGGAAGAGCCTGTCGCAGTCTCCGCACCACAAGCCCCCAAGACGCCGCCAAAGCTTGAGAAGGTCGAGTCCCGACCGGCGCCGGCCCTACGTGAGGCGGCAGACATCGCGAAGAAGCCGCTGGCTTCGCCGGCAGTCCGGCTGCGCGCCCGGGAGAGCGGCGTCGATCTTCGGCAGGTGATCGGGACCGGACCGGCCGGGCGCATCACCCATGAGGATCTCGACCTCTTCATCAGCCGCGGGGCCGAACCGCTGCCGGCCCAGGTCGGCCTCGCCCGCAAGACGGCGGTCGAGGAGGTCAAGATAGCCGGCCTGAGGCGCCGGATCGCCGAGAAAATGTCGCTCTCCACGTCGCGCATCCCCCATATCACCTATGTGGAGGAAGTGGACATGACGGCGCTCGAGGATCTGCGGGCGACGATGAACCGCGACCGCAAGCCGGATCAGCCGAAGCTGACGATCCTGCCTTTCCTGATGCGGGCGCTGGTCCGGACCGTCGCCGACCAGCCGGGCGTCAATGCCATCTTCGATGATCATGCTGGCATCGTCCATCGTCACGCGGCCGTCCATATCGGCATCGCCACGCAGACGCCGGCCGGCCTGACCGTGCCGGTCGTACGCCATGCCGAGGCGCGCGGTATCTGGGACTGCGCTGCCGAATTGAACCGGCTGGCCGAAGCGGCCCGCACCGGCACCGCAACCCGCGACGAGCTGATCGGCTCGACGATCACCATCTCCTCGCTCGGTGCGCTTGGCGGCATCGCATCGACCCCGGTCATCAATCACCCGGAGGTGGCGATCGTCGGCGTCAACAAGATCGCCGTCCGGCCGGTCTGGGACGGGACGCAATTCGTGCCGCGCAAGATCATGAATCTGTCGTCGAGCTTCGACCACCGCGTCATCGACGGCTGGGACGCCGCCACCTTCGTGCAGCGCCTGAAGACGCTGCTCGAAACGCCGGCACTGATTTTCGTTGAGGGGTGAGGCGACGATGAAGGAAATCTCCTGCAAGCTCCTGGTGCTCGGCGCCGGCCCCGGCGGCTATGTCTGCGCCATTCGGGCCGGCCAGCTCGGCGTCAACACCGTCATCGTCGAGAAGGCGAAGGCCGGCGGCACCTGCCTCAATGTCGGCTGCATCCCCTCGAAGGCACTGATCCACACCGCCGAGGAATTCCACAAGCTCAGCGCTGCCGCCTCCGGCAAGAGCCCCCTCGGCCTTTCGCTCGACGCACCCGCGATCGACCTCAAGCGGACGGTCGCCTGGAAGGACGGGATCGTCGGCCGCCTGAACAGCGGCGTGACGGGGCTTCTGAAGAAGGCCGGCGTCAAGGCTGTCCTCGGCGAGGCGCGCTTCATCGACGGCAAGACGGTCGACGTGGATACGGAAACCGGCGTTCAGCGCATCCGCGCCGAAGCGATCGTCATCGCCACCGGCTCGGCCCCCGTCGAACTTCCCGACCTGCCGTTCGGCGACAACATCATCTCCTCGACCGAGGCGCTGGCCTTGCAAGAGGTACCGGAGACGCTCGCCGTCATCGGCGGCGGCTATATAGGCCTCGAACTTGGCACCGCCTTCGCCAAGCTCGGTTCGAAGGTGACCGTGCTCGAAGCCATGGACCGCATCCTGCCGCAATATGACGCCGATCTGTCGAAGCCGGTGGCGAAGCGGCTCGGCGAACTCGGGATCGAGGTCTTCACCCGCACCGCCGCCAAGCGCCTGTCGGCCGACCGGCGCGGCTTGCTTGCCGAGGAAAACGGCCGCGCCTTCGAGGTCCCGGCCGAAAAGGTTTTGGTCACCGTTGGGCGCCGGCCCGTGGTGGACGGCTGGGGACTGGAGGAAATCGATCTCGACCGCTCGGGCAAGTTCATCCGCATCGACGACCAGTGCCGTACATCGATGCGCGGCATCTACGCGATCGGCGACGTCACCGGCGAGCCGATGCTGGCACACCGCGCCATGGCGCAGGGCGAAATGGTCGCGGAAATCGTCGCGGGCCAGAAGCGAAGCTGGGACAAGCGCTGCATTCCGGCCGTCTGCTTCACCGACCCGGAAATCGTCAGCGCCGGTCTCTCGCCGGAGGAAGCACGCGCGGCCGGCATCGAAATCAAGATCGGCCAGTTCCCCTTCCAGGCGAACGGCCGCGCCATGACGACGCTTGCCGAGGACGGCTTCGTCCGCGTCGTCGCCCGCGCCGACAACCACCTCGTCCTCGGCATCCACGCTGTCGGGCATGCCGTCTCCGAGCTTTCCTCCGCTTTCGCGCTCGCGATAGAAATGGGCGCCCGTCTGGAGGACATCGCCGGAACGATCCATGCGCACCCGACGCAGTCGGAGGCCTTTCAGGAAGCGGCGTTGAAGGGGTTAGGGCACGCGCTTCATATTTGAGGCGATTGGCCGCTCGGAAAGACCCCTCCTGAACCCCTCCCCACAGGTGGGAGGGGCTTCCTGCGCGGCTCGCTTGGCGCATGACTTGCACCGTCGCTACTTTGTGGAGACGCTGAGATGCGCAGGACGGTGCGGCCGGCTAGCCCCGCCTGTGGGGAGGGGTGTTTTTCTGCCCTACTGCAACAGCTCCAACCCAACTGCCGTCGCCTCGCCGCCGCCGATGCAGAGCGAGGCGATGCCGCGCTTGACGCTATTGGCGCGCATCGCATGGAGAAGCGTGACGACGATGCGGGCGCCAGAGGCGCCGATCGGGTGGCCGAGGGCGCAGGCGCCGCCGTGGATGTTGACGATCTCGTCGGAAAGGCCAAGGTCGCGGATCGCCGCCATGGCGACGACGGCGAAGGCCTCGTTGACCTCGTAGAGACCGACGCTCCCCTTCTCCCAACCGAGTTTTTCGGTGAGCTTGTCGATGGCGCCGATCGGTGCGGTCGTGAACCAGGCGGGCTCCTGAGCGTGGCCGGCATGGCCGGCGACGACGGCGAGCGGTGTCAACCCGCGCTTCTCCGCCTCGCTTGCGCGCATCAGGATGAGCGCCGCGGCACCGTCGGAGATGGACGACGAGTTGGCGGCCGTGACGCTGCCGCCGTCGCGGAAGGCCGGCTTCAGCTTCGGGATTTTCGTCGGATCGGCCTTCGTCGGCTGCTCGTCTCGGTCGAGATTGGCGTTCCCGCGCTTGCCGCCATCGGTCACCGCCACGATCTCCTCGGCGAAGGACTTGTCCTCCGTCGCCTTCAGTGCCCGCTCGAGCGAGCGCAGGGCAAAAGCGTCCTGGTCGGAGCGGGAAAACTGATAATGCTGGGCCGTATCCTCGGCATAGGTGCCCATCAGCCGCCCGGAATAGGCATCCTCCAGCCCGTCGAGGAACATATGGTCCTTGACCTCGCCATGGCCGAGCCGGAAGCCGCCGCGCGCTTTCGGCAGGAGGTAGGGCGCGTTGGTCATCGACTCCATGCCGCCGACGGCAACGAGCGACGCGCTGCCGGAGAGAAGCGCATCATGGCCGAGCATCAGCGCCTTCATGCCCGATCCGCAGACTTTAGAGACCGTCGTCGACGGCGTCTCCTGTCCAAGGCCGGCGCCAAGCGCCGCCTGCCGGGCCGGATTCTGCCCAAGGCCGGCGGGAAGGACATTGCCCATCAGCACTTCATCCACCGCATCAATACCCGCACGATCGAGCGCCGCCTTCAACGCGACGGCGCCGAGTTCCGGCGCCGTCAAATCCCTGAGGCCGCCCTGAAAGGCGCCCATCGGTGTGCGCGCCGCCGAAACGATAACCACCGGATCGCGATTGCTCATCTTGGTCCTCCCAATCGGCGAACGGTGGCCCCTCGTCCCGCTGCCGCGACCTTCTCCCCGCTCGCGGGGAGAAGGGAGATGCCGCACCGCCTCGCTTGAACTCGCAGGCGGGAGGCCCAGGGGACGAAAGTGCGTCACACTCGTCCCCTCTCCCCGTCCCTACGCGGAGAGGGTTAGGGTGAGGGGCAAATACCCCACCCCACGCGCGTTGTCACAATTCCAGAGCGACTATAGCCGCCGAACACCGCGAAGCAATACCGAGAAGCCTAAGTGTCAGCCCATTCGCTCGGACGCATAGCTCCCAGGGCTCGGCGGAAACACCACGACGCGGTTGCCGTTGATGAAGGTGCGGTGATGGATATGGGCGTGCACGGCGCGCGCCAGCACCTGGCTCTCGACGTCACGGCCGATCGACACATAGTCCTCGGCCGACTGCGCATGGGTGATGCGGGCGATGTCCTGCTCGATGATCGGGCCCTCGTCGAGATCGGCGGTGACGTAGTGCGCCGTCGCGCCGATCAGCTTGACGCCGCGCTCATAGGCCTGCTTGTAGGGATTGGCGCCCTTGAAGGACGGCAGGAAGGAGTGGTGGATGTTGATGATCTTCCCCGACATCTTCTTGCAGAGCGCGTCGGACAGAACCTGCATGTAGCGGGCCAAAACGATCAGCTCGGCGCCGGTCTGCTCGACGATCTCCAGAAGCTGGGCTTCGGCCTTTGGCTTGTTCTCCTTCGTCACTTTGATGCAGTGGAAGGGAATGTCGTGGTTGACGACCACCTTCTGGTAATCGAAGTGGTTGGAGACGACGCCGACGATGTCGATCGGCAGCGCGCCGATCTTCCAGCGGTAGAGCAGGTCGTTCAGGCAATGGCCGAAACGCGACACCATCAGCAGCACCTTCATCCGCTCTTCGGAATCGCGGATCTCCATCGCCATGCCGAACTGCTTGATGACGGGAGCGAAGCCTTCGCGCAGTTCCTCGAGCTTGGCGCCCTCCTGACTGATGAAGGTGAGGCGCATGAAGAACAGACCCGTCTCGAGATCGTCGAATTGCGAGCTGTCGCTGATGTAGCAGCCTTTCTCCGCGAGATAGCCGGTGACGGCAGCAACGATGCCGCGGGTGGATTTGCAAGTGACGGTCAGCACATAGCTTTTCATCGATGGGTCTCTCGTTCTTGAGGTTTCCGCGCCCCTTACACGGGCAGTCACGGGAAACCTACCGTGGCGACGTGAGACCTGCCGATCCATTCGCGACATCGGATGGACCGAACGGGCCACGGTGGAGCCAGCCGGAAGTGGTGATTTGAGGGCCTACGGCTTCGCCCGGTCCGGATGCGCTCTGGCGAAGGCGTCGATCTCGGCGCAGCGCGCATCGATGGCCGCGATCCGGGGGCAGCGGGAAAGGTCGACCTGCCAGCGGCGCGCGTTATAGAGCTGCGGCACGAGGCAGATATCCGCCAGGCTCGGACTTTCGCCGTGGCAGAAGCTGCCGGTCGACGGATGATCGAGCAGCCGCTCGAAAGCGGCAATGCCCTCGCCGATGAACTTCTGCATCCAGGCGAGGCGTACCGCCTCGCCATCCGCCGCACCCGCCATCACATGCGCAACGACTCCGAGATTGCAGACAGGGTGAATATCCATCGCGATGGCGTAGGAGAGCGCCCGGACCCGCTGGCGCCCCTTTGCATCGGCAGGAAGAAGAAGGCCGGCCGCCCTCGTTTCGGCGAGATATTCGACAATGGCGAGCGACTGGGTGAGGCGCTCGCCGTCGATGTCGAGGACCGGCACCAGCCCCTGGGGGTTGCGGGCAAGATGCTCGGGTGCTCGATGCGCCCGGGCGAGAAGATCGACAGGGACGGAGCGGTAATCTTCACCGATGAGATTGAGGGCGATTCGCACCCGGTAGCTCGCCGACGAGCGCCAATAGTCGTAGAGAACAGTTTCGTTCGTCACGCTCTCCATCATCCGCGCTCGTAACTTGCCACCTTCTGCTCGATGGCACCGAAGATCGAATGGCCGGCGCCATCCTTCATTTCGATCCGGACGATATCGCCGAATTTCAGGAAGGACGTTTTCGGCGCGCCGCTCTCGATCGTTTCGATCATGCGCAGCTCCGCGATGCAGGAATAGCCGACGCCGCCCTCCGAAACCGGCTTGCCCGGTCCGTCGTCGAGCTTGTTCGAAACCGTCCCCGAGCCGATGATGGTGCCAGCAGAGAGCGGCCGTGTGCGGGCCGCATGCACAATCAGTTGCGGAAAATCGAAAGTCATGTCGATGCCCGCATTGGCGCGGCCGAAGGGCTTGCCGTTCAAGTCGATGCGAAGCGGCAGGTGCAGCTTGCCGCCGTCCCAGGCATCGCCCAATTCATCGGGCGTCACGGCGACCGGCGAGAAGGCGGAAGACGGTTTCGACTGGTAGAAGCCGAAACCCTTGGCGAGTTCCGCGGGGATTAGCCCGCGCAGCGACACGTCGTTGACGAGCATGACGAGGCGGATCGCCGCGCGCGCCTCCTCGAGCGTCGCGCCCATCGGCACGTCATCGACGATCACCGCCACCTCGCCCTCCATGTCGATGCCCCAGGCCTCGTCGGCCATCAGGATCGGGTCGCGGGGCCCGAGGAAGCTGTCGGAGCCGCCCTGGTAGATCAGCGGATCGTTCCAGAAGCTCGCCGGCATCTCGGCATCGCGCGCCTTTCTGACGAGCTCGACGTGATTGACATAGGCCGAGCCGTCGGCCCAGTGGAAGGCCCGCGGCAAGGGCGAAGCGGCATCGTGCTCATGGAAACGCATTGTCGGCTGCGAGCCGGTCTCGATCCCCTGGGCGACGCGCGCCAGCCGCGGCCCCGCATGCGCCCAATCATCCAGCGCCGCCTGCAGCGTGCGGGCGATGTGCCCGACTTCCGAGCAGCGCGTGAGATCGCGGGAAACGACCACAAGCTTGCCGTCACGTGTGGAGTCTTTCAGCGTCGCCAGTTTCATGCAGTCCTCCCTCTACCCGGACGAATCGTCCGCAATCTCCACAACAAGGCCGTCGGACGCGATCGTCAAGGCGCCCGGCCAGCTTTTGCGCACCGCCGCGATCCAGTCGGCCTGCGAGATCTCCGGATCATCGGCCGGAATTAGGTGATGAAGCACGAGCCGGCCGACGCCGGCGGTCTCTGCGATCGCGCCCGCCTGCTCGGCGAATGTGTGGCTCGCCAGCAGATGCTCCTTCAACCGCGCGCCATTTCCGGTGCGCGCCACCAGACGATCGACCCCTGCAGCGAGCATCGCTTCGTGGACGAGAATGTCGGCGCCGCTTGCAAAATCCGCAAGCGGCGGGAAGTAGGCCGTGTCGGAGGAGAACACCACCGTGCCCTCCGGATGATCGAAGCGCAGAGCGAAACAGTCGGTGACCGGCGGGTGGTCGACGCGCAGCGCCGACACGGTGAGACCATTCTCCGAGAAGACTTCACCTTCGAAGAATTCGGTGACCTCAACAAGCGACCTGAGATCCGGCCTGCCCTCGTCGACGATGCGGATGTCGACGTCGAAGGCCATCGACTGAAGGAGCCCTGCCAGTAGGCGCGTGTGCCGGCCGGTCCGAAGACGCACACGGGATGCGCGAGCCCCGCAGTCCAGGCGGTGTGGATCA
The DNA here is from genome assembly GCF_002288505.1 of Sinorhizobium sp. CCBAU 05631. Classification (NCBI taxonomy): domain Bacteria; kingdom Pseudomonadati; phylum Pseudomonadota; class Alphaproteobacteria; order Hyphomicrobiales; family Rhizobiaceae; genus Sinorhizobium; species Sinorhizobium sp. CCBAU 05631. The sequence goes on from NZ_CP023063.1 coordinate 2,684,808, forward strand.
GCGGCCCCAGTTCCAGGACGTGGTCCGAATGCAGGTGGGTGACGATGATCAGGTCCAGCGCCTTGAGCGGCACGCCGGCATCGGTCAGCCCACGGGTGACGCCGAGCCCGCAGTCGACCACGATCGTGCGGCCTGCGATCTCGAGCAGCGACGATGTCGGCCAGGGGCCGCCAGGCCGGATCGCCGGGCCGCCCTTACTGCCGAGCAAGACAAGGCGTGCACTCAAGACCAATCGCCCTCCGGCGTCCCGTTGAAGCGCTTTTTGAGGTCGGCCCAGCAGTCGATGTAATTCTCCTGCAGCGTTTCCAGTTCCGCGGCGAAGCGGGTCAGTTGCTGCGGGAAACGGGTCTCGAACATGAAGGCCATGGTATTGTCGAGCTTCACCGGTTTCAACTCGCTGTTCGTCGCCTTTTCGAAGCCGGATGCGTCCGGCCCGTGCGCCAGCATCATGTTGTGCAAACTCATGCCGCCGGGCACGAAGCCCTCCTCCTTGGCATCGTAGCGCCCGTAGATCAGCCCCATGAACTCGCTCATGATGTTGCGGTGGTACCAGGGCGGCCGGAAGGTGTGCTCGGCGACCAGCCAGCGCGGCGGGAAGAGGACGAAGTCGACATTGGCAGTCCCCTCCTCGCCGGACGGCGCCGTCAGCACCGTGAAGATCGACGGATCAGGATGATCGAACAGGATCGCTCCGACCGGCGAGAAAGTCTTGAGGTCGTATTTGTAGGGTGCATAGTTGCCGTGCCAGGCGACGACGTCGAGGGGAGAATGGCCGATCTCGACCACGTGGAAGGAGCCGCACCACTTCACCTGCACCCGGCAAGGCGCCTCCCTGTCCTCATAGGCCGCGACCGGCGTCTTGAAATCGCGCGGATTGGCAAGGCAGTTGGCGCCGATCGGTCCGCGGTCCGGCAGCGTGAACTTGGCGCCGTAATTCTCGCAGATATAGCCGCGCCAGACCTCTTCGTCCCCAAGACGAGTGACCTTGAACATCATGCCGCGCGGGACCAGGCAGATTTCCGACGGCGCCACATCCATCTTCCCAAGCTCGGTAAAGACCTGGATCGCACCCGTTTCCGGGACGATCAGCAGCTCGCCGTCGGCGTTGAAGAAATAGTCATCGACCATGTCGGCATTGAAGACATAGGCATGCGCCGCCATGCCGACCTGAGTGAGTACGTCGCCCGCCGTCGTCATGGTGCGGATACCCTGAAGGAAGTTCACGTCACCGGACGGGGTGGGCAAAGGGTCCCAGCGCAATTGCCCGAGCGCCAGCGACTGTTCGCCGAGATGCGGTGCCGTTTTCCAGTGCGGATAGTCGAGCCTCGCGAAGCGGCCGGTGTGGCGGACGCTCGGGCGGATCCGGTAGAGCCAGGAGCGCTCGTTGGTGCCGCGCGGCGCCGTGAAGGGCGAGCCGGAGAGCTGTTCGGCATAGAGGCCGTAGTTGCATCTCTGCGGGCTGTTCTGCCCCTGCGGCAGGGCGCCGGGCAGGCTTTCGGTTTCGAAGTCGTTGCCGAAACCGGGCATGTAAGTAAGCGACTGTTCCTCGCCCACGGCGGCTCCGCGCCGCTCCTCCGCCTTGCCCAACATGGCTTGCATCTCCTCTTTTGATCGGCTTATTAGTTACAAGCGTAACTATTGATTTTGTAACTATCAAGGAGGGAAGGCGATGGAGACGAAGGGGTTCGAACTGGAGACCTTCCTCCCCTACCGGCTGAACCGGGCGGCAGAATTCGTGGCGCTGCGCTTTGCCGCCCAGTACAAGGCGCGCTACCAGTTGACCCGTCCCGAATGGCGAGCGCTGGCCGCCCTCGGCAGCTCGGAACGCCCGATGACCGCGACCGAGATCGGCGCCCACTCGGCGATGCACAAGACCAAGGTCAGCCGCGCCGTCTTCGGCCTCGAGCAGCGCCGCTGGCTCAAGCGCGAGGAGGACGGCCGCGACCGGCGGTTCGAGCACCTGGCGCTGACGCCCGCGGGCGAGCAGGCCTATCGGGAACTGACGGCGCTCGCGAGCGCCTATCAGTCCGAATTGCTGTCGATTCTCGGGGCGGAAAATATGGAGGCGCTTTCAGCGGGCTTGCGGGCGGTGGAGCGGGCGATGAAGAACAGCGGTCGCCTCGGCTAAGTCTTCATGCGTTCGGGGATCGGGAGGCCCTCGAAACTCTTCAGCGTCTCCAAGACGATCGAGGTCTTCACATGTTGGACGCTGTCATGCGGCAGCAGCACGTCGTTGACGAAGCGCGAAAGGCCGGCAAGGTCGGGTGTCACGACGCGCAGGTGGTAGTCCATCTCGCCGGTGAGCGCATAGGCCTCCAGCACCTCGGGCAGGCCGGAGACGAGCTTGGCGAAGCGCTTGGCATTGTCGCGGTTATGGGTGGCGAGCGTGACCGAGATCACCACCATCAAGTCGAGCCCGAGCTTCTGCCTGTCGATCTGCGCTTGGTAGCCGGTGATGAAGCCTTCCGCCTCGAGCCGCGAGCGCCGCCGCGAGCATTGCGACGGCGAGAGCGCTATGCGTTCGGAGAGTTCATTGTTCGTCAGATGCCCGTCGCGCTGCAATTCGCCGAGGATCTTGAGATCGAATCCATCAAGCTGCTCCATTCATGCACACCTACGCCATTCACCGCACAAGTCATGCATGATCTTGGCGAAATTGCGCAAGAATACAAGCATCATGCATCGGATCTGCGCCATACTCCAACAAAGTTTTGAGGCGTGAGAGGAGAGTTTCGATGGGCCCGTTTCCACATGATGCACCGCCTGCAACCATATCGGCCGACAACCCTGCCGGAACCGATGGCTTCGAGTTCGTCGAATTCGCCCATCCCGAACCGAGGAAGCTGGAGGAGCTCTTCCGTCGCATGGGCTATACGCCGGTTGCCAAGCATAGGAAGAAGAACATCACTGTCTGGCGGCAGGGCGACATCAATTACATCCTGAATGCCGAACCGGGCTCGCATGCGATGCGCTTCGTCGACAAGCACGGGCCATGCGCCCCATCGATGGCCTGGCGCGTCGTCGATGCGAAACATGCCTTCGAGCACGCCGTTGACAAGGGCGCCGAACCCTATGCCGGCGACGACGAGAGCCTCGACGTGCCGGCGATCGTCGGCATCGGCGGCTCGCTTCTCTATTTCGTCGAGACCTATGGGGACAGGGGTTCCGCCTACGATGCCGAGTTCGAGTGGCTCGGCGAGCGCAATCCGAAGCCGGCCGGCGTCGGCTTCTACTATCTCGATCACCTGACCCACAATGTCTACCGCGGTAACATGGACAAGTGGTGGGCCTTTTATCGCGAGCTGTTCAACTTCAAGCAGATTCATTTCTTCGACATCGACGGCCGCATCACCGGACTGTTGAGCCGGGCGATCACCTCGCCTTGCGGCAAGATCCGCATTCCCCTGAACGAATCGAAGGACGACACCAGCCAGATCGAAGAATATCTGAAGAAGTACAAGGGCGAAGGCATCCAGCACATCGCCGTCGGCACCGAAGCGATCTATGACGCGACCGACAGGCTGGCCGAGAACGGTCTCAAATTCATGCCCGGGCCGCCGGACACCTATTACGAGATGTCGCACGAGCGCGTCCACGGCCATGACGAGCCGATCGAGCGCATGAAGAAGCACGGCATACTGATCGACGGCGAAGGCGTCGTGGATGGCGGCATGACGAAGATCCTCCTGCAGATCTTCTCGAAAACGGTCATCGGGCCGATCTTCTTCGAGTTCATCCAGCGCAAGGGAGACGAAGGCTTCGGCGAGGGCAATTTCCGGGCGCTGTTCGAGTCGATCGAAGCCGACCAGATCCGCCGGGGTGCGCTGAATACGCCGCCGGCCGCGGCCGAATAGAGGCGGAGCCGTTCTGAGGCGCCGCGTCTATCAACGCGCAAAGAAGCGCTGCGCGCACCCGTCGGGCGCGCAGCGCGAACTCTACTGCGTTTGTCCTCGCTCGCAGTCGATTTGAGGACAAAAACATGCAGGCAATTCTAAGTGCCACCGTGTCATTTGTGCGTCTGATAAGACGCACGGCTCTGTAGTTCGCTCCCTCAGTTGGACCAGCGGCGCCGCGGCGCGCCCAGATCGCCCTCGTGCCGGAAATAGCGTGACGCCGCTTCGGTGCGGTTGCGCACGTTCATCTTCTTGTAGATATTGCGCACGTGCACCTTGACGGTGTTTTCCGAGAGCCCGAGCCGGTCGGCAATGATCTTGTTCTGCGTTCCCATGCAGATCAGATCGAGAATCTGGATCTCCCGGGTCGTCAGCACGCCCCTGCCGTTCTCACCCCGCCGCTCCGGGTCGGCCTCTTCGACGACGGATTGCCTTTGGACAGGCGAGCCGCCCGCCGCGAAACTCCGAGGCGCCAGGCGCCGGAGCAGCGCCGCGGGAAAATGCTCGCCACCCTTCATGAGCAGATCGATGGCAGTCAGGCAGACATCGAGATGCAGGTTCAAGGGCAGCACGCCATGGATGAGGCCCTCGTCGACAAAACCGGCGATCGACGTGTCGAGCTCGTCGGCATTCTCCACCACCACTCCGATCGAAGCCTTGGGGTGGAATTCATGGATCATTCTGATGATCGATGGGAAAGTACTTGCCGGCATGCGGTAAAGCATAACCAGGGCAACATCGACGAGATTACCATCGAGCAGACTGTCGGCTTCCGACAGGCTTACTACATCATGGCCTTGAAAGCGGCCGCTAATAGCTTGCGTCAGGCATTCGGCGAGCAAATCCGCCTTGGCGAGCATTACAATCTTGTTCTTCTTTGCTAAAACCTTGTTGCTGTCTTCAAAATTACTCAGGGTAGAACTCTCACGATACATTTATCCCTCCTTGGGCGTTCCCTGAATTCTAATGGGTGTGAAGCCCCTCTTGAAGAACGCCTGTGATTAAAAAATTTATTCGATTAAAAAGCGAATTCCCACAGCGGTAGAATTCGTAATGACTAATGTATCGTAAATAAGGGCGATGGGAAACAGCCCAAATGGGTTAGATTGGTGGGGCGAGACGGTCTAGACCGTCCGAAATCGAACCAATTTTGGGTATATCCACGCAAAAACCTGGGACAAGTGGGGAAGCGGCGGTGCATTTTCCGCCGGCTTCGCCCACCCTTTACTTTTCAGGGGTTCGGCGGACCCAGGGGGCTGGGGGCGCAACCGGCGGGGCCGTGAGGGCATTCAAGCCTAGGATGTAGATCGCGGCCCCGCGGGTTCTAGCCCGTTCCAGATGGACGGCGATACCAAGAAAGGGTTATCGGAGCCTTGGGACGCAGGCGATCCGCGGGCCCTTGCGCCGGTTCCCGCACCTCTCGGGCAACCGCCGAGACTCAAGCACACGCTGAAGATCGGCACCGGCGGGCGCGCGTGGCGCGGCCACGTGCCGGCCGCAGCGGCCGTATCGGATTCACAATATTAACATTGTCTTAACGCGCACGGGAGAAAGTACTGCCTGGGATTGCGGAGATGGCGGTCCGGTGCCCCCTCTCCGCCGTAGCTGATCCACCACCGGAGGGTCTCGCCGCCACGGCTGCAATGCCGGATCGAACAGCGTCAGCTCCGTCGAGCGACTGCTGAGACTAACCATAATTGGTATCTATCGCTTCCTCACATTCCGGATCACACTGCAATCATCGCATAGCGTTTTATGCGTTCCGGATGGTGTCTTGCGTATGTTCGGAAGTATTTATATTGCGTTTGCATGACAAGGCGTATGACAGTTTATATTCTGACGTAGAAATTTACGACAGAGCCCAAGCCCTGTCCGCATTTATACTGAAAAAAGAAATAGAACACATCGAAACCCCGCAGATGAATGGCATCACCTTCATCTGATTGAAGAAGAGCCAGCGCCATAAAAATCCTAAAAGAGATGAAAGGGTTTCGGTGCTGGCTCCCTCTCCTCACATATCCTTCCGGTTTCCACCCAGTACCAAGTACAATTGCCTCGCGACTTTCGCGCTCGGCTGTACTGCAGGGCAGCGCGCCTTATCAGACGCGCAAAGGCCGCTGTAGCACTTAAAATTGCTGTATGTCTTTGTCCTTAAACCGAAGTCGATTTAAGGAGACGCGTGCAGTGGGCCGGAGTTATCGGCATTCGGACGGCGCGCGACCTCGGGCGTGACGCCGATGGCTTCCTCGCGCTATCGCGGAAAGCCATGTCGCTCGACGATATCCCAGATCCCCTTGTTGATCTTCATTATATGGTCGATGGCCTCGCTGATCCTCGCCAATTCCGCGTCGTCGATCTGCTCGATCTTGCCGTATTTGATGGTTTCCTTGCTGTCGAAGATGGCCATCAGCTGGGTGCTTGCCTGGTCCCCGGTCTCGTCGAACGAATAGATGCAGTGGCTGTACTTGTTCCTGAGTTTCGCCTGTTTCCCGAGCTGCTGTGTCACGGCCAATATCTCTTGCCGGCGATCGGCCGGCGTCTTGGCCATCTTGGCGAGCCGCTCGACGAGCTCGATGCGGGCGCGCGTCGTGTTCAGCGTCAGGAAAACAATGACCGCCGTTTCCTTGTCCACGTTCGCAAGACCGGCGATTAGATAGATGAGCAGGCTTTCCGTGTTCGTCCACGTGTAGTTCAGTTGCCCGATCAGAAGAAGGATTTCGTGAAATCTCTTCATTGGCCCTGCCTGCCGTTGCCGAATGCCTCCATCCGCATCGCTCATACTCGCTTCCAATCCATCGTTTCCCTTTGAATAGGTTTGGAGCCGAAACCTGCCCGCTGCAAGTAGCCCTAAGGGAGTAGAGCTGCAAATCTATTCTTACCGTCGGCCCGTCGGCGAAATTTCTTTCTTCGCACCATCTACCTTCGACTGAGCGTCGCCGCCCTAAGCTACCCCACGGGGCTAGCTCGAACTGACAGCTTACATTTCGTTCAACTTGGCAACAGACTGCCCGGGCATCGACGAGCAGGGAGGCTCGAGCCTTGGGACCGATAGTGCGCCAGATGCGCAGGTGCCCTTCGATAGGCCCGAGTAGTTGCTCCAGCATGGAGGAGGGCATCCACCACTATATTTGTAACGCCTGATCCCCGGTCGCTCTTGGCCGTCCGGAGATCGAATTTTCTTCATTGAAGTAGCTTTGTTCATTTCAACCCTGGACCGCACACCCGCTAGCTGCGTGAGAGAAAAAGGCGGCTTGGCTGTCGCGGCCTCAAACTGAGGAAGACCATTATGGGTAAGGACAAGAATTTCTTGTGGCCGTGGGAAGACCAATCGCAGGATCAGGATCAATACCAGGATCAGGATCAGGAGCAGGAGTCCGAGCAGGAACAGGAGCAGGAACAGGAGCAGGAGCAGGAGTCCGAACAGGAGCAGGAGCAGGAGCAGTCCAGCGAATCCTATAACGGCAACCTGAACGGTAATGGCAACCTGAACGGCAATGGCAACGGCAACCTGAACGGCAATGCCAATGGCAACGGCAACCTGAACGGAAACGGAAATGCCAACCTGAACGGTAACGGCAACCTGAACGGCAACGCCAACCTCAACGCCAACGTCAACAAAAACGAGACCGAGGTTGACGTCGACGTGGACAGCAAGACAGAAGTCGAAGTCGATGTGGACGTCGATCTTGACGGCTACAAGCCCTCGGATGACGATTTCGTCGACATCGACAATTCCGAAATCCAGGGCATGGCGACCGTCAGCTTCAAGGACATCCTGGACGAGTCGCTCAACGGCGCCGGCAATGACGTAGGTAACGTCTTCAGCCAGAACGCCATCATGTCGGATGACGACGAGCTGTCCCACGTCTCCAACGACGGCACCCTTTACCAGAACGGCGATGCTGATGGCGGTTACGCCAAGTCGGACGACGGCATTTCCGCCAGCGGTGACGGTGGCGAAGGCGGCGACGATGCCGATGCCGACGGCGGCGACGGTGGCGACGGTGGCTTCGCGATCGGCGGCTTCGCCGGGGGCGGCGACGCTGACGGCGGCGACGCTGACAACGACGGCGACGCGGACGGCGGAGACGGCGAAGGCGGTATCGCTGCAAGCGTCGGCGTCGGCACAGGTGGCACCAGCGGCGACGCTAATGGCGGAATCGCAACGGGCGGCGCCGGCGGCGCGGGCGGTGCAGGCGTCGGTCTCGGCCTTGGGCTCGGTCTCGGCGTCGGAGTCGGCGCGGCAGAAGGCGGTGAAGGTGGCGATAACGAAGCCGGCGACGGCGGCGAAACCGGTGACGTCGAAAGCGACGAAGCGGAAGCCGAGGACGCGGGCGACGGCGGCGACGGCTCGGATGTCGATGACGCTTTCGCGATCCCTGTCCTGAACTTCGGCGGCGACGGCGGCGACAACGACGGCGGCAACAGCGTCGCCGTCGGCGAGACCGGCAACGCCAACGGCGGCAGCGCGGACGATGCCGGTGACGGCGGCGGTGCACTCGGTGCAGGCCTCGGCATTGGCACGGGTTCCGGTGTCGGCGCCGGTAACGGCGGCGGCGGCGGCGGCGGCGGCGGTGCCACTGCAAACGGCGGATCCACCGGCGCTGCCGGCGGCGGGGCCGGGACCGGCGGAGCGGCAACCGGCGGCGCCGGTGATGGCGGCCTTGCTCTCGCGGGTGCATGGGCTGGCGATGCCTTTGCTGGCGGCGGTGCAGGTGGTGCAGCCACAGGCGGTGCAGGCGGCGCAGGCGCTGCAGGTGGCATCGCTACGACCGGCGACGGCGGTGCAGGCTCAGGCGGAACGTGGGGTTCCCACAATGGGGATGATAGTTTCCTCGAAGGAATCTCCTCGGCATCGGCCGATGCGGTGATCGACACCAACGCCTTCAACCAGCAGATCGTGCTTGGTGCCAACCTGCAGGGCAACACCATCGACATGACGGTCGTCGGCGGCAATTACAGCTCGACGGCCATCGGCGAAGACGAAGACGCCGCATAACAGTGAGGCGACACTACCGGTTCGCAACTTCGCAATCGGGCATTGAACTGGACTGCGCGGGTACGCCCCGCGCAGTCCAACAGCACCGAAATAAAAAAATTGGGGGCTGACAATGACCCTGTATTTCGACAAGACGACCGAGGCGATCGCCCATTTCGTCGGCCTGTTCGCCATTGCTCTTGAAGAAATTCGCCTGCGCGACGCCTATGAAGAATTCAAGGCTCATCAGAAAGCGCAGGAGGAACCGCCGCAGCTCCCTTCCGTGCCGGTCGCGGTGAAGGCACCCTACGAGCTCAAGGATTTCGACCCGGGTATTTCCTACCGTTCGGGCGAGCCGGAGGAGACCGGGCCGACCCCGAGCTTCTATCCCGGGCTTCGTCCCCCGGAGATACCGATCGCGCAACCGGCCGCCGAAATCGACAACCCCCACCTATTCACCCGTGGCAGCTCGAGCGCGTCATCCGCGAGCGCACCCGAATTTCAGATCGATCCGCCCGGTTCCGTGGCGGTCTACGCATCGCAGCAGATCCGGCTTTCGGACAACGACTTCGTCAGCCTTGGCGATCACGGACTGAAGTTTTCCCTGCAGGTGGACAACAGCGCCCTGATGAACGATCTCATCGAGGCGGCGCGGCAGTTGTCGCCGCTCGGCGATGCGGAGATTCCCGGTTCGTCGGAGGAAATCGCCACCTTCATCAGCACGACCGCCGAGCAGCTTGATGCCGCCGCCTCGGGACCGGACGGGCAGGAAGGCAATGTCGTCGCGAAAAGCGAAACCGTCGAAGGCACCTTCGTCAACGGAGAACTCGTCGAGGAAGCGCCGAGTCTCGATGACTACCTGCCTCCACCGGAAGAACCGACGGAAGAGAAACCAGCCACCTCCACCGAAGCCAGCGGCAAGTTCGCGGCAGGCCAAGGCAAGGTCACGATCGAGGCATCGGTCGAACTGGAAGCGGGCGGCAACACGCTGGTCAATTCCGTCGAGCTGACGAACAACTGGCTTCAGTCGCATGTGCTCGCGGTTGCCGGTGACCATGTCGAACTCAATGCAGTCGTTCAGATCAACGTCGTGTCTGACAGCGATCTCCTGAGCCCCAGCCTGAACGGCTGGAACCTTGACCCGGGCAAGCCGACCGAGGCCTTCAACATCGCGATGTTCAAGCATCTCGATCCGGAGCCGAGCAATGAAGAGCAGGCCGGAGCCGGAGGCTTTCCGACAGCTTGGGCGATCACCGAGATCAAGGGCGATCTCTTGATCATGAACTGGTTCGAGCAGTTCACCGTGATGACCGATGAAGACACGGCCATTTTGGCGTCCGCTGGCTCGATGGCTTCGATCATCACCGGCGACAATACGGCGGTCAACAACGTCTCGCTCGCGGAGCTCGGACATTACTACGATCTCATCTTCATCGGCGGCAGTGTCTACGACGCCAACATCATCCAGCAGATGAACATCCTGCTCGACAACGACCTGGTCGGAGCAGTCGAGGGTTTCGGAACAAGCGGCAAGGGCTCCGTCTCCACCGACGGCAACCTGCTCTGGAACGAAGCGGGGATCGTCGAAGCGGGTGGCGCGTCCAGCGTCAAACCGATGCCGAATTCCTATCTCGACGCCCTCGGCGATCTTGCAAGCGGGAAAAAATCGCTGCCGGACGGCGTGCTCAAGGATGGCGCTTTCGCCGGCATGGATGGCCTGCGAGTGCTTTATATTTCGGGCGACCTCGTCAACCTCAACTACATCAAGCAAACCAACATTCTGGGCGACAGCGACCAGATTGCGCTCGCCATGAGCAAGCTTGTCGCCAATTCGGATGCGGACTGGACGATTTCGACGGGTTCGAACGCCTTGGTCAACTACGCCGGGATCATCGACGTCGACGCCGGCCAGACCATTTATACGGGGGGCACCGCCTATTCGGACGAAATCCTCGTCCAGGCCGAGCTGATCAAGACCGAACCTTACCTTGGCGGCCAGGATCCCGACGCGCTCGTAAGCGAAGCGGTTGCGTTCCTCGGCGCCGACATGATGGCGCCCGATCCCGGCCCGCAGCCGGCGGATCACGCGCCGCCTCCGCTCGATACGACGAATGCCGATCCCATGCACAGCATGCTGGCCTGAGCGGAGCGTGGGGGCGACGATGACCGACAACCGCGATCCGTCCTTTAAACACTTCACGACAAACGGCAACGAGGCTGCGGAGGAGGCGCAAAGCTCGCCGCAGACGCCGAAGGCGGAGGCTGCAGGGCACCAATTGCTCCGCAGGATAGACCGCAGGGAAGATATTTTGGATCGCACTGTTAAGGAGTTCGACCAGGTGATTGACCAGCTTCGCGGCGCGGCGGCCGCAAGAACCAGCCAGGAAACCAATCATGTCAACAAGGCCGCACCGCCCGTATCCGAACGGCGTGCGGCGCCGGAGGTCGTGCCACAGACACGGACGCCCCCGTTGACGGCCGACAACGCGAACGTCGCGCAAATCGTGCCTGGCCCGCAGGGCGGCGTCGCCGGCCAGCGTCCGCCCGTCCAGGAAGCGCGCAAGCCCGAGCCGCGCTTCGAGAAGCCGACCGTCGAGGTCAAGGCCGAAATGAAGGACAAGACCTCGATCCCGGGTATGGTGGTGATCGACGGCGACCGCGGCCCAATCAAGGCCGAGCCCAAGTCCCCCGACAAGGGAGGCTCCTCCGGCGGAGGGGGCGGTGGCGGCAATGGTGGCGGAGGCGGCGGCGTTTTTCATAAACGTCTCGGGCCGGTCGATTTTTCGGCCAGCCTCAAGGCCGGTCTAAGGGCGATCAAGCAGAACCTGATGGTCGTGATGGTTTTCACCCTCGCCACCAACGTGCTGGTGCTCGCTATTCCCGTCTATCTGTTTCAGATCTCGGACCGGGTGCTGACCAGCCGCTCGGTCGACACGCTGGTCATGCTGACCGCGCTGATCGTCGGTGCGGTCATCCTGCAGGCCGTTTTCGACGGAATTCGCCGCATGATCCTGATGCGGACGGCGGTGGAGGTTGCCGCCCAACTCGGCGCGCCGATCCTCAGTGCGGCCGCCCGAGCCTCGCTCCACAGCAACGGGCGCGAGTATCAGACACTGGGCGACCTGCAGCAGCTTCGCTCCTTCCTCGTGTCGAGCACCCTGCTTTCCTTCCTCGACGCGCCGATCGCGCCGTTCTTCGTGCTGGCGGTCTTCCTGATCCACCCGCATCTCGGCTCGATCGTCATCGCCTCGGCCCTGCTTCTGCTCGTCGTCACCATTTTGAATCAGAAGGCGACGGCCGCTCCCTTCGGCGAAGCCAACAGCTTCCAGAGCAAAGCCAACCTCCATCTGGATTCGATGTCGCGCAATTCGCAGATCATCAACGCGCTCGCAATGATCCCGGAGGCGGTCCGCATCTGGGGCAAGGACATGGCAGGGTCGCTCCGAGCTCAAGTGCTGGCGCAGGACCGCAACATCGCCCTTGCCTCGCTTTCCAAGGCCGTTCGGCTGCTCACCCAGGTGATGATGCTCGGCTGGGGCGCCCATCTCGCCCTTGACGGCGCGCTCACCGGCGGCATGGTCATCGCGGCATCGATTGTCGCCGGCCGCGCGCTCGGCCCGATTGAAGGAGCGATCGAAGGCTGGAACCAGGTCGTCCAGTCGCGCGCCGCCTATGGGCGTATCTCTTCGCTGCTCCAGAACTCGCCGCTGAATTTCGAGCGGCTGAAACTGCCGCGCCCGGAGGGGCGGCTCGACGTCGAACGGCTGCTCTTCGTGCCCAACGGCACCAAGCGTGTGGTCCTGAACGGCGTGACCTTCGCGCTCAATCCGGGCGACTCGCTTGCCGTGATCGGCAGTTCCGGAGCCGGCAAGACGACGCTCGGCAAGATGCTCGTCGGCTCCATCCTGCCGACATCCGGCAACGTACGGCTCGACCTCATGGATTTGCGGAACTGGGATCAGCGCCAGTTCGGCGAAAGCATCGGCTATCTGCCGCAGGACGTTCAGCTGTTTCCGGGAACGATCAAGGCCAACATCGCCCGCATGCAGGAAGACGCCACCGACGCCGACATCTATGCGGCCGCCAAGCTCGCCGACGTGCACGACATGATCGCCCTGCTGCCGCATGGCTACGAGACCTTCGTGGCCGCCGACGGATCACCGCTCTCCGGTGGTCAGAAGCAGCGCGTTGCGCTGGCCCGGGCTTTCTTCGGCAACCCGCGCATGGTGGTGCTGGACGAGCCGAATTCCAATCTCGACAGCGCCGGCGAGGCAGCCCTGACGCGGGCGCTCGCCCATGCCAAGCAGCAGAAAATCACCGTCATCACCATCACCCAGCGGCCCGCGCTGCTCAACAGCGTCGACAAGGTCCTGCTCCTGGTGAACGGCACCGTCGCCCTTTTCGGCATGCGTCAGGACGTCCTCAAGGCTCTCGCCTCGCGCGGCATGAACCTCGAAGGCAACCCGCTCGACCACAACCAGCTCACGTAGGCAAACCATGACGGACCTAGTCAAAGTTTACGATCTCGAATGGTATGCAGAGGTTCCGCGGTCGATCTGGAAACAGACAATCGCCGGACTGGCGCTAATGGCGGTCACATTCGGCGGCTTCGGCCTCTGGTCCTTCACCGCGCCGCTCGCCGCCGCCGTCATCGCCCAGGGCAGTTTCGTCGCCACCGGTCAGAACAAGATCATCCAGCATCTGGAAGGCGGGATCATCGAGGACATCCTGGTCAGCGAGGGGGATCATGTCGTCGCCGATCAGCCGCTGATGCGGCTGGACGAGACGGCAGCGCTCGCCAATCAACGCCAGCTCTTTCTGCGCCGCGCCAGGCTCGAGGCGATCGTCGCCAGGCTGATGGCTCAGGTGGAGGGTGCCGACACTATTGAAATGCCGGAAATCCTCGCCCCGCATCTGCAGGATCCCGAAGTCGAACCGATGGTTCGAAGCCAGGAGCTCAATTTCCGGGCCTGGAAAAGCAAGCTGGACAGCGAAATCGGCCTGTACAAACAGAATATCGAGGGTTTTCAGTTCCGTGCCGAAGGTTACCAGCAGCAACTCGAGGCGGTTCGCCAGCAACATACGCTCCTCCAGGAAGAATATGCCGGCAAGAAGTCGCTGCTCGACAAGAACCTGATCCGAAAGACGGAGATCAAGAGCATTCAGCGGGCGATTGCCGACGCCGAGGGGCAGGTCGGCAGGCTGCGCTCCGAGATCTCCGAAACCGGCTCGCAAATCCTAAAGCAGGAGCAGCAGATCCGCCAGACGGAGGAAAGCTATCGTGAAGCGGCCCTGGAAGAGCTCCAGAAGGTGGAAGCAGAACTGGACTCCGTTCGCGAGCAGCTGACGGGAGCCGCCAGCGTGTTGCGCCGCGCCACGATAAACGCCCCAGTTAGCGGCACGGTCGTGCGGCTCTACTATCACACGCCCGGCGGCGTTGTCGAAACCGGCAAGCCGATCATGGAAATCCTTCCTTCGGACGTGCCGCTTATCATCGAAGCGCAGGTGCTGCGCACCCAGATCGACAGCGTCAAGATCGGCCAGAAGGCGACCGTGAGGCTCACCGCCCTCAACCAGCGGACGACGCCGGTGCTGAACGGCGAGGTCTACTATGTCTCCGCCGACTCCATGCCCGATCCGGCGACCAACGGCATGCAGGAAGTCTATCTCGCCAGAGTGAGCCTGCCGATGAGCGAAGTCTCGCGCGTCTCCGGCTTCGTCCCGACGCCCGGCATGCCAGCCGAGATTCTCATCCAGACGGCCGAGCGGACCTTCTTCGACTACCTGACGAAGCCGATCCGCGACAGCATGGCGCGCGCCTTCATGGAGCGCTAGAACCGGCCGCCTTAAGCCAGTCACCGTCGACGCCGGCGAAGCCTCACGAAGCCGACCCCCTGACGCACCGAGCGTTGGCCGGGGTCGGCCGCATTTGTGGGCAGTCAAGGGACGGCTTGCCTGCCGGCCGACGGATAGGACGGGGAGGCCGGATTCTTGCTTAGTCGTCCACACTCTTGACGTGCCTAGCCATTGCAAAATAACTCGCAAATTGCTACTATTCTCACTTATTGCTAGCTCACGTTTCGATAATTTAAGTCCTATAGTCGCATTTTATTTTCATTACTTATTTCATTGCGAGGAGCTATGTTTACAGAAATTATTGAGCGTATTGAGGATTTTGAGAATATCCGCAAAACCTGGGACGAGCTTTATCGCAACGATCCCGACTCCCACCCTTGCCTTTCCTGGGATTGGCTGCGCCAGTACCTGCCCCGGCAGGAGCGGTGGTTTATCCTGGCGCTAAGGCGACCCGACGATGCGGATTACTGCGCCTTTCTGCCGCTTCGCGTGGCAACCTACCGCGACAAGACGAGCGGCCTGTTCTGCGACGAGATTCTGATGATCGGCAATCACGGCTCCGGCCGCGCCGGCCTGCTTTGCATGCCGGGCCTCGAGAATGAGGCGGCGGATGCATCCGCCAGCATCATTCGTCGCGAGAACTGGGCAAGCCTGCGGTTCGACTATCTCGATCTTGCCTCCGACCGGACTGAGCGCTTGCTCGACGCCTTTGCCGACGAACAGTTTATCCGCGAGGATGGCGGCGGCGGCGAGGACGGGTCCGATGTCTGCGAACAGCCGGTCCGCTGCCTCCTCGTCAAGACGCGCACCGGCCGCAATCTGCGCGACTGTCTCAATCAGCGCAGCATCGACTTCGTCTTCGAGCGCGCCATGGAGCTGCACAGCCGAGGCAAGCTGGACGCAGCGGAGACCGGGTATCGGCAGGTGATCCATGCAGCCCCCAAGCATGTCTATGCCCGCTACGGCTTGGCACAGCTCTGCACCGAAAGGGGAGACCACGCCGAAGCGGAACATCTTTATCGCGGCCTCCTCTCGGCTATGCCGGAGGCGGACAAGATCCAGCACCGGCTGGGCGACGCCCTGATGGCGCAAGCCCGCTACCATGAGGCGAGCGAAACCTTCGAGGATCTGCTTGCCCGAAGCGCGCATCTCGGCCTCGTCCGGTTCAAACTGGCCGTCTGTCTGCTGGCCGCAGGCCAGAGAGACGCTGCCATCGCCACCTTCCTGAGTTTCGAAGGCATCGCTTCCGACGATCCGGAGCATCTCCGATGCAAGCTCAGATCGCGGGAGGCGGTGTCGCGCCTGCGGTTGCGATCGGCGATGGAAGAGCAGAGGGCAACCAAGCGGACGCCGCAGAAGCCACTAGCGCAGGCGGGCCGTCGCTCCCGCGAGACCCCGGCGGCTCCCGCAATAGCCGTTCGGCTCCTGCCTCCGGCCGCACTCCTCAAGCCTTCCGTGCCCGCCGGCGTCTCCGCCCATCTGCATGCGAGACCGATCCGGATCGACCCCCACGGCTCGAAACGGAGACACTGACGGGCCGGACCCGGAATCAGCTTCGCCGTCCCGCTCGACAGAGCGGGACGGCGGCTTCCGTGCTGTTGCGCGTCCTGCCGGATGCGGAAACGAAAGCCGGTCGCGACGGGGCTGAAGCCCGCGAACGCCCTCGGCGTCGCCTACTTCATGTCTCCTTGAATCGATCTCGATTTAAGGACAAAGCCGTGCAGCCTTTCAAGGTGTTACAGCGACCTTTGCGCGTCTGATAGGACGCGCGGCGCTGTAATTAGGAACGCTTCTGCAGGATACCGTAGACGATGTTGCGGTTGGCGCCGAATTCCAGCCGAGCGTCGATCGCGTTGCGGTCGACGCTCGCATTGATGATGCTCCACATGGCCGCTTCCGAGCGCAGCAACAGCGCCCAGTTCATCAACGTCTCCATATAACCGTCGTCGCTGATGTCCTGCGCGAAATTGGCGAAGAGGAAGATCCCTCCCGGCTTCAGCATTTCGAGGCATCGCTGCGTGAGCTTCACCGCCACCTTGTCCGCCAAGTAATCATAGAGGCCGGCGGCGTAGATGAAGTCGAACTGGCCCAGTTCCTGGGACCTGGTCAGAAGGCCGCGAACGGAACCGTCGATCGCCTCGACGCAAGTTCCCCTGAAGTCGCGAACCATCGACCCGACGCTCGATGGGTCCTGATCGAGAGCGATCCAGCGCTTGATCCGCCGCTCCTGCAACGCCACCGAGCGATCGGCCTCGCGCAGATGACCGGCCGCGATCGTCAGGATTTCCGTCTCGGGCCCCTTTTCGGCGGCGATCGCGTCGACATGCCGGGTCAAGAGGTCGCGGCGTTCCCTGACGGCTACCGAGGACGGCGCATTCTTCGTGTATTCGTAAAGCGTGCGCCCAAGCGGAGAGGCCTTGGCGATCTCCTCGGACACGCTCGGATGGCCGTAGATGAAGTCGATCAGCTGCGCGTCGCCGGAATAGCCGCGCGGTTTGCGGAAGGACCAGCGCGTGAACGGATCCTCATGGAAGTAATTCGCCGCCGGATGGTTCTGGACGATCGGGATCAGCTCCTGCCAGACGCTCGGATCGGACTTGCGGCGTATCTCGTGAAGCGCGCCGATCAGCTGGTGAATGATCGACGGCGGCTCGCGGCGCTGCTCGATCTGCTGCTGGGCAATCATCAGCGCCAGAGCGACCTCGGCTTCGCCGGTTCTGAGCTGCTCGTCATGGCGATCCGTCTTGGCTGTCGAGAGTTCGGTTGTGATGGCGGTGGGGGTAATGAGGCTTTCGCCGTCGAAGGCAATCTGAATTTGGGTCACGCGAGACTCATCCGTTAATAGATCGTTAACATTATGCGCAAGAACCGCGAGTGCGCCAAATCCAATTTCAACCTTTCGAATATTATGGTTAACGACCGCCCCGACTGACCTGTTTTGCTACACTATTACGTGCACCTTTGCCCCATTTCCAATTCAGCAAAACTTAATGGACCTGAACTAATGTGCCGAACAATGCTGCGCGCCCTCAGTATCTCCCCAAGCAAGCGGCAAGTGCAGGACGCCCCCGTGCCACTCGTCGAAGAGAGACTTCGGGCTTACAAGAAGACGCAAACGCAATGGATCGGTGCATGAAGCACAGGCTGGCCGACGTAGTTGAGATCGACCTTCACAGAGAGCCGCCGCGACCGGCCTCGACCGAGCTGCGCGCGCTCTATGAAAACGAGGGTGAAGGCGCTCGCAAGCAGGCGACGCGGCACGGGTTCTGGACCGCTGTCGCGGTCTATCTGTTGTTTTCGATTACCGACATCCTGCTGGTTCCGGATGTGGCGCATTATACGATTGCGGCGCGATTCACGATTGCGATCGTCGCGCTGATGCTGATCGAGGCGCAGATCCGGCTGAACGCCAGCGCGAACGCGATCGACGTCACGGCTGCCGCAGCGCTCGTCGTCGCCTATGCCGGATGGCTCTATCCGGCGATGATGACCGCAGACACCGAAAGCATCTCCTATTACATGGTCTTCGGCGCGATCTTCATGATGAGCGTCAATCTGTTCTTCAGCTTCCAGTTCCGCGTTTCGCTGTTCGCATCCGTCACCATCCTGATGATTTTCTTTGCGGCGGTGCTGTCCTTCTCTCCGGCGGAGGTCTCCTACCGGCTCGCCTTCGGCACCTTCAACATCTCCTGCTTCGTCTTCACCTCCTATGTGAACTGGAAGCTCAACAGGGAGCGCTACAAGGTCTTTCTCAACGCCTTCGAAGCGCGCATTCAGCAGAAGGAGGCCTCCGAACGCGGCAGGGCCCTGCTGCGGCTGTCGAATACAGATTCGCTGACCGGCCTCGACAACCGCCGCGCCGTCGACCAGAAGCTCCGCGACTATTGGAGTGACTGGCAGAAGAAGGGAACGAGTTTCGCCGCGTTCCTCATCGACGTGGACTTCTTCAAGAAATACAACGACTTCTATGGGCACCAGGAGGGCGACCGCTGTCTCGTTCTCGTCGCCAGCGCTCTCAAGGACTCGATCGAGCCGGTCAACGGTTCGATCGGCCGCTACGGCGGCGAAGAGTTCATTGTGCTCGCCCGTCTGGAGACCAGCGACGAGGCGGCCGCGCTTGCCGAAGCGATCCGTTGCAGCGTGGAAAAACTGGCTCTGGAGCACGGGCAGCGGCGCGACGGAATGTCGGTCGTCACCGTCAGCGTCGGTGCGGCGTTCAGCCGAAATCAGACGGGCTCAAAGCTCGAGAGGCTGATCCACGAGGCCGATCGGGCGCTTTATGGCGCAAAGGCGAGCGGCCGCAACTGCGCCCGGCTCTTCGATCCGAATGATCCGCTCAGCAGCGACGAGAGCGAGAACATCGCCGCCCTGCTGAAAATTGCCATCGATCAGGACCTCGTCTCGCTCGTCTATCAGCCTATTCGAAACGTCGCATCGGGACGCGTCGATGCGGTCGAGGCGCTCATGCGGCTGAAAATGCTGGATGGCACCGCGGTGCCCCCCAGCCTCTTCATTCCGGTCGCGGAGCGCACCGGCGCCATCCTGGATCTCGGGCGTTGGGCGATCAAGAGGGTGTGCCGCGAACTTCTGGCCGCCGAGCACGTGCCCGTCGTCAGTGTGAACGTCTCCCCGATCCAGCTGAAATCACCGGGCTTCGCGGCCTCCGTAGCGGCGATTCTCGGCGAAACCGGCGTTGCCGGCGGCCGACTGGCTCTCGAAATCACCGAGGGCCTGGAGATGGAGATGCATTCCGATATCCTGCGCTGCATCAGCGACCTCAAGACGCTCGGCGTCAGGATATGGCTCGACGACTTCGGAACGGGCTTCGCCGGCCTGTCCTGGCTGCGGCTGATCGATTTCGACACGGTGAAGATCGACCGCTCCTTCCTGCACGACTGCGACACCCCGCGGGGCAAGGCGATGCTTGAGGACATTATCGGACTCGTGCGAAATCGCGGCCATAAGATCCTCGTGGAAGGCGTGGAGACCGAGGAACAACTGGCATTGATGCGACAATTCCGTATCGACCAGGTCCAGGGATTCCATGTCGGCCGTCCGGCGCCCGCGCAGACTTTCCGCCTCCCCTCAGTGCCAAAAACAGGCCAGCGGCGGCTCTGACACCCCCCCAGCACGGCCGGCTGACAAGCACCGCATTGAACGCCGAAGCTGACTCGACGGGCAATGGAAGACCTGCAGGCCGCCACGCTTGCCACCGAGGCCGCTTTGCCCACTTTGTGAGGTGCAAAGCGACCTTTACGTCGGAACGCTCAGCCCCACCTTGATCCTGTCCATGGCGACGAAGGTGCGGAAGCGTTTGACGTTGTTGTTGCCGAAGAACAGGCGGCGGGTGAGTGCTTCATAGTCGGCCATCGAGGGCACGACGATGACGAGGACGAAGTCGGCCTCGCCGGTCACGTAATAGCATTGCTGGATCTCAGGGGCGGCGGCGAATTCGCGCTTAGCCTGCTCAATCTGTTCCGCCGTCTCGCTGATGAGCTCCACCTCGACGAAGATGGTGATCGCCTGGCCGACGGCGGCGGGGTCGATGACGGCGATATTGGCGCGTATGACGCCCTGTTCCGTCATCCGCTTGATGCGCCGCTGTACGGCGGGTGCGGAGAGATTGACGGCCTCGCCGATCGTGCGCTGCGGCGTCGTGTTGTCGCGCTGCAGGATCTCGAGGATTTGGCGGTCGAAGGCATCGAGCTGCGGCGCGTTAGGGGGTGGCATGGTAACTCCCGAAACAAACTTGCAAAAGGAGGCGCGAATTTCAGCGCCTTGTACATGCGCTTCGCAATATGTTTCCGGCAAACAACAAGCGAGGTCTTCATGTTCATCCCCAACAGCAACGCGGATTATCGGCTGCCGCTCGAAACGGCGCATGCCACGATCCTCGGCTCGGACGCGGCGGCGGGCGTGGAACGCCACCTCGGCTATCGCGACCAACATGCCGAGACGCCGCTCGTCTCCCTGCCGGCTCTCGCGGCCGAAACCGGCGTTGCCGCGATTCATCTGAAGGACGAAGGACAGCGGCTGGGGCTCGGCAGCTTCAAGGCGCTCGGTGGCGCCTATGCCGTCATCCGTCTCGTCCTCGAAGAAGCCGAAGCAAAGTTGGGAAGGCCAGTCGATATGGCCGAGCTCTATTCCCCTGAGATCCGCAAGATCGCCGGTAGCATGACCTTTGCCTGCCACCGACGGCAATCATGGCCGGTCGGTCGCCCATGGCGCCGAGCTCGTCGGCGCGCGGGCGGCGATCTTTGTCCATGCCGGCGTCAGCGACGAGCGCGTGGCGGCGATCGCGCGCTTCGGGGCCGAGATGATCCGTGTCGCGGGAAGCTACGACGATTCCGTCAAGGGGGCCGCGCGTGTTGCCAATGAACGCAACTGGACCATCGTCTCCGACACCTCCTGGCCGGGTTACGAGCGCATTCCAGGACTGGTGATGCAAGGCTATACCGCGCTTGTGCGCGAGGCGCTCAGGCAGATGCCGGCGCCGCCGACCCATGTCTTCATCCAGTCCGGCGTCGGCGGCATCGCCGCTGCGGTCGCCGGCCATCTGGCGATCGTGCTCGGTGAGCGGCGGCCGGTCTTTACGGTCGTCGATCCCGCCCGCGTCGCCTGCCTGTTCGAAACGGCACGGGCCGGCCATCCCGTGACGGTGCCGCATGGCGAACCGACCGTCATGGCAATGCTCGAATGCCACGAGCCGTCGCTCGTCGCCTGGCGCATCCTGTCGCGCGTCGCCGATGCCTTCATGACCGTCGACGAGGAGGACGCCGTTGCGGTGATGCGGCGCCTTGCCAATCCGATCGGGACCGATCCGGCCGTCGTAGCCGGCGAGAGCGGCGGTGTCGGCCTCGCCGGTTTTCTAAAGGCGGTCGCCGATCGCGAAGTGAAGGCGGCGCTTTCCATGGGCCCGGAATCGCGCATCTTCCTGGTCAATACGGAGGGTGCGACCGATCCGGGCAAATACCAAGAGATCCTCGGGCTCTCGCCTGAGGATGTCGTGTCGCGAGGTGCAGCATGAGCAAACATTCCATCGATTCCGCCCGGCTGCTCGGCCGGCTTTCCGAACTCGGTGCGATCGGCCGCGACGAAGGTGGCCAGCTGACGCGTCTTGCCGCATCCAATGCGGACAGGGAGGGCCGCGACCGGCT
The DNA here is from genome assembly GCF_002288505.1 of Sinorhizobium sp. CCBAU 05631. NCBI lineage: Bacteria > Pseudomonadati > Pseudomonadota > Alphaproteobacteria > Hyphomicrobiales > Rhizobiaceae > Sinorhizobium > Sinorhizobium sp. CCBAU 05631. The sequence continues at coordinate 2,706,692 of NZ_CP023063.1, forward strand.
CGTCTCATGGATTGAGGCGGCCGGCCTTGACGTCGCCGTCGACCGGATCGGCAATATCTTCGGCATCTGGGCTGCGGACGGCATGGCTGATGCCGCGCCGGTGATGCTCGGTTCGCACATCGACACGGTCATCAATGCCGGTATCTATGACGGATGCTACGGCGTGCTTTCGGGCCTCGAGGTGATCGAGACGCTCAAGGAAGCGGGCTTCATGCCGTCACGCCCCATCGTCGTTGCCACCTTCACCAATGAGGAAGGCGTGCGCTATGCGCCCGACATGATGGGGTCGCTCGTCTATGCCGGCGGACTCGATGCCGATGCGGCACTTGCCACGGTCGGAACCGACGGATCGAAGCTCGGCGACGAGCTCCGGCGGACGGGCTATGCGGGTGATAAGGGACCAGGCTTTTTGAAGCCGCACGCCTATATCGAACTGCATATCGAGCCGGGCCCGGTCCTGGAGCGCGAGGGCATCCCGCTCGGCGCGGTCGAAAACCTGCAGGGCATTTCCTGGCAGAAGGTGACGATCGAGGGTGATGCCAATCATGCCGGGACGACGCCGATCTCCATGCGGCGCGACGCCGGCCACGCGGCCGCCCGCGTCGTCACCTTCCTGCGGGAGCGTGTGAACGCGTCGAACACGCCGACGGTGGCGACCGTCGGCTGCATGGAATTCGAGCCCAACGCCATCAACGTCATCCCCTCGTGCGCGACATTCACGGTCGACCTGCGCGACCCGGACGAGGAGCGGCTGAAGCAGGAAGAAGCAGCCCTTGCCCGCTTCCTCGAAACGCTTTCAGCCGAAGAGGATGTCACGATATCGGTGGAACACCTGGCGCGCTTCGAGCCGGTGAAGTTCGACGAGAGGATCGTCGCGACCATCGAGGCTGCCGCCGAGGCACGCGCCCTTCCCTGCCGCCGGATGACGTCGGGCGCCGGCCATGACGCGCATATGATCGCGCGGATTGCGCCCACGGCGATGATCTTCGTGCCGAGCAAGGGCGGCATCGGCCATAATCCGAAGGAATTCACCGCGGCTGATGACCTGATTGCCGGCGCCAACATCCTGCTCGATGTCGTTCGCAAAATGACGGAGGAGGAATAGGCGATGGATCTCGGGCGACTGGTCTCTGAGATGCGGGAGTGGCGCCGCCACCTTCACGCCCATCCGGAATTCGGCTTCGAGGAAAGGCAGACCTCGGCTTTCGTCGCCGCAAAGCTTCGGGAGTTCGGGCTCGACGATGTCGCCGAAGGAGTCGGCGGCACGGGCGTCGTCGCGACACTGAAGCGGGGCAATGGCAACCGGTCGATTGCGCTCAGGGCCGACATGGACGCCCTGCGCATCTCCGAACAGTCGAACCTGCCCCATGCGTCGCGCCATCCCGGCTTCATGCATGCCTACGGCCATGACGGCCATACGGCGATGCTGCTCGGCGCCGCACGTCGCTGTCCACGTGGTGTGTCATCGGCGCTGTGGGTATGGCTGCGCGAGTTGGACTATATGCTGGGGTTATGGACTCCATGCCCACGGTAGACATTTAAAATAAGGCGGTCGGCCCCATGAGTCCGCTTTAGGCGTCGAAGGACCAGAGAGGGCGCCGGTGTGCCAGCGCGGTTCAACGTGTCGTTGCGTCACGTTCGAACACATCGTCCTCTAACGCGAGCAGGTCACTCGTGCTCCCCGAAAGGCCCTGCTTGCTCACCTTATAGGAGAAGGGGCGAATGAACCGCCCCGGTCTCATCGTAGCAACAGCGCCTGAGCGCTAGTTTTTCAGGCGCGCTTGAGGGCTGGCTCCAGGCCAACAGCGGCGGCTAACCCGCCGATATCCTTGATCTCGGTGTATTCGTAATAGGGATTGGCCGGCTCATGGCCGCGGTTGACCCAGACCTTGCTCTTGATGCCCAGGTCATAGGCGGTCATCAGGTCGTAGCGGAAGGATGAGGACACATGAGTAATGTCTTCGGGCCCGCAGCCGAGCTTGTCGAGCATGTATTCGAAGCCCTTCATCAGAGGTTTGTATGCCCCGACTTCTTCTGCCGTGATGACCATATGGATGGGCGCGCCCAGCTTTTCCACGTTCGACATGATCAGGCTGTTCATGGAGTTCGACAGGATGACTAGCGGAATTTCCTCGGCCACCCTGGACAGGCCAGCCGGGACGTCCGGGTGCGGACCCCAGGTTGGCACTTCGTCATAGATGCGTTGCGCGTCTTCGGGTCTGAACGGGATACCGATGCGTTTGCAGCTGCGCTCGACGGAATTGTGCACCACTTCGAGGAAAGGTTTCCATGGCCCTAGCACCTCGTCAAGGCGATAGCCTCTAAAAGCCTCGACAAAGCCGGCCATCGCTTCTGGGGAGAGACGCTCGCCGTAGACGCGCCGCGCAGCCCCGGCCATATCGAAATTTGTGAGCGTGCCGTAGCAGTCGAAGGTGACGTACTTCGGTCGAAATTGGGTCATGGCGTGTATTCCTTCCAAGTTTCCACGGCACAGTGTGCCGATACAAGATCATCGTAGTGGGCATGAGATCGCGGTGCGGATAGACCGCAATGCGGCAGCGAAGCAGACATCTTTGAGATGTCCGCATCTGATCAGTTTCGTTTCCTGTGCCTTTTTATATCAGGCCAATCCACCCAGGCGGAGCACTCCACCTTGACTACTGCATTCCGGCCAGTGGGAGCACCCTGGCATAACTTTGCGGCGATGGCAAGCAATTGTCCAACAATTTTTTGAATGGTCGACGTCCCGCTACTTTCCCACAGCTGGAGTACGTCGCTATTCATCAGCACAAATTTCTCGGCTGAAGCCTCCCGTTTTCCCTTTTTTCCAGCGATTACAAGAGCTCATCGGAGCATTCTGCCCGGTCGTCAATCGTTCATCCGGCAGCAAAAAGACTGATGCCTCCAACCGCAAAAGATCCCAATCGAAAAAATTGTTGTACAAAAATTAGATCGTGAGATACTGAGGCCATCGAGCTGCCCATTCTCGAGGCAGAAACTGAATGAGTTGAAGATGGGTCACAAGCATCAGTGCGGGCCAGCCCGCGTCCCTGAGCTTTCCGAGGCGTGCCATCCCGTGGGCGCAGCGGAAGCCGAAGAAATCGCCGAACGACTATATGGCGCGCGTGGCTCGGCCACGCGCTTTGAAACTGAGAAAGACGACACGTTCCTCCTCAACTGTGCGGCCCGCGGGAAGTTTGTGCTGAAGATCGCTCATCCTTCCGAGCGGATGGAGGAGCTCGATTTCCAGGTCGCGCTGATGCGTCATCTCGAGCAGCGGGCGCCAGATCTACCCGTCCCCCGTGCACTTCGCGACGTCGACGGCGGGGATTTGCCCATCATCACGACCAGTGCCGGCGAGCGGCGCGTGGTGCGGCTCATCACCTTCCTCCAAGGTACTCCGCTCGACCGGACATCTGCCACAGCCCCACAGCGCGAACGGATCGGCGAAATCCTGGCAAAGCTGCGTCATGCCATGGCCGATTTCTCGCATCCCGCAGACCGCCGGGCGCTGGCATGGGACGTCACCCATCTGCTCGATCTCACCGATCTGTTGAGCTTCATCCCCGGGGGCGGCAAGCGTGCCTGGACCGTCCGCGCGCTTGAGCGGTTTGCCGAAGTCAAGCCGAGCCTCGACCTGTGCCGGCGGCAAGTGCTCCACAACGACTTCAATACATCGAACCTAGTCGTCGATCATGCCAGCCCGCAGTTCCTGACCGGCGTCATCGACTTCGGCGATGCGGTCCGTACCGCTGTCGCCGTCGATGTCTCCACGGCGTTGATGAATCAAATGCCAAAAACCTTCGACCATGGGAACCGGCGTGACCTGTTCGACGAACCCCGCGACGTTCTGCGCGGCTATCTCCGCCACGCCGAACTGACGGACGAGGAACTCCGGCTCATCCCCTTCCTGTCGATGGGCCGTCTTGCGGTCCGTGCGCTGCTGACGTGTTGGCGCGCCGAAATCTTCCCCGAGAATAGCCGCTATATCCTGCGCAATACCGAAGCCGGCTGGGCCCACCTCGAGTGGTTCCACTCGATTTCGACCGCACAGATTTCCGATCTTCTGACACGATAGGAACCGTAATGTCCAAGCAAGCGACTACCCTGCCCAAGGGCTTCCGTGGCGACATGCCAAATGGCTTCAATCCTCAGGACACGTCTCATCTCACAAGTGATGATCTGGCGCATATCGCCAGGCGGCAAAGGCTGCTCGGGCCCGCTTATCGGCTCTTCTACAAGTCGCCGGTTGAGATCTCCCGTGCCAAGGGCGTCTTCCTCTATGACAAGCACGGCAACGAATATCTCGACGCTTACAACAACGTGGTATCCCTGGGGCACTCTCATCCGCGTGTCGTCGAGGCGATCCAGAAGCAGCTCGAGGTACTCTGTACCCACACGCGTTACATGCAGGAGCCCCTGCTGGACTATGCTGAAGCCCTGATCGATACGTTCGGTGGCGAACTCGGCCGGACCGGATGCGCGATGTTCACGTGCACCGGCTCGGAAGCCAACGATCTCGCCTTGCGTATCGCGCGCTACCACACACGCAAGACCGGCGTCATTGTTACGGCCGAAGCCTATCACGGCAACAGCGGCGCGGTGGCGGCAATATCGCCGTCACTCGGCAAGAAGTCGGCCCTGGACCCGTATCTTCGCACGATCGCCGCGCCGGATTCCTATCGCCTGCTCGTCGAGGAAATCGGCCGGCGGATGGCAGAGGATGTCGCGCGGCAGATCGCCGACATGGAACGGCATGGCGGCGGCCTAGCGGCCTTCATCGCCGACTCCGTCTTCTCCTCCGATGGTCTCTACGTCGATCCGACGGACGTATTGGCGCCGGTGGCGGAAGTGGTGCGCAAGGCGGGCGGGCTGTTCATCGCCGACGAGGTGCAGTCCGGATTCGGGCGGACCGGCACCCATCTTTGGGGTCACTCCCGCCACAAGGTCGATCCGGACATCGTCACCATGGGCAAGCCCATGGGCAACGGCTATCCCGTTGCCGGCGTAGTCCTGCGGCCCGAACTCGTTGCCGAATTCGGATCCAGCATGCGCTACTTCAACACCTTTGGCGGCAACTCCGTCGCTATCGCCGCTGCAAGGGCCGTGCTCGACACGATCCTCGAAGAGGGCCTGATGGACAACGCCGCCAAGGTCGGCGGCGAAATCCTCGACGGCCTCCGGGACCTACAGAAGAAATATGAATTCGTCGGCGATGTTCGCGGGGCCGGCCTCTATTTCGCCGTCGAACTCGTCAAGGATAGAGACCGGAAAACGCCGGACATGGACCGCGCACTTGCAGCCGTTAATGCCTTGCGCGACCGGCGCATCCTCATTTCCGCGACCGGAGCGGACGCGCATATCCTGAAGATCAGGCCCCCGCTCATCTTCACATCGGCCAATGCGGCGCGTCTGCTCGAGGGCGTCGACGAGGCGCTTCGGTCCGTGCAGATCTAGGACCCACCATGCAGCCGGGAGGCGCAATATCGTCTCCCTTGCCCTACGCCGCCGCATGTGGCGTAGGTATGCAAACAAAACAACGAGCAAAGCCAAAGCCATGCCGCCGCTGCACGCCAAGACTCAAGCCGAAGATCTTGAGATGAATGTCGAGCCCTTGCCCGCTAGCGCTGTGGAAATCCTGACCCACGCCTTGCGGCGGCGCATCTTGTCGGGAGATTTCCGACCGGGCGAGTTCCTTCGCGACGTGAAGATGTGCGAGGAGCATTCGACCTCGCGGCACACATTCCGTACAGCAGCCCAGGTGCTCGTCACCCAGGGCCTGCTGCGTCAGATACCGAACCGAGGCTTTGTGGTGCCCGAATTCGGACCCGACGATATTGTCGATATCACACGCGTGCGCGGCGCCATCGAGGGCGAGGCCATTCGTCTGATCGTGCTGACCGGCGTCATCCCATCTCAGGCGCTGGAGGCGGTTGAGGTTATGCACGCGTCGACTCTCTCCTCCGACAGATCCCTGCTGGTTGCCGCGGACCGTGACTTCCACCGCGCGATCATCGCGGCTAGCGGCAGCGCTCGACTGAAGCGAACCTATTCAGACCTCGAGGGCGAGATCGAGCTTCTCCTCGCACAGCGGCAGGATTTCTACGCCACTGCCGAAGAAATGGCGGAGGAACACGAGCGGCTCATCAACAGCTTGAGAGGCCGCCACTACGATACGGCGCGGGAGGCGTTCCAGGAGCACTGGGAAGATCTCCAGATCAAGTTGCTCGATCAACGTTGACCAGCGCTCCCCGGAATCTGACAGCTCGGGAGCATAACCTGCCAGGCGGCGCTGACGATGCCGGTGCCGCCGGTTCGACGCGGAGCAAGCACCACTTGGAAGCTCCTCTCCGGCTCCGCCAGAGACTGCTTCTCGGCGGAGTCGCGGCGTCAGCCATCCTCATCAGCGGGAGCTAGCCAATGAAACTTGATCGCATCGACGTCAAGATACTTAACGCATTGCAGAAGAATGGCCGAATGACGAATGTCGAGCTTTCGGAAATTGTCAATCTCTCGCCGAGTCCCTGTTTGTTGCGCGTGAAAAAGCTACAGGCGGAGGGCTATATCGAGGGTTATTCTGCCCATATCAATATCGGAAAACTGGGCCAGACGTTGACGGTGTTCACCGAGATCACGCTGAAGAACCACCGTCAACTGGACTTCGCGAGATTTCTTACGGCGATCGAGAAGGTCGATCAGGTCATCGAGTGCCATCTGGTTTCCGGAGGATACGATTATCTCGTAAAATTCGTCACCGCCGGAATCGAAGAGTATCAGACGCTGATGGAGCGGCTCCTCGATTGGGAAATCGGCATTGACAGGTACTTCAGCTTCGTCGTCCTGAAATCGCCCCTGGTCAAAGCGCATTTGCCGCTGGAAAGCCTTTTCCAAGCCTCGTAGCAGACCTTGATGCGGGCAGTGTGGCGGCCGCGCGTTGATGAGCAGGCGGCATCTCGTGCTGGTAGATTGATGAGAGACGACAACCGAAGAACCGGCGGGCTATAGAATGGATGCACCTCCATTTCAAAGCGCCCTAAGCGGGGAATTGCAGCATCTTCTGCTCCCTCGTTCGCTTGCCGTAAAGATCGCGTGCCGCCTCCACCATCTGAAAGTTGATCAGCGTGCCGAGGCCAAGGTCATCAATTTCGGGCGGATAGTGGCCATGCGCTTCGCCTTTTTTTGACAGGGATCCGTTTCCGTTGTGAGCAATCGTAGGCCGCGCCTCGGCCGCTGAACCGGCCGGATTCTTCGACTCGTCAGCAGAAACTTCTCGACCAAAGGCCAGGTTGGCTCTTTCGATTTCGCGCGGAGGCAACCGTCGAGGCCTGAGGGCGGAGCCGCCATAAGGACAAAAACAACATGACCCGCTTCTCAGCACCTGCCGCAAAAGGTAATCATGCCGCTATGCATATTCGCCCCGCCTCATCCGCTGACGCGCCCGCAGTCTGGTCAGTCATCAAGCGCGTGATCCGAGCGGGAGAAACATATGCGCTCGATCGCAATCTGAGCCGCGCTGAGGCTCTCGCCTACTGGTTGGGCGCAGACAAGGAAGTCTTCGTTGCCGAGCAAGCGGGCGCCATCCTCGGTACCTACTACGTACGTCCCAATCAGGCTGGCGGTGGTCGGCATGTTTGCAACTGCGGATACGTCACGGCGCCTGATGCGACCGGTAGGGGCGTCGCACGCGCCATGTGCGAACACTCATTGGTAACCGCCCGCGCCCGAGGGTATCGGGCAATGCAGTTCAACTTCGTGGTGAGCACCAACCAGCGCGCCACTTCGCTATGGCAGAAAATGGGTTTTGAAGTCGTGGGCACGTTGCCCGGCGCGTTCAGGCACCCGACACATGGCTATGTTGACGCCTTCGTTATGTATCAAGCGCTCTAGTGGCGGCTCCCGACGTTGGGGTGAGATGCCGTCCTGCCCATATCCGACATTGACACACCACAGACCGCGGAACCGTTCCGGCGGCCTTATATCGGTTGCGACAGCCCGGTCTCATTACGGCTTTCAATGGCTGGCGAACGGATGGAGCGGTGGCACCGTCGAACTCGACAAGCGAGTCCTTTTTTCCGCCAAGATCAACCGAGTGCCTGACTGACCAGCGCGTAGCTGCGGTGATGGGTGGGCTTGCTTTGCCCCCACGCGGCCCCGCGACGTCGCATCTTGATCCCACAGCCGGCGTGGTTGAGCCCGCGCGCGGTGAGCCATCCTGCAAGATCCGTGGAGACATCCGTGTCGATACGGACGAACTCGCCCTGGTGATGGGCGAGCAGGAAATCGATCAGGGCCCTGGCTTCGGAAGCGTTTCTCGCTACCACCGGTCCGATGACCAGCCCACGGCCGAAAGGCCGGATCGCCGCGAAGGCCTGGATCTCGCCGGCATCGCGAATGACAGCGAACTTCGCCCGCTCGCGCAGAATCGCCATCAATGCCGAACGGTCATGACCGCTTGCCGCGCGATCCAGCGCCACCAGGCTGGCATGATCGCCGCTCTCGCTCCATGCTACATGGGCCGGTGCCTCAACCCGCAACGGCTCGCCCTGGTGCTGCACGGTCTCTCCGGTGACAGCAAAACCCACTTTCTCGTAGAGTGGAAGACCTTCCTGCGTCGCCACCAGATAGCAGGTGCGCTCACCCGCTTTGGCAAGCGCCTCTTCCAACATCTTCCGGCCGAGGCCGCGGCCGCGCATCGCGGCATCGACGATGACCATGTTGATGGTGGCGGCGTCGTCGCCATAGGGCGTCATCATGATGGTCGCGACGAGGCGATCCTCTTCGAGTGCGACGATTCCCTGGCTGATTGACTGGACCAGTTCCCAATCCTCGCGCCGATGCGGCCATTGCACCTGGCGGGACAATTCCAATGCCCTGTCCAGATGCTTTGGTGTCATCTTCTCGAGAATGATCGCTTGGTTGATCATGATGCGGTTCCGGCCTGTGTCTTCAAGGTTCAAGGTAACCCGCATAAGACAGCAGTTCCTCCCGACGTACGGACATGCGCCACGCGTCCGCGCTAAGCTTTACCGCCTGTGCCGCATCTTGTGCCGACCATGACGGAATCTATACGCCGATGCCTGCACTTGGAAAGGCGCCGGCTGCAACTCTCTGCCAAAGCTTCTATGCGACGCAGAACAATCTGCTTCCCGTCGAGGCGAATCCGGCCACTAATCTCCCCGCTCTCCGACTATCGTGATTGCGGTGCTGGGCGTGCTGTGCGGATGGCAGAAAATAGAAAGGTCATGCATGAAAACGCTGCTGCTTAAGAAGGATGAAGTAAGACGGCTAATCGGCATGACGGAAGTCATCGGCGCGGTGGAAGAGGCATACAAGGGCTTTAACAGCGATCAGGTCGAACAACCCGACTACATCGGAATAGATCTCCCGTCGCCTCGCGGGGAAATCGACTTCAAGCTTGGGTACTACAAAGCCAATGAAGTGATCTCCATGAAAGCCTCTTCCGGAGGGTTCGTCGACAACCCGACAGCACACGGGGTGCCGAATGGCATGGCGACCATTTTCCTGTTTGATGCGAGAAGCGGTGCGTTGATTTGCGTCATGGATGGAAGCTTGATCCTTGGTCTCAGAACCGGTGCGTCCGGAGCCGTTTCCGTAAGGGCACTGGCGAGGAAAGAAGCCAGGAAAATTACATCGATCGGGACAGGAAACCAGGCAAGAATGCAAATCCGGGCGATCAATGAGATCATGAAGATCGAAGAGATCCATGCATGGGACAATCACCCGGATACGCTTTCAAGATACAAGACCGATATTGAGAGCGAATTTGGCATTCCTGTAATCATGGCCAACTCCAAGAAAGAAGCCGTTGAGCAGGCCGACATCCTGATCACGACGACCCGCGGGAAAGGGTCGCTTGTGGAAGCAGATTGGGTGAAGCCCGGCACGCACATCGTTGCCATCGGCACGGATCAACGCGGCAAACAAGAACTGGATCCGGAGATATTCAGGAACGCAAAGCTCGTCGTCGACTCGATTTCGCAATGCACAGAAAAGGGCGAGACCTGGCACCCATTGGATAGAAACATCATCACCAGAAACGACATCCACGGCGAAATCGGCGAGGTATTGTTGGGACAGAAGCCTGGACGAGAAAGTGATGACGAAATCACGATTTTCGATTCCACGGGGATGGCCGTACAAGACAATACGACAGCCAGCAAAATCTATCAGAACGCCATAGCCAATAACGTCGGCACATTCTTTCAGTTTTTTGAGTGATGACCATGCGCAATTACCCCACCATTCAGGACATCCGTGAAGCTCGGGAACGGCTGAAGCCGCACGTCAGGCACACGCCGCTGTTGCGTGCGGAGAAAATCGAGAAAGCCGCTGGTTGTCAGCTCTATCTCAAACCGGAGACCCTGCAGATTACGGGCGCCTTCAAAATCCGCGGCGCCCTCAACAAGGCTCTCTCGCTCTCGAGAGAAGAGATCGAAAACGGCATTATCGCGACGTCGTCGGGCAATCATGCCCAGGCGCTTGCTTACGCGGCCAAGATGCTCGGCGTAAAAGTGATATTGGTCCTTCCGGTGACCACGCCCAAAATCAAGATCGAAAACACCAAAGCCCTTGGGGCGGAAGTCATTCTTTTTGATGGTGATAATGCTGCTAGATGGAAAAAGGTCTACGAAATCGCTGAAGGAAACAAGTATGCGGTTATTCACGGCTTCGAGGACCCCGTTGTAATGGCAGGCCAGGGAACGATCGGGTGCGAGATACTCGAAGACCTGGAGGATGTGGACACGGTCATCGTCCCCGTAGGCGGCGGAGGCCTGATTTCGGGAATCGCTACCGCCATAAAGGAAACGAAGCCGTCGGTGCGCGTTATTGGGGCAGAGCCTGCCTTGACACCGAAGTATTTTCACAGCCGGATAAACAAGGAGCGCACATCGCTTCCCTTGAAGAACACTATTGCGGATGGGTTGAGGATAAGCGTACCGGGGCAAAACCCGTATCCGATTATCGAAAAGTATGTGGACGAGATTGTTCTTGTTGACGACGAGCACATCATCGCCGGGATGCGTGCGCTCGCCAAGGATGCGAAATTGATCGCTGAACCAGCCGCCTCGATTGGTGTCGGAGCACTGTTGGCGGGCAGCATAGACGTCAAGCCCGACGAAAAAGTCTGTGCGGTATTGTCTGGCGGGAACTGGGACCTAGGCGATCTTGCCGCAATATACGCGGCAGCGGGGTAATCAGTTACAGCTTCGGTCAGTTCAGCGCCCCGTACGCAGTTGAACGTCCGCGCTGCCTATCACCAAGCAAGAACCTGCCCGTCCGGAATGCGAGCTCGAAGCACGCCATTCGGCGATCAGCTGGGCAACGACCGCCCTAAGCGGCCAATCCTGCACGTGATCCGGAAAGGCTGCAACGCGTTGTGGAAAGCGGTTACGTGCGCCAATCCGTTTCTGGCGCAGTTCCCTGCTAGCTAGCCTAGCTAGCGGCCGCTCAGGCCTTTGAACTTCCTTGACGGGCATATTTTGCGGCCGCTCCAACGTGGGGGGAGATCGAACCCCTACGCGCTGCCAGCCGGACAATGCAAGCCTCAGCTAAATTAGCTTCAGAGCGGCCAACAAACCGAACAACATGCTGGCGACCCCCCCGAAAGGCCGCAGCCCACCGCTCATGCAGCTGTGTAAGATATCACTCGTTGGATGGAGACCCGAGGCCAAATGTATCAAAGCCATCCACGCGCATGCCCCCTCTCCCTCCTCCCAGGGGTAAACTGGCTGCCGTCGAACTGGCCCCGACGGTAGCCACATTTTTTCTGAGACTCCAGACCGCGTCGAACGCAAACCTTTGGCGGCAACTCCCGCCTGACCGTCGTCTCATCTATCGAGATGCGGAATTCCTGAAAGATCCACTGCACCAGATCCAAGCGCCGCCAGCGGACGACAGCATGGATCGCGGGCATCAGCCCGCTCTCGACGATCTTCGCCAGCGCCTAGCGCTGCGCATAGCCACTGCCTGCTCGCCTTGGCCACAGCGTCAACGAGATCGCCTTTGATGAACTGTGCGACGAATTCCAGATCTGCCCAAAGCTTTGACGACAACCTCGTTTTCGAGACCCTTGTCTTTCCAAATGGGGAACGCGCCAAAATCTTCTCGGAACCCAGCTCCACGAGCCCTCTGACGCGGCGCGAACATGGTTCAGGGAAGCATGTCCTTCATCCGGTAATAGGCACCCACAATTGGCAGGAACCAAGGCTTGCCGGTGTGCATCGGCACGGCGCGCCAAGCCATTCCCTCAAGCGGATTGGCATCCTTTCGCCCCATCGCCATATCGGCCAGGGCGTTACCCATGAAAGTCGACAGCTGAGCTCCGTGTCCCGAATAGCCCATGCTGTAAATCACACCGTCGGCGCTGCCAGCCCGGGGATAACGATCTTGGGTGCATCCAACGAGGCCGCCCCAGCAATAGTCAATCTCGACGCTCTCAAGCTGCGGAAATATGCCGACCATTTGCTTGCGCAAGAGCTGACCGGAGCTGACGTCGGTCTTCTGGTTCGACTCGGCCGAAAATCTCGCCCGGCCGCCGAACAGCATACGGTTATCCGGCGTCAGGCGAAAATAGTTCGCGATGTTCAGCGAGTTTGTAAAGTTGCGGTTTCCCGGAACAGTCGCGGCAATCTCCTGTTCGGTGAGAGGGCGCGTGGCGATGATGAAGGAAGCGATCGGCATCATCCTTCGGGAGAAATAGCCGAACGCGCCAGATGTATAGGCGTCAGTCGCCAGAATAACCTGGCGAGCGGTAAGCGAACCGGTCGGCGTTATGAGCCTCCAACCATTTGCTGCGCGCTCGCGGCCAATGACAGGGTTCTGCTCCCAGATTGCCGCGCCATAGCGATGGGCGGCATTGGCGACACCATTGGCGTAGCGGCCCATGTGCATCATGGCGGATTTCGGAGACAGGATCGCTCCGTGGAACGCACCCGAACGGACCTCGTTGCGAAGATCCTCACGAGTGAGCCATTCAGCCGACGGATCGACCTCGCGGCGGATCTCTTCAAAGATCGCCTGCAGCTTTCCGACGTGAGAAGGCTTGGATGCGAGCTTGAGTTTTCCGCCTCTGCGGAAGTTGCAGTCGATCTTTTCCTCCTCAATGAGCGCTTCGATCATGTCGATCGAGTCATCGTAGGCACGCCACAATCGGCGCGCCTGGATTTCCCCGAAATGGCGCTTGGCGGCACTGAAGCTCGCGAAATGCCCGCTGTTGAGGTGCCCGCCATTACGGCCAGACGCGCCATAGCCGACATGCTCGGCTTCGAGCAAAGCGACTTTTACCCCTGACTTCGCGAGCTTGCGCGCGGCACTGAGGCCGGTGAAGCCGGCACCGATCACCGCGACCTCGAAGTCACCTGAGACAGGCCCGACCACGCCCCCGGCGAATGGAACGGAGGTTTCATGCCAGTAGGAGGCGAATTTCATCGCTGCACACCCTTCATGCTAATCTAAGCCCGGTTCGGATAGCTAGAGTGTACGCCCGCTTCTGCGGATGAGCAGCGGCACAAACGTTCTTGTTTCGCAACAACTACCTGCGTTTAGTGGCGCAAACCACAGGATCTTCTGTTTGCGGGTAAACTCCGCCGCGTGCAGTTCAGTAGCCGCGTGTCCGATCGACGAGGCCGACCAGATTTTCTCCGGCGCGGTGTCGTCGGATGTTTTCTATGACCGCTTGTGCTGCCGTATGCGGTTGCGTCACGGAGGCGATATGCGGCGTTAACACCACCTTCGGATGGGACCAGAGTGGATGGTTTTCGGGTAGCGGCTCGGGATCCGTCACGTCGAGCATTGCTGCGGCCAGATGATCGTTGTCGAGCGCCTCGATAAGGGCGGTCTGGTCAAGCTGCGGGCCTCGGCCAACATGCAGCAGCCGTGCGCCCACCGGCAGCAGCGAGAAGAGCTCGGCATTGAGAATGCCGCGAGTCTCGTCGGTCAGCGGCAGCAGACAGACGAGAATATCCGTCTGCATCAGAAAGCGGGCAAGCTCATCTGCTCCATGGAAGCAGGTGACGCCGTCCAGCTTCTTTCTGCCGCGGCTCCATCCGGATAGCGGAAACTGAAACGGCTTCAAGCGTTCGATTGCCGCCTGGGCCAACATACCGAGACCCAGGAAGCCCACTCGTCGTTCGGTCGCCTGCGGAGCGGCAAGAGCCTGCCACATATGGCGTTTCTGCAGCTCCCGATAGGCAGGCAACTCCCGGTGCAGGGTCAGAACGCCGAGGGCAACATATTCCTGCATCATTCGAATGATGCCATCCTCGACCATGCGAACGATTTTTACATGGTCAGGGACGCCGTCCTGGTTGAACTGGTCGACGCCTGCGCCGATGGAAAACAGTACTTCCAGATTGCGATAGCGCGAGATGTCAGCGGGAACAGTCCAAGTCAGGAGATAACGCACCTTGTCCGGGTCTACGGTTTCGCTGTGATGAAAAAATTCCACATCCGGGAGCTCGCGCGCAAAGAGCTCACGAAAAACTGCCCCGCGTGCGGCATCGGAATTGAAGAGAAATGCCATGTAATTCACCCTCTTTCATCATGCGGCAAGGTGCTTGCCGAGATCCTCGACCATCTTCTGGCACCCCGCGAGTTCGCCGGTCTCAATGTATTCATTGGGACGATGGGCGCGGTCGATATTCCCCGGGCCGCAAATGATCGCGTCGATGCCGGCCTCCTGATAAAGCCCCGCCTCGGTGCCATAGCTCACTGCCGCAAGCGGCTCGTGCCCCGTCAACTGTGGCACACCGCGGGCGCCCGCCTCTTCGTCATAGGAAAAGGCAAGATCGACCGGCCGCTGTAGGTTCATGCCTGCAAGCTTCGGCAATGCGGCCAAAGCACAGGTGAGAAAACCTTTCATGTCGGACGTGCCGCGGCCGTAAAGCTTATCCCTCTGCGCAGGACGAAAGGATCCGAACTCCATTCCCGTTCGCCGGCCGGCACGACATCCATGTGGCCAGACAGAATATAACCCCTGCCCTCGCGCGGCCCGATGGTGGCAAACAGATTAGACCGGCCACCTTCGGGGCCGGGGTGGACCGTCACTTCAGCCCCCGCTGCCAGACAGTACGAACAAATCCAATCGACAATCGCGCTGTTTGGAGTGCCCACGACAGAGGGAAATGCGATCAACCTTGCGAGGATCTCTTCGACGTTCATGGGGACCTTGCCTTCAGAGTTGACCCGTGACAGTCAGGTTAAGCCGAGGCAGGAGTTTTCTCTGCCGAACATAGCTTCGGTTCGGCTGAAGATTTCGAATAGTTGCCGCGAACAAGTGAAACCTGCAGGCCACTGCGTGCAATAGTGTACCTATGTTGCAATCGGCGGTGGAATCAAAGACGCTGTTTGCTCGAGAGTTGGCCTCCGATGAACGGAGCGGATTGAACTGAAATGCAAAGATCAGTGCGCCTGAAATCCTTTGAATTGACAGCGCGGGATATCAACGATGTCGACGTGAGCTTGCTTCACGCGCTGTCGATCGGGGTTGGTTGGCCACACCGGCCAAAGGATTGGGATTTCCTGCGCCGCGCCGGCCACGGCATCGTCGCCGTGGATGGTATCGGACGTGTGTTCGGAAGCGCGATGTGGTTTCCGCACGGGGACGACTTCGCCACCGTCGGCCTGGTGATCACATCGCCCCGCACGCAAGCGCAGGGAAACGCCCGATGGCTCATGGAGCAGGTGTTTGAACGCTGCGCCGGCCGCAACTTAAGCCTAAACTCGACCGATGCGGCCTATAAGCTGTACCTGTCGCTCGGCTTCAAGAAGGTAGCAATCGTATACCAGTACCAGGGGGACGTCGCACCGACGCTTCCGACTCTGCCGCCCCTGAACGGTGAATTGAGCGAACCATCAAGCGACGAGCTCGATGAGATCACCGCTCTCGATGCGCGGGCCTTCGGCGTAGATCGCGGCAAGCTGCTCGCACTGCTTTCGGAAAATGCTTCAACTTCTATATTGCGACGAGGTGGCGAAATTGTCGGCTATTCCATGCGTCACGAGTTCGGGCGCGGCCATGTCGTCGGCCCAATAGTGGCAAGCAATGATCATGACGCAATCCATCTCACAGCCGTGCATTTGAAGCGGCTTGCAGGACAGTTCGCTCGCATCGACACGCGTGACAAGGCGGCCTTTGCCGAATTTCTGCAGCAGTGCCGACTCGCGGTTTCCGAGACGGATACGACCATGTCCAAGGGCCGCCGGTTCCTGAACCGAAAAGACAACGAGCCGTGGGTCTATGGCTTGGCCGGCCATGCGTTGAGCTGAAATACAAGCACCCCAACTGGCGCCTTGCTCCGCGGAGGGTAGCGCATGGCAGTTTTTTCCACGCGTCAAGCTCGATGATGATCTGGCCCAGGAAATACTGTTGCTGAACCTTGTGTATCCGCTTTTGGTACGAGGATGATGCCGCTCGCGCGGCACTGTCGCCCGTGGTGAGGGTGCAGCGATGATCTGAGCCCGTTTGCGGGTTTTGCCGTCCTGGCTGAGGGTTGAGTGTCTCAATCATCAACCCCAGGCCATCATGCAAGACGGCGGTGGAATGAGCAAAGCGCACAGCAGATTGGTCTGTTTGTGCCGTTCCGACGAAGCGGTCTGCATCTCATCATTGCGGAACACAATGCTTCACCGGAGAATCCAAATGACAATCTACAACATTGCTCTTATCGGATTTGGTGGCGTCAATCGCGCTCTCACCGAACTCATTGCGACGAAGAACCCTCTCTGGGAACGAGACCTCGGCTTCCGCCTGAACATCGTAGCTGTCAGCGACCTCTATCTCGGGTCCGTTATTTCGCCGAACGGCCTCGATGCCAAGACCCTGGTTGAAGCGAACTTCGCAAAAGGCGGGTTCGGGCAGCTTTCTGGCGGCACCGCGGAAGCCGACAACGAGACCATCATCGCGACGGCGCCTGCCGACATCATCGTGGAAGCGACATTTACAAACCCGAAGGACGGCGAGCCAGCTGTTTCGCACTGCCGCTGGGCCCTGCAGTCCGGCAAGCATGTCGTCACCACGAACAAAGGGCCGGTCGCGATCGCTGCCCAGGAACTGAAGGCCCTTGCAAAGGCGAACGGCGTTCATTTCGAATATGAAGGCTCCGTCATGAGTGGAACCCCTGTCATCCGCATGGCGGAAAAGACGCTCGTCGGCGCAGAGGTGAAGGGTTTCGAGGGGATCTTGAACGGTACTTCGAACTTCGTCCTCGGCCGCATGGAATGCGGCCTTGACTTCGCCACTGCGTTCAGGGAAGCCCAGATACTCGGCTATGCGGAAGCCGATCCAACCGCCGATGTGGAAGGCTTTGACGTTCGCCTCAAGGTGGTGATCCTGGCAAACGAGTTGCTGGGGGCAAGCCTCAAGCCCGAAGAAGTCACGTGCACGGGCATCTCCAGGCTTTGTCCTTCCGATATCGAAGTCGCAGCCGCAGCAAATAGCCGTTGGAAGTTAATCGGATCGGCGGTTCGGAATGAAGACGGGACGGTAACTGGCAGCGTTTCTCCGAAGCAGCTTCCCTTCGAGCATCCACTCGCCGGTGTAAACGGCGCGTCCAATGCGGTATCGCTTGACACCGAACTACTCGGTCGCGTCACCATCACCGGCCCTGGGGCCGGCCGGGTTGAGACCGCTTATGCGCTGCTGTCCGATATCGTCGCCATTCACAAAGCCCAGGCAGGCACCGCTACGAAGGAGGCCGCATGATGCAGAGCCTCGCTCTCAGCAAGAAGACCTCCGTAGACGAGATCATTATCAGCAATCCGTTCGACGGCAGCTTTGTCGGAACGGTTTCTGAGACCAGCACGGACAGCGTGAACCTGCTGCTTGAGCGCGCCAATCGGGGTGCGCAGATCGCACGATCCCTGCCCCGCCATGAGCGCTCCGCAATTCTCGAAAAGGCGGCAGCAGCTGTTGAAGCCCGAAAGGAGGAATTTGCACTCCTAATCGTGCGGGAAGCCGGGAAGACAATTACCCAGGCCCGCAAGGAGGCTACGCGGTGCGTCAATACGTTGAAGCTTTCGGCGGATGAAGCGAAGCGAAATGCTGGCGAGGTGATCCCCTTTGATTCCTATGCCGGGTCGGAATCCCGTCAGGGCTGGTACACACGGGAGCCGCTCGGCATCATCACTGCGATCACGCCTTACAACGACCCGCTCAATCTCGTGGCCCACAAGCTCGGGCCCGCGATCGCCGGCGGCAATGCGGTACTCCTGAAGCCCTCGGAGCTTACGCCTTTGTCGGCCATCAAGCTGGTGGAAGTGCTACTCGAAAGCGGGTTGCCGGAGGCAGTCATCACGGTAGCTGTCGGCGGGGCAGACCTGGGCAAATCGCTCGTTTCGGCCAGGGACGTTCGGATGATCTCCTTCACGGGTGGTTTTAAGACCGGCGAGGCCATCGCGAAGAGTGCCGGCATCAAGAAGCTCGCGATGGATCTCGGCGGAAATGCGCCGGTTATCGTTATGGGAAACAGCGACTTTGACGAGGCGGTTGAAGCATGCGTGTCGGGTGCCTACTGGGCGGCCGGCCAGAACTGCATCGGCACGCAGCGAATTCTGGTCCAGCGCCCCATCTATGAGCGGTTCAAGGCAGACTTCGTCGCTCGGACTGCCGAGCTCAAGACCGGCAATCCGATGGACGCAGATACCGACGTCGGGCCGATGATTTCCGAAAAGGCGGTCGCCCGAGCCGCTGCAATGGTCGAGCGCGCAATCGCCGCTGGCGCAACGCTCCTTTGCGGGCACAACCCCTCCGGCACTCTCTACCCGCCAACAGTACTGGAGAACGCGCCAGCAACGTGCGACCTGTGGATTGAGGAGGTCTTTGCACCGATTGTTATCCTGCAGCCGTTCGATGAACTGGAGGACGCAATCCAGCTGGCAAACAGTCCAGAATACAGCCTCCACGCTGGTATCTTCACTAACGATCTGGAGGAGGCTCTTCATGCCGCCAACCAAATCGATGCCGGAGGTGTAATGATCAATGACTCGTCCGACTACCGGTTCGACGCGATGCCTTTTGGCGGCTTTAAATATGGCAGCATGGGACGTGAAGGCGTTCGGTTTGCCTATGAAGACATGACCCAGCCGAAGGTCGTTTGCATCAATCGGCTGAAGCGGTCAGTTCAGCTCATTGATGCGTCTAGGCCCGCCTGCGCAAAAGGCAATCACTGATGCAGTGCACGACGCCGGAATTCTGGACCGGGGGGAGTAGAGAATGGGAACTGAACGCATAGAGGCCGACTTGATCGGGTCCCTTCCTATCCCTCGCAATGTTCTGTACGGCGTCCACACTCGTCGAGCCGAGCTCAACTTTGACGTTTCGGGCCTTCGGCTGAAAGACTTTCCCGAACTTATCCAATCTATGGCTATGGTCAAGAAGGCGGCAGCGCTCGCGAACGCTGAGCTTGGTCTTCTCCCGGTGGAAAAAGCATCGGCGATCTCCGAGGCCTGCGATGATCTCATCGAGCTGAAGGGTGTCGATGAGAACTTCCCGATCGATATGATGCAGGGCGGCGCTGGCACGTCCACGAATATGAATGTTAATGAGGTTGTAACTAACCTCGCGCTCTTGAAGCTCGGGGCCAATGTGGGCGACTACGCAAAGTTGCATCCCAATGATGATGTGAACCTCTCCCAGTCGACCAACGATGTCTATCCCACCGCGCTCCGTCTGACTATTCTTCGCGCTTGTGACGGACTGATAGCGTCCCAGGTCGGCTTGCGCGACGCATTCCGTGCAAGGGCGAGTGAATATGCGACTGCGCTGAAGGTCGGCCGCACTCAGTTGCAGGATGCTGTTCCGATGACAGTTGGGCAGGAATTTGAAGCATTCGCGGAGCTCATCGACGAAGATATCATCCAACTGCAGTCGGCTTCCAAGCTGTTGAAAGAAGTCAATCTCGGTGGATCTGCGATCGGCACCTCAATCAACGTGCCTCCCGGTTTTTCCGCCGCAGCTTGCGTGCACCTGGCGCAGATTTCGGGGATCCACGTCATTCCAGCCCGAAACCTGATTGAGGCCACATCTGATGCGGGCGGGTTCGTTTCGTTCTCCGGTGTTCTGAAACGAATTGCAGTGAAGCTGACCAAGATCTGCAATGATTTGCGTCTCTTGAGCAGTGGGCCTCGCGGGGGCCTGGGTGAAATCCGACTGCCGCCTGTGCAAGCGGGATCCTCAATCATGCCCGGCAAAGTCAATCCCGTCATTCCGGAAATGATGAACCAGATCGGATTCCAGGTTATCGGAAATGATCTCACGGTAACGCTCGCGGCCAGCGCGGGGCAGTTGCAACTGAATGCAATGGAGCCAGTGATGGTTCTCAACATCCTTCAGTCCATGCGGATGCTGACGCGGGGGATGGATATTTTTAAGCAGCGATGCATCGAGGGTATTGAAGTCGACGTCGACCGCTGCAAGGCCCTCCTAGACCAGTCTCTCGTGCTCGCGACGCCGTTGGCAATGCTTATCGGGTATAGCAAGGCAGCGTATCTTTCCAAAAAGGCGCTGACTGAAAAGCGGGAATTGCGGCAGGTCGTGGAAGAGGAAGAAATTTTGGCGCCTGGCCAAATTGACGAGCTCTTTGAAGGCAGCGTTCGCAAAACGTCCCTGAGTTCGTCGGCCTGATAGGGTAGGAAAATGGCTGTTTTTACCGAGCTTTCTGATGAAGATCGCCAGTCGATCACTGCAGCCTATGGGTTTAGGTCGCTTTTGTCAGTGATTGGGATCGCTGACGGCGACAGCGAGACGACCTACCTGTTTCGCGCCAAGGAAGGCGAATTCATCGTTACGCTTTTCGAGAACGGAGCCCAGCCTTTAGATCTGGAAAGAGCTTTCGAAACGATGGAGGCGCTCTATCGAAAGGGCGTCCCCTGCCCCAAGCCGCTGCGCACCCACGACGGCAAGGCCACGTGCCGGGCCGCAGGTCGACTGGTTGCGGTCGTCAGCTTCGTACCGGGCTCCTCGTCCACCACTGCAGGCGCGGCAAAATGCCGAAGCCTGGGTCGTGTGATGGCTCAAGTCCATATTGTTTTGGAACGAAAGGCGAAGTGCACATCAACAGATCTACCATCTGGGGCTGTTCACGGCGCGTTGGTCCACGAGAATATCTTTTTCCTTGGAGATGAAGTAAGCGGGGTCATTAACTTCAGACTGCGGCACGATGATACGCTGTTGTCGGAGGTTGCGGATGTGATTGTCGGTTGGGCGGGGGAATCCAACGGAGAACTGAACAAAGAGCGGGCGCGCGCGCTACTGCAGGGTTATGAAGAGGTCCGAAGACTGACCGGCGTGGAAAAAGAGGCATTGCCGGGTTTCATAATGGCTTCAACATCGAAGCGTTTGGCAAGCCAAAAGGAAAAAACCTTCCTACCGGAAATCGCCATGGTAGCTTATCGGTCAGTAACGCCCGACATTCTAGGCTGATCGACCGGCTTCAACCCCATGAAATATCTTCTCGATCGAACTGACGAACAGATACTCGTCGAATTGAAAGCCAACGCCCGGATCTCGCACGCGGAGTTGTCGGCGAAGGTGAATCTTTCGCGCAACGCCGTGCGAGTGCGGATCGAGCGACTGGAGCGACAAGGCTTCATCAAAGGATATACGATCGTGACCGGCGATGGGAGTAGCCAACACGTTACGACCGCACTGATCTTCGTTTACCGGCACGATCGCATGAGGGGCGGCGACGTCATCCAGGCGCTGCGGAAAATCCCGGAAGTCGTCGCTTGCGACGTTATGACCGGCGACTTCGATCTCCTCGTCAGGGTCGAGTCTCCCGAGGCTGATCGCATCCGGCAGATTTGGCAGCTGATAGCTGAGATGCCCGGGGTGCGCGATACACTGACTGCCTTTGCTCTCTCCTCGGTAATCCGAAAATAGAGCGCCGCAAAACAAAGGCACATCTTGTTTTGACGTCGCCCGAAAGGATCAGCTGTGCCTCGACATCGAGCGCGTGGATGGGTTTGTTAACGCCCTTCTTAAGCCGACATTCAGGCGAGATAAATTGTCGCCTTCAGGTGAAATGAGGCATGCTTCTGACGCAGGCCCGCCCCGGCCGCATGGCACTACCAAGAGGTTCAAATGACGATAACCGAACGAGGAACCCAGTTCTATATTGGCGGGGAGTGGCAAGAACACGCGGACGCAACAAGTCTGCCCGTCGTTGATCCCGCCTCGGAACGGGTTGTCGGACATATCGCCGCCGGAGAGGCAAACCACGTCGATCTCGCGGTTGCGGCAGCGCGCAAGGCCTTCCCGGCCTTCTCTCAATCATCTGTGCCCGAGAGGCTTGAGCTCCTCGGCAGGGTGCATTCGCTCCTGAAGGAGAGAGCGGAGCTGTTCGCCGAAGCGCTCGTGATGGAGATGGGGGCGGCGATCAGCTTTGCGCGGGCCTCACAGGTTCCTTTTGCCGCGGAACACATTCGTGTCCAGATGGAGGTGCTCGAGAACTACCGGTTCGTGACGGTCGATGGGCGCACCGCAACGGCCAAGGAGCCGATCGGCGTTTGCGCCCTGATCACCCCGTGGAACTGGCCACTCTACCAGATCACCGCCAAGGCCGCCCCGGCCATCGCGGCGGGCTGCACCGTCGTCCTCAAACCCAGCGAGCTGTCCCCCTACAGCGCCTTGCTCTTCGCCCAACTGATGCATGATGCCGGCACTCCGCCAGGCGTGTTCAACCTGGTCAATGGCACTGGAGAGAGTGTCGGCGCAGCTCTCTCCAGCCACCCAGAGGTCGACATGATCTCAATCACCGGCTCGACGCGTGCGGGGGTACTCGTCGCGCAGGCGGCGGCCCCGACGGTCAAGCGGGTGGTCCAGGAACTTGGCGGCAAATCACCCAACATCCTGCTCGATGATGCTGATTTCGCCCAGGCGGTACCGAAAGGCGTCCTTGCCGGAATGCGCAATGTCGGCCAGTCGTGCAGCGCCCCGACACGCATGCTCGTGCCCGCCCATCGGCTCGCCGAGGTCGAGGATCTGGCCAGCAAAACCGCACATGCCATCCGCGTCGGCGATCCGAGGGATCCGGCGACCACCATGGGGCCCATCGCCAATCGCGCCCAGTATGAGCGGGTGCAGACCATGATCCGGGCGGGAATCGACGAAGGCGCGAAGCTCCTGTGCGGCGGACTGGGACGCCCGGCAGGTCTCGATCGAGGCTTCTTCACGCAGCCGACGATTTTTTCCGAGGTTCGGCCAGAGATGCGCGTCGCTCGCGAGGAGATCTTTGGGCCGGTCCTTGCGATCATGCCCTACCGGGACGAAGAAGAGGCAATCACGATCGCCAACGGCACGGTCTATGGACTGGGAGCCCATGTCCAGTCCCCGGATCCGGAGCGGTCTCGACGAGTCGCCGCGCGGATCCGCGCCGGGCAGGTTCACATCAACTATCCGGCGTGGGACGGGACGGCCGCGTTCGGTGGCTACAAGCACTCGGGCAATGGGCGCGAATATGGCGTGCATGGGCTTGAGGAGTATCTCGAGACGAAGTCCATCCTGGGCTATTGACCACCCGGTTCCGAACAAGCCGCTTGCCAGGGCGGCGGCTTCAGCGCTTGTCGAAGCATCGTCAGGAAGGCAGTAGTCCGGGCGCTTCGCCCGTGACGCGAGCCGAGCATCGCGACGATGTCGGCCGGTGGGAGCTTCCAGTTGGGCAGCACCTGCTGCAGCCGTCCGTCAGCGAGATCTTCTGCCACGTTCCACTCGGAACGGATCATGATGCCCTGACCGGCAAGCGCCCACTCGCGGATGACGGCACCATCGTTGCTCGACATGACCGGATTGACGCGCACCGTCGCCATCTCCTGTCGCGGCCCCTTGAAGCGCCACAGCGTCACGTCCTCGTCGTTTTCCCGAACGGCAAGACAGCGATGTTGAGCAAGATCGGCGGGCGCTGAAATGGGCGGTGCCGAGTCGAGGTACCTCGGACTTGCGCAGAGTATTCGAGGGTTCGGCGCCAGTGTCGTGACGACCTGGTCCAGATGCCCCGGCGCCCCAATGTGAACAACGACATCATAGCTTTCGACGAGCAGAGCCGCCGGATGATCGGACAACTGCAGCGTAGCGGTCGCGCCGCCGTGCTCTCGTGCGAACGCTTCCACGACCGGGGCCACATAGAGCCGTCCAAAGCCGTGTGGTGCGGCGACCCTGAGGTGCCCGCGAACCGCGCCTCTGCGATCAGCTAGGGCTTCGGCAAGCGAATCGATGGTCTCGCTGACGATAACGCTGTGAGAAGCAACCAACGAGCCCTCTTCCGTGAGGCGCAGCCGCCGTCCGGACCGATCGATCAGCCGCACCCCGACCTTCTCTTCCAGCGCTCGCAGGCGCTGTGTCACTGCCGGAGGCGTGACGTTCAGCTTTCTCGCGCTTTCCGCGAGAGATTTCGAGCCTGTCAGCACCGAAAAGAAGGCAAGGTCATCGGACGTCAACATTAATGAACACCTGAAGCAAACATTCACTTGTCATTAATTGTCATCTTTATGGTTTGACTGCAAGGTTAAATCCCGAATTGGAGATCAGATCATGGTCCAAGCGACGATCGAGCCCACACCCCGGCTGGCCGCCTCGACCAGCCTTGAGGACCTGGAAACACCCTGCTTGGTCCTGGACGCTGGCCGAATGGACAGGAATGTTCAGCGGCTCAGAAGCCGACTTGACGCCATGGGAGTGGCACTCCGGCCGCATTTGAAGACCGCCAAGTCGATCGAAGTGGCACGGCGGGTGATGAGCTCGCCGGCGGGACCGGCAACCGTCTCTACCCTAAAGGAGGCTGAACAGTTCGCGGCGGCAGGCGTCCGGGACATGATCTATGCAGTCGGCATCGCTCCAGCGAAGCTCGCGCGTGTCGCGGAGCTGCGGGCAAGCGGCGTCGATCTCGTGGTCACTCTGGATACTGTTCAGCAGGCGCGAGCGGTGGCCGAGGCGTCTCGGCGGTCCGGGACGCGCATCCCGGCCATGATCGAGATCGATTGCGACGGCCACCGCTCCGGTGTGCGACCCACTAACCAGGCGCAGCTGGTGGAAATCGGGCAGGCGCTGACGGCAGGTGCTGAGCTGCGTGGAGTCCTCACCCACGCCGGCGACAGCTATAAGGGCGGAGGTGTCGAGGCGCTGCGGCTCTCCGCGGGGACGGAACGATTGGCCGTCGTGGAGGCGGCGCGCATTCTGCGGACCGCGGGGCTGCCCTGCCCGGTCGTCAGCGTCGGCTCGACACCGACGGCCCATCACGCGACGGAACTCGTTGGAGTGACGGAAGTCCGCGCGGGCGTCTTCGTCTTCTTCGACCTGGTGATGGCTGGGCTCGGTGTCTGCCAAATCGACGACATCGCGCTCAGCGTGCTTGCGACCGTCATCGGACACCAGCGCGACAAAGGGTGGATCATAACTGATGGCGGATGGATGTCGCTGTCGCGGGACCGTGGCACTGGTAAGCAGGCCGTCGACCAGGGCTATGGTCTGGTCTGTGACGTGGATGGCACGCCCTATCAAGACGTCATCGTTGCCGACGCGAACCAGGAACACGGAATCGTCGCCGTGCGTCCCGGATCGAACGCACGTCTGCCGGATTTGGCGGTCGGAGACCGGGTGCGGATCCTGCCAAACCACGCCTGTGCGACCGCTGCGCAGCACGAAACCTATCACGTGGTCCGCGGCCGCTCGCACGCTGTCGAGACCCGCTGGACCCGCTTCGGAGGCTGGTGATGCCCAAGTCCATGACTGTGAATACCGATCGAGCACCAAGCCCGGCGGGCCACTACTCACAAGCGAAGCTCGTCGGTCAGCATCTCTACATTTCGGGTCAGCTACCGATCCGCACGGGTGGAGAGGCCCTGGCGGATAACAGCTTCGAGACCCAGGCGGCGCAGGCCCTCGACAACTTGCTGGCGATTCTGGAAGCCGCAGGCGGAACCGCGGCCGATCTCGTTAGGGTGACCGCCTACATCGTCGGCGTGGCCAATTGGCCTCGCTTCAACCACGTTTATGCGGCGCGACTAGGGGATTCCCGTCCGGCTCGTACCGTCGTTCCGGTGCCGGAACTTCACTATGGCTATCTCGTCGAAGTCGATGCGATAGCCGTCATTGCCTCAGATGCTCCTGCCGGAGGGGCAGGAAACAGGGCCGTATAAATCGGCCGCCAAAGTTCAGGTCAGCCCCATGTCTCCAATTGTCAAACGCATACAGAACGATCAAGAGCTTCCCGCCAAGGCGGATGCCGTGGTCATCGGCGGCGGCATCGTCGGCGCAACGGCAGCTTTCCTTCTCGCGGAGCGGGGACTGTCCGTCGCCCTGGTCGAAAAGGGCCATGTCGGAGGCGAGCAGTCGAGCCGCAACTGGGGCTGGTGCCGGCGGCAGAACCGGGACGAGCGCGAGCTGCCGCTCTCGGGCGTCGCTTTGCAAGTTTGGGATGAGTTTGCGGCGAAGATCGGAGAGGACGTCGGCTTCCGCCGATGCGGCCTGCTCTACGCTACCGATGATCCGCGGCAGCTGGCGGAATGGGAAGCATGGCGTGACATGGCTCGCCCGTTCAACGTCAATACCAGGATGCTGAGCGCCAAGGAAGCGGCTGCCGCGATTCCGGCGAACGGCCGCCGATGGCTCGGCGGAGTGCATTCGATCGATGACGGCAAGGCCGAACCCGCCATCGCCGCGCCGACGATCGCGGATGGCGCTCGCAAATTCGGGGCGACCATCCACCAGGAGTGCGCCGCCCGAGGGCTCGATCTGGTCAATGGCGCGGTGGCCGGGGTGATCACCGAAAAAGGAACCATCCGGACACAAGCCGTTCTCTGCGCCGGCGGCGCCTGGACGTCGATGTTTTGTCGCCAGTACGGAGTTCTGTTTCCGCAGGCGAGCGTGCGTCAGACGGCGCTTCGTACGCGACCCACAAGGGATCTGGGTGAGGCGATCTATACGCCGCAGTGTGCGTTGACCCGTCGGTTGGATGGCAGCTACACGCTTGCGATCAGCGGCAGGGCGATGCTCGACATCACCCCGCAAGGCATTCGCTACGCCCGCTGGTTCATGCCGATGTTCCTGGCGCGTCTGAAAGCGATCCAGATCGGTGTCGGCAAATCCATGTTCCGTGGACCGGAAGCGCTCGCGAGTTGGAACAAGGATACGCAATCGCCCTTCGAGCGAATGCGCGTTCTCGACCCAACGCCGAGCCGCCGTACGATCGCGGCTATTCTGAAAGGTGTCACGGAGCAGTTCCCTGCGCTGGCGGGCATCGAAGTCGCCGACAGTTGGGGAGCCTATGTGGATTGCACGCCGGACGCGGTGCCGGTCATCTCGCCGGCCGATGGTGTGAAGGGCCTATACCTGGCCGCGGGTGGCTCCGGCCACGGCTTCGGACTCGGACCGGGTATCGGCCGCCTGGCAGCTGACTTGGTTGCTAACGATAAGCCTTGCGTTGACCCCACGCCCTTCCGGCTGTCGCGCTTCTTTGATGGCTCCAGAATCAAGGTGGGCGGGATTTGATGATGTCCGATAAGATGACGCGCGTGAGGGCGGCGCAACAGATTTCGACTTGATCGCCTAGGCGAGGAGCCCGAAGCGTCACCTGTTCGCCAGCGACGCGGGCGCCAACTCGGATATGAAACGGCGTGAGTCGGTTCCGCCCGCTGGCCTTCGTCGGAGCCGCCCGACGATGCACCACATCGCCTTCGCCACTCCTCCTCGTCAGCAAACGGTATCGACAATGGGTCGGGATCAACGCACCTTGGATAAGCTCTAGTGGCGGTGTTGGCGGCAGCAATTGCTCTAGCTCCATAGGAGACCGAAATTCGACCGGGCGCTCGCCGTGTAGCCCGGATCGGCCTCGTCGGCGGCTGCAACGCTTTGGCCCTTCGAAGGGCGCCAAGCTAATGGACATGCCTGCGAGCTCGCCGCCGATGGCGATTTCCTCGTAGTCCAGTCCGCCAGCTTCGCCCTGCGCGTCGCCACGGGCGAATAAAACCGCCAATTCAATTCGGGGATGGAGCCGATCGGAAGGGCTTGCCTGCCGGCTCGCTCCATTCCCGCGAAACGAGGAGACAATGCATCTCGAAACGGCATCGCTCCCTCGAATGATCAGGTGACTGTGACGAGATTTTCCGCACCGTCTCGATTGTCTTCCAAACTCCGACATCGCCGGGCTTCATGACGAAGCTGTCGCCCGCGCGATAAATAACCGGCTCCTTACCCGTTTCGGTCAATTCGATCACGCCATGGACGAGATGGCAAAATTCAAACGTTTCGCCCTTGATGGAGTGCGTTTCGCCGGGCGTCGCCTCGAAGACGCCGGTGTTGACTCTGCTCTCCTTGGCGGTGTCCTGCAACCAGGTCTTGAAAGCGGGGCTGCCCGCGGTGAGGCGATCCGGGTCGGCAGTTCTACGCTTCGGTTCAAATGATGGATTCGGTCGACGGTTTTCAGTAGGACATCTAGTTCTCCATTATTTACCTGAGTGAAAGTGATATCCGCGTCGTCGCTAGAAAAAGGATGCATCGTCATCCATTCCGCTAGCTTCCCTCTGCGCGTCTCCCCAACGGCTTCCTCTGGATCTGGCCCCCCGATCAGATTGCGCCGACTTTGACTTTTGAACCATCAACGACACGCGACAGGCGGAAGGAGCTGGGGTCGACACACGGGGTATCATTGGCAACCAGGTCGGCAGCCAAGCGGCCGATACCGGCCCGAGCCCGAAGCCGTGGCCGGAGCCGCCCGCGGCCAGGTAAAGGCCCTTCACACCATCGGCCGGCTTCGACGAGATAGCCATAGTGAAAACTCTGCCTTAAGCTCTCGTGCCGCCGACTGTCACTTCCTTACGTCGCCACCGGTGGTGTCTCCCCGCCCAGTACTTTCTGGAAGACCTCGGCGTCCACATTTGCGCCGCTCAAGATAAGGCCGACTTTTCTGCCGCGCATGACAGAGGCTTCCTTAAGCAGCGCCGCAAGTGACGCGGCGCCGGCACCCTCGGCGACATTGTGGGTCGCGCGGTAGATGAGGCGCATCGCTTCGGCGACCTCCTCGTCGCTGACGGCGACGATCCGTGAGGCGCCCTTCGAGTACATTGCGAAAGCTTCTTCGACGGGAATGCGCACGGCCATGCCGTCGGCGAACGTCAGCGCCGTTTCGGTTTCGATCAGCCGTCCGGCCTCGAAGGAGAGCTTCGCGGCCGGCGCGTGCGTCGAAACTACGCCGATCACTTCCGTCTTCAGGCCCAGGGCCTCGCGCGCGGTGATGACGCCGCAAATCCCCGAGCCGCAGCCGATGGGCACATAGACGGCATCGAGATCGGGCACCGCGGTGAAGAGTTCCAACCCATAGCTTGAGACACCCCGGACGATCTCCTCGTGAAAGGGCGGTACCAGGAATAGGCCGGTTTCGGCGGCAAGGCGCCGGGCTTCGGTACGGGCCTCGTCGAAGTCGCGGCCGTACTCGATGACCTCGCCGCCAAAGGCCCGCATGGCTGCGTTCTTCTCGACCGAATTGCCGTGCGGGACAACGATTTTGGCGGCAAGACCGGCTGCCCGCGCAGCACGGGCCTGGCTCTGGCCATGATTCCCGCGCGTTGCCGTGACGATTCCCCTGGTCGAACGCCCGCTGCGGCGGAGCCAATCCATAAAGGTGATTCCGCCGCGGACCTTGAAAGCGCCGGCCGGCGTATGGTTCTCGTGCTTGATCCAGACCACGGCCCCTGCCATTTCCGAGATCTGCGGCCACACGTATTGCGGTGTAGGTGACATATGCCGGTAAACGAGTGCGGCGGCTTCCTCGAGGTCCTTGCGTGCGAACAGATGCATGCCTTGCTTCCATGTTTCTTCGACGCGTAACCAGCGTCGTTTATCAGTCCAATAACGTGGTGAAGGTCTCTGCCACCTACGGCATCTCCACGTCTACTTTGCCTGAGTATTGCATCAGCTTCTCAGGTTCGGACCCGCCAGGCGGAACGCCTTGGCGGCGCACCAGACCCCACCCACAATATCGGCGCTTCTTCAGGTAAATATGGGAAGCGCCCCTGCCGCGGCACTCTTTCCGCCAGTCCCGACCGCCCATTCCGGTCTGCACGCTCTCCAAAACCCCTTCGGGCCGGCGCAGTCATGGGGCTATGGCGGCGCAGGGGCTGTTTGGTGCGACAGTGGCGCTTGTTATTCTGACGATCAATTGTGGATCGATGACGCCTCTCATGTCCGGCCCTCAGTGATCTCGCGCACTGCCGCGATGGCCTCGTCGACAGCGGCACGGTTGACATCGAGATGGGTGACCCAGCGCATGCGCCCACCGGGCCAGAAACTCGCCCCGATGCCGAGTTCACGTAGCGCCTCGGACAGCCGGGTCGCCAGATAGGGCGCGAGCTCGACAAAGACCACGTTTGATTGCGGCGGGGTCACCTTCAGCCCCTCAATTCCCGCAAATGCTTGCGCGAGCACCCGAGCATTGGCGTGGTCCTCGGCCAGCCGGTCGACGTGGTGGTCGAGCGCGTACAGCCCAGCCGCCGCAATTATCCCTGCCTGCCGCATTCCGCCGCCAAGCATCTTCCGCCACCGGCGCGCACGGGCGATCAATGGGGCATCGCCGACCAGCACTGATCCGAGCGGCGCCCCCAGCCCCTTTGAAAGGCACAGCGACACGCTATCGAAGCCCTCTGCCAGGTACCCGACATCAACGCCGAGCGCCGCAGCCGCATTGAACAGCCGCGCACCATCGAGATGGGTGGCGAGCTTCCGCTCCCGCGCAAATTCGAGGACCTCGGCCAGATGATCGCGCGGCAGGACCCGCCCGGCGAACGTGTTCTCGATGGTGACCAGTCGCGTGATCGCAAAATGCGGATCGTCGTCCTTCACCGCGGCGTGAAGGTCCTCGATGGGGATTGTCCCGTCGGCGCGCACCGGCAAGGGTTGCGGCTGGACCGAGCCCAGCACCGCAGCGCCCCCGGCTTCCCACAGATAGGTATGAGCTCCGGTTGCGCAGAGAAATTCCTCGCCGCGCTGGCAATGGCTCATGATCGCAGCGAGATTGGACATGGTGCCGGTTGGCATGAACAGTCCCGCTTCCTTGCCGAACAGTGCGGCAAGTCGGGCCTCGAGCGCCTTGATCGTGGGATCGTCGCCAAGGACATCGTCGCCCACCTCGGCGGCAGCCATCGCCGCACGCATGCCAAGGGTTGGACGGGTGACCGTATCGGAACGGAAATCAAGGCGGATGACAGGTGTTTGCATAGTCCAGATCCCTGGGTGCGGCTGTCTTGGTGATACAGCCAAACGACTGGGCCCGGCTATCGAATTTTGCTGACGGCTTTTGGTGATGCAGGATCACCAATAAGGCGATCAGTATTTCCTCGATTGATGACTGGCGCGACGGTTTATTGTGACCGAGAACTGATACCAAGGCGCATTGAGCAGCACCATGGGCCCGCTGGCTCAGTCCGATGGACATGATGCGCCACGGCTGATCGACGAGCTTGTTCCATGCAGCGCAGCAATGGGCGACGATATCGTTGTAGTCCTTGAAGATGCGGTTCGAGAGCCAGTTGTCGCGCATGAACTGCCAGACGTTCTCTACGGGGTTCAGTTCCGGCGAGCGCGGCGGCAGGAACATCATGGTAATGTTGTCGGGTACCTTGAGCTTCGGCGTGACGTGCCATCCGGCCAGATTACGGCCCGGCTGATTTCGGCGAGGTGCCCCTGCATGGCTTCGGTGTCGCGCCAAGGTAGCACGAGGCCGACGCCCTTGCCCTTCCCGGACAGATGGCGCCGAAGATGTAGGCCCACATGGTTCGCTGGTCCGCGGACGCGGATGGCCGGGTTCCGCGACGCGCCCAACGCCGCGTAAACCAGTTCTTCGGCCTATCCGCGCTTCGTCGGCCCACCACAGTCGATGTCCGTGCCCTGCGGGAGCTTGGCTCTGATTTCTGCCAGAGGGGCGGGGAAGTCTTTTTTAGAAGCGGCCGCCTCGATGTCGTTCTGCGCGTTGTGGCCTGGGCGGGCCGACAGCTTGGCGAAGCCGAACGCCTTCAACTCACGCCCGACCGTCGTCTCACCGATCGAGATGCGGAATTCCTGAAAGATCCACTGCACCAGATCCTTGCGCCGCCAGCGGACGACACCGTGGATCGACGGATCCGCCCGCTCTCGACGATCTTCGCCAGCGCCTGGCGCTGCGCGTGGTTCAACTTCGCCCGACCGCGGGGCCTTGCGATTCGCAAGTCCGTCGGGCCGCGCGTGTTGAAGCGCAGGACCCAATCCCGCACGATCTGCAGAGCCACGCTGCCGATCCGCGCAGTACCCGAGCCGCCGTCATAAATTGTTGCAAGAGCCAGCAACCGCCAGGACTGATTGGCATCCTTCGCCTGCCGTGCAAGTTGCCGAAGAGCTGCACCGTCGAAAGCAACAAAACCGCTGAACCCATTGCCAACCTCCTGTTTAGCAGCATGGATTTCAGATTCTTGCCTTCTTGGGATCCTATGAGAGTCGGAAGCGGCGCTCGTCGGTCATACCTAAGCAATCCTACGTCCGCCTCCTCCGGAAGCCTTGAGCTGGTTGGTGACTGCACGCCAGCATGAACTCCCGAATGGAGGCAGACGAGCGGGTCGCTACCAGCGCTCCAAAGACGACGGGGTAGCGGGTAGAGTTCAGTCTGCGTTTCCGCTGCGCTCCCCCCGATCGATGAATTTCGTCGATTTCCCCTCCAGCCCCCTGTTCCGCCACAGAATCCGCAATATCCGTTTCAGTGACAACGGCCTCCTCAAATGTGCAGTCAGCCAATAGCCTGGCTCGCCAAGCAGAAAGTTCGAACCGCCGATATCTGAGACCGGCCTTTTGCACCCCGAACCATCGCAATGACTCCGCCCTCGTGAGGCAGCCCGCAGCCTTCGAGCAATGAGGAAAGGCCGCTTTGTTCAGGGATGTCGATGCGCACGAAACGACCTTCCTTGCCGGAGAGGATGAAGGCAATCAAATCCCTCGCCTGTGCCGCGTTTTCTGCCACGACCGGGCCGATGACTTCACCCATCCCGAAAAAACGCGTGGCCGCGAAGGCGACGATATCGCCATCGTTCCGGATAACGGCGAAGGGACCCTCCTTCACCAGCGCATCGTGGAGCGCATCGCGGTCGGCGCCGAAAGCCGCACGATCGAGCGCTTTGATTGCCGGCAGGGCGTCGGGCCCGATCCACGCGACATTTTCAGGTGTATCGACGCGGCCAATAACGCCCTGGTGGCGGACGATTTGATGCGTCGTAACGAACCCCAGCTTTTCGTAAAGAGGTAAGCCGTCACTTGTTGCGGTCAAACGGCATTCCCGATCACCGGCGAGTTCCATCACGGCGCTGGTCAATTGTCTTCCGAGTCCCCGGCCCCGCTGGCTTTCATCGACTATAATCATGTTGATGGCTGAGCAGGTGTCGCCGAAGGGAGTCATGAGAGCTGTGCCTACGACACGATCACCCACAAGGGCAACCCGCCCCTCGCTCAGCGACCATATCATCTCCCAATCTTCTCTCCTGTGTGCCCAGCCCGCTGCACGTGACAGAGCCAAAGCACCATCCAAATGGTGAGCCTCGAAAGGCGCGAGAGCGAACGTTTCGGTTTGCATGGGTTGATCCGTTTCATTGATATCCACGCTCACCTTGGAAACAACGGCAGGGTTTTACCGCCTCGGGTGAGCGATGAGATCTCAGGCTGTACTGCGACAACAATGAAGCGCAAGCTCTTTGTTAAAGGGCATACTGCTGGAAGCACGAGTTGGGCTGGGCGAATAATCGCCCAGCCCATTTTCGGGCGTTGCGGACCGGCAGACCTCCCCTGCCAAGGCGCTCCAACCCGCATGGAAATTGAGTAATGTGCGTCGGAACGGTCTTTTCGGTGCAACAATTAAGTGATGGTGACGTAGATTTTCCGTACCGTCTCGATTGTTTTCCAGACCCCGACGTAGCCGGGTTTCATCACGAAGCTGTCGCCCGCGCGATAAATGACCGGTTCCTTGCCCTTCTCTGTCAGCTCGACCACTCCCTGCAGGATGTGGCAGAACTCAAAGGTTTCGCCCTTGATGGAGTGCGTCTCGCCGGGAGTGGCCTCCCAGACGCCGGTATTCACCTTGCCCTCTTTGTCGCTGTCCTGCGCCCAGGTCTTGAACGCGGGCGCACCGGCGATAAGGCGATCCGGCGCGGGGGTCGCGTGCTTCGGTTCGAACGAAGGATTTGGGTCGATCGATTTGAGTAGTGACATCCAGTTCTCCAATTTATCAGAGTGAAAGAAAATTCGCGTCGTAGTTAGACAAGATGGATGTGATGTCGGCTCCGACCTCGTTACGAGATTGTCATTACGGTAGAAGGAAGCGGTCGGAAGCGCCGGGTACCTACCAGCTTGCGGCGATGTATTTTGTTTCGAGATATTCAAGCATGCCGTGGTGGCTTCCTTCTCGGCCGAGGCCGCTCTGCTTCATGCCGCCAAACGGTGCCGCAGCGTCGGAGACGACGCCTCGGTTGATTCCGACCATGCCGCTTTCCAGCCGTCCGGCGACCGAAAGCGCGCGTTTGAGGTCGCTGCTGAACACATAGGAAACCAGGCCGTATTCGGTGTCGTTGGCCATCTGGACGACCTCGTCCTCGGTTTCAAATGCAATGACTGGCGCAACCGGTCCGAAGATTTCTTCGCGAAGGATCTCGGCATCAGGAGAAACGTCAGCCAGTACGGTAGGGGGGTAGTAAAAGCCGTCGCGGTCCAAGCGGCTGCCGCCGGTAACCAGGCGGGCCCCCTTGGCAATGGCGTCGTCCACCAGGCGTTCCACCTTGGCGACCGCGGCCTCGGTGATCAGTGGCCCGAGCTGCGTCTCCGGAGCCAGTCCTGGTCCGACCTTCAGTGCGGCCATCTCTTCCGCGAACCGCCGCGTGAACTCCGCCAGAATCCCCTTCTGCACATAGAAGCGATTCGCGGCAGTGCATGCCTCGCCGCCGTTGCGCATCTTGGCAACCATTGCTCCGGCGACCGCCGTCTCCAGGTCGGCATCGTCGAAAACAACGAAGGGCGCATTGCCGCCGAGTTCCATGGAACAATTGACGACCTGGTCCGCAGCCTCGCGCAGCAACGTCCGACCGACGCCTGTCGAGCCGGTAAACGACAGCTTCCGTACCCGCTTGTCATGCAGCATGGCGCTGACCACGGGTCCGGCCTTCTTCGTTGTCACGATGTTGACCACCCCGGCCGGAACGCCGGCCTGCCGCATGATCTCGCCGACCGCGAGCGCCGTCAGTGGGGTCTCAGCTGCGGGCTTCAGGATGCATGTGCAGCCCGCGGCCAGTGCGGGCGCGATCTTCCGGGTCGCCATTGCCGCGGGGAAGTTCCAGGGCGTCACCAATACGGCGATACCAATCGGCTCATGGTTGACGATGATATGGTTGGCGCCAGAGGGCGCAGGTCCGAATTCGCCCGGCGTCCGTACAGCTTCCTCGGCGTACCAGCGGAAAAACTCGGCCGCGTAGGCGACCTCCGACCTGGCGTCCGCAAGTGCCTTGCCGTTCTCCACGGTGATGAGTTGCGCCAGCCATTCCGCCTTTTCGAGCACAAGATGAAAACACTTCATCAAAACGTCCGAGCGATGCCGCGGCGAAGTTGCCTTCCAAGCCGCAGAGGCCTTTTCCGCTGCATCGACCGCGGATATACCATCGGCAACATCGCCATCGGAAACGCTGGCGACTATATCTCCACTCGAGGGGTCGACCACTTCAAATGTGCGGTTTTCTTTTGCCGAAACCCATTCGCCGCCGATGAACAGTTGCGTAGGAGCATCGCGAACTACGGCAGCCGAGGCGGGAGAGACAAGGGGAGTCGTTTTTTGCGCGGGAGTTGGTTTCACGTTCAGCACCTTCGCTACCAATCAGGTTTGACACGCGATCAATATAAGATTGGTTTTGAGATTGGTGTCAACATAGATCAAATTGGTTGCGGCAATAAATTGCGAAGCCCATGAACGTGGCCGCGAATTCTGAGCCTTTGAGGCGGCATGCGCTCGGTGTGCGAACATGGACGTTGCACAAAGACACGACCGCCTCAGCACTCGAACATCCTGCCGGTCTTGAGTTCCTCGGCACGCTGAAAGGCTAGCGTGGCAATTGCGGTGTCCTGAACACCTGTACCGGTAAGATCGGCTATTGTGATGTCTGCATCGCGAGTACGTCCGACCTTCTCGCCCGCAATGATTTGGCCGAGTTCCGGAAAATCAGCGTCGCTCGCAACCAGCCCAGCCTCTATGGCATGATGAAGCTCCCCCAGCCTGCGTGTCTGTTTCAGGCTGTCCGCCACGTAGATGTCTGCGCGCGCAATCGCGATCGGATCGATCTCGTTCTTATGTTCGGCGTCGGAGCCCATGGCTGTCACGTGCTGCCCTGGTTCAAGCCAGGCGGCATCCAGGATCGGCCGGTCTGCAGGTGTTGTTGTCACAATGATGTGGGAACCCGATACTGCTTCCTTTGGGTCGGCGAACGCTGTAACCGGCATGCTATGCTCGAGTTTCAATTGTTCGACGAGCGCCTCCGCCTTGGAGTAATCACGCGCCCATATACGGACTTCCTGGATTGGTCTCACCAGCGTGAGCGCTTGGAGTTGCAGCCTTGCCTGTACTCCGGCGCCGAAGATGGTTGCGATCGAAGCATCGCCTCGCGACAGAGTTTTGCCGCAACCGCACCAGCGGCTGCTGTCCTGACGTCGGTCAGGTAACCATTGTCGAGAAGCAGTGCCTGAATCAGCCCGGTTTTACTTGAGAGCAAAACCATCATCCCGTTTGTACTCGCAAGGCCGAGCTTCGGATTGTCAAAGAAACCAGGGCTGATTTTGATCGCGAAGCCGCTCAAGCCTGGAATATATGCGGTTTTCACATCGACTTCGCCTCTGCTCTCAGGCACATCCAGACGCAGAATGGGCGGCATCTCCACCGCATTGTCGACCGCCAGCGCGCGAAACGCGCCTTCCGTGCACTTAACCGCATCGACGTCGAGCGGAATGATCTGTCTGAGCTCAGGCTCGGTAAGTATTCTAATAATAGGCATCAGCCCACCTCAGTTGCTATATGCGTCCGTTGATGATTTTTCGATGCAACGTCATGTCGATATTCTGACCCGACAATATGACTGCTGCCGGACCTTTGAGATGAGCCAGCTTGCCGGAAAGCAGCGCCGCGATACCAACTGCGCCAGCGCCTTCGACAATCTCACGCTCTTGCTCGTACGCGTGCCGCACACCGGCAGCTATCTCGCGTTCATTGATGAGGACGATGTCGTTGAGAAGGGTTTTGCACATCGGGAAAGTCCAGGCGTTACCCAAGCCGATTCCACCGCCGAGCGAGTCGGCCAGACTGCGATACTCCTTCACCTGCACCGGGTGGCCGGCGTCGATGCTAGCCTTCATGGCTGCCCCCCGGTCCATAGTGACGCCGATTACCTTGGCCTGGGGTCGCATGGCCTTTACGGCTGCCGCGACGCCTGCGGCCAACCCACCTCCAGAAAGAGGAACAAGAACGGTCGCGACCTCGGGCATCTCCTCGACGATTTCAAGCCCGACCGTTCCCTGGCCGGTGATGACGTGAGGATGATCAAAAGGCGGGATCATGCTGAGCCCTTCCTCTGCAACCAGCCGCTCGACTTCCGCTTGTGCGTCGTCCTGCGAAGAACCCACTATCCGTACTGTTGCGCCCAGCCGTCGGATTTCCGAGACCTTGTTTTCGGGTACCAGACGCGACATGCAAATGGTCGCGCCGGAACCGACTGCCCGGGCAGCAAGGGAAAGTGCCCTTCCGTGATTGCCGGTTGAGGCTGCGATGACGCCGCGGTCGCGCTCCAACTGGCTGAGTTGAAGAACTGCATTTGTTGCACCCCGGAGCTTAAAGCTACCGGTCGATTGGCGATGCTCGAGCTTCAAGCTGACCTGCGCTCCGGTGCGTTCGGAAAGCGATGTCGATATCGTCAGAGGAGTACGGAGGACGTGACTGGCGATGCGCTCACGTGCCTGCTTGATCAGGTCATGGCTAATCATTGCGTTATATTTCACCTGCTTAAACCGGTCATGATCGGCGGAGTGGTCCCGGCTCCTCATCGGAGGTGATGACGCAGCAACTCGGCGCGACCGCCCAGTTCATCGTACGCCACCGAGTTGGTGGCACCGTCGAACAGCCAGATGCTATGTGAATCACAATCAGGAGCCTGCTGCAGAAACAGGTCAGGTTATTGCGCGCGCCGCCATTTCACAAAGCTGGCGGTCGCGCGCACTTCACCGAATTGCGCGGATGTCGGCGCGATCAGTCGCGCGCGACCCAAAGCTTGCGTGTGGTCTCGATAACCCGCCATGTGCCGACGAAGCCGGGGTGCATCACAAAAGCGTCACCAGCGCTGATCCTGCGGGGCTCGCCTCCGTCCTCAGTGAGTTCGGACACTCCGGAGAGAATGACGCAGAATTCAAAGGTCTCACCCTTGATCGAACGGTAGGCGCCCGGAGTTGCCTCCCATACGCCCGTCCGCATCTTTCCGTCTGCGGTAGCGGCGATGTCCCATGTAAGAAATTGCGGCAGTCCATCGACCAGCCGCTCGGGAGGCGGCGCGCCCTTCCGCGGCATTGGGAGATTTTTCTGGTCGATGAAGGTTAGTTTGGTAAGCGTCGTTCTTGGACCACGGCCCCTGGTGATCAGGTTCATGACTAGCTGTGTTGACAAAGTGGCTAAATGATCGGAACCGTGCCTTGACCATCAACCGGAGCAGGCAGCGATCAATCATGCAAGTCGTAAGGCCCCGAGAGGCATTTCCGGAATTAGGAACAGTCGCAAACCCCTCAGTGCTCTATGACGGGAAGGACGCCTTCGTTTGCTATGAAGCCTCTCCCCAGTCGGGAAGTGGAAACGTGGTGCTCAAATTTCGGGAGGTTATCGATTTTCGAATAACGCCGATGAACGTTGAAGGGCTGAAAGGGTGCAGGTATCCGGTCCATCCATGGGTGTTCAATGAAGTTATAGGCGGGGAGGAAACTACCGAGTGGAAGGTCCTAAATCCACGACTTTGGCTGATATCCTTCAATGACGTCATGATCGAAGTTCTCTTCGAGACGGTTTCCCTCGTAATCCATGATGCAGAAGGCGGGCCGCCGCATAAAACGCTGATGGGCGTTTTGCGATGATCGGCTGGACTAGCCGGTCAGAAAATCATTTGGCATCAGCCGTCAAGACGGGACGCCGCACGGCTGCGGGCTCTGTGCTTGCGGCGTAGGCCCATGGCAGTAGGTCATCAAGCTGGCTGTTCGGATGGCCATTCACAATCTTAGTAAGCGCACCGGTAAGGTAGCTCAGCGGCTCAACATCATTGAGCTTGGCGGTTTCGATCAGCGAAGCGATGATCGCCCATTGCACGGCTCCGGCGTCTGAGCCGGCGAAGAGGGCGTTTTTCCTGTTGAGCGCAATCGGTCGGATTGAGCGTTCGACGGTATTGGAATCGATCTCGATGCG
This sequence comes from Sinorhizobium sp. CCBAU 05631, assembly GCF_002288505.1. NCBI lineage: Bacteria > Pseudomonadati > Pseudomonadota > Alphaproteobacteria > Hyphomicrobiales > Rhizobiaceae > Sinorhizobium > Sinorhizobium sp. CCBAU 05631. The sequence continues at coordinate 2,746,171 of NZ_CP023063.1, forward strand.
ACCGTCGTCGATGAAGCGGTTGAGACCGTCCCAGCGTGAGAGCGCATAGCGGATTGCCTCGGCGAGCTTCGTCTTCTGACTGATCAGAGCGAGTTGTGCGCGCAGCCAAGGCGCAAGGCTCTCGGTCACGGGACGGCTCTTCTGCCGGCGCACGGCACAACGCTCATCCGGCGGCCGTCCGCGTATCTCGTCCTCGATGCGATAAAGCTCGGCGATGCGTTTGAGCGCCTCGCTGGCGATCGGAGCGGGACCGGAAGCCGCCAGCTCGTAAAAGCGCCGACGGACATGGCTCCAGCAGAAGGCCAAGGATACCGCGTTCTTCTCGGCGAGCGGCCGGTAGCCGCTGTAGCCATCGACCTGGAGGATGCCGGTAAAGCCATCGAGATGCGTCATCGGCCGCTCGGCCTTGCGGTCCGGCGCATAGACGTAGACCACGCCGGGCGGATCGTCACCCTGCCATGGTCGATCGTCGCGGGCATAAGCCCATAACTGGCCCGTCTTGGTCTTGCCACGCCCCGGATCAAGAACCGGCGCGGTGGTTTCGTCGCCAAACAGCTTCTGCGAAGCCTTCAGGTGCTCAAGGAGCCGCTGGTGGACCGGACGGAGGTGCCAGGCGGCACGGCCGACCCAGTCGGCAAGCGTAGAGCGATCGAGATTGATCCCTTGGCGTTTGTAGATTTGCGCCTGACGATAGAGCGGCAAGTGATCGGCGTATTTGGAGACCAGCACCTGCGCGACGGTCGCGTCCGTCGGAATGCCACCTTCGATCAGTCGCGCGGGGGCCGGAGCCTGAACGACGACGTCCTCGCAGGCACGACAGGCATACTTCGGCCGGCGCATGACCAGCACGCGGAACTGGGCGGGAACGATGTCGAGCCTCTCGCTGACATCCTCGCCGATTCGGTGAAGCGGATTCTGACAGCAGGGACAGGCATAGTCATCAATGTCGACGACCGTTTCGATGCGCGGCAGATGGGTGGGAAGCGCGCCTCGGTTCGTCCGCCGCCTTGCCGCCCGCGCCTGACGCTCCGCAATGGAGGCCTGCGCCTTTTCCTCGTCTGTGGCCGCTTCGATCTGTTCGGCTTCTTCGAGGCTAAGCAGGAGTTGGTCCTCGGGCAAGCTCTCGGCTCGGCGGCCGAAGCGATGGCGCTGCAACGCCTTGATGATCTGCCGAAGTCGCGCATTCTCCGCCTCGCGCGAAAGCACCATCGCCTTCAGCGTCTCCAGGTCATTGGGAAGCTCGTTGGCCGTCATCGTCATGAGTGCAACAGAGCATATTCGTGGGCCTGGGGGCAGAGCCCGAACGCCCCTGATTCAATTGGTCGCGGCTCTAGCCGGGTGTTACGGGAACACGCGCCGGCTCCCTGGCGTGGACGCGTTTCCAATCCAGCCCCTCGAACAGTGCCGAGAATTGCGCCGCGGTCAGATGCATGACGCCGTCCTGCATCTTCGGCCAGCGGAACTCGCCGTCCTCGAGCCGCTTGGCGACGAGACACATGCCGGTGCCATACCAGAAGATCAGCTTGATCCGGTCGGTTCGTTTCGCCCGGAAAACGTAAACCGTACCGGAGAATGGATCGCCTCCCATCTCCGCCTTCACCAGCGCAGCCAGTCCTTCCGCCCCCTTGCGGAAGTCGACCGGCCCAGTGGCAATCATCACCCGGAGGGTACCGGACGGCCCGATCACGCTTGGACTCTCAGCGCCTGGATGACCGCGGCGATCGTCGCTGCATCGGTGCCAGCCGCGATTCTGATCGTTGCTTCGCCGATCTCCAGTTCGATCGCCGCTCTCGGGGCCGCGGTTTTGGGTGCTATCTTCCGGCGACGCGCCGGCGGTTCCTCCGCCGCCGCCATCACCGCCGGCACAAACATCGGCGGCGGACCCTCCTCCTGCCGGCTTCGGGCCAGACGCCGCCAGGTGAACAACTGGCCAGGTGACAGACCATGCCGGCGGGCAACCGCGCAGACCGACATCTCGCCGCCATAGCTCTCGGCGACGATCCGCTCCTTCTCCTCGTCGCTCCAATCGCGACGCCGGCCCGAGCCGGTGAATATCTCGAACCGTTGCACCGCCTCATCTGTCTTGGTGCTATGCGTAAACCCTGTGATCGTCATATGTCGGAGCCCTCTTTGGGCCCGAGAATCGACGATCAGACGCTGATCCAAAAGGTGGGGTCAGAACAGCGCTTACTTAGTTTTGGCATAGATCACCTTTCTACTGTGACGATTATTTTCCGAAAGACAGTTTTCTTTCGATCAACTTTAGAGAAACTAAGCTAATTACGTTCATCATCAGGTAAAACGCCGATGTGACAATGAAGATGTCCATGATGGCGAAGGTTTCGCTCATCAACCGTTTGGCATAGCCGGTGATCTCGAGGACCGTGATCGTCGATGCGAGGCTTGATTCCTTGACGATGATGGCAACTTCACTGCTATAGGCAGGCAAGGCTTGCCTGACCGCCAGCGGAAACTTGACGTGGCGAAAAGTGGCCCACACCGACAGGCCACAGGCTTGCGACGCCTCGATCAGACCCCGCGGAAGGGAAAGGAGTGCGGTCCGGAAGATTTCCGCTGTATAGGCACCGGTGTTGAGTACGACGGCCAGGATCGCCGCATGCAGGCTGTCGCCGACGATCCACCAGATCACGGGATTAGTGCGAATGGCACTGAGCTGGCCTAGTCCGTAGTAGATCACGAAGATCTGCACCAGCATGGGCGTGCCGCGGAAGATCGCGCAGTAGATATCCGCGCTCCTGCTCACTATCCGGTTCCTGGATGTGCGGATGACAGCTAATGCAATGCCGAACGGCAATCCCAGAGCAACGCCGAAGACGCTGATCAGCAAGGTCGTTTTGGCACCTACCAGAAGGAACGGAACCGCATATGTGACAAGGTCTAGTTCCATCTTATCCCCGACTGAAGCCACGGTTGAAGAACCGCTCCGTATGACTGAAGAGCGTCTGACTGATTGCCGTCAACGCAAAAAACATCCCGGCAGCAGCGCAGTAGAACAAGAGCGGAGAACGAGTAATGCCGGCGGCGATTGCCGCGGAGCGCATCAATTCCTGCATGCCCACGACCGACACCAGCGAGGTGTCCTTGATGGTCATCTGCCAAACATTGTTGAGGCCGCCGAGTGCTAGTCGCAGAGCGATAGGCAGAGTGACGCGCAGAAAAGTGACGTGGGTCGGCAGGGCAAGGGATTTTGCCGCTTCCAGCAAGCCCACCGGCACGGCGTCAAGCGCGCCGCGGAACACTTCGATCGAATAGGCACATGATATTGCCGCGATCGCAACAACGCCGATGACGAAGGGATAAGCGCTGTCGGCGCTATCTTGATAGCCGAAAGCGGTTGCCAGCCTTTGAACCCACTCGATCGAGCCGAAGAACAGGAGGTAGATGACGAGCAGCCCGGGAACGCCGCGCACTAGAATGCTGTAGCCATCCACCGCCTGCGAGAGTACGGGAAGGCGCCGGCACCGCAACAGCGCCAGGGGCACCGCCGCGATAACCCCGGCGAGCATCCCGAGCAGGCCGACCGCCAGTGTCACCATAGCGCCGCGGAGAAGGGCAAATCCCCACCCCCGCTCAACCAGAAGAACCCATAGGTCAAAAGACATCGGACATATCTCCCGTGACGTCGTCGCGATTCCGGCCGCGACGACGTGTCGATCTCAGCCTCACTTCGTGCAGGGAATGGTGTAATCGTCCTTGAACCAATTGAGGCTGGCATTCTTCACCTTGCCTTCTGTGATCATCTTGCAGAGCGCCGCATCCAGTTTTGCCTTGAGTTCGGCATTGCCCTTGCGCATACCGACGCCCATGCCGTGACCGAGCGATGCTGGATCGTCCGTCGCCATGATCTTGACGTTCACTCGGGTGAACCCTGCTCCGTCCGGAGTGGCGAGGAAATCCGCCCAGGTCGGGGAGTCGCCGAAGGCGGCATCAAGGCGGCCTGCAGCGAGGTCAGCCGTCTGCTGCGTCGTTGCGTCGTACGTTTTCAGATCTGCGCTGGGGACGTGTTTTTGGATGAACTTGGCATATGTGGTTCCGGTGACCACGCCCAGGCTTTTGCCGTCGAGCGCTTTTACGATCTCGTCCAGGCTCTTGAGACCGGCAAGAGGCGAATCCTTCGCCACCACGAAATAGAGGGGCGTGGTGGCATACGGAATGGAGTAGTCGATTTTCTTTTGGCGTTCCGCCGTGATGCCCAAACCGGAGATGATGACGTCGAACCGGTCGCTGTCCATCGAAGGCACGAGCGTGCTGAAGGATTGGACGACGAACTTGCACTTCAACTTGAGTTCAGCGCAAATGCTGTTGGCTATATCGGCATCGAAACCGGTTACGTTGCCGTTAGCGTCAGCCATGCTGAACAGCGGCGCGTCTCCTTCAGTGCCGATGCGCAGGACCCCTTCTTCGGCTTGCGATGCCGCGGCTGAGAACAGGAAGAGGCCGGATGCGAGAATTGAGCGAAGTTTCGTGATTGTCGACATTGGAGTTACCCCTCTTTTTCGTTTGATAACGGCCGTCAGGCGGCCAGTAGCATCACGCGGGAAAGGAATCGCGCCACAGCGTCCGACGCTGGATTGCGAAGCAATTCTTCCGGCGTACCGTCCTGCTCAATTTCACCTTTGTGCAGGAAGATCATTCGGTTCGAGACGTCTCTCGCGAACCGCATCTCGTGGGTGACGAGAAGGATGGTGGCTCCCTCATCTGCTAGCCCTCTGATGACCCTCAGAACCTCCCCCACCAACTCCGGATCAAGTGCGGAGGTGGGTTCGTCGAAAAGCATGATCTTCGGGCTCATCGCGAGCACGCGGGCGATCGCAACACGCTGTTGCTGGCCGCCGGAGAGTTGATGGGGATATCGGTCGCGAAAATCGGCCATGCCGACCTTCGAAAGTGCCGAGAGCGCGATCTCCTTCGCGTCGCGCTTGTTCTTTCCCAGGGCGTAGAGCAGCGCCAGGGTCACGTTGCCGAGGACAGTCTGGTGCGGCCACAGATTGAAATTCTGGAACACCATGCCGATGCGGCGACGGAAGTTCTTTATGTGGTGAGCACTGTGGATCTCGGTCTTGCCATGATCGTTCACGACCGCCGAAACGGTGTGACCCATAACCTCGATTTCACCGGAGGTCGGCGTCTCAAGCAAATTCGCGCAGCGTAGCGCCGTGCTCTTGCCTGAACCGGACGACCCAACCAGCGAAATGACCTCGCCCTCGGTCATTCGAAAGCTGACGCCGTTCAAAACCTTGGTCGACCCAAAAGTCTTGCAGAGTTCACGGACCTTCAGGACATTTCCTGTCATAACCAATGCCGTGTCCTCAGCCTTTCACCGCACCCTGCGCGAAAAGTTCGCGTAGAACTTCATCCACCGCAGCCTTTGCGATGAAGACCATCTCATCGATCTCCGCTTCGCTCATCGTGAGCGGTGGTGCGAAGCCCAGGATATCGCCATGGGGCATGGCGCGAGCGATAAGGTTTCGGTTGCGCGCGGCCTGAGAAATTCGCCCGCCGACCTTCAACGCGGGACTGAATGGCATCTTCGCGCCGCGGTCCGGGACAAATTCGATCGCCGCCATCATGCCGACGCCGCGCACTTCGCCGACGATTGGGTTCTGTTCAAATTCGGCTTTGAGCCGGCCCAGGAGATAGGCTCCCCTCTTCGCCGCCTGCCCGGGGAGGTCGTCGCGCTCTACGATGTCAAGAACCGCGTTTGCGGCCGCTGCGCCGATCGGGTGGCCGGAATAGGTGTAGCCGTGCGAGAAGGCGCCCACTTGAGGCGTAGCCTCCTGCATGACGTCGTAAACCTGTTCGGATACGATCGCGGCCGAAAGCGGCACGTATGCCGATGTCAGCCCCTTCGCGACCGTGACGAGGTCCGGGACCATGCCGTACAAATCGGAGCCGAACATTGCTCCCGTGCGGCCAAAACCGCAGATCACCTCGTCCGCAATCAACAGGACGTCGTACTTCTTCAGCACCGCCTGGATTTTTGGCCAGTAGCCTGACGGCGGCGGGATAATGCCGCCGGTGCCGAGCACCGGTTCAGCGATGAGTGCGGCCACCGTTTGCGGGCCTTCGGCCAGAATAAGTGCTTCAAGCTCATGCGCGCGACGTTCAGAAAACGCTTCTTCCGTCTCGCCCGGTAATGCGCCGCGATAATGATGGGGCAGGCCGGTGCGCAGTATGCCGGCGACCGGCAGGTCCATGTGGTCGTGGTAGAAGCTGAGCCCGGTCATCGAGCCCGACACGACGGAGCATCCGTGATAGCCGCGTTCGCGCGCAATGATCTTCTTCTTCGCGGGCTTGCCGCGAAGATTGTTGTAATACCAAACGATCTTAGCTTGCGTCTCATTGGCGTCCGATCCGGAAAGGCCAAAGAAGACCTTGGACATGCGCCCGGGTGACATTTTCACAAGCCGATCGGAAAGCTTGGCGAGTTCTTCCGTGGTATGGGCGGCGTAGGAGTGATAATAGGCCAGCTTGTACGCCTGACGAGCAATGGCTTCGGCGACCTCGGTTCGGCCATAGCCGACGTTTACGCAGTAAAGACCGGCAAAACCGTCGATATATTCGCGCCCACTCGCATCCTTGATGCGAACGCCCTTGCCGGTTTCCACAATGGTCGGCGCGGTCTGACCTTCGGCGTAGTCCTTCAGATATGTGAATGGATGTAGAACAGATCGCCGATCCATTTCGCTTATTTCGACAACAGTTTTCATTGCGGCTTCCTCAGGCGGCGCGCCCGCCGAAACACACATATTCAGGTTTGATGAATGCCTGCCGGGACCCGATTGCTTCAAAAAGCTGAAGGGGTCGGTGCGCGCATCGCCGCGTTGACTCTGACCTCGCCGAAGACAGGCCCATCGCCCGTTCAGTGCTGCTGCAGAGAGGCACCGCGTGTGCGGGCCGCGCTCGATCGCTCGCTGAAGAGGCGAAGGTCTCAGCCGTCGACATCGGTGATTGCCGTTCGCCAGCAGGATCGACGACCGCGGCGGCACCCGACCCATGCCATCTTCCCGCGACAAAAGCCCGGGTGCAGAAAAGCGTCGGATTGCTCCTTATTTTCAGCGCGTCCCGCGCCGACAGCCCGTTATTCAGCATTTTTTCTCTCGGATTGGCGTGTCCAATGAGCGAGAGCTTATGTGCATCCGAGCGATCGATTTTAACGGACTAAGGTGCCCGCTCGCAGGAATCCTGCTTTTCTCGGGCTCAAGCGAAGATAAACTGCGTAGGGAGGGTTTGGTGGAACTCGACAGGCTAGACGCTCGCCTCCTGAGCGTTTTGCAGACAAACAACCGGCACAACTATGAGGTGCTAGGAGAACTGGTGGGGCTGTCGCCAACGGCCGTGCAGAGGCGTGTAAGACGCCTGAGGGAGAAGGGGGTCATCGAGGCGGATGTCTCGATCGTGAAGCCGAAGATGATCGGCCGGCCGATCGCCATGCTGGTGCTCGTGTCCTTAGAGTCGGACTCGAAAAGAACTCAATGGTAGCAATACCTTGCAAGGCGTCGGGTGACGAGGCGAATGTGGGCGATCATGATCCACGCCTCGGCTGAAGCGACTGATTTCTCAAAGTCCTTCGCCAGTCTACGGCATCTGCCAAGCCACGCGAAAGTGCGTTCCACGACCCATCGGCGCGGCAGAACCTCAAAGCCCTTTGCCTTGTCGGTGCGCTTGATGATCTCCAGAGTCCAGCGCCCGATTTTCTTCAGCCGCCTCTTCAGTTTGTCGCCAGCATAACCGCCATCGGCAAAAACATGCAGCAACCACGGCCATCTATGGCGGATGGATTTCAAGAGGTCTGGAGCACCGTCCCGGTCTTGAATGTCGGCGCAGTGGACCATGAGACCGACCATCAGCCCCAGCGTGTCGACAATGATGTGGCGCTTGCGCCCCTTGATCTTCTTGCCGGCATCATAACCCCGGATACCGCCGCTTTCGGTGGTTTTCACGCTCTGACTGTCAACGACGCCTGCCGTTGGGCTGGCCTCCTTACCCTCCAGTTGGCGCGCTTCCATCACGAGATGATGATTGATCCGCGTCCACAACCCTATCGCCCTCCATTCGTAAAAATAACGCTGAACGGTTGAACAGGGTGGGAAATCCTTCGGCAGCATCCGCCACTGGCAACCCGTCGAGGCGATGTAAAGCAGAGCGTTCAATACCTCTCGGCAATCTGTGGTCCGAGGACGACCCAGCCGCCGGGGCGCTGGCAGAAAAGGCTGGACCAGCCCCCATTCTCGATCCGTCATATCACTTGCATAACGAGGCGTGCGCCGGGCATATTGCCGACGGGTGATTTCGGTCCAGGACATCGTGAGCTCCATCGAATCTTTGCAAATCCGAAGGAATCACAACCCATTGAAATCACCCACTTCTTTTTGAGGCAGCCTCTTAGAGCGGGAACGCGCCGACATAGTGGACCGCTTCAAGCAATCCATCCGCCAAACACCGGAGGTGATGAACGGTTATTATATTACCGGCGAGTCGGACTTTGTCTTGATCGTGACAGCACGAAGCATGGAGGACTACGAGATATTCACGCGAAAGTTCTTCTATGAGAATCCGGATATCAAGGGATTCAAGACAATGGTGATAATGGACAGAGTGAAGGTCGGCTTTGCGCTGCCAATCGACCTTGCTGCCTTCTGAGCTCTGTTTCGGTCAGCGCAAGCAGGTCTGCTGTCTGGTACGGCGGTTGGCTTCGCCTTGCGGGCGAGTTTGTATGCTGTCCGTCCACGGCTACACTAAATGTCAAACAGGTCAGTCAGCGGCACGTGGTACTTGGTGATCGGAGATTTGAGTACAACGAAGCTGAAGTATTTCTCGATTCCGATGTCCATTTCTATCAGCCGCTCCATGAGTGACTGGTATTCTCCTATGCTGCTCGCCACGAACTTGACGAGATAGTCGTAGTCACCTGAGACGACGTGGCATTCGATTACTTGCTCAATATTCTGGATGGCCGACATGAAGCGGGCGATGTCGGCCTGGCGATGGTTCCTCAGGGTAATCTCTGTGAAGACAGTGAGAACCTGCCCAAGCTTTCCCATGTTGATCATCGCGGAATAGCCGCCGATATAGCCTTCTGCCTGCAGCCTCTTCACCCGCACGAGACAAGGTGTTGCGGACAGGTTCACGAGCTCGGCGAGCTCGACATACGTCATCCGTCCGTTCTTCTGAAGCTCGGAGAGGATCTTGATGTCAATTCTGTCCAGTTTCATGTGCGCCCACCCGGTTGTTGCCACGACCTTTGCATGAGCGATTGGAGTTTCGTCAGCGGACGAGGCTCGGTGGCAATAATCCCTCGGGTTCCAAACGGCAGCCGATCTGACGGCTACATCATTTCCGGCCGTCGGATCGCCGAGCCATCGCTGAACCGGCTCAGCCTGTAAGGCGAAATGTCGGTCAGTGGCTCTTTATTCATGACGATCTCGCTCACCAGACGGCCGGCCCCGGGTCCGATCGCGAAGCCGTGTCCGCTGAAGCCCGCGGCGATCACATAGCCGGGGAGTTCCTCCACTCTCGAGATAACAGGCACGAGGTCTGGGGAGGTATCGATGAGCCCGCCCCACGCGCGTTCGACCCCGATCCCCTTCAGCGCCGGGTACTCGCTTTCGAGGTTCTTCACTGCGAGCTTGACGAGTTCCGCGTCGGGCGCCGGGTCCAGAATGCGGCTCTTTTCAAACGGCGAGATCTCGTCGTTCTCCCAGCTGCCGAAGGCATCGGGACCATTCCAGAAGCTGCTGTTGAGGCGGTATTTGAGTTTCTTGCCGATCTTGCTGCGATACATCTCGTAGAACTTGAAAGCGTATCGCATTCCTCGCGGCGTGATGTCGAGCGTACCGCGCCCGGGTACGGCAATGGTGTAGGAGCCGTCGGTCCGACGCCGCAACACGAAGTTCGAAGCCGATAGACATCCTGCCTGAACGATTTCGGGCGCCGGGGTTGTCTTGATCGCCGTCCCGGCGATGTTGGCGACTGGAAGTTCGATGCCGTAGCGATGAGAAAAGCGGGAAGCCCATGCCCCGCCGGCGCAAACAACGGTGCTCGCTTTCACAATTCCCCGCTCCGTCCATACCCCTGTTACCCGGCCATTGGTAATGTCGAGGCCGCGAACGGCGCAGTTCTGATGGAGCGACACGCCCCTTTCCTTGGCGGCCTCGGCGACGGCAGGCACGGCAAGGCTCGGTTCCGCTCTCCCGTCGGTCGGAGACCAGACGCCGCCGACCCAGGAGGATGTGCCGCCCGAGGCCCGCTCGTTCGCCTCGGAAGCCGTGAGTATCTCGCTGTGAAATCCCTGGACGCGTGCGGCCTGGCCCCACTTTTGCCAGCGGGCGACATCCGCCTCGTTCTTGGTGCAGTAGAGTATCCCGGTTCGACGAAACCCGAGATCGCGGCCGATCTCGGTGCCCAATTCCTCCCAGCGCCGCAGACTGTACATGGCAAGGGCAAGCTCATGGAGATCGCGGTTCTGCTGACGCACCCACCCCCAGTTGCGGCTTGACTGTTCGCCGCCAACGATGCCCTTTTCGAGCAGAGCAACGGAGACCCCTTGTCGGGAGAGTTCATAGGCCGTGCATGTACCGACGATCCCTGCCCCTATGACGACGACATCCACCTGGGTTGGAAAAGAGGCACTGTCACGGACTTTCTGAACGTCGACCGGCATAATCTGTATTCCTCTGCAATAGTGCATGAGATTCTCGAACAGCGCCCCCGCAGGAGCGCTGGAATCCTCAAATGGTTAAGCTCTATCGACGCGCGCGGTACAGGGCGATGCGGTCCTGCATTCGAAAGCCCTGGATGATGGCCGGCATGAACCAGGGATTGCCCCGGTAAAGGGGGATGGACGCAGGCGGCCGGAAGTCGAACGCCGTGCGCGCTTGCGCGGCATGTCCGAGCAGCTTGTGAGCCGCGCGCGTTCCGATCCATGGCGCCCAGACGACGCCCGAACCGCAGAAACCGGTGGCATAGACCAAGCCATCCTTCTCGAAGATGCGGGGCAGCATGTCCCGGTGCATCGCCACATTGCCAAACCAGGTGTGCGACAGGCGAACGTTCTCCAGTTCTGGGAAAAGGTTCACTAGGCCCCGACGCAGAAACAGCTTCGGCGCGGTTGGATCGCCGACGCGAGAGCTGTCGCGGCCCCCCAACAGAATGCGCTTTCCGTCGGGTGTCGGGCGGTAGTAGAACCCAAGTTCCCGGCCCTCGATCATCATCATCCGCTTCGGCATCAGCCGGGCCATCACTTCTGGCGCGAGCTCCTCGGTGACGATGATCCGGCTGCGAACCGGGACCAGCCGCCGGCGCAGGAAGGGAACCGCGCCGTCGGTATAGCCGTCAGTGCAGACCAGCACCTGGCGGACCTGCACGGTGCCCGCCTCCGTCACCACACGGAACTCGGCCCCATCCCTCGCTACCGAAGTCACGCGCGTACCTGCGTGGACGGTCAGTCCCGAAGCCAACGCCACCCGCAGGAGTTCAGAGTGGAACTTGGCCGGGTGCAACCCACCGATATCCATCCGCGCCATGCCGCCGCGATAGAAGTCCGTGCCGATGTAATTGCGCTGTTCGGCGTACGGCACAGCATAGGCATCGATCCCCAGTCGCTTCGCCAGCACTTCGGCGCTCCGCGCGGTCTTCTCGTAATCGTCATAGCCGATTACGCCCTTGAACTGGCCAACCAGCTGAAAGTCGCAATCGAGCCCTTCGGTCCTGATGAAGTCGTAAAGAAATTCGCGGGCGATCTTGCCCTCGGCCTCGATTGCGATGGCCCTTTCTTCGCCGAAGCGCCGGGTAATCGTGGCGTAATCCGGCCGAATACTTCCGCTGGTGATTCCGCCGTTGCGCGTCGAGGCCCCTTCGCCCGGGTTCATTGCATCGAAGGCCGCAACCGAACGGCCCTCGCGCGCCAGAACGAGACCCGCCGATAACCCGGTGTATCCGGCGCCAATGATCGCCACGTCGAGCTTTTTGGCCAGCGGCTGCCGCGGCAGCGGTCTGACCGGTGCCTCTTCCCACCAATAGGGCGTGTTCTTGTCTGCGATTCTAGAGTCTTCCATGGGACCGACTTCTCGTTGCGCTTGGCCAAGGCCTTCTGCGATTACTGACAAAATGAGAGACGGGGTACGACCGCCGGCAACTACGGTTCGCACATCGCCCTTCGAAAACGATCGACGAGCGGGTACGGTCTTCCCCCTGATGTTGTGACCACGGCCCCGGACTCGCATTCCCCTCAGGTGTGATCACCGCGAACATCGAGCGCATCGCGCAGCCCGTCGCCGATGAAGTTGAAGCTGGTTACGGCGATGGTAATGGCTGCACCGGGAATGATCGCCAGCCACGGTGCGCTCCCCAGATATTGCTGCGCGCCGTTCAGCATGTTGCCCCAGCTGGGCAGCGGCGGCTGAATTCCATAGCCGAGAAAGCTGATATAGGCCTCCATGAGGATGGCGCGGGCGACGGTCAGGGTGGCCGCGACGATGATCGGGCCCATCGCATTGGGAAGGATCTCGCGGAACATGATATGCGTTCCGCTCAACCCCAGCATGCGACCGGCCTGGACGAATTCGCGCTCGCGAAGGGAGCGGACCTCGGCCTCGACGATCCTGGCCACTTCCATCCAGCTGGTGGCTGCGATGACGACGGTGATCATCATCGGGCTGGGCTTCAGCGCTGCGGCAAGCGCCAGCACCAGGAAAATCGACGGGAACGACAGGAACCCATCCACCGTGCGCATCAGCGTCGTGCCGAGCCAGCCGCCCCGGTATCCCGCGAGCACGCCGACAAGGGTTCCGATCAGCGTCGACAACAGCATCGCGGAGAAACCGACCAGCAGGGAAACCCGCCCCGCCATGAACAGCCGCGCCGCCAAGTCCCGTCCCAGCGGATCGGTGCCCATATAGTGGTGGCCGGTGAAGGGCGGAGCAAAGCGGGCGCGCAGATCGATGTAGAGTGAATCATAGGGCAGCAGGTACGGGCCCAGGACGCACGCCAGCGTCAGGACGGCGATCATCACCATCCCGAGGAGGGCCAGATGGTGGTTCATGAAGCGGTGTGCCGTTCGGCTGTTCCACCAACGCTCCTGGCGTGAATTTGCGACAATGGCGGTCATAATGGTGGCCTCCTGTTGAGCGTCCATGAGGCGCTTAGCTCAGACGAATACGGGGATCGATGATGGCGACGACGATGTCGGCGATCAGGTTGCAAAGCACGACGAGGATCGCCGAGAACATGAGCAGTCCCATCACCACCGGGTAGTCGCTGTAGCCGAGGCTGTCGAGGAACAGCCGGCCCATCCCCGGCCAGGTAAACACCGTCTCAGTGACCAGAGCACCCGTTAGCACACTGGGAAGCTGCATCCCTGCCAGTGTGATCATTGGCAGCAGCGCATTGCCGACGACATGCTTCATCAAGATTCGGCGCTCGCTCAATCCCTTGGCACGGGCGGTCTTGACGAATTCCTGGCTGATAACATCAAGCGTCGCCGTTCGCATGTAACGGCTCCAGATGGCGACATGGACCAGCGCCAGCACGATGCTCGGCATGATCAGGTGATGGATATGGTTCAGAACCGAACCGTCGCCGATCGTGTACATGTTGCCGGCCGGCAACCAGCCGAGTCGTAGCGAAAAGACATAGATGCCGACAAGGCCGAACCAGAAAGTCGGGATCGACAGCGCCACCATCGCCCCGACCGTCGCCAGATAGTCGAAAACAGAATAGCGGTGCGTGGCGCCGCGGATGCCGATCCACGTGCCGATGGCGATCGCGATGACGGTAGATGAACCCATCAACAACAGCGTTGCAACAAGGTGGCGGCCAATCACATCCAAGACCGGCGCGCCGTCGCGGAAGGAGTGACCCCAGTCGCCCTGTACGAGGCGCCAGGCCCAGTCGAGATACTGCATCCACAGCGGGCGGTTGAGCCCCAGCTGCTCCTTCAGACGATTGAGATCATCCTGGGTCATGCTGGGATCAAGCCCGAATTGCGCCAACGGGCCGCCCGGAATGAGATTCAGGACGACGAACCCGATGACCGAAACGATCAGGAGCAGGACGAGGCTTTGTGAAAGGCGATTGAGCAGGAAGCCGCGCATTGGCTCTCCTCCTTCATGACAGCATCAATGGATAGGCCGCCGCCGCAACTCGCGACGGCGGCAGCGTATGTCAGCTTTGCCAACGCCATCCGGCGGCATGCCAGGAGGCCGTGCGGGTGTTGGAATTGGGCTCCCACCCCTCGAGACCTTCCTTGCGACCGACTACATAGGTAGCGGCAAACAACGGCAGGAACGGCAGGTCCTCACGAACGATTTCCTGAATACGGGAGTAGATCTCGCGACGCGCCTCAGGATCGAAGGTTTGGGCACCTTTCTTGAGCAGCGCGTCAACTTCTGGATTGGAATACTGGCCGACATTCGAGCCTTTTCCGCCCTTGGCAGCAATTGCGCTTGTAGCGAGGCGGTTAGTGGCGTCCGGATCCGCCGCAATGAGATGGGTAACACCCGCGATCGCCGAGTCGAATTGCGACTTGAGCCAGAACTCACCAAACATCACGGCCGCCGGCAGATTGGATATCGTCATCTCGACGCCAATCTCCGCGAATGTCTGCTGCAGGAACTGCTGCACTTGTTCGCGCAGATTGTTGCCCGACGTCGTCGAATTGGCGAACGACAGCCGCACCCCGTCCTTGGCACGTATTCCATCCGGCCCCGGAACCCAGCCCGCCTCGTCGAGGATCTGTCGCGCCCGGTCAAGGTTGAACTCCTGCGCCGGCAGGTTCGGATTGTAATAGTAGGACGTCCGTGGCATGAACGTCTCGGTGAGCGTGCCGACGCCGTAATAGATCGCGTCGATAATTGCTTTTCTGTCCATCGCGGCATAGAGCGCCTTGCGGACAGCCGGGTCCTTGAATTGCGGCTTCTCGAGATTGAGATAGATCGACTCGACTGATGCCCCAGATACCAGCGTCACCACACGGCCCGGCAATGTCTTAGCTTCATCGTAGTGGTCGGCGGTGATGTATGCCTGGTCTGTAAGGTCGATGTCGCCGCTCTTGAATTGGGTATAGAGCACGGTCATGTCAGGGATGTACTTGAAGACGAGCCGCTCGACATAGGGGCCATCCCCAAAATATTGAGGGTTCGCGACCAGCTCGAGATGATCGCCCGCGACGCGCTGCGCCCATTTGAATGCACCGGTGCCGACAGGTGCCTGATTGAAGGCGGCAGCGTTGGGATCGGCCTCTTTCTCAAGAATGTGCTTGGGCACCATAAAGGTTTCGGTGAGGAACGACAGATAAGGGGCGAAAGCCTCCTCCATCCGCCAGGTAAGCTCAGTCGGCGAAACCACCGTGATATCTCGTACCAGTGAATGCCCGCCCGTGCGCCAGGCGCGGAAGTTCGGGTTGGTTATGAGCTCGAGAGTGAACTTCACATCCTCGGCGGTGAAGGGCTCGCCATCGTGCCAGCGAACGTCATCACGCAGGCGGACGCGCCACTTCAGACCGTCCTCCGAAATGCCGCCGTTCTGCTGTGTTGGCACTTCGGCGGCAAGATTGGGCTGAAGAACACCCTTCGGATCCATGCGGAAGAGGGCGTCGAATAGGGAAAAATGGACCGCATCGTCTACCTCGATATGGGCCATCAGCGGATGGAAGACGGTGGGTTCCTGCGAAAGCCCGACGACGACGCGACCGGTTGGGCTAGCAGTATCGGCAAAGGCAGGCTTGCCGAGCAGGTTGGGAGCGGCAAAGCACGCAATGCCGCCCGCTGCCATGAGGCGTAGCGCGTCGCGTCGAGAATAGCCCGATTTCGTTGTAGAATCTTTCGTCATGATATTTCCTCCCTAGTTGTATTTCGGCCGTAGCTCTCAAAAGTTAACGGCAATCGGTCGAGTGTGCCTCGGTCGCTCCCCGGGAATCGCCGCCACCAACTCGCGCGTGTAGGCCGATTGCGGGTCCAGAAAGATTTGAGATGGCGGGCCGCGCTCGACGATCTCCCCTTTCTGCATCACTGCGATTTCGTCGCAGATCTGGCTGGCGACGCGCAGATCATGGGTGATGAAGATCATCGAAACGCCAGTTTCCCGCTGGATCTGGTCTAGCAGCTTGAGGATTTGGGCCTGGATAGAGACGTCGAGCGCAGAGACTGCCTCGTCGGCAATCAGCAGCTTGGGCTTGAACATCAAGGCCCGGGCGATGCCGATGCGCTGGCGTTGCCCGCCGGAAAACTCGTGCGGATAGCGGCCGAAGGCACCGGCATCGAGACCGACATGGGCCAGCAACGCTCGCGCCTCCTCACGCGCCTGAGCATAAGGCATGCCGTGGGCGACGGGACCGACGGTCAGGATTTGTCCAATGGTCGAACGCGGATTCAACGATGCGAAGGGATCCTGGAAGATCATCTGGATCCGCGGCCGCAGCGGTCGAAATTCGGTTTCCGAAAGCTTGGCGATGTCGCGGCCCTCGAACAGAATTTGCCCGCCATCGCTGTCTTGCAGTTTGATCAAAAGCCTTCCCAGCGATGATTTGCCGGAACCGCTCTCGCCGACGACGCCGAGCGTGCGTCCGGCAGTCAGATCGAATGAAACGTCCTTCACCGCAGGCACAATGCGCTGGCTGCCGAACAGGGCACTGCCGCTGCGATAGGTCTTGGACAGCCCTTCGACCTTCAGGATCGTCTCGTTGCTCGCCTTCTCCTGAACTGCTCGATCCTTGCCCGTCAGGTGCGGGACGGCGGCGATCAGGCGCTGTGTATAGGGGTGGGTCGGGGATTTGAGAACCTGTTCGGCGGTACCTTGCTCGACAACGCGGCCCTTTTCCATCACCACGACACTGTCGGCGATCTCAGCCACGACACCGAAGTCATGGGTGATGAACATCACGCTCATGCCCTTGCGGCGCTGAATGTCACGGATCAGCTTCAGGATCTGCGCCTGTGTGGTGACATCGAGGGCCGTGGTCGGCTCGTCCGCGATCAGAACGGTGGGTTCGAGAGCGAGCGCCATGGCGATCATGACGCGCTGACGTTGCCCGCCCGACAGCCGGAACGGATACTGGTAGTACATGAGTTCCGGATCGGGCAACCCGACTTCCGTCAGCAGCTCGATGGCGCGATTGCGCCGCGACGCCTTGGTGCCCACGCCATGAGCCGTCAGAACTTCGGTAATCTGCTCGCCAACCGTCATCAGCGGGTTGAGCGCCGAAAGCGGATCCTGGAAAATCATCGATACGACGCGACCGCGCAGTCCTCGCAGCTTCTTCGCCGGTGCGCCGATAATGGCTGTGCCGTCGAGATGAATAGCGCCGGACGAGACCGGGATCAGCTTCGGCAAAAGCCCCATGATTGTGTTCGCCGTCACCGACTTGCCTGAGCCTGACTCGCCGATAATGCACAGAATCTGGCCCCGCTTGAGATCAAACGAGATGTTCTCGACGGCATGGGTCCGTTCCATGCCTTTCGGCAGGTCGACCGTCAGGCCACGCACCGAAAGCGCTGTGTCCTCTCCAGAAACAGCCTCTGTTCCAGCAGCCATCGAGATTCCTCCCTTTTCAACGGAGCCGTTACCTTGCAATTTTACTCGCGGTTATGCGCGCTTATGCGCCAATCGATCTGAAACAGGCGCAGCATGCACTCCCTGTACTTCAGCGCCCTCGCTACCAATTTTGGTTTGTCGCGCAATCAATATAAGATTGGTATTGCAATTGGTGTCAATATAGATCAATTTGGTTGGGGCAAAATAATTAGCGAGGACTCATGAGCGTGGTCTTGAAGGACTTCATCGAGGCGGAAGGTCTGGAGCCCGGGGATCGGTTACCGCCTGAGCGCGATCTGGCGGTTAAACTCGGGCTGCCCCGCACTGCACTTCGACGGATGCTTGCTTCTCTTGAGAAGGAGGGCCGCCTCATCAGGCACGTGGGAAGGGGGACCTTTATCGCTGGCAGCGGGGTTACCTCGACGGCCCTGCGTCGCCCGCCAGGCAGTACGGGAGACACGTTGCGCACGTATCCGGCCGAAGTCTTCGAGGCTCGGCTGATCATGGAGCCCAAGATCGCCGCCTTGGCGGCGTTACGGGCAACCAGCCAGGAAATCGACGAAATGCAGAAGTCGATCGATCGGGGCAGCGCGGCGGAAACCCTGGTCGAATTCGAGAAATGGGACGCCGTCTTTCACCGCATCATCGTCGGAGCCGCGCGCAACGGTCTTCTCGCCTCGCTCTATGAGGGCATTCACACAGTACGAGCGGGAAACCTCTGGGGGAAAATGAAGGAGCAGTCACTAACCCCTGAGCGCATGAAGGCCTATATCGCCAAGCATCAGGCCACTCTTGACGCCATCAAAGATCGCGACAGCAGAGAGGCCGAGCGAAACATGTACGACCACATCGTCGAAGCGAGAGCGAATATACTTGGCCCAAATACCTGAGCACCAGACAGCGATCCTGATTGAAGCGTGTTGCGGCGTCTTCACGTTGTGAGGATGGGGTTCCAATGCGATCCACGCGCCGCAAGGCCGCTCAAGACGCAGCATGGAAATCCTGTTGAATGGCGGCGAGAAGCCAAGATACAAATGGGTCGACCCCAGCCGACTTCTTTGCCAGCGCTGACCGGATGATGCCGTAATGTGAGCCATCTGGCTGAAAGCCGAGTGGCGCGGCGAGGCGGCCTTTGCGGATATCGTCAAGGGCAATGATCTCGGGGCACATGGCCACACCCAGACCGCCGGCTGCCGCCTCCACCATCAGGAAATGATGGTCGAGAAAGCGCGTCGAGCGCGGCTTCGGCGCGTCGGGATTGGCGACGGTCCACTTCCGCCAAGCATCCGGCCGGGTGTTTGCGGCAAGCGCGACATAATCACCGGCCGCAAACCGATCCGTCATGGCGGGATGCATGACAGGACCGACTTGCTCTTCGATCAGCCGTTCGACCTGCCAGTTCGCATCGATGGCGAAATCCAGCCTGCGGATCGCGAGTGTGATACGGTCGCGCGCAAAATCGAAGCCCCCACCACCGACGGAGAGGTGAAGGTCGATCTCGGGATGGCGATCCTGGAACTCCGAGAGACGCGGGATCAGCCAGCGCATGGCGATAGACCGTTCGCAGGAAACGACGATCGGTGGTGACGCGTCGACTTTGCGAATATCCTCCAACGCCGACGCAACGAGCGCCAGAGCGTTCGTCGTCGCCTGCGCGAGGCGCGTACCCTCTCCCGTAAGCCTCAGGCCGCGCCCATCGGGTTCCAGCAAACTCGTTTGGAGGTGTTCGGAAAGTTTGGATACGCGCCGGCTGACGGCACCATGCGTCAGGTTTAACTCAGACGCGGCCGCACGCACGGAACCCAGGCGGGCAACGACCTCAAAGGCCCGCAGATCATCGAGGGAAGGAAGGTCCGAACGCTTCATTGGTGACAACCTATCACCAATACACGTTAGATCATATCGATTTTTCTCTTATAACTTGGTGAGTAGCCTTGTGGTCATGGCAGAAACCATTGACCAGATCAAACACGTTGGCGTCGTCGCAGACGACCTAACAAGCGCGGCGGATGGGGCAATCGCTTTCCTGGAACGCGGCTATATCCCTCGTATATGCAGAATGGGATCGGAGAACACCCATGTCAGTCTCGTCTCCATCGACACCGGCAGTCGCACGCTCGGTGAAACCGATGCCGCGCATGTGACGCGCCAAGCGGTAACCAGGCTCGCAGACAGGCCGTTCCTGTATAAGACGATTGACTCCACTCTGCGGGGCCATATCCGCGTGGAAATTGCCGCCGCATTTGTGGCCAGCGGCCGAGCACGGTTGGTCGTCGCGCCTGCTTTTCCCGCTGCCGGGCGAACGACGATCGACGGGATTCAGTTGCTGCACGGCGAGCCGGTTGCCCAAACGGCGTACAGCCGCGACCCTGTCCATCCCGCCCACACGTCTCGCATCGAAGACTTGATCGAGCCCAGCCTCGGCCCCATCGCTAAAATTTCGGAGCACACCGAGGACGGCGAGATCGGGAAGGCCATTGGCAGCGCTCCAGTGGTCATCGTGGATGCATGCGACCAGGTGATGCTGAATCGTCGGGTTGCGGAGATCGCGAAACACGGCCCGGTGCTGTGGGTCGGCTCGCCGGGCATGGCGGAAGCGCTGGCGACGGTAGTCGAGCGGTGCACAGGCCGGCACACCTTCACGCCCGAAGCCACGCCGCGCCGTGTTCTCGTGCTTGTCGGCAGCGCAAATCCTGTCAGCCATTCCCAGTGCGACGCATTGGCCGCGACAGGTGCTTCAGTCGCAATGCGTGCGACGGATATCGACGAGGCAGCTTCTGTCGTCTGCATCCGTACACCACAGATCCGAACCAGCGACCCGGCGAAGCCTCTCGCCATACTGGTGGACGAGGCAGAGATCGCTTTATCCCGGCATCGATACGACGCCATCGTCGCAACGGGCGGAGAAACGATGCACGCCCTTTTGGAACGGCTCTCCATTCACGCTTTCGATTTGATCCGCGAACTCGAGCCCGGCTTTCCCCTCGGCTGCGCTCCTCTTGCCGATGGACGAATGATGCTGCTCGCCATGAAAGCAGGCGGATTCGGTTCCGCCATGACGCTGCACAATGCCGCCGAGGCCATTCGCCGAATTGGAAAGGAGCCCGCATGAACACCTCCCTGCCGCTCGCCGTCACCATGGGCGATCCATCCGGCATCGGGCCGGAGATCGTGGCAAAGACGATGCTTGCCCGCACCGACCTCCGTCGCAGTGTCGTCATTGGCGATCCGGCCGTGATGACGAAGGCCATCGCCAGCCTCGGCGGCGGTCTGCAATTGAACGAGATCCATGACATCGCCGACGCGAAGCCGGATGGCGCCCTGAATATCCTCGCCGCCTCCCGCATCGAAACCCCACCCGCACTCGGCAGGGTGAGCGCCACCAGCGGCCGTATGGCCTATGATGCCATCGTTGCCGCGATCGAACTCGCCAGCACGGGCAAAGTCGCCGGCATCGTGACGGCGCCGATCCACAAGGAGGCGCTCGCCGCTGCGGGGCTTCCATACCCCGGCCACACGGAAATCCTCGCAGAAAAAGGCGGCGCCGGGCGCGTGGCGATGATGCTCGCCAATGACGATATCCGCACCGTTCTTGTAACGATCCATTGTTCGCTGGCACAGGCGATCCGCCAAGCGGATTTTCCGGCACAGATGTCCGCGATACGCCTCGCCCACCAGGGAGGTCGTGCGTTGGGAATCGCCCGCCCCCGCATCGCCGTTGCCGGGCTCAATCCGCATGCCGGCGAGGGCGGTCTCTTCGGAGACGAGGAAATCCGCATCATCGCGCCCGCCATCGCGGCAGCGCGCGCGGATGGCATAGACGCCAGCGGCCCCTGGCCCGGCGATACGGTTTTCATGCAGGCGCGAAACGGCCGCTTCGACGTGGTCGTCGCGCAGTATCACGACCAGGGGCTGATCCCCGTCAAATATCTCGGACTGGAAAAGGGCGTGAACATCACGCTAGGCCTGCCCTTTGTGCGCACAAGCCCCGACCACGGCACGGCCTTTGATATCGCCGGCTGTGGCATCGCCGATCCGAGAAGTCTCGAAACAGCGATCGACTACGCCCGCCGACTGGCGCAGGCACCGTGCGACCAGGAGGATTGACATGACCCCCATCGATTTCATCTTCATGCTGACCCGCAATGACCGGACGATCCCGGATGCGCTGGCGCAGCTTCCCCTGGTGCTTTCTGCGGGTGTCCGTCATATCGGCTTCAAGGATATCGGCCTGCCCTTTGAGGTGCTTTCCGAGCTTAACCGGGAAATCCGGGCCGCAGGCGCGAAGAGTTATCTCGAAGTGGTCTCACTCGACCGCGCCAGCGAAATCGAGTCGGTGCTCGCCGGCCTCACGCTCGGCGTTGACTATCTGCTTGGCGGCACCCATGTCGACGACGTCCTTCCCCTCCTCAAGGGAAGTGGTATCCGCTACTACCCCTTCCCCGGCCGCATCGCGGGCCATCCCAGCGTTCTGGAGGGTTCCCAAGCGGAGATCGTTGCAAGCGCAAAAGAGCTTGCCGCCCGCGAGGGCGTGCACGGCCTCGATCTCCTCGCCTATCGCGCCGATGTCGATGTCGCTGACCTCATCCGCGCCGTCTGCGACGCCGTCGCGAAGCCCGTCATCGTCGCAGGTTCGATCGACCGCGCCGAGCGCATCCACGCCGTCGTCAGCGGCCGGGCCGCCGGCTTTACGGTCGGCACCGCCGCTCTCGAAGGCCGCTTCCCTGCGGTCATTCCAGGCTTGACTCATCAGCTACTGGCGATCAACTCCATAAAGAACCAGGCGAAAGCGTTAGCCGCGCAATAATGGAGAATGCACGTGGCAGGCGCTCTGAGCATGCAAGTAGGATCCCCGTCTCGCCTCACGTCGACGGTTCGAGCCACCTCGCCATCGATGGTTTTCACGAACAGGGGCAGAAGTACCTACCCGAACCTAAGATAGCTGTGCGCGAGCCCGTTTTTCAAATGCCCGCCATTGCGGCCGGAGGCGCCCCAGCCGACCTTTTTCGCCTCCAGCACGGCGACCTTGGCGCGTGCCCTAGCGAGCTGCCGGGCGGCGCCGAGGCCGGTGAAGCCACCGCCGATCACCGCGACGTCGTAATAGCCATAGACGGGTGCGAAGGCCGGGGCGGTGTCGTGCCAGTAGGACAGGAATTTCATGGCGGTGCGCTTGCTCGCTGCCCTCAGCCCGGTCGTAGCAGGCGAAGTGTTGATGAGATTCTATGGCCGAAACAGGTTCGTCAGCGGCAGGTGCCCCTTCACGACCGGCGATTTCAGCACGACGAAGCTGAAATACTTGTCTATGCCGACCTCCAACTCGACCAGCCGCTCCATGATCTCTTGATATTCGCCGATCCCGGCGGTCACGAATTTCAGGAGGTAGTCGTAGCCGCCCGAGACCACATGGCATTCGATTAGTTGATCGATCTTCTCGACGGCGGCGAGGAAGCGTGTAAAGTCGATCTGCCGGTGGTTCTTCAGCGTCACCTCGGTGAACACCGTTAACGTCTGTCCCAACTTGCCGACATTGATCTGCGCCGAATAGCCCTCGATATAGCCCTCCGACTGCAGCTTCTTCACGCGCATGAGGCAGGGGCTCGGCGATAGATTCACCACCTCCGAAAGCTCCACATTTGTCATTCGGCCATGCTGCTGCAGCACGTGCAGGATCTTGATGTCGATCCGATCTAGTTTCATGGACCTAGCTTTCGCTGATGAGAATAGCGAGCGTATTCGGCTGCCGAGGCAGCCGACGTTACACCTGCGCAACGGCCTTCTTGAGCGCGCTTTCCATGGCTTCGAGGAACCGATCCACATGCTCCGCCTGGCAGATCAGTGGGGGACGCACCTTCAGCGTATCCTCGTTGGCGCCCGTAGTGCTGATGAGAACGCCATCGTCACGCATCAGGTTTACGATATCCAAAGCCATGGCTCGCCGGCTGGCCTCTCCCGCTCCATCCAACCCGATGTCGACGCCGAAGAACAGCCCGGCGTTTCGGACGCCGCGAATACCGGGGTGCAGCTTGGCAAGATGCTCCAACCCCACCCGCAGGCGCTCGCTCATGGCAAGCGCATGCTCGGGGATCCGATCCCGATGCAAAATAGTCAGGACGGCGTCGGCTGCCGCGATCCCGACAGTATTGCCACCGAAGGTGTTTGAATACCGGGCAGTAGCGCCAAAGCGATCCATCGGTGCCTTGCGGCCAACAACCGCGCCGATTGGAAATCCATTGCCCATGGGCTTGCCGAGGGTAACGAGGTCCGGAACAACTTCGTGTCGCTCAAAACCCCACATATGTGTGCCCGTCCGCCCGAATCCCGGCTGAACTTCATCGGCAATCACGAGGCCACCCGCCTCCTGCACCGCCTTGACTCCGCCGGCGATGAAACCAGGCGGGTCCACCCAGACGCCGTCGCTGGAGAAAATGCTGTCGATGAGGAGGGCCGCGACGCCAATGCCACGCCGATTCAAATCGGCGATAGCGGAGCGAACCTGTTCTTCAAAAAATTCCGCAGCTTGCCGGTCCGGCACGCCCGCGGGACCGTGCAGCGACACCATACGGACGGCAGGACTGAGCTTGATGGCGTCGCCCAGATTGGGCGACGCCATCGCCGTGGCCGCGCTGGTGCCGTGATAGGCATGGGAAGAGACAATCACGCCCTCGCTGCCGCTGGTCAGCCGGGCGATCCGGAGCGCCAGATCGTTCGACTCGCTACCCGTGCAGGTGAAGACAACGCGGTTCAGCTCCTCGGGAAAGGTGGCCACGAGCCGTTCGGCGTAATCGACAAGCCTCGGCTCGAGATAGCGGGTATTTGCGCTAATTCGGCTGGCTTGTTCCGCCATGGCAGCGTTGATCTCTGGATTGCAATGCCCAAGAGAGGGCACATTGTTATAGAAATCCAGATAGCGACGTCCGTCGGGGTCGTAGAGCCATATGCCCTCGCCGCGAACGAAATGTACCGGTCGGCGGTATTGGAGCCTGTAGGAGGCTCCGAGTACGCTGTCGCGCCGGGCGATCAGCTCAGATTCGCGGGGGGGAATTGTGGCTTCCCCGGGGGTAAAGCGGTTGGGCATGAGATCTGTGGACATAGCTTTGATCCTGCTTAAGTTTCCACCGCGAGAAGGTCGCGAGTTACCGTACTCATTCCAAGGCGAGTGACGAAACACTCGGAGTGCCTTCGGCAACGCCGAACTAAGGCACCGCGCGATGCACAGCCATCTCCGCCTCCCCGACGCCTAACGCCGATAGGATAGCGAGCCCGCGCTCGGCCCGGGCCACGTTCTTCTTGATATATGCTGCCTCGGCCGGAAACAGCCCGGCTCGCCAGTAGTTGATCAGGATGAGGGCGCTTTGCCGCGCCTGTATCAGCCCGACGAGCAGTTTTGCCTCAAGTGCGGAAAGCGGGCGCACCGAAGCATAACCAGCGATGAGATTTTCTGCGCCCCCCAGAGCCAAAGACGGGTCCGTCACGACGTGGCTTGCCGCAATCGCGAGATCCTGGATCCGTGGGCCCCAGCAACCGTCGCCGAAATCGATGAACGCGACTCCATTATCGGTCAGGAGCGCGTTGAACGGGCTGGGGTCATTGTGCGTGACCTGCCATGCTACCTCGCGCAGCTGCGGCTCGATAAGCTCGACATAATTGCGCATGGCAAGACGCACGGAATCTGCAACGGGTCCTGAAGGCAGATGCTCCTCCAGTTGCATCAGCCTCGGCCAACATCCGACATGCCAAAGGACCGGGCGGTGCATGGCGGGCAACTTCAGAGGCTCGAGAGCCAAACTGAGCCTGCCGAGCGCCGTGCCGACCCGGTAAAGGACGTCCGGAGTTGCGTTCGCCTGGTGCAGCGGCACCCCCGGAAGTCGGGTCTGCAGGTAGCCGCAAATCTCCTCCTCTTCGAACATGAGCGTACCGCCGCTGGTACGCACAATGTGAGGTGCTGCAAAACCGGAGGCGCCTTCCAGCCCTGCGAGGGCCGCAACCTGGAAGCGGAAACTGTCTCTTCCTTCCGGCCGCGCTGACGTTTTGAGGATCAACCGATCGCTGTTGGACAGGGTGACGTCCGCGGTACACTCGACTTCCGAGGACAGGACCATGGTCGTTCCCGTCAGACCGTAGTGGCGTAGTAGCAGCTCACCCGACACGCGCGCTTCCGCCGCGCTTGGCTTTGTCGTCAGAATAGCGGCGGCGGCCCGAAAATACACTTCGGTGAAAGGCATGCCGACCGACTGGGTGCCGTCGAGATGACCCTCGCCGTCGTCCGGAAGCGCATCGTTACAAGCATCCAAGATTGAGACCTCGCACTGTTTGGAGCGGCATGCTCTGCGGCATCCGAGAAGCGACCGTCGAGATGGCATCCATTCCGCGGCACCCAGCCCTGATAAGGTCGGGCGATTTCTGCTGAAGGCGGGCGGACCACCGTCCCGCCTCCAGCACGATTGTCTCGGTCCCAGCTCTGGGAATTACCTCGCTCGCGCTGGGCCCGTGATGCCACCGCCGAACATGGCGGCACCGTAATGGTCCTTCTCGACCCCTCGACACTCCGGCAAACCGAGGTTCGTTATCGGGCCGCTGGAAGAGAGGTTTTCAGATGTAATTCAGGCTTCCTCAGAGCCCGACAACGCCCGGCAATTCCGAGATGCCGGCGATCTCGACATAACCGTAATAGGGATTGGCCGGCTCGTGACCGCGATTGACCCAAACCTTGTTCTTGATCCCGAGGTCATGAGCGGACATCAGATCGTAGCGGAACGAGGAGGAGCAATGCAGTATGTCCTCCGGACCGCAGCCAAGCATATCGAGCATATATTCGAAGGCCCGGAAGTGCGGCTTGTAGGCCTGAGCCTCTTCGGCGGTGTAAACGGCGTGGAAAGGCGCGCCGAGCTTCTCGACGTTGGACATGATCTGCGAGTTCATTGCATTTGACAGGATGACCAGCGGAATCTCCTTGGCCACCTTGGCAAGCCCAGCCGGAACGTCCGGATGCGGCCCCCAGGTGGGAACGCGTTCGTATACCATCTGGGCGTCTTCGTCCTTGAAGTCGACGCCGTTGCGTTTGCAGGTCCTCGCCAGTGCGTTATGGACCACCTCCGCATAGGGCTTCCAGTCGGCCATGACTTCATCGAGTCGGTACGCCGAGAAGTCCGCGATGAATTGCAGCATCTTCTGCTCGCTCATGCGGTCGCCGTAAAGATCGCGTGCCGCCTCCGCCATCTGAAAGTTGATCAGCGTGCCGTGGCAGTCGAAGGTGATGTATTTTGGGCGGAAAGTGGTCATGCGCTTCGTCCTTTTTTGGCGGGGATCTGTTTCCGTATGAACAATCATAAGTCCGCCTCAGCCGCTGTACCGTCCGGATTCCCCGGCTCGTCAGCAGAAAATTCTGGACCAAATGTCAGGTTGGCTCTTTCGATTGCGCGGGGACGGTGATCCCTGCCGCCGAGGCGCCGAGGGCGGAGCCTCCAAGGGACAACAACAACCCGCTTTTCAGCACCTGCCGCAAACTCTTCGTCAAGCGCTCGCTCGGCTCCGGCTATGCCGGCATCGACAACACGCTGTTCTACAAGGACGGCACGATGATGCTCTTCGCGACGCCAAGAAGGTCACCTAGGAGATCGTCAAGGCGTCGATCCTCGGAGGTGCGGGCTCCAGCCCCGTGGCTGTGCTCCAAGGCGCCTCGAGTAATCCTCATAACCGCTTCAGAATGGCTTCTGATGCCTTCTCCGCGATCATGATCACCGGCGAGTTCGTATTGCCGGAGACAATCGTCGGCATGATGGAGGCGTCGATGACACGCAATCGGCCGATGCCGTGCACGCGTAGCTTCGCGTCCACCACTGCCATAGGGTCACTTCCCATCTTGCAGGTACCGACGGGGTGGAAGATGGTCGTCGCAATGTCGCCGGCGCGGCGGATCAAATCCTCGTCGCTGTCGTGCTTGCGGCCGGGAAGCATTTCCTGGGGTCGGAATCGCGCGAGCGCCTTCGTTTCCATGAGGCTGCGGGCGTGCCGGATGGACTTCGCCGCAAGCAGTCGATCGCCGGCGGTGGAGAGATAATTTGGGCGGATCTCCGGTGGCGGTGCCGCATCACGCGCGGTGACATGCGCTGTGCCGCGGCTCTCCGGCCGGAGATTGCAGACGGACACCGTAACGGCGGGATAGCGGTGCAACGGCTCACCGAGCCGGTCCGTACTAAGCGGCTGAACGTGATACTCGAGATCGGCCGTCGCGACGGCCGGATCGCTCTTGGCGAAGATCCCGAGTTGGCTCGGCGCCATGGAGAGCGGGCCGGATCGGCTGATGGCATATTGCAGACCCATGCCGACCCGGCTGAAGACGTTGTGATAGAGCTGATTTAGCGTACGCGCGCCTTCAATCCTGAAGACTGTGCGTATCTGCAGGTGATCCTGAAGGTTCTCGCCGACGCCCTGAAGTTCGTGGTGGACGGGAATGCCAAGGGTGGACAGCAGGTCCGGCCGACCGACGCCCGACAGCTCCAGGATTTTCGGCGAGTTGATGGCGCCAGCCGACAACACCACTTCGCGTGATGCATGAGCGATCCAGAGGCGGCTGCCAAGGCGGAAACGCACGCCGGTGACCATCTTGCCGTCAAACTCCAGCCGTTCGGTCTCGGCCCCGGTCAGGACGCGCAAATTCTTTCGTTTCATTGCCGGCCGCAGGAAGGCTTTCGTTGTGTTCCAGCGCACGCCGCCGCGCTGGTTGACTTCGAAATAGCCGGAACCCTCGTTGTCGCCGCCGTTGAAATCATCTGTCTTCGGGATGCCGAGCTCTTCCGCCGCATCGCGGAAGGCATCGAGGATCGGCCAAGAGAGGCGCTGGCGCTCGACGCGCCACTCGCCGCCCGTCCCGTGCATGGCGGACTTGCCGCGGTAACTGTCCTCCGACTTCAGGAAATAGGGCAGCACGTCGTCCCAGCCCCAGCCCACATTGCCCGCCTGCCGCCAGCCGTCATAGTCGGCAGCCTGCCCGCGCATGTAGATCATGCCGTTGATCGACGAGCAGCCGCCGAGCACCTTGCCGCGCGGATAGTTCAGCGCGCGGCCGTTGAGGCCGGCTTCCGCCGCCGTCTTCATCATCCAGTCGGTGCGCGGATTGCCCATGCAGTAGAGATAGCCGATCGGCACATGGACCCAATGGTAGCGGTCGCTGCCGCCCGCTTCGAGCAGCAACACTCGATTCTTGGGATCGGCCGAGAGCCGGTTTGCGAGAACGCAGCCAGCCGAACCGGCACCGACGATAATGAAGTCATATATGCCTTCGTCGGCCGGCATTTCAGTGTCATGCACGGTCATGCTGCAACTCCCGTCTCCCGGCCTGTGGTTGCCGAAAGCCGCCGCCAAAGCGGGGTCATCGCCTCCGCTATGTCCCTGTAGAGCGCATAGCGGCGATGATAGTGCGCGGCGAGCACGCTATTCGGTCTGTAGTGCCGGTCGACACGTACCATGGCAGCCGCGCCCTCTGTGAAATCGGCGAAGAGGCCGACGCCCGCCCCCGCCGCGATCGCCGCACCCAGCGCGCCCGTTTCCCGCGAGACCGAGACGGAGACGGGAACGCCGAGCAAATCGGCAAAGATCTGCGGCCAGAGGCGGCTGCGCGATCCGCCGCCAGAGAGCACTGCCTCGTCGAAGGACGCGCCTGCCTTGCGGATCGTCTCTATATGCTGGCGATGACCGAAGGCAACGCCTTCGAGCAGGGCACGGATTAGATGTCCCTTGGTGTGCCAGCCGGCAATTCCGTAGAAGCCCGCCCGCGCGTGGCCGTCCCGCTGGGCGCCGTAGAGATAGGGGTGGTAGAGCGGATCATCCGCCGCAGGCTCGACGGCAGCCGCCAGCGCGCAGCAGGCGTCGAAGGGCGAGAGGCTCTCCGCATGCTGCCCCTCGAAGAACTCGCGCACAAGCCATTCGAGATTGGCTGCCGAGGTAGCGCTGTTTTCCATCGCCATGTAGCGGGTGCGATCGAAGGTCGAGGACATGAAGACGGGGCCATCGAGGTCGGGACCGTCGATGATGACCTGGTTGATGCTCCAGGTGCCGGCGATGATCGAGGCACTGCCGGTGCGCGATACGCCCGAGCCAAGCGCCGAGGCGACGACGTCGAACAGCCCGCCGATCACCGGCGTGCCCGCGGCAAGACCGGTCTCTCTCGCCACCGCCTCCGTCACCATGCCGGCGATGTCGGTGCTCTCGATAAGTGGCGGCAGGAGGTCCATGCAATCGGCCAGGCCATAGGCCTCCATCAGCGTTCTGTCATAGCGGCGCGCTGCGAGATCGAGCAGGCCGGCGCCCGACATGTCCGAGACTTCGCTGACGCGGCTGCCGGTCAGGCGGTTGACGACGAAATCCTTGGAGAAGAACACCGTGCCGATGCGCCTGAAGACCTCCGGCCTGTGGCGCTTCAGCCAGGCGAGGAGGGTCGGCGTCTGCGAGGACCAGGGACGCTGACGCGCGATCGGATAGGTCTGCTCGCCGACCCCTTCGGCGGCCCATTCCTCGACGAGGTCGGTCGCCCTCGTATCCAGTGACTGGATGCCGAGCAGCGGCTCGCCGTACTTGTCCAGCGCGTAAAGCCCATTGCCGTGACCGGCGCAGCCGATCGCGGCGATGTCGCTCGCCGCAATCCCCGCGTTGTCGAGGCAGGCGCGAATGACGCGCTTGGCATTGGCCCAGAGCTCGCTGAGATCGCGTTCGACATGCCCGGGGCACGGCATGCGGCTATGCCCCTCCTCCCCGGCCTGCGCCAGCTCCCGGCCCGTCCGATCGAAGATCACCGCTTTGATGACGGTGTTGCCAGCGTCGAGCCCTAACAGATAGTTTTGCATTCTGAGCCCCTCCCAAGGTCTGTGCCGCGCCTCACCCTTGCTGATAGAGTGCGAAGGCCTCCTCACCGCTCGCGTCCTCATGAACGATTGCCATCAGCCCGCGCACCACGGCGCTCGGTTTGGCGTGCTGGTAGATGTTGCGCCCATAGACCATGCCCATAGCACCCTGCCGCATCAAGGCGGCAGACTTGTCGAAGACGGCGCGAAGGTCTTCCTTGCCGCCGCCGCGCACGAGCACCGGGCAGCGCGCCGCTTCGACTACACGATGGAAATCCTCCGGATTCGTCGTCGGGTCAGCCTTGATGATGTCCGCGCCCATCTCGCGGGCAAGCCGCGTCAGCGTGACGATCTTGTCGGCGTCGCCGTCGACCATGTAGCCGCCGCGTTCGGTTACCGGCTGCATGACGAGTGGTTCAATCATCAGCGGCATGCCGTACTCTTCGCAGTGTGCCCGCACGCGCGAAATGTTCTGGACGCATTGGCGGAACAGATCGGGCTCATCCGGCAGCATGAAGAGATTGACCACCACGCAGGCGGCATCCATCTGCAATGCGCCGATCAGCGGTTCGGCCTCGTTCTGCAACACCGCCCACATGTCGCGATGGCGGATGCGGTTATAGGGATTGCCCATGTCGATGCGCATGACGAGAGCCGGCTTGTCCTTGCCGGGAAGGTCCTGCAACAGGTCGGCCTGGCCGTGGTTCATCTGGATCGCGTCAGGTCTGGCATCGACCAGCGCCTTTACGACGGCTGGCATATTCTCCAGGCCATCGAGAAAGGACGGCTCGTTGCACACGCCGTGATCGATCGCCACGTCCAGGCAACGGCCGTCGCCGAACAGTCGGTTCACCCGGACCTTGCGGTTGTGTCGCATAATTCACTCCTTTGTTCGTTCCTTGCGGAAAGGGTTGCCTCCGCGACGCCGTGGCGCTCGCGCATGAGGGTGAGAAAACGGCTGTGCTCCTCGGCCTTGCGCGGCGCCGGCCAGCCTTTTTCGGCTGCAAGCAGGTCGAGCGCGGCCTCGGCCATGTCGAGGGAAAGCTCACCGGTGATGGCGAGTGTCGTGCGTCGGAGGAGCAGATCGTCCAGATGCTCGACCGCCTCCGTGCGGATGAGATGCAGGAGCTCCCGGGCGCTGTAGCCGGCATGGGGCAAGCGGTGGTCCGGCCCCGCCGCGGCGAAGCGGGCGACGTCTTCCGCGTCTGTGCCGTAGCGCTCGAAAAGCGTTGCGGCGCGATCGGGGGAAAGGCCTGTCGAGTCCGACAGGTCACAGATCCAGCCGTTACGGTTTTCTGGGAATGCGCGTCCGCCGCCGAAAGTGCGATCTGCCGTGTCGACGCAGCGGCTATGGCCGAGCCGTTCCAGCGCCATGTCGGCGGCCAGTTCGCCGAAGGATCGGAAAGTCGTCCACTTGCCGCCTATCATGCAGAGCACCGGCGGCCCGCCTTCGCGCGCTTCGAGCAGGGTGCAGAAATGGTCGCGTGGAATGCGGCCGGTGAAGCTGTCGTTGCTCGCCGGCAGCGGGCGTACGCCGGCAAACTGAAAGACAATTTCTTCCGGTCGGATGCGCACGCCCGGCAGCACGAAGGCAAGCGATTGCAGGATATAGTCCCGCTCATCGGCTTCGCACCGCGCAGCATCGGGATCGTCGACGCGGATATCCGTCGAGCCGACCAGCACCTTCCCGAGATAGGGAAACAGAATGCAAATGCGTCCGTCCTCGTTCTCGTAGTAGATCATGTGCCCGTCGAGCATGTCGTGGAGCGCAGGATTGTCGATGATCAGATGCGAGCCTTTCGTGCCACCTATAAGCGGCGCGGGTCGGTCGCCTGCAGGAAACAGTGTAGCGTTTGCCATGTCGATCCAGCCGCCGGTGGCGTTGATGACCAGCCGCGGCTGTATCGCGAGTCTTTCGCCGGAAAGGCTGTCATGCAGCAGGAATTCCCCGGCATCGGCCTGCTCCATCGTCGCGTAGTTCAGGGCACAAGCATTCGCCCCGGCGGACAGAGCGTCGCGCAACAGCTCGACGCCGAGTCGCTCGGGATGACTGACCCAGGCATCGTAATAGGTCGCGGAGCTTAGAACTGCCGAATTGAGCGCCGGCCATTTTTCCAGCGTCGCCTTGCGGCCGCGGAACTGGTGGCGCGGCATCAGCGCACGCTTGCGCGTCAAGAAATCGTATATGCCGAGACCGGCCTTAACGGCGACGGTACCTCGACGGCTGGGGCGGCGGGTGAGACCGAGAAAGCGCACGATGCCGTTGGCAAGACCGGAGAAGACATCGAAGATCGGCACCGTAGTCGGCAGCGGAGCGACATAGTGGGGGGCGTTACGCAGCAGCCGGTCGCGCTCAACGAGCGACTCCCGCACCAGGCTGAACTCACCATTCTCTAGATAGCGCAGACCGCCGTGGACCATGCGCGACAGCGCAGCGCTTGCTCCGGAGCAATAGTCCCCCTTCTCGACCAGCAGCACGCTCGCGCCCTGCAGCGCCAGCTCGCGGAAAACGCTGATCCCGTTGATACCGCCGCCAAGGACGCACACGTCCACCTTCGGGCTTTGGCGAAGCCCGTCCAAAGTCTCTTTTCGGTTCATATGACAGTCCGCTATCCGTCCATGTTGGCCAGCTTCGCCGAAACGGCCGCTTCGATGGCTGCCAGGTCTTCATCGGAAAGCCGCAGCGTGCCGGCCCGCGCATTGTCGAGCGCCTGCGCTGGATTTCGCGCGCCGCATAGGGCAAAGGTCACCCCCGCCTGCCTCAGCGTCCAGGCGATTACCGTCTGAGCGATGCTGGCGTCATGACGCTCTGCGACGGGCCGGATCGCCTCGGCGAAGTCCTTCGCCTTCTTCCGGTTGGGGACGGAGAACCTCGGATTGTCCTTGCGCTGATCGTCGCCGGAAAAGACGCGGTCCGGTCCGATCGTGCCGGAGAGCAGGCCGAGCGCCAGCGAAGAATAGCTGAGCGTGGACACGCGATTGACAATGGTGAGCGGCAGCAGGTCCGCCTCGATCTGGCGATCGATCATGCTGAACCGTTCCTGGATCGCGTCGAGCGATCCGGTGCTGATGTATTGCTCCAGCTCCGAGGGGCTGACGTTGCTGGCGCCGACCGCGCGGATCTTTCCGGCTCGCTTCAACTCTTCCAGCGCCGCTACCGTCTCCTCGATGGGCGTCGTCGCGTCCTGCCAGTGGGTGATATAGAGGTCGATATGATCTGTGCCGAGCCGGCGCAGGCTTTGCTCAACCTCATGGATGATCGAGTTCCGACCTAGGTAACGATGGACTGGCTTGCTGTCCTGGTCGAAGAAGTGGTTGCCTTTCTGCGTATGCCACACGAGGCCGCATTTGGTGGCTATCACCGCCTTATCGCGGCGGCTGGCGATCGCCTTGCCGACGATCTCTTCCGACCTACCTAGGCCATAGGCCGGCGCCGTGTCGATGAGAGTGACGCCGGCCTCGAGCGAAGCGTGAATGGCGGCAATCGATTCCGCCTCATCCGTTCCGCCCCACATCCAGCCGCCGATCGCCCAAGTGCCAAGGCCGACGGCCGATGCCATGACGCCGGAGCGTCCGATTTCGCGGGTTAACTGCTCACCACTCATGCAGAAAATCCTTGCTCGGAGGCAATTTGAAGAATACGCGCTCCGGTCGCCTCGTCGGTTACGAGCGTATTGAGATGGTTGCCCCGCATGACGCTGAGAATTGGGCCCGCCTTGTTGGGTCCGCTCGCGACGCCGATCTTGGTCGGAATCGAGGCAAACTCCTCAAGCGTCAGCGACACCAGCGAACGGTTGAGGCTGTAGTCGCAAACTCGGCCTCGTTCGTCGAGCAGGTGGGCGAGCAGTTCGCAGGTCGCGCCGGAGCGTTCGATCGCCGCCCGGTCGGTGCTGGAGGACGGGTGCAGATCGTAGTAGCTCGAGTCGTCCGTCAGGATTGAGCCTATGCCGACCACCGCCACCTTCGCCTCGCGCGCCCGTTTGAAGACGTCGGCGACGGAACGCATGTTGATCAGCATCGCCCGCTGCTCGGCATCGTCGGCAAAGAGGGGTGCGTGGATCTGGTAGGAGCGCCCTCCGAGCCGGTCGGCCATCAGGGTCGAAACATGATTGACATCGGTATAGTGCTTGCCCTGCACGCAGCCCGTCGCCGGAATGACCTCGACATCGAAACGATGCGGCGGCTGCAAACCGGCGACGACGGCGCTCACTCCTTTGCCGCCAGTGATGCAGATGGTGTCGCCGTCGCCGATCTCATCCAGCAGCAGGCGGGCCGCCGCCTCTCCGACAGCCTGAAGCGCGGTCTGCGGATTGTCGGAGATGGTCGGCACAACGACCGCACGGCCGATTCCTCCGAGCGCCAGAAGCCGTTCCTCGAGGTCGACCAGCGGCTCGACCGGGGACTTGATCTTGATCTCGACCAGACCGAGCTGGCGGCCCCGTTTGATGAGGCGGTTAACGGTGGCTTGCGAAATGCCGAGCTGGTCGGCGATCTGTGCCTGCGTCAGGCCCTCCATATAGTGCAGGACGAGCGCCTGGTGCATCTGGCGGGCGATGACGATCTCCTCGCGCGCGGCTGTCGTCCGGGGTTTCAGCTTGGTGATTGGCATGTCAGGCGGCCTTCCGCTTGTGCAGGAAATGGTCGATGGAAACGGCAGCGAGCAGAATGCACCCCTTGATCATGTCCTGCCAATAGACCGAAACGTCGAGCAGGATCAGCGAGCTGGTGACGACAGAGAGAAGCGCTATGCCGAGGATGGCGCCGAGGATCGTGCCGGAGCCGCCATTGAGCGAGGCGCCGCCGATTACCGCCGCCGCGATGATGTTGAGTTCCATGCCGACGCCGAAGGTGGGGGTCGCGGCGCCGAAGCGGGACATGTAGATGACGCCTGCAACACCGGCGAGCGTGGAGCAGAGCACCGTCACCCAGAATTTCACCTGATTGGTCTTGATGCCGGAATAGAGCGCCGCCTTCTCGTTGCTGCCGGTGTAGAAGACCTTTCGGAACGCGGTCGCCCGGCGCAGCAAGAAATCGAACAGGATGACGACGGCAACGAAGATCAGGATGACATAGGGGACGCCATAAAACGTGCCCTGCCCCATCGCCTTGAAGCCCGCCGGCAGCGTGAACAGCGAAAGCGGCGTGCCCTTTGTGACGATGAGGCAAAGGCCGCGCACGATCACCATGGCGGCGAGCGACGTGATAAAGTGGTTGAGGCCCACGACCGTCACGAAGAAGCCCATGATACCGCCGATAGCGCTACTCACAACGATGCCGACGAGCGAGGCCATCCAAGGGTCGAGACCGGCGAGGAAGAGCGTGCCCGAGAGCACCATTGCAAAGCAGACGACGGAGCCGACCGCGAGGTCGATGCCACCGACGATGAGCAAGATCGTCATGCCCACGACGACGATGCCTTCAACCGAAAAACTCATCAGCATGGCGCGGAAGTTGCCGAGTGTCAGGAAGTGCGGCGAGGCGAAGCTCATGACCACGCAGAGCGTGAGGATGATCGCGATCAGCCCCGCCTCGCGCATCCTGCCGATGCGTTTCCAGGAGGATGTCTTCGTCGCGCCTGCCACCATCGTGTCGATTGCCATTCCCGTCCCTCCCACGTTCTCGTCACCCGGCATGGTTTGCCGCCTTTGCCGTCCCCACCCCTGAGGCAAGGCGGATCACGGCCTCTTCCGTCATCTCGTCGGCGCCGAGTTCACCAGCGATGCGGCCCTCCCGGACGACGAGCACGCGGTCTGAGAGGCCGAGCAGCTCCGGCATTTCCGATGAGATGAGGATGATGCCGATGCCCGAGCGGGCAAGCTCGCGCAACAGCCGGTGGATCTCGGCCTTTGCGCCCACATCGATGCCGCGTGTCGGCTCGTCCATCAGAATGACCTTCGGCTTCACCGCGAGTTGCTTGGCGATCGCAACTTTCTGCTGGTTGCCGCCGGAGAGCGATTTTGCGGGTGCCTCGATTCCGCCCATCCGGACCGCAAGCCGCCGGGCGAGACCCTCGGCAAGCGCAGCCTCCGCACGTGCGTTCATGAGACCGACTGAATTCGTCATCGACTTCAGGTCCAGCACCGACATGTTCTTCGCGATCGACATCTCCAGAAACACGCCGGAGCCCTTGCGGTCCTCCGACAGATAGACGATCCCGGCCTTCACGGCATCGGAATAGGAATTGAACTTCTGCGTCTTGCCGCGCAGGCATACTGTGCCCGCCGTGCGCGCTCGAAGCCCGCAGATCGCCTCGGCGATTTCCGTGCGGCCGGATCCGATCAGGCCGCCGATGCCAAGAATCTCGCCCTTGCGCAGCGCGAAGCTGACGCCATGAAGACGCTCGCCGTCACTGATGGTGTCCACCTCGAAGATCGGCTCGCCGGACGCCTCACCGGGCCTAAGCTTCTCCGGATAAAGCTGCGTGATCTCGCGACCCACCATATGGCGTACCACGTCATCCGGCGTGATGTCGGCAATGCGGTCGGTGCAGACGTAACGACCGTCGCGGAACACGGTGACGCGGTCGCAGAGGCTGAATATCTCGGCCATGCGATGACTGATATAGATGATCGATATGCCGTTCGCCTTGAGGTCGCGGATAGTCGAAAAGAGCTGCTGTGCCTCGCTTTCGGTCAGCGCCGCGGTCGGCTCGTCCAGGATCAGGACCCGGCAGTCGAGCGTCAGAGCCTTCGCGATCTCGACGAGCTGCTGACTGGAAATCGGCAGATCGGCGACCTTGCGGCCGACGTCGATTGCAGCCAGCCGGTTCATTACCGTCTGCGCCGCGCGTTCGAGCGCGCGGTAGTTCATGAAGGGGGCACGGCGGCGGTTGGTCGCCGCCATGAACATGTTCTCCGC
Source organism: Sinorhizobium sp. CCBAU 05631 (assembly GCF_002288505.1). NCBI lineage: Bacteria > Pseudomonadati > Pseudomonadota > Alphaproteobacteria > Hyphomicrobiales > Rhizobiaceae > Sinorhizobium > Sinorhizobium sp. CCBAU 05631. The sequence goes on from NZ_CP023063.1 coordinate 2,783,415, forward strand.
GACTGTCACATCCGGGCAGAGCGCGATTTCCTGATGCACGAGCCCAATGCCGAGTGATTGGGCGACGGCTGGCGAGGAGATCCGCACGATCTTCCCGTCCATGCGGATCTCACCCTCGGTTGGCTGCAGTACGCCGGCGATGATGTTCATCAGCGTCGACTTGCCGGCGCCGTTCTCGCCGCACAGCGCATGGATCTCACCGCGTTCGAGCATGAAGTCGACGTCCGTCAGCGCCTTCACCGCACCGAAGTGCTTGGTGACATGATGAATGGTCAGCACAGGCTCCGCCATCGTGTTCCTCCCCTCCCCCGAACCATCCGCGCTATGTGGCGCGGATGGCTTGAATCCGGGGTTACTCCTCGATGCCCTTCGTACCGCGACGCTTCAGGTACTTGTCCCAATAGAAGTCGTCGGCATTTTCGGCCGTCACGATGGAGAGGCCGTTGTCGACGACGGGGATGCTCATCGGGTTGAAGCCGGAGCGCTTCGCGTCGTTCATCGGATCGATCAGTTCCGGATGCTTGGCAAGCCAAAGCAACATGAAGCCCATATAGCCCTGCATGCCCTGGTTCGGGTTGATCGAACCGAAGACCTCGCCGGCCTTGATCATGTCGAGGATATTTGCGTTGACGTCCGCGCACATGACGAGGACCTTTCCACCGCCTTCCTTGTTGGCCTGCGCGGCGCCGATCGCCGAATTCGCTTCCGGCATGAAGACGGCGCCGAGGTTCGGATTGGCCTGGATAATACTATTGAGGCCCTGATAGGCCTTGGTCGGATCCTGGTTGGAGGCAGCGCGGCCGACCAGCTTCATGTCCGGCCACTTTTCCTCCATGCGGCCGATGAAGGCCGCGATGCGCTTGTCGTGATTGTCCTGGCCCGGGTTCTCGAGAACCGCATATTCACCCTTGCCGCTCATCTTCTCGGCGATCGCGTCGGCGGCATAGATGCCTTCGCGGGTGTTGTCCGAAGTGATGAACGACACGCGCTTGGAAAGCGGCGAGTCGGCCGCGAAGGTTACGACTGCCGTGCCCTGGCCGATCGCCCGGTTGATCGGCTCGATGAATGGGTCGGAGTTCATTGGATGGACGAGAATGCCGGCCGGGTTCTGTGCCAGTGCCTGATCGAATGTGGCGATCTGTTTGTTGACGTCATATTCCGGCGTGCCCGTATATTCCGTCTCGCAGCCGAACTGCTGGCCCGCCTGCTTGAACATTTCATAGACCGGGAACCAGTATTCGACGCCAGAGACCATGACGTTCATGACGTATTTTTCGCCGGGCTTGCAGCGGAACGGGTTCTCTGTCTCGGCGGCCGCGGAATCGGCAAAAAGCGTTGCCGCAAGGACCGCCATTGCGGTCGTGCTGAAAAAAGTGCGCAAGTGTCCTCCTCGAGGCCGAAGCCCCTCCCAAAAATCCCGAGGGCGCCAACCCGACGCCGATCTCAGTGAAGACCGGATTTCCTCCTCGAAGTCCGGTATGGACAGCTAAACGCAAAGCGCTTTGCCTGTCAATATAATTCACTACATGAATTATAATTCACCGACGGCCGGTGACATGACAGGCGTCATCGATCGAGGCGCAAGCGATGGAATCGCCGGCTCTATCATCTCGGTCCCTAGGTGAGCTTGTCCGTCTAGGTCAGATGCCGCCCTTCCCCAAAAGCCACCGCCGCGAACGAGAGTCGTTGAAGTGAGGTCGTCAGGACCGTCTTTGGATGCGGATGAGGTCAGGAATTTACGCTAGTTTCAGTACCGTCGCCGCGCAGAGGTGCTCCTGAGCAGAGCCGGAGTGTGACTGCCACGGGTCTCCGCAAATGGCATCGATGCCTCTATACAGGCATCGATAAATGATAGCCTTGCCACCTCGGCTGTCTGAAGCCTCGACAACGCCGCACGGCAATCCCTGACTGCTTGGTAGTAACGTCTTCCATGGTTTGGCCACTCGTTCTCGAGGAAGTCGAGGGCGTCATACGGGCCACAGAACCGTCGCTCTATGCCGTTTTGCAGTCTTACCGAAAGGGCTATTCGCCAGGGGATCTCCTTCATTGAGATCTCCCATCTATGAACCTGCTATCCAACCAGGAGGCGCACGTGTCGTTCCACCGCGCGAGCCGTTAGTCCGATTCCGTACGCTGGACGAGCGAGGATGGAGCAATCTCGATTCGTGCCCTACTTTACATACCGCACACTAATGGCTTGCGCATTGATGACCTGCCCCTCGGCAAATGCTCCGAGGGGCTTTTTTAGCTCCGAAGATGAGCGCTGAAACATCTATTGGCGCGACTTGGAACTTCGTTCCGGACTCAGAAAAGCCCTGTCATAAGCCGCTGATATTCCGCTTCCGGCTTACCATAGGCGTCCCGGGCGAACTCCTCGAGGGCCTGTCTGTTCCGGATGATGATGTTCCCCCTGACCGAGCGAATGAAGCCGTTTCCTTCCAAAATATGCAGCGCGGTGGTGACGCTTGGACGACGAACGGCGAGCATCAGCGAGATGAACTCGTGTGTCAGAGGAATTTCGTCGCCTGAGACACGGTCATGACACATCAGCAGCCACCTCGCCAATCTCTCGTCCACCCCGTGCACGGCGTTCGAAATGGCAGTGTAGGTCAGCTGAATCGAGAAGGCCTCGATGCACCGGATCATGACCTTTGCGAAGTTTCGGTTACGATCCATCCACTTCCGGAATGCGGTGAACTCCATCCGGTAAGCATCTCCTTCGATCTGCATGATGACGTCGTGGACGCTTAGCTCAACACCCATCGCCGCAGAGGTTGGAATGTAACCTTCACGCCCGAAGATGCCCGCCTCTGCTCTGTTGCCTTCCGGCGTGGAGGCGACCAGCGAACCGATGCCGGATGTGAGATAGTAGACATGCTCGATGGGATCGCCGGCCGTTGCCAGCAACGACCCTCTCGCCACATTGACGGGGTCGAGATCGGGCGCGATCTGGCGATAGTCGGGCTCGGGGAGCAGGGTTAACAACTGATTGTTGATTGAGGCTTGGGAAGGAACTGCCATAGCCGTTCCCCTAGGCTGCGGAGCCAGGCACCGCGGCGCCTCGCCGCCCCGCTCAGCTCCGACCGAAACGGACCGCACATTAGCATGGAGGCTGCCCGTCGCCAATCTACAGAGGCACCGTCGCCCATCAGACTCGTCTCCTCGTTCGTACGGTTCCGGACCCTTGATCCGCCAGGCGCTCTAATGACTCGCCATATTGGTGAAGGGGCGTAGACTTTGCGCCGACACCGACCGGCGTTGCCCGGCACAGAGGAAAAGCTGATGAAATCCGAGCGAGTTTGGAGCTGCGACCCAATCGGGCCTGACGAGCTCAAGATGATCGAGAAAATTTTCCGAAAGGAACTGCAAGTACGGGCTCTGCCGCTGAAGTCGGAAGAAGCTCACGTCCTTGCCGCGAAGCTGATCGAAGCCTATCAGTCCGGGATTCGCGACACCACGGGTTTAGCCGCCGCAGCGAAGCGGTGTTGAGGGGCCCTGCATGCCGATCAGTCTGGCGCTGAGGCCCTTAGGCGTCGATGGATGATCGCAAAACTTCTGCTGATGTTGTTGGCTGTGACGACTATCGGCTATGTGTCCCTCCTCGGCGTGACGTACATCTCCCAGAGAGCCCTCCTCTATCCCGGTGCGCAACAGGCGCCTGGGCACGCAAGCTGGGGCGAGACTGTCTATATTAGGACGCCCGATGGAGAGAGAGGCTTTTCGGACTCTACAGCCGGGGCGAACCCCGCAAGCCGGCCGTGCTATTCTTTCTTGGCAACGCTGACCGGATCGACAACTATAGCTTTCTCGCCCAAGCGCTGGCCTCACGAGGCATCGGCCTGCTGGCAATTTCCTATCGCGGCTATCCCGGGTCGACCGGGACACCGAGCGAGGTAGGCCTACTCACCGACGGAGTTGCCGCATTCGACTGGCTTGCTGCAGGATCTGAAGGCCCGATCATTGTGCTCGGCCAGTCTCTGGGAAGCGGCGTCGCCGTCGATACTGCGCGGCGCAGACCGGCTATCGCCGTCATTCTCGTTTCTGGCTACCTGTCGGTGCTATCGCTCGCTCAGACGATTTACCCCTACTTCCCGGTTGCACTCCTTATCAAGGATCCGTTCCGCTCCGACCTGAGAATAGCAGAGGTCAGGCAGCCGAAGCTGTTCATCCACGGTCGGCGTGACGCTGTCATTCCCCTCTCTTCGGGCGAGGCGCTATATGAAATCGCACCCAAGCCCAAGCAAATGCTGATCTACGACGGCTCCGGCCATAATGACCTCTGGGACGCCCCGATGGTCGACGACATTATCCGGTTCTTGGAGGGCTTCAACGAGCTCTAGTACCATATCTGAGGGAGCGGACGGCCGCTTTCAGAGTTTCGGTTGATACATTTTACGATTTTCGAAGCAAGAACATATAAATCGCGGCGACTTTCCGCTTCCGGCGCAAATGCCGACATATAATCCGTTCTCAACCTACTGCGACGAAACTGAACCGGACAGATCGACCCGAAGCCGTCGCCGGCGACAGTCCGAGAGAACGTCCCCTGTCGGCCCCGAAGCGGCCTTTAGCTGGCGTTGCTACCCTGCGTCAGCCGCTGTCACTGGCTCTCTGTCAGAATGGCATATTCGATTGCCGAGGAGACCCCACCGTTGAGGGTCGAGAACGGCGGAACGATGTTGCGGGCATTGCGGCAGACGAAGAGATCTCCGGGCCCGGCTTGCGTGATCGTCTCGGGCATCACCCGGCTATCGGCGCAGGATATCATCAAAGCCTGGGGTTGCTGGCCTTCCCTCGCCAGCTTGGGGTAAAGCGCCGATTGGTTGGGAAACACCGCGCCGCGAAAACTGGAGATACCTTTCAGGAGATCACCCATGTTCGGATCCTCTTTCTGGCCGAACGTAGAACTGGGAGGAATGTCTCTCGTCCGGCGGGTTGCAGAAGCGATCTGTTCGCAGGCGCGAAAAAGAACAGCAAAAGGGTGCAGCGCAACCAGCCGCTGCCAAATCACAACCAACAATGCGTAGGGCGTGCATGCGGCCCCCCCGACTGGGGGCGTTCCGGACGACACATTATGCGATCTTCTTGGCCCAGAACGCGAACAACCCGTGCACCGGGCTCGTGAAGAGCGGCTCCACTCGACCCACCTGTGCCGCTGACGGCGACACCTGGAAGGACCGGATTGGCGTCCGAGCCGACCTTCGCCGCAGGTAACCTGCGTGACTGTCTTGCGCCTTCAAGTCGGCCGTAGAACCGGCAGCAGGCCAATGCCTACGAGCTTGCGACGCCCAAGGCCGCACACTCGACGAGACATGCGACCACGGTTCCCCACCTACCTAGCGCCGGTTCGTGAGGATCACCGCACGTCAAACGGTGCCGCGGACCTATTCAACGAGAAAAGCCGCAATCCAGCGCAAGCGCATCCCCGTGACCTATAGCGGCTGCAACCGATTTCAGACGACCTCCACGAAGGCGATCGCTTAGCCGGTTATTCGATTCCTCTGCAAACGGCGTTAACGCGGAGTAATGGGGGGAAGACGCATGAATAGGATCGAACCTCGTTTGCGAGATGGCACTGCTGAACTTCAGGCAAAGAGGAGGCGGACATACTCAACATTCTGAGGCAATAGACCAAGTTTGAGATGGCGTTTGGGGCGGCTTCATTGGAACCGGCAGGCTGTCGCCGGCTAAAACTTTCTCGCCCCATCAACTGGTTCGCGCTCAGGCACTTCCTGTGCTGCTGCAGGGCCGAGGGAATTCGCCGCTTTTAAGTCCGCCTGTTGTTCACGATCGACTGGTAAGACGCGCAGCGCTGTAGTCGCGGAGCCACGACATTCAAGCCGACACTTGGGTCAGGGCGTTCCGCGCGACTGGTGCGGAGCGAGGCGAAACCAGCGTCGCTTCCAAGTAGCGCGACGCCGCCTCCGTCCGATTGCGCACTTTCATCTTCTGGTAGATGTTGCGGACATGCACCTTGACGGTGTTTTCGGCAAGCCCGAGACGATCTGCGATGATCTTGTTCCGTGTGCCCTTGCATACGAGATCGAGAACCTGGATCTCTCGCGCGCTCAGGAGGCTTGGGGCAATGTCGGCCTCGCGTTCCATATTGATATCTTCCGAAATCGCCTGTTTTTGCGCGACAACGCCGCCCCCTGCGAGCGCTCTCGGCACCAGACACCGAAGCAATGCAGCGGGAAAATGCTCGCCGCCCTTCATCAAGAGATCGATGGCGCTGAGGCATACGTCGAGATTGAGATTCAGGGGCAGGACGCCTTGAAGCAACCCTTCGTCGACAAGTTCCGCAATTGACGAGTCGAGTTCGTCCGCATTCTGCACCATCAGGCCGATCGCAGCATTTGGATGGAGCTCGTGAATCGTCCTCATGATTGATGGAAATACTGCCGCCGGCAGACGATAGAGCATGATCAGGCTTACGCCGATAAGATTGCTGGTCAAAAGACCCTCGGTATCGGGAAGGCTTACGACGTCTTGACCTTGAAAACGCATGCTGATCGCCTGCGTCAGACACTCGGACAACAGATCGGCCTTGGCGAGAATGACGACCTTGTTTTTCTTCGGCAACGCCTTATTGCGCTCTTCAGTATTGCTCAGGGTCGAGCTCTTGCGTTCCATTTTGCCCTCCTTAGCACTCTCAGATCTTGCTGATTACGTGTTGATACTATTCGACCTCATGAAAAAGAAATTTAATTATTGAACTGGCACGCTCTTGAACAATCAATACTTGGTCTAATTGTGTTTTATCGATACTATTAACGAGCGCCATTGTCATTATCGCTAAGTTCCGATAGTTATCGCACCGTTCATTTCTACTCACGATGGACTAGCTCAGATCGCCGTCAACCAGAGTATGGCGCCTAATGAGCGCGCTCATTCGGTCAGAATGCTGCGTCAACGCTCGCCTCACGGTAATTGCGGTTCAGAAATCCCCGAAGGTTCAATCGGGCAGCCGCGCGCCGCGTCTGCCGTCGCACCCGAGAAGAGTGGCCGGATGCGCGGGAATTCCCGGGCTGCGGAACGATTGCCTTTTGCCGCCTGTTGTGACGCGCCCGGAGCAAAGCAGTTTTTTCACAAGGAGAGACGTCGCGCCCCAAAATACCCTTCGATCCTGCCGGGATTGCCGCGCAGGATGAGGGTATTCAAACTTTGCGGCTACAGTTGTTGCTGTAGGCGGAATGCGGTTGTGAAGCTTCCTTCATGCCGGGAATGCGGAGCTCGCGCGCTTACGATTGCTCGCACCACCAACGTCGCAAGCAGACGAGCGAGAGCAAAGCACGACCGGCATCTTCAACTCGCTCCCTCTCCGGGGTTCCCGCTCGGCTTGGCCGGCGGCAAGCAACTGGCTGGACGCAAGCTTCCCTCAGGCAGCGCCATCGCGGCCGGAGGCATGTGTCTCTTTATGGCGACTCATGGCGCGAATTCTTTATTTGTTAGCTTCTATCGCATAAGATTTTACGTGAGCGCGAGCGAGCGTGAGTCTAGGTTGGCCCAGTGTTTAGGGGATGAATATTGACCTATCAAACTCAGTCACGACTTGGTCGTCTTTCGCCATTGCTGTTGGTCGCGCTCTTCGTTTGCGGATGCCAATCGGCTGCTTTCGACGACGTTGCGGCATTTGGCGATAGTGCCAAAACCCTTGAGGACGACTCGGCCGTCGCCTTCTACAAGAACGACGAACTGATCCCGACCGGCAAGTTGCAGTTCAAGGAAAAGAACTACGGCAAATCCTACGCCATCTATAAACGTGCGGTTGCCGTTTTTCCGCAGGACCCCGCTGCTTGGCTCGGCTTCGCTGCCTCTGCTGACATGATCGGACGGTTCGACACATCGGATCGGGCCTATCAGCAACTCTCCAAGATGATCGGCAAGAGTCCGGTTTATTACAACAATGTCGGCTATTCCCATCTTCTGCGCGGCGACTTGCCGCGCGCACGCCAATACTTTCTCAAGGCGTATGAGCTCGACCCTGCGAATGAGACGACGGCGCGCAATCTCGAGCTGATGAAGAACAGCGTCAAATACGCGCAGCGGTAATAGCCGGCGGACTGCCGACCGCATGTTTCGTAAAAACCCTACAGCGCCGCGCGTCTTATCAGACGCGCGGCGCTGTAGTTTTTTTAATTGCCGCATGTCTGTCGATCAATTCTTGGACCGGCTACAAGTTAAGAACTGCTTCAGTTCTATCGCATGTTTTCCGGTCACACGCCGCCGCTGTAGCCTGCGCGTTCTCGCCGCTTTGATTGCCACATAGCTTCGGCTATCGCACCTTCCGCAGGATCAACTTGCCTTCCGGCGAAATCGATCTTTCGTAACGCGGCAAGTTGGATGGGGCGCCCTCGCTCCCGATAGCGGGCAGGCTGCCGTCCTGGGGCTGCAACTCCGTGGCAGCCGTAGTCAGCGAGGGCTCGAGGCGCTGCGTCGCCCCCTTGCCCGGGGCGCTCAGGATAACCGAGCCGCCGGAACTCGGAAGGCCCGAGCGCATTCCGTCGTCCAGCTCCGAGACCGCCTTCTGCAGGTTCTCAACCCGCTGGCGAACGATCGCCAGTTCATCGGCTCCTGCGACCCTGGCGATGTTGCGGCTCTGTTTTTCGAGTTGAAGCTTCAGTCCGTCAATGGAGCGCTTCACGCCTGCGAGTGTTTCGCGGCTTTCTCGGACGTCTGCTGCGTTCTTGGCCGTGTAGAGCAGTATACCGGCGTTCAGCGGCAGAAACACCAGTGCCAGAGCAATGAATGGCGCAGCCCGTTTTCGTACAGGCTCATCCGCTTTTTCGCGTCGCGCGTCGGGTTCGATCTCGATATTCGCCATGCCAACCATCACCTTACTCCGCCCCAAACCGGGCCGTGGCCCCCGAACTACCAAATCCCCGGGACGTCGGGGCAGATGTTGCCGAGGCAAGTGCTCCGCCTCGATACCCATGAATCTTTCCGCCGCCCGACGGCTAGTCCGCCGTGAAGACCCCTTCCCACGCCCGTTCCAGCATCTCCAGCGATGCGACCTTTCGCAATCCGTTGAACGCGCAATAGGACCCGATAAAGTCGAGAAGATACTTCGGATGGTAGCAGGAGCCCAGTGATTCGCCACCGTATTTCCGATCGTAGAACAGCTCCAAGTCCGACACAGACATCTCTACTGCCACGCCTCGCGCATAGGCCTCGAATATTTGGATATATTCTTCTCGAGAAGGATTGTTGACGAATATCTTGTATTTCAGCCGCCGCAGCCCAGCCTCGTCGGAAAGTTCCTTCGGGGCAATGTTGGTCGAGAAGACAACGAGCTCATCGAAAGGAACCTTGAATTTCTTGCCCGTATGCAGGGTCAGGAAGTCGTAGCCGCGCTCGAGTGGCACGATCCAGCGGTTGATGAGCGCCTGCGGCATCACCTGCTGGCGGCCGAAGTCGTCGATGATGAAGACACCGCCGGAGGCCTTGAGATGCAGCGGCGCCTCATACACCGTCGAGCCTTCGCTGTAGGCGAGGTCGAGCAGGTCGAGCGTCAGTTCGCCGCCGGTCTTGATCACCGGACGCCGGCATTCGACCCAACGCTGATCGGCCTTCGGATAGGGCATCCCGTTCACCGGCTGGTGAACCGCTTCGTCGTAGAAGCTGATGACGTAACCGCCGACCTCGATGGCATAGGGCACCCAGATCGTCTGTCGGAACAGGCGCGAGGTGCGCTCGGCGATGCTGGTCTTGCCGTTACCGGGCGGGCCGTAAAGCAGGATGGATTGCCCCGAATTCATAGCGGGACCCAGCTTCTCGACCAGCGACGGTGACAGCACCAGCCCCTCGAGGCTGGCGAGCAGTCCTTCCTGGGTCACGCGCTCATGGTGAATGGACTGCAGGCCGAGCTGGCGGCAAAAGGCGTCGAGCGAGACCGGCGCCGGCCCCACATAGGAGGACTGGCGAATGGCTGCATGGGCATATTCCATGCCCTTGGTCGAAAGCGCGTATCGGATGTCGGACCTCACGTCCTCCCCGGCCAGACCCCTTGCCTCCATATAGGCGAGCTTCACCAGTTCCTTGACCAGAAGATTGATCACCGCCTTGGGCAGTTTCATCCGTTCCGCCAGATGCGATGGCGTCACCGTGTCCTGCTCGGTCGCGCACTTTGCGGCGAGCCGCAGCAGAAAGGAGAACTCGAGCCCCGTTTCTTCCACGCTCATCGGCGCCAGCGGCATACGGGCGTCAAGTTCCGGAGCGCTATCTTCATGAACCTGATTGAGCGAATGCATGGGAACCCCGCTTTTCCCTAACCGCCGGGCGTCAGGCCGACGATGAGACTGATGACGCGAATGACGACCGGCACCAAAACGATGACAAGACTTACCGGAAACAGGAAGGCGCCGAGCGGCAGCAGCATCTTGATCGGCAATGCATTGGCCTTTTCCTCCGCCCGGACGACGCGCATGTCGCGCATTTCCTTGCTATAAACCCTGAGCGTCTGCGTGACGCTGGTTCCGAGTTCTTCCGACTGGCGGAAAAGCACCGCAAGTGCCCGCGCCTCGTCGATTCTGAGCCGCGCCGCGAGATTGGCAAGCGCTTCGCGCAGCCTGCGGCCGCCACGCACTTCGAGCATCATGATCGAAAGATGCAGACCGAAGTCCTTCCTCTTGCTTACGAATTCCCGCGCGACGCGGTTTGCCGCGGCTTCAAGGCTCATGCCCGCATCCAGGCAGACGATCAGCATGTCCATGAAATCCGGGAAGAGACGGCGATACTCGCGCTCCTTCGCGTCACCGCGCCGATCGATGTAGATATTCACCAGAATAAAGGTCGTGCCGGCGGCGAACATGCCGACAAGCAAGGTCATCATCCGCGTCGTCTCGGGGAAGAAGCGGTTGAACGCCCAGACCGTCATGACCATCATACCGATGCAGACGATCGCGCGGATCGCCTGGAAGGTGGTGACTGAATTGGCGCTGAAATAACCGGCGCGAATGAGCCGGTTCTGCGTGGAATTCACGTTGGTGTCGTGTCGGGTGATCTCGAAATAGCGGCGGATCAGGCGGTTCTCGGCCTCGCCGAGATCCGCCATCGCGCCATCCACGATATCATTGCCCGTCACCCGCGATTTGGCCTCCGAAAGCCGGACACCCACCTCGCGCCGCCGGAAAACGACTTCCGAGGCGGCGGCGGAAAAGATCATGACCGAGAAGAAGACGATGAGGTATATACCGTACTCGTTCCACATGGCGGCGCCTCAATACTCGAAGTGGACCATTTTATAGAGAATGACGTTGCCGATCGCCATTACGACGAGCAGCCCCGAAACGATCGTGGTGCCGTAGCCGCTGTTCCAGAGTGGATCGAAATAGGTCGGCGACAGCGCCTTGATCATGCCGTAGAGCAGGAACGGATAGATCGACATGAAGATCGCGGTGATGCGCCCCTCCGCGGAGATCGCCTTGACCTTCGCCTTCAGCATGAACCTATCGCGGAGCGTTTTCGAGAGATTTTGCAGGATCTCGACGAGGTTGCCGCCGGTCCCAGCCTGGACGCTGAGCGATATGGCCAGGAGGTTGAGGTCTTCGACGCCGACGCGGTCGTTGAGGTTCATGAGCGCGTCGTCGAGCGTGACACCATAGGTTAGTTCGTCCGACAGAAGGCCGAATTCGGTGCCGACCGGGTCCGGCATTTCACGTGCCACGAGCGCGATCGCCGCTGGAAGCGGGTGTCCCGCCGCCAGACTCCGGTTGGCGACGTCGAGCGCCTCCGGCAGCTTTTCTGCGAATTTGTGCATGCGCCTGGCGCGCACCCGCCAGACGACAACCGCGGGCACTAGCAGGCAGATAGCAAGGAAGAGCGGGATCCGGACGAGGTTGCTTGGCAGGAGAAACTGAAGTGCCAGCCAGATGCCCATGGCGGCGGCGGCGCCGTAGAGGGCAAATCGCTTGGCATTGAACTTGATGCCGGATTGCACATAGTACCGCCGTAGCCGCTGCGTCAGGGGCTGCCACCGAGAGTCCCCGTCCACGCCGCGTGCCTTCAGCATCTCGTGGTAGGTCTCGCGATGGTCCTCGCTCCCCTCGATGAGGCTCAGGCGATGGTTCACCGCCTTGTGGCGCTCCGAGCTTCGGAAATAGCTGCGCAGCAGCGCTTCTGCAGCGACCAGCGCGGCGACGAATACGGCGGCATAGAGGAGGATGAGGGTCATGGCTTGCCGGGTCCCGTGTGAAGTGGTTTGCCGGGTTCGAAGATCGCCGGGGGAATGATGACTCCCACTTCGGCGAATTCCTCGATGAAACGCGGTCGTAGGCCGGTGGCGCGGAACTCACCCCGAATGCGGCCATGTTCGTCGGTGCCGGTCTTCTTGAAGCGCATGATCTCCTGCATCTGCACGACCTCGCCTTCCATGCCGGTGATCTCGGAGACCGAAACGACCTTGCGGCTGCCGTCGCTCAGTCGCTGCACCTGGACGATAATCGTGATCGCCGAAGCGATCTGCGAGCGGACGCTCAGCTGCGACATCGGCATACCGGCCATGCCGACCATCTGCTCGAGGCGGCTCACCGCATCGCGCGGCGTATTGGCGTGAATGGTGGTCATCGATCCTTCGTGGCCGGTATTCATCGCCTGCAGCATGTCGAACGCCTCCTCGCCACGCACTTCGCCGACGATGATGCGGTCCGGCCGCATGCGCAGCGCGTTCTTCAGGAGTTCGCGCTGGCGGATCTCGTTGCGGCCGTCGAGCGTCGGCGGCCTGGTTTCCATGCGGCCGACATGCGGTTGCTGGAGTTGCAGTTCCGCGGCATCCTCGATGGTGATCAGCCGCTCCTTCTCCGAAATCTGCGAGGAAAGTGCATTGAGCAGAGTGGTCTTGCCCGAGCCGGTACCGCCCGAGATGATCATCGACACCCTGCCCTTGACCGCTGCGCTGAGCAGAATGCGCATTTGATCCGCCATGGCGCCATATTCGACGAGGCGCTCGAGCGTCAGCGGCTTGCGGGTGAATTTGCGGATGGAAACGAGCGGCCCGTCGACGGAGATTGGCCGGATCGCGACGTTGACGCGCGAGCCGTCCTTGAGGCGGGCGTCGACCATCGGTGTCGATTCATCGACCCGTCGCCCGACGGCAGAGACGATCTTGTTGATCACCCGAAGAAGGTGATCCTCGTCCTTGAAGCGGACCGCGGTGCTCTCGAGTTGACCGCGGCGCTCCACATAGACGCTTTTGTGGCCGTTGATCAGGATATCGGCGACGGTTTCATCGGCCAGCAGCGGTTCGATCGGCCCAAGCCCGAGCATTTCGTCAGTGATGTCGCGGACGAGGTCGTTGATTTCCTTGGCATTCAACGGTGAGTTGTTGCGGCGGATGTATTCCTTGACCAGCGGCCGGATCTCGGCGGCAATCTCTTCCTCGTCGAGTGTGTCAAGGATGCCTAGATTGATCTGGTCCAAGAGGTGGCGGTGCAGGTTGACCCTCTCCGATACCATATCAAGGCCGAGCGGCCCCTGCTCTTCCGCGGTCGCTTCGGTAACCGCTTCCTTCGGCACGGCAGCGACCGCGGCTGCACCATTGGCGGCAATCTCGGCAATCTGCCTGAGCTCCGCACTCTCCTGCGGCGGCTGCTTGTAAAAGCGTCCTATAAACCCGTTCGCCATCAGCCTTACTCCTTACAACTACTTGACGACCACCGTGGCCCCGACCTTCACGCGCTTGTAGAGATCGATGACGTCGGCGTTGCTCATGCGGAAACAGCCGGAGGAGGCAAATTCACCGACCGTCGACTGCTCGTTCGTGCCGTGGATGCGGTAAAGCGTGTCCGCGTTGCCTCGGTAGAGATAGATCCCGCGCGCGCCCATAGGATTGAACGGCCCTGCGGGAACGAGTTCCGGAAGTCCCGGCACCCGCGCCTTCATCTCGGCGGGCGGTCGCCAGTCGGGCCATTCGGTCTTTCTTCCGACTTTCACCACGCCGCTCCAACGGAAGCCGTCGCGGCCGACTCCGATCCGGTAGCGGAGAGCACGATCGCGGGAGAGAACGAGATCGAGCGTCCGCTTGTCGCTGAGAACGACAATGGTGCCCGGCGGATGGCTCTGCTCTGCGGTCACAATGGTTGCCGTGCTCGGCCCGAGGCTTCGCGGCACCTGCTGGTTGGCCCCCGCTTCGTCGGCGAGGTCAACCAAGCCAAGGACCAGCGCTGCGCACATCATCCAGTTCCGCAATCTCGCCCGCCGCCCTGGCATCCTGTTCTCCATCAAGCGCGCCCTCATCGTACGAGTGCTCCGAGTTTGCCGACACCGCGGCAGAAGTGAGAACGGGCATTAACCTCGAAGGGCAGCACGCCGCGGTTGAGTGCCTCGCTCAGCGTTTCCCAGTCATAGTCGATGAGATGTGCCGGGGTGTCCGTGAACACCTTATCGACCTGTTGCCGGCGGAGCCCCAGGCTGAACAGGCTGCTGCGGTGCTTGTTGATGACGACGAAAATGGAATCGGAACTGCCACGCAGCCGCGTGAGATTGAGGAACAGATCCTTTGCCTGGTGAAGCGCCGGAATCGTCATTTCCGTAACGATCGTCACGCTGTTAACCGATGCGAGCACGTCATCCTTCCATGGCGTCTGGTAGTAGGGCACGTCCAGGACGGTCTGGTCGCTCTCGAAGGCGACGACATCGAGCATGCGCAGCACGAGTTCCGCCCCCTTGGGCGAGAGGAGAACGGACGGCTGCTTGAAGGACAGCAGCGAAAAGCCGCCCGAATGGCGCTTGCGCACCAGATCGACGAATTCGACGTCGACCCGCGATGGATTGGCAATGACCGGCACCAGATCGTAGTCATTGACGAGATTGAGATACTGTCCGAGCGACCCGGACGAAAAGTCGAGGTCGAACAGATTGACCCGCGGTGCGGAATTCTTCGTCGGCTGCGCCAGAATATGGGCGATCGACGAAGCGATCACGCTGGCCCCTGCCCCGCCGACCGCTGAGACGACGGCATGGACGCGGCTGTCGCTCGCGCCGGCTGTCGGCGCATGCAGGGAGATCATGTCGATCAGTGCACGGCGTTCCAAGGGCTTTTTCAGCCAGTCGTTGCCGTTCAGGCGGAAGAGAAGCCGCAGCCTGTCGTCCCGCAGCTCTTCGGAGACGACCACGAGCGGGATGTTGCGGTTGTTGCTTCGGAACGCGATAAGCTCCGGCCGTTGCAGGACCTCGCCGTTGTCGATGTCGAGAACGATCATGTCGAACTGCGTCGTGTCGACCCGGCCCTTTTCGCCGAGCGCCTTCAACGCCATGTGCCGTACGTCGTAGCGCGAAAGCGAGCCGAAGGTGTCGAGCATGAAACTTGCCGCCGCCGCGTCGTCTGAAAGGACAAGGATCTTTGTGGTCGCTACGAAGTTCATATGCGCTGTCATTTCGCATCCCCACGCTGTATCAAGGTTTTAGCACGTCGAGCATGTTTGCAGGTCTTCGGTCGTGATCGTCACCGGATGGGCCGGAACCGCGATTTCGTCGAGTCCGAGCAAGGGCCCGAGAAAGAGCATTTCGAGGGTTACATCACGGACTTCGAGGCGCATGGTCAGCACCGGGCCTTCGGGCCGGCCCCAGTAGCCCAGCCCGGAGCGCTGATAAGTCACCACCAGGTTTTCCGGTTTGATGCGCCAGTTGACGTCGCAGATTCCGGGGCGCGGATCGCCCGCCGTCCCGCAGACGCCGTCGCTGCCGAGCACGATCCGGCTCAGCTCATCGCTGCAATTGGCAAGGTCCGGACCGCAGGTCGAAAAAATCGTCGCGTCGTTCGGCGTTGCATCGCCGTTGTCGAGCGGATCGTCGGCCTCTGTCGGGAACACGTCGTCAAAGTCACTGGTGAGCGGATCGGAGACCGCCGCGAGCCGCGCCCCCATTTGCAGTGCCTTGACGGTCTGGTTCCATTGCGACATCGCGTAGCCGAATTCGATGAAGGTTGCGAACATCAGCATCACGATCGGGAACGTGATCAGCGCTTCGGTAAGGGCAACACCGCTTTCGTCCTGCCGAAAAGGCTTGAGGAATCGAGAGATTACCATCCCATATACCTCTCTTCATGCGAGGCGCTGATGGTGATTTCGTCAATGCCGAGCCAACCAAACAGTGGCGAGGCCTCGTAGAGGTGCGCGGTTTCGATCGTGAACGTTCCGTCGGCACCAACTGCGTTGACCGTGATGTCGGCAAGGGTGGGCCCCCAGCCGGGAACGCGCAGGACAGCGCTGTCTGCCGGGCTCTGCGTTCCATAGAAGGCGATCAGTTTCGCCGTCGCCTGCGAGCAGGTCGATGTGTAGGTCGGCGACGTCGGGCGGCACCGGGCCAGATAGCGTCCGGCGTCGCGCAATCCGGCATCGATCTGCATCCGCTCCCAGAAGAGGTTGCCGAACTCCAGGATGCCCGCTGCAAACACGGTGACGAATGGCACCACGATGATCGTCTCAGTAAGAACAGCCGCATCTTCGTTCAACCAGAAATAGAACTGCAACCGACGGCGAAAGATTTTTCTAAATGCGTTCATCGGACCAACTCCGCTTCTTCGCGGAGGAACTCGTCGAGCGTGCCGCGGCCGCCCTTGCCGGTAATGTCGATCATTTCGAGCGAAAGGTAGCGCTCACTGCCGGCCTTGATCGCCGGCTTGGTCAGGAACAGGCGGGCGAAGGCGACGGCCTCCGTCTCCTTGTGGCCGTTCAGATGGCCGACGGCATTTTCGTAGCCGCAGTTCACGATGGCGGCGAAGATCTCGCGCCGGTCGCCATAGTCGCCGCTCGTATAGTTTGAAAGATCGGGGCCGGTGTAGCACTGACCGCCGGTTAGAGGTGCGCCCGTCTCGCCGCTGGCCGAGGCATGGTTGATCATCGCGGAATTATTGAGCTCGTAGCGGTAGACATCATAGGCGGAGGGCTGCGACGGAGAGCCGGTCGGCGACGGATAGCTTGAATGATTGCTGAGGATCGTGCTGACGGAAGGAGCGCCGCTCCCTTGGGCAACGTTCCAGTAGCTGTTGTACTGCCAGTCATTGCCGCCGCTGATCTTTCCGCCGGCCAGCGAGGTCATCGACGCGCCGTAGCCGAGCGGCACGGCCTTGGTTACGTTGCCGACGGTGGCGCCGCTCATGAGCGGGTTGTATTCGCCGCAGATCTTGTTGGCGCCGCCCGTCTGGTTCTGGGCAGAGCGCACGTTGCGAGCGGGTCGGTAACGTCCGTCGCTGCGTGCATTGCCGAATGAGCCGGAATACAAGCCAAAGCGCGTATTCAGTCCCGCCTCAACCGGTCCCGCCATCGCGCCGGTCTTCGTCTCTAACGCGTCCTGCTTGTAGCACACACCCGGCGAACCGGTGGCGAGCGCCTCGGCGAGCACGTTTGCACCGTTGCCATAGGTCGCCAGGAAGCCGAAGTTGCCCGGGCCCGGCGCCGACGAGGAGGTGCTGTGAAGCTCAATCTGGCGGCCATACAGATTACCGGCGGCAAAGTTGGTATGCAGCGCCTCGGCCGCCGCCTCGTTGGCGGTCGCGCTTGTGTTGCCGGCCGGCTCAAACGGATTGCAGATGTAGATCGGCGTGACATCGCAGGCGCTGGAGCGATAGACAGCAACGGCATCGGCGGAGACATTGATGGTATCGCGGTTGAGCCCGACTGGGACCGGGAAGATCGTCGTCATCGCCTGCGGTTTCGCAATAACCCAAGCATAAGACGCTTCGTTCGCATCCGCCGCCATCATCGAGGCCTCGATCGGATTGTCGTCGTCGGCCGGGATCTCCTTGAGGTAGATGACCGTTACAGTGCTTCCGGCATCATTGCCTGCATCATAGGTGACGGTGATGTGCGAGCCGAGTTGCATGCCGGTGCCGCCGCCGCCGAACGCGGCACTGTTGGCGAGCGCCTCGATTGCCGCATCGGCGCGGGTAATCGCATCGTCGCGTCCGTCGAGCTCGCGGGCGCCGGCAAGGGCCATGGCATCCACCGCATTCTGCAGGTCGGTGTGAAGATTGCCGGTGCGGCCGACATCGATGACGAGCAGCGAAAAACCGAGCAGGAGTGGCATGGAAATCAGCGTCAAGGCGATGACGTAGCCACGATTGTCATCCAGGAAGCGTTTAATAGCCTTACGCAACAACATTGGCATGCTCCTCGGATCACGGCGGTTTCCGCCGAGATTCTGATTCGTTGCCGAGGCATCAAAGTTTTCGGGGCAACGACATGCTTAAAAAACGAGAACGGGACTTTGAAAATCATGAGCGGCAATTCGCTCGCATCCCGTGTCTCAGCTAATAAAATCCGTTAAATTCCGTGTCGTCTTTATGATCTTGGGACCTGGGCTAGACCCAGTATTACGTTCAATTTGGTATTTCTATTTCTTATTCCCATCCGGCTCAGTGCCGTTCCTTCAATACTACGCAGTCTACCTGGCTGTTCCGTTCGGCGGCGTGGCCACCGGCAGGATCACCGCTGATGGCGGCGGCGCGCTCGACTGTCTGCCGCCCTGATAGCCGCCGATCGCGCGGTAAATCACCTTGCCGTCGCTGTTGATCTGCGTGTTGTACGCCGCCCGCGGGAACGGATCCTGTGTGTGGATGCCCTTGTTGGCCTCCACCGCATTGCCGAGCCCGAAGGTGATCGAATCGCGGTGGTTCAAATAGTCGGCGCAGCCGGAGAGAAGGCCGACGGCGGCGATAGCGAGGAATGCGCGCTTACTTCTTGGAAAGAACAACTGCGCCTCCCACGTCGAGATCGAGACGGTGGCCATAGGGCCCCTTGACGCCTTCGCCATTGCGGAAGCGACGCAGCATGTCCTTGTCCACCTCGAGAATGCCGAGGGCAAACAGCTCGACGTCGTTGGACGAACGCGTCTGTTCGAGCGGGCTATAGAGGTCTTCGCCGGGCTTCGACGGCCGCACGATATGCGGAGTGACGACGATGACCAGGTCCGACTCCCTTTTCAGGAAGCTCGTCGAGCGGAACAGTGCGCCGATCACCGGAACCTGCCCGAGCCACGGCAATTGCTGAACGTCCTTGGCATTGACCGATTGCAGCAGGCCGGCCATCGCAAAGCTCTGGCCGTCGCGCAGCGCGACAGTCGTGCTTGCTGCGCGCGAGATGAAGCCGGGATTGCCGTTGACGCTGATGGAAGGGTCGATTTCGGAAACTTCGGGTTCGATCTTGAGACTGATCAACCCGCCATCGAGCACCACCGGCGAAAAAGTGAGCCGTACGCCGAAAGGCCGGTAGTC
The DNA here is from genome assembly GCF_002288505.1 of Sinorhizobium sp. CCBAU 05631. Classification (NCBI taxonomy): domain Bacteria; kingdom Pseudomonadati; phylum Pseudomonadota; class Alphaproteobacteria; order Hyphomicrobiales; family Rhizobiaceae; genus Sinorhizobium; species Sinorhizobium sp. CCBAU 05631. The sequence continues at coordinate 2,802,622 of NZ_CP023063.1, forward strand.
GGTCTCGGTCGCAAGCGTCGCACCGTTCGCGACAGTCGACTGGATCGGGACTTCGCCGCCGGCATGGAAGCTTGCGGTTTCACCGCTCATGGCGATCAGGTTCGGCTGCGCCAGCCGGCGCACCAGGCCCTTCTGCTCTAGCGCGTTGATGACAATGTCGATCTGGCCGCCGGAAATTTCCAACACCTTGGCAATCAGCTGGCCGAAGGGCTGCATGCCGGTCGCCGCACCCGCGGCGTCCCCGAGCGTTCGAGCAAGATTACCATCATCATCGACGGTAATACCTTGACTGGTCGTCGCCTTGCCGATGCCGTTCCTGCCCTGACCGGACCAACCGATGCCGAGATCGCGGCCGGTCTGGCGCGAAGCTTCGATGACGCGAACTTCCAGCATCACCTGCTGCGATTCGGCAACACGCAGCTGGTTCAGGACCGGTTCCGCCGAATAGGATTGAGCAATTTCAACCACCCGCTGCAGTTCGACCGCATCGCGAACCGTCCCCGTCAGGCGAATGCGATCATTGGAGTTGAACACCCGCACTTGCGCCGAGGGGGCGGTGGAGCGGATCGCCGATGCAACTTCAGTGAAGTCGGCGGCGACCCGCACGTCGATAACACCGACAAGCGCCTTATTGTCGTCATAGACGGAGATATTAGTAGCACCCGTCTGCTTGCCGCGAATGAACAGCGACTGGTCGGAAAGGGGCACCACGTCGATCATCTCGGCGCTGCCAATGACCAGATCGCCGAAGGGCTTGCCGGTCCTGACTGTAATCGTGTCGTTTGGCGCCAGCGTCACCTGCTGGACCGAGCCGGTGAGGCTTACGAATTTTTCTTGGGCCTTGGCGGGACCCACAACACCGGGTCCTCCACTATAGGCAATTATTGCCGCGGCTACCGCCGCGAGGGTTCCGGCTCTTGCCGCCCCCTTCATGAGTCCCCTGGACATTCCCGCTTCAGCCTCCGCTCCTCGTTCAGCCACAGCGCCTGCGGGCAAAAAAGCCGCTCCCCTCGCTTCACTGGACCATGCCGACTCGGTGCTCTTCGCGCTTCGTCGAGTTCCAGACGCCGACCGTGGCCCATTTTGGCTCTACGGGCAAGAGTGGTTCTGCTTTTCGCTCTGCAATCTGTACCTGTTTTTCTTTAACAGGTTGTTTCATTTTGTCTTCGACGGAATCGATCCGGCTTCCAAGCTCGTCGCCGACCTTGCGCACCAGATTTTCGATGGTCTCGAATCGCCCGTCTTCATTTTTCGCGAGATCCGCGCTGAGGTCGGCGGAGATCAGTCCGCCGCCGAGATCCGCAACCGTGATCGGCCGCGTCTGCTCGACATTGGATGAGGCGATATTGCGCAAAGCCAAAGAAAGCGTGCCGATGCTCGCTCCCAGCGTCAACCGCTGCGCCTCGTCGGTCGTGACCTCGAAGGTGACGGTCTTTACGACAGAAGGCTCGTCCTTGCGCTCATCGGCGGTCTGGTCGACCGCCAGGACCTTAACGCCCTGGAGCAGCACGTCGACATAAGTCTGTTCACTGTTGTTCTGTCGCCGGACGACCCGGGTCAGCAGAACATCGACACGATCCGCCGGCCTCACGAAACCAGCGACGCCCAGAACGTCGTTGACGCGAATGGAAACGGCCTTCATGCCCTGGTCGAGCGCCGCCGACAGAGTGGCGCGCTCGCCGGTCCCGGTAATCTTGGAAGAAAGCACCGGCTCGCCGGGATCGATCGCCTCCATGGCGTAGCGAGGCTCGTCCTTGTCACCGATCACCGACTCGATTGTCTGAAACGAACCTTCCGGCTGTTCGCCGGTCGGCCAAGGGATGGTTTTCAGGCTCTCCGGATAAACCCGATCGCCGAAGCGCATGGGCTTGGCGGCAACCACGAGGGTCTTTTCCGGAGCCTTTACGGAATTAGCTGCTGCAAGTCGAGCCTGTTGTTCCGCGAGATAAGTGCGTGTCCCGAAGACCGCCGCAGAAGCAAGTAAAATGGCGACAGCAAGACTGGTGACCGTCGAAGTACGCATCGCCGACAACTCCATACATGCTAAAATACATTTTCTTCAATAATCAAATTGCTAAGGAGGGATTAACAAACCCCTCCTTAGATTCTACCAAACTTCACTGAGTAACGATAGCATCGGTCGATACTGAGTTCATCCACCACGATCCCCATGAGCCCCAAGCATCGCTCAGGTTCCCGCCTGCGGCCGTGACGGTCCCGATCACACCACCGACGAGCAAGGCCAAGAGAATAAGATATTCAGTCAGTGCAACACCGTCTTCTTCCCGCGCGAAAGCGGATACCTTAGCTACAAAAGCTTTCATCGAGAAATTCCTTTCAAATATACTTCGCGTGCCGCAAAATTCCCCGGGCCGCGCCGCCGTTGAGACCATCTCTCCGACTGCCTTGATTAATAAACTGTTAATTTCTGGATCGTCAATCATTATATTTAGCAATTTTCGGAGGAGGTTGCTTATGGTTAAGATAATAAACGAATATCTCTGGCTTTGCGGCGTGAAAAGCGGTATAGAAATTGGCGTCCCCTGAATTATATAGTCGGTTTTAAATAGCCCATACGGATTAGATCCCTTCGGTAATTTCTTAAAAATAATCAGTTTGACTGCGTATGGAGTACGATAAAGATGATTTCCGCAATCAACATCTTAATTGTGACAAAAGTATTACTTTTATTTTATGCCGCCTGGAGCGATTTCCGGCTCTGGAAAATACCGAACCTAATCGTGCTGGCTCTTGTCGCCGTTTATGGGTTTTATACTGCCCTGCAGTTGCTGACGGCTGAAGATGTCGGCGCGGCCCTCTTCTCCTCGTCGGGCATTGCCGGCGATGTCGGAGCCGGGCTGCTGCTCTTCGCCATTGGATTTGGCCTATGGTCGTTCAAGCTCTTCGGCGCGGGTGACGCCAAGCTGTTTCTGCCGATCGGCCTCTTCATAGGCTGGCATGGCATGCTGCCCTTTGCGGTCTTCCTGCTGATCGGGGGCGTGGTGACGCTCCTCATCCTCAAGTTGCCGATGCCGCTGCAATTGGCCCACTTGTCCGTGGTGATGCGCGTGGAAGAGATTCGTACGACGCGAAAGATTCCCTACGGCGTCATCATGGCCGCAGCCGCGCTCACCATGATGGCCCTGCGGCCGGGTCTTGCCTAACTCCTAAAACCATTCAGACGAAAAGCAAGAATCGCAAAATAGCAACATTAACGGAGCAGTGACTAATAAATACGGGCGAGTTGACCGCTTAAAAGAATTCAGATCAACTGCCGATTGGGGAAATAATCTATTGGTTTTACAACGATGAGAGCGTTCCTTTCTGCTATGGGGCGAACAAAGGCCGATTACCGCCTTGCCCATTTGATACTGCTATTGCACATTTCTTCCATGTGTGGGCTGGTCTGGTATTTGGGAGTTGAGCCATACTACCGGACCGGCAAGTTCTACCTTCAGCTGTCGTTCATGGCGATGCTGGTTTACGTGATGTGTTATATGCTGTGGACTGTCGTTCGGTTTTTGATCGAGCGGAGAGAGCAGCCGACCGCGGCATTGATCAAGCACATGCGTGATGTTCTGGTCCGGGACGACCGCTATGCCCATGCGCTTCACTCGATGGCAATATTCATTGGGATGATCACGGTCTTTGCGACGATCAAGTCAACGATACCTGCCATCAATCCATTCTCCTGGGATCCTGTCTTCATCGAAATCGACCGTGCAATTTTTGGCGGAGTCGATCCATATATCCTCACAAGTGCGCTCTTCGGCAACGCCTATGCGATTATCGTCATAAACTTCTTCTATAACCTGTGGCTCATTCTCGTTGCGTGCGCCCTGGTGTGGGCCGCGTGGACCTCCAATCATTTCTTGCGCTTGCGCTTCATGTACTCGGCCCTGCTAGGATGGCTTGTTGCAGGCAATATTCTTGCGATCACCTTTTCATCGGTCGGGCCGTGCTTCGTAGAGCCGTTAACAGGCGATAACACTTATGCCCCGCTGATGCAGCTGCTTGAGCACGTGAATTTGGAGACTCAAATGGTCTGGGCGCTGACTGCTCAGAAAGGCCTCTGGGTCGCCTATACGAGTGAAATCGGGGCGATTTCCGGAATCTCTGCCATGCCGAGCCTGCACGTCGTCTTTGCCGTGACAATCGCCTGCGTAACATGGGGCATGGGACGTCTTCGACGCTGGGCCGGAACCGGTTTTGCGGTCATAATAGGGATTGGGTCAGTCCAACTCGGATGGCATTATGCATGTGACGGCATTGTCGGTGTCGCCCTAGCTCTCCTGTTCTGGAAGGTCTCCGGTTATCTCGCATCTTGGTCACTGGATCATTCATCGCCAGTACTGAAGCCTGCCTAAGCGGACCAGGATATAGACCCAACCCGCGTTGACGGTGTCTACCAAGTCAGCATCCGGGAAGAAACCGGCGAGACGGAGGACGAGAACGGCAGCGGCTTGCCGTCCGTCCCTTGGCAGTTCCCCAACTACTCAACGAGCGACACCGTTCGGCCCACGACGATCTCGTCGGTTGGCGAGGCGCAGGTCTCCATCGTCGAATTCCCCGTGAACGTGATCTGGTCCGCGACGATCTGTGTGCATCCCCCGGACACGGTTGAATTGCCGGTGAAATCGATACTGCCGGTAGGAATGTAGAGGTTTCCTTCCAGGCTCGATTCGGAATTGCCCGTCACCTGATGGGCCACACCAGTGTCGCGCCGGCTGCCGAAGAAGAGCAGCCCGGCGAATGGCCCGGTGGTCGGAGCGGAGAGATCGATATCGCCGTTACCGAGCAGTTTCGCGGCGGCTCCGTTGGTGAAGTACAGGGTGACACCGTCGCCGGAAAGCTTTGCCCCCGCAGTAACCGTAAAGTCGCCGCCGTCTATGATATAGAGGCCAGGCTTCAGCGTAATGGTGCCCTTGATCTCCAGTCCGCCGCAGAACCGGATTGCCTGTGTCCCGTTCGCAAACTTGTCGAACGCGTAGGCGGAATCCGAGGTATAAGCGAGCGTTCGACAGGGAAGCTGCTCGACATGCAGCTTGTCGGGTTCGGCGACGGAGGCAAAAGGATCCGCCGTCGGCGGGACGCGTTCGACGGGCGCGCTGCAACCGGTCATCGTCAGGCCCGTCGTCGTTACCGCTTCGCCAACAGTGTAGACACAATCCGTCGACATCACCGCGCTGCCGTTCTTCATCAGAAAGGCATCGGCGGCGCTCGAATTGGAGACCACGCTGCAGCCCGACAATTGCACCTGGGTCGAGCCGGTAACGGTTACCGCGCCGGACGCCGAATTCGACAGCGCAAGCACGCACGCGTTCGAGCCGCCCTTGACCTCGGCGACGGCACGGGCCGAGATCGTCACGGGCGCGCCGATGAAGACGGACGAGAACAGGCGCGCATGCGTCTCCGTCAGCTCGACCGTGATCTTGCTGGATCCGGCGCTCAGCCCCGGCTTCGTGCCGACGGTCAGGGTACCGGGCGAGTAGCCGGAGGCGCGTGCGATCCTCAGCGCCGTGCTCTCGAGGCCCGATTGCTGGTCGCCCGCTCGATGGCGGATGGCTGCGGCATGAGCCGAGACGTCCGCCGCATGCTGCAGTTTGCGGCTCTCCATATACCAGTAGCCGCTTTCCGCCCCCAGCCCCATGGCGCCAACCAGCACCGGAAACACGATCGCCGCGATGACGGCGACGGCGCCGACCTCGTCCTCCAGGAGTGCGCACGAAAGGCGCCGCGGGCGCGGCGACGTTTTCCTGGGTTCGCTAACGTTGTTTCCTTTGCGCATCCGAATGTCCTGGAGTGCTGTTGATCCGGCCGAGGATATATCCCTCACCTGAAGCGGTTGCGATTCGGCCGGTTGGACTAGTCCTCTCCATTCGCCTTGCCGCCTGCGCTTAGACCATCAGGCCGAATGGCGACCGCGGGATGGAGACGGCATATTCCGCAGCACCTGAAACGGCCTTCCCGGCCCTCGTGAAAGGCGCCCTTGTGATGATCTCCACCACCGCCGCTTGGCTCGCATTCTTAGTCTTTGCCGGAACGATGACTTATGCCGGCGTAAAGGACGTGGCGACGATGACGATTTCGAACCGTCTCGTCGGTTTTCTGCTGGTCGCCTTCGCGGTGCTTGCGCCGCTCGCCGGCCTCGATCTTTCCACGATCTGGTCGAGCATCCTGGTCGCCTCGGCGGTGCTCGCCTGCACCTTCGCCTTCTTTGCCCTCGGCTGGATCGGCGGCGGCGACGCAAAACTGCTGCCCGTCGCGGTACTCTGGCTCGGCCCGGGGCTTGCCCTCGATTTCGTCGTCTACGCCTCGGTGCTCGGCGCGGTTCTCACGCTGACCCTGCTGCAGTTCCGCAGGGTGCCGCTGCCGGTCGTCTTGAAGAAGCACACCTGGTCGAGCCGGTTGCACCAGCCGCAATCGGGCATTCCGTACGGTGCGGCGATGGCGCCTGCGGCACTTCTCCTGCTCCCGGAAAGCCACTGGTTCTCCGCCCTTCTCTGAGGACTCCCTTAGTCCGTAACGCACAGGTCCTACCATGATCCGCTTGGTCATTCTCCTTTTCGCACTCGCCTCCGGCGGTGCCGCATCCTGGTTGGCGCTCGGCTTCACCGATCAGCCGACAGTCGAGGCAGCCGAAGTTCAACAGTCTCCCTCGCAGGAGGTGCTCGTCGCCGCGCAAGAGCTGGCCCGCGGCACGACGCTCGAGGAGTCGCACCTGCGCTGGCAGGCGTGGGAGGGAGAGATCCCGCCGGTGTTCATCAGCCGCAGCGCACGACCGGACGCGATGGCGACGCTCAAGGGGCTGCTCGCCCAGAGCGGTTTCGTCGCCGGAGAGCCGATCCGCGAGGATAAGCTTGCCCAGCGCGGCAGCGGTTTCCTCTCCAGCATGCTGCCTTCGGGAAAACGGGCGATAGCCGTCCGCGTCACGGCGGAGAGCACGGCCGGCGGCTTCATCCTGCCGAACGACCACGTCGACGTCATCCACACCGTCGCTCGTCCGGATTCATCTGGAAAGGACGGCAAGGTGGCCAGCCGTGCGATCCTTTCCAATATACGGGTGCTCGCGGTCGACCAGACCGTTTCCCAAGGTGCCGACGGTACGTCGGTGGTCGGTAAGACCGCGACACTCGAGGCAGACCCCGAGCAGATCGCCGTCATCGCCGCGGCAGAAGCCTCCGGCACCGTGTCGCTGGCGCTGCGGGCGGTCGCCGACAACCTGGAAGCACCGGTTGTCGAGACGGAAGGAAACCGACCAGGGGTCGTGCGCATTGTTAGTGGTGGGCGGCTGTCGATGGTCGAGGTTCCGTCCCGCTCCGGTGGCAGTTGACCGATTTTCACGGAATTTCGGACAGATGAAACAGCTCGACGCAAAAGTCCAGGACACCCCACGGGAACCGGTCGCACCGCTCCTGTCGATTCCGAAGGTGGACATCGCCGTGTTCTGCCGTTCGGCGGCGTTGAAGGAGACGATCGGCATGGCCGCCATGGACCGCCGGATGGCTCGCGCCACCGTGACGATCAAGGAAGGCGGCCTAAAGGAAGCGACGGCGCATTACGCGAGTGTCACTTCGCCAAACCTCGTCGTCGTGGAGAACACCGACGACGAGGCCCGCCTCATGAGTGCACTCGAAGCCCTGGCGGTTGAGTGCGTCACCGGAACCAAGGTCATCGTCGTCGGCTCGTCCAACGACGTTGGACTTTACAAGAGACTCGTGGATGCGGGCGTCAGCGACTATCTGGTCATGCCGTTCGACCCGATCGACTTCGTGGCGGCGGTGCATCGCTGCTTTCGCGACTCTGTCGAAGAGAAGCTCGGGCGTATCGTCGCCTTTATCGGCGCCAAGGGCGGAACCGGATCGTCGACACTCGCCCATAACGTCGCCTATGCGATGTCGAAGCGCGTCGATGCCGATGTGCTGCTGGCCGACCTCGACCTCCAGTTCGGCACGCTCGGGCTGGATTTCGATGTGGAAGCGGTCCAGGGCATGACCGACGTCCTCAGCAGCCCCGAGCGACTGGACGACGTCCTCCTGCGGCGCCTGGCGGTTCCCTATACGGAGCATCTGCACCTGCTTCCGACGACGACCGATCTCAACAGGTTCTTCTATCTCAAGGAGGAGCATGTCGATCACCTGCTCGATGTCGCCCGGTCCAGCGCCTGGCAAATCGTCGTCGATCTGCCGCACATTTGGATGCAGTGGACTCGAAAGATCCTGCTTGAGGCGGACGAGATCGTGATCACCGCAACGCCCGACCTGGCGTCGATGCGCAACGTGAAGAACCTGGTCGACCTCCTGAAGAAGGCGCGCCCCAACGATCCGCCGCCGAGACTCGTGCTGAACAGGACGGACACGCCGAAGCTCGCCGAGATCAAGCCGAAGGACTTCGCCGCCGCTGTCGGTCTTGAGGAAAGCGTATCCGTTCCCTTCGATCCCCAACTGTTCGGCAAGGCGGCCAATAACGGCCAATTGGTCATCGAATCGGCGCCCGAGTCGAAGGCGGGGCAGGCCATAGTATCGCTTGCCTGGCGGGTCGGCGGCACCAGGGAGAGACGGGTGCGGAAGAAGGGTATCGCAGGGCTGGTGCAGAGGTTCACCCAACGGCGAAAGCAGAAGGCAGCGGCGGGGCTTCGTAAGAACGCCCAGGAGCTGAAGAAGTCGGAGGCCGGCGCTTCGGCTGTGGAATTTGCGCTGTTTGCACCGGTGCTGGCACTCGGCCTCGTCGCTATGGCCGATGTGGCACTGGCGCTCCACGAGCGGATGACGATCGACCATGTGCTTCGGGCCGGAGCGCAAGCCGCCATGGCCGATCCGGGGGCGACGCAGGTCGACAAGGTGCTGCAGTCGACGCTGGCGCAAAGCGCGACGCCAGCCAATGTCGCCGTGGCGCCGGTACAGCGTTACTGCGCCTGCCCGGAAAACGCCGACGTCCAGCCGGAGGCCGCGCCGCAATGCGGGACGACATCCTGCGCAAATTCGGCACAGCAGCTGGTCTTCTATCGTCTCCAAGCGGCGAAGAATTACCAGCCCATGTCCCTGCCGGAGGCGCTCCCGCCCTTCCAGCTCAACTCCTCGATGCAGGTGCAGGTCCGATGACCCGATCGTTCCATACCCTTCGTCGCGCCTGGCGCAGCCAGTCGGGCGCGACGGCGGTCGAGTTCGCACTTGTCTGTTTTCCCCTGCTTCTGCTGATCCTTGGCGTCGTCGAGTTCGGCCGCGCCTTTTACGTGCGCAACGACCTGTCCTATGCCGCCGACTTCGCCGCCCGGCAGGTGCTCATAGGTCAGATCGCGCGCGATGCGCCGGACAGCGAAGCGCAATCGAAACTGGCGAACGCCGTCCGCGACAAGTTCGACAGCGGCGATCCCGATCTGCTGCAAATTGCCGTCAGCAAGCAAACGGTCGATGGCATCGATTTTCGCGTCCTGTCGATCCGCTATCCGTTCCGGTTCTTCGTCCCCGGGCTGGCCGAGACCCCGTTCAGCCTCGCCCTTTCGCGAAGAATTCCGATCAGCTGAGCGATCGGTCGAGTCCGGTCATGGTTCGCCCCCTTCGTCGAGCGGCTGGGTGCTCGGCGGAGGAGGCGCCGTCGTTTCCTCGCTGGGCTGAACCGGGTCGCAATGTTCCGTGCAGCTATAGGTCGATCGCCCGCCGCCGCCGTGCACGGTGACCAGACGGCCGCCCGCTGCGACTACATCGAGAACGATGTTGGCAACCTCGCCGCCTTCAGCGTCCATGACGATGAGGTTCGTCGAGCCGGGCGTCTTGCCGGTCAGGATGACCGTCTTGTCGTCGCTGAGCGTCGCGTGGGCGATGGCGGGATTGCCGATGATGAGCGTGCTCGCCGGTCGGGCGAGGATCAGTGGCCTCGCAAAATCGACAATGACCCTGACGACGCCCTCGGTCTGGCGGCTAGGCTCCAGGGCCGTGGACGGGGGGCTCTCTTCCGCCGCCTGCGCCGCGCCAAGGATGGTACAGGTCATCAGGGCGAGAACAACCCACCCGGCCCCGTCATGCCTTGGAACCACTCGCATTGTTCGCTCCCGATCTCTGTGAACGGACACACCATCCGTTCGAATAGGCTGGCAAAGCAAGAGGATAGTGCGGCCGGACGATTGGACTAGGCCAACAGGCCGACCTTACCGCGGAAGTGGTATCGGCCATCAGGCTGAATGGATCAAAAGGGTTAATAAAGTCTATATCAAGGCCACACAGCAAGCGGGAAACGAGCAGAAGCCGCCCCGGCCTGTGATGCCGAACTTGGCGTCGGCGCAACCCCAACCCAGTCGAAGGATCGTCTCATGAAAAATCTTCTCGTCCGCTTCGTCCGCAACGAATCCGGCGCCACGGCCATTGAATACGGCCTGATCGCAGGCCTCATCGCCGTCGTCATCATCACTGCCGTGCAGACCGTCGGCACCGACATCGGCGCCAAGTTCACCGCGATCGCAACGGCCCTCTAAGGCGACCCGAGTCACTGCGTCGGTCGCCAAGCGAAGCGGAAGGCACAATCGCCTTCCGCTGTCGCATCTGACGAGCACAGACATCTCAACGACGAGTGAAGCGACAACGATGTTCGGCAGAAAATCCACTCCGGATCAAAAGATTACCGAAACGGAAGCGCATGAGGCGGCGCGCGAGGCGCATTCCGCCGCGCCGCGAGAAATGCCGCGGCTTGCCGAAGTCCCGGCCGCCGCCAAGGCGGAAAAGGCCGACCAATACTACAGCCTTAAAAAAGAAATCTTCAGCGCGCTGATCGCCACCATCGACGTGGCGGCGCTGTCGAGCATGGACAGCGAACAGGCGCGCGAGGAAATCGGCGCGATCGTCAACGACATCGTCGCGGCCAAGAAGGCTGGAATATCCATGGCCGAGCAGAACGAGCTGCTCCGCGACATCTGCAACGACATTCTGGGCTACGGCCCTCTCGAACCGCTGCTCGCACGCGACGATATCGCCGACATCATGGTGAATGGCGCCGACCAGGTCTTCATCGAGGTCGGTGGTCGGGTGCAGCAGACGGGCATCCGTTTCCGCGACAACGAACAGCTCCTCAACATCTGCCAACGCATCGTCAGCCAGGTCGGCCGTCGCGTCGACGAAGCAAGCCCGATCTGCGACGCGCGTCTGGCCGACGGCTCGCGCGTCAACGTCATCGCGCCGCCGCTCGCGATCGACGGGCCGAGCCTGACGATCCGCAAGTTCAAGAAGGAGAAGCTGAACCTTGACCAGTTGGTCCGGTTCGGCTCGATCTCGCCCGAGGGCGCCGAGATCCTGAAGATCATCGGCCGCGTCCGCTGCAATGTGCTAATTTCCGGTGGCACGGGCTCCGGCAAGACGACGCTCCTGAATTGCCTTACCGGTTATATCGACGATGGCGAACGCATCATCACCTGCGAGGATGCGGCCGAGCTGCAACTGCAGCAGCCCCATGTGGTGCGGCTCGAGACCCGCCCGCCGAACATCGAAGGCCTGGGTGAGATCACCATGCGCAGCCTCGTCAAGAATTGCCTGCGCATGCGGCCGGAGCGGATCATCGTCGGCGAAGTGCGCGGACCCGAAGCCTTCGACCTGCTGCAGGCGATGAACACCGGCCACGACGGTTCGATGGGGACGCTCCACGCCAACTCTCCCCGCGAAGCGATCTCGCGCGTCGAGGCGATGATCACCATGGGTGGCCATTCGCTGCCGGGCAAGGCGATCCGGGAAATGCTGGTTTCATCGGTGGACGTGATCGTCCAGGCGGCGCGGCTGCGCGACGGCTCCCGCCGCATCACACACATCACCGAAGTCCTCGGTATGGAGGGCGACGTCGTGACGACGCAGGATCTCTTCGTCTACGACATCCTCGGAGAGGATGCGAAGGGCAACATCATCGGACGGCACCGCTCCACCGGCATCGGCCGCCCTGCCTTCTGGGATCGCGCCCGCTATTATGGCGAAGAAGCGCGCCTGGCCGCCGCCCTTGACGCGGCCGAGATCAAGGCGGCCGCCTGACGGTCGCTTCGTCGAATTCCCCGAGCATCTGACAAAGGCTAATACGGACATGCTGAGTGCTTCGCTGTTTCCCGTGCTCATCTTCTTCCTGGCGTCGACCTCCGTCGGCGGCCTGATGCTTGCTGCGCTTTATCCGCGGGCCGCGAAAGCCAGCGTCTACCGGCAAAGGTTCGGGCGCGTCGCCGGTCACACGGAGATCAAGCGAGCGGAGACGGCCGACGAGGAGCGCCGCGACCGTCGCCGCTCCGTGGAAAAGACGCTGCGGGAGATAGACGAGCAGCAGAAGGCGCATGCACGCAAGGGCGGCAAGCCGAAGCTCGACGTCAGGCTTCGCCAGGCCGGTCTCGGCTGGTCGATTCGCACCTATTGGTCCGCTTGCGCCGGGTCGGGCCTTGTCACCTATTTTCTGGTGACGCTGCAGGGCCTCGGCGCCTTCACGGCACTGGGCTTCGCCATAGCTGGCGGCCTTTTCCTGCCGCACCTCTATGTGAACATGAAGCGCAATATGCGGCTGAAGCGTTTCGCTGCCGAGTTTCCGAATGCTGTCGACGTGATCGTCCGCGGGCTGAAGGCAGGTCTGCCGATGACCGATTGCCTGAGAGTGATTGCGGCCGAAGCGCAGGAGCCGGTCAAGGGCGAATTCCTCACCATCGCGCAGGACCAGACGCTCGGGCTGCCGGTCGACGAAGCCGTCGAGCGCCTGTGCGATCGCATACCCCTGCCCGAGGCCAGGTTCTTCGCGATCGTCATAGCAATTCAGAGCCGCACGGGTGGCAGCCTCTCGGAGGCACTTGGCAACCTTTCCAAGGTGCTGCGCGAGCGCAAGAAGATGAAGGCGAAGATCAAGGCCATGAGCGCGGAGGCGAAATCCTCGGCCGGCATCATCGGCGCCTTGCCGTTCTTCGTGGCTGGCGCCGTGTACCTGACAAGCCCCGACTACATGTCGCTCTTGTTCACCACTTTCGCCGGAAAGATGGTGCTTGTCGGCTCAGCCCTGTGGATGAGCATAGGCACGTTCATCATGCGCAAGATGATCAACTTCGATTTCTGAGAAAAGACATGAACCTTGGCGCCCACATTCCCGATTCCGACCAGCTGTCCGCGATGTTGGCTGGCCTTGCTGCCTTTTCCGCCGTCGTGGCGGTTTCCTGGCCCTATATTTTCCGCGATACGCTCGCAGAGCGGATGCGCAAGGTGGAGGGCGAGCGCGAGCGCATCAGGCAGCGCGAGCGCACTCGGCTGAATGCCGAGAAGAGCAAAGTTTCCCTTCGCGCAGAGCCCAGGCGCTTCTTTCAGGCGATCGTCGATCGCTTCAACCTTGCCAAGCAGGCGGAGGATGGCAATATCCTTCGCCTGCTGAGCATGGCAGGCTACCGCGGCTACGCGCCGGTGACGACCTTCCTTGCCTTCAGGCTGATAGCGCCATTCGTGCTCTTCGCCGCTTGCCTCATCTATATCTTGCTCGCGCTTCGGCCCGAGGCGCCGTTGCTTGTCGTCATCGCGGTGGCCGGCGCGATGGGTTCGCTCGGCTATTTCGCTCCGGCGATTTTCATCCGGAACAGGATCACCAAGCGCCAGCAAGCGATCCGCCGCTCGTGGCCAGAGGCGCTTGACCTGCTGTTGATCACCGTCGAATCCGGCATGGGCATCGAAAGCGCCCTTCGCAAGGTGGGCGACGAGATTGGCGCGCAATCGCCCGAAGTCGCGGAGGAGATCCTGCTCACTACGGCGGAACTTTCCTATCTCCAGGACCGGCGGCAGGCCTTCGAGAACCTGGGGCAACGGACGGGCGTCGACGGGGTGCGCGCCGTGGTGACCAGCCTGATCCAGGCGGAGAAATATGGAACGCCGCTGGGTCAGGCGCTGCGGGTGATGGCGCAGGAGAACCGCGACATGCGCATGAGCGACGCGGAGAAGAGAGCCGCCGCACTTCCCCCGAAGCTGACCGTGCCGATGATCCTGTTCTTCCTGCCTGTTCTGTTCGCGGTGATCGTCACACCAGCGGCCATTCAGATCATGAGTGTGTAAGTCGATTTAAGGACACATGCAGTTGAGTTGGGGTGGGCGAGCGCGGCGCTGTGTGTCGAGATCGCCGCCTAGCGCCGCAACTCTCTTTCAACGTTCTCGTGTTCCGCTCGTAAGAGCGGTGATCTTCCCAGCTATATCGTCGAGGGGCAGCACGAAATCGACGAGACCGGCCGAGATCGCCGATTTCGGCATTCCGAAGACGACGGAGCTTTCTTCATCCTGCGCAATCACCTTCCCGCCCGCAACATGCAGTGCCCGAAGGCCCTCGGTGCCGTCTTCGCCCATCCCCGTCAGGATGACGGCAAGCGACTCGTCCCCGAAAGCGCGAGCGATTGAACCGAATAGATAGGATCCGGACGGCTTGAAGCCCTGGATGGGATCCTCGTCCACGACGCGAAGGCGTGATCTGCCGGAGACGCCGAGCTGGTGGCCGTCAGGGGCGAGGTAAACAGTGCCGGGCCGCAGGCGTTCGCCATTCGCGCCAACTTTTACCCTGAGCGCAATCGTGGCGTCGAGGGATGCAGCAACGCCTTCGATGAAGCCGTTCGATATATGCTGCACGATGAGGATGGGTGCGGGGAAATCGGCGGACAGGTCCTTCAATATCGAACGGATCGCGGCCGGTCCTCCCGTGGAAGCAGCGATGCCCACTATCGCGAGCTGGGTGTTGGCCGCAGGCTGGGGCGTCTCCTTGCGCTGGTGATCGCCGCGCCCTTTCTTGCGCCATTGACGAACGACTTTCACCTGCGCCATGGCCTTGATCGTCGATAGGAACCTATCCATGGCTGCTTTCTCGAGCGACGTGCCGGATGCAGTCGGCGCCGGGATGACCGCGAGCGCGCCCGAATCGAGCGCACGCGAGGCCATGGCCCCTAGGTGCGAACCGTCTCGATAGGCTACCATGACGACTGGCGTCGGTGCGGTGATCATGATCTCCTTGACGGTTTCGGCGGTGCCGTCGTCCCGCAGCTCCACTGCAACAATATCTGGCAAAAGCTTACCGGTCATCTTGACCGCGTCCTTGCCGTTTTTTGCGACGCCTATGAGCTCGACGGAGGCGTCGCCCAGAGTCGTCCTTTTGATGAGATTCTCGAGATCGGGCGTCGATGTCGCCAGAAGAATACGTGTCATCCTCGTCCTCACACGACCCGACGCATCGTCTCCAGGAAGTGCTGCGCATCGAACTGGTCCTTCCTCAGATAGGCATTTGCGCCGGCACGCAGCCCCCGCACCTTGTCTTCAAGCGCCTCCCGACCGGTGACGAGGACGACGGGAGTGTTGGTGAAACGCTCCGATCGACGAATAGCCTCGGTGAGTTCGAAGCCGTTCATCGACGGCATGTCGACGTCCGCGACGACCATATCGGCGCCGTCGTCAAGAAGCTGCTGCCAAGCCTCCCGGCCATTGCTTGCCATATTCACATCGTACCCGGCGCCTTCGAGGATGAGCTTGACCAGCGTTCGGACGTATTTTGAATCATCGACGACGAGCACCTTGCGCCGCGCGGCCTGAAGTGGCCGGGGCATGCGTGCGCCGTCCGTCGACCGTGTCCGGGCGGCGGCCTCGGCGAGTGCTGCAACGTTGAGGAGGAGGGCGATGCGCCCGTCGGGTAGGACCATGCCAGCACTATAGCGACGAACCTTCGTAAGCCGTGGGCCGAGCGGGCGTGCGAGAAGGTCCTGCTCCCCGGCAATAGAATCGACAAGCACCGCCACCGGCCCGCCCGGAGCGTCGAGCACGACCGCCGGCACGGCATGCCGGGTATCGGAGCTAGCCGACCGCATCCCGACCCAATCGGCGAGATCCACGAAAGGCATCGGACCGGTCGGGGTGCTGAGGATGTCCGTCCCCTCAGACGTTGCAAAGTCTTGCGCATGAACGCGCATCACCCGCTGGACCGATGCCGTGTCGATCGTGAACATATGCTCCCCTGCCATGACCATCACTACACGCACCATCGCAAGAGTCAGAGGGAGCGTGAGGGTAAAGGCCGCACCTCCTGTCGGCACTTGCGAGACCTCCGCTGTACCTCGCAGCGTTTCGACATTGCGTTTGACGATGTCGAGTCCTATGCCGCGCCCCGACAGGCTGGTAACCGTCGCGGATGTCGAGAGGCCCGGCTCGAAGACACGCCTCAGGAGCTCCGCTTCGTCTTTCACCTCCTCCAGATGTTCGCCGGCTGCCTTGCTGAGCCGGGCTACATCCACACCACGGCCGTCATCCTCCACGCGCACCTGCATCCGATCTCCTGATATCGCGGCGGCAATGACGACTCTTCCCCTTTCCGGCTTTCCCGCCTTTCGGCGTTCCTCGGGCGACTCGATGCCATGTGCGACTGCATTGCGCACGAGATGGCGAAGCGAGTCCTGCAGACCGGAAAGAATGGAACGGTCGATCTCGATCTCTCCACCCCCGATTTTCAGTTCCGCCAATTTCCCCGACGCGGCCGCCATGTCACGTACGACCCGATCGAGCCCCTTGCAGGCTTCCGCGAACGGTTGCGTGCGTGCGTGCCGTACCTCGTTTTCGAGTGCTGTCGCGACAGTGTGCATCAGTCTCATTTCCCGGCGCAGCGATGTCGCAAGCTGACGCAACCCGTTTTCGATACCTGCCGCCAGCGCGGCAGACTCGGGGACCGTGCCCCTCAGTTTCATTGCCTGCTCCCGCAGCAGGGATGCCTCCTCGGCGTGGCGCCGAATGACCGCGCCAAAGCTGAGCAGTTCGCCACTCCTGTATAGAAGAGCATCCAGTCGATCGGCGGAGACGCGCATGGAGCCGTCGGTATCGCTGTTGCGAACGGCCACCTGCCCCATCTGCGGAGGCCGTGGATTCGATTTGCCGCTGGGGTCATCCTCCCCTGTCGCCACGGCAGACTTCAGGGCATCGACCACGCTCTCCCCATGCGCGGGCGAAGGCGTCTCCCCGCTTTCCAAGAGGTGGGCCGCGTCCTGGATTGCGTCTGCGGCAGACAGAAGCAGTTCCAGCCTGGATTTCTCGAGCACGAGCTGCTCATTTACCGTGATAGAGATTATCTCTTCCATCCAGTGACAAATCGCTTCCACACCTCGCACTTGAAGCAAACCGGCGGCGCCCTTGAGGCTATGCACGGTCCTTAGTAGCTGCTCCTGCAGGCGGAGTTTCTCGTCGGCCCCGCCGGGGTCCTCGATGGCGAGCAATGTCTGCTCCATGTCGGATGCACGCTCGCGCACTTCCTGGGTGAACATCTGCAGCAATTCTCGATCGAATTGGTCGCGTTTTGTCATGTCAGTTGCCATGGTCAGCAAGCATTTCCTTCAGCCTGGAGCCAAGCTCGTTCAGATCTTTCGCGGCCTCTTCCGCTTGCCGGATCGCCGAGAAATTTTGGCTGCTCGCTTGCTCGATGTAATGCATCGCGTCGTGAATCTGCTTCATGCCTGCTTTTTGCTGGCCCGCCGAAGCCGCGATCTGGGCGACCGATCGCGCCGAATCGGCAACGATCGCCTCAAGCTGCCGGATCGTCTCGCCCGCTTCGTTCACCGTCTCTAGGGCGCGGCTGACACTCTTTGTGCCATCTTCAGCGCCAATGACCGCCGCGTTCGTCGCTTTCTGGATCTCCATCAGAATCCGCCGCACACGGGTGGTCGCTGACTTCGACTGGTCAGCAAGTGTCCTGATCTCACTGGCAACGACACTGAAGCCCCTGCCGTGCTCCCCGGCACGCGATGCCTCGATCGCCGCGTTCAGCGCCAACAGGTTCGTCTGGTCGGCGATCTCGGCGACAACCGTGACGATCTCACCAATTTCCAGGCTATTTTCCGCCAGCGATAGAATGTCCCCGGCAATCGCTTCGGTGCGGGCACTCACTGCGTTCATCACATGCACGGTATCATCGAGCGCCCTGCGGCCGTCATTGCTGATCTTGACGGCCTGGTCATAGGAGCCGGCAACCTGCTGAGCGCGCTGCGCCGCCTGTTCCGACGTCTGCAGCACCTCGTCGACGCTCGTCACCGTCTGAGCTACCGCCGATGATTGTTCACGCATGCCTTCGACCTGTTGCGTAGTCCCGGCAAGGATTTCGGCGGCAGACGACGAAAGATGTTGCGCCGTGTCCGAGATCGTGGCGAGCAGCTCTTCGAGCCGCTCCCTGCTGCTCCGTTCACTGTCAATCATCCCGGCAAGCCTCGCGGTCATTGCATTGAAGGAGAAGCCGAGGGCCGCGAGTTCGTCGCTGCCTTCTACGGCCGCCTTCTGCGTCAGGTCACCGGCGCTGACCCTTTCCGCCTGGCCTACGAGCGCGCGCGTGCGGCGGACGAGGCGACGCGCGACCCGCAGCACGTGGAGAAGCATAAGAACGGCGAGGACCGCAAAGCCCAGTTGCAGCAATTGAGAGCGCTGGAGCCGGACCACTCCTGCCTGCTCGATCCGATTGATCAATTCGTCCATGCGAGCAGCGAAGTCTCTAATCCCTGGATCAAGTTCATCCAGCGCAGCGGGACCGAGCGGCGCGTTGACCATCGCGCTTTCGAGCGCGGGCCTCACCTGCTCCCGCCATTGTTGGCGGGCTTGCTCGAGCTGCGCGAGAGCGGCAGGATCCGTCGTTGCTTCAAGCCCGAGTCTTTCGTCGCCATCGGCCAGACTGGCAAGCAGTCGCTCATTGCGATCCATCAGGCCGCGCAGCTCATCGGCAGCGGCGATCCGCACGGCGCCTTCCGCTCTTTCCAGGCGCGTGGTTGCGTACATCAACTGATAGGCAAGGCGCTGCTTGCCCAGCGATGATGTCGCGGCAAGATCGGCTCGCACCTGTTGCAGGGCAACTGAGCTCGACCCGACGAGCAGCGCCGAAGCGGCCACGAACAGCAGCATGGCCAAGCCCAAGGTGCCATAGAGACTATTCGTCAATCGCAGGCTCATGGAATTCGGTCCTTTCCGTCTCATCGGTGGCGATGATCTGCTCGTCCTCGAGAAAGAGACGGCGATCGTTCAACAGAAGGTGGCCGTCCAGAAAGACAATGACGCCTTCCGTTCTTGCGCAATCGAAGGATCCGCCGCTTTTACCGGGCTTCGCCGCAGCGAATTCCTCCGGTGGGAGCGCCACTATCTCCGGAACAGAATCGGACAGGATCAGGAATTCGGAATGCGTTCGCCCGCATACAATTGCCCATTCGCCGGCGCTGCCGGCCGATCGCGGGAGATCGAACAATCTGCTAAGGTCGAAGACGGGCAGCAGTTCGCCGCGCAAATCATAGACGCCACAGGCGTGCGAGGGCATCCCGGGAAGCGGACTGACGCGTGCCTTCGAAACGATCTCGCAAACATAGCGGATCTCCAAGGCAAACCGCCGATTCGATAGCATGAAGGTCACAAGTCCGACCGTCTGCTCATCTCTGCTGCCCGCGAATGCATCGCCGGCCGCTTGTCGTGATTCCTCGTATTGAGCCGCTTTCTGTGCCGATTCCAAAAGCGCTTCGGTCTGTTCTATCGCTGCCTCGATCCGTCTTCTGACGGCGATCCAGTCGACCGGACGAGCGGCGGGCCGGGAAAGCATTGTCATCGGCTTTCGCTCCCCCGCGCTTGGCGGATCTTGCCCATCTCCCGCCTTGCACGCTCCACCAGATCTCCAGCCGTCGCGTCTGCCATCAGAGAGATGCGCTCCTGTGGCGGACGGGAGAGGCAAAACTGCAGCACGTTTTCGAGGGCACGCAACGACGCTTCAGGGTCGCTCTGCCGGAGACAGACCCCGAGGAAGAACTGCGCGGCGGCCAGAGTGCTGTCCAGGTAGACGACTCGTCGCAGGGCTGCCGCAGCCGCATCGATCTCACCGTCGGCCATCTGCGAGAGCCCCTGCAGGAAATGCAGTTCCGGTGACAACGGATGACTTTCAACCGCCTGCGCAGCGAGGCACGCGGCTTCGCGGGTTTCACCCACGTCGTAACGCGCTCGGATTTGGGCGATGGCCCTGGAGAGCTTGTCGCCAGGTGCTTTTGGCGCAGCCGTGTCGCATGCTTGAGCCGCCGCCATGCGGGTGACGGGATTCTTGGGCTTGCCTCGAGCGGAAACGACGCCTGAGATCGGGCTCTTGCGAGCGTCCC
This sequence comes from Sinorhizobium sp. CCBAU 05631, assembly GCF_002288505.1. Lineage (NCBI taxonomy): Bacteria > Pseudomonadati > Pseudomonadota > Alphaproteobacteria > Hyphomicrobiales > Rhizobiaceae > Sinorhizobium > Sinorhizobium sp. CCBAU 05631. The sequence goes on from NZ_CP023063.1 coordinate 2,822,720, forward strand.
CACGAGCCATCATGCGCCGGTAAACAACGCCTGCCGGCGTGATGCACGTCTCGAACGGGGCGTACTTCCACAAGGGCGGATCGGTCGGGGCGGTCAACAGCCAGCCTCGATCCGCAAGGCAGGCGAATAGCTGCCGTGCAATCCGAGGCACTTTACTCGCGTCGAGGTAGACGAGAACGTTGCGGCAAAGGATCAAGCGAAAGTCCGCCAATCCCCTTTCCGGCGCCGGAAGATCGGCTTCGCCAAGATTGAGGACAGCGAAATCGACCTGCGGGCGCAGTCGTTCGCTCAGTCGAAAGCGATCGTCACATGCGGTGAAGTATCGCTCCTTCAGCCTGCGATCCGTGTTCCTCAACGACCATTCGCCATACTCGGCGGCCCTGGCCGTTCCGAGCGCCCGTCGCGAAATGTCGACTGCACATATGCGAACTTCTTCCAAGAGACCTTCCTCGTCGCAGAGAATGGCAAGGGAGTAAGGCTCCTCCCCCGTTGCACAGCCGACACTCCAGATCCGGGCAGGCGCGCCGTCGGGCCGCCGCGTTAGTTCCGGAAGAATTTCCTGCCGTATCAGCTGAAACTGCTCGGGGCCGCGAAAGAAGTGCGTTTCACCGACGGTGACCGCTGCGATGACGTCGTCAGTCAAGTCCTGATCCAGCCCAAGCCGGCGAAGAAGCAGGCTGCTGTCGTCGATGCCGCGCCGCGCCATGATCCGGGCGATCGCCGAGGCTACGGTGCCTTGCCGCGATGCGGGAACGCTGAGGCCGACCCTGCAGGCGACCTCCCCGGCGAGATTGGCCGGAAGCGCGTGTCGGGTCACCGAACGCCTCCTGCCTCAATCGCGGCGGCGCAAAGAGGGCTATTTGATGAGCTGGCTGTGGAAACCGGCTGGCGCATTTTCGTCCCTAGCTTCGTGGCTCTGCCGTCGTCATTACGTCCTCGCGTGCTTTTGGGCTATTCGGCCGGATGGCCTAGAAGGCGGCCTATCCGGCCGTCCTAATGCGGGCTCCCGGTCATGGGTAAGAGGCGCGCCCCTGCGGCAGCGGCCTCCTGACGGTTCCTCACCCGCAAACTGCGGAAGAGTGCCGCCATGTGGATCTTCACCGTACCCTCGCCGAGTTTCAGCTTGCGAGCGATCTCCTTGTTCGAAAATCCCTCGACGAGAAGCAGGAGGACCTCGCGCTGCCTCGGCGTCAGGAACTCGATTGTACGATGACTTCGTTCGTCCTGGTTTCCGCGGGTGACCTGAGGCAACTCTATTTCCTCGGGAGGGGCGGGACGGCCCGCTATGGAGGGCGGGACGTAAACAGCGCCGTTGAGGATCGAGCCGATTGCTTCGGCCAGTTCGCTCGCCCCGAGGCCCTTTGGCACATAGCCGTTTATGCCGGCAGTCAGGGCAGACAGGATGTCCGACCGTCGCGACGACGCCGATACGACGGCGACCTTCAGATCGGGATGGATGTCACGGACGGCCGCAAGGCTCGCCGCACTTTGCATGCCCGGCATCGCCAAGTCGAACAAGGCGAGCGATATGTCTTCGTGCTCGGCGAGCCTTTCAATCGCTTCATCAAGCGACCCGGTTTCGATGATTCCCGTGAAATGCAATTTGCTCTTCAAGATGAACGCCAACGCGATGCGGAAGAATTCATCGTCATCGGCTATAAGTGCGACGCGTGAGGTATTCATTACGCTTCCCTCGCCGGTTGTCTGATGCTTGCGGGTCTTCAGTTCGGCCCGCTCCTAGGCCTGCAACTAACGATCGTCTCAGCGAACGCGTTCCCGCCATTGCCAATCAATGCGCGGTAGTACCAAAATTGTGCCACACACGCCTTGAGACGTGTAGGGCTAAATGCTGCTGCTATTTCTCCGGGCTGTTCACAAAACGTTCGTAAACGCGTGGTGCGCCGCCCCTTTCGAGCGGTCCGTCAATCAATTTGGAGCCTTCCGACGCAGGTAGCGGCCGTGAGAAGATGTATCCCTGCCCCCTCATGAAATCCTTCGGCATTCACCACCGCCAATTGATCCCCTGTCTCAATGCCCTCGATCGTCGTTGCCGATGCGCTTGAGAACTTGGAGGCGACTCTCCGGCATTTTTCTGAAGGCTTTCAGACCCGCGACCTCCAGAACGCGAAGGTCCAGATCGAAATTTTTCGATCCTCGCCTTGAGCTTCGATAGTTGCGTTTCGGCGGAACCCGTCCTTTGATGCGCTTCACAACTTACGCCATGTCGGGGAGACGCATGGACGGAACACACCTCTTCGAACTCGGGATCGCGATGTTCCTCGCGATCATAGCGCTCAATTATGCGGCCCACAGGCTTGGCCTTCCACCGTCGGTCGCATTGCTCGCGGGTGGGGCGATCCTGGCGTTCCTGCCGGGCCTGCCGGCGATCACCATCGATCCTGAACTCGTGCTCGTCATCTTCCTGCCGCCGCTCCTCCTCGACGGCGCCTGGTCAATCGCGGTTGGCCGCATCCGACACCATATGATGGGTATCGCATCGCTTGCCGTCGGCGCCGTCTTCTTCACATGCGCCGTTGTGGCCGTGGTCACTCATCTACTCTTCCCCTCGCTTCCTTGGGCCGCCTGCGCGGCGCTCGGCGCGATCGTGTCACCCCCCGACGCAGTTTCCGCACGAGCCGTCCTGGAGGGTGTGAAGCTGCCCCGGCGGCTCCAGATCCTGCTCGAAGGAGAGAGTCTCCTGAACGACGCGAGCGGCCTCGTGCTCTTCCGTTTTGCCGTCGCCGCCGCCGCAACGGGGATCTTCAGCCCCCCAGCGGCGTTGGGCAACTTCCTTCTTCTGGCGGTCGGCGGCGCCACGGTGGGCGCCGTCGTCGGAACGGCATGGGTGAAGCTCGTCAGGCGACTGGGCGACGAATACCTTATCATCGCCGCAACGACATTGCTCGCCTGGATCTCCTACCTCCTGGGAGAGATGCTGCATGTCTCCGGCGTCATCGCCACCGTCACCACGGGTCTGATCGCGACTTGGCATCAGCACACGGTTCTGTCGGCCGCTACGCGCATGCGGGGGACGTCGTTCTGGACTGTCTTCGTATTCCTGATGGAAGCTGCGGTCTTCGTTTTGATCGGTCTATCGCTGCGGGACGTCGTCGAGCGAAGCGGTGGATTCGGCACGGTGGTCGCGACGATGGGACTGCCGGTCATCGCTGTGCTCACCACGCTTGTCATCGCGCGCTTCGCGTGGGTTTTCGGATCCGAGCTTGTGATAAAGCTGCTCAATGTCCTTAGTCTCGCTCGAACGCAACCTCTCGGCTCCGGCGGCGCAACCGTGCTGAGCTGGGCGGGCGTACGGGGCGTGGTCACGCTCGCTCTCGCGCTCAGCTTGCCGGAAGATTTTCCCGGCCGCGACTTCATCCTTGTGACGGCATTCGCCGTGATATTTGGAACGGTGCTCGTGCAGGGCACGACGCTCGGACGCGTGATCGCCTGGGCGCAACTCGCTGAGCCGGACTCCGAAAAGGCGCCTCTGACAATGAGCCAGGCAGAAGCAGCGATGGCCCAAGTCCAGCTTGCCACCATCCAGAGCTTGGCATACGACGCCGAAGGAAACCTCATCCACCCTCAACTGCTGGAACGATACCAGCGTCGCGCGACGACGATCGTCGACTACGCCGTGCGGACTGAGCATTACCGACCCGCCTTGCATGCCCACTTCGACGTCGTACTGGAAGCTGTTGCGACCGGCCGGAGGGAACTGATTCGCCTTCATCGCGCTGGCGAGATAGACGATGAAACGCTTCAGGAACTTGAACGGGATCTCGACCTGGAAGAGTTGAGTGCCATCTCTGCAAAAGCATGAAGTTCACGATGCGTTGGCGGTCGCTTCTGGGGCGACTGCAGACGTTCATCGCCCCCGAGTGAACTTCCGCTCACCATCTGTGGACGCCCCGTAAGACGCAAGCGGTTTTCGGCGGTTGGCACGTTGTCGGATGCTGCCATCTGTCCGGCCTCTTGATGCAGCGCAAAGGCTGCGGGCCCGTATGGGAGTGCGCGGACCGGAACCATATCACCCTAAGCGTGCTCGCTGACACGGTGGTGAGCCCTGGTTCTTCCGGCCCCGTCTCGCCGACTGCTGTGCCATACCCTCCTTCGACCGACCACGTCTCCGACGACCTCAGGCCCGTCCGGCTTACGCCGTGACCGCGGCCGGAGCCTTGTAACTCTCCTGCTTCATGAGCAGCGCCCAAACGATCCGTGCCATCTTGTTGGCGAGCGCGACCGCCACCAGCATGCGCGGTTTGCGCGCCAGCATCTGTTCCAGCCAAGAGCCCTTCGGTGCGCCGCGCCTTGCTGCCTGTTTTATGACCGCCATGCTGCCGATGATGAGCAGACGCCTGAGCGTGCGCTCGCCCATTTTTGAGATGGCGCCGAGCTTCTGCTTGCCGCCCGTCGACTTCTGCAGCGGGGCAAGCCCGAGCCAAGCGGCGAAGTCGCGCCCCTTCGCGAAGGTCTCGGCCGGCGGTGCGAGCGCGGCGATTGCGGTCGCGGTGATCGGGCCGACGCCCGGAATCGTCATCAACCGCCGCGATACCGCGTCCTCGCGGGCGCGCCGCGCGATTTCCCGGTCGAGTTCGGCGATCCTCCCGTCCAGTTCGGGCAGAAGGTCCAGCATCAGCCTGATCATCGCTAGGGCGGCTGGCGGCAACGAGGAGGCCATCTCCTCTTCCTCGAGCAGGTCGGCCAGCATCGCCACATAGGACGGTCCCTTCGGCGCGACCCAGCCATATTCCGTCAGGTGACCGCGGATCGCGTTGATCAGTTGGGTCCGCTGGCGAACCAAGAGATCGCGGGTCCGGAACACGAGCGCCGCTGCTTGCTGCTCCTCGCTCTTCACGGCGACAAACCGCATGTTCGGGCGTTGCGCCGCCTCGCAGATCGCCTCAGCATCGACGGCATCGTTCTTGTTCCGCTTAACGAAGGGCTTGACGTAGGCCGGCGGGATCAGCCGGACTGTATGGCCCATGTCCATCAGCTCGCGACCCCAGTGATGGGCACCGCCGCAAGCTTCCAGAGCGACGGTGCAGGCAGGCTGGGCGGCGAAAAAGTCCAACACCTTCCCCCTGCTCAGCTTCTTGCTGAAAAGCGCGTGGCCGCGCTCGTCGGCACCGTGTGCATGGAAAACATACTTCGCGATATCCAGACCGATCGTGGTAACCTCAGGCACGGACGCCTCCCTCCAATGGTTGCAACACCGCCATTCTGGCACAGCGATGCCGTCGGGGGCGTCCACCCCATCACCCGAAAGGTCACTTCCACGAGGATTATCATTGGGCGGCTTGACGGGTAAGCGCTGCGGCAGTGGAGGGGAGAAAAGCTATGTCTAGCTGGAACTCGGGCCGCATTATTGGTCAGAAGCCTCCGTTGAAGCCGAAGGAGGTCTGGGCCATCCGAACCCGCCTCCAAATGTCCGGTGCGGTACGCGACCTGCGCTGTTCAATCTCGCGATCGACAGCAAATTGCGAGCTTGTGATCTCGTCGCAATTTCAGTTGCCGATGTTGCGATTTCCGGAAGGGTTCGCGACCGCGCGATCATCATCCAACGGAAAACAGGCCGACCAGTGCAGTTCGAACTGACCGATCAAACGCGGGAGGCTATCGCTGCATGGATTGGAAGTCGCAGGCTCGGTGAACGGGATTATCTGTTTCCAGCCGCGTGCACGCAAAGCCGCACCTGTCGACGCGGCAATATGGCAGGATCGTCGAGCGCTGGGTGTCGAGCACCGGGCTTGATCCCGAACGTTACGGCACGCATTCAATAAGACGGACGAAGGCGGCGCACATTTACAAGAAGACAGGCAACTTGCGCGCCGTCCAGCTCTTGCTCGGCCATAAGAAGCTGGAGAGCACCGTGCAATACCTCGGAATAGAGGTGGACGACGCCTTAGCAATTTCTGAGCAAGTGGAACTCTAGTACTCAAGGGCGGCATTTCTCGTCGAAGTGCCAACCCGTGAGCCCTGTTGAAGGCAAAAGATCGGTAGAGTCGAGGTGTGGCGCGGGTGGCTGTAGGTCGAGCCTATCTGTTTCCGCCCCTTTCGTCTGGCGGTGCCTTGGTGGCTCGACCGTGACTGCCGTTTCCACACCCCGCTCATCGAACCGGACATGCAGGTCTCCCGCATCCGGCTCTCGGACAAGATCTCACGCCTTCACCCACGGCACGCCCCGTCCAAGTCGGGTCAGACGTACCAGCCCATAGTGCTGGTAAAGGTGCGAGTCTGGATAGGACCCACCTCTCTTCCGTCTGGTCTTATGCTTGGAGCGCAGCCACCGGAGCAACCGCACTGCGGTATAGCTGTCGAGCAGCCGATACGCCTTGCTGGTGGTCCCTACCGAGAAGTAGTTCGCCAGCCGCGCAGCGTGCGGTTCAACTTTGCTATCAGCAGTGTGGTCTCTTGCCATGTACCCTTTCGGTCGGTCAGCGCGTGGACAGTCTCGACCGCGCGCCTGATGCTTTTCTTCGATGGCCGGTAGCCCAGGCGGGCGTGGCCGGTTATCGGAGAGTACATCCGTCCGAACGTGTAGCCCAGAAAGTCGAAGTCGCCCTCCGGCACCTTGCAGATGCGTGTCTTGTCCTCGTTCACCGTCAGCTTCAGCTTGTCCATGGTCATGCGCAGGCACTGGAGCGCCGCTTCCGCATTGCCCCTCCTGCACAGGATCACGAGGTCGTCGGGTAGGTGACGAGCCGCGTGCCTAAGCTTTGCTCAAGCCCGAGCTTCTTCCATCCCAGCACGAACCGGCGCATTTAGAGGTTCGCCAGCAAGGGTGAGACGGGTGAGCCTGCGGAATGCCGCGCCGCTTATCCCGCGCCTCCGTCGTTCGCGTCTTCCGGCCTCGATCATCGGTTTCTTCGACGGGACATTCCAGACACATCTTGATCAAGTGCAGCACCCGCCGATCAACGATCCGGCGCGCCAGCGACTTCATCAGTTCTGAATGCGGAACGCTCCCGAAGTAGTCCGCGAGGTCGGCGTCGACGACTTCAGGATGACCACGGAACAGCGTCTCCTCCACCTTGGTCACCGCCTGCTGGGCGTTGCGCCCGACACGGTAGGCATAGAGTTCCGGTGGAAGGTCGGCCTCAAAGATCGGTTCCAGCACCAGCATCGCTGCCGTCATGCAGACCCGATCTCGCACGGTCGAGATGCCCAGCGGCCTGAGTTTGCCGTTGGCCTTCGGTATGAACACGCGTCTGATTGGTTCCGGTCGGTAGGTCTCCTTTCTGAGCGCAAGCGCCAGTTCACCAAGCCACCGCTCTAGCCCTTACGCTTCGAGGTCCGCAAAGTCGCGACCGTCTACCCCCGGTGCGCCGTTCGAGCGGCACTGAGCATAGGCATGGGCCAGAACATCCTCGCGGCTGATCTTGTCGTACAGGGCGTAGAAGCGGTAGCCGGCTTCTGCCTTCGCTTTCGCGTGTAACGCCGTCTGCAGTTTCTGAACACTTGTCGGAGTTGATAGGTTTCCCAATCTCCGGTCCCTCTCCACTTGTTGCGCTCGTCTTGAACTGAGGCCCCTTCCCTCCACCGGCATTACCCGGCTTCTCCGGTACTACGAGCCTCTCCGCCACCCCAGGCCGCCCGGCCTGTCCCTCGCGGGCGTCCGGTTGGTCATCCCTGACCACGTCCTGGGGCTTCCCGTGTTGCGTGCGCTTTCCTTGTGTACATGCTGCCGCAACTACCCCGGTGCAGCAGATGGGCTCAAACGTCGCTCAAACTCACCCATCCATATCAGCCTTCCCCGCAAGGGTTGACGGGTCGGCCTGCACATCGACCTTTTCGAGGGTTGCTCGGCGTTCACTCGCGTTGCGGCCTGCACACTCGCGCGGTCACCAATTTCGTGACCCGCTAATCGAAGGCTTCAGACATGTCGTCTCCTCCATGCCTGCTCCGATTGATTCCCGGCTGGAGCGGTTGCCGGGTGCACTTGCACCCACTGGAAAGCGCCGCCTTGGCACGGCGCACACCCAGAGCGGTCGCCCGCCGATCACACATGGAATGTCCTGTACTGGCACGCAGACTTCTTTGCCGAGCCGTGGAGCGCGGCGAGAAGTCACCGCTGCCTCCCGGCTTATGCGTGTCGCGTTCGTGACGCATCTATAATGTTATAACGTAACTTTCCATTTGACGAATGTAATAACGTAACCTATCGAGGGCGAGACACATGCACTCTGCATCCATCTTCGTCACGGAAAAAATGTTTGGAGGTCTGAATGCGCACACTGTTCGTGCTGCTCACTACGGTTGCACTCGGCGTCGCCGCGACGCTCAACCCGGCCCATGCCGAGGTGCTCAAGGTTGCCGGCCCATGGGAGATTACCGGCATTGATCCGGCCCAGACCGGCTATGTCTTCAGCCGATTGCAAGTCGCCGAAACTCTTGTGACCGCCAACCACAATGGCAAGATCGTGCCCGCGCTTGCGGATCGGTGGAGCGTCAGCGGCGACGGTCTGACATGGCGCTTTACGCTCCGCGAGAACGCGCGTTTTCATGACGGCACGCCCGTGACGGCGGAAACGGCCGCCGCCAGCCTGACGCGAGCTCTTGCGGGTGTCGGCGTGCTCTCACAAGCGCCGCTCGCCGAGATCACCAGTGAGGGGCGTGACGTGGTGATCCGGCTGACGAAACCATTCTCTGCCCTGCCCGCCTATCTCGTGCATTTCAGCACCATCGTGCTGGCACCCTCTTCATACGATGCGGCCGGCAAAGTCACGCAGATCGTCGGGTCCGGACCCTACAAGGTGAAGAGCCTTACCGCTCCGGCACGCCTGGAATTGCAGGCCTCCGGCGGGTGGTGGGGCGGCAAGCCCGCGATCGAGGAAGTCAGCTATCTCGCAGTGGGGCAAGGCGAGACCCGAGCGCTGATGGCGGAAAGCGGTGAAGCCGATCTGGTGTTTTCCATGCTGCCGGTTTCGGTGAATCGATTGAAAGCCAATCTGAAACTCGATGTGCAGATTGCCACCATTCCCCGCACGCGCGTTCTCAAGGTCAACGCGGCATCGCCTTTCTTCGACCAGGTCGAGGAGCGGCAGGCGATCAGCGCAGCGATCGACCGCGTTGGAATCACCAAGGTGATCCTACGCAACGCCGACCTTGCTGCAACCCAGCTTTTCCCGCCTGCGATGAAGGGCTGGAATTCCCGCGACATCCCGCCGCTCGTGCGGGACGTCGACCGGGCGAAGGAACTCTTGGCCGCGGCGGGCTGGAAAGCCGGAAGCGACGGTGTTCTGCAAAAGGATGGCAAGCGGTTCAGCGTGACGCTGCTGACCTATTCCAGTTGGCCCGAACTGCCGCCCATCGCCACGGCACTCCAGGCCCAGCTTCGACAAGTAGGAATAGAGGTGAAGGTATCCGTGGGTAACAGCTCGGAAATTCCCGCGCGCCATCAGGATGGAACATTGGAGATGGGACTGATCTCCCGGCTCTACTCCATCGTGCCGGACCCCATTGGCACACTGCTCCAGGATTATGGTGCCGGTGGCAGCGACTGGGGTTCGATGGGATGGGACAACAAGGAAATCCAGAGCGTCGTCGAACAACTAGCGGCGACGAGCGATGCGGCGGCCCGCGCTCCGCTTCAGAGCCGGGCCCTGGAGATTCTGCAGCAAGAGCTGCCAAGCATCCCCATCACCTGGTCGGAGCTCGCCATTGTCTCGAACAAGAGGATCACCGGCGTCACGGTTGATCCGCTTGAAGTGAACTATGGCCTGTCCGCCATCCGTTGGGCGGAGTAACGGGGAGAGCGCGATGCGAAACTTCCTTCTTCCGCGCCTCGTCCAGGCGGTGCTGGTGGCCGTCGTGGTTGGGGCTCTGTGCTTCGTCCTCATGCGGGTGCTGCCGGGCGATGCCGCCATGCGCATTGCTGCCGGCCGCTACGGGCCGGATGCGCGGATTGCCGAAGCGGCAGAAAAAGTCAGGCTGGAGCTGGGCCTCGACCGCCCGATGGCGGCCCAGTTCCTCGAGTGGTTAGGCGACCTTCTGCGCCTTGACCTCGGACATTCGCTCGTTACGGGTTCGCCGGTCGTCCATGAGCTGCAGGTGCAGCTCGGCGCTTCCGTGTGGCTTGCCGCATCGGCGCTGGCGCTGTCGGTTCTCATCGGACCCGTCGTCGGGGTTTTCGCGGGGTTGAAGCCGGGGAGCGCCATTGACCGTCTGGGCCTCGCAGGTGCGGTGATCTTCCGCGCCATTCCGCCGTTTGTGCTCGGCCTCGTTCTGATGCTGATCTTTTCGAAGCAGCTCGGCTGGTTGCCGCCAGCCGGTTTTGGCTCGCCACGTGAGATCCTGCTGCCGGCACTGACGCTCGCTCTTGGGCTCGCCGCCATGTCGAGCCGGATCACGCGCAATTCGGTCGCTGCGGTCGTAAAAGCACCATACTTCGCCTTCGCCCGATACAAGGGACTGCAGGAATCGGTTGTCGTCCGCCGGCATGGACTTCGGAACGCCGCGATCCCCATCGTCTCCTATATCGGACTGCAGGCCGTCTACCTGGTCGAAGGGGTTGTCGTCGTGGAATCGCTCTTTGCCTATCCGGGCATCGGCCACGCCTTGGTCCACGCGGTCGTCGAACGGGACATTCCCATGGTCCAGGGGACGGCGCTGGTGATGGGACTGATGTTCGTCGTCATCGCCGCCATTGTCGACCTTCTGACGCATTGGCTCGATCCGCGCGTGAGGAGAACGGCATGAGTACGATCGGCGATCTGTCCTTTGCTCGGCCGAAAGGGCGACTGACCACGGGGCGCATGTTCGGCGCCGGCATTCTAAGCTTGGTCGGTGGCTTTGCGATCATCGGACCGGCCCTCATTCCTGCCGATCCTGCAGCGCAGGATTTTAGCGCCAGCCTCGCCCCGATCGGCGGCGACTTCTTGCTTGGAGCCGATCATTACGGCCGCAGCCTCCTCGCGCGCCTCGCCCACGGCGCCCGTCTTTCCTTCGGCCTCGCTTTCCTGACCATGCTCGCGGCCGCGGTCCCTGGCGTTCTGTTCGGTCTTGCCGCCGCGTGGAAAGGCGGCTGGACGGAGCGGTTTCTGGAACTGACGGCCACAATTGTGCTGGCACTACCCGGTCTGATGCTGGTGCTGCTGCTGCTAGCCTTCGCGCCCGGCAATTATGGTCCGCTGTTCCTGGGCATGTCGCTCACCCTTTGGGTCGAGTTCTACCGTGTGACAAAGGCGACGACGAAGACCGTCCTCGCGCAGCCGCATATTGAGGCGGCGCGCATGCTCGGCTTCGGCTCGCGCTACATCCTCATCAATCTCGTTCTGCCGGTGATCGCACCGATGATCGGTACGCTTTCGGCCTTTGCCATGGCGACGGCCATCATCGCGGTGTCGACATTGAGCGCCATCAGCGTTGGCCTGCAGCCTCCCACGCCTGAACTCGGCAGCATGATCGTGGAGCTCTTGCCGTATTACGCCGAGGCGCCGGTGCATGTGCTGCTGCCGGCAGCGCTGATCTTCCTGCTGGTGCTTGGCCTTCAATCTCTCGCGCAGGGAGATCATCGATGAACATTCAAGCAACCCCGGTTCTTTCGATCGCCGCCCTGTCGATCGATTCCCCGGCTGGCCGGATCGTATCCGATGTCTCCCTTGCGCTCGGACGGGGGCGAGCGCTAACGCTCCTTGGCGAGAGCGGATCGGGCAAGTCGCTCGTGGCGCAGGCGATCATGGGCAACTTGCCGCCAGGGCTGCGTGCGACGGGGCGCGCGGTCTTCAACGGGACGGACCTTCTTGCGGAGACGCCCGCCCAACGACGCCGCCGCTGGGGCCGGAACATTTGCCTGCTGCCGCAGGAGCCGTGGCTGGCGCTGGATCCGACCATGCGCGTCCTGCCGCAGGTGGCAGAAATACACCGCTTCGTCAAAGATAAGGATGCCACCCAAAGCGATGCGCTTGCAAGGGAGAACCTCGCCGGGGTTTCCCTCGCCAATGCGGAAGCGCTTTACCCCTTCCAGATGTCGGGCGGCATGGGACAGCGGGCAGCGATCGCGATGGCGCACGCCGCCGACAGCGAGCTTCTGATCGCGGACGAGCCGACGAAGGGCCTCGACACGGCGCTGCGGGACTCGGTGACGGCACGCCTGAAACGAGAGGTCGAAGCGGGACGCTTGCTGCTGACCATCACCCATGACGTCGCCGTCGCGAGGGCAATCGGCGGCATGATCGGAGTCATGCTCGATGGCCGGCTGGTCGAATACGATCCCACGGAAAAGCTGCTCCAAGCGCCCGAGCACGCCTATACGAGAGCGCTTCTCGCCGCCGAGCCGGCAGGGTGGGAACGGAAGGCGTCAACGGCTTCCGGTGAGGTCGTCCTTGCCGGACGCGGACTGGCAAAGCGTTATGGCAGCAGGACCCTGTTTTCCGATCTGGGCATTACGGTCGCCGCCGGCGAGGTCGTCTCGATCTTCGGGCCGAGCGGCTGCGGCAAAACGACAGTCGGCAATATCCTTCTTGGCCTAATCCGGCCTGAGGCCGGAGTGGTCGAGCGCAAGTCGGGGGTGTCGCGGCTCCGCTTTCAGAAGCTCTATCAGGATCCACCGGCCGCGTTCGCGCCCCATCAGACGATTCGCAAGGGGCTCACCGATCTGGCGCGCCTCCATGCCAAGGAATGGACAGCCGTCGAGGGGTTGCTGGACCGCGTGCGCCTGCCTAAGAATTTGCTCGATCGTCTGCCCAAAGAGGTCTCGGGCGGGGAGCTACAGCGCTTTGCGTTGCTGCGCGCCCTGCTGCTGGACCCGGCATTTCTGTTCGCGGACGAGGCGACGTCACGGCTCGATCCCGTCAGCCAGAAAGAGGTGATCACGTGCCTGCAGGACATCGTCAGGGAAACCGGCCTCGCTGTCCTTTTGGTCACCCACGACCGCGACATCGCCGAAAACATATCGACGCGAATATTAGATATCGAGAACAATAGGACCATATAAAGCCGCTCATTCGACCGCCGGGCGGCTGAGACAATTCAGCTCGAATGTCCCATGGAGCTGCAATGGCGGTCCAGGCAAGCTGCTTAGGCAGAAAAGAGAATGATCGCAAGCGGGGCCGGGGCAGCCGAGCTTCGGCTGTCCCCAAGGCGACGTAATCTGAACAGGACAGATAGACCCTTTGAGGTCATTCATTCACGGCCCTTGGAATTACCGGTGTTGGCCCCGAAGTGGACAGCGCTGCTCGTGAAAGTTTCCCGACAGGCGACCGATGGCCATCTGCTGGTGCTCGGCTGGACGTTAGGGAAGGCTGGCAATGGCTGCAGCAAGATCGGGTGAGCCCGGCTTTTTTGTTGTGTGATGGAGTCCTTCACCTCGGCTGAACGGCTGTCCGGATCTGGGCCGCAACGCGGGCAAGGAGGAGAGGTTTCATGATGAACCGACTTCCTTCGGGCAGTTCCTCCGGCGTCACCTTACGGCGACCCGAGACGACGAAAATCTTGATCGGTGGCCAGCGGTCATGAACACGCGCCGCCAGTTCCTGTCCGTCCATCGATCCAGGCATACAAACATCGGTCAACACCGCACGGAGGCCTGGGTGCCCGGTGAGCAAGTCGATGGCTTCATCCGCGGTTGAAGCCTCATAAACTTCAAAGTCTTGCTCACGCAGAAACATCGCAAGATCGTATCGGAGGAGAAACTCGTCATCGACAACCAGGACGGAGATTTGATCGCTTGGCACGCGGTAAGGCCTTTCCTGGTTCCCAATCGCGTAACCGGCCCTGAGGCGTTATGTTCCTGAAGATCAAAAAATAAAATGCGTCCGCTGATTAGACAGGCTCCGAGTTCGCTTACAAGATTCTTCGCTTCACGGTCGGCGAGAGCGATAGTAGAATTGCCTGAAAACCGCGGGAGGTTTCATGGCCTCGTATTCTGTTGCCTACTGGCGACCAATTTATGTGCCCTGAAGCTCGGCGAACGCTTCTCGTGATTGTCGGGGGAGCGGATTCATCTATTCTTCAGGTCAGCCTACGGCATCCAATGGAACAAACCTCTTAGCTCAGCAGTTCGATGGAGCTTATGATGCGCTGGCGGTACCTCATAGCGTTTCTGGCCGCTGTTTCTCCGAGTTCGATCGCGCTCCCTGCCGGTGACGTTTCAGAGGCAGTCGAAGTATTCCAGCGGACGTGCCTTGCACAAAGTTCAAGCTTCGACGCGATCGCATCCGCCGCCGCGGCAGAGGGATGGAAACCTTTGCCAGAAGGCGACTTCGAGCGTCTCGCGCCTCTCGAGCACCTTGATTCCTCAAGTGGATGGATAGCCACTGATCGGGCCCTTCCGGAACCGGTTGTAATCGGCGTCACCAAGGCTCGACGGGACGGAAGGCCCGTCGAGACCTGCACCGTCGCCTTCATGAAGGTGCCTATTGAGCCATTTCTCAACGAATTTTCAGACAGTACCAATGCGGAGAAACTATCCGAAGAACCGGAAGGAACCTGGACTTCGAGGCTCTACATGCTGATTGCCGGGGACCGCAAACAGTTCGTCAAGCTTAAATACGCCCGTTCGCCCGATGGAAGTGGGCCAATGGCCGCGAGCTCAATCGCCGAGCGGTAGGATGCATTTCGGCGTGACATGCCTCCCGTTGTAGAACTCAGACGCATTTACCCGTCACTGCCGAAAGGCACTCCGCTCAAAGGGCCTGGGTATGACCATAATAAGCAGCATCATCATAAGCATCCTGATCACAGGCCTTGCCTTCCTGGTGCTGTACCTCGTGCAAAAACTTCCGATTGACTCAACAATGAAGCAGATGGCTCAGGTCGTCGTTGTAGTCGTCGGCGTAGTTTCGTTGCTCAGCTATCTGGAGGTATTCTGAAATGCTCTGGGCTGCTCCTCCTCCTCTGGGCCGCAGTCCGGCCGGCACTTGAAATCGGAAGGGAACGTTTGGATCCGTATAGGCAGCGGCAACAGCACAGCATCCACTTGCGTAAAACACCTGAATAAAATTCGGGGAAGGGCCGATTGTTAGCCTGCTGAGCCGCTCCCGGGCGTGTTAGAGCAACTCATTCCGGTCCTTGGTCGCTTTTTGCCCGCCGCCTTGTGCCCCCCGAGTCATTGCCACTCCCGCCGCGAGTTTCGCTGCGCGCCGGTTTGCCGACTGCGCCGCCTTCATTATCCCATTCTTCCAGCGAATCCCTCATTCGCGCCACGGAAGCAGGATCCGGGCTGTCTACGTCGAAACCCGCAACGAATGCTTCGCTGATTATGGCATCCATCAGGTCTGGATCTGAAATATCCAGATCAGGAAAAATACGCCGCAGTGCGCCGAGGGCCTCAGAAGTCGCAAGCGGCCGGGCTTCCTTCTGACACACGCTCAGAAACGCGCTTATGGCCGCGCGCACCTCAGGCGATATCTCGCGGGAGTGCTTTCTCATCATCACCTCCCAGTCCATCAAGGCTCTCAATCTAAACGCTGCCTGCGTCTCGATGTTCCTGGTTGCTCGCGAACTGGCCGCGATCTGTGATCTTGCCGACCTTCAGACATAGGTTGGATCAGTTGGGCGGCGAACGGGAGGCCTTCTCGCAGTCAAAACCGCGAATTGAGGGCGATTTATAATTGAGACCTCCCCTTATATCAGCCGAAAACAACGAAGCCGAGCACCTTGTTTAAATCCGATTTGAGGCCCACATATAAGAAAGTCGTTAATTTGGCTGGACTAGCCAAAACGGCGCGGCGTCAAAGGCCCCGCCATTCACCACGAAACTTAATACGAACGCCTACGCCGACCGGACCCGTAGTGTCGCTTCGTTCGACTCTGGCACCGGACATTCGAGCACCGACCACGGTCGTGTCGGCTTCGGGACCGCCTCTGTTCCCGCAGAGCGCCGCCAGGACCAGCCGCACCAAGCAGACGCCTCCCCGGTGTCTGGCAACG
This sequence comes from Sinorhizobium sp. CCBAU 05631, assembly GCF_002288505.1. Taxonomy (NCBI): domain Bacteria; kingdom Pseudomonadati; phylum Pseudomonadota; class Alphaproteobacteria; order Hyphomicrobiales; family Rhizobiaceae; genus Sinorhizobium; species Sinorhizobium sp. CCBAU 05631. The sequence goes on from NZ_CP023063.1 coordinate 2,838,590, forward strand.
TCTATGCGCATTCATGCATATGCCTGCGGGGCGTGCCCGCATTGCATACATGATGTAGATCATCCGGCTGATCTCGAAGCCGCACTCCAAAAGGACTACAAACAATCATGACCGCTACAAACATTCTGCAACGCAGGCCGTCCGATCCTCCGCGACGCAGCAACACATCCTTTGAATGTCGGTCAAGCCGTTCGGGTGAAGGGCGGGTATCGGAGATCGGCTGTGCCGGTCTATCACATCACCGGTACGCTCCCGCCGAGCGGCGGTCGCCGCAATATCGCATTCGAAATGACGACGAACATCATGAACGGGTGACGACGCAGGACAGACTCGAGCCGGTGCGCATATCGTCTGCCGACGAAGGCCCTACTCTCATCGAAAAATGACCGTTATGACGCTTCTGTAGAACCAAGAGGATGGCGATGAATATCGTGATTGCGTTCTACCGTATCCGGGACGTGGACGACGCGCATGCGATCGTCGGCCGCGAAACCGCGGAAGCTGCCGATCTCGACGAGGCGATAGAGATTGCGCTGGAGCTTTTGAGGACGCTCGACATGCCGCAGCGTCCGGACGCCATGACCATCACCGACGGTGATGGGAGCACGATCCATTCAAGCAGGCTCGACACGATCGAAAGTCTTGATGAAAGGCCAACACCATGAACGCCCACCGCACTGAAATTGAAACCGGGCATGCACTTGCGATCAGCATCTGGGAAAATGAAGGTGGGACTTCAGCACCCGAGCTAATGGATGACCAATACGGCCGCCGCATCGAAGCCCATCGCCCCTTGGCGATCTATCACGTGTCCGCAGGCGCACCGGCGCCTGTCAACGGCAACCTTCGCAATATAGAGCGCCGGATAAAGCGGCTCAGCCTATCGCGCCCCCGCGCGGCAGCTTTGCGTGGAACAGAGGCACGCTGAGGATGACGCTTCTGTTTCCGAATCCGAGTCGCAGCCTCGATGAAAAGCGAAACGCCGTTCGATTCATCGGCCATGACGGTATGTTCGAGGTGCGGTTTTTCGTCGAGGCCGATGCGCTCGTGATATCGGATGCTGAATTGGGCAGGTCGGAAATCTCGGAATCGAAGCTCCTTTCTGCTTTTGATGCGTTGCGGCTGTCCATCTACGATGTCGCACGCACGGCCTATTTCAGTGGCCGCCCTGTTTCCTACACGCGGACCGCCGCCGATTTCCGCTAGGATGGATCGAGATGCTGATCCGCTATGGTTATGAGATCACGTTGAACTTCCAGCAACCGACCGCGTTGGTATGCCTGCTGTCGGTCCACGAGGATCGCGCGGCCGATATTCGGGTTCCTGAGACAACATTCACTGCTCCCGATGTGCCGACGTCGACCTATCGCGATCTCTTCGGCAACCGCTGCCGGCGGCTTGTCGCACCGGCGGGTGACCTGACGATATGGGGCGATGCCACGATTTCGGACGACGGCAAACCGGACAAAGTGCTGCCAGCCGCCCAGGAACTCCCGGTGCCGGAGTTGCCGGACGATTGCCTCGCCTATCTCATGGGCAGCCGCTATTGCGAGACCGACCGTCTCAGCCAGAGCGCTTGGGACAGGTTCGGCGCGGTCGCGCCCGGTTGGGGGCGTGTGCAAGCTATCTGCGATTTCGTGCATGACCATATTCGCTTCGACTACATGCAGGCCCGGTCGACGCGGACGGCCTTCGAAGTCTTTCATGAGCGCGTTGGTGTCTGCCGCGACTTCGCACATCTTGCGGTCACACTTTGCCGCTGCCTCAACATTCCCGCACGCTATATCAACGGTCATCTCGGCGATATCGGCGTCCAGGTCGTCGACCCGATGGATTTCAGTGCCTGGATCGAGGTCTTCCTGGACGATGGATGGCACACGTTTGATCCGCGCAACAATACGCCGCGTGTCGGCAGGATCGTGGTTGCGCGCGGCCGTGACGCGGCCGATGTCCCCCTCATCAACTCGTTCGGGCCGCACGTCTTGAAGTCGTTCCGGGTGTGGACTTATGAGGTGTCGGCCTTGCAATAGCGGCATGGAACATGGGCCAGCCACGATCGAAACGCAGGAGCCATTCCCGGCATGAACGACAGCCTCTCACGGCTTCCCCAGGAACCGGCAGATCGGCTTACCAAGCCGTTCATGCAATTCCTCCGCATCGAGGCTACGGCGGGCATTGTCCTCTTGCTCAGCACGCTCTTGGCGCTCAGCCTTGCGAACACCGCGTGGTCGACGTCATTTCTCGCCTTGTGGGAGATGCCTGCGGGCATCAGAGTTGGCGACATTCAGATCTCCCGTTCGCTGAAGCACTGGATCAACGACGGTCTGATGACGCTCTTTTTCTTCGTCATCGCCCTTGAGCTAAAGCGCGAGCTGGTGCTGGGGGAGTTACGCAACCCGCGTATGGCCGCTCTCCCAGTCGCCGCTGCTTTCGGCGGGATGGCGGTGCCGGCCGGTCTGTTCTCGCTGCTTGTCGGCGGCGGGCCGGGTGCGAGCGGCTGGACCACCGTGATGTCCACCGATACGGCCTTCGTCATCGGGTGCCTTGCCGTGCTCGGTTCGCGCATACCAGGGAGCTTGCGGCTCTTCCTGCTCTCTCTCGCGATCTTCGACGATGTCGGCGCCATCCTGGTCGTGGCGATCGGCTATGGCGACGCCTTGAATTGGGCCGCACTTGGTACCGCCGGCCTCGGACTTGCCGTCGTCGCAGCTATCGCGCGTCTGGGCATCCGCAGCATTCCGGTCTATTTCGCAATAGGTGGTGGCATCTGGCTGGCATTCGACGCATCGGGCGTTCACGCGACGCTCACCGGAGTTGTTCTTGGATTGATGACGCCGGCGCGGAGTTGGGTGAGCGACGCCCGCCTCCATGCGATACTCGACCGGGTGAGCGCCCATCCGCCCGGCGATCATTCGAGCCGCGACACGGCGGCACGCAGCGACCTTCATCGGGCAGGCGTCGCGACGCGCGAAGCACTGTCGCCGATCGAGCGTCTCGAGATCACTCTCCATCCCTGGGTCGCCTTCGTGATCATGCCGTTTTTTGCCCTCTCTAACGCGGGCGTTCCGATAGGAGACGCAAACTTCGACATTCCCCTCACGATCGCAATTTTCGCCGCCTTCGTGGTCGGCAAGCCCGCTGGCATTGTGCTCTTGAGTTTCCTCGCCGTGAAACTGCGCCTCGCGACTCGTCCAGACGAGCTACCCTGGAGCCTATTGGCAGCCGGTAGCCTGCTGACCGGGATCGGCTTCACCATGGCTCTGTTCATTGCCGAACTTGCTTTCGAGCCCCAGCTTCTGAACTCCGTCAAACTTGGTGTTCTCGGCGCTTCCGTCATCTCGGCAACCCTCGGTCTTCTGGCGTTGACCTGGCTGACGTCTCCTGGCAGACGATAGTAAGGCATTCGCTGACTAGCGGCCTGGCAACGAACTAACTCACAATCGCTTCACGGCCGTCACTTTGTCCATGCTGATGGCGAAAAAAATGGGAAGGTATCCCGGTGGCTTCTCATCCGCGCCCCAGTTAAGGGCACCTGGTTCCCACCAATCATTGTCAACGTTCAGTATGCCCCACGCGTGTTTCTTCTCCGCCTCTTCGTGGAATTCGCGGTACCTGCCCTCAATGACTACGCATTTCCACCAGTGCTGATCAGTGGAATGCTCGATCTCGACGCATACAAGCGGATTGCTCCGCATGAATTCAATCTTCCTTCCCGGCATCGAAAAGCTGAAAATTTGGCCCTCTGCTCGGATATAATATATCGGCACAATATAAGGTTGATTATCACGGCAACATCCAAGCCGGGCCACGCGCTGCTCGGAGATTAGTATGCTGCATTCACTGGTAGCATCTCGCGCAATCTCACTGGCGTTGCTCCGTCCAGATCTCTCGGTTCAGTCGACGTCCTCGAAGCTTGCGGATGACCGCGATCTGCCCTTCATCATAGCACGAAACCGGGACGGTATGGGCGGGTGCCATAAAACGTCGGATTCGCGTGTGTGGGCCGATTTCCTTCGAGGTGATAATTGATTGTAATTCTCTCGGAAGGGTCCATGCTGTGATCAAGGCCAAAATTTTTAGCGCACGCCTCACGGTCCCGCGGAGTTCCGCCGAGATGCCCCAATTGAAGGAGGACAGCATGTCTTCCACCTTGACCCAGCAATATCTTACCTCGCTCAACCTCAAGATGTTGAAGCGTGTACTTGACACAACAGGACTGTTTGACGTCGATAGCGCTTGGCATCGAGAAAAAAGGCAGGATGCGGCGAGATATCTCATCACAGCTTTTCAGGATGGCGTTCATTCGGAAGCGGCGCTTTCAGCCTCGCTCATGCGCCAGATCAAGGTGTTTTCCACGACTTCTTCGCCTATTTCGATCGCCGACCCGCTTCAAAAAGAGGATGAGAGGCGCTGGGAGAACGAAGGCGGCAGCATGGCGTTTAGACACCGACCGGCTCGCAATTTGATCAATTGATTAAGTTGGGAGCCAAATCTGGCTGGAGAAAAGCAGAGACTGTATCAAGCCGTCGGCAGCCAACCCGTTGTAAAGCGGCGCCGGGAGGAACCGGCGTGGAGCGTGGCGCCGAAACCGCTTGCGAGGATCAGCCGAGCCCGACCCTTTTCTGAAGCGAAAATCCGTCAACTCAATCCCTTGGATCGGCTTCCAAGTGGTCAGCCGCAACAGAAGGCGACGCCGATAGCGTTCGCTCTTCGAGTTCCGTTGCGACCCACTCGAGAAAGAGGTTGTAGGCCACCGCCAGCAGGGTGGGTCCAAGAAAAAGCCCGATCAGGCCGAAGGCCAGGACGCCGCCAATGAGCCCAAATAGGCCCAACAGCACCGGCAAGTTGCTGTTCTGGCCGAGCAGATACGGTCGAAGGAAGTTGTCAATGCTGCTGACGAGAAGCAGGCCCCATATCGCGATGAAGATGCCCCACCAAACTGAACCCTGCATGAGAAGCCAGAGCGCAACCGGCCCCCACACGAACGGCGGTCCCGCAGGCACAAACGAGAGCAAGAACGTCAGGCAGCCCAGCACTAACGATTGGGGCACGCCGGCGATCCAGAAGCCGATGCCGGCCAACAGCCCTTGCGCGAGTGCCGTTCCGATCATTCCGTAAACGACACCTTTCACGGTCATGCCGATGACCGTGATCAACCTTCTGGCGCGAGTGCCGGCAATCCGCTCACCGATTTGACGCATGAAACTGATCATGCGTCGGCCGTGCAGGAACAGGAAAAAGGTGATGAGTATACTTAGCCCGAGTTCGAGTACGCCGGTGCCGAAAGCTGCCCCGCCAGCGAGAGCAATGTCGGTGACAGGCCCCGTTAACTTTTTGAGCTCGACGATAAAGGCGGGAGCGTCATGAGTAAAGTTTTCCCAGTAAGCGGCCACACTCTCGCCGACAATCGGCAGGCCTTTCACCCAGTTTGGTGGCGCTGAAGGACCCTGCTCTAGGACGCGAGTTATTCCCTCGGCCAGAATCTTTATATCGTCGGCGAGCGCCGTAACGAGGAAAGCAAGCGGCGCGGCCACAACAAAGACCACCAGCATCGTCATAGCTGCTGCGGCAGCCGCCCGGTTGCCTCCGACAGCACGTTCACATCGGCGGTAGATAGGCCATGTCGAGAAACAAATCACCGCGGCCCACATTATTGCCGACAGGAAGGGCCAAAGGACGAGAGCGCAACCAATCGCCAGCAGCACAAGCGCGCCGATGCCCAGAAGCTGCTCGATCAGTCTGCTTCGAGGAATCATGACCACTCCTCCGGTTCCTTGCGATTCTACTCCATCGACAAGCAGGACACTCGTCGAAAATCGCAACTACCTCGCTCATAGTCATGCACGGACATCAAGTGGGGCAGATTTCGTCGCAATCGCACAGCAGACGACTGCTTCGAAGCGAAGGCAACTGTTAGCCTGCTCGTTTTCAACCGATATACATCTAGTTGCTACGCATTATATAAATTAAAATCATTCATAATATATTGTATATTACTAGAGCGGTCTTCCTTGTCAATCTTTTCAAGAGCGACGGATAAGACGGCGACCGAGTTCAATTTTGGTGAGGAAGTGCATTTTTCGATCGCGACGAAATAGAACCCGATTTGGAATGGAGAAAAGACATGTCCTTAGGAATGATACTTCTAATTATTCTTATAATATTTCTATTAGGCGGGTTTAGTGGTCGATTTGGAGGCTATGGCTACGGTTACGGGCACGGCGGCATTGGCGTCCTCGGCGTCGTGGCGATCGTTCTGCTCATTCTGGTCCTTACGGGCAGGCTTTAGGCTGACGCCACGGTGAACCTGAAATCGGAATTGAAACGACGCTTACGCGCTAAACTGGCGGCCAAAACCACAGGATCAGAGGCACGCCGAGCAAGAGCACAATGAACGACAGCGGCAGCCCCAACCTCCAATAGTCGCCGAAGCGATAACCGCCCGGACCCAGCACCAAGGTGTTGCACTGGTGTCCGACAGGCGTGAGAAAATCGCAGGCCGCACCCACCGCGACTGCCATCAGAAAGGCATCCGGATTGTAGCCAAGGCGCTGAGCAAGGGTAACAGCAATCGGGGCAACGACGAGAACGGTGGCTGCATTGTTCAAAAACGGCGTTGCGGCCATTGCGACCACCATGATCATTGCAAGCGCGCCGTAGAGGGACAAAGTGCTAGCAAGTTGAGCGAGGCCGCCGGCGATTAGGTCGGCACCACCGGTCGTCCGGATTGACTCGCTGACCGGAATGAGAGCGCCGAGCATGATCAGGATCGGCCAGTCGATGGCTTCGTAAGCTTCCCGGAGCGAAAGTGACCCGAGAAGTACCGTCAGGACCGCAGCCGTAAAGAAAGCCGTTGCGACAGGCAACAGACCCAGAGCGGTTAGCACCATGGCACCAGCCAGCACCAGCACCGGAACCAGGCCCTTTCGCGGATTTCCCAAGCGAATTTCACGCTCGGCCAAGGGAAGAAGACCGAGTTCCACCAGTTTTGTGGGGAGAAGTACGAGATCGCCCTTCAAAACGAGAACGTCGCCTGGTCTTAATGCGATGTCGCGCAATCGCTCGGTGAAGCGCTGGCTGCTTCGGCTCACTGCGAGCAGATTGATGTTGAAGCGATCATGCAGCGCCAAGCGCTTGGCGGTTTGCCCGATCAAGGCCGACTTCGGGCCGATCACCACCTCAATTCCCGCAATCTCCTCATCTACTCCCTTCGCTTCCGTCGGACGGTCGTGCCCCTCCAGTTCCAGACGCGTGCGCCTGATGGCTCGCTCCAGCGCCTGAGGGTCTCCTTCCAACAGAACGATATCGTCCTGACGAAGGACAATATCCGGCAGTGGAATCATACGTTCGACCTGATTGCGAATAAGGCCTGTGACCAGGACCTCGTCGTCCAACAAGGCTGACAGGTGACTGATCGACTTGCCGACGACGGAGGAAGAGGCAGTGATGCGAGCCTCGGTCATGTAGTCCTTGATGTTCAGCGCCTTCTCCATTGACGGGACCGCCTCACGCTCCCCGGGGAGCAGCCGATAGCCAAACGCCAGAAAGACTACTCCGGCCGCGGCGAGACCTATGCCGACAGGGGTGAAATCGAACATGTTGAAGGGGCGGCCCGTCAGCTCCTCGCGCATTCGGGACACGACGACATTCGGTGATGTCCCAACGAGGGTCGTGAGCCCGCCAAGCAGGGAACCGAACGCCATCGGCATGAGAAAAGACGAAGGGGAAGCTTTCGACCGGCGCGCCATCTGGAACGCGACTGGGATCATCATCGCCAGCGCGCCGATGTTCTTGATGAAGACGGACAGAACCGAGACGGTCGTCACGAGAATAACAACCTGGCCCTGTACAGAGGTGACGCTCGGGGCCACCCGATGGAGAAACGCCTCTATGACACCACTGCGCTCGATGGCGGCACTGACGACGAGCGCGCTGGCTACAATGATGACAATGTCATCCCCGAAGCCGGAGAACGCTGCCTTATGCGGCACGATGCCGGTGAAAACTGCGGCAAGCAACGCGAGAACCGCAATGAGGTCGTAACGGAGCCGTCCCCATATGAAAGCGACCATTAGGCCGATCAGAATGGCGAAGGCGAAACCCTGAGCCTGTGTCATGGATAACATCCCGACCAACTCTTCCCAATGTCAGGTCCATTTTACTCGCCTGAAGGAGCTAATGTCGGGGTAACTTACCAGGTTCATTCGACAGCGCGGCACTCCCAAAGTCCGTCCAGACTTTTGGAGCTTCGTAGTGCGGATGCGCGCATGATCAGAAGACTACAGGATGCCTCCGAACAGGACGGAATAGACAATCACGGCAATCGCCAGCGTAAAGGCAAGCGATACGAACAGGCGCGTGAAATCGTAGGTATAGAAGCGGGCGGGAATGAGATTTTTCATTGCCATTTCCTAAGTTTCGTTTGTCGGAATACCCAAAGCGCCGCGTCCGCTGCGCTTCAAGATAAAGTGCGACTGCAACTCGTGCTGACCCTGCCGAGGATGTCCGCGGGAACTTGGATATCGGCCATAATGGTTGCTACGAGTTCGTCGCGCTTCGCACGATTGTCGTAGCCCTTCAGTGTTGCGAGGTCAGTGCTGCTGGCAGTTGCCATTCGCCCTGCCGCACTCGAACAGATGCCCGCAAGCGCATCCACTCTGGCCGTCTCTGCCGCCAGAGTGCTGGCGGTGGTGGTGGTAATCCATCCCGCATTGAAACCGATGATCGGCGCGGCGATAAGCCCAACGATTAAACCAATCACGTAGGGTTTTGTCCGTTCAAGAATTTGATCGAGTGTCATGATTTCATTCCCTTTAATCAGGTTGATTATCGGGATCGTTGCAGGCCCGCGCTCGGACCAGGAGCCGATGGCAATCCGGATTTCTTACAGTGCGCCCGAAAAGAGCTAAAGTAAACACTAATTCACTTGTTCACCCGAGAATACGTTTCAACTAACGATCGCAGAATATCTCGGGTTGGCGATGAAAACACCGGCGCTCCTATATTTAAAGAATCCCGAACAGTGTTTTTTGCAGAGACACTCTTTTACTTAAAAAAACATGGTAAAGCCACATTCAAGGCCTACGAAAATTATGAATGGTTTTTGAAGCCCACTTGGCTTTTTCCTTCATCAGAGGCCGTGGACCAAACGCACCGATCTCGATTCCGCTTATCCAAGTGCGAGCCCGCTGTGCGGCTTGGTCCAATGGGGCTGTAGCGACAGGAGATGGTCCGCGCCGCAATTGGCGCCGAACCGCCTCATCCTGGCTGAACTCGCGCCCACGTATGCCACAGAAAAGTACGCCATAGAAAAGGAGGGCAACATGTTTGCCCGGACGACACATCGAACGGTCCATTTTGACCAACCGTTCTGGATGCCAGACCTCGGTGAAATGGTCCCGGCTGGCGACTACGAGGTCGATGAGGACGAGGAATTGATCGAAGGCATCTCCTGGCTCGCCTATCGCCGTGTGGCGACCTTTATCAAGCTACCAGCCACGGCCGAGAACAAATACCGAATGCGTCTTGTAGCGATCGATCCTGAGGAACTTGAACGCCTCATTGCAGTCGATCGCCACGAAGACGCAATCTCCCCGTCACCGTAACCGTAAAGGCAACATTCAATGCGCCTTCATCGATTCCCGATCGGTCTGTCAGTGCGTCTTAAAGATCGCGCATATATTTCACCCCGTGCGGCAGAAACCTATCAGATCACAGCCAAACTCCCTTTAAGGGACAACTCACCCCAGTATCGCATGCGCAATGATGAACTCGGTCAAGAGCGAGTAAGCAACGAAGATAATCTGGAGCCGATTGAACGGAGCTTGACGTCCGATCACTGAGGAGCATCCCAGTCGTGGCGCAGGCGACCGCCGCAAGGAGGGCTACAGATGAAAAGCAAACACGAAGAGGACGCGCTTGCCATCCGCGCATGGGAATCCGAAGGGGGCGCGCCGAATCGATCCGGACAGCGCGATGAGTATGGCCGCCGTTTCGATGGCGACGGAACCTATACGATCTATCACCTCTTCACCGGAGAAACTGCAGAGATCGGCCCCTGGAAGATGGAAGGGCTTAACCCGAAAAATGCAGCGAGAGCGCTGCATATTCTCAATAACCCAAGCTAGCCGTGATCATACACCTGTGGAACAGCACCAGCAGGGCTGCCCTCGCAGGGCACACCGCGCGGGTCAAGAATATCAACACGCCTTTGCGCCGCACCGACATACTCGGCGTGACATTGCCGGGTACGTCGGAACAACTGTCACCACAGCTCACGTGCCACCAGGCGATCAAGCCGGTCCGCGAAGCGGGCCGAGGCATGCCCGCAAGACCACGAAGCCGATATTCCTCGCGTTGTCACATCGGCAAAACGAACCGCCACACAGATACTCTAGTGGCGCGATAGCGCGGCGTCTAAGGGCGCGCTAAAATGCCAGCATGACCCAGCGATACGAATTGCATGATGACAGCAACGGCTTGTGGAGCGTGATTGATCGCTTCACCGGCTGGCCTGCTCGATGGCGAGGCATATCGCAGACCGGTCTCGACTATTTCGATGCGGACGATCTAACTGACTTGCTTAATCTGCTGGACGAACGCAGACGAGCGAAAGGCAGGCCGGAAAGCGACGGCCTAGAGTGATCGGAAACGCCGCGTTGCACAATCCAATAGAACGAAAACAGTAGCTGGTCGGTCCTTGATAGCGAAACGGGCGGGCCTGCCGGCACGCGCAGTGCGGCGACAGCGGCCTGCGTGGGAGCATGGCCCGCGCCTTAGGGGCATGAACCGGATTGACTTCGTCAGCATGGACACAAAGCAATAGCGATGGGCCAGGGCGATCTGGTCCCCAGCGTACTTGCCTTAATAACCTGCCCGATTTAGCGTGCCCCTGGCCGCAATACCTGCTGAGCTGGCCAGGGACCGATATGGTTGTACCAATCGACAGAAGAAGCTGCCGATCGACCACCTCGGCGGGAATGTCTGTACGAATAGCAAGACCATCAGCCGCTTCGAACTCGAGGAACGGGTCGTGTCGGCCGTGCCCGACAATCTCCTCGGAGCTGACAATCTCGACCGGATCAACCGCGACACAAGGCCGCGGTTGCACGCGGTCAGCAACGAGCGACGGCGGAATCAGAACGGCTGCGAACCGAGATCAGCACGATTGAGACGAAGCAGAAAGCAATCGGCGAGAAGATCGCCGAACGTCTGATGACCGGGCAGGCTGCCATCCCGGCCCTGGACCACATGCTCGATGAACTGGAACAGCAGGGCCTGACGCTGGCCAGGCAATTGGATATCCTTCCGGCGACTTCAGGGCCTGTCGCGACGCCGCCGCTCAATGGCGGCCTGCTCAGAAGCGCGATCCCGGCGGTCAGAACCATGCTGTCGACGCGAGAGGATGCATTCGACGAGAGCTGGATATCGATCGCCCGCCAGCTGGTTCAGAAAGTGGTCATCGCACCATCCGCCGACGGCAAATCGGCGGAGCTGACCATCCATGGCCGCCTCGCAGCCATCCTGGCCGCGCAGGAAGCCTGGCGTGAAGTTTCACGGGAATTGCGGGATCAGCAATCGGCGGAGTACGTCCGCATGCGTTCAGCGGGCGCGTTCAAGTCGCTGGCCGACAAAACAAAATTCCTCCTTCAGCGGGGGTTGCGCGGGGAGGCGAACGCAAAAAGGCCCGCGCTTGGCGGGCCGTTTTGAGGACTGTTTGGTTGCGGGGGCAGGATTTGAACCTGCGGCCTTCAGGTTATGAGCCTGACGAGCTACCGGGCTGCTCCACCCCGCGTCAAGTCGTCGAATTCCGAGTTGTGTTGGCCCGGTCTTGGGAGGGGCCGGGTGTGTGCGAGAAGATGTTTTTGACTTGCGCTTTGCAGACCTGGCAGCGACCTACTCTCCCGCGTCTTAAGACGAAGTACCATCGGCGCTGGGGCGTTTCACGGCCGTGTTCGGAATGGGAACGGGTGCAGCCACCCCGCCAGAACCACCAGGTCGGCAAAGCGCAAGTTTTGCTCCCGGAGGGAGCAATTGTGAGAAGCTGGTGAGGCTTTCGCCTCTTTTTTTGAACACGTCTTTTGTCTGCCGCCCCGGCCGAATGCCGCAAGCGCAGAGCGCGTCGCGCCTTGTGGCGCGCGCCGTCCGCAGCGAAGCGATCTTCCGATCGCGACAGCGTGAGGACAGAAGATAGCATCATCAAACTTCGTTTGATGAGCATAGGCAACAAGAACGATCAAGCCGATCGAACGATTAGTACCGGTAAGCTTCATGCGTTGCCGCACTTCCACACCCGGCCTATCAACGTGGTCGTCTTCCACGGTTCTCGAGGGAATACTCGTTTTCAGGTGGGTTTCCCGCTTAGATGCCTTCAGCGGTTATCCCTTCCATATATAGCTACCCTGCTATGCCCTTGGCAGGACAACAGGTCCACCAGAGATATGTCCATCCCGGTCCTCTCGTACTAGGGACAGATCCTGTCAATATTCCTACACCCACGGCAGATAGGGACCGAACTGTCTCACGACGTTCTGAACCCAGCTCACGTACCGCTTTAATTGGCGAACAGCCAAACCCTTGGGACCTGCTCCAGCCCCAGGATGCGATGAGCCGACATCGAGGTGCCAAACAACCCCGTCGATATGGACTCTTGGGGGTCATCAGCCTGTTATCCCCGGCGTACCTTTTATCCGTTGAGCGATGGCCCTTCCACGCGGGACCACCGGATCACTATGACCGACTTTCGTCTCTGCTCGACTTGTCAGTCTCGCAGTCAGGCGGGCTTATGCCATTGCACTCGACGAGCGATTTCCGACCGCTCTGAGCCCACCATCGCGCGCCTCCGTTACTCTTTCGGAGGCGACCGCCCCAGTCAAACTACCCACCATACACTGTCCCGGATCCGGATGACGGACCGCGGTTAGACATCCATGACGATAAGGGTGGTATTTCAAGGATGGCTCCACAGGAACTGGCGTCCCTGCTTCAAAGCCTACCACCTATCCTACACATGCCGACACGAATGCCAGTGTAAAGCTATAGTAAAGGTGCACGGGGTCTTTCCGTCTGACCGCAGGAACCCCGCATCTTCACGGGGAATTCAATTTCACTGAGTCTGCGTTGGAGACAGCGGGGAAGTCGTTACGCCATTCGTGCAGGTCGGAACTTACCCGACAAGGAATTTCGCTACCTTAGGACCGTTATAGTTACGGCCGCCGTTTACTGGGGCTTCGATTCAGAGCTTGCACCCCTCCTCTTAACCTTCCAGCACCGGGCAGGCGTCAGACCCTATACGTCGTCTTGCGACTTCGCAGAGCCCTGTGTTTTTGATAAACAGTCGCTACCCCCTGGTCTGTGCCACCCCATCATGGTTGCCCATAATGGGGTCACGCTTCTTCCGAAGTTACGCGTGCAATTTGCCGAGTTCCTTCAACGCAGTTCTCTCAAGCGCCTTGGTATACTCTACCTGACCACCTGTGTCGGTTTCGGGTACGGTCTATACGGTGGAGCTATTTCCCGGGACCGCGTCCAAGCCTGGACAATCCAATAAGTCCAGACAAGTTAAGCGATCCGTCACTACCACCAGGCCCACGAATATTAACGTGGTTCCCATCGACTACGCGTGTCCGCCTCGTCTTAGGGGCCGGCTAACCCTGCTCAGATTAACTTTAAGCAGGAACCCTTGGTCTTTCGGCGAGAGGGTCTCTCACCCTCTTTATCGTTACTCATGTCAACATTCGCACTTCCGATACCTCCAGGACCCCTCACGGGTATCCCTTCACAGGCTTACGGAACGCTCCGCTACCACGTGCCTTGCGGCACATCCTCAGCTTCGGTGCATGGCTTCAGCCCCGTTACATTTTCGGCGCAAAGACCCTTATTTAGACCAGTGAGCTGTTACGCTTTCTTTAA